>JAFDWU010000009.1 GCA_018268315.1 Armatimonadota bacterium | reverse complement strand
TTGAGCAGGTCTTCGCCGGTGATCTCGAGTTCCTCGAACAGTTTCTCGCCCTTTCGGATGCCGGTGAACTTGATATCTATGTCCTCGTACGGCGTCAGGCCCGAAAGCCGGATCATGTCCTGGGCGAGATCGAGTATCTTGACCGGCTGGCCCATATCGAGGATGAATATCTCGCCGCCTTTGCCAAGGGCTCCTGCTTGCAACACCAGCTGCGATGCCTCGGGGATCGTCATGAAATAACGGGTCATGTCCTTGTGCGTGACTGTGATCGGTTCGCCTTTCTGGATCTGTTCGCGAAAGATCGGGACGACCGAGCCTGCCGAGCCAAGCACGTTGCCGAAACGAACGGCGACATAGGTCGTCTCGAACGTTTGGTTCAGGTCCTGGATCACGATCTCAGCGATACGTTTGGATGCTCCCATTATCGAAGTCGGGTTTACGGCCTTGTCCGTCGAGATCATCACGAAGTCGGTAACGCCGTATTCGCCCGCCAGCCGCCCGAGCAGCTGCGTCGCCAGGACGTTGTTTTTGATCGCCTCCGTTGGGTTGAGTTCCATCAGCGGGACGTGTTTGTGAGCCGCGGCGTGGAAGATCACCTGCGGCCTATACTGTTCAAAAATCTCCCGCATTCGCGGCTCATCGCCAACGTCCGCGATCAGCGGAACACACGTTGCGTCCGGGTAATCCGACGCAAGCTCCCGCTCGATCTGAAACAAAAAGAACTCTGCCCGCTCGACCAGCAGGATCTGCTGCGGCTTGTAGTTGGTGATCTGCCGGACGAGTTCCGAGCCGATCGAGCCCCCGGCTCCCGTGACCATCACGGTCTTTCCGCTAAGGAATTCGTGGAGGTTGTCATCGTCGAGTTCGACCGGGTCACGACCCAAAAGGTCCTCGATCTGCACGTCGCGGATGCGGCTGACCGATACGCGGCCATGAGCGATCTCATTCAGGCTTGGCACGATCTGAGCCCTGACCGGGATCTTCGAGCAAAGGTCGATAATGCGCCGGATCTCCTTGCCCTGGGCCTGATCTATCGCTATCACGACCTGTTTGATCGAGAGATCATCGACCAGGCGTGCGAGGTCCTTCGTCCCGCCCAATACCTTGATGCCGCTGACACTCCCGCCCTTCTTCCGTGAGTCGTCATCGACAAACCCTCGTATCTCAAGCTCGCCGTCCGCCCGGCCGACCATTTCCTTGACCAGCGTCGCTCCCATTCGGCCCGCCCCGACGATCAAGGTCGGCTTTCTCTTAAGTTTCCGTTTTCCCGAATAGACACGGTTCTTTTCGTTCAGCTCATAAACGAATCGCCGCAGTATCCTCAGTGCCAGCAACCCGCCGAACGCCATCATTGTGTCGATCAGGATCACAGAGATCGGTATCTGCCACAATGTAAAGTCGGAGTAATTCAGCACGAACCTGAGCACGACGAGGACCACGCAGGAGATCGCCGCGGCCTTCAGAAATACCTTGATATCCTCAATGCTGACGTAGCGCCAAATGATCGAATAAGCTCCGACCATCACAAGTGCGGATAGCTGGATAAGTACGACTAACGGTAGCTGACGAAGGGCTGTATCCGCGTAAAACTCGCCCAGCTGAACGTTGACAGCCGGCAGATAAGCAATAAAAAAGGCTGCGCAGAGCACTACCGCGTCTGCGAGAAATTGAGCCGGGCGCCGGAGAAACCAAAAATTTTCATTGATCTGATCGTCGTTTTCTATCATCTAATATCTAAGGTAAAGCCTGTCGTCGATTACCCTGAAATTACATTGGCTTAACGGCGCATGTCAATATCGAATCGGTCTGAATACCGCGAGCACTCAATGTTGAAAGGGTTGAATGGTTGGTTTTAGTAGGTTATGCTTTAGCGGTCTTCGGTATTAGAGGTAGTAATTAATGAAAGGTGCGGTTTGGTCAATTTTGGCATTTGTTGCGTGTTCCGGCTTCTCCGCGTTTGGTCAGGCTCCGCCGATCAACGCGCAGGTTCAGCGAGGGTACCTAGTTGGGCCAGGTGACGAGATAACCGGAAAGGTGTTGGGCGAGCCGCAATTCGATTTTGTGACTACGGTTGACGAGGACGGCAAGATCGAGGTGCCGTTCTTCGACAAACCGGTAATGGCCAAGTGTCGCTCCGAGCGTGAACTAAGAACAGACATCGGCGAACTGCTAGCCAAATATCTGAAGAATCCGCAAATAAGCATTCGGGTCACCGACCGAAAGGGCCGCCCGCCCGCAACAATTTACGGCGAAGTTCGAACACCCCAGCAGATAATCCTGATGAGAAAGGCTACCCTCGTGGAACTCCTTGCATTTTCCGGCGGTGTGACGGATGAAGCCGGCGGAATGATCCAGATATTTCGGACAAGGCCTCCGCTCTGCGAAGATGCGAACAACGAAAACAATTGGAAATCGGACGATGGCGACCCGACAGATGTCCCGTCAAAGATGTTCAGCCTTAACAGCGTAAAGCTTGGAAAGGACGAAGCAAATCCGATCATTTTCCCGGGTGACGTTATCGTCGTTCAGAAGGCTTCGCCGGTTTATATCACGGGTGAGGTTGTCGCTCCGCAGGGAATATATCTCAAAGAAGGCGGCTTGACGTTGACGGAGGCCATCGCAAAGATCGGTGGCGTAAAACGTGAAGCCAAGACCCGCGATATAAAGATCTATCGGCTGAAGCCGGGTTCCAAGGAGCGGGACGTGATCGTTGCCAACTACGACCAGATCAAAAAAGGCGAGCAAAAGGACGTGTTACTCGAGCCTTACGATATTGTCGAGGTTGACCACGCCAAGAAGAGCATCGGCCAGACTATTCTGGAACTCGCTACCGGTGCGGCGCGAACCGGATTGAGCAGCGCTACCGGAGGTATTGGGACCAGGATTCTTTACTGATCGTCCGTTACCCTATACATCATAAAGTTCGTCGATGAGGTGTTTGTATTTCTCGTCGACAACACGTCGCTTGACTTTCAACGTTGGCGTTAACTCGCCCCCGTCCACTGTAAGTTCGTTCTCTATCAAGGCAAATTTCTTTACCTTTTCGTACTGAGCAAGGTGCTCCGTCACCGATGCGATCTGCCGTTCGAAGAGGTCGTGTATTCTTTCGCTCCGGCAAAACTCCTCGGGCGTTTTCAGATCCAGTGATTTCAGGTGAGCGTATGACTCCAGCATTTCAAAATTTGGGACGATCAACGCCGCAGGAAACTTTCGGCCGTTTCCGACGAGCACTACCTGATTGACGAATCGCGAGGCCTTGATCATCTGCTCGACGTGCGAAGGCGCGATATATTTGCCGCCTGATGTTTTGAAAAGCTCCTTCTTGCGGTCCGTAATGACGAGGAAGCCTTCATCATCGAGGTGCCCAATGTCGCCAGTCCGGAACCAGCCGTCGGGTGTGAATGCATCTTTCGTTGCTTCCGCTTTGTGATAATAGCCGAGCATGACACCCGGCCCCGTAACTTCTATTTCGCCGTCCGACGCGATCCGCACCTTGTTGTTTCGGATCGGTTTCCCGACCGTGCCGACCTTGACGTCAATGGGATTATTCGACGAGACCACAGGCGAGGTCTCGGTCAGTCCGTAGCCTTGCATTATCGATATCCCGGCTCCTGTAAAGATGAGATAAATGTCGTCGGAAAGAGAGGCTCCGCCCGTTATGCAAAATCTAAGATTGCCGCCAAAGAATTCGCGAAGCTTAGCGTAAACGATCTTATCGGCGACACTGTGTTTTGCCATCAGGCTGACCGGGATCGGCATGCTGCTCTCGTTGATCGAGGCGAATTCCTTTGCGACCTCGATCGCCCAGTCGAAGATACGCTCGCGTATCGGACTCGAGCGTGCCGCCGAAAGACGGGCCTTCTCGTAGACCTTCTCAAAAATGCGGGGTACTCCGATAAATATGGTCGGCCGCACCTCTTTGAGGTTATCAGGAACCTTCTCGATCGACTCGGCAAAGAAAACCGACATTCCTGAAACGATGTAGACATACATGCCGGTCCGTTCGAACACGTGCGACAGAGGCAAGACCGAAAGTGACACGTCATGCCCCGAGAATCCATATTTCTCGCTGGCGTCAATCGCGTTCGAAATCAGGTTGGTGTGACTTAGCATCACGCCTTTCGGTTCGCCGGTCGTGCCGCTTGTGTAGATCAAGGTCGCCACGTCATCGGGCTCAATAGCCAAGCGAAGCTGTTCCGAGAGCGCGGGCTGACTCTCTCTAAGTTCTACGCCTCTTGACTCAAGGTCGCTCAGTGCCATTGCCCGCGATTCGGTAACTCCAGCCGGACAAAAAAAGATCAGTGCCTCGATCGATGAACACTTGCCCAGCACCGACTCGATCCTATCGAACGCGGCTTTATCCTGGATGAAAAGAACGCGGGTACTCGAGTCGTCAAGTATATATTTGATCGAATGCGGGGAAGCGGTCGTGTAGATTGGCACGTCGACTATTCCGGCGAATTGGCAACCGGCGTCCGTCAATGTCCACTCCGGCGAATTTGCGGCCAAGATCGCGGCCCGATCGCCCTTTCTCAGCCCCAGCGAATAGAGTCCCAAAGCGATATTCTCCGACCTTTCGATCATCGTCCTAGCCGATATCGCGCGCCATTCGCCGTCTTGTTTGAAGTTCAGAGCGTTTGGGAGATCGTATTCCGATCGCGACTGCAGAAACAACTCGGCCAATGTTCGCGGCTCATTCTTCAGAAGTGGAAGTCCGCGCTTCGCAGAAACGGCTCTTTCCGGATTATCGGTCATTAGATTAAGACACCTCCGAAAAAGACCTTCAATACTTCGTCGGCCATCGGCGCGAGCGGATACGAACGCTTTGAGAGGATCCAGTTAGTAACCATTTCATCGAGGGCTCCGTAAAGGATCTTGGCTCCGACGACGGGCTTGAGGTCCGTGCGAAAAACGCCGGCCGCCTGTCCGTCGGCGATCGTTTTGCGAATGATGTCCAGATATTCGCCAAACCCGGCCGCCGAGAACTGCTCCATGAATTTCGTCGACCCGCGAAGCTCGACCTGAAAAACGATCGCCATATTACGGTCCGCCCCGAGCTTTTCTAGGTGTAGTTGCGCGATCCGTCGGATGCGTTCGACCGGATCTTCGATCTCGGCGAGCTGTCGTCGGCCTTCGTCAATAAACTCGGTCATTGCGCGGTCGAAGATCGAATGCAGGATGTCGTCTTTGCTTTTGAAATACAGATAGACCGTGCCGTCCGCAATTCCGGCTTCGCCTGCGATGTCGGCTACCTTCGAACTAAAATAGCCTCTGTTCGCAAAAACTTTTATCGCGGCGCGAAGGATAGCCTCGCGCTTATCCAGAACTACAGCTTTTGCGGATGAACCCGAACGGGTGTGTCGCGGCATAATTCTCAGTATGAATGAACAATCATTCAGTGTGCACTAAGGCTATACCAAAACACCTGGGTAAATCAAGATAAATCTATGGAAGACTGCTCGCTGAGCGTGGATCTACGATGAGCGGCTGACCGCTCCGTCAACAGAAAGCCAATTACGTGAACGTGAAAAAGATGGCGGAGAGGACAGGACTCGAACCTGCAAGCGATCACTCGCGGTAGTTTTCAAGACTACTGCCTTACCAATTAGGCTACCTCTCCGCAATTGCGGCGAACTGAAAATATATCAAAAAATCGATCGGAAACAAACTATTTTCAAAAGAAAAGGCCGTGCCACGGTTTGCCAGAATTAGAAACGCTTCGCCGGTCGGACCAGCGAAGCGTGTTTAACGAGAATTTCGGACGTTGGGTTAATCTACGGAAACTAACCTTGTGATTTTCGAATAAAGTTCATTCGTCCGATCCCAGCCGCTCGAACGGTAAGCCAGATTGCCCTTTTGGTCGATGACGAAATACGCGGGAAATCCCATATCGAGATTGCCATCGCGGTCGCGGTCGGCGTATTGAAGCAGCAAGCCGAAGCTGTTAGGAAGTATGTGAGCGTTGAAAGGATTTGCCCTCAGAAAGCCCTCGAGTTTTGCATCCGTCTCGAGTGTCGGAGCGAGAAAGACAACGGCACTCTCATCGAATTTCGAGATAAAGCCGTTGAGCTTCGGGATCTCACTCCGGCAAATCGCACATTTAGTGGACCAGAAAGTCAATACAACGACACGACCACGCATCGAGGCTAGATCATAATAACTTCCGTCGGTCGCCGGTGCGGCGAACTGGGGTGCGGCGTTCCCGACCCGAATCGCATTTTGAGCCAACGCTCCGATCGAAACGACCAATATCAGAAATATGATGGAAAGGTATCGCATGTTTAATAAGGAGGTGAGTGGGTTAAAGTACGTTGTACAATGTACAACACCTCTATTAATACATATTTCTAATACGTCGTATATTCAGAAAAAGCGGAATTCTAAGATCTGTCGTCCCTGAAGGTAGCGGCCTTACATGCTAAACTCTCGGAGATGCTCCTCGAATCGCTCGAAGCCGTATGTTTTCGCAATCTGCAGGGAAGTGTCGCGTGCGGGAGTGGCTTGAACATATTAGTCGGTGAAAACGGACAAGGCAAGACAAATTGGCTCGAAGCGATATTTTTTTTAGCGACGGCCAGATCGTTCCGGACCGCCAAGTTATCCGAAGCGGTCTGTTTTGGCCAGGAATTAGCAATTGTTCGCGGCTCTGTACGCGAATCGCCCGAGATCGTCCGCGACCTGCAGACCGCGATCCAGGGCAATACCAAGTCGCTTTCCGTCAACGGTAAGAAGGAGACCGTTCAGCGTTATCTCGGACAACTCCACGCGGTCGTCTTTAACGCCGACGAACTCGAGATCGTCCGCGGAATGCCCGACGCACGCCGCCGTTTTCTGGATGCCGGAATTACGGCTCTTCATCCGCCGTTCGTCCAGACATTCTCGGATTACAATCGCGTTATCCGGCAGAAAAACGCATTGCTGCAGACCGCCCGCGACGCGGAATATTCACTTGACAAGACCGCCGAAATGCTCGCGCCGTGGAATGAGCAGTTGGCACCGCTCGCCGCTCGCATCCACCGGGCACGTGTCCGGTTCATAGAGAGGTTGAACGCCGTTCTCGAAAAGAAACTGTTCGGACGTGAGGAACTCTCCGTGCGATATCGTTCGTCTCTCGAGGGAAAGGGCGATCTAGGCAGCTACGAAGGTCTGATCACCGAGCGCCTAGCATTGCGCGTGCAGGCTGAGACCGTGGCCGGCCACTCGCTCATAGGAACGCACCGGGACGATATGGAGCTTGAGTTCGACGGGCACGATCTTCGCAAATTCGGCTCAGCTGGACAACAGCGAAGTGCCCTGTTGCTTTTGCAGCTCGCAAACATCTCGGTCTACCACGCCACCCGCGGCGAATATCCGCTATTCCTACTCGACGATATCGACGCCGAACTCGACTACCGACGCATCGGCCAACTTCTCGATTTCCTCGCCGGCAAAACCCAGACATTCGTGACCACGTCCAAAGAAAGCTTCGTTGAGAAATTTGGGGTCGAAGCGAACGTATCCGCGGTGACCGCCGGAACCGCTAAATCTCAATAAAAACTTGGCATTAGATGTTCCCGATGCCTACCTATTTGAGCTCAAAAATGCTATAATTTAGTGATGATTTGGTGACGGGAATAAGATCTGACACGCCCCGCGTGGGTATCGATCAAAATTTGCTGAAACGTCACCCCAACGAGCAGGTTTTCATTACAGAGGTTTTCATAAATTGGCAAAAGCAAAGCAAGAATACGGCGCAGATCAGATAACGGTTCTCGAGGGACGCGATGCGGTTCGCAAGCGTCCGGCGATGTACATCGGCTCGACGAGCGAGATCGGACTGCACCACCTGGTTTACGAGGTAGTTGATAATTCAGTTGACGAGGCCCTCGCCGGCTATTGCGACACGATCGAGGTCACGATCCATATGGACGACTCGATCACGGTCGTCGACAACGGCCGCGGCATTCCGACGGACATACACAAACAAGAGGGTCGCTCGGCTGCGGAGGTCGTGATGACCATCCTCCACGCGGGCGGCAAGTTTGACACTAATTCGTACAAAGTTTCCGGTGGCCTGCACGGAGTCGGGGTTTCGTGCGTCAATTTTCTGAGCGAATACCTAAGGCTCGAGATCTGGCGCGACGGCGCTACCCACGAGATGGAGTTCGAAGCGGGCATCCCACTTGCTCCGCTCAAGAAGACCGGGACGACGACCAAACGCGGGACCAAGATCACATTCCGTCCTGACTCGAGCATTTTCGAGACGACAGTTTACAGCTTTGAAAAACTGTCGGAGCGGCTTCGAGAAAAGGCGTTTTTGAACAAGGGTATTCGGATCTTTATTAGAGACGAGCGCGAGGAGCCTGAAAAATCACACGAGTTTTACTACAAGGGCGGTATCGCGGAATTCGTCAAGCACCTCAACCGCAACAAGAGCCCGCTTCATGACGAGCCGCTCTATTTTGAGGCCGTCTCGGACGAGCTCTCGATCGAGGTGTCGATGCAGTACAACGACAGCTACGACGAGAAGATTTTCACATTTGCCAACAACATCAATACCGTCGACGGCGGCACGCACCTGTCAGGTTTCCGCAGTTCGATCACGCGTACGATCAACGCCTATGCCGAAAGCTCGGGCATGATGAAAAACGCCAAGGTTGCCCTGACAGGCGACGACGTTCGCGAAGGTCTCGTTGCAGTCGTCAGCGTCAAGATCCCGCAGCCGCAATTCGAGGGCCAGACAAAGGGCAAACTAAATTCGCCGGTTAAGGGACAGGTCGAGTCGTTTCTGAATGAAAAGCTCGGCGAGTTTTTTGAGCAAAATCCGGCGGTGGCTAAAAAAATCGTAGGCAAGGCTGTAGACGCCGCCCGAGCACGCGAAGCCGCCCGCAAGGCACGCGAAATCGTCCGCAAGAGTGCCTTGGGCACATCAACATTGCCAGGTAAATTGGCAGATTGCCAGGAAAAAGATCCGGCACTTTCCGAGATCTACATCGTTGAGGGAGATTCGGCTGGCGGTTCGGCCAAACAGGGCCGCGACCGCAAGAATCAGGCGGTGTTGCCGCTCAAGGGTAAGATCCTCAATGTCGAGAAGGCACGCTTCGACAAGATGCTCGGCCACGGCGAAATCAAGGCTCTGATTACCGCACTTGGTACCGGCATCGGCAAGGACGATTTTGACGTTTCGAAACTTCGGTATCACAAGATCTGCCTGATGACCGACGCAGACGTCGACGGCAGCCACATTCGCACGCTTCTGCTTACGTTCTTTTACCGGCAAATGCCGGAACTGCTTGAGAACGGCTACGTATATATCGCGCAGCCGCCGCTGTACAAGGTCAAACGCGGCAAGAAGGAAGAGTACATCAAGGATGAAAAGGCAATGTTCCGCTATCTGATGCGTATGGCAACAGCGGACGCCCACATCAGTTCGAACGCTCGTCCGGTCGAGGGCCGCGAGCTGTCAAAAGCGCTTGAACAAACAACGGATCTCAAGAATTATTCGGCACGGCTCGCCCGCCGCGTACACAACGACGCTGATCTCGTGACCGCTCTGTTGGAAGCATTTGCGGGGACGGACGGTATCTTAATGAAAGAACCGATTCGGCTCCGTAAGGTGTTTGGGGAACAAGAGATGATGGCCGAGCTCGAAGTCAAGCTCGTCGATGCCGGGTTCAACGCCGAATTGAACGGAGACGCCGAACACGGATTATATGAGATCGACGTCACCTATCCTAACGGGCAGGTGACCAAGATCGACTGGAATCTTGCGAGCTTTGTCGAGTTTCAGAAGGCCGTCGAACTTAAGAAGTCGCTTGAGATCGATTTCCCGGCACCCTTTATACTCGGCGAGAACGGCAAGAGTGAGACGCTGGGTTCTCGCGAGGAACTTCTCGAAAAGATTATGGCGATGGCCAAGAAAGACCTCTCGATCCAGCGTTATAAAGGACTGGGCGAGATGAACCCCGAGCAGCTCTGGGACACGACGGTGAATCCGGAAACCCGCCGCCTGCTCAAGGTGCGCATCGAGGACGCGGTCGCCGCGGACCAGATCTTCGCGACGCTGATGGGCGACGTGGTCGAGCCGCG
>JAFDWU010000008.1 GCA_018268315.1 Armatimonadota bacterium | reverse complement strand
CGAAGTTAGCCGGGGCTTCTTCTCCGGGTACCGTCATTATCGTTCCCGTCGAAAGAGCTTTACACCCCGAAGGGCTTCATCGCTCACGCGGCGTCGCTGCATCAGGGTTTCCCCCATTGTGCAAGATTCCCAACTGCTGCCACCCGTAGGTGTGTGGGCCGTGTCTCAGTCCCACTCGAGCGGATCATCCTCTCAGACCCGCTACCCGTCGTCGGCTTGGTGAGCCGTTACCTCACCAACTACCTGATAGGCCATAAGCCGCTCCCAAAGCGAAAAACCCTTTAATGAGTCGAGGATGTCCTCAACTCGCCACATCCGGTATTACCCATCGTTTCCAATGACTATCCCGGTCTTTGGGGCACGTTGCTTATGTATTACTCCGCCGTTCGCCACTAGGTATTGCTACCCCGTTCGACTTGCATGTTTTAGGCACGCCGCCAGCGTTCGTCCTGAGCCATGATCAAACTCTCCGAAGAAATTGTTTAAAACAACTTCGCCTTCAAGAGCGATCTTGCTTAAATTTGGTTGAACCCTCTATTCGAGGTTTCATGTTTGCGACTGACCGAAGCCAGTCGCTAGAACAAACTTTCTGAACGATTTTCCCTTATCAAGCTTTCAAGGTTCGGCGACCCGGTCAACCGGGCGCAAGGGATATTATAGGCAGGGCAATCCGCCAATGTCAAGGACTGCGGCGTTAATTCTTCAGAAAACTCGTGCAAAGTGTTCGCACTGCCCGTCTTGAATCTTTTGCCGGTCCCTCTTAGTTACCCTTTTGCACTTACGGGAACCGGAGAGAAAGCCTCCGCAAGGCTCGGGTCCGCAAACTGGATGTACGAGCAGACCTCGTCCCCACGGAACTCAAAGCGAAATACCCAGTCGGCATCGCCTCTCTTGCCTGTTTCCTTTGACCGACACGCAAATGCGCCCAGCGCAATTACCCGGTTGCCGTCGGCATAGAACTCCTTCGGCTCGAACAACAGCACGTCGGAGTTGTCCACAATGGCGCTGAAGAAGCGACCCACGTTTGCGCGGCCAGAAAAGTCTCCTGCCCACGGAATCGTCGGCGGGTAATGCACCATCCAGTGCACGTCATCGGTGCATCGCGCGACGATCGCTTCGGCGTCGCCGCGGTTGAATGCATCAAAAAGCTGCTTAACTATCTCGATATTCTTCTGCTCATTCATAGTTCGTTTCCGCCTTTCAGGCGGCTCCAGAGCAGAACTTACCGGCAGGATATCGCTGTTTTGTTGCGGTTCAAGAACCGTTCATCGGATGTTCATCGCCCTTTCCTCTTGCCGCTCTAGGAATGGCTTTACCTGCTCTACCCACCTCGCCCAGTTGGGGCTAGCCGCGATGCGTTTGCATAGCCGGGGCGGATGATTCGGGGTGAGGAAGTCGCGATGGGTCTGCAACCTCATCCGCTCGCTTTTGGCGAGCTCGATCTTGCGCAGCTTCACGACTTGGTAGGCCTCGTGCCAAAGCAGCAGACTCCAGATGTTCTGGGTGGGGAAGCACTTGGCGATGTTCTTCTTGAACTTCTGCTCGCTCTGCGAGAGGTGAAGAATCTCCTGCCCGTGCGGATCGCTGAAGCGGTTGAACTGCTGAATGCTCGACAGATAGGCGTGATAGAACGGGATTTCCAGCACCGGACCGTTGAAGTTAAGGTTCACCAGCAGATTGGTGGCGTCGTGGTCCAAGTGGCCCTGCTCAAACGCTCCGCAGCAGATGCGGTCGGGGTTTACATGCTGAATCCAGGAGCGGAACTTGGGCATCAGCATGTCCAGGTTGTGAATCACCTCGGCGTCGGGCGCCTCGAAGAAGTGCAGCCGGGTCTCCGCGACTCCCAGGCGGGCCGCAACAGCTCGTGCTTCGCGCTCGCGCGCCGGGGTGCTGTGGGTCCACGCCATGTAAACCGGCGCTTTCGCGTCGGTCAGGCGCTTGATCCACGCGCATATCGAGATTTCATCGTCTGGATGCGTCATCCAGAACAGCCAGCGAATCGATGGATCAGGGTCGAACAGCTTCATTCGATCCCGCTCCGCTTCAGGATTTCTGTTGTCGAGCGGCCTTCGAGGAACTTGATCAGCCGAACCTCGCCGCCGTACTCGGCGACAATACGCGCTTCCGGAAGCTGCTCAAGCGTGTAATCCCCGCCTTTCACGAACACTTCCGGTTTCAGCTGGGCCACAAGGTTCTCTGGCGTGTCCTCTGAGAAGGCGATTACGCCATCCACCGCTCGCAGCGCTTCCAGGACCGCCGCGCGGTCCTCCAGCGGGTTTATCGGTCGGTTTGGGCCTTTATTAAGCCGCCGAACACTGTCGTCGTCGTTGAGGCCGACGATAAGAAGATCACCGAAGCCGCGGGCGGCGGCAAGATACTGCACATGTCCCGCATGCAGGATGTCGAACACCCCATTTGTAAACACCAGCTTGCGGCCCTTGCGAAGGGCCAGTGCTTGCTCAAGGCTTAAGATAGAACTCCCTCCAAGACTCTATGAACCTGGCTTACCGTTATGTGCTGAAGCCCGGATGGATTGTACAGGCAGTGGGTGATCTGCCCGTAGGGGCAGCTTCGACGCGGGTTGGTGAGGCTGTAAAGACCGACCGCGGGCTTGCCAAGGGCGGCGGCAAGGTGGGTCGAGCCGGTGTCTCCGCCAACATGGGCGGCGCAGTTCGCAATCACAGCAATCAGTTCGCTCAAATTCGTCTTCCCGGCGATGTTCAAGGGTTTATCCTTGCAGGCGGCAGCAATGCTTTCGTTGGCCTCAGCTTCTTGTTTCGTGCCAATCAAGACGACCGGTATCGGCGCTCTGTCGATCAAAGCAGAAAAATGCTCCGGCGGCCATCGCTTGGTGACCCACGCGGCGCCTGGGTTCATCACCACATAAAGGGGATACCGAATGAGGTCTTGGACGGTGGTCAGAGCTTGCTCATCCGGCTTGAGATCCCATTCCGCCCGGCTAACTTCCGCGCCCGCCGCCCGGATCACGTCCACGTATTGGTCCACGATGTGGAACGAGGTGGGATCGGGCAGGACCCGCGAGGAAAAGAGCGATGCCCCCTCCCGCTGCCAGTGATATCCCAGCTTTTCCTTGGCTTTCGCTTTGGCCACCACGATCGCGCTCTTAAGGAGCCCCTGTAGATCCAGGGCAAGATCGAACGGTTCATTAAATTTCGGCCAGGTCGCCGGCGAGAAGCCAGGTTTGACTTCAATAACCTTATCAACCGATGGGCTACTGCGCACGATTGGCGCGAAAGCGGGCGACACCGCCCACGTGATCTCGCACTCCGGCCATTGCTTCTTCGCCGCCACCGCCACCGGCAGGCTGCACACCACATCGCCTAGCGAGGAGAGGCGGCTAATGAGTATTCGCATGCGCCTCCAGAAGCTTCTTAGCAGCCGAAATCACGTCTTCCACCGGAACGGAAGCCGGGTCGCGCTCGCGCTGGAGCACTACGCCCCTATCCGAGTAAGGGCGAAAGCGGGTGGCGTTCGTGGGGCCAAAGATTGAGACCACCGGCACGCCGTAGGCAGCGGCAATGTGGCCGGTTCCCGTATCTGCGGCAAGATGTAGCGCGCTAGATTTCACTAAGGCCATGCTTTCTCGCAGGCTTGTCTTTCCCACCAGGTTTAGGCCGGTAGTTGGCTCGGGATCACCGGGTCCGCCAAGGAATGCCACGTTAAACCCGTCTCCTGTCAGCGCCTGGGCCACTTGCGACCACATCTCAATAGGATATCGCTTGTCCTCAAACGAGCCGCCTACGGAGATCGTGACCAGCTTGCGATCGATGTGCTGACTCATCGCCTTTGTTTCTCCTTCCAGACTGGGCATCTGCCACTCGGGCTGTTGTTCAAACGCCCCAAGTTGGGTCAAGGTCTTCAGCCCAACTTCGACCGCGTGCATTGATTGGATATCGAACTTCGCACAAGGGTTTAGCCGGGCGGCTAGGCCATCGCTTGTCGGGACCGACAGGCGCTTCCGCGCCCCCGAGACGCGCAGGCACACGGCGGTCTTGACCTGACCCTGGAGGTCCAGCCCAAACTCAAAATCGGCGTGCCGCAGCCGCGCATATGCGGCAAGCCTTGTGCGCCAGGCGCTTAATTTGAATCGCTGATTCTTTAGCCGCGGAGACTCAACCACGGTATGAATAAGAGAAGGGGTGTCGAGCACTTGCTCGCAGGGCTTTTCGGCCACCCACCAAATCTCGCACTCTGGTATCGCCTTGCGAATGCTCACCGCGACCGGCACACTCATAACAACGTCGCCGATGGCGGAGAACCGGACGATGAGGCAGCGACTCACAGCAGCCCTTTGGCGCGGGCGCTGCGCCAGCGATCGTGCAGCCAAAGATATTGATCCGGATAGCGTCGGACAACCGACTCCAGCGCCAAATTCAGATCAGCGGTGATCTCTTCGGCGGTTTTCGAGGCGCCAGGCGTCATCATCGGCAGGATGACCGCCCGATATTTGCCGACCCCAACCTTTACATAGTAAGCGGGAAGCAGCGGCGCGCCGGTTCGGATATGCAAAACGGCCGGCCCCATCACCGTTCCTGCTGGCTTGCCGAAGAAGGGTACATAGCACTCTTCTGAGTTCTGGTCGGGCAGGATGGCGACGGTGCCTTTCTCCTTCAGCTTCTTCAGAATCGGCCGCACAGCGTCGCCGCGCGAAATGATTTCGAGGCCGGCCTGTTCGCGCATTTGGGTCGCCAGGGCGTTCAGCCCCGCATCGTTCGCCTCGCGCGCGACCACCGCCAATGGCCAGCCCTTGGCGGTCCCCCAATGTCCAAACCGCTCCCAGTTGCCCAAGTGGCCAGTGACAACTAGAATGCCCTTGCCAAGCGCGGCAGCCGCCTCAACATTTTCCCAACCTTCGATCTCAGTGGTCGCGAGCATCTTCTCCGGGTTTCGCTTGCCCGCGCGAAGGAAATCGATCGCCATCATGCCGAAGTGGCGGAAGACCTTTTTTGCCAGTGCTCGCTGTTCATCGGCTGAAAGCTCTGGGAATGCGATGCCCATGTTGTAAATGGCTCTTTCCCTTTGCTTGCGAAACACCGGCCAAAGCGCATTGCCCAGCCCTGCGCCAAATTTCTCAGCCAGTCCCTCGGGCATGATGACGACGGGAAATCGAAGCGCCTTGAATAGCACCGAGCCGATAGCGGTGTTGATTCGGTTGCGGCGTGACTTCATGGCAATGCGTTCTTGAGCCAGACGATGAACTGGTCCAGCGGTTCAACCCTTGCGGATTCCTCCACCACCCACAGTTCGCCTTCGTATGCGCTTAACTTAACGGCGTCTTTGGCGGTTACGAGCGTCGGCAAGGTGTGTTTCCAGGCGGGGAGGGTACCCGGCTGTAGGGCGTGGTGGTCGGGCATGAGGTGAGTTTCCGCAATCTCAATGCCAAGCGTCTGGCAGGTTTGAATGAAGCCCTCAGGACTTCCGAGCGCGCACAGCAGGTTGGCTTGTTTGCCTTTTATGGCCGCGACAGGCTCTAGCTTGCCTTGAATTCGAATGCCGGTGACCTGACGGAGTACTTCAAAGCCGCCGCCCGGAAGGGCGAGGTCGACGGACTGTCGGAATTTGTATGGCTCTCGATACGGCCCTGCCGGCAAAGAACGGTGGTTGTCGGTTGGAGGATCAAGGGCAATCTTGACGTGCTTGAAGAGGGGCAGGTGCTGCAGGCCGTCGTCCATCACGAGAACGTGATTCGGGAACTGCTCATGGCAAAGCTGCCCTGCCAGAACCCTCCTTCGCCCAACTATGAGTGGGACCTGAGGCAGAAGCGAGCGCAGCAGCGCGGCCTCGTCTCCCCACTCGCGCGGATCAAGCGGACCTTGCGGAGCGACCGAGGAAGCTTCGCTGCGTGGAGAGCCATACCCCGAGCAGGAGATTACGGCGGGTCGACCTAGGCTAACGAGTTGCTGAACAAGAAAAACTGTGAACGGAGTCTTGCCGGTGCCACCGACCCGCCAATTCCCCACGCACACCACCGGCTTATGGGGCGACTTCGGTTTCTTGAGTCCTAGTTGGTAGATGCTTCGATACGCCAGCCAGCCAAGGCTGTAGAGCCATGAGGCAGGAAGCAGCGCGTAACCGGCAAAGGAATCTTTGCGCCAAGCCTCCCGAATGTCCACGTTCGGATGATGACACGCAGGCTGTGCCAACATTGCGCTATGCCATTTGGGATCGACCGCGATATCACCCGCTCTTCAACCTTGCCTTCGCGGTTCTACACCGATCCGGCGATCTTCGAGGAATCCAAAACGCGCCTTTTTGAGCCTGCCTGGCATTGGCTTGGCCACTCGGACGTCATCAAAAATCCCGGCCAGACGTATCCCTTCACGCTTCTAGAGGGCATGCTCGATGAGCCGCTAGTCCTTACGCGGGACATGGAGGACTGCTGCCACCTCCTTTCCAACGTGTGCACTCACCGCGGCATGCTGGTGTGCGAGGGGCCTGGACCGGATCGGCAGCTTCGCTGCCGCTATCACGGGCGGCGGTTTAACCTCGACGGCAAGTTTCACTCGATGCCGGAGTTTGGCGGGGTCGAAAACTTCCCAACCGAGGCGGATAACCTAAAGAGTCTCCCGCTCGGCAATTGGGGACCATTCTTGTTCGGCTCGCTGAGTCCTTCGCTAAGCCTCGAAGAGTTCTTGAAGCCGATGCAAGAGCGCATTGGGTGGCTGCCACTCGATGAATTCATTCACTCGCCTGCGGAGTCGCGCGATTACTTGGTGAAGGCCCACTGGGCGCTTTATGTGGACAACTATATGGAGGGCTTCCATATCCCTTACATTCATGCCGCGCTGAACCAGGTGCTTTCCTTCGAGGATTACGTCTACGAGCCCTTCGGGCATGGCCTTCTTCAGCTTGGCGTCGCCGCTGCCGGTGAGGATTCTTTTGACTTGCCGACGACTTCCCCCGATTACGGTAAGGAGATTGCTGCTTACTACTACTGGCTGTTCCCCAACCTCATGCTCAACTTCTATCCGTGGGGGCTTTCGGTAAATGTGGTGAAACCCTTGGGCATGGACGTTACCAAAGTATCTTTTATCCGCTATCTGTGGCGGCCAGATCGCCGGCAGGTTGGCGCCGGCGCGCTTCTTGACCGCGTAGAGCGCGAGGATGAGGCAGTTGTAGAGCTCGTCCAGAAGGGCATTCGATCTCGATTCTATGACCGCGGCCGCTTCTCCCCGCGCCACGAAGTCGGCACTCACTACTTCCACTGGCTGGTAAACGAATCGTTCAAAATTAGCTAATCTAGTATTAAGTACTGCTTAACTAATTACACGATTCTTACACAATGCATAGGTACATGCGTGCTATGCAAATATTCCTGGTTATCACAATATCCGTTAGCGGAATCGTCATCGTCAAGTCCGCCCTCGTGCCGGAAGCTGGAGTCTTCACTCAGAAACCGGCGTTGCATTCTCTCCGCGCCAGGGTGACTCGCGTCTCGGTGCCGGAGAAGGACTTCCGTGGCCGGCGAATTCCGACCGGTGCGCGGAGAAAGATCGTTTTCGCCGGGACCTGTACGGCTTGTTCCGCGGTGCCAAAGATCGCCCTCACTGATCTCTCCCGCGTAGCGCGAGATTTAACGGTCATCTCGGGTGGGGAACGGTCGTCGTTCGACGAAAAGATATTGCGGCGAATGAAGCACCTCTACTTCGTGTTCGATCCGATGTATCAAATCGTTGATCAAGAGCCGTTCGAAGGGCTCCCCGTGCTTGCCGACCTTGATGATCAAGGGCGGGTTCAGCGCCTATCACTAGTTAAAGGGGGCGTCAAGTGAAGCGCGCCGGCTTTACGGTGGTGGAACTTCTGGCTTCTCTTGCCATGGTTGCCGTCATTTCGGCGGTGCTGCTTCCTTCCGTCTCGGCAGGCAGGGCATCTGCGAAGCTGGCTGCGGCCAAGGAGAAGATCCATGACCGATATCTTGCCTACGCCATTTACACGCTCAACTGGGGTGAACCGGGATACTACGGTGAACCCGCTACGATGGGAATGCCCCCGGTTCTTGCCGACCCGCGGAATCAGCCTTTAGGGGCGTTGGATTCTTGGGAATCGCCCTGTGGCAATAGCCTCGATCCGATTCAGGAAGGTGGTTACGTCCGCTATGTCGGTTACCTAACCGAAAAGCAAGATCCCAACGCTCACGGCCAACTTTTAGAGGATCTTGTGGCGCGCCAGCAGAACTTCGTTGCGATCAACGATTTCAACTGCTCCGCGCCGGGGACCGTACTCATTTCAAATATTCAGCCTAAGCGCGGGCTTGGTGCGACCCTCGAAGGGAGGCTTCTGGATCACACCTCAACCCAGCGATTTTATGACCAGCAAGGGTGGTGGAACACCGCCCTCGATAAAGGAGAAAACAAATGACCATTAAATCAAAGCTCGTTCTTGTGTTGACCCTCGTCAGCGCCTTCGCCCTGCCATGTACGGACCAGAACGGATTCGATCCGTGTGGCGGGACAATTAGCCCAATCAGCGGCTCAACGTGGTGTAATTATTGCTGCTACGTTGATGCCAACTGCGTATGCCACCAGGTTCAACAGAAGTTATACAGGTGCTTATTTGACCCTGATATTTTCTATGTCGAAGATTGGCAAACGTTCATATCGGGAACGAGTTGCAACGGCGTCTCGTGCAGCTAAGATGAAGACGCCATCACCCCTATTTCGAAATGTGCTGACCGCCACGGTTACCGTGGCGGCACTGGCCCTCTTCGGTTTCGGCAGCCATCCAATTCGGCTTTCCGATGCCAAGAATGTGCGCGATGTCGCCCTTCGGGCTTACATCCAGCGCGATGCCGATACGCTCGCCAAGCTCAACAGTGATTCCGAACTGAATCGCTGCGGATTAAACGATCAGCAGCTGAGGGACTACTACAACGAAGTTGTCTTCCCGGTCCTCGATCAGGTCCACTTCAGCGGGGACAACTGCAAGCTCAGCGACACGATTGATTACGCCGACTTCGAATGTTCGTTCAAAAATGAATACGGGCAGACGAGCGGCTTCATCGATCGTGCTTGGAAGACCGCCACCGGGGTCGAGCGAGAGTCCCTTTCGGCCGGGATATCCACCCATGCCTATCTGATGTTGCCGAAGTACAAGGATGTGCCGATGGCGATTGCATTTTGGAAAGCGCGGATGGACGCAATCGATGAGCTGAGGCCAAAGCTGCAATCGTTGGGTATCCGCAAGATATCGCGAATGAGCGATCAGGCTCTTACCCTGGATGAGCTGCATGACCTATTCGAGAGGGCCATGCGAAAGGCGGAAGCAATGGATAACCAGCTTCGAAACGATCCGCAGGCTCCCAATACTGTAGCGCCGTAAAGCGATTGCGGCGCATGGAGTAAATTGTGCTCTATGCGTCGCTTCCTTGCTGTACTTCTGCTGCCAACCATTGCCTTCGCGGGGCAGGCCGCCCCCGATCCAATGATCACGAAGATCATTGCTGAAGGGAAGAACAACAACCAAACGATGAAGCATCTTTGGTGGCTCACGCAGAAGATCGGCGCGCGCCTCACCGGTTCCCCGCGCCTCACGAAAGCAGAGCATTGGGGCGTCGAGATGTTTACCAAGTTCGGATTGAAGAATGTGCATCTCGAAGAATGGGGGCAGGCGCCCGTCGGTTTTGATCGTGGTGAACATTCTTACGGCCGACTTGTTGGCCCCGAAAAGCGGGAATTTGAAGTCACCACCGACGCTTGGATGAACGGCACAAGCGGGCCCGTGCGCGGACCGGCAATCCCCGCGCCGACCACGATGGAGGAGTACGAGAGGGCCAAGGACAAGCTGAAGGGTGCTTGGCTGGTCTACCCAAACCCTGTCTACTCTGCCCGAATACATGGCGGCGAACCAGCCGACGTTGCGAAACTGATCGACGAAGCGGGCATTGCTGGCCGCGTCTTTGGCAGCTCAAATGAATCCGTTCACACGGATGGCCGCTGGAGAAAGAACACCTACGAGCACCACGAGGGCGCCGTCTCCGTGCTCGTGCGCAAGTCGGACATGAAAGCCATCCAGCAGGACTTCACCGCTGGGAAAACGCCGGTTCTTGAGTTCAATTTGGAGAACATCTGGTCGCCTGGACCTGTCCCCGTCCACAACGTGGTTGCCGAGATTCCGGGAACGGAGAAGCCGGACGAGGTGGTCATCGTGAGTGGGCACCTTGATAGCTGGAACGGGTACGGCTCCCAGGGCGCGCAGGACAACGGGGTTGGCACGTGCACCGCACTTGAAGCAGCAAGGATTCTCAGCGCCGTCCATGCAAAGCCTAAACGAACCATTCGGTTCATTCTCTGGACCGGCGAGGAACAGGGGCTCTTTGGCTCGGTTGCCTACTGCAAGCAGCATAAAGATGAGATGCCCAAGATCAGCGCGGTGCTAGTTGACGACGGCGGCACAAACTACCAAGGCGGCTACACGGGGCCTGAGATTTACAAGAGCATGTTCGAATCGGCCTATGCGCCGGTGGTTGCAGCATTCCCGGATATGCCGGAACAGTACAAGGTTGTGAAATCGATTCGCCGACAAGAGGGCGGTTCCGACCATGCTCCTTTCTGGGTGTACGATGTCCCAAGCTTCTTCACCATCGAGACCGGGAAGTCAAATTACGGGCTCGTCCATCACACCCAAATGGATCGCCTAGAAACATGCGTTCCTGCCTACCTCGTGCAATCTTCGACCAATCATGCGGTAGTGGCCTACACAATCGCGAACTTGCCAAACCTTTTGCCGAGGCCGAGTACAGCTGAACCAAAGAAGAACTAAGCTTGGTCCGATGAAGGCGCGTAAGGATCGTTCAAACTAGCCCTACGCGCATAAAGACCGAAAATGTTCTTCCTGTACAACGCCCTCCTGGTCCTGCTGTGTCCGTTCTGGATTCCATGGATGCTGTGGCGCACCTGGAAACGCAACGAGCAGCCGAACTGGCAGGAGCGCTTTGGCAACTACCAGATTCCAAAGAAGAAGGGTCCCCGGCTTTGGCTTCATGCGGTTTCGGTCGGCGAGGTTATGGCCGCCGCGCCAATCCTCAGGGCGTTCAAGAAGCTAAAGCCGAGAGCCGAAGTCATCCTTTCCGTCACCACAAGCAGCGGCCACACAACCGCTGAGCAGAAGCTGGCCGGCCTCTATGAACACCTTGTCTATTTCCCGATCGACATTCCCCGGTATCAGCTCCTTGCCATGACCCGCGTGAAGCCGAGCGTGGTGGCCATCATGGAAACCGAGCTGTGGATGAACTTCCTGTGGGCGGCGGATGTGGTGGACGCAAAGTCGTTCGTGCTTAACGGGCGCGTGAGCGACCGCAGCTTTCCGCGTTCGATGAAGCTGCGCGGTTACTACCGGATGCTGTTTAAGTTCATGACTGAGGTGCTCGCCCAATCCGAGGTGGACGCGGAGCGGTTCCGCGCTCTCGGGATGGAGCGCGTAAGCGTGTACGGCAACTGCAAGTTCGATGAGGCGCTGGCGGAGTCCGCGAAATCGGCAGCCGAGTGGCGAAACGAACTGAAGATTGCGGATGGCGACTTCGTTGTGGTCGTGGGCTCTACTCGCTCGGAACTTGAAGAAGAGCTTGTTTTGAAAGCGCTCCAAAGCCTCAATAAAGATGGGTTGAAGGTGATTCATGCGCCGCGCCACATTGAACGCGCGGAGCAGCTAAGAGCCGCCGCCGCTGCCGTGGGGTTCAATGTGGGCCAGCGCTCCAAATGCGAGGATGCGCCGTATCTGATTCTGGACACCTATGGCGAACTTGCAGGTGTTTACAACGTTGCCGACGTCGCCGTTGTGGGCGGCGGCTTCGATACCCTCGGCGGGCAGAACTTGGTTCAGCCGATGGCGCTGGGAGTGCCGGTGTTGCATGGCCATCACATGGATAACTTCCGGGACATCACCGAGCTTGCCCGCAGGGCGGGCGCTACCCAAACCTGCGCGACTGCCGATGAGCTTGCCGCAGCCCTTCAGAATCTTCGGGCCGATGAGGCAATGAGAAAGGAAATGGGGGATGCCGGGAAAGAGTTGGTTAGAATGAATTCAGGCGCCTCGGAAAAATATGCCCAGCGCCTTGCGGATGCGTTTTCTGAGTGAACTATGCCCCCACCGCGACGTCATTGAGGCATAACAGATTTCGCACAAGGTAGGAACGAAAAGAAATGAGCCAGGACATCAGCCGACGTGATTTGATGAAGACCGGAGGCATGATTGCCGTCGGCCTCGCGACCCCGGGTTGGCTTTCCGCCATTACAACCGGCGACTTCATCCGAATGGCAAAGGGCGGCAAGCCGACGGGCAACACTGTGCTCGTTGTCTGCCAGTTCAGCGGCGGAAATGATGGCCTGAACATGGTGGTTCCTTACGCCGACCAGAAATACTATCAGCTTCGCCCGACGATCGGAATTCCCGAGGCACAAGTCATCAAGCTCAACGAGCACATGGGCCTTCACCCTTCGATGGCGGGAGTCTCGGACATGTTCAAGAAGGGCAAGGTCGCCGTCATTCAGAACGTTGGCTACCCGAATCCCAACCGCTCGCACTTCCGCAGCATGGACATTTGGCAGAGCGCCAGCCCCGACAACAAGCTGAAATACGGCTGGATCGGACGACATTTTGACGAAGTACTAACCCACGGACCAGCAAATCCTGTCGTAGCAATTGGCCTATCCACGGAGAAGCCGCTTGCCCTATCCGCCCACAACGCAAGCATCCCGTGTTTTGCCAGCCTTGCTGACATCAAGAACATGGTCGGCGATCCCGATACCGAGCGCATGCTTCGCGAAATCCAGGGCGCGGACGCAATGCAGGGCTCCAGCGCGCGTGTCGTACAGCAAGCCAGCAACACCGCGCTTGATGCCATGAGCATTCTGAACAAGCAGCTTGAGGGCTACAAGCCCACCCAGGAGTACGGCAAGGACCCGTTCGGCAACGGCTTCAAGCAGATCGCTCAACTAGTGGCGACATCGCCCGCAACCCGCGTCATCTACTTCAGCGCAGGCGGATTCGATACCCACGCTCGCCAAGCCGAAACCCATCAGAAACTGCTGGGTTGGTTCAGTGATGCCGTCACCAAATTCCAGGCAGAAATGGAAGCGATCGGCAAGGCTGATAACGTGATGGTTCTCACTTTCTCAGAGTTCGGACGACGTTCTTACGAGAATGCCAGCCTGGGAACTGACCATGGCGCCGCCGCCCCGATGCTGCTCATCGGTTCGCGTGTTAAGGGTGGCTTCTACGGTCCGGTCCCAGACCTCAACAATCTGCAAGATGGCGACCTTCGCTTTGCCGTCGATTTCCGCGAAGTCTATTCGGCCACGCTTGACCAGTGGATGGGCGGAGATTCGGAAGTCGTGCTTGGCGAGAAGTTCAATCACGTAGACGCTCTCAAGTAAGTTGAGCCCGGCCCGGTACAATCTTGCTTCAAGCCCATGAGCAAGCAGTACTCGGTGTTCACCGCGATCTATTACGTCAACTCGACGCCCCATATTGGGAGCGCCTTGGAGGCGGTTGCTGCGGACGTCACTACTCGCTACCATCGCCTGAAAGGTGAAGATGTCTTCTTCTGCACCGGAACCGATGAGCAAGCGCTCAAGGTTATGGAAGCCGCCCAGAAGGCAGGCAAAGCGCCACAAGCGTTTGTGGATGAAATCGCTGGGCAGTGGAAGGATATTTTCAAGAAGCTGCACATCGCGGAGGACTATTTCATCCGCACCACCGACGAGGTGCATGTTCGCGCCGTGCAGGAGTTCTTCTCCCAACTGCAGGCCAAAGGCTACATCTATAAGGGCAATTATGAAGGTTGGTACGATGTCAGTACAGAGACTTTCTATAAAGAGAGCGACCTCGTAAACGGCAAATCTCCCGATGGCAACGAAGTCCGCTGGGTTAGCGAAGAGAATTACTACTTCAAGCTGTCCGCCTTTGAAGACCGCCTCCTAAAGCACATCGAGGCGCATCCCGAATTTATCATGCCCACCTCGCGCCGAAACGAGGTGGTTTCTTTCATCAAGCAGGGTCTGCGCGATGCCAGCATCAGCCGCTCGAACCCCGGATGGGGAATCCCGGTGCCGGGCGATGAAAGCAAGGTCATCTACGTCTGGTTCGACGCGCTCATCAACTACGTGGCGGCGTCCGGCTGGCCGGATAGCGATTGGGAAAGCCGGTGGCCCGCCGACGTCCAGTGGCTTGGCAAAGACATCCTCACCCGCTTCCACGCCACGTTGTGGCCCGCGATGCTAATGGGCATCGACCTGCCTCTTCCGAAAACGCTTTGCGCCCACGAGTGGCTGCTCATCGGTAAGGAGAAGATCAGCAAGTCTCGCGGCAACGTCATCGCGCCGCTGGAGCTTGCCGCTGACCTGGTCGCACGAACCGGCGCGACCAAGGCGATGGCGATCGATGCCGTGCGCTCTTACATGATGGGCGTGCTGCCGATCAACGGCGATTCCACCTTCACCTACAGCGATTTCGACCGTGTTTACAATTCGAACCTCGCGAACGACCTCGGCAACGCACTAAACCGCTCGCTGGCGATGGCGCACAAGTTCTTTGATGGCGGCGTGCCTGAAGGCGACATCGAACCAGATGTTAAGCAGGCGGTAACCAAAGCCCGCAACGGCTTCGACAAGGCGATGGAGACGTTCCGGATCGACGAAGCCCAGGATAGCGCTTTTGAACTCGTCCGGTTCCTCAATAAGTACATCGATCAGCGAGCACCCTGGCAACTCGCCAAAACTGGCGATGCCGCCCTGGGCAACGTGCTGCGCTCAATGCTGTTCGCCATCCGCTCCGCGGAAGGGCTCGTTCGCCCGATCATGCCGCGCGCGGCCGATGCGATTGCCGACCAGTTGGGCCTAGTGCCCCTCGACGACTGGTCCAAAATTGGAAGTGAAGCGTCTTTGCCGGTTGGCACTGCCCTAAAGCAGCCGGAGCCGATCTTCCCGCGGATTCACACTGAGCACAAAGAAAAGGATATGGAAACAGAAGTAAAGAAACCCGAACCACCGAAGCCTGCCGCAGAGGCGCCCGCGCCTATCGGCATCGAAGACTTCATGAAGGTCCAACTGAAGGTTGGCCGCGTGGTGGAGGCGGAGAATCTTGAAGGCAGCGATAAATTGCTCAAGCTTCAGGTGCAAATCGGCGAGGAGCGCCGTCAGATTGTGGCAGGCATCCGTGCCGGATACGCACCAATCGATCTCATCGGCCGTCAAGTGGTTGTGGTGGCAAATTTAAAGCCGGCCAAGCTCCGCGGAGTGGAAAGCCAAGGCATGCTGCTCGCCGCGGTGGACGAGGATGGAAAGGCCATTCTGCTTCAGCCGGACCGGGAATCGCCCGAGGGTGCACAGGTCAGGTAAAGATTTGTTAACAATTGATCGCAGTAAAGCAATTGGAGAGTAAAGTCAAAATCAGATGTCCGCGATGATGCATTACCTAACGGTGCAAGATGTCTTGTGGGTGAACCTCACCGTCACCAAGCGCGTAAACCACTTTAACGAGGCGCGCTTGGAAGAAGCCACTTTTTACCAGTGCGCTTATGGCGACAGCACCGGCCTTGTGCCGCAAGCGGGCCGCTTCATGTCCGGCTTCCTACGCATGCATCCCATCGCCAGCGGCAACGAGGCGACTGCCTTCGTATCTGGTATCGCCTTCCTTCGGATGAACGGCAAGAACATCAAACTTTCTGATTCGGATGCCGCGCAGTGGCTCGCGGAAATCTCCGCCAAGCGCAAGACCGGGCGAGAGTCGATTGAAGCGATTGTCGAAGACTTCGATGCTGGCCACGAGCCGGATCTGCGCGCGATTGTGGGCGGAGTCCTCGCGGACTTCCCGCAGACGATCGAGCACCTGGTTTCCGAAGCCGACTCCCAATCTGTCGGCGCTTAAGCCGCTAGGTATCCTTACCCTTCATGCTTGAATTGCTGTTGGAGGTTGGGTGCGAGGAGTTGCCGGCCACGTTTGTGGAGCGCGCTTTCAAAGATTTAGAAGAGGCCGTTCTTACGCGCCTCGAAGCTGCAAAACTGCTCACTCCCGGCTACACAAGCCGCTCATTAGGCACGCCTCGACGGCTGATCGTCAGCGTTAACGACATCATCGAGCGCCAGGAAGATGAGGAGAAAGAGGTCCGCGGACCTGCCCTGAAGGCTGCCCATGATGCTAACGGAGCGCCGACCCCTGCCCTGCTGGGATTCTGCAAGAGCAGCGGCGTCACTCCCGAGAGCCTGCGGAAAGACGAGCAGTATGTGTGGGCGAAGAAGCACATTGCTGGCCGCCCCGCCGGTGAAATCCTTGCCGAAATCCTGCCGGAAGCCATTAGGTCGCTTTCGTTTGATAAGACCATGCGCTGGGGCGGCGGGCGTATGCGTTTTGCCCGGCCCATCCGATGGATTCTTGCCAGCCTTGGCGGCAAGCACATCCCGTTTGAGGTTGAAGGTTTAGCCAGCGGCCTCAGCAGTCAGGGCCACCGGTTCTACGACCCCGAAGCGTTCGAAGTCTCCACCTTCGCCGACCTGGAATCAGAGTTGCGGGGCCGCAAAGTTGAGCCGGATCCCGAACAGCGCCGTGAAGAAATCAGTCAGCAGACCGCCAAAGTCGCTGGTGGCAGAGCTGTCGTGACCGAGGCCCTGCTCGATGAGAATGTTTATCTCACCGAATGGCCGACTGCCATCGTTGGCAGCTTCAAGAGCGAATTCATGGAGCTTCCCGACATCGTGCTGGAAACCGCGATGGCCAAGCACGAAAAGATGTTTCCTGTCCGGGGCGAAGACGGGAAGCTGACGAACCAGTTCGTGTTCATCCGCAATTCCGGCGAGGATGAAACCGTCCGCCGAGGCGCGGAGTGGGTGCTGAACGCGCGCTTCAACGACGCCAAGTTCTTCTTCGATGAAGACAAGAAATTCACGCTTGAGGAGTTCCTGGAAAAGACCGAAGGCATGCTGTTCCAAGAGGGCCTTGGAAGCATTCGGCTTCGCGCGGAAAGGCTTGAAAAGCTAGCCCGAGAGGTTGCGATGGCAACCGGCGCGGATGAGGAAGAATCAAACCACGCGGCTAGGGCTGGAAGGCTATGTAAGGCCGACCTCAGTTCTGGGCTCGTCAGCGAGCTTGCCTCGCTTCAGGGCAAGGTCGGCGGCGAGTACGCACGGCGTGAGAACCTGCCCGATCCGGTTTGCTGGGCGATGTTCAGCCACTACGATTTGAGCCTGAACCCAAATCCGAGTTGCGCCGGCGGACGAACCGCGGTGCGCGTGCTGATTGCGGATCAGCTTGATAAACTGGCGGGTTTCCTGGGCATGGGCTTGCAGCCTTCGGGCAGTAGCGACCCATTCGGGCTTCGCCGGGCGGCCACGTTGCTGATCGAAGCGGCTTGGCAGTGGCCAGGTGAAATGCCGAGCTACCACGATTTGTTCAAGGGCGCATCCAAGCACTACTTTGGCCAGCAGATCGAGCTTAAAACGCCGGATTCCGTAGATAAGCTGGTCGAAATCTTCGCCTCGCGCTACGCCGCGCTTGCCGATGAGATTCGGCACGACATCCTGGAGGCGGCGATCCTGAAATCGGACGCAGTGGAAGCCCTCGATCCGCAAGCTGTGAAGTTCCGCTGCAAGGCGCTGACCCGCCTTGCTGAGTTCATTCCGTTCGTGCAGACTGCCACTCGACCCCTCAACATTATCGAGGCGGCGCGCAAGAAAGGCATTTCGATTCCGGAAGACGATCCGCTGAAAGCCGTGAATAAGGGCGACTTGGGCTCTGCTACCGGCGAGAAGCTGCTTGAGCACCTTAACGGCGTGGCGTCGAAGATCGACGCGGCGGCTCAAACACGGGACATCGACGAGCTTTGCCAGCTATTGCAGGGTCTCACCAACCCCGTCAACCTCTTCTTCGAGGAGACGATGGTGATGGCGGAGGAAGAGAAGGCCCGCGCGGCGCGTCTCGCGCTGGTCAACGCCGCCCGAAAGTGCTTCCTCCGTGCGGGCGACTTCAGCAAGATCGTCATCGAAGGTTAACGCTAACATCGCGGCTCTTAGACCTCTTCCGATGCCTT
Source organism: Armatimonadota bacterium (assembly GCA_018268315.1). GTDB lineage: Bacteria > Armatimonadota > Fimbriimonadia > Fimbriimonadales > Fimbriimonadaceae > SZAS-5. The sequence goes on along the minus strand of JAFDWU010000008.1, from coordinate 122,319 downwards.
GATTTTGTCTGCGCGAGCTAACACGCCTTCTAGTTCCGGAGATATGGAAATGTCTTGCAAGATTTGCTCGTCGATCCTCGGCGTCAGTTCTAATTTCAAATAGAAATCCCTGCTCTTCAGAATTGAGTAGGCCGTGAATGTGCCAATGGCGCTCAAGGCTAGGACCATCCACGTGCAATTAGCCCACCATGTTTGATAATCCTCTAGTCTCATGTCCCATGGTGGGCGAATTGCAGTTGCTGCAAATTGCCGTAAGGGGTGGTTCTTCATCGCGTTGCTAACGATGAGGAGCATCAGGAAGCCAGAAAGGGAAACGCTCAAGCAAACCGCGTATGTTCGAGAGGTTTGGGCCGCGGCGTAATTAGACTGCAGAGCCAATGCCACTTTCTTGATGTTCCCATAACCGCCAAGGCGTCGCCAGCCTGATCCCGGCCCCTTCAGAGGTGAGACCAGGAGGGCTTTCATGATGCAACACCACAAAACGAACCCAAAGCAGCCCATCGCTAGATAGATTCTGATGAGCATTAGCTCGGGGGTCTGGTAGGCACGACTTAGATTCGGTGAGACACTAAAGAGTAGAGCCACAACGACGGCAACAATGCATATTGCCGCTTGGATTAAGGTTTCAATCTTCTGCGTATAACACATACGGCAGCTTCCTTACGCGATGGCTTGGTCAGGAATCTTCGAGTTGGCGATCCAGGTTCTAATCCCCGGCGGGCAGAGCGCGAGATAAAACACGCTGAGCATGGCCGTGGCATAAAGGTGCTGCGACCAGAACAAGCCAACCGAAACCGCGTCCACCACCACCCAAGTCAGCCAGTTATCGGTGTACTTGCGCGCAAGCTGATACTGCGCTACGAAGCTGAACGCCATCGTGCCGGCGTCCAATAAAGGCGAAGGGTCTTGCCAAGACCTGAAGAGGGGAACGAGCCCTGCGGTGATGCCGCCGCCCACTAGGAGCCAAAGGGGCCACTGCTGCCACGGCATCCAAGATGTGCGGTACGTGCCACGGCTATGACCACGGAAGATCCACCACCACCAGCCGGCCACTTCTGTGACCGCGTAAAACACCTGGAGGCTAAAGTTGCCCAACAGCCTTCCTTTCCAGAAAATGAGCATGTAAACGAGGCTGTTCGACAGCCCTACCGGAAAGAGCCAGATATTCTCCCGCGCCTGATACCAGACCGAATACACGCCGGTGACCACGCCCAGCGCTTCCCAAAGACCAATCTCGGCGGCTCGCCCCTGCGCCGCCAAATAGATCAGAAAGGCTGAGGCAACAAGGCCCAAATAGAACAAGCCCGCCTCGACGGGTTTGATCCCCTTGGCGGGCAGGAAAGCCAACTAGTCCTTCTTCTTCCGCTTGCGGGTCGGCGGCTCCCAACGGACGTTCAAGCGGCGCTTGGTTTGCATTCGACGCTGCTCGCGCAGCGTTGCTCGAGCCATTTCTCGGTACATCTTCGCGCGCGCGGCCGCGCCCTTCATCAGGCCCATCTTCGCCTCTTTATGGCTGTTGCTTACGCCTCGAAGAACCACGCTCGCGGTACGCCAGCGCATGCGGCGGGAAGTGCGCGTAATTGCCATCTCCGCCCCCATTCGCAGTTCGTGCATGTAGGGGATGGATTCAAACATCTCGCGCTTCATCGCGCGCTGGCCGCTGGTGTAGGGAGCGATGCGCTGGGCGGTGTTGCTCCAGAACTTGCCTCCCCGGAAGACGCCAATGCACATGTCGCATTCGTTGCGGAAGATGGGGGCGAGGATGTCGTCGATGTGCTTGGGCGTCAGCCCTTTTAGGTCGGCATCCACAAACACAATGATGTCGGCGTTCGTGCTGCCAACTCCGGCAACCATCGCGCCGCCTTTGCCCACGTTGTGGGGCAGGGGGATGATGGTGACGCCGGGAATTCTCGCTGCGACCTCGGCGGTGCCGTCTTTGCTTCCATCGCTCACCACAATGACCTCACTGGCCAGCTTGGAGCCGACCGCCGCTTGGAGCACGGTCTGGATCCTCGGCGCCTCGTTATAGGCCGGAATGATGATCGCTGCCTTCGGTTGCTTCATGGATTTGCGCTGGATTTGGGCGCGCTCTTTAGGCTACCCCCTTCCAATCGGTCTCGCACCTTGGTCTCAATTTGGCTGCCCATCAGGTTCCACTTCTTGCCGGCAAGCGCAATCGGAGAGCGCTCGGCAAGCAAAATACGCTTGTTTTCTTCTACGCGTTGCGGCTTCCAGCGGCGCTTATAGGGCTCATCTCCTCGCAGAAAATCAAAGAGGACATGGCCCTCTTCGATCGACTTTTGAATCGCCCCACTTATCAGCACTGTGCCCGGCGAGAGGCTCTTATGCTCGGGGTTCATGCCTGCCTGGTAGAAATAGCTGCGGTTTTTCAGGCCCATCACATAAATCACACCGATAATCTGCCCATCAAGTTCCAATAGCTGCATCCGGTTCATGCCAAGAGGGGTCGCAAGTCCCAGCCACTGTTGGTGAAAGCGCTTAACCCGGCCTCCCACAAACGCCCCCGGCAAGCCTCGGCTTCGCCACCGGGCGGCATGAAGCTCGAAGAAGGCGTCAAGGGCTTGGGAAAGGTTCCCCTCGTTTACCGCCACCAGTTTCAGCGAGGCGTTCTTCTGGCCCTTCAGGACGTCCTGTCGCAGGCTCTTGCTCAAGCCTTTCAGATACTCGTCGTAGCTCGATGGCAAGTCTAGAAGCAGCCGCGCTGCCTGCGTCATCGACGGCAAGCCCGCAAGCAAGCCGTCGCTGGCGGGAATCTGGTGAAGGTCAATCAGCCTACGCTTCGCTTCATCCTGCAAATACTCGGCAAGCTTCTGGCAGCAAGCGGTTTCAGAGCCCGGCCGGATAATCGGGCGTAAGATGTCGCTGGGTCCGGTGCCCAGCATCCGCAGCGTGCGCCATGGTGAAAAGGACTGCACAAGCGGCAGCAGCCCTACAAGGTCGCCGCCTTCCGTCAACTCAACTAAGTGCAGCTTCTTGCCAGAGCCGAAATGATTCCACCAGCTAGACTGCCACTCCCAGGTTTGAAATGGGCTCGCAGATTCGCTCGCAAGGACGAGATCACTCCACGACTCCTTCAATTCCGCAAGCCGCTCAGGGCGGTTGCTGATGCGGAGTTGTAGCACCGCTTGATTATACGAGCCAGCCCGATCCAGGCAATAGACCCAGATTATTTGCCAACCGTGCAAAAAATCAGTAAATAATGAAGGAGATCGGGGCGCAAAAGACGGTCTATCAAGATAAGCACGGCGCGCCACACACAAGACGCACTGTGCCCTTATAGGAGAGCGGAATGCGCTCCGTTGGAGGTCATAAAGATGATCAACCGTAATCGAGCCTGGCGTCGCAAAAAGTCTCGACTGATTGCTGTGAGGATTAAGTCAACCAAAGAGTGGCTTATTTCACAGATTGTAGATCGGAAGCAACCGAAGGAGGCTCGGAAGCGACATAAAGCCGGAAAGCTCACGCAGGCGCAATTACTGCGCAGCCGATGGCAAACAAGGCAAGAGATGTTCGATGGATGGAACGATGTGGTGGACGCCACGCCGGTAACCTGAGTCGAATCGGTTAAATAAGGCAGTGAAGCCTCGCCAGAACGGCGGGGCTTCGCTGTTTTAGACCAAAGGCTCGTCGACTGAAAGGCGCTCAATAATCCGCACGTTGTGGGTTTCGAGCATCTTCAGCAGGTGGTGGTAAGCGTTCTCGTCGTACGCTTCTTCAGGCGCCACCACGCCGGGGCACTTAATCTCGCCCAGCCCAACTAGAGCAACAGCGGCAGCGGCGGGAAGGGCGGTAACTCGCGCCATTGCGCTGAATGGGCTGCTCGGCTCTTCGTCCCACATAAAAATTTCGGCGCGCCCGCGCTTGCCGTCGTGGGTGACCCCTTCAACGGTGTTGTACATCACGCAGGCATCGTGATCGCCTTCCTTGCGGCGGAGGCGAGTATTAAGAACGTTGAACAGAAGCTCGCGCGGCACTACGCATGAGCCTTCAATTTCAACCGGCTTGAGATCAAGCAGGCCGCAATCCTTGAGGGTCTGAACGCCCGCGTAGTGGCCGTTCCACCGGACCGTCTTTTCGCTGAAGTCGGTGAGTCGATCGCGAAGCGTGTAGATGAAGCTTGGCATGCCCGGAGTAATCGCGCACTCAAGGTCGGCATTCTGGCCAAACTCGGTGAAGAGGAACTCCTCATGCTCGGTCAGCGATTCGACTTCGATTATCTCGTTGTCCTTCAAGACCGGAACCTTCACCATATACTCGCGAAGTACGTGGTTGAACGACCATGTGACGGTGTACTGTAGCGGGTACTTGCCTCGGTGCATGGGGGCGGGGATGCCGCCTACGCGGGCAACTGCTTTCACCGCGCCTTTAAAATGCTTCATCGCGTGGGCGGTAGTGATATTGCTCAGGCCGGGAGCAAAGCCCATCCCGCTCATGACCGTAAGATCTTTTGCAAGCGCCTTCTGATACAGCGACTCGCCGTACTCGTCCAGCGACATCCCGCTCGGCACTTCTAAGTTCTCAATCTCGTGCTTATCGGGGCGGCGGTGATACTCCTCAAGAATGTCCACCATCGGGGTGCCCGCGTTGATGCCGGCTTCGAGGGAGAGGTAGCTCACGTGCCGGTTCGGCAGGGCGTTGAGCGCCGCCGCGCAACCGTCCATGGCTTTTCCAAGCTCGCCGCTTTTAGCGGCGTTGGCGATGTCCAGACTCACACTTTCAAAGCCCTTGCCGGTCGCCCGGATGATCTTTTCCAGCGCGGTGAGGTTGGCCTGGTTGTGGTCGACAACCCGAATGGCGGAGACTTCCGGGAAAGAAGCGAGAAACTGCGCAGCTGCGGAGCCCATTTTGCCAGCCCCAATAACAAGGATCTTCATTGTTCCTAACTCTCTGAATATCTATCGGGTCAGAATCGAATCTTCGTTAAAAGAGGCTCTTTCCCTAATGAATGAAAGGATACCCCATTTCTGGGCTTCCTGCTATTAGAAAATGCTACGTTAAGACGATTTAACAGAATAATCATCTGCAAATCATGATATTTACGGCGTATAATAGGGTATGGCATTCGACGCAACTGATATCCGCATCCTCGAAACCCTCCAAGAAGAAGGCCGGATCACGAATGCAGACCTGGCTGCAAGGATCGGTCTTACTCCGGGACCGGTCCTTGCTCGCGTGAATAAGCTTGAGAGTGCGGGCGTGATCAAGAACTACGCGGCGATCGTCGATCGCGATGCTGCCGGACTTCCGTTTACAGCTTTTGTGTCGGTTATCATGCGCGCCAATGGCCGGGTGGTTGAGCAGAACTTCCTGAACGCTATCCAAGGCATCCCTGAGGTTCTTGAGTGCCACCACATCGCTGGTGATGAGGATTACCTGCTAAAGGTCGTGGCAGAGAACGCCCGCCATTACGAGCTTCATGTGCTCGAGCGCATCCTCGAAATCCAGGATGTTCAGCGAGTGAAGTCGATCATCGTCCTTAGCTCTCCAAAAACCGAGACCAAGGTGCCGATCCGTGGGCAATTGCTGGGGGCAAGGCAATGAGTTCTGCCGTGCAATTTGGCATTCTTGCCTTTTCCTCACTGCTTGCGATGCTTGACCCCATTGCCGCGGCGCCCGTTTTCTTGCAGCTCACCTCCGGTCGGCCTGAGCGCCGCCGCGAGGTGGCATTTAAAGCCTCGATTGCCGCATTTGTGGCTCTCGGGCTGTTTGCTGTTGCCGGCGGGGTGATCCTGAGTTTCTTCGGGATCACCGTCCCCGCTTTTCAGATTGCGGGAGGGTTGCTATTCCTGCTGTCTGCAATCAAGGCGCTCCATGGCCATGAAAGCCATGCTTCGCAGGCTGCGCCGAGCGATCCTTCGATCGTGCCTATCGGCATTCCCCTGATTGCAGGAGCGGGCTCGATCTCTACCGTGATGGTGCTGAGCGGCCAGGCTCGCAATTCGTGGCTGCAGGCTGCGCTTGGCGGGGCGATCCTGGTCAACATTCTCATTGTGTTTCTGGTGCTGAGGGTTTCGCCGATGCTTGCCAGGAAGCTGGGTGATAGCGGTCAAGAGGCTCTCTCGAAGGTGTTTGGACTGCTGGCGGCGGTGTTGGGCGTCCAGTTCATCATCAACGGCCTTACTGCGGTTGCGATCGGCTTTCTGCATCACGCGCGCTAAGTGCGGCGGGTAAAACTCGCCGCAGATGACCTCCATGGAGCGGAATCAGCTCGCGTACGTGCGGGCGCTTTGCGAGACGACCGGCGCGCGCTTCGTTCAGGAGGATGGCGCCATGGTTTCGTACTCAAACGATCCCAATGGGGCGGCATCCATCTACAACTGCCGGTTTGATCCCCTTACTTTTCAGACCCAGGTGAACAACGTCCTTCGCCGCTGCCAAGAAGAGCGGCAGTGCGCGAACTGGTCCATCGGGCCAAGCGCCACCCCGCCCGGGCTGGCGAAGTTCCTTCGAAACAACCGCCGGATGATGGGTCCGATGTACCTTCCCGAAATGCAGATGCACTTGAAGGACTTCGAGGGGCCAGTGCCTAAGAATGCGTCCTTGCTCAAGGATTGGGACACGGTCAAAGAGGAAGGCTTCCCAGGGCTATTTTGGGTTCCTAGAGCGGGAAGAGCCAAATACCTTGAGACCGCCAAAGCCATCGGCAAGCGCCCCGATATTCGCCTGGCGATCGTCCACATCGATGGCGTTCTCACCACATCCGCAACCATGTTCATGGCCGATGGGATTGCGGGCATTTATGACGTGGTGACGAAAGCCGAGCACCGCCGCAAAGGCGGCGCGAGGGCTGTGCTCCAACTCCTGCTTACTACCGCAAGAGATGAGGGTTGCCACACGGCAGCCCTCATCTCGCACAAGCGTTCGGTTTCCGTCTATCACCACGTCGGCTTTCGAGAGACAGGGATGTTCACCTCGATGTACTACTCGCGCACGCGGATGGAAGAGGATGCGATTCAGTCTGGCCTGAGATAAGCCAGGGAGTCCCAAGAAAGATTCTTGCAACCGTCTTCAAGGACGCCTTGTCACAAGATCGTAATGCAGGTAACAAACAACACGGTCGGCGATGGTCTAGTTGCAATCGCGCAAGTTGCGCTGATCCTTGGCTTAGTCTACTTTTACATTCAATGGCGCAAGCGTAAGCTGGAAGTGGTCCATGAAGAGCGGATGGCGGCGATGGATAAGGGAATCCCTCTTCCTGAGTTTCCCGAGAACCTGTTTGGCAAAAAAGAACAGGATCGAACCGTCCTCCCTTTACTCGGATTGGTTCTTTTCAGCCTCTCCGTGGGAACGATGGTGACCTTAACCCTGATTCTGCCGGAAGCTAGCAAGCATATGGCGATCTTGCCCATGCCCTTTGCCTTCCTAGGAGCAGGATTCCTTGCCTACCACTATTTGAGCGAAGGCGCTGGTCGATAACGTTGAACACACCCGAATCCCAGTTGGTCATTCGGGCTCAGTCCGGTGACCAACAAGCCTTCGCCGAGTTGATGCGGCGATACAGCGACCGGGTATTCCGCTTGGCGGTTTCGGTTTTGGGCAAAGAGTTCGTCCCCGAGGCGGAGGACATTGCGCAAGAGGTGTTCCTGAAGGCATTTGATGCGCTCTCGCAATTTCGAGCGGACTCGCAATTTGGCACCTGGCTCTATCGAATTACGTTCAACAAAGCCGTAAATCTGAAGTCGCGCTTCCGATACCGCCGTCCGCATGTTGGCAGTGAGGCGCTGGCGCACGTTGCGATTGACCGCGAAGGACCTGCCGAACAGGTAGAGAATTCAGAGCGCGATGAAGTCATCGCAGAGTGCATTGCTCAGCTGCCAGATGCTTATCAGTCTGCCCTTCGACTGCATTACTGGATGGGCTACGGCCTAGCGGAGATTGGCGAAATGTTAGAAATGCCAGAGAACACCGTGAAATCGCATTTATATCGATCAAGACAGCTGCTTAACAGCATGCTACGAGGAAGAGGTTATGCCGATGAATGAATTCCGAGATGAGAAGATGGATGCACTGCTGCAGAGTGCTTTGAAGGCGCCTGTGCCGACCCTTAAGGCGGATTGGGACCAAAGGGTGTTGGAACAAGCGGCTAAGCGACATGCCATCCAGCTATCGGTTCGGAGATATGTGCTCTGGGGCTACTGGATAACCGCCGCTATGACGAGCTTCATAGTGATGCGTAACGTGGGAATCAGCATAGGAGTGACCGGCGGAACATTGGCGGTTGCGGCAGTAATTGCTTTGGCTGTCCTGAAAACGAAAATCAGCTTGCCCGCCGCTAACCAGGGCTAGTGCTCATGCGATGCGATTCAGTCTGACTTGGGGTAGCCAGGAATCTGCGATACTAATTAGGTGACTGCGCGCACGCCGATGCTCCGGCAGTACTTTGAGATCAAGCAGCAAAACCCCGAGGCCCTGCTTGCTATGCGCGTGGGAGACTTCTACGAGTTTTACGGCGAGGACGCCGAGCTTGCCGCCTCTGCCGCCGAGATCACCCTAACCGGCCGCGAGGATGGCGAGAATGGCCGCATCCCGATGGCGGGGGTGCCGTTTCACAGCGTTGAGAAGTATCTCGCCAAGCTGGTTCATAAAGGCTTTCGGGTCGCGCTTTGCGATCAATTAGAGGATCCTCGCCAGGCCAAGGGCCTGGTTAAGCGGGGAATCACCCGCGTGCTTACTCCCGGCTCGCTGCTGGATGACTCCATGCTCTCGCCCGAGCAGAACAACTACTTGACCGCCATCTGCAACCTCGGCGGGCGCATCGGGCTTGCCTCGCTTGATCCCAGCACTGGCGAGTTCGCGGTTACCGAGATTCCGGAAGGCTCGGCGGAAAGGCTGATCCAGGAGCTTGCCCGCATCAGGCCAAGTGAGCTGCTTGTCACGCCGGAACTGGAAGAATTCGCGCCTTGGAAGGAAAGCGGCCTTGCCACCGCGCTTACTCCTCAGAAAGCCGCTAGCCCAGACCGCGCAGAGCGCGCGCTGATGCGCCAGTTCCAGGTCTCCAGCCTGGAGGGCTTCGGCTTTGATGGCCAGACCAGCGGCCAGGTTGCGGCTTCGATGATCCTCTCTTACGCCGAGAAGATCAAGCTTTCGCTTTCGCACGTACACTCGATTTCCACCTATTCGACCGATTCGTTCATGCACCTGGACCTTGCCACGCGAAGATCGCTAGAGCTGACGACGAACCTGAGCGACGGCTCGCGCCGGATGACCCTGCTCGAAGTCTTGGATTCCACCGTCACCCCGATGGGCTCGCGGTTGCTGCGAAACTGGATTCAGCAGCCGCTCATCAGCATCGAGCCAATTAAGAAGCGCCTGGAAGCGGTGCGCAAGGTGAAGGCGCAAACCCTGGCGCGGGCCGACCTCAGAGAGGCGCTGAAGCGCTTCAGCGATCTTGAGCGGTTGGTTTCCCGCGTCGCCGCGAACCTTGCTGGCCCGCGAGACCTTGCCGCGCTAAGAAACTCGCTTATCGCCCTTCCCGCGCTGCAAGAGGCGTTGCATTTGGTGGCGGTTGGCCGCCTTGCGGAGCTCAAGCAGTCGCTCGGCGATCATTCGATGCTGGCCCGCGAGCTGGACAAGGCGCTGGTTCAAGACCCACCTCACTCGGTGCGAGAAGGCGGCATCTTCCGCGCCAACTTCGATCGTGAGCTGGATGAACTGAGGGAGCTAAGCAAGAGCGGAAAAGGCTACATCGCTTCGCTTGAAAAGGCCGAGCGAGAGGCAAGCGGCATCGCCACCCTGAAGGTGGGCTACAACGCGGTGTTCGGCTACTACCTTGAGGTCCCCAAATCGCAGGTCGAGAAGGTGCCCCAGAACTACATCCGCAAGCAAACCACCGCCAACAGCGAGCGCTACATCACCGCCGAGCTGAAGGAGCACGAGTCCCGCGTGCTTGGCGCCGAAGAGAAGGCGCTGGCCCTTGAGAACGATCTCTTCAACCGCCTAAGAACCCGAATCGCGGGAGACAGCAACACGTTACTGCAAACCGCCCGCGCAATCGCGGAGATCGACGTGCTGAGCAACCTTGCCGAGGTCGCCCTGCGCTCCGGCTACGTGGAGCCGGAACTGGCCGAAGAGGACGTTTTCGAAGTGGAAGGCGGGCGTCATCCGGTAGTGGAGGCCAGCCGCAACGGCTTTGTGCCAAACGATGTTTCCTTCACCGCAGATTCGCGAGTGATTGTCCTTACCGGACCCAACATGAGCGGCAAATCCACCTACCTTCGCCAGGTGGCGCTCATCTGCCTCATGGCCCAAATTGGCTCCTTCGTCCCCGCCACAAGTTGCCGCATAGGCCTGGTCGACCGCGTGTTTGCCCGTATCGGCGCGCGTGATGAGCTTGCTCTTGGGCAAAGCACCTTCATGGTGGAGATGGCGGAGAGCGCAAACATCCTTAACCACGCCTCGCGCAACTCGGTAGTTATCCTTGACGAAATCGGGCGTGGAACCTCCACGTTCGACGGTCTTGCCATTGCCTGGGCGATCACTGAGTATCTGGCGGCGATTGGCGCGAAGACCATGTTTGCCACCCACTACCACCAGATGAACCAGCTTGCCGCGCAAGCAAAAGGCGTGGCCAACTACCGCGTGGATGTGGAGGAAATCGGCGACGACATTGTATGGACCCACAAGGTGGTCTCCGGCGGCGCGGATCGTAGCTACGGCATTCACGTCGCCCGCATGGCGGGTATCCCGCGATCGGTGCTGGAGCGCAGCCAGGAGCTCCTCAAGGAATTCGAAAATCGTAGCGATGCTCCTGAAGCGCGCATTCCGGTTACGCAGCAAGTGCAGCTAAAACTGTTCGAGGCGGAGTCTCCGGAAGTGGTGCGCCGTCTTGGAGAACTAGACGTTAATCAGTTAACGCCGCTGCAAGCCCTTGCCCTTCTCGACGAGTGGAAGCGAAAATACACCCCATGACCTTATTTGCCTTCGAGTGGCCACCTGAACTGAGCGCGCCTTGGTCCGATAGCTACCTTCACGTTCAGGTGTGGCAGTACATCGGGCTGCTGGTCATTCTTGGGCTTGCTTACGTTACCGGCAAGCTGACGTCTAGCCTCATCACTGCCATTTTCAAGATTCGCGAGCGCCTGGAGCATGCGACCATCGAAATGTCCACCGTTCGAGGCATGCGGCGGGCAATCAGCCTTCTTTTCGCGGGAATTCTCAGCTTTGCGCTGATCGATGAGTTGTATCTTTCCACCCGGATCGAGCGCGAGTTCATCTTCATCGCTCGGGGCGCGATCATCCTCGGCTTGCTGATGCTGGGTCTTGGCGTGTGGGATGCGTTTTGCGATCACTTGAGTCAGCGCTCAACCGGCGATAAGAAGTCGGAAAAGCTCCTCATTCCGCTAACCCGCAAGATGGTGCGCGGAGTCATCATCACCGCCGGATTCTTGGTTGCGCTTGCGGCTTACGGCGTGAATGTGGCAGGCGTCATCACTGGCCTTGGCATCAGCGGCTTGCTGCTGGCGCTGGCGGCAAAGGATAGCGTTGAGAACTTGTTCGGCTCCGTCACGATCCTTCTGGACATGCCGTTTGCGATCGACGATTGGATCAAGGTGAACGGGATTGAGGGCGTGGTCGAGCAGATCAATTTGCGCTCAACCCGAATCAGAACCTTCGAGGACTCTGTCGTCACGCTGCCCAACTCGAACCTCATCAAGGCAGCGGTCGAGAATTACGGTGCGCGGCGCATGCGGCGGCAGCGCTTCTTTGTCCGCGTGGCATATGACGACAGCATTGGCTCCATCAACCAGGCGCTCGACAACATCCGCAAAACCCTGCGCGGTATCCCGGAGGTGCACCCGGACCGACAGATAGTGGAAATGAACGATCTGAGCGAACTCTCGCTCGGCGTCTTGGTTCAATGCTTCTTGGAGGTCGACAACTTGAACGATGAGATGCGCTTGCGTGGCGAGATCATTTCACTCATCATCAAAGAGCTTCAAGGCGCGGGCCTGCGGATGCCAAATCAGCTCGTGCATCCGGCTATTGCCGCCGAATCGGAGCGAAAGAAGAACAGTTAGCCGAGTTCGAACTTGAAAAAGCCTAAAATACAGTTCGTGCGCGCAAGATTCGCCCTTTGGTTCGTTGCAATTGCTTGCGTAGCCACGCTTCAGGCGGATGGCCTGTCCGGCTATTTGAACCTTCGCGCCAAGTACGGCATTCACCGCGCGGTGGGCGGGCCCGCCCTCGATTCCTTCGTCGGTGAGCGTGTGATGGAACTCAAGGGCCTTGTGAAAGGCATGATGGCGGTGAAGGGCCAGCAGATGGCCCTGTTCGAGCCGTACGACGGCGCCACGACCCTCTTCATAGAATGTCCAGACGGCGGCGAGGAATGGATGCTGGGCGGCGAAATCCCGACCCGCATGATTGTCAAGGTTCGCCGAGCCTCGGCTGCCTCCGAGGTCAAGGTCTCCATGATGTCCGCCGCCCCGGAAAAGGACATCTCACCGCTTGAGGCAAAAGAAGAAGCCGAAGCAGCTCGGAAAGCCTCCGCAACCAGGCAGCGAAACAACAAGTACACGGCCATGCCGACTTCGCAGGGCGAGGTGCTGCAAGTCTACGCGGATTTCATCAAGAACTGGAATAAGCGGCTGAGCAAGCGGGAGTCCCTCCACATCGCCAATGCGGTTATCGGCAACAGCCTTCGCTTCGGCGTTGACGCCCGCCTGATCATGGCGATCCTCATGGCGGAAAGCGATTTCAACCCTCTCTGCAAGAGCCACGCGGGAGCGATGGGGCTCGGCCAGCTCATGCCCAGCAATGTGCAGGAACTGGGGCTATCGAACGCCTACAACGTGTACGAGAATCTATACGGCACAGTGCAGCTGGTTCGCGGACATCTTGATAAGTATCGTCAGCAAACCGGCCGCGAGGACATCACAACCCTGGCGCTTGCTCTCGCTGGCTACAACGCGGGCGATGGGACGGTGAAGAAATATCACGGTATCCCGCCCTATCGAGAGACCCAGGCTTACGTCCGCAAGGTCATTCGCTATTACCGGGCTCTTGCCGGGCCAGGTTAATGAAGCTATTTTTCAGCTTGTAGCGCGAATTCCCCGTAACCTAGTGTAATCTTTGCCGCTTCTAATTTGTTTGCCGGTTAACCGTATGGCCACAGTTGAATATCCCCGAAAAGAGCCGCAGTCCAATGCGATGCTCTTCGCTGCAATCATCATCATCGTCGGCGTTTTTGCCACCACTCTCGCTCAGCCGCAGGTTCTTGCGCGCATCCCTTTGCAGAACCTATTGAAGAACGAGCTCCACGTTGGACGTGAAGGAAACGCTGGCTTCTTCTTTTGGATAGGTTTCCCCTGGTATCTGAAGCCTTTCGCAGGAGTCTTCACGGATGCCTTCCCGATATTTGGCACCCGCCGTCGCGCTTACATTCTTATTAGCACGGTGCTGGCAGTTGTAGGCTGGATTGCCCTGGCAAACGCACCTCACCAGTACAGCACCCTCCTTTGGATTTGCCTCTTCATCAACACCTTCATGGTCATTGCCAGCACGGTTATTGGCGGCTATATGGTGGAAGTTGCGCAGGCCACGTCAGGTTCCGGGCGGCTGACCTCAGTTCGAAATTTCGTTCAGCAAGTCTGCACCCTTATTCAGGGTCCGGCAGGTGGCTACCTCGCCTCCATTCCGTTGGCGGTCACCGGCTACATGTGCGGCGGAATCATGTTCCTTGTCGCGCCAATTACGATCCTATTCCTTATTGAGCAGCGCCGTAAGACGTCGAGCGCGGAGGTTCTGGAAAACGCCGGTCGGCAGCTAAATAACTTGGCCCGAGCGGGCACGATGTGGGGGGCGGCCGGGCTCATGCTGCTTTTCTATCTCGCCCCGGGAATCTCCACCGGAATCTTCTATCTTCAGCAAGATGTTCTCAAGCTGAATACTCAGCAGCAGGGCTTTCTAACGTTCCTAAGCGGCGCAGGTGGAATCGTTGCGGCGCTTATGTACGGCTTCGTCTGCAAGAAGTTCTCACTGCGCCATTTGCTTTACGTCTGCCTTTTTGCAGGCACGGCGGCCAACATCTTCTATCTTGCCTACAACTCTTACTCGATCGCGCAGATCATCGACACGTTCAATGGTTGGGGTTACACGCTGGCTGAGCTTGCCCTGATGGACCTCGCGATTCGGGCGACTCCCAAGGGCAATGAGGGACTTGGATTTTCGCTAATGATGAGCGTGCGCAACCTGGCCCTTTTTGGAACGGACAAGTTCGGTTCGCACTTGCTGGATCAGAAGACGGTGTCGTTGGCGATGCTGATCATCCTCAACACGCTGACCACCTTCATCACGATTCCACTGGTTTACTTCCTGCCCAAGCGCATCGTGGATGCCAGAGACAGCGAAACGCCAGAGCAGTTGCTTGGCGCCGAGGGGCCGCGCACGGCGGAAAACAAAGCCTAATCGCCATCAAATCGCAAACCCGCGCTCATGGGGATGGGAAACCTGTAAATTTTGCTGTTGAAACATCTTCTATGGTTTCATTAAGCTAGGCAGATGGTTGCCGGTCGGAAAGTAAAGATACTCTGTTGGGGGGACGTAATCCTGGAGGAGGCAGTTCTTCTTGATTCTGACCACAGCACGGCAAGTCATCGCGATATCCACGTGCCCAAGGCAAAAACGATGCGGAGATATGGCGGAGTGCCATTCATTCGCGAAGTGATAGTGAGCCTTTTGAAGGCAGAATCTGGGATTGACGTGACTCAGCCTGCACCCGTGGGTTCCGAAATCGAGGTCTATTCGGCGGTTGTGCCCCCGATTGCCGATCTTTCCTTCTCAAATTCAACGTGGTTGCCGCGGGTTGAGCGTAAGTGGGCCAAGGTTGACAAGAGCTTGCGGGCAGTCCAGACGCTTGCGATAAGCAACCTTGATCCATTGAAGCCCAATACGAAGCCTCTTGAGGGCCCACCCTCGATCGAGGACGCAAACGGGAACCCGGCCACGCTCGACTTCAAGGAAATCGATATCCTAATAATTAATTTCGAAGGGCATTCCCTCCAATTTTTGGATGACCCTTGGTGGAATGGCCATGATTTTGCAGGAACTTCTTGGCTAGGTGAGCTTAAGAAGGATGCTTACATAATCTTCAAATTCAGGCCCGGTGACAGCGTCGCTCCCCACTGGCCCCTTTGGCTTTTTTACTGGCTTCAGGAGCGCTCAGAGCATGTTATATGCGTCACTGAGGGAGCTGCTCTCCGAGAAGATGACATTGTAATCAATTCTGGTCGGTCGTGGGAGCGCACCCTGCAAGACTTGATAACTTCAAAGGGACGAAGTTCCAGATTCGCATTCCGGCGCCTGGCAAAGTACCTGGTCGTCACCTTTGGCCACAATGGGGCGTGCGTGAGAGCTCGGCCAACCAACGATAGAGAGAATAAGCATCTCTTCGAAAAGATTCGCGACACGTATCACAGCATTCGTGTAGGTAAGCCGACAATCGATCTCCGCCTCTCCATACACAAAGTGCTTGAAGAAATTTGGGAGGCCGAGCCAAGCAAACAGCTTATTAGGAAACTCGAAAACAACCGATCGAAGCGATACTCCTTGTTATTTAGAGCCAATTCGTCTGATAGGACGGTCTCGCCTACCGAAGGATATGTTCCGGGGACTGTTAGCGTACTTACAGCCTATCTTGCATACCGGCTTGCTTCATATGTAGCTAAATCGTCGGCTCGGGTACCGAAAGCACGGCTTTCTGATCACATCGTCGCATGGACTCGAACGGGACTTGACCTGGCAACGCTTAATTTCGAGAAGGGTAATGATGAGAGTTGGGTTCATTACGTGAATTCGCAGGGGTTTAACGACCACTTTAGGAGCGTGGCGCTGGAAGTCGCCAAGGGCGAAATAGATTTCATACGGGACATGGATCATTACCGTGAGGACGGATACTTCTATTCCCTGGTTTGGGAGAAAGCAAAAGGGGCAACAGCGAGTACCGGTGTTGGAAGCGGAGTACTGGATCAAGATTGTCGAAGAAGATATGCTCCCCTCGCAGCATTTAGTCCCGACAAGGACTTTGTCGCTCGAATTCTCCAGACGCATTATGACTACGAGAAGGAGTTGAAGAGGAGTAAGCCAAGTCTTGATCCTGAACTGGATAGGTTTAGGCGGAATCCCTGGACAATCTCAAATTATGCGCTGGTTAACGAAGAGGCAAAAGTTGAGGAAATTGCACGAGACACACTGAAGGGGGGCGACGATTACCTAGAGGCAATACTTAGTTCAATCCCACATTACCGCGTAACTGGAGATGGTCCAGATTACTTTGCCGTGAGGCGTGAGGAGATTGAGGGTCTGCGTGACATTGAGACGCGAATCGCAGAGTATCGATCTCGGCATATTCAAAGTAGGCTCAGCTTAAGGGATGGTACACCTCTTAACCTGCTTTGCTTTGGCGCACCGGGTGCTGGAAAAACGACGGCAACCAGGATGATCACGCGCAAAGTGCTGGGTGATCTATGTGGAGACACGGTGCCAATCAACTTGAGCCAGGTTCAGGATATTGCCCAGCTTGGAAACATGATGCAGGGCGTAAGAAATCAAGGACTTAGCGGCAAGATTCCCGTTGTTGTATTTGACGAATTTGATTCTCCGCTACACGACCGTGAATTTGGGTGGTTGCCGTTCTTGCTTTCACCAATGGAGGAAGGTTTGTTCTTGACCGGGGATATGATGCAGAAGGTCGGGTCCGCCGTCTTCATATTTGTTGGCTCACGATTTGAAAATGCCGATGTCTTTAGTCGCGCTTGTCGGGATGCCTCGTTGCCAGCTGATAACATTCCAGATACGGTTAGGGAGGAACTTAGGAAGAGGAAAGGGAGGGACTTTGAGTCTCGATTCGACGGAAGACTTTCTGTCGTTGGGTTGAACAAGGTAGGTCCAGATGACACACTCTTCATCCTACAGAGAATGCTGACTCTGCGAAACTTTCTCCGCGAGTATCCGTCGCTTAAGTCAAAAGAGGGAGGGTTCTATGTTTCCGAGGGCGTTACGCGAGCTTTTCTGCTGGTCCCCGAGTACTTCCACAACACGCGGTCAATGAAGAAGTTGGTGCACACCTGCTCCATTAGTGGCAAACGCAAGTTCGAAAGATCTGATTTGCCTTCTAGGTCGCAGCTTAATTCGCATGTGAATGGTGCTGAATTTCTTTCGTTAGCGCTTGAGCATGACGCAAACGCCTAGTGTTTACATGTTTCAGGAGCCCTCCAAGCTGCGGGCTTGCTTGGTTTCTGAATACCGACGATCATTCGGCGTTTGCTTCCTGAAGCATTTCGGCAAGATCTACTAGCCGAATCTCCTCTTCCGAGACCTGTTTGATGCTGGCATCAAGCATGATTCGGCAGAATGGGCAGCCCACCGCGACCGTCTTTGCGCCGGTCGCCAGTAGCTCCTCCGCGCGCCGGTTTCCGGGCCGCTGGTTTGGCTCTTCTTCCATCCACATGCGCCCGCCGCCCGCGCCGCAGCAAAGCGTCTTGCGGCCGCGATGCTCGGGCTCCGCCAAAGCGCCGCCAGAAGACGGTCCGTTTTGTAGCCACTGGACGAGGTCGATGGCTTCGCTGTTCAAATTCGTGGCGTCGCCAACAAGCGAACGAGGCGCGTCGCTCTCGTTGTTCACTCGAGCCAGATAGCAAGGGTCGTGGTAGGTCACTTCGCCCTTATTCGGGTTGGATGCCGCCAGCTTGCCATCGTCCACAAGCTGCGAAAGCAGCTGCGTGTGGTGCACCACCTCCACGTCGCCGTCGAACTGGTGATACTCGTTCTTAAACGTGTTCATGCAGTGCGGGCAGGCGGTGACGATCTTCTTCACCTTGTACTTCTGGAAGACCGAGACGTTCTGCATCGCCTTTTCCTGGAAAAGGAATTCCTCTCCGATGCGCCGCGCCGGGTCTCCGGTGCATGCCTCTTCTTTGCCCAGGCAGGCGAACTTCACTCCCGCCCTCTTCAGCAGTTGGGCGACCGCCTTCGTGGTGCGGATTGCTCCCGGATCAGTCGCGCCCGCGCACCCAACCCACATCAAATACTCAAACTCAACGCCATCGCGGCAAAGGGGAACGTCCAGCCCTTTCATCCAGTCTTCGCGATCAATCGCCGCCTGTCCCCAGGCGCTGCCCGTGCTGCCAACCTGGCGCAGCATCGTCGCCCCGGTGCCGGAAAGCTTGCCTTCGGCAACGAGGCTCCTTCGCGCGCCTACGATCAGGTCGACATGAGGAATCAGAACTGGGCACGCCTCAACACAGGCGTTACACGTCGTGCACGCCCACAACGCTTCTTCGGAAACCGCTTCAGCCACGGCAACACCCGAGGCCATCGAGCCGCGAATATCCTGCACCACCAGCTTGGGGTTTAGAACTTTGCCCACGTTCCACGCGGGGCAGACCTCGGTGCAGCGTCCGCACTCCATGCAGGCGTCCATGCTCATGAGTTGCCATCGGCTGTAATCCTTTGCCAGCGTCACACCGATCTGGCCGGTCGTCTCGACCTCTTCCATCGTGATCGGCTTTAGTTCGCCCCACGGCTTCTTCTCGTATCCCGCCGAAACCAGGATCGCCATCACGATGTGGCGCAGCCGGAAGCGGGGAATCAGCATGAAGAAGGCGAACACCCATGCCATGTGGAACCACCAAACAAACTTGTACTGCTCCACGCTCAACTGCGGCAGCGCTAGGCTAAGGGCATGGCCGACGGGCGCGCTCCAATCAAATGGCTGGGGATTCAGCGCCATTCGCGCGGCTTCCGCCAGATAGCCGGTAAAGCCGGTGATGAAGAGCAGTCCCAGCACGGCGTAGTCGTTCATCGTGCCGGACATCGGGCGGCGACGGCCCTCACGCCACTGCTTCTCGTCCTGATCGCCGTGATAGTCCGCCCAGCCAAGTTCGGCCCGGGTCATCGCAAGGCGTCGGAAGAATGCCCAAACGCACGCAATAAGGAAGCCAAGGCCCATCACGTCCAGGGCCATTTCGTAGATCAGATAGTAGAGACCCTTGTGGAACTTGAACGGGGAGTAGGTGTTGATGGCAAGCAGCGTAGTGCCGATGAAGAGTGTCAGAAAGCCGTAAAACAGCATCAAGTGCATCGGCGCGCCGCTACGCGGCCTGCTGGATCGCACCTTTTTTTGGCCGATTACGTAGAGTCCAACGTTGTTCGCCCAGCGCCCAAGCCCCTCGCGGGTCGGAAGCCAATATTTAATGCCTTCCCGAATAGGGCCAAGCGGCTTGCCGGATAGCCAAAGCGCGATGCGCGAGCGAATCTGCCAGAAGCAAATTCCAAGCGAAAGGAATGCAAGGAAGTAGAACAGCAGCTTCTCTGGAAGCAAAAACCCGAAAAACTCTTGCCTTGTTGGCTCCAACCTCACTCCTCCGATTCGAACTTGGGTCGTTGTACCATACGGGGGCGACACACGGGAGTTCTCCCATCGTCTTAAACTGTTAGAAACCAATAATGGAAGATATGGAGCACGCAGAATTACCGCCGCGGCCAGAGCCGATCCCTTGGTCGGCAGCCGTGATCGTCCTCGTGGCGGGCGGAATTATCGGCGGCCTTATCTACGGCATGGTGGATATGCCGATGATGCAGCGGGAGAAGACAGCGGCCATGCAGCGCACCGCCCGCGTTAACAGCCGAATCGACGAGATGACTCCGCGGCCGACGATCTCTGCGCCGCCAGCAGTTTCCGCTCCGATTGAGACCGAGCCGAAGTTTGACGTCACCAAACAAAAGCCCCTGGAGATTCCCAAAACGCCTGGCAATCTTGCGCCAACCGACGACTTTTCGCCAAAGCCAGACGCCACGAGAAATGCGGCGGCCGCCGCAATTGCAGCTGCGTCTGCCGACAAGAAGGGCAAGGGAAAGAAAACACCCCCCATGGATCCGTTTGGCCACGGCATGCAGCCGTTACCCGGGATGCTGCCGCCTGCGGATGGTTCTAAGCTCAATCAACAGCAAGTGCTCCCTCCAACCGCGCAGGGCGAAATTACGTTTTGCCGTGTTAGCCCAGCCGATGTGGCATCTGGGGTATCGCGAATCGCAAGCGCGGCAAGAGCCGCTGGAGCAAGCGTAACGCGCTTTGAGGATTGGGATAGCGCTGCCGGAAAAGGCATGCCGGCATTGGTCGTATTGCTGCCACCCGCGAAGGTGCAGGCTTTCTTAAAGCAGATTGGCGCGACGATCGTTGAGGAATGGCAGGGCGATTCTGAGGACCGGCGCGCGAGGCTAACACGCTCTTACAAGACCAAGCTGAACGAACTCCGAAAGCGCCGCGAAGAATTATTGATCAAGTATCTGGAAACCGCGCCGAACGTGCGCGATATCAACGAGGATATCGATCATCAAACCGCTGCTCTGGATGTGCTGAAGAACGTCAGCCTGCCCGATAACATGTCGGTGGTCCGCATCACCATCACCCAGGAGTAACCATTCGCCTGGCGGCGAGAAACCTCACGCTTCTACCCACCGGGTAGGCGATTGCAACCAAGTTCGGGTCGAAACCCTTCAGTTCGCGGCTAACCTTCGCAAGATCAAGCCCGGGAACGCGACTCTTTACCACTGCTTTTGCCTTGCTTTCGGTTTTGAAACGCTTGCCAAGGTCGCCCACATCTTTCGCGGCAGCGACTATTTCATAGCTGGTTAGCCAAGGGTCGCGAAGCGCTTGATCACCTACCAGATAGCCGTGAGACGTGCCCAGCACGGCAAGGTCATGCTGCGCGCAGAGCGAGCCCACGCAGTGGGCGCGAATCGCGGCGGGATCGGCTTCGTACAGGTACGCGCCAGGCTCGTCAACCGACGGCGGCGAGCCACCCGCCTGAAGCCAAAGAGGTTCCTTACCATCCAGCAAGACGGCAAAGCGGCCTGGTTGCGTTTCGGCGCCCATCCACACCAGCGCCTCCTTGCACTCGCCTTCGTAGCTCACAAACTCTATGCGCGGTCCGAGGGCTTCGAGGAACGCATCGTCGTTCATCGGCGAAAGCTTGATCCCGCCTTTCTTTATCCGTTTCATTCGTTCGGCAAGCAGTAAGGGGTTGGGGGCGTAGTCTTCCGGTTTCGCGATTCGCGCTCCACCTTCTCGCCGTCCCGGATCGGCGAAGGCGTATTCAAAATCCCACTTCTCTTCAAGCGCATCCTTAAGCCTAAGCTCCGCCTTCAGACCGTAAGCCTGAAGATTCCAGCGGGCGCATTCCAAACGCTCCTCATCAAGCTCGTACGCAACTGCGGGCCCCCGCGCGGCAAGCGCAAGAAGATCGCCGCCGATGCCCGCCGTCAAATCCGCCACCAGCTGACCTCCGGGAAAGCAGGAGGCGTGGTACTGTGCCACACGCTCGTTGGTGGCCTGCTCCAGCGCTTCGCGCACGAAGATCATCTCCGCAGCGCGCGCAAACTTGTTATGCCCCTTCTCGCGAAGCTCCCACTGGACGAACGCCCAACGCGCCGCTTCAGCAGACGTTTGGGTTGCAATCCGGCTAATATTGGAGGGCGTCGCCTTCAGATTCTGTGCGAGTTCCAGTGCTAAAGAGTACAGTGCGTCCATAACTGTATTGGCGGTGAGCGTTGTACTTCTTAATCTTCGTATAATGCTGTGGGGCAATTCCCCTTGGCCCCGAACTTAGTTTGAACGAAACGATTTGCTATGAGTAACTTGAAGAATTCATCTGGAAGTCAAAAGACCTGGCGCGAGAAAGTTGGACTTGCGGAAATGCTGAAGGGTGGCGTCATTATGGACGTCGTCAACGCTGAACAGGCACGAATCGCCGAAGATGCCGGCGCAGTCGCGGTAATGGCGCTGGAGCGCGTTCCCGCCGATATTCGCCGCGAGGGCGGCGTAGCCCGCATGAGCGATCCTGAGCTCATCATCGGCATCAAGGAAGCCGTCACGATTCCTGTCATGGCCAAGTGCCGCATCGGCCACTTCGTCGAGGCGGAAATCCTTGAAGCACTTGAAGTGGACTTCATTGACGAAAGCGAAGTCCTGACTCCTGCCGACGAAGAGAACCACGTCGACAAGCACCCGTTCACGGTTCCTTTTGTGTGCGGGGCGCGAAATCTGGGCGAGGCCCTAAGGCGATGCGCGGAAGGCGCGGCGATGATCCGCACCAAGGGCGAGGCCGGCACCGGCGATGTGGTCGAGGCAGTCCGCCACATGCGCGCGATTACATCTCAGATCCGAGTTGTCCAGAATGCTCGCGAAGATGAGCTTTACGTGCTTGCAAAGGAGCACCAGGCTCCGTTGGACCTGATTCGCGAAGTGAAAGCACTGGGCAAGCTGCCTGTTCCGAATTTTTCCGCCGGCGGCATCGCCACTCCCGCCGATGCGGCTCTGATGATGAAACTCGGCGCGGAGACGGTGTTCGTCGGCTCTGGCATCTTCAAGTCCGGCAACCCTGCGAAGCGCGCGAAGGCGATCGTGGAATCGGTGCTGTTCTACAAAGAACCGGCAAAGCTTGCGGAAATCAGCAGAAATCTCGGCGAGCCGATGGTTGGAATCAATGTCAGCTCGCTCCACGAAGAGGAGCTGCTTGCTACGAGGGGCTGGTGAACCTGCTTCCTGCCGCGATCGCTCTATCCATTCTCGCGGTTTCCGCGGTTGATGGCGACTACAGCAAGCAAGTGCAGGATTGGCGCGCCAAGCGCGAGGAAAGCCTTAAGCGCCCGACCGGCTGGCTAAGCGTGGCCGGGCTGTTTTGGCTCTCAAATGGCGACAACGTGATCGGCTCGGCAAAAGGCAGCGCAGTGCTGCTTCCATATCGGGTGGCGCCAGCGATGGCTGGCGTTCTCCATTTGGAGGGTGGCGTGGTCACGTTCCGCACCGAATCGGCGGCGATCTTTAAGATCAATGGCAAGCCCGCGCCTGAGAGCGCAGTGCTGCAGCCTGATGTGAGTGGCAAGCCGGATCGCGTTGCGGTCGGCGATTGCGTATTTGGAGTCATTCAGCGTGGCAAGCGAACGGGGATTCGGCTTTGGGACCCCCAGTGCGATAGCCGCAAGAACTTCACCGGCTTGAACTGGTATCCGGTTACTGAGGCGTACCGCATCAAGGCCAAATTCACGCCTTACGCCAAGCCCAAGATGGTGCCAATCACCAACGTGCTTGGCGACACATCGGATTCTCCTTCCATGGGCACACTCACCTTTAAGGTTGACGGCAAAGAATGCTCGATGGAGGCGCTGGACGGCGGCGATGGCACATTCTCTCTCATTTTCAAGGACGCGACCAGCGGCAACACGACCTATGGAGCGGGGCGATTCCTCGATACCGATAAGCCGGTCGATGGCTACGTGACGCTAGATTTCAATTACGCCTATAACCCGCCGTGCGCATTCACTAGCTTCGCCACGTGCCCGCTCCCGCCTCCCGCGAATCGGCTGAAGGTCGCCATCAAGGCTGGCGAAAAGGCGTATCACGGCCACGACTGAGGGGAACCACATTCTGGGGCACCAGTAGGGCCCGAACCTAACCCCTCAAGGTGTTTGCTTCCCGGCGACTGCTTCCGTTGAGGCCGCTTTGTGCTCCGGGGGTGTTTCCAAAATTCCCTTCAGCGTCATTAGCCCGATCAAAAGAATTACGGCTATGCCTGAAAAAATTACCCATTGCCGCTTGGCAGGGTGTCGGCTTCGGCTCCGGTCGAGCCATGGCAACAGAATCATGCCGATTGTGACAGTGGTAGGAATAATGACGGCGGCGACTACCTCCCACCCTGGAGGCATTATCTTGAGTAGCTCGTAAAGACCCAGGAAGTACCACTCCGGTCGCGGGCTAAAGTCCGTTCCAGTCGGGTTCGCAACCGCCTCAAGAGCCGGCGGGAACGCGATGGCGAGGTAGATGAGCAGCCCTACGCCGACAAGCAGAACTATCGCATCTTTGAATAGCTGATTCGGATAGAACGGAACCGGCGGACCCTTTTGCGGCTCAACCGGGCCGGCAATATGGTGTTTGCGAACCAAGAAGAGGTGGGCAAGCATGAAGGCCATCAGGGACGCGGGAAGCAGCATCACATGGAACGAGAAGAAGCGGGTCAAGGTTAGCGCCCCCACCTCTTCGCCACCCCGGATGAACACCAGAAGCTGATGCCCAATGAGCGGAACCGTTGCCGCGATGCGAGTTCCCACAACCGTCGCCCAATAAGCGCGCTGATCCCACGGCAGAAGGTATCCCGTGAACGAGAAACCCAGCACGATTTGGAAAATCACAACGCCAGCGAGCCACGTGACCTCTCTGGGCTTCTTGTAGGAGCCCCAGAAGAAGACGCGCATGGTATGCAAGGCGACCACGAAAACGATAACCGAGGAGCCCCAAGCGTGCAGTCCACGGATAAATGAGCCGAGGGTCACATCATAGGTGATGTGCCTCACGCTTGCATGCGCCGCCTCGGGGCTCGGAGAATAGTACATAGCAAGCGCGAATCCAGTTACGAACTGGAAGATGAGCAAGGTCATGATAAGGTTGCCCAGCGTTTGCCACCAGCCCACTCCAGGAGGCATTGGCTCATCCAGATTCTTTCGAACGAATCCGTACCAACCTAAACGAAGTTCGAGCCAATCGCTTAATTTCGGTCGATCTATGACCAATCGCTCTTGCTCGCTTCCGGTTTCGCGAGTTTGATTGAACCTGGTTTCAGGGCTGAGTGTCCGAGATTCTTCCAGTTCGAGAGTTTTCTTGCCTTCCACTTTAAACGTCCCTTGATATCCAAACTTTGCCGCCCTCGATCTTGACTGGATGTCGTTCGAGCGGCTTGGGCGGTGGGCCGCTCTTGTTGTTGCCCTCGTCGTCGAAGACGCCTCCATGACATGGGCAAACAAACTTGTGGTGCTCGGTCTGATATTTCACGCGGCATCCCAAGTGGGTGCAGGTGGGGTCAATGCAGATCACATCATCGGTTCCGCGCCTCAGATATACGGTGTACATCTGCTCGACTTCGTGGTAGCCGTCGACGATCTTGAGCGAATAGGTGACTTCTTTCACTTCGCCTGGACCGATCAACTTTTCGTCCATCAGGGCGATCCATTGTTGCTTGCGCTTTTGCCCAAGCGGCGCCGCCGCAAAGCCGATGACGGGGCCCACTACCGACGCAATGAGTCCGAGGTTGATCACGCCAACCACTACGCCCATCATCTTGCGGCGAGAGATTTGAATGCTGTCTGGATTGGTTTCTTCGTGTGACATGTTTCGATCCATTTAGGGGTAGTAGCGCATAACGACCTTGCCTTCAAGGCCAACTTGCTTAAGCACATCCTCCGCAATTCGCGCGGACTTGTGGTGACGGCCGGGCGAAGGCTCCCGTTGAAATCCCAGTTCGACGCCTGTTGCCGTTACCGCTTCGGTTAGCCGTGTAACTGCGACCATTATTGGGACAACGTACATGTGCTGGAATCGGGTGAATGGTCCAGTAACGATCAAGAGAAACACAGATGCTAGGTGGTAGAGATAAATCGTCATCACCCAGTCGTTGATCCCAAGGCGCTTGAGGGTGACCACCAGGAACCCGCTTATCGCGACGTGAAAGAGGAGATTTACGAACAGAAAGTCCTTGCCGAGAGTAAGCCCGTTGTCGATGTACTCGTCCTTCTTGTAGCGGTACATCACATAGCACACTCCGAGGGCGACTGCGAAGCCACTAACGATGGGGAGCAACTTCAGGGGATCAGTCAAGGGAAGCTGTCCGCGCTGCGGATTGAAAATGGCGATCAGGATATCAGCAAGGAGGAGCCCACAGAACCCGTAAATGAGGAGGCCATGCATGACCCATCGCTTCTTGTTGTTCTTCCAAAGGGAACCCACAAGGAACCCATCTACGATGAGGGACTTTAAGGCAATACCGATTGCCTTAGCCCAGCCCAACTTGGCTAGACTCGGCAATAGCTGCTTGAATCCGGCGCACCTCAGCCAATAGGTGATCCCTCTAACCGCGAAAATGCCGCAGAAGAGGAATGCCACCATGAAAATGTGGCTAACGCTCGTGGGGCTCAGGAATCTGCCTACCTTATAGGCGATCGGTATCTGGTCCTCCAACCAAGGCTTGTTGGAGACTTCGGTGTAAACCTCTTGAAGGTCGCCAGGGCTTAAGTCGTTCTCTTTGATCGCCGGCATCATTCCTTTGCCGCTTCGAACGATCTTCTGAAACTCCTCAATGGACAGCTTTGTTTTCGCAAGGGGCGGGCCTAAGCCTCCCATCGCGCTTTGGCCGTGGCAACCCATACAGCTGCTGCCTCCAAAGACATCCCTCGTGGGCGTCTGGCCGAATATCGTAGCGGTGAGCCCAGCGAGGATAGTCAGATAAACGAGCCTTGCATTCATTTCTTAGCTCCCTGTTGCGGTACGCGTGCCATTTCAGCCGTTTTCGCATCTCCAATGGCATCGGTCTGGTGAAGGGTATGTGGGTCCTGCTTTGACATGGGTCCGAGGTAGCAGCCGGCTGGCTTGGTTCCGGCTTCTTCCAAAAGGTGGAATGGCTTGCGTTGTGTCGTCTCGCGCTCCTGGGCGACGTATTGCGAAATGTCGCTCGCTTCGTCCTCAAGATCGCCAAAGATGCGCGCGGTGGTTGGGCAGGCCACGACGCAAGCGGGCTTTAAGCCCTGATCTACGCGATGAGCGCAATAAGTGCACTTTCGCGCCACATTGGGCTTGAGTCGGGCCTTGACGAAATCCTTCTCATAAGGCTCATCTTCGTCCAGATACCAGGAGTCTGGCTCCCGATTGAGAATGATGTTCCCGTACGGGCAAGCCGAGACACATGCGCCGGTTCCTCGGCATCGATCCTGGTCGACGAGAACAATCCCGTCTGGACGCCGGATAATCGCTTTGTTCGGGCAAGATTTCAGGCACGGCGCGTCGTCACAGTGATTGCAAAGAACCGGGATGTAAAGCCGCTTGACGTCCGGGTAAGTGCCGACTTCCACATTGAGCACTCGCGCGAAGAATGTATCGAAGGGAGTCCCGTTTTCTTGCTTGCATGCCAGAGTGCAGGCGTCGCATCCTATGCAACGGGTCAGGTCGATGAGCATGGACAGGCGGGGCATTTACTTGGCCCTCCTTACGTCAACTCGGGTGTCCTTCCAGTGCTGCCCGGGGGCATAGACCGCCGGCAGAAAGTAGGCTTCGTGGGTCGGCTTGACCTTCTGGTAAGTGTGGACGCTGTGATACTTTCCTGAAGCCAAGTATCGGTCCCACCAGCCGTGGTCAACGCAGACGACGCCGGGCTTGATTGTCTCTGTGACCAGAGCCCACAGCTCATAGGCGCCGAACTCGTTGTAGATCTCGACTTTGTCGCCATCGTTAATCCCACGCTGAGCTGCATCCCGCGGATTGATTTCGACGACTGGTTTGCGATTCAAATTCCGCAGGAATGGATTGTTGCAGTGCGTGCTATGAACGCGCCACTTGCTGTGCGGCGTGACGATTGCTAGCGGCATCTCCTGGGCCGATCTCGGAAGATGCTCGAACGCCCAGTGGAACGTGGGGATCGTCTCACCCATCTTTTGGAAGATGTCCTCCTCCTTGTAGAACTCCATGCGGCCGGTTTTAAGGAACTCCCGCTGGGCGCCTTCGGGGAAAGGATATGCCCGAGGTGGGAACAGCTTGTCTTCATGAAGCTGCTCGTCCAAACCGCATTCCGGATCATGCACCTTGAGGCGAACCGGGCCCTTTTCAAGCTGTTCAAGGGTAATCCCTTCGACCTCTTTACCCCCGCCCTCGAGCATGATCCGAATCGCATCCTGCTCGGTATAGTCGAGCATTGCCGCCTTTTCGGGATCGACGCGCTTGAGAATCTCCTGCATCATCCACATCTCCGTTCGGCTGTCGTACTGCGGAGGCACAACGGCTTGTTGAATCTGCAGATACGGGTGGCAGCTCGTGCCGACGAGGTCAACCTTCTCCCAGAATGTAGGCGCGGGCAGAACGATGTCGGCGTATTCGCAGGTTGGCGTCATGGAAAAATCGATTGCTACGAACAGGTCGAGGTTATCGATCGCCCGCTTGAGTGGCGCAGAAAATTCCGTCACGAGGGGGTTGGCGTGGCTTACGATGAGCGCCTTGAAGCCGTTCTTCGGGAACTTAATCTTGGGGTTGATCGATTTGGTTGGCTCGCCCAGGACAAAGTAGTGCATCGGGACGCTATTCGGGCGCTTTCCTCCCGGGAACCACCACGGCGAGACGTCGAGACGAAAGTGATGTTGGCCCGAGTAGATTGAAACCGATTCGCCGGGACGCCCGTGCGCGCCCACCAGTGTGGCCAGCAACAAGACGCTTCGGATCGTTAGGTCACCGTGAAGGCGGTGGTTGATCCCCATCCCAATGATGATCGAGCTTGGACGCTCGGTCGCGTATCGGATCGCTACGCTACGAATGGTCTCGGCGGGGATATCGCAAACCTTGGCCACTGCTTCGGGGCTGTATTGCGGCTGCATCACCTCTTGTTGAATCAACTCGAAAACAGGGGTGACTTTGATCCGCTGGCCGTTCTGCAATAGAACCTCGCGGGCGCCAATGAAAGCTAATTCAATGCCATCGGGGAGGCGAAGGGAATCCATCGGCAGCTTGAAAGGGCCATCAGAGGATTTGTCCCAGGCGACGAATTCGGCATCGGTACCCATGCCCACATCCGAGGCTCGAAGCCGCATCCCGTTGTCATCGCGCACAAGCGTGCACATGTCGGTGTTCTTTTGCAGGAAGGCCCAGTCAACATGGCCCGCTTCGAGCACGACTTGGCACATGGACAGGGCGAGCGCCCCATCCGTTCCGGGGTTAATCGGTAGCCATTGGTCTGCTCCCTTGGAGGTCTGGCTACATCGCGGATCGATGGAGATAATTTCGCAGTTGTTGCGCTGCTTGGCGTAGGTTGTTAAGAACTTGGCATCTGGAATTCGGGTTTGGAAGATGTTGCTGGACCACAGAATCGCGGTCTTGCAATGGGCCCAGCTCTTGGTTTCGCACTCAACACAGTCGATGCCGACGGTTTGGGTGAATCCCATCGAAATGTCGCCGTTGAAGTCGTACGCGGTTGCAAACGACATTCCGAGAAGTGCGGCAGTGCGCACTTGCGCGCCCTTCTGGACGTAACCGGTGCCGACGACCTGATTGAATAAGAGCATCGACTCCGGGCCATGTTCATCGCGAATCTTGATCATTCGCGTTGCGATGTAATCCAACGCCTCATCCCAGGAAACGTCGCGCCACTTGTTTTCCCCACGGGCTCCCTCGCGAATCCGTGGAGTGTGGATGCGATCGGGCCCATAAATGATGTGGGTCATCGACATGCCCCTGAGGCATCCCCGTGGGTTGTATTCTTGGCAGGGATAGTCCGCCGCTGGCTTGAGGTCGACGATAACGTCATCGACAACGGTTGCTAGCCAACCGCACGCACCCGTGCAATTCGGGCTATCGGTCGTGCGCACAACGCGGACTTTTTCGCTCGGAGATTTTGTTGGCGCGCGTCCGGGTACTTGATGTCGGGTTGCCATAGATATGTGTCCTGTGAGGGTTGCAACCGATTATCAGGCCCGTTTTGATGCCCTACTATGACGGGCGTCATATCGCACGACCTTTTCACAAATTAAAGTCTGCGATGCGACCGAAAGATCAGGTGAGGTCTAGCGACTTTCGACAGAACTCAGAGTTTTCACTGTTAAGCAAGGCGTAATAATCCTTGCCGTCGAAATCCTGTGATGACTTGGGCCGCGAACGGCTGATTTCGGCCGTAGGAGAGATCACGTGGGTAGGACTACGCTTGCAGATAACGGTCTAGAATTGAACGGAATGGAAACGCTTTGCCAAAGCGAGTCAGTTTGGTCCCCCCTGGTGGATCGCTTTGGGCGTACGCACACCTACCTTCGCGTCTCTCTCACCGACCGCTGCAACTTTCGTTGCACCTATTGCATGCCAAAACGGGGCATCGAATGGATGCCTTCGAAATCGCTTCTTGGCGACGATGAAGTTGTGCGGCTTGCATCGGTGTTCGCTCGGCTCGGGGTCACGAAGATTCGCCTGACCGGCGGCGAGCCCGCCATCCGCAAGGGCTTCGTCGAGTTGGTCGGGCGCATCAAGGCGATTCCCGGTGTGGAGAAGCTGCTGATGACGACGAACGGAACCGCGCTTCGGGCAAACGCGGAAAGGCTGCACCGGGCGGGCCTGGATGGCCTGAACATCAGCATTGACTCCCTTCAACCCGAGCGCTTCAAGACCATCACGCACCGCGACGTCCTAAGTGAAGTCCTGGCAGGGATCGAGGCGGCGCTGGAAGCTGGCATCCCGGTGAAGCTGAATGTGGTGGTGATGCCGGGTGTCAACGATGACGAGTTGCTCGATTTTGTGGAGCTGACACGCAGCAAGCCGATTACCGTAAGGTTCATCGAATTCATGCCGTTCAGCGGCAACGAGTGGAAGGCGGACAAGGTGTTCGGCTACCGCGAAATGCGCTCGGTTATCGAGGCGAAGTACGCATTGCTGCAACGAGACGGCGAGCCCAGCGAAGTGGCAAAAGAGTTCAGAATTGAAGGCTTCAAAGGGACGGTTGGGTTTATCACCAGCATGACGGAGGACTTCTGCAGCGATTGCAACCGGGTGCGCCTGACCGCAGACGGTCGCCTGAAGACCTGCCTTTTCCTCGCCCCTAAGAACAGCCTTCGCGACATGGCGCGCACAGGATCGTGCGATGAGGAAATCGCCGCTGCCATCCATAGCGGCTTGCAAACAAAGTGGGCAGGGCACCCGCCGATGGGCGCGTGGAAGCAGTACGATAACCTCAGCATGGTGCAAATCGGCGGATGAGGGATGTTAGCCACAAGGTCTCGACAAAGCGTGTCGCGTTAGCGCGGGCCGAACTCAAGGCTTCGCCCGAAACGATGCGAGCGATAAGGGAAGGCAAGGTCCCCAAGGGCGATCCGCTTCCGGTTGCGAAGGTCGCGGCAGTCATGGCTGCAAAGCGCACCACCGAGTGGATTCCCTACTGCCACAACATCCCGATCGAGTTCGTCGATGTCCGGTTCGAAGTTCATGAGGCGGGCATCAATGTGGAGGTTGAAGTGGTCAGCATTGCCAAAACCGGGGTTGAGATGGAAGCCCTCACCGCGGCTTCCGCAGCGGTTTTGAACCTGTACGACATGCTGAAGGCCATCGATGAGGAGATGGAGATTGGCTCCGTCCGCCTCATGAAGAAAACTGGCGGCAAAAGCGATTTCCCCGCGCCGAACGGCTGGACCTCTGCCGTTCTTGTGGTTTCGGATCGAGTCTCGCGGGGCGAGTCAAAGGATGTTTCCGGGGCAATTCTTGCCGCCGGGTTGGCTGAGTTGGGAGGCCAGGTTCCCGGCCCAACGGTTGTGCCTGACGATGTCCACGCCATCCAGGAAGCGGTAACGCAGTGGGTTGCACAGGGCGTCGACTTTATTCTCATCACCGGCGGCACCGGCGTTGGTCCGCGAGACATCACGCCAGACTCGCTTTCAAGCATCATCGATAAGCCGCTGCCGGGTATTGCCGAAACATTTCGAAGCTACAGCCAGGAGCGCGCGCGAACTGCGCTGCTTAGTCGCTCCGTGGCAGGGTTGGCAGGCAAATCCGTGATCATCTCGTTGCCTGGTTCACCGGCTGCCTGCAAGGATGCCTTGAACGCCCTTTTCCCCGCCGTTCTTCATGCGAAGGAAATGATCGCCGGAGGCGGGCATTGATCTCGGTTGACGAAACCCTTCGCATCGTCGAGGCCAACCGTTGGCAGGGTGGCTGCGAGTCTGTTCCACTCGCCAGTTCCGTGGGCCGAATTCTAGCCGAGGACATTGTTGCCAGCCAACCCTCGCCGCCGTTCGATAACAGCGCGATGGATGGTTACGCCGTGAACCCTGCAGGCAGCGGACCGTGGCGCTTGAGCGGGGAAGTGATGGCGGGGACGGCGCCTGCAACGGGTCTGCAATCGGGCTGCGCGGTACGGATATTCACTGGTGCAATGCTTCCAAGTGGAACGGCAGCGGTGCTGCCGCAAGAGAATGCAGCGGTTGATAGCGACTCGCTTGTTGCCACCGTTGAAGCGCGCCCAGGGGCGTTTATCCGCGAAGCGGGAGAGGAATACCCCGCCGATTTTCACCTTGCCCGTGCGGGCCAGATCGTCAACCCGCCTATGCTTAGCAGCCTTGCCGCCGCCGGTTATGCGGCGTTGCCGGTGACGCGGATGCCGAGCGTAGCCATACTCAGCACCGGCTCGGAACTATTATCTCCGGGAAGCCCGCCGGAACCCGCAAAGATTTTCGAATCCAACTCGGCAACGCTGGTCGCGTTGCTTCAGCAGATGGGTTGCGTGGTTGTTCACGAGCAGGTGGAGGATGATCTGACGAAGACTTCGACAGCGATCAGGCGGCTGTTGGAATCCTGTGACCTGCTGCTGACTATCGGCGGCGCATCGGTGGGCGATTACGACTTCGTTCGTCAGGTAATGCTTGCGGAAGGATTTAAGCAATTGGTTGGACGCATCGCCGTCCGTCCGGGCCGGCCGACCTGCTTTGGTATCAAGGGCGATAAAGCCTGGTTTGGCTTGCCGGGTAACCCAATGTCCGCGCTCGTCATGTTCTCTGTATTCGTTCGCGCGTACTTGGGGCATGCGCCAAATTTCCAAATGCGCCGCTTGGCCGAAGGCTATCAGGAAGAGGATGGAAGGGAGCGGTTCATCCCCGCGCGCCACGTTGAGGCAGGTCTTGAACTGCTGCCGACGGTTGGAAGCCACGCCACCTTCTCACTTCCACGCGCCGATGGGCTGGCGCGCCTTCCCGAAGGCGCGGTGAAGCTTAACGTGGGCGATGCAGTTCAGTTCATAGCGTTGCCCTGGAGCCCGGCATGAAGATCAAAGTTCGATATTTTGCCGTTCTGAGGGACCGCCGTGGTGTTGGCGAGGAACTGATTGAAACCGATGTGAGAACGGTACGGGAATTGGTGGAAAGCCTTATTCGGCAGCACTCGCTGGGCCTGCCCCCTTCGTTGATTCGCGCCGCGGTGAATGGATCATTTGCCAATGATGGTGACAAGCTGTCGGATGGCGATGAAGTCGTGCTCCTGCCGCCGGTGTCGGGGGGCTAGAACCGTGTTCTCACTCACCCCAGAGCCCATCTCAGCAACCGCACGAGAAGTGCCAAGCGCGGGCGGTTTCGTGTCCTTCGAGGGCAAGGTAAGAGATCATGCCGGTGGCCGCCAGGTTTTGCGTCTAGAATACGAGGCGTTTGATGAGCTTGCCGTCAGTGAAGGGGAACTGCTTTGCCAGGAGGCGATGCAGCGGTTTAGACTCCTCGATGTTCGCGTTATCCACCGCACGGGAAGGCTAGAAATTGGCGAGACTGCGGTGTTGATTCAGGTTGCCGCCGCGCATCGCAAGGCGGCGTTTGAGGGCTGCGAGTGGCTGATCGATGAGCTGAAGAAGCGGGTACCGATTTGGAAGAAGGAGTTCTATGCTGATGGCGATTCGGGCTGGGTCGCCGTTGAACCAGTGGCGCCGATTGACGAGAGGTTCTACGAGCGCCAGCTGCGTCTACCCGAGGTCGGCGAGGCGGGCCAGCAGCGCTTGCGCGAAGCCCGAGTTCTGTTGGTAGGCGTCGGTGGGTTGGCCTCGGGCTCATTGCCCTATCTTGCGGCGGCGGGAATCGGCACGATTGGGCTGGTAGACGACGATGTGGTGGACGTCTCGAACCTCCATCGCCAGATTCTCTACCGCGCTCAGGATGAGGGCAAAATCAAAGTAGAGCGAGCAGCGGAGTTTGCCAAACGCTTAAACCCGACAATCAACATCACGACGATTCCATACAAGTTATCAAAAATAAACATTAACGAATTGGTGGAGCAGTTCGACTGGGTCGTCGACGGTACCGACTCGCTAGAAGTCAAATTCCTCCTAAACGCCGCATGTAAGCGCCTTAGGAAGCCATTTACCACGGCGAGCGTGCACCGCTTCGAGGGCCAAATCCTGACAGTGATGCCCGACGGGCCGTGCCTTCAGTGCCTCTTCCCGGAAACGCCACCCGATGCGTGCGTGGGAACCTGTGCGGAGGAAGGAGTGCTGGGCTTAACTCCCGGCCTATTTGGCATTTTGCAGGCAAATGAAGTACTCAAGGGGCTGTTAGGATATGGAGAAGTTCTTAGCCAGGAACTCATGCTTTTCGATTTGCGAACAGGCGAATCGCAACGGCTGGCGCGCCAGAAGCGAGAATATTGCCCAGCCTGCCAGGGAGATTACAAAATGCCGTCGAATGATCTTGAAGTCGCAACATTGGAAGAAGCCCAGGCAAAGCTGGGAGAGTTCCGGCTCGTTGATGTTCGCGAATCCGATGAGCTTCCGAGACTCAAGGTAAAGCACGAGGTTAGCCCGCTCTCGCGCTTCACTTGGGAGCCATCGGAGACCCCAACCGTCTTCATCTGCGCCCACGGGGTGCGGAGCTATCAAGTCGCTTCTCAGTGTCGCGCCCAAGGCATCAGCAACGCCTACTCGCTGGCGGGTGGCGTGCTCAATCCTAGCTTTAAAGAGCCAGTATAAGTACTGGAATCGCCCAGTAAAACTGCCAAAAACGCGGTTTTGTCGTCACACTTTGGCGTTTTTGGTTTCACAATTGCCTCGGAGTAATTATATGAAGTTGAAATTTTTGATGCTGTCATTTGCTGTGATTGGCGCTGTGTCCGCTCAGGCCATCACGTTTAACTTTTCGAACGTCTTTTCTGGAGACACCCCGTCCGGCCCTCCCGCTTGGGCATCGTTGACTATCGTGAACGATGGTACGGTTAGCGGCCTGAACAAGGTTAAGTTCACTCTCACGAACCTGACCGATCCCGCTTCGGGCCAGTTCATTACGGAGTTGTTGCTGAATCTAACCTCGATCCCGAGCGATTTTGCCTTCGTTACCGGCTCCGACACTCCGTCGGGTCGCTTCACCGGAGACAGTCACGGAAGTAACTTCGTTAACGACGCTGGTGAGAAGTTTGACTACGACGCAACATTCAACATTCCGAATAATGGCAAGCGCGTTATTGGTGGAACCTCGGTCAGCTGGGATGTCAAGGGCACCGGCCTAGATGCGAATCACTTCCTTACGTTCGCAACCCCGCAGGGTGATAACCCAAGGGACATTTACGCAATGGTCCACATGCAGGGTCTGCCGAACGGTGGTTCCGCAAAGCTGAATGGCACGGTTGCAGTTCCTGAGCCCACCTCGATGGCTGCGCTCGGTATTGCCGCGGTTGGCCTCCTCCGCAAGCGCCGCAAATAAGAAGTTTCAACTTCAAAACGAAAATCGGCCGGGTTCATCCCGGCCGGTTTTGCTTTTTCGTACCCGTCACCGCAACAAATTGGGCTGGGCTGTCAGTACCATGGCATAACGTCATTGGATATAACCTCAAGCGAATTCGCTAAATTCAACTTACACTCGTTAAAGGTCCGGTTGGACTTGTAAGGAGAGATGGTTATGAAATATCGTTGGCCACTTGTTGGCGCACTGGCGCTGACGGCCTCGTTTGCTAATGCGCAGCACTGGGTTGAGTATGGGATGAACCTTTCTTTGGGCGATACCTACTACGAACACTATGAACAGGGTCCAGAGCCGGTTGGAGCGATAACCCATGAGCAGGTAATTGACGGCTATGGACGGGTAGCTGGGGTTGCCAATGTCGGTTTTGGTGTCAATAAGGCAAGGATCGATCTAAGCGGTACAAATCCCGACAATCCGCTAGGCTTCGAGTACGGGTTTGCTTCCTCCCGCTATCAAGATTCCTTCCAATTCGACAAGGCGGACCTCAATGGGACGCATGGTTTCTTCGACGCGACGCTCTACGTTGCGGGCAGCGGAACTACCTTCTTGAGCGACGGCTATCGTACATCGCCGGATACTCAGTTCGACGCCTTTTGGCACGCGGTGATCAACGTCACCGTTGATGGCGTCACCGACATCAATGGGAATCCGGTTCAATCGGCTTACTATGCCGGAGAGTGGAGCAAAGACTTCGATTCCACAACGCTGGATTACTTTGGCGACGAGTTGAACGTTTATCAGCGGACAGTGACTTTTGAATTCATCTACGGGCAGTCCATCTTCATGGACAATTTCCTTCAGGTGGACACCATGTTCGATAATCAGCTGTCGGGTGTCGGTGGCACGTTGGACTCGGTGATTGACCTTGGGAATTCCAGCTATTGGGGCGGAATCCGCAATTTGAGGGATTCTCAGGGCAATCTTGTAAACGGAGCGGGATATTCGTCAAGTTCGGGATTCGACTACCGAAATACCGCCGTGCCTGAGCCCGCTTCGATGGCGGTGCTGGGATTTGCGATTGCGGGTCTCATCCGCAAGCGCCGCAAATAGGAAGTTTCAACTTCAAAACGAAAATCGGCCGGGTTCATCCCGGCCGGTTTTGCTTTTTCGTACCTTTACGGTTGCTGACTCAGCATTTGCTGGAGCATTGAGAGCATGACCTGGTCTGCCTCACCCAACTTCATCTTGCTCAAGAAACTTGCTTGCTCCTGAGCGAGCGGCTTGCCGTCCTTGCTCATGGCGTAAAGGTAGGTCAGCATTAGGCGGGAGTAGACGCCTTGGCTTCTCTCCGTGGCAGTCGCGAGGGCTTTCTTGTACAGCGCGATTCCTTTGGCTTGTCCGCCGTCCGTGTCCCGGTAGATGTCCCCTACCGCGATATAAAGGTCGGCGACGTTTCCCTGGCCCTTGGATGGCTTGCTCTCAGCTAACGAGAGGTACTTCTCGGCTTCGTAAGCATTACCTTGGAACGTGCTCGCTAATCCGAGTCCGACAAGCGCGTGAATATCCGCGTGGTTCTGCCGAAACGCAGCCTGCCATTTCGGTAGATTTGAGTCGATCGTCTTTATCTGGGCCAGCTTGCGATTGAACATGTCCGGACCCATATAGCCGACGATGCGCCCGACCATCTTCCCGTTGGCCCGAATAAAAACGATGTTGGGGAAGCCGGTCACCTCGTATCTCTTGGCAAGCTGCTTGCCCTCGTGGTCAGCGTTGATTTTGGCCGGAATAAAGCCGGTCAGCGAGCGGGCTACCGTGGAGTCCGGAAACGTGTACTTGTCAAGGCGAACGCAGGCAACGCAGTTGTCGGAAAAGAAGTCGACGACAATGAGTTTGCCGGTTCGCTTCGACTCAGCCTGCGCCTTGGTGAAATCCGTCCGCCATTGGACTCCCTGTGAGTATCCAGCAGTGAAGCAGGCGGTCAACGCCATGATGGCAACAAGTCTAAAAGGCGAGCACATAATTTGAATTCCTTAACCTGATTGTGACGCGTGCTTTCACGCGAACAAGTTAAGACCCAGGATAAAGGCCCAGCGCATTCCGGGACGAATTCGGGGATCGGCGGTGAGGAACCTTCAGCGCCTTCTGTGCCCTCAGTGGTTAATTCCTGCCTGAACGAGGCTGCAACCACAGAAACCGCAGAATACACAGAGGGCAGATCGAGAGGCCAAGGAAAGGACCAGCAGAAGGAGAGGGCGTTACCGATGTCTTAGGAACGTTACCCATGTGTCCGCAACGGACAAAAGGAGAATTTGGTGGGCCCAACTGGATTCGAACCGGTGACCTCACCCTTATCAGGGGTGCGCTCTAACCAACTGAGCTATGAGCCCATACGGAACGTCGATAATACCTTCTCATTGGCAGGAATGGCAAAAACCTTCAGGCTAAGCGGTAGCAGGAGGCTCCGGTGCCTTCGCCGCCGGGCGAGTGCGAAGCTGCGCCCAGGTCCTCAGCTCATCGATTTCTTCCCGCATCATCACGCTTAGCGGCACAGTCGCCTTCATCTCCGCCTCAATATCCGCATCGGTGATCTCTCGTCGGTTATCGGCGAACGCCGTGTACAGCGAGGCAATAATCGCCTGCTCGATCTCCGCGCCGCTAAAGCCCTTCGAAGCATCGGCAAGCTGCCGGATATTGAACTTGCCCGGGTCGCGATTGCGTTTCTTCAAGTGGATCACGATGATGTGCTCCCGCTCGGCAGCGGAAGGCAGATCGACAAAGAAGATTTCATCGAAGCGCCCCTTGCGCAGCATTTCCGGCGGTAAC
Source organism: Armatimonadota bacterium (assembly GCA_018268315.1). GTDB lineage: Bacteria > Armatimonadota > Fimbriimonadia > Fimbriimonadales > Fimbriimonadaceae > SZAS-5. The sequence continues at coordinate 84,279 of JAFDWU010000008.1, read as the reverse complement.
GCGCTTACATCGTTCGCTGTGGCGATGAGGAACACCGGCGCGGTCTTCTCTTGCATCCAGGTCAGGAACGTGGCAAACACGCGCGAGGAGGTGCCACTATCGCCTGCTCCTCCGCCGGTAACTCCGGCAAAACCTTTCTCAAGCTCATCCGCCCACAAAATACACGGCGCGACCGATTCTGCTACCTGGATCGCCCGGCGTATGTTCTCTTCGCTCTTTCCGACCAGGGAGCCAAAGATGCGCCCGACGTCGAGCCGCAGCATCGGCAATCGCCACTCGGAGGCTACTGCCTTTGCGGCAAGCGACTTACCGCATCCCTGAACGCCTAGCAGAAGAATTCCGCGTGGCACTGGAATGCCAAACTTGCGCGCCTCGTCGCTAAAGCAGTTCGTGCGCCTCTCCAGCCATTCCTTCAGCAGGTTCATGCCGCCGACGTTGGCAAGTGCCTCTTCCGGCGCGATGTACTCTAGCAATCCCGACTTGCGGATGATCTGCTGTTTCTCGACCAGCACCGCATCCACGTCGATCGCGCGGTTGGCGACGATTCCCAAAGCAAGCACGGACTCGATCTCGTCGAGGGTCATGCCTTGAGCGTTCTGCACAATCCGGTCTCGGTTCTCCTCCGCAAGCTCGGAGTTGATTTGGGTGTTGTTCTTGATGAAATCGATCGTGCGGTCAAGGACCTTCTCGATCTCCTCCCTCCCTGGCAGCCCGAAATCGAGAATCGAGACGTCTTTCTCAAGCTCGGTAGGCAACTGCAGGTTTGGGCTGAGCAGAATTAGCGTTGTAGATTTGCCGCGTAGCGAGGATGCCAAATCGCGTAATAGACGCACTACGCGAGGATCGCGCAGGTACGGGTGGAAATCCTTCAGCAGAAAGACAGTGAACTCGGCGGCCTCGGAAACCTGGACAAGCGCCTCAAGTTCCGGCAGAAGCTTGCTGTCTTTGCCGCCAACGGGCGGCTTCATGCCCTGGGTTACGGTCCAAACGTGCAGCTTGCGCTTAAGCGTGCCGCAGACGCTGGAGAGCGCTTCTTCCACGCGACGTTCTTCCCACGAGTTGATCGAGATGATCGGGTACTTCGCGCGGATAAGCAGTTCGAGTTCTTGGCGTGGATCCATCCCTGGGCAGATTATGACCCGCAACCCCTTTTCTGCTTCGCCTGAAGCAGTCTTTAAGCCTAGCGGGGTTGCGTAGCGGGTAGTCTCCGGGGCCGAAAACGTGAATGTGCGCCGCAACCGCATCAGCCCGGATTGGCTAACTCTCATCGTGCTCCTCGCGCTCGGCGCGATTCTGGGCCGCGCCCAGTCGTCGGCGCGCCTTGTTGGCCGGGAGGACTTCGTCAGCCGTATATTTGTCGGCGTCTTGTCGCCTGGAGCACACATTTTCGGCAGCGCCGCCGACGCGCTAAACGACTTCAGCCGCGGCATCTTCTCCGCCCGCAGACTAGAGCGCGAGAACGAAATGCTCAAGAAAGAGCTTCGGGCGCTTTCCGTTTACAACGACACCGTCGCTCTGCTCCGCAACGATCTGGATTCCCAGCGAAAGCTGATCGACATGCCATCGCTTGGCAAAACCAAGGTGTACGCGGATGTTATTGGCTTTTATGCCGAAGAGAACCGCATTCTGATCTCAGCAGGAACAGAGAAGGGGCTCCATCAAGGACTTGCGGTAGTGAGCGGCGATGGCCTCGTGGGGACCATCCAAAGCTCAGATAAGGGCTTTTCAGTAGTCACCCTCATTTCCTCTCCCAAGCCGGCAATTGGCGCGCTCCTTTCCGCGCGCAACCCGCCTTCGGCAGGGTTGATTCACGGAGACGGCGGCCAGATACTCACGTTGCAGTTTGGCGACCCCCAGGCGGCGGTCGATTCCGGCGACCTCGTGGTCACCAGCGGCTTCTCAGAGTACATTCCGCGCGGCATTGTCATTGGCAAGGTCATCCAGAAGATTGAAAACCTGGAGTCGGGCCAGCTCGTGGCAAAGGTGTATCCCAGCGTGGCAATCGGGCGGTTGCACGAGGTGGTGATCCTCAAGTGAAACGCCTTATCGTTGCCCTCGCCGTCGTGCTTTTCGGCTGTTTCCAAATGGGATTACCGTCACGCTTGTCGGTTTTTTCGCTGACACCCAATTACCTGCTGGTGCTCCTCGCCATCGTCGCCATCTTCAGCGACCGAAAAGGCGGCGCAATTGTCGGCTTTTTTTGTGGCGCGATCGAAGGTTCTCTGGTTGGAATCAACCTAACCCATTACATCGCTTCAAGGGTGATAACGGGCTTCATTTTAGGTTGGATGAACGATCTTAAACTACAGCGTAGCGTGCTTTTGGCTGTCCTAACGACCGTCGGCGGGACGCTTGCAGCCCAGGTTATCCTCATGTTCATCGCTCCCCCGCCAGAAATCATTCCGTTCTTAGGAGCTACAATCAAGACTGCGATGTACAACGGAGTGATCGCGATCCCCGTGTATGTGCTCGCGCGGCCAATCGCCGAACTTAGGGTTTGATCGGCCGAACAATTGAATCATCATGAGCCAACACATAAACGTATTTGAAATGGCGCAGTCCCAGCTCCGCGCGACGGCGCGACACCTGGATGGCCTGACTCCCGGATTAATTGACGTTCTCGCAATGCCCATGCGGCAGTTGACTGTGAACTTCCCGGTAGTGATGGACGATGGAAGCGTTCGCGTTTTCCAAGGCTACCGAGTCCAGCACAACTCCTCCCGAGGTCCAACCAAGGGCGGTATTCGCTACCATCCAGAGGTCGACATTTTTGAAACGTCGGCGCTGGCAATGTGGATGACCTGGAAGTGCGCGGTTGCCAACATTCCTTACGGCGGCGCCAAGGGTTCGATCAAGTTGGACCCGAAGCAGCTTTCGGACAGGGAACTTGAAAGGCTGACCCGACGCTACGCAACCGAAATCAACATCATTCTCGGCGAGCGCAGCGACATTCCTGCTCCGGACGTTGGAACGAACCCGCAGACGATGGCCTGGATCATGGATACGATTTCCATGCAGCGCGGCCAGACGTCCCTTGGCGTCGTCACCGGTAAGCCGATCGAGCTTGGTGGCTCTTTGGGCCGCGTTGAGGCCACTGGCCGAGGCGTCGTAGTTACCGCAGAAGAAGCCTGCAAGATCATGAACATGAAGCTGGAAGGCGCTCGCGTGGCGGTTCAAGGCTTCGGAAACGTGGGTTCGGTTGCCGCGAAGCTCATCGAAGACATGGGCGCGAAGGTCATCGCGGTTAGCGATGCCCGAGGCGGTATCTACCGAAAGGATGGCCTTCCAATTGCGAAAGAGCTTTACGGTCGCTATGCCGGCCGTGATGGCTCGCTTGCCGATTACAAGGATGCCGACCAGATCACGAACGAAGACCTATTCGGTCTCGATTGCGACATCTTGATCCCGGCTGCGCTCTCCGCTTCGATTACGAAGGAGAATGCCGGCAAGGTCAAGGCCAAGCTGGTTGTCGAAGGCGCGAACGGCCCGCTTACGCCGGATGCAGACGCTATCCTTGAAGACAAGGGCATTCTCGTCTGCCCGGACATTCTCGCGAATGCCGGCGGCGTGGTTGTCAGCTACTTCGAGTGGGTGCAGGACCTCCAGAACTTCTTCTGGGATGAGGACGAAGTCAATGTCAAGCTCGAGAAGTTGATGAGGCATTCGTTCGGCGCCGTCCGCTCGACGATGGAACAGCATAAGACCAATATGCGAACCGCCGCTATGATTATCGGCGTTAAGCGCGTGGCAGAAGCCACGATGGTCCGAGGAATCTTCCCCTGATCCGGTAGGAGGAAAAAGCAAAAGGGGCGTCCATCTGGATGCCCCTTCGCTCTTTTTCTAGCTCTTAGTTCTCAGCAAGAGCGACGTTGTAGCCGCTTCCGCCGCTATCGATGCCTACGCCGAAGATCATGAACTTGCCGCCAACGCTGCTGATCGCCGCAACGATGTGCTCTGCGCCTCCGCTGGTAGCAATGTCGATCGAAACCAGGCCCGGAGCTGGCTGTCCGGTGAAGGTCACGGTAACGCCTCCGCCACCGTCAAGGGTGCCGGTTTCGACGCCGGTCGGGTTCTGATAGCCCGCGCCATGCAAGGTGCCATCGCCGTTCGGCGTGACAGTTACGCACTGGGTCTTGCCCTGGTTGACGAGGTAGCCACGGAATGACTTCGTGCCAAGAGAAGTAAGGTCAACCGGAGCTGCGGGCTGCTTAACGCCAATCGCGCCGCCATTGCCGGGGCCGTAGTCCAGAACGCAGACACCGCTCGGGGTCATTGCGCCGGTGGTTTGGATTCCGCCCTGCGGGTTAAGGTCGGTCATTTCGCCGTTATTGCCGACGAACTGGGAAGGGTTGTTACCCAGGAAATTGCCGTTGATGTCGTAGGTGTTGGTCGTGCCGTCGTAGTTGTTGCCGCTGACGTTGAACGTGACATAACCGTACGCTTCGTCGGTGCTAAGCCAGCCGTTCTTCGGCACCTTAACATAGTTGAAGGTTACGGTCGGGCCTGCCGGATTAGATCCAAGGCTTCCAGCGAAGATTGGCGGCCGAGTGTCGGCGCCCATCGGCTTGATGATGAGCGCGGTGTTCGGATATTCCAGCGCATAGGCGGACTGTCCGACGGTGACGCCCGGGTCGTTGGTGGAAGTGATCGTCAGCTTCAAGAAGCCGGTCGATAGCGTGCTCTTGGTTCCGCTGTACGTGTAACCAAGCGTCGAGTTGGTAGCGGTGAACGTGTCCGCGTTCAGGGTCCAGCTCCAAACGTCTCCCGGACGCTGGGTTCCCAAGTAAGTTGCGGTTGCCGCCGCGCCAGATGCGCCTGCGCCTCCGCATCCAATAAGGCCGTAGCTTCCCACCACGGCGAGTCCTAAAAATATTAAAGATTTCTTGCTAAATCGCAATCTCTACCCCCTTAAACGCGCCGGGCTCACCCGGGCTGATACAGGTAATTTTCGGAGCGGGCAATATTGCGGTTTAGCCCCCTTCTGGCACTTTCCTTTCCCGTGAGTTCTACGAGGGTTCATAAACTAGTAACATAACGGGGATCGCCGCGAGGCGGCACCATGGCGAACACCTTCCAGATTGATCCGGCAGAGCAGGAACTGCTCAGAAGCCTTCCTGGCGGCAAGCCCGTGATGTACCAGGAGTGGCACGATCTTCTATTCCTGCACTTCACCGCCAATCCTGATGAAATTCAGCCTCTGCTGCCTGCGGGCTTATCGCTTGATCTTCACCCAGACGCTAGCGGAAAACCAATGGCTTGGATTGGGGTGGTGCTTTTCTGGATGTCGGGCGTCCGGCCAACATGGTCGCCCAGTGTTCCCGGGGTCTCCAAGTTTCCTGAGTTCAACGTTCGCACCTATGTGCATCGGGAAGGCAAAGAGCCTGGCGTTTGGTTCTTCAGCCTGGACGCCGCCAACTGGCTTGCCTGCAAAATCGCCCGCCTAACCTACGCTTTACCCTACTGGTACGCGCGGATGTCTACCGAACGAACTCTAGACCGCCTTGAGTATCAATCAATCCGCCTGGAAGGATCGTCTGCGATTTGCAAGGCCACAGCCACAGCCGCGGGTAAGCCGTACTTTGCCCAGCCCGGCACGCTGGAGTACTTCCTGGTGGAGCGCTACCTGCTCTACTCCGCACGGGGTGGCGAGCTCTTTACCGGACGGGTGTGGCATACGCCTTATCCCCTGCGCACGGCAACGGTTGAAAGCTGCGAGCAAACCCTCACCGATGCCAGCGGCATCCCAGGAAAGCCCTTCATCCACACCGCCTTCAGCGATGGCGTGGAGGTCAAGGTTTACAAAATTGAAAAGGTTGCCGGTTGATTGGCGATCAGATAGAATGGGCGTTATGAAGAGGGTTCTCGTTACCGGAGCATTGGCAATGTCGCTCATGGCGGTCGCCATGGCGCAAACCGTTTATGTGACGAAGGAAGGCAAGTCGTATCACCTTGCTAACTGCAGTTCGATCGCCAGATCGAAGACGAAGAAGGCGATGTCGATTTCGGCTGCGCAGAAGGCTGGCTATGCCGCCTGCAAGATATGCAAGCCTGGCGGCGGAATGACTACTTCCAAAGCTACCAAACCCACTCAGGCGAAGCCTATGGGGCGAGTCACACCAAATACTGACAGGATGACTGGCAAAGCTGAGGCTGCGCCCGCCAAGAAGAAGCCTTCGATGATGCAGCGCCTGAAGTCGAAGTTCTCAAAGAAGAAGGGACCAAAACCGGCCACGCAGAAGACCGCTGGCGGAAGCGGCAACTAAGGTTAAGCAGCAGCGGGCCGAAGTGAATTTCGGCCCGCTTTGCTTTTTTGGACATGGAGGAGCAAAGCTGCAATGTCGCGGTACGGGTCACCCCGCGCAGCACAAAATCCGCCGTAGCCATGCAGCCCGATGGCAGCCTGAAGGTGTGGGTTCGTGCCGCACCCGTTGACGGCCAGGCGAACGAAGCGTTGATCGAAACGGTGGCCAAGGCCCTGAAGATTCGCAAGTCGGCGATCTCAATTGTTTCTGGCGACACCGGTCGGCAGAAGCGCCTCCGTATTGAGGGCATCACAATCGAAGAAATTCAAAGCCGGCTGGCAAGCCGCTAGCGCTTCTTCTCCGAGTTCACTCGCTTTGACAGCTTCCAGACCGCTGCCTGCTTGACCCAGGTGTCTTGCCAAAAGGCGGTGGCATAGCCAAGCACGTGGCCATCCTCCTGGACGGCTTGGGTTTCCAGCTTCACCAAGATGCTTGCGCGCGAGCCTTTAACGCTCATGCCGCTGATCGAATAGCGCAGGTGGTTCTCGTATTTGTCCGTTTCTTCCTTGGAGTTCAGCTTGATGAATTCGGCGCGGCTGACCCTGCGCACCTTGCCGCCATCGTGAAACACGACCACGAAATCCGGCGCAAGCATCTTCTCAAGCTTGTGGGATTTCGGGACCGCCTGTGCGAAGGCGAGCTCGGTGTAGCGAAGGCTCCATTCCTTGAAAATCGGAGTTGGTTTGGCGTCGATCATGGCTGTTCAGGCTGCTCGAAAAGGCCGGGGGTTTCGTGATCGCCCTTGCCCTCCGAAAAGAGCCACGTCTTGTTGAACGCGATCCTTTCTTCGGCGGCGTCCTTGGCCTCGCCGAGCGCTGCCAAGTAAACCTTGTTCTTGCCGAACTTCTGGTTGATGGCATCCACCGCCTTGCCCATTTCCGCGGAATCAGTGCGCTCGCCAAAGAGGGAAGGCGTGATGTGGTTCGGCTCCTTCAAGTCGTGGAAGTTCACCCAGCACATCCGCGGTGACTTGAAATTCCTTCTTGCCCAGCGCTTGGCGAATTCGGATGCAACGACGTCGGTGTTCTGGGTTGGGTCGTGGTGCAACTTCTCCTCCCAACTTTCCACCATCCCCTGCACCCCGAAGCTGATATGCCCTGCGTGCAACCCGTGCGCCCTCAGTCGGGCGGTGGCCTTGTGAATAAGGCGCAGCATTACCTTGTACACGCCATCGTCGTTGCGCAAATCCGGGGCAAGCACGTGGGAATGGCCAAGCGATTGGCGGGTGCGGGTCTTTTCCTCAAGCTCGGTGCCGCGCAGAAGGTGATACCAGCGCGCCCCCACCACGCTTCCGAACGCCTCGCGAAGCTCCTGCTCCGAGCGGGCAAGCATATCGGCGGTGGTGAAGATGCCCGCAGCCTTCAGCCGCGCGGCCATCCGCTTGTTGATGCCGGCGAAATCCATCAGCTCCAGCCCAAGCAAAGCTTCAGGAAGCTCGTGCCGCTCCAGAATCACCAGGCCATCGGGCTTCTGCATGTCCGAAGCCACCTTGGCAAGGAACGGGTTTGGCGCAACCCCGATTGAGCACAAGATGCACTCGCCAACTTGCTCCCGCAGCACTCGCTTGAACTCGTGGGCGATCTCAGTCGCTCGTTTCCGGGTTCGCTCCTCTCCCAGCAGCCGGAACCGCATCTCGTCCACGCTGCAAACCTCTTCGATTGGCAGCACATTCTCGACCACTTCCAATATCCGCTGGTGGTAGGCCATGTAAACGCTGTGGTTCCCCTGAACGCACTGAAGGCCAGGGCACATGCGCTTCGCGTCGCCGATCCGCGTTCCCGTCTTCACGCCAAACGCCTTCGCCGGATAAGAAGCAGCGATGACGAATGAAGAATCCGCTTCCACCGGAACAACCGCAATCGGCTTGCCGCGTAGCTCAGGATGCTCCTGCTGCTCCACCGAGGCGAAGTAGCTGTTGAGGTCCAAGAACAGGTAGCGCAGGCTCAGTTCCATGAGTAGACTTGCTTCTACTATTATATCAGCCGCGCTCGAAGATTCTTTTCGCAAAATTTGTGAGAAGTGCAACACCATCAGGTAAACCGGTGTAAGAAATAGTTGTCTAAGCAACAAATTCTGGAGAAAGACTTATGAAAACCTTCGCAATGCTCGTTCTGGCTTCTAGCGCTGCCTCACTCTTGGCTAGCCCGACCAATTTTCATATCGTCGGCGACAAGCTGGCGTACCGCAATTTGGCTTCCGCGGAGTCGGTCGCTGAATTCGAAACCTTCACCGCAAAGACGAATGAAGTCTCCGGCGCAATCGTTTTCGATCCGGTTGCCAAGACCGGCCATGGCCAAATCACCGTGCAGGTTAAGGGACTCGATACCGGAATCCCGCTGCGAAATCAGCACTTGGCAAGCCCGATGTGGCTGGATGCCGAGAAGTATCCGACCATCACGTTTTCGACGACTTCCGTCAGCCACCTCAGCGGCAATAACTACCGCGTAAAGGGCAACTTCACGTTGCACGGCGTAACGAAGTCGATCACTACGACCGCCACTGTCCTCTACCGAGCCGAGAGCGATCAAACCCGCAAAGTGATGTACCAGGGCGATGTCATCAAGCTGAGCACGAAGTTCAACATCAACCTTGCAACGTACGGAATCAAGCTTCCGGACATGGTGAAGGGCAAGGTAGCTGAGGATGTAACGATCTCAGTGAACGCCTACGCAAGCTCGAAGTAAGGCCATGAAAGGATTCTCCAAGTTCCTTCTCTTTCTCGCTGCGCTTGCGGGAATCGTGTTCGTGGCAACGTTTCCGGTCCGAGGGGCTTATGCCTCTCGGGCCAAGATGATTCAGCGCGTGCAGGTCGATAAGCAGTCCGACGACTTGTTCGGCGATGGCGGAACTCCCATAGGCTCCCCGCAGATGATGATCATCGACGACCCTAAGGCGTTCCTGCCAACCAAGAGCGCGGACGGGGCCGAGCAGGTGAGTGACAACTATCTGAAGCAGAACAACATCTATCCGCTTCAGTTGCAAACCGTCGATTTCTTTGCTCGCTATACGCGCTTAGCTTCCGGCGCAGCCTTTGTCATCCTCTTCGTTCTTGGTTATGTGCTTGGCCGTCGCGTCCCTAGAAAAGGGGACGAAGCGGCGTCACCCGGCAACGCGTCTTAATAGGCAATGCTGCTCCCGCTCCTAACCCTCCTCGCAACAGCCGAGAAACCCTTGGTGGTGCTTCCAACTCCGCTTACTCAGCTTAAGCCGCTCGCGATGGCCCCCGCCGCTGGCAAGAATATCGTTGCCACGATGGAGGATATGAGCTTTCGCATCATCGATGGCACGACCGGTCACACCGTAAGGGTGGTTGGCAAGACGCCGCAGCCAGCGTACGCGATCGCTTGGAGTCCGAAGGGTAACCAGATTGCCACTGGCGATGAAAGCGGCCGCGTCATCTTGTGGAGCACTGATGGCAAGAAGCTGCGCGAGTATCGCGTCCATATCCGCGGCGTGGAGCGCCTGAGCTACAGCAGCACCGGCAACTTGCTGGCAAGCACGGGGAAGGATGATGTCATCGACGTCTACGATTTGCGTACCACTAAACCAAAGGAAGCGCAGAAGATTGCCGGCGCCGGCGCAAACTTTTACGGTGGCGTTTTCCGTCCAGGTACGAACACGATACTTACGGGCACGCTAGCCGAAGGCGCCCGGTTATATTCATTCGGCAGCCCGGACAAGAAGGCATCGTTTAGCGGCCATCAAGGGCTTGGCGTACTCGATGTGGATAGCGGCCCCAACGGCCTCATGGCTTCGGCAGGTAAGGATAACAAGGTCATTCTGTGGAATCCGGACGGCTCTCCGCGTGCGACTCTCAGTGGTAATCAGGATTGGGTGTGCTGCGTTCGATTTTCACCGAACGGCCAGTACGTGGCCACCAGCAGCACGGACCACTTTGTTCGCGTGTTCGATATCAAAGGGAACAAGGTCGCGGAGCTTGACCAGCAGTGCAGCATCGGCTCACCCCTGTGCTGGACGCCGGATGGCACTTCTTTGCTAACCGTTGCGGTTGACGATCACCTTCAGGTGAACAAGGTCGATCCTGCGCAGGGCTATACAGCACAAACGGGCAAAACCAAGAAGCGCCGCCGCGGCTAGAATCGCCCGTGGCTAAGGAATCCGATCGGGTGCTTCGTTTTGCCTTCAAGGGCAAGGTCAGCCAGTACTTCGCCCATGATGGTGGCGAACTTAAACCCGTGTCCGCTGAATCCGCAGGCAATCGACGTCCGCTCATCCAGCTTATCGATGATGAAATGCCCATCCGGCGTGCGCGTGTAAAGGCATAACACTCCTTTCAGGAACTCTCCTGCCGCTTGTGGGGCAATTCGCTTTAGGTGGGCGTGGATCGAGGCTTGGTCGTGCGGCAAGAATTCGCGGGTAGGCGTTTCAGGGTCGAACGGTTCGACCACCGAGTGGTTGCCAGCCTTAAGGCCAGGGCCATCCGGCATGACCGGGAAGCCATAGATGAAATTCGTTTGCTCGTCCTCGATCCCGAAAACAGGGAACTTACCAAGCGGGTACAGGTCTGGCTGGAGTGGCTGGCTCCACATGATCGGCTGGCGTGTGACGCGCAGCGGCAAGTTTCTATCCCTTAGAAGCTTATCCGTGAATGCCCCCGCCGAAAAGATGATTTGGCCGCAGGAGTAGGTTCCCTTATTGGTGGTGACCTCGACGCCGCTCGGCGTAGTCTTGTGCGAAATGAGCTGCTCGCCTGCGCGCATCTCCGCGCCCGCCTTCAGGGCTTCTTTGTGGGCGGCAAGAATGCAGCGCTCCGGCCTTAGAATGCCCGCGCTGGGCTCAAAGATGGCATCGTAATCTTCGGGGAGAGAGAACCCAGGAAAGCCCTCCTTCAAGTCCTCGTGGGTCAGGTTTTGAATCGGAATGCCGTACTTGCGCGCCGATTCTCGGCTGCCTTCTACCGCCTCGCAACCCTTTGGTCCGGCGTAAAGCGCGCCGGTGATGATCTTAAGCTGCTCACCCACCTCCTCCTGAAGCTCATCCCAAAGAGCATAGGCGCTTTCCAGCAGGGGGACGTAATCAGGATGCTCGAAATAGGCTTTGCGAATGATGCGCGTGTCGCCGTGGGAGCTTCCCATGGTGTTGGGAAAGCCGAACCGCTCCAGGCAAAGCACGCTTGCGCCGCGTCGGGCGGCATGCATCGCCGCCGAGCTGCCCATCGCTCCGCCGCCAATCACGATCACGTCGTACGAGTTCATCGCGTTTGATTATGAAGCGGTAGCATCTATGAAATGTCCGAGGACCTGCCGCTGACCATCACCGACTGGCGAACCTTCTTCGATAGCCACGCCCCGCGCTACGACGAGAACCCGTTCACCTTCAACACCGTGGCGGAGGTCGACTTCCTGCTGGAACTCTTCCCGATCTCGAAAGGCGCGAAAATTCTCGACGTCGGCTGTGGCACCGGCCGCCACTCCATTGAGCTTGCTAAGCGGGGCTACGCGGTCACCGGCGTCGACCTCAGCACGGGAATGCTTGCCCAAGCAGAGAGGAAGGCGAAGGAAGCGGGGGTCACGCCCACCTTCATTCAAGCCGATGCCAAAGAGTTCACAGTTGACGATAGTTTTGACCTTGCCATCTGCCTTTGCGAAGGCGCGGTGGGCCTGCTCGGCTCAAGCGATGACCCCGAAACCCACGACCTGCAAATCTTCAAGCGAATCGCCAGCGCCCTGAAGCCCGGAGGCGGCTTCGTGCTGACTTCGCTAAACGGCTACAGCGCGATCCGCAAGATGAACGACGAAATGATTCGCGATGGCCTTTTCGATCCCGCCACCATGCTGGCCAATTACGTCGATGAGTGGGACATTCCTGGCGGCAAATATGCCGCCCGCATTCGGGAAAGGCTATTCACGCCACCGGAGACGGTCAAGCTGCTCGCGCAGGCGGGCCTAAGGTGCGACAACGTGTACGGCGGCACCGCCGGGCACTGGGGCAGGCGGCCGCTTTCGCTGGATGAGATCGAGGCGATGTACGTTTGCCGCAAGGCTTAGGCCGAGCGGTTGACTACGAATTGCGCCATCAGCCCAAGCAAGTCCCGTGTTGGGCTGTCCGGAAGGCGCTGCAGGTCTTGCAAGGCGGCTTCCAGATATTCACCCGCATAGGCGGCGGATTCAGCGAATGCGCCTCGGGTTTCCATCCAGTTGATGATCATCTGGATTTCATCGTCCCCCACTCCATTGCCAAACTTGCGGCTGGCGACCTCGAATTCCTGCTCGCTTAAATGGTCGCGAAGCAAAATCAACGGCAAGGTGGCGCAGCCCTCGCGGAAATCCGTGCCGGGGGTCTTGCCGGTCACGCTGGCGGGGCCCTGGTAATCGATCAGGTCGTCGACGATCTGGAAGGCAAGGCCGATGTTCTTGCCGTAATGCTTCAGTGCGTCGCGCGATTCGCTGTCTGCGCCAGCGATCAGCGCGCCAACCTCGCAGCAAGACTCAATGAAAGCGGCGGTCTTCAGGTCTAGGATTTCAAAGTGGTCCTGAAGCGAGAGGTCGAATCGGTTGCGGGTCTCCACTTCGCGAACCTCGCCTTCCGCCATGCCCACCACCGATTTTGAAACGCAGCGGATGATGTTCAGATCACCATCTTCCGCGAGGATGTCCATCGCCTTGGCTAGCAGGCAATCTCCGGCGAGCACACTTGCGGTCGAGCCGTAGGCTACGTGCGCGGTCTCGCGGCCCCGTCGCATCGGCGAGTTATCCACGACGTCGTCGTGGATCAGGGTCGCCATGTGGATCATTTCCATGCAGGCGCCAAGCTTGCGGGTGCGCTCGATATCGTAGGGCAGACCGGTTGCCTTCGCGGCAAGCCAAACAAACGCGGGGCGAAGCCTCTTTCCGCCTCCATCGAGAGTGTGTCGTGAAACGCTGGTTACGAGTTCCACCCGTGAGCCGACCTGAAGCTGCAGCTCCTGCTCCACATGCTTCATTTCCCTCATCACTTCGTCAAGTTGAAGCCGAGTGTCGTCGTCGAAGCGCTCCATCAGCGCGGAAGAAATCATGCCTTCATCCCCCAATGCATGCAGACCGTGCCGAGCATAAGATCGCGAAAACCGGTAGCCACAAACCCAGCGCGCTCCATCGAGGCAATTAGCTCTTCGCGGGACTTGAACAGCTTCGCGCTTTCCGGAAGGTACTTGTAAGCCTCTCGGCGGCGGAAAAGCGAGCCGAGCAGCGGCAGAATGGCGACGTTCACCGTTTCCGCGGCCCATCGAACCAGCGGGTTGCGCGGACGGGCCATGTCGATGCTCACGAACGTGCCGCCAGGGCGAAGAACGCGATAAATCTCTCGGTGGGCAAGGTCGATATCGGGCACATTGCGGATCCCCCAGCCAACCGTTACTCCATGAGCTACGTTAGCTCGTACGGGAAGGCGGCAAGCGTCTCCGACCGTCAGGCCATCCGCGCCCTTTGGCCTTGCAAGCTGCAGCATCGGCGCGCAGAAATCGAGGCCAAGCACCACTCCCTTATCTACCGCCTTGCGAAGCAGGGGCAGGAAATCTCCGGTGCCGGAGCAGATGTCGATCGCGGTGTCCCCAGGTCGCAGGTTCAGCTTCTGGGTCGCCAAGGCGCGCCAACGGTAGTGCTGACGAAACGTCATCAGCGAGTTCATGAGGTCATAAGTGGGCGCAATCTCGGCAAACATGGATTGAACCGCAGAGCGTTTGGCATCGCCCTCGGTTTTCCATATCGGCTGGGAATCCGTTTGAACCGGCATCTAATGGGTTTATACCTCACAGTATTCGGAAGTTTCAGAAATAATTGAAAGTTGGTCCGTGGCTTCAAACGGGTACATTTATGAACCATCTATGAGTTCCTTATCTCCTGATTTGCGCGTTCAAGGCATGTTGGAAGACACGCGCCGAATGGCCCGTGCCGCTTTTGTCGGCGGTCCAGATAAGGAGAAGGCCGTTGAGTTGATTCGCAAGCTTGATGTGATGGTGGATACCGAGCAAGAGTCTCTCAAGAAAGATTTCAGGTTAAGGCATGCGTGTAAGCCAGGCTGCGATCATTGCTGCTATCGGATCGTGATGCCAAGCGGGCCGGAAGTGCAGGCGATTGCCGAGTTCGTTGAAGAAAAGTTCTCAGAGGATGAGAAGAAAGCCCTTTTCGAGCGGGTCGACGAGTACGAGAAGGAGACCGCTCCCTTTAGGGATGGCTGCGCTTATGTCATGCGGTCCAAATGCCCGTTTCTTATCGACCGTCAGTGTTCGATCTACGAGGTGCGCCCGTTTGTCTGCCGTAGCGCAAACGCCCAAACCGCAAATACGTGCAAGGAGTACAAAGAGGGCCCCTATATGGGCAAGAAGATCGATCTCGATCCGCCCTATGTCGGCCTTGCGGTAGCGGCTGCGCAAGGTATATCGGCATCGGCGCAAGAAGTCAATCTGAACCCAGGGTTCTTTGAGCTTGGTCCGGCCGTTAAGGCGATCCTTGAAAAGCGCTACACCTTCGAAGACTTGATGACCAAGCCGAATCTGTTCCCGCCGATGCTTGATCGGGTGCCTCCGACGGAGTTTCCAATCATCGAGAACAAGGCTAACGGATATGCGCGTTCTCATCCTCAACTTCTTCAATTCCGCGAGCTGGCGCTAAAAGGTGAACTGGAGCAGGCTAAAGCCCAGCTCACGATCGATACCGAGCCAGCGAAGTTCTCCATGATGAGGCTGCCGTACGCTTTCCGGTCCGAAGAGCACATCACCGAGACTTGGGAAAAGTGGGATGCAGACCTGACTCGCCTCATGGAATCGGATTACGATCCGATTGAAACCTTCAACGCGATTGCCGCGCACGAAACCTTCGCAATTGCGTATATGGGGCGCTCAGTCAAAGAGCTTATGGCTAAGCATGGCCAGTTCCTTCACAACGGGGTCGCAAAGAGGGCGCTGCCACACCTGTGCGAGCCCATCACAACCAAGCGAAAGCCCGGCAAGATTAGAGTTGGCTACATCAGCGAGAACATCCGTAACTCCAACGGCGCACGGTGGGCGCTTGGTTGGATTGCGAACCACAGCGACGATATTGAGAGTTATGTCTTCAACGTAGGTCTTGGCCCGGACCTTGTTAGCCTTAAATTTAAGCTGGTCGCGGACCATTACTATCACATCATGGGCGGCGTCGATCTTGCCGCACAGTTCATAAAGGACCTTGATCTCGACTTGCTGATCTTTCCCGATATCGGCATGACCTCGCGCCCATTCCAATTCGGCGCGCTCCGACTAGCTCGATACCAGGCCACCGCGTGGGGGCACCCGGTCACATGCGGTCTGGACACCATGGACTTCTATCTCAGCTCCGACTTGATGGAGCCAGAGGACGCCCAGAACGAGTACACGGAAAAGCTAATTCGCTTGCCGGGCAGTGGCCTGTATTACGAGAAGTGGCCCATTGAACCGAGCCGCAAAACGTTAGCCGATTTTGGGTTGAATCACAAGGTCCATTTCATGGGTCAAACGCTGCTGAAATGGCTCCCGCGTCACGACCACCTCTTTGCGAAGATCTATGAAGCCACCAAGTGCCCGGTTGTCATTGCGGGACCGAACTTTGAGAGCCAGCGAAAGATTTGGCATGAAAGGCTTGGGGCTCTCGGCACTCCATATGTCCTGTTGCCCCGTCTGCCGATGCACGAATTTAACCGCTTGCTTTCGCTGAGCGAATGCTCCTTCGATCCGCTTGAGTGGAGCGGTGGTAACAGCACGATCGAAGCGCTGGATGTAGGTGTGCCGGTCGTCACTCTGCCTGGCAAGTGGATGCGCGGACGTCACTCGTTGGCATTCTTGAAGCAGGCTAACGCAGAAGGGTTAATCGCGAAAGACGAAGATGATTTCGTCGATTTGATTGCCAATGAAGATCGCCGACGCGAAGCGATGAAACACATGGATGTACGTGCGGTGTATGAGGACAAGAAAGTGCCGGAAGCGCTTAACGATTTCATCAGAAGCCTGGTGGAATAACTCGGAAACTAGGTCCAAGTTCTTGATTTTTTGATCTTCTTAACAAAAGCGTGATATAACCTAGTAAGAGGTAGTAATGCGCACGCGGTATAAACCTGTTGTAGGATCGGTTACACCGGCGCCGCCGGAAAACGAACTTGAGAGATTCGTTTACGACCAGTTGCTCTTTTCTCGAGAGTCGAACCAGCCTGTTTCACGACATGCGTTGTCCCTGCTCTTGGCAGATTCCCAGCAGTTGCCGCGCAAAGAGGCGCTTGCCGTGGTGGAAACCTACTGCGACGAAAACGCCCCAATGACCCCGGAATACCTGGGCGATGAATTCCTGATTCCGTATCTGAAGATTTCCGCGCTCGTACTTTCCGTTGTCGGCGTAGCTTTAATCGGTTTGGCAACGGCCAATCTTTCGAATCGAGTGCATCCGCTTTGGATGTACCCGTCCGGAGGGATCATGATCATTGGCGCTGCCTACGCTTATGTTCGCAGCCTTAGAATGGAAGCGCGAACGACTTCTTAAAGAACAGGTTGAAATGGGCCGGTCAATATCCCTTCGGGTTGGTTTTGACCGGCTCAATTCGTTCATAGTCCTCGGTCAAGTCCATCAGATGGCGTTCCATCATGGTGCGCAGGTCGTCAAGGTAGCGATCCTTCTCGCGCTCCAGCCGTTCAATTTCCTTTCGTAGCTCGTGCAGTCTTCCGCGGGCTGGATCAGTCTTGTCCGCTTTGCCCGAATAGGCTTGCGGCTCGGCTTGAATCTTGGCAAGGGTCTTCGGCGCCTCTTCGAGTTGCTTCTCCCGGGCCTCAAGCTGCATTCTTAGCTGGTGATTGTCGTTAATGAGTTGCTTGATGCGCTCGTCCGCGCGCGACAACAGTCTCTTGACTGCTGGCCGGCTATATCCAAACATCCCCGAAGGAAGTTGGCTTGGATCCAAGTCAACGGGCATGGAACGATCCATCAATATATTAAAGAATAGGATGAATCCACCCGAATCCAAAGGAGAACGGCCCCTTTTAGTCTGTTTTCTTCGATCATAGGATAAGGCAGAGTTCGTACGCAACGTCCCCGAAACTACGGACGCCAGGTTCAAATTCAAATAAGCTTTAGGCGGGTAGACTGAATTCCGTCATCCCAAGCGCGATCCATTCACGGCGCTGTGAACTAGGACGAAATCATGTCTTTTACAACGATTAAATCTCCCGTCGATCTAAGTCTTGCCGGAAAAGTTCATTACAATCTTTCGACCGAAGAGCTTATCCAGCACTGCCTAGATTTTGATAATTGTCGTCTCGCCTCTAACGGGGCAGTTGTTGCCACCACCGGTAAGTACACCGGCCGAACCCCGAAGGACAAGCACACAGTCCGAGAGCCGGGCTCCGAGAAGGATATTTGGTGGGAGAACAACAACTCCATGTCGCCAGAAACTTTTGATCGCATGCGCGACAAGCTGGCGAACTATGCCAAGGGCAAGACCCTTTACGTCGTCGACACCTTCGGCGGCTGGGACCCCAAGCACCGCATCGCGGTTCGCTTCATCGTAGAGCGGCCCTACCACGCAATTTTCATCAAGCAGCTCCTCATCCGCCCGACTCAGGAAGAGTTGGCAACGTTCACTCCCGAGTGGACGGTGGTGGATATGTGCCGCTGCATCATGGATCCGCAGGCGGACAACGTGAAGGGCGATGCCACCATCGCGCTGAACTTCGCCGAGAAGCAGGTTCTCATTGCAGGTACCGAATATGCCGGCGAAATGAAGAAGTCGGTCTTCACGATCATGAACTACCTGCTGCCGCTGAAGGGCGTCATGAGCATGCACTGCTCCGCCAACATCGGCAAGGGTGGAGATACGGCCCTGTTCTTTGGCCTTTCCGGAACTGGAAAGACCACGCTTTCCGCCGACCACGACCGAAACCTCATCGGCGACGACGAGCATGGCTGGACGGACGAGGGCGTCTTTAACATCGAAGGCGGATGCTACGCGAAGTGCATCAACCTGAGCAAGGAAGGCGAGCCGCAGATTTGGAACGCCATAAGACGCGGCGCGGTGCTTGAAAACGTGATTCTCGACGCAAACGGCACCCCAGATTACGATGCACAAACGCTTACCGAGAACACCCGCGCGGCTTATCCGGTTGAGTTCATCGATAACGCTGCCATCCCCTGCGTTGGCGGCCACCCGAAGAACATCGTGTTCCTAACCGCCGATGCAATGGGTGTTCTGCCTCCAATCGCTCGGCTTACTCGCGATCAGGCGATGTACTACTTCCTTTGCGGCTACACCGCCAAGGTAGCCGGTACCGAGGCCGGAGTCAAGGAGCCGAAGGCAACGTTTTCCGCCTGCTTTGGCGCGCCGTTCTTGCCGCTTCGCCCGCATGTATATGCTGAGCTGCTCGGTAAGAAGATCGACCAGCATAAAGCTCACGTTTGGCTGATTAATACCGGTTGGACCGGCGGTCCTTACGGCGTTGGCAGCCGAATGAAGCTGGCTTATACGCGCGCAATGATTCAGGCTGCCTTCAACGGCCAGCTTGACAATGTAACTTTCGTGACCGATCCGGTATTCGGCCTGAGCATTCCGACCGAGTGTCCCAATGTCCCGTCCGAAGTGCTTACCCCGCGCAGCACTTGGGCAGACAAGGGCGCCTACGATGCCGAGGCTGGCAAGCTCAAAGCAATGTTCGATGAGCAGTACCGAAAGATGATGGAGTAATCCACCAAACGCCTAACGCGAAGATCGCGCAGATTTGCTTCTGCGCGATTTTCGTTTTTGTGGGCGGCGGATTGTCATAATGTCTTTATGTCCATTGCGCAGGAACTCGCGCCGCCTAAGGTCCGGTGGGACCTTTCCAGTCTTTTCTCAAGCCCCGATGACCCCAAGATAGAGTCAACGTGGGCCGCAGCGCGCAAGACAGCGGATGCATTCGCGAAGAAGTATCGAGGAAATGTAGCCAGCCTTGATGCCGCCGGTCTTGCGAAGGCGATCAAGGAATATGAGGACTTGGCGGTTTCGGTGGCGAAGCCCACGGGCTACGCAAGCCTCCTCTTTACTTGCGATTCCGGCAGCCCCTCGGTTGGCGCGTTCATGCAGAAGCAGATGGAGTACGCCTCCGAGCTGAACGTCCAGGTCCTATTCTTCGAACTTGAAATTCAGGCCCTGCCCGAAGCTCAGGCAGCTAAGATGCTTGCCGACCCGGTGCTTGCGAACTACTCACACTACATTAAGGTTGCTCGCCAGTTCAGTCCGCATCGGATGAGCGAGAAAGAAGAGGTCATCCTCGAAGAGACCGCCAATACCGGGAGCCGGGCCTGGGTGCGGCTCTTTGAGGAGGTCACCAGCAACCACGTTTATCACCTGAAGCTGCCCGGCAAGCCCGCTGCGGAACTTTCTCAGTCTGAAGTGCTTGCCCTTTTCCGTGATCCGAACCGCGAAACCCGCGTAGCCGCCTGCGAGTGCCTCTCGAAGGGACTTAAGGAGCAGGAGCGGGTGCTGACGTTCATTTCGAACAACCTTTGGCAGGATAAGAACGTTGATGATCGCCTGCGCAAGTTCGAGTATCCCGAGCAGGCTCGCCATCTTTCCAACGAACTGGATAAGGAAACCGTCGACCTCGTCATCAAGCTGTGCAAGAAGCACTATGGCCTCGTGGAGCGCTTCTACAATATCAAGCGAGAAATTCTCGGCCTGCCGGAGCTAACCCACGCGGATCGCTACGCGCCGCTATTCGAGACCCACGAAATGGTGGAGTGGGAGAAGGCGAAGTCGATCGTGCTCGAGTCATTCGGCAAATTCAGCCCAACCCTTTCAAGCGAAGCCAAAGCGTTCTTCGATAACAACTGGATCGACGCCGAGCCACGAAAGGGCAAGCAGGGCGGGGCATTCTGCTCCTACAACACCCCGGACCTCCATCCGGTAGTGTTCTTGAACTATCTGAACAAGATGGACGACGTGATGACCCTCGCCCACGAGCTTGGGCACGGCGTGCATGCATCCCTAAGCCGCGAACAGACCTACTTGAATTTCATTGGCACTTTGCCGCTTGCCGAACTCGCTTCGACTTTCGGTGAAATGCTCGTGTTCGAAAGCCTGGTGAAGGAAGCCAAGCTCGAAGACAAGTTGGCGCTGTACGGTGAAAAGATCGAAGGCATCTTCGCAACCATCTTCCGCCAGGCGGCGATGTTCCAATTTGAATCGGCGTGCCACCGCGCTCGGCGCGAAGAAGGCGAACTGAGCCCAGAGCGCGTTGGCGAAATCTGGCAGGAAAAGATCCAGGAGATGTTTGGCAACAGCCTGACGCTGGGCGAAGAGCACTCCTTGTGGTGGAGCTACGTAAGCCACTTCATCGCTAGCCCGTTCTACGTTTACGCCTATTCCTTCGGCGAACTGCTCGTGCTTTCGCTCTACGAAATGGCAAAGAAGGAAGGTCCGTCGTTTGCAGGTCGATACGAGAAGTTGCTTAGACTTGGCGGCTCCCAGAGCCCGGCCGAGTTGATGCACAGTGTCGGCGTTGATCTCAAGTCGGAGAAATTCTGGCTCGGCGGCTTCGAGGCACTGGAGAAGCTCATCAACTCGTTCGAGGGCTTCTGGCGCGAATATAAGAAGGCTTAAGACAGGCTTATGGACATCACCGTTGTCGGCAGTGGCAGTTGGGGCTCGGCCCTCACCGTTCTGCTTGCCCGCAACGGGCATGAGGTCATCCTGGGCGGAAAGGATGAGGAAGACATCCTCTCCATGCGCTCATTGCGCGAGAACCTGAAATACCTTCCCGGCTTCGCCTTTCCAGATTCTGTCCGTTTTGAGCTGCTGAGAACCCTCGAAGGCCAGGCTGACATGATCGTGGTCGCGGTTCCTGCGGCGGCGGTTCGGTCGGTAGTGACCGAGCTGAAAACCCAAGCCCCCATCATCGTGGTGGCGGCGAAGGGGCTAGAGCCTGCCGGTTATCAGATCCCGACCGACATCGTCGCGGAGCTGCGCCCCGGAGTGGGCGTGGGCGTCTTAAGCGGACCAAACCTTGCGAAGGAGATCGCCAAAGGCATTCCAACCGCGGCAGTCGCAGCGTTCGCCGATATCGACGACGCCGAAACTGTGCAGCGCGCGTTCATGTGCGCAACTTTCCGCGTGTACGTCAGCACCGATGTTGTTGGCGTGGAACTCGCTGGAGCGCTGAAGAACGTGCTTGCAATCGGCGCGGGAATGTCCGATGCGCTTGGCTATGGCGACAACACCAAGGGCGCGCTGCTCGCACGGGGTCTGCACGAGATGACTCGTCTTGGCCTTGCGATGGGGGCGAAGATCGACACCTTCCTCGGCCTTGCCGGAGTCGGTGACCTTTTCGCAACCGCCTCTTCCAACCTTTCGCGCAACTACCGGGTGGGGTTTGCAATCGGCCAGGGCAATTCGCTGAAAGACGCCATCGAACGGGTCGAGCAGATCGCCGAGGGCGTGCCCACCAGCGAAAGCGCCCTCATTTTGGCAAGACGCCACGGCATCCAGATGCCGGTATTTGAAGCGATCGAAGGAGTACTGCGGGGGCGCATCCCCGCCCGCCAAGCAGTCTCCGCGTTGATGGAGCGAATCCCGCGGACGGAGACCCTCCTTGATCTCAAGTAACGCTACAAACTAGCAACTCTACTAGCCCTTGAATTCGCGGCACAAGGAACCTAATTCCCGTGATGATTCGGCGGCGGCTGGCCGTCGTCTGCGTTACGCTGGGAACTTTGGTGGCATCGGGCAGCGGCGCCCGTCAGGAGCAGTTTAGCGGTGTTCAACCAGAGTTAGTTCAGCAGCTGCAGGCGGCGAAGAACGATTTAGCGGCGGGGAATTTCAACCTCGCTCAGGCTCGGATGGACATGATTACCCCGGGCGCATCCCGGCAGATCGAGATTTACGTCCAGTTCGATGGCGCCTCAGACGATGCCAAGTGGCGCAGCAACGAAGCCCTTGCTCGGGGCGCAAAGCTGTGGGAACAAGCCCTTCATGAGCATCCGTTCCACGTTTGCGATAGCCCCAACCGGGCCGATGTCATCATCACCTTCCGGCAAGAGGTCTTCGATCACGGATCGCCGGCCGGCGGCTATGTCACCTGGCGTCGCCAGGTGGACGAGAATAGCTGGACCGCGGCCACCAAGGCGAATATCGACGTGCGAACCGAGCGCCCGGACGGCGGGCCGATGTCAGCGGACCTGATGACCCACGAAGTCGCCCATGAACTCGGGCACGTCCTCGGCTTGCTGGATTGCCCGGCAAGCGGCCAGGTCATGAGTCCGCTTGATCTTAATCATCCGCTTGAGGCAATCGCTTTGCCCTCGATCGATGGCTTGGTGAGGCTGCGCCGCGCCGCGCAGGAATGCCGCGCGCTTGCCATGGTGAACACACCTCGGCGATAGGTTCAAGCCCCTGCTCCGGTACACTTAGCAAGTGAGGCTTGTACAAGCGCTGCAATCGGGCGTACTGCTAGGGGACGGCGCTAATGGCACCGGCCTAAGCCACCGCGGCTTCCACGAGCATCCTTACGATCTCGCCAATATTCTTGCGCCAGAGTTGGTGCTATCCGTCCATGAGGCCTATTTCGAGGCAGGCGCGGATTTTGTCGAGACAAACACGTTCTGGGCCAACTCCCTTCGCTTTGCCGGACAGGCGGTAGACGTTCAAGAATTGAACATCCGAGGCGCGCAAATTGCGCGCAAAGCGGCGGGCAAGGAACGCCTCGTTCTCGGGGCAATGGGCCCCGGCGGACGCGCTCTCGCGCCCATCAGCAACCTCACCGAAGAACTCTTGATGGAAGCGCTCGGCGAGCAGGCCAAGGCGCTTGAAGAAGGTGGCGTAGATGGCTTCCTGCTGGAGACCTACGTGGACCTTGAAGAGCTTAAGATCGCCGTTAAGGCAGTCAGGGCAGTTTCTAACCTGCCCATCATTGCCAGCAAGGCGTTCATCGAAGACGGCGAAATGCTTTCAAGCGGCTTCCCGGCGCTTTGCGCCGACGTGTTAAGCGAGCTAGGCGTGATCGCAATGGGTGCGAACTGCATCGTGGGCCCCCAGCGCATGCTGGACATCGTTCGCGAAATGAGCGAATCCGCCACCATCCCGATCATGGCGATGCCCGCCCCCGGTCTTCCCCAGATCGTGAAGGGCGAAGTGGTGTACGACACCGCTCCCGATTACTTTGCCAAGGCATGTGCGCGGCTTGCTGACGAAGGCGCGCAGATTCTCGGCGGGTGCTGCGGCACCGAGCCGGAGCACATTGCCAAGCTTAGCCGCGAACTGAAATCGCGGCCCTCCAAGCCTGCGACCCGTATTTCCGTCAAGCGAGAGTCCTCAACTGCCGCCCCTATGGCGGTCACTGAGCCGAGCGAGCTGAAGCAGAAGCTTGGTCACAAGTTCGTTACCGCGGTGGAAATGGACGTGCCGCGTGGGCTCAACCTCGACAAGTTCCTTGCCGCAGTGCGGCAAGTGAAGATCGCGGGCGCGGACGTCATCAACATTTCCGATGGCGCGCGGGCGCGCCTTCGCATGAACCCCGCCGCCGTTTCTGCGCTGATTCAGAACCGAGTGGGCATCGAGGTCACCATGCACTTCGCCTGCCGGGACCGCAACATCCTCGCCATCCAGGCCGACCTTCTTGGTTGGCATGCGCTTGGCATCCGCAACATCCTATGCGTGACCGGTGATCCGACCATCATCGGCGATTACCCAAGCGCCACCAGCGTCTTCGATGTCGATTCGGTGGGCTTGGTAAGAATCCTGTCCCGATACAACGACGGGATGGATTTGGCGGGCTATAGCGTTGGAATGAAGTGCAACTTCACCATCGCATGCGCCTACAACCCTCTGGCGGTCGACCCCGAAACCGAACTGGATAGGCTCAAGCGGAAGGTGGATGCTGGAGCAACCTTGGTTTATACGCAGCCCGTTTTCGATATCCCCGTCGCCGAACAGGCGGTCGAGCTTTGCAAAAAGCTGAAGATTCCCGTCCTCGTCGGCATCCTCCCGTTGCGCAACCAGCGCCACTGCGAGTTCATGCACAACGAGGTCCCCGGTGTTTCCATCCCCGAGCGAATCCGCAAAGCCATCGCGGACGCCTCCAGCGATGAGGAGGCGTTGAAGATCGGTATCGCCGAAGCCCAATCGCTGGCCCGCGCGGTCCGAGCCGGACACGGAGAAGGAATTTACTTAATGCCCCCGTTTGGGAGCGCTGCCATCGCGCAAGCCGTGATGGAGGCCGCGAACTCTTGAGCGTGACCCGTCGCAAATTCCTGAAAATGGCAGGCGGCAGCTTCCTTGCCTGCACTGCCACCTACGCCGTCGGCGATTACTACGCCTATCAGATGAAGCTGGATAGGCGCGAGCTGCGCCTTCCTAAGTGGGATGCCGATGGTTTTCGCATTGTGCAGGTCAGCGACCTCCATGCCGACCGACCCCGCTCCGCCGCCCGCGCTCGGCAGGCGCTTGAGATGGCGGTCTCTTTGAAGCCGGACGCCCTGCTCATCACCGGAGATTTCTTCTCCAACCACGATCCGCTTTCCGATAAGTCTCTGGTGCATGCCCTGGAACCCCTCCAGGAGGCCCGCTGCCCCGTTCTGGGCATCTTGGGCAACCATGATTACAAATGCGGCATCGGGCGGCTGTATCGCGTGATTAAGGGCTCTAACGTGAAGATTCTTTGCAACAAGAAGGCCGAGGTGCGCGGCGTGACCATCGCCGGCTACGACGACGGGCTGTTTGGCAACCCCGACCCGCGCTTCATCGACCTCACTAACGTATCGCGCTCGATGATCTCGATGGTCCACGAGCCGGATTACGTGGCAACGGTTCCTACCAACTCCAGCCTCGTGCTGGCTGGCCACTCTCACGGCGGCCAGATTTGCATGCCGAACGGCAAGCCGTTCTACACCCACCTGGGCGCGCTCACGTATTACTCTGGCTACTACCCCGATGCCCCCGCGCCGCTGTTCGTCTCGAACGGCGTCGGCACGGTTGGTCCAGATATCCGGCTGTTCTGCCCGCCTGAGATTAACGAGCTCACGCTGAGGTCTGCCTAACCGTGCGCTGGCTTCCTTTTCTGGCCGGTGGAGCGGTAGTTGGCGCGGGCGTGCTTACTTACGGCTGCCTGGTCGGCTCCAAGCAGTTAGTGCGCGAGGACTACAAGCTGCGCCTGCCCCGCTGGCCGAAGCGATTGGACGGCTTTCGAATTGCCGTGCTCGCCGACTTTCACTTGCGCGACAAGTACAGCCGCGAACTGGTGGACCGCGCGATCATGATGGCGCTGGACGCCTCGCCCGATATGGTGGTGCTGGCGGGCGACTTCGTCGCTTACTGGAAGGAATCCTCTATCCAAGAGCTTGGCGAGGCGCTGGAGCCGCTGCTGCTGATGCAGGGGAACGTGGTGGCGATCCCCGGCAACCACGAGTATTGGGCGGGCTCGCCTGAGTTCCTGCGTCCGGTGCTGGAGGAGTTGAGCATCAAGTATCTGGAGAATGAGGCGTGGGTTCACGCGGGAATCCGGTGGGTGGGCATCGACAGCTTCATTTCCGGTCGCCCCGACCCGGTTGCCGCGTACGCCGACCAGATGGGCCACGACCCCACTATCGTGCTGTGGCACGAGCCGGATTGGGTGGAGCTAGTGCCCGATGGCGCTGCGCTAATGATCTCCGGCCACACTCACGGCGGGCAATTCCGCTTCCCTGGCGGCTTCACGCCGATGTACACCAAGGGCGGGCGGCGCTTTCCGCGCGGCTTCTATCCTGACGCCTCGACCCCGCTGTTCGTCACCCGCGGCGTGGGGACAACCGGGCCGCCGAGTCGGTTGAACTGCAAGCCGGAAGTCGCGATTCTGGAACTACATCCTGCGTAGGCTCCCGCCAGCTTGGTACCCTAGCGGCTTATGGCGAAGTGTTTTGCGGTGTTGGGAAGTGGGATGCAGGGGACGGCGGCGGCCTATGACGTTATCAAATTCTCTTCCCCCGGCCGGCTAAAGCTCGGCGATTACCAACTCTCCCAAGCCCAAAAAGCCGAGGCGCGACTGAGAGAACTCACCGGCTTCAGCAACCTGGAAAGCTGCCAGGTCGATGCCCTCAATCCCGCAAGCCTTGCCGCCTTCTTACAGGGCGTGGATGTTTTGCTTGCCTGCCTGCCTTGGTGGATGTACACCGAGGTCGCGAAGGTCGCCATCGAGACCGGGACCAGCATGGTGGACCTTGGCGGCAACACCGACACGACCCAGGCCACCCTTGACCTGCACGAGCAGGCAAAAGCCGCAGGCGTAACCATCGTCCCCGATACCGGCCTCGCCCCCGGCCTGGTGAACAACATCGGTGTGGCGCTGATCGACGAGTTCGACGAAGCCGAATCGGTGAACCTGTACTGCGGCGTGCTGCCGATGAACCCGATTCCGCCGTTGAACTACATGATGACCTTCCATGTGGATGGCCTAGTTGGCGAATATGACCTCAGCGGCATCATCCTGCGCGACGGCAAGATTCACTACGTGAAGACTCTTGGTGAGTTAGAGGAAATCCAGGTTGAAGGCGTCGGCCAAATGGAGGCGTTTGTGACCTCCGGTGGCGTCAGCACCGCGCCATTCTCATTGCAGGGCCGCGTGAAGAATTACGAATACAAGACCGTGCGCTACCCCGGCCACTGCGCCATCATGCAGGTCTTCCGCGACTACGGATTTTGGTCGACCGAACCGGTTACGGTGGGCGAAAGCGCGGTCGTCCCGCGCGAGTTCTTCTGCAAGGTGTTTGGCGATTCGCTGGGAAAGATCAAGGACCGCGATCTTTGCATTGTGCGCGGGGTTGGCGTCGGCATCAAGGGCGGCAAGCGGCGTCGAATCCAGCTTGATATTCTGGATCACCAAGACCCCGCCACCGGCTTCACTAGCATGGAGCGCATGACCGGCTTTTCGATGGCGATCTATGCGGGCGAAATCGCCGCTGGTCGCTGCGAGGCGGGTTGCTTGCGGTATGAACTTGCGGTACCCGGCGCGCGGATGCTGGACGAGATTCGGAAGCGGGGAATTGAGATTAAGCGGAGCGAAAGCGAAGTCTAAAGTCCTGGTTTCGCGTTATCATTTAGCCTGAGAGGCTTGAAAACCTACTACTATCAGCAGCGCTACAATTTCTGGCCAATCATGGTGGCGATGTTCGGCGCGTCCTTCATGTTGGCGGCCGGAATTGGCGGAATCTGCCTACAGGGTCGATCCGGCCTTGACTTGGGAGCAGTTGGCATCATTCTATTCATCGGCCTACTGCCATTGTTGCAGACTCGAAAAATATACGTTGACTATGTGTTGCGGCCGAAGAATGAGCGGCTCATTTTCGATGGCGCCTACCTTATTCACATTGACTTCAACGGCAGAGAGGATGCACGGCTGACAAGCTCAGAAATCTTGGGCGTAAGTCAAGTGACGTTTATGGCGGGCGACTCCACCAAGCGGTGGGAGATAACGGGAAGGTCTAAGTTCATCATCGTCCGGTGCACACTCAGCAGGCTTTCGTTCTTCTGGAAAGACCTTGAAGAGTTTCGTCAGCACGGGAAACTAGCTGAGGAGCCCGAAAGCGAAGTCTAAAAACCGCTTTGCCCATGAGGCGGGCTGTGTTATAATAACCGGGTTGAGATAAGGCTCAACGGCTTACCGCCGGCGGATCCTCGACGTGAGGAGGCCGCCTTTTTTGTGCCTCCGTGGAGGAAACAAACGATGTCAACCCTGGTCATTGTTGGGGCGCAGTGGGGCGACGAAGCCAAAGGCAAGCTCGTCGACGTTCTGGGCAGCGAGGCCGATATGGTCATTCGCTACAGCGGCGGCAATAACGCCGGACACACCGTCATCGCCGAAGGCAAAGAATACAAGTTCCAGCTCATCCCAGCGGGAATCCTGCACCCGAACGTCGCCTCGATTCTCGGCGGAGGCATGGTCATCTGCCCATCCGGCTTGCTGGAAGAGCTAAAGCGCACGAAAGCGATAACTGCCGACCTTGGAAAGCTCTACATTTCGAGCGCCGCCCACGTGGTCTTCCCCTACCATCGGCTGCTGGACAGCCTGGAGGAAGAGGCGCGCGGCCAAAACAAGATCGGCACCACCTCGCGCGGGATCGGCCCCGCCTACGAGGACAAGGTCGCCCGCCTCGGCATCCGCATGAGCGAATTCGTGGACCCGAACCGCTTCCCGCAACGGTTGCGAGAGGTGCTAGATGTCAAGAATAAATATCTTCAGCTTTTCAACAAGGAACCTATCGAATACGATTCGCTGCTGAAGGAGTACACCGGCTACGCCGATCAGTTGCGGCCGCTCGTGGTCGACGTCGAGCCGATGATCCAGGAAGCGGTTAAGCAAGGCAAGCGCGTGCTGTTCGAAGGCGCGCAGGGAACTTTCCTCGATCTCGACTGCGGCACCTACCCCTACGTGACCTCCAGCCATCCGATCGCCGCCGGCGCGTGCCTCGGCACCGGCGTTGGTCCGAGGGCGATCGACAACGTGCTGGGAGTCTGCAAGGCATACACCACGCGCGTCGGCTCCGGCCCGTTCCCGACCGAACTCAACGACAAGACCGGCGAGTGGATCCGCGAGCAAGGCCGCGAGTACGGCACCGTCACCGGGCGCGGAAGGCGCTGCGGCTGGCTGGACCTTATCCTGCTTCGCCACTCTTGCCGCCTGAATTCGCTTAGCGGGTTGGTGGTCACCCGGCTGGACGTCCTCAGCGGATTGCCCGAACTGCAAGTGGCGACTGGTTACAAGACACCAAGCGGTCCGGTTCAGCACGTGCCGAACGATCTGGTTGAATTCGCCCACGTGGAGCCTGCTTATCTAACGATGGAAGGCTGGGAAGGCGATTTGCGAGGATGCCGCAAGATGGAAGACCTTCCGGCAAGCGCCCGCGCTTATCTGAAGTTCATCGAGGAATTCACAGAAACGCCGGTGGCGATCGTGAGCATCGGGCCCGATCGAAAAGAAACCATCGTGGTCCGGCCAGAGCTTATTTGGGGCTGAAGCCGAGCGCTGCTTCAGCTTCGGCTTCCAGGCGCAGCATTTCAACCTGAAGCTGTAAACGCAGCGCCTCGACTTCTTGCTCGGTCGCCTTCGGCGGCACCGTCAGTGGCTGCCCAAACTTCATAAAGACTCGCGCGAACGGCATCGGAATCAGGTAGCGATCCCACGAGCGAAACAGCCGCCTTGGCCGCGCGCTAATGCCGACCGGGATTAGGGTCGCCCCGCTTTTCTGCGCCATCACCATCACCCCTGGCTGTACCTCGCCGCTGGGCCCGCGCGGGCCGTCGGGTGTTAGCGCCATCGTTCCGCCCTTCTTCAGCGCGGTAATCGCTTCGGCAAGCGCGCGCACTCCGCCGCGCCCGGTGCTGCCGCGAATAATTTGGTAGCCAAGCCCTTCAAACACCCGCTTTTGAATCCGCCCATCGCGCGAAAGGCTGATGATGACCCAGTAGCCTTTGCCGCGAAAGCGGTAGGCGTAGGGGAAGGAGCGCCCATGCCAGCCGCAAATCACCTGGCCGTGAGGCGGCTTGTCAAGCACGACCTCCTCGTTCTCAAATTGGTAGCGAAGCGTGCAACCGATCAGCCTTACCAGCCCCCGTGCAATGAACCCGAGGATGCTGGCGCGCAGGTCAAAATCTTCTACTTCAGCCAACCCCGAATCCTGGCGTTTTCCAGCGTCCCATGCAGCGGGTAATCCTTCTCCAAGTCGCGCAATATCACCTGCGCGGTCTGCGGGTCGTTCGGCATCTTCAGCTTGGCAAGCGAGAACATCGCCTCCGGCCGCTCCGCATCATCCTTCGGCCCCTCGATGATGCTGGCAAGCAGCATCTCGCAAAGGTCGGGCTGGCTTTCCTTATAAGCCTCCGCCATGCGCGTTCTTTCTAAGGTCGAGATCAGCTTTAGCTCGTGCATTTCCGCGAGGCGGATGAGCGGCTCCCGCCGATCTTCGAGCTTGGATATCTTTATGAGCTCCAGTAGCGCCTTCGTTTCCTTCTGGGGGTCTTCCATCAGGTTCGCGGCGCGGGCGATTTCCTGCAAAGCCTTGGGGTCATCTGGGTGGCGTTTCAGATGCGCCTCGGCGACGTAAATCTGCGCCGCGGGGCCGCGACCATTCATCGCGTCCAGCACTTGGTGCCCAAGCTCTCGCTGACCCAGGTCCGGCGCCCGGAACACCACGCTCAGCACAAGGCCGCATGCGAAGCCGCCCAGATGCGCCCAGTAGCCGACGTCTTGACTATCGCCGCCAAGCCGGATCGCCGCCCCAAGAACCTGCAGCACCACCCACACAAACGCGATGGCGGCTACCGAAACGCCCTTGCCGGGCAGAATCGGCACCTTCATGCCAAAGTAGCGCGCGCTGTAGTAGCCAATGCAACCGGCGATGCATCCGCTTGCGCCGACGAGCGGCGTATTCAGCCCCGGCGCCAAGTAGCGATGCGCCAAGACTCCAGCAAGGCCGCTCAGGAAATAGACAATCGCAAACCGCACCCAGCCGGTCGCCATCTCCACCGAGGCGCCTGCAGCCGCAAGGAACACAAGGTTGCCAAGCAGGTGGATGATATTCTGATGTACGAACAGCGAACTGAACGCCGACAGGATGGTTGGCTGGGCGGCGTGAAACCCAAAGGTATCAACAATTTCAGGCGAAACAACGACCGCCGCCGCAACCGCCAGGTTCGCGGCGATGAGAACAAGCGTCAGGTAAGGCGTACGCGAATGTTTCAAGCCTCTTGAAGCATATCATCGGTGATGTCCACATTGACGTATGTTTCGTTCACATCATCGAGGTCTTCAAGCATTTCTAACAGCTTCAACAGCTTGGGAATGTCCCCTTCGGGAGGCGTGACTTTGTTCGTGGCGATGTACGTCAGGCTCACTTCGGACGTTTTAAAACCGGCGTTCATCAGCGCCTCGTTGGCGGTGTGAAGGTCGGTTACGTCGGTGTAAACGGTGACGCCTTCCTCGTCGGTCTGGATGTCTTCCGCGCCGCCTTCAAGGGCGGCCATCGTCACGCTGTCTTCATCCGCGCTGGGGTTGTCTTCAAGCGAAATGTAGATTTGGCCAAGGCGTTTGAATTGCCAGCTTACAGAGCCGTTTTCGGCGAGGTTGCCATCGCACTTGGAGAAGGCGTGGCGGATATCGCTTACCGTACGGTTTCGGTTCTCGGTATAGCACTCCATCAGGACCGCGGCGCCGCCGGGGCCGTAGCCTTCGTAGGTCAGCTCTTCGTAGCTTGCGCCTTCGATTTCGCCGGTGCCGCGCTGAATCGAGCGCTTGATGTTGTCCATCGGCATCGAGTTGTCTCGCGCCTTCTGAACCGCTACGCGCAGGCGCAGGTTGCCATCGATATCGCCGCCGCCTGCCTTGGCGGCCATGATGATCTCACGGCTGATCTTGGTAAAGAGCTTTCCGCGGATAGCGTCTTGCTTACCCTTGCGGATGCGAATATTCTTCCATTTGGAATGGCCTGCCATTGGAGTTCTATTTTGACACGCCGCCGTCATTTGGGCATACCCGGCGAATTACGGTGCCTGGCCAGCCCTATAAAGCAAAAAAATCCCCGCAGCCGACGGCTACGGGGAAGACTTCTAGGAGGTTACTTGCTTGAGTCGACCACGGTGACGTGATCGCTATCGGATTCCTTGTAGATCAAAATCGTTCGGTTATTGGTCGCCTTGAATTTGAGGCCAGCGGCGTTCGTCAAGCCAAGCAAAGCCGAGCGCAGCGTGCGAGGTCCAAGAACCGCGTCCAACCGATAGGCGGGAACTTCCTTGGCAATCTCGATCGGCGCGCCGGTTTGGTGGCTAAGCTCCGTCATGATGTCGCTCAGCGCGGTCTTCGTCAGATTCAAGCTCACGCGCTTTAAGAAATAGCTTTCCGGCAAGAAGCCAAGTGGTTTCGGAGCGGCTGCAGCAGTAATCGGCTGCGTTTTGGCAGGGCCGGAGCGGCGCACGAAATAGACTCCGTTCTGCTGCTCGTAAGAGAGGTTTGCCGTCTTGCAGATGATCGTCAACGATTCATCGAACGGGATCGAGTCCAAATTCAGATAGAGGCTGTACTTGATGCCCGGATCGAGCACGAAGCTCTTCTTTGCCTGGGTGAAGAGATCGCAAAGAACATCGCGAACATCCGTTCCCTTGGCGCTGAGCTTCACCGTCGGAATCGGCGAGTCGTCGCTCATCGCGAACGGGGAGGTCAGAAGAAGACTGAAGAAGAGTAATCGTTTCATGGGCAGTTCCTTAGTTGCCGCCTCCGGTTACGGGGGCGTATACGTGAATCACATCGTGAGACTTGGCGACCTTGTGGCCCTTCGCCTTGACAATTTGCTTGGGCGCCCAGCGCTTGGCAACTCGGGCCTTGTGCTTGGCGGCTCGATGGCGCTTCGGCGCCGGGGTGAGCGGATCAGTGGCGATTCGCAGAGCGGTTCCAACTTCCGGCTTCGCCTCAGGCGCAGGAGACTTAGCTCCCGGAAGCAGCGGCGCGAGTTTCTTCGGAGCAGGCTTGGGATGGGCGGGGGTCTTGGTGGCCTGCTTAACAGCTACAGTAGCGGCCGCGGCTGCCGCCGGTGTGCTCGCCCGAACCGGCGTTGTGCTGGTGCGGACGGGCTCACGGGTTGCCGAATCGGAGGAGGTGTTCGGCTGAGGCGCAGATGCGGCGGCTGTCGAGATTGGTTTGGTGTCCGAGGGCGGGGGCGTTTCGGACTGTGTGGCAAGCGGCTGATCGCCGCGAGTGGCGAGCATGCCGTTCAGCGACTTGGATGCGAAGCTCATCGCAATGAGCACCACCGCAAGCGCGCTGGAATAAATCATGGGTTTGGTTAGCGACGGTCCCTGAGGCTTGGCTACGGCCGCAGCGGTGGGAGCGTTGGGGGCGGGGGTGGCCAACATCTCTTTAAGCGTTTCGGCGATTGCCGCAGAAGCGGGGGTGCGCTCGGTAACTTCAACAACGGCCTGAGTCGGGGCGGGGGTGGGCGAACTCTTGCCGTTAAGCATGTTCTGCAAAGCCGCCTTGCGCTCGGCTAACCGGGCCTGGCACTGCTCGCATTCTTCAACGTGTCCTTCAAGCGCTTTCAGCGCTTCCGGCGAAAGATTGTCGCCGTTAAGATAGCGCCCGATTTGCGCGCTTGCGATTTGACACTCGATGTTTTGAACCGACATCTCTAATAATCCACTTTAGGTTTTGCTTCCGATGCTGAAGCGTCCTAGTAGGAATATCGGGATGCGGTTCTGATTTCTTTAGCCCCATTGATGGGCGGCCAACCAATTGCCTGCCGCGGTGATATCCGCCATCGTGAGTTGGTGCCCGGCGGGCACGATTTCGTGCTGCACTTCCGCGCCACGCTGCCTCAAGTTCTCGGCAAGCTTTCTTGCGTCTTCCAAAGGAACGAGGGGGTCTCGCTCCCCGTTCAGCAGCAGGACAGCCTTGCCATCGAGAGGAGTCTCTGGCGGATGCTTCAGCGGCGACTGGCCACGAATTGCGATAACCCCGCTTAAAGCTTCGGGGTGCAAAGAAAGGATCGCGGTGGCGATGTTCGCCCCATTGCTGAACCCAAGCGCAACTCGCGGATTCCCATCACTCAATTCCTTTAGCGCATCGGATATCTCGGCTGCCTTAGTGCGTAGATCGTCTTCATCGAAGACTCCTTCTTCAAAGCGGCGAAAGTAGCGATTGGATCCTTCCTCGTTTGAATTGCCTCTCACTCCGAGCAAAGAAGCTTCCGGCGCGACCGCCTTGCCGATTTCCAGCAGGCTGGTTTCATCGCCTCCGGTTCCATGAAACAGAACAAGCGTGTACTTTGAGCCTTTGGCGGGTACGTGGATCGTGTGGTACGCGCTCATCGCTTAGCGGGGGCTCCTATCCTTAGTGGGGGAAGGCTTCGCTCGATCAGCTCACGATGCGATTCATATTGCGCGGGAAGCCGGAGCGCCTCGCCGAGATGCGCCGCGTCTTCGTCGATCGCCATGCCGGGGCCGTCGGTTGCGATCTCGAATAGCGTGTTGTTCGGCTCGCGGAAATAGATGGAGTGGAAGTAGTTGCGATCCATTACCGGGCTGACTCTGTAGCCGCTGGTTTGCAGGAACTCAAGCCAAGCCTCTTGCTCGGCATCGTTCGGTGTTCGAAAAGCGATGTGGTGAATCGAGCCGTGCCCGCCATGGCCGAAGGGCATCGCCTCATCCGCATGAATACGAATGCGGGAGCCATCCTCCATCACCCAGTCCTCGCCTTGCTTGACGGCTTGGAAATGCTGGGACAGTAGGTTTTCCGTCTTGGTGGCGTCTCGGGCGGGAATGGTGACGCGCAGGATGCTTCTAATCTGGAATTCAGTGGGCACTGTGCTATCGCCGTAAGCTTCGCCGCGCTGCCAGCGGGTGGGTACAAGCTGGACCTGAATCCCATCGGGGTCCTTGAATTCTATCTCGCCGCCTTTTTCCTCGAAACGCAGATTGTGCTGGGTCAGGCGCTGCTTCCAATACTCAGCTGCGCTCTCAGGAATCGCAAAAGCGAAGCCAAGGGCGCCGCCGATTCCCGGTTGAGCGCTACGGCCATCCGGATAAGGAAAGAAGGTGAGCAGGGTCCCCGGCGTGCCGGCGGTATCGCCGAAATAGAGGTGGTAGGCGGTGGGGTCGTCGAAGTTCACCGTCTTCTTAACAAGGCGCAACCCCAAAACCTGTGTGTAGAAATCTAGGTTCGTCTGCGCATCGCCACAGATGGCGGTTACGTGGTGAATGCCGAGAATCTTGCCCTTCATAGCAGTTACTACGACAATATTTAGTTGACGTCGCAACTAACGGAACCCTTGTTAGGTTGTCGCGCTTTTGGGCTTCGGCTTCTTGTCGTCTACGTCGTCTTTGTCGCGTTTCGGGATAAAGCTCTTCAGCGTTTCCCAAAAAGTACGTCGCAAGAGAATCGGGGGCACATTACGAACGCGCACGAGGCTGACTTCCTCTACAATGAAGTTGCCGCAGCCGCAAGCCATTGCTGTTGGCGGCGTGGCGGGAATCATGTCGTTGCAGATAGGGCATCGATAAAAGCGGTTCCAACCACCGGGGTAGCCCTTCTTCGGGTCGTACTCAATGATCTTGTAACCGGGCACCGATACCTTCTGCGTTCCCATCCTTAATAAACTTAGACTGCCATCGGTGCTAAGAAAGTTGACTTTTAAGCCGCCTTTTCTGTAGCAAGTGTACGTTGAATCGCGTTTACCAACTCGTGCGGGTTGATTGGCTTGGCGACATAGTCATCCATTCCGCAAGCTAAACAGTATTCGCGATCGCCCTTCATTGCATTTGCCGTCATGGCGATAATTCGGGTCTTGGCAACAGGAGAGTCCAGTTCGCGGATGGCCTTCGTGGCTTCATAGCCGTCCATTTCCGGCATATGGCAGTCCATCAGAACAAGGTCGTATTCATCTTTCTGAACGGCGGCAACCGCATCCTGGCCATTGGCAACAAACTCTGCCTTCGCACCAAGGCGATTGAGCAGGCCAAGGGCGACCTTCTGGTTGACAAGGTTGTCTTCGGCTACCAAAATCTTAAGGCCGTCAAGCGGCTTTTCGGTGGTTGAAACCTGAACGTCCTTCGCTTCCTCGTCCGGAGTGCCGACAACTCGCATGATCGCATCATAGAGATACGATTGGCGAATTGGCTTGCTGATGCGCATCGTGAACAGCGATTTCGTGTCGGCGTTGTCTGGCAAATACATCGAGCTCAGTAGAATTGAAGGCGTCTTCTTTCCCGTAGAAGTAGAGCGGATTGCGCGCATGGTGTCCATGCCATCCATATCCGGCATCTGCATGTCCATGATGATGAGATCGAACGGGCCCTTCTCTTTGAAGTGCTTGATCGCATCAGTTCCAGACTCTGCTTCCACCACCTGGCACCCCCAGCTTCCAAGCTGCTCGCGCAGGATGGTGAGGTTGGTTTGGATATCGTCCACCGCCAGAACCCTCAGGTTTTGGGTGAGGACCGGCTTCAGGCCCTTGTCATCGACAATCTGCAGCGGGAGGCAAAATCGGAACGTGCTGCCCTTGCCGGGTGCGCTGTCTACGGCAATATGTCCGCCCATCAGCTCCACCAGACGCTTGGAAATGGTGAGACCAAGGCCTGTGCCGCCAAACTTGCGGCGCGTAGAGCCGTCTGCCTGCGTGAAGCTCTCGAAAATCTTGCCCTGCGTTTCCTTGGGAATACCGATGCCGGTGTCGTGAACCTCAATCAGAATATCGGCGGCCCGCTTCCCGGTCTTCTTGAGGCTGCAACGGATAGCAACTTCACCCTTTTCGGTGAACTTAACCGCGTTGCCGGCGAGGTTCACAAGAACCTGACGAATGCGGTCGGAGTCGCCGTGGAAGGTTCCATTGATCTCGTTCGGGATCAGACAGCTAATTTCAATGCCCTTCTCATAGGCACGCGCGCTAAGCAGTTCGCAGACGTCCTCAACGAGCTCGCGCAGGTTGAAATCGTGCTCTTCAACGGTGATCTTGCCCGACTCCATCTTGGAGAA
This sequence comes from Armatimonadota bacterium, assembly GCA_018268315.1. GTDB lineage: Bacteria > Armatimonadota > Fimbriimonadia > Fimbriimonadales > Fimbriimonadaceae > SZAS-5. The sequence continues at coordinate 47,532 of JAFDWU010000008.1, read as the reverse complement.
GTCGAGAATGTCGTTGATGATGGTCAGCAGGCTGTCGCCGGAGGTTCGAATTGTCCTCACATACTCGCGCTGGCGATCGTCCAGCGGGGTGTCGAGCAGCAGTGCGGTCATACCGATAACGCCGTTCATCGGCGTTCGGATTTCGTGGCTCATGTTGGCGAGGAATTCAGACTTGGACCGGTTCGCGCTTTCGGCTAATTCCTTGGCAGATAGCAGTTCCTTATTCACTTCGCGAAGCAGTTCCGCTTCGCGCTTGGCATAGGATGCCTGCTGCAGCAGCTCCGCGGCTCGTACGCTTCGGCTCAACTCTTCATTGGCCACTTCGGTGCTCAGCACGTGGTGCATCTTTAGGGCGTTGTAGGCCTCTTCGTATAACCCAAGGGCGGCCAGCGCCTCGGATTTCATCTTGCTAATTCGTTGGATGTTCGGCCGCGCGGGAATCGATAGGCTTATCTTCTCAGCTTCTTTAAGCTGTTCTAGGGCCATATCGTACTTCTCTTGGCAGAGGAATACATTGGCGAGGTCGAGATGCGGTTCTGCTACTGCGCCAGGATGGCCCGTCTTCTTGAACAGTTCCTTGGACTTGTCGGTCCACTCATTAGCCTCTTCGAGCCGACCCAACTCGGCAAGCGCCATCGCCTTGTTCGTGCAGAAGTGAGCGTAAAGGTAGGGCTCTTGAGCTTCGCTTGCTTCGCTCAAGCCGGTCTCTACATAAATCAGCGCCTCGATCGGGCGGTGCAATTCGTTTAGGCTGCCCGCAAGGTTATTCAGAACTAGGAATCGCTGACGGGCGTCAAGCTCTTCCTTCAGCGCGCGCTGGTAGCTAAGGATGGCGTCTTCATCTCGGTCCTGCATCGAGTAGATAAATCCGAGATTGATGCAGCAGAGGGCGATTTCCTTCGGCGAAGGGATTTGCTCGGCGATACCCTGTGCTTCAAAAAGAATCTCGAAGGCCACCTTGGGATTGTTTAATTCGTTGTAGCAGAGCGCGAGCGCGTTCATCGAACGCACCGTATGCATGGGAGCGTTCAGCTCCTTCAGTAATTCGTAGGCTTCGGTGGCAAGCCGGAAAGACTCTCGCAGGTTGCCATTGCCGCGTTGGCATCCAGCTTCCAAGTAGCAAAAGGCGGCGTAGGCTAGGCGGTTATCGTGCTGCTGGGCTATTTGAGCGAGATCTTGTGCCCGCTTGAGAGTGCCTTCGGGATCGTTGAACCTGGCGTAGCTCAGATCCTCAAACAACTGATCAAAGAGCTCATTATTCGTGAGCCACAGTTGATCATCCCAACTCCTTGGTTTTTGAACTTGTGCCATCGCCTTCTTCCTCATCTTCGGCAAGTTTCTTTCATTTCTCAGTACTTAGGCTGCTGGTTTTGCTTTCTTTAGCGGGTCGATCATTTGCCGCCAACTGGCCATGCTGATCCTTCCAATGGGTTCCACCTGCATGCCGACGATGAACGTGTTCTCAGTGTTGGTGGGCCGGCAGTGCCTTACGGTGCCGGAAAGCATGAAAGATCTTTCCGTAATCACCTCTATGTCGAGCTTTGTGCCAACGGCGAAGGGCTCTCGGGTCAGCAAGCCAATACCACCGGCAGATACGTCGGTGACAGCCGCTTCGCTTGAGACTGCCTCAAGGGATAAGATTGCCTTCGTGCCTTGCACCTTCCATCGGGCGGGCTCCAAGGTGGGAGTCAGCCTAACACCGCTGACGCAACGCACGGTGATGTTGAAATCTCCTGACGAAGTCTCCGCGACAGAGAGAGCTTCAACATACGTGAAGGCGCTGTTCTGGACCCCGTAGATTTCAAGCGAAAGTTTGTCGCCAACCTCGATACTTGGTTTGCTAATGGCGCTAATGACAATCGACTCAGGGCTGCACGAGATTGTCCATCCCGCGGAAAGCTTGCAGTCTCGCAAGCGCTGCATACGACAGCGCGCCCCTGAAAACTCAGGTTGATGTAAATGATGCCCAGCGCCCGCCATCTGGTCGAATTGTCGGTGCAGTTCCTGTAATTGTTAAGAACAGGAAGTCTAATTACCAGAATAATCGGCAAGTTGCCAAGGTGGCTAGCTGTGGTCCAACCTGCTGGCCCTGAGCCCTTGCGCCAGTCCCAAACCGAGTATCTCCCCATCTCGCTGGGCGTTTTCCCAAACCATGTTCGAGATCATTTCCAGCCGTTTACCGTGGAACTGGCTTGCGTGGTAGCTCAGCATCTTGATCTCCAGATCCCAGTTCGAGACATCGAATCCGAAATTCGGCGCTCTTGTGGAGAATTGCAGGAGCCACTTGACGGTGGGCGACTGCATCGCTGCCTCCGTTGCCGCTTCACCACTGCGCCGATGGTCTTGGTGGCTGACTTTCGGCGGATACTCAGGATCGAAGCAAAAAACGTATTCCGCGTGCCAGCGGGCAATCTGATCCTTGATCTCTTTTACTAACTCTTCGTCTTTGTGCAAGCGCCCATCTGGATGGCCCAGGAAGACCACATCCGCTCCGTACTGAAGGCTCGCCTTTAACTGCTCGTCTTGCCGAACCTCTGCATTTCTTTCGGAATTGGTAAACAGGCGGGTGTAGTAGCCCTTATCGCCGTTTGTGCAAACCACCAATCTTATCTCGGCGCCTTTTTCGTGCAAACCAACGAGCCCAGCGCCAAGATAAAACTCGGCATCGTCAGGGTGGGCCGTGACTACCAACACCCGTGTGCCCGGTGAGAACAGGTGACGTGAGTCGGGATCGACCTTCGGATTCGGGTTCGGTATGGGCTTTTGATTCCAATCCACCTGCTGGGGCAAAAAGAGGAATGCCCCGTAGATCAGGCCAAGAATGGCGGAATAGACGAACAGTCTGCGTTTCAGCGCTTTCTTGCGCTTGGCTGCTTTGGCTAGCTCGACATCCGGATTAGAGTCAGTCATTCTCGTACAGATTCAATGTCTTGGAATCGGCCTCGTACTCGAATAGGCCGGCGTATCGCCCCCAATCCACGGCAGTGTAGAACTGCTTCTCGGCCTCTTCCTCACTGTGATACTGATCAAGCAGTTCGAGGAAGTAGTCCGATTTCATTTCGTTGTTCCTCGCTTCCTGCAGCTCTCGGTGGATGAGTGCCACTAGGGGTGCGTATTTCAGAACCTGATCGCGGAATATCTGCTTGGACTCCTCGATTTCGCCCATCGCGAACTTGCTGCCGATTTCGGTGACGGTCACATCGCCCTGCGAGACGTTGGCGAAGCCAAGTAGCACGGCGGCGTCCAGAATTGTGAGTAGTTCATCCGAGTGCAAGCGAAGCTGCTGCGAGATAACCGCGACGTCTTCCGGCCCGCCGTATTCCTGCACCAGCTCCAGGAAGCCGCTGATGGCGCCTGCGCGCGCTTCTGGCAAGGCCGCGAATTCGTAGGTCGGTTGGGCGCCCTCGCCCCGGAACTGGGTGACCTTCGTTTCGGGGTTGGTCATCAGCGTATAGATGTGATCGCACATCGCGCGGAATGGCTTGGCCTTTCGGTCGCGGGGCCGCTCAAGCTGAACCCTGATTTCGCCGCGCACATGGCCAGGGTTTGCGCCAAGGATCACCACCCTGTCCGCAAGAAGCACCGCTTCCTCAATGTTGTGAGTAACCATCAGCACGCTGTCGGCAGGGAATTCGTCGCTCTCCCAAAGATCGCTGATCTCACCGCGCAGGTTTTCAGCGGTGAGAACGTCGAGCGCGCTGAACGGCTCATCCAGCATCAGAACGCGGGGGCGCATCACGAATGCGCGGGCGAAGCCAACTCGCTGCTGCATACCGCCGGAAAGCTCCTTCGGATACGCCTTCTCGAATCCGTCCAAACCCACCAATCGGATTGCATCAAGCGCCCGCTTTACACGCTCCTCGTCGGAAACGTCCATGTTTTCAAGGCCAATTTCTACGTTATCCTGCACCGTGAGCCACGGCAGCAACGCAAAGCTTTGGAACACCATCGCCACGTCCGGATTTGCGCCGCGCACCGGGAGTCCGGAGCTTTGCGCGATTCCCGCCGAGGGCTGAATCAAGCCAGCCGCAATGCGGAGCAGAGTGCTCTTGCCGCTGCCGCTTCTGCCTAGAAGCGCCACGAACTCGCCGCGCCGAATCTGTAGCGTGAGGTCTTCCAGCACCTTGTAAGAGCCGCCCGAATCAGGGCGTGGGAAGCTCTTAGAGACCTTCTGGAGGTCGAGGATTACTTCGGATGGAGTTGCGGTCTTGGACATCTTAATTCTCCTAACTTAAGCCAGCTTGTAACGCGACTCCGCTACCGTATAGAGCCTGCGCCAAACGAGACGGTTCACCGTCACTACGAAAATGCACATCATGGCAACACCAAGCACGATTCGCGGCCAGTCTTCGCTCTGGGTTGCGCGCGTGATGTAGCTGCCAAGGCCATTCGCCTCTAGCTTGTCGTTGCCCCAAGTAATAACTTCGCTCACCACACTTGCGTTCCATGCGCCGCCGGAGGCGGTGATCGCGCCGGTGACCCAGGCCGGGAAGATAGCGGGAATGATCAGCCGCTTCCACATGATTTGCCGCGAAAGGCGCATGTTGATCGCCATCTCGCGCAGGTCGGTGGGAACCTGCATGGCCCCCGCAATCACGTTGAACAAGATGTACCACTGCGTGCCCAACGCCATCAGGAACATGCTGCCGATGTTCAGTGTGAGGTGGATGCGAAGGAATAGGATTGCCGCCAGCGGGAACAGGAAGTTCGCGGGGAACGACGCAAACAGCAGCACCAGCGGCTGCATGAAGCGGGCCAGCTTCGGCTGAAAGCCGATCGCGACCCCGATGGGAGTCCAGATGAGAGTGCTAAGCGCGACCAGCAGCACCACTCGGAGGAACGTCAGTCCGCCAAGTCCCAGGCATGTGAGGACCTCACGAAGGCTGACCTCAGACGTGATGAACCGGTAGCCCGTAATGGCCGCGATGCAAAGCACGACGCCGATGACGAGGCCGTAAATGGTATCGCCCCAATTGGGCCTCTGTTTCTTGAACTGAATCGGCCGATTAGTGCGCGGCTTTGGCAGCACTCGGCGCAGCCATGCAGCCTGGCGTTCCAGCAATTGAGCGGCCATCTTCGGCAGGCTAGAGCTTTTCAGGATGTCGTACAGCCAACTGCTGGGCACGACGGCGGAAGCGCTCTTCTCCAGCTTAAACTTTTCTGCCCAAGCGACCAGAGGTCGCCAGAAGAGCTGATCGACGATGACGATCACGAGGACGATGGTGATAACCGCATAGCCGACCGCCATTAGATTCTTCTGATCCACTGCCTTGGCGACGTAGGAGCCAAGGCCGGGAAGCGAGTAGCCTTTCTTCAGCACGCTAATCGCCTCGGAGGCGGATACGAAGAACCAGCCGCCGCCAAAGCTCATCATCGCGTTCCAAACCAGCGGGATCATCGCTGCGGGAACTTCCAGCTTGGCAAAGCGCTGGAACTTGTTCAGCCTGAATAGCCGCGTGGCTTCATCCAATTCCTTTGGCAAGGTGATAAGCGAGTGGTAGAACGCGAAGGTCATGTTCCACGCCTGGCCGGTGAAGATCGCGAAGATCGCCGCGCATTCAAGGCCAAGTAGGCTTCCCGGAAACAGTGCGATGAACGCGGTAACCGTGACCGCCAGGTAGCCGAACACCGGCACCGACTGCAGGATGTCCAGCAGCGGAATCATGATCCGCTCAAGCTTGTGGTTCTTCGCCGCGATGTAGCCGTAGGACAGCGTGAAGGCGAGCGAAATGCCGAGACCGAGGAACATGCGCAGGGTTGAGCGCGCGGCATAGTAGGGGAGGTTTGCCGGGTTCAAATCGATGGCGGGCATCGTGTTCGGCGGGTTGAACGCAACCATCATGCCCGCGCCAACACGCGCAATGGCATATAGGGTGCCAAGCACGATAAAGAGCAGCGCGATATCGGCCAGTAGGCTCTTTTGCCTTACCAGCTTGCGCCTTTCGATTCTTAGAATTCTGATCATCGCGCCCTCCGTTTAAGTGGTCGGGGAGAGCCAACAAAAAGCCCTAGCGGGACGTTTCCAGCTAGGGCCGCTTTGCGTTAATCGCAGCGGCGTTTAGCCTGGAACCACGCCCCAGAGAGCCCTCTGAGTGGCCTTCCAATTTGCTTCGTTTACTTGGTTCTTGTTATCTGAGCAACTGTGACTTGGACTACTGTCCATCTACTGTTCCTCCGTGGCCTGCGCGGCCAAAAGGGTTATACCCCTGGCTTTCGCAAAGAGTTCCCGGTCATCAAGAACTATTGACACCTTTATTGCTTGTCGTATCCTTTAGGCGTGGAAAGACCAGAACCGTGCCCGCATGCGCTTGGCGCAATGCAGGTACCCGCAAAGCGTTGGTCCACTCGGGTGGACATTTACGTGTGTCTTGCCCAGGCTCGGGAGTATTTCGCAAAGCACGGGACGGAGGCGGCCGCAGTGCAGAAAGCGGCGCGGTTTGTTGGGGTTTCTCGAACTCATTTCATCAAGCTCTTCACCGAGACTTTTCACGAGACCCCAAGCTCATTCATTACACGCTCACGGTTTGAGCGGGTGGCTTCTGCCCTGCTTGCGGGTCAAACGATTTCTGACGCTGCCGATGCGGCGGGCTACAGCGATTCAGGAACGTTCTGCCGCGCCTTCAAGCGGCGCTTTGGCATGACGCCGAGCCAGTACGTTGTCGCGAATTCCGACAAACGGCTAACGGGTTCTTAGCTGGGAAAGATTAACATCTTGCCCATGCACAACATTTGCCATATTGAGTTTGAATGCACTGATTTGGTGCGATCACAGGGGTTTTTCCAATCGATCTTCGATTGGACTTTCCGGGCGTTTACGGAAGGCATGGTGGTCTTCGGCTCGGGCGAGAACCACATCGGTGGCCTGACGAAGGTTGCCCAGGTTTCACCCGGCAAATCGCCATCAGTCTGGTTCGACGTCGAGGATATTGACGCAACTTTGGAGAAGGCGAAGAAAGCCGGCAGCAAGGTAGTGAGTGAGAAGAGCGAGGTTCCCACTGTCGGGTTTTCCGCGACGTTCACTGATCTGGATGGGAATCAAGTCGGCGTCGTCCAATTCGTGCGCTAATAGAAGAAGCCCCTCGGTGGGTGCGAACCGAGGGGCTTCAGGGCTAGGTCGTTGAAGACTTAGCGGCGATGATCGTCATGCCGGTCGTCATCTCGGCGGTTATCGCGCCTATCGTCATGGCGGTGATCATCCCGCCAGTCGTCACCGCGGTCGTGATCCCGGCGATGGTCTTCGCGCCAATCGTCGTAGCGGTCATCTCGGCGATGGTCTCGCCAGTCGCGATCCTCGTCGCGGCGATGATGCTCGTGCCACTTGCGTTCACGTTCTTCTTCGCGAAGGATTCGCTCGCGTTCGCGGATCTTCCAGGCGGGCTCGTAATTGTGTCTTGAGCGGTGACCGTTGAGATCGACTTTGAGTTCGACTAGGCGACCGCCGTCGAACACAACCTTGCCATAGGTATCTGCCGAGCTGAGGGCGGCTACGGCGAGCATAGAGGTGGCCAGGCTGCACTTGAGAATGAGGGTTAGGTTCTTCATGACACGTTCCTGTTTGGGTTAATCCTTTCGGATACAACCGTCCCGACGTCCCCCCTGTCAATAGGTTCAGTAGGCTGCCATTGGACCTACCTCAAATTGAGAATCCCAGCCGATGGCTGGGATTCCAGGGTTCATCCACCTTTCGCTAAGGGGGATTAGCGACGGTGATGCTTGGCTTTCGGATGCTTCCTCAGCCAAGCTTTGCGTTGCATGTCGCGCTGGTGCTGTTTGGCCCGCTCCACTCCGCGAAGTTCATCCAGATGTCGCTGACGGTTCTTGTCTGGAACCGTGAAGTGCTTCTTGTGAACCACCTTTTTGTGGACAACTTTCTTGTGCTCGCGAGGCGGTGCGGGAACCGGTCCGCGCACAATGTGCGGGGGGCGTACTACCGGCTTCTTCTCTCCTTCCTTGGGCGGCGCAGGTACCGGTCTCATCCGATGAGGCGGCTCTGGCCGCGGTGGTTCGGGCTTTTGTGGCGCCGCATAGACGGCAGTTGTTACAAAAGCGAGAAGGACTGAATTTGAGAGGATACGGTAATTCAAAGAATTTACTCCTTTAATTTAGTTAGACGCCCGACGCACCTAATCTACGCGAAGGACGCTCTAATGACCAGGTCCGGCCTTCCTCATTGGCCAGATCGCCTGTCTTTGAGCGACAGGAAATGGGATCGGGCCGCGAACGATGTGTGGCGGCTGAATCCCAACCGAGTAGTTGCTAGCCCGCGGTGGTGCCGACACCGGTCTCATCTGGAACGGTGGTGTCGGACGAGCGAACCAGGACCCTGAATGGGCTGCAATGGACGTGCTCGCCACGAGGACGAGAAGGGCAGAAGTTGAGATAGTTTTGTTTTTCATTTTCATGCTCCTTAGTGTCTTAGACCCCTCATAAACGGCCGGATGTTCGCTCTGCGCTCTATTCTAGGTTCGCCAGGTTGGCACGATCCGTCTTATCCCTCGACTGATGAAACGGCGCACGAAGATTGTTTGCACGCTTGGTCCGGCCTCGGCCACCAAGGAGGCTATTCGCGCGCTGATTGAAGCTGGCATGAATGTGGCGAGGATCAACTGCAGCCACGGAGACTGGGAAGCCCGGCGTCAGTGGGTTAGTTGGATACGAGAGCTCAGTAGCGATATCAGCCCGGTCGGGATACTCGCCGACCTCCAAGGCCCCAAGTTCCGCATCGGGGAGGTATCGGGCGGCATCCTGCAAATCAAAACGAACCAAACGCTGATGGTGGGGCCAGAATCCAGCGTCGACATTCGGGTTGAACAACCGGAAATCATTGCCGCCCTCACGACTGGGTCAAGGCTATTGCTCGGCGATGGCAACGTCGAACTGCGTATTACCAAAGCGGTCGGCAAGAATTTTGAAGCCAAAGCCGCCAGCGCGGGCGAAGTAAAGAGCCATCAGGGAATTACTCTCGTCGGAAAATCGTTCCCCGCGCCATGCATCACCCCGAAAGACCTTGAAGATATTCAGGAGGGCGTAAAAGCGGGGGTTGATTTCTTTGCGCTCAGCTACGTCCGCGGCCCCTCCGACATGCTGGAATTGCGCCGCATCACGAGTCGGCTCGATCCAACCGTCCATCTTGTGGCGAAAATCGAGACCAAGGAGGCGGTGGATTCCATCACCGAGATCATCAAGGTCTCGGATGCGGTGATGGTCGCCCGCGGCGACATGGGCTTGCAGGTTTCCATCGAGGATGTGCCCATCATCCAGAAGCGAATCATTGAGCGGGCCACTACCCTCGGCAAGCCGGTTATCACCGCCACTCAAATGCTCGAAAGCATGTGCCACTCGCCACGCCCAACTCGGGCCGAAGCCACCGATGTCGCCAATGCAATCCTTGACGGCACCGATGCGGTGATGCTGAGCGGCGAAACCGCTTCCGGCGATTACCCGGTCCTTTGCGTAAGAACGATGTCCGGCATTGCCGAGCGCGCGGAGCAGATTTACGACCGCCAGCGCATTCTCTCCCGCCTCACCGATAAGGGTGGCGGCCCTCCTGGTCACACTGAGGCGATCGCCCACGCAGTGAACGAGCTTTCCCAGATTCTAAAGCCTGCGGCGATCCTCACCACCTCGACCTCCGGCCAAACCCCGCGCCTGGTGAGCAAATTCCGCCCCAAGCAGCCTATTTTGTGTGCCACATTAAACTCAAGAACGCAAGCGCAGCTTGCCCTTGTCTGGGGCGTTGAGTCGGTAATCGTGGGTCTGCCGAAAGATACGGACCAGAGCGCGCACGATGCCATTCAAGCGTTTTGCCGTAAGAAACGTCTTAAAGTGGGTGATACGGTGATCTTCACCGCCGGAGCCCCTGCCGGAAGGGCGGGAAATACGAATCTAATCATGATTCAGACTGTTGAATAAAGAGATGAAGAAGGGAATTTGGAGCGTGCTGTTTGTGCTCGTCGCCATTGCGGTGGGCTTTGGCCTCACTCTCAAGCCTTGGCAGAAGGCGCGAGAGGAGCAGCGCCGCGCGGATGAGATGACGGCGAAGATGAAGCGCGAAGAGCACGAAGCCGCCGATCTCACTCGGCGCAAAGCTTCGCTTTCCGAGCCGATGGAGCAAGAGCGCCGTGCTCGCGAGATGGGCATGAAGGGCCAGGGAGAAAAGCCGATCAAATGATTGCTTTGGCAGTCTGGCTGAGCGTTGCCTTGCAGGGCAACGATCGATCAGTCGTCCATCTTCGCGAAGGCGAACGCTGGGTGGTGATGCAGAAAACCACCGTGCGCGGTGAAGGCAAGCCGGTTACCTACATCGAGCAGGTGGCCCTCTCCGTTCACGAGGTAACACCGGAGGCGGTCACCGTCGTGCAGCGCAGGAATCTACTGGGCACCGAAACCGAAGGCAAATTCTTTGCCGCGCCAATTAGTGCTTCGGGGGGTGGACGGGTTACGCTCCCGCTAGACCATTTTGTGATCGGGACGTACCTCAGGAATCCGATGCTGATGGCATTGAACGGCTTAATGGATTTCCCAAGCACGTCTCGAGAGGGCATCAAGGTCGTGCCGTTGCCAATAACGCGGCCGAAGCACCAGGAGTTCGGATTCGAAGTAACTGTCCCCGGTGGCGCAACAAGCAAGGGGACGTTCATCGTGGATGCCCGCGGAGTTGTTGTGCAGCTTGACAGCGCGTGCCGCGTAAAGAATCCGAAGTCGCGGAAGATGGTGGATGTGGATATCCACCTGAAGGCGTACGAGGCAGAAGCTTCTTAGCCGTTCAGAATCTCTTCGGCGATTTCCTTCATCGTCATCCGCCGGTTCATCGACTCGACTTGGATGTGGCGATAAGCCTCGATTTCGCTCAGCCGCTGCTCTTCGATCAGCTTGCCTTTCGCCTTCTCGATGATCTTGCGCGCCTCGATGCGGTCGTTCAGCGATGTAACTTCCTTCTCAAGCCGCTGGTGATGATCGAATCGGCTGCGGGCAACCTCGATTGCCGGAGGCAAGTCGCTCGGCTTAAAAGGCTTCACGAGATAGGCGAAGACGCCTGCTTCCATTGCCCTCTCAATCAGCTCCTTATCAGAGTAAGCGGTCAGCAGAATGCAGGGGGCAATCGCTTCGCCATAGATCTCATTCACTGCCTCGATGCCGTCCTTGTTGGGCATCTTCACATCGAGAATGCAAACATCGGGATCAGAGGTGCGGGCAAGGTCGACAGCCTGCTGGCCATCGCCTGCCTCGGCAACGACGTTGTAGCCCAGATTCTCAAGCATTTCCTTAAGATCAAGGCGAATTATCGGGTCGTCGTCAGCAATCAGGACTCGCATCACGGGCCGAAAGGTTACCCCGCTGGGTACATTTGGAGCCTTGCTGCGCGATTTCATTAATTCTATTGTTTCCAAGGCGGTCCAGAGCCTCATAGCCGAGCACGGCTGGCCCGCCACCCTGCTGGATTTGGTGGAGCTTCAGGACACCAAGAATCCTGAGCATGGCGACTTTGCGTGCAACTTCGCACTCGTCGCCTCCAAGCAGGTTGGCAAGCCTCCGCGCGAAATCGGCGAGATGCTTCTGGCCGCGCTTTCCAATGAAAGGTCACTGACCGCGGAACTGGCCGGTCCAGGTTTTGTGAATATCCGGGTTGCCGCCAACGCGGTTGCGTCCTTTGCTAAAGCAGTCTTGGAATGCGGCCCCGAGCGGCTAGCCAGCAATGGAGTAACGAAGACTGGGCGGCGCGTGAATATCGAGTTCGTTAGCGTAAATCCCAACGGCCCCATCACGGTGGGCTCCGGCCGCAACGCGGCCTATGGCGATGCACTTAGCCGCGTGCTGGAAGCCGCCGGCGACGATGTTGATCGCGAGTACTACATCAACGATGGCGTGAATTCAGAGCAGATGCGCCTGTTCGCCGAATCCGTGCGCCACTACTACCTCAATTCCCTGGGCAAGCCCTCGGCGTTCCCAGAAAAGGGATACAAGGGCGATTATGTGCAGGATGTCGCCGCCAAATTGCGCGAGCTATACGGTGACGGCAAGACCGATGAAAACGTGGGCTGGTTCCAGAACGTTTCGCAGGAACTGATGATCGAGCGGCAGCGCGGCGACCTTGCCGCTTTCGGAATTCAGTACACGACCTGGTTCTCCGAGCAGTCTCTGCACGATAGTGGCGAAGTAGAAGTCGCTTTACAGACCCTGATCAAGAACGGCGCGGCGGATAAAGAGCCATACAGCGAAGAGATCGTCCGCGAGGGCAAGGAATCGAAGGTCGTTCGCAAGGAAGAGGAGCCGGGGCCGCTTTGGCTAAGGGCAACCCGTTTTGGAGACGACAAGGACCGAGTCCTCACCCGCTCCGATGGCCGCCCCGCCTATATCGCCGCCGATGTCGCGTACATGTACGACAAGCTCCATACGCGCAAATACGATAAGTCGATGATCATCCTCGGGCCCGATCATCACGGCTACGTTGCGCGAATGAACGCGGTGCGCGCCGCGCTTGGATTTACCGAAGAGCGATTCGAGATCGTGATCTACCAAATCGTGCGCTTCGTGAAGGACGGCGAATCCGCTCCCATGCGCAAGCGCGACGGCAACATCTACGAGCTTCGCGATCTCATCACCGAGCTTGGCCAGAAATTCACGCCCGAGGGAACGCTGGAGCAGCAAACGGTAGCCGGTCGCGATGCCGCTCGCTGGTTCTATCTGATGCGCTCCCACGAGACGCACCTAGATTTCGACATCGACCTTGCCGCGAAGCATGGCGACGATAACCCGCTGTTCTATGTGCAATACGCCCATGCGCGAATCAGCGGCGTGCTGCGTAAAGCCGCCGCCGAGGGGTATTCGCTGGAAGGCTTTGATCCCGCTCTCATCACCGATCCGAAGGAACTCGCGCTCATACGCAAGATTTGCGACCTCCCCTTTGAGGCGAAGCGGTGCCGGGTGGATTACGGCGTGCATCGAATTGCCACCTACTGCACCGAGCTTGCCCGCCTGTATCACACGTTTTACGATTCGTGTCGGGTGATAAACCCAGACAATCTTGAACTTACCAAGGCGAGGCTGGCGGTCTGCCGCTGCGCGCAAATTGGTTTGCAAGCCGGCCTTGCGCTTCTGGGAATCTCCGCGCCAGAAACGATGTAGCTACCGCTTGATGGCGGTGTAGTGGATGCGATCGCTGCGATAGCGGGGCGGGTTCAGCGTGTAGCTGTGATACGCCCGAATCTTGTGGAAGCCTGCTTCCTGAAGCCATTCGAGCACTTCCTCGTGCGCATACGCCCGCTGCTGGTGCACTTCTTCGAACTCTTTGCCGTGCCTCCAGAAGCGCATGTGGACGGTGATGATGGCGGTGTAGGGGTCGTACTCGCCTTTCCACTTGTACTTCAGCTCGGTCTTCTTCTTCATGTCTTCCTGATCGAACATCTCCGCCTCGAAGGCGTAGGAGGTGTTCAGGTCGAAGATGAACGAGCCACCCGATTCCACGTGCCGCCCGATATTGATGAGCGCGGCGCGGAAGTGATCCTCGTCAATGATGTTGTTCAGGCTGTCGAAGAAGGAATAGACCGCGTTGTAGGTACGCCCCATGTCGAAGGTGGCGGCATCGCCGACTTCGAAACGTAAATCTCGTCCCTGCTGAAGCGCTTTCTTGCGGGCGACCTCGATCATGCCGGGTGAAAGGTCGACGCCTTCAACATGAAAGCCTTCGTCCTGCAGCATTTCCGCCATTGTGCCGGTGCCGCAGGCAACGTCGAGGATATCAACAGGCTTGATGTTTTGGGCTGAAAGCAAAAGCAGGTAATAGCTGACCCACATGCGGTAGGGCACCGCGGCCATCAGTTCGTCGTAATAGGGCGCAACTGGACCGAAGCTGGTCACGATTGGAAGTTACCTGAAAGCCCGCCGGGTTCGAACTTAGGAGCTTCCAAACAGAAGGCAGAGCCGTCAGGTACAACCAGAACAACATGGCTGTGGCGAGCAATCCGGAAACCGTCGAGATCCTGATCAACGATATTCCTGTCCAAGTTCCCAAAGGGGAACTGATCGTTGAATCGGTGAAGCGTCTTGGCCTTGAAATTCCGATCTTTTGCTATCACCCGCGCATGAAGCCGGTCGGCATGTGCCGCATGTGCCTGGTGGAAGTTGGCTTCAAGCAGCCGGACGGCACCGTTCGCAAAATGCCAAAGCCGCAAGCGGGCTGTACGCTTCCCGCCGATGCGAACATGGTGGTCTACACCGATTCGGAGATGGTGCACCGAGACCGCAAGGGCGTTCTTGAGTTCCTTCTTGTGAACCACCCTCTGGACTGCCCGATCTGCGATCGCGGCGGCGAGTGCCCGCTTCAGAACAATACGCTTTTCTACGGCCCTTCAACCAGCCGTTTCACGGAACTGAAGCGCCACGCGGCGAAGGCCTTCCCGCTTAGCCAATACGTGACGCTTGACCTTGAGCGGTGCATCCAGTGCGGACGCTGTGTGCGGTTTACCGAGGAGATTTCCGGTGATGCCGAACTGGCGTTCCGCTTCCGCGGCGCGAGCATGCAGCCGTCTACTTTTGAGCTGAGGGACTTCGGCTCCAAGTTCAGCGGCAACGTTATTGAGATCTGCCCAGTTGGCGCGCTGACCAACAGCAAGTATCGGTTCAGAGCCAGGCCGTGGGACCTTGAAACGAAGCCGGGCATCTGCACGGTGTGCTCGAACGGCTGCAATATCTGGTTCGATTACCGCGTCCAGCAGATGGTCCGCATCAACGGTCGCGCGAACGACGCGATCAACGAAGAGTGGACTTGCGATAAGGGCAAGTTTGGGCACGAATTCTATAACAGTAATGAGCGTCTGACCCAGCCGCTGATGCGGCAGGGCGGCAGCATCGGCCCCGCCAACTGGACCGACGTCTATGCGGAAATCCTGAAGCACTTCGCAGAAGCCGGGAACGCGGCGGCGGGAATTGCCGGTCCGGTTGCAAGCTGCGAATCCTACACTCTGTTTAAAGAGATGTTCGCGGGCTTTGGCTCAACGAGTATCGACCACCGGCTCTATTCCAATCCGGTCTCAAACGAAATTGCGAACGCCGAGAAATCTTCCATCAGCAGCCTGGAAAGCGCGAAGACGATTCTCGTCTTCGGTAACTCACTGGCCGATGACCTCCCGATCATCTTCCTGAGGGTTCGCAAAGCGTGGTTTAAGTACGGCGCTAAGGTTATCGTCGCCTATTCCGGCGCGAATGAAGTTGAGAGCTTTGCCGACGTCAGCCTGCGCTACAAGCCGGGAACGGAAGAAGCGGTGGCAAAGGCGCTCTCTGAGGCGATGAACGGCGCGCTATCGGCAGGAGTCGAGGCCGAAACCGGCGTTGCGCCTTCCGAATATCTGCGGGCGGCGGAACTGCTTAAGGGAAGCGGCGCGCCCATCATTTCCAGCGCCGGACTGCAAAACCTGAAGGCTGGCAAAGAAATCTGCGCATCGCTGCAGGCTCTGGCCGCCACGATCAACGGCCGCTTCAACCTTTACGCGCTTGGCGCGAACGAAGAGGGCGCCCGCCAGGCAGGAATCGTGCCTGGCAAGGGTGGCAAGTCGGTCGGAGATATATTGAAGGCTTGCAAGAAAGGCGAGATCAAGGCGCTTTGGATACTGAATAGCGATCTGCTGAACGAGTACCCAGACCGCAAGCTAGTGAACGAGGCTCTAGAAAGCGTGGAGTACTTGGTTTACCAAGGCTGGGAGAAGAACGAGACCACGGCTTACGCAAGCGTTGTGGTTCCGATGACGGCGCCCGCCGAGGAAGATGGGACTTATGTGAACGTGGATGGAACCACGCAGCACTTCGCTCCAATACTGAAGGCAAGGGAGGAGGCAAGGCCCGCCTGGCGCGTGTTCAGCGACGTGATGTCCCGAATGAACTCCAAAGAACTCATCTTCAGCGCGGCGGAAATTCGCGAAAGACTGGCGGGAGCTACTCGCTAAGTGCGGCAACGCCGCGATGCTCTTCGTCCTGTCCTCAGAACCTCTAAGCTATCTGCGAAGAGGAGCAGGTTGAAGGTAGATTAGGAACGGGGAATGAGAGGGATCTTACAGATTCTCACGGAGGAGTGGACAACAAGCTTGCCAGGATGGGTACAAGCTCTGCTTCGCGCTCTGTTATTAGTCCTCCCGCTGCTCATTCTGGTTCCCGGGCTTATCTGGCTTGAAAGGCGCTTGCTCAGCTGGATGCAGGATCGCATCGGCCCGAACCGCGTTGGCCCGAAGGGCTTGCTACAGCCAATTGCCGATGGTGTGAAGCTCTTCTTCAAAGAAGACATCACTCCTTCCCATATCGACCGCTTTATCTACTTCATCGCGCCCGCCATTGCGCTGTTTCCTGCTTTTGCCATTGGCGGAACCCTGCCTTGGGGTCCGCTTTATTGGCTGACGCCGGTGGCCGACGTGAACATCGGCATCCTCTATATGCTCGCGATTTCCTCGCTTGGCGTGTATGGAGTCGTGCTTGCCGGTTACGGCTCGGACAACAAATATTCGCTGATGGGTGGCCTGCGTGCTTCCGCTCAGCTCATCAGCTACGAGCTTGCGATGGGGATGTCGCTTGCGGCAATAGTCTTGGCTACCGGCTCGCTCAAGATGACCAGCATCGTGTACCTACAGCAGCAGCCGCTGTGGGATACGGTGAATATCCTCCAGAACTGGTTTATCTTCACCCCGTTCGGCTTCATTAGCGCGGTTATCTTCCTCATCTGCATGGTTGCGGAAACGAATCGCGCGCCGTTCGATCTTCCCGAAGCTGAGAACGAGCTCATCGCCGGATATCACACCGAATACAGCTCAATGAAGTTCGCGGTGTTCTTCATGGGCGAGTATGCGGCGATGTTCGTCTTCTCCGGCGTCTTCGCCGCGATCTTCCTCGGCGGTTACAACCTTCTGCCAATTCGCTGGGAAGTGCTCAGCGAACTCGCCCCCTCCCTTGCCGGCTTTTGCCGCTTTATGGAGTGGATGAATGTTAACTTCTCATGGCTCTGGTTCCTTGGCAAGTGCGCATTTGGCATTTGTGTTTACATCTGGATTCGCGCAACCCTTCCTCGCCTTCGCTACGACCAGCTTATGTCGCTTGGCTGGAGATCGCTGCTGCCAATCGCAGTTACGAACTTCATGCTGGTAGCCCTCTGGATGGTGGTCAGCAGGGTTTACGGCCCCGCAAACGGTTGGATTTCCTACTTCGTTGGCGCGATCATCTTCGCAATTGGCTACTCAAACGTAACCAGCGCTTCGCGCAGGGCCAAGGGCGATACGCTTGAGCAAAGAGGCATCACGATGACGGATGGCGGCGCAAGGCGCACGATCGAGGTGATCAAGTAATGCTGCCCGAGCAGATCACGCCCGGTCTTCTGGTATTCGCCGCGATGGGTGGGATCGCCGCGCTGGCGGCGCTTGGCGTAATCCTCTTTCCGAACGCAGTTCGCTCCGCGCTCTGCCTTGTTCTAAATTTCTTCGTGCTTGCAGGGCTTTATTTCACCCTCGGCGCAGAACTGCTTGGCATCACCCAGATCGTGGTTTACACCGGCGCGATTATGGTGCTGTTCCTGTTCGTGATCATGCTTTTGAACCTTGCCGCGCCTCAGCAGCTTAACGAAAAGGGCGACATCAAGAAACCGCTTGGCGTGGTGATGGGACTTGGAATGCTGGCGCTGATTCTTGCCCAGCTGCAGGTCGCCATTGGCAAAGATTTCGGCCCGCGCAGCGAGGCCAATTTCGGTACGCCGGAGGTGGTTGGTCGTACTCTATTCACGCTTTACGCATTCCCGCTTGAAATCGTCGGCATCCTGCTGGTGGTCGGCATCGTTGGCTCAATCCTGCTAGCCAAGAGGAAGATATAAATGCAAGGCGTCCCTCTCTTCGCTTACATTGCCCTTGCCCTCTTCATGTTCACGGTGGGCACGGTGGGCGTTATCATCCGCCGCAACCCGATCGTGATCTTCATGTGCGTGGAGCTAATGCTGAACGCGGTGAACCTCACCTTCCTCGCCTTCGCCCGGTACATGCCCGCGATGGCGCTCCAGCATAACGCCGCGCAGCGAGCGCAAAGCCAAATGGCGGGGCAGATGATGGTGATTTTCGTGATGGCGGTCGCCGCCGCGGAAGTCGCGGTAGGCCTCGGCATCATCATGGCGATCTACCGCCTGCGCGAGAACATCGACATTGACGAATTGAACTTACTGAAAGGATAAATGGCAGCCAACTACAACCAAATCCTATATGTTCTGCTGCTGCCGCTCTTCGGAGCGATCTTTCAGGCATTATTCGGCAAGGCTCTCGTCGACGCGCTGGGCGTAAAGCTTGGCCGCCGGGTTTCCGGAACGCTTGCGGTGCTGCCGATTGCACTTGCCTTCCTGATCGGCGTTCAACTTACGCAGGCGCTCGCGGCTCTGCCGCCGGATCAGCGACACATTCAAATTCAATTCGCCGACTGGATCAGCCTGCTATCCATCAAGATTCCGTTCGAAGTCGTGGTCGATCCGCTATCGATGACGATGGTGCTCGTCATCACCGGCGTCGGCGCGCTCATCCATCTTTACGCCACCGGCTACATGGCCGAAGAGCCTGATTACCCGCGCTTCTTCACCTATCTGAACCTGTTTATCGCCTGCATGCTGATTCTGGTGCTGGGCGGCAACCTCGCGCTGTTGTTCATCGGTTGGGAGGGCGTGGGCCTCTGCTCCTACCTGCTCATCGGCTTTTGGTACAAGGATTTGGCGAACGCGAAGGCCGCGAACAAGGCGTTCATCACAAACCGCGTTGGCGACTGGGGCCTTTCGCTTGGCATGTTCCTGCTGGTGGCAGAACTGGGCGCTCACGCCAAGGAGCTGGGCATTACCGATGGCCGCTTCCTGAGCTACGACAATATCATTCCCCACGCGGTGAACCTGCTCCAGGGCCAGCCAGCCGTGGCAACCGCGATCGCGCTTCTGTTCTTTGTTGGCGCGATGGGTAAATCCGCGCAGTTCCCGCTTTACCTCTGGTTGCCGGACGCGATGGCCGGTCCCACCCCGGTTTCGGCCCTCATCCACGCCGCCACGATGGTGACCTCAGGCGTGGTGCTGCTGAACCGCCTTCACATCCTGTTTGAGCTCTCGCCGGTCGCGAGCGCGGTCGTGGTCGCTATTGGCGCGTTCACCGCGCTCTTCGCCGCGCTCATCGCGTTCGGTCAGACCGACATCAAGAAGGTTCTCGCTTATTCGACGGTCTCTCAACTTGGCTACATGTTCATCGGCTGCGGCGCGGGCGTGTACTGGGCGGGCATGTTCCACGTAACCACCCACGCCTTCTTTAAGGCCCTGCTGTTCCTTGGCTCCGGCGCCGTCATCCACGCGATGGCGCACAACCAGGACATGCGCAACTACGGAAAGCTGGCCAAGTACATCCCAATTACGTGCGTGACGATGATGGTCGGCTGGTTTGCGATCTGCGCGATTCCGTTCACCTTCATCTCGTCGGGCGCATTCTCGAAGGAAGCCATCCTCGGCGGCGCGCTGGCTAACAATCACGCGATGATCGGCGACGTGAACGTCGGCCGGTTCGCAGGTTACGCCGGACTCTTTGGCGGGTTCCTTACCGCGTTCTATATGACCCGCATGACCTGGCTAACCTTCTTCGGCAATAAGGAGCGATGGAAGGAAATTCCGGTTGCTCATCACGAAGAGCATCACGAGGACCACGGCCATCATGGCGAAGCCCATGCTGATCACCACCACGGCACGGATGTTCACGGTTTCTTCTATACCGATGAAGAAATGGCGGTGATCGAAGCCGAGAAGCCGCATGAGCATCACCACGCGCTGGATGGCTCGCACGTACCACACGAGGTTCCGCCCAGCATGTGGCTTCCGCTTGCCGTCTTGGCAATGCTTGCCGCTGGTGGAGGCATCTATCTGGATAGTGGCGAGCGCTTTAAGCTGTGGCTGCAGCCCGATAAGCTGCCGGTTATTGGCGAGCTGAGTACCGAGCCGCATAACCTGCCGCTGCCGCTCACAATGATTTCGCTCATCGCCGGTGGCCTTGGAATCCTGCTCGGTCTCGCGTTCTACTACAAGGGATTGCCGGATAAGGAAGGATGGGACCTCAAGAAGTGGAGCCCATTCCGCAGAGCCGCCAAAGAGCAGTTTGGATTCGACAACGCCGCGATGTCCATTGCGGTGGATGGCGGCGGCGATCTTTCCCGCGCGGCCTGGCAAGTGGTTGACGTTCACGGCATCGATGGCGTGGTGAACGACGCGGGCTACCTGGCTGGCGCTCTTGGCGCCTTGCTTCGCAAGCTGCAAACCGGCTTCATCCGCAGTTATGCGCTGGTGATGCTGATTGGCGGAATTCTGCTGCTGAGCACGCTGACGCTGTACATGTACGGCCTACCGGGAGGTTCGCGATGAACGGCGGCAGTCCAACCGGCTTCGGCCTTCTCACCCTGCTGACGTTCCTGCCAACCGCAGGCGCGTTGCTGCTGATGCTCGTGCCGAAAGAGTACGGCAAGTTCATCAAGTATCTGGCGCTCGGAGTTTCGATTGCCACGCTAGCTGTCTCATTCCAGGTTCTGCAGGGCTTCTCGTCCAGCACCTATCACTTCCAGATGACGGAGTACGTGCCGTGGATTCCCGCGCTTGGCATCAGCTACCGCATGGGCGTTGATGGCATTTCGATTTGGCTGGTGATGCTCACCACGTTCCTCAGTGTCATCTCAATCTGGTTTAGCTTCTACATTGCCCAGCGCGAGAAGGCGTACATGATCTTCGTGCTCCTGCTGGAGACCGCCATGCTTGGCGTGTTCACCTCGCTGGACATGATCCTGTTCTACACGTTCTTCGAGGCCTCCCTCATCCCGATGTACTTCCTGATCAGCATTTGGGGCGGCGCGCGCCGAGGCTACGCTTCGATCAAGTTCTTTATCTACACGTTTGCGGGCTCGATCTTCATGCTCATCGGCATGATCTCCCTCTTCACGCTCTGCCGAAACGTCACCGGGTTCCCGAGCTTCTACATCGTCGATATCCAGCAGCAAGTGGCGAACGGCCGCCTGTGGGTCGGGGCGATGCAGCTTCAGCCCTGGATTTTCTGGTCCTTTGCCATCGCTTTCCTGGTGAAGTGCCCGGCGTTCCCGTTCCACACGTGGCTGCCGGATGCGCACGTTGAGGCGCCCACTGCGGGCTCCGTCATCCTGGCGGGCGTCTTGCTGAAGATGGGCACGTACGGCTTCCTTCGCTTCTGCCTGCCGATGTTCCCGGACATCATTCGCAGCCAAGTCCCAGTCATCTGCCTATTGGCGGTTATCGGAATCATCTACGGTGCGATGGTAGCGGCAGTGCAGCCGGATTGGAAGAAGCTGGTTGCGTACTCCTCGGTGGCGCACATGGGCTTTGTGCTAATCGGCATCTTCTCGCTGAACCATTCGGGAATGATGGGCGGCGCGATGCAGCAGCTTAACCACGGCATCAGCACCGGCGCGTTGTTCCTTCTCATCGGCCTGATTTACGAGCGAACCCACACCCGTCAGTTCTCGGATTACGGCGGCATCAAATCCCAGATGCCGATCTTCTCTTGGCTGTTCCTCATCGTCATGCTCTCCTCGGTTGGCTTGCCGGGAACAAACGGCTTCATCGGCGAGTTCCTTGCTTTGCTCGGCTTCTTCCAATCCTCTTATGAGGGCGTTGCAGGGTTGAGCCTCGGGTTTGCCATCGTCGCCGGAGCAGGCGTGATTCTGGCTGCTGCCTATCTTCTCTACATGTTCCAGCAGGTGTTCTACGGCAAGAACACGAACCCCACGAACCTGCGGCTGAAGGATCTGAAGCCGTGGGAAATCGTGATGGCGCTTTCACTCGTTCTCTTCATTTTCTGGGGCGGCGTTAAGCCAAACACATTCCTTAAACCGATGGAAGCCAGTATCGAGGCCGCTCGGCTTATGGCGACCGGCGATCCGGGCAAGCGTCCGGTTTGGGCAGATTTGGATACCGAAATCGACCTGCGCGAGGGCGATCACGCTGGCTCGCTGGTGCGGCGAATGCACACGGAAGTCACGCCCGGCGACTTCTACCCGCAGCGCCCGCTCGCAATCTCGACTTTGGAGGGAACGCAATCAGCACACGAGTAGCCGATCTGCTTTCCGGGAATCCTCCCGCCGACTTCACGGTTGCCTTCGCGCCGGAGAAGGGCGACCTCACCGTGGGTAGCCAGCCTCAGCCGAACACTCTGAAGCCGGTGCTTTCGCCGTTCGCGCGTTCCTTGCGCGCTG
Source organism: Armatimonadota bacterium (assembly GCA_018268315.1). Taxonomy (GTDB): domain Bacteria; phylum Armatimonadota; class Fimbriimonadia; order Fimbriimonadales; family Fimbriimonadaceae; genus SZAS-5. Next base: position 25,293 of record JAFDWU010000008.1, on the reverse strand, counting down.
GATCGGACCTGAATTCCAAGCTTAAGAGCGCCCCGGAAGAGGGTCACCAGGAGCTTGCCAAACTGGCCGACGAGACGCGGAAAGACATTGCCGGCCTAGACGGCTTTGATGGCTTTTGCTACCTGCTGATCGGCGCGGAGCCGGAGTATTGCTCTCCGATGCAGTACGGCGGCTACTACCTTGAGCTAGACCGCGAACTGCTTACCGCCGCCGAACCAGGCAAGCTCTCGATGCTGCTGGCTGTCGGTGGCGAGGAAGTGTTCATCGACGCCCTAAGCGATCTTCCCGCGACGATCTTCGCCTCGCCCGGCGTGCCGGATGAGACCGTGGCGGCCACGCGCAAGGGAGTTGTGCTGAAGCAAAGGAATCTATCCGCCCCGCGCGGAGTCAACGCCTACATGAGCCTAACGGAGACCGCCAATGTTTGACTTCTCGCCTCCGCTAATCGACTGGATGACGATTGCGCCGCTGATCGCGGTTGCGCTCACGGGTCTGATAGCGCTGATGGTCGAAGTCATGATGCCGAAGCGCACAAACGGCGGCATCATCGGCGTGAGCCTAGTTGGCCTTGCCGTGGCGGGCGGATTGCTGATCAACAACCTCAGCATGCCGAACTCGGAAACGTTCTCCGGCATGGCGCTTAGGGATCATTTCGGCACCTTGCTTCAACTGCTGCTGGTGGTCACATGCGGCCTTAGTATCTTGTTTAGCGAAGGGTATCTGCGCGAGAAGCGCATCCCGTTCGGCGAGTTCTATCCGCTCCTGCTTTGGTCAACGATGGGCGCGATGATCATGTGCATGACTCGCAACCTGCTGATGCTGTTCCTAGGCGTCGAGGTGCTGTCGATTTCGCTGTACGTCCTCGCGGGAATGAGCCGAAGCGAGGAGCGCTCGGAAGAGTCAGCAATGAAGTATTTCTTGCTCGGCGCTTTCGCAAGCGCGTTCCTGCTTTTTGGCATCTCGTTCGTGTACGGCGCAACCGGAACTCTTCAGCTTGCTTCAATTAGCGAGGCATGGACGAGCGGCGGAATAAGCTCGCAGGCGCTGTTGCTGTTTGGCTTCGGCCTCATCATGGTGGGCCTTTCCTTTAAGAGCGGCTTTGTGCCGTTCCACCAGTGGACACCGGACGTTTACCAAGGCGCACCGACGAACGTGACCGCGTTCATGGCGGTTGGCTCGAAGGTCGCCGCGATCGCCGCGGTCTGGCGAGTGTTCGAAGGCTTCCAGATCATGAGCGATTACTGGATTCCGATCATGAGCTGGGTCGCCATCCTCACGATGTCGGTCGGCAATCTGATCGCTCTGCTACAGAAGGACGTCAAGCGAATCCTCGGCTACTCCTCAATCGCCCACGCCGGCTATATCCTCGTGGCCATCCTGGCCCACTACAAGAATCCGCAGGCGGTGGGCTTCAATACCGTCTTCTACTACCTGCTTAGCTACGCGCTGATGACGCTGGGCTCCTTTGCGGTGATCTCTCTTACCGCGCACTCCGGGAGGGAAGGCACCATGCTTTCCGACCTGAACGGAATGTGGAAGCGCGCGCCGTTTGCGGCGGCAAGCCTGATTGTGTTCATGGCCTCGCTCGTCGGCATTCCCCCGACCAGCGGCTTCGTTGGTAAGTTCTTGATCTTCAGCGACGCCCTTCAGGCGGGACTCACTCCGCTGGCGATGGTGCTTGCCGTCAACTCGATTATCTCGGTTTACTACTACGTGGGCATCGCCCACGCGACCGTGGTGGCGGAAGAGAAGCGGCCGGGCAAGAGTGGACGACCCACTTTTGGACTCAACTCAACCTGCTTGCTTTGCACCGTTGGCGTGTTCGGCGCCGCTATCTTTTATTCGCCCCTGATGAATTTCCTCCAGGGTCGCTAATCTGATTAAATTGCGAGTCGATCTCTTAACTTTTCGGTGTAGAATATCGCCAAGGTCCGCAACCCCTCAGGGGGAAACGAACCCCAAGCCTTGTAAAAAATACAGGTCTTTCGACAAAGGGGCGTGGGATATTCCACGTCCCATATTATTTGCGCTCCTGCTCCTGACCGCATTCGGTTGCAAGAACCTGCGAGACCAAGGCGACGCCCCTGGCTCACCCTCCTCAAGGGCTCAAACTTCCAATTCTCAACCCGCCGAACCGGTTCGCACCGGTGAGATCGTGCTGGAAGCCCAAAACGCTCGCGTTGTCGTGCTGATGTATCACGACGTCATCGAAAAGCGTGAGCGCGATTCTGTGTACTTCGATGTGACCGCCAAGCAATTCGAGAAACAGATGGATGACCTCCAAACCGCTGGAGTGGTCCCCATCAGCCTCGACCAGCTTTATAAGCACCTCACTACCGGCGCGCCGGTGCCACCGAAGGCGGTGGTGATTACCTTCGACGATAACTATCAGGGCTTCTTCGATAACGCCTATCCGCTCCTGAAGGAGCGGAAGATCCCCGTCGCGATGTTTGTTCACACGGCCTTCGTGGGAGACACCGCCCACGGGCGCCCGAAGATGTCATGGGAGACCTTGAAGCAGCTCCAAAAAGAGGGCATCGTCACTATCGGCTCCCACACCGTCACCCATCCGGAAGACATCACGAAGCTAACGCCTTCGGAGGTCACGACGGAACTTGAGGATTCTAAGCGCACGCTTGAGTCGCAGCTAGGCATCACCATCGATTACCTGGCCTATCCCGACGGTAAGAACGACGCAGTGACTCAAGACCTGGCCAAGCGGGCGGGGTACAAGATGGCATTCTCCACCGACCGCGGCACTGCGGAAACCTCGCCCAGCATCTATGCAGTTAAGCGCTACATCAGCACAAAGCTTGAAGACGCCCTGCAGGATCAGACTGATGAGATTGAAGCGCCTGCCTGCTTTGTAAGAAAGGTGATTAAGGCGGATCCGATCAAATACGAACTGACGAAAGAGGAGGGCGTCGATATGGCGTTCATCATCGGCGGAACGCCGATCTCTTGCCGTTCGGCAACTCGCGAGCAGGTGAGCGATTTCATCAAAGAGGAAGGCGCGGTGGCGGGAATCAACGGCACCTTTTTCGCGATGGCAGCGGTGGCGGGGACTAGCAATGAGATGGTGGGCCCCGTGCAGGTACATAAGGAAGCAACATGGGTTGAGGACCCAATCCCGGACCGAGTTGAGAAGATTCGTCAGCGGCCGATGGTGGTTTGGAGCGATAAGGAAATCATGATCTTCCCATTCGCGGGGGCGGCTCACGATAAGCCGGACCGGCTGAAAGAAGCGATGCCGGATTACACCGATGCGTTCGTGGCCGGCGCTTGGCTGGTGCATGAGGGGAAGGCGCTGGAGCACGACAATATGCTGATCTTCGGCGCGAGCGATATGATGGACCCTCGCCGCAGGGTTTTCTTGGGGCTGGACAAGGAAGGCAGGATCGTGCTGGGCGCGTCGCTCGGCTCGGTTGGGGCGGATAAGCTGGCGCAGTGCGCGGAAGCTTACGGAGTGCAGGAGGCGGTGATGCTGGATTCCGGATTTTCGACCTCACTGGTGTATGGCGATAAGCAAATCGCTTCCGGCCACAGCACTCCCACCACGCCCTCGCGGCCGGTGCCGCACGTGATCCTTCTGAAGGGAACGTTGGCGCAGGATCCAAACACAATCACGATTCCGCAGCCAGACCGGAGCTCGTCGCCGCGGCGGCGTCGGCGAAGAAGGCCATGATCCTCGCTGCGCTCCTGCTTGGCGCGGTGTCCCAAAGCGCGATCCTGACCTATCACGACTTCATCCCGGTGCGCGACAGTAAGTCTTTGTGGTTTGACTGCACCCCGGCAGAGTTCGAAAAGCAACTGGACTGGCTGACAGCGCGTGGGGCTCACTTCGTTTCCGTGGATCAGATGGCGGCTCATGTCGTGCGTCACACGGCGTTGCCCGCAAAGTCAATCTTAATCACGTTTGCGGACAACTACGAAGGCTTTTACACCTACGCGCTGCCGATCCTGCGCCGCAGGCATATCCCAAGCGTGATGTTCGTCCACACCGGCTACATAGGCGACACGTCCCATGGTCGACCCAAGATGACCTGGGCTCAGTTGAGGGAACTGGATAAGGAAGGGCTGGTGGTTATTGCGTCGCAGACCGTCAGCCATCCCGAAGATCTGCGAAAGATGACCGACGAACAGATGTTGCGCGAATTCACCGAATCCAAGAAGGCGCTGGAGCAGGGCTTGGGCCATCGCATCAAATACCTGGCGTATCCAAACGGCCGCTTTGACCACCGCGTGTCTCGACTAGCCAAGCAGGCGGGCTATTCCGCAGCGTTTACGGAAGAACTGCGGCCAGCAGAGCAAGCCTTAAACAGTTTCGAGATTCCGCGCTACGTCCACACGAAGTATCAGCGCGCTTGGCGCGATCTCACTTCTCGCCGGGCAAGATAATGCCTCTCATGATTACGCGCTGACAGAGCATGAACACCATGAGCGTGGGCGCAGCCGCCAGCGTGAGGGCGGCCATCATCACCGCTTTCGGGGCAAGGCCCTGTAGCTGATAGATCCACACCATGAGCGTCCAAATCTTACGATCCTGGGCGATCAGGAAGGCAAAGAGGAACGAGCCGTACGCTCCCATGAACGCAAGCAAGGAAAGATAGCCAAGCACGGGTCGGCTTAAGGGAAGGGCGATGCGCCGGAACATCGTCAGCTCGCGCGCCCCGTCGATCTGCCCCGATTCGTATAGCTCCGGCGGCAGGGAATCGAAGAAGCCCTTCAGTAGAAAGATCATGTAGCCGGAAGCGGCCGCGGGCAGCACCAACGCCGCAAAGGTGTTGAGGAGGCCGAGCTGCTTGAGAAGCAGGAAGGAGGGGATCATGGAGACCTCGGCAGGGAACGCCATCGTGGCGAGCAGGAACATCAATATCTTCCCGCTTGCACGGATGGGATAGCGCGAGAGCGCATAGGCGGCAATTGGGTTGATGGTGAGCTGGGCGAGGATGGCGAGGAAACCGAAAAGCAGCGTGTTCCACAGCACCCGGCCGTTGAGCAAGATGTAGCTCAGCACGTAGCGGTAGTTGCGGGTCGCGAACTCTTGCTTGATCTCGGCGGCGTGACTGGCAAGATACTGCTCCTCGTAAGGTTGGATGGGGAGATCACCCGTGCCTCCCGCCGAATGCCACAAGTCTTCCGCGCTGGTTTCAAACGCCTGCGGCAAGAAGCTCGACTTGAATTCCGCAAGCTCCGGCCCACTTACGGGCACCGTGATCTGCTCAAAAGTCTTAGCCACGCCGACAACTGCCGGGGGTACCTGCGCCAACTGGTTCTTGGTCTTTTGCCGCAGATAAAGCTGGAAGAGTCGCTGGGTGGTTATTGGTTCACGAAATTCGGCGGGCAGACTGCTTTTGAACTCAAGCCAGTCCAAATACTTCCGATCGCGGGTCGGCTTCCAGTCTTTACGCTCAGGGAATTCAAGCGGCGGCGCGACGGTTTCGAACGCGGTGTTCTCCTCCGTGTAAGCCGTGTTTAGGCGTTCAATCGTTCCGAACCGTGCGCGCAGCCAATCTTGGTAACGCCCGTTTAGGCGCGAAGTAACTTGGTTCGCAGCCGCCCGGAAGCACGCCCTCCACCTATCCTCAGGCAATGACAGGAGGAATTTCTGGTAGCGCTCCACCTGGTCCGAAGGCGCGGCAACGCCAAGTCGAGTGGCGGAGATCTCGTCTGCATTGCCTGCGTATTTATCGGCCAGATACTTGCCCAGCAGGCTGGTGGGTAGCGCCGTCCCATCCTCCTTCTTGCCGCTTTGGTCGGAAAGATATTGCGGCACAAGGGTGAGGTCGTTCTGATCGGTTGGCCCCTTGAGACCGATCGAGACCATCAGCAAGAAGGGGTAAAGGGTGGTCAGCGCGCCGAGAGAAAGCAAGCCGTAAAGGACGCCGATTGCCAATCGGGAGCGCAATCGCTTTCTGCCAACGCGTCCGATCAAAGGCACGCATTTAGCTTACACGAAGGGACAAAAAGGAGATTTTTTATAATCCCCACGTAAAAATACTTGTTTTTCCCCTGTAGTATTACCAGTTTTCGATCCGACTCTTTCTAAGTGTAACGGGTGTCCAATACGCGCTGCCAAGGGAATGGCAACAAGCGACATCCGCATGGAGGAAAACAAAAATGTCTTTTAGGATTAACACAAACGTTACGGCGTTGAACGCTCTTCGTAACGTAAACAATTCGCAGGAACTCGTCAGCCAGTCGATTACTCGACTTTCCACCGGCTTCCGCATCAACTCTGCCGCCGATGATCCCGCAGGTCTCATCGCATCCGCAAAGTTTGACGCGCAGGTCAACGGTCTCAACCAGGCCATCCAGAATTCTCAGGACGGCATCAACTTTGCCAAGACGGCTGAAGGCGCTTTGAGCGAAGTCAGCAACCTGTTGAACGACGCCCGAAACCTTGCGGTCCAGGCGGCTAACACCGGTACGATCTCGTCCTCGCAGCTTCAGGCTAATCAGCTGCAGATCCAGTCGATCATCTCGTCCATCAACCGAATTTCCACGAACACTCAGTTCGGTACCAAGAAGCTCCTTGACGGTAGCTCTGGAATCCAGTCGACGGTAACCGACCTAAGCAAGGTTGCATCGCTGAACATCGGCGGCACCTTCAATGGAACGACACTTGCTGCTAACGGTAGCGTAGTCCTTACGGTCACCACCGCTGCCGCTCAGGCAACGCTGGTTTCCAAGGCACTCGCAACTTCCGGCACCCTTGTTGGCGCAGGCAGCATCACCATCAACGGCGTTACGATTACGACCGGCGCTGCGGATACCGCTGCAACTTTGGTGAACGCGATCAACGCAGTTCAGGGCCAGACGGGCGTTGGAGCTTTCTACGACTCCGCCAACACTCGAATCCAGCTTACAAGCAACAACTACGGCTCCAAGCAGACCATCAACTTGGTTGACAGCTCGGCAGTTTTCAAGGGCGCAGCCGGCTTCTACACCGCTTCCGGTGTTGACGCTGTCGCCACGGTGGGCATCGGCGCTACCTCGGTTACCTTCACGGGTTCCAAGAACGGTACTGACGGTTTGACTCTAACCGACTCTGACGGCAACACGCTTCGCCTTACCAGTGCAGGCAACGCTACCACGGTAACGAACGCAACGGTGGGTCAGGTTACGGTTGGCTCCGCTCAGTTCCAGGTAGGAGCAAACTCGGGCCAGACGGTTAATCTGTCCTTGTCCAACTACGCAGCATCTAACTTGGGCACCGGTGTGGCAGCAGGCGCAAATCTTACGACGATTGACCTGACGACTTCCGCAGGCGCTTCGCAGGCTATCCAAATCATTGACTCGGCAATCGATCAGATTTCGACTGCACGAGGCTCGATTGGTAACTTCCAGCGCAACGTACTCGAATCAACCGTTCGGTCGCTCGGTGTAGCAAGCGAAAACCTCTCGGCAACTGAATCCGACATCCGCGATACCGACGTCGCTGCTGAAACCACGCAGCTGACCAAGAAGCAGATCATTCTGCAGGCAGGTATCTCGGTGCTGGCTCAGGCGAACACTGGCCCGCAGCAGGTTCTCTCGCTTCTTCCTCGTTAAACAGACAGCTTAGCTCGTCTCCTCCAGGGGGCTTCCCGAGCGCGTAGCAGGGGGCCTCCCTAACCTCGTTTTTCTTGAGGTCAGGCGCGAGCAGCGATCTGCTCAAGCATCCAGATGGCGCAGGCAAACTTGCTTTGCTTGCCGCTTTTCACTTGGTGACCATCCTGGAATACCAGCGTGATGTCGTTATCGTCGGCATCAAATCCAATTCCCGGCTTGCTGACATCGTTCGCGGCAATTGCGAAGAGTCCCTTCTTCTTGATCTTCTCTTTGGCTGTATCGAGGCTGGAGTCGGGCTCGGCGGCGAAGCCAATGGCAAGGGGAATCTTGGTGGCAAGTTCCGCAAGGACGTCTGGGTTTGGCGTGAGCTTAAGGGTTACGTCCTCGTCGCCACTTCGCATCTTGCCCTTCGCAGGGTCCTTGGGTCGGTAGTCCGCAACGGCAGCGGCGCCGATCACCCATTCGTTCGCTCCAGCCTCCTTTAGGCAAACATGGTGCAGTTCTGACGTCGTTCGTATGTGGATAACTTTCGCGCCATAGGGCGGATGTTCCGCGGTGGGGCCGGTAACCAGCGTCACTTCGGCTCCTAGCAAGAGAGCTGCGCGAGCGAGCGCCATGCCCATCTTCCCGCTGGAGCGGTTTGAGATGAATCTTACGTCGTCGATCGGCTCTTGAGTTGGCCCGCTTGTGATGAGAATGCGTTTGCCCTTCAGAATCTCGGAGCGCCTCGACATTGCAACGGCGGCTTCGACAATTCGCTCGATGGAAGCCAGCTTGCCTTGTCCCTTTTCGCCGCAGGCTACGTCGCCCTCCGCCGGCTCCACGATGAGAGCTTTTGGGCCAAGCGTCTTAATGGCGGCGCGCACTCCATCCGAGGCGTACATCGCTGGGTTCATCGCGGGCGCAATTACCACTGGACCTGTGAACACGGTTGCGATAGTAGACAGCATGTCGTCGGCGATTCCTTGGGCAAGCTTGGCTAAGGTGTTCGCGGACGCAGGCGCAACGATAAGTACATCGGCCTGACGTGCCCAATCGATGTGCGCCATGCGCCCAACGGTTGGTTCCTCGAAGGTGTCTTGAAGGCACGGTTGGCCGGTAAGCCCCTCGAAGAGAGAGCGGGTAACAAACTTCTCTGCGCTCTCAGTGAGGCAAACGCGGACGATGAATCCGTGCCGCATGAGCTCGCGGGCGATATCCGCCGCCCGGTAGGCGGCGATGGAGCCGGTGACGCCGAGTACCGCGGTTCTTAGGGCAGGCTGGGCATCAGCCAATCTTCCAGCGCCTCCACAACCTCATCAATATCGTCGTTGATCAAAACCTTTTGGTAGAACTCGGCCTTTTCTATTTCCTTTTCGGCATTCTTAAGCCGTTGCGTAATAACGGTGTCCGTATCAGAATTACGCCCTCGTATTCGCCTTTCAAGTTCCTCCATGCTCGGCGGAAGAATGAAAACGCTCGCCGCGTCGGGTCGCGCGTGCATCACGTCCATCGCCCCTTCCACATCAATCTTCAGCACCGCAATTCCGCCCCGCCCCAAGATAGCGTCTACGCCGGCGATAGGCGTGCCGTAGAGGTTATCGTGAACGCGTTTGAATTCTAGGAAGCCGCCATCTTCGGCAATCTTCATGAACTGGGGCAGCGACACGAAGTGGTAATCCACGCCTTCAACTTCGCCTTCCCTCGGCGCGCGCGTGGTGTAGGCAACCACTCTTTCAACCAGAGGATTGCAGGCCCGCCACTGGTCAATAACGCTGTCTTTGCCAACCCCGCTCGGCCCACTTAGAATTACAAGCCTTCCTATCATCTCCCACCTCCGCCGGTCACCTTGCCGGGAAGCGCTTCTGGTTGTTTGCCACCACCTTTGCCCTTCTTTGGCTTCTCTTTTGGAATGTCCTCATCGGTATAGAGATCGCCTTCCATCGGACCAGATGACCATGAATCGTCTTCGTCCTTCGTGCTCAGCTCAATCCAATCCGAGCGCAAGTCGTCTCCGAGTGAGGTCTTCATCCGCGTCGTTCGCTTGGTCCCGCTGCTCTTCATGCGAAGCAATTCTTTCTCGCCATCGTAGGTTGCCGAATCGGTCCAGACGTGCCGCCACCGTCCTCCCGGCAGTTCCTGCCGAGCTTGTGGCGAGCCAGTGATGATGGCGTGTCGGCTACCCTTTGCGTACCAATACTCAACCTGATCGGCCATCGCCAACGTGGGATATTTACGGCGGTTTTCCGTCTTCTGAACCTCTTCGTCCAGCTTCTTTTGCTCATCGCTCACGCTCGTATCAGCAGGGGCGGCGGGCCGCGAAGCCGCGATGTCGTCGGGAACGAGTGGCCGGAACGGCGGAATCTCCACGACTGCCAGAGGTTGCTCTTGCTGATCCTCGGCTTTGAAAACTACGTTCACATGCCCAGAAAGCACGGCGCGCTTCTCTTTGCGATAGATGACCGCCTTCTCGCAGGTCATGTTAGTCTTCTGCGAGAAATAGCTGACCTGACCGATGGCGGTCAAAACGTCTGTCTTGGCGTTGCGCTCCACTGCTTTCGCCCTTACGATGACTTCGCCATCAGTGGCTTCGCAGTTCGGCCAGTAGTCCATATCCCCTTTGTGGCGCACCACGGACTTTTCGTCGAGGGTCTTCACCGTCCACTTTGAGCGCTTGGGCTGGTCGCTATCCTGCAAAGGCTCTTTCGTGATTTCGCCAGTCCAAACAACGGCGTGGGCTTCGTAGTCTCCGCTTCCGATGTCGTATCGGAGATCGCTTGCCATCAGCTCGCCATCTCCCAACTGCCCCTGCACCTTGCCGGTGACCTGCATGATGCCGTTAGGCTGATCGATGGTGAAATAGCTCGTCTTGAGGTTCACCTTGTCGCCGTAAATGTGCCCGCCGGAGGGCGCGGTTAGCTGGCGCGTAACGTCGTTCCAAAAGGCGAAAAGCCCGTCAAACTTCAGCTTGCGATTCTTGCCCGAGAAATCGCCGTTGGTTATCTTTTCAAAGTTGAATATCTGCCGGTCGTTGCGGACCTCCATGCGACCAACATCCATCTTGGCGATCAAGTTGGGGCCAGCGTATTCCTTGAAGGCTACGTTATCAAGCTGAACGCTGATGTCTTCGCCAATCGGGGATTGCCGTTTCAGGTCCCGGAACGGATCGACGGAGAGCAGGGTGCGCGTCCATACGAGCATCCCCACAAGGCCAGCGGGGATCAAGATTGCAAGGCCCAGTGTGCGGACGGTGTTATTGAAGCGTGGCATCCTTTTCGACAACTTGGTTAGCTTTTGTCAAGGTTACCGTCTGATTCGGAGAAGTAAGGGCTCCGTTCACGAACGTAATTGTATAGACGCCGGGAGTGACCCAGAAATAATAGGTTCCCGTTGAACTTACGTTATAGACTCGCACCGGTGTGTTTGTGTTGTCCAGCAAAGTCACGACGGTGCCAAGCGCGGCGCCGGAAGGCGAGATGCGCCCCCAGATATTGTAAGGCGTGTTCGGCGGGTTGCTGTCCGATGTTGGCGTCATCGGGATATCGGGCAGGCTCACCACGCCGCCAACTGCCGAGTTTGGCGAGGCGCTAAAAGTCGTGGCGAAGTAATTCGTGGCGCTTACGCTGCCGCTAATGCCCCAGAAGGACGCCAGCGAAGACGTTGGATAGGCGACGCCGAGCAAGGTAAACGTTCCCGTTGAATCGGTCAATGCAGATCGGCCGGCAAAGGAAACCGTTGCCCCCGCCACTCCTGCCCCACTGCTGGAATCCACAATCTTGCCCGTCATGCTGACTTGCTGCGGTCCCACCCATAGATCGCCGAGGTCGGCGGTCGTGGAATGAGCGGGAAAAGTGAAAGTGAATGCCGGGTTGCCGCTGACTTTTGAATCCACAATCACGCTGGTGGTGGTGGAATCCGCTGGCAAAACGAAAGAGCCATCGGTGACGGAGGCCGAGACCGACGTCAGGTTGTCCTGGATGCTTGCTGCAGGATTGAAGGGCCCGCCCTTCTCGACGTCCAGCACACGCCCGGTCAGGCTAATCGAATTGGAACCGCCTCCGCCCCCTCCTCCGCCGCAGCCGAGCAGAAGGCATACAAAGGTCAAAACGAGGAGAATGCGTTTCAATTTCGATTCCCCCACACGGTGAGCGTGATATCTCTTGAACCGTCCCGTGCCACGAACTGATAGTTCTTGCCATCGCTTAGGTCCACCGAATAGGCGGCGGCGGAGTCGGTTAGGCGGCACCGCTTGAAATTGCCGATAAGCGATTGAATGGAAAGCAGATAGCCGCGCCCCGGCCGCAAACCGTTCAGCCGTATCGTGAATTGCGAGGAAGCGAGGGCTGATGAACGCATGTCTCGGTACAAGCCTGGCTGGCTGTAGATCTGGAAGCCGCCGATTCCCGGAGGCAAACCGGCATCCTCTTTAGGATCGAATTTGGCGGTTGCGGTGGTAGACGCGCCGATTTCGGCCCGGCTGGAGCCATCCGGTCCTTGAACCAAGACCCCGATCTTCCACTTGACGGCGCTGGAGAGCGCCGTTTGGGCGGATTTAGCCGCCTGGGCAACAGAAGCGGATACACCTGGCACAAACAGGAGGGAAGCTCCTTCCGGACTCAGAACCTGAACGTAGTAGCCCTGCCCTGGCTGAAGCGGATCGGTGGCGAGGTTGAAGGTGCCGGTTTCCGATGCGCCCGTGACCGGGTCGGGCGGGGCAAGGGTTAGCGCATAGATTGCTGTCCCCAGAGTCGTGCCTACGGCTTTATCGTAGGTCGAAGGAAAGTCGGTGGCATGAATAACCTGGAGCTGCGCTAGCGGCACCGGCACGGTGCCTGGCACCGTAACAAGATTCCAACCCGGCCGTAGGGCGACCGTCGTTGGCGTATTGCCTTCACTCGATCCAGTGACATTGATCGTGCTATTGGCCGGAAGGCGGAAGAAGTAGCCGTGTCCGGCGGTCGGCGCTTCAAGCGACGGATAAAGATCGTAGCCTGCGATGGACTGATTGAAGCGCGCAGCCAGAATCTGATCGCTTGCGAGGCCCAGTACGGTCGGCCAGTCTGAGAAGAAAGAGCGAATCGGCATGCCAAGCAGGTTCAAACCCTTTGTTGCTTGCAGCGGGACGGTCTGGGTCTCGTTGACTTTCAGGTTAACCCCAAGCGCTCCCGGTCCTTTGTCAACCACGCGGGATAGCAACAGCGTCGTGTTGCCGTTGATGGTGCTGAGTACATCGAGCTTCACGCTGGCCCAGCCATCGTAAGACGCGGAGCCGATGAGCGTGCCGAACGCAAGGTTGGTAATCGGAACGATGAAGGGTGTCCCTCCGTTAATCGTGACTCGCAGGCTTAACACCTCGCCGGTGATGAGCTCATGGCCGGAGATCGTGCCAAAGAGATCGTTTAAGACTCCGGTGCTTGGCACCACCACACCGCCCGCAGGAAGGTAGGCGCGCGCAAGGTGGTCCTGAAACGGCACATCGGCAGTCAAGCGATACGGCTGACCGCCGTAGAAGTCGGCGAAGTTGGGAACGACCGAGGCATAGCCGCCTGCAAACCCCATGAGTTCATCCTGAGCGCTTGGAATAACGCGCAGAAAGTCTCGATCCCAGAAGATGGGATAGGAGGTGCCGCTCAGCAAAGTCTCGCTTTGATCAAGGCCGGTGAAGAAGGCGGTTGCCTGGATGATGAACACGCCAAAGTCTCCGCCGCTAAGCCCGTTAATGATGGGGATCGGGTCTACCAGCAGCTTGAGCCCATAGGTGGAATTCACGTCCAGCACGCGCTGTCGCTTCCACCATTCGGCAAAGGAAAGACCCTCGATGGTCGAGCCACCGCCCTTGATAGAATCAATCACCGTTTGGCCCGCCGCCACCAACTGAGAAACATCGGCGCCCATGGCGGGGTTGGCGTACAGGGCTTGGTTCATCCCTGCGATAAAGGTTGGATACTCGGCAAGAACCTTCTGCCAAGCGCTGCCTGCCATCAGGTAGCGAAGCAAGTAAAGGCCGCCTGGACTGCCTCCGGCGGGAAGGCCGACGTTGAGCAGATTGGGCGCAATGAAGGTTGGCGCGGCAAGCGCCTCCTGGTTGTACCAGTCGTAGTAGCCGTCAACCGAGTAGCTGGCATCCAGCACGTTGCCGATGGCTGCGGGATCAAGGGTGTTGGGCATCGCTCCCGGCGTGGAAGCTATTCGGTAAGTTGCTGCCCGAACGAGACCCTCCTGGAACCCATCAAACGAATAGAAATCTGGCCCCAAGTAGGCAAGGAGCAGGCAGTGCAGGAAGTTGATCGCCGCGGCCTCAGGGCTGTTGTAAACCGGAAGCCGAATCTCCATTTGGCCAAGGCCATTGTTGACAACGAAATAGCCGCCGGTAACTGCCTGCCGATCGCCGATGTCGGCATCGTAATTCGCCACGTGAATAACTCCACCTACGCTCGGCGGGCCGAAAACGGCATCCATCGTGGGCTGAGCGGTGGCGAAAACGGATTGCAGCAACGCCTGATAGGTCGGCGAGAAAGCGCGTTGACCGCTTGCATCAAACGAAAGGCTGAGGGGGCCGTTGGGCCGGACCATTTTGCCATCTTCGGGAGAGGCGATTCGGATCGGCGCAATGAAGGATAAACCCGGCTTCATAACACCTGCTCTAACTCGCGCCTTAATGGCAGCAGCCATCAGCGGGCTCATCACGTTTCGATGCATGCGCACGGCTTGTGCACGAACCGTTTCAGGGGTTCTTGCAACTTGTCCGAATGCCAATAGCGGCAATAAGAAAATGGCGGAAAGCAGCCTCATGGAATCAAATCTCTTAGCCTCGGCAGGCTACCATTTTCAGACGTCTCGAATTCAAATAGAATTCGCAGGGATTCAAATACCCGCTGCCCAGTGTAGGAATGTTGAAATGTAACCGATTATTCATTCAAGTCATCGAAATTCGATGAGGTGCAAACACAAATGAAGAAGCTCAATAGTAAGTACATCAGCCTGGGACTCCTTGCTCTCATGGCCCTCAGCATGTTCGCGGTTATCGGTTGCAGCGGCGCCGAGAAGGAAGCGCAGCCGGCAACGATTTCGAAGGATTCGCCAGAAGCTAAGAGTGCACACTCTGCCAGCCCGAACGGCGGCAATCAGCCCAGCTAAGAGCTAAGGCACGAAGTCAAAGGTTAGCTCGATATCGAAGCCTCGGGATCTATACGATCCTGAGGCTTCGTTCACGTCTCGGTTCAATAAACGACGCCATCGATAGCTGCTCGTCAGCGCCATGCTTCTGAAGAGCTGGTAAGAATAGAAGAGACCAACGTCGTAGTCGTCCTGCGGAAGATATTTTCGCACTTGGCCAAAGTGGGTCTCCAGCGATAGCCGCTGATTCGACGCTAACATTCGTGCAAGGCCAGCATCAAAGCTGCCTGAATTCTGAGCAAAATCGCCACCTTCCGAAAGGAGGAGGCTGTAGCCGGTGTGGTAATTCCAGCCCTTTGCAAGCTGACCGCTTAGGCTCGAATTCAAATTGCTGCTTGAAGTTGTGGGAGTGGTCCCGCTTGAAAACGAGGTAGTCGAGCGGTCGAGGTTAATTGAGAGCACGCTTCGTTGCGCTACTTCCATCTGGAATCCAACTCCATAGGTGGTGCTGCTCGCGTTCGAGGAGAGTGAACCTGTTGACGAGTATTGAGTGAATCTTGCATCGAAACTCGCTCGATCGCTGATTCGGTAGTTTGTTAGCAGCGAAAGCTGCCGAGCATTAGTGGCAATTCCAGAACTGTCGATGCTTGTTCCGTTAGAGAAGCCGCCCCCGCTGTAGCCGCCGGCCGCGCCATTGATGATTCCGTTTAGGGTTGCCAGTTGCCCAGACTTCGAGTAGGTGTAATTGGCATCTGCGGTGAGCCTGCCGACTGGGCGGTAACTTGTTCCGACCGAGATATCCACCCCCGTCGCTTTCTCCTGGCCAGCTCTGTTCGCACTAATTCCAATAGCGCTCGTTAAGCTGAATGCGTTGCTGGCAGAGTAGCCTCCGCTAAGCTTAAGGGAGTCTGATTCGACATTCACTCGGCCAGGCGTATCGGTTGAGAGAGCGTATCCCCCAAGGCGTTCCATGCCTACGCTCAAATTCAATTTGCCAAGTTTACGACTCGTGCTGAGGTTGCTGGTATCAAACTGGGACGCGCTGCCAACGGCGGTGTAGGTTGTTCGCCTTTGCGTGAACATCCAGCTTGAGCCTCGCAGCGGATGAAAATCTACGTTTAGCGAGGTGTCGATGCCGCGACTGGTCGCACTAGATGATCCTTCGCTTGTCAGGGACGAACTAGCGGTGTTCGAGGTCCGGAAATCGAGATCGACATGCGCCAGCTTTCGCGCGGCCGAGAAACTCCATGACTGGTCGTTGCGGTTGAAACCAACGGTATTTGGCGCTACAAAGGTATCGGGGACGCTTCGAATCTCGCCACGCAGTGTCCATCCCGCCAGAACCGTATCGGCCGATGCCCCTTTTGCAAATCCAGAGATCGGGCTACCTGTATTCGTCAGCCTCCCTTCGGCAACGTAGAGCTGGATGTGCGATGTCTTGGAAATGGCGGCGGAGTAATCAACGCCTACCGCGTGACGATCTCCATCCGATGAAGCCACCGCTTTCGGGTAGTAGGTCACCGAAACCGTACTTGTCGAGGGGACATATCGCTGCATGTAGAAGATAGCCGGGTTCTTGGCATCGAATACGAAGTCCACCCCAAGCGTTTGGATGAGGCCATCAACCCGCAGTACGAAAGGCTTGTTGAGGTCCGGGACGAACTGGAGCGTGTAGGGTGTGCTTGGCGCGCCAAAACCCTGAAATAGCTCGGTACGGCTTCCGTTTGCTGCGCTGCCCTGCTTCTTTTCGCTGATAACCGAAAACCCAAGCCGCCCAAGTTTTCCAAACCGATAACCTGCCGACGCACCTTGCACCGTTCCCCTTGTGTTGAGCGCCTGCAGCGCTTCAAAGGTAACAACGATGGTGCTCGTTTGGGGAACGACACGCCCAATAAAGGTTATCGTCCCTGCTTCGTAGTCGATGGCGTAATCCTTTCCGATTTCAAGGGTTTGCCCATCGATCTGAACGTGCTCCGAGCCGCGGACAATCTGCGATGTCTCCAGATAGTAAGGGCCCGACGAACCCTGGCCCTGGATGGTCACTGTCCGAGCTAGGCTCTTGGTTTGGCTCTGCAGTCCACGGAAGTCGAATCCTCCTTTGGAGAACCCTAGGCTTAGACCGCGCATCGAGCGAGAGAAGCTCACAAAGGGATTTGAATTGAGCAACCTCGCTTCGACGTCGATTGCCTGGAAATCGACCGGTCCTCGCTTTACGTTCAGCGTCAACTTCTGGTCCTGCGGATCCGTAAACCGGTTGTCCGCTAGTTGAAAGCGAAAGTCGAGCAGGTTTGCGACTTTCGAGCCCTGTACGGTGAACGCGCCATTTGACGTAAGGGCCGAGCCGCCTTGGCCGGAGTAGTTCAGGGTGTTGAAACTCGACCGGTCTCCATCCACGGTCTGGTTGTGGTAGGTCACGTTGCGGTGCCCGGATACCTTCACGCGCGACAGTATGTTTTGGCGGAACCAATCAACAGTCGGAGAGCCGCTCGAGGAGAGCGCAGCCAGCAAGAGAAGGATCATGGAACTGAATTAGGCCGGATTCACTTTCTTGGACGTACCGCTTGTTCAATGAGGTCGATGTTTTGCCGGGCCAGTTCGGCAAGTTTGGTTACTTCCTTCGCCATGACAATCCGGTGCTTCTCCCGATCCTTAAGCCACTCCATGAATTGGTTGAAGAGGTTTTCCGAGGTCAGACCCTCAAACGACAGTGCATGGCCGACCCCGAGCAGCTTGCCAAGCGCCGTAACTTTAGGATCGTAGCTGATGAGGAAGGGCGGCACGTTGACGGTGCTGGCGAAGATTCCTGCATGAAGGCGCATGGCAATGACCGATTCCATTCTTGCAAAGCGTTTTTGCACTTGCGCCGCTGTTCCAAGCCTCTTCAGATCAGGAACCTTTCCTCCTGCGGCCTTGCTTATGGCTTCAATCAAAGGAGCGTCTTCACTTCGATCCATTTCGATCAACGTCGGAACGAAGCGAGCCGCGTAAAGGCGCTTTGCCAGGTCTCCAAATAGGTTGACCACTTCGCCCTTCTTGCCATAGGGTCTTGGGGCAAGTCCGACGGTTCGCATATCGCCAAGCTCAAACGCCTCGGTTTCCATTGCTGCGGCATAACGAACAAGCATGAAGGCAGGATCGGCAGTCAGGTGAACACGCTTGGTCACGCCAAGCTCTTTGATGGTATCGGCCGATTTCGGATCGCGGACCGCGATGATGTCCGCCATCTCGAACGCGCTCTTGGCAAGCCGCTTGCCAATAAAGTTATTGAGAGGGCCCACACCTTGGCCAACCAGGGCGACCGGCTTCTTTGCATTCTTAGCTCGGCGCACCAGTTCCATGTAGTAGGCAACGCTTCGAACGCTGGATACATCTTGAAAGATCGAGCCGCCCGGGAAAGCGAGCATATCGCACATCTCGATTGTCTCCGTAACGAGTTTCATGTTCGTACGAAGATAGCCTTGACAATGGTAGAGTCGGCTGGTTTCTTCTGGCGCTCCCGTCAGAACATGAACGCCGTGGCCGCGGTTGCGAAGCTCATCGATGGTAGCTTCAAGCATTCCGTCGTCGCCGAGATTGCCTTCACCAAAATAGCCGGCTAAAAGAATTTGCGCCATATTCCGTTAAGCCTCTACGAGAAACCTCTTAAGTATGGTCGCTTTTAACAGATTCCAGAGCACTACGCCGATGATGGGGCCAAGAACAACCCCAATGAGATTGCGGATCATCCCAAGTACGAACGGTGAATGAATGTGGCAGAACGTGTTGAGCATGCCCGTCTGCCCGATCGCACCGCCAAGGAGCGCAAGCGCGGTCCAGCCACCTAACTTGGGTTTCAGCCCCGGTTTGGCGTCTAGCTCCGCTTTGAGGCAGAGTCCGATGACGAGCAGCGGATGCCCGACAAGGAACTCCTTGGTTCGCGGGCGAACCATCAGGAACTGATCTAGAAGCGCGCGCACCTTTAGTTCCGTGCCGCTTACGGTCGCAGGATTGTCGTTGCCGGTTCTAGCAATCAAAAGCCCGAGCGCGCCAAGGATGACGAAGCCAAAAACCGCCTGCATCCAGGTTATCGGCGACTTCAGAGACTCCTTCCCACCCACATAGAAGTTGAAGAACATCAGGCCGACGACGACAATCGGTCCAAACACCGCAAGCTTAACGCCCTCAAACTGCTTGGCCTGAACGAAGTACTCGATGCCATTAAGCAGTCCCGCCACGCAGAACCCGCCCACGGCGGTGATAGCGGTGATTACCGCAAAGCCAACCAGCCAATTTCGAGGCGGTCCGTCGCGAAGCCACATGAACGCCGCTACCGGAAACGTTGCGGCGGCCAGGAAGGCGGCAATCGGGCGGACGTGCGGGTTGTAGCAGCCCGCTCCAACCAGAAGAGTGAACAGCAGGCATGCAAGTGCACGCCTCTCCCCAAACGCGGCAGTGAGAACCCACGCGACCACCGGCGCGAGCGCGATTCCGATGAGCGGGAAGAGAATCTTTGGAACCTCAGAATCGGTGGCGGGATGAGCCGCTCCCAGGACCGAGCCCTGCTTCTCGCATTCCTTCGCGATGTCCTCCAGCAGCTTGCCCATTTCCCCGATTGGCGAAGGAGCCGCATAGCTGACGGGGCGGATAAGCAAGATCCGCTGCCCACGTTCTCGTGCGGCGCGGACAAAGCGGTCGACCACTTCCGGTCGCGGCAGCTTATCAAGCTCTGCGCCCTGCGCGGAATGCAGCCGCACCACATGGTCTGGAATGTCGATGATCGTTTCGGTGTCGCCACCCAGCTTTCCGAACTCCGGCGAGCAGTAAATCAGCCCCTTAGTGCGGCAGGTCTCGTACAAAGCCTCCATCGCATCGCGCCGACCAAGAACCTGGTCCCCAAGAGGCAGATAGTAGGTCATCCCCTCATTCATTGCGGCGTCGAGTGTGTCCCGCACGTAGCCGTCGGTCACGCCGTAAGGGTTAGCAAGACGGCCAATGATGTGTAGCCCGTTCGCGCGCGCAAGTAAGCAGTCGTTCGGGTTCAACCCAACGCTGGTTCCGCGTACCGCTTCCATGCTCGGCTTGGTCTTGCCGTTGGCGACGATGAAGGTTTCTTCGCCTTCCTTCGCCATGCGGAACGCATCTTTGCCAAAGCGCCGTTGTAACCCGGCGAAAACTCGACGCAAGGCGTTGTCTGTGCCTGCGATTTGCGCGCCCGGTTCTAGGATAATCTCGCCCCGGCTGGCGATTTCCGCCACCGTCTCTTCCGTCAGCACAACACCGCCAAGCCCCTTGTGCTTCAGTTCCTTCGCGGCTTCGTCAAGGGAGACGCCCGCGCTTACGGCATCCGCGCGCAAGTTTTCAATTTCCAGTGCGAGGGTGAGCGCCTTATTGCGATTCTCAACCTTGATCCGATACGTAATTGAAACTGCTGAGAGGACCAGGGCGAGGACGCACGAGGGTAGGAGCAGGCGAGACAGATTCATCCGTGATCTTCCGTAATCCACTAAGGATGTCACAAATAGCCGAAATCGCGTTCAGGGTCTCGGCCCTTAAGAATGCGCTGCCGACCCCCCAAGAAGAGGACGGTGAGCATGCCCGCCGTGAACCCGCCAACGTGCGCCCAAGTTGCAACACCTTCCTGCGGAATAAACACCTGATAGAGGAACCAAACCCCTAGCAGCACCCATGCCGCGACTTCAAATGAAAGGAACGCCAGCACCGGCAAGACCACTTCCACCTTATTCGTTGGAAACAGCAGGAAGTAAGCGCCTAACACGCCCCCAATTGCCCCGGAAGCGCCCAAAGTCGGCACCAAGGAACCTGGATCAATCAAAATCTGCGCGAAAGCGGCGGCAAGCCCCCAAACGAGGTAGTAAAGGCAATACCGGCCAGAGCCAACCGCCTCTTCGACGGCGGGGCCAAACACGCTAAGGAACAGCATGTTCCCCAAAATATGCGCGATGCTGCCGTGTAGGAACATTGAGGTCAGCACCGTCACGAGCGCGAAGCGATCTCCCTGGCCCTGAAAAACCGCTACAACTTCGCGCGGGCGCATCGCCAAATCCGCAAACAGGATTCCGTTCGGCAGGAACAAATGAAGCCGCCGATCCCAGATGTAAATCATCACGTTGAGGGCGATGATTGTCCAGGTAACGATGGGCACCTGGCCTTTTGTTTGGTTGTCGCGGATGGGCAGCATAACGGGCTAAAGTTGGACCTGAGGTATACCTGCCTTCATTCGCAAAGGGATGAAGCGCGCTTGATCAATATCGAAGAAATTCTCAATACATTGCCCCACCGGTACCCCATGCTCCTGGTTGACAGGATTCTGGAGTTGGAGCCGGGAAAGCGGTTGGTTGGCCTTAAGAACGTCACCATAAACGAAGCATTTTTCGTGGGCCACTATCCGGGCCTACCCGTAATGCCCGGCGTACTCGTGCTTGAAGCGATGGCACAGGCAGGAGCGGTCATGCTTTTGGTAACGCCAGAACACCTCGGTAAGGTTCCGCTCATCGGGTCCATCGACAACGCTAAGTTCAAGCAGATGGTAGTGCCCGGTGATCAACTCATCTCCCATGTCGAACTTGACCGCATGCGCGGCGACGTTGGGAAACTCGTTTGCAAGGCAACCGTCGAAGGAAAGATGGTTGCCCAGATGGACATGATTTTCACCTTAAAAGCCAAGGAGCCAAGGCCGTAAGCGCTCTCCCATTAATCCATCCAAGTTCCGTCATCGAACCAGGGGCGGAAGTCGACCCAACCGTAAAGATTGGGCCGTTTTGCTATGTGGAAGCTGGGGCGGTGATTGGCCCCGACTGCACGCTTGATAGCCACGTCACCATCAAGCACCGAACGGTAATCGGCAGCCACAACTGGTTTGGCCAAGGCTCAGTCATCGGCGGCGACCCGCAAGACCGCAAGTACAAGGGCGAGCCGACGTTCCTGAAGATCGGCAACAACAACGTCTTCCGCGAGTACGTCACCATCCACCGCGCCACCGGCGAGGGACGATCAACAGTGGTGGGCAACGATTGCTACATCATGGCTTACTGCCACCTGGGGCACAACGTGACGATGCACGACCTCGTCACCATGGCTAACAGCACCGGCGTGGCGGGACACGTGACGATTGAGGAGCGCGCCAACATCGGCGGGATGGTTGGCATTCACCAGTTCGCGAGAATCGGGACTGCCGCCATGGTCGGCGGTTTTACCAAGATCACGCGGGACGTGCCGCCGTTCGTGATCGTGGACGGCATGGAGGAAGAGGTCAAGGACATCAACGCGGTTGGCCTGCGCCGCCTCGGGGTCAACGCGGAAGAGCGCCTTGCGCTGCATAAGGCGGTGAAGATCATCTACAAGTCGCGCCTTAACCTCACCAACGCCCTTGAGACCGTGCGCCGTGAAGTGCCGATCACCCGCGAAGTGGATATGCTGCTGCGCTTTGAAGAGCGCAGATTCCAAGGAAAGAACGGCCGCGGCGATCAGCCGTGAACGTCTTCATCTGCGCCGGCGAGGCGAGCGGCGACCGCTATGGCGCGGCGTTCGCTCATCATCTTAAAGGCTTAGCCGAGTTCAAAATTCATGCCGTTGGCGGACCGCTGCTGCGCGCCGGGGGCGCGCAGATGGTGGAGGAATCGTCGCGCTGGGGCGCGATCGGCATCGCGCAGGCGCTGATGGTCGCGGTGCCGGTGATGCTGGCCGAAAAGCGGATTAAACGCGCGCTGGCGGGGATGGAGCCGGGCCTGTTTGTGCCCATCGACTTCGGCTACATCAACGTGCGGCTGGCCCGATTCGCGAAGCAGCATGGCTGGAAGGTGTTCTATTTCGTGCCGCCGGGAAGCTGGCGGCGAGACCGACAGGGCGCGGACCTGCCCGCCGTTACCAACGCCATCGCGACCCCTTTCGAGTGGTCGGCAAAGCTATTGAATGAGGCAGGGGCGAATGCCCGATGGCTTGGGCATCCGATCAAAGAGCTGATCAAGGCCGCCGCGCCGCAGTCCGGCGCGCGGGAAGGGGTAGCGGTGTTGCCTGGTAGCCGCGAGCACGAGATCAGCCTTAATCTTCCTCTCATCGCCCAGGTTTTGGCGGGCTATGAGGGCCGCATCGAATTTGGCCTCGCTCCATCTGTCAACTTGGAACAAGTGAAAGCGCTGTGGGGAAATGGCCCGAAGGCGGAGTTCACCCAGGGCGATCTTTACGGTGTCCTCAGCCGCGCGAAAGCCGCGCTGGCATGCAGCGGAACCGTGACCCTAGAAACCGCGCTCTGCCGAACGCCGATGGTGGTGATTTACAAACTGAGCCCGATGCAGGCGCTTCAGGGCCGCCTGATGGGGCTGGCAGGAAAGTCGATCAGCTTGCCCAACATCCTGCTTCAGCGCACAGTGGTGCCCGAGTTTGCGGACGCCAAACTCGATCCCCAAGAGATACGAGCAAGGCTTTACGAACTGCTAGAAGACACGCCAGAAAGAACGAAGCAACTGGAAGCTTTTCAAGAGCTCGACCAGCTCCTTGGACCCGATAATGGCATTGAAGCCGCCGCCCAGTGGGCTGCCGAAATCGCCCTAGGCTAAAAAGAAAAAGCCCCCTCGGTAGTAGTGGAGGGGGATGGGGTATGAGGGCTCCTCGTCTCGTTGGACGAGGTTAGGGGTATTGTCTTTTATGGGCGCGGAGAACGGCAAGGGGAGACAACAGACCCGCACTCCTTTCGCCCATATTTCATTTGAAGAACGCCGCTCATCTTTGTTCCCAGCAGTTTTACAATCTATTTTTCAACCACTCGGCAGCTTCTACGAAAGCCTTATCCGGTAATCGATGTCCGCTATTATACCAACGAATTTGCTTTGGTTCCCGCGCGGAATAGTATAAAACTTCGGCCGCGGAGCGTGGAATCGTGTCGTCATTGCGGCCATTCAGCATTAAAACCGGCCGTGGCGCAACGTGCGGCGCGAAGAAGCTGGGCGAGATGCAGGCCAGGGTCATCTGCTCTTCCGGGCTCCGGCTTTGCATAAAGCGCGTGTATGGATCGCCGCCCACACACAGGCTTAGCGCCTTCACGCGAGAATCCACCGCGCCAAGAATAGTGCCCATCATCGCGCCCATGCTGAAGCCCATCAGGCCGATGCGGTTCTTATCGACATCCTTGCGCGTGCCAAGGTAATCCAGCGCGCGGCGATAGTCCATCACGCCGGTCTTAATCGTGTCCTGCAGCAGCTTGGCTACCGCGCCGTCGTCCTCCTGACGGAGGACCTTGGCGGCAAGATCGTTGATGCCGTGCTCTTCGCTGCCGAGCTCTGAGTACATGCGAAGCCAAAGCGAGTGGTCGGCGCTGGTTCGGCGTTCGCCGTGATGGGGCGCATCCAGCGCAAGGCATGCAATGCCTTGCCGAATCAGAAGCCGCGCGGCGCTACCGATGGCCTGCTCCCGATTGCCGCCCAGCCCGTGCAGCAACAGCACGACGGGGTAGACGCCCTCCGCCCGGGGTCGCACGAATACGCCGGTGACGGTGTCGCCGCTCTGGCTGGGGAAAGAAATTCGGGTGCGAAGCATCTTTTCGCCCATCTCGACGGCTTGCTCGCGCACTTCAAAAGGAGCTTCGATGGGGGCGTAGGCCGACTGCAATTCATCCCAAGTGGGGATCGCCCTTGGCGCGGTGGCATAGCCAAGCAGCAGCATTGCAGACAGTCGAAGAAACATTTCCATGAAGCAGACGAACCAGAGGCTAACCTGAGGTTCGGTTCGCTAGGGGGATTTTGGCAGAAAGTCAGACTCGGATATCGAGGACGGAGCCTTTTCCGGTAGCGGAGTTTTGAATTTGGCTGGCTTCTTCCTGGCGCATTTCCAGCGCTTTCTTAAGGAGGAGAAGCTGCAAGGCGGCATGGGCGTTGTCGGTCTTCTCGACCGCGTTCAGCGCCGTATTCACTGCCTGGCTTCCGGAAACGTTCATTGCCAATATCAGTTATTGGTGCTCTGGCGGGAATCTGGAGGGGCTAAGTGAACCTGTTCTGCCAAGACCCCCGCGCACAAGATTTCAAAAGGCAAGAAAAATTTCAAAAATCTGTCAAATGTGGGAACAAAACAAAGATCTCAACCCGTAGTGCTTTTGTAAACCAGGAGAACAAGCCTGGTACGTGTTCGGGGTTACAACTAATGATTGGGATGTTATTTACTCGTCAGATTCAAAAGAGCAAGTGGTTCAGGAAAGCCTCCCTTGTTCTTGCAGCCTCCATGCTGGTGTCGGCATCGCCTGCCGGCGTTTACAGCGGAGTTGACAATCTTACTGCGCTTGCGCGTAAGGGCTGGCAGATGGCGCATCCCCCTCGCCCTCAACAGTTCAAGAAAGTCACACCGTATCTGGGCGAGCATCCCGGTCGAGAACCCGAGCGCCGGGGATTGTGGTCAGATGAGCAGCTTGCCACCGTGCACAACTTGCAGCGAGCCTACAAGGCGCAGATGGAGGCGAGCAACATGCTATTTGCCTCTACCGGCCTCCCGTTTTCGGCCCAGCGAGGATGGGGCGCTTACAATCCGCCAAGTCCAAGCGCAGGTCCTGCCCTTCCTTGGGAAAAAGGAGCCAAGACCCCCACTGCTCACATTGAGGTCATGCCGCCGAGCTATCAAGGGACTCCTTACTTCCCGCCCGCCCGTCCCAACTACAACACCGCG
>JAFDWU010000007.1 GCA_018268315.1 Armatimonadota bacterium | reverse complement strand
GATCGCCAGGTCCGCGTCGTCCAGCCGCTTCGCCACGGCGCGCGCGCGCACCACGCCACCCACGTCCGGGCTCACCACGATCAGCTCGTCGCTGGCGTAGTGGCGCCAGATGTCGGCCAGAAGCACCGGCGAGGCATACACGTTGTCGTGCGGCATGTCGAAGAAGCCCTGGATCTGGTCGGCGTGGAGATCAATTGCTACGACACGGTTTGCGCCGGCAACGGTAATGAGGTTTGCCACCAGGCGGGCGGTAATCGGCTCGCGGGGCTTAACCTTCTTATCCTGGCGGGCGTAACCGTAATACGGAATCACGACGGTAATCCGGGTTGCGGAAGCTCTGCGGAAGGCATCGAGCATGATAAGCAACTCCATCAAGGTGTCGTTGGAAGGCTTGCAGGTTGGCTGGATAATAAAGACGTCGTTGCCGCGGGCGCTTTCATCCACCATGATGCGGATTTCGCCATCGCTGAACTTGGTGGCAGTGAGCTGTCCGAGCTCGATGCCCAAGTAGTCCGCCACGCTATGCGCAAGCGCGGGATGAGAGTTGCCCGTGAAGAGCTTCATCCCTGAGAGACTTCTTTGTCCTATTGGTTTACTTTGTTCTTGTTGCGCCAACGTTGTGCCCATCCTTCCTTAACCTCCTGTCGGCCTCGGGCTATGCCCAAAGCGTCCGCCGGAATATCTTCAGTGATTACGCTCCCCGCCGCAACGAATGCGCCATCGCCAATAGTGATGGGCGCAACAAGCGTGCTGTTGGAGCCTACGAACGCACCCGCGCCAATCGTGGTCAGGTGCTTTTGGAATCCGTCGTAATTGCAGGTGATCGTCCCCGCGCCGATATTCGAATCCGCGCCAATGGAAGCATCACCGATGTAGGAAAGATGAGAGACGGCAACCTTGGGGCCGAGCTTTGATTTCTTGACCTCGACGAAGTTGCCGATTTTGGAGCCGTTTCCGATTTTGGAAAGCGGCCGGATGTTGGCGAATGGGCCGATCTTTACGTCGTCCCCGATTTCCGCCTCGCTAATGCGGCTCATGAACGCGGTAACGCGCGAGCCGAGGGTGCTTCTATCCACAATTGTATAAGGTCCTACTCTGGAACCTGAGCCAATCGTGGTTTGCCCGGAAATTGTGGTGCCGGGCTCAATGGTTGCGTCTTGCCCGATCTGGACTTCGACGCCAATGTAGGTGGTGTCCGGATCGCGGATAGTCACCCCGTTCAGGGCGTGCAGCTTGGCGATCCTCAGCCGCATGATCTTCTCTGCCTGAGCAAGCTGCCAGCGGTCGTTCACGCCGAGGAACGTATCTGCGTCGGTGAAGACGTGAGTGGCCACCGGCTTCCCTTCCTTACGGAGCACGGAGACGATATCCGTCAGGTAGTACTCCTTCTGGTCGTTCTCGGCCTTTAGCGTTGGCAGAATTCTGAATAGTGTCGGGCCGTCGACTACGTAGATTCCGGTGTTGACCTCATTGATATTCCGCTGATGCGCGTCGGCGTCTCGGTACTCGATAATCGCATCGAACTCGCCGGAAGCGCTTCGGATGATGCGGCCGTACTTCTCGGGGTCGGGCATCTTCACCGTCGCCACCGTGCAGTGGGCGCCGGATTCGCGATGAGTCTTGATAAGCTCGATAAGCGCTTCTGCGCTGACGAGCGGAGTATCTCCCGCCATGATCACGACCGGGCCTTGGTGATCGCTCAGAATCTCTTTCGCCATCAGAGCGGCATGGCCGGTGCCAAGCTGCTCACGCTGCCAAACGAACTCAAGGGCAAAGCCCCGATCGCTCAGCGCCTCGATCATCTCTTCTCCGCCTTTGCCAACCACAACCACCGGTCTTACGACCTCTGCGCCGCGAAGGGCAAGCAGGATGTGGCCGACGATGGGCATGCCGCAGACCTCGTGAAGGCACTTCGGGAGCGCCGACTTCATTCGGGTTCCCTGCCCAGCAGCGAGGACGATAGCGGCGACTGATTCTCCCATTTGTTAAGAAACCTGGCGGACGGGAACACAAACCCTGTTAAGAAGGGCTGGTGTATTGTGGCTTGAAACGGGGTTCCGCTTCAAGGGCAAACGGACGAGAGGGGCTATTCAAGTCGCAAGTGGATAGCCGCATGCACTTCCGCGAACGGAGCGGGAAAGGCTTCGTAGAGATCGAACGCCGGGTAATCGGGGGGTCTTGGCCCGGATTTGGGAACCCAGAGCCGGTTAAACGCTGCCCAAGCTTCCGAGTGCTCTTTTCGGCCACTGATGACCGAGCTTGCTACATAGGAGCCGCCGGGGATTGTGAACCGCTCGAAGCCGGGCAAGAGGTAGCCGCCGGTGTACAGATAGCCCATCCTAGCCGCCATTTCATGCCGGGCCGAAGTCCGCATGCCATCACTGTGGAACACGGTTAGCCAGGTGTTAGACTGCCTTGCTTCATGGGGAATCTTGCTTGAGAGCGATTCCCATTCTGCGGGAATCAAGGTGTAATCGCCGCGAAAGTCGATTGCGGCGATCTCCAGGTCTTGAAGCGTCAGCAGGCTCGCCCCGAAATTGGTCACGGGATCGATGGAAAGCGGCGCTCGCTTATCGCCCCAATGGGCGCGGGTCGAATCCAGTGCGCGCCTTGCAGGCGCGCCTTTGGCGAATGAACTGGGAGCGACACCGAACTCGCTTCGGAAGGCCTTGGTGAACGCCTCCGGCGTGGCGTACCCGGCTTCCAAGGCGACGCTCGACGTCAACTTGCCAGAGCGCAATTCTTGCGCTGCCCGCTCCAAGCGAATGCGCCGGGCAAACTCGTAGAGCGGCTCACCCATCGCGTCCCGAAAGAAGCGATTGAAGTGGTCCCTGGAAAAGCCGAGCAGCACCTCATCAAGGTCGCAGCCTGGATCGGAAAGGATCCTTTCGACCACGGAAAGCAGGGTGATGTGATGCAGTTGGCGCGTTTGGACGCGCATGGCATGCAAGCTACCTGGTTTTCAGCATGATGTCTAGGCGCTTCTGCATCCACTCGCGCTCGGCGGGATGCTCGCTCTGGCTGACCAACTTCCTCATCAGCGCAATCGCCTCGGCCTTCTTCCCTTGCCTGAACTTGAGACAGGCAAGAGATGCATTCATGTTCACATCGTTGCCCCGGGTTGCTTGGACCGCCATGTTGATGCAGCGCTCGGCAAGGGCCATGTCAGGATTCGGGACGTCGTTCAGCACATCCACAATGGCGTTACCGATCAGCCAATTCATCTTTGCATCGGACTTGAACGGGCCATCGATGAGTTGGTGGGCAAGGGCATTGGCTTCCTCGAATTTCTTTGCGTTAAATAGGCTGAAGTAGTCGTTGATCTTGTCTTCGGACTGCTTGTAGACCGCCAATTCCTGCGCGCGCTTTGTGACATCTACCGGCCCGCGAAGCGCTTCTTCGATCACGCCATCCGCGAGGCTGGGAATGCCGATGAAGACGACCTTGCCTGCCTTATCCACCACGAACGAAACCGGGTACTGCTGCCAGTTTGCGGCCGCCATGTAGCGATGGATGGTCTGTCCGCGAAACACGCCCATATACGCCTTCTCGGATTCGGCGTCGAACGCGATGCGGTAGGCCATCTTCGCATCGTGCTCCTTAATGCATTTCTTGATCGTGGGCAGGTCGTTTCCGTATCGGTCGGGGGCGGCAATGCTGATCACCTCCAGTCCCTTCGGCCCGTACTGCTTCTGAAGGGCGCTCAGGTGGTGAATCGCGTTCATGCAGGGGCCGCACCACGTTGCCCAAAACTCGATGAGATAGACGTGATCCTTGTCAAAGGATTGGATCGGTTGACCCTTCAGCCACTTCTGGATAGCCAACGCCGGGGCGGGCGAGCCAAGGCTAAGCGTCGGCGGAATTGTGGCAGATTGGGTTTGCGCGAAAAGGAGGATCAGCGAGGTGAGCATGCCCGATTATACGAACGGGGTCGCCGAGCGAACCTGTCCATTTCCGCGAAGTTGGTGCGCCAGCTTGGTGGACATCTAGAACGTCGCCGTCAATCCCCAAGTCGCGTACTTGCCCCGGATCATGCCTGCAAACAAAGTAGCGGTTGCGCCGTTGCGCTGATACACCGGAGTCGCCAGCCCAAAGTTCCAGTTGAAGACGTCGTACTCCACCAGCGCCTTCAGCTTCGGCGTAACCTGCGCGCTGACGTTCCCAAAAACGCCCCCGAAGCGCTGGTCGCCATACCCAACCGAGGCGTAATTCCCTTTCCCAAGGTCGGCGGTCGCCACGCTGTAGTAGCTGCGCGAAGTGTAGTGCAACGTGAAATCAAGCGGATCGCCGCTTGCCCCGCCGTGAGAGCCCGCATCCTGCACGCCAACGCCAACCCGAACCTTCCCCTCCATGCGCGGAGAGAACTGGAAGTTGTAAACCTGATCACCCTTGGAACTGAGCACCATATAGGTTCCGCAGAGCTCGCCGACCGGCGTGGTAACCCCGCCCATCACAAACCCGGTGCCATTCGACGTGTTCGTGCTTGAACCATGCTTATCGAAGAATGCGAAACGGCTGTTGACCGATGTGTTTCCCAACCCCGCCGCGAAGTGGCGAGAGCCAAGCGCGTAGGCGATTGGCGTACTGATTGCCATCGCGCCACTGAAATCGGGTTTGCCACCCGGCAGCACCCCAAACAAACCGCCAGGCAACGCGCTAAGAGTTCGGAACTGCGGATACTCGCGCGGGCCGGAAAGCTCACCTTGAGCGGAAAGGCAGGCGGCTAGCGATAAAAGGGCGAAAAGCGTGGTGATGCGCATGGCGTGGGGATATTACACGCCCTTGTATGCCCGATACCACTCAACGAACTTAGGAATTCCCACTTCGATCTTCGTCGTCGGCCTAAATCCGGTCGCGGCGGTAAGGCTTTCGATGTTGGCGAAGGTCGCCTCCACGTCCCCGGGATGGCGCGGCAAGAATTCCTTTTCCGCTTTTCGCCCGCAGGCTTCTTCAATGACCTCGATGAAGCGCGAAAGCTCCACGCAATCCGAATTGCCGATGTTGTACACGCGGTACGGCGCGTCGCTGATGGCAGGATCAGGGTTCATGGCGTCCCAAGCCGGGGAGGACTCGGCGGGCTGATCCAACGTCGCCAGCACCCCCGCCACGATGTCGTCGATATAGGTGAAGTCGCGCTTCATCCGCCCCTGATCGAATACCTTAATCGGCTTGCCTTGCAAGATCGCCTCGGTGAAGAGCCACAGCGCCATATCCGGCCTGCCCCAAGGTCCGTACACCGTGAAGAACCGCAGTCCGGTGGTGGGCAGGCGGTAAAGGTGGCTGTACGAGTGCGCCATCAGCTCGTTGGCCTTCTTGGTTGCGCCGTACAGACTCACCGGATGGTCCACGTTCTGGCTGGTATCGAACGGCGTCGAACGGTTCGCGCCGTAAACGGAAGAGCTTGAGGCGTAAGCCAGGTGCCTCACCTCGCAGTGCCGCGCAGCTTCAAGAATGGAGGCGAAGCCGACAAGGTTCGATTGAACGTAGGTGAACGGCTTATCAACCGAATAACGCACCCCCGCCTGAGCGGCCAGATGCAATATCCCGTTAATGCCGCGCGAGCGGCAAAGCTCCATCACGGCGTCGGAATCAGCGAGATCAAGCTGATGAAATTGGAAGTTGGGAAGGTCGCTCAGCGCCTTCAGGCGGTCTCGCTTAAGGTCCACCGAATAGTAGTCGTTTAGGTTATCAAGCCCGACCACCTCTCTGCCCTGCTTTGCCAGCGCGCGAGCGCAGTGGTAACCGATGAACCCGGCCGCGCCGGTGACCAAAACTTTGTTTATCTCCATACAACCTATAGGGCAAATGCGAGCGGGATGCGAAGCTTGCGGAAAGTGTCGATCGCAAATCGGTCCGTCATACCGGAAACGTAATCTACCGCCCCTTGCACTCCCGAAAAACGCTCCGGCAGCGCGCCTTCCTCGGTCGCGTAGTAGTAAAACAGCTCTTTCACCAGTTCCTCCGCCTTCAGGACATCGCTGAAAAGTTTAGGATAAAGCATGTAAACCTCATCAAATAACCATTCCTTGAGGGCGTTGAGGGACTCCATCATCGCAGGAGACATCATGATTGCGGGTTTATCGAGGCTGGACTCAATCACGTCCATCACCATCGCGGTAATGCGCTGCGAGTGCCTTTCGCCAAGTTGCTTGAACTTGGTTGGAATCTCGGTGACGATGCCGGAGCGGAGGGCGTCGTCCAGATCGTGGTTCATGTAGGCGATGCGGTCGCTGATCCTAACCGCGGCGGCCTCTAAGGTCGAGGTTGGCTCGCCATCGAAGGTGGTTAGGTCGTTGCGACCCTTGCTGTGCCCCCCAATTCCCGCGCGGGTTTCTTCGGTCAGGTTCAAATTCTCAAGCACATCCACCACCCGCATCGATTGTTCGTAGTGCAGAAACCGTTCCGGTCCGCCCGCTATTCCCTTCTTATGGACCGCTTGCAGCGCCTCATCCAGCGCCCGCTCGCCCACGTGCCCGAAGGGCGGATGGCCAAGATCGTGGCCGAGGGCGATCGCCTCAATCAAATCCTCGTTCAGCCGAAGCGCGCGCCCGATGGTGCGCGCAATCTGCGCGACCTCCAGCGAATGCGTCATGCGCGTTCGGTAATGATCGCCCTGTGGCGAGATGAAGACCTGGGTCTTGTGCTTCAGCCGCCGGAAGGATTTTGAATGCAAAATGCGGTCGCGATCCCGCTGAAACGCGGTTCGCAGCGGGTCCTGCTCTTCCGGCGTCGGCCTTCCCTGGCTATCGGCGGCCTTGGCGGCATACGGCGAAAGGCTTTGCGATTCGCGCTCCTCGATCATCTGCCGTATGTGGTGCATCGGTACCTACAGACGGATTGCGGGGCCACAAGAAAGCAAGACCGACCCTTATTGCCGATAACCTCGTCTTAGTTACAGGGCGGTTCACCGAACCATTGGTTGGTAAACTGAGAGTTAAGGGTTCATGAGCGTATTTAGCGTAGCTTGTCCGGCATGCCGGACCTTAAACAGTTTGGATAGCACTTTCTGCAAGCACTGCGGGGCGTCTTTGCCTGAGGAGAGCTTGCACGAGGTGCGTCAGCGCGCTGCTCAACTCTTGACCAACGGCTTTGTAGCTCTGAACGAGGACAAGCTGGATGAGGCGACTCAAATCGCGGAGGCTTGCATCGACGCGGACCCTGCCAATCACTCCGCCTACGCGCTGCGGGCAATGTGCCTGGAGCGCAAAGGCGCTCTGGAAGCCGCTTTGGCCGAGTATGAACATGTAGTTGAGCTTAGCCCGGATTCCGCGCTGGATCAGCTTAAGGTGAATCAGCTAAAGGCGCAGATCGCCAATCGCGCAATTAAGGAAGAGGATGAAGGCAAATCGCGAAAGCGCAACAACCTCGTTCTGAGCATCTCAGCGGCAGTGCTTGTGCTTTCGGTTGCTGCCATCGTGCTGGCCCTCGCATATCCCAGCGGCAAGCCTACAAACCAGGTCGCGGTGAATGACCGTTCACAGCCGATTCCCGGAGTGGCGACTCCATTCCCAGAAGTAAAGAGTCCAACGGCGCCCGCTCCGGCTCCCAAGTCGGATGACAAGAAGGGGGGCGACACTACCGGCACAACCGCGCCGGTGGATACGCCCGCCGATCCAAGCGCGCCTGACAATTCCGGCAAAGTGAAGCCGACCACCACTCCATCGGTGCTCCCAAATCCGAACGATGCGACCGTGCCCGTCAAGCTCAATCTTGACCCCACGCAGCTAAACCCTCCGGTTGGCAACAACAATACGCAATCTGCTGGTCCAAGCTTTCCACCTGCTACCGCCAGCGGTCGAGACAACAGCGTCGATCCTGGCCCCCTAAACGCTAACAGCGCTTCTTCGAAACCCTCGTCGGACAATAACAGCGACCTCGGCCAAGGAATTATCGAGCTGAAGGTAACCCACGTGAAGCCACCAACGGTTGGAGGCAGCCAAGCGGTTCAGCCGACCGGTAACGGCCTGGAAGCCCTGATGAAAGCGGCAAGGAACCAGTTCCAGACTGGGAACTTCGAAGGCGCCGCGCGCTCCTTCTCGAAAGCGCTTGAAGCTGGCGCGGAGCCGGGAAAGACGAACCAGCGCCTGGCCCAGTGTTACGAGCGGCTTGGAAAGAACGCGGAAGCGATTAGCTGCTACCAACGGGCTGCCGAAGCTTATGAGCGGGCGATCAACGCCGGGCGCGGCGATGCCAATTTAGAAAAACAGGCGCTAAGCGCATGCCGTCAGGCCATCAAACTGCTTGGAGGTTAATTCTTGCGCCTCGCCACTACTAGCCTCCTCCTAATCTCCTGCCAACTCGCCTTTGCGGCGGATCGCGCGATTGTCTTCGATGACTTCGGCGGCAAGCCGAACGCAGCCGCCGTGAGAGTTGCCGATGCCATGGCGGAGGCGCTTAACAAGTCAGGATTGATGGAGGCGATGAGTTGGAGCTTCCTCGACCCCAGTTTTCGAGACGCCCTGCTGGCCAGCAGGATCAGCGATCCGCCTGAATCACCGACCCTGAAATACGTCATGGCTCACGCGGGCGAGCTCAAAGCGAATTACGTCTTCTCGGTTTCCGCGAAGGGCGGCGCAACCACGGTTGCGATTGGCAAGTTATTTCGCGATGGACGCCAAATCTGGTCCGATAAGCTGCTGGTTTCGGTCAAGGTCGCTGGTAAGAACTCGCAATCCGATGAAGTTGCCTCGATTGCAAACACATGGATCGAGAAGCTTCGGGACACCGTATTCCCCAAAGCGCGCACCGCGCCAGTAACGCCGGTTCAACCCGAGCCTGGGTTGGTGAAGCCAAACCCCGAACCTAAGCCAAAACCGCCGGTGGAAGAAACCCTTCCCTCCAACGATGCCCTTCGTCAGCGAGTGGACGCCTTTCACAAGAGCGGCAGCATGGCCCAAGGGCTCTCGGCGCTACGGGAAGCCGTGGATGCTCAGCCCTTCGACCTTGAAAGGCGCTCCATGCTCGCCAACTGGCTGCTGGAGATGGATCAACCGCAAGAGGCGGCAAGACAAGCGCAGCTTGGCCTCACCGTCGATCCCGCCAATATTGCGTTGCGCATCATTTCCGCCAGAGCGTGGGTCGCCTGCGGGAACCCCCAAAGGGCCGAGCAAGACCTTAACGAGGCGATTGCACGCAAGCCGAAGTCTCCGTTGGTGCTTGAGGCGCTCGCCGAGACCGCAATCCTGCGGCTGAAAGGCGACCAAGCCCTTGACCACTTGAACCAGATTCCTGAGAAGGAGTGGTCCAGTTCAACCCGCTCCGATTTCATTCTTGCCTGCATGCTTGTTGGCCACAAGGATGAGCTTGAAGCCAGGCTGACCGGCGATGCCATCAATGCGATGCCTCTGCGCCTTACCAACAAGACCGTACACCGTAAGTTGAAGCAGCTAACCGGCGATGTGCGGGCGATGATGCAGCAGATCACCGCCAACCCGGCAACTCCCGATGCGCCGCGTGTGCTGCAGGAAATCCAGTCCCAGCTCATCACCACTTCAGAGGTGCTGGCGGTCCTCAAGAAGCGAGAATTTGAGGCGGCTGCCAACGGCCACCGTGAATTGGCCCAGAATTTGCTATCTCAATCTGTATCGACTCTGCTGAGTTATCTGCAAACGAAGGATGAGGACAGCCTCTCCGACGCGCGCATCGATCTCAACGAGGCGATACGGCATCTCGACATGATCAAAGAAGACCCGGAGAAGCCAAACGGAAAATGAAATGGACTTCATGCAAACACTGGCTTACTTCGCAATCGCCGCGCTCGCCGCTTATTGCGTAACCCAAATTTGGCAGTTTCTTCAGCAGCCTAAACCCAAGGTTGGCATGAACGTGCGTCTTCGCCACCGGTTCGGCTTCACCCAGTGTCGCATTTCCGCGATGGGTGGTAATCGGTGGCGGCTGGAATTCCTTGACCAAGAGACCTCGCTGACGGCAGGCGAATCGATGATCGCCGAGGTCTCGCTTCCCCGCGGCACCGCGCTCTTCCGCACCGCCGCGCTTAGCCTGGATGAAGGCGAAGTTATCATCGCTGCGCCTTCCCAGCTTCACGCTCGGGAGCGCCGACAGTCGGAGCGCATTTTCAATCTGGACCACCTGCCCGCGAAGCTCGAAGGCGAACCTGCTGTACTGAAGGACATCAGCCGCCACGGCGCGCGGGTAAAGGTCTTCCGCTTGCCAAGCAAGGGCGACCGCGTTTGCCTTCGCATCGACGGCGACCTTGATTTGATGGCGTGGGTTAAGGATATCAACGTCGGGAACCAAGGCCCCGAGGCGCGGCTGATTTTTGAAGAAGCGCTGCATCCCGCGCTGCTTAAAGAACGATTCATCGCCGCAGCAAAGTAACCACCAAAACAAAAAGAAAGAGACCGACCCGGGGGAGTGAGTCGGCCTCGCTGGGAATCAGGGGATCAGATTCCCTTTTGGGGTAGGAGGAGTTGCTACCTTTAGTAACACCGACGCATTCAGCCAGGTTCCGGTTACGGAAAAGTAGGCCAAAGGGCCCAGGCTAAACTTAAAAGGCCCCTCTTTCGAGGGGCCTAGCTCAACAGGAGGTGCTAACAGTTGGCTAGAACGATTCCTCCACGGGAGCTAAGCAACGTTGCCAGCCCTAAGTCCGCTTCAGAAGCGCTTTTCGCCTCTGCGACCGCAAAACGCGAAGCCAGCAACCTTGTGCGGATGCGATTATGACAACGTCGTCCCACATCCGCCGTGTCTTCAACAAGTGAAGACCAGGCCAAGTTGACTCTGCTCGTCGACGGGGTTAGCTGTCGGGTTCGGGCCAAGAGCTACCCTAGAATCGATCGTTCCGATTCATTCACCCCGATGGTACGGGTCCCCCGTTTCGCCTCTCAGCGAATTAAACGGTTGGCTTTGCAGCCACATAAATAACTTACCACGATTAGGCCCATTTCGAATCGGGAATTTTGAGTTTTTGGGACCACTGCCCCGTCTCTGACTCCGCCAAGCTGAAAAGGGGAAAACGAAGTATCATTTACACTCGATGTCCATCCTAGTCAACCGAGACACCCGGGTATTGGTTTCCGGCATTACCGGCCGCGAAGGCGGCTTCCACACGCGCCAAATGATTGAATAC
Organism: Armatimonadota bacterium; assembly: GCA_018268315.1. Taxonomy (GTDB): domain Bacteria; phylum Armatimonadota; class Fimbriimonadia; order Fimbriimonadales; family Fimbriimonadaceae; genus SZAS-5. The sequence continues at coordinate 59,071 of JAFDWU010000007.1, read as the reverse complement.
GGCACGAACGTGGTGGCAGGCGTAACCCCCGGCAAAGGCGGAACCGATTTTGACGGCGTTCCGGTTTTCGATTCTGTACAAGAAGCAGTGGATAAAACTGGCGCTAACGCAAGTCTTGTCTTTGTCCCCGGCCCCTTCGCCGCTGATGCGGTGCTTGAGGCGGAAGCCGCCGGTATTCCCTTCGTGACCCTGATCACGGAAGGCATCGCGGTCAGCGACATGATCCGCGTAGTGAACCGGTTAAAAGCTAACGGCAAAACCCGATTGCTGGGCGGAAACTGCGCAGGAATCATCACCCCTGGCGAATGCAAGATGGGCATTATGCCCGGCCACATTTTCACTCCCGGCGAGGTCGGCATGGTTAGCCGCAGCGGGACCCTTACCTATGAGATCGTTTGGGAACTCACCCGCGCGGGTCTCGGGCAAAGCACCTGCGTCGGCATCGGCGGCGATCCGATCATCGGCACCCGGTTCATCGACGTGATGAAGATGTTCGAAGCCGACCCCAGGACCAAGGCAGTCGTCATGGTGGGTGAAATTGGCGGCAGCGACGAAGAGATTGCCGCGGAGTACATCGCCACGATGTCCAAGCCGGTGGTTGCCTTTATCTCTGGGCGCACCGCGCCTCCTGGCAAGCGCATGGGTCACGCAGGCGCGATCATCAGCGGCAACACGGGCACTCCGCAATCAAAGGTGGATTCCTTGCAGCGCGCAGGAGCAGTCGTCGCGGATAAGACCAGCGAAATGGCGGGCCTCGTTAAGCAGGCGCTACAGAAGATCGGCGCAGCGGTTTAAGCGGCAGCGGGCTGGATGAACGGATGAACCTGGTCTTCCGGGTATTTCTTGAAGTCCGGGCGGCCGAGCAGATAGCCCTGACCGTAATCCGCACCCTGAGCCATAACCCAGGCGAGCTCGCCTTCCGTCTCAATGCCCTCGATAACCGTTCGGATATTCAGCTTGCGAGCAAGCGAGAGCATCTGCGAGGCGATCGTCTGGCGGAACGGATCCATGTCTACCTGGCGAATCAAGCCCGCGTCCAACTTCACAAAGTCGGGTCGCAGGTTCGATAGCAAATTCAAGCCGTTGTAACCAGAGCCGAGGTCATCCAACGCAATCTTGAAACCTGCCTCCTGGTAGTAGGACATGATGTGGATGAGGTTGTGGACGTCCGCCACTTCCTCAGATTCGGTGACTTCGAAAACTACTTGCTGCGGACTGATATTCGTTTCCAGCAGATGGTCCAGCAAAGCAGAAATCGAATTCGGTCCAAGTACGGTGCTTGGGTTGAAGTTTACAAACAGGTGGCTCTTGACTCCTTCCTTCACCGCGCTTCGGAATGCCGTCATCTGAGCGAGGCGGTCCAGAAAGTGCATGAGGTTCGCCTTGCGGGCAAGCGGAATCATCTTAGCCGGCGCCACGATCGCGCCATCAGGCATCTTGCCTCGCATAAGGCATTCGTGCGCGAACACGCGTCCAGACTTCAAATCAAATATGGGTTGGAAAGCGGTCAGCAACCGTTCTTCGCGAATAAGGGCCTTCAGCCAGGAGCTTTCCTCTTCGTGCATCAGGTGAAGCACCGGAACCATCCGAAGCACATCGGAAGGGCCCAGTTCTGCATCTCCCTTGGCGATGATTCCCTTAAGCTCATCAAGGTCGTTTGCCGACATTGCGCCTGATAGCATATTGAAGATGCTTGCGGAAGGGTGATGGCAGGATGCGATGCGGAAGAATCCGTGCCTTGCGAAATCGAAGTTGACCTGGTTAGTCTGTAAGACCTTGCCCACCGTGTCTCGGATTGCAGCGTTGGATGTTCCCAAAATGAGAACCGCGTGCTCATAATTGCACGAGGCTTTCTCGCTACAAGAGTTACACCGGCTGGTCGTAAAACCAAGCCAAGACTCGGGTTGCATACCAAGTTACTCGGCTAAATACGATCAGATCAGCAGGTATTTTCGCGAAAAATATCCAATCGGATTGATGAATTTACATCACGAACGCTTCAACCAGATTTGAAGCCGCCTGCGGATCGGCCTGCGTTAATGAAACCATGTTGCCCACGTGGTCCTTCGATTGCCCTGCCTGGACAATCTTCGATCGGTCCGAAATGGGAATCTCGTATTTTCCGTTAAAGCAGGCCAAACAGAACTTGCCTTGTGGCTGGCCGGTGGCACGGGCAGCACCCGCAATGGAGAGAAAGCCCAACGAATTCGCGCCGAGATGCTCTCGCAACTGCTCGACCGTCATCTTGGCGGAAGCAAGCTCTTCTCTCGTCGCCATATCCACGCCGTAGAAGCACGGGAATTGGATCGGAGGCGCGGTAATGCGAACATGCACTTCTCTTGCCCCAGACTCTCTCAGCAGCTTGACGATCTGTTTGGTCGTGGTGCCGCGGACAATCGAATCATCAACAAGCACGATACTCTTGCCCTTCAAGTGCTCTTTAAGCGGCGAGAGCTTCATCCTGACGCCAAGCTCGCGCAGTCGCTGGTCGGGCTGGATGAAGGTGCGGTGGATGTAGCGGCTCTTCATCATGCCCTCGCGGTACGGAATGCCGCTGTGGGCGCTAAAGCCTAGCGCGGCCGGCACGCCGCTATCGGGAACGGGAATGACGAGATCGGCTTCAATCGGGTGCTCTTCGGCAAGAATTTCGCCCATCCGCTCGCGCACTCGGTAAAGCAGCTCGCCGTACATCTTGCTATCGGGCCTTGCAAAGTAGATGAACTCGAAGAGGCACATCTTATGCGAGGTCGGCGGCACGCCAACCACGATCCGCATCTCGCCGTTCTCGACAATCGCCATCTCGCCGGGTGCAAGCTCGTGAGTCGGCTCTGCGCCGACGACATTGAACGCGCAAGTCTCGCTGGCAAAGAAGAATCCGTTGTCGTTCAGCTTGCCTACCGTAAGCGGGCGAACGCCCCAAGGGTCGCGGAACGCAACCACCGCGTTGGGCAGCAGCACGGTAACGCTGTAAGCGCCCAATGCCTTGCGCATCACCACGCGGACCGCTTCCTCAATTCCCTTATCCAGATTCCGAACCAGCATGCGCGCAAGCAGCTCGCTATCGCTGGTGCTCTCTAGGGTCTCTCCCGCTTCTTGCAGCTCTTCAGCAAGCTCCTGGGCATTTGTGAGGTTGCCGTTGTGGGCGACGGCGACAAGGCCGGCCTGGTCCTGGCAGAAAATTGGCTGGGCATTGCGGCTTACGCTCGCGCCGGTGGTGCTGTAGCGCGTGTGGCCGATAGCAAGGTGGCCCGGCAGTGACGTGAGAATGCTCTCATCGTTAAAAACGTTGGTGACGAGGCCCATCTTTCGGTGCATTCGCACCTCGTGGCCGTCACTAGCGGCGATGCCAGCAGACTCCTGGCCGCGGTGCTGAAGGGCGAATAGCCCAAAGAAAGCGACACGAGCGGCATCTTCATCTGGCGAGTAAACGCCAAGAACGCCACATTCTTCTTTGGGATTGTCCTCAGCTTGCCAGTCCGTCATAGGGGGAGTATATCGGTTTTTGTCATGGGATGAGAGTTAAGAAATTTGCCAGTTTCGACTGAAAGGACGAAGGAAATTCTTAATACGTCAGCTTGATTTCGGATCTAGCGCCGCCCGCAAGCCATCACCGACGAAATTTAGCGCAAAGATAGTCAGCGAAAGGATCACACAAGGATACAAAAGCTCCATCGGATAGGAGTTCATTTGCATGCGCGCGGATTGGATCATGCTGCCCCAACTGGGGTCGGGCGCCTGGATCCCAATGCCGAGGAAGCTGAGAGTGCTTTCGGAAAGGATCGTGCCCGCCAGCTCCACCATCGTGACCGCCATCAAAATGCCCCACAGCTGGGGCAGAACGTGCTTGAAGACCAGATATGCGGTCGATGCGCCGGAGGCCCGCGCCGCCACCACGAATTCCCTATCCTTCAAGGTTGCGAGCTGAGTCTTTACAAGCCTTGCGATTGCCGGCCAAGCCGTAATACTGAGGGCGACGATGACAGGCTTAACCCCCATGCCAACCACCGTGATGATGAGGATGGCAAGCAGGATGTCCGGGAAAGCGAACATCACGTCCGTAAACCGCATAATCAGCGAGCCAAGCCATCTCGGCGAGAAAGTGCCCAGCACGCCCATCAGGATGCCCACACCGAGGCTGATGGATTGCACAACGAGGCCGATATAAAGCGAGAGCCGTGCGCCGTAGGCAAGGCGGGAGAAGGTGTCTCGGCCCACCGTGTCAGTTCCAAGCCAATAATCGCCGCCGGGCGGCAAATGGGTGCCGCCGTTCTGCAAGAACGGATCGTGCCTCAGGTGAGGGCCGAAAACGGCGAAGAGCACAAGCAAAACGAGGAACACCATTCCGCCAAGCAGCAGCGGGTCTTTACGCAGGCGCTGCCTCAAATCTGCGCCTCCCGAATGCGGGGGTCCAAGATGGGGAGCAAAATGTCGACGATCAGGTTCACCACGATGAACATGGCCCCCGTGACGAACACGCAAGCCTGCACCACCATCACATCACGCTTGGAGATCGCCTCGATGGTCTCCTTCCCTAGCCCCGGCAGCCCAAAGAAGTTCTCAACCACGAACGAGCCGGTGAGCAAGAACCCAAAGCTGGTTCCGATAGCGGTCACTACCGGCAAAATCGCGTTGCGCAGGGCATGGCGCACTATGAGGCGCATGCGCGGCACTCCCTTTGCGATAGCGAGGCGGATGTACTCCTGCTGCATGGTATCGATGAAGCTGGCGCGCGTAAGCCGCGTAAGCAACGCCGCCGGGCGGGCGGAAAGCACCACCACCGGCAGAATAAGATACATGTAATCCGCGGCGACCCGGTTCTGCTCCCATGTCTGCGGAAGACGGTCCATTTTCAGGCAGAAGAAGTAGACCAAGAACGGCGCGAGCACAAAATTAGGCAGGGTTACCCCCAGCGTCGAGACAATGAGCACCGCGCGATCCTGAAATCGGTTCTGATAGACGCCTGCCACTGTGCCGAGGAAGATGCCCACGATAGCCGAAAGCAGGATGGCCATGAAGGCGATGCGGGCGGTCATTGGCAAGTCGCGCGCGATGATGTCCTTCACCGGCTCATGAGTGCCGTGGAAGCTCATTCCGAAGTCGCCATGCACGGCGTTGTTCAGGTACCGCCCGTAGCGAACAGGGGCAGGCTGATCCAGGCCCAGGCTATGGCGAATTCGAACGACGGTTTCTGGCGAGGCCTTCTCGCCGGCAAGGATAACCGCAACGTCCCCAATCTGCTCGCTCGCCCAGAAAGTGACTACCGAGACCAGAAGCAAGCTCAGCAATCCATAAAGCAGCCTTTGGGCTAACGGCTTGAGGATTCGCACAGCCCAAAAGTATAGCCGCGCGGTTAGTGCATTGGGTATGCATGCTGGGTGAGCGCGGAAGCCTATCTTGCGAGAATTCGAGCGATTTGCCTAAGCCTGCCGGAGATCGAGGAGCGGCTCTCGCATGGCTCGCCCACCTGGTTCATACGCGGCAAGAAGTCCATCGGCTCGTTTGTGGACCATCACCACGGCGATCCTCGGGTGGCGATTTGGATTCCCGCCGCGCCGGGAATGCAGGAGGCACTGATTCAGGCCGACCCCGTAATGTTCTACCGTCCGCCCTACGTGGGGCCGGCCGGGTGGATCGCGGTGAATCTTGACGCGGTTAAGGATTGGGACGAGGTTGAGGGGCTGTTGGTCGAGGCGTATCGGCTGGTCGGTCCGAAGAAGCTGGTCGCCTTAATCGAAGGACGCTAACCTGCGTTAACCGGTTATTTGGGGGCGCTAGACGAGGTTAAGGACCGTCCTCTAATTTCGATACACTAGGACCAACTACCATGCAAACAGCACCTTCCAGCGCGCGCGCCGTTCTTACCCGCCTTGCAGACCGCGCCCGGTCGATGAACCTTCGCACCGAGTTCTCCGGCGATCCGCGCCGAGCTAACAAGTTCTCCTTCGAAGCAGTCGACATCGCCTTCGACTTCTCCAAGCACTTGATTGACGAGGAGATCCTGGGTGCGCTCGTAGCGCTTGCCGATGAATCGAACCTAAGGGGCCGCACGGAGGAGATGTTCAGCGGGCAGAAGATCAACATCACCGAAAACCGCGCCGTACTTCACACTGCCCTGCGCGCGCCGAAGAACGCCGAAATCTTCGTCGATGGCGAGAACGTTGTCCCTGGCGTGCACCAAGTTCTGGACCAGATGAGCGCGTTCGCAAACCGCGTCCGCAGCGGCGAGTGGCGCGGCCATACCGGCAAAGCCATCAAGAACGTGGTCAACATCGGCATCGGCGGCTCCGACCTCGGTCCGGTGATGGCTTACGAAGCCCTCCGGTTCTTCAGTCGGCGGGACATGACCTTCCGGTTTGTCAGCAACATCGACGCCACCGATTTCGCTGAGGCGACGCTGGATCTGAACCCCGAAGAGACCATCTTCATCGTTTCCAGCAAGACCTTCACCACGCTTGAAACCCTTACCAATGCCCACTCCGCCCGCGAGTGGCTTATTGAGGCGCTGCAAGACGAGAGCGCGGTCAGCAAGCACTTCGTCGCGGTTTCCACTAACGCGGAGGAGGTCGCCAAGTTCGGCATCGATACCGCCAACATGTTCGGTTTCTGGGACTGGGTCGGGGGACGCTACTCGATGGAGTCCGCCATCGGTCTTTCCACCATGCTCGCCATCGGCCCCGAGAACTTCCGCGAGATGCTTGCGGGCTTTCATGAGATGGACGAGCATTTCCGAACCGCTCCGTGGCGGCAAAACATCCCTGCATTGATGGGCCTACTCGGGGTTTGGTACAGCCAATTCCTTGGCGCCGAAACCTGCGCGGTGCTGCCCTATGAGCAGTTCCTGAAGCGCTTCCCCGCTTACCTACAGCAGCTCACGATGGAATCTAACGGCAAGCGCGTGCATCTTGATGGCACCGTGGTTGACCACCAAACCGGCGCGATCTATTGGGGCGAGCCGGGCACAAACGGCCAGCACTCCTTCTATCAGCTTCTCCACCAGGGCACCAAGCTCATTCCATGCGATTTCATCGCCTTCGCGAAGCCGCTACACCCGCTGGGCCAGCACCACGATTATTTGATCGCAAACGTGATCGCCCAGTCCGAGGCCCTTGCCTTCGGCAAGACCGCCGAGGAAGTAAGGGCGGAGGGCGTGAAGGAGAACCTGATACCCCATCGCACGTTCCCCGGCAACCGGCCCTCTTCCACCTTCCTACTGGAACAGCTAACCCCGCGCAACTTGGGCAAGCTGGTGGCAATGTACGAGCACAGCGTCTTCACCCAGGGCGTCATCTGGAACATCGACTCGTTTGACCAGTGGGGCGTGGAGCTTGGCAAAGTCCTCGCCAAGCGCATCATCGGAGAGCTGGAGTCGGGCGCGGCGCCCGCGCACGACGCCTCCACCAACGCCCTTATTCAGAAGTATCGCGTTTGGAAGCAGCAGCCTTAAGTGGGAAATGGTAAGTGGCGTATCGAAATTGGCTCTGACCTCGGCGTCTTCTCGCCGGATGGCCAGCCATGCGAGTTGCCGTCACGCAAAGTTAAGTCCCTTCTGGCGTTTCTTGCCTTAACGCCTGGGCACTCAGCCAGCCGCTCATCAATTGCCGCCAACCTGTGGCCCTCGGCCAAGAAAGACGCCGCCCGCCTCAGCCTTCGCCAGACCCTCCATCTTTGCCGTCCGCTTGGCTGGCCGTGGCTTGTAATGGGACGAACGGAGCTTTCGCTGGACACTGATGCAGTTGAGCTTGTGGGAATTGAAGATACTCACGGCGCCGGACGTACCGGCGCGCTTAAGGAGCTGACCGAGCCATTCTTTGAAAGGTTTCGGCTTGCAGCATTCACGCCATCGCAGTCAGGCAATTTTGAAGATGCCGCTGAGAGCTTGGTCGCGGTGTTGCGCTGGTGCGTGGAAAACCGGCCCCGGGCAGCCTTGGATACGGTGCGGGCATGCACGGAACTGGTGCACGCTGCCCGCCCAACCGCCATTAGCGAAATCCTTAACGAGTGTCTTAACAAGACGCCAACCTCCACCCCGAATTACGGTTGGGGATTGTTTCATCGCGGGGCGGCGCGAAGCGTCGATATTGTTTCGGGCGGCGCAGAAAAAGATCTTCGCCTAGCCCAAGAATTGGCGATCCAGCACAAGGATCTCGCGCTGTTTGTCGAGGCTTCGTTCTATCTTGCAGCTCTTCAGATTCTCAGAGGCAGCCCGGATATCGCCATCAAGGAGATGGATCGCATCTATGAGATCACATCTAAACGGGGCAGCATGGCCCAAAACACTCGGCTGAAGCATGGGCAAGGCTTGTGCTTAATTCACGCAGGTCATTTCACGAAAGGACTGCGTGAAATGCGGACGGCGCTCGCCTCCTGCGATCCTGTAAGTACTCCGTACGAATACGCGTATTTGGCGGCGAACCTTGCGTGGTTTGAGTCAACTTGCGGCAAACCGGAGAGCGCGCTCAAGCTTGTTGAGCGTGTCCGCACAATGCCTCAGCATCGCCACTGGCGAACAAGGATGACTTGTCTTTTGGCGGAGTCGGCCGCGACCCACAACTCTGAGCTTTGCCAGGAGGTTCTCACCTCTCCGTTTACGGGGCCGTCAAGCGGCTTTAGGATTTATGCATGGGAAATCAAGGCCGTGCTGGCAAGGAACGCTCGTTCTCGGGCCGACAACCTTGAAAAGGCGCTAGAAGCTCGAAAGCGAGGGTTCTTGGCGATCACCGCATGGGATCGCCATCGCATGAAAGCGTTTCCGGAATATCGCTAGTCGATCGGCAGCGCTTGAAGGAAACAAATCGCGATGCGGTCGGACGGCGCGCCGCCTTCAATCAAGATTGCCAGTGGGAATTCCGTGCCATCCTTGTGCTTCCCCAGCAGCGCCAAGTGCTCGCCCATCTGCATCTTCTGCGGACGCTGGGCAAAGTGGTTGCGATGATCTACGTGAGCCTTGTGGAAACGCGAAGGCATGAGATCCTCCACCTGGCGACCCTCCATCTCGGATGCTGAGTAGCCAAACAGCGCCGCCGTTTGCTGGTTCACGTAAAGAATCTTCCCCTCGAGGTTTGCAATCAGAGTAGGGCTCGGGCACGAATCCAGCGTCCTGCGCAAAATATCGACGGAGTGCGCCATCTCGTTCGCGCTAACCCGAGATGTGCTCAAATCGTTGATCAGTTGGCGATTCTCTTGGCGAAGATTATCGATCTCCAGCCTAGACTGGAAGCGCAGATAAACCGCCACCAGTTCCGTTCGGTTGAACTGTCCAATCTTGCTGCGAATCCGCCCCCAATAAGTGCCAACCGTAGCCAAACTGATGCCAAGCATGTTGGCAATCGCCTGGTCGGTCTTTCCGCGGGCAGCCAGCTTAAGCAACTGTAGCTCCCGCTCACTTAGGCTCGTGATGTCACGGCCTCCTTCAGCAGAAGGAAGGTGGGCTTCCATATCGGTGATAAGCATACTTTGAATTGGCTTTTCTTTGTCCTGATAAGCCACGACAAAGCGAAATTAATTTCAGCGATGCCGAATTCGTATGTCAGCATTGAGATATGAAAGCACTCGTTGGTTTGGACCTTGGACCAGGAGATTCGCTGGCCCTAGAGACCTTATTTAGATTAAATTTCGAATCTGCCGACATCCATATGGCTCACGCAGTTGAGCCAGCAATGCCCCTTTCCGCCTTCGAGATTATCCCCGCCGGGACCGTTGAAGAGGAATATTTGACGACGATGAAGGAAGCCGGAAATAAGCGGCTTACGCGGGCGATCGATCAGGCGGCAAAGCGTGGATTCAAAACTCATGGCGAAGTGCTATTCGGCCCCGCCGCAGCTTCCCTTTGCCATCGAGCCGATGAAGGCTATGACTTGCTGTGTGTCGAAGCGCGCGAGCACACCGGCCTCGAAAGATTCGTAAGCGGAAGCGTTAGCCAGACGTTGGCGGTGAGCGCGCACCAGTCCGTTCTGATCGCCAAACATTGCGTGAAATCGGAAGACCCAATGACGGTGATCCTTGCGGTGGACCACTCGCCGTACTGTATGTCCTGCATCGACCAGTTTCTGAGCTGGAAACCAAGGGGCATTGACAAAATCTATGTCGCCACCGCCTACAACATCACCCACGAGGAAGCTCGCATTCTCAATGCAAACTTGACCTACCTGGGTCAGGATGCCGAGGTGTTCGTGAAAACCAACATCACTTCCAAGACGGAGGCAATTGCGGAACGCCTACGCTCAGCAGGATACAAGGCAGAAGCAGTTGTCACCAAGGGCGAGGCTGCAAAAGTGCTTTCGGACCTTGCGAAGGAGAAGCATGCTGATCTCACTGTTCTCGGGGCTCGCGGCCACGGATTCTGGGATCGCCTGATGATGGGCAGCACGTCGTTTGCGGTGCTCGCATCGTGCGGCAACAGCGTCCTAATTCTGCGCATTCCAAAAGAAAATTCGAAAACACCGTAAATACCCCGGTGATCGAAATGGCGTCCTGCCCGAACCTAATGACTAGGCATGGACGAAAAATTTGACGGATATCAGGAAGCGTTGCAGTCGTTCGCGATCTTTCTGCGGTTGAAATCAGAAGATGAGCGAGCCTGCCAACTTGACCGGAAGCTGCGGACAATCGAGATGATCGAAGACCCGTTTGAGCGGCGCACCCTCCAGATTGCGCTGTATAACCAGCTAACGGAAATTTGCCGCGAGAACGGATGGACCGCCGGACTCAGCGCTCTCACCCTACAACCTGCGGCAGCCTAGCGTCAGCGGATTTCGGTGCGCACGTCCCAAAGCTCTGGGAACAGGCGCGAGAACACCACTTTCTGCAGGAACGGAACCCCGGAGCTGCCCCCGGTTCCCTGCTTGAAGCCAATGATGCGCTCGACGGTCTTCATGTGGCGGAAGCGCCACAGCGAGAACATCTCTTCGACATCGACCAGCTTTTCCGCCATCTCGTAGGCGCCCCAATACTTGGCAGGGTCTTCATATATGTTCGCGAGGGCCGCAGTGACACCGGGGTGGGCTTCGTATGGCTGGCTCCAATCGCGGTTCACTCGGTCCGCGGGAATAGGCAGTCCGCTGCGCTGTAGATAGCGAAGGAATTCATCGTAGAGGCTGGGCGAAACCAGCGCCCTTTGAAGTGAGGCGTATTCGGTCGGCCGGTGCTTGAAGAACCTCAGCATCTGGTCATCTTTTGCGCCGAGTAGGAACTCGATCATGCGGTACTGGTGGGACTGGAACCCGCTGGAGCGGCCCAGCACACCCCTGAATTTCATGTATTCACTGGGTGTGAGAGTCTCCAGAACCGCCCACTGCTCGAACAGCATGCGCTGAACTTGCTTGACGCGCGCCAGAACCTTGAAGCAAGGCTCAAGCTGATCCTGCTGAATCCACTCGATCGCCGCTTGCAGTTCGTGAACCACCAGCTTCATCCAAAGCTCGCTGGTTTGATGCTGGATGATGAACAAGAGCTCATCGTGGTGAGCAGGGCTGGATAGCGGCTCCTGCGCAGAAAGCAGGGTCGTCAAATGCAGGTACTCGTGGTAATCGAGTTCGTCTTTTAGGTCCGCCGTCACAGTCGGTTCGAGCTCTCGCCGCGCCATACGGATACCTTACCTGCCAGGAAGGTATCCTTCCCGCGTGCTGGAGGACATCCGAGAGGTCTGGAGGTACCGTGAGCTGCTGCGCACCATGGTCCGACGAGACCTACAAGTAAGATACAAGAACTCGGTCGCCGGGTTCTTTTGGTCCTTAATTAACCCTCTTGCAACAATGGTGGTACTCACCGTGGTGTTTAAGTACATCATGGGCAACCCCATCCCCAATTTCAGCGCATACCTGCTTAGCGCGCAGCTTCCCTATCTATTCTTCCAGCAATCGCTAATGGATGCAAGCCAATCGGTTAACGCTGGCGCGCAAATAATGAAGAAGATATATTTCCCCCGCGAGATATATCCGCTTTCAAATATCATTGCGAACTTCGTTCACCTGATATTGGCGCTGTTCGTATTCTTTGCTTATCTCATAGTTATTTGGCTGCGCCACCCGGCGGTATTCCCGATTCCTTGGACCGTTGTCTTACTGCCATTACTGCTATTTGTAAATTTCTGCATGGTAACGGGATTAGGCCTGCTCTTCAGCGCGCTAAACATGTTCTTCGACGACGTGAAGTACATGCTGGGCATCATGCTATACCTGCTGTTCTTCATGTGCCCAATCGTCTATCCGCCCGAGTACATTGCTTACAGCGCTCAGATTCCGGAAAAGTGGCGGCCGATCATTTACAATCTGTATTTCAGCAACCCGATTGCCTACCTGATCAGCGCCTATCGCAGGATTCTGGTCAAGGCGCCGGAATATGTGTTAGTCGGTGGTGTTAAACACCCACCGCTAGAGCTTTCGGTCAATAAGGGCTTATTATGCCTAGCCTTCTCCTTCTTCTTCCTCTGGTTTGGATACGGGGTCTTTAATCGCTATAAGTGGAAATTCTTGGAGAAACCATGAGAGAAGGCGCAGCAATCCGCGTTAGCCACGTCTCAAAGACGTTCATCATCAACCACCAAGGCGTGGGCTCGCTGAAGACCGCCTTCATGTCCCGTTACCGTATAGGCGAGATCGAAAAACGCGAGGTTCTGAAGGATATTTCCTTCGAGGTCAAGTGGGGTGAGTGCTTTGCTCTTCTTGGCAACAACGGCGCAGGGAAAAGCACGCTTCTTTCGCTTATCGCCCGTGTTTACAGACCGACGGAAGGAACCATTGAAGTGAATGGGCGAGTAGCGCCGCTGCTTGAGCTTGGCGCGGGCTTCCATCCCGACCTCACCGGCCTCGAGAATATCGTCATCAATGGCGTTATCCTGGGGATGAAGCGCAAAGAGGTGATCGAGAAGATTCCTTCCATCATCGAGTTTGCGGAGTTGGAGGCATCGATCGACGCTCCCTTGCGCACCTACTCAAGCGGAATGATGGCCCGGCTGGGCTTTGCGACCGCCATTCACACGAACCCCGATGTCCTCATCGTGGACGAGGCGCTTTCCGTTGGCGACTACGCCTTCACCCAGAAATGCTTCCGCTACATCCAGAGTTTCCGGGCAAATGGCGGCACCATTCTGTTTGTATCCCACGACGCCACCACAATCCGGCAGGTGGCGAACCATGTCATTTGGTTGAAAGATGGTCGGATTGAGGCGGAGGGCGATCCGAACGAGATCACGGACCGCTATTTGGCATATATGACCGCCAAGTCTGAACAGCAGCGGCTGGCCGAACAAGGTTAATCTGGCGGTAAGCATGACCGCGTCCTGGCCCATCGATCTTGAAGCCGCTCAGCGTGTCGCCAATAAGCTTGGGCTTTCTGGGGACGTGACACCTTTGGCTTCTAACGGCATGGTGAACGCCTGCTACCGAGTTGGGCTGAATATGGTGCTGAGGCTACCGCTTGACGAAGAGGCAGTCGAGTGCATCCACATTGAGATCCTTGCCTCGCGGGCAATTGAAGGCCAGGGACTGCAAACTCCCCGACTTCTGGCGGCAGCATCGGAAGTTGGGAACGGGCTACCGCCCTACACGCTCTATGAGTGGGTTGAGGGCGTTCGCCTGAGCGAACTAGATCCAAATTCCGTGGAAGCGCAGCAGGTCGTTTTTGAAGTTGGCGCTGAGGCTGCGAAATTGCGGCGGCTCGGTCTTGTATTGCCAGACCTCCCTCGAGACGTTTATCGGCCGCCGGTAAATGAACTGAAGGACCTTGCCAGGCAAGACCTAACGGGTATCGATGCATTGCGGCGAAAATTGGACATGCTTGCAGCGGACGCCATTGCCACCGCGTGCCCTGAGAGGCTGATCCATAACGACCTCCATCCTTGGAATGTGATCGTGCGCCAGGATGGCTCTGGCCTTGCGGGCATTCTTGATTGGGGCGATGCCCGCACTGCTCGCCCAGCGGCAGAGTTTCAGGCCTTCCCTGCCCAGATGCTTTCCCATTTCTTTCGCGGCTACCTTTCCCAGCTATGGCAGGATATACCAAGCAGTTTTTACAAAGAAGCCCTATGCCACTGGATTTGTAAGGCAGTTTGGGAGGCGGTCGCCCTAGACGAGGCTATTTACGAGCGCAATTGGTGGGCTTGGCCCCAGGGCGGCATTCAAGAATTCCTGGGCCAGGTCGATAGTCTTGAGGCCCATTTTGGCGCTATGCAAAGTAATGCGGCACAAACCGGCTGAGGTTATCGGTTACCATCCCGGCCGATTCGCGGATGCCTATTCCATGAGCGGTATCGCCCACGATCCAACTGCCAATAACGGGGTGGTTACCAGAAAAGTCTGGCAGGTTTGCAAGCGCTTGAAAGACGTAACCTTCGGCGCCGTAACGGCCCCCGGTAGATTCATTTACTCCGCCACCGGCATGTATCTCAACGTTCGCGCCCTCGCGAGAATAGATAGGTTTCCTAACATATTCCGTTAGGGTTCCTTCTGATCCGATGAAGGCGGGAAGCAAGTTTGGATGATCGGGAAACATCTCCCAAAGAATGGCGAGGAGGGCCTTGTTGGAAAGCATCATCTTCCACATCGGCTCAATCCACTGCGTCTCGGCCCGGGTCTGCACGGCATTGATGCCAAACTCGTCGTGGACCATCCATTCCCAGGGGTAGAGCTTAAAAATGGAACGCATGCGCGTTCCCTGCTCATCCACAAAACAGCTCTGCCCTGCATCCCACCCGATATTTTCAAGGGGTATGAACGTTGTAAGTACGTTAGCTTCACCAGCAGTATCTTGAAGGCAAGAAACCGTCATAACGTCCTCTTCTTCCTCCGCGCAAGCAAAGTAAACGCTCATGCCCTTAAGCCTGCCCGATGACCTCAGCAGTTTCCATCGTTCGACCAGCGCCTCCCACAGCGAATTGAACTGATCTTTCTGAGCGTCGACGTCCTGCAGCCAGTGCCACTGGATAACCGCCGCTTCCACAAGCGCAGTGGGCGTATCCGCGTTGTATTCCAACATCTTAGGGGGCTTGCCCGGCTCGTAAGCTAGATCGAAGCGGCCGTAAAGGCTTGGCTCAAACTCCTGCCAGCTGGCCGCAACCGCCGCCCACGCCATCTCAGGAATTTTCAGCCGCTCGTAGAGGCTGTCTTTTACAATCTTGTCGCAGGCAGCAAGGCAAAGCTTATGAAGCTCGTTCGTGGCCGCTTCAATGACCTCAATCTCATCTTCGTGAAAAGCGTAGCAGGCTGACTCGTCCCAATACGGCTGCCCATCCGGCGTTTGGTAGTAGGTGAGGCCCATTTCCTGCACCCGCTGCTGCCAGTTCGGGCGCGGCAAGATATTGATTCGCTCCATAGGTCTACGAGGCGCCCGACATGCTTGAGCCGAACCCGCCAAACCCGCCGCGAGTGACGCCTGAGCGCATCTCCGCCTCGCCGGGGGCGGCGCCCGTCGCCGCTGGACGGATACCGTTAAAGCGACCGTCGTTTGAGATCGTCGTCCCGCCAGAGTCCATCACCGGCCCGCGCCCAGATGGAAACATCGAATACCCCCTCAGATACGAGCCGGATCGGTAATAGTTGTTGCTGCGGGGCATGTAAACCCAGTGAACCGGCGGCGTGTATCCGGCAGGCAGCGAAACGGCGAAATCGCCCGCTCCCGAGCAGTATCCGTCGGCAAGCACACGGCCCGTAGCATCCGTGCAATATCTCGTCTCGGAGTAGCTGTTGCAACCAACCACGGCAGAGGCTACGGCTATAAGCAAAACGGGGCGAACGGATGCGCTTTTTCGCGACATGGTATTTGCATTACGATATCACAGGCGTAGAGGGTGCAATACGGCCAGTACGCAAAAACAAAACCGGCTCGGCGCGAGTGCGCCGAACCGGTTTCGCAAAGGCTTAAGACTGCTTGTCCGTGTAACGAACGATGTACTGAACCTTGGGGTCTGGCTTGCCGCCGCTAAGTGTGCAGCGCGAAAGCTTCGGCCCAACCCATGTGATCGTCACTTCGCCGATGTACGTATCCTGATCACGGCTCTTCTCGCCGCTATCCGGGTCGGTGATGATCTCGCCCGCCTTGTACAGCTTCAGCGAATCGCCAACCTTCAGCCCATCGTTTTCGCCGCGATTCAGGATGATTACGCCATCGTCGTTAATCTTGGCGACCTTGGCTTCCCAAGGAACCGACTGCATTCGCTCAACGATCTTGATGACCGCCTTAGTCAGCGCGTCGCGAGTCGCCTTCTCCACCGGATCGGCATCCGATCCGCCAGCCGCGCCGCTGAATGATCCAACGTTTAAGCCAACAATCGCCGCACTCGATTTGCTGGTTCCATCCGCGGTTACGGAATCCAGGACTTGAAGCGTGGAAGCGTCGATAAAGCGGACATCAAGCACAAGCTTCGCTTCATCGTTATCGCCGCCAAGCTTGACAGGACCGATGCTAAAACCTCCGCCTCGTCGCTTGCTATGAGCCTGAAATTCGGTGACGGCAGCTCGCACGATAATCTGCGCGCCAAGCACGTTGCCAGCCTTCACCTGCGTCTGCTGGTTGCCTAGCTCCTGCGTCAGCTTGATTTCGCTGCGAACGTCGTTCACGCCCTCACCCCGCTCCAGCACCACAAATCGCTTGGTATCAATCAGGGCGGTTGTCAGCATCTCGGTCATGTGTAGGCCCACGTCGTCGGCAGTATTGATGTTCCGCTCCGACTTATAGGTCTTCAGCCAGCCTTCCCAGGCATCCCGCGAACGATTATCGATCGACATCTGCGCGACGGCAATGCGCTTCTTGGGTCCGTTGTACTTGGGCAGCACATAGGAGCCGTCCTTCTTGTCGGACTTATCTTGGGTGGCGGACACAGCGACGGCGGCAGTAAGAGCGGCCATCAGAAGCAGCGATGAGCGTAGCTTCAACATTTATTCAATTCCCCCCTCATTTGAGTTGGAGGAGGTTACCCGCAGATATCGCGTTTAGGGAATCGAAATCCAGCCTTCGTACAGCCGCTGAGCGGTCGCCGACATGCCGGAATCGTGTATCAGGCGGAACCCGCCCATGTCTGAAACCTTCAGCCCAATCCGCTGCAGAACGTCATAAGGCACGTCGTCAGTCGTATTGATCAGCTTTCGGTACAAGTCGTCCAACGAAACGCCAGCAACCTCATCAATCGCGGCCATCAGATCGGATTCCTCGTAACCCGCCTGCGGCAGACGGTAACGAGTCCAAAGAAGGCGCATAACGTCGTCAAGCGACTTGCGGCCATCAGTTGCCCCTCGAATGGCGGCATCGAAAACCAGCCCGGCAATTTGGCCCTTGTTGTAGTAGCTAAAATCGCCCACCGATACGCCGCCGAACTCCCAAATACTCATTGAGGCGTCAGCAAGCGAGTACTTGAGCCGATTGTTGCTGGCCTGCAACATGCCAATTTCGTGGCTAAGCTCGTCCAGCAAGCCGTCCTCGTTCAGATATCCGGCCCGGTAAGCGGTGATCTTCGCGTAGTAATCCGTCACCCCCTCGGCAAACCACAAGGATGGCGTCCGCACCGCCTGCGTGTAATCGAACGGGCCGAGCAGTTTGGGGCGAATCTGCTTCACGTTCCAGCTGTGAAAGAACTCGTGGGTCCAGAGTGTGGGGCTAATTAGGTTGCCTGGGTTCTGGAGCGCCTCAACATGAGATGCGCGGTGCTCAAGCCCGCCGCTGAAGTTCCCGGCAACCAGATGCAAGATGGTCAAATAGCGCTTGAACCCTTGCGATCCCATCATTTTCAGCGCGGGCTTGGCAAGCTGCGCAATTTGTCCGGCTGCGTCGTCGATGCTGCCGACGCCCTGCTGGTCGCCGCTTACAACAACCAACTCAAACGGAATTCCGTTTACGCTGAATTTCCGGCGCTCAAAGATTCCAAGCTGAATAGGATGATCCGCGAAGTCATCGTAGCCGTGCCCAAGATACGAGTCTTGGTCGTAATCCATTGAGGTAGCGATCTCCCAGTTCTGCGGCTTGGTAATCGTCAGGTGGCAGAAGTCGTTCTTATGGCCGCGTAGATAAACGAAAGCGCCGGGCCCGTTGATGTAAGTCGTCGTGCTGTCCACGTGAACGGCGAAGAACCCAAGCCCCGGATCGTCGCCTTGGACTTTGTATGTGAAGGTAACGAACCCCTTGGAAGGATTCTCCACCTTCCACGAACTCGCCATCGCGTCTACCTTGAGCCGCTTGCCCATCTCGTCCGTTGCGCGAACATCGTAAACCTTGGTGGAAAAGTTCTGGACGACGTAGAAGCCTGGGCACCAAACCGGCATCACGAACTCAGGCGCTTCCAATCCCTTTTCGACTTGCACCCTTACGGCAAGCGCATTCGCATTCAGGTCAGGGGCGATGCCGTACCGGATATCGGCACGAGCGAACGCAGCGGCAAACAGCAATGAAAGGAAGCCAAATCTCTTCATGAATTATCCGAAGGCAAGTACGGAATGGACGGCCAAGGCCGGAGGGGAGTTTGCCACATTTGGGTTGTGCACCTTACATAGCCGCGAAGCCCAAGTTCAAAACGGGCCATTTGACCTATCGAGGGTGTACAGTAGCGATGCAAGCATGGTGACCTACTTCCCCTTTGACTGGATTCAATCGCCTAACTTCGGTAAGCGCCCGGCAACCGCCGAGGTCGATACCATCGTGATCCATTCGACGGTTATCCCTACCCTCGAAGCGACCGTTGCCGCATTCACCCGCACGAGCAGCCAAGTTTCGTCGCATTACGTCATCGGCAAGGATGGGCACATCGTGCAGTGCGTCTCGTCGTTCGCCCGCGCCTGGCACGCGGGGGTAAGCGAGGACCCAACGGGCCGCAAGAACGTCAACGATTTTTCCGTGGGCATTGAGCTGGTGAATCTTAACGACGGCAAGGATCCTTATCCCACTGCCCAAGTAACCGCGTTACGCTATCTCATCCTCAGCCTGAAGCGGAGGTTTGAATTTGGGCAGATAACCAGCCATGCAAACATCGCAAGGCCACTTGGCAGAAAGACCGACCCGCTGGGCTTTCCGTGGCCCCAGCTAGCCGACCTCGGCATCCCCCTGAAACCTTAACTTTCCGAGCAAATCCTAGGCTTTCTTACCGCCCACAGGGTACAATATCGTAACAATTTGAAGCGCTTCGACTAGAAAGGCGGCCTTAGCCGCTTTTTTATTTCAGCGTGAGGATAAGCCAATGGAAATAATGCAGCAACTTCAGCAACTCGCTCAAGAAAGAGACATCCCCGTAGCGGAACTGCTGAAAGAAATCGAGCAATCGTTGGCGGCGGCTTATAAGCAGTATGTAGGCGCGCGCGGCGAAGTGGCCGTAACCATCGATTCCCAGAAGGGCTTTACCGCCTACATCCAGAAGGAAGTCGTTGGCATTGTTGAGTCGCCAAGCTTCCAAATGAGCATCACCGAGGCACGCAAACGCAAGGCGGATGCCGAGGTTGGCGATTTCATCGAAACCCAAGTCGACCCGAACCAGTTCGGGCGCATTGCGGCGCAAACGTTCAAGCAGGTTCTCAGCCAGAAGCTAAGGGAATTCGAGCAGCGGAAGATTCACGACGTTTTCAGCGAGAAGATGGGTGAGGTCGTAAGCGGCCAGGTCACTCGTCGCGAAGGCCAGAGCGTATTCATCACGGTGAACAACAAGGTTGAGTGCGAGCTGCCGAAGCGAGAGCAGGTGCCCACCGAGCCTTACCGGCCGAATGACCGCATGCGGGTTTACGTGCTGCGAGTTGACGATAGTGGACGCCACTTGCGCGTCATCGTCAGCCGAACGCATCCGAACCTACTTCGCAAGCTTTTCGAACTTGAAGTGCCGGAGATCGCCGACGAAGTCGTGGTCATCAAGGGCGTGGCGCGAGAACCCGGCCAGCGAAGCAAGATTGCCGTAATCAGCATGGACGAGCGCGTCGATGCGGTTGGCGCATGCGTGGGTCCTCGTGGCTCGCGGGTGCAAACCATCGTCGATGAACTGTACGAGGAAAAGATCGACATCGTGCCGTACAGCGAAGACCCGCTTACCTTCATCACCAACGCCCTCAGCCCAGCCAAGGTGAATTCGATTAAGCTGACGGAAGCGACCACTGAAGTTGAGCGCTCCGCGTACGTAATCGTGCCGGACAGCCAGCTTTCGCTGGCGATTGGCAAGGGCGGACAGAATGTGCGGCTTGCAGCAAGGCTCACTGAGTGGAAGATCGATATCCGCAGTGAGAGCCAGGCGGCGGCCGAAGGAAAGGGCGCCACGGAGGCAAAGAGTAAGTAAACCGATCCGAAGCTGTATCGCGTGCAGAAACCGAAACGAACAAGCGGCCTTTTGGCGCGTAGTAGTTGCGGGGGGCGAGACCAAGCTTTGGACCAAACAAGCAGTTGGCCGATCGGCATACGTTTGCCGAAACTCCAAATGCCTTCAGGCCGCAATGACGGCAGAACGGCTTAAACGGAGCCTGAAGGCAACGATAGACGGGGACTCAATGAGGGCCCTAAGACAAGAATTAGAATGCAAACTGAGGTAAAGACTAACAGCATGACGGTAGCGATAGCAGATCTGGCCAAGGAATTCGAGCTAGCTCCGGGACAAGTGACCGGTGTTCTCGATGAGCTTGGTGTCGCCCATGACCAATCGTCCGTCGACGTGGATGACGACACTATGGCGATCGTCCGCGAGGGTCTGACCGAACTCATTGGTTCAAAAGAGATGAGCATGGCTCGTGGACGAACTCCGCGTGATCTTGCAAGCGCGCTTGGCGTCTCACCCCCCGAAGTCCTCAAGAAACTGATGAGCATGGGTGGCGCAACGCTTACCACCACGCTCAAGGATGAGGTCACCGAAAAGCTCGTCTCCTCGTTCGGCTACGCCATAACTTGGGCCGATTCCGCAAAACCGAAGAAGGCAGTTGTCACGGCGAGGCCGGAAGCGAAGAAATCCAGCGGCGCCCAGCACCGCCCACCGGTGGTCACCATCATGGGCCACGTCGATCACGGCAAGACTTCCCTGCTTGACTACATCCGAAAGGCTAACGTAGCCGGAAAAGAGCACGGCGGAATCACCCAGCACATCGGCGCATACCAGGTGGAGCTACCTGAAGGCAGAATCACTTTCCTCGACACTCCCGGCCACGCGGCATTCACCGCAATGCGAGCGCGCGGCGCCCAGGTAACCGATATCGCGATCTTAGTGGTGGCTGCCGATGACGGCATCATGCCGCAGACCAAGGAGGCCATCAGCCACGCAAAGAACGCGGGCGTGCCGATCATCGTCGCGGTCAACAAAATCGATAGGCCGGATGCGAACCCAGATAAGGTCATCCAGCAACTTCCTGAGTTCGATATCATTCCCGAGCAGTATGGTGGCCAGGTTATCGTCTGCCCCGTCTCCGCCATCACTGGCGAAGGCGTCCCCCATCTTCTCGAAATGATCCTGCTGCAGGCAGGCGTTATGGAACTCACCGCTGATCCGAAGGGCGAACTTAAGGGCACCGTCATCGAGGCCAAGCTTGAAAAGGGCCGCGGCCCGGTGGCAACCATTCTGGTTCAAGAAGGAACGCTTCACATTGGAGACGCGCTGGTTGTAGGCTCTACTTTCGGCCGCATCAAGGCGATGAACGACTATTTGGGCGAAAAACTGAAAGATGCCGGCCCTTCAACCCCCGTCGAAATTCTCGGACTGAGCGATGTTCCCGCCGCCGGTGACGTTATCGAATTCGAGCCCGATGAGAGAAGCGCGCGCGCTATCGCCGACACTCGCAAGGAAAAGGTTCGTACCGATTCCCTTTCCACCGCCGACCGAGGCATCACGCTTCAAGAGCTAAGAGCGCGGCTATCCGAAGGCACCACTAAGGATCTCAACCTGATCATCAAGGCGGACGTCCATGGCTCGGTTGAAGCCGTGCGCGGCATGCTGGAAAAGATCGCGAACGAAGAGGTCACCGTGAAGATCATCTACTCCGCGGTTGGCCAGATCACGGAGAACGACGTCCTCCTCGCCAGCGCATCCAACGCCATCGTGGTTGGCTTCAATGTTAAGCCGGAAGGCGGGGCAAAGAAGGAAGCCGAGAAGCGCAAGGTTGAAATCCGAACCTACAACATCATTTACGAATTGATCGAGGATATCGAGAAGGCCGTCAAGGGCATGCTCGAACCCAAGTTCGAAGAGCAATATCTGGGCACCATCGAAATTCGGGTGCGATTCCAGCTTTCCCGCAAGGGCATTGTCGCCGGCTGTTATGTCAGCGATGGCAAAGCCACTCGCGGATGCCTCTGCCGCGTCATGCGCGGCAACGATCAAGTCTTCCAAGGCAAGATCAGCAGCCTGAAACATCTGAAAGATGATGTGAAGGAAGTGACTGTAGGCATGGAATGCGGAATAACCTTTGAAGGATGGGAAGCTTTCCAGGAAGGCGATGTGATCAACGCCTACGAAATGGTTCTCGTCAACGAGTAATTCTGCCAGGTTCCACAGAACCTGTCCTCCCAAAAGGCAGCAACTTTGCAGTAGCCAATTTGATGCCTAACATGTGTCAAATACTGGTGAAATTACCAGGCTAATGCCAGTGCCAAATCTGGAAACAGACTTCATGAACCGGGCTGGAGAAATCCGGTCATGCTGACAGGATGTTTGGCTTCACGTAATCAGCGATTCCTGCAAAGGGCTCGCAAGGTCGGGGAACCAAGGGCACGGGAAGCCGAACAAGGATGGTCGGCACAAGTCACGGAGGATAAGATAAATGGCATTTCGAATTAACACGAATACGTCGGCGCTTAACGCGTTGCGGAACGTAAACAACATTCAGTCTGAATATCAGCAGTCGATTCAACGACTGTCGACTGGTTTGCAGATCAACTCAGGTGCGGACAACCCGGCGGGCCTTATCGCTGCTGTCCGTTTCCAGGCGCAGATCAGCGGCCTTAACCAGGCGAACCAGAACAGCCAAGACGGCATCAACTTTGCGAAGACCGCTGAAGGTGCTCTTTCCGAAGTTAACAACCTTCTGAACGACGCACGAAACCTCGCGGTCGCTTCTGCTAACACCGGTACCTTGAGCGCTGCTCAGGTTCAGGCAAATCAGCAGCAGCTCGCTTCGATCGTTTCGTCCATCAACCGAATTTCTTCCAGCACCGCTTTCGGTACTAAGAAGCTTCTTGATGGAAGCGCGGGCGTTCAGTCCACCGTTACCGACGTTTCAAAGCTGTCGTCCCTGAACATCGGTGGATCGTTCAATGGAACGGCGCTCACGACCAATAACTCTGTTGTCGTTACGGTCACCACGGCTGCTGCACAGGCAACCCTGGTCTCCAAGGCACTTGCAACCAGCGGTACGCTCGTTGGCGCAGGCTCCATCACGATTAACGGAACGACTGTTACTACGACTGCGGCAGACACCTCCGCTACCCTCGTTAATGCTATCAACGCAGTACAGGGTCAGACCGGCGTCAGCGCATTCTACGACGTGGCGAACACCCGAATCCAGCTTACGCAGAACACCTACGGCGCTGGTTCGGCAATCAACCTTACCGACTCGGGCGCAGTCTTCAAGGCTGCTGCGGGCTTCTACACCGCTGCTGGTGTTGATGGCGTCGCAACGGTGGGTATCGGTGCTACGACTGTCACCTTCACTGGCGGCAAGAACGGCGGCGACGGCCTTACCCTTACCGACGCAGATGGCAATACGCTTCGACTGACCTCGGCAGGTAACGCAACAACGGTTACCAACGCTACGGTTGGCCAGGTGGTTGTCGGTAGCTCGCAGTTCCAGGTAGGCGCAAACGCTAACCAGACGGTTAACCTGTCGATTAGCTCGATCGCCGCTTCGAACCTCGGCACGTCCATCGTTGGTGGCGGCCTCGGCGCCCTCGACCTTACCACTGCTTCCGGTGCGAACACGGCTATTTCCGCTATCGACGCGGCTATCAGCCAGATCGCTACCGCTCGAGGCAACATCGGTAACTTCCAGCGCAACGTTCTTGAATCGAACGTCCGCAGCTTGGGCGTTGCTTCGGAAAACTTGTCGGCAACCCTGTCGACGATTCAGGATACGGACGTCGCTGCAGAAACGACGAACCTGACCAAGCGCCAAATCATCCTTCAGGCTGGTATCTCGGTGCTGTCTCAGGCGAACTCGTCGCCGCAGCAGGTCCTGCGACTCCTCCAGTAAGGAGAAATTCTCCGGTTCGAGCAAGGGCTCTCGGTCGTCAGACCGGGGGCCCGCTTCTTATTAGCCAGTTCTCCAATTTCTGCTTGAGATTGCTGCTCAGGCGACGGTCGCCTAAGAGGGTCTTCGCCTCTCTTGGCTCAAAGTGGAGCACAAAGAGCTTGCCGTCTTTTCGGCCCTCGATAGTCACCCATCTCCCAAGCCCAACAAGCGAATGAATATTCGCCCGATAAGTGACACGCAGTACTTGGCTGCGGCGCAGTGAGATTAAGTGGCTGTCGCCCACGAACTCAATCGAGTCAGGCGTTAGGATGAGAATGCCAACGTCCTTGTGTGGATCAAGCAGGTTTCCGTAGCCGTCCGGCGCGTAACCCACAAACATCATCCAGCCTCTCAGATGCGGGTACAGCACTTCCGCCTCGCGCATCATATGCTGCTTCATCCGCTGGTTGTCATACAGGCCGAAGAAGTTAACCGCTACCAGGCCCAACACCTGCGCTGCGAGGATAAACCAGAAGCCTGGCCCGAAGATGACTCCGGTCTTGCGAATGAGATAGAGGCCGTAAATCGTAAGAGGCGCCCAAATCAGGCTGGGAATCAAGTTCCCCATCAGCTTTCGTCGCGCTGTCCAGATTCGCTTCCGCACTGTGCTCATAATACTATCGGTGCAGGTCCGAACGGTCCCCTTCCTTCCCGGCGGCGGAGAGCTTGCCAAGATATTGCGGCCGCTTGCAAAAAAGGGGCCGGTGATCGTCGCCTGCCGGAAGCCCACACGCCTCCCCGCACTGCAGGCAATCCTTGAAGGTTTGGAACACGCAGAACCTACAAGCCTTGCGGGCGCCGTCTCCAAACTGCGCGGACTTTGCGATATCACCCCCGTGCCATTTGCCGATGAGAGCCTGATTCTTACCCTGATCCACGATGCCTGTTCCAACTTACCGGACGACTCGCCGTTCAAGCCATCGGAGCGGTTTGCCGGAACCCACCAGGCAATCCGAAGTTGCCTTATCGAGCTTTCTGAAACGGAGATACTTGGGCAGCTGTCTTCCCTACAGGTTGAAGATCCGCATCTGCAAGCCAAGCTGCAGGGGCTTTTGGAGATTAATGATGCGGTTCGGCACGATCTTGAGCGCCTTCGCCGCACAACTCTTCACGCTCAGATGGAAGGGTTACTGGAGCAGAAGCTGCAAACAGACGGGCTGAAGGGCATGATCTATCTGTGGGATGAAGAAGATGGAGCTGCGACAACCCGCCTTTTAGAGTGGGTGGCGAGCCAAGGCGTAGCGGTTCACTGCCTGGTTCCAACCCATCCATTTCTTGGCGGCGATGCCCCCGCTCAAAGCCATCCCTCGGCTTGCCTCTTCGTCGAAAAAGCGCCCGATGCGATGCTGCCGCAGAGCCTCTTCGTAGCCGGAGGCATCCAGGACGAGGTTGAGTGGGTTCTGCGCGATGTTGCATCAAAGATTCAAGGTGGGGAGAGAGTAGATCAATTCGCCCTCATCTGCCGGGACGTCGCTGCATATGCCCCCTTTCTCGCGGCTTCCGCTGCCCGATTCAAGCTGCCCCTTCGCCTAAGCGCAAGGGCGCCTTTGCTCTCAAACGGGTACGTGCGGTTTCTTCTTAAGCTGCTGAAAGCGCTATCTGCCCTTGATCTCAGGCCGCTTTCATCTCTCGCCACAAGCCGATTTTTCGGGGTGGAGACCGAGGAGGGTCTGGCCGCGCGGCAAATGATGCTTGATCTAGCGCTTTCCCCGATTCCCTGGGAAGAACTGGAGGCCAAGTGCCAAGACGGCGAGCAAACCGCTTGGCTCTTCCCGATCCTGGAGTGGCGGCTTGCCGCCCTCCGCTCATCGGTGAAAATTCAAGGCTGGATCGACCAGCTTATCGACCTCACTTCCCTGCTGAACCTGCCCGCTTCTACGCTGGAGAAGGGCCCGGACGCCGAGCGAACTCGTCGGGCGGAAGCCGCGATGAGGCAATGCCTTGCTCGGCTGGGAACGACTTTAAGCCTGCGCCCAAACCCTCAGTTCAGTCTGCGGGCATTCGTTCGGCTCTGCGAGGCGGCCTGGCAAGACGCGGAATACAGCCTGCCGAGTCTGGACGCAGGCATCCGGATTACTCACGAGCCCGACGAGTTGGTGCAGGCAAAGCATGTTTACATGCTGGATATGCTGGAGGGCAGACTGCCGCGCCGAAGGCGCGAAGACCCAATCCTGCGAGACGACGAAAAGCTCGTCCTGCGCCAATTAACCGGCAAGGAATTGAAGGATTCGAGCGCCTCCTACGCCGACGAGCAGATGTTCTTCGTCCGCGCGCTCGGCATGGCCACCGCCTCGGTGACCTACTCATACGCGCGCGAAAAGGGAGAGCAGGAGCAGATTCCCTCCTACTTCCTCGATGAAGCGCGGCGGTTAGGGCCGGTTAACGAACGCTTCTTTAGAAGGGATATGTTTGCCCCGACGGTTGATCCGATTCTTACCTGCGATCAAGAGCTGGCGGCAGCTTTGGCCCAGCCGGAAGCGCCGCTACCAGCCATAGAACTCCCAGCAGAAGCCGCAAAGCTTGAAGAAGGCTTCAAATTCTCCACAAGGCAGCTTCACGATGCCTTCATCTGCCCGTTCCTCTTCTTTATCCGCCACCGAATGGGCATCAAAACCAGAGATCGAGGAGCGGCCTGGACTCGCCTGACCAGCATTTTAGAGAAGACCAACCCCGCGGCCCTTCCCTTGGAGCGGCTCCGCCCAGTGCTCGAGCAGAAATTTGAAGAGTTTCTTGCCGAAGCGGCAACCTACGCCGATGCGCAGGAGCTGGCGGGCTTCGCCTCCATCCGAGAGCAGTTCATCGAGGGCATCATCGAGCGCGAAAGCGTCGCCCGTGAGCTATGGAAGGAGTCGGGGCCGTATGACCTTGATATTGAGCAGCAGGCGGGCGGCATAAGAGCCCGCTTTGACGTTCTCAAGAGCCATGGAGGAGTAACGACGGGAACCGTTTATCGATACTCCACCAAGCATTGGGAAAGCCCTGACGGCAGCGCCATCGACAACTTTGAAGAGTTCGCGCTGCTCCGCCTTCTTGAGCGGCATCGAGGGACCAACGATGTTGCAGTCGTGGTGGATACGGTAACCGAAGGCAAGGTCGCCTACTACCGCCACAAGGGTCCCTTCCAAACCCGGCTCGACGCCAAGGTGCGCGGCGCGAGCATCGCCCGCATTCAGGGCGGCTCAAATGATGGAGGCAACGCAAACGACCAGTGGCAAGATCACGTCGACAATGTGAACAACGCCTTGAAGCGATCACGGGCAGGCTTCATCCGCCCCGACCCAACCGATAGCCACTGCCGCTACTGCGGCTACGGCGAGCTTTGCCGCCGTTCATACGATTTTGGCGAGGAGGAACGTGAACCAACGCGAATTCCTTCCGAGTGAGCAGCAGCTCGAAATCATCTCCTGTAGCGCCGCCCGTCTAACGGTTTCGGCCTCAGCGGGAACCGGCAAAACCGGCGTGCTGATGCACAAATATGTGAGCGCGGTTGAAAGCGGACTCTCGCCCGATCAGATACTGGCGATCACCTTCACCCGCAAGGCTGCCGCGGAAATGCAGTCGCGCATCGTGGCCGAGTTCACCAAACGGGGCATGATCCGACAGGCCCAGCTTGCCGCCACCGGCCCCATACAAACGATCCACTCGTTCTGCCAACGGTTCTTGCAGGAAAACTCCTTGCTTGCCGCCGTTGACCCCCAGTTTGAAATTCTTGAGGAGATCGATACTCAGCGATACCTGCAGCGGGCGATTAAGGAAGCAGTGGTCGCCGATTTCCCACCCGACTCCTACCCTGCTCGCTTGCTGGCTAGTCTGCCCTTTGAGCGAGATGTGCGGGAGAAGATTCGCAAGGCTGTCGCGCAAGTTTTAGGGTTGAGATCAACGACGATCGAGCCGGATGAACTGCTCGCCAAGTATCGAACGCCGGAACACGTGCTTCAGCAATGGAAGGCGTTCCTCCTCGGGCAACTTTCCGATGAGCAAGCGCAGCTGCTGCAGGATATTCCCGCCGACCAGATCAGCCCTGCCACCGCCAAGCCGCTCGGGATCAATCTAAGGGGCAAAGCCGGCAAACCCGAGGACGTAATCCGCTCCGCGGAGCGAACCTGCGGGTTGGTCCACCTTGCGTACGAGGCATGGAGGATTCTGGACGCGATGATGGAAGCTGACCAGCGGTTCGACTTCAACGGCATTGAACGCAAAACCGTCAAGCTCTTTCGGGAGTCCGCGCAGGTTCGGGAGCGGTTCCGCAAGCAGTATCCGCTTACGATGATTGACGAGGCGCAGGACCTCAGCCCGTCCCAGCACGAAGTTCTCAACTGCTTTGAGTCCGCCCAGATCATGCTGATTGGCGACATGAAGCAGGCGATCTATGCCTTTCGCGATGCCGAGCCTCGACTATTCCGGCTCTCGATCGAGAAGTCGACGAGCCTCAGCCTAACCAAGAACTATCGCTCTCAGGCAAGCATTCAGGCGTTCGTTGATCATGTGGTGGGCGTGAAGATGCCTGGGTACCAACCCATGCTAGGCGGCGAAGCTTTCGACCTCGACAGCGATCCGGTGTCGTTCGAAGGCATCAGGGTCGTTGAAGTGCCGGAGGCTCGCAAGGAAGCTGGTCTGCTCGACGCCGTTACGGAGGAAGTGCGGCGGCGCATTGTGGATGAAGGGGCGGCCCCAGATTCCATTTGCGTTCTTCTTAGCAAGCACAAGCAGATCGAGGCGTTGAAGCAGCAGATCGAGGAGTTCGCGCCGGTAACCGATGCAGGAGGCAACGAGAAGTTCTACACCAGGCTTGAAGTGCGAGATTGCGCCAACGCCCTCCGCGCCCTTTCCGACCCGCGCGACGACTTTAGCATGCTGGCGGTGCTCGCCAGTCCCGTGGTCGGTCTAACCTGGTCTACTCTCAGTGGGTTGAAGGAGCGACCGGTCTACGACGGTCTAACCCAATTCAACGGGCCAGTTGAAGACCGGGCGAAAGTTGACGTATTCCTCGCATGGTTCAATCCGCTTTCGGAGCGCGCGGAGATTATCACCGTCCATGAAGCCCTCGGAGAGATATTTGCCCGCTCTCCGTTCCTTCAGAACCTGGCAAGCTCCCCAAGAAGGCTCCAAAAGATTGCTAACGTTCGCAAGCTCTTCGCCATCGCCGCTAGCCGTCCCGAAATGGGCCTTCGGGATTTTGCGCAAGAGATGGGTGACGTCGTTTCCCTCAGCCACCGGGTTAGCGAAGCGGAATCGAAGGAAGCGGGGGGCGGTGTTCGTCTGGAGACGATCTTCGCCGCCAAGGGTCTTGAGTTCCCCACTGTAATCTATCCCGATTTCACGGCGGAAGCCGTCAGCAAGCCAAGGAGCTTTGAGGAAGTGCTGGTGGACAACCTGACACGCACAGTCTGCTACACCGAGCGGGACAGATCGCACCTTTACCGCGAGTTGTTAGTGACCGAGGAATGGGATCGGCGGAAAGAGGAAGCGGTCCGCGTACTCTATGTTGCGCTCACAAGGGCGCAAAAGGAACTTGTGGTCGTAACGAATCGAAATCGCGATTCTCTCTTGAAAGGGAGCCTCGCCGGTGCGAAAGCTCGAGGCGCCCAATTCCATCAGTTCCCACCGGAGTAGACTCCGACTCGTATGCACCTGAACATCGCGTGTGCGCAAACAGCCCCACGCAAAGCCGAAGTGGCCCGGAACCTCGATGAAGTCGTTGAGATCATTCTCCAGTGCGAATCGGAACTGGTTGACCTCGTCGTCTTCCCCGAAGCATCGCTCAGTGGCTACTTCCTTGAAGGCGGCGTATTTGAAGCATCCCTCACCGGTGAGCAACTCACCAAGGAGCTTGCATCAAGGCTCAGCGGCAAGCTGAAGCGGCCAATTGATGCCGTAATTGGATTTTACGAGCGAGAAGAAGGAAGCCTTTACAACAGCGCCGCTTACTTCGAGCTCAGCGCTGAAGGCGCATTTCTCAAGCAGACGTATCGAAAGTTCTTTCTGCCCACCTATGGGGTTTTTGATGAAGAACGTTTCGTTTCGCGGGGACTCGATTTGGGGATTGTCGAAACACGATTTGGTAAGGTTGGCCTTTTGATATGTGAAGATATCTGGCACAGCATCTTGCCCTTGCTCCTTGCGGTCCACGGTTGCCAGCTCATCGTTGTTCCCAGCGCTTCGCCCGGCCGAGGTTTTTCAGGCGAGACGGTTGCCAACCTTGCGCGATATCAGCGCCTGCTCACCGCGGTTAGCGAAGAGCATGGCGTGTTTTGCGCTAACTGCCAGCTTTGCGGATTCGAAGGCGGCAAAGGCTTTGTCGGCGGCAGCATGATTATCGACCCAATGGGCAAGCGAATGGCGGAGAGCCCGGTAGCGGAGCCGCATCTGCTCATTACCGACATCGACCTAAGCATGATCGAGCTTGCGAGGGCGCAGAGCCCACTCATCAGCGATCTTCGCTCCACCTGGAGCCGCATGAAAGAGCTGGTGGAAGAATCCCCTAACTAGCCTGGAAGTGCGCCTTAAGGTAGCGCTCGTAAAGCGGGCTCCTGAAAGCCAGGGTGCGCCCTTGCTTCTGGAGAACGCCTGCCGCAACCAATCTTTGCGACGCATCGGAATCCGCTAGCTCTAAATTCGAGGCCGAAGATCGAATAGCCTGCGTCACCTCCGGTATCTGGGTCACGCTGATCAGAATTCGCTTAAGATGATCACCAAATGGCCCTTCATCACTGGCAGCCTGCTGAATCAGCTCGGCGAAAGTGAACTTATGCCTGGCGAGGACATCAAACGCGCGCCGGGTAAGGAACGGCTGCCCCGAAATCAACTGGAGAAGCTGGTGGATCTGCTCCGGATTCAGCAATGAGCCGTATTTCTGGTTCAAAGCCATGGTTTGCTCGTAGTTAAAGGAATCCAGCTCTATGTGCCGCCCCACATTGAATGGCGACTGGTTCATGTCTTGAATGAACAGGTGAGCCTCGGTCGCGTAGCCGATAACGATGGTGAACCTGCCCCAAGGTCCAAACGGCTCGGTTGCCCGGGAGTTGTGCCACGAGCGGACAAGACCAAAGAAATCGCTCGCGAACGGCAGCCCAAAACTCTTATCCGCCTCATCCATGAACCAAACAAGCGGTGTTTCCGATTCCTCCAATAAGGACCGCATAAAGTTGTCCATATTGAGATTCGGACCGAAGACGTCCATCCACTCCTCGTCGAAGTCGTACTTAAAGCGCAACTGCTTGGCGAGGGTGGCGGCAAGCATCTTGTAGAAGAGATCGGGCGTCTGCACAACGCCAAAGCTGATCTTCTGGAAATCGGTCATCGCCGTGCGCCAACCCTGCTCCCGAGTGAAGAGCGCGAGGCGCGAGATCAGAGAGGTCTTCCCCATCTGACGCGGGCCCTTGATCAAGATGATGCTTTCGTTGGCGCGGACGGCAGCGAAGGCTTCCGCATCGGTGGCACGTTCGATATAGAAGGGTGAATCCACAGGCACCGCTCCCCCGGCGGGCTCAAGATGAAGCTCCTCCTCTTGGGGAGCCATCGGCTCTGTGATTGAACTTGAAATGGCGGTCAAGAGCTGACCGGTATCCTGCTCGCCTGACCATTCCGCCCTATTAAGCGGGTTTACGATCGAGCCGATATTGCCCTTCAGCTCCTTCCCTTGCCCAATGAAAATTGGAAGCAGAAGGGGCTTGCCGCGTCGCGCCCGCTCATCGGCGACCGTTTCAAGCTCGAATTCCAGCATTTCGCTTTGCACTGAGGAATCGGAAAGCAACGCAATCACTACATCCGCATCGCGAATTTTCTTCTCAATGCTTGCTGCCCAGTCTGCGCCGATCTTTAAGTGGCGGTCAATAAACACGTCTTCGCCGTGCCGCTCCAAGTGGTCGTGGATCGTGTTCAGCAAGGTCGAATCTGGCTCCGCGTTTCGCTTGTACAGGATAACAACCCGCTTTCGACCCGGCGTGCCTGATTCGCTGGTCTTGCCGCCCAGAGCAACCGGCGCATCATTGCGAACGCCGGGGGCGGCCAGCCCACAAACCTTTATCCGCTGCCCGTGCTTCGCCACGCCTTCGCCAAAATCAACGATCTTGCCGTGCCACTGGTCAAGCTGCGCAAGCCAATCGGCATAAGTGCGCGTTAGCAGCACATGACCGGCTTCTCCGAAATCCATCACCCGCTGAGCGGTATTGATGCCTTCTCCGGCAACATTTGCGTTACCCGCGATATCCGCCTGATGCTGGATAAGGCCGCTGTGAATACCCATGCGAACCGGAAGTTCCTTTCCAATATTCGCCACGATTTCAATGGCGCACTCAGCCGGATGGGCGACTTCCTGGAAGAAGACGAGCGCCATGCCGTCGCCGGTGGCCAGCGGCAGGACCCGGTCAGCCAGCTTGGCAGCCTGGAAAGTCTTTGAGCCGTTTACCGCCTCGTTGAGCCTTTCAAGGAGTCTCGATTGCTCGGTGGTCGATCGCAAGGAATAGCCCACGATGTCGAGAAACAACACGTGCGCAACCTCAGATTTTGATAAGACCCCCGGATTCGTCATTAAAGAATGCCTTGGCTCATTTTGAGACATTGAGAGTCCTGCGCGCCTCCTGCCGGAACAATTCAATCTCTATCTGATCCGCATAGGGCCAAGCCGCAACCGTTCCTCGAATGAACTGGCTGTTTTGAAGGTCGAAGAGGTGCTCCGCCTCGCCGAACAGTTGCGGAGCTTCCGGCCGATGGAGCGTGTAGGCGATGAGCGCTGCCAAATAGTGGGTGTGCGTACTCAGGAACCGGTCATACCCCAACCCCGGGCTTGCCAGGACCTGGCTGACAAGCTGCCACGCAAGTTCTTTGGCGCCAAGACGGAACTCATAGAAAGCGTAAGCCTCCTTTGTTCGCAAGGACGACGGGTCGGCCTGGTGGTTAGCCTGTAGGAGATATTGCCCCAGGTTCGCTTGGTCGGTCGGCTTAGTCGCCCAGGCTATTCGCCGGAAGGTATTGCCAATTAGGTAGTTGCGCAAATTGGGCTGCTCAATTGACCTTGAGATTCTCACGCCGGTATCGACCGCCTTTGCATTTTCGCCGACCGCAATCTGCATCACAAGGAGATTGCTTAGAGTGTTCGTATCGCGCTGACCCACGGACGAACTCATGTAATCCAAATCCTCAAGAGCTCCCGCGTAATCTCCAAGGAGCGCTCGGTACTGGGCTCTTAAGTTGCGCAAGCCGTACTGCCTTACACCCAGCTTTACGCCAGCGTCGATGATCTTCAGGGCGTCCGCCAATCGCCCCTCGCTGACTAGCTTATCAACCCGGTTGCCAAACCCTTGATACGAGGCTTCCGAGCGGGCCACCGCATCGTAATCCATGTTCTGGTCTGACAGATATCGGGACATCGCATTCAAATCCTCCTTGCTGAAGGATGCGTACTTCGCGATGACCCGCATGAAGTAGTCACGCTCCCAATCGGCCACCGGTACTCCGATGTTCTGCCCTAAATGCCCGGAAGCCAGATCCGCGTATGAATCGACCAAGCGGTTGCCCCACTTGTCCACGATCACCCAGAACGGGAACGAGTTTCCGCCATATGCTCCAAGCAGAGCGTAGCTGCCCGGCACGCCCGGACGCGTCAAGGACAGCTCATCATTGATCAGCACCACTTCGTAATTGCGAGCGATCCGCGCCCCAAACTCTGGCGACTTCATAAGGGCAATGAATCGTCGGGAGTAACGATCATCCGGGCTGACAAAAGAGATGAGCAGGCGTTTGCCGCTCTTAATCGCCCTTTCTTTGGCCTTGGCTACCAAATCAATCGCGGAAAGCTGCTTGCCGCCAAGCTGCCCCTCAAAGCTCGAGGTATCGCCATCGTTCGCTCGAGTAGCTGCAACAACCGGCCGAGGCGCATTCCAGGTGCTCAGGCGGCCATCGTCGGTGAGGGCGAGCACATTCTCACCACTGGGGGAGACTGCGAGCGAATAGATTTTGTGTTCGACATCGAAGACGAGAACTTCGCGGCCCGTTGGTAGATTCCAGAATCGCACGGTGCCGTCGACACCTCCCGCCACCACCGTCTTGGAGTCGGGCATGAACTTGACGGCGTCAACTTCTCCAGAGTGCCCCTGAAGCGTCAGGCTTGCCTTGGTCTTCAAGTTGTATAGCCGAATTGCGCCGACTTGATTCGATGTTGCCAACCAGTTGCCATCCTTGGATGTAGCCAGCGATAGCACTTGATTAGCCCCTGAGGTCTCGAGCTTTGGCACTGTGTTATCCAGCGTCCACGAACCCGTCTCATAGGCACGGACGACGCCGTCATCCCCGCCGACAAAGAGTTCTCTGCCATCCGCAGAAAATGAAGCGGCAATAACCGTAGAGTGCCAACCAGATAGCTGGCGCGCAACCCCTTGCGTTCGAAGGTCGATGATGAGCGGCTTGCCGTTGAATATCCCCTGCGAAAGCCCGGATGTGCCGTCGCTTACTACAAGATAGCGCTCGTCAGGTGAGATGGTAATCGGGAAACGGAATCGGTGATCGGGAAGAAGAATTCGCCCTGCCAGCTTGCGGTCCTTATTGACAATATCGATAAACCCAGCGCCGGCGTAGCCAACGTACACGCGTCCCGTCTTGGGCGCAATGGTAATGGCCGTTGGAGCAGCGGGCAAGAACGTTAGCCCCTTGAGTTGACGCGAACGCGAATCCACGTACCTCAGGCAGAAGGAAGGCTGCGCTTGGGCGATAACGATGGTTGAGCTATCGGGTGTCACCGCCAGAGAATTAAAGTTCGCGGCTAGGGCATCGGTTTCCCAGTGGCTTTGCGAATTCTGAACATCAAAGAAGCTTGATTTACCGTCGGTCGTTCCGAAGTAGACCTTGCGATCGTCGGCCGAAAAGGTGATGGCGACAACACTTTGGCGGCCCCGATAGGCGGCCACACGCTTCCCGTTCAGCGCGTTCCAAACAGTTACAGAGCCATCGATTCCACCGCTTGCGATGAGGTCGTCCTTGTGGGAAAAGGCAAGACTGAGAACGCGGCTGCCTTGGTTCAAAGGCGAAATCTTCGGCGCGGCCTTTGAAGCATCCATTACGAGGATGGTGCCGTAGAGATCCCCTGAAGCGAACGTATCGCCCGAATGCGCCGATTGAATCGCGGAGATGGTGATGAGATGACGATAGCTTCCCGCCTGCTTAAATGGGTCGGCTCGCAGCAGACCCGGAAGAATAAGGAAGGACGCTCCCGTGTCGAAGTTTGGAAGCACGGCTCGGCCATCGGCAAGGATGGCCCCAGCTTCCGCAAGCGAGAGCTTGGCCGCGTTGGTGACAGATGAGCTGCCCAGATAGCTCCAACTCGACGTGTCATAAAGCCGCGTCTCCTGACCTGAAGAGGCGTAGAGCAGATGTTGAACGGGCTGGAAGCGAACAAAATCGACCGGGTCAGTGGAAACCTGGAGCTTCTTAAGGGGCTTCATTGTATCGACGTCATAGACTTCAACCTCACCCTTAGAAGTTGTTCGAGCGACCATCTTGCCGTCGTTCGAAATCGCCCCATAGAGACCCTGGCCATCCTGATTCAAATTGATCGTGCCGATCAACCCTGCCATCTCAGGCTTATATTTGCGCAGCACGAGGTCACCATCCAGGATGGCGATTTCATTCTTTGGCGTCACTTGCATCGAAAGGGCGCTGGTGCCGGTATCGAAGCGCTTGCCTCCCTGCAGTTGGCCCCACAGGTAGTCCCACTCCCAGCCGCGTCGCTTCCCTTCCTTATCGGATTCAAGCTGGTTGGCAAGAATGCTGTAAGCAGCTCGTCCGGTTCCAAGCCGCATGTTCTCGCCCGCTAACCTTACACTTGAGGCGTAAAGCAGATCCTCTGCGTCGTGGCGCGCGGCCGCTTCCCGTTGAGCAGCGATGGTGGCGGCAAGTTTTGCCTCTCGCTCTTTAGCGGCGGCAACTGTGGCTTCCCTTTCTGCCACCTTGGCCCTGGCAGCTTCCATCTCGGCCCGATGCTCTGCCATGATCGCCTTTTCCCGGTCTCGCTTTGCTTGCTCGCTTGCGGCTTTCTCCATCGCTAGCGAATGAACAACCTGAGCCGCTCGTCGTTCGGCCAGCGCCCGCTGCGCATCGGCATCGGCAGCGTTGATGGTTGCTTCCTTGCGGGCCTCAATCGCGAGATTCTTCTGCCGTTCGGCTTCAAGCTGGGCCACATGCGCATCTTGCGCGGATTGATACGCCTTTAGGGCAAGCGCCGCGATGATCATGCCAAGGCCCAAGCCAACCGCACCCGCGCGGATAATTCCCATGAGGAAAGCCGCTCGCTGCCGCTTGACTTCCTGCTGCGGCATGTTCTCGGCAATCCACTCGGGTCCGAAGACCTTCTGATAAATTCGGTTGCGGAGGGTCAGGTTCTTGCCGTCGGGCTTTATCAAGCCCGCTAGCTTCAGCGTCGAAATCAGGCGGTTCGACTCATCATCGGCAACATTCACGTTGGCGACGAGAATTGCTTCGTAAAGGCTAAGGATGTCCGCCCGGTATTGCTCGACCGATTCCCCGCCGCCAGCGCTGTTGAGAACTCGATTGCCAACATCGGCAAGATTGATGTTCGTCTCGCGCGAAGTCGCGCCAAAGAAGGCCCTGCTGACTAACTCATCAACTTCGGATGCCTTCTTGATTCCGCTTTCCGCGGCGGCGGCGCATAAGCTCTGAGTAAGGAACGGGTGACCCCCGGTCCAGTAGACGATGCGATCAACGATCGCCACCCCGTCCGGGCCAAGCCCTGGCGCGAGCGACCGCGCTTCCTCTGCCGTGAAGTCGCAAAGCTGAATCCGCTCGCCAATGTTAAATGGCGTGGTCGAGGCGTCGGAAATGAGATCAGACGGAACTGCAACGCCCAAAAGGCAAAACGTAAGTCGCTTGAGGTCTTCCTCATGAACCCGCCGGTTGAAGCACTCGCGGATGCCGGCGAAAAACTCATCGGTTGAGAACGGAACGCTCTTGCTGGAATCGACTTCGTCGATAAACAGCACGATCGGCTGTTCGATCTTCTTTAAGGCAACCTGAATCAGCGCCTCGAAGAATCGCTGCATCGGCCCCAACGCTTCCCGCTCCTTCCAAAACGCGAAAAGCTCATTTCGGATGCCGAGCCCGCGGCCAACTTCGCCCAGCAATCCTGCATACCACTGCTCCGGGGTTACATTGCCGCCACCAATTCGAGTGAGATCGATGAAAGCAGTGCGAATGTTCTCTTGCTGCAAACGGGCCATCGTCCGTACGCAGATGGAACTCTTCCCCATTTGGCGAGACGTAAGCACGTAACACACCCGCCCATCACGTAGCGCGTTGAACAGGTCGTTATCCGCCTTTCGGACGATGTAGCTGCTGGCGTTAAGGGAGAGAGTTCCTCCGGTTACAAAGAACTTCTCTTCCGGCGTTGGCGCTGGCCGTTCCACAAGCCCTATTATGCAGTCCGCGCTAGGTTAGAATAGGTCATAACGCCTTATGACGCTGCGACAAGCCGTGCTATCTGATGCCGAAAACCTCAATAGGCTGTGGCGCACGGTCTACCCTCGCCGGTTTTGGATTGAGACGGATCTACTTGCCGATCACACCCTGCTTCACCCGCTTTTTCTACCCAGCGCATCCTACGTTGCGACCGAAGGCGAACGCATTACCGCCTTCTGCCTTGTAAAGAAGAATGGTTACGGCTTGTATCCGGGTCCAGTTCCCGATGACGCGCACTTGAGCGCGGTTGCCTTTAGAAATCCCGCCGCAGCTTCAGAATGTCTTAAGATGGCGCGTAGCGCGCTCGGCGATTTTAAACAGTTGCGGTTCGGCCAAGACAGCGGGCATCTCTGGCCCGGCGCTCCCACCACTTGCAGCCTGTTGACGCAATGGCTGGCGTCGGAAGGATTCGACTTCGGTGGCGGAATATTCGATTGTGAACAGGACCTCGCCGATTACACTCCCCCTCCTGGCCCGCCTGCCATCAGAGTCGGCCTTCTAAGGCCGCCAGAAATCCCCAAGTTAGACGACTTCTTCCTCCGCGAATTTCCCGGAAGGTGGAGGTACGACGTCATGGCCAAAGTCGCAGCCAACGGCCCTTCCTGCGTGGTGGTTTTGCGAGACGGCTCGAAAATTGAAGGCTTCGCGCTCATCCAAGACGAGACCACCGGGCCGCAAATTGGCGGCGCAGTATGGAATCTTGCCCTCGGAAAGAATTGGTGCAGCCTGGGACCAATTGGCATTTCGAAGCACCTCCGCGGAGCCAAAAGAGGCGACGCCTTGCTGGCCGCCGCGCTCATGGAATTGAAAGGGCGTGGCAGGCGCAACTGCATTATCGACTGGACCACCCTCAAGAAGTTTTACGGCGGACATGGCTTTCGTTCTAGTCGCCAGTACCTATCGGCGAGTCTTCATCTTTGAAAAATTCGTCAAACCAGTTGTGGCTGAACACATCAACCTATCGGAAATCGAATTCGAAGCTCGGTTAGCTCGCGTTGAGCAGCAGCTTAAGATCATCGCCAAAAACACCGCTCAACCAACGCTCGCCTATCGATTGCTTTATGCGGTGATTTGGGGATTCGGATCGGTTATCGGCGCCACCGTGGTAGTTAGCCTCGTGGTGTACGCCACTAAACCGCTACAAGCGCTTGACACCGTTGGGCCACAAATTGAACGGCTAACCCGTGCCCTCGAGCACATCCCCGATAAGGTTCAGAATCCGATCCACTAAATCCGGTTGAGACCGCTTGCCAAGATAATCACCCACGTTCCCTTGCCTCCTTTCGGAGGGGCGAAGCCAAACT
The DNA here is from genome assembly GCA_018268315.1 of Armatimonadota bacterium. GTDB lineage: Bacteria > Armatimonadota > Fimbriimonadia > Fimbriimonadales > Fimbriimonadaceae > SZAS-5. The sequence continues at coordinate 20,145 of JAFDWU010000007.1, read as the reverse complement.
GGCGCATACCTGGATCCATGAGCGCGGCGGGCTCGATCGACTTAACTATTTGGGCTGCGTTCGAGGCTGGGCCGACGGCCACGCAGAGATGCGACCATCGATATCCGGCACGCTCAAGCTGATACTCAACGACTCGCTTGGCCGCGCTTGGCCCTCGAGCCACCAGCGCCGCGCGTGCAATATCGCAAAGCGGGCTTGATTGGGAAAGCAAGCCCAAGCCGTCTGCCGAACGGGGAGCATTTAGTTCGGCGGCAAGAGATGCAGACGCATTAAATTTGGCAGCCACCTTGGGGCGAACTGACCGTTTGGGGCTTGGAGCCTGCGCCTCGATGAATGTAATGGGCTCTGTAACACCTAGCGGCCTCATCGTCAGCACCGGCGTCGTCGCCAGTTCGCTCAAACCCACGCCAAGGGGAGCAAGGATGCGCCTGGCTACCGAAAGCGAAGGCGCAGGATTAAACACCCTCTGTGCGGGATCGCTCAGTTCGAAGTGGCAGTGGGTAGCGCCACCGCGGGCATTCCCGCTATCTCCAACATAGCCCAGCAGTTGGCCCGTGCTCACATGATCGCCGTTCTTAAGGCCCTCGGCAAAAGCGTATTCATCGAGCCCGCTACCGTCCGCAGTTCCCGGACGATCGATATTTAAGTGAGCGTAAAACGCGCGATAGCCGTTATCCCCGTTCAGCGTGACGCTATATCCGGCGTTCCCATGGCCGCGGCTGAGATAAACCGTGCCATCAAAAGCCGCCACCAGTGGCGTCATCTTCGGCGCGAGCAAATCCTCGCCGTGGTGCCTTCGGCCGTGGTCCCGTGGCGCAAGGAAAGAGTCCTCCCAGTGGCATTCACCAGCCACCGGAAACACCATGTCGACGGAAATAGGTTCAAGGGTGACGCCGTCGTATTCCACCCCGGCAACCGACGGCGGGTTCAACAACTGCGTTGGCGGCAACCTAAGGGCCAGCAAAAATACGGTAGTTGCGAGCGTCACAGGTTCATTATAAGCTAAGTCTCGCCCTGCGTTGCAAGGTATTATGGTTGGCCCGTGGCGACCAAATCGATGAAGGCGGAAGCATTTCTCCAATGCTCGCAGTGCAAGAAAATTCTCTTCTCTGTCGAGTTCGAGCAGCTTCTTAGGGTCTGCCCGCACTGTGGGCACCACCACCGCCTGCTTGCCAAGCAGCGCATCACCGCGACCTTTGATCCCGAATCCTTCGAGGAGCTTGATAAGGAAATCTCCAGCCTCGATCCGCTTGAGTTCCCGGATTACGAAGAAAAGCTGGAAGCTGCCCAAGCCAAGAACGGCGCCACCGATTCCGTAATTAGCGGCTGGGCCAAGCTTGACGGCATGAAGGTCAGCGCAGCGGTCGCCGATTTCAGCTTCATGGGCGGCTCGATGGGAAGCGTGGCCGGTGAGAAGATCACCCGCACCCTTGAAAGGGCGGCAGATGCCCACTGCCCCGCCATCATCTTCTGCGCCTCGGGTGGTGCGCGCATGCAGGAGGGACTACTTAGCCTGATGCAGATGGCAAAGACAACTGCCGCAGTTCAGCGATGCCGTGAGAACGGTGTTCCCTATATCTCCGTTTTCACCGACCCCACCATGGCGGGCGTGCTCGCAAGCTACGCAAGCATCGCGGACATAATTCTTGCCGAGCCGGGCGCGCTCATCGGCTTCGCCGGTGCGCGAGTGAGCAAGCAGGCGGGCGTAAGCAAAGCGCCAAGCGATTTCCAAACCGCTGAGTGGGTTTTGCAGAACGGCATGATCGACAAGATCGTCCATCGCCGCGAAATGCGGACCACCCTGACCAATCTCGTTAAAATGCTCTCTTGGAGGCTCGTAAAGCATGGCTAAAACTTGGAAAGAGTGGGAGCGACCCCTTATCGAAGTCGAAGAGAACATCGAGAAGCTGAAGCAAAAGGCCAAAGCTTCGCCAGAAGCTGAGCGAGAGGACCTCCTGAAGCGCGTCGCCGAATTTGAGCGCCGGCGCGATAACTACATCGAGGTGATGTACAGCCGCCTGGGGCCGTGGGAAAAGGTTCTTGTTGCCCGAGCCGACCAGCGCCCCTACACCCTCGACTACATCAACTCAATTTTCACGAATTTCACGGAACTGGAAGGCGACCGACGCTTCGGCGCGGATCACGCCATCATCGGCGGCCCCGCGTATCTTGACGGCGAGCCGGTCATGGTCATCGGCCACCAAAAGGGCCGCAACATCACCGAGCGCCAATACCGAAACTTCGCAATGGCCAAGCCTGAAGGCTATCGCAAGGCGATTCGGCTGATGGAAATGGCGGACCGCTTCGGCCTACCACTCATTTCTTTTGTCGATACCCCTGCTGCCGACCCCAGCGTGGAAAGCGAGTCTCGCGGCATCAGCGAAGCCATCGCCGCTTCCATGCTGAAGATGTTCGAGCTTGAGGTTCCCAGCGTCTCCATTGTCATCGGCGAAGGCGGAAGCGGCGGAGCAATCGGCATCGCCTGCGCAAGCAGTGTGCTGATGCTGGAGCATGCAATCTATTCCGTCATCCCGCCTGAGGGCTGCGCCGCCATTCTTTGGCGAATGCCGGATAAGGGCGCGCAGGCGGCTACGGCATTGAAACTCACGGCGGCGTGGGCGAAGGAGTTCGGTTTGATTGATGAGATCGTCGCCGAGCCAAAGGGTGGCGCGCACCGAGATGCGATTGAAGCTGCCGGTCTCGCCAAGGAAGCAATCGTAAGGCACCTTAAGCTGCTCAAGAAGAAGAGCGGCTCGAAGCTGAAACAGGAGCGTTACGAGAAGTTCCGCAAGATGGGCCGATTCCTAAGCGAGAACCCTGTGGACGCGCTTGCAAAAACGCGATAGGTTGTTTTCGGACGCCGCCAATGCCCTCCCTCGGCCTCGGCTACGCCGCGTCCTTTCAGTCGGCGTCCGTTTGGAGAGCGATCTAACCATACAGGAGCGTTTCGCGCTCACTGAGAATAGCCATGCGGAGTAGTAAAGGGCATGGCTACTACACCCGCACCGTTTTTGTCAGAAGCCAAGTTGAAGGAGACCACTGCTCAGCTTCAGGACACTCTGACCGAACTTATTTCCCTGTCCCTGATCGGCAAACAAGCCCACTGGAATCTGCGTGGTCCGCAGTTTCTTGAGATCCACGAACTCCTCGATGTGATTGTGGAATCGACGAGGAATTTCTATGACGATGTCGCTGAACGCGCGGTCGCGCTAGGCACATCCGTGTCCGGACAGGCAAGCGCTGTTAATCAAAGCGGCATTAAGGAGATCCCGATTGGTTTCATGAAGGATCTTGAGGCTGCCAAGGAAGTCGTCAATCGCATGGGCCAGGTCATCACCAACATTCGCCAGCGAATGGAGGAGAGCGGAAAGACCGATCCGGTGACCCAGGACCTCTATATCGAAATTCTGAGAACTATGGAGAAGCAGTTCTGGCTGCTGAGAAGCCACACGCTTTAGTTCCCAGCGAAACCAAACATTGCCACAAGCCAGTGGGTCAGTTCCGACCAAGAACGGGACGCCCACTGGCTCGCTTTTTGAACAGCGATCTTGCCGTACAGCTTCGCGGTTTGAACCCAGTCGCCCTTCGGCTCATCGGCCGCCACGGTGGCGGCGTCTGCGATGCGCGTCGTGATATGGGTGGTCATCTTCCGCGACGTCGATTCCTTTGATTTGATATCGACCACGGTGCTGTTCGCCACCGCTTCCATGCTCACCAGCGAAACCAAATTAAGCTTGCGGTCAAAGCTCGCTTCCCCGGTTCCGTTTAACACCGTATGGACATCGTACGCCTTGTCCTTAGGGTCCATCGCCAGGTTGTGAGAGTCGTCCTCAATCACGTCATATTCCTGGGCCAATTTGATCTCAACTGTCACCGAGTTGTTTGAAACCTTGGTGGCTTTGAGCTTGTAGGTCACATCCGTATCCCCAAATGCCTTCTTGTAGGTCCATTCCTGGCCTTCAGAAACACCGCCGACTGGAAACTCGACGGGCACGAAGGTGATTTCAGGAAACCGGCGCGGATCGAGGCCAGGCAGCTTAACCGGAAGGTTCACATTCGGGGCGTTATTCTTGGTCACCTTCCCTTCCGGGGTTAGGCTGACGGTTGTCTTTGGAAAGTATGGGCGCGCATTCTCGGCGTTGAATGGAAGGTCAGCGCCGTTGAAAACCACTTTAAGCGCGGTCAAATCGATGGATGCCTGCTCATTTCCATCACTATCCTTCGGCAGCCCCTGAGCCTTCACGCCCATCGTCACCGCCACCGTTCCTTCCTGACCGCCAAGGATCGGGATATAGCCGTCGCATTGAATCTTCACCTCGTACGGCACCGCGTGATCCTGGGGAAGGATGTAGCTGATGGGGGTCTGCTGGAAATGCGAAAGCAAAATCATTATTTGGTTTGACGAATTATGCGGCCAAATATGTTGCCTGCTGCGGGACACCGCAAGACCTTCGCCGGTAATCTTTGTCGGTGGATCCCGCTGCCCGCGCTCGCGAGCTTAAAGAACTTCTGGAGTATCACAACTACCGCTATTACGTTCTCGATTCGCCCGAGATCAGCGACACGGAGTGGGACAAGCTCTTCCGCGAGCTTGTGGAAATCGAAGCGGCCCATCCTGAGCTAAAGACTCCAGATTCTCCGACCCTCACCATCGGCGCGCCTCCGGTGGAAGGATTCCCTCCCGCGCCCCATCTCGTGCCGATGCTCTCGCTCGATAACGCTTTCGGCGAAGACGAGTTGCGGGCGTTCGATGAGCGCGTCCGCAAGGGCCTTGGCAAGTCTGAGATTGAGTATTACGCCGAGTACAAGTTCGACGGCGCATCCATCAGCCTGATTTATGACGACGGCGTGCTCGTCCGCGCCGCCACGCGCGGCAACGGCGTGGTGGGCGAGGAAATCACCAGCAACGCGCGAACCGTGCGTGGCATTCCCCTGCGCCTTCGCGGCGCAGTGGCCGGAGTGGTCGAAATAAGGGGCGAGGTGGTGATGCTGAAAGAGGTCTTTGCCGAGATAAACCGCAAGCGGATCGCGCGGGGCGATCAGCCCTTTGCCAACCCCCGCAACGCCGCCGCGGGCGGGCTACGACAGCTTGATAGCGCCCTCACCGCAGCTCGCAAGCTGAATTTCTTCGCCTACGCCCAAGGCGCGGGCCCCGCGCTTGCGGGTTCCCAGTCGAGGCTGCTCGAGCGGTTGAAAGAGCTTGGTTTCGCAGTTCGGCCAGAAGCACGAATTTGTCGAGGCGCGGATGAGCTTTGGGGCTTTGTTGATGCAACCCATCGCCAGCGGCCTACCCTTCCCTTCGGCATCGATGGCGTTGTCGCGAAGGTGAATTCATTTGTCGAGCAAGAAGAGCTTGGCTTTACCGCTCGCGGGCCGCGATGGGCGATCGCCGTAAAGTTTCCCGCCGAGGAGGCATTCACCCTGCTGCGCGACGTTATTTGGCAGGTCGGCCGAACTGGTTCCATCACACCGGTGGCCGATCTTGAGCCCGTACAGGTAGGCGGCGTGACCGTCAGCCGGGCGACGCTCCACAATTTCGGCGACCTCACCCGGAAAGATGTGCGAATCGGCGACACCGTAATTGTCCGCCGGGCGGGGGATGTTATTCCGGAAGTCGTGGGCGCGCTGCTGGAAAAGCGTCCCGCCGATGCCCGCGTGGTCGAAGAGCCAACCCAATGCCCTGCCTGCGCGACACCTGTGCATCGCGAGCCGGATGACGCGGTAGCAAAATGTCCAAATAAGCACTGCCCTGCCCAGATCGTGGAGAAGATGGTCCATTTTGTGGGGCGTGGCGCGCTGGATATCGAGGGCCTTGGGCCGAAGCAGATTGAACGGTTCATTGAGCTTGGCTACTTGCAAGACCTACCCAGCATCTTCCAGCTCCCCCTCCACGAAAAGGAGATTGCCGAGCAAGAAGGCTTCGGCGAGATTTCTGCCGCCAAGCTTGTTCGCTCGATTGAAGCCTCAAAACACCCCACGCTGGATCGCTTCCTGGTCGGCATCGGCATTCCGCAGGTCGGCGTCAGCACCGCCAAAGACCTCGCGCAAGAGTTCCGCTCGCTGGAGGGTCTTGCCAACGCCACCCTGGAGCGCCTGGTGCAGGTGCGCGATATCGGCGAGCGCACCGCCGCCGAAATCGTGGAGTTCTTCCAGGAGGAAGAGAATATCGAAATGCTTCGCGCCTTTCAGGACCTTGGCGTCGCGCCGATTGAGCCGGAGGCGAGAGCAGGCAACCTGTTTGAGGGCCAGACCATCGTTTTCACCGGCTCACTTGAATCATTCAAGCGAGAGCAAGCCGAAGAATTCGTTCGTTCCCAGGGAGGGACGCCCGCGGGAAGCGTCAGCAAGAAGACTTCGTTCGTGGTCGCCGGACCCGGCGCGGGCAGCAAGCTGCAAAAGGCGCAGGAGCTTGGCGTGCCAGTCTACGACGAGCAGCAATTCCTCGAAATGCTGCCCGAAGGCTCGCTTTGAACCGGTTTGTCCATCGCCAGTCTGACGGCTGGTTCGATCTCCCGCTTTGCCTCACCAGCGGGCAGTCGTTTCGCTTCGAGGAAGTCGCACATGGTCACTGGGTGGGGATGGATGGCGCCTATCGATACGAGTTCTTCATTGATGGCAACCAGACTGAGGTGCAAACAAACGCCGATGAAGAGGCTTTCAGGAAGCTATTCTGCCTCCAAACCGATGCCGCCGCAGTGCGGGCGAGTCTAACGGAGCTTGCCCAAGAGATGACGCCGTACATGTCACGAATGACGGGCCTTCGGCCGATGCAACCCACTGATCCCGTCGAGACCTTTTTCAGCTTCCTGTGCGCGGGCAACAACAACCTTCCCCGCATCCGCCAGATGGTGCGAAAGCTCAGCTATTTCGGGCCGTTTGCCTTCGAAGTAAATGGAACCCGCTTTCACCGCTTCCCGAACCTAAGCGAACTGCAAGCAGCCGATGAACCAAGACTGCGTGAACTTGGGTTTGGGTACCGCGCCAAGTGGATTCCGGCTGCGGTCAACCGCCTAGGCGGCCAACCAAACTTCTTTGAAGACCTTCGCGCCCAGCCGTACGAGGAGGCTCACGAGAGGCTTCTCGAATTCGAAGGGGTTGGCCACAAGCTGGCGGATTGCATTCTCACCTTCTGCGCCCATCGACACGACGTCGCCCCGCTGGATACCCACCTTTGGAACGCCGCTACCACTCTCTACTTTCCCGAGTGGCGCGGCAAAGCAATTACCGACCACCGGTACCTCGCGGTTAGCCAAATGCTCCGCAGTAAATTCGGCGATCTTTGCTGTTGGGCGCAACTGTTTCTCTATTTCGGCCAGCGCGACCAGCAACGGGAGCGGTCCCAAAAGTAGACTGTGCAAGTTAACATGCTCGTCCGGTCTCTCATACTCAAGACCTCGGCCCTTCCGCCAGTAGAGCGGATGGTGCGCCACTCGCGCACGTTCAAGCCGCTCGTCAAGAGGTTCATCGCGGGCGATACTCTCGACGAAGCCCTTGTCCCAACCATCGAGCTCCTGCAAAGGGGCTTTTTTGTTTCTCTGGACTACCTGGGCGAGAATGCCACGAGCGCCGAAGAAGCGAACCGAGCGAGTGCGATGTACCTGTCGATGGTTCGCCGCATGTTCGATCTGCCCGAGTTCAAACCCGGCAATCCCGCAACTTATAGTGAAGGAAAGCCGGAAAACTTAAACATATCGATAAAGCTCACTCAGTGCGGGCTGGATATTTCCGACGACTTCGCCTACGGCAACTATCTGAGCGTGGTTGAATTCGCGGCGGAAAAGGGCGGATTCGTGCGGGTCGACATGGAAGCTTCCGGCTACACGGATCGCACGGTGAAGCTGGTTCAAAAGATGCACGCCACCCACCCGAACACCGGAACCGTGCTTCAATCGTATCTTCACCGAACCGATGACGACCTAAACAAGCTGATGCCCACCGGCATCCGCCTGAGACTGGTCAAGGGCGCTTATTTGGAGCCGCCGGAAGTCGCATTCCCAGACAAATTCCAGGTTGACGAGCAGTATCTGAAGCAAGCCAAGCTGATGCTGAAGGAAGCCACCTACCCGGCAATCGCAACCCATGACGAAGGGATTATTCGCGATCTTAACGCCTTTGCCGAAAAGGAGCGCGTCGATAAGAGTAAGTTTGAATATCAAATGCTTTATGGAATACGCCGCGATTTGCAGGAAAGCCTGCGGTCCGAAGGCTACAACGTGCGGGTCTACATCCCGTTCGGAGACTCCTGGTATCCCTATTTCTCGCGTCGCTTGGCCGAGCGTCCTGCCAACACCCTTTTCATTCTAAAATCCATGTTCCGAGGTTAATCAAGAACGTTGTCTAGCTCACAAACCCTTCCTTCATCCAGCGATTCCAAAACCAAGCACCAAACGGTGCTCGTCATCGACTTCGGCGGCCAATACTCGCAGCTCATTGTGCGAAGGGTGCGCGAATTCAATGTGTATTCGGAGATGGTTCCGTGGATGAATGCGGCAGAGCGCCTGAAGGAACTTAAGCCAGACGCCGTGATCCTGAGCGGCGGACCGAAATCAGTTCTTGAACCGAACGCTCCCAACGTAGATTTCTCCTTGCTTGAAGGCATTCCGCTTTTGGGAATCTGCTACGGCCACCAGCTCATGGCCGAACGGCTCGGCGGCAAGGTAGTGCAATCGCACGACGCCGAATACGGCAAGCGCCACCTAACCAGCCAGGCCCCCGGCTCTCTAGCGTCGAAGATGCTGGATCAGCAGGTGTGGATGAGCCATGGAGACCAGGTTTTGCAGCCGCCTCCCGGATTCGTGACCACCGCCACCACCGATACCTGCCCGGTCGCCGGGTTCGATAACGTTACAACCAGGCAGTTTGGCGTCCAATTCCACCCCGAGGTCTCCCACACGCTAAGCGGAAAGGAACTACTGGGTAGCTTCTTGCTCGAAAAGGCGGGGCTGAAGCAGGATTGGACGAGCGCCTCATTCATCGAAGACCAGGTGACCGCCATCCGCGAGAAGGTGGGTAACGGCAAGGTTCTCTGCGCGGTCAGCGGCGGCGTCGATTCCGCCGTAATGGCGGCGCTGCTCATCAAAGCGATTGGCGATAAGGCGGTCTGCGTATTCGTGGATCACGGCCTGCTGCGAAAAGGCGAAGCCGAACAGGTTGAAGACACGTTCAGCCGCCACTTCAAAGCCAACCTAAAAGTCTTCAATGCTCGCGACCAGTTCTTCACTGCCCTAAAGGGCGAAACGGATCCCGAACGGAAGCGCAAGATCATCGGCGAACAGTTTGTAAGAGTCTTTGAAGACCATGCCCAGGAATTGCAGGATTGCGAATATCTGGCGCAGGGCACGCTTTATCCCGACGTCGTCGAATCTGGCTCCGCAACCGCCGCCAAGATCAAGACCCACCACAACGTGGGCGGACTGCCCGATTGGATGCAGATGAAGCTGATCGAGCCTCTGCGATGGCTCTTCAAAGATGAAGTGCGCGCCGTCGGAAGGGCGCTGGGCCTGCCGGATGAGATGGTGGACCGCGAGCCGTTCCCCGGCCCGGGTCTCGGCGTGAGAATCCTTGGCGAAGTCACCCCTGAGCGGGTGAAGATGGTCCAAGATGCCGACTGGATACTCCGGAGTCTCCTTCGAGAGCGGGGCATGCACACCCAGATTTGGCAAAGCTACGCGGCGCTGCTTGATGTTAAGAGCGTTGGCGTAATGGGTGATGAACGCACCTACCAGCAGCCTATCGTGCTGCGGGCCGTCGCCAGTGAGGACGCGATGACCGCCCATGCCGTCAATATCCCGTTCGATCTCCTGGAAGAAGCGGCCAGCCGAATCGTGAACGAAGTGAAGGGCGTGAACCGCGTTTTCTATGATCTCACCAGCAAACCGCCCGCCACAATCGAGCTGGAATAGGCTGAACTCGCTGTCACGGTAAACTTGACGCCTATGGCAGTGGAAATCCTGATGCCCGAATTGGGCGAATCGGTTCACGAGGGCACCGTCGCCCGCTGGCTCAAGCAGGTTGGAGAGCAAGTTAAGGAAGACGAGCCGATCGTTGAGATCATGACCGACAAGGTCAACACCGAGCTTCCCTCCCCCGCGTCAGGCGTTCTATCGCAGATTTTGATCCCAGAGGGCGGAACCGTTCATGTATTCGCCGCGATGGGAATCATTGAAGAAAAGTCCGGCGCGGCTGGCGCAGTCAAACAAGAAGCTGCCAAGGAACCGGCAAAGGCCAAAGAGCCTGTCGCTGCCGCCGCCGCAAGCATACCGGCCCCTGCCGCAGCCCCTGCTCCTGCAGCCAAATTTGAGGGCCGACACTGGGTCACCCCGGTTGTACGGGCAATCGCAAAGCAACATCAACTATCCGACACCCAGCTAAGAGCCATCGCTGGCAGCGGCGCCGGTGGCCGGGTTACGAAGAAGGATGTCGAAGCTTTCCTCGCCGCTCCGAACGGCGGCGCAGCCGCCGCCAAGTTGGATGTCAAGCCTGCCGCCCCGACGGTAGCTGGCCCGGATCAAGAGCTTGTTCAACTCGTCGGCATGCGAAAGATGATTGCCGAGCAGATGCTGAAAAGCGCGGCGGTTCCCACAGTCTCAACCGTTACTCGTGTCGATGTCACGCCGATGGTCGAGTTCCGCGAGCGCAACAAGGACGCCTTCCTTGAGCAGTACGGAGTCAAGCTCACCTACACGCCGTTCTTCATCAAGGCGCTGGTAGATTCCCTCACCGAATTCCCGCTGCTTAACGCGGCCCTCATGCCGGATAACACCATCGTGATGAACAAGGGCATCCACATCGGCGTTGCCGTTGCGTTAGGCTCTAAGGGCGATGAAGGCTTAATCGTCCCCGTCATCCGCGATTGCCACAAGAAGAACTTGATTGAGATCGCCCGCGACCTCGACGACATCGCAAAGAGAGCACGCTCCAACTCGCTCGGCATTTCCGATGTCCAAGGCGGAACCTTCACCACCACAAATCCTGGCGGCTACGGAGCGCTGTTTGGTACACCGATGATCAACGCGCCGCAGGCGGGCATTCTGGGAACCTATGCCATCAGCAAGGAAGCCGTCATCGTCAACGATATGATTGCGATCCGCTCGATGATGCACCTGGTGCTGACTTACGACCATCGAATCGTGGACGGTCTGCTCGCAGGCAGGTTCCTTGCCGATGTGCGAGACCGCTTGCAGAAGTTCGACTTCTTTAAGTAAGCCTAGCCACAACCTGAAGGTGGCGGGGGCGGCGGATAGCTGGAAGGAATCAGCGTCACGTTGCCCGGCAGGGGTGCCGTAACACCGATGGCCAGTCCGCCCGGAACTGGCGGAATGCACGAGTTGTCAAGCGCCGTGTAATTCTTGCTAAGGTAGCCGTAAGACCGGTAGTACTGCGAAAGCTGAATCGTGGAGGGATCGAGGGTGAAGAATGCCGCGCTGGTAGGCACAACACCTCGGAAGAATCCGTTGAAGGCAGAATACGAGAAACCGACCTTCTGGCCAAGGCTGTTGTAGAAGTCAACCCTCACCTGCTCGATACCAAGCCCGGTAGAAACATCAATAAGGTTCCCCGTGATAATCGCGCCCGGGTCTTGAACTTCATAGTTCACGGCATAAACATTCGCTCCGTAGGTAATGGATGCCGTGTACATTGCCGACGCTGACGCGCCTGCCGTAAAGGTACCGCCGCCCTGCAGCGAACCCGCTGCGCCAGAAATATCTGAAGTCGACCAGCCGCTTGGGTGGATTACCGTGCGGTTGCCATTTCCGTCGTAGCCAACGATTACGAACTGAGCAGTCGAGTTGGCAACGATGTTTGTTGGGTCGATTTGGTTGCCGTTTGCATCCGTAGCCTCAGCACGAAAGGTGAGACTGCCACCCCCACCGCCGGACGATCCCCCACCACCGCAGCCACCGATAAGGCCTAATAGAAGGGTAAGGAGAAGGGCAATGCGCAGGTTTGTCATGGCGTAGTGTTAGACCGTACCTTATGAAGGACAAGTTCGCTTAAGGTTTCGGTTTGAATTGGAAAGCGTGCGGCAGCAGCTCGCTGAGGCGGTAGCTCACGGACCCCGTCGGACTTCCCGCATAGATCAGAATTTCACCGTCTCGTGCAAATTCCGAGAGAACCTGAAGGCAGGTGCCGCATGGCAGGGCGCGGTTTTCAGTAAAGAGAGCCAAAGCGGTGACTACTCGTGCGCCGTGGGAGATCGCTTTGAAAATGGCTACTCGCTCTGCGCACACCGTTGCCGAGTAGGAGCCGTTCTCCACATTGCAGCCGGTGAAAAGCTCGCCTGATTCCGTCATCACGCACGCGCCAACCGGATAGTTGCTGTAGGGCGCGTAAGCCTTCTCGGCGGCGGATTGAGCCTTCTCCAAAAGGAGCGCTTCGCTCATTTCAGGGTCACCACCGTTACTCCATCTCCGCCTTCCGTCTCATCGGCAAGGCGATGAGACGCCACACCTTCATGTTCAGCGAGCATTTTCTTAACGACGTTCCTCAGCACGCCTTCTCCTTTTCCGTGAACAATTCTCACGGTCGTGAGGCCAGCCAGGACGGCGTTATCCAAGAACTTCTCAACCTCGCCGGTCGCTTGATCGACGCGGTAATGGCGGATATGAAGCTCCGAGACCGCGTGCTGGGCGTGCTTTAGTCGCAAATGGTTGGATTGCTTCTGCACTTTCGGCTCAACCGGCTTCGCAAGGTCCACCATTCCAACGGGAACCGTGAGCTTGACCGCGCCAACCTGAACCTGCACCTTTCCTGACTTCGGGTCCTCAAGCACCACACCCGGCTGCGAGTAACCGCGAATCGTCACGCTTAGCCCCTTTTCGAGCTTGGGAGGCGTGTAGCCGGGTCGCTGCTTGGGAGAGACGTCAAAGCCCTTGGTGAGTTTCTCGCCCTTGGCCTGAATTGAGGCGAGGCCCTTTCGAACTCTGTCCTGTGCCCGCGGATCTTGCCGGCCCTTCTTGAGAAGGTCGAAAAGCTCGGCCGCTTCCAAGCGAAGATCGCGCAAACCTTCTTCAATAGCTTCCTTTGCCCGCTGATTCGCGCGCAATCGGATGTCGTCGGCTTCCGCCAGCTTCTTCTTTGCCTGCTCTTCCATCCGCCTAAGCTCTGCCGTGCGGCGATCGGCTTCCGCCTGAGCGGTTCGCGCCAGCTTCTGCGCGGTTTCCAGGTTCTCCATCATGCGGTTGATGTCCTGCTGCTGGCTGCTTAGCGCCTCGCGGGCGGTCTCAATCACCTTGCCAGGAATTCCGTATCGCTCGGCAATTCGCATCGCTTGACTCGCGCCGGGCGAGCCCATCAAAAGCTTGTAAGTCGGCATCAGCGACTTCGTATCGAACTCCATCGCGGCATTGGAAAATCCTTCCGTCTCGTAAGCGAACTGCTTCAACTCGCCGTAGTGGGTGCTGGCCAGAACGCACGCTCCCTTCCCCGCCAGGGTGATGAGGATTGCCCGCGCCAGGGCGGCGCCTTCGGCCGGATCGGTGCCCGCTCCAACTTCGTCCAGCAACACCAACGCGTTCGGTCGCAGCATCCGCAACGCTTCGGCGATGTTCTTGATGTGCCCGGAGAACGTGGACAGCGACTGCGAAAGGCTCTGCTCATCCCCGATGTCCGCCCAAACCTGGCTGAACAGGCCCATCTCGATGTGTCGCGCCGGCGGGAAGAGGCCGCTTTGCGCCATCAGCACAAACAGCCCAACCGTTTTGATCGAAACCGTCTTGCCGCCGGTGTTCGGACCGGTGATCAGCACGTTCTCGCCAACCCCTACCTGGATATTCAGCGGCACCGCGATCTCGCGGTCAAGCAAGGGGTGACGACCACCCTCGATCTTTATGAGCGGCTTGTGCAGCCGAACAGGAAGCGCTCCCCCCATCTCGAAAGCAAGCCGCGCTTTGGCCAAAATGAGGTCGATGCGACCGGCCATTTCAATGCCGACCGTAATTTGCGGTGCTGCGCCACCAAGTTTCTCCGACAGCGCCCGAAGGATCTTTTGAACTTCCTCTCGCTCCTCAGATTCAATCTGGCGCAACGCATTGCTGAGCTGAAGCACGTCTTCCGGCTCCAAATAGACGGTCTGCCCGCTCGCGCTGGAATCGTGGACGATGCCCTTGATCTTGCCCTTGTTCTCTGCTTTCAGCGGCAGCACATAGCGCCCGTCACGAACGGTGTAAATTGGATCGCTTAGGAGGTCGCGCGCCTTGCCGGAAACGTAGCTTTGAATTCGCTCCAAGATTCGGCTTTGCGAACTCTTCTTCTTTGCTCTCAAAGACCCGAGAGCTGGCGAGGCGCTATCTTTGACTTCGCCGTTGTCGTCAATGGAATCGTTGATCGCCTCCTCAAGCCGCGGCAGGGAGGGCAACCCGATAGCCAATGCGCCAAGCTGGGGCAGCTTCTCGGTGTCCGCAAGCAATGCCTTTAGCCCGCGCATGGCAGCGAGCGCATTCGCAATGCGCGCCAGTTCTTGTCCGTTAAGGACGCCACCCTTCTCCGCCCTCTTAAGGGCGGGTCGATCATCTTTCACCCCGCCAAGGGCAGGCGCAGACTCGCGGGAGAGAACATCATAAGCCTCCTGGGTTGCCGCAAGAAGGTCCCATGCGCCAAGGCTGGAGAAGTCAGGCTCGAGGGCCTCGGCGGCAGCAAAACCCATTGGAGTCTCGCAATGGCGAGCGAGCATCTCCAAAATCAAATCGTATTCAAGGGTTTTGAGGGCATGCATGGCGCAGTCGTTAGATTATGAAGCGTTCATCGTCCTACGCCGGGAAAGCCACCCCTAGTATCATGGAGTCATGGTTGCCGCGCTTGCTTTCCTGCTTACTGGGCTTCAGGCCCCCCAAACCCTTGAACTTCAACCCACCGACGATATCTGGGTTTATCCCCATGCGAGCGACCCTGCGACCGATTCCTTCCTTCGCATCTTCGGATCGGAAGGACGCAGCACGGCTGAAACTCCGACTGAGCATCCCGAGTTCTCCTATGCCTACTTAAAATTCGATCTTTCCAAGCTCCCGAAGGGCGCGAAAATCACGGGCGCGACGCTTCAGGTTACGCACATCCCGAATCCAAGCTTTACCCTTGACGAGGCCAAGCGCGGACGCTTAGAGGCAAGGCCGGTCAGCGCCGAATTCAGCGAAAAGGATTGGGATTACGACAAAACGATGAAGATCGGTCCCAGCCCAGATCCGGAAGATTTCTACGGCTCCTTCATTCCCCAGGGAACTGAGGACACGAAGAAGGATTGGCCGATCAACATCAATTTGATGACCGGCAAGACCAAATTCGGTCCCGCCGCTGAACTGGCATCGGAAACCCCGACCAAGTCGATTGCAATCGCGCTTTGCTCCCTGATATCACCGCAGGAGCTTGGGCACATGGCGGTCTGGAAGATCTACAGCAAGGAAGGCCCCGAGGGCAAGCGCCCCGTTCTGAAGCTAACCTTTACAACGAACTAAACCGTCGGCGCGCTGAACGGAAGCACGATTGACGTGTTCGTCGGTTGCCCTGACTCCTCAGCGGTGCTGGGGGCGCCCGGTGTGCCGCGCAGGAACCCGAGCAGGGCCACGATCCCGATGAGGCTAACCACAACGAACATGCCTGCTGAGAACTTCTGGACCCGCATCTGAGCCTGCTCGCTGATGGTGATGCCCCAGCGGATGCAGAAATTCCAGATGCCGTAAGAAAGGTGATAGCTGCACGCCACGACTCCGAGCACGTAGAAAATCAGCCAAACATAGCCGGTGCTCGTGAGCTTTTCATGCCAAGCGTCAAACAAGATCACATTCACGCCATTGATCTTTGCGTTGATCGTGGTCGTAATGACGTGAACGATGAGGAATAGAAATGCGAAGATGCCGCTAACCCGCTGCAGCACAAACATCTTGTTCTGCGAAAACGGAAATGCATTCACGTTGGTCTGCGCGCGAAAAGCGATGAACGTGCCGTACACCGCGTGAAATAGCAGCGGCAGCCAAATGAGACAAATTTCCAGCGTGAGCAAGAAATGCTTTGGCATGGAATCAAAAAACAGGACAACTGAGTTGAACTTCTCCGGCCCCGCGAAAGCAAAGGAATTCAGCGTAAGGTGTTGGAGCATGTAGAACCCGACCGGAACTACGCCTGAAAGCGAATGCAACCGGTGGAGAACGTAGTTTTCGCGAGTGATTGACAGCGCCATATAAGTTCGCTTTGATTTAACCCCAACATCAGCAATCTAAGCCTCCTTAGCAGTAATCTTTGGCCTCTCGAAGGACTCAACAAGCATGCCTTACATTACAGATATAGCCGCCCGCGAGATATTGGATAGCCGCGGGAATCCAACCATCGAAGTTGATGTGACCTTGGAAAGCGGCGCCTTCGGCCGGGCAGCAGTGCCCAGCGGGGCCAGCACCGGTCAATTTGAAGCCGTGGAACTCCGCGACACCGAGCGTAAACGGTACATGGGTAAAGGCGTGCTCAGAGCCGTCGAGCACGTGAATGAGATCATCGCCCCCGCGCTCCTCGATCAGGATTCCACCGATCAGACCGCCATCGACGAAGCGCTTTTGAAGCTTGACGGAACGCCAAACAAGGCAAACCTTGGCGCAAACGCGATTCTTGGCGTTTCGTTGGCAAATGCAAAAGCGGCAGCAAACCATGCCAAGCTGCCCCTCTATCGCTACGTTGGCGGAGTCACCGCGAACGTGCTGCCGGTTCCCATGATGAACATCCTTAATGGCGGCAAGCACGCGGACTCTAACGTTGATTTCCAAGAATTTATGGTCCTGCCGATTGGCGCAAGCTCCTTTGCGGAGGCGCTTATGATCGGCGCGGAGATATTCCACACGCTAAAGAAAGTGTTGAAGGGCAAAGGTCTTAACACCGGCGTCGGCGACGAAGGCGGCTTTGCGCCGAACCTCGATTCGCAGGATCATGCGCTGGATTACCTTGTTGAAGCTATCCAGCTAGCCGGATACACCCCCGGCAATCAGGTTTGGCTTGGCCTCGACTGTGCCGCTTCGGAATTTTTCGAGAAAGGCAATTACGTTTACAAGTCCGGCGCGATGAAGCAGCGAAATGGCGCCGAGCAGGTGAAGTATCTGGCCGAACTTTGCGATCGGTATCCGATTATCAGCGTGGAAGACGGCTGCTCCGAAGACGATTGGGACACCTGGAAGGCGCTCACCGATGCTGTCGGCGATAAAGTCCAGCTCGTGGGCGACGATCTATTCGTCACCAACGTGACCCGATTGCAGCGCGGCATTCAATCCGGCACCGCGAACTCCATTCTTATTAAAGTGAACCAAATTGGAACGCTGACAGAGACGCTTGCCGCCGTCGATAAGGCAAACCGCGCGCGCTACACCTCCGTGATGAGCCACCGCTCGGGGGAGACCGAGGATGCCACCATCGCCGACCTGGCGGTCGCGACGAATTGCGGACAGATCAAGACCGGCGCGCCGAACCGCACGGACCGAGTGGCCAAGTACAACCAGCTTCTACGCATCGAAGAGATGCTGGGAGATCACGCCAAGTACGCGGGCGCATCAGGTTTCGGTCGATTGCAGGAGCGAATCGAGAAGGCTCAGAACGGCTAAGAAGCATCGTCCGGCTTCCCAACGTCCTCATCCAGTAGAATCTAGCAAGCTATGGCCGAGTTAAAACTCCTCTTCAAGCACGCCCACGATCCCGCTTACGCCACTCTGAAGGGCTATCAAGCCACGGGTGGTTATGAAGCGCTCCGCAAAGCCGTAAAGGGCGAGCGTCAAGCGGTCATCGATGAAGTGAAGAAGAGCGGCCTCCGCGGCCGTGGAGGCGCCGGCTTCCCTACCTGGATTAAGTGGAACGGCATCGCAAAGGATAAGAAGGGCCCTCACTATGTTGTCTGCAACGCGGACGAAGGCGAGCCGGGAACCTTCAAAGACAAGCAGTTGATGGAGCAAACCCCGTTCCTTCTTATCGAAGGGATGACGATTGCCGGCTTCGCCACTCAAGCCGACGTTGGCTACATCTATATTCGTGGAGAGTTCGTCGATGCGGCCCGCGCTTTGCGCAAGGCAATCGATGAGGCTTACAAAGCTGGCTTGCTCGGCAAGAATATTTTAGGTTCGGGCTGGGATTACGATCTTCATATCCACCTTGGCGCGGGCTCCTATGAGTGCGGCGAAGAATCCGCGCTAATGAGTTCGCTGATGGGCGAGCGCGGGATGCCACGCTTGAAGTTTCCTCACGCTCCACTACCTACTGTTGCCGGGTTGTGGGAACGCCCGACCGTCATCAACAACGTCGAAACCTACGCCTGCGCGCCTTTCATCATTCAGAATGGTGGCGATTGGTACGCGACAATGGGCGCGTCCACGAAGAACTCGAGGGGCACCAAGATTTTCTCGGTTAGCGGCCATGTGAATAAGCCCGGAAATTACGAAATAGAGTTCGGCACCTCGCTGATGGAGCTACTGGAAATGGCGGGCGGCATGAAGGGCGGCAAACTCAAGGCATGCGTTCCTGGCGGCAGCTCTGTCCCGATTATTGATGCCGAAGCCTGCGAAAAAGCGATTATCGGCTACGAGGAAATGGCCGACGTAAAGTCGATGGTCGGTTCAGGCGGATGCATGTTCCTGAATGAGCACACCTGCATCGTCAACTTCATTTGGCGCACGGCTCTCTTTTACGCAAATGAAAGCTGCGGCAAGTGCACGCCTTGCCGAGAGGGAACGAAGTGGATGTTCCAGATTCTCGATCGCATTCGCCGAGGCGGCGGACGCGAGGATGATATTCAAACGCTTCTTGATATTTGCAGCCAGATTGATGGGCGCTCGTTCTGCGGACTTGGCGATGCGGCCGCTTGGCCCGTAGCCGCCGCTCTGCGGGTATTCCCGCAGGAGTTCGAGTATTTCATTAAGAATGGGCGAAGCATGGTGGAATCCGAACCTGCTCTAGCCATGTTGCCGTAAACTAGTTCGTATGCGGCGCACGGGGTTCACCATTCCCCAGCTTTTGGTCATTGTGGCAATCGTTGCCATCCTGACCGCGGTGCTGCGCCCCATCCTCCTTACCGCGCGAGAAGCGGGGCGGCAAGGTTTCGCAGCCGAAAGGCTCGAGCACATCGCGTACGCACTCTTCGAATACACCTACGATGCCAATGACACGATGCCGCTCGCTTCAGTCGTGATAGACGCGACCTGCCAACAGAAGCGCGTTGGGCTTCACATGGACACGGCATTCCTGCTTCCCTTCAATGCAGGGGTGACGCAAGGCAACGGCCCAGACGGGTGCGGTCCCCTAGCATGGCGCACACTCCCCTGGCAAGAGGCGGGCATGTCGCAATGGGCGAACGCCATCGTTCCCTATTCTATTAAGGACCTTCTGTCCATCCAAACCAATGGATTGCCGGTTCTCAATTGGAAGCAGGGGTCAACGGAGGACGTATTTCCGAAATCAGGCTGGCCGGCGCCCCTTCCCACTTCTCTAACATTCAACGGGCTACTTCATAAATATCCAATGGCCAGCGTTCAGAACCCAAACTCGGTACCGCTTGTTTGGTCAGGCCTGGGTCCCGCCAACATACGCGGTCGAGCCTTTTCGAATCCAATTCTGAATTGCATGGGGCAGGTGGACGATTGTAGATTTAGCCCCAACGCTCCCCCTGGATCTCTAAGGGCTGATTCTACGCAGAGCGGGGATCGCTTTCTCCAGCATCTCATTGACGTCCCTGACTGGGACGCGGGCGAGAAACGACCGGCCATTTTCGCAGACCTGTCGGTCCGGCAGATCGCCATGGGAATTGTTAAGGATGGAAACCCCCGTGATTTACCCTTGGTTTTTGAAACATCAATGCAGAAT
This sequence comes from Armatimonadota bacterium, assembly GCA_018268315.1. Taxonomy (GTDB): domain Bacteria; phylum Armatimonadota; class Fimbriimonadia; order Fimbriimonadales; family Fimbriimonadaceae; genus SZAS-5. The sequence goes on along the minus strand of JAFDWU010000007.1, from coordinate 333 downwards.
CTTGCCCAATGCGCCGAAAATCAGAAACGTGCCGAAGGAAACGAGGTAGCCACCTATTCTTGCTATTTCAGGCCCGATAAGGGCTGAAAAGCAGTGAAATCATTACTTATATCGGTGACCTCCGGAACTTTGGCACGAAAGTTGTAATCCAACAACACGTGTCATCACAGTGTGAAAGTAAAATACATCACCACAGGCAAGCGATCATTAAAAATAACAAGTGAAAGCTGCCGATTGTAAAGAGATTCGCACTACAATAATCGGGTCGAAAGACCTAATTCGGAGGAAACAATCATCATGCGTCGAAAGGCATTTACGCTTATCGAACTTCTC
>JAFDWU010000006.1 GCA_018268315.1 Armatimonadota bacterium | reverse complement strand
TGGGGCTGGCGCATTCCGTTCCTGCTGTCTTCGGTCTTGGTCGTCTTCAGCTATCTGATTCGGCGTCGGATGGCGGAATCGCCTCTGTTCCAGAAGATCAAGGACGAGAACACCACCAGCGCGAACCCGCTGAAGGAGAGCTTTGGCAATCCGGCAAATCGGCGACTGGTGTTGATCGCCCTGCTTGGCGCGACGATGGGCCAGGGCGTGGTTTGGTATACCGGCCAGTTCTACGCGCTTTACTTCCTTCAAACGGTGATGAACATCGATGGCCCCGCCGCAAACAAGATCATCGCTTGGGCGCTGGTGTTCGGCACACCGTTCTTCTTGGTGTTTGGTTTCTTGAGCGATCGCATCGGGCGCAAGAAGCTGATGATGGCCGGCTGCCTCATCGCGGCCCTCGGCTACTACCCCATCTATTCGCAAATGCAGAGCCAGGTACCTGTGGTTGGCGACTTGCCTTCGGTCCAGTACTCGATCGACTCCGTGACCGACCCGGTGACGAAGAAGGTGAGCACCACCAAGGTCGAGAACTGGAGTCTCACCGGCTTGGATGTCTCACGCAAGACGCCACTCACCGCGGACTTGAAGCCCAAAACCGATGAGAAGCCAAAGACAGTCGTGAAGCCGGGCGCGGGAATCTTCTGGACGCTGGTTGGACTTGTATTCCTTCAGGTGCTGCTGGTGACGATGGTGTACGGCCCCATCGCGGCGTTCCTGGTCGAGCTCTTCCCCACCCGCATCCGGTACACCTCGATGTCCCTGCCTTATCACATCGGCAACGGCGTATTTGGCGGCCTCGTGCCGTTCATCGGCACGGCCATGGTTGCCCGAACGGGCAACAGCCTTTCCGGCCTTTGGTATCCGATCGCGGTGGCCTCCATGACGTTTATCGTTGGGTCGCTGTTCATTCACGAGAAGCGCGGCCCAGACGGGTTCGTTGAAGTTGCGGAATAGGGCTGCTTAGACTTACGCTCTCGACTTCTGGTTCCTTGGTCCTAGGATCGGCGAAACCCGTAGGAATTACCCTCTTACAGTTGAGGGATGAGATGGCACAACGAAACTTTGTGGGAGATTTCCTATTGCCGCCGGTCTACCGGATCCAACTGGTTCGGGAAAACAAGGGTGATAGACCGTTACTCAACGGACCAAGCGAAGCTGCGTCGGTCATCTGGAAGTACCTCGAGCACGCTGATCGGGAGTACTTCGTTTCGATGATGCTAGATTCGGCAAGCCGCGTGATTGGCATCAACACGGTGAGCATTGGGACACTTGATTGCTGCCTGGTGTCTCCTCGCGAGGTCTTTAAGGCGGCAATCCTTGCCAATGCGGCTTCGATCATCGTCGCCCACAATCATCCATCCGGCGACGTTCGGCCATCGCAGGAGGACTTGGCGGTAACCAAGAGCCTGCGCAAGGCGGGGACGCTGCTTGAAATCGAGGTCCTTGACCACATCATCGTGGGGGATGGGGGCGTATACACTTCGCTCTGCTGGCATCGCTAAATGATTCCCCGGCCCGTGTGACTAGAATTGGGTTCGCTCACACTGGGACGGGGAACACCGAATTCCCTTAGCCTCTTAGATCGACAACGTGCCGCACCACCCCCGCCCGCTCGTGCTTGGCCTCCAGGTGGTACACGCCTGGCTGTGAGACAACCCACTCAAACAAAGCGACGTCATCCGTAGAATCGGTGGGCCAGCCGAACCCGCTTACCTCCACGTGGCTCCAACCAACGAGCTGAGGGCCCTCTAACCGCAGCTTTCCACCTACGAGCCAGTCCGGCTCGCTGGACCCTGCCTTGCCCTTCGACCAGCCCTCCTTCGTAATTTCCGCGACCACGCCCCTGCACAGCTTTCGCTCAAGCGCAACCTTGGTTACGTTGGTGGGGAGCCAGCCGGTGTTCTGCACCGCAAACCGAATTCGAAATGCGCCATTTCCAACTGCCTCGGTCTGCACCTTGCGCAACTCAAGTTTCGGCGAACCAAGAGCCTGCCAAACCACCCATTCGCCCAGCGGCGCAACCTCTGCCTCAAGGAACTGAGGTGGAGGGTTTCGGAATGCGTAATGGCCATCCCATCCGCCTAGTTCAATTGGGCCGAGCTGCGGGTGATCGAAGGGATACCAGTCGATATAGCCCTTCCCTTCCAGCTTCGTGTCGCTCCATTCAAGCAGCATTTCTTCGTGCTCAAACGGGTGCTCTCGGAACCATTCGATGTACTTGTAATCCTTGATCCCTGCCTGGCGGGGTGGCGCCCAGATTTCTGTAGTCCAGGCAAATGCGCCGCGATGCTCGTAGACCCAATCGTCCGCGACACCGGTGATGACTTCCTTCGGATGATATTTGAAGTCATTCCAAACGCTGATCGCCGGGTAGCCGGTGATCTCCTCGCCGGTCTTGCCCACCTTTTGGTAAACCCAAAGGTCCTCAGGAGCCATTTGATCTTCAGGGTGCCGACCCGGAGGCCGCAGATTAACGCCGCTGAACGTGTGGAACATCACCGCCCCGCAGATGTTGGGCCGATTGACGATTGCGCGCATAGCGGCGAGGATTTCTGGCTCGCTGCCGGGGAAATCACCCGCTCCCTTTTGCTCAAACTCCTGCCGCCAGGCAACGGGCCAGTTGCGGTTCATATCCAGCCCTTCCTTGACCTTCTGTCCCCGCATCGTCATCTGGTCGAAGTTGTGGAAAAGCCCCTCCGGCATAAGCCGGTAATAGTTGCCGCCCGACTCGCCCGGAGACCGTCGCTCCATCAGCCTTGGGTTCTTTTCTGAAATCTTCCACGGACCGTTCGAGTCGGGAATGCGCATGTTCAGGATGCGGCCATCGCCGTCAAGGTCCTGCTTCTCAAGGCCGTAGGGATCATCTTCATCGTAGGGATAGGGTCGTGTTGAAGACCGGATGATTCTTGGAGGAGTTTCCAACGCCCACTCAGCGCCATCGGGGTTGAGCCTTGGGACGAGATAGAACGCTCGGGTCTTGAGCGCGCGGGACTCACTTGATTCCGGCTTTTGGTAGTTCGTGACGAGCCGGTTTAGCAAGTGCAGCACGGCTGTCGAGGCACTGACCTCCGAGGCGTGGATATTGCCGTCGCACCAAAAGGCTGGTTTTTCCTCTGCGGGTCCGGTGGCAGCGTCGGTCACCGTGACCAACCAAATGTCGCGCTGCTCATGGCTCTTACCGATCGACTCGACCTTCACCAGGTTCGGGTACTCCTTCTCGAAAGCCTGCAGGAGCTTGGTCAGTTCTTCATATTGGTAGTATCGATTGAAAACGACGGACGGCATGCGCGCAGAATACCGGAAGGCAGAATCGGCGTCCGGGACGCCGCGCAACTTGGATTAGGCGTCGTGGTTCCCCGCTAGCTTGGCTTTGAATTATTTGTATAATCCAGGGAGTGGCTGTATCAGTTACTTCAATCCTAGCTGCCTTAACCAGCCTGACTGCTCTCTTCACTTGGAGTTCGGAGCCGCTCCAGGCAAAAACAGAGCCAAAGCCCACGGTGGAAACCCTTGCTCTGCTCCGCGACGCGGCCCGGGTCAGAGATCCGGCAGTGGCACTGGCCAAATACGCAGCCATCGCCAACAAAGCAATTCAAGCAAAGGACACGGTTGGCGAAGCCAAAGCCGAGTTTGCGTGCGGCCAGAAATGTGAAGCACTCTTCAAATGGGACGACGCCAGACGGTGGCTGAGGAAAGCGGGCCAAGCTTGGAGCAAAGTCCCATATAAGCCCGGCGAAGCGGACGCTCTGGACGAAATTGCAGGCACATGGTACTACACGGGCCATTATCACGAGTGCCTAGACACCCTCAGGACCGAATTGGACATCCGACATGCTGTGGCCGATCGAAACGCCGAGGCCGACACACTTAAGAACCTAGGTGACACTTACTTCCGGCTCGGCGAGATGCAAACCGCGCTCGATTATTTGAATCGGGCCTTGGCCATCTATCGGGACGTCAAAAACGAAGCCGGCCAGGTTAGCGCCATCCAAGCAATGGCCAATGTTCATGCAATCCTTGGAGAGCTTGAAAAGAGCGTTAAGGAATCGACTTGGACTATCGAGGTCGCGAGGAGGCTCGGCCTAAAGGATGCGGAGGGCGATGGCCTGAGCATCCTGGGAGTCCGCCAGCTGGATTTGGGGAATCCTCGAGAGGCGATCAAGAGTTTTGAAGCCGCTTACAAGATAAAGGAGGGGTTGAGGAATGAACGTGATGCCGCCATAAATCTTGGTGACATTGGGTTTGCCCATTACGTTCTGGGGGAGCACGCAGAGGCTCTGAAGACCTATCAAGACGTCTACCAACGAGATAAGCGAAGAGATGACCTCGCCTCAATGATTAGTGACTTGGATAACATTGGATTGAACCTCATCAAGTTGGGCCGATCCTCGGAGGCGCTGGCACCCTTACAGGAAGCGCTACAATTGGAAGAGCAATGCGATGATAATCGAAGCGAGGCATCGACCCTCGACAACGTCGGCCTAGCCTACAGCGAACTCAGGAATTTTGACAAGGCCTATATCTTCTTTGGGCGGGCATTGGCTCTCGACCATACCCTCCATCTTCCTGGCAGCGAGGGATTCGCCCTGTCAAGAATGGCTCATGCACTTGCAGCAAACGGAATGCCGGATTTGGCAATCACTTTCGGAAAAGAAGCCGTAAACGTGTACCAAGGCATGAGGCAGCGAGCAAAGGGGTTGGGCGGCGCGGCCGAGCAGACCTACTCGACAAGCGTAGCTCCGACCTACCGCGAATTGGCAGACCTCCTTATCAAGCAAGGTCGCTTGGTAGAGGCGGAGGAAGTAATGGATCTGCTAAAAGAGCAGGAAACCTTTGCCTTTGTTCGCGGGACAAAGCACGGCTTCGAAGACACTATTTCCAAGCTGGCGATCGAGGAAGGTTGGTGGACGAAATGGCAGGAACTGGAAAAGAAGGCATTTCGGATTTACACCCGAAAGGATGCCCTTGAGCAAGAGCAAGCAAAGCTTGCAAAGGCTGGCAAGGCGCTTCAGCCAGGGAAGGCTAAGGAACTGGCCCAGCTTGAGGAAGATACAAGCAAACTGGCTTCAGGGACGAAGAGCTATTTGGAGGCGGTTCGCAAGGAAGTAGCATCTTCAGGAAATCGCCTCTCGGAAGAGGCTGACGCGAAAATCAGGAACGCGAAGTCCGTCGTTGCGCGGCTAAAGGAACTGCGAGCCAAGGGCATCACAGCTGCCGCGGTGTATGCCATCGCCTCTGAGGACACGCTTCATTACATCATCGTTTCGCCAAGCGGAGCAGTGCCGGTAAGCGTTCCGATCGCCTCCGACAAAATCAATAAGATGACAGCCGAGTTAAGGCAAGCGTTGAGAGATCCCGCATCTGATCCCAAGAAACCCGGCAAGGCGCTATTCGACGCCGTCTTAAGACCGGCGCTCGAAAAGCTGGATCAAACCGGCGCCAAAAGTGTGATGTGGTGTCTCGACGGGACGCTGCGCTATGTCCCGCTGGGGGCCGTTTGGGACGGGGAAAAGTACCTCATTCAGAGAGGCGATTTTACGATCTTTAACCCCCTCCATCTTGAAACTATCATGTCTTCGGACAGGTCGCCTACCGTGGCCGCTTTCGCTGCGACTAAAGGCGGGGACGGCTTCGGGCCGCTGCCCGGCGCACACGACGAAGTCAAGCGCATCGTCAAAGACAAGAAGAACAGCCTATTGGGGCCCATTCCGGGCACCCTGTGGGAAGATAGCTCCTTTACCGAGAAGAACTTCAAGCTAGCTATTGAAGACCAGGACAACTCCTTGCTCCATGTCGCGACACATTTCGCGATTGGCCGCGATTTCAAGTCGAGCAAGATGCTGCTCGGCGACGGAAAGGAGCTATACCTTTCGCAAATTGCCGATTGGGGAGAAAGCATCTTGGGCCATGTCGACCTTCTTTGCCTTTCGGCCTGCGACACGGCGGAAGTTATCCACGGCGGCTCAAATGCAGGAAGTGAGATCGACAGTTTTGCAGGGCTGATGATGGATCAGGGGGCGAAGGCCGTAGTGGCCACGCTTTGGCCCGTGTCCGACGAAAGCACGCCCTTACTGGTCGAGCGCTTCTATATCAATTGGATCGCTAATCCAGAGCTCGGCAAGGGTCAGGCGCTTCGAAAGGCGCAGCTAAGCCTCTTGGAAGGCGACGGTAGCGGGCCAAGCCCATATCAGCATCCGTTCTATTGGGGACCCTTCATCCTAATTGGCAACTGGCGCTAGCGCTGATCCCAATTCCACCGTTCCAGCAGAAGAAGGGATCGTCCACTTTGCATTGTCGTACGGGTTTCTTGGTCGGTGTTCGTGCATGCATGAGGTTGGACAGGAGCGCGCCGAGAATACCGGGAGGCAGAATCGGCGTCCGGGGCGTCGTTTCGTATGGATCAAAACGTCGGAATTCCCCGCTCACTGGGCTGGGTCCGGCTTTACGTTAACGGGATGTTTTCTGAAATCAGCTTTGCCCACCCGATTCGTTCCAGCGTACGGCACCTTATTCCGGCAACACTTCCTCAATCGGGCTCAGCATGACGGTGTAGCCCATGCGATGTCCCGACGTGGACTGCGGCAACTCTCGAATGAGTTCTCGTAGCTTTTCCCGCAATAATTGTGCTCCCTCTTCATCGAGAAGGAGCGTCTGGCGCTGAAAAAAGCCAAGGCCCTTGGACTTGTTGCCGTAACGGGCCACCGCACGCTTGTATTCTGAGCCTGCTGCGCGCATGAGCGCCAAGACGTGCTTCTCGGCCGCATCCGCCATTTCCGGGTCTTCCAAATCAGGTTCTACCTTGATCCGCTTGTATCGCAAGGCGTACACCCATTGCGGCTTCTTTGCGGTGTGCCTACGCTCAAACTTCTCGATGAGCCCAACCCTCTCTAATGCGGCAACGTGGTAGTAAAGCGATTTTTCAGGTCGATTGATCCGCTCTGCCACCTCGGCTACCGATCGTGGCCCTTCCTGAAAAGCCTGAAAGACGCCTTGTCGTACCTCAGAGCCAAGAGCCCTCAGCTGCTCAGGGGTTATTTGATGCTCACCGGTTTCATTAGCCATTCACTGTCTATTTTCCATGCTTGCACATAAAGTTGACATATCGGAACTATTACACTTTATGTCTCGTTGTAACTTGCTATGTTACTAATCACAACACTCTTAGCGCTCGCCCATATACAGCAAATGGCGCCCATTGGCCCGTCACCACATGGAAACGCCGTCGGAAAGATAATCTGTCCGGATTCAACTACCATCCCAATGACTTTCAACGGCCGCCATCTCTTCGTTCCGGTGCGACTAAATGACGGTCCAGAGCAGATGATGGCGTTAGATACCGGTTGCGGAGGAGGAGGCATGATCCAAGCTTCCGAAGCTGAGCGTTTACACTTAAAGGTCGTTGGCGAAATTAACGCAGGAGACCCAAGCGGGCGCAACAACCAGGTTCATAAGCTTTACTTGCTTCCCAAACTTCAGATTGGAGCACTGACTGTGGAAAACGTCGTCCTAGGGGAAGCAGGGCATCCCATGGACGATGTTAAGTCGGTTGGCGTCATTGGCGTCGAATGCTATGCAACTCTCTTGGCAAAGATTGATTACCCAAATAAAATCCTAACCCTATCTCACAATAAGATGCCTTCTGCGGTCGCCAGCAAGGCGACAACAATTAGAAAGGACTTTGGAATCTATGCGTTCGACTCCGATGTGGCGGGACAAACAGTCAAGACCCACATCGACACCGGCTCTGGTGGCAATATCCTACTGCCACAAGACATTGCAAAGAGGCTCAAGGCAACTAACACGCCGCATGTTGTCGGACACGGAAGGACGCCATTCAACTCGTTCGATATTTACTCAGTGAACGTTGAGGGAACGATCAACTTTGCGGGGATCACATTGAAAGATCCCGAGATTCAATATGCGGACATGTTTCCGGTGATGAACGTCGGTTCGAAGTTCCTCAAAGACTACGTGATCTATTTCGATCAACGGTCTAAGAAACTTGCGTTGACGAAGGAATAGCTTTGTAGGACTTATTAGGTTCGTGCTCCGGCGGTGTTTCCGCTCAAGCCGGAGCAGTGTTTACGCCCGGTAAAAGCCGTGCGGACTCTATCGTCGAGCCTTCCCCGCCCTCCGAACCGAGCCTACCAGTGCTGCGCCAAAAGCCAGTAACGAGCACGGCTCAGGAACCGGAGCGCCGGAGTCCACCGCGATGTTGTACGAAGCGTCAAGGATGCTCTTCCCGGATCCGCCGTTCGTGGCGTAACCACTATAGACATACTCATAGAAATACGCTTGATGGATTCCGGCGCCTACCGAAATTGTGTTGGAATAGTTTGTTGGATTGACCGTGTACGCCGTACCATCCAAAACGAGAAAGGAGTGGATGTAAGCATCTGGAGTGATGGTAAGCGCCTTTGTGATGGTCGAATCGAGGGTAACCGTGCCAACGTTGTCTAGCACAAAGTCTAGCGTTCCGAAGGCGTAACCTACTTGATATCCTGCATTGAAGGTTGCGTCTATGAGGACCATGTTATGACCGGACCCCGAAAGCTGCGCGTGAGTCGCGCTTCCAGTTAAAGTGTCCGAGAAGTTCATCTCAGCGTAGGCGGCCATATCGTCGAACTGATCCCAGGCAAGCTCGGTGTGGCTGTAGTTGATGGTGGGGCCGAAGTCGCTGAAATCCATGATCCTGTTGTTGTAGATCGTGGAGTAGGCGTAGCCTCCAGCGCCGGACGAGGCAGAAAACGAGGTGAGGGAGGCGTTGGCAAAGCCCATGCTTGCCACCGACATCAGAAAGAAGCGATTGAGGTGTTTTGAAATCATTTCGAGCCTTCCGTCGACACCCTTCAACCTGTGTAGAACCGTGGCGACGCAAAGGTTATCGTCCGGAGAGCGTCGTTTTGTGACAACTAATCCCAACTAGAGATCGAATGTCCGTCGCATCCTAACAGTCAGCGCTCACAAAATTGCGCGGTCATCCTAAGAAGTCCCTCCTGCCCTCCTGATCGTCTCCTGCGAAGACAAAAACAAGGGCAAAAATGCTGCAGCTATTGATTCTCAGGAGTTTCTAGATTAAAATAGCCCCGAAAGTACTGTAGAGTGCCATCAGATTCGCGCAGCCAGAGGTGGCGCATTCATGAAGTTTCTCCTCTTTACGGACCTCGAAAACTCAACTCAGAGGGCTATTGCAGACCCAAAGCGGGCCGCAGAAGACCGAAGAGAAATGGTGAAGGTAACGCTGGCCACATGCGCCGAAGCAGGCGGTCAAGCCACAAGCTTCACGGGAGACGGCTTCCTGTGCGTAATTCCCTGCTTGGAGGCTGCGCTATCCATGGGCGAGAAGCTCATCCGCCGAATGAATGCTGCAGGGCAGGGTATCCGGGTGGCGATCAATTGCAGTGCCACTATTCCAGAGAATCTACGGGAGTTCGCACCGAACACATCAACTGAATCCAGCGAGAGCCATAACTACTCGCCCAACTTCTACTACTTCGACAACGAATCCTATCTCGACGTTGCGAAGGCTGCAAGGCTCCTGAGCATTACTCGAGCAAATCAAATCTTGGTTACTGAACAAGCGCGCCAGGCTGGTGGCGATGTTTCGCAGGTTGCAGAAAAGTGGTACGACGCGCACCCCAAGATGGTGCTGAAGAACTTTGAAGACCCGGAAACGGTTTGCGAATACATCTGGGATGACAAAACCAAGGGTCGGCCGCTTGCTCCATTCTTGCCCGAGTTCTACTCTCGACGCGGCAGCAAGTACGTGGACAGACCCGAGCTTGAAGCAAATATAAGGCAAGGCATCTACGATGCCGCCCATCACGATTCCCTTTCCCCCATTCTCGTGATTCACGGTGAGGGCGGTACCGGAAAGACACGCCTTGCCGAGGAAGCCATTCTCAGCATTGCCGGACTCTTCCGGACTGCGGTCTGGATCAACGTGGCGGGCGAAATCATGAGCCAAGAGGAAGCAGAAATGCTCGGCTCAAATCAATACAATTTCAGTCGCGAGAATCTCTTGCCCGAGTACGCGCGGCGCCTTTCCGAAAGAATGGCTGAGAAGCTCGGCTTCTTGGAGGAAGTAAAGAAGGACGACCAAGAGGTTAGCGGCGATCATAAGAACGTCGAGACTTTTACGAAGTCGTTTTATAAGTGCCTCAAGGTATTTCACGGAAGAAATCCGAAAGGATTTGTGGTTATCGACAATTGGGAGCCGCTTAACTTCAGGCGCGGCGACTCGAACGCCGCAAAAGCTTGCTGCCAGTGGTTGCAGCAAGTGAAAAGCATTGCCTACTCGTGGTCCTTTGTCATTACAAGCCGCGATGTGCCGGCCCTGTTTCCTGAGCCAAAGTGTATCAACATCGACGAAGGCTTGAGTGAATCCGAGGCGCTCACTCTGCTCAAGGCGAGGCTCGAAGGATCGCAATCCGAAGACGGCTTGAAAAGGCTGGCAATTGCTTGCGGTTTCCATCCCTTAGCGCTAGAGCTTGCGTGCGCCCGCTCCGCAGAGCACTATCTGAGTCCAAATGACATTGCTTCTGAAATTGAACAGCTCACGACCCTCTTCTTGGAAACCGAAGATGTGCTCGCGCCTGACTCGCAAAGCCAGCTTCGGCAAGCCAAGCTGCAGGCAAGCCTAGAGTTTTCCTACAACCTCTTGAGCCCGGAAGAGCAGCGCGCGTATCGATCCAGTTCGCTATTTGTCTCACCTTGGTCCCGCGAAGCGGGCGTAACCGTTATCGGTGATGACGGCAGCCTCCACAAGTCGCTTGTACGGGCGAGTCGCTTTCGACATTCAGAGCGTTCGGTCGGAAATGCAGTCATCCACTATTTTTGGCTGCATCCTGCTGCCCGCGAATTCGCAAAGTCAAAGCTGGCTGAACGCGATGATGAGCGAAGCGCCGCTTTGGAGAGCCTTCAGAACTGGGCGCTGACGACTACGGCTTCGCCGAGACCAGCGGACTTTTCAAGGCTGCAGATTGACGAGGACAACTGGCTTGAGGGACTGCGTCTGGCGGCTCCAGCCCAACCGGCGCAGATTAGCGCCAGATTGCACGACCTTCGCAGCTACGCTTGGACGTCCGGCCGCATGCGGGGCTTAAGAACATGGGCGCACGACGACTCTCTCCCCGATTCCGTGAAGGCTTCCGCCCTTTTCCACTTAGGAAGACAGGAGTTTCGTGAGGGCCGCATTCACGATGCGTTGAGCTCTTGGGAAAAGGCTGAAAGCCTGTTTGCCACCTCGGATGACTATCACGGTCGCGGACTAGTGGCAAAGGGCATAGGAGACATCCACTTTCGTGTAGGCCGCAACGATGAAGCCTTGCGTGCCTGGCAGTCGGCAGCTCAGCTTCTTGAAATATCAGAAGATATTATCGGTCAAGGAAATGTGGCGATGGGTATTGGCGCATTGCACTTTCAAGAGGGCCGACACCCGGAAGCTCTTGACTGGTGGCGTCGCGCCAAATTCCTCTACGTTGACGCCGAGAGCGCACAGGGCCAGGGCAACGTAGCGATAAGAATTGGAATTCTTTGCTTCCGCGAGGGGCGCTATCAAGACGCTCTTGCCGAGTTACGAGAAGCTGAGCAGTTTTATGTGAGTTCCGGCGATCCCCAAGGGCAAGGCCAGGTGCTCAAGACGATTGGAGATATTCATTTTCGGGAAGAGCGCAACCAAGAGGCGATTGAAGCCTGGCAGAGAGCAGACCAATTCTTTGTTGTGTCAGGAGATCCTCTTGGCCGTGGAGACGTTCTCCTAGGTTCCGGCGACCTACATTTCCGCGAGTCCCGCATCAGCGAAGCAAAGTGTGCCTGGGAGCAGGCCCTGGAGTTTTATGGCGCCGCCGGCGATCTGCAGGGCCGAGGGAACGCACTGAAGCGATTCGGAGACTTGCATTCCTTGGACAAGATGGATGACGAGGCCCTGACGGCTTGGGAAAAAGCGCAAGACTGCTTTTTGGCTTGCAAAGATCCCGTCGGTTTCGGGGAGGTTGCGTTGTCTCTCGCGCAGTTGCACCGTTCCCGCGCCGATCTATCTCACGCAGGTCTGCAACTGCAGATAGCCAAAGAGAACTTCCAGAAGTGCAACTACCGGTTCGGATTGGAGATTGTGGCAAAGGAGCAGGCTGAAATAGCTAAGCTTTCAGCTTCACTTCTGTAAGGGCTTTCGGGCAAAGGTGTCAGCCGAGGAGTATTTGGTGGACCGTGTAGGGCTCGAACCTACGACCCGCTGATTAAGAGTCAGCTGCTCTACCAACTGAGCTAACGATCCACTCGGCCCGTAAATTATACCAATCGTAGACCCGGAATTCAAGCCGAACGGCTTTGCAAAGCAAGAAGCGGAAGCCACATTGGCTTCCGCTCAAGCAGGAGAGACCAGATGAAGAAGATCAGCGCTTCTTGCGTCGCAAGAATGCGCAGATTCCCACGCCAAGCGCGGCCATCGAGGCCGGCTCAGGGCAGATGCAGATGTTTGAGGTGTTGAACGTAGCGGCAGCGAAAACGCCGTCGCCCAGGTTCACATCGCCGTTGTTAAAGCCCACATACTTCATGCTCGTAACCGTATCGCCAATGAACGAAGACGGTAGCGCGAGTTCCTGGCGGTAGAACGCCATCGTTTCCGAGTCAACCGTGGTAGTTGGTTGGCCGTTGCGATAATACTGAACCTGCACACTGGGATCGGTTAGGGTGGTTACAAAACCGGCCGTCCAGTTGTTCCCAACATTCGCGCCGGAAACCAGTTGCATGGTGGTGGATTCGCCGTGCGATCCGTATACCGTCACATAGCCAAGGTAGGAGCCGTCGCGGCCGAACTGCTCGTCAATCAGCGTGTAAAGCGAGGTCGGCCCCTGTACCGCAATATTCAGCCCAGAAATGATGGCCGTGAAGTTCGAGTTTGAGTTGTAGGGCCGCTCCATAGCGCCGAGAGTATTCGGGTCTCCGCCCAAGGTTCCCAAATGGAAGCCCACTCCCGCGACGTTGACATCGGTATTGCCGAGAGGAAAGTTCGTGCCAAACAGGAACTGCTGCATGTCCGTATTGAACTGCGAAGACAGGTCCACATGGGTCTCTGCCAGCGAGACGGAAGCGATGCAGATAGCGATTGCAAGAGCTAGATATTTCATAGAGCCTCAAACTGAGCCAAGCGGCTAATTAAAGAATCAGGCTGCTTCCCTCTTGCCATTACGACAGAGGGAAGCATCCCTGGAAGACAAGGCGTAGTGTTAAGCTTTCTTGGCGCGGCGGCGAAGAAGGGCGGCGATGCCTAGTCCAAGAGCGGCCATCGAGGTCGGCTCCGGTACGGCGACATCGGTGTTGACGTTATCGATCAGCCACCAGGTCACTCCGCCATCGTTAAGGATCTTCAGCGTATCAATCTGACCCGCGAAGCCGTTCAGATGGGCGAAATTTGCGCCCAACTCCATGGACGAAGAACCAACCAAATTGCCATTCAGCCAACCCTCAACTGTGATGGTGGTCGAAGAATAGTATTGCTGGCTGTTGCTCGCTGCCCAGAATGCAGCGTCAAGACCGGAGAAGCCGAACAAGCCTCCACCGTTATTGCCTAGGCCATTTGGCTGCGTCACCGTGAAATCAATCTCGTGCTCGCCGTAGCCATTATAGGCAACATTTGGAGCGCTCGGGAATTGGATCTGATTCGAATAGAAAGTATTGTAATAATCCTTGTCCATTGCAAACAAATCGCCTGCAATGTTAAAGCCATCATAAGAAGGCCCCGTCGCTACAGCAGACCCGTTCGTATTGATATCGTCAAAGTTCAGAACAGCCGCGTTACCGGCTGCAACAGCGGCAATAGCCGCCATGGTAGCAAATATTTTCATCTAGCCTGTAATCCTCCAAAGTGGATCCATGGTGATCCGGGTTGTAGTGTACGAGAAAAAAGGCGAATCCGGCTGAATTCAGAAAGGAACTGGTATTCCTAGCAGTCAGAAGAACAAAATTGCCCCTCGCAGGATCTGCGAAGGGCAATATGCTTACAAAAGAAACGGCTCTAGCTTAAGCCTTCTTTGCGCGGCGGCGAAGAAGAGCGGCGACGCCGAGACCAAGAGCAGCCATCGAGGTCGGCTCCGGAACGGCAGCATCAGTGCTGAGGTTATCGATTACCCACCAGGTGGTATTGCCGTCGTTCTTGATCTTTAGCGTATCAATCTGACCAGCAAAACCATTTAGATGAGCGAATGAGGCGCCCAAAATCATGGACGAGCTACCAACGATGTTGCCGTTCAGCCAGCCCTCTACGGTGATGCTCTGCGAAGAAAAGCTTGCGGATGAATCCTGCTCTGCCCAGAAAGATGCGTCCAAGCCGCCAAAACCGAAGGTGCTTAGGTTGCCATTCGCCTTTCCGTTAGCGGTGGTGTTCTGGAGCGTGAAGTCTATCTCCGTCTCGCCATAGCCGTTATAAGCAGCGTTCGGCGCGCTTGGGAAGGTGGCCGAGTTGGCAAAGCCATTATTGTAGTAGCTGTTGGTCATTACACCAAGGTCACCCGAGATGTTGAAGCCGTCATAGCTCGAACCAATAAGATAAGCTCCGCCTTGACCTGCGGCATCCAAATCGTCGAAGTTGAGTACGCTGGCATTGCCAACTGCAATAGCAGCAAGAAGCGCCATAGAAGCAAGTGTTTTCATCTAGCCTGTAATCCTCCAAAAAGCGAATCGAAAATAGATTCGATCCGTGATTATACGACAAGCTTGTCACAAGTACGAGAAGTTGCTTTAAGAAACTGGTAATTCTATCAGTCGCAAAACAAGGTTGCCCCTCGCTTGCGAGGGGCAACTCATTCGCAAACGTAACAGCTTTAGCTCAAGCCTTCTTTGTGCGGCGGCGAAGGAGAGCTGCGACCCCGAGACCGAGAGCAGCCATCGAAGCTGGCTCGGGAACGGCGGCATCGGTATTGATGTTGTCGACCAACCACCAGTGGCCGTCAACGCCGTCATTCAAAATGCGAAGGTCGTCGATTTGGCCCGCAAAGCCGCTAAGGTGAGAGAACGTACCGTCACCGTTGAGATTCATCGAAGATTGGCCCACAAGATTGCCGTTCAGAAAACCTTGAACCGTGATCGAAGTAGATGAGTAAGCATAAAAGGCGTTATTGTCCGCCCACGTCGAAGCATCGAGCCCTGAGAAGTTGAACGTCGCAGCATTGTTTGTGCGAATGCTTGATGGTTGGTTGCTAAGCAAATCAATCTGGGTGATGCCTGCGCCGTTAAAAGCAGCATTCGGCGCCGACGGGAAGCTGAGGTTGTTGTTGTAATACAGATTGTAATAGCCATTGTCCGCGGCAGCAAGGTCGCCGGAAATAAAGAGACCGTGATAGCTGTTGCCCAACGAAACCGCAGATCCATTGGTGTCAACGTCGTCGAAATTTAGCATGTCGGCTTGGCCAACAGCGAACGCGCCTAGCAGCGCCAAGAAAGCAAATCTTTTCATCTAGCCTGTAATCCTCCAATCAAAAGGGATCCTAAAATGATCCTCCCCTATCGTACATGATTTGCGCTGGCAATAGGTGAATTGGCGAACTGGCGGCTCATAAATAAAAGGGCCTCCGACCAACGGCCGGAGGCAAAGGCAGTAAGTAAGAATACTTCCTCGATCCAGACCCTCCTCCGGGAAGGACTGGTTTTCGGCCCGGCAATGGAAGGTTTCCCAGCCTAGGCACTACCTCTCATGTTACAACCCATTTATTGCAAATACTCTGCGCTACGTTCAACAACAAGTATTTCTACTAGGTCTGTCCGGTCTGCCATAAAGGGAAACGTGAAGCGTTGGTTTCGATGCGGAGCCCCAAGTCCTTGCCCTTAGCAGCAAACGGATATCACCCCCGCACGCAGTACAGATGCCATTTATCAGGCACTCCTTTTAGCTCGTGGCGCCCAGCGTCGATGAACTCGATTCCAGAACCGGAGACCAGATCCTTAACCGTACTGGAGGCCATAACTGAACCTGGCTCGGCGGTGGCCATCACCCTCGCACCGATGTGGATCGCAATACCTCCCACGTTGTCTCCCATAACTTCGCACTCTCCCGTGTGCACGCCCGCGCGGACGTCGATACCCAGCGTCTTTACGGCGGAGGCTATCGCTAGCCCGCACCTAACGGCTCTCGCAGGTCCATCAAAGGTGGCAAGGAAGCCATCGCCTGCCGTATTTGTTTCGTGACCACGAAATCTCTGCAGTTCCTTTCGCACGATCGCATAGTAGGAGTTCATGACCTGCTTCCACGTGGAATCCCCAAGGGCAGCCGCTCGCTCGGTGGAGGATGCAATGTCTAGGAAAAGGACGCTAGCCAAGATTCGGTCTGAAGAAGGGGCTGGCCGTTCACCCGTAATGAATTCGATTAGGTCGTTCACCACTTCGTCGGAGTCGCCGGAAGCCATGGTGTGGGTGTTGCCGGGATAGGCTTTGAAGATCGCACCTGGAATCCGTGAGGCCATGTCTCTCGCTGCTTCAACGTGGGCAACTGGATCCCCTTCTCGGTTCATCACAAGAGTAGGGACATGGATGAACGGGAGAATTCCACGCGTATCGATTTCAGCGTTCATTCTTTCGTAGGCGAGAACTACAGACGGGCTTGCAGCAGCCTGCATATAGCGGCCCACTGCCTCAATGACCGCTGGATCGGCATCTTGGCCAAAGCCAGCGCCGGGCCCTCGGATGTATTCCTCGGACGGCCAGGACTCCTGGATCATGCGCAGCATGTCCTCGTGTTCCTCGGGGGTCTGCCCCCAGGGATGGTCCTCTGATCTAATCCACTTCGCCTGCGCACCCCAAACGATGAGCGAAAGGGTTCGGTTTGGATAGGTTGCCGCAAACATGCAGGCCATGGAGCCGCCTTCGGAGCCTCCAAAGATATGGGCCTTCTCAAGTCCGACAGCGTCAAGCACTGCGCGGATATCATCTGTGCGCTCTTCGAGCGTCGCTACTTTAAGTGGCCGATCTGATAGGCCCGTGCCGCGTTTGTCAAATCGAATGACGCGGCAATACTCGCTCAGCTTCTGGTTAAGGGCTACTCGCGTTGGATTCTCCCAGTCGAGGTCAAGATGGGACATCGTACCGGGGGCCATGACCAGGTCGTGTGGGCCGTCGCCAATGACCTGATAGGCGATATTCACATCGCCGCTGAGAGCGTAACTTGTTTTCGGGCGCAGCATAGCCGTCCCGGTTTACCTGATTCAAGGAACTAGCCCTCGTGATGCTCAGTACAAACGAAAAGCCCCCGGCCGAAGCCGAGGGCAACATTGCGAACCGGTATGGCGAAGACTACTCTTCCATCCAGTGGACTTTGCCGTCTCCGAGCAGAGTCTGGATGTAATTGAGCTGGCCATCGTGATACCAAATGTGACTGACAGCGGTGTGCGCCAATGAGTACAGCGACGATTCCATGCCCCAAGGGGTGGTGACCACCTTCGCAAGAGTCTCGTCATTTGCGCTCGCGATCGCGGCACAGAAGTCATCAACAGCGCTACCGAGGTGCTGTACTATTGCCGACTTAGTAGCAAGCTTGGCTGTCAGTGCAGCCATTTGCTCCTCTTCACTTCCTGCCAGGGTCTGACCCTTAAACGCAGCAGTTACCCAGAGCACGAGGCCCATCGCATCGGCCGTCAACTCGCTAACCGGTCGAGTGCAGCCACCCATGGTTGCGGTGATCTTGTCTTCCGGCAAGGCGTTAATATCCTTGATAAACATGCCGGTGACACCCTTTGCCCATCCGATCAGATGACCGCGGACATCAATTCCCTCAATTACTTGGCTCATTTAGATTCTCCTATCAATAGCTGACAAATATGTCAGCAACAATCGATTATACGTCGAAGGTGATGCCTTGGGCGAGGGCAGGACGCTCTGTACCGTAATAGGTTGTACTGGTCTGCCGACGCATATAAGCCTTCCAGGCATCGGAACCCGATTCTCTGCCACCGCCGGTCTCCTTCTCGCCTCCAAACGCGCCGCCGATCTCAGCGCCGCTGGTGCCGATGTTTACGTTGGCGATGCCGCAATCAGTGTGGCGCTTGAAGTATTCGGCTTCCCGCACATCGGTCGTCATGATCGCGCTGCTGAGGCCCTGAGGCACCGCATTGTGAATCTCCAGTGCTTCCTCAAGCGTGTCGTAGGGGATCACGTAAGTGATAGGCGCGAAGGTTTCCGTGTAAACGGCCTCCGTCTGCTTGTTCAGCCGCACCAAAGCCGGATAGACATAGCTTGCGTTGGGATACTTGTCCTGAAGTGCTCGGCCACCGCCGACGATCTCTTTGGCTTCGGGCTTAATGAGCTCCAGGGCCCTCTCCATCATCTGGCGGGCATCACCATCGATAAGCGGACCAACAAGGGTGTGCGGATCAAGAGGGCTGCCAATCTTGTTTTGGTGAATCGAAGTGTAGGCGTTCTTGAGCTTATTGAACACCTCGTCGATGATCGAGCGGTGGACGATTACGCGGCGAGTTGAAGTGCATCGCTGGCCACAAGTGCCTACCGCGCCGAACAAGATGCTGGGAATCGCCACCCCAAGATCCGCATTGGGCGTGATGAT
Organism: Armatimonadota bacterium; assembly: GCA_018268315.1. Taxonomy (GTDB): domain Bacteria; phylum Armatimonadota; class Fimbriimonadia; order Fimbriimonadales; family Fimbriimonadaceae; genus SZAS-5. The sequence continues at coordinate 202,438 of JAFDWU010000006.1, read as the reverse complement.
CATCGCATTATTACCGCCAAGCTCAAGGAGCGACTTGCCAAAACGCGCAGCAACTCGCTGGCCTATGGCAAGCCCCATGCGGGTTGAACCGGTCGCGCTGATCAGCGGCACTCGGCGATCATCAACGAGCTGCGAGCCTTGCTTGGCATCCCCGATAATAACTTGGCTAAGGTTCGCTGGAGCCTGCGGGAAATCTTTCAGAACGCCTTCAAGAATCGCCTGAACAGCAAGGGCGGTAAGCGGCGTCTTCTCGCTCGGCTTCCAAATCGTCGAGTCACCGCAAACGAATGCGAGGGCTGCGTTCCAACTCCAAACCGCTACTGGGAAATTGAACGCGCTGATGATGCCGACCGGACCGAGCGGCAGGTAGTTCTCCTGCATCACGTGGTTCTTTCGCTCGCTTTGAATGGTGAGGCCGTACAGCTGACGGCTGAGCCCGACTGCGAAATCGCAGATGTCGATCATCTCCTGCACTTCGCCTCTTCCCTCTTCCAGAATCTTGCCGCACTCAAGGGTGACGAGCTTCGCCAAGTCTTCCTTCTTCTGCCTTAGCGCCTCGCCGAGCCGCCGGACAAGTTCTCCGCGAATCGGGCCAGGCACGAGGCTCCATTCCTTGAAGGCTTGCACCGACCGCGCGATCTTTTCATCGATCTCTTTGGCGGTATCTACCCGCAGAGAGGCGATCTCGGAGCCATCGACGGGCGTAAAGACCTTGAGATCGGGGCCAGAAGCCGACTTGAGGTTCGGAATAAGGCGGCTGATCAGTTCGGCGTAAGGCGAGGAAAGCGTCGTGCTCATAGTTGTAAGGTTACCGGAGGTTCCTACGGCTGGATGTAAAGCAAAATCGCCCCTGCCGGTTGGCGAGGGGCGATTCAAGTTGTTCAAACGAAGCGGTTAGGCTTTCTTGTTTCGTCGGCGAATCAGAGCGGCAACGCCAAGTCCGAGAGCAGCCATGGAAGCCGGCTCAGGAACTGCGGTCGTGTTGACCTGCATCTGGTAAGGACCGCTATCATTCGAAAACACGCCGTTTGCATTAGCGAAGAACTCACCTGCAACACCGACACCCGAAATATCGCTGGACCAGTTCCAATTAACGCCGGATCCAACCACCCCGTCAGCCACGAGGCCGACCCAATAGCGGGTGTTCGCGTTCAGGCCAACTCCACCACCACCAATGGTGAGCTGGGTTGTGCTCGAACCGATGAAGCCATCCGAAATCGATCCGGTTCCTGCGAGCCAGCTGCCTGGAGACGTGTTGTTATCCGCGTAAAGATTGACGGTAAAAGCTCCGTTTGATCCATTAGGATTGATCAGGCTGACGATAATCGAATCAATCACCACGCTCGAAGAGCCAACGGAGAATGAATCGTAAAGCGGGCCAAAACTCTGGATGGGATCGGAGCCGCTTGTACTAGCATTGAGATTGTCGTAAATCGCGTTCGCGTTAGCGGCTGAAGCGACAACAAGCGCCAAGCCAAGCAACGGAGCGACCCTCTTAATAGAAGAATGTAAGAACATGAACCTATTATGCGATGACTCTTCTTTTGCTGGTTTGAAAACGGGGGAATGTTCAAGCGAACCAGTACTAATACCAGCCGTTAGTTCTGCTAGCCCGATCTTGCGTCCTCCTTCTTTGCGCTAGAGTTGAAGGTGAACTGTCCATCTTTGAAATCAACCTTCACATGGCTATCATCACGGATGTCCCCACGAAGAATCGCTTGTGAAAGCGGATTCATTACCTCTCGCTGAATTGCTCGCTTCAACGGTCGTGCACCGTACACCGGGTCGTAGCCGGCAGTAGCTATCTCAAGCGCCGCAGCTTCCGTAAGCTCCAATTCAATCCTTCTTGTCGCAAGGCGCTCAGCCAGATGCGCAAGCTGAATCGTGACAATCTGCTTGATCTGGGCGACACCCAACGAGCGGAAGACGATGACGTCGTCTAGCCGGTTCAAGAACTCCGGACGGAAGAATGCCCTTACTTCTGAAAGCACATTTTCCTTGGTGGTTTCAAAGTTGGCATCAGCGGACACCGGATCGCTGAAATAATGCGAACCTAGGTTGCTGGTGAGGATGATCACCGTGTTCTTGAAGTCAACGGTTCGGCCCTGGCCATCAGTTAGTCGACCGTCATCCAGCACCTGTAGCAGCACGTTGAATACTTCAGGATGCGCCTTCTCGACTTCGTCCAGCAGGACAACCGAATAGGGGCGTCGCCGAACCGGCTCGGTTAGCTGTCCGCCCTCTTCATAACCTACGTATCCCGGAGGGGCGCCTATTAGGCGGGCTACTGAGTGCCGCTCCTGATACTCGCTCATGTCCACGCGGATCATTGCTCGCTCATCGTTGAACAGGAACTCAGCCAGTGCCTTTGCAGTCTCGGTCTTTCCTACACCGGTTGGGCCGAGGAACAGGAACGAGCCAACCGGGCGGTTCGGATCAGAAAGGCCGCTTCGCGAGCGCCGAACGGCGTCACTGAGGGTTTGCAGCGCTTCATCCTGGCCAACGACCCTCTTCTCTAGGAAGGATTCCATTGCAAGCAGCTTCTGCATTTCGCCCTGCACCAGCTTGCTCACCGGCACGCCGGTCCACTTGCTAACCACTTCGGCGATATCCTCGCTGTCCACTTCTTCCTTTAGCATCCGCCCGCCCTGCGTTAGGGTGGCGAGTTCGGCGCTTTCTGCCTCAATCTGCTTTTGGATAGCAGGAATTCGACCGTGCTGTATTTCAGCGGCCTTCGTCCAATCTGATTCGCGCTCGGCGGCAGCTAGCTGAACTTGAAGCTGCTGCATTTCCTTCTTGAGCGAGCCAAGGTGCTCGATCTTGTCCTTTTCCTTCTGCCAAACACCGCGAAGCTGCGCCGCGGTCTCGCTCAATTCGGCGAGCTTCTTCTGGCTATTGACAAGTCGCTCCTTGGAGGCAGCATCTTCCTCTTTCTTGAGGGCTTCCCTCTCAATCTCGATCTGCCGAATCTGCCGCTCAACGGCGTCGATCTCCGCCGGCATGCTTTCGATCTCAATCTTCAGCCTAGATGCTGCTTCGTCCATCAGGTCGATTGCTTTATCGGGCAAGAATCGGTCGGTGATATAGCGATCGCTGAGCGTCACCGCGGCGACAATCGCCGAATCGGTGATTCTCACGTTGTGGTGGCTTTCATAAGCGACTTTTAGGCCACGAAGGATGGAGATAGCTTCTTCCACGCTCGGCTCGCCAACCAGCACGGTCTGGAACCGGCGCTCAAGCGCCTTATCCTTCTCGATGTGCTGCCGATATTCGTTTAAGGTCGTCGCGCCAACGCACCGCAGCTCGCCTCGCGCAAGCATCGGCTTAAGCATATTGGCGGCATCCATGCTGCCTTCGGCGCGCCCCGCGCCAACGAGGTTGTGCAGCTCATCGATGAACAGGATGATCTCGCCCTCGCTGCGTGCAATCTCTTCAAGAACCGCTTTCAGGCGCTCTTCAAACTCGCCTCTAAACTTTGCGCCGGCAACCAACGCGCCAAGGTCCAGCGCGATCACCGACTTGTTACGAAGCGACTCGGGGACGTCGCCATTCACAATGCGCTGTGCAAGGCCCTCTACGACCGCTGTCTTACCCACGCCGGGTTCTCCAATGAGCACGGGGTTGTTCTTTGTCCGGCGGCTAAGAACCTGCACCACTCGGCGGATTTCTTCATCGCGGCCAATAACCGGGTCGAGCTTGCCTTCTCTCGCCCGCGCAGTCATGTCGATGCCGTACTTCTCAAGAGCCTGGTAACGGTCTTCGGCCGAAGCGTCGTCCACTTTGCGCCCACCTCGCATTTCTTCAATCGCCGCCTTGAGAGACTTGTCATCGACCCCGTATGAGCGTAGGATGCGCCCCGCAAAGCCGCCTTCTTTCAGCGTTGCAGTAAGGATGTGATCGCCGGAGACGTAACTGTCTCCCATCTTGTCGGCGATCGCAAAGGCGTCGTTGAACACCTTGCTCAGGCGTGTAGAAAGGGTGCCACCGGCATTGGAGCCCTGCACCTTCGCCCGGGAGTCAAGTTCATCCTTGATCTCCGATTCGAACCGGGAGGCGTCGACACCAAGCTTGCCGAGAACGGAGGCGACAATGCTTCCATCTTGCTCCAGCAATGCCAAGAGCAGATGTTCCACATCGACATCGGAATGGCTCAGCCGCGTCGCGTTCGTCTGCGCTTCCTGAAGCGCTTCTTGGACTTTCAGAGTTAGTTTGTCAAATCGCATATGAGTGCAGTACGCTCAAGTTGTTTGAGTGTTTACTATCATAAACGCTCTTTATTGCGTAAGGGTTCCAACATTTAGATGCCCGGCTGCGACAGGATGATCTTCCACTCTTCGGGAGTCACCTTTTGAATGCTGAGGCGATTGCCTTTGCGAATCACGCCCATCTGCTCAAGGCCGGGAATGGTTCTGATCTCGTCGAGCGAGATAATCCGCTTGAATTTTCGCTCGAAGACGACGTCGCGAACAACCCACCGTGGCTTGTCGCGAGGGGATTTGGGGTCGTAATAGTGGCTATTAGGATCGAACTGGGTGGGATCGGGATAAGGCTGGCCCACGATCTTCATGGTGCCGATGATCCCGCTAGGCTTGGAGTTCGAGTGGTGGAAGAAGGCCATATCCCCTTCCTGCATCTCATCGCGCAGATAGTTGCGGACCACATAGTTGCGGCAACCTTCCCACATCGAGGGCTTGCCCGCCCGCTCCAAGTCGTCGATGCCGTAAGTGTCGGGCTCCGACTTCATCAGCCAATATTGCATGCCGCTATTTTACGGCTTGATCCGTATCGAGGGACAACCTTAGTTCAAAGGGACTTTGGGGCATGCACATGTACCCACGTCAACGAAGCGTGAGCTTCCTGTTACATAAAGGTGGGGCGCAATCCTTCCAGCGTCGCTCACGGTTAAGTTAGGGACTTAAGACCTAATTGCTGCTAGAAACTTGCACGGCGAGATTCCGGTAACTGCTATTCTACGAAAATCGTCGTAGAGGTTGAAATGCTTTTCTATCCCCTGATATTGTCCCTGGTTTGTGCAAAGGCTCCGTTACCAGATCCTTTTGATCCAATCAGAAAAGAAATCTCTGTTAGGTTAGAGGCAAAGACTCTTCCTTCTTTTGCGATAGCCGTCGTTAAAGGTGGCAAGGTCATTTGGGAAGAGGGATTTGGATTTTCCGACATCGAGAACCGCAAGCCCGCCAATCCTCACACTATCTATGCTATTGCTTCTGTCAGCAAAAGCATCACTAGCACGGCCGCGTACATTCTCAGCCGCCAAGGCAAGCTAAATCTGAACGAAAAACTCGGTGTTTCTCTGCGCGGAAGCAAGCGAACATGGCTTAAGGCGCTCGCGAATGTGACTCCGATTGAGCTTATGGACATGCGAGGCGGTCTGCCTCACTTGTGGTTCTTCGAGTGGTCCGACGAAGCGGATGCCCCATCCTGTCAAGACCTACTGGATAAATATGCATTCGTGGCTTTTGAGCCCGGTTCGACCTTCCATTACTCTAACCTATCGCTTGGCGCACTTGGCGGAGTCCTAGAGGAGAGGCTGCGTCGGCCCTTGTTCGATGTGATGAAAACCACAGTGTTTGACCCGCTTGGCATGAACCGTACGTTCTTGCGAATCCCTAAAGCCACGGACAATGTTGCCAAACGATACAATCGGGCGGGGTCATATATGGGCTCGTTCAATTTGGAGCCAGCAGGCGGGGCGGGCTATTACTCTACAGCGCACGACCTAGCCCTCTATATGCTTTATCACCTAGGGGCTGCAAAGCCGGGGCTACCTTCCACAATCTTGAACGATGTTCACGGCAAACAAGGCTATCACTATGGATGGGGTAACGGCAACGACTTGGGGATAACTTCCGCCGTTTCTGACGGCAACGTCGTCGGGGGCAGTGCGTTTATCAAGATTCTTCCCTCGGAGGGAGTTGGCGTTGTTGGCCTATCAAACTATTCGGGCATCGATGGCTTTGTGCAGCACATCGTCGAGGAGACGGCATTCTTGGCCGTCCCAGGCTACCGAGAGCGGTCAGAGACGGCCCGAAAGGGTAGGCAATTACCTGAGGACTATCGAGAATCAAAATTCATTGTTGACGAAGCAATGCAAGGCGTTTGGAAGGGCGCTATTCGAGTGGACCGAAAAAATGTCCCTATAAGCATCACTTTCAATGCGGATGGGAGCGCCGTAGTAATGATCGATGGAAAGAGTGCTCCGGCCTCGGATTTGGTACTAGATGGGACCACGGTGCGCGGTCGGGTGGAACAAGCGCTCCCGACCACTGCCTTTGCTGAGGCCCACGCGTTGGGATTCTTTATTAAGCGGTTCGACAGCAAAATCACTGGCTACTTCATGGCTGAGTCGCAAAAGGCCCGCTCCAAATTCGGCCTACCGTTCTTCGTTTCCCTTTCAAAGGAACACCAATAAAGACGAGTCCCCCTCTAATGCATCGTTTTCTGCGACGGCATCATCTCGTACAAAGCGAGGCACATAGAGGTCGCGGTAATCATTAAGTCAAGGTTTTCTTACGGCCGGAACACTGTGAAAAGGCTTTGCGTAGCGGCCAACTGCCGGTCAAAGCGTCGATCAAGTGCTTCTTTCGATGAGAACTTGCTGTCCAACAGAGATTCTTCTTCCGCAGCAAAGGCCATATCCATCACGGCAAAGCCTGGCGCATCACGCCTCACGAAAACGTTAAGTCGAGTTGCCGGTTCTATCAGGTGGTAAGCCTCGTAATCCTCTAAGAACCCGGGGGCGTCAACAAGGGCATCGCTGATCGACTGGTAGCTGAGGTGGCAGTAGATCAGCTCTGGCTGCCGCTTCTCCAAGAATTCCTCGGCCCGGAAGCCCTGGGTCGCAATTTCGTAATCGTTTAGCCCGGCCAGATCGACGATACTTGCGCTAGGCATCATCACACCCATGAGGCCGACATCGGTTGCCGCCGTCCTCGTCAATCCTTGGGCAGCCACGATGGGTAAGGCGGGCCAAACCTGTTTGCCCTGCTGGTTGAAGAACGACTCCAGGGTGCCGTCAGGGTGAGGGTGGCCTGTTAGCGCCAATGCCGATGCGCCTAGCGCCAAAACACCCGCGGCAGACAACGCAGCCGTGGACACTGGCATTGGTTTCTGAACAAGCGCCCTTATTCCAAGGCCAACAACTACGAGAAACGCGGGAACGGTGGGAAAGAAGAAGCGTTCGCCGTGCCCCATGATCTGCATCACTCCGAAGTGGATGTACGCGACGTAAAGGAGGCCTGTCGTGAGAAGGCCCAGAGCAAGGGAGGCTGACTCCGCCCTGCGACGAACGAGGATGACTGACATGCCGATGGCGAGCAAGATGAGCCAGCCGTAGCCGATGAGGTAATTACCCAAGAATTCCTTGGCGATCATCCGGTAAATCCAGCCGAAGTTATCGGTGTAGTGGCCGTACGATTTTGCCAAGGCGGGCAAAGGAATGGCAGTCTTGAAAACCGATTTTAAGCCCAAGAGGGTGATAGCAAAGAGGATTCCGCAAACGGCAATTTGCGTAGCCGACTGCCGCATTCCAGAACGTCCGCGCTTCGCCAGCATGACAATCAGAGCGGCGGCCACATATAGCCCCGCTTCCGGCCGAGTGACGTAAAGCAACGGAGCCAGGGCTACCAGCCACCAGGCCGAGAGGCGACCCTCATAAGCCCGGATTAGTAATATGAGAAAGATGCACACCAACGAGCAACTGAACGCGGTGTCCATGCCGCCCACCAGAACAAGTTGGAACCCCTCGTGGAGCAAAGGGTAGATCAGAGCAAGAACGAAGGCTGCCCCGCTTCGCCAAATTGAGGCGCCCGCACCGCAAGCAACAAAAATGAGCGCACTGGAGCATGCCAAATATAGGACAGCTGAGCCAATACCGCCGAGTTCAGCGCCTCGAACCGCGTTGGTAGGAGCAAGCAAGTGCGCCGGAATAGCCACCAGCAGATAGCCCAGCGATGTAAGGCCGTAAACCGGTCCGTCCGCAACGTTCCATGAAACGCCATGTCCGCTAAGCAGGTTAGCCGCATAGCGCTGCCACATCAGGGCATCGTCAACCAATTTCGCCGAGGTGTAATGCGCGAAGAACCAGTAGCACCGAAGAGCTACAACGCTCAACAGGCAGAGCCACGCGAACAGCCGACCTGACGGGCGCACCGGGTTACTCGTCCGCCACCTGGAAGAGATCGTTGGAGTCGGTTAGGACCCGCCCATAGAAGAGATCCGAATATTGATCCGCCCGGTAATTCTTGACGATATTCTCATCTTCGTTTTTGCGGAACGCTGCGTCAAGTTCGGCGAAGTGCTTGTAGTCACGGCGCACGGCGACGTCGAGTATCCGCTCCTTGCGGGTGTGATAGTAGCGGTAATCACGCCAGAAGTTGGGCGCATTCAGAATGCTGGCGTTCATCTTTGGGTACGAGCCATGGAAGTAGATGACATCCAAATTGCGCTGCAACAGCTTCGCGCCATCAAGACCGTGGAGAGCAATTTCAGTGTCGTTTAACCCTGCGGTATCTACGAAGTAGGTGTTCGGCATCCATGCCCCGGGCAGGCCCGCCTCGGTGCTGGCAAGGCGAACGTCACCATCAAATTTCTGAACCACGTCGAGGCTTGGCCAGACCGCTTCCCCGTTCACAATGAAGTACTCGTTGAAGCCGTCGCGGAAGGTGAACCCAAGTGGGCCGCTTCCAAATTTCATAACACGCTGCCTCTCCAGCGTAGAAGGCGCCGAGAACAATTGGAAACCCAACATAAATAGGCTCCCCAGCATGGCTACGACGCCAATTCCTTTGTAATCCTGGGGCCGAATGAGCATCTTTGCCGGTCGCGAAACATACCGTATCGCAAGGGCGATTGTGAACACGTACGCGATCACCGTCGGCATATAGAATCGGCCATAGAAGCCCATTACCTGCATTACGTGATCGCTGATATACCAAGTGAACACGCCTGCGGTCGCGACCAGACAAATGCCCATCCAGCGATGCGATCCGCCTTTGAAGAACAGAAAGACTGCGCTTAACGCAGCCGTTATCGCGAGCCAGCCGTACTCGGCGCGGAAATTTGCCCAAACAGCATCGTCGTACTGTTTGCAATAGAACTCGAATGTCTCATCGTAGTAGCCATGTCGCTTCGCGTAGAACGGAAGCGGAACCGGTGAGTGGAAATACAGGTACAGCCCAACACCAAGTACTGCCAGCATACCTGCGCAATAGGCGCCAAAACGGACGGCGTAAGCGCGGTGTTCCTTCGTCGATCCAAGCAGGAACGCAAGCCCAACGCCCGCAAGAAACATGCACATGTCCGGCCGCGTGAGATAAAGCGCGGGCGCCCAGAGCGCCAGCTTGAATGGCGACCGCAGTTCGGTGTACATCCGGTATGAGGAGTACAAGAAGCCGCTCAGAACCAGCAGCGAGAATGGCGTGTCCATCCCGCTTCCAAGAAGCTCCCAGAAATGCTGATGGAAGAAGAAGTAGAGCGAGCTTAGGAGGCATGCGAGGATGAGCCGCGGGAAACTTCGGGAAGCATCGGTTATCCGGAAGATAATGGTGGTCAGCCCGAGCACAAAGGCGATCGTTCCAACGAACGCGGTCAAGATCGCGGCGTGATACCAATTGTTGTGAAAGATGAGGTGGCAGGGCACCGAGATGATAAGGAACAGAATCGAAGTTAAACCGTAGGTGTGAATGCCATCCGCATTCCAACCGATATAGCCGTATTTGAGCAGGATGTTGTCGTATCGCTGCCACATCAGGCCGTCGTCCCAAATTGGAATCGAGCGCTCGTTAATCAGGAATTGACTTAGCAAGAGCAGCACCACGCCAAGCCAAGCGATACGCGCAGCCCATCGAAGCGTCGTCGCGTATGCGCTGTCGCTTGCTTGAGAGTTCGCCTTGCCGCCAAGGCTCGGATTCAAGAGGGCATCCTGCATTCCTAGATTTCTGAACGCAAATTTTACGCCATAGTTCCTGGTTGCCGAATTACTTTGGCGCAGATGTGTCCCGCGTTTCGAACATATTGCTCGCTTCGTCAAGGGTTTCGTTGAAGCAAAACTCCTGGATTTGCCCCTCGGTCCCGTGGTTCAAAACCGCTTCTTCCTCGATTCCCCGCAAAATGCTGTCCAGCTTTTCAAACTGCGGGCAGCTCCATTTCAGGGCCACGTTTAACTTCCAATCCGGCTGCGTTCGGTAAAAGCGATAGCGTTCGTTAAACCCCGGCACGGAGGTGATGGTCTGCTGCATCTTCGGATAGAAGAGGTGGAAGTAGATCACGTCCAGGTTACGGCTCAATAAGCGCGGACCGTCCAGGCCGTGAAGCCCAATGTCGTTATCGTTTAGGCCAGCAAGGTCCACAAAGTAAGTCTTGGGCAACCAAGCACCAGGCAAGCCAGCCTCCGTGGAGGCAATTCGGAGCGCCCCATCCACCGCGTGGATTTCAGGCAGCACCGGCCAAACCTTGCCTGTCATGCCTAGCCAGGCGCTATCCATCGTTCCCTGCAAATTCTTGTGGTCGCGTATGGCGCCGACTGTCCCAGTCGCTTGCATGACGAGGAAGATGCTGGATGCCACCATCCCGAGCATCGGAATCGCTTTCCTGGCATTTCCTGGCGGTTGAAACCTAACGGGCAGGTTAAGCGATCTGATGCAGAGAGCCAGCGCGGCGACGTAAGCAATGACGGTCGGAAGATAGAAGCGCTGGTACAGCCCCATGATCTGGTGCATGTAATTGTTCAGATAGTAGGTCAGCGCAAACGAGGCCAGAACAAGCGCCGTGATGAAGATTCGCTCAGGTACTTTGCGGCGCCACGCGTTGATCGCTCCAATGGCGGCCAGGGCAGCGAGCCAGCCGTAGATGCGGATGAAGTCGTTCCAAGTTGCTTCATCGAAGCGCTTGGCGATCACCTCGAACGACGAATCGTAATAGCCCAAATGCTTTGCGTAGGCCGCGAGCGGAAACGGTGTTCCGAAGTAGCTCTTCAGCCCTGCTAGCGTCAACCCCAGCAAAACGAGCGACGCAAGTCCATATCGGATTGCGCCGCCCCGAGTTGGCTTTGAGGCAAGCATTGCAATGCCGATCGCGACCGCGTAAAGCAGAAGCTCCGGCCTTGTGAGATACAGCACAGGCGCCCAGATCGCGAGCACGAACCCCGACAACTTCGCTTCGAATGCCTTAAAAGCGCTCCAGAAAAAGAGCAGCAGGACCGCCAACGAAAAAGGGGTGTCCATCCCGCTTGCCATCACTTCCCAGAACTTCTCGTGCTGCCACACGAACAGCGTGCAAAGTAAAGCGGCGCTGACCAGACGCAGATAACTGGAACTAGCCCGGGCCAGAGAGAAGACCGAGAGGGCGATTGTTGCGAACAGAAGAATGCTTGCGGCTATGCCGCCGGCCTCGGCGGCGCGATACCAGTTGTCATGAAACAGCAGATGACATGGCACCGTAATCAGCAGAAAGCTAACTGAAGTCAGCCCGTACGTGGGGCCGTCGCCAAGATTCCAAATCAGACCCTTGCCATCGTGCAGGAAGTGGCTATATCGCTGCCACATCAACGAATCGTCCCAAACCGGCATGGGGTGCGCAAAATGGAAGAGCGCTGCAACGAAGCCAAGAAGGACGCCGACCCGTACAAGCCAGGCGCTAACCCACAGCCAGTTCTGCGATATGGACGGTGAACCGGTCTTGGCCACGCAGTGATTGTATTGCAAGCCGCTGGCATTTAACGCGGACAACGGATAAACTCCGCCCCTAAATGTCCACCCACACTATTCATGTCGAGGGCTTTGACCCCTTTACCGTTGAGTCCGGAACCAAGCTTGTTAAAGCTATCGAGAACGCCGGCATAGATATCAGCCACCGATGCGGCGGCCAAGCAAAATGCACCACCTGCCGCGTGAAGTTCATCTCCGAGGAGCCACCAATGGGCCAGAAAGAGCACGATAGCCTTGAAGAAGATGGCGTTCTTGGCCAATTCCGTCTCTCGTGCCAGGTGCGGGTAGCTGGCGACATTCAGTGCGCCGTTCTGATGCGGGCCAGCGAACAGGGCTGGGATCCGGGCGTTGAAGTCGAAGACTGAGGCTTTCAAGTAAACTCGGCGGCGTTTCCATGAAGATTCTCGTGCCCATTAAGCGCGTGGTGGACCCTTATGCCAAGGTGCGCCCACTAGCCGACGGTTCCGGTATTGACCTAACCGGTCAGAACTTTGCAATCAACCCCTTTGATGAGATTGCCGTTGAAGAAGCGGCCCGCATCAAAGAGCGCGACCCGTCTACCCAAGTAACCGCCATCTCGATTGGCGGGCCAGAAGTTGAGGATCAACTTCGTAAGGCGCTGGCAATGGGCGCCGATGAATCAATTTTGGTGGAATCAACCGCCGAGTGGGATTCGCCCAGCGTAGCCGATGAGCTTGCCGCTTACCTGAAGGATAATCCTACGGATGTCGTCATCATGGGCAAGCAGGCAACCGACGACGATAACAATCAGGTTGGCCAGATGTTGGCTGCTAAGCTTGGCTGGCCACAAGCCACGTTTGCTTCTAAGATCGAATTGAAACCGGGCGAAGCAGTCGTCACGCGCGAAACGGATACCGGTGAGGAAACGCTTTCACTTCCGCTTCCTGCCGTCATCACCGTTGACCTTCGCTTGAACGAGCCGCGGTACATCGCGCTGCCGGGAATCATTAAGGCGCGAAGCAAGCCCTTGAACAAGGTCGCGCCGAAGACTTCCCCGCGTTTGCGAACTTGCATGACCGGCGTGGAATCGCCGCCCTCGCGACAAGCCGGCAAGAGGGTGGGCAGCGTGGATGAATTGTTGGCAGAACTTAAGGGCCGGGGGGTGCTCAATGGCTAAGGCTCTTGTAATCGCTTTTTCTTCATCGGATGCGGAGGGCGCGGCCGCTTTTGGCCAGGCGCTCGGCGCTCCGTTCGATATCTTGCACTTCGGAGACGCCCCCACCGACCTCGGCGCGGGCAAGATGATCAGCGCCAGCGGCGATGTTCCCGCCGATGCCCTCGCAGATGGCCTCAAAGCCGTCGCCAGCGGCTATTCGCATATTGCGGCGGTCTCCTCCATGCACTCCAAAGATGTAATGGCTCGCCTGGCCGGACTGCTTGATGCGGCCATGGTGACCGATGTCATCGCTATCGCATCGCCAACGGTTTTCAAGCGACCGATTTACGCAGGCTCGATCATCGCGACCATTGAGGTCCTTGCCGAGCCAGTTGTGATCACCTTCCGACCCGCTGGTTTTGCCAAACCCACCCGTGGTGGAGCTTCTACTACTGAAACGGCTTCGCTGGCGGGCTCTGGTTCAACCAAACGCGTAAGCGTAAGCGCGCGTGCTTCAGGGCGCCCCGATCTCACCCAGGCCAAGTTCGTGGTCTCCGGTGGCCGTCCGCTAAGGGATGCCCAGACGTTTGAGCAGGTCATTGGCGGTCTCGCCGATAAGCTAGGCGCGGCAGTAGGCGCAACTCGCGCGGCGGTTGATTCCGGCATCGCGCCCAATGAGTGCCAGGTCGGACAAACCGGCAAGATTGTCGCGCCGGACCTCTATATCGCGGCGGGCATCTCCGGCTCCACTCAGCACATGGCGGGCATCAAAGATTCCAAGGTCATCGTCGCTATCAATAAAGATCCTGACGCTCCTATTTTCGAGGTCGCTGACCTCGGGCTGGTAGCTGATCTCTTCGATGCTGTCCCCGAAATGACCCAGAAGCTGTAATATTGCTCTTCAAGGAACGTCCTAAAACACATGAAACTGCGGCCAATGCTTTCCGTTCTCCTCAGCGGCTTACTATTCCCCACACTGCTTGCCCAGGTTGATCCGGGCAAGGTCATCTTCTCTGTTAATGGCGAAGAAGTGAAGGGTGGCGAATACTACCGCCGCATGGAATATCTCGGCGGGGTCGGGCGCGTTCGCGGCAACAGCTTCGAGCAGTTCCCGCCGGGACTGCTCACCATCGAGCAGATCATCACTGAAAAATTGATCCTCCAAATGGCCAAAGACCGAGGCGTGATGCCGTCGGAGAAGGATATCGACGACGAGATCAAGTATCGGATGGAGGATACGCCGAAACTGCTGGATGACTGGATGACCACCGGGCAGACGAAGGATGAGTTGCGCTATCAGATGCGCATCAACCTCTGTCAGCTGAATATGCTCACGCAGGGCATCACGGTTACCGACCAGCAAGTGCAGACGTTCTACAACGAGAACCCGAGCATGTTCACGAACCCGAAGCAGGTTCAACTGCAGGTGATCGTGGTGAGCGATGACGCCACCAAGCAGAAGGTGGACGCCGACCTTGCCGCAGGCAAGAAATTTGCAGACGTCGCCACCGCTTACAGCATCGACGTGAGCAAGATGAGAGGCGGCGAATTCGGTACGGTGCCAGTCCGTTCCTTAAACAAGGAAATGCAGGATGCAGTCAACCCTCTTAAAGCCGGCGGCATCACGCCGTGGATGAACTCTAACGGCTCGTTTGTGCGCTTCCTGGTTGAAAACGTTATTCCGGAATCAAAATTGGAGCTTAACGACTCGCTCAAGCGCAAGGTTCGCAGACAGCTCATGCAGGATCGCGGCAAGGTAAAGAACGATATTCGCAAGGAAATGGCGGACATGTTCGCCAAGGCGAAGATCGATATCAAAGAGAAGGAATTCTCCGTCGCCTTCAAGAAGCTCATCGAGGAGTACCTTAAAGAGCGAAACGCTGCCCCCGGCGCGGGTCAGTAAGTGAAGGTTATACGGCTCCCTGCCGGTGCTGCGCCAGATATTGAGGCGCTTCGCAAGCTGGGAGTCGTTTATCATTCAGACCCGCTGCATTCTAGCTACGGCTTGCTGGTTGAAGCTGGAATTCCGGTTCGCCCGCTAGAAAGCGGCGATTTGCCCGCCGATGGCGTGCTGCTTATCTCTGAAAGCGAGATCAAAGAGCACCCCTCGTTTGCGCGCCTGGTGGCGCTCATTGATCGCTTGCTAGGTCCGGGCGGCTGCCCATGGGACCGCGCCCAAACCCACGAAACCCTTAAACGCTGCCTTCTGGAAGAAACATACGAGGTGTTCGACGCAATCGATGGGGACTCGCGAGAGCAGCTTTGCGAAGAGCTTGGCGATTTGATTCTTCAGCCGGTGATGCACGCGGCGATGGCCTTGCGAGACGGCGCGTTCGACATCGACGCTGTCTGCCAGGGCATTGTCGACAAGATGGAGCGGCGGCATCCGCACGTGTTTGGCAACCTCTCCGCCTCCACGCCTGAAGAGGTGCTAAAGAATTGGGACTCCATCAAGAAGTCGGAAAAGAAGGAGCCTGCATCGATCTTGGCAGGGGTGCCTGCAACCATGCCCGCGCTCCTGAGGGCGCATGAAATCAGCAAGCGCGCCGCCCGGTCTGGCTTTGAGTGGCCCGATATCGAAGCAGTATTTGAGAAGCTGCGCGAAGAAGAGAACGAGCTGAAGGCAGCGCTCAAAGCAGGAGATGCAAGCGAAATAGAAGGCGAAATTGGCGATTTGCTGTTCACCGCCGTCAATATCGCCCGCTGGGCGAAGATAGAGCCGGAAGAAGCCCTACGGAAGATGCTGGCCCGCTTCACGAAGCGGTTCATGCGGATGGAAGCAATGGCGGAAGCCCCTTTGGCAGAGCTGAGCGCCGAGCGGTGGGACGAATTGTGGTGCGCGGCCAAAGCCGAAGAAGCGGCTAGCGCTTCAACATCTTCTTAGCGGCAAGGCCAAGCCTTCCCTTCATCGTTCTCGCGATAACCGCGTGGTATTCGGTCAGTTCCGAGCCGCCAAAGCCTTCCTTAAACTTGTTGATTCGCAGCAACCCCTCATCTTCCGTTCCGTGGTACCAGCCGCCAAAGTCGTAGGTATCGCAGCCGCTCGACCTAAGGAACTTCATGTCCTCAAAGTGAAGGAAACGGTTTGCCCGCCCGATGAGGGCTCGATCCTCCTTAGACTCCGACTCCCGAAATAGCGAGGCAGACAGCAGCAGGCGCGCGCGCCCACGATGCAGGTAGTAGCTGTGCCACACAATGACCGCACCATCCGGCCCAACCGCTTGAGAAAGGCAAAGGCGGCCCTCGGCCGCCATTTGGCTGAGCTGCTGAGGGTCGACCGGCTCAAGGCCCTTACCGGCAGCAAATTCGGAATAGAAATGCACGAATTCCTGAATTCGCTCACCGGGTGCCGGACAGAATGATCGGGCGGTTACCCCATCCTTCTCCGATCGCCGAACCTCGTTTCGCGTATTGGACGCAAAGCCCGCGATTAAATCTTCGGGTTCCTTACGAAGATCGAGAACCAGCGTGTGGAACTCAATATTCTCCTGTGCGGAGGGGTTCGGCGAGGTTAGCTGGTAGGCGTAGACGATGTCCGCGCTGCCAGAGTCAGGCTCTCCAAACCATGTCTCTTCGATGAGCAACCCGCTCTTACGGTACAGGATCATTTGGCTACCTTATTAAGCAAGGCTTCCCACTGATCCATCACCTTTTGCTCGCCAAAGCGATCCAAAACTTCTGGCGCCCGGACCGACATCGCTTCGCGCCGCTCATCGTCGCTCATCAACTCGACAAGCTTTGCGGCCAAGTCTTCTACGTCCTCTGGCTTTGCCAGCAATCCATCAACTCCCTCTCGAATGATGAAGCCTGGGCCGTATGGGCAGTCAAAACTGACAGCCGGCAAGCCAACCGCCATCGCTTCGCACAGCGCGTTCGGGAAGCCCTCTCGACGAGAGGACATCACGAATAGGTCCGCCTTGGCGAGGACTTCATAGGGCTTCGCGACTGCGCCGGGGAGGTCAACGACCTTCTCCAGCTTCAACTCGCTTCGAATGGCCTCAAGCTCTTCCCTGCTTTCGCCCTCCCCGTACAGTGTTAAGCGCCAATCAGGTTTTTGTTTGGAAGCCAAACTAAATGCCTTGAGAAGAAGATCCTGCCCCTTAACCTCCACCAACCTTCCGAGACTTACGACCGAACGTCCGCTGGGATTTGGCTTGCGTCGAAATCCAGGATCAACGATGGGGTTGGGGATTACCTCCACAATGCGCTGCACGTTGGGTCGGAAGTAGCTCACAACCGCTTGGGTCTGGAGCACTACCGACGCGCAGGTTGGATACAGCAGCGTGCGGAGAATTTTCCACTCCCGCTCAAGTGGCTCGCGGAATGGATCGCTGGCTTCCATCACAATCGTGGGGATGCCTAACGGTCTTGCGGCAAGAATGGAGCGGATGTTGTTGCGGTGGTTGAAAGAGATGACGACCGATGGCTTGCGCTCGGCCAAGACGGCTCGTAAGCGGCGGATTCGCTCCCGATTTAGGACCAGACCCTGCAATGCATTCTTGCCGTGTTCAGATGCCCCCATCCGAATATGCTCAACGCCCGGGGCTAGTTCGTAGTAGCTTGGCTCGTCCACCCAGGTGGCGATTCCAACATCCCACCCGCGCCCAGCCAAGTTGTTAGCCATGATCGAGAATTGGCGCTCTGCACCACCCATTCCCATCTCATGGTTTACCAACACTACGCTCTTCTTCATTTAGCCTTCTTAATCATTCTCGGCAAATCTATAGGTGCATTACATTGCCATAAGAACTGGTTTGCCAGTTATCCATCGCTCCTGGCTCGGGCATCCAGGTGGGCAAGGTAAGCGAAAATCCGTAAGCCATACGGTGAACGTATGGTTCGTAATAAGATCGAATCTCCTCCAGCTTGGCCCGAGTCCCCACCACATCGCGCACCACATATCCCCGCTCGGAAACGTATTCCGCTATCCGATCGAACTCTTCTTCTGACAGGCGAGGAGGGTTAGGAGGTTCCGGCTTCATGCCATATATCAGGCACAAATCCACGACCGCGTGGCGGGACATTGCGAATGTAAGTTCTGCCTGACGGAGGAGCCTCGTGCATTCATGGGGAGCGCCGTCCATGTTTGCCCGCAAGAGCGCGCAAGAATCCATGATCATCGTGACCGCGGCCAGCCAGCTATCCGTAGAGTGTTGGGAACGATAAAAGGCGAGGACGGGGTAGGAGAGCGTTCCCTCCAGAAGCTCCGCTGCCCAGCGTTCCCACTGAATGAGATGCTCACGCAAGCCTTCAAAGTCCCCCACGCTTGTGTATCGAGTGATGAATTCGACCGCGCAGGCTGGCGAACCGGCGCGGGCGTCTAAGAGAAGGATCTGGGCCTCGCGGCGCGAGAAAGACTGATAAATAACCGGCAGATAGCTGATGGCGATCGCAAGGAAAGCGAAACCAACGCCGGCTTCCAAAACGCAAAGAGTACGACCAAAACCGCTCGTCGCCACCACGTCGCCAAATCCCAGCGTGAAGAACGTAACCCCGCTGGCGTAGAGCGAAGTCGGCAAATTCGGTTCGCCGCCTTGCAGCGGTAGCTGCATCCCAACCATCAGCAACGCGAAGCCGACGATCATCAGGCCCGCCCAAAGGGCGAACAGGATGAGGAGCGAGAGCGGACCGAAGAAGGCCAGCCACGCATCCTTTGCTTTGCGCTTTTCGGCAAAGCGGGAGTAGTGCCGCCAGGTGAAGCGGTAATAAACCGCGGCAAAACGGTTGTGAGCATTCACCGTACGCGGCAGCAGAATGCTGGTGAACATGTCCACCAGCGCTGTGCCAATCAGGTAGATGCCCAGAAGGGCAAGGAGCCCGTTAAGGAATATCAATCAACCACTTCGACTTCAACTTGGGGCACGAGTCCAATTTCAGCGCCCTCTTTCAGAAGCAGACGGATCGCGCGGACCCCTTCGTCTCCCATATCGAGGGTGCGGTTGTTAACGTACATGCCAACGAAGGTGTCGCTGGTCGATTCGTCCATGCCGCGGGCGAACTGCAGCGCGTAATCAAGCGCCTTCGTTCGCTCTTTCAGACCTGCATGAATGCTCTCCCTCATGCAGCGGCTTACTTCCACGACAACATCCGGCCCAAGGTCTTTGCGGACCACGTTCACACCAAGCGGAAGCGGCAAGCCGGTTCGGGCTTTCCACCAAACGCCCATGTCGGCGATCAGGTTCAAACCATCCCGCTCGTAGGTTAGCTGGCCCTCGTGGATGATGAGGCCGGCCTCGTACTTGCCCTCCTGCACCGCAGGAATGATCTCATCGAAGGGCACGACTTCAAACTTTGGGGTTACGCCCTTACCAAACTTCTCGGCAAAGAACAGATTGAGCTGAAGGAACGCGCTTGTGAGCTTGCCGGGAACGGCAATCGTGATGTCCTTAAGCTCTTCCAGGTTCAGCGGGCGCTTGGCCACAATCATGGGGCCGTAGTCGTCGCCAAAGCTGCCACCGTGCCTTAAAAGCGCGTATTTATCCGCCACATAGGCAAAGGCGTGGACGGAAATCGCGGTGGACTCCAGCTTGCCTTCCATCGCCCATTCGTTCAGGGTCTGGATGTCCCGCAGGATGTGCTCAAACTCAAGGTCGCTTTGGACCTCGCCTTTGGCAAGGCCCCAAAACATAAAAGCGTCATCGCTATCAGGGCTATGGCCCAAACGGATTTTCAGCGCAGCAGGCGAACTCATACGGGTGTGATACCCGTATCGAATAGCCTGTTGCTGGAGCGAACTAAAGAATCTTCTTCAGCGTTGCGAGCACATCCTGCACTTCCGGGATGCACTCAAGCTCCAGAACCCTTGAGTACGGCATCGGAACGTTCAATCCGCCAACTCTCAGCACCGGCGCATCAAGGTCGTCGAAGCACTCTTCGCTGATCTGCGAAGCGATCTCGCCGCCGAACCCGCCGAACTTCCAATCTTCGTAAACCACCGCTGCGCGATGAGTCTTGCGAACGGAAGCAAAGATCGTCTCGGTGTCGAGCGGCTTCAGGCATCGAACGTCGATGACTTCGGCAGAAATCCCATCGGCTTCCAGCTTCTCGGCCACCGCTTCGCATACATGGAGCATGCGGCTGTAGGCGATGAGCGAAATATCCTTCCCTTCTCGGGCGACCCGCGCCTTGCCGAACGGGATCACGTAATTCGGATCGTCGTTGACCTCCGATTTCAGGCCGTACAAGCCCGGGTTCTCGGTGAAGATAACCGGGTTGTCGTCGCGAATTGCGGCTTTCAGAAGGCCCTTTGCGCAGTCCGGAGTCGATGGCGCCACCACCTTCAAACCAGGCACGTGGGCATACCAACCCTCGATCGAATGGCTGTGCTGGGCGCTGAGCTGATTCGCAGCGCCGCCCGGGCCGCGGATTACCAGCGGAACCTTGAGCTGCCCATCGGACATGTAGTGGATCTTCGCCGAGTGGTTGATGATCTGGTCCAGCGCTAGGATCGAGAAAGACATCGTCATCATCTCAACCACGGGCCGTAGGCCCGCCATCGCGGCGCCGTTGGCCAAGCCAACGATTGCGGGCTCGGTAATTGGTGTGTCGACCACTCGGCGTGAGCCGTACTTCTCGTACAAACCTTGGGTGACGCGGAAGGTGCCCTGATAGCGGCCGATGTCCTCGCCGATGAGGAACACGTTATCGTCGCGATCTAATTCTTCGATCAGCGCCTGGCGGATCGCATCGCGGTAAATCATCACGCTCATTAGTGGCCCACCTCCGGGCTGATGTCCGTGTAAACGTTGGTGTAAACGTCCTCGGGATCGGGATGCGGACTGGCTTCCGCCTTCGCGTAAATCTCATCAACCTCGGCGCGGAACTTCTCTTCAAGAGCCTCCAGCTCGCCCTGGGTCAGGATGTTGTGCTCCAGAATTACGTCGTGCAGCAGGTGGATGGGGTCTCGCTTGCGCGCCTTTGCGACCTCTTCCTTGGTTCGGTACAGCTCCTGGCTGTTATCGGCCGCGCCGTGGCCCACGAAGCGGTAGGTCAGCGCCTCCACCAAATACGGCTTCTGCTCCTTACGGACCATCTCGATGATCCTCGCCGCATCCTTTCGGACTTCCATCACATCCATCGAGTCAAGCTGCTCGCTTTCGATGCCGAACGGATAGCCGCGCTTGCTTAGGTTGGTGTCAGCCGCGTGATATTCAAGCCGAGTGCCCATCGCGAAGTAGTTGTTCTCGATGATGTAGATGATGGGCAGGTCCCACAGTCCCGCCATGTTCAAGCTTTCGTAGAAGATGCCTGCGTTCGCCGCGCCATCGCCTAGGTAGCAAAGGGTTACGCGGTCCTCGCCGCGATACTTTGCGGCAAAGGCAAGGCCAAGACCAAGCGCGGTGTGCGCGCCGACGATTCCCCATCCGCCGTAAAGCTGATGCTCGGCGTCGTATAGGTGCATCGATCCGCCCTTGCCGTTGGAAAGTCCGCCCTTGCGGCCCAGAATTTCGCACATAACGGCCAGGGGATCAGAGCCCAGCACAAGCGCATGCCCGTGATCGCGGTAAGCGGTGATCACGTAGTCGTAGCCCTTGCGGATGCTATTCAGCCAGCCGGTAGCGAGCGGCTCCATGCCGACGTACAGGTGCAGATATCCGCCCGCCTTTCCGTTTCGGAAGGCAAACTGGCACTTTTCCTCAAAGATGCGCATAAAGAGCATCTCTTCGTAATCGTGTTTTATGAGTGATGCAGGAAAATCAAGCTTGGTGGGAGCTTTGTTCGTCAAAATCGGTCTCCGGTTTTAAGGTTCGGGATACACCGCTTCGCCTGCATCGTTGAAGTGCAGCGGCTTCTTATTATTACCTCATCGGCTCGCTGATTCGCGGAGGGAGTCAGCCGAACCCATGACACTGACGGTTCCTACTCCGGAAAGGAAGCAGCCAAAGCTAATTATCGGTTGCCCATGTTCGGGGGACAACGGGCTGCAGCTCAGGAATGCGGAATACCCTTCATCACCGCTGTCAGGTCGTGGTATGGAAAGTACGGAAATGGAATCCTTCTGCCGTCCACGAGAACAAGATCGGGGCCTCCTTCGGAATTGATTATTCGGCTTACTTGAGAGAACGGTATCACGGTCACCTTTTCAGAGTTCATCATTTCGATCCTATCTGCATAAACTCGATGGTCGTAACCATCGATCTGCGGAAGCGAGATGTAGTGAAAGAAGACACCCGCAAGCGCAATCACCAATCCACAAAAGATGCCGCTCGGCGACAGCGTTGCTAGTCCCGCAAAGATGAAGCTGGTCGCTACAAGCGCCACGATTACCATCGCGGCAAAGTAATACCGACGCGAAGCTTTAGGGCCGATGAAAGCCCTCAGTAGAGGCTCCTCCTCTCTTGCATCCGAAACGCTTGGTCGTTTGCCCACGCGAGTACAAGTTTACTTCGTCAATAGGCGAACATGAAGCGCGTCACATTCTTCTGTGGTGACACTCCAGTCTTTGGTTAAGCATGGAATAAGATGTATAATTATTCTGATAATCTCATGATCAAGGCTACCAACATCCATTCGGTCACCGATTTCACGCGAAATGCGAAGACCTATATTCAGATCATCCGCGAGACGAAGAGCCCGATGGCATTGACGGTGAACGGGGATGCTCAGGTTGTGGTGCAGGACGCGGAGACGTTCCAGAAGATGGTGGATGAGCTTGATCGGGTGCGCTTCATTGCCGCGATGCGGGAAAGCGAGCGCGCTGTTCAGGCGGGCGAGGTCCAAGGCGTTGAAGAGGCATGCGCGGATATAAAGAAAGAGCTGACCCGACTTGACGGGTGACTTTCTTTTCACACTGCAAGAAATCTGTGGATGTACAATGGCCTTTTACGACACCGATAGCGCAACGTGATAACTAATCTCAGAATTAAGAACCTGCGTGCTTTTCGCGAGATTGAATTGAGCAATCTCAAGCGCGTGAACATTGTTGTTGGCGACAGCGCTAGCGGTAAAACCACGCTTCTTGAAGCTATTGCGCTTCTGGGTGGGGGCCGACCCGATTTGCCAATCTCCCTCAAACAGGCAAGAACGCGTCAGTTCCCTGATCCGAACCGCGTTGCAATAGAGTTGGCAACGTTCGAGATGATTCGCAACCCCCAACTCCCTATTGAAGTTGGATGCGATGCAGATAGGGGCGAGGGAAGATCAATAAGGATTGCACCGAAGGATGGATTTAGCCGACTTTCTTGCTTCAATGTGCAGCCAAATCGTGACTTACCCTTTGACGTCACCTACGAGTTCCCAAGCAACGATGCTGCGTCCTTTTCGGCTTCTGTGGTCAACAACGTCGTAAGGTTGGATCCAATGTCACCCTTGCCAATTCAATTCCCCCCGCCGTTGACTCCCATATTCATCAATACTAGTGAACCATCGTACGAACTAACAGGTTTGTTCTCAGAGTTGCAACAAGCGGGACAGCTTAAGACCATCCTTCAAAGAGTCCACCGAGAATTCCCATTCATCGAAGACCTCTATCACGGCCAGGACACATTGGGGAACCCAATCATCTTGGCAAGGGTATGTAATGAACCGAAAGCACTGCCCATCTACAACATCTCAAGTGGCTTTGTGCACTGGTTACGGTACTCAATCAGCCTCGGATATCTTCCAAACATCGTCTTTCTCATTGATGAGCTGGAAAACGGCACGTATTTCGGCAGATACGGGGCACTTTGGAAAATGCTTTATGAAGAAGCGTCTGCTAGAAACTCCCAGCTTTTCGTCACAACTCACAGTCGAGAATGTCTCGCAGGCGTACTTCAAGTCGCTGGAAGCAAACCGTCAGACTTTTCACTCATTCAGCTAGCCTATGACGGCTCCGCTGTCACAGCCACGCAGATTGAGGGAGAGCAGCTTTGTGGAGCCCTGAGGAACGGTTTTGAAGTTCGTGGCGAGTAAGAAGCAAATGGGTGCTCAACCGAATATTTTGCTCTGTGAGGGCAAGACCGACAGGCATTTCTTCGAACGATTTCTGGAAGCTCATAAACTTGACGAAGTCTTTGATGTTCACGAGATGGAATACACCAACGGAAAGGGAAAGGTAACCAAGGGGATTACTGCCCTAGGCGGATGGTTGGTTAGCGCTTCCGCCGATCCGAAGTATCGAAGGAAAAGCTCAATACTCATCATCGTTGATAGCGATGACGATCCCGAAAAGGCCTTAAGAACTGCGAGATCCCAGTCTGTTGAAGCCGGGAAGAAGACGAGAGGGCTGACACTGCCCACCCAAAGTCTTGCTTCAGTTCCACGTAACCGCCCCGGATCGCTCGAGACCCTGTGCATCGAGGCGTTGTACGAGAAATGGCCCGACGTTAAGCAGCCCTTGGAAGTCTATGCATCAGCAACCGGAGTTGATGAATGGACAAGCTTGAGTCAGCAAGATAAGATGCGGGTTCATGCAGCAATTGCCGCAAAATGCCGGGGGCGTTCTAACTGCCCGCTCGGTGAACTACTCACAATGGGGACTGCTGGTCTCGACCCCGACCACGCAGTGTTTCACGACCTCATACAGTTGCTCAAGCAGAAGCAATAAGACTGGCAGAACCTACTTAAACTTGAACTCCACTGGCTCAAAAGAATGTTGACTCGCGAGGAAGCACTTAAAGATGCTTCCGTTCACGACAAATCTGAACGCCTTTCGGTAAGGAAAGAAACCCGAAAATGGTCTGCTTCCTAACATCAAGCCCTGGTCGCCAAAGCTACTCAGGAAATAATCGGCGCCAGAAGGGGAATTGCCCCTCCTGGCCCTAACGGTTATCACAAAGTCTCCCATTTACTTCTCTTCGTGGAACTCAGCCTCGACGACGTCGTCGTCTCCGCTACCGCCGCGAGCGCCGGTACCGGCAGGCTCCTTCTCGCTGTGATCCGCTTCGGCCGAAACCTTCTCGTACAGCTTCGCGCTGACGGTGTGACTGATCGCCTCAAGCTGATCCTTTGCGACTCGGATTGCGTCGTTGTCATCGCCGGAGAGCACCTTGCGAAGTTCGGCGATCTTCTCGTTCGCCTCGTTTCGCATTGCCTCGTCGATGGCTTCGCCGCCGTCGCGCAGCGCCTTCTCGGTTCCGTAGATAAGCCGCTCGCCTTCGTTCTTAAGCTCGACAAGCTCCTGTGACTTGCGGTCGCTTTCCGCGTTCATCTCGGCTTCCTTCACCATTCTCTCGATCTCGTCCTTGTTCAGGCTGCCGCTACCGCTGATGGTGATGCTCTGCTTCGCGCCCGTTCCCTTCTCGATCGCGCTGACCTGCAAGATGCCGTTCGCGTCGATATCAAAGGTCACTTCGATCTGCGGAACGCGCGCCGGCGCCGGCGGAATGCCCGCCAGGTGGAACTTGCCAAGGCTTTTGTTGTCTCGAGCCATCGGGCGCTCGCCCTGCAGAACGTGAATCTCTACCTCCGGCTGGTTATCCACCGCCGTGGTGTAAATTCGGCTCTTCTTGGTCGGGATCGTGGTGTTGCGCTCCAGCAGCTTATCGAAGATGCCGCCCTGGGTTTCAACGCCAAGGCTAAGCGGAGTCACGTCGATGAGGACGATGTTCTTCACGTCGCCGCCAAGCACGCCCGCCTGGATTGCCGCGCCAACCGCAACCACTTCATCAGGGTTTACGGAGCGATTCGGCTCTTTACCGGTAAGCGTCTTGACCAATTCCTGAACCTGCGGGATTCGCGTGGAACCGCCAACGAGGATGACCTCATCCAGTTCGCCCGGCTTCAGCTTCGCGTCTTCAAGCGCCTGGAAGAACGGCTTCTTCACCCGCTCCATCAGGCCCGCGGTCAGCTCTTCGAACTTCGCTCGGGTTAGGTTGTAGTTAAGGTGCTTCGGATCGTTATCCACCACCGTGATGAACGGCAGGTTCACTTCCGTGCTCAGCTGGCTGCTAAGCTCGATCTTCGCCTTTTCGGCGGCTTCTCGAAGCCGCTGGATCGCCTGGCGATCCTTGCTGAGATCGACTCCGTTCTCCTTCTTGAATTCGTTAACCAGCCAAACCACGATCTCCTGATCGAAATCGTCGCCGCCCAAGTGGCTGTCGCCTGCGGTGGACTTCACTTCGAAAACGCCTTCGCCGACGTCGAGCACCGATACGTCGAACGTACCGCCGCCAAGGTCGAAGACGAGGATCGTCTCGTTTGCCTTCTTATCAAGGCCGTAGGCAAGCGCCGCCGCCGTCGGCTCGTTGATAATTCGCAGGACTTCAAGGCCCGCGATCTGTCCGGCGTCCTTGGTCGCCTTGCGCTGGCTGTCGTTAAAGTACGCGGGAACGGTGATGACCGCCTTGGTTACCGGCTGGCCCAGATAGCTTTCCGCATCCGCCTTCAGCTTCTGAAGGATCATCGCGCTAATCTCTTCCGGGGTCAGGTCCTTGCCAATCGCCGGGACTTCCGCCACGATCTGACCGTTCTTGCCGGGCTTGACCTTGTAAGAGACGCGCTTGGATTCGCTTTCAACCTCTCCAAACGAGTGGCCCATAAAGCGCTTGATGCTGGAGATGGTGTTCTCCGGGTTCACAACCGCTTGGCGCTTGGCAGTAATGCCAACAAGGCGCTCGCCGTTGTTCTTAAAGCCGACGACGCTGGGACATGTTCGCGCGCCCTCTGCGGTCGCGATGACGATCGGTTCGCCGCCTTCCATTACCGCGACAACCGAGTTTGTGGTTCCTAAATCGATTCCTACTGTTCTCAAAACTTGCTTCTCCTTATATCTCGCTTAAGTGACTTGAGTCTACTACGCTCATGTTGTCTTTTCAACGTCTATTGTACCAAATCGGTTCCCACAATTTGGGTCTTCAGGGCATGATCTAGCTGCGAGGGGAGGTGCTTTTCGCCTTCAAGTTCTCCGCCATCCTCGCGCGGACGATGTCCTTCACTAACTCGTCCGGCGGGGGCTTGTCGTGCGGGAACTGGATTGTGCCCTTCGAAAGCTTATATCCCTTCAGCCGATCAGTGAAGTCGGCAACAGTGTGGCCGGGAAAGAGCGAGCAATGATTCTTGAACGCCGCAATGCTGACGAGGAAGCCGTGGAACTTGAAGGTAGGAATGCGATAGCTCATCGTCTCTTGCGCTTCCGGCGCAGTCTCACTTATCAGCTTCCTCAGCTTCGCTAGAGTCTCCCGCGCGGCAGGCGATGGAGCGGCGGCGATGTACTCATCGACTTCTTTCACGCGCGCAGTTTACGCCCAAGCAGATAAACGGCAACCTCCAACGCCCCAGCCTAGTAAGATACAGTAAGACTATGGACGCCCAGGTAATTCAGCTTGCTCCCTTCCCGATTGCGATGATCCGCCATAAGGGGCCGTACGACCAGATCGGGCCGAAATTCGACCAGCTTTGGGGCTGGATCGGACAGAACAATGTGCCCGCCATCCGCACGCTTGGCCTTTACTGGGATAACACCGACTACACTCCCGCCGCCCAGCTTCGCTCCGCGGCGTGCGTTGAGGTTCCCGCTGGCTTCCAAATGCCCGCCGGCAGCGAGCCAGTAGAGCTTGGCCAAGTTGCAGGCGGAGCGTACGCCACCACAAAATGCGTGGGGCCGTATGAAAACCTCGCGGCGGCCTGGACCGAGCTCACCAAGCAAATTGAAGGGCCGATGGGCAGGAAGATTAGCGAGAACCCGGCGTTCGAGGTGTACGTGAACGACCCTAGCGACACCGCGCCCGATCAGCTCATCACCGAACTCTACATGCCGGTTCTATAAATGTGCGTCTCCACTCCGTGGATCTATTCGCCTAAGTTCGACCTCACCGCCATCATCGGCCCG
This sequence comes from Armatimonadota bacterium, assembly GCA_018268315.1. Classification (GTDB taxonomy): domain Bacteria; phylum Armatimonadota; class Fimbriimonadia; order Fimbriimonadales; family Fimbriimonadaceae; genus SZAS-5. The sequence continues at coordinate 174,849 of JAFDWU010000006.1, read as the reverse complement.
CCGGTCGCGGTGACGCTGCTCGTGCTGATCTGGGGAAATAAGCTAAGCCAAATCAGCGATACCCCGCCTTGGCTGTGGGTGCTGCTGGTGCTGGGCGTGGATGTCGCCCACGTGTACAGCTCGCTGTTTCGAACCTATCTGGATAAAGAGGAGTTTCAGCGGCGGCGCACCCTCTACCTAGTTGTCCCCGCCGCCTGCTGGCTGGGAGGCATCGCGCTTTATGCCTTTGCGGGGCCGAAGTTTTTCTGGTCCGGCGTCGCCTACTTTGCCATTTACCACTTCGTGCGCCAGCAATACGGCTTTCTGATGCTGTATCGCCGAGGCGAGCCGGTCGGTGGCTTCGGCTACCGGCTAGATCAGCTTGCGATCTACATGGCGACGGTGTATCCGCTGGTGTATTGGCACACCTACCCGCGTAACTTCCAGTGGTTCAGCGATTTTGACGTGGTCCACATCCCCGTCACCTGGCCGGAGATGATTTGCCGCATCGTTTACGTGGCCTCGATCGGCGGCTTTCTGCTGAAAGAGGGACTCAAGTGGCGCGAAACCGGCGTTTTCAACGCCGGCAAGGTGCTGCTGCTGGTGGCGACCGCCGCCGCGTGGGGCACCGGCATCATCCTGTTCAACGGCGACCTAACGTTCACCATCATCAACATCGTCTCGCACGGCGTGCCGTACATGGCGCTGATTTGGATCTACCAGTATCGCAAGCGAGCAAACCGCGCCCACGCCAGCAACCGGTTCCTCAGGTTCTTTCAACTTAAATATGTGCCCTTGTACATCCTGGCTCTGATGGGACTGGCGTATTTCGAGGAGGCAATTTGGGACTGGTTTGTGTGGCAAGAGCACGCTGAGATTTTCGGGCCGTTCTATGCGTCGGCTTCGGCGACGATGCTGGTGATTCTGGTGCCGCTGCTGACGATGCCGCAGGTCACGCACTACGTGCTGGACGCCTACATCTGGCGGGTGAACAAGAAAGGCAAAGAGGAGGTCCGAGCGGTTATCGGTTAACCGGCAAGCAATTCCCGTCGCCATCTTTAACCCGCTCCTCCAATGTGCGCCCCTCAACTTTTGGGCAATTTGCACGTACAATGAAGACAGGAGTTAAACCCTTCGTGAGCTACGATATCCCTGACCAATACGAACCCCAGATTAGGCAGCTTGCCCAGGCACAGCACATCAGCGCCGATGAAGCGCTGGACCGGATCATTCGCGCGGGTCTCCAGCACTTCGTCTCTCGAAGTAAATCCACTTCCAAGGCTAAAAAGGACGTGCCGGACATCAGCGACATTTTCGCCAACGCTCCGCATTGCCCCAGCGCATTCAAGTCACGTGAGCAGGTGGATGCTTATGTCAACGAGCTTCGCAACGAATGGTAAGCGATCTCCTGGTTGGCAAGAAGATTTACGTTGACACCAACGTTTGGATTTACGCTCTCGAAGCGCCACACCTATTTCCAAACCTCCAGGCAGCCTTTGTGTCGCCGCTTCAAAGCGGCGATCTCGAGGCAGTGTGTAGTTGGATTACGCTTGCGGAAGTCCTTGTGAAACCCATCCAAAACGCAGACCTTACGCTGGAGACTTATTACCGTCGCCTCATTCACCCATCGGTTTGCAGCATGGTCGACGTGGATGAGCAGATAGCCGCCGCTGCCGCTACCCTTCGTGCCGAGCACGGAATCCGGCTTCCAGATGCGATCCATATTGCCACAGGGCAAGCGAGTGGCTGCGACTATTTTCTGACCAGTGATGCGAATTGGGCGAAGTTTGGTCTACCCGTGATTGATGCCGCAAATCTGTGAAGTACAAAGCCGCCCTCACTGGCAATCAATTGGAAGTCCTTCGGAGCATCAACCACGAAGCTACGGCAAAATCCGATGGCGTACCTGCGGAACATATGGCGAAACTGAAATCAAGCATTTCGTCTAAAGTAATGTACTGACATGGAAGAGGCAACCATTCACGCCGTTGATAACTGGCTAGAGCAACAACTTATTGAGGAAGACCCTGCTCTCTCCGAGGCGCTGGCCACCGCAGAGTCGGAAGGCTTGCCGCCCATCCAAGTGACTCCGCTTACGGGCAAGTTCCTGTACTTGTTAGCTCTTTCGGTTGGCGCTCGGCGAATTCTGGAAGTTGGAACCCTTGGCGGCTACAGCACTATCTGGCTGGCCAGAGCCCTGCCTCTGGGCGGAACCCTCATCACCCTTGAGATTGATCCCAAACACGCGCAGGTGGCCCAGAAGAACTTGGAGCGAGCGGGACAGGCGGACAAGGTTCAAATCAAGGTCGGCCCTGCGCTGGAGACTCTGCCAAAACTCGGCGGCTACGCGCCGTTCGATTTCATCTTCATCGATGCGGACAAGGATAACAACCCGCATTACTTCCGTCACGCCGTGCGCTTCTCGCGCCCGGGCACGCTGATCGTTGTGGACAACGTGGTGCGCGGAGGCAAGGTCATTAACGAGGTTAACCCTGAGCCGGAAGCAGTAGGCGTTCAGACCCTGATGCGCGAGAGCAGAGGGTACGAGAACGTAACCGGCACTGCCCTACAGCTTGTTGGCACGAAAGGGCACGATGGCTTTGCCCTATTCCGAGTGAGCTAGGGCAAAACCAGTCGCGAGAGAAAGCCTAGTTGCGGCGGCGCTTGATCAAAGCGGCAACGCCGAGGCCAAGCAAGGTTATGGAAGCCGGTTCCGGAACCGCTTGATCGCTTCGCAGGCCCAGCGTGAAACCATGCCAGTTTTCAGCGCCGATGATGTTCCAGGTCAGCGAGGTCATCGAGTCCTCAATGATCACGCTACCATTGCCTTCGTTGCCCGAGAAGGAATGGTTCGAAAGCATATTGATGCTGCTTCCGCCATACTCCGCGTTTGGGCCGCCGGTGACGTAGGTTAAGGTCTTGTTGAAATCGTATACAACGGTTTCGTTACCGTTGCCCAGACTCCAGATACCGAAGGCAAGGTGGTTCACCGCCTTATCGAAGGTAAGGGTGTACGATCCCTCCTGCGAAATGTGAGCGATACCGTTGGAATCGACGTGGTTGTCGATGACGCTGCCATCGGCCCAAGTGTTCGTCGGATCCCAGCTTGGATAGCCGTAATCCAGGTAGTCAAATCCTCCCGTAAGGGTTACATTGACGGTTCCCTGGTTGCTGGCGATCGTGCCATGGGCAACGCCAGCGGAGTAATCCGTCCATTGAATCCACGAGAAATGATCTGCGGATGCGAGCGCCGAAGCTACCAAGCCCCCTGCAATCAAACTCAGCCTCTTAAAATGCAACATAACAATCCTAGTATACGGCGAAAGGCACTATTTTTGGGAGCCAACCACCACGACTGCCCTGCCTACTCGGATGCGCTTGATCAGCGATCCTTCCTCAGAAGCACCTGCGCCTCATCAATCGAGGCGGCAACCTTGTCAAACTTCCCTCGATCACTCTTTATGTAGCTCTCGATTAGCCTTGCGATAACGCTCCGGCTCCTCATCGGATCCATGGTCGCGCCAGATTCCCTGAGGACGCGAAGCGGAAGCAGGAACGGCACATCGCTAAACGTGAAGTGATAGGCGGGGCCGATCGTAATCACCCTTGCCGTCACATCGGACTTCGCGAGAACGCTTTCCCACTCCTCCGTTCGCTCCTTCTGCATCCCAAGCGGAATTTGAACGGGAAGCCCCGGGCGGTTCAGTAAAGTCAAGAAGGGCTTTCGCGTCCCGCTCGCCTCAACATCCCCCCATACATCGCCATCGAGATCGATGGCGCCTTTGATTGTCGCGTTGCCGCGGCCGGTTTGCAGCGCAGCAGCGCCGCCAATGGAATGACCGCCGACAACCACGCGACTCCAGTCGATCTTCAGCCCAAAGGGCGTCGCTTTTGAGAGTTCTTGCAGGAGGAATGATTGGTCATCCGCGATGTCCTGCACCAATTCTTCCGCCTTACGTTTGATTGCCGTGTAAGCGCGCAATTTACCGTCGGGATAGACGCTAAGCCCGCAATACGGATGGTCTGCCATAGCGACGATGATGCCGCGGCTTGCCAGTTCTTCGGCCAGCGTTGTATAACTCGCCCGCGACATGCCCAAACCAGGCGCAAAGAGAAAGAAGGGAAACGGCTGCGCTACCGGTGTCGCGTTGCGGTAGGAGTGGGTGCTGATTCGGTCCCAGCCATTCAGCAGCTTTACATCGACATTCAAGTACTGATCCGCCCGCAAAGCAGCGAGGAGCTGCGCGCTCATGTACGCTTCTGTCTGCGGATTGCTGGTGCGTTTAGCCGGATACCAGAACTGAACAATGATCGACCGTGGCGCCGCAGGATTTTGCAGGTCCCTTCGAGAAGTATCCGTATAGGATTGCGTCGCGGTTCCGACCGCAAAAGGGCCGGACGGCGCCGGCAGAGAGGGTGGCGTTGATCCTAAAACTATGAGCGCGGCAAGCATCGGGCGAATTATGGCGATTTCGCCAGCCTAACCGGTGGGTCCTGCGCTTTCCCTATCGACCCGCCAAACCTGCAACGCAAAAGCGATGAAAGCGGGCAGCCAGATAATGTCGTTGGTCAGGTTAATCCAACCAAATCGCCAAGGAAGCTCGCCTTGCATCGCCGCGAAGGCAAGGCCGATTGGGCCGCAAAGCTTGCCAAGCAAACCGATGTAAACAAACGGGCCGTATCGCAAGGGGTTGCGGGCGATAAGCCAGTAGCCAATGGCGTAAACCCCCACCATCATGCCGATGGCTTGAAAAAAGGAGGGATAATTTGGAAGCGGCATGCCTAGCATCCGGAACATCGCGTTTGGAAACAGGACCGCGCATGCACCCCACAGCAAGTTGTAGGCAGCAGCGGCGTAGAACCAGGGCCGGAAGCGATTCAGCTTCTCCATTTGCAGTCCAGTATGAAGCTACTTAAGGCTGTGCAGCACAGACTCGATGTGGCCGCGCATCGCATCGCTGGAATCGAGGGTGAAGCCAAGCTCCTTCTTGAGCTTGCTTACATCAAAATGGCCCTGTGGGACGGGTTTCTCTTCGACAACCACCCGGCTGCGCGAGCCGCATAACTCCACCGAAAGGCGCGCGATGCTTTCCCAGGTAGTGGGTTCCTTATCGGTGCAAAGGAGGGCCTGACGATTGAGGTCCGATTCCAGCAGCGCCCGATAGACCTTCGCGGCATCCTGCGCGCTTACGAACTGGCGGCCGTCACCCTTGGTCACCACGATCTCGCCGCCCGCCAGCGCTCCGTTTGCAATCTCGAAGAACTGGGAGTGGGACTTGAACGGTGCACCCTCCAATCCCGGGGCGCCAACCACCGGGCCAAGCCTGATGGCATTGCACCGGATGTTGAATTGGTGCGATGCCGCCCAAAGGAACGTCTCTCCGGCTGCTTTGGTCGCGCCGTAGTAATCCGCCGGGCGGATAGGTGAATCCTCATTCATCTTTGGCAGGAAGGGACGGTGCACGGCCACCGCCGAGCTGTAGATAACTTGCTCGATGCCGCACTTCCCTGCCGCCTCGAAGAGCTTGGCGGCGGCGCGGGTGTCTTTCATCTCCAGTTCCGTCGGCCTTTCGTCCCAGATGAGGGCGTTGTGGATCAGCGCCTGATGGCCATCCAACGCGGCTTCCTCAAACTTGAGAAGGTCTCCTTGGACCACCTTCACCCCCGGCAGTCTCGGCGCCTTCGCCAGATTGCGGGCAAGGACGGTGACCTCGTGCCCGCCAGCGACCAGCTCTCGCGCGAGATGCGCGCCGAAATACCCTGTCCCGCCGGTCACAAAAACCTTCATTGTCTAACAGTCTGGCATTCTCATGGAGACACCATTTACTCGGTGATGTAACATCTATGCCGTGGGACTCAGCGCTCAGCAGAAGGAGATAATTCGCGCACTCGCCAGAAAGAGCGGGATTGCCAGCGTAAGCGTCTTCGGCTCGATGGCAAGCGGTACCGCCCGCACCGACAGCGACCTTGATGTTCTCGTCCGGTTCAACAAGCCTGCCACGCTTCTTAAGCTGATTGGTTTCAAGCAGGCGCTTGAAGAAGCGCTCGGAATCAAGGTCGACGTTGTGGAAGAAGGTGGCATTTCGCCTTACATGAAGGACCGCATCCTCAGCGAGGCAATCGCAATATGAAAGACTGCGCGCCAGGACCACTCCTGTAGATCGTCGTAAATCCAGTCCCTCTCGGTTGTAGCAATGCGCTTGCCGGGTCATGGTATCAAGCAAATAGAAGTTCCTTTGTTGCTTAGTAGCATCGTATGAGGAATACTGATGAAGCAACACTATGACCGACTTTAGAAGAACTGGGCTTTGGCAGAGGACCCTTGCCGAGCAGGGTGGCAACGATTCCCTTTCCGCTGACCGGGAAAAGTTGCGGGCCGCGTACGAAGGATTCCGAAAGAGTGCTGACGCCCTTGCCTCGGAGATCAGCAGGGTACTCCCGAGTTTTACAGTCCATGATTTAACACACTCGGACGCCCTTTGGGAAATGGCGGACATAATTTGTGGTCCTGGTTACGAATTGACTCCGACCGAGGCTTTCGTGCTTGGCGGTGCCTTCCTGATCCATGACTTGGGCATGGGACTATCGGCGTACCCGGAGGGCCTTGAATCGGTTAAGGCTGAAGTCCTGTGGAAGGATACGGTTGTTGGCATCCTCAAGAGCCAACTTGGAAGACCTCCAAAGCAAGATGAAATAGAAAATGCGTCGAGCGACGTCGTCGAGCAAGCCACTGCGATCGCCCTGCGTGAGCATCACGCTGAGAGGGCGAGTGAACTCGCTCTAACATCTTGGAAGGGCCTAAACGGCGAAGAGCTGTTTCTCATCGAGAATTCTTATCTGCGCAGCACATTCGGGCCAGTGATGGGAGATATTGCGGCGAGTCACTGGATGTCCATCGATATCCTTAGGCAGAAGTTTCACGGAAAAAAGACAGCGCCAGGAGATTTTGATCGGACGTGGGTCGTTGAACCGCTGAAGTTGGCCTGCATTCTCCGATGCGCAGACTTTGCCCATCTGGACGACCGGAGAGCTCCCAGCATGCTCGCGGCTATCCGGAAACTGAAAGGCGAGAGCGAAGTACACTGGCTTTTCCAGCAGAATTTGAATAAACCGATCGTCGATGGCGACCGCCTTCGGTTCTCATCGAAGCGGCCGCTAACCGAGAGGGAAACCGCTGCGTGGTGGTTATGTTTTGACACGCTAAGCGACCTCGATAGCGAGCTCCGGCATGTTGATGAACTGCTAATTGCATCTGGACTGCCGCGGTTTGCGGCCAGAGGAGTTATTGGCGCCGATAGCCCTTCACGAATGGTCGAGATCGTGAAGACTAAGGATTGGCTTCCTGTTGACGCAAGAATCAAGGTTGGCGATGTGGCCAAGCTTGCGCAAATGCTTGGCGGCGAAAAGCTGTATGGCTCCGACATGACCGTCCCACTCCGTGAACTCATCCAGAATGGCACGGATGCCGTAAACGCGCGGCGGCTGAAGGACGACCTCGCTCCTGACTGGGGCAGCATCACCGTCCGCTGGTCAGGAGAGGTTGACAAACAATGGATCGAAGTTGAGGACACCGGCATCGGCATGTCAGCGGAAGTGCTGACCGGTCCGTTTCTTGACTTTGGCTCCTCGTTCTGGGGTTCGACGCTGATGCACAAGGAGTTCCCTGGCTTGCAAGCAAAGGGATATGCCTCGACGGGCCAATTCGGTATCGGGTTCTTCTCTGTCTTCATGTGGGGCGATCGTGTCCAAGTTGTCACGAGGCGTGCCGACAAGGGTCGAGATCAAACGATCGTTCTTGAGTTTACGGACGGACTTGAGTCAAGACCAATATTGCGACCTGCAAAATCACACGAACAACTTATCGACGGTGGAACGAGGGTCAAGGTTTGGCTTAAAACCGATGGGATAATAGGGAACTTATTGAGCTCGCCCTGGAACCGCGAAAGCAAGCAAAGCTTGTGGGAATGTTGTGCAAACCTTTGCCCAACGCTCGATGTTCAACTAGATGTCAATGACGCCGTATCGCTGGTTACGGCCGTAGAGCCGAACGATTGGATGACATTGCCAGGCTCTGATCTTCTGCGTCGCATAAGGTGGCGCGGTGGCCTCAATGCCGAGCACGACGAGGCAGAGGAACGCCTCATCGAGGAGACGGGTCCGGACCTTGAGCTACTGAACGACAATGCAGGAAGGGCAGTCGGGCGCATATGCCTTGCCAAAAGTACGTTGGTTAACGATAAAGAAGGTGGATTTCCAACCCGGATTAACGCCCCTGGTATCGTGACCGTTGGCGGGCTCCGATCATGTGGTTTGGGCCAACTCGCAGGCATATTACTGGGGGCCCCCACTACTGCAGTTAGAAACTCGGCAATCCCTTTAGTCGAGGAATCGGCGATCGCGGCCTGGGCAACGGACCAAAAAGGTCAGATCCGGAAATTGTCTGCGTTAGAGGACAACGATACAGAAGAGAAGGACTATGTCAACATCGTTCAAGAGCTCGGAGGCGACATCGGTGAGTTCCCGATTGCGGACAGCGCGTTCGGTTTATTGAACCGGAAGCAAATCGCGAAGCTGAATTGGGGTGATGAAGTGATTTTCCTATCAAGCGTAACACTTTACGCTAGGTTTGGTAGAACCCATCACGCTATGCTCAATCCAAATGTATTGGTTGTGGATACAGGCAGAGTCTCAGTTTTGCAAGGAGATCGGGACAGCCGGACGACAATCGACTGGCCAATCCGTATCAAAGAGGGATGGGAGACTGAGCAGTTTTACTCTCGGACGCTCCTTGGGATCGCACTCGAGGCTGTCGCAGAAAGTTGGGGAGTTTCAGTAAAGCGAGCCCTAACTTGCTTTGAGAAATCGACGGACACTCACCACGTCCGGAAGAGTATTGGGACAATTAGTGGTAAACCGGTCGAACTAAGGGTAAATGTCCTGCGAAGGCCCTCCGCGCCTTAGTCGTTGACTCTCTAAGAATCCCAAGCGCAGCTAGAACTACCACTTAACAATTTGTCGTACTGCTGAGCCTCAGTCTACCGGCCCGTCTCACCCGCTGCCGCAACAACGCCCTTCCCGTCCCCGCCGACCACAAATGTGACCTTCGGCTTCTGCCCGCTCGAAAGAACCCGCAGCTCAAGCAGCCCCGGATGCTCCCGCACCAACCGAGCAGTGTTCAGCAGGCTCCGCATGGTTGCCGCCTCCGCGCGAGCGCGGGTCAGCGCGGCCTCGCCCTCCATCTCCGCCTTCAGCAGGTCGGCCATCGAGGAGCGCAGAGCGCCCACCACGTTCACATCCAGCAGATTCAGCGCAAGCACCTGAATGCCGCTTGCGACAGTAGCGGCGCTAACCGCCGGAAGGATATCGGCGGCAAGCGCAACCCGCTGCTCGAAAGCGTCCTTAAACGCCCGCGCCATCACCCACTCGCGAAGCGCGATCTGGGCTGCCTGATGCACGCGCATCAACTGCGGAGAGGCCATCTTGTCGCTGCCCAAAACATCCGGCCCCGAGCGGTAGTAAGCCATTGCATCCACCACCTGTGAGCTCACCGAAAGTGTCACCCTTAGGGTTGCGCCATCAAGGGTGGTCACGTCCTGTCCGCCAACCACATCGGTCCTCGGACGCACGTCAAGGCGCACGATTTCGCTCTTGAAAAGCGGAATCCTGGTTCGGCCAGCCGGCAATACGCCAACAATCAGACCTCCACGAAAGTGGAGCCCTACGTGCCCTTCATAAACCGTGACCTTGCGCGTAAAGATTGCCATGATGCTTGTTCGCCGGTTGGCGAGAGCGGCGGATTACGGTGGGGGTTTTGCACCCGCTTAACCGGAACTGGCCTGCCTTTCGGCTGCCCTCGCCTCGCCGACTTTAACCGTTATCGAAAAGCTGCAAAGTTCGGGGCGCTGTCCAGGCGGAGGTTTGGCATACGCCGCCGTCCGCAAAGTCCCCTGGTTCTTGCAGCTCGGCTATTCTACCTTGGACCTTCGTAGGGGCCCGGGGCCTTCACATTGCATTCGCGCTCTCGTGTACCTGCCAATCGAGCCTCACGACATTGACTCGCACTCGATCTCTGCAACCCAAGCGGGTAAATTGCGGCAATGCCACGAATTGCCTTTGCCACCATCGGCCGCTTGCGGGCGCCGGTTGGCGATGCCATCGTTCAAGGCTTCATCGACCGCGTCCCCGCCACTTACGATCAAGCCGGTCACTCGCCCGGCTTCATCGACCGCTCTCGGCGCGACATCGAAACGTGGACCCAGTCTTGGGGCGAGGTGGTATCCCCGAAGTGCTACGATTGCGATCCGGAGTTGCTTGCCGCAACGCTCTCCATGTGGCAAGATTTGGAGTCGGTTGCCGCCTATGCGTATCGCGGGCATCACGCAGAGGCGCTCGCGAATCGTCGCGACTGGTTTGAAGCCGATGACCTCCCAACCTATGTTGCTTGGTGGATCGCCGACGGCGAGGAGCCTTCCTTCGCCCAAGCCGCAGAGAAGTTTGATTACCTTCACGAGCACGGCCCAACGCCTGAGGCATTCAACTTCCGCACCGCTTTTGCCCCCGATGGCTCGCCGTATCAGCTCAACTCCGCGCTGGTAAAGGAAAAGGCTGCGCTAGCCGCGACCCGCTGACCTGGCTATTTCGTCAGCCGCGCTCGGACTTCGTCCCACCGGGAGCGGCTGAGCTTCAGCGTCTGCCCGCTCCGCAGCACCACCGAATGGCCGCTGCTCGGGCTCTTGCGAAATTCTGTAACCCGCGAGATGTTCACGATCGCGGAGCGATGAATGCGAACGAAAACTGCTGGGTCAAGGCGCGCCTCCAGCTCTTTCATCGACTGCCGGACCAGATGCGACTTTGCCCCCACATGAATGGCAGCATAGTAATCGTTCGCCTCGATGAAGTCAATCTCGTCCACGTCGATCAAAATAAGCCGCGAGCCTGACGGCACCGAAATGCGCTTAAGGAACTCCGACTCCGGCTCCGTGGCTTGAGAGCGCATCGCCAGCACCGCATCGATTTTGGCTTCCAGCGTTCGAAAATCTTTTGCCTTGAGCTGTTCCCTTGCCCGCGCCAAAGCAACCTCAAAACGCTCCTGGTCGATAGGCTTAAGCAGATAGTCGAGCGCATTCACATCGAACGCCTGCAATGCGAATTGATCGTAAGCGGTCACGAATATGATCACCGGAAGCGGGCGCGGCATCTCCGCGACCGCCTGAAAGCCATCCATCTCCGGCATCTGGATATCCAGGAAAACCAAGTCCACTGGGTGGGCCTTTAGCTGGGCGATCGCCTCTGCGCCGTTGCGACACTCGGCCACCACATGGATGTCGGTCTTGCCCTTCAACAAGCCCTTCAGGTTCCGGCGAGCGAGCGGCTCATCGTCCACGATCAAGGCTTGGATGATCTCGCTCATACCTCGTCCGCCTGTAGAAACGGCATTTCGATCCGCACCGCCACTCCGCCCTCCGGCCGAGTCTCTATCGACATTGTCTGGTTATCGCCATACAGCGCCTGTAGCCGCTTTTGAACATTGTGCAGGCCGATTCCACTCGCCTCCTCTAGCGAGAAGCCGGATGGCAGACCGGGACCGTCGTCGGTCACCGAAAGGCGCAAGCGTCCATCCATTACATCGCCCCCAACGCACACAGAAGTCGGCGCAAGCCGGGTGGCTGCGGCGTGGCGGATTGCGTTTTCAACCAGCGGCTGCAGCAAGAGGGTTGGAATCTGGGCAGTTTGCGCCTGGGGCGAAACCTTGACCGAAACCCTCAGGCGGTCCGAGAACCGCATCTGCTCGATGCCAAGGTATAGGCCAAGGAAATCCAATTCCTCCTTAAGCGTCACTTCCGTCTTGCCCATATCGTCAAGCGAATGGCGGAGCAGCTGGCTTAGGCCAACGATCATCTTCTCCGCGCTCTCGTTCTCGCCGCATCGAACCAGGCTCACAATGCCGTTGAGCGTATTGAAAAGGAAATGCGGCTGAAGCTGGCTCTTGAGTGAAGCCACTTCGGCCTGGGCAAGCATCGTCTGCAACTCGGTCGCTTGCATCTCGCGTTGGCGCGCCCGGCGTCCGTACTCCACGATGTGCCCAACGCAAACGAGCAGCGCGTACAGGAACACCGCGCCTACCGAGCTAAAACGAAACCGCTCAACGAATTGGTTGATAAACGGTGCGGTGCTGGACATAGGATCAAATGGGTGGATCAGGACATTCAGCGTCGTTACCCAAAGCGCGCTCCCCAGATGAAAGACCATAAAAGCTGCCACGTGCACAAGCGCGGACTTGCCGAGTTGCGGCTTCTCGAACGGGTACCGGCGCGTAATCTCAATGATCGGCGGAGTAAAGACGCCCCAAAGCAGTCCGAAAGCGGTTCCCCACAGGGCCAGCTTCCAGTAGCTGTGGTGCATCTCCAGCATGTCGATGAACACTTGGCTGCCGTAGAGGAAGCCAACGATCAGCCAGACTCCGATGGAGACCGCCCATATCATGTTTCGTGTTCTTGAAGGAAGCATTATTCTTTCGACCTGCCACCGATATCTTAGCGTAAGGGTTTCACCAGCGGTCCCAAATCGGCCCAGACCGGTCCCACCCAGCCAGCCGCTCGTTCACCACTTCATGCCATTCACTGCATGAGAATAACAGTTCGCTGACTGTGAGGAAGAAGGGCCATTTGGTGGCGATATCGTTATCTCACACGAAACGAATCGTGGGAGAAAAACAAATGAAACAACTATTCTGTATCAGCGGCTTTGCCCTTGCGGCTCTTCCATTTATCGGCGGTACTGCGGCGCCGAAACCACTCGTGCTTAAGGGGCTCGACCCAGTAGCCCTCTTGAGCGGCAAGCAGGTTCAGGGCGATGCGAAGCTCTTTGCCGAATCGGGCAATTTTAGATATCTCTTCGCTAACGAGTCGGACAAGACGGAGTTCTTGACGAACACCTCCAAGTACGCCGTCCAGAACGGCGGCAAATGCGCAATGATGCCGGAGATGAACGGGCAGCCAGACCTCTTTGCGGTGATCGATGGAAAGATCTTCCTGGCCGGTAGCGCATCCTGCCTCACCTACCTGTTGGCCGAGCACTCCAAGGAAGTTAAGCAATCCACCGATCTGCACCGAAAGAAGGTGGCGATCTTGATCTTCCCCGGCGTGCAAATCATCGACTACACCGGTCCCTTCGAGGTTTTGGGACAGGCCGGCTACGATGTCTTCACCGTCGCCGCAAAGCCCGATGCCCTGACAACGGGTTTTGGCATGAAGGTCACCCCGAACTACACGTTTGAAAACTGCCCGCAGCCGGACCTGATTGTCCTGCCCGGCGGGAACGTTCCCCGGATCGCCGACGCAGGCGACCCGCAAGTTGCTTGGGTTAAGAGCATGGTTCCCAAGACGGAGCACGTGATGTCGGTATGCAACGGCGCCTTCTGGCTCGCCAACGCGGGTGCGCTGGACGGTAAGAATGCCACCACGTTCTACAACTTGCTTGATGAACTGAAGGGCGATTTCCCGAAGGTTAACGTCGTGTGGGATAAGAAGTTCGTGGATAACGGGCAGATCATCTGCACCGCCGGCCTCTCGAGCGGCATCGAAGGCGCGCTCCACATGATTGAAGTGCTTGAAGGACCCGGCGTTGCCAAGTCGGTTGCCATGAATATGGAATACAACTGGCTTCCGGATTCGGGCTACGCCCGCGGCAACTTCGGAGACAAGTATTTGCGACGGCTAGCACGACGAGGCTTCCAGCTTCCCGATCCGACAAAAGTCAAGACTGTCGATGTGAAGGGCGCGCCGGACGCATTCTTCAAGGAATGGGCGCTTACGGACTGCCCCGCTTCGGCCACCGAACTCATGGAGAGCGTGAAGAAGACGCTTTCCGCTGGATGGCAGTTGGCCAATTCGGAATCGGATGGCGTGGAGAAGACCACCTGGAAGTTCAAGGGCGACGACGGCGCCTCGTGGACCGCGGAGGTGCTGGTTCGTGCGGATCAGCAGGTAAAGGGCAAGTTCACGATGTCGATAACGATGCGCAACGATACTGCTTCCAGAAAGTAAGCAGCTAGTCCAATAACGGGAGCCTCTTCCGATTCGGGAGGGGCTTCTTCATTTATCTGGTGGGCCAGGGCTTATCCCCGGAGCCGAAACGCGTTCCCGCCGGATACCTAATTCCGAACCGAGATTCCAAAATCTCCAGCAGATGATCTGCCGAAGTCACCGTTAACTCTTCCAAAATCTCTGGCCCACGACGCCGCACCAGACGGTCATTCAGCAAGCTAAGCCTTTCGCTTTGAGGCAGCGCCCGAGCGCACACCAGACGCTGGCTAAACTTCGCCTTGGGGCTGGTGCTGGTCCACCAGTTGGCGACCTCGCGGTCAATTTCCGGCATCACCTCGCCCGTGAATTCGTAGACGTCTAGCCAATCCGATCCGGTCCAAACCTGGTGGTAGAACATGCCATCCTCGCAGACCAGTCGGCGCTTCTCGTGAAGTGTCTCCTGCTCCTCGTTCAGCACTCGCCGCAACGGTGAAGTTAGCGAGTAACCGCCCACCCCGACATCTAGCAGCCACTCCTCGCCGTCGAGATCGATAATAAGCAGGAGGTGAGTGCGCGCAGGGATGAAGTCGCGCGGTGATTCAATTCTCACCCGGCCCGAGAGCGGGGTCACCCTGAACCCAATCTGCCGTAAGATGCCGAGCGCCAAGCCGTTCTGCTCAAAGCAGTATCCGCCCCTCGCCTCGTGCACCAGCTTGCGCTCCAGCGCCTCGGGATCAAGATTTATCCCCCGCCCGAGCAGCACGTCCAGGTTTTCGAAGGGGATGCTTTGGGCGTGCCTCTCGGCGATCTGCCGAAGCGTCGCCAGGTTTGGTTCAAACGGGCCCTGAAATCCGATTCGGCGGCGGTAGGCATCAAGATCGTAGGCGTAAGGCATGCGGTAAGGCTCAATTATGCGCGGAAGGCCCCAAGATAGTGAACTTGAGTGGCCACACAGTGAACCTACTATTCGGTCATCACAGCAGGCCGAGACACCTTCCAAGCAGGCCCAACATCCCACGTACTATGAATATCGCGCCGCCTTGTGCAATAATGTTCCTCGCCTAGAAATCTAGGAGGACGAAATGTTCCGAATCGCACAACGCCCAAGCTAATCCTGCTGCCGCTCTACGAGCGAGCCCGATGCGTTGTCTGCCGCGACCCCCTTCTGCGCCGTCATTGGCCATTGGTGGTTCGCCCTGTCCCCAAAGGAACATATGGTCATAACCCAATTTTTCAAAGAGAATCCCGTGCTGATGGCTGGTGTTGCCGCCGCCATTGGCGCATTTTGGCGGCAGCTAAAAGAGTCCGCCACCGATCTTACAGAACGCATATTCAGCGTCTCCATGCGCGTCGATAGCGGCCAAGCCGCGTTTCGATGGCTGGAACTCTGGATGAGCAAGCACAAGGATATCAAGAAGGTCCGAACAACCCATGCGAGGACCCTCGATAGCTATCCCGAGCACGAAACGCCGTTCGAGAAAGTGATTGCCCTCACCCCGGGCGAAGGTTTGCACGCCTTCAAATTCCGGGGCAAGCGGGTGATCATGTACAAGCACGTCAAGGAATCCGAGCGATCGCACAAGGTGCGGGTGAGCTATCACCTGTACATGTTTGGGCGCAAGCATGATCTCCTCAAAGAGATACTGCGAGAGGCGCTTGAACTGCACCTGGTCGAAAATGAGCGGGGCATCCAGCTTCGCACCGCAGGATGCGAAGGCTGGGACTACCAAGAGTCGCTGCCGGAGCGTTCGGCGGCGTCCGTCGTCCTGCCTGAAGGCGTCATGGAATCGCTCATCGAAGACCTTCGCGGCTTCTTCAGCGCTGGCCAATGGTATGCCAACCTCAGCATCCCGCACCGACGCGGCGTGCTGCTGCACGGTCCACCCGGCTCGGGCAAAACTTCCACCATATTGGCGGTGGCGTCTGAGCTGAAGTGCCAGCTGTATTGGATTCCAATCAGCGCCACTTGGCTTAGCGATGCGGTGCTGATGAAGCTGCTGATGGAAATCCCCCGCAAGAGCATCTTGGTGCTGGAGGATATCGACGCCGCGTTCGTTGGCCGTAAGCGCGGCGAGAGCGGCAATAAGAACCTCACGTTCAGCGGACTGCTGAACGCGCTGGATGGCGTGTGCAGTTCTCAGGGCCGCGTGGTCTTCATGACCACCAACCACCCTGAGCAACTCGATCCCGCCCTCATCAGGCCGGGACGCATCGATCTCCGCATCGAGATCGGCTACCCGTCGGCGTACCAAAGGGCAACCTTATTCGAGCGCTTCTTCCCCGGCGATGGGCGCGGTTCGCAATTCGCGAGCCTCGTGCCAGACGATGTGGGGATGAGCGCCTTGCAAGAGCACTTGCTGAGCCACCGCACATGCGCCGATAGCGCCATCGCGTCTGCGGCAGAGCGGTGGGAAAGGACGCCGGAACTGGAGCTGTGCCAGGCCTGACGTTTGAAGGGGCCGATGCCCAAAAGCATCGGCCCCACAAAAACCTACGGCTGCTGATCGCTGAGGAGAGCCTTCGATCGCCCATCCGCATAAGCCACCGTCCGCTTCCCGCCATGCCTTGGCGGCGAAACGAAACTGAGCGGATTCGCCGTCCGATTCAACCCCTCGTCGGCAACCTCAAAGTAAAGCGGCGTCGTTGAAGGCGACTGAATCTTCGATGTGAAGGAGCCCAGAAGCGCCTGATTCATCGCATAGCCGCCCTCCTTCCCTTGGTCATGCATCGTGGGGCAGGTGAAAATGGCGGGGTCTTTTACGTAAGGGGTTAGGTGCGTTGTCCAATTCTGACCGGGCATCACGCCATCGTAATCCGTGGCGTACATCAAGGTCGCCACCGCCATCATCTTGATGTTGGACACACATTCCGTGGTTTGATCAACGGGCTTCTCCGGCTGGCCGCCGGTGGTGGTCTTCGATTTACCAGACGTCTTCAGTTCGGCAAGCTCTTCGGCGCTGATGCGCCGCATGTGCATGGTGAGCTTCGTGCCGAAATCAGGGGTTAGATCGACGTGATTCTTCCCGTCGAACAAGAAATGCATCTTGACTGGAGAATCAACCCTCACCACCATCGTCAGCATGTCTCCGCTCAGAGTGTAGTGGCCAGTGGGAGTGGTTGCGTCCGCAAACGGGCTCGTGACTTCCCCGTTCTCGGTGAACGTGATGACACCCAACCCGGAATTGTCGCCCTCCGGCGCCCAAGTGCCAACGATCAGCTTATTAGGGTCGTTGCTCTCCTCGGCTTTGTCCGGCACTTGACCGCAGCCGAACAGGCTAATCGCAAAGATTAGGCAACAAACCCACCGCATTCCGCCATGATGCCCGGACGGACCTACGAATTGCCACCCTTTTGCGCGCCTCGATACTCCTGGATCATCTCCATCTGCATCTGCTGAATCTCCAGCAAATGCTTCCACTGGTCGTTGATCAGCTTGTCGATCTTCTCATTAATGTGCTGAATCTCAAGCTCCGCCTTCAGGTTCACCTTGTAATCGTTCTCGCCTCGCAGACGGTCCTTCGTCTCCTGCCGGTTCTGGCTCATCATGATCACCGGCGCTTGGATGGCGGCAAGGCACGAGAGGATCAGGTTCAGGAAGATGAACGGGAATGGATCGAACGGCTTGCCAAGCAGGGCCACGCTGTTAATGCCCATCCACGTAAAGAGGATCACGCCGAATATGATAATGAAGGTCCAACTGCCGCCGAAGGCGGCTACCTTGTCGGCGATCTTTTCGCCCATTGTTGCCTTCTGCTCAAACATCGCGTCCACGTTTCGGGTGAGGACCTCTTGCCTTTCCAGGCTTTCCGCAACCTGTCGCTTCAGCTCGGCAAGTTCACCCAGCTCGCTTGCCGCCAGGTTTTCGGCGTACTTGAAGCGGGCTTCGTCCAGCTTAGCCATGCTGATGTAGCCGTTCGTATCCAGGTTCGGCTGAGACTCCTTGAGAATCTTGAGGAGGGACTCGCGCACGAGGTCGACCGGAACCGCCTCATTAATCGGGATTTCCGTGCCGGAGACGGCGCAACGTACTGTCATTTTCTGCTGGCGTTGATGAGACATCGCTAATACCGACGCCGCGCAGACCTATTTTGCCGCCGTCGCAGGATCGACCCGGAAGTTGCGCAGTTCCTTCGCCGCAAACGAGGCCACCCCCACCACGCACAGGCACAGGATTCCTCCCGCCGCCACCGAGGGCACCGTGCCCAACAGCTGCGCGGCGTAACCGCTCTCCGCCGCGCCGATCTCGTTGCTCGCGCCAATGAACATCATGTTCACAGAGCCGACCCGGCCCCGCAGTTCGTTAGGCACCACCGTGCGGAATAGCACGCGGCGGATGATCATGCTGAAACCGTCGAAAACGCCGCTGAACATCAGCGCGGCAAGGGACAGCCAGTAGTTCTTGCTGAACGCAAAGACCAGAATCGAAACGCCGAAGCCGCCAACCGCTAAAAGCAGATTACGGCCGGCTCGCTGGGCGGGTCTCACCCTCACGCTGAGCAGCATGCCGATGAGCGCGCCCGCTGAAGTAGCCGAGGCCATGTACCCCGCGTGAGGTTTATCCACATGCAGGATGTCTTTGGCGAACACGGGGATCATCGCAACCGCCCCGCCAAACAGCACCGCAAACAGGTCCAGACACATCGCGCCAAACAGCACCTGATTGCCGCGCACGTATCGCCAGCCCTGCGAAATGCTCTCCATCAGCGGCATCTGGGGCTCGTCAAGTTCCGGCTTTCGCGCCGAATAGTGGCCCATGGGATAGAGCGCCAAGTGCGAAAGCAACAACCCGCCCGTCAGGATTGCAAATCCGTTCGCGGAGCCGACGCGGTCATAAAGCAGCCCACCTAACGCCGGTCCAAGTAAGCCGAAGAAAGACATGATGCCGCCTATCAAGCCCGAGGCGGCAACCGAGACTTCGACGGGGAGAACCTGGCTCTCAGTCGCCTGCATCGCAGGCGTGTTGATGCCGCTCATGAAGCCCATGATCACAACCGTGATGTAGAAAAGGGCCAGCGATTCGTGGCCCTGAAGACAGAACGCGGCCATCACGCCAACCGATAGAACCCAGACGCCGCTGGAGCCCAGAAGTATCCGTTTGCGGTCGCCGCTATCCGCCCAGTGCCCGCCCAGCAGCAGCAGGGCAAGGGCAGGAATCGCCTCGGCAAGACCCAATGTTCCGAGCGCGCTCTTGCTGCCGGTCAGGTCGTAAATGCGGAACGCCAGCATCGTGAGCATCGCCGTCAGAGAGAGGCGGCCCAGCGAAACCGATGTCAGCAGAAGGCGCAGATCGCGATACTTGAAAGCCGTGGTCGGCTTGATGTAAGGCAGGCTCAAGAAGCTGAGATGTTACCAGTCAGGGCTTTCGCGGTTCCGCCGCATTGGCTTCAATCCAGTCGCCAAACGCCGCCATGAATTTCGTAAGAAACTCGCGGGTCTTGTCGTTGATCAGTTCGCCACTTTCGTTGAACAGGGCTCCTACGCCGCCCAGATAGACGTCCGGGGTTGCCATCGCCTTGATGCCGCAGCCAACCATGACTTGCCGCAAGTGATGATTCGCGCCAAATCCTCCGATTCCGCCGGGTGAGGAACTCACGATGCCCGCCGGCTTGCCGGTCCAGCCATTGTGACCGTAGGGCCGCGTACCGATATCAAGCGCGTTCTTGAGAACGCCCGGTATCGAGCGGTTGTATTCGGGAGTAACGACGAGGAAGGCGTCAGCCTTACTGATCTGCGCTCGGAAAGCGACCCACTCTTTGGGCGTCTTTTCTGCTTCGAGGTCGGGATTGTAGAACGGGAGGTTGCCGATCTCCAAGAACTCAAATTTGAGCCCCTTCGGCGCAAGCGCTATGAGCGCGTCGGCGACCATTTGGCTATAGCTGTTCTTGCGAAGGCTTCCTACGATTACTGCAACATTTCGGTCAGGCATTACGCATTATGGCTGTCAACCAGCGCCTTGGAAATGCCCTGCCAACTTTCACGTGAGCCCGGCTTGCCGCGACGATCAAGATAGATTTCAATGCCGTTGCCGTCGGGGTCATCGAAGTAAATCGCCCAGGAGATACCGTGGTCAACGGCAGCGAACCGAGTGAGCTTCCTTACTCGCTTCTCCGCCTCTTCAAATTCTTCTTCGTTCGCGACTTCGAAAGCGATGTGGTAGAGCCCCACAGAGCGGTTACCCGGTCCGGCTGCCCCTTCGCCAAGCTCCTGTAAGGCAAGAGAATGATGCTCAACGCCGTCCGAAAGGAAAGCGTATGGACCTGCCCTCTCAGTCACTTCGAGTCCCGCGATGGATTGATAGAACGGCAGAGAGCGATCAAGGCTCCGCACCTTAAGGTGTACATGGCCAAGCTTTAGGGGAGTCATTATGATTCTTTCTACGCCAAATTAGGGCTCTAACGGAAATACCTCTTCGATGCGCTCCACCCCGAGCGGCGTGACCTCCAAGTTGCGTGGAATCTCATCCCGTCTAACCCATTCTCTTTCAAGGAGCAGCTTTAGAAGCCCAGCGCCCAGTGGTCCGCCGATGTGCGGCACCCGCTCGGTCCAGTCCAGGCACATCTTAGCCGGTTGTGTGCAAGCCGACTTACTAACTCCAAGCTCGCGCAGATACACAGCCCCTTTGGTATTAAGCCGGTACTGCCCGTCTTCGCTTGTTAACATTCCTTGCTGTTCCAGGCTCAACCGCAAACGAACGCCGAGCTTGCCCGCCGCATGGCTGTAGCAGGTCCGCCCCTGCGCCAACAGATATTGCTGCCGTGACAGCACCACCCGCCCGCCGCTCCTTATTCGAAAAGCGCCTAGGCTCTCAATCAGATCTGCAACCTGTTGACTGGCTAAGCCGTGGTACCGATGCCGCCCCTGTTGATTCACCACTACCAATCCGGAATCCACGAGCGCCGTGAGGTGATGGCTGGCGGTTGGTACGGAAACGTGGGCGATGGCAGCAAGCTGGCTGACTGGGAACGCCCGCCCATCCATCAGGGCGAGGATAATCTCCGCCCGCGTGGGATCAGCGAGCATGCCTGCCAGGTCGGCCAGCGCCTGGCCGTCTGACTTCAAAATCGCCCTCGGCGAAGGGTCATAACAAGAAGTATGCACGGCTAGGCTTCGAGCTTTCGCAAGAAAGTTCGCCGCTCTTGCAGGATCATCTTGTGCTGCATTGCGAACTCGAAGTTCGCCTTTCCTTCGCTATCGGCTTTCAGCCGCTGGCGGTACGCCTCGTAGTCGGCCAGAGACGCAAAGCTGATGAGGCCGTAGGCGACGTCGTTCGTCCCCTCGTGCGGCAGCCAGTAACCCACCAAGTCGCCGCCGCATTTCGGGATGATGTCAAGCCAGCGGCGGGCATAAGCGGTGAACTCGTCGATTTTGAAGGGATCGAGCTTGTATTCGATGAAAACGGTAATCACGCCTTCACTTTGCGCGAAGGCGGCAGGAGAAAGGTTAAACGCAGATCAAAGTGTCATCAGCGCCCGCTGGGCAAGGTAGGCCCGCCAATCCCAGCCATCGGGATCATCGCAAACCCGAAGCGGCTCCGCCGCGCAAACGCGCTCCGAAAGCTCACCAAGCAGCGCCTGCACGGCGGGGCGAGCGAGAAGCTCAGGATCGCCGAAGGGTTTGGTGACCGCACACTTCGCGCAGACCGCGCGAAGATTGATCGGCCGGTTTCAACCGCTGCCCAGGTGATCGAAACCGACCGCCTCGACGCCGCACACCGCGCATGGCCTTGCGTGCAGTAGCTTGGCCTTGGTCTTCTCCGGAATAAGCGTTAGCCGCAGCGGATACCCGCCGCCAAGCAGATGCCACAGCTTCTGCCCCATCGCGATTTGGCGCTCTTGCTCGCGAATCATCCCGGTGGCCAGGGCGCTACGGAACTGGCGAACGAAGGCGGACATCTCCTTGCAGAACTCGCTGCAGTAAGGCGTCCTCGCGGAAGCGACCGGCTTGTCGCAATTCGGGCATTGGCTGAAATTGGGTTCCACCGTCTCTGCCCGGGCACACGAGGAAAGAACGAGCCGCAGCACTCCCTCGGCGGTATCGGGTGGGGGCAGCAGCCCTTTCAGCTCTTCAATGCTTACCGGCACCCTTCTAAGATACTTCCCTTGCCCGACGCCAATCCTCGTGC
This sequence comes from Armatimonadota bacterium, assembly GCA_018268315.1. GTDB lineage: Bacteria > Armatimonadota > Fimbriimonadia > Fimbriimonadales > Fimbriimonadaceae > SZAS-5. Next base: position 152,724 of record JAFDWU010000006.1, on the reverse strand, counting down.
AGAAGGCCGTAGAGCCACGTATCCGAGATTTCGCCGTTCACAATCCAGCGCTGCCTCAGCGCGCCTTCGCGCTCAAAGCCCAGCCTTTCCAGCAACCTCGCGGATGGGATGTTGCGGGGGTCGATGTCGGCCTCCAGGCGATTCAGTCCGAGCGTGTTAAAGCTATGGTTGATGAGGGCGGTCATCGCCTCGATCATGTACCCCTTGCCCCAATAATTACGGCCCAGCGCGTAGCCGATCTCGGCGCGGCGAGAAGGCTTGTGGAAGTGGAAGAGGGTCGCGGTGCCGATGATGCGCTTGCTTTCCGCAAGCTCAATTCCAAGCTGAAGCGCCTCACTGCCCTTGAGGTCCTCGATGGAGTGCGTCACGTATTCCTCCGCCTCCTTCATGCTCTTCCAAGGCAGGCTGCTCCAGTAGCGCATCACCTCGCCATCGGAGAAGATATCGAAGAGGGCCGGGGCGTCGGCCGCGCAAGGCGGGCGAAGCCGCAGGCGTTCGGTTACTAGCGGGGATTCGTAAAGCTTCTCCATCGGCGAGTGTTCTAACATACCGCGCGCAATGTTAACGAATAAGCGAAGTGCGTTCTGTTTACGCTGTTGCAATCGTAAGAATTCTCATGATCCAACGAGTTGCCGCATTTTCCTTCGCCCCCACCGAGGTCTCGGAAGCCAAAGGCGTGACGATCCGCCGCGCGATTGGCGGAGACCGCCTAGCCATCATTGACCCCTTCATGCTGCTGGATCACGCCAGCACTCCCGCGGGCTCAAACGTAGTTGGCTTCCACCGCCATCCGCATCGCGGCATTGAAACCCTAAGCGTCGTTCTACGAGGTGATGTGAAGCACAAAGACTCGATTGGTAACGAGGGGCAGGTCGGCCCCGGCGGCGCCCAGTGGATGACGGCGGGTGACGGCATCTATCACGAAGAGATGATGATTCCCGGCGCGGAGGGCTCTGAAATGCTGCAGCTCTGGTTTAGCCTTCCCCGCGATAGGAAGCGCATCCCCGCCGCTTACCGAGGTGCAGCATCCGTACCGCACGTCGCATCGGGCGATGGTGACATCGCGGTCATCGCGGGCGATTTCCGGGGCATCGAGGGCCCCCTTGATGGCATCGCCGTAAACCCAACCGTTCTCAATATTTCTATCACGTCGGGTGGAACGGTTGAAATTCCGACCGCAACCGGCGACGCCGTCGCCGTTTACATGTACTACGGCGCGGCAACCGTAGGCGGCAAAGATGCGAAGGCGCCTGAGCTAGTCGTGCTTGCAGGCGGTGATGCGGTGACGATCACCGCAGGCGGGGAGGGAGTGAAGTGCCTTTTCATCGCGGCTGCGCCGCTAAACGAGCCGATCATCCAGTACCGCTCATTCGTGATGAACACCGTCGAAGACATCCGCGAGACGATGGAACTCATCAAATCTGGCGAATTCGCAAAGCCAAAATAAGTTCAAAAGGGGACTTTTTGCCCGAAAAACCGACCGTTTTTTCGTGAATTAGGCGTCTAACCATTTACACAGGAGAAACAACATGAAGAACATTACTGGAAATCTGTTGACTCTAGGACTGCTGGCCGTAACGTCGCTCGCTCCCTTGAGCGCCGATCAGCACCGACAAAACATGAAGAATCAGTGGCGCAATCTTTCGATTGGCTCCGCCGCAGTTGGCCTTTACGGCTTGGTGAAGGGAGATACCTTCCTTACCGTTGCCGGCATTGCGGGCGCCGCTTACTCGGCAAACCGCTATGAGCAGGACCGAAAGAGCCAGAGCGCGGATGACCGCCGAAGGGCAGCCATCTTTAAGAGGGGCTATTATTACAGCCACGGACACAAGTACGTGAAGCACACCTTCTACAGCGGTGGCAAGAAGTATTACAAGTTCGTGAGAGCGACCTAATTTCTCTCCCGTTACGCAACCCCCAAAGAAGGGCGTCCAGCATTTGCCGGGCGCCCTCTCTACGTTTTTGAGGTTAGTTGCGCTTCGTGGTCAAGACGGCTCGCATTAGCTGGCAGTAAATCCCCAGCTTTTGACGCCAAGTTAGCGCTCCTTGTACGATTCTGCGTTCCTCTTCGATCGCCTGCCTCACCGTCTCTTTATCCACATTGCTGTCGATGATCGCCTTTAGTCGCGCTTGGCTGGGTTCTATGATCTCTGCTTGCTCGCGAGACAACCGTAGGTGAAGTCGAATGTCGCGCTCCACGCCATCGGATACGGGCTTCCCACTTACCTTTCTAATAACGGTCGCCTCAAAATCCAGGTCCACCTTTGGCACTTTTGATTTCTTCACTTATACGCTCGCCTTTGTGATTATCGTACTGCAATTGCCAAAGCGGTACGGACACCGGACCCAATCGCCCATCGCAAAACCAAGCCGTACGGCGGTCTCCTAAGCCGGAAGGCCCATGGGCCTCTTTGGAATGGCTTTAGCGGTACTACAATAACGTCAGGAAGGGAAGAAGCATGATCAATCGCGTTTCTCACGTCGGTCAAACTCTCGCAAGGCAAAACAAGGTGGTCGTCGCCATCGCGGCGGTCGTTTGGGCTTCCGTCGTCTCCGTCCTCGCCCTCAATCTATTCCAATTGGTTTTCGGCGCCGAGTGGCAGATCGCAAGCCTGGATAATCTGCGACTCGAGTTGCTTTTGTTCGCGATCTTCAATGCCCTCATGCTGAAGTTCCAGAGTCTCAAGAAGGCGCCATTTGCCCTCATGGTCATCGGCTCGCTTTGGGTGTTCTTTTTGCAAATGAGATATGGATTCGGACCGCTAGCCATTCTGCGCGACATCTGCGTTGCGGTTTGCTGGCCGCTGTTGAACCTTTTCGTTCTCGATTCCTTCGTGGCGTCAGTTAACAGACGTCGTTCGGCTCAATAGACGAACACTGACATCATTTTTGTAACCTTAAACGGCCCGAACTACTGCCAGAATGGGCGTATGACAGCGAAGATTCTTTCGATTCAGGTCGGCATGCCCAAAGAAATGACCTACGCTGGTCGTTCCGACGGCGAAGAACGCACTTGGCGCTCCGGCATCTTCAAAAGCAAAATCGAGGGTCCGGCAACGCTCTCCGATACCGGATTGATCGGCGATGGGCAAGAGAACCTCGCTGTTCACGGCGGACCGGATCGAGCGATGCTCATCTTCGGCCAGCGGAACTACCCCCACTGGGAAGCGCATTTGGGACGGTTTTTGGAACCGGGCTCCTTTGGGGAAAATCTGACCGTTGACTCGCTTCTGGAAGACGACGTCTGTCTCGGCGATATTTGGGAAACCGACCGCGTCCAGCTGCAAGTCAGCCAACCGCGACTTCCCTGCTCCAACCTCGGACGCCGATTGGAAGCGCCGGAGATCGTGGGCAAGATCATGGATGCAAAGTGCGGCGGCTGGTACGTCCGCGCGATTTCCCACGGGCAAATCGAGGCGGGTGAGACGTTGCGTCTAACCGCGCGGCCCCATCCGCACTGGACCATACGCAGAGCCTTTGATGTCTACGTTTTCAACCGTTCCGATAAAGAGGCAGTGGCGGAACTGGGGGCGATACCCGAGATTTCCCAGCTTTGGAAAGACGGAATCGCAAGGCTCCTTGGCTAATTTGCTTCGCTCTGCCCCGGGGGCTGCCGCTTTGCTTCGAGCGACAGGTCTCGCTCGGCAATGAATGTGAACCCCTCGCTTAGCGCAGCATCAATCGCTCCACATAGGTTCGCCGCGACGATGAAAAGCGGGGATGCCAGGATTGCCATGTCGCCGAGAAAGTACAGGAACGCCTGGAGCGTCACAAGGAATGGACTCATCACCAGATCTCTAGCGGAATACTTGGGTAGGAACTGCGAGATCGTAAACAGAACCACCCCTGAAACTAGCAGGCAGGTTCCCGCCCGGGTCAGTCTTACTGCAACGCCATGCACTGTCGCCTTTTCCATTAGTACTGAACATACCCGCGCACGACAATCGAGATTGCGCCGCAAGATCAAGCTCCTATGCTAGAAAGGGGTAAGTCCAAAAGACTTACCCCCACAAACCTTCAGCGCCTGATCCGCTACTTGCGGCGACGCTTAATGAGGATTGCGATGCCAGCGGCAAGCGCAGTCATCGAAGCTGGCTCTGGAACCGCATTGACGGCGACGTCGTCGATGATGAACGAGTTGTCGTTGTAGGTCGATTCCGGATTCTCGAAAATACGAACATTCAGCGCGTTGCCGGTACCGACAAAGGATGCGGCTTCGTGATGGACTACCAGGCTGTCAGAGAAGCTTCGCGTAACGCTGGCGAGCACGGAATTCGTAACGGTGTCAGTAACTGAAATCTCAAATCCGCACTGGCTGCCAATCCAGCCTTCCCAGTCGAAGCTCAGCTCATATCCTAGGCCGTTCACACTTGCGATGTTCTGGGACATATCAACGTTGTGCCCGTTGTAACCCTCGCCATCGGTGTTCAGGCTAAATCCGGCGATGTGAGGATAAGTCGTGGTGTCGTGAATGGTTGCACCATGACCGGCGGCAATGGTCCACCCGGGAATCTGCGTTCCAAAGAACAGATTGTATCCACTGCCAAAGGAATAGTTGGGCTCGTTCTCAAAATCCCCGTTGACAACCAGATTTGAAAACGCCGAGCCGCTCAGTGCGGCTGCTGCTAGCAAGCTTATGTTCAGTTTCAAAGACATACAAACCTCTCCAAGTGTCGCCGCAAGTGCAACGAACGCATATAGGATATCTCACACTACGCATCAACCTGCAACCTTTTTCAGCTAACGAGTAACTATTGCGGTCATCGTTCATCGCAAGGGAAAGTAAATCCGCTATTTTGTGATCAAATTAGGGTCAAAACCCCTAAATCGCCAAACACCTGAACCCTGGCTCGCCCATACTATTTCGCATGCCGCGTTCCTTTGAAGAGAAACTTGCCCTCTACGCCAAGCTTGCCGTCCGCCTGGGGGTTAATGTTCAACCTGGTCAAGAACTGATCATCAGCGCCGATATCAACGACGCGCCCTTCGCGCGTCTTGCGACCGCAGAGGCCTACAAGGTCGGCGCAAAGAACGTAACCGTCTTCTACTCAGATGAGGTGAACATTCTCACCCGCTACCGCGAAGGCTCACGCGAGGCGATCGAGTACACCGCAGGTTGGTTCATTGACGGCATGGCGCGCGCGATGGAAGAGAACGCCTGCCGGCTCGTCGTCCACGGCGGCAATCCGGCACTGCTAAAGCAGGTGGATCCCGAGCTCGTTCGTATTGCCAGCAAGGCGCAGGCCATCGCCACCCAAAAGCTTGCGGCATTCATCGGCAACTTCACCATCAATTGGAATATCGTCGCTTCGGTGTCGCCGGAGTGGGCGCGCATGGTCTTTCCGGGCGAGAGCGACGAAGTCGCGATGGCCAAGCTGTGGGACGCGATCTTCCAGTGCAGCCACGTGGATACCGAAGACCCGCTGAAGTCTTGGCAAGACCATTGTGACGAGCTTGCAAAGCGCAAGGACTGGCTAAATAACCTCAACTTCTACTCCCTCCACTTCAAGGGACCGGGCACAGACTTGGAAATCGGCCTTGCCGAGAACAATCGGTTCATCGGCGGATGGGGCCAGGCGCGAAATGGCGTGCGCTGCGCGCCGAATATTCCCACCGAGGAAGTATTTGGCATGCCGCACCGCTTACGGGTTAACGGCGTGGTCAGTAGCACCAAGCCCCTGAGCCTGCGCGGTCAGATTGTGGACAAGATTCAAGTTGAATTCAAGGACGGCGTCGCGGTTAAAGCAAAAGCAGAACAAGGAGAGTCAACCCTCATCGGCCTGCTTGATACCGACGAAAGCGCTCGGCGCCTCGGTGAGGTCGCCCTTGTGCCAAATAGCGCAGCGGTATCCCGCACCGGTCTGCTTTTCTTTAACACCCTTTACGATGAGAACGCGGCCTGCCACATCGCTTTCGGGCGATGCATCGGCGAGAACATGACCGGCTACGAGAATCTGTCTCCAGAACAGCGTCTTGCCGCTGGAGCGAACGAGAGCGCGGTCCACGTTGACTGGATGATCGGCTCAGGTGAGATCGATATCGATGGCGTCCACAAGGACGGCTCGCGGGTTCCGCTGATGCGCTCCGGTGAATGGGCTAGCGCGTAGCGGCCTTTAGCTCACGAATCTGCTCTATCAAGGCGGCGCGGCCAGCGCCGCCTTGCCAATTCGCGGCAAGCCACTGCACCAACCAACTGCCGATTACCGCGCCATCCGCGGCTCCGCAAACCATGCGCACATGCTCTGGCTTCGAGATGCCAAACCCTACGCACACAGGCAGCTGAGTCCGCTCCTTGATTCGCGTTACAAGCGAGAGCACATCGGACGGCACCGCGCTACCAGTCCCGGTCACGCCGGTTCTTGAGACCGCGTATACGAATCCGGTTGAGTCCTTGCAGACCAAATCAAGCCGAGCGTCGGTGCTGGTGGGGGCGGCGAGGAAGATCGTATCCAGCATCTGGTCGCGAGACGCCTTGATCCAGTCCGCGCCTTCCTCGGGAGTGAGGTCGCTGACGATCGTGCCGCTAATGCTCGCGCTCGCAAACCGCTGCGCCGCTTCGCGAACTCCCATCCTCAGAATCGGATTCAGATAGCCCATCGCCACGATGGGAATGCTTACGCTGGCCGCCTTTACGGCGCTCAGCACGCCTTCCATGTTCACGCCGCGATCCAGCGCCCGCTGCGAGCTTGCCTGGATGGTCGGGCCATCGGCAATGGGATCACTAAAGGGAATGCCGATCTCGATGAGATCCGCGCCGCCTTCTTCCAGCGCTCCCAAGATGGCTGGAAGCTCCGCCAAGGGTGGATCGCCGGCGGTGACGAACAGGACAAGCGCCTTTTCGCCCAAACCTCGCAGCTTCGAGAATCGATCTTGAATAGAGGCTTGGCTGGACGGCATTGAAGCTAAGCTACCTGAAAAACGGTCGAAGCGGAAAGCCGACTGATTCAGCTTCCCGCTCCGAGCAAGAATTTCGCCCGCTTATTCTTAGGCTAGCTCTTGCTCCTTCAGAGCTTCTTTTAACAGCCCTACCGCACCCGCAAATGCGGCCATTGAAACCAGGATCACTACCAGGTGATATCCCATTTGATTTCTGCTCCCCCTTCAGCGGCTTATCGCCACGATTGATTTTCCGTCACTTTCCTGCAACGAACCCTGTGCGAGTTAACAGGGATTACTACAAACTGGCAACCATGCCGTCAGCGTAATTACCAGGCTGATTTTGGCGAGCAGGCTGTCAGTCTGCTGGGATACTCTTTCCCTCATGCCCGAACTGCCAGAAGTTGAAACCGCCTGCCGCACTATGCGCTCGGTGCTCGTCGGCCATAAGATCGTCGAAGCCGAAGTTGCCCCCGACAGCATTGTCCTCGGCGGCGCGCCGCCCGAGGCGGTGACATCCGCGCTTGAGGGTCGCACGGTGACCGCAATTGGACGCAAGGGCAAGTTCTGGTGGATTGAATTCGCAGAATCGCCGTGGGTGTTTGGGCATCTCGGGATGGCGGGCTGGATTCGCGAGATGGGCGCCCACACAATTCGTCTGCGCGAGCACGGCGAAGCGCCGATGGACGACGAGAACGGCCGCCCACGCTTCCTAAAGCTGCGCCTCAAGTCAGACAACGGCAGGCAGGTGGTGTTTACCGACGGCAGGCGGCTTGGACGCATCTGGCTTGCCCCGAACGCGGAAACCGACCCCCGCGTGAAAACCCTCGGCCCCGACGCCTGGCAGGCAATGCCCACCGTCGAGGAGTTGAAGAAGCAACTTGGCAAGCGTAAAGCGCCCATCAAGGCGCTGCTCATGGATCAGAACTGGATTAGCGGCATCGGCAACTGGCTGGCGGATGAGATCCTGTATCACGCGCGCATTGCGCCGGGCCGGGAGGCCTCTTCCCTTTCAGAAGCTGAGATCAAGTTGATGCGCGCCAAGACCCTTGAGATACTTGAACGCGCGGTAAATGATGGCGCGGACGCCACCAAGTATCCGCAGGACTGGCTGTTCCATGTGCGCTGGGGCGGATCGAAGGGCAACGACACTCACCAGGGATACCGGCTGGTGCGGGAAACCGTTGGTGGGCGAACTACGGCGTGGCTCCCTGAGCTTCAAAAATAGAATTTTCACAAAAACTTCAAAACTGGTGTCACGATTTCGCCCCCAGAAGCTAATAACTTAGTGAAAGCAAGCGCAGTTAGCCGAAGGATTGATCCCCCGAAACTAACTCTCCAAGAACGACCGGTAGCCAGCCGGAAAACCTAGATTCAAGAAAGAAATAAGCGGGCGTCCAAGCCATAGAGGACGCCCGCGATTTTCGTTTTCCTAACCCGATTTTAGTCGTTCTGGAATTCCGGTGGCTTCTTCGGCGATGGCAACCCGCCATCCTTAGGCTTGGCGCCCGGAACGGTCTGCGTGATGTTTGGCGCAGGCGACGGAGCTGGCGTTGCTTGGCCCTGCTGGCCGGTCGGGCCGAGGTTTACAATATCCGGCCTCAGCACGCCCGTCACCAACTGAGCGCTAAGGAGCGTCTGCAGAACCGACACAATCTGATCGGTTGCGCTGCCCGCCGCGCCCTTGGTGTCGCCGCTGGAAAAGTTGATCATCTTGGATTGGGCGAGAGCCTTTGCAATTTCCGGCGTGATCTGCGGAAGCATTTCAAGCTGCCTCAGGGCAAGGTAGGCATTGCCGCCATCGGCGATTGCCGCGTTGACCTGGCGAATCGCATCCGCTTGCGCTGCGCCAATCGCTCTGATCTTGATTGCCTCGGCATCTGCGCTTGCCTCTGCCTGAATTCGAACCCTTTCCGCGTCGGCGGAAGCCTGGGCGATCTGGGTTGCTTTGAGCTCCGCTTCGCGGAACTGGAAGGCGACCTTCTGCATTTCGGCCTGCGCGCCGGCTACCTGGCTAGAGTTCTCTGCCTTGCGCCGATCAAGATCGCGCTGCTTGTCGTTTACTGCCTGCTCGGCGGCCAACTGAGCTTCCCTAGCGCGGCGCTCCTGGTCTGCCTGCACGATGTCCGCATTTGCCTTTGCCTCAACGGCGGATTGGCGGCGGCGCGCTTCCGCAACGTCGCTCTGCACGCTCTTGATGTTCAAAGAGTTAAAGACTAGGCCAAGGTCCTGCAATTCACGGGAGCAGTTGCTCTTGATGATGATGGCCAGGCGGTCATCTTCCTCTCCGGAAATCGCAAGCGCGGTTGTTTGAGGAGCGGCTTCCCTTCGCAGGTTAAACAACTCGTCGTGATGAAGGAGGTTGATCGCGCGGCGGCCGGTCGAGGTCAACAGGTCAGTCAGCGTATTTGTCTGTTCGGAATTCGTTTTGCTGAAGAAGCGGTTTGCCGCGGTGCGGATAAGCTCATTGGAATCACCCACGCTTACGATTGCGCTGGCAAGCACACGCACCTTAATTGGCTTGGGCTGCCCGCGCTCATCCACGTCCGCGGTCTGGTCGGAGATATCGAGGTCGATGGTGATCGCCATCGATGGAATCGATGTTGCGGTTGTGAAAAGGGGAACTTCCCAGGCTTTGCAAGGGCCGCGATAGATATTCACCCTTCCGCCGTACCAGCTCACGATTCGGATGGTGCCCGCCATGACGGTGGTGAGCATCCGCGTGAAGAGAAGGGCCGTGAAGAATAAGACGGCAATGGCAATGCCTGCGTAAACAACAAGGGTTGGCAAGTTTTCCATGGTAATCAGTGAAAGTACGTTCCATCTGCAAACCGGTTGCAGCGGTATGGCGCATTATACAGTGCAAAAAGTACGAACAGCCAAGAGCGAGTATCGCCCTTGGCTGTCGATGAACACCACTCAAATTGGGTCAACCTCGCGGCTTCAGTTTCCCCGCCTTCCAGCGCTGCAAGTACAACCTATAAACCGCATCGTCCCTCAAAAGGAACCTTAAAATATCTTTCGTACCGTCCTTGGGATCGAAGAACACAGCGCCCCCATTCGGAGTGGCTATGCAGCCGGCGATGAGGGAAAGCGAGCCTTTCTCGTTCTCTTGCCACGGCCAAGAGATCTGCCGATCTGCACGCCGAACGGACTCTGCGTAGCGCCCAACAATGCCCCAAACACCATTTGCCGCAACATGCTCTGTAGTGTGATAGCCGGGACGCACAACGATTTCTCGGGTTGAATACGGCCAAGAAACCGCAGGCGGGTCATCGCTAAGACGGAAAGTTATGTAAAGAACAATAGCAGCCAGGTAAGCAGATAACTCGCGGTCGGAATAAACAGGCACTAAGTGGTCGATTTCGCTCGGGATGTCGTCGAGTTTTCCGCTGGCTTTGCAAATTTCTTTGCTGAGCCACCAAACATCCCAATCTGACCACCTGTTCTTAGACAAGAGCGGGACAAGAAAATTTGCGATTCGGCATAGCTCTCCTCCCCCCGGCCGTTGTGTGGACGGAGGGAGGCTACCAGCAATGGCACAGTTCATCGCTAGTGCCATAGCGGACGTTACGATTACCACGTCCTATTTTACGACCCTTTCGACGTACTAGCCGGAGTGCTTCTGTAGAGATGCCGTCAGCGCCTGCGTGATGCGCTGGTGGGTCTCGTTCAGATAAGCTTTGCCGTACTCACCAGGAGCGGTCTTTGCCGCCTTCGCGGTTGCTTCCTGAAGCCACTTAAGCTGGTCATATGCCAGCGTGATAGCGTCTTCGGGCACTCCCGCAGGGCGATCAACCACCATATCGATCAGTTCCTTCAGATGAGCGCGCTGAAGCTGACGGCGCAGCTGGCTGATTTCATGCCCGGTGCTAAGTTCGCTCCACACCGCGCCGCCAACCGTGTTGAACATCGTCGCCATCGTCAGGGTTTCGGACGTCTTCTGCGACCGAAACTCGTTGTTCACCATGCGATTAAGCTTGGACGGATCGAAGATTTCACCAAGGGCGGTCACCTGATAGTTACTGATCAGGTTGAAGATCGGCGTCTCACGCAATATGCTGAATGCCTGCGTACCGGGCACGTTCGGGTTTGCCGTCAGCATGTAGTAGTACGACTTCGGGAAGCTAAGCGATCGCTCGCTTAGAAGACCATTCACCGCCATCGAGAGCGCTCGTCGCTGCTGTTCGGCGCTCACCGGCCTGATGACCGGCTTCTCGCCGGTATCGCCCTTGAAGTTCTTCCGAAGCTCGACACCGCCCACAAACCTCAAGGCATCTGATGAGGCGGTTGCGTAATTGGCAAGCAGATACGTGAATGTCTTCGTGAACTCGTAGTAGCTTTCGCCATGCTTCGGCTTCCTCTGCGGGAGCGTATCGATGAGATACTTCATCGTGGTCTGCCGCTTGGCAAGCCAATCCAGAGGATTATCCGCCATATCGAAGGTGTAAACCGTCGGTTCGGCATCATTCGCAAGCTGGTCGGTTTCGAAGCGAAGACCGGGCTCGCCGTCACGGGATGCCCACGCCTTAAGAGTCGGCAGTTCATCCTGCGGGGTGTTTCCAGGCACGCTCATGTAACCATAGTGGATGGCCCACGAGTCGTATTCGCCCGGCATTCGGCTGAAGTAATCCACACCCGGGTGCTTCAAGGCGAAGATGTTGTACGGCATGTAATCCATGATCGACGCCGTAAGAGCGTGATTCTTCGAAAATGCCGGATCAGCTAGCTGTGCGGTGGTCCTAGCCGTGCTCGCCGCAAAGTTGTGGCGCAGGCCAAGGCTGTGGCCAAGCTCGTGGGCGACAACTTCTGCAATGTACTGCTGAATGAGCCGCTCCTTTTCCTGAGCCGCATCAACACCATACACCGCTTCAATCGAATCGGCTGCCGCGTTTAGCTGCATCGCGACTTCATCGGCATCAAAGCAAAGCTGATCCTTGTATTGCTTCAGGTACGGGCTCATAGCCTTCGGCTGCGAACCAGGACCGAAAATGTAATCAATCCAGTGCTCGCTTTGGGCGAAAACCGCATCCATGTTGATACCGGAGTTCAGTATCTCGCCGGTGAACGGGTTGGTTCGGAAGAGCGAGATCGCGAACGGTAGACCGGTGGTCCATCGCACCACGTTGTAGCGAACGTCAGCGATGTCCCAGTCGGCGTCATCCGGCATCTGCTTAACAACGATCGCATTGCGAATACCGACTTCCTTCTCAAAAACCGGATTCCAAAATTCCAGCCCCTCCTTAACCGCATTTCGATACTTCAGCGGAACAGCGTTGTCGATCCAGAACACAATGGGCTTCTTAGGCTCGCTGACGGCGGCGGTTGGGTCAGCCTTCTCGAGATTCCATCGAGCGATGTAGTTCACAACCTTGTCCTGCGCTTGCGGATTGCTCCAATCTTGGAAGTTGGTCGTGAAGTAGCCGATGCGCGTATCGGCAAGGCGTGGCTTGTAGCCGCTAGTCGGCAGCGATGAAATGATGTAGACCACCGAGAAAGGCACGTTAAGCGTTCCAGTTTGCGGAGTTCTCGCAACCAGGCGATAGGTGGTGCGGACCACGAAGTTCTCCGGCAGGTCCTTGAGCGAATCGATATACGTGTTTGCTCGGTCCACCTGATAAGGCGCCATGCCGACCCCGATGTCGGGGATGTCCGACTTCAGGAAGTCGGTGACATCGATCAGATAGTTGCCATTCTCTTTGTTCTTCGCCTTGATTTCAAAGGTGCCGGCGACGCGATGCATTACTGCTCGATCAAGGGCGCGGGCTCCCTCTGCATCCCTTGGTGACCGAACGGCGCGATCCGGCCATGTGAACACAAGTCGGGAATCATCAACCTTCTGGATGGTGAAAGCGGTATCGCCCATCGGCGCGCCGTGGAATATCTGCGCTGGGCCGCTAGCGATGCCCGTGCTTGCGGTTGCTTGCAAGATGAAATACTTATTGAGCGCGGACTCCGGCACTTCCATCAACACCGAATCGTTCACTCCCTTCTTGTTGCGGTACAGCGTGAAAACACCGGTCATCTTGCTGTAGTCCTTAACCCATTCCTCGAAGGATTTCTCCTTGGCGGGCGGTCCTGCTGGAGGCGGGGTTTGTACCGGAGCCATGGGCTGCTGCTGGGATCCGGCGACGCGGCTAGAGCCGCGCTGGCTCACCTCGTCATCCGAAACGCTTTGAGCGGGCAGAGCTTGAATGAGCATCGCACCCGCAACGATGGTTGCCGTAAATAAGCGGAAATCTCTTGCTTTCATATCCAAATGAATCCTGTTGACGCAAGGGCGCATAGCTCCCCCGCGCTAGGTGCTATTACACCCCACGTGAAGGCAGGAATCTTGAAAAGATTTGCCGCTGCAAAAATTCGATTGGCAAGAGGGACTTTGGACCTAGCGAGCTATAGGCTCAACTATTCCCTTTGGAGAGTTTTGACCGCCGACCGGCGGTCATCGAATTAGTACGCTCAGCCAAATTGGGTGCGGCCGGGCGCATCCAGGAAGGCGAGTTTGGCGTTTGCAACTTTGCCTACGCGAGCCAGCTCCGCCGATAGTGGTTTGAGTGCGTTAATGCCAAAACCGGGGAAAACGCCCACCACTTTGCCATCGGGGGCGACTTCAAAAGTCCACTGCGAGTGGGTGATGTTGACGCCGTGGATGAGGCTCTCATCCTTGTCTAAGAGGGTCATGAACGTCCCTCCGAATTCCTTTGCCCATTCCCGCTGGCCCTCGGCATCTGAGTTGATAACACCTACGAAGGTGACCTTCTTGCCGTACGCCTTGTACATGTCTTCGAAATACTTGATGGCGAACGGGTTTGCGGAGCAAATCTGCTTAACGAAGTAGAAGAAAACCGGGCCCTTCTTGGAAAGCTCTGCCAGGTTGTGGGTCTTGCCATCGCTTCCCTTCAAGGAGAATGATGGGAACGTCTGGCCAACCTTAAGGCCGTCTGCCATTGAGGCAGTCGCCAAGGCGAGCACGGAGATCAAAACTGCTGTCTTCATCATAAGCTTCACTATTCTACTGGCTATCTTCCATTCAATCCAGGCCCATTTTAGGACGTTGGACACATTCGGGGTCCGGATTCAAGCACGTTTTTAATACAAAATTGCACATTTCCTTGTCTTATTTACAGGAAAGGCGTATCCTAAATACATTCCTACCTCGCATTTGAGGTTTTGACATGTCTGCAACGCTTCTTCCCCAATCCTTTGGGTCTCGTATTCCGCCCGGAATATGCCCACCTGTAACCTACGATGGTGGCGACCCTGAATGGAGCCATCAGTTCCTAGAGGCTCTCTCACGCTCCGTTAGCGCGGTTGAAAAGATGCTGGAAGACCATGCGCTGGAGCCGGACGATATCATCTCCTCCTGCGAATTCTGGAGAGCGACCATAAACGGCCATCTTGCCGCGATCCGGATGGTGAGCCTGCCGCAGCTGCCGCCCGGTCTCGGCGTCTTGCACTCGATGGACGAGATCCTTGATCTCTCCGATCCGCTTGAACGTCCCCTCCTCAATCTTCTGGAGCGAATTGAGGCGATCTATCGAACGGCAGTCAGCCGAAAGGACTTCAACCACCTGCTTGGACCGTGCGACAATTGGGAATTCAATTAGCCGCGCGATGAACCGGCCCGCGCCTGCGTCTTAACCTCAGTCGATGCGGGAAAAGCTTCAGCAAAAGATAGAGCGCTTGCAGGCGCAAGCGCAAAAGGTGGAAACCAGCCTTCATAAGGAGAAGGATCCTTACGTTCAGAAGGCCCTTCAGGAGCACCTGTCGCAGATCAAGAGCGACATCGACAAGACTGCGCAGCGCCTAAGCATGCTGCCTCCCGATGCCGTTGAAGAAACAGCTCAGCGAGCGGCACCAACACCGCTGACGGGCCAACAGATCGCCGCGCTTGATAACCTTGCTAGACAGGTTCAAGTTGCCAAACGCAGGGGCCAGGCCGCCCAGGCAACTGAGCTGATCCGCCAAATGCAGCAGGTCGCGCCGGAGTCACCGCAGGTGCTGGAGATGATGGGGGATGAATTTGCCGAGCGCCTGGCTTGGCCGCAGGCCAAGGAGTATTACGAGAAGGCCCTTTATTACAACCCAAAGAGCGCGGGGTTGGAGAAGAAGTATGCCAACGTAGTGCTGCGAACCAGCGCGGCAACCGCGATGGTTGAGGCCATGCGCGCGGGGGAAAACCCTTTGCTCATCGCTAAGGAGGATGTAGTCACGACCCCCAAAATGGCGGCCGCGATGAGCTTCTTCGTTCCTGGCACCGGCCAACTCTTACTGGGCGACCCGGTTGCGGGCGGAATCTTCATGGGCTGCTGGGTCTTCAGTTGGCTGCTGGCGTACCTGATGCACCGCTTCGTTCCCGACAAACCGTTCCTGGTCATTGTTTGCGCGGGATTAGCAGTGTTGGTTATGATCATCGCTGCCGGCGCCTGCCTTTCCGAAGGCAAGAAGCGAAATCAAAAACCCACGCTCATGCCGTAACAAAACGGCTCCCAAAAATAGTCTAAGGAAGGATGCTTTCTCACTTGCTCCTCCTTGCTCCGCATTCATTGCGCATATTGTTCATCGGCAATAGCTTCACTTGGGTTAACGACGTACCGAATTTGGTCCGCCAGATTTGGGAGGCGGACGGGTCTCACCAGTCTGTCCAAGTCGAGCGAATCGACGCCGGACATCTTGAAGACCTCGCTGGCAACCGCGGAGTGTTTGACAAGATTAAGAACGGGCGCTGGAACGCTGTAGTCTTTGAAGGCGCAATGGTGAGCATGTCGCTCACGCGCGATTATCCGCAAGACACCGCGATAAGCCTTGCCAACACCGCCCGGAAAGCAGGGGCTAAGCCTTATTTGTTTGTTGAGTGGCCGCGCAGGGGCATCGATGAGACGGACTACACGCTCAACGTGTATTGGCGAATTGCGACGCCGACGAAATCCCGAGTGATCCCGGTTTGCAGAGTGTGGGATCGAGCGCTCAAGATGCAGCCGCAACTCGATCTCTATTCTCCCGATGGCAATCACGCAAGCGCATTGGGAAGCTATCTTGCGGCATGCACGATCTACCGCTACATCTCTGGCCGCCAGATTCCCGCAAACCCCTGGGTCATTCCCGGTCTGCCCAAGGAGCAGGTGAGCGTAATCCTGAAAGCCGTGAGAGCCCAGGAAATCGTTAGCTGAGCAGATAGAATAGGTCATGCGCTCAGTAGCGGAGCTGCTTCGGCAGGTGTACGATGGGCTGGATTTTGATGGCGCCGAGCATCTGCTTGGCACGATTAAACCAGGCGATGCCGTCCGCCGTCCGCCCGGCGCGCCCTATTCCATCGCCACAGTCATCGCGCACGCCGATATTTGGCAGCGCCTTTGGCTAGCGCGGTTGACAGGCGCCAAACGGCCCAATCCCTTCCCCGACTTTCCGGTGATTGAAGAAGCCGCTTGGATACCGGTCCGCGATCGCTTTCTGGACAGCTTTCGTTTGGCGCGCTCAATTGCGGAGAGCGAGCCCTTCAAGCATGCGATGAAGACGGATGAGGCGGCGGTAAGCACGCTCACCCAGATCGCCGTCCACAACGCCTACCACATGGGACAGGTGAAGCTCATCAAGCGGCTGCTGCGCGCCGCGAAAGCTTGAGTTAGCCCTTAAGCGCTTCCCGCGTAAGGCGTAGCTCCTCAACAAGCTGGTGCTGGCTAGCAGTTGCATGAAGATCGCTTCGCGTGCGCTCGATGACCGCCCTCAGTGCATCGCAGGTACGGCGCAGACCACCGGTCATGGAGTCCGGGAAATCGAACGTGATGAGCTCATAGTAGATGGCTTCCATGTTGCCAAGAATCCGCGTTGCCGAATCAAGACGGCCCGCCCGCATCTCATCCACCGCAAACCGGCGAACTTCGCTCGCGGCCTCGCCCATGCCGTTCAGATAGCTCATGATGCCGACGCCAAGCTCCTCCGGTTTCTGCAGCGGCGTCTCAAGCACGATGGAGATCACGGCGGCGGCTTCCACCACTTCCTTCTCCGCGTCGTGCAGATAGCCCGCGTAATAAAGCTCAGGATGCGCCCTCAGCGCTGCCCGCGCTTTCTCCGACGTCTCATGAGCCTTGGCAAGCAAAACCCGGGCTTCGTCGAACTGATGGCGATGAACGTGGCGGATGCACTTACTTGCCGTCTGGATCATCTGCCGCGTTAGGGCAAGGCCCGCTTCGCGGGATTCGTGCATCAGCTGCGCCCTTGCGCGCAGGGCTTCGGTTATCTGGTCCCAATCTTTCATATCGCTCCAATCGTGTGCAGGCTCACATAGGTTCGCTCGCCGACCACCACATGATCCAGCAGCGGTATGTCGAGCATTTCGCCGACCTGCTTCAGCTTCTTCGTAACTTCAATATCCTCAGGCGAGGGTGTTGGATCGCCGCTTGGGTGGTTGTGGACCACGATTATGCTGCTCGCCCCTTCCCGAATCGCCTCGCGGAACACTTCCCTCGGCCCCACGATGCTCATGTTCAGCGTGCCAATGTGAACGGTCGATTTCCGGATCACCTGGTTCTTGGCGTCAAGCAGCAGCACACAAAAGTGTTCCTTCTTTTCGTGGCGTAAGTGGTCGAACAGCGCGTAGACATCCCCCGCATCGGTGATCTGATCGATCGGGCCCTTGCTTGATGTGCCAATGCGGCGGCCAAGTTCGATGAGGGCTTGCACGCGCAGGGACTCGTAGCCTTCCAGGCCCGTAAGCTCCCTCACGTCTTCGGGAGAAGCGTCCGAAATTGCGCCAACACTCTGGAACCGCCCCAAGAAGTTACGGCTCACCATCTCCGCATCGTTGGCGGAATCCTCTGACTGGGAAAAGCCGATTGCGACAAGATCAATCACCGAGGCAGCGCGCACACCTTGCGTTTTGACCCGGCGAGTGAGGGATTCAGACACGGCGCTCTTTATGGCAGATCGTCGTCGATCGGGAATCGTCCCTTCGACTTATCGTTAGCGCGGCGCTTAACCTGTCCGTAGGTGCGCGTTGGAGGCGTATTGGGCTTGGCTTCTTCGGTCGTCGCCGTCGGAGTGGTTGGCGCCACCGGAACCGTTAGGCCCATGCCAGCCGTGGAGTACTTCATCTCCGCCAGCGCCATGCCGATGAGGGTCTTCTCCTTGCCCTTCTTGTTCAGGATCGCGCGATCCCACAGATAGAGAATTGGAGAGGCGTTGTAAATCGAAGAGTAGGTTCCCGAGATGATGCCGACCAGCATCGCGAGGATGAAGAATTTCAGGTCAATCGTCGCGGTGCCAAACCCGAATAGGATGGCAAGGGTGACGATAACCGTCATCGAAGTGTTGATCGACCGCGCGAAGGATTGCGTGATCGAGCGATCCACCAGGTGGCCGAAGTCTTCGTCCTTGTTCGGACGCCTGAGGTGCTCACGAATTCGGTCAAAGATAACGATAGTGTCATGCACACTAAATCCAATGATGGTGAGCATCGATGTGATGAACAGCGAGCTGACTTCCCAGTGCGCGATCAGACCCACGATTCCCGCAACGCCGATGACGACGAGCACGTCATGCACAAGCGCGCCGATTGCCGAGCTACCAAACCGGAATCCTGCCACAAAGCCGCCCATCGCAAAGCCGAAGCGCATGGATAGGTAGAGGATGATGAGGCCGGAGCTAACGATGACGCCCATGATGGCGTTCTGCAGCGTTTCCTTCTGGATCGCCGGACCGATGTTCTGGAACTGTATGTTATCAGCCACGTTCAAACCAGCGGCGGTTGCAATCGTCTGGACGGATTGCGCCTTGGTGCCGTGAAGCTGCTCCATGTCCGGAAGGCCGATGATCGCAAGGCGCTCCGTGCTCTTGTTCGAACTGCTGATCTTGACGTTACCGCCCTTCAGACCCGCGTTTTGAAGCGCATCGCCGATTGTCTGCGAGGTTAGCTGAGGGTTGGAAATTCGATACGTTGCTTCGTAACCGCCCCGGAACTCGACATTCGGCTTGATGCCGCCCATCGCTACAGCGATAAGGCCAGGAATGATGGTGAGACCGGAGATCCAGAACCAGCGCTTAGAGTTCTCAACGATCTTGAGCGGCTCGTGGTGGGCCCTCTCTTCAAACTTCTCGCCGAACCAGCCTCGGTGCACTTGGTAGTACTTGGGATTCGTTACGAGGCCAGAACCGAACGCAAACATCAGCAGCGAGCGAGTGACGCTAACCGCGGTGAAGAGCGAAATCATGACGCCGATGATAAGCGTGGTGGCAAAGCCCTTAACCGGACCGGTGCCAAGCACCATCAGCACGATGGATGTAAGAACCGTACAGGCGTTGGCATCGATGATCGCCGGAAGCGCGCGCTTAAAGCCTGCCTCAAGCGCTGGCTTCAGCCGCTTGGCGTTATCCAAGTGCTCCAGCCGCTTGTTCTTCATCTCCTCTTTGAATCGCTCAAAGACAAGGATGTTGGCGTCAACCGCCATACCTACGGATAGGATGAAGCCCGCGATGCCGGCGAGTGAGAACGTGGCCCCGATGGTCTTGAGAACCGTCAGCGTGAACAGTACGTAAAGGCTAAGCGCGATAAACGCCACAAAGCCTGGGAATGCATAGTAGACGATGAGGAAGAGGCTGACGATACCGAAGGCGATAAGGCCCGCGTTGACAATTTGATTCAGGGCGAAAACGCCAATCGTCGGGTCTTCATTCTCCTGCGCGATAAGCTTAAGGTCGACCGGAAGCGCGCCTGAGTTCAGCAGCGAGGTGAGACCCTTCACGTACTCGGCCGAGTATTCGCCTTCGATGATCGCGTTGTCGCTAAGAATCGTGTTGTCTTTCAGCGGGGCGATGCTGAGAACCTTGCCGTCAAGAACCGCCGCAAGATACTCGTGCTTGTTCATGACCTGGCGGCTCCACGCTTCCATCTTGCGCGCGCCGTTGGCGGAGAAATTCATCAGCGGGCGGTAACCGGATTGACCGGTCGCCTGCGGCGAGGCGCTGGCAAGATCGTCGCCCTGAAGGATCAGATCCCAGCCGTCGATGATCTTTTGGTAATCAGGATTGGCAACCGCACGACCGTCCGCTCCGACGATGGTCGGCTTGATGTCGCGATTCAAAACGTCAGTAAAGGAGACCGAAATATTGTCTCCCTTCTCTTCCTTGGTCCCAATCTGATAGGGGCGATAGGTGGCAAGGTCGGTCTTGATGTTCTTGGCCCAGTAGAACTTGATGCTGGCGCTGGTGCCAAGCACCTTGGCGGCTTCATCAAGATTCGTGAAGCCCGGAAGCTCAACGATGTACTGGTCCGGGTCCTTGGGAAGGACAACGCCTTCCACAACGCCGACGCCGGTCATGACGCGCTGCTCAAGAATGCGCAAGATTTGCGATTTGTATTCGCTCTTGCGGGCTCGCTGCTCTACCGTCAGCTTGCTATCGTCGATTTGGTACGTAAGCCGCACACCACCGCGGACATCAAGTCCAAAGTGGTATTCGGTTTTGGTGTAGATGAGGCCGGCGATTAAGCCAAGCCCGAGTACCAAGAGTAAGAAAAGATAACTTCGCGATTGCAACTGAGAGCCTTCTCCACGCTGTTGACGCCGCCAAGGCGGCGTCAGATTGAGTCACGGGATTATACCGGAGAACCCCTTGCTTCCTGGGCTTATCGGGCCGCGGCGGTCGTTCGATGCCTTTGCGCGAACTGGGCAATTCTTCCTAGCGCCTCTTGCAGGCTCGCCATGCTGGCGGCGTAGCTGAGCCGCACATGACCTTCGCCCGATTTGCCGAAGGCAGAACCGGACACGAGCGCAACCCGCTCTTCCTGCAGCAGCTTGTCGCAAAATTCTTCCGAGTTGAAGCCAGTGGAGGTGATGTTCGGGAATGCGTAGAAGGCGCCTTTAGGCTCAAAAGTGCTGAGGCCCGCTTCGTTTAGGGACTTAACCACGAACTTGCGACGCTCGTTATATTCCGCCACCATCTTGGCCACGTACGGCTCACCGCTCTTGATGCCTTCCAGCGCTGCCGCCTGGCCGGCGGTAGGCGCGCTCATGATCACGTACTGGTGAACCTTGCGGATGGCAAGGCTGATTTCCTTATCGGCTGCTGCGTAGCCGATTCGCCAGCCGGTCATGGCGTGAGACTTGGAGAATCCGCCGAGAGTGATGGTGCGCTCCCTCATTCCGGGCAGCGAGGCGAAGCAGGTGTGCTCGATGCCATACACCAGGCGGTCGTAAATTTCATCCGAGAACACGTACAGGTTGTGTTTCTCGGCGATGCGGGCGATTTCCTCAAGCGGCTGGCGGCGCATCACCGCTCCGGTTGGGTTGCTGGGAAAGCCAAGCAGAATGCCCTTCGTCCTCGGGGTGATTGCGGCTTCAAGCTTGGCAGGGTCGACTTCGAAGTTGTCCTCGACTTTGGTGTCCACCACCACCGGCACACCACCGGCGAAGATGACGCCGGGCTTGTAGGAGACAAAACAGGGTTCAGGGACGATGACCTCATCGCCCGGGTTAATGAGCGCGAGAAGCGCGCAGTGAAGCGCCTCAGAAACGCCGACCGTGATGTTGAGTTCGTTCGCCGGATCGTACTTAACGCCGTAAAGCCTTTCCAGGTGACCGCTGAGCGCCTGTCGCAATTGGTCAGTACCCGCGTTGCTGGTGTACTTCGTGTCTCCGGCTTCGATCGAGCGGATGGCTGCCTGGCACATCGGCGCAGGGGTCACAAAATCCGGCTCGCCGATGCTGAGGGAGATGACATCGGTCATCGTGGCGGCGATATCGAAAAAGCGGCGAATGCCGGAGGGCGGCACGGCGTTGATGCGGTCAGAAAGGCGATGCTGCATGGCTTAGATTAAAGTTACCGCAAATCATGTTTACAGCCCTACTGTTACGCCCATCAGGAGCTGTATCTGAACCTGTTATAAGCAAAGAGAGGCTGAAGCATCAGCTTCAGCCTCTCTGGTTACTTCGTGAGCCCGCCAACTAGGTGGGGGTTGGCGTCATCTGGAAGCCCTGCGATGTGAGTTCCTGGCCGATATGGCGCAGCTTCTTCATCGCTCGGAGTTCGATCTGCCGCACTCGCTCTCGGGTGACGTTCAATTCGCTGCCAACTTCTTCCAAAGTTCGCGAGCGGCCATCGTCCAAACCGAATCGAAGGCGAACCACATCTCGCTCGCGGGATGTCAAGCGACCAAGAATGCCATCAATCTCTTCACGTCGGATGAGGGTCCAGGTCACATCGCCCGGCGTCGGCATATTCGTGCTCTGCACGAAGTCGCCAATCGAGCTATTGTCCTTCTCGCCAACCGGAGTCTCGAGCGAAATCGGCTCAACCGCAACCCGCATCATTTCGCGGACACGATCCACCGAAAGGCTAACCTCTCGGGCGATTTCCTCTTCCGTTGCCTCGCGCTGAAGCTCCTGCTGGAGTCGAGACGCCGTCTTCACAACCTTGTTGATCAGTTCCGCAACGTAAACCGGAATTCGGATCGTGCGGCCCTGGTTGATGATTGCGCGAGCGATCGCTCGGCGAATCCACCAAGTCGCGTAGGTCGAGAATCGGAAGCCCTTGCGCCAGTCAAACTTTTCAACCGCGCGGATAAGGCCCAGGTTGCCTTCCTGAATAAGGTCGGCAAGCGGGATACCGCGAGCGTTGTACTTCTTGGCAATGCTTACAACAAGCCGCAAGTTGCTCTCGATGAGCACCTTCTTCGCGTACATGTCGCCCGCCTGAACGCGGCGCGCCAAATCTACTTCCTGCTCAGGGGTGAGAAGCTGTGCGCGGCGAGTTTGCCGCATCCACATTTCTAACTCTTCTGAGTCATCATGAACGACCGCCTCCTCTTCGGCTTCGTCGTCCGCATCAATTTCCAACAGATCATCTTCAGCTGGCTCAGCGCCAAGATCGTCAAAAACTGGGCTTGCGCCCGCCTCAGCATAAGACTGCCGACCCGGCGTTCGCACCGTAATCGCGCGGCCGCGTCGCGGCGCGCCTACCAACCCATTTTCGTTTGCCATTCCTTCTAAATATCCTCCGACTGTTCTTCCTGAACCCTCCACCTTTTAGGCGGAGCGAGCCTCCATGCTTCCCTTCGGCTTGCAAGTGCTATCAATGTACATAGCAAATTTAAGGCTTTCTGTCAAGTTTTTCAACCTTAAACTGCTAATCTCGCACACCTATCCTTTGCAACTTCTGTGCCACGCAAGCCATGTTGTCGCGAACTCATCTGAATTCGAGAATTCATTTAAGCCCTACCCATTGTACGAAGAATTTCCACAGACCGCTTCAAATTCTGGGACAAAAGGCGCACAGAAGACGAAGAATTATACCTCGACAGGCTAATTCGGATCGTACTGCGAATCCAACCGGGTTCAGTATTTAACGCTAAAAGCACGTGACTTGGTTCCAAAGATTTGCTGCTACAGGCTGCTCCGCTACTAATCGCGTAACTTTGCCGGTCAAGATCAATGACAAGGCTCTCACCCTCGACTCCCAGGAAGCTGAGGCTGAGAATGTAAGGAGAGACGCATTCACCGCCATTCAGCTTCATATCTGGCACGTCTTGGAGGCTTTCGACGAGTTGTTGGCGCAGATTGGTTACATGCTCGAGGTTCTGCGCCTCCTCAAGGTTTGCGATGCGCGCGGCTTCCCCGAAACCCACAATGCCAGCGACGTTGAGCGTCCCTCCCCGGAAACCACGCTCCTGCTCGCCGATCATCATCGGCGGCGGAGGCAGTTCGCGGCTGTAGAGCGCGCCAATGCCCTTCGGGCCGTGAATCTTGTGCGCGCTCAGCGAGGCGTAGTCAAGACCATCGAGCTGGAATGGAATCTTGCCTGCCGCCTGCGTGAGGTCGCTGTGAACCCTTCGCGCCTTCCCCTTCGCGGCTGATGGATGGAAGAGCGAGCCGATCTCGTTATTCACCGCCATCACGCTTACCAAGTCGTATGCCTCGTTTGCGGGCGTGATGCCTAAGCCGTTGTGCTTCAGGAAAGCGCCGATACCCCGATGGCGGACCACCTCATAGATGCTGGAATGCTCAAAGGGTGAAACTGCGCAGTTCGGGAACGCCAGCACCCACTGATTAGCTTCGGTTGAACCGCTTGTGAAAGTGATCTGCTGCGGGTCTTCCGCGCCAATCAGCGCCGCGACGTGCTCTCTTGCCCGCTCAACCGCGTCACCCGCTCGTCTACCAAGCTCATGCAGGCTGTTCGCGTTGCCGAAGTCTTCCTTCAGATACGGGAGCATCGCGGCAAGCACCCGCTCGTCGATCGGGGTGGTTGCGGCGTTATCAAAATAGTTCTCCCGATCAATCACTACCTAGTTCATACGTGAACTGTGCCCTGTTTGGGGTACCGCGAACCATCACAGATCAGCAACAATAACCAATAATGATTGAAACCATGCCCAAAACTTTCTGGCAAGAGATCCTGAGCAAAGGCGTCCACGCCATGACCCAGGGCATGTCCAGCGACGAATGCATCAAAGTCACCGAGCAGTTCGGCGCCCACAATTACCACCCCCTGGCGGTCACCCTTGTTGAGGGCGATGGAAGCTGGGTCTGGGATGCCGATGGCAACAAGTATTTGGATTGCGTAGGTAGCTACTCTGCCATGGCCCACGGCCACCGCTCAAAGTCGGTAATCGATGCCGCCCGCGAGCAGCTTGACCACCTCACCCTTACCAGCCGCGCCGTGTACACCCGCGAACTGGCCCTGTTCCTTAAGGCGCTTTGCGAGTACAGCGAACTAGATATGGCCTGCCCGATGAACTCCGGCGCCGAGGC
The DNA here is from genome assembly GCA_018268315.1 of Armatimonadota bacterium. GTDB lineage: Bacteria > Armatimonadota > Fimbriimonadia > Fimbriimonadales > Fimbriimonadaceae > SZAS-5. Next base: position 128,110 of record JAFDWU010000006.1, on the reverse strand, counting down.
TATTGAGACGTGCATCAAGCTTGCCCGCAAGTGGGGCTATACGGTTAAGGGAATTCCAGAAGGCAAGGCGGAAATCATTGTCGCCAACGAGAATTTTCACGGCCGAACCACCACTATCATCGGCTTTAGCTCCGAGGCGCAGTATCGAAGCGGCTTCGGGCCGTTCACGCCTGGCTTCATAAGCGTTCCCTTTGGCGATATCGAGGCGTTGCGCCGCGCCATCACCCCCAACACTGCGGCGATAATGATGGAGCCAATTCAGGCCGAAGCGGGCATCTTGTTCCCGCCCGACGGCTACATGGCGGCGGTTCGCAAAGAGTGCACGGCGCAAAACGTGCTGCTGGTGTGGGATGAAATCCAGACCGGCTTCTGCCGCACCGGAAAGAAGTTCGCCTGGATGCATGAGGACGCCAAGCCGGACCTGATGGCGGTTGGCAAAGCTCTCGGCGGCGGCCTATTCCCGGTTTCTGCCGCGATTGGCACGAAGGAAGTCGTCTCTGTTTTCCATCCGGGCGATCACGGCTCCACGTTCGGTGGCAATCCGCTTGGCTGCGCAATCGCGATCATGGCGATGGCGGAGATGGAAGCCAACGACCTTGCCGCAAAGAGCGAGGTCGCTGGCAAGCTGCTGTTGGATGGTTTCAGCGCCATCGGCCACCCGTCGATCCTTGAGATTCGGGGTCGCGGCTTGCTGGTGGGGCTGGAATTCAAGGAAGGCACGGATACCCAGAAGCTGGTTGGCAACTTCCTGAAGGAAGGGATTATCACCAAGGAAACCCGCCACCGCACGTTCCGGTTCGCGCCTCCGCTCACCACGAGCCGCGAAGAGATCGATGAGATCGTCTCGCGAACCCGCCGGGCAATCGAAGCGCTCTAAACGTTCGCTTTCGCGATGCGGCCGAGCGCGCGCTGGAAGCGCTTGGCCATGACCTGCGGACCGAGGGCAGACATCAGCTCAAACAGACCTGGGCCGACCGTTTTGCCGGTTAGCGCCACGCGAATGGGATGCACCACCGGGCCCATCTTGTCAAAGCTATTAGCCTCGGCGTAATCCCGCACTGCCTTCTCGCAGTCCTCAAGCGTGGCCGCTTGCAGGCCCGATGACCACTTCTGGAAGTGCTCGATCATCGGCCCAACGTGAGGCTGTCCAAACCACTTCTCCACCGCCTTCTCGTCAAACGGCGGTTCCTCTTGGAAGAAAAACATACACGCGGTTGCAAATTCGCTTAGCGTCGTGACGCGCGGCTGCTCAAGCAGCAACGCAGTCGCCGCAAGCTCAGGCGTCTTCTCAAAAGCCTCGCGCATCAGCGCCACCGCCGCTGGCATTGCGGCATCAATCGGCGCATCCGCGCCTTCGGGAATCCTCGTGAAGTACTCCTCGATATCGGGAACCGTCAAATACTGCTTAACGGTAGCGGTCAGCGCCTCCGGGGACAGCGCGCGAATGTAATTGCCGTTCATCCAGCGCAGCTTGTCGATATCGAACACGCCCGGCGATGGCTGCAGGCCGCCGAGATCAAACGCCTCGGCAAGCTCATCCATCGAAAGAATCTCTCGATCTTCGCCTGGCGACCAGCCGATCAAGGCAATAAAGTTCGCCAAAGCCTCCGGCATGTATCCCGCCGCGCGGTAATCCAGACAGCGAGTGTCGCCGTGCCGCTTGCTTAGCTTCTTGCCATCCTTGCCCTTGATGACCGGGCAGTGCACAAACACCGGCCGCTCCCAGCCGAATGCGTCGAACAGCAGAGCATGCTTCGGGGCCGAGCTGATCCACTCTTCGCCGCGGATGATGTGGGTGATTTCCATTAGATGGTCGTCGACCATCGCCGCAAAGTGATAGGTCGGCATGCCGTCGGCCTTGATAAGCACGGGATCGTCCACTGTGTTCGTGTCCCACTCGATGCGCCCGCGGATGAAATCGTGAATCACCACCGTCTCGTTGCGCGGAATCCGCTGGCGGATTACGAACGGCTTACCTTCCTTCTCAGCTTTCTCCACCGCCTCGGGCGTGGCATCGCGCCATACGCCGCCAAAGTAGCCCACCGGCTGCTTGTTAATCTGCTGATACTCGCGCATCTCCTCAAGCTCTTGGGAGGTATCGAACGCCTTGTAGGCAAGGCCGCGCTCTAGCAGCACGTTGATCCAATGCGCGTAAATTCCCGCCTCTTTGCGCTCGCTCTGGCGGTACGGGCCGTGGGGACCGCCGACGTCGGGCCCTTCCGTCCACTGAATTCCCATCCAGTGCAGGCTCTCCATGATGTCGCGCTCCGCGCCTTCGATGTAGCGCGTCCGGTCCGTGTCCTCGATGCGCAAGATGTTCACGCCCTTGTGGTGCTTGGCCAAAAGGTGCTTGAACAGGGCATCTCGGATATTGCCCACATGGGGGCTTCCGGTTGGACTCGGCGCGTATCGAACTCGAACGGTCATTAGCCGATAGTGTACCGGCGCGAGCCTTAGGCCGCCAATTTCAAGTTGAACGTCTCGCGGTCGATCTCGCCTCTATTTAGAAGCAACTGCAGATGGTTCTCCATCGTTTGCATGCCGCTTCCGCCCGAGGTCTGCATCACGTTCGGAATCTGGTGGATCTTTCCTTCGCGGATGAGATTGCGAATAGCGTGAGTTCCAACCATGATCTCGAGAGCGGCAACGCGTCCGCCCTGCTTGCTCGCACAAAGGGTTTGAGTGATTACTGCCTGTAGCGACTCAGCCAACATCGCGCGAATCTGCCCTTGTTGGGCTGCGGGGAAAACGTCGATGATTCGGTCGATTGTCTTGGGCGCGCTGCTGGTATGGAGCGTTCCAAGCACGAGATGTCCCGTCTCTGCGGCGGTGATGGCTAGCTGAATGGTTTCCAGGTCGCGCATTTCACCGACCAGAATAATGTCCGGGTCTTCACGAAGCGCTGCCCGCAAGGCGGTGGCAAAACTGTTGGTGTGAGCGCCCACTTCGCGCTGAGTTACCAAGCATCCCTTCGATTCATGCACGAACTCAACCGGATCCTCGATCGTAAGGATGTGGCCGGTGCGAGTTGTATTGATGTGGTCGATCATCGCGGCGAGCGTGGTGGATTTACCAGAGCCAGTCGGCCCCGTAACCAAAATCAACCCCCGTTCGCAATTCGTAAGGGTTGCGAGCGAACCTGGAAGACCAAGGTCTTCAATAGACTTGATGCCAATCGGAACCCGGCGGAAAACGCCGGCCAAACCATGTTGCTGTCGCAGCACATTCACACGGAACCGTGCGACACCCGGAAGCACATGGATGAAATCAATATCGTTGTCCTCTTCAAACTTGCTTCGCTGGCCGTGGTTCATGATGCCAAGCAGCATGTTCTCGGTATCCAGCGGCGTTAATGAATCCAGTTTCAGCCTTCGAATGTGGCCATTTAGGCGGACCGCCGGACGCGCTTGCGGCGCAAGATGGAGGTCAGAAGCATCCAATATCTGCACCGCCTCCAGCAATCGGCCCAGACCGGAGGCATGCTCGGTCAGAGGCATATCAATGAGTTTCGTGTCGACGCCGTGATCCACAATATTCAAATAGTCGGCTTCTCACGCGCCGCCTCTCACCTTTAGCGCAAATAACTTCACTTGGAGACACAAGAGAATAACCGTATGGGTTGAGCGCTTTCCAATATCGTCTCGCCCTCCAGTACAGTCGACGGAAAGCGAGTCTGTCACGTGAAAACTGTTCTCCTTGTCTTTATATTTTTGCGGTGTGTTAAGAGCCGCTCCTCCGTCATAATGGACAGTCCTTTCAAAGTCCAACGGCGGGCCCCAGGACATCTCAATTCACGCATCGTAGAGACCCGCGCTTGCGCGCGCACCAGGAGGAAAAACTACTTGTCACCCAAAGACGCTGTCAAATTTGTCAAGGAAAACGATGTCCAAATCATCGACATCCGATTCACCGACCTTTTCGGCATGTGGCACCACTTCAGCATTCCCGCCGCTGACTTCACCGAGGACATATTCCAGGACGGCCTCGGATTCGATGGCTCCAGTATCCGCGGATTCCAGAGCATCGAGAAATCGGACATGCTGCTGTACCCGGACCCCTCTACGATCTTCCTAGACCCGTTCACGGAAGCGACCACCGCCGTCATCATCTGCGACATCAAGGATCCGGAAACGGACGAGAAGTATTCGCGCGATCCGCGCTACGTTGCGCAGAAAGCTGAGAAGTACTTGAAGGACACCGGCATCGCCGATACCGCCTACCTTGGGCCGGAAGCCGAGTTCTTCCTGTTCGATGGCCTGTACTACGAAAGCGGCGCCGAGACCTCCATGTATCGCATCGCAAGCGAGGAAGCGCCGTGGATGAGCGGACGCGAGGAATCGCGCGGCTTTACCATGCGCAACAAGGGCGGCTACTACCCAGTGGCTCCGAACGACAAATATCAGGACATCCGCTCCGAAATGATGCTTGCCTTGATGGACATGGGCATCCATGTTGAGATGCATCACCACGAAGTGGGCTCGGCCGGTCAGTGCGAAATCGACATGCGCTTCGACACGCTGCTGAAGATGGCCGACAACATGCAGAAGTATAAGTACGTGGTGAAGAATGTGGCCTTCATCAACGGCATGGTGGCCAACTTCATGCCGAAGCCGATGTTCGGCGATAACGGCAGCGGCATGCACGTCCACCTTTCGCTGTGGAAGAACGGCAACACGTTGATGTTCGACCAGAAGGGTTACGGCGGGCTGTCCGATACGGCTCGCTGGATGGTAGGCGGCATTCTCGCCCACGCGCCAGCGCTGCTGGCGTTCTGCGCGCCGACCACGAACTCGTACCGACGCCTTGTGCCTGGCTACGAAGCGCCGATTAACCTGATGTACTCCAGCCGGAACCGCTCGGCCTGCGTTCGAATTCCGATGCTGAGCAAGTCGCCAAAGGCGAAGCGCATTGAGTTCCGCGCTCCGGACCCCACCGCCAACCCGTATCTTGCCTTCCCCGCCATTCTTATGGCGGCTCTGGATGGAATCCAGAACAAGATTGAGCCGCCAAAGCCGCTGGACGAGGACCTTTACGAATTGCCAGCCAAGGAGCGCGCGAAGATCAAGCAGACTCCCGGTTCGCTACGGGCATCAATCGACGCTCTGCGAAAGGATCACGCCTTCCTGCTGAAGGGCGGCGTGTTCACACCGGACCTGATTGAGAAGTACATCGAGTACAAGCTGAAGCAGGAGTGCGACGCGATCGACCTTCGCCCGCATCCGCACGAGTTCTACTTGTACGCCGACGCGTAAGAGTCAATCTTCGTTTGAGTTGGCCCGGCTGTGCCGGGCCCTCGACCTTGTTGAACCCCGCTTCTAGCCTGCGGGCGCAAAGGAGTCCAGATCGTGCGCAAGCACGACGAAGTTCTCTCCCCAACTGATGAAGTCGGCATGTTCGCCCAGCATCACTGCCCGCCGGAAGCTGAGAGACGTGTTCTTCTTGCAGAACAGCCAATCATGCATCTCCATGACGAGCATTGGAATTTTGGGCAGCCATTCCAGATTCTTTGAAAAGAGGTCGTTCTCGAAACCTTCTATATCGATCTTAGCAATGAGTGGAACGCCATTAGGTTCGGCCGCCAAAAGGCTGTTAATCGTTATCGCGGGCACGGATTCCCCTCCCGAGCCACCACGTGTCGTTATGGCCGACCAGTAGTCCTCCGGGTTCGGCATCGTGACACTCAAGCTGCCCTCTTCCGACGCAATGCCGGCGTGGAAGGCCTTGGCATCCAAGCGCCGAACATTCTCCTGCAGCAGATCAAAGTTCTCATTCAGAGGCTCGACGCACAGATATCGGCAGTTGGGAAGCTGCCAGCTCCAATAGTTTGAGATCACGCCGATATTCGCGCCGATATCCAAAATCAGTGGGGTCTTTCCAGCCGCCAAGATCTTCTGGTGCAAGGATTGAAGCTCGGCAAAGCGGGGGAACGGGCGTAGGTCGTAGACACCCAGTTCAAAGGCATGTCTAATCAGCTGTTCATCGGAGCTCCCGACCCTGAAAATGATCGAGCCGGACTGACCTCTGCCATCTTGCATCTGAAATCGCCCAAGCTTCGCTTCCATATTGCCCATGCTACCTAAGGCACAGTGAGCGCACTATCAAGGTTTTGAACCTCACTGACAACGTGTGCGAAGCAAGAAAAGCACTCCTTCAGGGAAGCGCGGCCTTATCACCTGAGATCGTGGGTGTCGGTATGTTCCTCGCAACCCTAAGCTTGGCGGGCCAATGATAGCATTCCTGGCTTAGTCCCAGATAGAATGTCCTTTATGCGGCGTTGGGTATTGGTAGCTTGGTTACTGTCCCCGCCGATTGCCTGTAGAGCTCAACAAGTCCGCTACGAGTCCGGTCCGCCGGTTACCTACCGCCGCGAGATATTGAAGGCTCCCGAAGACAGCCCGGGAGTAGCTCCGCTCCTTAGCGCGAGTCAGCCAAACGGGTGCGTGATCGGCGCATCCGGGAACTACAAGAACGCCGATATCACCATCGTCATCGCCAATGATGAAATCCCGCGTCTCTTACCGTTGGTGCTTCAGTTTCTTCGCGAGCATCACTACGAGGATGTTGTCGTCATCATTCGCAAGGGGCGTGTAGTTGGCGCTCTTGACCTGGAATTCAACCGCTATATACGGGACGATCATGGCATTCATCGGTTCGAGCTCCCGCTTGGCGCAGTTGTTAGCCAGGCCAAGGACTGGAAATTGCCGAGATTGATCGGCGCAATTATTCGGGGGCGGGCCGATGGCGGGCTGACCTTCCATGGCCAGAAGATAACCAAGAACTATATTCCGATTTTCAGAACCATCAAGCCAAACGATGTGGTGGCCGGGAGCATGGAGCGGCACTGGGATGGGTTACTCATGCTCTTAGTCATGGGTGGGATGTTCCTCCTCGCTCCTGGGGTCGTCGTAGCAGCGCTCATACGATCAAGGAAGCCTGGAACCCCCAAGGCGGCGCCACCCGTGGTGACGCTGGGTGAGGCGCAGGCCAAATACGAGAAGCGGAAACTCTCCCAGGTATTCGCTCTCCTGCCAATTTTCATGGTCGCGCTCATGCGTCCAAGCAGTTTCGATTCTCTCCAAGATTGGATGCCGAGTGGCGGCAGTCAGTGGTTTCAGCTGGCTCCACTTCTCATGGCTGCTCTGCTTGGAGGAGTCATCCTTCCAATCCAGATCAAGCGCAACTGGAAAACGGGCTCACGGCTCAAGGCAATTTCGCCTCTCTTCCTTGTTGTGCCTTTACTGATAGTTATGGGGCAACTTTATGCCCGAATGATGGGAATCTATCTTCCAGCCTGGGTGCCTACAGCAGCCCTGATTTCCATAGGCGCAGGCCTGGTGGGCTTCGTCGTCATCCTCGCTTTAGGTGTTAGCAAAGCCAAGGATGATTGGACGCCTCTTCCCGCAGGCGATCCTGATTACGAATCTGCGATGGAGATGGCGCGGATGGCCAACACGCGGGTGAAGAAGGTTCTGCTAATGCCCTCAGAGAAGATGAACGCGGTGGCGACCCTTGGCAACCGGGTGGGAATCACAAAAGGCGCCCGCGAGAAGCTCACCGTCGAGGAGCGGCGCATATTATTAGCTCACGAAATCGGGCATGTTCGCGGCAAACACGTAACTTATAATCTGGCGGGCGCCATTGCAATCCTGGCCGTCTATGAGTCGCTTCGCTTTTACGGGCGAGAGCATGGCTGGTATTCAGTCAACTCACCGCTGTACGGAGTAATGAATTCGGCCATGGTTCCCATCTTCGTTACGCCGTTGCTGCTTTCTCCTTTTAAGCGTAGGGCGGAATACTCGGCAGATCGGTTCGCGCTGGAAGAAACAAGGTCGTTTGAGAAGGTTGCCAGCGTGCTGGCCAAAGTGCATTTGGATAATGAAGCTCCGATTCGCCTTAAGGCGGCACATGAGCTAAGCGCCACGCATCCGTCGCTGGAGAATCGCCTGAAATCGCTTCGCGCCCGGGCGCTGGAGCTCGGCATGATCGTGCCGGACGGCACGATCGAGCGGATTATCAACGAGACTCGACTGGGAACGAGTCCGAGCCAATGAGCAACGAGCATGGGAGGTTAGGAAGAACACACCTGGCAAGACTGCTCATAGCACTTGCAGCGACCCTCCTAGCAGCCGTCTACGCCTGCGGCAAGTCAGTCGAGGTTACGAGTTCCCTTCCTCCGATACTCGTCGGGGAAGTCATGAGTTCGGCTGATAAACTCGGTTATAATTGGGTTCCCAGTTACAAGCGCGGCTCGCCTGAAGCTTTCCTCATTATCGTTGACCCTGATTTCCCCCACTCCGATGTCTACGTTTTGCTGAAGAGCGACCAGCTGCGGGTGGCCGCTGAAGCGTGCAAGACGTTCCTCACGAACCCGGACGCCTACGGCGCAACGATTTATAGGGGCCGAAAGCGGTCTTGGGTCAGATTCCAATTCAAGAACAAGCAAATCGACCTATTCAATTCCGAATGCCGAATTCCGGACCCATTCATTCCTTCGATCCTCGCAAACTGGAATCTACCGAAGAGGGGCGCCCTTGGCGTCAACGCAAATAGGCTCAATACAACCGTTACCGTCGGCCCCACGACTTACACCAAAATTGATTTCGTTCCGTTACCCAAGAAAGGCGAGCTCCTTCCAATTACCACCCGGACCGCAAGGCATTGGTACGGCATTGTTGGGGGAATCGCTTGCTCGGGCTTTATCGTATTTGCATTCCTTATTTTCTTCCGAATACTGTTCGGGAATACCCACCGCCCTTGGCGCAAGCAGAAAAAGGCAATCGCTAATACGGTGCAGGAAGCCCATAGGCGCTTTATCAAAACATGTCCACTGGCAGTTGCTGCAATCATTCTCATCCCGTTAGTGGGGGTTGGAGTCGTCTTAACGGTCATCGAAGGCCTTCAGGACCTTACTCTGTGGGCCCCGGTCGTAACAGATGCATCCATAGTGCTCCTCACGGTCCCTCTCGTCCTGGTACCGGCAGCAAGGCTCGTGATCAGGCTGAGTAACAATATTGAAAGAGAGCAAGCACAGAAAGCTTCTGCTCGACAGTTCCTTTTGACGTTCCTCCCATTGTTGATCTGTGAGGCCAATTTCGTTGGGCTGCAAAGATATCCAGGCATCTACCTGATTGTTCCGCGTCCCATCTTGCTTGCGTGGGCAATCTTTTGGTTGATTGCAACGGTTGTTATGCCAGCCCTTGCCGCGATTTCAACGATAAAGAGCAGGCGTAGGCTGTTTAACCCGCCCACAGTCCTCAAGGCGGGCGATGCATTTTACGATGCGACGATGGAGGCGGCAAAGCGCATGGACGTCGTCATCAACAAGGTTGCGCTCCTGGAAAGTTTGCAACAGGCGAACGCCTTTGCCCGCATCGGCGGCGTCGTTGGCGCTTCGAAGCGGCTCCTTGATGAATTGTCGCCTTCCGAGCAACAATTCATCGCAGCCCATGAGGTTGCACATCTACAATTGCAGAACCCAAAGACCCTTCAGAAGCACGTTCTTGTGTTCGTTTCTGTATTTGTACCAACCGCAATAGTGGCGCTCTTTGTCCGCGATCTTACGCCTTGGCCGCTACTCGTTCTTTCTTGTCCCGTGGTCCTTCTACTCATTTCGATCATCGGAAGCGCACCTTGGTATAGGCGGCAAGAACTTCTCGCCGACGCGAGAGCACTGAAGGTCACGATGAATTTTGAGGCTGCCGTCACCGCACTTGCAAAGATAACCACTCTCTCCGGGCAGCCTTATGACTTACCAAAAGCATTCCTGATCCTTGCCACCCATCCCTCGCTCAAGACGCGCATCGAGGCGCTGTATGAGGAAGCGGTAAAGCTAAATCTCAACCCCTCGCCCACTCTGGCGACGGAAATCCTCACCCGCCCCCTCTTCACAGAGCCAGAAGTAGGCCCAGCCTAGAAGCAGAAAGCCCGGCTATTACAGCCGGGCTTTCAAAGCGGAACGAACTATCCTTACGCCTTTTCGCGGAGCGGGAAGCCCATTTCCTTCAGCAGAGCGCGAGCCTCATCATCCGTCTTCGCAGTGGTGCAAATGATGATGTCCATGCCGCGGATGCGGTCGAAGGTGTCGTACGGGATTTCCGGGAATACGAGCTGCTCTTTCAGGCCCAGCGCGTAGTTGCCGCGGCCATCGAACGACTTGGGCGAGAGGCCCTGGAAGTCTCGGATTCGCGGAAGAACCACCGTCGCCAGCTTGTCGAAGAAGTGGTACATGCGGTCGCCGCGCAGGGTGACCTTGCATCCAATCTTCATGCCTTCGCGGAGCTTAAAGTTCGAAATCGCCTTCTTGGAAGTGGTGATGACCGGCTTCTGACCCGCGATAAGGGTCATGTCTCGCACCGAATTCTCAAGGTGCTTGGGGTCCTTTTCACCGGTGCCGGTGCCCATGTTGATGACGATCTTGTCCAGCTTCGGCACCTGCATGGTGGAAGTGAAGCCGAAATCGGCCTTCAGCTTGGGCGCCACCTTCTCAGCGTAATGCTTCTTAAGGCGAGGCTGGGGCAGCGTGGCTGGGCCCGCAGTATTTTCTTTCTTCTCTTTTGCCATTTGTTTTCCTTCGCCTGATTTCTGACCAGGCAGGCGCCCGATGGGCTACCTTATGATTTCTTGGACTCCATGACGACGGCGTCCTCGATCTTCTCTCCGCTCTTCTTAGCGTAGCGAACGAGGTTGCCCTTTTCGTCCTTGCGGCGGCCAACTCGGGTCGGCTTGCCATCCTTGGGATCGAGCACCATCACATTGCTGATGTGAATCGGCATCGGCATCGCAATTCGCGCGGAGCGCTCATTTTGATACTTCGCCTTCTTGTGCTTGATCGCCATGTTAAGCGGCAGAGGCTGATCCGGCTTCTCCGGGTTCTCCTTCAGAACGATGACGCGGCTCTTCTTGGTAAGCACGGCAGCTACAAAACCTTCCTGGCCGCGATCCTTGCCCGAGATGATTCGAACGCGGTCGCCCTTTCGGATTTTGAGCTTGATATGCTCGCCTTGGAGTTTCAATTCAGCTTTAGTTGGCATTACAGCACCTCCGGAGCAAGGGAAACGATCTTCATGAAGTTGCTGTCGCGAAGCTCACGAGCCACCGGCCCGAAGATGCGCGTGCCGCGCGGCTCCATGTTCTGCGGGTTGATGACCACGCATGCGTTCTCATCGAACTTGAGCGTAGAGCCATCGCCACGTCGGACGGCGCGAGCTGTGCGAACGATGACGGCTTTAATTACATCACCCTTCTTCACCGGCATGTTTGGGGTTGCAACCTTAACGGCGGCGACGATAACGTCTCCGACGGTGCCGTAGCGCGGCTGCGATCCCTTAAGCACACGGATGCACATGACCTCGCGGGCTCCAGAATTGTCCGCCACTTTTAGCCTTGTGAACTGCTGTATCATTTTCCTTTCCTTTTATCTTCCCCGCCTCGGCCTCATGCCTCAGCGAATTCGTTTACTTAACCTTTTCGACAATGCGGCTTACTCGGAAGCGCTTATCTTTGCTTAGCGGACGAGTCTCGGTAATCTCTACTCGATCGCCTACGTCGCAGCTCATCTCATCATGAGCCTTGTATCGCTTGGTGCGAAGAACGACCTTGCCGTACAGCGGGTGCTGCACGCGTCGCTCAACGGCGACAACGACGGTCTTCTGCATCTTGTTCGAAACCACCAAGCCGGTGCGAACCTTTCGGCGGCCTCTCGGCTCAGTTTCCACTGCTACTACTTTCTTCTTCACTTCTTTCTTCACTGAGCGCCTCGCTTCTTCTCACCGATCACCGTCAAAAGGCGAGCGATGTTGTGGCGTCGCGTCTTAAGACTGGTCGTATCGGTGATCTTGTGGAACACGAGATCGCGGCGCGCTCGGTATAGAGCGGCGCGCTCTGCGGTCACCATCGCTTCCAACTCGGGAACCGACTTATCTCTCAAATCAGCGGCGTTAATACTCTTCATTCGCTTTCCTGCTCAGGCTCAACAACTTCAACATTTCGCGGCAATAGCGCGCTATCGGGGATCGGTGCATATTCGACATGCTCTTTCTCCGCCAGTCCGTAGTCCTTTCGGGTCATGAACTTGCAGCGGATCGGCATCTTGAACGCGGCCAGGCGCATTGCTTCCTTGGCCACATCCTCTGAAACACCTTCCATTTCGTACATCACTCGGCCCGGCTTCACAACGGCTACCCAGCCCTCGATGCCAGCCTTACCCTTACCCATACGGGTTTCGAGCGGCTTCTTCGTGTAGGACTTGTCCGGGAAAATCCGGATCCAGACCTTACCGCCGCGCTTTACATGGCGGGTCATCGCAATTCGTCCAGCTTCGATCTGTCGGCTGGTGATCCACGCCGGCTCTTGAGCAACGAGCGCGTATTCACCAAAGGAGATCGTATTGCCCTGGGTGGCCTTGCCTTTCATTCGGCCGCGAAACATTTTGCGGCGATTATTCTTTACTCGCTTGGGCATCAACATTGGTTTCTGCTACCTCCTCTGTTTCTTTCGTCACGCGCTTCGGAACTTCCGGCACTGCAGCGCCACGGCGCTCCGGAAGAACTTCGCCTTTATAAATCCAAACCTTGCATCCAACCGATCCGTAGACGGTGTGGGCAAATGCGCATCCGTAGTCGATGTCGGCGCGAATGGTGTGCAGCGGAATCTTGCCTACCTTGTCGCCTTCACGTCGGGCGATTTCTGCGCCGCCCAATCGGCCGGATACCTGAACCTTGATTCCTCGTCCGTTCATGCGCATGGCTCGGGTCATAGCCTGTCGCATTGCTCGGCGGTGAGAAACTCGCTTTTCAAGCTGGGCGCAAACGTTCTCGGCAACCAGCTGAGCGTCAAGCTCAGGCTGTCGAACCTCGGTGACGTTCACCTGAACAACGTTCGTCTTGTCCGTCTTGCGAACAAGCCGGTTAAGGATGTTCGTAAGCTCGTCGATGCCCTTGCCGCCGCGTCCGATGATTGCGCCGGGCCGCGCGGTGAAGATGGTTACCTTCACGCGGTTTGCTGCGCGCTCAATCTCTACGCGGGATACGTTGCCAAGGCCTACGCGGCCCTTAACGATATCGCGAATCTGGTGATCCTGCAACAAGGCCGAGGGATATCCCTTCTTGTTGAAGTACCAGTTGCTATCGTGGCTGCGAATTACCCCGACGCGGAATCCTACCGGATGAATTTTCTGACCCAAAGTTACTCTGCTCCTTCTTCTTTTGTTTCTTCCGCCGCCGCCGCAGTTTCTTCAACTACTGGCTCTACCACTACTTCTTCGGCCGGCGTTGCTTCAGCCTTGGTGGCCTTAGCTGCCTTCGGCGCTGCCGCCTTCTTGCCCGGCTTGCCGGCCAGAGTCGGTCGAGGCTTAGCCTTGGTACCGTGCGGCTTCACCGTCTTCGGCACTTCGGCATCTTCCACCACAACCGTGATATGGCTCTGCTTCTTGATAATTCTGTTACCGCGACCCTGCGCTCGCGCCTTCATGCGCTTAAGCACCGGGCCCTGATCCACCAAGATGCGGGAAATCTTCAGACCCGCCTCATCTAGCTGGTGGTTCTCAACGGCGTTTGCAACCGCGCTTACCAGCACCTTGCGAAGAGCCTTCGCGCTCTTGCTGGTGTGGTATCGCAGAAGCGATGCCGCATAAACGGCGGGCTGGCCCTTCACCTGATCCGCAATGATGCGGACCTTGCGCGGCTGAACCCTTATATATTTTGCTGTGGCTTTGACTTCCATGACGCTAACCTACTAATTCGCCTTAGCGAACCTTCGCACCTCGTTCAACAAGCTGTCCGCCGTGACCGCGATAGGTGCGAGTCGGAGCGAACTCACCCAACTTGTGGCCAATCATGTTCTCGGTGACGAACACCGGAATGTGCTTGCGGCCATCGTGCACGGCAACGGTATGCCCAACGAAATCAGGTGTGATCGTCGACCGGCGGCTCCAGGTCTTGATGATCTTCTTATCGCCCGACGCGTTTAGGTTAAGCACCTTCTTCATTAGGTGCTCATCCGTAAAGAATCCCTTTTTTAAGCTTCTCGACATGCTGTTAAGTTCAATGCTCCTATCGTGGTTCGCCTTATGCGGCTAACCGATTACGCTTTCCTCCGACGAACGATGTACTTGTTCGTCCGCTTGTTATTTCGTGTCTTCTTGCCCTGAGCCTTGTTGCCCCAACGGTCCACAGGACCCTTCTTGCGGCCAACCGGCGACTTAGCTTCACCACCACCATGGGGATGGTCTCGCGGGCTCTTTACTACGCCTCGAACGTGCGGCTTGCGGTTCAAGCTGCGGTTCTTTCCGGCTTTACCAATCGATTCGTTCTCGTGGTCGCTGTTGCCGACTTCGCCGACGGTTGCGCGGCACGTATTGTGAACCATGCGCATTTCGCCGCTCGGGAGCCTAAGCGTCACGTAGCTGCCTTCCTTCGCCATCACCTGGGCAGATCCGCCGGCTGCTCGAACAATCTGGCCGCCCCTCTTCGGGGTCAGCTCAATGTTGTGAACCAGCGTACCAAGCGGGATGTGCTTCAGCATCAGAGCGTTGCCGGGCAGGATGTCTGCGCCTTCTCCGCTCTCAACCGTTGCGCCCGCAACCAGGTTCTTCGGCGCGAGGATATATCGCTTCTCGCCGTCGCTGTAGTGCAGCAGAGCAATTCGGCAGGTTCGGTTCGGATCGTATTCGATCGCGGCAACCTTTGCCTTCACGCCATCTTTGTCTCGCTTGAAATCCACGATGCGATAGCGCTGCTTGTGACCACCACCGGTGTTTACGGCAGTCACGCGGCCATAGCTGTTGCGTCCACCCGTGTTGGGTTTAGCTGCCAGAAGGCTCTTTTCCGGCTTCTTGCCCTTCGTCACTTCCGCATAAGTGGAAGTGATCATGAAGCGCCGGCCGGGCGATGTTGGTTTGTACTGCTTGGTAGCCATGTTTAGATTCCGTAATCCTCAAGAACGTGGCCTTTGGCCAGCGTGATGATTGCCTTCTTGCGCTCTGGGCGCGTTCCAACAAATCGGCCGCGACGCTTAGTCTTGCCTGCGATTCGCATAGTGCGAACGCTAGTGACTTCGATCAGCTCGTTCTTCTTCTTGCCCTCGTTATAAATCGCTTCGATCGCCTGCTTGATCTCAAGCTTGTTCGCATCGATGTTGACGATGAAGGTGTACTTGCGCACGATCTCCTTCTCGTCCTGGATGCGGGGATCGCCGTAAGAGAGCGCAACCGACCGCTCAGTGATGTGCGGCTTCACTACAATTGTGTGCGCGTTCTTCATTAAGCCCAAACTCCTTGAATTCGCTCAAGCGCTTCCTTAACCACCAGAATGCGGTCGGCGACCATCAAGTCGCGCGCTGAGAAAACGTCGGTCTTGCCGCCTTCCTTGCCGCCCTGCTGAGAGCTCGGCGCGGTCTTTACAACCACGTGGCCCAGGTTGCGAAGGCTTCGGTAGGTTGGCGTGTCCACTTCCGGCAGCACGATCAGAAGCCGTCGAGCGTCGTAAACGCCGACTGCCTTGAGCGCCTTCACCGCATCCGCGGTCTTCGGCGTGGTGAACTGGAAGCTCTCGACCACCGTCACGTTGCCAGCCTCGATCTGCTCGGCAAGAACGGTCAGGATGGCCGCTCGGCGCTCCTTCTTATTAACCTTCTTGTCGTAATCGCGCGGCTTGACTGCCAGCGCCATACCGCCATGAGCGTAGTGCGGGGCGCGGGTCGTACCCTGTCGGGCGCGGCCGGTCTTCTTCTGTCGGTACGGCTTCTTGCCGCCGCCTTTGACTTCGCTTCGCGTCTTCGCGCTCTGCGTTCCCTGTCGCTTGGCGGATTCCTCAGAAACAATCGTGCGATGAACGGTGGTGCCGGAGGTTGTTGCCTTCGCCAGCTTCTCGCTCACCTTCACGGAGCCTGATTTCTTACCGGATTTGTCTTTGACTTCTATCTCTGACATCGTGTTACCTCGTCACCTTGTTGATGACCACCAGCGCGCCGTTCGGACCGGGCACGCTGCCGTCAACCAAAATAAGATTGCGCTCTGCGTCAATCTTGATGACCTTCAAACCTTTCTGAGTCACGGTGTCCGTACCCATGCGACCCGGCTTTCGAGTGCCCTTGAACACTCGCTGAGGGCCGGTGGCGCCGCTGGACAGCGGTCGGCGGTGAGTCATGTAGCCGTGGGTCATGTGCTGGCCCTTGAAGTGGTATCGCTTCACGCCGCCCTGGAACCCTTTACCCTTGCTCGTTCCCGTCACTGTCACCACCTCGCCTTCTGCGAAGATGTCGACTCCAATCTCTTGTCCAAGCTCAACGCCTGGCTGCGTCTCCACGCGAAACTCGCGAATGGTGCGCAAATTCTTCTGGACTCCTGCCTTCTTCAGGTGGCCGTACTTCGGGAAGCTAAGATGCTTGTCCGAAATCTCCTCAAAACCAACCTGAATAGCTTCGTAGCCATCCTTGTCTTCCGTTTTGATTTGCGTGACGTACACCGGGCCCGCCTGGATCACCGTTACCGGCGCCATTTTTCCCTCTGACGTGAAGAGGTGAGTCATGCCAATCTTTTTCCCTAACAATCCTGGGAGCATTCGAAATTCGTCCTCCGTTTCAGTTTCAGGCGCCGTCTCCAGATTTATAAGCCTTGCCGAACTATATTCGGGTTGCTCTGGCCGGTACGGCTAGAAACCGATTGCTTGTCTAAGCCTGTGGACTATACCCACGTTCTGCCAGCTTGCGCAAGCCCCACGGCGCTGAATCGTTCTCAAGACCCCTTCCGTCGACGCGGATGCGCGTTCAGTCCTGCCAAAAACGAAACAATCCCGAGCGAGCGCCCGGGATTGGCTTGATAAGTGTTTTGTTTAGAACGAAAGGTTTGCGCGAATGCCGAAGGCGCTTCCGCCCTTCGTCTCTCAATGGGTGTCCTCTTGCTGCGCGAATCCAGTCATCTAATGCGGGGAGGCAGGAGTTTTGTCGCGTCCTGCACCTCAACTTCCTCGACCTGTGAATGGTTTCTGATGCACCTAACCTCTACCAAGCAGGGGAAACCTAGCGCCTGACATGATGTTGAGCCGATTGAGAATTCGCGTACCCTACCACCCATCTCCTCCTGACCGGTCCAGGTTTTAGGATGAAAACCCTGCCGTGCCGCTGAATACTCCTCATAAACTAGCCGCTCCGCTACGTGAGCGCAACGGCTACCACCAAATCGACCAAAATAGAGCCAATGATTGACCTTGGCAAGCTGCTGGAAGAATCGGGCGCGATCCTGAAGGGACACTTTGAACTCACGAGCGGACGCCACAGCGACGTCTACTTCGAGAAGTTCCGCGTCATCGAGCTGCCCCACGTGCTCACCGCGCTGTGCGAAGAGATCGCAAACCACATGAAATCCATGGGCTTGCAGCCGAAAGCCATCGCCGGGCCCACCACCGGCGGCATCATCATCGCCTTCGAGCTTGCCCGCCAGCTTGGCCTGCCCGCCATCTACATCGAAACCGAGAATGGCGTAAAAACTCTGCGACGCGGCAAGACCCTGCCCAAGGGCCACACCGTGTTCATCATCGACGACGTCCTCACCACCGGCCGCTCCATCATCGAATCCCAGCAGGCTATCGAGAACGCAGGGGGAACCGTCATCGGCGCCGCAGCGCTAATCGACCGCGCCGAGAAGCCGCTAGAAGTCAGCTACCCGCTGATAAGCGCTTACAAGGTAGCGGCGACATCCTACGCGCCGGACGAAGTGCCGGAATGGCTGAAAGCGATTCCCGTCACCAAACCCGGAACGCGGGCTACGACTTAGCCTGACGCGCGAACGTTTCCTTATCCACCGCTCGCATCAGGCACTCTTCGTAGGCCACCACGCCCTGCCGGAACAGGTCGGCAAGCGAGCGGTCCATCGTCTGCATGCCCATCGCGGATGATGTTTCGATAATCGAATACATCTGGTGGGTTTTGCCTTCGCGAATCAGGTTCTTAACCGCAGGCGTTCCCAGCATGATCTCAATCGAAGCCGCGCGGCCTCCGCCAAGGCGCGGAAGAAGCTGCTGGCTCACAATCATTTCCAGCGTGTTGCCAAGCAGCACGCGAATCTGATCCTGCTGGTCGTGCGGGAACACGTCCACAATTCGGTCGATAGTGGAAGGAGCGTTGCGGGTGTGCAGCGTTCCAAACACAAGGTGGCCGGTTTCCGCAAGCGTTAGCGCCGCCTCGATGGTTTCGAGGTCGCGAAGTTCACCCACAAGAATGATGTCGGGGTCTTCGCGAAGGACGGCGCGCAGAGCGCCCGCAAAGCTGTAGGTATCCGAGTGCAGCTCTCGCTGGTTGATCATGCACTTACGGTGCCGGTGCAGATACTCAATCGGGTCTTCCAGAGTCAAAATATGCCCGGATCGACTGTCGTTAATGTCGTCGATCATCGTGGCGATCGTGGTCGACTTACCCGAGCCGGTCGGACCGGTAACCAGAATCAAGCCCGAGTGGCGCTTGGACATCTCCCGAATGATCTGCGGCAAGCCGAGCGAGTTGAAACTGGGAATCTGGGTCGGAATCGCGCGAAGCGCGCCCGCAACCGAGCCGCGCTGAACGTATACGTTGAAACGGAATCGGCCGAGGCCCTTGGCGGAATAGCCAAAGTCAAGCTCGCGCGTGGTTTCAAACTTCTTCAGCTGCTCATCGTTCAAGGTGTCGAAGATGAGGCGCTTGGTGTCTTGCGCGGTCAGCTTTTGGAATGGCAGCGGCTGCAGAGAGCCATCCAGGCGGATCATCGGCGGCAAGCCGACGGTTAGGTGGATGTCGCTTGCTTTCTTTTCCACCGCCATGCGCAGGATTTCGTCGATATGGATGTCTTCGACGGAGGCCATGCCGGCGCCGTCACGAATATCGTCATCCGTATTCTCCATGCGGCGATCACTCACGTCGATCTTATGGATCTCTGGATCATGATCCGGCGCAAGCGGGCTCTTGGTGACTACGATTTCAACGTCCGCACCCGGCTGCTCCTTGTTCTCGATAATGCTTCGCCAATCAAATGCTTGGTTCTCTGACATCTACTTCTCCTTAGAAATGACCCGCCGATGAGTTCTCGCGAATCTTCTGCGCGCATTCGGCAACTAGTTCGTCAACAGATGCCGGATCGATATCCAGAATCTGCAGCGCCCACAAGGGTGCGCTGGAATACTGCGGGCCATTCGCGCTAATGCCGTTTACCGCCAGGTCGGCAATTACCGAACCAAGCGCCGTGCAGGCGCGATGGATGAGAAAATCGTCTTCGGGCGTCGGCTCGTGGCGGTAGTTCACGCCGGACGCAAGCTGCTCCGGCAGCTTCCACTTTCGTATCGCGGCGACCGCGATCTGGGTGCTGGTGCAGTGGTAGACCGTCAGCTCCGCTTCTTCAAGCGTCCTGCCGACCTTGATGAGCCTCTCAACCGCCGCGTAATCCACTTCGCTACAGCGATCAAGCAGCGTGCGCCCGATGTTGTGAAGCAGGCCGCAGGTGTACGCCTCGTCGGGGGGCAGCTTGCCGGTTTTCTGAGCAAGGTAGTGGCAGCAAACCGCGGAATCGACCGAGTGACGCCACCAAGCGCGACGTCGCAGCGATTCGTTGTCCGTCTTGCCCGCGAAAAGGTCAAACACACCCACCGTCATCGCAAGCTGGCGCACCGCTTTGAAGCCCAGGAAGTTAACTGCTTCTTTGATGGAGGTTACGCGCTTCGGCAAACCCGAGTAGGCGGAGTTTGCAAGAATCAGAACGCGGCTGCTGAAGCCGGGATCGACAATGATGGCGCGCTCCAGCGAGGCGATCGACGTATCGTCGTTCCCCGAGAGCTCGAGCACTTGAAAGACCACGTGCGGGAGAACGGCCAGTTCGTTGACCTTCTCCAGGATCTTTATAAGCTGTATGTTATGGTTTGTCGCCGCTTGTTCCATCGCCTTCCTGTTATGAGTACAGCACCCTCAAGACCTCGTCGACAGTTGTAGTGCCGGCGAGGACCTTTGCAAGCCCATCTTCTTGCAAAGTCTTCATGCCATTTTTTTGAGCCAGTTGCCTCAGTATATGTGCGGGGGATCGGTGCAGAATCACGTCTCGAATCTCGTCGCTAAGCACCATCAGTTCGTGCACGCCGGTTCGGCCCTTGTAGCCCATGCCACGGCACTTATCGCATCCCGCGCCCTTAAATAGGGTCAGTTCGCCGCCCGTTTGGGCGCCAACAACATCGTCCACCGGCAGGCCGTAGCGAATGAGGCTCTCGCGCGGCGCGGCGTACGATTCTTTGCAGCTCGGGCAAATCACGCGCATCAGCCGCTGGGCCAATACGCAAACCAATGAGGAAGAAATCAGGAACGGCTCAACTTCCATGTCGATAAGGCGCGTCGGAGCGGAAGGAGCGTCGTTGGTGTGCAGGGTTGAAAGCACAAGGTGGCCGGTAAGCGCGGCTTCCATCGCAATGGTGGCGGTTTCGTTGTCACGCATTTCACCCACCATGATCACGTCGGGGTCTTGTCGCAGCATCGCGCGAAGACCGGCGGCAAACGTCATGCCCGCGCGCTTGTTCACCTGGCACTGGTTGATGCCGGGCAGCTCGTACTCGACCGGGTCTTCAATCGTGATGATGTTCTGAGTTCCCGTGCTGACCTGGTTGAGAATTGAATAAAGCGTGGTGGACTTACCGGAGCCGGTGGGGCCGGTGACGAGGATGATGCCGTAGCTGCGCTGGCACATGTCCTCGATAATCGACTGGTTATGGGGCAGGAAGCCCAGCTTGTTCAGGCCGACCGAGATACCGCCTTTATCCAGCACACGCATAACGATCTTCTCGCCATGCACTAGGGGCAGCGTTGAGACACGGAAATCAAACTCTTTGCCGCCGATGGTCGCGCTGATGCGGTTATCCTGCGGCGCGCGCTTTTCGGCGATGTCCATCTCGGACATGATCTTAAATCTCGATACCAGCGGAGCGACGATCTTCTTGGGAAGCTCCATCACGTCCACCATCACGCCGTCCACGCGGTATCGCACTCGCAGGCCGGTCTTGCCTGGCTCCAAATGGATATCACTTGCCTTGTCGGTAATCGCCTGGGTGACGATGAGGTTGGCAAGGCGGATAACCGGGGCGTCTTCGCCAAGCTCGCGCAGCTCGGCTTCGGAAAGCTCTTCTTCCTCTTTGTGGGATTCCAGCTTGACGTCGGCGTCGAAATCGCGCATCACGCCTTCAAGCTGGTTGGAAACCGTGGAGTCGCTTAAATAGGTTGTGTTGAGGACCGCCTGAATGTCCTCTTCCACCGCAATGTAAGGCTCGATCTCAAAGCCGGTGGTGAGCCGTAGCTCATCGATGATGAAGATGTCGAGCGGGTTCACCATCGCGACCGACAGCTTCGTGTCTTGAAGCTGGATCGGGATTGCTTTGAAGCGCTTTGCTACCTGCGGGGAAACCAGTTGGACGATGTCCTTCGGGACGTCGAAGCCTTGCAGATCAAGGAAGGGGATGCCCCACACTTTGCCCAGGCATCGGACGCGGTCGCGCTCGGAGATAAGACCCATGGAAACGAGGACCCTTGCAATAGGATCCTGCCCCCCAAGCTCCATCTGCTTTGCTTCCGCAAGCTGAAGTTGGTCCTCCGATATTAACCCTTCCGAAATGAATACATCGCCCGTGAGCATAGGAACACGTAGATTCTCGGCGGAATCCTTAGTGTTCATTCCATCTTTCGGGCGGTTTTCCAGGTTCGCGGAGCGAAGCCTGGGGTTATTACCAGGGCTGGAGAATGCCTGAAACCGCGTTCGCGAAATGGCTAGGTATCGATCACCAGGGTGACGGGGCCATCGTTCACACTCTCGACCTCCATCATCGCCCCGAAAACTCCGGTCTCCGTCCGCACGCCAAGCCCCGATAGCTCCGCGACAAACAGATCGAAAAGCCGTTTCCCCTCGTCGTAAGGCGCGGACTCGGTAAAGCTGGGGCGGCGCCCGCTCATCGCGTCGCCGTAAACCGTGAAGTTGGAAACCGCCAGCACCTGAGGCTGGCCGCTGTCGGGAAGCTCGCTCAACGCAAGGTTCATCTTCCCTTCCGCGTCGTTGAACAGCCGAATTTTCGCGACCCGATCCGCCAGCTTTCGGACCCGCGCCTCGTCATCCTCGCGGTGCGCGGCAACCAGCAGCAGAAACCCGGGCCCGCACTGGCCCACAACCTCGTCATCCACGCGCACCTTCGCCCACTGCACACGCTGAAGCACCGCCCTCAACGGCCGGCGCTCCGACCAAATAGGCGCGTCACGCTCAGCACGTCGCTCAGGTTGCCGATCTTGGAGAAGACCTGCTGCAGGTGGTGGGCGTCGTGGACCTCGATCGTCACGTTGATCTCCGCGGTGTGGTTCTGCATGGTGCGGATGCGCGCATCGGTGACGTTCGCCTTGCCTTCCGCGAAGATCGTGCTGACATCCATCAGAAGGCCCTGCCGGTTTACGGTTTCAATTCGCAAATGAACGCCATACGAACGGCCATCGGGCGGCCAGTTGTAAGGAATCAGGCGTTCCGGCTCGCGGGTCATGTATCCCAAAACGTTGGGGCAGATGCGGCGGTGAAGCACGATGCCGCGCCCTCGGGTCACGTAGCCAACCACGTCGTCGCCGGGAATCGGATCGCAGCACTTGGAGCGGCGCAGCATGACGTGATCCATGCTGTCCACCAGCGCAAACTTGCCCTCGCGAGTCTTGCTGAGCTGGATGATGTTCTGATTCGTTTCCTGCGGGTTGCCTCGGAAGCGCTGGACAACGCCCTGGGTCGAGACGATGCCCGCCCCGATCTTGGCAAGCAGATCCGCGCCCGTTTCCACGCCACTGTAATGCGACGCGATCGTTTTTAGAACATCCTCCGACATGTACTGCCGGGGGTCGAGCCCCGCCGCTTTCAGTTCCTTATCCAGCGCCGCGCGGCCCCGCGATTCGTCGTCATCGCGGCTCTGCTTTCGGAAGTACGCCTTCAGCTTGGTACGCGCGTGCTGAGACTTGGCGATCTCAAGCCAGTCCTTGCTCGGGGTGGCGTCGCGCCGGGTCATCAGCTCCACCACGTCGCCGTTATGCAACGGCTGGGTTAGCTGAATAATCTGCCCATTCACCTTCGCTCCAACCAAAGTGAGGCCAAGCTGAGTGTGGACGCGGAACGCGAAATCAACCGGCGTCGAGCCAGCGGGAAGATCAAGCACCTCACCCTTCGGTGTGAAGACGAATACTTGCTCACTGAACAGATCGGTGGAAAGGGAGCGCAGGTATTCGCTGCTGGAATCGGCGTCGGAAGACCAGTTGAAGAGCTGCTCTCGCAGGCGGCCGAACTGATCGGTGTCCTTGGTGGAAGTTCCGCCCTCTTTGTAGGTCCAGTGGGCGGCCACGCCGTACTCCGCAACTTCGTGCATCTCCTTCGTTCGAATCTGCACTTCCAGCGGAAGGCTGTGGGGGCCGACGACCTTCGTGTGGATCGACTGGTAGCCGTTCGCCTTCGGCTTGTTGATGTAATCGCTGAACAGCCCGTCGATGGGGATGAAGATGTCGTGGATCAGCATCAAGGTGACGAAGCAGTCCTTCTTCGTAGGCACGATGATGCGGATCGCGATGAGGTCCATGATATCTTCGAACTTGAACCCCTGCTTGGTCATCTTGTTGAAGATCGAATAGAGGTGCTTGGCGCGCCCCTGGACCTCAATGAACTTCACACCTTCCGCGTTCAAGCGGTCCTTGATCATCACAATCGCCTGGTTCAGATCGCGTTGCCGCTCATCGCGAGAGCGGGCGACTAGCTGCTCGACTTCCTGATACTCGTTCGGATGAAGATGGCGGAAGGCCAGATCTTCCAGCGACCACTTCACTTGCCAGATGCCAAGGCGAGCGGCAAGCGGCGCATAAATATCCAGCGTTTCGTTGGCAATACGTAGCCGCTTGGAAGGCGGGAGCGCTTCCAGCGTTTGCATGTTGTGCAGGCGGTCCGCCAGCTTGATGACCATCACGCGAAAGTCTTTCGCCATTGCCAGCAGCATCTTGCGAAGGCTTTCGGCGGTGCGAGTTGTCTCTGCCCTTGCCTTCTCGCGGTCCGTCATATCGGTCGGGTGCGAAAAGCTGAGCTTGGTTACGCCCTCCACCAACTGCAAAACATCATCTCCAAACGTTTGTTGAAGCTCGACCCGCGTGTAGCTGGGGCAATCCTCCAAAACGTCGTGCAGCAGCGCGGCGGCGATGGTGTCGTCGTCCATCTTCAGATCGACGAGGATGTTGGCGACCGCGAGCGGGTGGGTGATGTACGCCTCGCCGGAGTGCCTTTGCTGCCCGGCATGAGCCTGCTCAGCTACAAAATAGGCGTAGCGAATCTTGCGGATGTCCGCCTCGGGGCGAAGGTCGCGAATCTTGTTCAGGAGTTCATGCAGGCCTTCAGGTTCTTCCCATTGGTGGCTGATTTCAAAGGTGGAGGCCATGGGCGTAAGCGAACTACCGAAAAACGACGTATCGGTAAGTATATCGTGAACTCTTAAATACGTCTGGCCACGCAAAATGGCGCGACATTCTTTAGGAGCTGCGGGTATAGTATTTGGTCTGTGCGTGTCGCTCGCGGGCATGCGCTGTAAGAGATATTAAATGGCGACATATAGAGGAAGGAAGACAGATATTTGCCGAACCGTTGGGTTCAACATTTGGGGTCAGGCTAAGTGCCCGAGCTCCAAGCGTCCGTACCCCGCTGGCCAGCACGGTCCGAATCAGAAGGATCGACGGCAATCCGAGTATGGCGAGCAGCTGCTTGCCAAGCAGGTCATCCGCCGCTTTTACAACGTTATGGAGAAGCAATTCCACCAGACGTTCGAGAAAGCTCAGCGCATGCATGGCAACACCAGCCTTAACTTCCTTCGGCTGCTTGAGATGCGCCTGGCCACCAACGTGTGGAGAATGGGCTTTGCGAAGACCGTCTTCCAGGCTCGCCAGCTTGTTTCTCACGAGCACATTCTTGTGAACGGCAAAATCGTGAACATCCCGAGCTTCCAGTTGAAGGTCGGCGATGTGGTTTCGGTTCGCGATCGCGAGTCAAGCCGAGGCATTGCCCGCATGAACCACTACGAGGCGGCCGCAGTGCCGGCTTACATGGAAGCGGACATCCCGAATTTCGCCGGTAAGGTGATCGCGCTGCCTGAGCGAGAGGACTTTCCGAAGTTCTTCCATGAGCAGCAGGTCGTTGAATTCTACGCCCGCTAAAGCACTCCTGCGGAACAGAGGACGGGTCGGCGCCTGGAGCACCGGCCCGTTTTCATTTGTGGTTACACTAGTCAGCGATGCCGACTCTGCGCGAGATCAACGCCTTCATCTTCGAAATCGCCCCCGCTCATCTTGCCTTCGAGTGGGATAAGGTCGGGCTACTGGTTGGCGATCCTAACGCGCAGGTTCTGCGCGGCTCCGTAAGCCTCGATCCCAGCTTTGCCGCAATCGATGCCGCAGGCGAAGGCGGGGTGCTGGTTTCGCATCACGCGCTTATCTTCAACCCGGTGGCAACCGTAACGGAGGGGGCGACCGCCGAGAAGCTGCGACGCCTTATCCGCGCGGGCTGCGGCCACATCGCCGCTCACACGAATTGGGACGCCGCCGAAGGCGGCATCAATGACGCCCTTGCGGCTGCTCTTGGGCTTTCCGCTGTACGCCCGTTTGGCGCGCCACCGCGCTCGCCTTTGCCGAGCTATAAGATTGTGGTGATGACCCCGCCCGAGGCGCGAGAGCGGCTGCTAGACGGCCTCTCGGCCGTAGGAGCGGGCGTTATCGGCAATTACGAGCGATGCGCGTGGTACACGGCGGGCGAAGGCACGTTCTTGCCGCTTGACGGCGCAAACCCGGCCATTGGCGCGGTGGGTCAGCATGAAACCACGCCGGAGACGCGATTAGAGATGCTGTGCCCGCATCACGCGCTTGGCGCGGCGATTGAAGCGATTCGGAAGCATCACCCTTACGAGGAGCCCGCGTTTGACATCTACCCACTGCACCCGACCGACAAGGGCCTGCCTCTTGGGCGCGTCGGGCAGCTTTCAGAGCCGCTTTCGGCTACTTCCCTTGCCGCGCACGTTAGTGGTTCTCTGAGTACTGCCACCCGAACTTGGGGAGATAAGAAGCAGATCAAGAAGGTCGGCGTTGCCGGAGGCGCGGGCAGCGACGAGTGGAAAGCCGCCCGCAAAGCAGGCGCAGATGCTCTTGTCACCGGCGAAGTAAAGCAGCACGTGGCGTTAGAAGCCAGCGAAGCAGGCTTCGTGCTGATCGAGGCGGGCCACTACGCAACGGAACAGCCCGGATGCAGGGCTTTGTACGCGCGACTCAGCGAACGCTTCAGCGAAGTCGAGTGGGTGATGGTGGAACCGGAAGCAGGCGCTTCTGGTCGGCCAAGCTAGAAGCTTGGTAGCCCGGACGGGACTCGAACCCGCGATTTCCTCCGTGAAAGGGAGGCGTCCTAACCGCTAGACCACCGGGCCATGGGGCATTGAATTAAACCCAATTGATTCAGAAAAGGCAAGGGCAACTAGGTCGCCCTTGCCTTCTTGTACTTACGCCGGAGACGAAATTACTCGCCGCTATCCGGAGATTTCTTCTTTGCCTTATCCTTCAGCACTCGGCGTGCGCCGGCAAAATGCCGCGCATAGTAGCCCTCATCCAAGCTGGACTCGGTTACCTTGCGCTTGCCGCTGCTGGCATGGATGAAGACGCCATTGCCTTTGTAGATGCCGACATGGCTGATGCTTCGGCCACCGCGAGTGTGGAAGAACACCAAGTCACCCGGCTTCAGCTCGTCTTTAGAAACTCGCTTGCCAACTTCAGCCTGCTCATGTGCGGTTCGCGGCAGCGAAACGCCGTGGCTTCTGAAGACTTGAGTCGTTAGGCCCGAGCAATCCGTGCCGGAGCGGGAAGCCGCGCCGTAGCGATAGCGCTCGCCGCGGAAACTTTCTGCGGTTGCAATCAAACTGCTGCGCGAGCCGCTGTGCAGTTTGCCCTCGGCGACTCTGCCGTGGTGTCGCGATTCCACGTCGTAGCTGTGCTTCGAGTGGTGATGATAGGCAACATGCTCCTCAGAGGACCGGTGATGCCGGGGCGCCTTTGCCGCCCTTAGGAAATCGTATCGAACCCAGCCCTTGGTGCCGCCATCAAAGCGAACACGGTACCAATCGCCATCTCGATCGAGCACGGTTACGACTCGGCCCGCATCAACCCGCGTGATTCGACGAGAATCCGTGGACGGCTCTCGGCGAACGTTCACATTATCGCCCTTCAACACCGCATAGCGCGACGTGAAGTGCCTGGGTGTGGAGTTGCTTGCCACCGATTCGCCAGGAACAGAAATCTTCTTGCCCGGCCGCAAGCGGCGGAAGTCGATATCCGGATTCATCAGCCGAATGGCCTTCGCCGAAGTGCCGAATCGGCGAGCGATCGTCCAGTCGTTATCGCTGGCCGACGCGGTGTACGTTCCTGCCTTCGAAGCCTTGTGAACCGCTACCTTGCCGTGGTTGGCGGACTTGCCGTGCGTCTCGTGGCCAGAGGCCACTTTAGCTGAAGCGCCAGGAATTATCAGCGTCTTGTGCGCTCGAAGAGCTTTGAAATTTACGTTTGGATTTGCTTCGTGAAGTGCGCGAACGGAGATGCCATACCGATGCGCGATTAACCAGTCGTTGTCTCTGGAACTGGTCACATACTTTTCATTAGAATGTTTGACCGAAGAGTGGTGATGGGAACTTGCTGCTTGACTTGCCGTTGCCAGTATAAGTGCCAGGCTCGCCAGGCTGAGTTTTAGGCTCATTCTTTCTCTTTCCTCCTAGGGCGGCTAATAGCCGAAAGCAAAGGGGTCTGTGGTTAAGACCCGAACCATCCTACCAAAGCGGTTTGGGAAAGGTCAACCCCATGCGGGACCACAAACTGGTCCCCGGACTGCTGATTTAGGTTCAACTTTTCAATAGCCACAATGTTATTGAAATGCTCGTGATCCAACCGTGGCCCCGTAATATTATGGGGAAAATTTTGGCTTCCATTACCCTGGCGAGTACAATGGCTCTCCAGTGTTGAGCGTGATCATCGTCAGTTGGAATACGTGCAACTTGCTGCGGTCGTGCCTTCAGTCCCTTTACCAACACCCGCCCGAGACTCCTCTAGAAGTTATCGTCGTCGATAACGCAAGTACGGATGGAAGCGCCGAAATGGTGCGCGCGGAGTTCCCGCAGGTTCATCTCATCGCCTCGGACAAGAATTTTGGCTATGCCCGTGGAAATAACCTCGGATTTGCCGTCGCGAGCGGCGAGTGGCTGCTGACCCTCAACCCCGACACAGAGGTTTTCGAAGACACGCTGAACGAAGCGATCCACGTGCTGAAGAACTATCCGCAGGCGGGCGCGCTTGGCGCACGGCAGATCGGGCTTGATGGCTGGGTGCAAAGCTCGATTCGCGGGTTTCCCGGCGTTCTTGGCATCCTTGGCGACATCACCGGCTTGGGCAAGCGGATGCCGGGCAGCATGCTGGATTCCTACCGGCTGTCAAGCTTCGATTACGAAACCGAACAAATTGCTCCTCAGCCGATGGGCACCTTCATTCTTTTCCGGCGCGAGGCGCTGGAAGCGGTTGGCGACCCGAAGGCGCCGTTTGATGAAGGCTTCCCAATCTTCTTCAACGAGGTCGACCTGCTTTACAGGCTTAAGCAGCGGGGTTGGGACTGCGTTTACGCGCCCAGCGTGCGGCTTCGCCATTATGGCGGCGAAAGCACCAAGCAGGTGCGAAAGAGCATGATCTGGGAGTCTCACCGCAGTTTGGCGCGCTTCATGCGTAAGCATTACCGCACCGTGTGGAATGCGGCGGGGATAGCGCTTGTCTCCGCCCTCCTCAGCGTCAGCGCCTTCTTCAGGGCGAAGGGTTACGATGCCGGATTTAGACCTTAGCATTGCGATATGTAGTTGGAACACTCGGGAGGACCTCCAAATATGTTTGGAGAGTCTTGCCCTCGAGCGCGCCTCCTGCAGCTTCGAAGTGCTGGTGGTCGATAACAACTCCGAAGACGGCTCGCCCGACATGGTGGCAGAGCTGTTCCCCTGGGTTCGGCTATTCCGCATGGAGCACAACCTGGGGTTCACCGGCGGCAACAACTACGCCATGGATCAGCATGAGGGGCAGCACTTCATGCTTCTGAATTCGGACACCATCGTGCACCCCGGCGCGCTTTCCACACTGCTGGCCTATCTAACATCAAACCCGTCGGTGGGAATCGTTGGTCCAAAGCTGCTTAACCCGGACGGAACCCTCCAGTTCAGTTGCCGCAAGTTCCCTAACCCGGTGGCGGCGCTGTTTCGCAACACGCCCATTGGCAAGCTGTTTCCGAACAACAAATTCACCCGCGATTATCTGATGGCGGACTGGGACCACAACTTGGAGCGCGAGGTCGACTGGGTTTCCGGCGCCGCGTTGCTAATACGCAAGGGATGCCTTGACCGGGTGGGCAAGATGGATCCCGAATACTTCATGTTCTGCGAGGACGTGGATTGGTGCTGGCAAGCGCACCAACACGGCTTTAAGGTGATGTACTACCCGAAAGCGGTAATCACCCATGCCATCGGGCGAAGCACGGATAAGGCCCCGAACCGGATGATTGGGCGATTCCACCGCTCCATGTTTCGGTTCTATCAGAAGAACATGGTGCCGCGGATGAACCCCCTGCTCCGGCCCTTTGCCCTCTTATTTGCCGCTACCATGCTGGGGATGCGCGCGGGCATCTTCATCCTTCACAATCGGCTTGACGACTATCGAAGGCAACGGAACCGAGACGCTGCGTGAAGAAGATTGAGCCCTCCCTAATCTGGATTTCCTTGGCGCTGTTCCTGGCGGTGATCGCCGGAGGCCACCTGCCCATCGAGCCGTTCCCCCTTGAACCGGGTTTGGGCCCGCTTCTCGGCGCGATCTTTACCGGCAACGAGACTCCCATCCTTTCAAGCGCGCTGGTCTCGCTGCTTTTGATGGTCGGGGCGGTCATTCTTGTTAAACGTCGGCAGGTCACCCAGATACCCGCGCCAACCGTAAGCCTTCCCCTGATGACGCTCCTTGCGTTCCTAATCATCAGCGTTCTCTTTTCCCAAATCAAGACCCTGGCCCTGATTGGGGCAAGCCAATGGGCGATTTATGTTTCCGCTTTCTTCTTGTGCGTGGCATCGGCGGGTAGGCGCCGGGGTCCGGTGTTGTTATTGGGCTCTGTTTTTGCTGCTTGCGTGCTGCTCGGCATGCTCGGCATCGTTGAATACACCGGCATCAAGGCCAAGGATCCCACCTGGCGAATCTTCTCCACGTGGCTGGAGCCTAACGCGCTGGCAGGAATGCTCGCCATTGGCTTCCTCCTTGGCTGCGGACTTCTCGAGGTCGTTGAGCAGAAACTGTTGATCGGGGCGGCGATGCTGCCCATCGGGTTTGCGCTGCTTCTCACGCAGTCGAAGGGCGGCTACTTAACGCTGTTCTTTGGGCTCGTGATGTTTGGGGCGTTCAATCTGGCCTGGATCAGGCCAGCGGGCAGGGCGCTGAAAGTAACCGGCCGCGCCGCGTTGGTCGCCCTTCTCGTGGCGGGGCTTGGGTTTGCTCTGCAGAAGTCGCAGTCGCGGCCACAGCCGGTTGCCATTACAGTTTCGCAGCCGGGTTTTGTGCTGGCACAGCAGCCCGCGCCTTCGACTGCCTTCTCGCGCGTCGGCGGATCGGGGCATACCGCTGAGCAATCATTTACTTTCAGAAAGAACCTGTGGAAGACATGCATTGAGCTTCTCAAGATTGAGCCGACCGGCATCGGCATGCTGAACTTCGGCCAGCAATCAAGCGTGCCGGGAATCGTGACCTCAACGCTCCTCGCCCACCAGACCTGGCTTCAGCTTGCCGTCGAGGCAACCATTTTCGCCCCCCTCGCTCTTGCGATGGCGGTCTTCTTTTGGGTCCCCGCGCTGAACAAGGCTCGAAACTCAGACAATGTAGAGCTTGCCGCACTCCGATCGGCCGTTGCGGCCACCGTACTCGCCACCTGCGCGAACGGCTTCATCGAAAGCAATCTCTATAGCTTCGGGATTGGGCTTACCTTCTTCGCCTTATTGGGGGTTGGCATCCAGCTTTCAAGCGATGCCTCCTCGCCGGAATTCACGCCAAAGCCCCTACGCGGCGGCGGCTTGTTCGGTTTGGGCCTCGCGACGCTCGCCCTCTGCTACTACGGGTATGTAGAGCTGCAGAAGGATGAGTTCCTTTATGCCCGAAGCCAGAGAGACGTCACCTCCGCCAACCAGATCTTGGGCGGGCTTCTCTCCGTCGCTTCACAGGATGGCGACATTCACGCCTATGCCGCTTCGCTGGCACCTGACCCAAACCAGCGGGTTCAAGAAATGCAGCTTGCCGCCCGCTATAGCCCTCAGGGTAAATATTTCCGTGGCCTCGGCTCGGCGCTCGCCTCGCAAGAGAAGTACACCGAAAGCGTCCTCGCCTACGAGAACGCCTTAAGGCTCGACCCCAACAACCTGCTTGCGCTTCGCGATCTGATGAAAGTGCAAATCGCTTCCGGGGACGAGGAACGCGCTCAATCAACCGCTCGCCGTCTGGTGGCGGTGGAGGATACGACCTACTTCAAGACACGTTCCATCCCCGAACTTGTGCCAACTGAGACTCTTGAAGCGCGGAGCTATCTGCTGGGCACCGCAAGCGATGCGGAGAAGCTGAAGCTGCTGAAGGAGATTGTGAGCGGCTACCAGAGGTACGCCGAGCTAACCGTGCCGCAGGTGAAGGTGATGGCGACGCAGAAGCTTCCGTTCGCAGGAGAAGACCCCCAGCGAGCGTCTGAGAAGCTGTTGGCGGCTATCGGCGCCTGCAAGCAACTGGAAGAACTGGCCGCAAAGGCAGGCGACCTAGCAACTGTCGAAGAAGCGAAGAAGAGCGAAGCAGAGTTTGACAAATTACGCCAAGAGCTAATCTCCGGCTCAGCCTAATGCGCGCTAGCTGGGGCGACCGGCTTCAGATACTTCTTTACGATCTCAGCGGCGATCGGCGCCGCGATGTCTCCGCCATGCCCGGCGCCTTCCACCAGCACTGCAATCGCGATCTTCGGATGATCGTAGGGGGCGTAGCCGATGAACCAGCTATGGGTCTTCTCGTCCAGCTTATGCTCGGCGCTTCCCGTCTTGGCAGCCCACTTTAGACCGGGAATCTTCGCCTTCTGACCAGTGCCAGTGTCCACCACGCTTGCCATTGCGTCCTGCAACATGTTCCAGAACGAGTCGGGAGCATCGACATGGTGCGCAACAACCGCATCCTTGGGGTGAACGCCCCCCGAATCCGTGACCGCCTTCACCAGGTGAGGAACGTAGTTGGTGCCGCGCGTGGCCACCAGGGCAACTAAATTCGCCATCTGTATCGGGGTGGCCTGAACGTCGCCCTGGCCAATGCCCAAATTGACGGTATCGCCCGTGTACCACTTCGGCGGATTGCGATACTTCTCAAGCCACGCCTCGGTTGGGATAACGCCTCGTGATTCCGAACGCAGGTCCACGTTTGTTCGTGCGTACAACCCGCAGTCCAGGGCAGCTTGCCGCACGGCGTCTGGGCCCGTTCGAACCGCAAGGTCGGAAAAGTAGGTATTGCAAGACTTTTCGAACGCGTGGTGGAACGAGATTGCCCCGTGAACGCTTAGACACTTCGACCGGCGCTTGCCAACTTCGTAGTAACCACGGCACTCAACGTAGCGGTTTGGATCAAACGTGCCCGCGCGAAGCGCGGCAAGGCTCGTTATGATTTTGAACGTGGAGCCGGGCGGATACGCGGCGTAGACGGCTCTGTTCAGGAGCGGCTTGTCCGGGTCTTCGCTCAATCGCTCCCAGTCCGCCGACGAAATGCCGTTCTTGAAGAGGGAGGAATCGTATTCAGGAGCGCTCACCAGGCAAAGGACTTCGCCGGTGTTTGGGTCGATCGCCACCGCGGCGCCGCGCCTGCCCGCAAGCTGCTTCAGGGCCGTCTTTTGAAGGTCCGCATCAAGCGTGAGGGTGAGCTTATGACCCGGCTCGGGATTCTCGCGCTCGGCCAACCGGAGCGGGCGCATCTTCTTATCCATCTCCATCCGGTCGTATCCGGCCTCACCCATCAGGTCGCCTTCATACACGTACTCAATGCCGTTCTTGCCCACCATCGGCGCGGCTTTCAGGTTCAGCTTATCCAGACGATCGACATCATCCTTGCTCGGGACCCAGACGTAACCTAGAACGTGCGAGAAGCTGGTTGGATCAGGGTAATAGCGGGTTGGCAGCGAGTCAATGGTGACCCCAGGCAAGTCTTCCGCAGACTCTGAAATGAGGCTTGCCGCCTCAACCGGTGCGCCGATGAAAATTGGGGTTGGGAGGTATGGACGCCACCGGCCCTCCTCCAGCTTGCTTTTCAGCTTGCTGGGGTCCACCTTCAGAAGCTGCGCCACCTTATCGATTACCCAAGGGTTCTTGGCGGCAATCATCGGGACGCACATCACAACGAATTGGGATTGCACGCCCGCCAACAGCTTGCCGTTGCGGTCATAAATGAGGCCGCGAGGGGCAGGATGTGGCACCGTCGCCGCAAAAATGTGGGAAGCCTTCTCAACGAGTTCGGCGCTTCGGACCACTTGGATGTACCAGAGGCGAACGAATATCGCCATCAGGCCAACGCCGATTAAGACGGGGAAAACCAGGGATCGCCCGTCAACATTCGAGCTCTTCGGCGCATAGATTACGGACACTTACCCACCGCCTTTGTGGATGTTGCACGTGCGCTTCGGCTCAGTCCCTTTCTTGAAGCGACGAACCACGGTCTCTGGGCAATATACGTTCGCCTTAAGGCCGGAATCTGCGCACACTTCTACTTCAACATACTGATCCTTGTCTTTTGCTCCCGAATCTGCGGCTACGGACGGATTCCGATTTACAGGAACGGTGGGAACGTCGTTAGGAGAGGCGTCATCAGTCCCGTCAGACTTTGTGGGCGGCTGAGCCGGGGGTGTATCGCCCGGCTGCAATGGCGCCGCATCGTCCGTCGGACCCAATGGAACTTCATCTGGCCCCAGTGATGGATCCGTCTCCGTCGTCTTGGGGATCGCGGAAGGCGCATCCTTGGCATCGCGGTTCTTTCGCTCGTTGTCCACGTGCACCGAAACGAACTTATTGCCGTAGCGCTCGATTGCTTTCTTCATCACCGCCGCCCAAAGGCGCACGGTGACCGTTCCTCCGTACACTTCGCGGTCCATTGGAAGGTAGGAAGGGGTTCTTCCCTTGCGCGGGTGCTCGTTGGCTATCCAAGAGATACCGACGATGCCGTTTGCATAGCCGCAGAACCAGGCGTCGGTGTTGTTCTGGGTCGTTCCCGTTTTGCCGCGGGCGTTCGGCACCAAGCCCTCGGCGTAGGTGGCAGTGCCATGTTCAACAACACCTCGTAGGGCTTCGTCGATAATGCCAGCGACGCGGGGGTCAAGAATCTTTCGGAAGATGCGTGGCGAGTAGTCGGCGATGACCTCGCCGTCGGTGATCTGGGTGATTTTGCGGACGATCATCGGCGTTGCGCGATCGCCGTTCAGCATGAACGTGCTGTAGCCCTGCGCCATCTCAAGCATGTTCACGTCGTTCGTGCCAAGCGGCAGCGAAAGCACCGCATGCATAGGCGATACGAACCCAAACACGTTCTGAGCGTAATCAACCACCGTGCCCGGGCCAACCATCTCGCCTACTCGCACCGCAGGAATGTTGATGGAATAAGCGATTGCTGTGCGCACGGTCACGCTGCCGCCGTATTTCCCATTCGAATTCTTGGGTGCGTACACCGCACGTCCCGCCTCCGCCGGATAGACGACCTTCTCGTTTGACAGCGTGTCATCCAGGCTGTTCAGCTTTCCAGTCGCGAAAGCGGTGGCATAGACGAACGGCTTGAAGCTAGAGCCCGGTTGACGCCTGCCCTGAGAGACAACGTTGAACTGATTGCGCTCAAAAGACGCGCCGCCGACTTCGGTAAGGATTTCTCCATCCGCGTTCATCAGCACCATCGCCGCGGTCGTCACCTTCTGGCCGCGATGCTCACGCACGAACTGCTTGACTTCCTGCTCGGCCGCCTCTTGCATGCCGGTATCGAGGGTGGTTTCAATTCGGTATCCGCCATCTTCCAGGTGGATGTTGGGATGCTCTCGATGCAGGAATTGAAGCACGTGGCTAGTGAAGTACGGGTAGCGGTAAATGCGCACGGTATCGGAGGGCTTGTCGCGCAGCTTCGGCTTCTCGGCTAGTGCTTTCTCATAGTCCTTCTGCGAAAGGTAGCCCTCCTCCTTCATCGTGCGAAGCACCACGTTGCGATTTTCGATCGACTTGGGGAGGTTCACGAAGGGGTTCTCAAAACTCGGTCTACGCACGCAGCGAGCAAGAATCGCCGCATCGGAGGGGGTCAGTTCGCTAAGGTCTTTGCCAAAGTACACATCCGCCGCAGCGGCAATCCCGTACGCGTGAGCGCCGAAGTACACCTGGTTGAGATAGAGTTCGAGAACTTGATCCTTGGAGAACTGCTGCTCGACGGCAGTAGCCAGCGCCATGTCGTGAATCTTTCGAGTAAGTGTGCGCTCACCCTTTGAGGAGATGCGCTTGGCAAGCTGCATGGTTAGGGTCGAGCCGCCCTGGGTTGCATGGCCCTCTTTCAGGCCGGTAAACATTATTCGAAGGAGCGCCCACGGATCAACGCCTGCGTGCTGATAAAAGCGGCGATCCTCCGCCGCCAAAACCGCGTGCTGAACCACGACCGGTATTTCGGCAAGCGTTTTGTAATCCCGGCGCTCAGCGCTTACTTGGTAAAGCAGTTTTCCGTCGGCGGAAATGATCTCCGATGGCGGCACCTGCATCTGCTCGCGCACATCGTAAAACGCATTGACCTCATCCTGAGCCTTGTGAAACTCGGAAATGAAAAGGAGCCATCCCGCAACGCAACCCAAGAGACCGAGTGCCGTTACGGATACTATCGCGCGCTTTGTCCATTTAAGCCATTTCGGGCTTTGTTTGCGCGTTTTGCGTTTTTGTTTAGATGATCTTTTCGCAGAGGCCTCGGCCATGCTTGAACCCAAGTATAGCTTACGACCCCGCTGCAGTCACCGAACGTGAAGATTGCTGTAGCTGCTCAATCGAAAGCTCTCCAATTAGGACGAGCGTTTCCCTCCCAGATTTCCACAGGTAAACATTTTCGTGGGGACGCTTGGGTCTTTCTTTGAATGCGCTTGGATCCAGATTGCCAAGAGTTTGGCCGAGCATGATAGGCCCACGAGGACCCCGATATAGCTGAATGAGAGCCTGACTCTCCTTGCGCTTAAGCACATGCTGATGGGTTAGCACGTACCCCGGCAAGTTCAGAATGACGGGCGTCAGACCGAGCTTGCGCGCCTCCTCAATCACCAACTCCTTCTGCGTAACTTCCTTTACTCCTGGCATATTGAGGGTGAACGAGTTGGGGTCGATCGCGCTCTTGTAATCAATCGATACATATTCGAAATGAGCCGCCAGCGAACCATCCGGTCGAAAGGCATCGAATTTCAGCACCGCGCCGGTTGAAGGATCGATCCACATCCTAACCCCAACTTGTGCGTTGGGCCTTGTGAATGTCGCCAACTGAGTGGTAAAGCCCGCAACAAAACCGCCGTCGGAAATCGTTGGAGACATTCGCTCCCGCTCGATCGTGGCAAGAAGCATTTGCGGGCGCAAACCAGCCATGTCTCCGCCGCCTGGCATCAACTCTATCCGATTCTGCTTTGGTCTATAGATGCGGCGATCACGGCCAGAATCCACGATTATCGTGCCTTTACTGCTGCCGTCAAGGAACTCGGACCTGATCTTTCTGCCATCCTTGAAAACTCGCTGGGTGAAGACGTTCTTTTCACTTTGAACCCGTCGCACTCCCACAAAGCGAGTTGTTGGGCCTGCTCGGAACGCAAGCCGAACGATTGGCGGCATGCCCTGTAGAACTTCGTTCTTTGGAGCGCGAGGAGGCAAGCCGACCGGCCCCGGCGCCTGCGCAGCCAGCGCGCCAACCAGCGTCGCGAGAACAAGGCAGGTAAAGATCGGACGCATTCCCTTATTCAGCGTAGGACTCATCCGAATCGACATCTAGAACAGAGCTCTTAGCCGAATTCTGGTAGTCGTCCAGCATTCTTGCCTCAAGTCCGCTCGACTTGCCAATGTAGAGCTTGCCGCCCTCACTCGGGGGCATTCTCATCACGAACAGGGCGGCAGCAAGGCCCACGCCAAGCAATGCGGGCGAGAGACGGTAAAGAACAAATCGCTTACGGCGAACCGAGCCGACTTCCGCCATCAGCTTCTGGTTAAGATCGCTTCGCCAAGCCATGCTTACCTGCTCATCTGGCAGGTTACTTACAACTTCTTGAACCGCCTTCTGACTCGGCGAATTTAGCGCCTCATCAATATTGGGGATGTTCGAGCTTTCTTTCATTTGGTTTCACCCCTTAAATAGGGCTTTAGTTCATTCTGCAAGTGCGCGCGAGCCAGAAAGAGCCGACTTTTCACAGTTCCGACTGGCAAGGCAAGTACTTGCGAAATCTCATCGTATGATGCACCTTCTCGGTCATGTAACAGCAATACGCTTTTAAGTTTTTCGCTCATTGATGAAATTGCTTTCTCAACGATATTAGCGAGTTCCTCATCAAGCAATAATTGGCCGGGATCCCATCGGTCATCAGGAACCTCAATGGCAATATCGCCTTCGGCGGCGTCGATGCTTGTCTCTTTCGGGGAGCGGGACGACTTCCGGGAGCGATCAATGCAAAGGTTGTAGGCAATTCGGAAAATCCATGTCTTTACGTTCGAACGATGGTCAAACCGCGGGAAGTTCTGAAACGCGCGGATGAAGACTTCTTGGGTCACATCATAGGCATCTTCAGTGCTTCCAACCATTCGACGGACGAAACCGTGAACTCGCGACTCATAAATATCAACGAACTTGCCAAAGGCCTCAAAGTCCTGCTTACGGCACTTCTCTATAAGGACAGTGTCGTCAACTTGTACGGTCCCTCTCGACACGCTCAATCCGCTGGCTCCGGCGCACAGTTCCATCTTATGTAGGTACTGACGCTCCAAACTCCCACCTGTTCAGTACACCACAAATCAATAGGGCCTAAACCGCAATGTTGCCGGTCTAGGCCCTTTGAATTGTTCGCGCTGAGTTTTAGAGTCGAATACCGAGCATAACGGCAAAACCGTTCAGCTCGCTGCGGCTCGATCCATAGTATCGGCCTTCAATGAACAGCGGGGACTTGCCCTGCTCAAAGTTCATGCCGATCGCCACGGCGTAGGCAAGGCCGTTCTTGCTCTCGCGGCCTCCGCTTCCATTAGGGATCTGGGCAAAGGCTATGCCTGCGCCCATTGTGTAGTAGAGCTCGTTCTGGCGGGTGGTGACGTTCAGCAACACCGGCAGATTCTGGAAATCGCCCTTGTTGTAGTAGTCCACCGAGATCGACGAGATCGAGTTGACGGGGCCACCAGCCATTCCGCCGAGAGCGCCGGAATTCAGGCGATAATCTGCGCCGCCGATGAACCAGTTCTTCCCTTCAGCGCGCGCGTCGCTGTTCGTTGGGAAAAAGACGCCTGCGCGGACCGAAAGTCCCATCGTCTTGGAAACCTGAGCCTGTGCAGCCGGCAATATCGCCGCGCCGAGAATACATGCGCTAATAAGCTTTGCGTTAATCTTCAATGATTCTTTCCTCCGAGTGCCGG
The DNA here is from genome assembly GCA_018268315.1 of Armatimonadota bacterium. Lineage (GTDB taxonomy): Bacteria > Armatimonadota > Fimbriimonadia > Fimbriimonadales > Fimbriimonadaceae > SZAS-5. Next base: position 89,384 of record JAFDWU010000006.1, on the reverse strand, counting down.
CGGAGAGCGCCGCGCGACATTAGAGAGACGCTCTAGATAGCTTTGCCGCTTCTTTAATTAGTTGAATTGCCAAGCGCGTCGTGTTGATAAGGTCCTCGCGTCTCAGGAACTCGTCATGGGTGTGAATCTTGTCCTGGCCGGTTCCAACCACCACCGAGGGTATTCCCTTCCCGTTGTAGACGTTTGCATCGCTGCCGCCGAGCGTGGTTCTCAGCTCGGGCTCCAGACCAATTGCCTTGCTCGCCCGCAGGGCAAGATCGAGAGCTGGCTGACCCTCGCTGTGCTCGTAGCCACGATATTCCCTTCTATGATCGATGATCACCTCAGCCCCCCACTTTGCGGCCGCAGATTCAAATCGCTTCAGCATGTGATCGACCTGCTTATCAAGTTCCGCCTCATCGACGCCTCGCGCCTCCGCCTTCAGCTTCACGCTTGGGCAAACCACGTTCGTGCCTGATCCGCCGCTGATGATGCCGATATTCGCGGTGGTCATCGGGCCAATTCGGCCAAGCGTCATGCCGCTGATCGCATCCGCGGCAACCTGAATGGCGTTGATTCCCTTCTCCGGCTCCTTGCCGGCGTGAGCTGGCCTACCCTTGATTTCGATATCAATCTTGTCGTGGGTGGCAGTACGGTTGACGAAAGAGCCGACGGGAGGGCCGGTATCCAGCACGTAGCCGAAATCAAGGCCAAGGTCCTCAATCTTGAGCGCCGCCGCGCCAAGCAAGCCGATTTCTTCCGCGCAACTAAACAGCAGGCATACATCGCCATGAGGCTCACCGGATTCCTTGATCGCCCTAACCGCCTCGATCGCCGGGGCCATTCCGCTCTTGTCGTCCGCGCCAAGGATCGTATCGCTGGCGCTGTAAAACACGCCGTCTTTCTCTTCGAAGATAAGGCCGGCGGTCGGTTCGACGGTGTCGAAGTGGGCAGACAGGAAAATTCGCGGCGCATCGGGCAGATTGCCTCGAAGCCAGGCAATGAGGTTGTTAGCATTGCCTCCAATCGCCTTGCCAGCCTCGTCTTCCATAACCTCAAAGCCCTCTGATTTCAGTAGCTGATGAACATAGGCAACCGCATCCTTTTCTTGCAGAGAGGGCGCGTTAATCAGGCACAAATCCCGAAACAGGTTCACTAGGCGCGGCTCGTTAATCACCGCCTGATTCTATCCGAGACGACCCAGGTTGGTGAACTCCCGTGAGCCGCTAACGTCCAACCGAACGTATAATAGGAGCAGAGGCCTTACAACGAAATGAACCTAAACACACTCGCCTTCCTTAACTCTCCGATGGACTGGGGCATTATCCTGATTGTCGTATTGGTCCTGTTCGGCGGCAAGAAGATTCCCGAACTGATGCGCGGTGTTGGTCAGGGCGTTGGCGAACTTCAAAAGGGACTTGATGAAGCCAAGAAAGGCATCATGACTCCAACAGAAGAGCAGAAGACAGCTATCGATCAGAAAGCTCCGTAATTGTAGGTCCCGTCGTAGACTGAACTGTCCCCTTGGCGCTTTGCAGGGACGGTTATACTTCGCCTCATGGATGCTGACGCACGTTACGCAGACGTCATCGAAAAGTACAACCGATACATCAACCCCGGTTTTGCCCGGCTTGTTTCCTTTGCCGGATTCGGAGTTGAGGTGCGCGGAGAAGGATGCTACATCTATGATCACGCGGGGCGCAAATTCCTTGATTGCCTTGGCGGATACGGCACCTTTGCGCTTGGTCACCGGCATCCGGACGTCATTGCGGCGGTAAAAGATCAACTTGATCGCCTTGCTTTAAGCGGCAAAGCGTTCTTCAACGAGGAGGCGGCGAATCTCGCCGAAATGCTCGCCGAGATCGCCCCTGGCGATCTTCAGTATTCGTTCTTCTGCAACAGCGGCGCCGAGGCCTGCGAGGCAGCGCTCAAGTTCGCGAAAGGCGCAACCGGACGCCCCGGAATCGTCAGCACCATCGGCAGCTATCACGGAAAAACGCTTGGCGTTCTTTCCGTTACCGGCCGCGAGAAATATCGAAAGAAGTTTGAGCCGCTGCTGCCTGGCGTTTCCTTTGTGCCTTACGGCGATGCCGAAGCGGCTGAGAAGGCGATCAACGACCAGACGGCGGCGTTCATCGTCGAGCCCATTCAGGGCGAAGGCGGCATTCACATCCCGCCGGATGGATATCTTCGCAGAGTTCGAGCAGCCTGCGATAAGCACGGCGCGCTGCTGATCATGGATGAAGTTCAGACGTGCCTTGGCCGCACCGGCAAGATGTTCGCCTGCGAACACGAAGGCGTAAACCCAGACCTGATGACCCTTGCCAAGCAGGTAGGCGGTGGCGTCATGCCTCTCGGCGTCCTCATGGGCACCCCTGCGGTTTGGGAGAAGGTTTACGGCGATAACCCGCTGATTCACACCAGCACTTTCGGCGGCAATTCCCTTGCCTGCTGCGCCGGCCTCGCAGGCATAAAAGTGCTTAAGCGCGAAGGTCTTGTTGAGCGCAGCGCAAAGATGGGCGAGTACATGAAGCGCAAGTTCGAGGGCGTTCAGGCGAAGTATTCGGACATGCTTGCCTACGTTCGCGGCCGCGGACTGATGATCGGAATTGAGTTTGCGGAAGACGAGGTTGGGGAGTTGGTAGTCGCGCAGCTCATGAAGCGCGGAGTATCCGTGGCCTATGCCCTGAACAACCCGCGGGTGCTTCGATTCGAGCCACCGCTGATCATCACGGAAGCTGAGATCGATTTCTGCACCACTGCCTTGGAAGAGGCGCTCGCCGAGACGAAGGCGCTTCTCAGCGACTTGGTCGAGGTCTAAGCCGTGCTTGAGCTGCGACCTGTTTGCGAGAACTGCGCCAAGCCACTGCCGCCGGACTCTGAGGAGGCGACGATCTGCACGTTTGAGTGCACCTTCTGCGCGGACTGCGTTCGGGATGTGCTGCAGGGCGTCTGCCCAAACTGCGGCGGGAACCTGACACCGAGGCCGATTAGGCCGAAGGCGGCTTTGGAAAAGCATCCGGCATCGACGGAAAGGATTGTAAAGCCGGTGGATACAGAGCGACATCGTCGGATGGTTGATGAAACTTCGTCCTAATAGGAGCTGTTTAGATAAACGTCATGACGCCTATGCGCATGTTTTTGGCGATCACAGGCGGAATTTACGCTGCTGCAATCGGTTTGGGCACGCTCTTCGCGGCGAGTATGGGGTTGATGGATGAGCGCCGCTACAAGGAGGCTGACCTCCTCGCAAACTTCGCCTTACTTTTGCCCACAATCTGGGGTGCCACGGCGATCTATCTTATTGCGGTTGGCATCACCCGCAGAAACTCCCTCCTGACAATTCCCTTGCTCTGCCACCTGTGGTCTACCACGGTGGTGCTTGGAAGCACCGGAGTCATCTATGAGGTCGATATCGGAATTCCAGCATTACATACAATGGTCAGGCTTGCGGACCTTGTTGCCTCGAATGCACGCTTCTTCGTGTACCCGAGCGCCGCAGTTTTCATCGTCGCCTTCGCCGTCTATTCCCTCGTAGGGACGTGCAAACTGCTTCTCCATGTGATGGGCTGGGTGCCATGGGACAGCCCTACCCAAACAAACCGGCTAAAATAGATTCCATTCATGCAGACCGGCCTATCCTACGTCCTTGAACCAAACCGACTGCGATACGATTTATTCCAGCCAAAGACCGCAGGACCGCACCCGCTCATCGTCTGCTGCCACGGCGGCGGATGGATCACCGGTGGCAAGGAAGACCTGCACCCGGTCGCCAACGAATTCACCAAGCTGGGCTATGCGGCGGTATGCGTCGATTACCGGCTTGCCCCGCTTCACCCGTTCCCGGCGGCGGTTGAGGACCTTGAAGCGTTCATGCACCACTTCCGCGAGAACGCGAAGGAGCTAAACATCCTGCCTGACCGCATCGCCTCGTTTGGCAGCAGCGCTGGTGGCCATCTTGCCGCGATGCTCGCGACCACGAGCGATCCCAAAGCGCGGGTCAAGGCGTGTGTGAATCTGTGCGGACTTATGGATATCACTGAGCCGCTGACGCGCCACTTCCCAATCTCCTGGTCGTTCATCAGCCAGTTCATGGGAGATGAGCCTTATGAAGGCAACGAAGCCAAATACCGCGCCGCCAGCCCGCTTTACCACGTCACGAAAGACTCCGCGCCGATGCTGATTTTCCACGGCGAGGATGACGAAGTGGTGCCCATTCAGCAATCCATCGACATGGTTGCAGCCTATGGCGCAGTTGGCGTTCCATGCCGCTTCATCAGCCTTCCCAAAGAGGGGCACGGATTCACGATGGAAGCGTGGCCGACCGTTCTGAGCGCAACCGAGAAATTCCTGAGCGAATATCTATGAAAACCGTCGATCTTCGAAGCGATACCGTTACCCGGCCCACAAAGGAAATGTTCGACGCCATCCTGAAGGCGGACCTTGGCGACGACGTGCTTGGCGATGAGCCAACCGTTCAGAAGCTTGAGCGCCTCGCGGCAGAGATGGCGGGCAAAGAGGCCGCCGTCTACGTTCCAAGTGGCACGATGGGGAACCAGATCGCTATCTGCTGCCATACGCAGCCGGGCGATGTGATCATCGCGGAAGAGGAAGCGCACATCCTTTATTACGAAGTGGGGGCGCCGGCAATTCTAGCGAACGTGATCACCCGCAACGTCCCCTCGATTCGCGGCATTTTGGATCCGGATGAGGTGGAAAAGCGCGTGATGCAGCGCAGTCTCCACACTCCTGGCAGCACCCTCCTCTGCATTGAAAACACCCACAATCGTGCGGGAGGAACGATCACCTCTATTGAGCGCATGAAGGAACTGAACGCAGTTGCCCGCAAGCACGGCATGAAGGTCCATTTGGACGGTGCTCGAGTCTTCAACGCGGCGGTTGCCTTGGGCGTGCCTCTGACAAGTATCATTTCCCATGTGGATAGCGTGAGTATGTGCCTTTCAAAGGGCTTGCGCTCGCCGGTTGGCTCCGTGCTTTGCGGCCCTACCGAATTCATCGAAAGGGCCCGAATTTGGCGAAAACGGCTTGGCGGAGGCATGAGGCAGGCGGGAATCCTGGCCGCATGCGGCATCGTGAGCCTTACCAAGATGGTGGACCGGCTTGCCGAAGACCACAAGCGCTGCCGAACGCTGTTTGCAGCGTTGAAAGACTTGCCGGGGCTAACAATCGACCCCGAAACCGTTCAAACCAACATCCTTATTGTGCAAAGCCAACGGCCCGCAGTTGAGTGGGTCAAAGCTCTAGGCGAGAAGGGCGTAGACTTCTTCCCCTTTGGCGAGTATCGCTTCCGACTGGTGCTTCACGCCGACGTGGACGACGCCCAGGTGGAACGAGCAATCGGCGCTTTCAAGCTCACCGCCGAACATTTCGCGAAAAGCCCCGCCGCGGTTTGAGATTTCGCTTACATAATTGCGTAACTAGGTTTAGGAGGATTTATGATTAATCGAAATGGTTCTGCAGTCTGGAAAGGTTCTATCAAGGAAGGAAACGGTGTCGTTTCCACGGAGACCGGAACCCTTAGCAACGCTCAATACAGCTTTAGCAGCCGCTTTGAGAGCGGTACCGGCACCAATCCGGAAGAGCTTCTCGGCGCTGCTCACGCTGCTTGCTTCAGCATGGCGCTCTCCGGTGTGCTAACCCGGGGTGGGCTCATTCCCGACACAATTTCGACCACGGCGATGGTGACGGTCGAGAACATCGATGGCGGATTCAAGATCACCAAAGTGCGCCTGAGCACTGAGGGCGTGATCCCGAATGCCACCGACGCACAGTTCCAGGAAGCGGCGGCAACCGCCAAGGCTAACTGCCCAGTCTCTAAGCTCTTTACCGGCGCAGAGATCACCTTGGACGCCAAGTTGGTCAGCGCCGTAGGCGCATAGCCCTTTCGCTCTTCCCTGAGAGCGTAGACGCCCTGCGAGCAATAGCTTGTGGGGCGCTCTATTTTGGAGGGCGTCTAGCATCGGACGGATTCCCTCGGATATAATAAACGGCTTGCGGCTGGATCAACCGCTGAAGCAGGAAAGACAAAAATTATCCATGGTTAAGATTCGACTTCGCAGGATGGGCACGAAAGGCCACCCGTTTTATCGCATTGTGGTGGCAAAGAGTACGGCTGGACGCAACGGCGCCTTTGTTGAGATTTTGGGAACCTACGACCCGGTCGTAAAGCCTGTTCATCTCAACTTGAACAAGGAGCGCGCGCTGCACTGGCTGAACAACGGCGCGAAGCCGACCGAAACCGCAGCCGTTATTCTTTCGAAGACCGGCGTATTGGCAGACTATTTCTCCACCCACCCGAGCGCGAAGCAGCAGTACAAGTTCCTTGATAAGCGAACGGCTGCAACTTCCGTCAAGTCGGTAATGGATGCTCCTGCGGAAGCACCGAAGGCTGCTAAGGCAGCAGTTGAAGAGAAGCCGGTAGAAGCGGCTCCTGAGGCGACTGTGGCTGAAGTAGTTGCCGAAGCCCCTGCCGCTGAGGCGGAAGCCCCGGCAGCAGTTGAAGAAGTGACGGAAGGCACAGAAGCGTGAGCTACCGCCCAATCGTCGCAACGCTCGTTAAGGACCTCGTCGATAACCCCGATCAGGTGAACATCGAAGAGGAATACGAAGACGGCACCCGCACATTCTTTGTCCACGTCGCCCAAGAAGACGTAGGCAAGGTTATCGGCAAGAGCGGTCGCGTGATCTCTGCAGTCCGCACTGTCGTTAGCGCCCTCGCTGCGCGAGAGCAAGAGCGGGCCTTCGTCAAAGTCCCAACCGAGTAAAGGATGCCCGCGCATCGCGTTGCGCAGATAGTCGGAGCATTTGGCATTAAAGGCCAAGTAAAGCTCGACGTCCTAACCGATTTCCCTGACAACATCCGCAAAGGTGCACGCATGCGCCTGGATGACCGCTGGCTAGAAATAGAAGATTGCTTCTGGCAGGGTAACCGCTGCATCGTCAAATTCATCGAAATGACTGATCGTAACCAAGCCGAGAGCCTTCAATGGTCTTACTTGGAAATGATGGAAGAGGACATAGAACTTGATGAAGACGAGTACTTAGTCGAAGATCTTAAGGGCATGGCGGTAATCGATTCAGAAAGTAAAGAGAAGGTTGGAGACGTGGATGACGTCCTAAAATATCCCGCACAGGACCTGCTAGTGGTTAACGGCCACTTGGTCCCTATGGTAAAACAGTTCATCCAAAGAGTTGACTTGAAACGTCGTGAAATTCATATCCGAGTGATCCCAGGACTTCTGGGTGATTCGGACAACGGGGAGTGATGAAGAATTTAATCCTGCTAAACAGAGTGCTACTGGTCCTAATCGTTGGAGCAGCCGCATTATCGTATAACGTTATCTCGGGAACCGATGGCGGAACCAAGGGCCTCATGGCTATCATGGCAACAGCGGCCGTTGGTGGCATCCTGAGTATCTGGGCAACCTCCTGGACCCCGGTTGTACTCCTCTCCGGAGCAATAACACTGGGCTACCGCATGTTTGCGTGGGAGTCATATGCAGGATCGTTGAAGCTTGTAAACGAGGTTCACCCAAGAATTAGCGATCCGCTAAGGGATGCCGTCAATGAACGCCTTCTTCAGCAATACGAGTTGTTCTTTGCCCTCTTTCTCGTAGCCGCGATTCTCGGATTCATCCGTCCGCGCAGGGGCTTAATATTTGGCGGAGCGGTCGGAGCCATTGCGGTTATCTTCCAGTTTCTCAACTGGGACAAGCTCGATTTCTCCTGGCTGATCGTACAATTTGCAGCCGCAGGCGCAATGGCCAGCGTCGGCGCCTCACTCGCTCTTTGGGACAAAGAAGGTCGTAAACTGCGTGTCCCGGCATTCATGGTTGCAGGGTTAATCGCCGGATTGGTCTTTGCGCGCTACGGAATCGTGTATGACGAAGCCCATAAGGTGCAACTCAAAGAGGGTGGCTCCAAAGGTTTGCGCGGCGCAAGCGTCAAAGAAGGCTAAAGAGTCTTCAGCATGGTTAAGGCAGGAGCGGCATCGAGCGGCTCCTGCCAAACCCCATCTTCCTTCAGCAGCCCGATAAGTTCTTCAACTCCGCGTTCCTGCGGGATGCCGGTCTTCACAATTTCCTTTCGTCGGTAAAGCGTGATCTTTCCGCCGGCAGCACCGACGTAACCGTAGTCGGCATCCGCCATCTCGCCCGGGCCGTTAACGATGCAGCCCATAACGGCGATATCCAAGCCGGATAAGTGACGGGTGGCGTCTCGCACTTGCCTTAAAACCGTGGGCAAGTTGAATTTAGTGCGGCCGCAGGATGGGCAGGCGATGTACTCCACCTTCGTCTTGCGAAGGCCCATTGCCTGCAAGATGTCGTAGCACACGGGAATTTCGTTGATCGGGTCTTCGGAAAGCGAAACGCGGATCGTGTCGCCGATGCCCTCCGCCAACAGGGTCGCGATGCCAGCGGTGGACTTGATGCGGGCATATTCTCCGTCGCCGGCCTCGGTTACGCCCAGGTGCATTGGATAGGCCATGCCTTCCTCCGCCATGCGCTTAACCATCAATCGGTTGGCTGCGATCATGATTGGCACACGCGAAGCCTTCGCGCTGATATTCAAATTCGTGTAGCCGTGCTTCTCGCAAATACGCAGGTACTCAAGCGCGCTTTCCACCATGCCGTCGGGCGTGTCGCCGTAGGTAACCAGCATGCGCTCGCTAAGCGATCCGTGGTTCACGCCCACTCTCATGGCCCGTCCATGCTTCTTGCACGCCTCAACGACCGGCACAAAGCTCTCCTCGATCGCCTGGCGCTCCGCAGCGTGCTCTTCGGCTGAATACTCCTCTTTGTTGGTCGGCTTCCGGAAGACGAACAAGCCTGGGTTTACTCGGACCTCGTCCACATGCTTGGCCGCTTCGACCGCAATTGCCGTGCCCTGGTGGTGAACATCCGCGGTTAGCGGGACCTCCTGGTACCGCTCAATTACTTTCGCGCGGATTTCCTCCATGCACTGCGCCTCGCCCAGCGAAGGCGTGGTAACGCGTACAAGCTCGCAGCCCGCCTGATGCAAGGCGATGATCTGCTCCACGCAAGCATCGATATTCCGGGTCTCCTCCGTGATCATCGACTGAACGACGACGGGATAGCCCGCGCCGATGACAAGCTTGCCGACACGGCAAGGAACGGTGTGGCGACGCGCGTAGGTAGTGTCCAAATTCATCGCTTTCAAATCAGCTTACGCTTCTTCCCCGCCCTGGAGTTCCTGGATCGGCTTCATCATCGGGAACAACAGCACTTCGCGGATCTGTTCCGCGCCAGTCAGGAGCATCGCCATGCGATCCATGCCGATTCCGCAACCGCCCGTGGGCGGCATGCCGCTTTCCAGCGCGTAGATGAACTCCTCATCCATTGGATGCGCTTCGTCATCGCCCTTGGCTCGCTCGCGCAGCTGTTGCTCAAACCGCTCTCGCTGGTCAATGGGGTCGTTGATCTCGCTGAAGGCATTGCATATCTCGCGGCCCATTACATAGCCCTCGAATCGGCGCGTCATCCTCGGGTCGCCGGGCGCCTTCTTGGCAAGCGGCGAGGTCTCGATTGGATAGCCAATCACGAAGGTCGGCTCGACAAGCGTCGGCTCGATAAAACGCTCCAGCAGCTTCTCGATGATGCCGCCAAGGTTGTGCTCCTTCTCCGCTGGAATGCCGCATCGCTCCAAAGCCTTACGCGCAGACTCCAGTTCCCTCAGCTCTTCCCTCTTCACGCCTGCTAGTCGCTCGATCTCACCCAAAAGCTCTACACGCTTCCACGGCTTGCTGAAATCCAGCACCGGGCCATTGGCGATCGGCTGGATGGTGGCAGTGCCAAACACGTCCATGCAGACGCCTCGGAACAACCCTTCCACTATTTCCATCACATCCTCAAGATTGATGTAAGCCTCGTAGAACTCCAGCAGCGTGAACTCGGGGTTATGGCGGTTGCTCACGCCCTCGTTCCGGAAGACCCGGCCAATTTCGTAAACCTTGCGGACGTCGCCGCAGATGATTCGCTTGAGATAAAGCTCCAAGGAGATGCGGAGCTTCACTTCCAAATCGTATGCGTTGTAGGTGGTCAGGAAGGGGGTTGCCGCCGCGCCGCCCGCCTCAAGCTGAAGCAAAGGCGTCTCGACTTCGAAGTACCCAAGGCTGTCCATATGCCGACGCACCGCGCTGATAATCCGTGAGCGGTTAAGCAGCATCGTGCGCGCCTCGGCGTTCACGATCAGATCGAGGTGGCGATGGCGGTAGCGCAGGTTGGGGTCCGTCAGGCCGTACCAAACCTGCCCATCCTTCTCCTTGCCAATTGGAAGCGGCTCAAGGGCCTTGGAAAGCGGCGTTAGCTGGCTGACGTGGATCGACTTCTCGCCGGTCTTGGTGGTCATCAGCTTGCCAACCACGCCTACGTGATCCCCGATATCGACAAGCTCTGCAATTTCCCATGCAGTCTCGCCTAAGTCATCCTTGCGAATGTAAAGCTGAATGCGGTTGTCTCCGTCACTGACATGGCAGAAGGTGATCTTGCCCATGGGACGGCTGGTAACCACGCGGCCTGCGTAGCGAACCTCTTGTTCGGGTCCGATCTCATCGAACTTGGCAAGCAATTCGGCAGCAGAATGGGTGGTAGGAAAACGCTCAACGGAGAAAGGGTCATGCCCCAACTCGCGCATCCGTTCCAGCTTGGACAGCCGGACGGCCCTTAGCTCTTGCTCGCTCATTAACGGCAGAGTTTACTTCGCGAGGCGAATCGCGTCTCGGGGAGACTCGACAACTGCTCTTGACTCAAGATTCTGGAGTTGCTCAGTGAGCTTATCCGCGATCTCTTGCGCATTCTCCTCATTCAATTCATCCTGCAGGCGACGCAGGAGGAGTGCGCTGAGCACGCCAATTGCCAATCCTAGGCCAAATACCGCTCCGTGCTTCATAACGATATTCTACCGCAGGTTCGATTAGGTTCAATCAGGCTTCCGCTTAAATTTAACAAGCGTGCCGTTTTTGGCCATCTCAAACTCCCCATATTGGTTCAAAGTGATGGTCGGCAGCTCGGTGGCGTGGTTGCCGCTTGTTAGGACCAAGGTCTTACCGTTCATTGACCACTTGCCATCCACCAAGAAATTCGTCTGCAATTCAAAGCGGTTATCGTGCCTCAGCCGCAACTCCCAGTCGCTCGCCGTGTTCTTTAGGACTTCGGCATCCGCAGGCTTAAGACCGCCGGTGCTTGCCAGTTCGCCCGAGTACGTCCCCACGAGGGGGGTTTCCTTTGGCGTTACGGTGGCAATGCCCAGGGGTGGCGGCTCATGAAAAGTGAAGTGGATCTCCGCCGAATCTGTTCCGGAGGTTGAGGCAACCGTAAGAGATTTCCGGGCAGTGTCAACACTGCCCGTCAGATCCATGCTCCGAATCTTGCCGCCTGAATTTGCGATCGCTTGCTCCGAAGGCAAGCCGTTGATCTTCGTCGCCTTCAGCGTGACCTTGTCGCCCGCTATCTGATAGGTTCCTTCTGAGACCATGCCCAGAATCCCCAGCCGGTAATGAGAACCGTCGAGTATCTGCAAGAAGGTGAGTTCGCCAAGCGTCTTCGCCACTTCTTCAGCCCTCTGAGCGCTTTGCTGGCCGGCCCCCGGCTTGATGTGCAGTTCGGCAACGTAATTGCCTACCGTCAAGCCGCTTTGCATGCTCGGCAGCTTGACGCTTGAGCCGCAACCGTACAGCAGCAGCGCAACCCCGATCACTAACGCTTGAGTACTACGGCTTAGATTCATGCTTGCGATTCAGATTACCGCCAGCGGGGCGGGGCTATGGACCATCGAGCGGTCCACGAAGGGAATTCCGAGGGCGTGGGCGTATCGCTGCCCTTGCTGAAACATGTAGCCAGCCGAATAGTTCAAAGGTGCTCCGGTTGGCACCGGCGCGTAATGCTGCTCTACCACTAGCAAAGGCTCAGCCGAGCCCTTCCAATAGAGGACAAGGCGATACACCACGGTCCGCCCGCCATCCAGGGCGATGGGATAATTCTCGCTGTACAGCACGAGGGCGTGAAGGTTTTGCAGGTGCCCGAAGTGAACCCTCTTGAATGGCCCGTGGCCCTCTAAACGAGAGTAGGTGCGGTTGCGGAGGTCGCAACGCATTCGTTCGTTCGAGAACGCTGCCCAGAGCCCGGCGAGGAACGTCGCCCCACCCGCATACTTGGGGATGTCTTCATTGCCAAAACCCAACAAGTCTGGATATCGCATTCCCGCAAGCGCGAGACCCAAACCGCCGACGATACAGGCGATGACGAGAAGGTCGTACCAAACCGGTGGCGCGAAGGAAAGGTATCGCTCGCGGATGAACTTGCCCGCCACCGGAGGCTGCAACCCGCCCTTGCGCCGCCATTGGGCGGGGGGTTGAGGTCGCGGAAATTGCTGCTCGTAGGGGCGGCGTTCCATCAAGTCTTAGACGCTTACTTGGAGTCGAATTTAGCTTCCCAATCCAGGTGGGCGGTCCAATTGTTGTAGGTTTGGCGCTGGCCGGTGCTGACCAGGTAGTTGATGTTGCTGATAAACAGGCTCAGGCGCTGATTCGGGCCCGGCTGCTGCTCATACTTGAACGAGTACCGCAGAACGCCGGTTCGGATATCCACATTCGAACTGTTCTCCGCTCCGAGGAAAAGGTCCACCGGCGATCCCGTGCTGTTGTTCAGAAGCAGGTGGGTACCGAAGACTCGGCTAAGGGTTTTAGCATCCAGATTGCGGATTTCCTCAAACGAGCCACCGTAAGTGAAGTTCTCATTGCGCTTGATATCCAGCTTCCACTTGCTGCTGGAGGTGTTCACGATGCCAGAGCCAAGCAGCAGATCCGGGCGAGCGTATTCCGGATTGGACTGCAGGATGTGGGAAAACTCCACATCCTTGGCCGGCTTAGCCGAGATGTTGAAGTCGCGCAGGATAACGGTTGTGTTGTCCGGCAGCGTGCGGACCTTGTATTGCAAATTTGCCTTCAGCGGATTCTTCCCGCCTGTTTCGGTTGCGAATTTGAACTGACGATCAATCGCTCGGTAGCCGGAGGTCGGATCCATCTGACCGTGGTATAGGAAGTCGAACTTGTTCAGGCCCAGCTTGTACTCAATTGCAAGGTTGCGGTTCTCTCTCTGCCACGCGCCAAAATCCGCAGCAGTATCCACGGAGTATTGGAAGGCAAGATCAGAAGTCGCGCCTAACCGAATCGGCTTAGCGGTGCTCACGGAAACCGAGCCAGCAGTTTGGGTGTGCTGCCCATCCCATGTGTTCGCCGAGTAGCTTCCGCCCAGCTTAACGTCGCCCGCTTGCCCCGGCGTTAAAGACACGGTGGATTGCGTGGTGCCGGTTCCTGCTTGATCACCCGCCAGGTTCCGCGCATAACCCCAGTTCAATTTGAGGCCATTCCCCATGTCCACCCAGGCGCCGTAATTGCGATGAGTCGCATTCTTGGTTGCGTCGGTGCCACTGGTGGTGGAATCGGTAACGCTCACGCCTAGCCGATTTGAGAGTTGGGTAGCAACGCTGTTGGCGGTGGTAACTTCTTGCGCGCCATTGGCATACATCGTTTCCGTGCGCTCGGTCTTCACCGATGTTGTCTTGGTTATTGGCAGCTCGTAGCCAAGGAAGTCCTTTACGAAGTTGACCCCCGTGCTCTGGCTGCCATCGAAAGTCTGGGTTTCCTTTCCAACTCTCAATGTCCCCGCTTTTCCGAAGCCCTGAGTTACGAGGAAGCTATTGTCGATCGATTGACTAAGCAGACTACCGTTCCCAAGTTGGAACGTTTGCGCATGGGTGTAATCAAGACGAGTGTTTTTTGAGACTTGGTAGGCCAATATCTCCTGCCCGCTCTGCATCTTGGCGCTACCATCCAGCGCCCACTGTGAAATCTCGTTGAACGTGAGGGAAATCTTCTTGTTCGGGGTGAATTTGCCAGCAATCTGCTGCTGATCTTGACCGCGAAGCTGGTCGAGCAATCCCGCTTCGGGGTCGACGATCTGAGCAATCCCGATCGCGTTTCTGTCTACGCGTCGATCAGTGGCTTGGAGCTGTAGGTGCGGATCGCTAAAACTGAAAGCCCGCCGAGAGGCGTTACCACCATTGACAGTGGCGTCAAAGGCATTTACCGCCAGCTTGCCATTCTTCCCAGCAACCATGTCCATCGCCAGATCGGTCCTGTTCAGCCCTGTCGCGGAGCCCAGCACCTGTCGCTCCACGCCCTGGAGAGCTGTGAGTTCAGAAAATCCTTGGCCAACTTGCTCCCTCGAATACTTCAGGTTTGCCTTGGGGCCGGTGAGAACAATCTTCTGAAGTTCAGCTTTGTCTTTCAAACCCTGAATTGAGTAGGAGGAAATGCTTGCCTGCTCTGGCCCGGCCATGAAATTGACGCGATCGAACTGGCGCGAAAGACCCGCGCTTGCAAGAAACCCCTGCTTGTCGGGCGCTTGGATTTGGTAGCTATCCATCCCGACCATCGTGGCGATCTGCTTGGTGTGAAGCGTGACTTCAGAGTCGGCAAGGCTTCCCAATCTGTCAAATCCCTTATCGGCGGCAATCAGATAGTGGGTGAAATTGAGCTTAGGACCCCCGATGCTGGCATCCAGCGCATGGAAGCCGGTTACGCCGTTGCTTACGGAAGACTGATGGAACGCGATCGGCGAGCCGCTTTTGCCTACTGCGGCATCCAAATTCAGCCAAAGCCTGCTAAGGCCGGCTTCCCTGCCCCATTGCCCTTTCTCGGCTTCGTACAGGTTGCCAAAGCGGGAGAAGCCCTTATCGATTTCTTGCTTACCACCTGAGAATTTCAGGCCTTTGTCTTCAAGGCCGTAGGTCAGCACGCTCAGCTTTTGGCTGTGATCGTCGATTTGCTTTGAGCTGAAAGAGAGCTTGCCAAAGTGCGTCTGAGCGTTCCCGGCGAACTCTTCGCGATCAAGGCCCTTCTCGGCCTCAAGCTGCTGGTGATCCTGCTCGCGCAAATCTCCAAAGCGCGCAAACCCAGAATCGAGCTTTTGGGACTTATAGCTCAAGTCGAAACCCTTGCCCGCCATCGAGAGCCCATTCCAGGTGAGCATCCCGTTGTCGTCCTTCACTGTTCGGAAGCGCTCGCTAACGGTCAGGCTGCCGAAGTGGAGGCTATCAAAGCCCATGCCCATGCGCTGGAGCCCTCGCTCCTTGGTCAAAACCGCCGCTTGATCGCTCGGCAGCGCAGAAGCCTGGCTGAAATCCTTGTCGATCTTCTGATATTCAAAGAAAGTGCTGCCGCCAGCAAATCCGCTCGACAGCTTTTGGGCGATGGCCGTTGACCTTGCCGCGACTTGCTTTCCGCCCGGCGCAACCCCCATTCTGGAATCCACCGGTGACCGGTTGATCACCGCGAACAGGCCGGTCAGGGAGGTCTTCCCTGCTGCGAAGTTATTTTGAAGCTGGGCGAGGTTGCTGGTAAGCACCGAGCCGTTGTCCATGCGGTCCGCGATACCGAAACCGAAGTTGAGCTGCAGCGCACCCGGCATCACATTCAGCTTGATCCCTGGCGCTACCGACGGCGATTGCGGCGCATTGCTGGGCTGGCTGGTGTAGTGATAGCTTACGGACAGCGAATCGCCAAGACGCTGAATTTTGTAAAGGTAGATGACCCCGGCCTGCGCATCGAGCGTGTAATCCGTCCCTAAGGTGAGCGCGTTCCCGTTCAAAGTAACGGTCTCACTGCCCGGCATTACGTTGCCGTGCTTAAGGGCAACCGCCGGTCCGGCCGCGTGCAGGGTGATGAACTCGGTTGACGACGCGAAACTTGGGGCAACCTGGCTCGGCGACACCGCCGAGAGGCATGCAATTAATACAATCCATTCCCCTTTATTCGCGATCAAACTCTTTCAGTTTATTCCTCATTCCGGCGAACCTAGGCAAGAAACTAGGACCGGACATCTGAAAAGAAGTGATTTTCTCAATTAGTTAGACGGCTACTGGCGCACGGGAATTCAGTATTTTCCCCGTTAAATTACTGGGATAGATTAAGCTCGCCCGTCACGTGGATTGAGCCCATCTTTAGCTCTGCGCCTTTCAGCGTGAGATTGACCGGCAACTCCGAAGCATCAAAGACGGGATTGATCTTATCAAGCTGTGCTTGAACAAGGGAACTAGGGGAGAGACCCATCACCTGGATGCTGCTGAGCCGCACGAACATCTTCTGCCCACCAACAATTTCGAGCTGGCAAAGGGCTGTGAAAGGCAATGGCAGCATTGCGCGAAACACTCCCGCAACCCCGATACCCGCAGGCGTAACTTGCAGCGACATTCCTGAGAGCTCGGCGGGCGCCTGGGTAGCGAGGAAGGCTTGCAAATCCTGTTGGTTGATCTCAAGGCTCAGATGCACGGGGCCGGAGCCTTTAACGAATGGCGCCTCATCTGCCTGACTCAGGTTTTCGCCTTCCGCTGTGGCATGTGCAACTCGAAGGCCGTTGGGCAGCACAAGCCCCTCCACATCCAGCCTTGCTTTGGAAAGAGAAACGGGCGCGTGAGCCATCAGCCCAATTATGGGCGACTGAATAGGCAAGCCCATGCGTCCTTTTGCTCAAGACCATGCTTCTTGCGCTTGCTGTTTGTCTTCACCTGTCAACACTGCCCGACAGCCCGCCGCCATACCCCTACGAGTTCCGTGGAGCGTGGGTGGCAACGGTCAACAATATCGACTTTCCCAGCCGCCGTGGGATAACCGAGGAGGAGGGGCGTAGCGAAATCAAGGCAATCGTAGCCAAGGCAGCGGAGCTGCATCTGAATGCGCTGATCTTCCAGGTTCGCCCTGCGGCGGATGCTCTTTACTTCTCTCAAACCGAGCCGTGGTCTGAATTTTTTACCGATCAGCAGGGCTTCCCGCCCGATCCGGTTTGGGATCCGCTGGCAGTCATGATCGAAGAAGCCCACCGCGCGGGAATCGAACTCCACGCCTGGATCAACCCCTTCCGGGTGCGCCACTTTACGGAGCATGGTCCGCCCAGCGCTCTGCATTTGAGCCTTCAGCACCCCGATTGGGTGAAGAAGTTTGGCCGGTACCTATGGCTCGACCCCGGTGTGCCTGCCGCCCGAGACCACGTGATACAGGTGGCGAGGGATATCGTTTCTCGCTACGATATCGACGCCCTCCACATCGACGACTACTTCTATCCTGCGCCAGAAACGGGCGCTTCCGAGTTCCCTGATCACGACAGCTATCGCGAGTACACCCTGGGGGGTGGGCACATGTCGGTTGAGGATTGGAGGCGCGATAACGTGAACCGCGTCGTTTCCGGGCTCGCCAAGATGGTGAAGGAGGTCAAGCCCTACGTAAAGTTCGGCATAAGCCCGTTTGGCATTGCCAGACCTGGCGTACCGGCTGGCACCCAGGCAGGGCTGGATCAGTACAAGACGCTGTACGCCGACCCCGTTATGTGGCTTCAAGAAGGTTGGTGCGATTATCTGGCGCCCCAACTTTACTGGCGGATTGATCGCAAGCCGCAGGCTTACGCCGCGCTGCTGAACTATTGGATTGACCAAAACAAACTCAAGCGCCACATCTGGCCGGGCAACTTTACAAGCCAGCTCATCGAATCAGATTGGACGGCCGACGAGATCGTGCGCCAAATTTATTTGACGGAAAAGACAAAGGGAGCGGGAGGCAACATCCAGTTCAGCTTTAAGCCGCTGCAAGAAAACTCCCGGGGGATTACCGATGCGCTGGAGAGCGGGCCCTACAAGGGCCAAACCTTAGTGCCACCGTCGCCGTGGCTGCAAGTTGAGTCGCCCTATGCCCCATCGGTTGAGTGGAGGCGATCTGAACGCACGATCCGGCTGGCGTGGAACCTCGATGCCCGCAGCCCGAGAGCCCAGCGGTGGGCCGTGTGGATCAAGTACGACAGCGGCTGGCAGTTCCAAGTATTCGGCCCCCAGGTTCAGAACATGGAAATCCCGCTTGCCGGATTGCAACTGGTTACGGTAACCGCCATCGGCCGCAACGGCCTTCCTGGGCAGTACAAGAGCGTGGCGGTTAACTTGAAGCCGGGAGGACCACGGTAAACGTCGAGCCCTGATTAAGATTGCTCTCCACGGAGACAGTGCCTCCGTGGGACTCGATTACGTGCTTCACAATGCTTAGCCCAAGGCCGGTGCCGCCCGTTGCTCGACTTCTCGCCCGGTCGACTCGGTAGAAGCGCTCAAAGACGCGCGGCAGATCTTCCGTGGCGATGCCGATGCCGCTATCGATCACGTGCACCACCGCGCTGCCACCCTCTTTCTCAACCACCACTTCGACCAGGCCCTCCTGGGTGTAGTTGATGGCGTTGTCGATTAGGTTGATGGCCACTTGGCGCATTTGATCCTGATTCGCCTCGATGTAAAGCGATTCGGGCCCGGCGAACCGCACCTCAAGGCCCTTCTCTTTTGCCCGATTTGAGAGCTGCTGGAAGACGTCGCGGAAAACTTCGGCGAGGTTGCACGTTGATTTCTGCGGCGGCTTGCGGCTCTCGGCAACGCTTAGGTTCAGCAAGTCGTTTGTGAGGTTCGTCAGGCGGTCAATTTCTTCAATAATGCGGTTCAGATAACGCAGCCGCAGCTTCGCATCTTCGCCATCGTCGATAAGGGTTTCCGTCATCGTGCGGATGACCGTCATTGGCGTCCTCAACTCATGCGAAACGTTAGAGACGAAGTCCTGCCGAACCCGTTCCAATCGCCGTAGATCCGTTACCTCGTAAATCGTGAGGAACACTCGCCCGTTGTCATAGCTCGGCCAGCACTTGGCAATACCCACTCGCTCAGACGGCAGCCCAAAACTCACTTCGTGCTCTTGGGGCAAACCAACCCGTACCGTGCTGACGATAGCCTGCTCGAGATCGTAGCTCAACGTGACGGCAAGGATTGAGCGCCCAACGGGATCGTCAAAACGGAACATTTCGCGCGCCCGCTGGTTCGCATAGAGAACGCTTGCCCGTTGGTCGGTGATGAAAACGGCGATGTCGAGCCCATCGGCAAGAACGTCCACCGTCCGCTGGCGCTGAGCCATTTCAATCTGCATCATCTCCACTTGGCTTGCGCCTTTGCGGATTTGGTCTCGCGACTCGATGTAGTCTTTGGACACAAGCCGAAGGGTCAGCGCAAATGCCAGTGCCGTGAACATGGCTAGGAACGGAACCAGGCTTTCGCGCTGAAGGACGGTGCTGCATGCGAAGACAGCGGCAAGCAGCGCAAATGTTAGCGCGCCAGAGAACCAGATTGAGGAAGGGATCGGATTTCGCACAAGCTTCCCAAGCGCAACATACCGAATAGTTTGCGTGCCGCGCGACACTAACGACGTTCCCGACGTCCAAATAGGCGTGTTAAGACTTCAAATGCCGCAGGAACAGCAGGATTCGCGCGAAAAAGTGTGCCCTTCGTGCGGCGAGAAGTATGCAAAGGCGGAAGCGCCGATCCGGTGCAGCAAGTGCGGCAAGCCGATGGATTTGGCGGAATCTGCCAGTTCAAAGGATCAATCCAACTTTTCCGTCAAGTAAACGGTCCTTGCATATGGCCGCAAGTTCCTGTAAGCTCACACTATGATCCTCCCATTGGTTTTTGCCCTCCTTCTCGCTCCTCCGCCACCGGATCGGAGCGCCGAAAAGTCGTTGCGCGATTTGTTCGACGCCGTTAGCAGTGCCCGCAACTACGAGCTTCAGATGGCCAATGGAGAGCGAATAGCAAAGGACGGCCCCTTTTATGCGGGCGAGTCGGTGACCCTTACGCGCAAAGAGGCTGAATACCGGCTGGACACCGAATCCTATTGGGGCGGCGGTTTGATCGTCGTTTTCGATGGAAAGCAGATGCTGATTGACCCCCTGGATGACAGCCAGCCAGCCGTTCTCCGAGACCCGTGCAAGCTGTTCGACGCCCACGGCTCGCTAGCAGCGAGAGGCGGATGGCACACCTCCCCGCTCTACTACATGATTGAAGGCAAAGCCGGATTCGATGCCCTCGTTCCGGCGACTTCCCCCATCACTGCTATCAAGCGAGATGGCATGGACGGGGTTCACTTTGAAGTCCCGAGCAGCTACGGCAAGGTCGATTGTTTCTATAAGTCGATCAACGGCAAAACGCTGCCCATCCTGATCGAGTACACGAACGAAGGCTACACGCCGCCTTGGATGGGTGAGCGCAGTCCGGATGATCTTCAGCGTTGGAACCTGAAGTGGGTCGAAACAGGTGACCTGCCAGCCGAGCTTTTCTTAACTCAGCCGGCAAAAGGCGTTCCCGTATCTGATCAGCGAACGAAGAAGTAGCCTAGCCGTCTAGGAACATATCCCTTGCGCTGGCCTTAGAAAGGCCGGACATGATGAGGATGAACATCTCGTCGGTCGTCTGCTCGCCCCACCAAACCGTCTTCGGCGGATTGCTCGGGTTCCGTGGATTGTGTATCGAGTTATCATAGACCGCATCCACCTTGATCACTGTGCCCTTGGGCAGGAATAGGGGCTGCTTGTATCGATACGATAGCTGCCAGTTGAAGTCCCAATCGTCAACCCGAATGAGCGGCACAACCTTGCCATTCGGCAACGTCGCTTCGGCCTTCATTGATCGCCCTAGCAAGTGCATGTGCGGCATCACCGTGAACACCGTCATGTCGTTCTTAAGCGTGTGGGTGATGCTCTGGTCAGAATGGGCCTCGCCCGCGGGAATCTTGATCGAGAAATTGAAGAGCCAAAGGCTCTTGATCTCTTCCTTCGGCTGAACCTTCGGGAAGTAAATTGCCACCTTCGTCTGGTCAGTCTCCGGCTTTCCGGATTTGTGATAGTGGACCTGCATCACGATTTCCGAGCCTGGCTGCACGAGAATTCCTGTTCCTGGGCGCGAGCGCTGCGGCGCCAATCCAGGCGCCCAGCCTCCAAGGCCGCCGGTGGGAACGAAGCCAGGACCGCCGAACGAGGTGTAACCCAGCTGGCCATCCTTCGTCGCCTGTTCCAACTTGCGAGCTGCGCCTTTGTTGTCGAGATAGAGGATCACATGATGGACAATCTTTGGATTGCCTGGGCGAACGTCAACGCCGTCGACCCAGGTCGCTTTGTCGAATTTGGGCTTAAGAATGAAATTGCGATAAACATCGTCGCCTTCGGCGCTAAGGTGGTACTCCTTATCCGCGGTCACGATCATGTCCGGCTTGCCCAGCGCCCATTCGGATTCAAACTTCGGCGGCTTGGGCTCTGACTTCGCATCGCCGCGCGGCGCTCCCGCCTCGCTCCAATTCTTCAGAGTATCGATCTCGTCTTGCGAGAGGAGGCGCTCTCCTTGAAAATCGCCATAGCCATGCACTGCCTTCCAAGGCGGCATGATGCGGCGACCGGTGACTTCCGCAATCTGGTCGGCCCACTTGCGGGCATTGTCGTAGCCGATTAGCGAGAACGGCGCTACCTGACCTGGCCGATGACACTCCACACACTTGGTGTTAAGCAATCGCCCAACTTCTCCCGCGTATGTGGGATTCTTCTTTGCTTTGGGCGAATCTGGCACAGAATGAGGAGCCATGAACACCACTAAAGGCGCGGCAGCAAGCATGAGATAGCGCAATTTCATATTCTTTTAAATTGTAGAGCGAAGGCGAAGGAATTCGCTTTCAAATATGACTTACTCCTCATCGGTCAAAATAGCTTCAATGACTTCCCGAAGAGTGCTTGTCACCGGCTCCTCCCGAGGCATCGGGCGCGCGATTGCAACAAAACTTGCGATGGAAGGGTGGGACATTGCCCTTCACGCAAGCACCGACTCCGACGAACTTCACAGCATCGTGAAGGAACTTGGCAAACGGGCCAAGGGCGCCTATGCCACCGATCTGAGCGAGCCGGATAATGCCACGAAGCTCTTTGAGCAGGCGCTTGGCGATGGAGAGATTCACGCGCTGGTGAACAATGCGGGCATCTACATGCCGATGGAGCTTCTGAAAACCACGGACACCGTTTTCAAAGCGAATGTCCACCGCACCTTGGGCGTCAATTTCTTGTCGCCGCTGTATCTAGCCCGCGCGGCGGCGAAACACTTTTCCAAGAAAGGCAGTGGAAGAATTTTGAATGTAGCGAGCAGAGTTGGATTCCGTGGCGAACCAGGGGCCAGCATCTACGCGGCCTCGAAGGCGGCGCTGATTAACCTGACCCGCAGCATGGCGGTGGAGCTTGCGCCACATAAAATTGGCGTCTTTGGCATCGCCCCCGGCTGGGTGGATACCGCAATGGCGCGCGAAGGCATGGAAGAAAGATTGTCCACGATTCTGGAGGGCATTCCGCTTGGGCGAATGGCCACCCCCGCCGATTGCGCCGCCGCCGCCGCATTCCTGGTCAGCGATGAGGCCAGCTACCTTAGCGGCGTGGTGATCGATATCAACGGAGCGAGCTACTTCCACTAGATGCTGCCGCTCGTTGCCCTGTTGTGCCTGCAGATTCAGCCCGACCAGGCGCATGCAACCCTGCCAAACAACAGCTACTACTTTGTGGAACGGCAACCCGCGGCGCGGTATGAGTCGATCCAGCTTTGGCTTGGCAATCGATCCGCCACCGAGAGTCCCGAGACGCACGGACGGCGGCACCTAGCCGAGCACATACTCGTTCGCGGCCTAGATGGCGCGCTTGGAGCGCGTTTGGAATCGCACGGTTGCTTCATTCACGCCAACACTCTTCGCGACGCCATGCAGTTTGAAATCATGGCCCCACCCAGCGAGACTGCCTTTGCCCTCTCCGCCCTTAAAGAGCTGCTGAAGCCTGCGGGAGCAACCCAGGAAGCGATTGACCACGAGGCGAAGATTATCGATCTCGAAATAGCTGGGCACGATGAGGACCTGCTGAACAGCGCGTGGGAGGTTGCGTTTGGCGCGCGGGGACTGAACCCGCTCGGCAATCCTGAAATCATTCACAAGACTGTTCCGATTGAGCTTGATGAGCTAATCGGAAGGCTCCTAGCGCCCGCGAACATATCTGTCTTCATCAGCGGCCCCGCGCCGATCGAGCCGCTGGCTAAGAGCCTGCGCAGCATGCTGGCAACCCGGGCCGACATTGGCGTGTCCCCCTATGCCTACCGGCCCGAGGGCAAACCAGGACGAGCGACGTCCAAAGAATTCGGCGAGTGCCGGGCGGCGTTGATGGGAGGAATTGAGCTTCCCGAGACCGCCGCTCTGCTGGCGGCGGCGCTCGCCTTGCAGAGCCGCGCCGAGGGAGCGGAGTTGGTGTTCACCCCCAGCGCCTCGCATGGATTGATTGGGCTGTATCAAACGGATGCGAATTCCGGCCTCGGGATGATGATTGACGGGCTGGATGCGAACCAGACCGTCGACCTCTATCCGGTAGGCGTGAATCTGGCCCGAAGCTGGATGGCCCAGCAGCTTGCCAACCCAAGTTCCTCTTGCTTCCTGCGAGGGCTGATTGCCGCCCAAGACCGCGCGATGAGGATCGAGACGCTGATCGATAATCTCTCCTCAATTTCCCGCAAAGACTTTATTGCAGCGGTGGCGAAATTTAAGACCGGCCAGTGCGTGACAAGCGTCGGCGAGGGGTTCGGCTCGTGATTCTTGCCTTCGCTCTGTTGTTGGCGCAGGCCAACGTCCCGCGCATTCTTGAGGTGCCAAACGCGAACGCCACCTACGTGCACGTGGAATGCGTAGCGTGCTTCCCAGCCGACTTTCAGCCGGAGGAAGGGGGCGCGATGCCGCTGCTTTGCCAGCTCCTGCGAGATTCCGCCACCCGGACAAGCCTTCGGCGCTACACATCTCGTTTCGCGGTCCGGGCGGGGTTGGACAACCTACGAATTTCCTTCAACTGCGCTTTGGTAAACATTGAAGCCGCGAACCACGCGCTCGCTTCGGTTCTGCGGCAGCGCCAGTTCACCGATGACCAAATTGATGCCGCGCGGCAAGAACTCTCAGGCTTTGGTGAGCCCGCTTACAAGCGCCTGCTGTGGCCGAAACTCACCGGTGGGGCCGATACCGAGCTGCTGCAAAACTTGACGGACCGGCTGTGCAACTCCGGATCCGTGGTGATCTGCTACTCAGGGGCGATTCCCAGCGGCACGATGACGCCGATTTGGCGGCGTGACCCTTACGGGCTGCTCCCGCCTGCGGATTCCGGCCTCCATCCGTTCCAGCGCTCTTTGGAAAGCCGATTCTTTGCTGGCCAGAAGATTCCCGCTTTCATTTCCAAGCCTGCTTCAAAGTTCTCTCCGGCGATGCTGGTGGCGGCGGCGTGCTTGGGTTCTGGCAAGGGCAGCTTGGCGTTTCAGGTCCTGCGAGAGAAGCTAGGCGCGGCGTACACGCCGGAGGCGGGGCTGATCGGCAATCCCGCCGGCTTCCGGCTCGGGGTCTTGATGGAGGGGCTGAGCGTGGAGCAGAGGGCCGCCTTGGGGCGCGCAGCGCAAGAGCTGAAGGAGCAGGATGTCGCGCGGGCGAAAGCGATGCTGACCAGTTCGATGAAGTGGGGGCTGGACCTCTTCCCGCTGTTCACAGGCTTCGACCATTGCGTACAGCCTGCTTCTCTGGAAGGCTCGACCTTCCTTTACGCCTATTGGGCGGCGAAAAACGGGGAGATTTGGGATCCGAATTTGATGCTGAAACTGGTTGAGGGCGTGAAGCTGGCGGAGGTTAAGATTGCTCTGCAAGCACTCCTTGGCTCGCCATCTTCCGCGCCTCGATCAGAACCTTGAGCCGCCAATGTAACAACCCTCGCAAAATAACTAACGACGCACCAAACCTTTGACCGTCGTCCGGCTATGCCTTGCCTTAAATAATGCTTAACTATTATTTCTCTACTTTTTGTCCTATTACGGTGAAATGCTGTAGTACAATACTGATCAAGCACAGTTGTTGAGAAATTAGTGAGGCGCCTTTTCGATCCCGCAATAGTTGGCCCAGCCCTTGGAAGCAGGCTCCTGATATCGGTTTGCCTTCTCGTAGCGTTTACTGGCAAGATAGTCGCTCTGGATCGATTCATCTCAACTGTCCACTCGCTCAAGGTCTTACCCCCCGAGATGATTGTCCCGCTTGTGCTCATCATCCTCGCACTTGAACTTGCAATCGCCACGGGACTGCTCTGGAAACGAACGCTGGCCTTAGCTTCAGCGGCAGCCCTCGGGCTCTTTGCCGTGTTCTGCGCCTATGCGTTGTATAGAATCGTTGCGCATGTGACGGTTCCCTGCTACTGCTTCGGACCACTTTTCCGCCTCGAACCGAAGTATCAACTACTCGCGAGCGGGGTCTACTTCTTAATCGCGACGCGCTGCTTTGAAAAAGTGGCAAATTCGCGAATTAGCACGAGTCCAGCGTCAGCATGATTACTGGAGAACCACAGGAGGAATAATCTAGAGTGAAAACGAAACGTGAAAAGTCAATCCGCCGCCTATCGCGGCAAAGCCTCATTCTATGCTTGACGGTAGCTGTACTGGGAAGCGGGGTTGTTGCCGACGGCTACGTCGTCCAAAGCATGGAGTGCAGCGCAGGGGACCATTGCAACAATACCGACGGGTGTTCATGGATAACGAAGGTCTATGATTTTTGGTATCCCATGGGTTCCTGCAATGTAGGGAACCCTGATAGCGTTTGCAGCATGACGTACAGGTTATGTAATCATCATATTGACTACAGCGATATCCATTGTTCGATATTCGTCTCGGAAACGTATGTTAACAATTGGGGCTGCACACCTCCGTGAGTTTTATGATCTTGGAGCCGTCGATAGCGCCCAGCAAGGGGCGCCGGGCGACGAGGACCGCAATTGCATTAATCGTTTTCCTGGGACCAGCTAGTAACTACGGGGAGACACCGACAGCTGCCTGGTCCCAATCGCAGAGCCAACTAGAGAGAGAACTGGGAGCGTTTAAGGTTCGCATTACGGAGCATTTAGAGGTGCCTGGCGCGCCAGAACATAAAGACATTAAGACTGATGGATCGGTCACAGTATCGTGGGGAGATCATAGTGCGACGCGCGTGTGGATCGTTAGCATCCGAGACAGAACGTTTGCCCTGACTACAGACGCAATAACGGGGGTCAAGGTCAAAGGGGTTGCCCTAGACCAGAAGATAATCGCTTCGGAAGATCACGTCGAGACGTCTGTTTCGGAGGCAAATCAGGGGACAATTGATAGTCCCGACCATCTAAAGGGGATTGCATATACACCAGCAATTCTTGCAGGTCTGCGCCATCCCGAAGGAAAGTCTTACTGGCAGTATGTTGCAGAGGGGAACGGAAGGCTTGAAGGAACCAAGATAGAGATCGGAAACGAAACTCTGACCGTGTCGCCTGATCATCAGGGCCAAGTCTCAGTATACGATCTAAAAGTAGGTAACGACGAGCAGACTACATCAATAACCCGGTGGCAAGAGCACGGCAAAGTATCGATCCCAGCTGAGGTTGTAACCCTTTTTCGGTACGGAAGCGCTACTAAGACGCTAACAGCAACAATTGAGGTCTTGCCTGAAACGCCCTCTGAAAGCGACTTTGTCCCCAATTGGAAGGAAGGAGCGTGGGTGCGCGACAACATCAATCAAACAATCGGCAGAATAAAAGGAGGTCGCTATGTTGTGGACAAGGGAGCAACGGACCACTTTCACCGTAAACAAGGGCTTCCTGGACTTATCTTTATCATTTCGTCCGCTGCTTTATTGACAGTGAGCGCCGTCTTCTATGTTGTGAGACGACGAAAGGTTACAAGTGAGGGCTAGGGTATCCGGGTTCACCATGGTTGAACTCATGGCGGTCATCGCCATCGTCGTCGTGCTAATGGCAACCTTGTTTCCCGTGTTTGCTTCAGCGCGTCGAACAGCCTACAGCACTTCGTGCCTCTCGAACTTAAGGCAGCTTGGCACATCCGTGTCCATATATCAAAACGATTACGATGACTACTACCCGCAGATGGTCGACGCCATCGACCGAGCAAAGCCAAGTATCTGGTCGTCGCATCCAGATTGGCAATCGAGAATCCCAAACATGGAGGATATGCCTGCCGCGCTGAGGGATTACGGGGCGCGAGCCCAGGTTTTCCGATGTCCGCGCGACTTAGGAGCAACCTTTCTCTATGAGCACCTATTTAACTTTCCGAACGGCATCTACAACGCCTTCGGTTCGAGCTACGCTTACAACACAACATTGGCCTTCAAAGAACTGACCGAATCATCTCTTGAAGATGTTGCCTTTTCGATAGTCCTTCACGACATGGCAGGTTGCTGGCACGGTCTTGGGTCTGCAATTACCAAAGGTGATTCAAGCGATTCCGCTCGAGACAAGATCGAGGACTACCGTTACAACACTTTCTTTGCAGACGGCCACGCCCGATCGCTGACTTCGGACCAGCTACAAGGCGACTATGCGGGAGGCCCATAGCTTACTTCCCTAGCTGAACGTTGTACGACAGCACCGCATACGGGTAAAGCCGCTTGCTATCGTCGTTCGCGTAGTACAGCGCCGGGTTGAGGGAGAGCGAGCCATCCTTGGTCTGCACTGTGAACCCGATAGTTGCGTAGTTGTCCCGACCGGAAAGATAATCCGCCGCAAGCGTCAGCTGCGGCGTCGCCTGATAGGCCGCTCCCGCAAGGCCAAGCGTGCGGTCGGAAACCCTCTGCGCGCCAGCGGTGAGCCTCCACTGGCCCTTGTAAAAACCGCCCTCCAAGAACGACTGCGGCTTGGTGCTGCTGCCCTGCGTCCCCCAATTCAAGAACCCCGTTGAAACCAACCACGGACCCTTTGCATACAGCCCCAGCTCGGCATCGAGCTGGAAAGAGCCGGGCTTTAGCCCCTGATACACCGCCGCTTCAAAATTCTTTGTAAACCCATACTCGTACTGCGCCTGATAGTAGTTGCCAAGCGCCTGGTGCTCGGCCTGGAAGCTCACGGAAAGCAACTGCGTCGGCTGAATGTCAGGGGTGACGATTTGGTTCAGCCCCTTCGTGTTGGCAAGGGCAAGGGCCGGGAGCAGAAAAGCGGGAATCAGGAACCTGTGCACGCTAAATCTTAGCCGATTTGCTTTTCTTGATTGGGCGGACCTGGTGCTCCAGCGCCTCGCGTTCATCGAAGACGAAGCACGAGCCTTCCCACATCGATTCGCCTTCATCAACCTCTTCCAGATACTTCAGGATTCCGCCGTGCAGGTGCATCACGTTCGTAAAGCCGTGCTTCAGCATGTAGGCGGTGGCCTTCTCGCACCGGATTCCGCCGGTGCAGAACATCGCGATCGGCCTGTTCTTCTCTTTGATCTGCTCCGCAAACGCCGGGAACTGCCAGAACTCCTTCGTCTTAGGATCGACCGCGCCGCAGAACGTGCCCATCTCGATTTCGTAGTCGTTACGAACGTCGATGACTAGGGTGTTGGGATCGGAGATCACGGCGTTCCAATCCTTCGGCTCGATGTACTTCCCCACGCCCTCATTGGGCCGCGCCTCGGGCGCTTTCATGCGCACGATCTCCTTCTTCAGCCGCACCTTCATGCGCTGAAACGGCTTCTCTTCGCACTGCGAGAACTTCTTTTCTAGCTGGGCAAATGGCGCGTGGCTTTCCAGTTCTTCAAGGAATTGGTTTAGCGCCTCACCCTGGGCGCTCACAGTAGCGTTGATGCCTTCGCTTGCCAGAAGAATCGTCCCGCAAAGCCCGTGCCTAGCGGCCAGTTCTGCTAGCCGTGGCCGCCAATCGGCGTAGTCGGGCAGATCGACGAACCGGTAGAACGTTACGACCTGCCACATATCGCGATTATGCCGTGGCGACGAGGCCAAGCTCGTTCAGCGCAAGGTCAAGGTCGGTGACGTCGGTGAGCGCGCGGCCGATGACAAGGTAATCCGCCCCAAGGGCAACCGCTTCTTCAGGGGTCATCACCCGCGCCTGGTCGTGAGTCCCCTTGCCCGCTTGCCTAATTCCCGGCACTACCAGCAGCGGCTTTCCGCCGAGCGCCTTTCGGATGGGCACCACTTCGTGGCCGGAGCAGACGAGGCCATCCAGCCCCGCATCCTGCGCCATCGAGGCGAGGGCAAGGACGTGATCTTGCAGATTTCGGTGGACTCCCAGCTCATCGCTCAGCGCATTCTGATCGAGCGAGGTGAGCACGCTCACCCCAACAACGAGGGGTCGATGGGCGTGCTTGGAGGCTTCCTCTGCCGCGGCGTGCATCATGGCTAGCCCGCCGGAGGCGTGGACCGTCAGCATCCAGATTCCCCGGCGAGCGGCCTCGCGCACCGCAAGCGCCACCGTGTTGGGAATGTCGTGGAACTTCAGATCGAGGAAGAAGCGGCTTGCGCCTGCTTTTTCAAGTTCGTCAAGGACCTGGAAGCCGGTGGGCAACACTAGGGCCGGTCCTACTTTGAAGGCGTGTACGTGAGGGCTGAGGCGACGAACGAGCCGTTTCGCCTCCTCCGGGTCATGCGTATCGAGGGCGACGATGGTTCGGTTCCCGAGTTGGGTCATCGAACCTAGAGTTTACCCGCGCCGGACTTCAGGGTTTGATCGTGACCGTAATCTTCTGGGAAACCAACGTCTGGTCGTATGGCCAACCAATACCTTTAAGTGCGTAGCCAGCTTGCCCTACCGCATCGAACATTAGCGAGTACCGGCCAGGCGCGATATTGAATTCTTTTAGCGGAGCGCCGTATGCAAACCAGCGGGTTTCTCCCGGTGCAAGCGAATACAGCTTCGCCTTGTTTCCCGTCATTTGATTCAGTTTGGTTTTCGCTCCATACGAGTTCCTTTGCACCTCCTCCCCTTTTGAGTCAAGCAAGATGCATTGGATGGGAGAGAAGCGGATCTGCACGTTTCTTTTGGTGATGTTCCGGTAGCCGACCCGAAATGACGCATTTGAAGCCTCCGACAGCTTGATCTCGACCGCCGGCTTATCGATCACCAGTTGTGTAAAGTCCGTAGGCGCAGGCTGACTATGCAGAAGAATTATCGTTGTTAGAACCATTGTCAAATTCCATTTGGCGGAAGCGTCCGACCATTAATACCATATCACAATGTCAGGTTCTCGCGGCGCCCGCCAACAGAAGGACGACTTCCCTGACGGCTTTCCAATTCGCCAGATCGTCTAGTTGCTCAGATGAACTTCGCGGCAACGATCAAGGACAACTCCGGGCACCTGTTCGCCCTGTTCTACGGGCTTTTCTTCGGCACCGTCTTCCTGCAATCGGGCCTCGACAAAGTGTTCAACTTCCAAGACAATCTTGGCTGGCTCACGGGGCACTTCGAGAAATCTCCGCTGGCGAAGCTCGTGCCGCAAATGGTGGGAACGATCACCATCGTGGAGCTTGTCGCGGGCGCGCTCTCCTTGATCGGCGGAGTGCTGGCAATTCTCAGCAAAGACCACAGCTTCATCGCGCTTGCTTGGGTGATGGACTGCGTGGCCCTCTTGATGCTGTTCTTTGGGCAGCGCATCGCAAAGGATTACGCTGGCGCGGCCACCATTGCCGCCTATTTCGTCGTTGCGATCCTCGGCATCTTCGCCCTCTAAACAACAGGCTTCGCGCCCGTTGCCACATTGCGGCTCATAAGGAACTCAGACTAATTGCGAGTTTTCTGCGCAATTTACTGGCTCAACTCGGATGAAGTGACTTGCACTCTCCGATGATTTCCTTAATTGAGGCCCCCGCAAATGATCTTCCTGCCCATCATCGTGAGTCTTGCCCTTTCGGGCCACGCCTTCGCAGTGCCGCCGGGTGAGCCTGCCATGCCTGCCGAAGCCAAGGCGAAGGAACAGCCAGCTACCAAGCAGGAGCCGACCACCGACATCAAGTCGACTGAGAAGTATGAATCCACGATCAAGGGCCTGGAGCGAATCGGTGGGGCGTTTCCGGTGTACCTGCGCGGCCACGAAATCCTGCTTGAGCTAACCGAAGCCCACCTGGGCGATACGTTCATGATGCAGACCACCCTCGGAACGGGCGTCAGCCCTGTTCTGCAGGCGGGTGATCCGGTGGGAGACTCCACCGCCGACGTTTACCGATGGGAGCGCGACGACAACCGCATCATGCTGGTCCGGCCCAATTTGCGCTTCCGATGGAGCAGCACCCACCTGTTGAACGAAGCCGCCGAACGCAGCTTCCCTGAAGCGATTCTTGGCGATTTCCGCATCGAAGCCGAAGACACCGTCAACAAGAAGATTCTCGTGAATGCCACCGCCCTCTTCATGAACCAGGCCCGCCTGGTAAGCGAAGCGCTATCGATGGCGGTTGGCGGCCAGTACACGCTTGACCGCGAACTTAGCGCGGTCGATGAAGTGAAGGGCTTCCACGATGAGACCGTCTTGAGAATGCACTTCCACTTTAGCGGCACCCGTGGCGGCAGTGAGATGAACCCGCTCGCCATCCTGCTTGGAATCATGCGGCCGGAAAACCAGCTTGAGGACACGCGAAGCGTCCCGCTCGAGCTTTCCTACCACCTGTGGTACCGCCCCGAAGAGGAGATCATGCCCCGGCTGGCCGACCCGCGCGTTGGCTTCTTCACGCAAAGCTTCTACTCGCTCGATCGTTTCTTTAAGCCGGACCGCACCGAACGATTCATCGACCGTGTGCATTTTGAGCAAAAGCCGGGCACGAAAGAAGTGAAGAACCCGATGGTTTGGGTGCTGGATAAGTCCATCCCAACCGCTTATCGGGAATCCGTGAAGGAAGGCATCCTGCGCTGGAACAAGGCGTTTGAGAAGATCGGTCTGAAGGGCGCGCTCGTGGTCACCACCGACACCGACAAGTATTACAACCACGCGGACACTCGCTACAACGTGGTCCGCTGGACCCTCTCACCGAGCACGGCTTACTCGCTGGCGATCCCGCGCATCGACCCGATAACGGGAGAGATTCTGAGCGCATCAATCACCTTCGATGCCAACTTCCTTGCCTACGCGCTTGCTGAGCATCAAGATTTTGCCGCGCCGGCGGCCTCCAATGTTGCAAGAGCGGCTCAGGCTGCCTTGCGCTTAGAGAAGAAGGACTTCACCACCGATCAGCTCATCTGGGAATCGGACGAGTGGATGGCCAAGCAGCGCTTCAACCGCGCGCTGACCCAGCGCGGCTTCAACGTGATGCGCTGTGAATACGCGGAAGGGCTTGCCCACTCCGCCGGACTGGGCCTGAACATGATGGAAGCAATCGCCGGTATGAAAGTCGACCGCGAATCCTACGCGCGCCAATTCATTTCCGACGTTATTTGTCATGAAGTCGGCCACTGCCTTGGCCTTCGCCACAACTTTGAGGGCTCTACCGCCCGATCGCTCGCGGAGCTAAACGACGACCGTTTCCTTGCAACCAACGGCATGTCTGCCAGCGTGATGGATTACCTGCCGGTGAACGTGCAAGCAGTCCTGAAGGGCAGAGGCGTTTTCTTCTCGCCGGTGATTGGCAGTTATGACGAGTGGGCGATCAAATACGGCTACACGCCAATCGAGGCCGATACTCCCGACGACGAGCGCTTTAAGTTGCAGACGATTGCCGCCGAATCAACCCAGCCGGGCCATGCTTACAACTCGGACGAGAACGTGGATTCCTGGGATCCGTACGTCGTCGCCTACGACGATGGCAACGACCCGATCGCTTACAGCGAGAAGCTGCTCCAGGCTGCACAGAAGATGCGCAATTATGCCATCGCCAAGCTGCCTACGCCGGGCGAGAGCTATGAGCATCGCACACGCCTGATCTTGGCAAGTGTCATCGAGTCGTTCCGACAGGGCCGCATGGCAGCCCGATTTGTCGGCGGTCTGCACGCTCGGCGCGAGTTCGCCACCGGCGCTCATAACCAAGCGACTCTTTCGCCGGTGAACCCGGCGCTCCAACGTCAGGCCGTCCAGCTAATCGCACGCCACTGCCTTTCGCGGGACGCCTTTGAAATGCCTCCGAACGTCCTTTCGAACCTGACGGAGGATAACTATGAGGGCCAAACTTGGACCGCGCCGATGCGCGAGATTCTTGCCCGCCTTCAGTCGATGATGGTGGCCACCATGCTCAGCGCAGAGACAACTGACCGCGTTGCGGAAAATAGCTTTAAGATCGGGGGCAAGGATGACTACTCGCTTGATGAGCACTATGCCGCCGTTCTTTCATCCGTGTTCAGTGAGGTTGGAAATTCGACGAGGATCGATCCGGTCCGGCGAGATTTGCAGCGCTTCACGCTGCAAATACTGATCGACCAGGCTTCCGCGCCAAGCCTTGCCATCAGCGAGGACGCGCGCTCCATCGCCTCGGACGCTCTTCGACGACTTCAAGCGCGATACGCCGCCGCCGAGCCGAAGGCGACTGACCGAATGACGCAGCTTTACCTGCGAGAGTGCCGCACGGCCATCTCAAAAGGTCTAACCGCGGACAAGCCGAGGTAATCACGTGCTTGCACTCGCCCTGGCAACCTTCGGCGCGACGGTAAACCCATTGCGGTTTATGCCCACGCCGAGCCCGGCGGAATTGTGCCGCGGTCAACAGATTTGCGCTCGCGGCAAGGGTCCCGAACGCACGCTGGAAGAAAGCCGGATGGCGCTTGCTTCGTCCTTCGACGGCGCGGCAATGCGCGATACGGAAGAGATCGTGTGGCTGAACCCCGCCTCCGTTTCAAGGTGGCTAGGCGGAATGCAGCAGTCGGAAGGATGGAGCCAAGATGAGCTAACTCGACGTTGGCTTGGGGCCAGCGAGATGCTGCAAGGCCGGCTCACGTTCATGATCCGCCTCTCAGCCTTGCCCGGAATTTCTGCCCTGGAGCCGGATGATGAAGTTGGCCCAACCCCGATGCAAGACCTTGATAGTGTTCGCGCATTCCTAGAATTTGATTCTTCCGCCGAGCCTACGTTTGTGCCGCTCGAGCTTAGGCAAGTGGAGGAAAGGCAGACGCAGGATCGCGGGGAGGCGCTTAATCTGCCCTGGTATCACTGGATGCCGAGCCTCGCGCCAACTGGCGACTCAGAGCCCTGCGCACCCGGCTATCCGCTGGGCAGCTATTACGGTCGGCTTTACATTGCTACGGTTGCCGTTCCCGAGAAGATGCCCCACCGGTTCACCGTTCGGGTTTCATCGAAGGGCCGACGCCGCAAAGCAACGTTCTGTCTTCCCGACATCTACCGAACACTGCCTGCCCCATCGCGGTAAAGTTTGGCGGTGCTAGTCGCCACCTACAACGCAGCCTCCGTGCGCGCCCGCCTCGATCTCATTCTTGAGTGGCTTTCTGAAAACGACCCGGACATCTTCGCGATTCAGGAAACGAAGGTAGAAGACGACAAATTCCCGCGCGAGGATTTCGAGGACTTGGGCTACCACGTTGCCCTTCACGGCATCAAGGCTTGGAACGGCGTGGCAACCCTAAGCAAAGTTGAGCCAACCGCGGTTCGAGCCGGTTTCGGGGATGGCATTTTCCCGCAAGACGGGCGAATCATCACCTGCCAAATCGACGGCATCTGGATTATCAACACCTACGTGCCGAACGGCAACACGGTCGGCAGCGAGAAGTGGGACTACAAGATGAAGTGGCTTGAACGGTTTGCGCTCTACTTGCAGCAGAATTTCCGGCCGGACGACAAGCTGCTGTGGCTTGGCGACATCAACATCGCGCCTACACCGGACGATGTTTACGATTCCGTTAAGATGCGAGGCAAAGTGGGCCACCACCCGGATGAGTTCGCGCGGCTGGATCGCATCAAGGCGTTTGGGCTTACGGACCTCTTCCGCCAGTTCCATCAGGGCGCAGGCCACTACACGTTCTGGGATTTCGTGTTGCCGCGAGGCTACGAGCGCAACTTAGGCTGGCGAATTGACCACATTTACGCCACCGAACCTATGCGAACGCGCTGCATTCGATGCGAAATCGACCGCCTGCCGCGCGAGCGCACTAAGCCAAGCGATCACACGGTTGTGTTGGCCGAGTTCTAAGGCTCCCAGAATCGCTCGCCAAATATCAGGCAGCCATCGGCGGTAAATGCGAAGCCTTCAGCTTCCAAGCGCTCGCGCTGCTCATGCCCGGCCATCGGGTCTTTGCGGCCAACCACCAGACTGCCATCGGCGGCTAAGACCCGCCACCAAGGGTGATCTGAAGGGCAGCGATGCATCCATTTGCCAACAAGCAATCCGGACACCGGGCGCGAAAGCGAGCGCCCCAGAGCAGAGTAACTGGTGGCATACCCTTCTGGGATCTCGGCTACGCGCTCGTAGAGCTCAGACGCCAGTCCCTTTCCGTCGTAGTTGGTCGTCATAGTCGTGAACGCTTGGAAATTGAAGCGGCCCTTCCATAAGAAGCCTTGCAAGCCTTGCCGCCAGCCTCGCCTCAACCTTCTCTGGCTCGCCAACTTCATCGCCGTAAATCACAAACGGCGGCAGGACGTCGAAGCCGGTGAAGCGAAGGATTCCGTGGTGGATCGGCCACAGAATCTGGTCGATATCTCCTTGCAGGCCATGCTCACCGTAAGCCGCCCGCGCGCCTCCGGTCGAGACGATGAGCATCGCGCGCTTACCGGCAAAGGGACCATCATCAAACCATCGTCCGCCTCCATAGGCGTAGCCATGGGCGAACACGCGGTCTACCCAGCCCTTCATGATGCCGGGCATAGAGAACCACCAAAGCGGGAAGTGGAAGATCACCACATCTGCACGGCTCACCTTGTCTTGCTCGACGGCAACATCGGGGGCGAAGGAGGTTTGGGAAACCGCGCGCTTTTGCTCCTCGGAATAGCTGAAATATTCTTTGTCGACCGGATGATCGAAATCGTGAGGGCCGCTCACAGGGTTAAAGCCCATCTGGAACAGTTCTGAAGTCTCAACGGTGTGCCCATGCTGCTCCAAAGCGCGGACGGCAAAGCGCAACAGGCTACCGTTGAACGATTTGATTTCCGGATGAGCAAAGACAATAAGAATCCGCGCCATGACCTCTTCTACGGTACCCGCGCTTCCTTATCCTCGCACAGTTAGGTCCAAGAACTCACCCGCGTTATAACGCCATGCTAACCTAACAGGTGGGATGAGGAAAGGAATTGCACTCTGCGCGCTCGCGCTCGTTTCGTTGTCGTTTGGTTCCGCGCCGGATATGGCGACCAAGCTCAAGACGCTCTCTGAAAAGCTGGAAATTGCCAGAAAGCAGTCTCACGTGCCGGGAATGGCGATCGCGGTGGTTAAGGACGGCGAGGTGATTCTCACCCAAGGCTTTGGCTATCGCGACCTGGAAAACAAGCTGCCGGTGACTCCGAACACCATCTTTGCCATCGGCTCCTCAAGCAAAGCTTTCACCTCGGCTTTGATGCTCATAGCGCAGGAAGACGGCAAGCTCAAGCTAACGGACTCCCCCAAGAAGTACGTTCCCGGCTTCAAAATGTACGACAAGAAGGCGGATGAGAAGATCACGCTTTCCGACCTGATGTGCCACAACAGCGGCCTGATGCGCGTCGACCTTCCCTGGTACGGCGGCAAGCTCAGCCAGTCGGAATGCATCGATCTTGTGCAACATATCAAACCCACCGTTCCGTTTCCCGGCAAGTTTCAGTACTCAAACCTGATGTTTCTGTGTGCTGGCGTTGCGGAATCTAACGCGGAAGGAACGACTTGGGATGGACTGCTGAGCAGCCGCATTCTAAAGCCGCTCGGCATGGACTCCACCATTCCCATGTGGCCCACAAACCGAGGCGCCTCAACCGATCAGGCGAATCCTTACCGCTTCAGCGCAGCAAGCGGCAAAGAAAACCTACTGAAGCCTAGAGATATCTCTGAAATCGCGCCCGCCGGAAGCATCGCCTCCAACGCGACCGATATGGCCAAGTGGGTGAAGCTGATGCTTGCACATGGCAAGACGGCTTCCGGGCAGCTCTTCAGCGAAGACAGCTATAAGGCGATCACGTCCAAGCACAACACGGTAGCTCCAGGGATCGACTATGGGTACGGATGGTTCCTTCGCGATTGGAAGGGAAGGAAGTATGTTGAACATGGTGGAAATATCGATGGCTTCAGCGCCGAAGTTGCATTTGTTCCCGGCGAGAATCTAGGGTTCGTGCTGCTTACTAACCTCGATGCCGCGCCGATTCAGGGCCAGGTCGCTGATATGGTGTGGGCTTCGCTGATTGACACGCCGGCAGAGCCGGTAATCACCGCCAAGGCGACCGCCCCTGAGGCAGAGGTGGGAACCTACACTGCTTCTGCAATCAACCTCTCGATTACCGTCACCTACAAGGAGGGCAAGCTGTTCGCTCAGCCAAAGGGACAACCGAACTTGGAACTGATTCCCCAGGGTGGCCGCCGCTACAAGATCGGCCCGCCCGCGCCAGATAAGATCTTTATCGAATTCATGCCCCCGACAAAGGAAGAGCCGATGAAGAGCTTCGTTCTGGACCAAGCGGGTGCGAAGATTAAGTTTTCCACGCCAAAGCCATTCATTTCTCCAATCCGGCCAGATGAATTAGCGGCAAAGGTTGCCAAAGCTATGGGCGAAGAGGAACTTGCCAAGAAGCCAAGCATGGTTCTTGACTGGAGCGCAGTCGCTGAAAACCAGGGCATCTACGCTTTCATCCACGAGTACAAAGATGCGAAGAACCGCAGCGCCCAATCAACGGATCTGCGCGGACTTGGCAAATCCCTTGGCATCATTGATACGATCTACGATGGGAAGAACGGCGCGACAAACCTCTCGTTTGCGCCTTCCGAGAAAGCTCAAGGGGCCGACCTGGAAGGGATGGCGCTGGCGTCCCTTTATACTCCGTTCAGCAGCTTCGAAAAGCTCGGCTACACCTTGGTCATCACCGGCGAAACCAAGGTTGGGAAAGAGGACGCCTATCTCGTCGTGATGTCTTCCCCTCTAGGAGCAAAACTCACCTATACAATCTCTAAGACCAGTTTCCTTATCCTGGCCCTAGAGGCTGGCCCGCAGACGGTGAAGTACGAGGATTACCGGGCAGAAAGCGGTGTGATGATCGCCCACAAGATCACGGCAGAGACCCAAACGCTGGGAACGATTGTGCAAACGCTGGATTCCGTTAAGTTTGGCGCCCCTGCTCCGATAAGCCTCGGTGGCTGAAAGCCGCCCAACCCTCAGAACGAATTCTGAGGGTTGGTGTACCATTGGCTGTACTCAATTTCGCACATCAGCATGGAACTTCACGACTACTTGGAAGAGCTGTTCGCCGAGGGCGGCGTCAAGCTGGCAGCTTCAATCAAGAAGTGGTGTGCAGGAATCGACTACGAGGTGCAGTTCTGGTCTGAGTGGTTTGAAACCAAGGGTTCCCGCTGGCCGGAGAGCTATGCAAGGCGTATCAAGCCTCAACCGCTCGGCGAGCATCTCATTAAATTGCTACCTCCCAGCGGTCCCTGCAAAGTGCTTGATGTTGGCGCAGGGCCGATCACGATCATTGGCACCTATGTGCCCGATAGGGAATCCACCTTTGCTGCGACCGATCCTTTGGCAAGACAATACGCGGGGCTGATGGCAAAGTTTGGTGTGACCGCGCCAGTGGTCACTCAGTTCTCCTTCGCCGAAGATCTCAGCACACGCTTTGCCCCAGATGAATTTGATTTGGTAACCAGCCGCAACGCGCTCGACCACTCGATTGAGCCGGTTTGGGGAATATTGGAAATGCTCATTGTGTGCAAGTTAGGCGGCTATGTCTACTTGAATCACTTCGAAAACGAGGCGGAAGCTGAAGGCTATGAAGGATTCCATCAGTGGAATTTCACCGCGCGAGCAGGCGATTTCATTATTTGGAATAAGGACCGCGAGATCAACATCACTCGATTGCTGAGCAGCATCGCCAGCTTGGAATCTTCGGTCGATGGCGAGAAGAACGTCAAGGTCGCCATACGAAAGCATCATCATCTGCCGATAGCGCCCCTTGAGTATCAGCGCAGGCTGAGGGCGGGATTGCTTGAGTCCCTCATAAGCGTCGGCGCATGAAACATAGATTTCATCAACATTGCAGGAACCTCGTCCGTCCCCACAGCATTAGGGGAAAGGAATGTCCGGTTCAGGCGAAAAACTTAGGTTAGAGAAGAAGCATCCGCTGGCGATTCGCTGGTTCCACTGGATCAACTTCCCCGTGATGTCCATCATGGTGTGGAGCGGGTTGCTAATCTACTGGGCGACCGGCTACTACTCAATCACTCTCGGCGGCAGAACCTACTTCACCTTCTTTCCCACCCGCTTCTACGAGGTGTTTAGCCTGGATAAGCGGCTAGCGGAGGGGATGGGGTGGCACTTCTTCTTTGCCTGGATATTCGCAATCAACGGCCTCCTGTATGTGCTCTTCCTTCTGGTGTCCGGCGAGTGGCGCTACCTCTTCCCTAACCGCAATTCGGTGAAGGAAGCCATTCTGGTTGTGCTTCACGACATGTTTCTGACCAAGAAAACCCCGCCCCGCCGCAAATTCAATGGCGCTCAGCAGTTTGCCTACACCAGCATCGTCTTACTTGGCCTGATGGAACTGCTGACCGGCGTCGCGATTTACAAGCCGATGCAGTTCAGCCGCCTTACCGGCCTGCTAGGCGGTTACGAATTCGCGCGCATTTTGCACTTTGTTTTCATGCTCGCGTTCGTCGCCTTCTTCCTGGTTCACGTGATGCAGGTCGTTCGAGCGGGATGGAATAACTTCCGCGCGATGGTGACCGGCTTTGAGCTAGCCCCGGTAGAGGAGACACCCAATGTCTGACGAACTGACCCCCTCAGAACAGCCAATGATCGAGGAGGAACCCGGACGCGCGACCATCGGCGAGCAGCTTGCTGAAGTCGAACCCAACCCAGAAGCGGAAATGAAGCGGATTTCCCGCCGAAGCTTCATTTGGGCAGGAATGGCGACGATGGCAGGGCTTGGCTTTATCCGATGGATCGCGACTTCCCCAGAGACCGACGGCCTGCCTGCGGTGCTGCGGAAAGGGTTGCAGCTCAACGAATCGGTTTGGAAGGGCATGTATTCCACCGAGCGCCTTGCGCCAACCTATCCCGACTCAGAAATAACGCCAAACCCCAAGGTAAACGGGATTGGCATTCCGGAGAAGGAGATAAGCCGCGACGACTACCTGCTGGTCATCGACGGCTCCAGCGTTGCGCCAAAGCCCGATGCCCAAGTGGGTAATGACGGCAGGCCGGCGCTGACGATCGACTTTGACGAACTCCAGACCTATTCCAAAACAGAAATGACGACGAAGTTCTGCTGTGTGGAGGGCTGGAGCCAGGTCATAAAGTGGGCCGGTGTGCCGCTCGCCGAGATCGTCATGAAGTACCCGCCCGCCGACCCGAAGGCCGAATGGATTTACATGGAGACGATGGAAGGCGATTACTACGTGGCAATCGATATGAAGAGCGCGATGCACCCGCAAACGCTCCTCGCGTTCGAGATGAACGGTCAGCCTCTGCCGCATAACCACGGGGGGCCGCTTCGCCTCGTCATCCCCTCCAAGTACGGCATCAAGAACATCAAGTGGGTTGGCGTTATGCGGTACACCGCCGAACGGCCGGACGACTATTGGGGTGAGCGGGGCTACGACTGGTACGCCGGCCTTTGATTCGGCTAGACTCAAAGGGTTATGCCAACCCTTACACTCGTCCGCCACGGCCAGTCGCTCTGGAATCAAGAGAACCGCTTTACCGGCTGGGTTGATGTTCCCTTAACCGCCAAGGGCGAAGCCGAGGCTCGCCGAGCGGCGGAGCTTATGCGCGCAGTTCCCTTCCAGGTTGCCTATACCAGCGCCCTCACCCGCGCTCAGCGCACTCTCGCGATCATCTTAGAGACCCTCGATAAGAACGTTCCCGTTATCCGAGACCAGGCGCTGAATGAGCGCCATTACGGCGATTTGGCGGGCATGAA
Source organism: Armatimonadota bacterium (assembly GCA_018268315.1). GTDB lineage: Bacteria > Armatimonadota > Fimbriimonadia > Fimbriimonadales > Fimbriimonadaceae > SZAS-5. Next base: position 48,671 of record JAFDWU010000006.1, on the reverse strand, counting down.
CAAGGATGACGCCCGCAAGCGGTTTGGCGCGGATCACGTAAAGATTTGGCGGCGAAGCTACGACGTACCGCCTCCCGGCGGCGAGGCTCTAAAGGATACGGCCGCGCGTACGCTTCCCTTCTTCGAGCGCTGCATCATGGGCGATATCCAGCAGGGCAAGGATGTCCTCGTCGTGGCTCACGGCAACTCGAACCGGTCCATCGTGATGATGCTGGACAACCTCTCGAAGGAAGAAGTGCTCGCGCTGGAATTGGAAACCGGCATCCCGCTGGTTTACGAAATTGAAGAATCCGGAAAAGTGATGTCCAAGCGCGTGCTTGGCCTAGACGTCGTCAGCGGATAAGGTTTCCGGTCCGCCCGAGCCTGCCACCCGCTCATAGTTTCCTTTGCCGCTACGCTTGTAGGTGGTAAAGCCCTTCTCTGCCGCCTTGTCAGGGCTGGTGTTCGTGTCCATTTTGAAGCTGGGGCGACTAACTACGCGGCGGCACGCCTTCCCACAGGTCGGGCAAACGGTTAGCGCCTCTTCATCCACGCGCTGAAGCATCTCAAAGCGTCCGTGGCACTGCTTGCAGTCGTGATCAACCGGCTCGTACTCATAGATCGGCATCTTCAAGAAGTATGTACGACGATTGGCAGCCCTGCGGTTTCAGCTTGTAAGCTGGCAATTCGTGGAAGACATTACGAACTGTCGCCGCTGCGAGCGCCTCGTTGCCTGGCGCGAGCAAGTCGCCCTGGAAAAGCGCGCGGCTTTCAAGGATGAAGAGTATTGGGGTCGACCAGTTCCCAACTTCGGCGATCCGAAGGCAACGCGGCTCATCGTCGGGCTCGCGCCCGCCGCCCATGGCGCTAATCGAACGGGAAGGATGTTCACCGGAGACCGGAGCGGAGATTGGCTCTACCGGGCGCTGCACAGAGCCGGCTTTGCCAACCAGCCGAACGCCGATAACGCCCAAGATGGGCTTGTGCTGCATGACGTGCTCATCACGGCCGTTTGCCATTGCGCCCCGCCTGACAACAAACCGACGACGGAAGAGATCAAGAACTGCAGCTCATACCTGCACTCAGTACTCGCAGAGCGAGAATGGAAGGCAATCCTGTGCCTTGGGGGCATTGCCTGGGAGCGGGTTCACAAAGCGCTGGGCGCGAGCGCGCCGAAGTTCTCGCACGGCGCAGAAAGCAGACTGGAAACGGGGCTAACGATCTTCGCCAGCTATCACCCAAGCCAGCAAAACACGTTCACCAAGCGTCTGACGGAACCGATGCTGGACGAGGTTATCCGCCGCTGGGGGAAAGCAGGTTGTTAACCAGAAATTCCCGCGTGACCGTGCAGCGGCGATAGTTGCCGTTGCGCGAGGTTGCCAAGTTCACCTTCGAGCCCACCGGACCCTGCAAGATATTGCGCAAGCGGATGAATCCGATGGCCCCCGTGAAATCGGTGTCGTCAATGCTTAGGAGGTGATCTCCCTTCTGAATGCCTGCCTTTGCCGCCGGGCTATCGGGCGAGACTGCCACAATCACAACCTCCTTATCAAGGCTGCTCCAAACTGCGGTCATTCCCACATCGCCGCGCATCTCGTTGCCAGTCTGGCCATTAAAGTTATCGAAAATCACTCGTCGGCGAAGGAAGTCGAACGTAATATTGAAGTTCTTCAGGAATTCGTAGCCCACCGTCCCATCGTCAATCGCGTTCGAGGAAGGCAGGTCCATCACGTCCCAAACGGAATCCTTGACCGGCACTCCAAATATCGTGCTGTCGGTGACGCGAACGAAGAACGTCTTCACGCTGCCGGATGCGATCTGGTTCGATCGCGTGTATTTGCCTTCCGCATCGCCCCAAACCCCGATTCGTTGCAGCGAATCCTTATGCGTTGCAAGGAAAAAGGCATTTCCGGTATCGAGAGCAAGCACAAGGCGATCATCCGGCTTCGAGCCCACGCGCGCCTCAAGTTGGATCGACCTAAGCCCCTCCGGCAGCATTCGAGTTGTAAAGAGCCGCTTTCCATCGCCTCGAATGTGAGAGATATCGTAGGTGCTGGGATAAAGGTAGATCTTGCGCTTTTCAAAGTTGATCTCCGTTACGTAGTCAAGGAAAGGGGCGAGACCCAGCAGGCCATCGGCGTGGACGCCATTGGTAAACGTCAAGTCGCCGACCCCGTGGCTGTAGGCATAGGCGTCCGGGTCCAGCTTAATTGGAAATCCCCCAATCTTCATCGACTTCAGGGTGACAGTGCCCACCGTTGAGGCCCTAACGAAGTCGATAATCCCCGCTTCGCCGTCTACTTTGCCGATGTCAATTGACGTATCTACGTCCGCATAACCCGCAAAACCGGTGTCAAACAGGAGGGACATCTTGTGCCCGTTAATCTCGGCATCAACGATGATGGCCGCTTCCCCCACGCGGAAAGGAATCTCCGCCAGAGGCGTGGGCTTCTGGTAAAGCGACGTGAGCAAAAACGGAAGGAGCGCGACCACATTCATAGGAAGCCTAAACGCTTACAATGTTACAACGGCCTACGGCCCGCAAGCAAGTAAATTGGTAGGATAAGCCAACCAAGCCCGCAACAAACCGTGCAGATTGCCCCGGGGACGATCCAAATCCAGTTGCCTCGTCTGTCAGCAATATCCATCGCCATCCAGGTGATCATCAAAAGAATAACGAGCCAACTTATGATCGAGAGTCCGACAGGCACTGGCGAGGCGAAATCTGGCGAGGTCCTCGAGCCGCTGGCGGCTGCCGCCATTACTTTTTCAAAGAACGGGAGCATCATGGCCGTTGTGACGCCAAAGATGACGAGATTGCTGAGCGACAAGAACCACCCTGTAAATGTCCACACCCCGTCATTCTTTGCGATGAAATCCATGCTATGGCCCCGCAGTGAGCTTTCGAAACCGGGCATCGGCATGCTTATTTGCTCGGGGCGGCTCATCGTTGGAATGGGCGGCGCGGAAGTCGTCAGTCCCAGTTCCTGCTGAAGCTGCCCAACGAGGTTTGCCGCGCTTACGTGAGAAGGATCGAGATTGGCTGTCGTCTGCGCCTCCGCCAGCGCGTCGTTCTTCAGACCCATCCCGTACAGGTGAACGGCAAAGTTGAAATGGGTTTTCGGATTGTGCGGATCGACCTGCAAGGCGTTTCGAAATACCGCCGTCGCCTGCTCTGATCTCCCCGTTTGCGAAAAGGCGATCGCCTGGATAACCATGGCATCGCTGCAGTTGGGATCAAGCGCGAGGGCTTCACCGGCCAGCTTGGCCGCTTGATCGAACTGGCCCCCGTTGATGGACAGCGTCGCCTCGTTGATGAATTTTTGGATTTGTTCAGATGACAAGAATCAGGTACCCCTTTGGTAAGTTGTACGTTCCTTTGCGCCATTAAGATGCAGGCGAGGTACCTAGCATCGGACACCTCATTTCTGTATACTTGCGGCAACGGCTGTTTGCCGTGAATCTTAACAGTTTTAGGGTGACGACAGGATGACACTTATACAACGCTTTACTGGCCAGATCGCTGCCGTTGCAGCGCTCGGCATACTTATTGGCTGTGGCTCTCCGGAGACCGGAGGCGCCAAGCCAAATGGCACCGCAACGAATACCTCCAAGGGACCGGAAACGACTCCCGATGCAACTGCTGCTGCCCGTCCGGTAAGCCCCGGCGCTGGAAATAAGGCAGGCGGCAACACGCTCCTTATTGGCATGGTTGCCAGCGTAAACGGTGAATTGAAGCCGTGGGGTGATGACTGTGTCAAGGGCGGACAGCTTGCCGTTGAGGAAGTCAATGCTAAGGGTGGCATCGACGGCAAGAAGATCGATCTGCGAATCGGAGACTCCAACTCCAAGCCTGAGCAAGGCAAGAGCGCAGCGGAGAAGCTGATTTCTGACGGCGTGCTTGGAATCGTTGGCGAAGTCGCCTCAGGAATTACCATTCAGATTGCCGGTTCCGCGTTTGAGAAGGGCATTCCCGTTATCGCGGTGGGCGCTACTCGCACTGACCTCACTGCCAAGGGCAACAACATTTTCCGCGTCTGCTACACGGACGCCTTCCAGGGCCCGGTCATGGCAACGTTTGCTTATAAGGACCTCGGTCTTCGCAAGGTTGCGATGATGACGGACAAGAAGCAACCATACTCCACCGGCCTATCTGACAGCTTCCGCAAGAAGTTCGCAGAGCTTGGCGGTGAAATCGTTGACGAGCAGTTCTACGAGAGCGGCCAGACCACTTTTAGCGGCCAGCTTACGAACCTCAAGGCGAAGAACCCGGACGGCCTGTTCATGAGCGGCTACTTCACCGAGGTCGGCCCGATTGCCCGACAGGCAAAGGACGCCGGTCTTAATGTGAAGATGCTCGGCGGCGACGGATGGGACAGCAGCGACCTGTTCACCTCCGGCGGCGAGGCGATCCAGGGTGGCTACTACTGCAACCATTACAGCAACAAGGAGCAGCGACCGGAAGTTAAGGACTTCATCACCCGCTGGACGGCCAAGTTTGGCAAGGAGCCCGCAACCGCAATGGGCGCTCTCGGCTACGACGCAACCATGCTCATGCTGGATGCGCTTAAGCGAGCAAAGACCAAGGACTCCAAGGCTCTGATCGATGCTATCGCCGACACCACCGACTTCCCGGGAATCTCCGGCAAGGTTACGCTTAAGGGCAACGGCGGCGATCCGCCCAAGCGAGCCCTGATCGTACAGGTTGGAAAGGGCGAACTCATACCGGCCAAAGCCTACGAGTGGGACGAGGTCATGAAGGGCGCGGCAGCGGGAAGCACGGGGCAGAAGTAGCCTACGAATGCATCCTAGCTACCTAATTGTGGCAGGGCTGGATTTCACAGCCCTGCCTCAACAGCTGGTGAATGGGCTCCTTCTGGGAGCCATTTACGCGCTTATTGCGCTGGGTTACACCATGGTTTACGGTGTGCTCAAGCTCATCAACTTCGCCCACGGCGAGGTTTACATGCTCGGCGCGTACACCGCCCTGTTCACCTCGTGGTACTTCGGCTTCCTGCCGAACCTCAACCAATATCCGAATTCGAGCTTCTGGATTCTTCTGATCATGCTAGCGGGCAGCATGATTGTTTGCGCCATTATCGGCGTGCTTATTGAACGTTTTGCCTACCGGCCGATGCGAAACAACTCACGCATCGCCTCGTTAATTACCGCCATTGGCGTATCGCTGCTGTTCCAGTACGGAGGCGCGCTCTTCCTGCCCAACAGCCCGCCTCCCAGTGTGGCGGAGAAAGTGAACCCGTTTGGAGGCGCATTCTCGGTACCGATTATTCCTGCCGACGCCAAGCTGAGCGAGGTCGTGAAAGCCACCCAGCCCGATTACGAGCAGAAGAAGAAAGACTTAGAGGAGTACCTTGCCTCCACCGGCCAGGAGGAGTTCAGTTCCGACCCGCAGGTGGTTGCAAAGCGTGACGCCAAGCAGGCGGCTGAGCAATCCTACATGGACGCCAAGCGAAAGCTCGAGACGTCCGGCGTCAAAGTCACCATCCAACGCGGCCAGCTCACAATGCTGCTTACCGCGATTGTGCTGATGCTCGGTCTGCGCTACCTCGTTTTGAAGACACCGGCGGGAAGGGCCATGCGCGCGGTGTCGCTTGATTTCGATTCCGCTGCCCTTATGGGCATCAACGTTGACCGGGTTATCACCTGGACCTTCGTGATCGGCTCGGCGATGGCAGGCGCGGGCGCAATGATGACCGCCACCTTCCTCGGGACTCCGCTCACGACCCAATACGGAGTTCAGCCTGGTGTTAAGGCATTTGTAGCGGCCGTGCTTGGCGGCATTGGCAATATCCCCGGCGCAGCGCTTGGCGGCATCCTCATGGGCGTTGCCGAGAATCTGGTCGTTTGGATTGGCTTCTCGCAGTACCGCGACGCGATCGCCTTCGTTGTTCTCATCTTTATCCTGCTTTACCGACCCGGCGGCTTGCTTGGCAGCGCCAAGGTGGAGAAAGTCTGATGGCTTCCTCAGGACGCTTCTGGCTCATCCGCCTGATTTCTTGCCTGTTGGGCATCGCTCTTTGTTTCGGGATACAGAGCGTCGCCCACATGCTCGGCAACACCTACTACGAGCGGCTGATCATCCTGGCCGGGCTCTATGTCACGCTTGCTGTTAGCCTGAATCTGATCAACGGCATCACGGGCCAGTTCTCTATCGGACACGCGGCGTTCTATCAAGTTGGCGCGTATGCGGCGGGCTTCATCAGCGTTCATTACATGACCCAACTGCATATGGGCGGATACGCCTGGATGTTCCTGATGGTCGTTGTGGGCGGAATCGCGGCGGCGATCACCGGCTTTACGGTTGGCCTTCCCTCTCTGCGGCTACGGGGCGACTACCTGGCGATCGTAACCCTCGGATTTGGCGAAATCATCCGCATCATCGTGCAAAACTCGGATGCTCTGGGCGGCTCCTACGGCATGAAGGACATCCCGAAGGATTACGCCATTTGGGCGGTTTGGCTGCTCGCGGCCACCTGCATTGCCACCTGCCGCAATTTGCTCCGAAGCGCGCACGGTCTAAGCTTCCTCGCTGTTCGTGAAGATGAAGTTGCCGCCCTTGCGATGGGCGTGAACATAACCCGAGTTAAGGTAACCGCGTTCGTCATTGGCTCGATGTTCGCCGGCGCCGCCGGCGCTCTGCTGGCGATGTTTGAAGGCTTCGTGAGCCCGCCGATGTTCTCGATGGACACCTCGTTCATTATCCTGACGATGGTGGTGCTCGGCGGCACGGGGTCAATTACCGGCTCCGTAATTGCCGCATGCTTCCTCTCTTACCTTCCCGAGTATCTGCGAACATTGCAGGATGCAAACCACCAGGCGCTGATGATCTCCGGCGCGTCCATCGTTGCAGGCATACTCAGCGCCCTCGGTTCGGCGGCCCTGCTAAAGAGGATGTTGGAGCATGCAAGCAACCTCAAGGGTCGGTTGATCGCCACTGGCTCTTCCATTGCCGTCTTGATCGTCGCGAAACTCGCGCTCACCCCCTTACTCACACTAGTTAAGCCGATGGCAGAGAAGCAAATTCCTGCCGAGCAGCTTCGCATGGTCATCTTCGCCCTCACGCTCATCGTGATCATGCTCATCCGGCCAAGCGGAATCCTTGGCCGCTCCGAGTTCTCGCTCGACTGGCTTAAGCGAGTGTTCATGCCCAACCGCAGGATGGCAACCGAATTATGAGCCTGCTTGAGCTAAAAGATGCAACGATTCGCTTTGGCGGCCTCATCGCCGTCAACACCGTCAGCTTTGCGGTAGAGGAAGGCGATCTCTTCGGCCTCATCGGGCCGAACGGGGCGGGCAAGACCACCTGCTTCAACCTGATCACCGGCGTTTATAAACCCACGTCCGGCAAGATCCTGTTCAAGGGTCAGGAAGTCGGAGGCTTGGCGCCAAACAAGATTGCGGAGAAAGGCATCGCCCGCACGTTCCAGAACATTCGCCTGTTCAGCTCCCTCTCCGTTCTGGATAACGTCGTGGTTGGGGGCTTTCTCCGCCACAAAACTGGCTTGCTTTCCGCGCTTGGCTACATGCCTTCAGCCATTAAGGAAACTGAGGAACTGCGCCAACAGGCCATGCACTGGCTGGAGGTGATGGATCTCACCGATGTTGCCCACCACCAAAGTGGCGATCTTCCCTACGGCAAGCAGCGCCGCCTGGAAATTGCCCGGGCGATGGCCACCAATCCTGACCTTTTGCTCTTAGATGAGCCCGCAGCGGGCATGAATCCGCAAGAATCGGAAGACCTACGCGCCACCGTGCGCCGCCTGCGAGACGAATTTGGCCGAACCGTGCTATTGATCGAGCACGATATGAAGTTCGTGATGAACCTGTGCGAGAAGATCGTGGTACTCGACCACGGCGAGGAAATCGCCCAGGGCGGCCCGGCAGAAGTTCGCAATAATCCGCAAGTGATTGCCGCCTACCTCGGTGAACCCGTCTAGTCTGACTGGTTATACTGAGATCATGGCCCAAACAGTCCTTAAGACCCCGCTCCACGATGCGCACATTCGCGCAGGAGGCAGGATGGTCGAGTTTGCCGGATACGATATGCCGGTTCAGTACGCCAGCATCATCGCAGAATCCAAAGCGGTTCGCACCCATGCCGGCATGTTCGATGTTAGCCACATGGCGCGCCTGCGCCTTACCGGCGAGCGGACACTGGAGTTCCTCGAGTGGGTCACCGCGAATGACGTTGCAACGCTGGGAGATAACCGTGGCCAATACTCCATGCTGCCGAACGAGCGCGGCGGAGTCGTGGACGACATCATCGTTTATCACATCCACGACGACGAGTACGCGATGGTGGTGAACGCCGCGAACCACGAGAAGGACGTTAACTGGCTGAACAGCCAAAACAAATTTGGGGTGAAGATCGAGGACCTCACCGATGAATCCGCGATGATCGCTGTCCAGGGTCCCCATGCGGTTGAGCTTCTGGCCGAGCATAGCGATAGCTATGAAGCCCTGAAGAACGCGCCTGCTTTCGGCGTCGTGAACTGCACTATCGGTGATGTAGCTCATTGCTTTGCGGCCCGATCCGGCTACACAGGCGAAGATGGTTACGAGATCATCTGCGCGGCGAATCAGGGTGAAGCGCTTTGGAACGCCCTTCTTGATATGGGCGTAATGCCCTGCGGCCTTGGCTCACGCGATACGTTGCGAGTAGAGGCAGGACTTCCCCTCTACGGCCATGAGCTGACTGACGACATGAATCCAATCGCCGCCGGACTTGGCTGGGTGCTTGGCAAGACCAAGACCTTCATCGGCTCCAAGTTCATCAACGAAGCACGCAAGAACGGAACGAGCCACAAGCTGTTGGGAATCAAATTCGGAACAAAGCGGGTAGCGGTACCCGGCTCAGCAGTCACGGTTGAAGGAGTCAAAGTTGGCGAAATCAGCAGCGGTGTTTACTCGCCGACGCTTGATTGCGGCATCGCGTTTGCCTACATCAATTCCGCCATCGCCCTGGGAACGCCGTGCGCGGTTGATTTTCGCGGAAAGCCGGAGCCAGGCGAGATCGTCGGTAAGCGATTCCTGCGCCAGCCCAAGTAAGCATGGCGAGTTTCCTCGGCACGCTGTTTCGGATAACGACCTTTGGGGAATCCCACGGAAAGGCGGTTGGCGTCGTCATCGATGGCTGCCCGCCCCGCTTTCCTCTCTCGATTGAGGATATCCAGGCTGAACTAGACCGCCGGCGGCCAGGGCAAAGCTCGCTCGTGAGCCAGAGAAAGGAATCGGACACAATCCATATCCTCAGCGGAATGGAAGATGGCCTGACGCTCGGCACGCCCATTCTGCTAATGGTCAACAACGAGGACGCAAGGCCAAAGGATTACGATGAGATGGCGGAGAAATTCCGGCCGAGCCACGCGGATTACGCCTACGTTCAGAAATACGGCATCCGCGCCGCCTCGGGCGGCGGCAGGGCCTCCGCGCGAGAAACCGTCGGACGAGTCGCAGCAGGCGCGGTAGCAAAGCAGTTGCTAAGGGCTCGCTACGGAGTGGAAGTCTTGGCTTTCGTTCAAAGCATCGCTTCCCTTTCCACCCCCATCGATCCCAACTCGGTAACCCAAGAAATGGTGGAATCCACACCTGTGCGCTGCCCCGATTCCGATATGGCCCAGCAGATGATTTCGCTGATCGAGGAAGCCCGAAAAAATGGAGATTCCCTTGGCGGCGTCATCGCCCTATGCGCCAAGAACGTTCCCGCTGGCTGGGGCGAGCCGGTCTTCGACAAGCTTGAGGCCGACCTTGCCAAAGCGATGCTGTCACTTCCCGCCTGCAAGGGATTCGAATCGGGAAGCGGCTTCGCAGGGACGCTGAAAACCGGTAGCCAGCACGCCGACGAATTTCGATCTGATGCCGAGAAGCATGTGACGACCCTCAGCAACAACAGCGGGGGCATTCAAGGGGGCATCTCGAACGGCATGCCTATCCTGTGCCGGATGGCGTTCAAACCCACCGCAACCGTGATGACCGAACTACGAACAGTTGATGTTGAATACGAGAACACCACGATCAAAGGAAGGGGGCGACACGACCCATGCGTCCTTCCGCGGGCCGTTCCGATGGTGGAAGCAATGGCCGCGCTCGTGCTGATCGACCATGCGCTAAGGCACGAAGCGCAATGCGGCAATTGTTAAGAAACGAAGTGCGATAAGGCAGAGTGCAGTAAACTCTCCAGTCGGATGTTAGCAGAACAAGCGGTCGGCACTGCGACGAAGATTTCCGCTAAGAACGTAGACTTCTTCTACGGCGATTTCCAGGCCCTTAAAGGTATCTCGCTCGACATCCCGGATCGCAAAGTCACCGCTCTCATCGGGCCCAGCGGCTGCGGCAAAACCACCTTCCTGCGGTGCATCAACCGGATGAACGATCTCATCGACAACACGCGCTTTGCCGGTTCTCTCACGCTCGACGGCGAGGACGTTTACGGCAGCGATGTCGATCCGGTGGAACTGCGCCGCAAGGTCGGAATGGTATTTCAAAAGCCAAATCCATTCCCGATGTCGATTTGGGAAAACGTGGCGTACGGCCCGCGCATTCACGGAGTTCGTAAGCGTTCCGAACTTGAAGAAATTGTTGAGACCAGTCTTCGAGGAGCAGCCCTCTGGGACGACGTCAAAGATAAGCTCAAAGAAAGCGGCTCCGCCCTCTCAGGCGGTCAGCAGCAACGTCTCTGCATCGCTCGCACTATCGCCGTTAAGCCTGAGGTCATTTTAATGGACGAACCGTGTTCGGCGCTCGATCCTATTGCCACAGCGCGTATTGAAGATTTGATCGCCTCGCTAAAAAGCGAGTTCACGATCGTAATTGTGACGCACAATATGCAACAGGCCCAGCGTGCAAGTGATGTAACGGCATTCTTCTTGCATGGTGAGATGTTAGAGATAGGTCCGACCTACGACCTGTTTATGACACCTCAGCAGCAGCCAACCCGTGAATACATCACGGGGCGCTTCGGCTAATGAGATAGAGACGACATGAGTTTAACGAGACGGCAAGTCCTTCAATTGGGCGTTGCTTCCGCGGCAGCGTCAATTATTCCCGCCCAAGCGCTTGCGCTAAAACCAAGGAGCGCGCCGAGATCATTCCGGTTCGTACATATGACGGACCTGCATATCGAGCCAGAGTTAGATGCGCCTCACGGCGTGGCCAAAGCAGTCCAGGCAATTCTGAAGCTTGACCCTCGCCCCGAGTTCGTCCTTTGCGGTGGCGATATGATGTTCGACCTGCTCGGCTGTAACCGTGAGCGAGCAGAAACGCAAGCGCGACTGCTCACGGAGGCACTAAGGCCGTTGGAGATGCCCGTTTATCACACGCTGGGAAACCATGATATCTGGGGCTGGGGCAACCCAATGGTGTCCGAAAATGAATCCCTTTACGGTAAGCGCTTCTTCTCAGAGCGGTTCTTGGATGGCGGCAAGACCTACTACTCGTTTGATCATGGCGGCTGGCACTTCATCGTTCTAGATACGATCCAGCGAAGGGATCGAAGCTACTTTGGGGAAATTGATGGCGAGCAAGCGGCTTGGCTTGCTAACGATCTCCAGCAGGCTGGTCCGACGGTGCCCAAGATCGTATCGATTCATATCCCGATGTTCACGATCTTTACCCAATACGCCTTTGCCGCCAACACCGGTTCTAGCGAGAGGATTCAGGTCAGGAATGCCCGCGGCATTCACGAGCTATTCCACAATAAGAACGTAAAAATGGTCTTCCAGGGGCATACCCACGTTGTGGAATCGTGCCGAACCCTTGGCATCAACTACTACACCGGCGGTTCCGTTTGCGGCGAGTGGTGGAAGGGCAAGAGACTCGGGCTTTATGACGAAGGCTTCTCTGTTGTGGATGTGACTGCCGACGCAGCGCGCGCCATGTACCACCCTTACGGCTGGATTGCTCACCCTCACATCTGAGCCGGATAACATCTGGGCTAAGGTTGCCGGCATTATTGCCGATATTTCCAATAGGCGACCCCTACGCCCAATTGGATGAACAACCTTCAGAAGCTGTTTAAGTACACCGACCTCGCGGTTGGTCTTGGCATGCTGGTCATCGTGGCCATGCTTATCCTGCCCCTTCCGACTTGGGCGCTTGATGCCGGGCTGGTCGCCGCGATCAGCGCGTCGGTAATCATCCTGCTGACCTCGGTCAACATCACCGACCCTCTCCAGCTTTCCGTCTTCCCCAGCCTGCTGTTGATGACCACCCTCTTCCGGTTGAGTCTGAGCATTGCGGCTACCAAGCTGATTCTCGGCACCGGGCAAGGCGGGCACGTCATCCAAACCTTTGGCGACTTCGTCATGGGCGGAGACTTCGTTGTCGGCTTCGTCGCGTTCCTCATCCTGATGATCGTCCAGTTCATCGTTATTACGAACGGCGCGGGGCGTGTTGCCGAAGTTGTTGCCCGCTTTACGTTGGACGCGATGCCCGGTAAGCAGATGGCGATTGACGCCGATCTTGCTGCGGGCCTGATCGACGACACCGAAGCACGTGCTCGCCGAAAGCAGATCAAGGCAGAAGCCGATTTCTACGGCGCGATGGACGGTGCCAGCAAGTTTGTAAAGGGCGACGCGATTGCGGCCCTCCTCATCATCATCGTCAACATCGTTGGCGGTTTCATCGTTGGCTATATGCGCGGCGATGGCGATCCGATGTCGATCCTTCGCTCTTATGCGCTTCTAAGCGTTGGTGAAGGCCTTGTATCCCAGCTTCCGGCGCTCCTTATCTCGACCGCAAGCGGTTTGATGGTCACCCGCGCCAGCCAGGACAAGAGCATGGGCTCAATGGTTGTCGGCCAGTTTCTTGATCAGCCTAAGGCAATCGGCGTGGCGGGTATCGCACTTGCCGCCCTTGCCTTCGTGCCTGGATTCCCCGCCACCATCTTCATGGGCGCCGCCGCTCTTTGCTTTGGGGGTTATCGCTTCCTCTCTACTCAGGCGCAGCAGGAGAAGGTGCGTAAAGAGATGGAAAAGCAGCGGCCCGTTCCGCAGCCTACCGGTCCTGAGTCTGTCCTTCCCTTGCTCAACATCGATGCCGTGGAGATCGAAGTCGGATACGGCCTGACCCGAATGGCTGATCCCAAGCAAGGCGGAGACCTGGTTGACCGCATCACGGCCACCCGCCGCCAGATCGCGCTTGATCTTGGCTTCGTGATGCCCTCTGTAAGAATTCGTGACTCGATCCACCTTGGCCATAACGAGTATTTGCTTAAGATTCGCGGCGAAGAGGTTGCCAAGGCAGAATCTCGGCCCGATCAACTGCTCGCGGTTGGTGGAGGCATGGGCATACCGATCCCCGGCTTCCCGACCAAAGAGCCGGTCTTCGGCCTTGACGCCATCTGGATTGATGCAGGTTTGCGCGAGCAAGCCGTACAGAACGGCTATACCGTTATTGAACCAAGCGCGGTGATTTCCACCCACCTTGCGGAGATTGTGAAGCGCCACGCTGCGGAACTGCTCAGCCGCCAAGACGTGCAAACGCTTATCGATAACGCTAAGAATTCAAACAAAGCAGTTGTGGAAGAACTGGTGCCGGGGGTTCTCAATCTTGGCGATATCCAGAAGGTGCTTCAGCACTTGCTGCGAGAGCGGGTTCCGATTCGCGACATGGTGACCATTCTCGAAACGATGGCCGACTTCGCCGCCCGCGTGAAGGACACCGATCAGCTCAGCGAGCTTGTTCGTTCCGCCATCGCACGAACGATTACCCGACAGTACTTGGAAGCCGGTGTGCTTCACTGCATCACCCTTGACTCCGCTCTTGAGCGGAGCCTGACGGAGAAGGTTCAGACCACCGCCGCAGGTCCGCAGCTTATGCTTGATCCGACCGAACAGCGCATGTTGCTTGAGCACATTCAGCAAGAAGTTAATCAGGCTGCGGCCCGAGGACAGCAGGGTGTCCTTCTCTGCTCTACTACGGTAAGGCTGCCGCTTCGCAAGCTGATTGAGCGCCAGATGCCAAACCTAAACGTGCTGGCATACAACGAAGTCTCAGCCCAAGCTGAGGTGGAGTTTGTTGGACAGGTTCGCCAGGCCGCTTAGGCTTTGCCGAGCAGGCTCCAGAAGGTTCGCACGCGCTCTTTCCAATCGGTTGAGCCGCCTGCAGGGACAAGCTCATCCTCCATGCTTAGCAGCATGAATTTGGCAAGGCCAATGGCGGTCGCCATGCTATGGCCCTCTAGCTCAGCCTGCCCGCCAAGACTCGCTTCGGCAACGCGCACCTTGTGAGCGCCCAGCTCCTTTTCGAACAGCTTATCGGCGCCTTTCAGCAGGCTTCCGCCGCCGGTGAGAACGATGCCGCCGGTTAGCTGGCCGTCGAACCCGCTTTCTTCAATCTTTTGCTTCACCATCACCGCAAGCTCGCGCATTCGGCTTTGGATGATTTCGCAAAGGACACGGCGCTGCATTGGCCTCTTGTGGGTCTGGCCCAGCTGCATCACTTCGATAACGTCGTTATCGGTCGCCATGGTGGCAAGCGCGAAGCCTTGATTAACCTTCAGGTCTTCCGCTTCTTCCGGATCAGCCTTGAGAAGCTTCGCGATGTCGCTGGTTACCAGCGATCCACCGACCGGCAAGCTTGCCGCGTAGGCGATCATGCCGTTGACGAAGATTCCCAAATCCGAAGTCCCGCCGCCGATATCTACGATGGCAGTGCCAAGCTGCAATTCCGCCTCGCTGAGTACCGCGAGCCCGCTGGCAAGCGGCGCGAGAACCATCTGCCTCACTTTGCGCCCGGCCTGCTCAACCGCCTTTTCGATGGTTTCCAGCTGATTCGTCTGGCCATTGACCAGGAAAGTGGTGACTTCAAGGCTTCCGCCCGTCATGCCGACTGGGCGAGTAATTCCCTTCTCGGAATCCACTTTGAATTCGCGCGGTATCGCCATGATTTGCTCGCGGTCATCTGGCAGCACGAAGTGTCGGCTGTGGTTGACAACCTGCATCACGTCTTCGCGGGTGATCGTGCGGGACCGGGGGTATATGGGCATGAAGCCCTGAACATTCTTGCACTCAATGTGGGTACCGGCAACGCCGACAACGAGGTCGCCCAACTCTCTTCCAAGCTGCTGTTCCGCCTTCTGGGCAGCGGCTTCGATCGCGCGGACCGTCTCGTCGAAATCGACGACGACACCACGCCGGACGCCCTTACAGGGCGCGATGCCAACAGCCTCAAGCTGTGGCTGCCCACCAGGGACAAGGCTCATAACAAGAATTGCGGCCTTGGTCGAACCAAGGTCGAGTACCGTCACCATCTCATGCTTCATGCGTTGCTCTCAGTTGCCGCCATGTTGGCAGCGCGCTGCTGGGCCTCCGCTGATTCTCTTCGCTTTTGCCAATCCTGGATGTGAGTGACAACAAGCCGACGGATAAGACTAAGGTTAAGAAAGATCCTGCCACCAAAGACCAGCGAGGACGCCAAGAACAGGTTAACAGAAATCTTATCACCTAACCAGGCCAAAAAACCGGCTAAGAGAACATTCGAGATAAATCCGGTAATAAAAATGTCCGCCTGAAACTTCCCTTCAAGGCCACTGCGAATACCGCCAATCACAGTATCGAATCCGGCAAGGCACGCAACAGCAAGATAAACGCCGACCACCGACGTAACCGGTCCAACGTGAACCAGTTGCGCCAGAAGGACGCCAAGAATCAAAGCGATGATGGGAAATACTGCGATCACTTGGGCCCCTTAACCACGTGCGCGTAGCGCTTGGTCATCGTTCCGGCATAGGGCGGCAAGGTCATCGAGGAGACCTTTTCAATGCTGACCATGCTCGGATCAGTACTGCGAATTTCGGCGATGACGCCAATCGGGAGGTTCAATCCGCCGAACAAAGCCTCTGGATCGCCGATAGCCCGGATGACCACAGGAGAGGCTACAGGTACGCCGTCGACATGCAAAACCGGCCCAACGCAGCGATAGCTGGTTCCTGGACCCGCGCGGTGATTGTTTACGCTAATCGCCTCCGCGCCTGCGGCTAAGAGCTCATTGACCACGCGCACCACATCGTTGTCGTGAATGATCGTATCGCCCCCGCTTCCAAGGGCGGCAGATCGATTGCTATCCACGAGCGTGACTTTCACACCGGGGCCGGTGACTTCCGTGAGCCCGGCAAAGAACTTCAGGTCTTGGAGGTCATCGTTGAGAACGGTTGCCTGACCGGTTTGACTGGCGACGGCGTTTTCAAGCTTCGTTTTTTCTGATCGTGTCTTGGCGAGCTCCGCCTGAAGATCGCGATACCGCTGCTGAAGATCGATCGATCCATTGCTCACTCGGTTGCCAAGATCGGGGTCGATTGCGTTCAAATCGCGTCGGGCCATGTTGGTGGTCCAGGCCAGGGAAAGCAGAAAACCAAGGACCAGGCACATGCCCGATACGGGCCACACCCAGGTGTCCTTAGAGTTCCATTTTGCCGGCGAGAAAACGCTCATATTGGTTTAGACTCCGTCGAGCCCATGGGGGTCGCGCTTGGATACTTAGGCGAAACGAGGTTCACCTCTTTGGACTTCGTGAGCAGATCAGGGTTCGTTTCAAGCTTCGCTTGAAGCACCTGGAGCTTTTCGTCAAGATCGCGCTCCGACCCGAATTGGATTCGCGCAATGCCACTTCTATTTAAGCATATCGCCCCCTTCGGGCTCAGGCTCACGACGGTGTCCGCGCCCTTCAGGAAGCTGGGCAATTTCATCAAAAACTTTGCGATTTCGCCAGTCGGCAAAGTGCTGGCAAGCATCATGGAAGAACTGCTCGGCGGAAGGACTACCGTGGGCAAGCCGGACAGGTCTTGGCGGGTGCGATAAAGCATTCCTTGGTCGTCGAGCGCCGTGCGGCCCTCAATCCCCGCCACCGGGACGCGGTACTTGATCTTCAGCTCCGCGCGACCGAAGACGTTGCGGCGAAAATCGACGGAATCGACCTCCGAGGCATTCAGGATGTTGGTTTCAAACTGGCGCGGGTCATCGCGCAGCGCCGGCTCATCGGTTAGGCCCTTGGCGTATTCCTCAACTCTCTGGCGGTCGTAGTTCTGGACGCCAAGTACGCGCAGGCGGGTAATGCTGGTGATCGGGCTATTGGCGATCCCGAACCCCACATTAAGCAGGATTCCAGCCCAGAGCCAGACCTCTATTCGCAGCTTACGCCTTCGCTTTCTTTTCGGCATATCGAGTCATTGCGTCCTTCACCAGCCAGTCCACCAGCTCATCAAAGCCAATGCCTGTTGCGCGCGCGCTATTAGGTAGAGACGATGTTTGAGTCATTCCCGGAAGGGTATTTATTTCAAGAATTATTGGGTCCGTGTTGTTCCTGAGGATCATGTCGACCCTCGTCGCTCCCTCGCAGCCCATAGTGCGGTGGGCAGTCAGCGCCATGTCTTGGCATCGCTTGGTTAGCTCAGCGGAAATGCGGGCAGGGCAGATTTCTTCAGTTGCGCCGATTTCGTATTTGCTTCCGAAGTCGTAGCGGCCGTTTCTTGCCTGAATTTCAACGATGGGCAGCGCTCTATCGCCCAGGATGGGAACCGTGATTTCAAGACCGGTGACCCACTCTTCAACCAGCACGTCCCCAAACGCGAGCCCCTTTGCGATGGCGGGCTTCAGGTCGGCTTCCTTCTCCACAAAGCTGAGGCCGACGGTCGAGCCTTGGCAGTTCGGCTTGACAATCCAGGGTCCGGTTAACGGCACTTCTTCATTGGCGCTCTTTAAGAGAACACCCTTCGGGACGGGCAAGCCCGCGTCGGCTAGAAGCTGCTTGGTCCAGTGCTTATCCATGCATAGCGCGCTCGCAAGCACGCCACAGCCGGTGTAGGGGACGTGGAGCAGTTCCAGCAACCCCTGCGTCTTGCCATCCTCGGCTCCTGGGCCGTGTACCGCTAGGAAAATCGCATCCGCTTCTGCCAGTTCGGTCAGGTTGCCGCCGCCAAGCATGAGGGCGGTGGGATCGACAATCTTAGCGGCATAGCCTAGCCGCTGAAGCGCAGCAAAGACCTGCCGACCGGAGTGCAGCGAAACCTCGCGCTCCGCGCTTTCGCCACCGCTTAGGACGATGACCTTCTTGGCGCGGCTCTTGTCGGCTTGGTTCGTGAGATATCGCACGAGATCGGGCGCAAAGCTGGCGATATTCCCCGCCCCCATGCCGACCACAACATCGCCCTTCTTCAAGGCTGGTGCAACGTGTTTCACCAGCAGTTGACGAGCGGGCACGTACAGGCTTGGCTTTTTGAGAAGCTCGACGATGCGCGCGCTGGAGACTCCAGGGATGGGATCCTCTCTTGCCGGATATATATCAGTTAGGACGACCAAGTCGGCGTTATCCAGCGCCTTGGCGAAATCGGCAAATTGACCGTTGGTGCGCGAGTACAAGTGTGGCTGGAAAACCACCACTAATCGCCGCGAGGGGAATTGGGCTCTTAGCGCCTGGATGCTCGCCTCGATTTCAGTAGGATGGTGGGCGTAATCATCCACAACCGCTACCTCACCTGCGTGCAGCACCTGTAACCGCCGCTCCGCGCCGCCAAATTTGGCCAGCCCTGCTTTTGCGCGCTCGGCGTTTGCCCCTGCGGCTTCTATCGCCGCCAGTGCGCCGCTGGCGTTTTGCTCGTTGTGATGGCCCGGAATGGCAAGCTTCAGGTGGCTAGCCCGGTATGGAATCTTGTTCCCCTGATAGGCGGCGGCAATCTCCAGCGCACCAGCATCCTCCTCGCAATACACCAGGAGGCCATCTTTTGGCAGCCGCGCGAGAAACTCCAGCACGCTGCCTTTAAGGTCATCGAAAGTCTTGTGGAAATCCACATGATCATGCTCAAGGTTTGTTAGCACGACGATCTGCGGATTCAGGTCGTGAAAGCTGTTGTACGCCTCGCATGCCTCCGCCACCGCCCACTCGCCCTTGCCTTCCCGCACCGGGCCGCCAAACTGCGGGATATCCGCCCCGACAACGACCAGCGGGTCGAGCCCCGCCTCAATGAGGCCGAAGCCAACCAGCCCCGTGGTGGTGGTTTTACCGTGCGTCCCGGTTACGGCGATGAGCCGATAGTTCTGCAGCACCCAGCCCAGCGCCTGCGAGCGGCGGAAGATCAGGTTGCCTTGCTCGCGCGCGGCGGCGACCTCGGGAGAGGTCGTCAGGTCAATGGCGTCGGTCAGGATAACGGCTGCCCCAACAGGTACGGATTCGCGCCGATGGCCGATGGTAACCGGGATGCCTTCCTCATTCAGATTGCCGGTGACGATGCTAGCCGTAGAATCCGAGCCGCTTACAGTGAAGCCACGAGCCTTTAATAACCGCGCAAGCGCGCTCATTCCCGCGCCGCCAATGCCCACCAGGAAGAACTCGTTGAAGCCAGATAGCCGCTCGGTGGGGGCAAACGCCTCGTTTATCTCGGACTGCTTCCTCATGCCCGCGCGCCTGCCTGCACCAGCTGCCAAATACGTTCGGTGGCATCGGGAACATCAAATTCTTTCAGCGCCAGGGCGGCGGCTTTGCGTTCGCTCTCGTCGTCCAGCCACTTCAAAACCGCGCCGCGGATTGCTTGCGGCGTTGCCTCTGATTGCCGGAGCAAGGTCGCCGCCTTCATGGCCGCAAACTCCTCCGCGTTGTGAAGCTGATGATCTCCGGCGGATGTGGGAAGTGGGATTAAGACGCCGGGAATTCCGAACAAGGCAAGCTCGGCAAGCGAACTCCCCGATCTTGCAACCACCACCATCGATTCTTTATACGCTTTGGCCATCGCCTCCGCTTCGAGGAATGGGGCAACTGTGTACCCACGCTTCCCTTCCGCGCGGACTCGCGTGGCCTCAAAGTGGTCAGGACCGGATACATGCAACCACTCAGCGTCCATGCTTTCATCGAAAGCCTCTGGAACGGTCTCGTTCAGAAACACAGAGCCGCGGCTCCCGCCAACTACCAGCACCTGCCGTTTCTGCTCAGCGGGTTGGGCGGCAAGTTCCCTTAAGGCGTCGCGAATGGGAAGGCCGGTGCGCTCCACCCGGCAACCGGGAAAGTGCTGCTCCGCCCCCCGAAAGACGGTAGCGACCGCTACCGCTTGCTGCGCAAATCGAGAGATGGAGCGGCCGGGCACGCTGTTGGCCTCCAGCAAGACATAGGGAATGCCGAGCTTTCGAGCCGATTCAACCACCGGTCCCGCCGCATAGCCGCCGGTCGAGAAAACGACATCCGGCTTCTCTTTCCTCAGCATCTTTGAAGTCGCGGCAAGAGCCTGCGCGTATTGCACCGCGCCCTTCATCCCCGCGAGGGTGCGAAGCGAATAGACGGGGCCGGTGTTAAAGCCGAAGAAGGGCCAGCCAAGCGCGGTAGACGCCTTGCCCTCAAGACCCCGAAGACTGCCTGCGTAGGCAACACGCCAGCCCGCGCTAGCCGCGCGCTTGCCGACTTCGATAGCCGGGTAGACGTGCCCGCCGGTCCCGCCCCCCGTTACGATCAAGTACAGGTTCTGCCACCTCCCGCAAGTGATTCGAGCGTGAAAGCGACTGGCAAATTCCCACCGCCATCCACAGCGCCAAAAGGCTGGAGCCGCCATAGCTCACGAATGGCAGAGGAATGCCGATGGCAGGCAAAGCGCCGTTCGCCATCATCATATTTGTGCAGGTCTGAACACCAATCCAGCACGCAAAGCCCACAAAGAAGAGGTGGGCAAACTTCGTCTTTGCCTCTCCCGCCAGCCCCAGCAGGCGCAGCACAAGAATGAGTTCCAGCAGCAAAACGGTGAGCGAGCCAACCAAACCGGTTTCCTCCCCGATGGTGGCCATGATGAAGTCGGTGGTCGGCGCGGGAATCAAATACTTGGCATGCCCCATGCCGATGCCCTGACCGGTTAGGCCGCCGCTTGCCTGGTGGATCTCCGAAGTAACGGTTTGGAAGCCCACCGAATCGATGTACTCCGGCTCCCATCGCCGCGAGTGCGAGGTGAGGCGATCCATTCGGTACGGCTGGAAGCGCACCAGCAACGCTGTTCCCACACCGCCGATCACCAGCATGGCGATGATCGATTTCTGGGTCACCCCGCCACAACAGAAGATGGCGAACGCGCTGACGGCGATGACGCAGGCAGTGCCGAGATCGGGCTCCATCGCGACGAGGATGCAGATGGTGGCGACGATGATCGCGGGCATCGCGCGGCCAATCTTGGGAAAGGCGATGTTATCCAGCCAAAGACCGAAGGTGCGTATCCGCTTGAATCGCGGCCACGGCGAGCGACCGGCGAATACGCCTGCAAGGTACACGATGCAGCCCACCTTTGCGAACTCGGCAGGCTGGATCGGGATGAGCTTAAGCCATCGGTGAGAGCCGCCCTCCGCGCTGCTGAAGCCAGGAACCGCGACGAGAACAACGCCGATTAGGCTCGCGAGCCCGGCGATGATTGCCCAGCGTCGCCAAGATTTCTCGCCCACGCTTGCGCAAGCCAAGAAAGCAATGGCGGAGATACCCATCAGGAAGAGCTGGGTCCAGAATTCGCGCGGAACCGTTCCTTTGCCATCCGCGATCGAGCGGGCGAAGCCACTATCGCCGATGGCGAACAGCCCGATGAGGGTTAGGAGAAGCGAGGTGTAGAACAGCCACGGATCGCGCACACTTCGCAGAAACACCCTTTTCACTTACTTGCGCTCCATTCTTTGGCTAACTTTCTAAAGACGTTGCCCCTATCGACAAAGTCTTTGAATTCGTCGAAGCTGGCGCAACCGGGGGCAAGCATCACCACTTCCCCTGGCTTTGCAGCCTGGATCGCCTGCTGGAAGGCTTCCGGCATGTTCTCGAACACTGGGCCATCAGTCCCCAATGCGTCTTTGATCGACCGGCCATCGCGGCCGTAAATGTAGGCCCGGTGAGGGCTGCTCTCCAGATACCGGCGGAGAGGAGCGAAATCGAGGTCTTTATCCACCCCGCCGATAAGGAGGTGCTGGCGTTGGGATAGCGAGCCGGAACTGGCGACCACCGCGTCCGGGTTTGTGCACATTGAGTTGTTGATCACGGTGACGCCGCCCTTCTCGGCAACGACCTCCATCCGGTTCTGCAGGCCTTTGAATTCTTGCAGCCCTTTCATTGAGGCTTTGATAGGCACGCCAAAGCCCTGCGCCAGCAACATCGCCACCGCCGCGTTGCGAAGGTTGTGAACGCCCTTAAAGGGGAACGCTGCCGCGCTTATTGTTTGGCCGTCAATCCTAACGCCATCCGCTAACACTTCAGCATCCGCCCCGGTGGCCCCGAAGGTGCGGATTCTCGGCCCGGAGGGCCGGGTGAAGAGCGGATCGTCGTTGGGGATCACGGCAAGGTCAGAGGCATCTTGGTTCTCGAAGATGCGCATCTTCGCCGCCCGATACGCTTCGACGGTGCCGTGGCGGTCGAGATGGTCCTGCGTGATGTTGGTAATCGCCGCCGCCTTTGGCTTGAAGGCATGGGTGAAATCGAAGTGAAAGGAGCTGACTTCCGCCACCAGCACCGCGTCAGCGGGACTTTCTGAGGCCGCCTGGGTCAGCGGGACCTCGGGATAGCCGGAGCCGTGGATATTTCCGCAAAGCACCACGTTTAGCCGGGCACCGCGAAAAGCCAGATAGGTCATCACGGTGGTCGTGCTCTTTCCGTTGGTTCCGGTGATCGCGACGATCGGCGCTTTCGCAACCTGATATGCAAGCTCAATCTCGCTTAGCACCTTCATGCCATGCCCTAGCGCTGCCTGCACCACGGGGGAGCTCGGCGCGGCCCCGGGCGAAACCACCAACTCCTTGGCATCGCCGAAATCAAACGGTGTCTTAACGCCGAACCGAACATCCGCGCCCGCCAAGGCAAGCTCAGAGACCGCCTCAGGGTTCGTGGCTTCGGTGGCTTCATCAAGCAAGAGCACGCGCGAGCCCTCCTTAAGCAAAGCCTTTGCCGAGGCGATGCCGGAGCGGCCAGTTCCAAGAACCGCGACCGTCCTCACGTTCCTGCCCCGATGAGGCACAAGGCGAGAAGGGTAAGCACAAGCTGGCTGAGCACGAAAGTCCAAACCACGCGCGATTCCGGCCAGCCCGCCTTCTCGAATGAATGATGGACGGGGGTGTACGGAAACAGGCGCTTGCCGCGCAGCTTTACGCTTGCGATCTGAAGCGGAACCGGGACAAGCTCAACCACCATCACTAAGCTAAGCAGAGCCAAGGCGTTCAGATGCGCCTGATCAGGCGCTTTTGACAAACCTTGGAAGACGACCGCCCCAAGCACCGCGCCAATGGGCAGCGCTCCAACATCGCCCATGAACACCCGCGCCGGAGGCGCGTTCAGAAACAGGAACGGGATCGCTCCTCCCACCATCGCCAGCACCGCCCATCGGGCGTCGGGGACGAGGAAGTAGAGGCCCAGACAAATGCAAAGCAGCAGCGAACCCGCAAGCCCATCGAGACCATCGGAGAAGTTGTAGGCGTTACTGAAGAAGAGGACGGTGAACACCAGCAGGCCCGCTTGGAGCGCCCCATGGCCGCCTCCCCATAACGCCATCGGCGCGCAGAACAACAGCTCCATAAGCAGCTTCTGCTTCCAGCCTAGGCCGCGCTTGCCGGTCATCAGCTTGGGGACGACGTAATCATCCAGAAACCCGACAAGGGCAAACCCGATTGCAAGAATCGCGTATTGGGGGACGAGGAAAGTCTGCGCGTAAGCTGGGTTTGACACCAGCATGTAGATAACGGCGGCGAAGAAGCCGGTGAGGATGATGAGCCCGCCCATCGTCGGCGTTCCCTGCTTTACCTGGTGCCCCTCAGGCGCGTACTGGTTGATGGTCTGGCGGCTCTTTAGCTTCACCAACAGGTTAAGAATTGGCAGTGCTGCAAAACCCGCGACCAGCAGCGAAATGAGGAAGGCGTTAAGCATGCGCCTCCTCCAAAAGCGTTTCCAGCGCTAGGGCGCGCGATGCTTTGAGGAGCACGAGATCGCCTGGCAGCAAGTTTTGCAGTAGGAACCGCGCGTCGTCCAGGCTTGCGCTCATGACCGCGGCTTTGCCGCCTTCGGCGGCCACCAGCATCGGAACGGTATCGGGGCCGATAAAGAGAACTTCACTCAGCGAAAGCTGCTTGATCGCCTTCCCGACCGCCGCGTGACCCTCCGCCGAATAGGGGCCAAGCTCGCGCATTTCGCCCAGAATTGCTATCTTGCGGCCCGGCACGCTGGATTCGGCCAGCGTTTCGAGGGCTGCGATCATGCTTGGCGGGCTAGCGTTGTATGTATCCAGCAAGACCTGACCATTGCCGTGGGGCCGAACCTCCATCCGCATCGGAGGCAGCTTTACGCCCTCGATGGCCCGCGCGGCATCGCTTAAGGAGACTCCCAACCGGTGCGCAACCAGCAACGCCGCGGCCGCGTTTATCGCCATGTGGCGTCCGGTTGCGGGAACTTCCAACTCGACTTGCTGACCAGCGACCTGGCACGTGACCCGGCAACTTTGCAGCGAGGTCATCTCGTAAGCAGTAATTGCGCAGTCGTTCTGGGGGCCGAAGCCAAAGGTAAAGCCGGGCCGCTGGCCGGCATGCTGCCTCAGCGTGGCGGAGTATTCGTCCTCACCCCACCAGAACGCTTCGCCGCCCGCTGGCAATGCGTCGAAAAGCTCCGACTTAGCTTTAGCGATGCCTTCGCGGCCATTGACCAACTCCACATGCGCCCAACCAATGTTCGTGATTAGCCCATGAGTCGGCAAGCTGAAGGAGCAAAGGTGGGCGATCTGCCCAAAGCCGCGCATACCCATTTCGACCACCGCCGCCTTGTGCCGTGCGGCATCGGCTTCCACCCATAGAAGCGGCGCGGTGAGCTCAGTGTTGCGGTTGCCTTCCGTTTTCAGTATCTCGCCGAGCGGCGAAAGTGCCGCCGCCACGAATTCCTTGGTGCTGGATTTGCCCGCGCTGCCGGTGATGCCAACAACCGGGCCCGTGAACTCCTTGCGGAAGCTGCGCCCCATCGCCGCGAGAGCATCTGGCAGATCCTTCACCAAGATATGCGGTCCATCGATGGCGCGTGTGGCAAGGCAGGCGACGGCGCCGTGGGCCAATGCCGTAGCCGCATAGTCATGGCCGTCCACGTTCTCGCCGACCACGCAGATAAAGAGATCACCCGGCTTCACCTCTCGGCTATCCAGCGCGAAGCCGGTACACGACTGATCGGTTACGCCAAAAGGCTTGCCGCCCAACCGTTCCGCCAATTCCAATAGGGATTTCGTCAAGCTCGCGCTCCTAAAGCGTCACGAATCAGCTCACGGTCATCCATGTGAGTCTTCGTCGTGCCGATGATCTGATAATTCTCGTGCCCCTTGCCCGCCACTACCACCGTATCGCCGGCCTGGGACGCGGCAATGGCGGCCGCAACCGCTTCCGCGCGGTCTGAAATGCGTTTGTACTCCGCGCCGGGCGCGATGCCTTTCTCAACCTGGTTAAGAATCTTCTCAGGGTCCTCGGTGCGCGGGTTATCGGAGGTGATGATCGTCAAATCGGCAATCTTGGAGACCGCCGCCGCCATCTTCGGGCGCTTGTCTGGATCGCGGTCTCCGCCGCAGCCGAACACGGCAATCAGCCGACCGGTTGTCAGTTCTTTGGCAGCCAAGAGCAGCTTCTCAAGGGCGTCGGGAGTGTGGGCGTAATCCACCAAAATTTCGATGCCCGCATGGTTCTTCACGGATTCAAAACGCCCTGGCGCAGCCTTCGCGCTTGCCAGCGCCTCGGCGGCATTCGCAAGCGGGTACCCAAGCGCCACTAAGCCTGCCACCGACGAAAGGATGTTCCAAGCATTGAACGAACCACCCAGACCGGCATGCACCACCGCCTCATCCTTGCCGTAGTGAATCGCCATTTCAAGCGAGGAAAGCCGGGTCTGCAGCCGACGACCTCTAACATCGCCCGACTCAAAGCCGTATGTCAGCAATGAACCTTGAAAAGCCGAAGCCCAGTTCGCGCCGACGGGGTCATCAGTGTTCAGCACCGCCGTAAAGGGCTTGCACGATTCGTCCGGCAGATCCGAAAACAGCCGCCACTTCGCTTGCTCATAGGCCTCCATGGTGCCGTGAAAATCGAGATGATCTTGAGTGAGGTTGGTGAAAATCCCGATGTCGAAATCGCAGCCGTCCGCGCGCCGCTCGGCAAGCGCATGGCTGCTTACTTCCATCACCAGCGACTCCGCACCGGAATCCCGGGCGTCAGCAAGCATCTGAAACAGTTCAACTGGAAACGGCGTGGTGTTGGCAGCCTCGCGCACCGCGCCGGGCAGATGAAACCCTATGGTGCCCAGATAGACCGAAGGACCAGACAGCTTCATCAGCGCCTGATAAAGCAGCCACGCAGTGGTGGTCTTGCCGTTCGTGCCGGTAATCCCCACCATCTTCATCGCCATCCCCGGCTGCTGATGGAAGGCCCGCGCAATGCGCCAAAGCGCATCGGGATAACGATCCGCCTCGATCAGCGCGGTGCCCGGAAAGCGACCGCGTAGAGACTCGTATCCCTCGCGGGAATAGCTCAAAACAGCGATCGCGCCCGCCTTGGCGGCGCTTTCGGCGTAGTGGTGGGTATCCGTCCGCCCAGAGGGCATGCACACGTGCATGCTGCCAGGCTTCGCGGCGCGGGAATCCGCCGAGAGCGCGGTGATATTCGGGTCGCCTTCGCAGGCGTCGGGATCGACGCCGCTTTCGGCAAAGAGTTCGGTTAGCCTCACTCGATCACCGCCTCGGGGTTACCTGCGCGGCTTTCTTTGCGGGGGCGGTGGGCTTAGCCAAAACCGTCTTCACGTCCTTTGCATCCACTTGCAATTGACGTTTCTGAGTGGCCTGCGCGAGCAATGCCGGATCAGGCGCGATGTCGTATCGCTTAATCACCGAGCGCGCGATATCCTGGAACACCGGTCCTGCCACTTCTGCGCCGAAGTGCCGCTCGCCCTTGGGGTTATTGACCATTACCACCACCACCGCGCGAGGGCGGTCGCTTGGCACGAAGCCGACGAAGTTTGAAACGTAGCCGGAAACGGTTTTGCCGATGCGCTCGGCGGTGCCCGTCTTGCCCGCAAGATGATAGCCCTCGATCTGTAGGCGATGGCCGGTGCCGGACGTTGAGGTGAACACCGCTTCCATGTACTTGGAAACCTGATGGGCGGTTTCCGGCTTAACAAGCGGCCCCACTGAAACCGGCTCAACAAGCCGATTGCCAACCTTCTGCACGATGCGCGGCTTCATTCGCACGCCATCGTTCGCAAGCGCGGTAAGCGCGCTGGCAAGCGAAAGCGGCTGTAATCGAAGCGACTGCCCAAAGCCAAAAGTAGCCACCTGGACCGTCTTGTTGTATTCCTTCGTGTTGTACTTGCCGGTGACCTCGCCCGCCAGTCCGATGTTCGAGCGATCCAGAAGGCCCGCGCGCTTCATGAAGTCGACGTACTTGTCGTGGCCGATCATCATTGCCCATCGGGCTGCGGTGACGTTACAGCTCTTAGCGATCACCATTTCCGGGTGCATGGTTCCGTGCTTTTCGATGCCGCCGTGGTGGCTGGTGCAATGGATCACATTACGCTTGCTTACTCGTAGTTCGCCGTTGCATGTGAATTCGTCGTTATCGTGAACTAGGCCAAGGTCCATCGCGAGAGCGAGGGTCAGGGTCTTCATCGTGGAGCCTGGCTCAAAGCGATCCTCGACCACCGGGCAGAGCCCGAGGTGGCGCTCGTCGGATTTCACCTTATTCACATCTTGGCCCGTGCCAAGCTGCGGATAACTGGCCATCGCGAGAATATCGCCGGTCTTAGGGTCGATGGCGATTGCGCTTCCGCTCGTGGCATTCGCATCTCTAACCGCTTTCTCAAGCGAGCGGGCCGCCGCCTCCTGAATATCGGTGTCGATGGTGAGGACCAAGTCGTCACCGTCCTTCTTGGGCTTCGAACTGCTGTCGATACGCATCGGCAGGAACTCGCCGTGGCGATCCACCAGCCCTCTCACCACGCCATCTTCGCCGCGCAGGGCGTTATCCATTCCCTGCTCAAGGCCGTGCTGAGGCACGACGTCGATCACGGAGACGGTCTTGCCATTCACCTGCTTGGTGACCAGCTTCTCCTCAAAATCGCCGGTGACCGCCGAGGCGATATCCCAAAGCGGGTAGCTGCGATGGGCGCTCTTGGTGGTGGAAAGGCCGTCGGCCTTCCACGCTGTGCGAATGCGATCAATTTCGTCGGCCTGAAGCTGGCTAAGCGGGTTTGGCCAAGACTTGATTGGCAGCTTGACGTCTTCAGGCTTAACTTTCGCCGCCGCATCGAAGGCAAAAGCCTCCATTTCGGCAGCCGGGATGCCGGTGGCCTTGCTTACCGCCGCAAAGAAGCCGTGGCTAAGCGGCGTTTTGCCGTGGCCGACCTGCAGCGAAAGCTCGTAAGTGTTGGAATCTTCCGCCAGCACGCGGCCATTGGCGGAGTAAATCTTGCCTCGGTTGGAGTGAACGGTTTCGTCCAGCGTGTATTTCTGGCGGTCCTTGCCCTTCTTCAGGACTTCGTCAGCGTTATAGACCTGTAGGTAGTACTGCGTGAACCCGGCCACCATGAAGCCGCCCACCAGGAACAGCGCAACGATTGCTGAGCGAGATCGAAAATCCTGAGTTTGGGAAGCCACGTCAATTTCCAGACGGCTGGAAGGCAGGGTCTGACGCAAGCCCGTTATCGTTCCCGTATCGGCGCACGTCGCCATCGGCGGTCAGCTTGCCAATTTCAAGATTGAGCGCCGCCACCTGCTGCTGGGCAAAATGCAGACGGTGCACCGCTTCCTGCGTGCGAACGCGCTGCTGCTCCAAGTAGGCGTTGCCCGCCACCGAGCAGGCGTAATTTGCCACCCATGCAACGGCAAGGAACTTCGCCGATGCCGAAAGAACAAGGGCAAGCACCGTCGGTTGGGTGGTGACCACGCGGACGGCAGCAGTTCGAACCTGAGGTCGAACCTGAGGTTGAGGAATGGCTTGAGGGGCTAAGAGTGCGCTCATTTTGATCTTTCCGTGATTTATTGCTTGCGGTCGCTATCCGTGCTTCCGCTTCCGATTCGCCTAAGCGCCCTTAATCTGGCGCTTCGGCTTCGGGGGTTCCGCTGAACCTCCGCTTCGCTTGGGCGAAGCGGCTTCCTGGTTACTTCTTCGAACTTGCCGGTTGCGGCAAGCTCGCGGAAAACGTTCTTGGCGATGGCGTCCTCGCCGCTGTGGTAGCTCAGAATCGCCACCACTCCGCCTTTGGCAAGCGATTCTGCCGCGCCGGTGAAGGCTTCTTCCAAACCGTTTAGCTCTCGGTTTACGGCGATCCGAATCGCCTGGAAGGTTTTAGTGGCGGGATTGATGCGCTTATCCCGCGCGCCCTTTGGCACTGCGGCAAGAATAGCATCCACCAGATCCTTCGTGGTTCTTAGCGGATTCTCCTTGCGGCGCTCAACAATCGACTTCGCAATGGCTCGCGCCCAGCGCTCGCCGTTTTCGAAAAGCAAATCTTCAATTTCTCGCGGCGACATGCGGTTCAGCAGCGAGGCGGCGGTTTCGCCCTTCGTGCGATCCATTCGCATATCCAGCGGACCCTCCGCCTGGAAGCTGATGCCACGGGTCGGGTCGTCCACTTGGGCGGAATTCAAACCGAGGTCGAAGAGAATTCCGTTCGGATGAAGATTGAGTTCCTTGAGAATCGAGGGCAGGTTCCGGAAATCGTCGCGACGGGTTTTGACCTCAACATCTTTCACCGAGGCCAGCCGAGCGGTTGCCCGCTCGTACATCGATTCGTCCCATTCGGTGGCCAACAAGGTGCCGCCGGGGGCGACTCGCTGGGCGAATCTCATCGAATGGCCGCCGAGGCCGAGGGTGCCGTCCACTGCCACTCCGCCCGGGGACAGGGGCAACAGATCGAGGACTTCTTCAACCATCACCGGCTCGTGAAGATAGGTCACCTCAGTAACCGCAGCCACGTCTCGGTAGCGCCGAAAAGTTCCGTGGAAAGCCAGCGCAAAAGCCATGATTACTGCGCTTCCTCTCCGAACACACGAATTCTTGCTTGCTCAAGCCTTAGCCGCCTTTCTCCCCCGTAACTGTCCATCGCCAACTCGTACTTGTCGTACTCGTCGGGATTCCAAAGATGCAGACGGCCGCTGTGGCCAATTTGAAGCACTTCTCCGCTGAGTTGTGCTTTGTCTCTGAGCGCTTTAGGGATTACGAGCCGACCCTGACTATCAAGATTCTGCTCTTCTTCCGCATAACCGATAAAGTGGCGTTCCAGCAATTCCCGCGATGTGCTAAAGTCGTCCTTTTCCCAAATCCTTTCGGTAAAAGCTTCCCATGCCGCTTTCGGGAAGATGGTTACACACCCGAGCTCACTAAGCGTTATCGTAAAATCGTTTCCCAGCGCTTCGCGGAACTTTGGGCCGACCATGACCCGAGCGCGGGAGTCCATCGTGGACAAGTATCGTCCGACCAGGCGAGCGGCTCCGGCGAGCTTCTTACTCTTCTTTGCCTGCAAGTTACTTCATCGCTCCGCTCGATTTTATGGGTGTTAGTGGGGGAAGAAACCCTCATGGTTCGCCTCCCCCGGTAAACCGTGACTTGGGCCCCCGCCCTGGGTGAAGTAGCCTCCCAACCCCCGTCGCCACGTTTCTGTTGATACAATACAGCAACCAATCCCCATTTGTGTCAACGAATTTCTGAGTTTTTGTATTAAATTTGAGTGTTTTTGGGAATTTGCAATATAGGACTTGTAAAGTCTACTATTATTCTACTATAAGGTTGCCCGTGAAGTTCACTCGCCCTGGTTAGGGGGTGGCAC
This sequence comes from Armatimonadota bacterium, assembly GCA_018268315.1. Classification (GTDB taxonomy): domain Bacteria; phylum Armatimonadota; class Fimbriimonadia; order Fimbriimonadales; family Fimbriimonadaceae; genus SZAS-5. The sequence continues at coordinate 17,912 of JAFDWU010000006.1, read as the reverse complement.
TTGCCGTAAAATGCGAATCACTTATGGCGCCCCTCCTTTTAGGCATTGCCGCCCTGTTCGGGATCGGGATCCGCGCCCAGGTCCAGCATGTGGAGCGGGACGCCGCCGCCGATATTGCCGCCAAGCTCACCGGCCCTGCGAAGGAGGTCTGGCTGCGGACGATTCCCGAGCCGCCATTCGGTCTTCCCTTCTCCAACATCCGTCGGGGAGAAATCCTCGCACGCCACTTCTCTACCGAGGGGCTGCCCCTCTTCACTCAGCCTTGGCGTCCGCAAAGCGGCCGGTTGGGGGAGCTTGTTATTTCGTTGAACGATTTCTCATTGGCGGGCCTGCGAGTCGAATCCCTGGCGGCAAGAATCCCCGACTGCCGGTTCGATGCCGGGCTAGCCCTTCATGAGCACAAGCTGAGGCTAAGCCAGAGTGGAGTCGGGCAAGGGTCGGTAACCTTGCGCCAAGAGGATTTGGAGCGCTTCATCCTGAAGAAGTTCCGCGAGATCAAGAGCGTGAAGGTGACCCTGCGCGAAGGATGGGTTTGGGTGGAGGGCGATGGAGAGTTCGTGCTGGTGAAAAGCCACTTCCTGGTCCTTGCGCGGCTAAGGCCCGCCGCGGGGACGCAGATCGTGCTGGCGGACGCCAAGATTTGGCTGAACGATTACTACACGGTTGGCTTCGCTCGGGATCAGCTACTGAAGGCGCTGACGCCGGTGCTCGATCTTGACCGCGACTTGCACCTGCAAGGCGCGATCCAGCTTGAGAGCATCGAATGCCATGAGGGCTTCCTCACGGCGTCCGGCAAAGCCACCATCCCGATCGCGCCGGGCTAGCTTAGCAGCCGGGTCGGATTTTCGAGATAGGCGCGGACAACGTTTACGAACTTCGCGCCTACCGCCCCATCCACCACGCGGTGATCGAACGACGCCGTGATCGCCATGCGGCGGCGGATTTCCACCTCATCGTCCTCGTTCACCACCACCTTCTTGCGGGTGCTGCTGACTGCGAGGATGGCCGCGTTGGGCTGGTTGATGATGGCCGCGAAGTAATCCACGTCCAACATGCCCATGTTGGAAATCGAGAAGGTGCTGCCGCTCAGCTCGTCCAGGCTCAGCTTGTTCTCACGCGCACGGGCCACCAAATCTTGCGAGCGCCGATTGATTTCGCGAAGGGTCAGCGTATGGGCGTTCTTCAGAACGGGCACGGTAAGGCCTTCCTCAACCGCCGCCGCGATACCGATGTGGACCGCGCCATGCTCGATGACTTCATTGCCGTTGAACGAAGCGTTCACCACCGGCATATCCAGAAGGGCAAGCGCGCAGGCGCGAACGATGAAATCGTTGACCGATAGCTTGCCGCCACCTTCCTCGTCGAAAGTCTCACGCAGGGCCATCAGCCGCTCGACGTCCACTTCGACGGACACATAGTAGTGCGGAACCGCCTGCTTGCTCTCGGCGGTGCGCTGGGCGGTGATTCGCCGCAAATTCGTTAGCTTGACGGAGCGATCCTCGGCGGTCGGGACCATGGCTGCTGCGGCGACTTGCGGCCTTGCTACCGGCGCGCTCTGAGCAGCTTTAACATCCTTCTCGACAATTCGTCCACCAGGTCCGGTTCCCTTCACCGAAGCGATGTCGACCCCGAGTTCCTCGGCAATACGCCGCGCCAAAGGCGAAGCGGCAACCCGACCGGAAGGCGGCGCAGCCGCCGCGGAAGCAGCAACCGGAGCAGATGCGCCGGCGCCGACTAATTCTTTCTCTTTTGGCGCCTCGGCGGCAGGAGCAGCAGCCGCGACGTGCCCGCTTCCCCAATTGGCGGGCAGAGATTCGCCCTTGCCCAGAATAGCGGCCATCGGCTTGCCCACCGGTACCGTCTCGCCTGCGGCGACGAGGAACCCAGTGATGGTGCCGCTGCCGGGAGCTTCCATTTCGATGGTGGCCTTATCGGTTTGAATGTTGCCGATAATTTCCCCCGACTTGACGGTATCGCCGTCCTTCTTAAGCCAATCGAGGAGAGTGCCTTCCTCCATGCCGTCGCCCATTTTGGGCATTGTAATTTCCGTCATCTTTTAACCTTGCTGAGTTGCGTTCAGCGATGTGGCGACGGTGCCACGACGCAGAGGCAACTTAGTAATACCTGACAATCTACAGACTGCGCCGTACCGATTATTGGCGCAAGCCTTCTAGCTCGGCAAACACGCGGCTTGCCGGGCGCAGCATCAGGTTGCTCTGCGCACTAAATTTGTTGCCGTCCAGCTTGTCGTACTCGCCGTTCGGCTTCATCACCCAGGCGTTGGTGGAGTCCTCCAAATACGGTTGCATGACTTCATGCACCAAGAACTTGATGTGCTGCTGGTTCACCACCGGGGCGAGCACCTCGATGCGGCGATCGAGATTGCGGCGCATAAGGTCTGCGCTGCCAAGCAGCGCTTCAGAATCTCCGCCGTTATGGAAGTAGTAAAGCCGACTGTGCTCCAAGAACCGGCCAACGATGGAACGCACGCGAATTCTTGAGCTCATGCCCTTCACGCCCGGCCGTAGGCAGCAGACGCCGCGAACGATGAGATCGATCTCGACTCCCGCCTCGCTGGCGGCATAGAGGGCTTCAACGATTTCGGGATCGACAAGTGCGTTGTTCTTAAAGATGAGGCGACCCGAGCCGGTCTTCTTGGCGACTTCCATTTCCCGCTCGATGCGGGCGATGATGCCTTCGCGCAGGTTAAGCGGGGCGACCAAGATGCGGCGATACTCGCGCTGGCGACTGAAGCCGGTCAGATAGTTGAAAAGCTCCGAGATGTCCTGGGTCAGCTCCGGATTGGAGGTGAACATGCCGAGGTCGGTGTACTGGCGCGCCGTGACGGGGTTGTAGTTGCCGGTGCCGATATGGGCGTAGCTCTTCACCCCATTGCCCTCTTTTCGCACCACCAGGCAGAGCTTGCAATGGGTCTTCATTTCCGGAAAACCATAAGTTACATGCACGCCGGCATGCTCTAATCGCCGCGCCCAAACCAGGTTGTTGCTTTCATCGAATCGGGCCTTCAGCTCCACCATCACCGCGACCTGCTTGCCAAGTTCGGCGGCGGCCAAAAGGGATTCGATGATTGGCGATTCAGCGCCGACGCGGTAAAGGGTCTGCTTAATGCCGATAACGTTGGGATCGGTGGCAGCGCTTGCCACGAACTCCTCCACCGGGCGGAAGGAATCGTAGGGATGGTGTAGGAATACGTCCGTAGACTTCACCGTATCGAACAGCGATTTCGCGGTGCTGAACCTTTCTTCGGTGTGGGGCAGGTGGGGCTGAAAGCGCAGGTTTGGCTTTTCAATGTTCACCAATTCCCAGAACATCTCCATGCCAAGAATGCCGTCGGTTTCCAGCATGTCCTCGGGGTCAAGCTCGTGCATTTTGCGCAGGAATTCTTTGATCGCTTTGGGCGCTGCTGATTCAACTTCTAGCAGCACCGGGTCGCCGAATCGCCTGAGGCGAATGCTCTGTTCGATGGCGGAAATAAGGTCGGCGGCTTCAAGCTGCCGGATTTCGATATCGGCGTCTCGAATGACCCTGAAGCAGTAAGCGCCTTCGAGTTGAACGCCGGGGAAAAGCAGCCCGAGGTTTGCCTTGATAAGGTCCTCCAGCAACACGTATTCGCTTTTCTTTCGCGGCACAGGAACTGCTCGCGGGATAACGGTGGGCACTTTTAGCCGCAATATGCGGCGCTCGCCGGAATCATCTTTCGCCAGCACAACAAGATTCAGGCTGCGGTTGGAGATAAACGCCACGCTCGGCGCGGGATCCAGCACCAGCGGCGTGATGAGGCTGAAAACTTGCTCGGCGAAATACTCGTTCAGTTCCTCGACCTGCTTCTCGTTCAGTTCGGACATCTGCCGGATATGAACGCCTTCCTTGCCAAGCTGGGGGCGGATTTCTTCCTCAAAAATGCGCGAAGCCTCGCGCCGAAGCGGGAATGCGGTCTCCGAAATCAGGTTCAGCTGCTCGTTGGGAGAAAGGCCGTCGGGGGAGATATCGAGGACGCCGCTCTCGTATTGCTCGATGAGGCCGCTGACGCGGACCATGTAGAACTCGTCCAGGTTCGATTCGAAGATGGCAAGGAACTTCAAGCGTTCCAGCAACGGGTTGTCAGGATTGGCGGCCTCCGCAAGTACGCGAGCGTTAAACTCAAGCCAAGAAAGCTCGCGGTTTATGTACCGCTCCGAGCTGAGCATCGCCTGCTGTTTGCTGCTTAAACTAGACATGGTTCGATCCTGCCTCGGGACATTTCTAACACCGCGCCTTCGCGCACCCCGTACTCGCTTACGTGAATCTCCTCGACTCCCAGCCGTTTCAGCAATGCACTGTACACCATTGCCCCCGGCAACAGGGTTGCTGCGCGACGATTCTTAACACCAAACCGTGCGGCAATGGTTGAGATGTTCAAGCGTCGGCACTGGAACGACAGATAATCTAGTTCTTCCACAAGCAGCACCTTCTCCCCATCGGGATGCAAAGCGCGCCACAGCCCGCGCACCACGCCGCCACAACCAACCACTTGCGTGGGACCGCTTTCGACAAGTTCGTAATCTTGAAGGGCGCGCTTGATGTGGTCTTCGATGATCTCGATGCCGTGATGGCTCGGTGGGAACCGAAGACCGGCCTCCGCCATCAACCGGCCAGAGCCAAGCGGCAGGGAGACGGAGTCGACCAATTCGTAATTCTCCGCCGAGGCGATTTGCACGCTGCCTCCGCCAACCTCGATCATCACCGAAGGCGAGGGAGAGTCCAGGCAGCATCCGCGCACCGATAGCTCCGCCTCACGCCGCGGCGAGATAACTTCGACCACCACTTCCGCCTCGCTCGCAATGGTGTCCAGAACCTTCTCGTGATTGCGAGCAATCCGGATAGCTTCGGTGGCAAATAAGTAAAAGCGATCTGTTCCGCGGGCGCGAGCAGTGCGTCGAAAGCGGCGCAGGGTGTCGATGAGGTGCTTTAGCTTCGCGTCGGTTACGATTCCCTCTTTAGTGACAGTTTCACCAAGAGAGAGCCACTCGCTTTCGTTTACCAGCCGTTCAAGCTTCTTGCCGTCGGTGGTGGCGACGAGAAGGTGCACCGTGTTGCTTCCAATATCGGCAGTAGCCCAAGTTCTCGCCATCCAACTACCATTATGGTTGTTTGAACTCGGCTAAGCGGTCGCAACGAATGAGATTCTATGACCTGGTGATAATCAGCTTGACTAGCAAAGCCGCAACCATGATCAAGAAGATAAATCGAATCCAGCCATTCCCCTTGAGAATCGCAAGGTGAGAGCCGATCGCCGAACCCGCCACATTTGCGCATGCCATGCAGAGCCCCGTTCCCAAGTAGAAGTTGCCGGATGCGAGAAGGAAGCTGAGGGCGGCGGTATTGGTGGCAAAGTTCACCGCCTTGGCCCACCCCGAAGCCTGCAAGAAATCGAAGCCAAGCCACAGGATGCACGCGAAGATCAGGAAGCTGCCCGTCCCCGGTCCGAAGAATCCGTCGTAAAATCCGGCGCCGACTCCGATCACGGTTGCGCGACCGATGATCGCCTTAAGTGAGAGATCGAGGTGGTGCTCTTTGCTATAAGCGCCAAGCTCTTTCTGGAGGGTGGTGTAAGCCCCGACGAAGATGACCACCACGATGAGGACGACGACCACGTACGGCTTCACGCGCGGTGTATCCAGGCGCGAGAGGACCACAGCCCCAAAGACCGAGGCAGCAAACGCAGCAGGCAGCACCCAGCGCAGGACTCGCCAATCAAACTTCAGTGAACGGCCAAATCGCCAAAAAGCGAAGGCCGTTCCCCAGATGGAAGATAGCTTATTAGTGCCGGCCAGCACGGCAAGCGGCGCGCCGGGAAAGGCGATCATCAGTGCCGGGAACTGAATCAGGCCCCCTCCGCCTGCGACGGAATCAACAAAGCCCGCGGCAAACGAGGCCAGGATCAGCAGGGCAAGCGTGGCGGTCAGCTTGTTATCGCTCCGTACTTCGGATCGCGGCGATAGCGCCAGAAAAGATAGTCCGTGTCTTCCGTTTCGCCGCCGAGCAGTTCCACCAACAGTGCGATTTGGCCCCGGTGGTAGCAGGCGTGGCCAACCAACTGCTCCATCTGGCCTTTTATCGACCATCGAAAGGGAGTCTTGCCATCCGTGCCGATGAACTCAAAGTCGCTTTCGACTTCTTGCTCCGTTAGGCGGACAAGATACTCCTCCCAAAGTCGCTCCATATGGGCGAAGATTTGGCGAAGTTCTTCCGGCTTGGCGAGGTCGTTCTGCCAGTTGGAAACTTGGGCGGCGGGGTCGGTCATTCTCGCAAGCCAGTTCGTTCGGCATAAGGCGACGTGATCGGCCAGCACAACCGCGCGCTGGAACTTAGGGTCGACGCGGGCGTCTGCAGGCACGGATTCGATCATTGCAAGCATCTTCGCGTTGCAATCTCGCTCCCACTCAAATAGCTCCCGATAACGCCCAAGCACTGCTTGAGGTTACCTAGAGCTTATTGAAGCCTGGCATTGCCTTGAGCAAATTGTCCAAAGCTGTATTAACGCCATGGCTGCGCTCCGTCTGGACCATCTTCTTCATCCGGCTCTTCCCTGCTTTCGCCTCAGCAATCCAGTTCTCGGCGAACTCTCCGCTTTGGATGCGCTTGAGCATCGCCGCCATGGCTTCGCGTGTTGCGTCGGTCACAACGTTTGGGCCTTCCGTCAATCCGCCATAAAGGGCGGTCTCGCTAATGCTGTCCCGCATGCCCGCCATCCCCTTCGCATAGATCAAATCGAGGATCAGCTTGGCCTCATGCAAGCACTCGATGTAGGCGACTTCCGGCTGATATCCGGCGGCTACGAGCGTCCCAAATGCCGATTTCAGCATTTCCGGAAGCCCGCCGCAAAGCACCGCTTGCTCGCCAAATAGATCGGTCACGGTTTCCTCATCAAACGTGGTTTCCATGATCCCAACTCGCGCGCAACCGATAGCCGAAGCATAGGCAAGCACCAATGCCAGAGAATTCCCGGTTACATCTCGATGAATGGCCACCATTCCCGCAAGGCCAGAGCCCGCTTCGAAGTTCGCGCGCAGCTTCCATCCCGCACCCTTTGGGGCGACCAAACCAACACTGACGTCGGCCCGCGGCTCATAAACGCCAAACCGAATGGCGAAGCCGTGCGATAGCAGAACAAGCGCGCCGCGCTTGAGGAAGGGATCGATATGCGCGCCGGCAATCTCACCCATTTCCGTATCAGGGAGCGAGAGCATTGCCACATCAGCGGCGGAAGCGGCTTCCGAGAGGCGCAGGGCCATGAAACCATCCTTAATGGCCTGCTTCGCGCCTTCTCCTCCCGTTCTTGCGCCAATAACGACTTCGTGGCCGGAATCGCGGAGATTCAACGCTTGCGCTCGACCCTGGTTTCCGTAGCCCAAAATCGCGATCGTCTTTTCTTTAAGCAGCGATTCGTCGATCTCGCTCCTCTTGAAGAAACGCGCCATTACTTTGCCTGCCTCGCAAGGTCCCGAATTGCGGTCCAAAGACCGGGATTAACGGTGCGCGGCACGATCTCCAAAATGCGGTTGGTTTGCGCCAGGTAGCGGGTGAGCTTATCGCCCTTCTTGAATAAAAGCGCCTCGCGCAAGTTGGCAAGGCGGTCGGCAAGCTTTATCGCCATCGCATCCTTGCTCATCTTCTCGATCTCGCCGAGCAAGATGTCGCTGCGAAGTTGCCATATTTCGTCCTTCGTCATCCCTTTAGTTTGGGCGGGCGTAGGCTCCTCGCGTGTCAGAAGTTTCACTAATTCGCTAACACGCTTTCCGAACCGCTTGTCCACTTCTTGGTGCGATGTGTGGAATGATTCGACGGCATCGTGGAGGAACGCAGCAGCAAGCATTTCCTCGTCGGTTACTCCGCCGGTGTAGCGAAGATTGGAGGCGACCTCCATCACGTGGGTCACGTAAGGCAGAGGATTGGGAGTATCGCGCACCTCATCCGCGTGAAGCTCCGCCGCCCAAAGCGCGGCTTGCTGCACCATCCCAAGCTCATTCACCCATTCATGCTACCGCTTGGCGTTTCTTCGGGATGGCGAACGGGGCCAGGAACGCGGCGGCCAGCGACACGACGCCGGCGAGCAAATAGGGCGAAGCCGGACGGAAGTCGAACAGCGCTCCCCCAAGCAACGGGCCCACCACAAAGCCGATCGAGCGCGCGCCCTGCATCAGGCCAAACATCTCACCCTGCCGGTCTTCCGGCGTGAGGGTGGAGCATGCGCCGTTAACGGCGGGCGAGGAGATGGATGTGCCGAGCGAATAACACGCGCCGAAGATGACGAGCGCGGCAAGGCTGGGAGCGAACGGCATGAGCACCAGGCCCAACCCCTGCAAGAGGTAGCCGCACACTACCATCAGGCGTGAACTCATTAGTTTTTGAACAGGGGCGAGAAGGAATGACTGGGCGGCAACCCCGGTGATCGACTCGATGCTGAAAACGATGCCGTACTCGTACTGGCCGTAGTTCAAATTGTGGTGGATTAGGCGGCCAAACGTGCCTTCAAGGCACGCCAAGGCGAACCATGCGACCGCCGCCAAAATAAAGAGCGGCGTAAGCGCGGGAACGTCCTTCAGCAGCGCCAAATTGATGATCGGCCGCTTGCCGGGCTGCTCCTCTTGCTTAACCTCAACCGAAGGGAGGAACAGGAACAGCAGCAACACGCCGAGCCCCGAACTGGCGGCAGCCACAAAGCCAATGATTTCGGAGCCAAACACCTTGGTTATCAGGCCCGCAAGCGCAGCGCCGAGAATTAGTCCCGCTTGCAATGCCGCGCCAAGCCTGCCGAGGGCAACGCTGCGATTCTCTGGTGGGAAGGCATCCGCGATATATGCCTGCGCCACCACCACGTTGGCCGCGCCAAATCCGCCAATGATGCGGCTGCCCAGCATGATCCAAAGATTCCCCGCGAAGCCGTAGGTCAGCATTGCAAAGGCGGAAAGCGCGGAGCAGGCGAGTAAGACCGGTCGCCGCCCACGGCGGTCGCTCATCGCTCCCCACAAGGGCGAAACCACGAACTGGACGATGAATAGGCTGCTAAGGATCGCCCCGATGACCCATCCCTTCGCGCCAAGCTTCTCGGCGCGCAGCTGGAAATCCGGAATCAGCATGCCGAACCCGACAAGGTCGAGGAAGATTGCCGCCATAAGAACGGCGAGTGTGCGGCGGTTTGCTGACACGGCTATCATTCTGGCTAACACCGCGCGCGAGCCGCGCGGACCCGTACCCCGTTAGGGCAGGCCTTCGGTCATCACTTGCTCGTAGCCGCTAACAGCGGCTTCCATCGTGAATCTTTGTAAGTCCTGAGTAGATGCTTCTACAAGTTGGCCATCTAGCGCCTTCGAGATAGCGGCGGCCATTGCGACGGGGTCGCTCATCGGAATGAGTGCGCCGATTCGTCCGCCATCAAGCACTTCCCTCGGACCACTTGGGCAATCGGTCGCCACACACGGCGCTCCGCTCGCGAGCGCTTGAATCAGCACTCCCGGCAGCCCCTCGAACAGAGATGATAAGACGAAGACACCGGCATGAGCCATGTAGCCGAATGGCGGCGAGACGAAGCCCGGCATCTGGAAGTCAGCAGCAAAACCCAACGCTTGCGCCTCGGCCTGCAACGCTTCCCTGTCCGGGCCTTCGCCGAGGATCATCAGGCGGCATTCGCGTTGCGCGCGAACCTTGGCAAACGCCTTCAGCAGGGTTGGGAAATCCTTCTGCGTGTTCAAACGCCCGATGCCAAGCACCACCGGCGGCTGACCCTCCTGAAACCACGGGTGCTCGGGCCGAACCTTCGCCCCCGCCAGCAGCGCATCGTCGATCACCGGGTTGTAAACCACATGGACCCGGCTTGCGGGCATGCCGGTTAGCTGCACAAAATCATCCGCCGCGCCCTGCGAAACCGCAATCACCGCATCGGCGCGAGGGCCGTAACGCTTTACGAACAACGGCATCACCTTTAGCTTCAGGCTCTTGGCGTGCTTAGCTTCCTCGGTCAGGGTATTGCGTATCCCAATGACCACGCGCGGCTTATGCCGAGACTTGGCCAGAGCCCAAACCGCCACCGTGTTCGGCTGGTTCAGCGCGGAAAGCATCGTCTCCGGCTTTTCTGCTTCCAGATAAGCCACCAGCGCCTTGGTGGCGAGCATCGGGTTCCCTACCCCGAGATCGAAAATGCGCACTTCCGGCGGAATGGCGTCGAAATAGACGCCCTCCTTTCGGCAAAGAACGAGATCAACCCGGTGGCCGCGCTCGAAAAGCCCGCGCGAGAGGTTCGCCATCATGCGCTCCGCGCCGCCCTGCCCAAGGTCCGGCAGGAAGATGGCGAAGTGTCGGGGCTTCATTAGTTGAAAATGGTACCAGCGGGCGGCTTAGGCCACCGTGAAGGCGAAAGTTGAGCCCTTGCCGATCGCGCTCATCGCCCACGCCCGGCCGCCGTGTCGCTCCGCCAACCGCTTAATGGTCGCCAGCGCCAAGCCGCTTCCCGGGTATTCGCGCTCCGCGTGAACACGCTCAAACGGTTCGAAAATTCGCGTTGCTTGGTGAGGATGGAAGCCAGGGCCGTTATCGCGAACGAAGTAGGTCACCTTCTCCCCAGTGACATTTGCCCCAATCTCAACCTGAGGGTCGCTTGCCTTCAGCGAGAACCGGACCGCGTTGGAGATCAGGCTTTCAAGAATAAGCTCCAGCAAGCGGGGGTCGGCGTGAATTTTGATATCCGGCTGAACCAGCACCCGGGTATCGTTGCGGTGCATGCGGTCCACCACCAGCTTGCCCACACGCGTAGCCACGGCGGAGAAATCGCAATCTTCAAGAATCAGGTCTTCGCGAGACAGGTTCGCGATGTTGATCAGATCGTTGATCAAATGATCCATCCGCAGGGCGGTGATCCTCATCTTATCGAGGCCATCGTGGGCGTTGTGATCGTTCATCAGCACCGCCATCTCCTGCATCTGCCCGATCTGGTTCAGAAGCACCTTCAGTGGCGCGCGAACATCATGAGCCAGCGAGTTCTTGCCTGCGTCAATCTCGACATGCAAGCCTCGAATCTCGGTTTCCTGGTCACGCACGGTGCGCTCTAGCGCCTTCAGCCCCTGCAAGTATTGGTGGTGGGAAAGGATATGGGCGGCAAGCTCTCTTGCCTGCTGAATTTCCGAATTGGCGGCGCCGCCGCCAAGGTTCAACTCCTCAAAGTAAATCTCAAGCGCGCCTAACACCTCGTTCGATTCCATGATGGGAATCGAAATCGCCGATCGCAAGCCCGCAGCCTCGAACAGCGCGCGATGCGCGGTGGTCAACGGGTTGATAGAAAGGTCCTGGACCTCCACCTTCTCACGGCGCGAAGCGGCAACCCCGGAGGGCATCGACTTCGGCCCGATCGCGTGCTTCTGGATCGCCTCGGCGAGATCGGCGGTTAAATCGCTGGCGGCGGCAAGGTGCAGAAACTTGTCGGTGGGATCAAAAGTGTAAAGAACGGGATGCAGCGTGGGATGGGCAGCCTTAAGACCCTTGAACAGCTTGGCAGCTTGATCCGCTATCGGCTCTCGCTCGACAATCGATTCAAGCACCGATATCTTCCAGTTTTCCACGGCGTTATCTCCCGTCATCACCGCGGCCTTGGCCACCGCTTGCCCTGCCACTTGGTTCGTGAGCATCTTCCCTCTGCCTGCAATGTTACTTCTACAAGCAGGCTAAAACAGCACATTAAGTCTATTTGATTGTACAACGCCTTGCTGTGAGGTCCTTATACACCGCGCAGGGAGCGGCCCAAGCGGTGTATAACGAAACTAGAACTTTTCCAAAAACTGAGATGCTTATGAACGACCGAGTCCTCGTTTTCGATACCACGCTCCGCGATGGCGAGCAGTCGCCCGGCGTGCACCTGACAATGCCCGAAAAGCTTGAGATTGGCCACATGCTGGTCGCAATGGGTGTCGACATCATTGAGGCAGGCTTCCCCATCAGCTCTCCCGGCGATTTTGAAGCCGTCGAGACCCTAAGCAAGCACCTGCTTGGAGTCACCATCTGCGGCCTAACCCGCGCCCGCGAGAAGGATATCGACGCGGCCGGCGAGGCCCTGAAACCCGCTCAGCGCCCGCGAATTCACACCGGCCTCGGCGTCAGCGAAAACCACCTGCGCTACAAGCTGAAGATGACCGAGGATGAGGCGCTGGAAACCGGTGTCCGCGCGGTTAAGCACGCGCGCAAGTACACCGACGACATCGAGTACTTCATGGAAGATTCGGGCCGCGCGAAGAAGGATTACGTGTATCGAGTCGTCGAGAAGGTCATCGCCGCCGGGGCGACCACCATCAATGTGCCCGACACCACCGGCTACACCTATCCGGAAGAGTATCGCCAGCTTATCCATGACATTCGAAGCAACGTCATCAACAGCGATAAGGCCGTCTTTAGCTGCCACTGCCACAACGACCTTGGCATGGCGACCGCCAACACCCTCGGCGGCATTTTGGGCGGAGCAAGGCAGGTTGAAGTCACTATCAACGGCATCGGCGAGCGCGCGGGCAACACCGCGCTGGAAGAAGTCGTGATGGCGCTGAACACTCGCAAGGATTACTTCGGCATCGAGACCTCGGTGAAGACCGAGCTGCTGCTGGCCGCCTCCAAGATGGTAAGTAAGCTAACCGGCATGATGGTGCAGCGCAATAAGGCGGTGGTCGGCGCGAACGCCTACGCCCACTCCAGCGGCATCCACCAGGACGGCGTCCTTAAGGAGCGATCTACTTACGAGATCATCGACCCGCGCCTTGTCGGCGCGGAAAAGAGTGAGATCATCCTTACCGCCCGCTCGGGTCGGCATGGGTTGCGGCACCGGCTTGCGGAGCTTGGGTTTAACTTCACCGAAGAGCGGTTCGAGGCGATTTACGAGCAGTTCCTCGCGATGGCGGATCACAAGAAGGAGGTCAACGACGAGGACCTCCGGGTGCTTGTTAGCTAGCCCATTTCGCACTTGCTATTTTGCCGCTATATAATTGCGGTGTGGGCGATAAGACTAAGTTTTGGCGGACCATCGGGCACTTGTCAAATCTTGCCCCGCAGAACGCGCTCGATCACAGTTCGGGGCGTGTCCATAATGGCTGAGCGTGCTCAAACTTTCCGCCTCGAAATGACCAGGAGGCGACTGAAACGTAGCGGGATCCTGCTGATTATCTTACTAATCCCCATTTGTTGGGTCAGTTACCAGGACTATTCAATACGGTCGCAGATTATCGGGAAGTGGGACTATGAGCGCTTGTCACCGGATATTCCCGGTTCAGCCGCCGTTATGGGTCCATATCCGATCGAATTTATGACTGGCGGCAAGACCTTGATGTCGCCTGTCGATACAGGTACTTATCATGTTCGCTTCGGCACAATATATTTGGATTCAGATAAGGATTTAGGCGATTTCGGGGGCAAGTTTGGGAAGGGCGGAGTCAGTCATTTCAAGTTTCGATATGATTCCCAAACTGACCGACTACGAATGGTTGACAAGTTTTCGAACGGAGTCGAAATTATCTTTCGTAGAACCAGAAAGTAAGGTCTGCCTGAAAATGAAGGCCGCATTAAATGATTATTGATGTGCTCGTGCCCCGACTCCCATCGGGTAGCCCTATAATGGCGATATGATTCGCTCCGGAAAGAACTGGGACATGCGCGCGGCGCTGACTACTGGGGTTGGAATGATGGTGATTGGCTTCGTCCAGGGAGTGCGGCACACAGAGCAAGTCGGTGAAGTGCTTTGCGTACTTGCCATCATTCTCATGAAAGCCCAAGACTTCGTAGACATCTACCGGTCCAGTCGGAGCCCGAGCCCGACGGGCTGATACACGTAGGTTTGTGAAATAGCAGTGAAACGAACACTCATATGGTCGGTTGTCTCGGTTCTCCTCTCCGCCGCATTGGGCGTCACCGTTGGTGTGACCATGATGAAGGGCGAACAGGAGGCAAGCAAAGCTCCAGCGCCTTTGCAGGACGATCCATTCCCCGAGTACCTCAAGAGCGACATTCTGAAGATCACAACGGTTTATGAATCGCGCGACGCGCTGACAGTGGAAGTCACGAACACCTCAAATACAAAGCTTTCCGTCGTTGAGATTGAGCCACGGGGATCAGTTTATATGATGCTTAAGCCAGTCATGCTTGTTGAATTGGCTGCTGAAACGCCTGGTTCAAATGAGCACTACACAGCAAACTACGTCCCGCCTAAGACGCAGAAGTTCGTGGAACTTGAACCTGGAAAGACCATCCGAAAGAGTATCCGAGCCAGTCACCTGTGGGACAGCTCAATGACGTCTGGAATCTATTCGTGCAGGCTGTATTACGCAGGCACGACGAATGGGCATACGGGCAGCTCAAACCCATTCTTGATCGAAGTGTCCGGGGGGAAAAGTTCCATTTTGTGGGTCGGCTCGGGACCAGTGGTGGATCGATATTCTGTAGTGAAGCCGCCTAAGTAGGGTCTTACCAACCCGGGTTCGAACCCGCCAGCCGACACGAACCGGTCAGCCTGAGGTATCATAGTGCCTTGCAACGGCGCGTTCGCGCCTACCCCTCGGAGGCCATTTCCGTTTGATTACCTGCCATCTCACGAAACTAGAAACCGCTCTCGATCAGATCCGCAAGTCCTTTCCCAAGGTCAAACCTGCGGATGCCGCACTGCTTGCGTCGGCGCTTTCCGTTACCGGACGCCATGCCCTGGCTCTTCAAGATGGAGAGCAGTATCAGTGGCCGGAAGACGTTGACAAGCTGAGCCGCGCGCTTGTGCCGCAGGTCGAGCTTGTTCAGGACGCGGTCGAACCGGTGAAGAAGAAATCTGCCACCGAAGAAGAGCCCGCTACCCTTAGCGTCGGCCTTACCCCGAACCTCAGCGCAGGCGAAAGGCTGCTTGAGGGGCGAAACGATTTGAAGACCAAGCTCGCCGACATCCTTCAGGACGGCGTCGAGTTCCAGTACGCCAACACCGACATCGGCTGGCAGTGGAGCCTGGACCATGTGAACTGGGCCACCGTTACCGGCGATGAGCTGAAGCGCCGAGTAAGGGTGAAGTGCACCTTTACCGAAGGCGCTGTGGGCGTCGAGACTGGCACCACCACCAAGAAGAAGCGCGGCGCAAAGGAAGTCGCCGTGGTTGAAGAGGTCGTCGCTGAGCCGGATACCGCTGAGATCGTAGCCGAGATTGAAGAGGCTCACGCTACCGCCGAATAATTTCTGGCCCTTCGCATCGTCATCCTTTTGAATGGTGAAGGGCCTTTACTACCGCTGGCGCATCGCTCAATACAAGAAGCGAGGCTTGCAGCTTCATGAATCCGCGCACTTAGAGGGGCTCCCTGTCTTCGGCTCTGAGCCCTACCTTATCAGCATCGGCGCCAAAACCACCATCGCTGGCGGCGTGGTTTTCTTGACCCACGACGGCACGACTCGCCTATTCAGGCAGCAGGCCAAGTTCGCCAAAGTCATCAAGTTTGGCCGCATCAACATCCACGAAAACTGCTTCATCGGCTACGGCTCCATCCTGATGCCGGGGATTACGATCGGGCCGAATTCGGTTGTTGCCGCAGGCTCAGTGGTGACCAAGGATGTGCCGCCCGATACCATCGTCGGCGGAGTGCCCGCGAAGCCAATTAAGGGCCTGTGGGAGTACGCGGAAGAGGTGCTGGCATCGGTGCCCGACTACGATGAGGCGGCGATGAAGGCGGACAAGCGCGCGGAGCTGCTGCGCATCTACCCGTACCCGTGGTAGCGCCTAGCGGATGTAGTGAATCTGCGGCGAATCCAGGTCGTCAAGCAGCATCAGGCACGTAACCGGAAGCGGGCGATTCTTGGCCACTTCCCTTGCCTCGTCAAAGCTGACCTGCTGCGCGGAGAGCCCGCTTAAGTCGATCCATTCCGCGAAGCGGAAGGCCGCATTCTCAGTAGAAAAGCACGCCAAACCGTGGATGCCGTTGTGGCAGAAGCAGCCGTATCGGCATGTAGATGAATGGCAGAGGACGTACAGGCTTTCTGGAAAGCCGGCGTCTAGATCGAACAGGGTTTGCTCGAGGGTTTGGTTCATGTCTTCCTCTCCTTAATTCATCGGCACGGACGCCAACTTTTTGAAGAGATTGTCAGGCGAATTTCGCGCCTTCTTCTATGGCTTTGACCGGCTCGCGGGCAGGAAGGTTCGAGGGTCCTCCGGGTATAGTTATCAGCCGCTCCGCTCGTAGCTCAGTGGATAGAGCATCGGTCTTCGGAACCGAGGGTCGGGGGTTCGAATCCCTCCGGGCGGGCCAACTCTACTTCTGCGACGCAGGCTTCCCTGGCTTCTCGAACGCGCATCCGGCGGTCTTAACCGTGGGCAGAGCGCCCAAATCGAACGGCTTCACCGGAGCATCGATCGCCGCGCTGAGCTTCGCGTTCATCTCCGTAAAGATATCGCGGCTGTAGCCCGGCCAAACCTTAACGATCTCGCCCTTCTGGCTTACCAGCGCGCTGAACGCCGAGTTCGTCGCCCCGTAGGTCTCGATGATCTTCTGATCAGGATCGGCCAGCACCGGGTACGGCGTGTTCTGCTCGGTGGCCCAATGCTTGGCCCGGTCGACGCCCTTATTGATAATGCCGACAAAGTTCACCTTGTGGCCCAACTGCTCGTACAGACGGTGGAACATCGGCTCGACGTCGGTGCTGCACGGGCAGCCGTCCATGATGAAGTACACAAAGGTTGGGCCGTGCTTCAGAGCTTCGGAAAGATCGAATTTCTGCCCCTTTTGGTCTAACCCCTCGAACTGCAGCTTGGGGTTCTTCATCATCGCCAGGGCGGTCTGCTCCATTGCGGGCGTGACGAGGTGGCGAGAGGACAGCACGGGGCTGGGATACGGCTTGGGCGCCCCACCCGCCATGTTGTAAACCAGGGCAGCGGAGAAAAGAACGACGACTGAACCAGGGATCGTAATCATCCAGAGCCGCATGGGCTCAGGATACCGTTTAGCTGGCGATGGCGGCGTTCTGGCCCTTGATTCTGCGCTCAAGCTGCTCAATCGCGCTCTCGCAGTTGCGGGCGATCTGGTCCGCGCTAGAGCTAAGGCCTTGGGTGAAGGACGGGTTTCGACGCACCAGGTTGGCGGCGGTCACGCCGACGGCTACGCCGGCAGCGAAAGTGATCAGGTTCTCGATGAGGTCGCGTCGCATTTAGTTAATCGTCCTCCTGCTTGGACTTACTCTTAATGCTCGGCGGTTCCCTCCCTGGTATTTAGACCTGGGTTTCTCCTTTAGTTTTCAGCTTTTTCAACATTTTTCAAAATTCTTACAAATATTGGGAACGAAATGACTGGCTCAACCCGTAGTGCTTTTGTAAACCAGGAGAACAAGCCTGGTACGTGTTCGGGATACAACTAATGATTGGGGTGTTATTTACTCGTCAGATTCAAAAGAGCAAGTGGTTCAGGAAAGCTTCCCTTGTTCTTGCGGCCACCATGCTGGTGTCGGCATCGCCTGCCGGCGTGTACAGCGGAGTTGACAATATTACTGCGCTTGCGCGCAAGGGCTGGCAGATGGCGCATCCCCCTCGCCCTCAACAGTTCAAGAAAGTCACACCGTATCTGGGCGAGCATCCCGGTCGAGAACCCGAGCGCCGGGGATTGTGGTCAGATGAGCAGCTTGCCACCGTGCACAACTTGCAGCGAGCCTACAAGGCGCGGATGGAGGCGAGCAACATGCTATTTGCCTCTACCGGCCTCCCGATTTCGGCCCAGAGAGGATGGGGCGCTTACAATCCGCCAAGTCCAAGCGCAGGTCCTGCCCTTCCTTGGGAAAAGGGCGCCAAGACCCCCACTGCTCACATTGAGGTCATGCCGCCGAGCTATCAAGGGACTCCCTACTTCCCGCCGGCCCGTCCCAACTACAACACCGCG
>JAFDWU010000005.1 GCA_018268315.1 Armatimonadota bacterium | reverse complement strand
AAATGGTCGGGGCGACAGGATTCGAACCTGCGACCCCCTGCTCCCAAAGCAGGTGCGCTACCAAACTGCGCTACGCCCCGGATCGCGCCGTATTGTACCTGCCAGCCCACTGGCAGCGGGATGACCCGGTAACGCACAATCGGTAACGTGACCCCTCAAGAGGCGCTGGATTACATCGCAAGCCTTGCCCCGCGCGGCTGGAGGCTGGGGCTGGACCGCATGCAGGCGCTCGCCGATGCCGCCGGTCTGCTACGTGGCCCGCAGCCCAAGTTCATCCACATCGCGGGCACCAACGGCAAGGGGACGACCACCGCATTCGTCCAATCGATCCTGCGGGAACACGGCTTCAGGACCGGCGCTTACTTCAGCCCGTTCGTGTACGACCCTCTGGAGCGGTGGCAGATCAACGGTGCGCTTATCCTTCCTGAAGAGCTTGCCGCCCTAACCGCCGAGCTAAAACCGATTGCCGAGAGCTTTACCGACACCGAGTTTGGCGGCATCACCGAGTTTGAATTTAAGACCGCGCTCGGCTTTCTGTTTTGGCAGCGGCAGGCGTGCGATTACGTGGCGCTGGAGGTCGGGCTGGGCGGACGGCTGGACGCCACCAATATCATCACCCCCGCAAGCTGCGCGATCGTGAGCATCGGCCTGGACCACCAAAACATTCTCGGTGAGACGATGGCGGAGATCGCCTACGAGAAGGCGGGGATTATCAAGGCGGGGATTCCGGTGGTGGTGGGGGAGATGGCGGATGAGGCGCTGAAGCCGATTCTAGCGGAAGCCGCGCGGGTCCGCGCGCCGGTGATGCGGGTTGGGGACGCGGTGCGCTTTGCGCTTTCGGATGAGGTCTGCACGGTTGAGACCGCGCGGGGTTTGTATCGGGAACTAACGCCGGGAATCGTGGGGGCGATGTCGGCGCATAACCTGGCGGTTGCGATCGCGGCGATAGAAGCGGCTGGTGTTGAGCTGAACGAGGAGAAGGTCCACGCGGGGGCTGTGAAAGCCACCGCTCCCGGTCGGTTCCAGGTAGTTGAACGCGCTGGAGTGACCTGGGTGCTGGATGGCGCGCACAACGCCGAGGCGGCCGAAGTTCTGGCGCAGACCTTCCAGCGGCGCTTCCCTGGCCAGAAGGCGGTCCTGATCACCGGCATGCTGCACGGCCACGAGCCGGACCGGCTGTTTGCCGCTCTGCGGCCAATCGTGGAGCGGGCGTTCTGCGTGCCGATCAACTTTCATCGAGCGCGCTCGCCTCAGGAGGTGGCGACGGCGGTTGAGGCAGCGGGCATTCCGGCGCAGGCGTTTGGGAGTGTGAGGGAAGCGGTTGCGGCGGTGAAAGAGGGAGTTGCGCTCGTGACCGGCAGCTACTACCTCGTGGGCGAGGTCGGGCACGAGTTGCTTTAGTTCGTCCACGTTCTGAACTCTGTTATTTCTGTGCCCTCCGTGGTTGCTAGAATTCGAACCACAGAAGACGCAGAGGACACGGAACGGGACTGCCTGCTTGATGGGGCTTCAGTGATTTCTGTGCCTTCCGTGGTTGCTTGAATTCAAACCGCAGAAGACGCAGAGGGCATGGAAGGTATTGAGCGGTGGAGACTGGTCAGTGATTTCCGCTCTCCGCAGGTTTGAACAAGCCCGGGCTGCAGCCCAGCTAAAACTCCTTCGAACGCCAAGCACGGATGAGCTTGCCTTCCTTAAACGAGATGCGTAGCCGATCAAAGTTATGCCGCATGAGACCCTCGTCAGCAACGTTGTACACAATCATCGATTCCCCTTTCGCCGGATCGGGTCCATCAAAATCGATGTATCTAGGATTAAACGGCCAAGAGGAGTCCGCATCCGGACGGCCCAGCAAAGCCTCCACCTCGCCGATAGTCATGCCCGACTTGAGGTGATTGGCAAGGAGGTCCTTCATCATTCGGTCGCGGGCGTTATTGTGAAGCCCGCTGTCGGGATCGTTCTTCCAAACGGGGCTATTGAAGGCGAGCGGGAGGCTAGGATCAATCCATCCAGACTGATAGGCTATCAAAAGGCAGTAGAACGGGAGCACCTTGCGGGCAGATCGGAGGACGGTCTTGAGTTGAATGGTTTGCGCTTCAGTCCTAAAATCTTGCTCCGGCGTTGTAGGTCCGGTGTCAGGAGGTAGCTCGCATTTTTCAACGAATCGAGGGCCGAGGCGAAAGCGACGGGCGAAAAACAGTGCAAGAAGCCCGGTCACGGCATTGATCACAAGGGCAGCTCCGACGTTGCTTGCGCTTATGGGTGGGCACTCGCTCGATGAGCCTCCGCACCAGTAAGCCCAGGCAGGTTGAGTACCAAATTGGAGGATGGCGAGAATAAGCGCATATGCAGCGGAGAAAGCTAGCCACTTTAGCCTGAAGCGGCGACAGAAGTGAAGTGCGCCGTAGGTAAGGGCGCCAAAAGAAGAACCAACTAGCCCCAGCAATACAATGGTAAGCAGCCATGCGTTAAAGAACGAGCCGACGGCTTGTACGCCGAGCGTTAGGGTTGAAAGAAGAAGCTGGCCAAGGAGGAACAAGCCGGGCGCCCACAGGCAAGCAACCTCTTGAAACTCCATCCTACTTTCGCCTAGCCACCGGTTGACTCCAAGCAGTTCGCCAAACACGATGAGGACGGCGGGAATCACCGCGAGTATGAGAAGAATAGGCGGTTGTGAGCGAGGTGAGATTGCGAAAAATAGGAAACCGAAAATGCTGAAAAGGCAAACGCACAGGCCGAACAGGTAGAGGATGATCCTCAGCAAGATGTAAGCGGTCAGGTAGTGAATGCGCTTAAGCAAATTGATCCCTTACGATGATAACGCATTAGGTTCGCATTTATGCGCCGGAAAGTCACCATGCATCCGAGATTTCCGTGTTCTCCGTGGTCGCCTTCTTCAAACCACTGAAGGCACAGAGGACACTGAAGGGGAAGCCCTCGATCTTAGAGATTTCTCAGCGAATTCTGTGCCCTCCGTGGTTCTCTAATTCAAACCACAGAAGTCGCAGAAAAAGGAGTAAGCGTGTTCAGTGATTTCTGTGCCCTCTGTGGTTAAGAAGAGGAACAAATAGAACGGGGCGGCCGATGGCCGCCCCGTCCACGAGCCCCGAACGGCTCTTAGTATCTGTACGAATCCGGCTTGTACGGACCGTCTACCGATACTCCGATGTACTTCGCCTGCTCGTCCCGCAGCTTCGAAAGCTGCACGTTCAGCTTCTTAAGCTGCAAGCGCGCCACCTTCTCGTCCAAATGCTTCGGCAGGACGTACACGCCCGGCGCGTACTCGCCCGGCTTGGTGAACAGCTCGATCTGAGCCATCACCTGATTCGCGAAGCTGGAGGACATTACGTAGGACGGGTGCCCGGTTCCGCAGCCAAGGTTCACCAGCCGACCCTCTGCCAACAGGATAATCCTGCGGCCATCCGGGAAGATGATGTGGTCGACCTGCGGCTTGATGTTCTCCCACTGGTACTTCTTTAGCGAGGCAACGTCGATCTCGCTGTCGAAGTGGCCGATGTTGCACACAATCGCCTCATTCTTCATGCGGATCATGTGCTCGTGGGTGATTACGTGGAAGTTGCCGGTGGCGGTTACGAAGATGTCGGCCTTATCCGCTGCTTCTTCCATCGTCACCACGCGATACCCTTCCATCGCCGCCTGCAACGCGCAAATCGGGTCGACTTCCGTCACCCAAACCTGAGCGCTGAGCGCCCGAAGCGCCTGCGCGGAACCCTTGCCAACGTCGCCATAGCCGCAAACCACTGCGACCTTGCCCGCCACCATCACGTCGGTGGCGCGCTTGATGGCATCGACCAGCGACTCGCGGCAACCGTAAAGGTTGTCGAACTTGGACTTCGTGACCGAGTCGTTCACGTTGAACGCTGGCCAAGGCAGATCGCCGGTCTTCTGAAGCTGATACAGCCGCTTAACGCCGGTGGTGGTCTCCTCGGTTACGCCCTTGATGTTCGCCTTGATGCGCGAGTAGAACGTGGGATCGGAATCCAACCGCTTGGCGATGGAGGCATAAAGCGCCTCTTCTTCCTCGTTGGTCGGCTTGGCGATGACGCTGCGGTCTTGCTCCGCCTTGCTTCCAAGAAGGATAAGCAGGGTGGCGTCGCCGCCATCGTCGAGGATCATGTTCGGTGTGCCGCCGTCGGACCACTCGAAGATGCGGTGGGTGTATTCCCAATACTCTTCAAGCGATTCGCCCTTGACCGCGAACACCGGAGTGCCGCCCTTGGCGATTGCTGCCGCCGCGTGGTCTTGGGTTGAGAATATGTTGCAGCTTGCCCATCGCACGTCGGCGCCAAGCTCGTTCAGGGTCTCAATGAGCACCGCGGTTTGGATGGTCATGTGCAGAGAGCCGGCGATGCGCGCGCCGCCAAGCGGCTTGCTTTTCGCGAACTCCTCGCGGATAGCCATCAACCCGGGCATTTCGGTTTCCGCGATGCGGATTTCCTTTCGGCCCCATTCGGCAAGGCTAAGGTCGGCGACTTGAAAGTCGGTTTTCATTGCTGTGGACATGTTTTCGCTCCTATTTTCGTTTGGGCTTAGAAGCGAAAAGCGCTCCCAAACCCGAATGGCTTGCGAGCGCCGTTACCAAATCCGTGCTGAGCCTGGCCCGTTCTCCGGGTCGCAGCGCCCCTCAGCACTGACTATTATTATGCCACGATCAAGCCGTTTTCGTAGCTATCTGTTTGGGCGGCATGCGACTTGGCGGCGGGTATGCTCGTTTTAACCTATATGCCCACTGATGTCAAAACGTTGACAAAGATTCCGTTCAATAAGCCGTACTTAACCGGCAAGGAATCGGACCTCTTAATCCAGCTTTACGACCGAGGGCATTTTAGCGGCGATGGCGAATTCACCAAGCGCTGCAACGAACTGATTTCGTATCACACCGGCGGCGCGAATAAGGTGCTGCTGACTACGTCTTGCACCCATGCGCTGGAAATGACGGCGCTGCTGCTGGAGCTGAAACCCGGCGATGAGGTCATCATGCCCAGCTTCACGTTCGTCTCCACCGCGAACGCCTACGTGCTGCGCGGCGCGAACATCGTATTCGGCGATATCCGGCCCGATACCTTGAACCTGAACGAGAAGCAGCTCACCTCGCTCATCACGCCGAAGACGAAGGCGATAGTGGTTGTGCACTATGCGGGCGTCGGCTGCGAGATGGATGAGATAACCGCCATCGCAGATAGGAACGGAATTAAGGTGATCGAGGACAACGCCCACGGGCTTTTTGGCTCTTATAAGGGCAGGCCGCTTGGCTCGTTTGGCGCGATCGCCACCCAAAGCTTCCACGAAACCAAGAACATTCAGTGCGGCGAAGGTGGGGCGCTGGTTTTGAACGACGAAAGCTACTTTGACCGCGCCGAGATCATTCGTGAGAAAGGCACGAACCGCAGCCAGTTCTTCCGCGGCCAGGTGGATAAGTATCGCTGGGTGGATGAAGGCTCTAGCTACCTGCCAAGCGATATCCTTGCCGCGTTCCTGTTCGCCCAGCTTCAGGAGTGGGAGAAGATTCAAGCCAGGCGCGAGCACATATGGTCCACATATTGGAACGAATTAGAGGACTGGGCCAATGAGAACAGCTTCAAGCGGCCGTACTCTCCCGAGCACTGCGCCCAGCCCTATCACATGTTTTACATGCTCGCCCCGAACTTGGAGACGCGCACGCGATTCATCCAGCACATGCGGGATCGGGACATCTTGACGGTTTTCCACTACGTGCCGCTGCACAACAGCCCGATGGGCGAGAAGGTCGGGCGCGGCATGTGCCCGGTCACCGAGAACATCAGCGACCGGCTGGTGCGGCTGCCGCTGTATAACGATCTTTCGCAGTCGGACCTCCTCAGGGTCGTCGAGGCAATCCGCAGCTTCAAGGCGTGAAAATCGCCATCCTCAATACGTGGCCGTACGGCAGCACCGGCTCCGTCGCGCTGACCCTTGCCCATTCTTTGGCCGAACTGGGGCATGAGACGTGCGTGGCGGTTGGCGATAAGCTGCCGGAAGGCGCGGACAGCCTGCTGGTCAAGATCACTCCGCCCTCTCAGCGGGCGCTGTTTGTAAAGCGAGCCATGCGCAAGACCTTGGCGGACCGTTTTTGGAAGAGCGAAAAGGAAGACCCGACCTTCATTCCCGAGTGGCGCTTTGGAACACCTTCCGCGGCGCATTTGCTTGCCCAGTTGCCGTTTAAGCCGGATGCCGTCATTGCGCTGTGGACCGACTACTTTGCCTCGTTCTCTCTGCTTGCCGAGCTGCATAAGCTTTGCGGCTGCCAGGTGGTGGTTTACATGATGGATATGGCGGTGATCACCGGCGGCTGCCACTACGCCTACTCGTGCCGGGGATATGAGAAGCAGTGCGGTCACTGCCCGGCGATTAAATCCCGCAAGGAGAACGACATGAGCCGGCGGCAATGGCAGGCGCGGCAGGCGGCGGTTGCTTCCATGTCGCCAATTATTGTTTCGCCAAGCGGGCACTGCTCGGATCAGATCAAGGCTGCTTCGATTTGGAAGGGCGCGCGCATGGCGCGGATTCCGATCGCGATCTCGCCCAAGGATTTCCCGGAGCTGGCGCAAAGCGCGGCGCGGCAGTCGCTTGGTTTACCTTCGGATGCGCGCGTTTTGTTCTTCGGCGCCCAGCATCTGCACGAGAAGCGCAAGGGGATGCAGTTGCTGCTGGATGCTTTGTCTCGGCTGAAGGGGATGGATTTTCCGGTTAAGCCGTTTCTGGCCTACGCGGGCGGCTCGGCGTTGCCGGGGGATTTGCCCTTTGAGTCGCGGCACATGGGTTACCTGGACCGCAAGGCGCTGGCGACCATGTATCGGGCAGCGGATGCGTTCGTCTGCCCCTCCATCGAGGACTCGGGTCCGCTGATGATCAACGAGAGCATCATGTCCGGCACGCCGGTGGTTTGTTTTGATATGGGGGTGGGGAAGGATTTGGTGGTGTCCGGCGAGACGGGGTATCGGGCGCGCCTGGGGGATGTTGAGGACTTGGCTTGTGGCTTGCGCTCGGTGTTGTGTGCGGATGCTGAGGGGCTTGCTAAGTTGCGGGAGGGCTGCCGGGCGATGGCGGAGAGCCGCTTAACGCCCGCTGCGCAGGCGCATGCATTCGCCGCTGCGCTTGAGCGCGGGGAAGGGCTGGAGAGTCTTTAGATAGGGTGATTCAAGTCCAGCTTGGGCTCCTGACTAGGAGGTTGCGGACGCATCACCGTCAGCAAGACTAGGCTCGGTTAATCGAGCTTCCCTTGCGCGAAACCTCGGCGTCAACAGGAAGATTGCAACCCAATCCATGTTAGGGGAAATGAACGGGCGAGGATCCCTGCAGCCCCAGAAAACACTCCCAAGTGCTACGACTGCTCCAACAAATAGGCCGGACGACCAAATTATGTAGCCCCATAGCGTATAAAAAGGCGAGTTAAATCTTGCGGTTTCGAAAGGAGAAAACCAAGCTACTACCATCAATAGCAGTCCGAATGCGTGGATTAACTTGCCGTAAGCGAGTCTCTTGTTCGCGGTCCTCACAATTGCCTGCTCAGCCGCACGAAAGTTCTCCACATCTTCCGGCGTCCGAAAGAACAATGTCGATGGATTGGAAGCTGGGTTTTCTGGAAAGACGTAGCCGCAGTATTTGCAGAACCGGTTGTCAGGTTCGCTGACCCTGCCGCAAGCTTTGCACTGAAGTCCTTTAGAAGCCATGCTGGGTTACTTCCTTTTCCTACGTCAAGCAGCTATCGGGCATTGAGTCGCTGGCCCTTACTTTACTACTTCATCAGGGTCGGACTGAAACACTCCATGGCGGCTGTAGTTGGCGTCGCTCTTCGTTCCGACCGTGACGCACGTATATTTGTGCCCGTCTGGTAGTTGCGTGGTGTAGCCCGCCGCCCACCTAAATGCAATCGAGTGCTCTCCTACCGTCCGCTCCACGTCTTGCGGGATCTTATCGCCGCTAGTGCTATAAACCGAAATAGACGAAGTTCGTCCAAGCACATCGTACGGGGTATCCGTCTTGCCTTTCTCGTCAAATGTGACCGTTAGTTCTCCGGGGACTGGCTTGCCTTCGGCAGGAAAGTAAAGCAGGCCTCGGAAATGAACGGGGATGACCACCCGAAGCTTCGCAGGGGATTGCTGGCCGCCGCAACCTGCGACTATCGGGACTAGTGCAATTACTGCGATGCACTGGTTCAAGGTCGCTTTTCTTAGTACCATATTCCGACTCAGGTCCAGAATACAGCAATCTTGCAAGTTTATGTCGAATTCATGTCGCCTCAGCGAATGCGCCGAATGACCCGCGCCGGGTTGCCGGCGACTACGGCGCCGTCGGCGATATCCTTGGTCACCACCGCCCCTGCGCCGATGATGCAGTCCTCGCCGATGATCAAGTCGGGCAGCACGATCGCCCCCGTGCCCAGAAAACTCCCCGCGCCAATCTTCACCCGACCCGCCACCCTTGCCCCCGGCCCGATATGCACGCCGTCGGCAAGAACACACTCATGGTCGATCGAGCACGCGGTATTCAAAATCACCTGACGACCCAGATGGCAATCGACGGCGGCAAAGCTCATCGCCAGTAGCTGGCAGCCTTCTCCAATCGAAACCCCGCGCGCGGTCTGCGCAAGTGGATGGCGGGCAATTACCGGAGAGAGACCCAAAGAAATCAAAGCCTCGTGCTTCTTCACGCGCGGACGGCCGTGGTGGTTGCCGATGGAGACGGCAAAGTGCGCGCTGGTATCCAGTTGTGAGGAAGCCTTATCAAATTCCAGAACCGGCACCCCGGGAATTGGGCTCTCGGCGGGGAAGTCGTTCAGAATCGCCACTAGCGAGAACTCATCGCGCAGAAACTCCCAAAGCACCTTCGCCTGGCTCCCCGCCCCAAATAGATAAAGCGGCTTCAAACCACCGCCTCCGAAACGGGCGAGCGCTGAGGCAGCGGCGGGGTGAGCTTCCACGCAAGGGCAAGGCAGAAGATGACGAGCGAACCGACCCGGTTCTGAACCAGAACCGGCATGCCCGTACCCGCAAGAACAACCATCACGATTATCATGAGGCCAAGGCGGGCGGGTTCGCTAGGGGCCATGAAGCGATAGGCGACAATTGCCAGCATCGCCAGGTATGCCGCCACCCCCACCAGCCCCGCCAGCGCGAGGATGTGGATGTAGGCGCTATCGTAGGCGCTGAGGGAGCCAAAGCCAAGCCCGAACAGCGGACTCTTCTTCATGATCTCATCGAAATAGAAGGTGAGGACGGAGCTTTCGCTGCTGCCGCCTCCCACTCGCCCGCCGGTCAGCGCCTCAAGCAGGCTGCCAGAGCGCAGGCTATCCATGAACAGACTGAACTGCGTGAGGTAATTGCCGTTGGAAAGCACGACCAGCGCGGCGGGAATCGCCATCGCAAAGCAGGCGGCGATGACGAGGAAGACGGTCCGGCGGTACCGACGGGTTACGCCGCGAGTCTCGGAATGCAGGAAATAGTAGATGAGCGCAAGCGGAAAGCCCGCCAGGAAGACGATTTTACTGCTGCACAGAATCGCGCCGAGCAGAAGCAGAGGCGCCATAACGCCCTGCGCCCACGGCCTGCCCACGCCGTTGCGGTAGCGGTACATCCATAGGATGAGGCCCAGCGAGTAGGCGCTGCCTGCCTCACCCGGTTGGTTGAACGCGCCCCCGATGCGCTGCTGAGCAAGGGCGGCAAGGGCGACGGAAGGTCCGCCGCCGCTCGGCCAGAAATAGGAAGCTACGGGCAGCAGCCTTTCGGGCTGCAACGCAATGGATAAGGCGAACAGCGAGTTGAGGCAGAGGCAAATCAGGATCGCCAAAACTCCGGCATCTAACAGGCGTTGGCGCTGATCTTCCGGCACACGCTGGCAAGCGATGCCGACAATGGCGATCACCGCCATCGGCAGAAGGAAGTTGTCGAGGCCCCCGAATAGATTCTTGAGGCCGATTGCACTGGGCAGATCAAGGAGGGTGAAGGCGGGAACGGTGATCGCGGTCTCGCGCGCCTGCATCGCGGCCATAGTGTTGGCGGTGGCGAGGGCAAGAATGAACAGCCACAGGCCGATGACGGCCATCGTGGAGCGGTGCAGTGTCAGCTTGCCAAGCGAGCCTGCGAAGGCCAGGGCAACGAGAGATAGATAAATGCCGACCTGCTCAAACCGAACCGGCCCAAGATATGGCCCGAACGCCAGGAACACGCACAATCCCACCGCGCTGAAGCCGGTCATCAGCCTGCGTCCGCGATAGGTCATTGCTTGCTCCTTGCGGCGAGCATCGCCATCGGCGCGCGCAGGTTGCGGAAATCGGGCTTGAGTAGGGCGACCGCCGAGACGCCGGAATCCTGCTTCAAGTAGTGAAGCAGCACGGCAAGCGCTGCCCCGTAGCTGACGAATGAGGCAATCGAAGCGCCGTAGCCCGCCATCGGCTTAAGCAGAAGCGCCAGAAGCACGACCATGAAACCAAGACCGGTTAGCTCGGCGACCATCGGTCGCTTGGGCAACCCCATGCCACGGAATGCCTCCTCCAGCATGGTGTTTAAGCCTACGCAGATGTTCGCGCAGATAAGGATCAGCGCCATCGGTACCGCTTTGGAAAAGCCCTGTCCGAATATCTTTGGGAGCAGCGGAGTCAAGGCGGCAAGAATCAACGCTGAAACAAAACCAAAGGCCAGCGCAGCGCCTACGCGCCGCCTCAGCATCGCCACCTGCTCCTCCTTCTCGCTTAGCGCTACCAATTGCGGAAAAGTTACCTGTCCAACCGCCGCGAATACCGGAATGATAAGCGAGGACCATGCCACCGCGATGCTGTAAACCCCAAGCGCCGATGAGCTGAGGATGGAGGCCATGACCACTTGGTCAAGCCGGAGGTTCATCTGGGCGGGAAGGATCGCAAGGCCGCTCGGGATCCCGTAATGCAGCAAGGGGCGCAAGATGCCGAGATCGAAGCGATATGGTCCGGGGCAGAGCCGGAAAAGCGCGATCCAGTTGACCAGCACGACAAGCGTTAGCGCGCTAAGCGAGTAGATCACCAAGGAGTAAAGAGGGTCGGTGCGGTTGTATATCGCCGCTATCGCCGCCGCAAACAGCGCCAACGGGCCAAGTAGCCGCAGCACATTCCAAATCTTAAGCTCCCCGATGCCCTGGATCGCGGCAAGCGGGATGTTGCCGATGAACTGAAGCGGCACGCTGAGCAGGAAGAGATCCGCCATTTGGCGAGTTCGCTCAGTTTGGGCGTGAAGCAGCACGGGCAGGCCAAAGTGCAGCGCAAGCGTAACGGGTATCGACCAAACGAAAAGCGAAAGGGAAATGGTGGTGACCGTTTTGGCCAGGCTCTCTCTATCCTTGCCCGAGAAGTATGCCGCCGATGACGTGAGGCCAAACGTGGCCACGATGAACGCCATCGTGGGAATGTTGTTGATGGCGGCAACCACGCCGCGATAATCCCGCCCAAGAACTTGGGCCTGCCAAAGCGTCGCGATAAAGTTGAGGCCGAGGGTGGCAAGCGTTACCGCTAGCGTCGCCCCAAACGTGCGTTTCACGCGGCCCTACCGGCTTGCCTCAATGCCAAAAGCATGCCGACGAAGAGGCCGACGATCCCGGTGAGAATGGCCATCCGCGTGTAATGCTTGTTCACCGGAAGCTCAGCGATCTGCGGCTCATCGAGGATGTTCCACTTGTTCGGGTCGCGCAGCGCCTGGAGCTTGCCCGCTTCCGCTTGCAGGCTCAGCTGCTGGACGAGGCTTGTCTCCAATCCAATTTGCCTCAGAAGCCGGGTTAGCTCAATTGATTCCCCAGGCGCGACGTGAACCATCGTGTGTACGGCAGCTAGCTGGGCTTCTACCGCCGCCTTGCGGGCGACGAGTCCGGAATACTCGCTTGCCGAGCCGCTGCTTCCGATTGGCTCGGTCGGGTCCAGATTGCCGGCGGCAACGCTTTGGTAATACTCTTTGGCCATCGCGGCGATCTGATCCTGAAGTACCTTGATCTTAGCCTTCAGTTCCTTGACGGCAGGGAGGTCCGGCCCCTGATCTTGCTCTCGCACCAGCAGCTCCAACTGGGCCGTCTTCAGCGTTTCGCGGAGCTTCTCGTCCCCCGGCAGATTGTTGGGAAGCTTCGAGCCGGCGGTGGAGTCCTTCGCCAAACGCTGGGTAACCGAACTGAGCGCGGCATCGATTTTGGTCCGCTGAAGCTCCAGTTCCTTCAACATCTCGTACCAGTGGGTACCGGTTGCGACAATCCCCTGCCCTTGAGAGGAAACCACGCTTGGCGCCGAGACCTGCTTGAGCTGGAATTGACGGTATTGCTCTTCGATGTCGGCAAGGGTTTTCTTATGGTCATCGAGCTTCTTTTGTACCACCTTGGCGTCATCCGCCATCGGGTCGAGCGATACATCTCGGTTGATGGCGCGGAGCGAAGAAATGTGCAGCTGCACGACTTTCAAAGCCAGCTTTGGATCTTCATCCTCGGCGGAGATTGAAAGCGTGTTGGCCGCCTGCTGCTCATCAAAGCGGCGCATGTCCTCGATCTGCTTCCGCGAAAGATTCGTGGAGGTCTTCAACGTTGTCATCGTGCGTTCGCTTTCAAGGAACGCGCGAAACACTTTGATTGGCGTGCCAGAGGCCTGCCCAAGCAGAGCGGCGCCGAGGTTAGAACTTGCGGTGTCGCCACCGAGGCCAAGCAAGCTGAGACCGGATGAGCGCGAAGGGAAGTAGAGGGTTGCTTTCGCTTGGTAAACCGGCTTCACGATGGCCGTGTAAAGCACACCCACTACGGCGAATATTAGCGCCGTCCCAAGCACAACCGGCCAGCGTTTAGCGGCAGTTCTAAAGGCATCTCTAAGGTCGAGTTCGTCGGTTGTCGATGTCATTTCTTAAAGAGGGTTGTGATCAAGACGAGGCTCGAAAGCGTACTCGTGACGAGGTCGAGCGGAAGACTACGTGAATCGGTGAAGAAGAGGGCGTCGCCAGAATGAATCTCTGGATTCGCGGCGATCTTGCCGTCTTTGAGGTACTCATCGAGGTTGAACATCACCGAGTTGTACTTGCCGTTCTTGTCGGTTCTTAGAAGGTAAACACGCCTGAGGCCACCGCCGTTTGCGATACCGCCTGCAAGCGCGAGAGCGTCGGTCGCTCGGTAGTCGCGCCGATCCTCAAGGGTTAGCCTACCGGGGCGGTTTACAAGGCCAAAGACGTAAGCGACCTTTTCATTACGCCTCACATAGACCAGATCGCCGGACTGTAGCTTAATGTTCGGCTCCGCGCCGCCGACAACGGGAGCGCTAATGTCGTATTGGTTCGTCTCACCGCCATGCTTAACGAGCACGTACTGGAGCGTTCCCTCCTTCGTTGGCCCCCCGGCTTTCGTGATTGCCGCGAGCACCGAAGTTGAATCGTCAACAACATAAGACCCTGGTTTAGCCACCTCGCCGCCAACTTCAATCTCGAACCGCACCTTGTCGACAACGCTTAGAGAATCTCCCGACTCGACCTTGAAGTCCTCTGCCCCCGTGCGCCTCGTGGGAAACTCAAATATCTTATCTCCGCGATGCAAAACAAGCTTGGTCTCTGACTCTCGATCGGGAACGGCGAGTCCGCCGCTAGCGGTGAGGGCTTCATAAATGCCGCTGCCGGCAGGAACGGCAATACGCCCTGGATTGCGAACAATTCCGGAAACCCAAACGCGGGCAACTTCGATGGGAAGAACGGTGATGACGTCGTTTGGCTCCAGGAGCTGGTTTGCTGGCTGCGAATCATTGGACAGCAAATCTGAAACCCGGCCCTTTACAATTTGACGCCCGTCCCGAAATAGTTGGAGTTCAAGCAGGTCGACATCCAGGCCAAGATTGGTAACGCCAAGCGCTTGGCGCAGAGTCATCTTGTCCTGAAGAGGCAAGGCTCCCGGGCCACCACCTGGAACCGTCAGCGCCGCCGAAGTTAGGCTCTGCCCAACCACGTACACAATGCGCTGCTTTTGGTGTGAAAGGTAGAGAAAAACGTTTTTGGGCTTTACGTAATTGGATAGCCGCACCCGAATCTCGGACTGCGCCTGATCAACTGTCTTGCCTACTGCCGATAGCCGTCCGAATCCTGGCCCATAGATCGCGCCGTCCACCAGCACTTCGTAAACGCCCCCAATCTCCATCGGCTTGGTATCCGTGGTGATAACCACGGTCAGGAAGTCGCCGATAGCGATTTTGGCGGCGGGGCGCTGGCCAAGCAGAAACGGAACAAGCGCGAGAACGGTTACAAGTTGGAGCAGCCGCTTCATTCGGTCGATTAGTGTACCTTCGCTTAAACGCGGACCCTCGTATTCTTACGGGCTACCGATACCTGTCAACTCTGCCGGGCTGGCGAAAAGACGTTCATTGAGGACCTATTTGAAGCTGGAGTCTCGCTTATAATAGGTTCCATGATGTTGAAGAGGGGCTTCACTCTTATTGAGCTGCTGGTGGTGATTGCCATCATTGCGATACTTGCCGCCATTCTTTTTCCGGTCTTCGCCCAAGCTAAGGCGCAGGCAAAGTCTGCCACCTGCCTTTCTAATTTGAAGCAAATTGGCCTCGCAACACGCATGTACATGAACGACTGGGATGACGTCTACCCGCAGGTGAAGGCGCTATCAACCGATACCCCTCAGATTCAAGATGCTGACGGCAGCGCCGAAGAGCCTGACTACGGCTCCTTCTTCGATTTCATCTTCACGTATACCGGCCAGGGCAACAAGGCAGCCGACGCTGCTTTTAAGCAGAAGCTCTATTCCTGTCCGATGACGGATCGCTCGTTCGATCCCGCCTGCCCGACCACCTACAATCCTGGCGGCCCAAATGTGATCGCGTACATGGTGAACGGCTACTTCGTTTGGGGCTTGCAAGAGACCTCAGTGGGCGAAACCGCCGATACCATCATGATTGCCGAGAGAAGGAGTGAACCTGAAAATGGGGCTGACCCTTTCTGCGATGATATCTACCATCCGTGGTTCTATCCGCCAATAAACGGCGCGGCGCCAGAAAACGAAATGGATCCTTACACGGGCGCGATTGCAACCCATCGGCACAGCGGCGGCAGTTCCAACTATACGTTCGCGGATGGACATGCGAAGGCTTACAAGTGGCTGTCAACTTTCAATCCAAGCCTCGGCATCGACAAGCACACTCCTCACTAAGCTGAAATTAGGCTGACAGGTAACCTGTATCCATGTTTATGGACGAGGCAGTGGTGGAGTTCCGCTCCGGTAAGGGCGGATCGGGCGCTGTCGCGTTTTACCGCGAGAAATTTGTAGCGCACGGCGGACCGATTGGTTCCGACGGAGGTAAGGGCGGCGACGTCGTCCTCGTGGCCGATAGAAATAAGCGAACGCTTTACGATTTTAAGCTGAATCCCAAGTTCGAAGCGCCAAGTGGGGAACACGCCGTTGGGAACAAGAAGGGCCGAGACGGCAAGGGCATCATTGTTAAGGTGCCAGTCGGCACGGTGGTGATTGACGCCGAAACCGATGTTCCCATCGTTGACCTTAACCAGGACGGGATGAAGTTCATCCTTTGCAAAGGGGGCAAGGGCGGCTTCGGCAATCTGCATTACACGAATTCAATTCGGCAAGCGCCTAACTTCGCCCAGAAGGGCGCGCCTGCGCAGCACATCGTGGCTAAGCTGGAGCTCAAGCTGCTCGCCGATATTGCCATCGTTGGCTTGCCGAATGCGGGCAAAAGCACACTCATTTCGCGAATCAGCGCCGCCCGCCCAAAGATTGCGGATTACCCGTTTACAACCCTGGTGCCAAACCTCGGCGTGGTGAAGCACCACGACGATACGTTTGTGGTTGCCGATATGCCGGGGCTGATCAAGGGTGCAAGCGAAGGGGTCGGGCTCGGGCATCAATTCCTAAAGCATGTCGAGCGTTGCCGAGCGATCGTGCATCTGGTGGAGTGCTCTCCGCTCGATGAGTCAGACCCTGTCGCGAACTACGAGCTTATTGAGACCGAGCTTAAGAATTACAGCCAGGCGATATATGATCGTCCCCGCCTGATTGTTATCAGCAAGATCGATATGACTGCCAAGGATGTGGTCGAAAAGCTGAAGAAGAAGCTTGCCAAGTTTAATCACCCCGTTCTGGAAATCTCATCCGCCACCGATCACAACATCTCAAAGCTAATCGACGCGATGGCTGATCTTGTGAAGAATGCGCCGGAAGTCATTACCACTCCGGTGGCGAGCCCTGCCTTCGAACGCGGCTACGACACCCACTGGGAAGTCGAGGAGACAGAAGAAGGCTACAACGTTCTTGGCGATCGAATTCAGCGCCTGGTTGAGATGACCGATCTCGAGAATAAGGAAGCCATTCGCTATATGCACAAGCGGCTGGAAAGGCTTGGCGTTATCAAGCAACTCCGCGAGATGGGCGCAGAGGAAGGCGACTCGGTGTTCATTGGAGACTTTGAGTTCTCGTTCACCGACGAAATGTAGCCTAGATCATAATAGAAGCTGAGTGGAAGTAAAGCGAAGGATTGGCATATTGGGTGGCACGTTCGATCCGCCACACCTGGGCCACCTGCAACTCGCTCAGGCGGCAAAGGATTCGTTGCAGCTTGATGAGGTCCTTTTCGTCCCCGCTCATCGCAATCCGCTGAAGAAGGCGAAGCCAGGAGCGAGCGCCGCCGATAGGCTTGCGATGACCCAACTCTTGGTTGCTGGGCATCCAGATTTTGCAGTTTCTGATCTGGAGATACAGCGCAAGGGCCAAAGCTACGCGATTATCACGCTTGGCGAGCTTCAGGCGGTGATGCCTGGAGATTATTGGTTCATCTTAGGTTCTGATGCGTTGGGAACGCTGAAGGACTGGAAAGATCCTGAGAAGCTGCTGCGCCATTGCCGAATCGCGGTGGCCAGTCGCGCGCCACATCGCACCGACGAGGCAATCGGGCGCATACCGGAGGAATTCCGCGGCGTGATCGATATGATCGATATGCCGGAGAATCCCGTGAGTTCAAGCGAGCTTAGAGACGCCCTTGAGAGACGATTGCCGGTGAACCGCTACCTGCCGGAAAGCGTCGTGAAGTACATTAGAGATAAGAAACTGTATTGGAGTTAGGTTGACCACCAAAGAGAAATTAGAGAAGATCGTAGCTGCTGCCGATGAGCTGAAGGCTGAACAAATCGAGACCCTTGATGTAGGTGGGAAAACCAGCATTACCGATTTCTTTGTTGTGTGCACTGGCACCAGCGATCGCCACGCAAGTTCAATTGCGGACAAGATTCGCGAGCGGCTGCTTGAAGAGAAAGAAAAGCCCTTGCGCGTTGAGGGCGAAAACACCGGCTGGGTGCTCCTTGATTTTGGCGACGTCGTCGTTCACGTAATGCGTGATGAGCAGCGCCAGTTCTACGATATTGAGTCGCTGTGGAAAGAAATGAGCCTGAATCCGGACGTGATTCGTCGGGATGCTTGAATATTGAGGTCTTTAACGTGAAGTTGAGAGTTTTAGGTTTTGCTGTAGGTGCGGTTGTCTTAGTTGGATGCGGCGGAGGCGGCGATTCGTCGAACGGCATCCTGCCCCCCGCGCC
The DNA here is from genome assembly GCA_018268315.1 of Armatimonadota bacterium. Classification (GTDB taxonomy): domain Bacteria; phylum Armatimonadota; class Fimbriimonadia; order Fimbriimonadales; family Fimbriimonadaceae; genus SZAS-5. Next base: position 192,738 of record JAFDWU010000005.1, on the reverse strand, counting down.
AGATCCGGTTTGCACAACGGCGGTTCCCGCGCAGAAGGTCGCTACACCCAAGTACGGCCCGAACGTCATCGTTCCGCAGTCTTCTTTGCCCACCGGCAGCAGCCTTATTGCCCACACGAACCACCTTATCTACCGGTCTTCGGGCGGATCAAGGGCAAACTCGCCGCAGGGTTTGGTTCCAAGCCAGGTACTGGGGGCGTACGGGATTCCTTCCAATGGCGGCTCGGGCGCAATCGCCATCATCGTTGCCTACAACTACGTAACTGCCCTGAACGACTTCAATAATTTCTCAGCGCAATTTGGGTTACCGACAGAGCCATCCGCAGATCCGCTATCGGCCGCAAATCAAGTTTTCCAAGTGATCTACGCAACTGGCACCAAGCCGACTGATGATGCGGGCTGGGGTCAGGAAGCAGCAATCGACACCCAGTGGGCGCACGCAATGGCGCCGAACGCGAAGATCTATCTTGTCGAAGCAGCCTCGCCTTACACTAAGGACCTTATGGATGCTGCTCAAGTTGCAAGGGCGCTCCCCGGTGTGCGCCAGGTTTCTATGAGTTTTGGTGCGGCCGAGGACGCTTGCCAATTTGCTAACTATGATGGCGATCTTGTTAAGGCAGGCGTTACTTTCTTCGCTTCCGCTGGCGATACCGCTGGCGAGAAGGACTTCCCGGGCCTTTCCAGAAATGTGGTCTGCGTGGGTGGAACTACCCTAGATGTGACAAGCGGCGGCGTGTGGATTAACGAGACCGCGTGGAATGGCACCGGAGGCGGTAAGAGCGGGTTTGAACCCAGGCCCACTTTCCAGGACGGCCTGACCGACATCGTGGGCAGGTACCGAGGGGGTCCAGATATCTCCGCAGTTGCTGATCCTGCCACCGGTGTTTCAGTCTATGACAGCACTCCGGCCCAAGGCGTGAGCGGATGGATTGTGTTCGGCGGGACAAGTGTTTCGACGCCAATCATTGCCGGAATCGCGAACGTGGCGGGTGGGCGATCCAGCTCCCAGGCCCAAAACGCAGTGTTCTATGCCGGAATCGGTAGTGGGAACTTCAACGATATCACCACCGGAGCGTCCGGCAGCCTAAGTGCTGGCCCAGGTTACGATCTCGTTACCGGAGTCGGGACGCCAAACGGTCTAGGCGGCTTCTAGGCGACTACTTGAAAGGAGCGTCAAGCTCGACTTCGCGTTTGTCGTAAACGGCGAACTCCTTCATGAAGTCGACTTTGAACTTCAGTTTGCCGGTGGGCTGCGGATAGCAGTTCATCTGGAGAACGCTGTTATCGATATCGGTCTGGATCTCCTTTGGCATCGTGAAACGCAATTCTTCAGTCCTCGGCCAGCGCTTCTCTTTGCTTGACCAATCCTTAACGCTCTTCTCCATCTGAGCCATCTTGGCATCGTTACCCTTGATGGCGGCAGCGAGCGCATCATCGGCTGCTTTCTTTTGCAACAGAAAATAGCCGCCGCCTCCAATAACAGCCAGAAGAACGACGGAAGCCAAAACTTTATTCATTGCTTATCCCTTGACGGTTAGATGATCCCATAAAGCCGCGACGATACGCTATCTTGGGTTCCAATTGGGTCTGCCTTTCCTTGCGAAAAGGGATTTATGGTCTGCGGTTATTGCCGTTGCGGATAAAGAGCCGGGCGCTTTCGGCGGGTTCGGCGGGGACGCCGTGCGGGATCATTGAAGGCGGATATGCTTTTGCTAGCTTCAAGATATCCACGGAGACTGGCATCGCGCCGTCTTCCGGCCGGTAGCCCATGTGATAGGTCTCTAAGCGCACCCTCTCAAGGAAGGAATCGATATCCAGTGCGCCCGTCACGTAATCGCTGGCGATATGCGTGAGCATCTCGGCAAAGAGCGCTCGGCGATAAGTGAAATCCACGACGACGTCGGCATTGTGCTTGGTGGGCGCGACGAACACATCGTAGGCCGGCCTCACAAAACGCTGGTATCGGTCGATGATTTCATTGATTTCAGCATTGCGCTCTTTCAAATCGCGCAGGATTCGCCCAAGAAGGCGCTGATCGGATGCCACATCCAGATAGCAGGTGAGGTCGAAAATCTGGTGCATGGGGTCGGAGAGCACGAACAGCCCCTCAACGATGATCACCGGACGCGCGGGAACTTCAATCGCATGCGGGATGCTTCTCATGCGCAAGAAGTCGTAGGACGGCACTCGCACAGTCTTGCCCCGCTTCAGCTCCTTCAAGTCGCGGATCATCTGCTTGAAGTTGATGTGGCCAGGGTGGTCGAAATTGATTTTGTGCAGAGCATCGGCATCCAGCCGGTCATGGATGAAGTACTGATCCATGCTGAGGATCGAGACGCAATCCGCTCCCGCGCCATCCAGAACCTGCTTGGCAAGGTGTGTTTTGCCACTGCCGCTTCCGCCGGCAATGCCTATGAGAATCGGTCTCTTCATGGGAGGCGTCACGTTTTGCAGTATTCCTAAGTCTGACTCGCTTGCAATGTCAAGAAGTTATCTTGTTTCGAAGCCAGAGCATAGGAGGTCCAACCCAGCGATTGCTTCTCCCTTTAATGTGCAGTAAGCCTGCTGCTCAACGGTATAGGCTTTACCTTCTTCCACCACGTCGAGCCGGTAGGCGATGTGTAGTCGCTCGCCTATTGGTATAGATTCAACCCGGATCGGCACAATCTCGGTGCAATCCCCGAACCAGCGCTGAAAGTACGCTCTTACTTCGGTTGCTGAGGCTGCTTCGCGTACGCCCGGCGGAGTGAGCGCTCGGAAAGCAACCTCCGCGTGAAGGCACGCTTGCAACGCATCGAAGTCTTTGGCAACAAGAGCATCGATAAAGCGATTGCCAAGCGTGACATCTGGCTGGGAAGACATGCCGCAGATTTTACAGCCTAAGCCTTCTTTCGTCTGCGGATTGCCAAGGCTCCAATCGCAAGAGCTGCGATGGAAGCTGGCTCCGGCGTGGTGTTGGTTACCGTAATGTGATACGAAGCCTGCATCGAATGCTCGGCGCCATTGGCGTCCACGAAATCGAGGCTGATTCCCGGCTGCTGGTTGGGGAAGAATGGATTGAAGTTATAGACCCCGAGCGGCATGCCACCACTGTAGCCAAGGTTGTTTGGGTTAACCGTGAAGTCCAGAATCTTGCCCGTGTAGTTCGTGGTTCCGTTCCAGCTAAGGATGTCGTTATCGAAATTGCCGCAGTTGTAATTGAATCCAGCAGTAAACGCAGGCAGGAAGGGAAGCGCCACCGTGCTGACCACGTTGGGCGAAAGGACAGTCTCGCCGGCGCCGACGGTTATCGTGCCAGTCACGTAGAACGTGCCGGGCTGATTCGGGCCGACAGTTGGGCTGTTTAGGGTCATGAAGGCGGCATTCGAAAGGGAAGCCGCGCAAGTTAGGCTGGCAACAAGGCTGGCCGCCAGTAGACGATTTGATTGCATTGATCTCCTCCAAGGGGTGAACGTTCGCTTATACGTTGTCCGTGGGGAGGCAAACTGTGACGCTAATTCTTCAAATTTCGCTGTCTTTTGAATGGCGGCGCTAGTCGGCCGCTGCCCAGCCGCCCGGGTGGGTGGCGGTGAACCACTCGATGTAATCGGTGTCGGTCGTCTCGCCGCCAAGCTGGTCGACCAGCAGCACCACCTGACCGCGGTGGTACGCCGCATGCCCGACAAGCTGGAATATCTGCGCTTCCAGGTTGATCTTCCACCGCTCGCCGTTATCCGAGAACGTAAACATGCCCTCGATGTTTTGAAGACCGCTAAGATACGCCTGCCAGTCGGCTTCCATCTTGGCGAAGCGGCTTTCAAGGGTGGCGAAATCGGCGTTGTCTTCGAACGGGTTGGGTAGCTCTGCGCCGGGGTTGAGGAAGGCGTTGAGGAACCCCTCTCGGCAGATAACCATGTGAGACGCAAGGTTCACCGCCCGCTGGAAGCGAGCATCGGCGCGGTTAGCCTCTGGCACGGAGGCGAGCATCTTCAGCATCGCGTGGTTCGCGGTGATTTCGTGTTCGAAGGCGTCCTGGTAGAAAGCGGGTCCGGCAAGCATGGCAGGAATTTACCAGCCCATCGCTTCTGTAGGCAGGCGTCTGTGTAATCATTGCCGAATGAGTGATCGACGAGGCAGTAGGGCTTTCCACCTTCTAATCTGCTCAATGCTTGTGCTCTGTGCGCAAGTGTTGGTGGCAAGCGGCGGCAGCGATACTCATAATCGCGCTGCGGCAAGAGCGGTGGAGCGAGCGCTACCACTCATGCAAAAGAGCGCGGACCTGTGGATCGACAGGGCCGGGTGCGTTTCTTGCCATCACCAATTTTTGGGCGGGGCTGCGACCTCCCTTGCCAAAGAAAGGGGCTTCCGCCTGAACATGTCGCTCCTTCGTCGGCAGCAGTCGGAGACTCTTAAGATGATCAGCCGCTTTCGGTTGCATCAGTTCGAACTTACGGGTTCAGTGAACGGCCCGTCAGCGTTTTCCTACACCATGTTCGGGCTTGGCGCCAGCAAGACGCCGCGAAGCGACATCACCGATTCCACCATCTACTACATGCTTGGCACGCAAACGCCGCAAGGCTATTGGCCCTCCTACCACCATCGCCCTCCGCTAGAGGATGAGGCAGTAACCACGACCGCAATGACGGTCCGCGCCCTTCGACAGTACACGCCACCAGGATGGCAGGCTGACGCGGAGCGTGAAATAGCAAAGGCGCGCGCATGGCTGCAATCCGTATCGCCCGAGACCACAGAGCAGGCTGCCTTTAAGCTTATTGGGCTTTATTGGTCGGGGGCTGCTCAGCCGGAGATGGCCAAAGCTCGGAACGACCTGGCGGCAAGGCAGCTTGTGGATGGAGGTTGGGCGCAGCTCGCGAATAGGGGCTCGGACGCTTATGCAACCGGGCAGGCGCTGGTCGCCTTGAATGTCGCCGGAAAGACCTCGGTTAATTCACCCGCGTATCAGAAGGGCGTTCAATTCCTTCTTGCAACCCAGCACAAGGATGGAACGTGGCTGGTCGAAAGCCGAAGACGCTTTCCAGGCTTGCCTTACTTCGAGAGCGGATTTCCCTACCACAAGCATCAGTTCATATCCTATGCGGGGACTGCCTGGGCGACGATGGCGTTGACTCTGGCCGCGCGGCCAGGAACCGCGACTGCGATTTCAAGCGTGGCGAGAGTGAAGCGAACGTTGCCATCAGCTCCTTTCACCAGCAATAAGAAGGACGAGAAGCTGTTCCGAGCGTGCCTATATGGGTCGGCGAAGGACGTTCAGGCTGCGATAGCCGCAGGAGCGAACGTCAATGCGCGGAATACGGCTGAGGCGACGCCCATGATGTATGCGGTGCGCGACACAGAAAAGCTTCGTTTGCTACTCGGCAAAGGGGCTGACGTGAACGCCGTATCCAAGCATGGGGCCACTGCCTTGATGGTGGCGGCGGGAACCATCGGGCGGCTTGATTCGGTCAAGCTGCTGCTGAGCGCCGGGGCGAAGCCGAACGCTTATCGCGATGAAGGAGAGGGCGCCTTAGCGCTTGCCGCGTTCCTGAATGACAGCGTTGAGATCCAATTTCTGTGGAAGGCGGGCGCGAGAATCGAGAAGTATCCGATGATCCCGGCGACGATGGCGCTGTACGCCAACAACTTTGATGCCTTCAAGACCCTTATCCGGCTGGGGAGCGACATCAACGGCAAGACAAGTTTTGCCGACGCGCTAGTGGAAGAAGGCGCAATTAACATGTGCCATGCCCAGGTGGAGGCATGTCTTGCGCTTGGCGCTGACCCGAACATTCCCGACGCCGACGGCATGACCGCGCTGATGTGCGCGGCGATGGTGGATGGCGACGACCCGTGCATGACCGAGGCGCTGCTAAAGCACGGCGCAAACCCGGCTGTGGTTGATAAGGTCGGAAGAACGGCGCTGGGTCTTGCGAAGAAGTACGGGAATGCGCGGATTGCCAAGCTTCTCACCGATGCGCTGGTTAAGAAGCCAGGCTAGGACGCACAACGGGACTACTGGCTCGCTTCCATGCCGCTTATGGCAATGAATGGGCCGTCATCTTTTCGCCCGCTATCAAATGCGATCGCCTGGATGTTGACTGGGCTGACGACTCCGAGAAACTTAGTTTCCCCATATCCGAACGTGTCGACGAGGACACGTCGCCAAGTTCCGTCCTGTTCAATGCTTATTGCAAGGTTCATCCGCTCGGACTGCAGGTGTCGACCGCCTGGCAGTTGCTGCCCATAGTAAGTTCCGAAGGCCTTGGTTCCCGGGGGAAGCGTAACGAAGAGACTGGAACGGCCACCGTACACCGAGCCGAGGTCACCGACCAGATCAGCCTTCGGAGATGTGATGATGTAAGTCTCCGAAATCTTTCCTCCTAGAGAGAATCCCGAAAACGTGTAGTCATCAATCGCAATGGTCCCCTTCGTGGCATAGCCCAACCCTTCATCAACATTCCAGTTGATCGGAAAATTTGTTCCCAGAAATCTCTCGATCCCCAATGCCTGGGCTTGCCCTGCCGCCGCTTCAAATGAGGCCCTATCCTTGAAGGTGCGCGCCAAAGCCGGAGATACTTTGTCAGCTTTCCCCTGAGCTTGCATCGGCTTAAATACGAAGCGGGTGAGCAGTAATCCGGCAAGGACGACGCCGACAGCGGCTGCGAGCAAGGGAATAGGGGAGCGCTTCGCCTGCGCTATTGGCGCGGCTCCTTCTGGCTTGAAAGTCAGTTGAGAAGCGATGGGAGTACCGCTATCGGAAACGTCGATCGCTACTCCCTCAGGCTTGAAGGCGTATACGTGAATCTGTTCTGCGTGCTTTACGAGCTGCACTCCCATGTCCACAAGGTTTGGTCGCCATGATTCGAAGGCGTGAAGCTGTTGGGCGCTGGCCAAGCTCAGATACAAAACGTCGGGTTTGGCCAGTGACTGCACGCGAGCGGCAAGATCAATCCCTGATCCGGTAGCGTTTGGTTTACCCATCAAGTCAGTCCGAATGGTCACGGGTCCACTGTTCATGCCCACACGGATCTTATTAGTGGTTTGGCCCCGGCTGTACTCGGTAATCGCCAAGGCAACGTCAGCGGCTTGCTGCGGATCGCGGAGGAATATCAGCGCCGCGCCGTCACCACTATCTAGCGAAATGACTTCCTCGCTTGCTACTGCTTCTTGATAGGTCGGAAGTGATCGAATAAATGAGTTCAGCTCTTCCGTGATTGCAATCTGTTGCTCGATGGGAAGCAGCGAATAGTTGACACGGTCGAAATAGACGACGTGCGCAGTTAACGCCTTAACACGCTCACCAGCGGGATTGCCCATCGCGCAATATTACTACCTCTAGGTCCTCAGCGCAAATCCCTTGCTATTGGTTTGCAGCCGCAGAAGCCCGACGCGCCGCCATGTGGCGCGCGACATCCGCCGACCATCCACCCCTTGCGGTGAGGTTCCTCACCACGGTAGCGAACGAGGCATCGTCGCGGTTCTGGCTCAGCTTGAATACCGCCTCCAGCCGCTCCACCTTGATCTCGAAAGCCTGAATGGCGGGCAGCATGCGAGCCAGATACTCTTGCGAGAGGGTGTCGAAGGTTCTGGCGGGGTCCGGCTCGTTGCTCTCCTTCAGCTCGCGCAGGATTTCGATGAGGTCCTCCTGTGGCAGCATGGTCAGCGTGCCGTGGGCATGGGCGGCCATGTAGTTCCAGGTGCCGCCGTTATCGCGCTCCGGATACCAGCTCGCGGGGATGGCGCAGTTGGGGCCGTGGAAGGTGGCTAGCACGTTCGGGCTGGCTACAAAGCCGCGCCAATGATCCGTGTTTCGCATCACGTGCCCGCGGAGTTTCACGGTGTCGCCCTCGATGCGCGTGATGACGGGGACATGGGTTGCAACCAGGCCGCCCTCAGTGTGGGTGACGATGGTCGCGAGGGGATACTCGCGCATGAAGCCGACGATCGCGTCGCGGTCCTTCTCCTGAAACTCCGGCATCGGGTACATGGGGTTAACAGTACCTGCTGGAAGCCGGAGGTTCAAGGCACAGCCGAGCGGGAACAGCCTCCCGGCTGTGCAACAAAGCGTTAGGCGTAAGCCAGGTAGAAGGGAAGCAGGAAGTTAACGCCTGGAACCAGCATCAAGAGGCCGAGCCAACTGGGCTTATCCATGGCTTCGGCTATCGCCATCCAGACAATCACCGCAACAATTGCGTTGACGCAGGGGATGAACATCAGGATGATCCACCACATTGGCTTGCCGCCAATCTCTAGCATCAGGAGGATATTGAGGATTGGCACAAAGGCGAACCAAGGATTATTCGAGCCTATTTTCTTGCCCATCGCGTACAGAGGCAATGCGAAGAGAATGTAGGACAGAAGGCCGAAGATCAGGAGGACGCTTGAGTAGTTGTTTTGATCCATATTCACGCACCCGCAGGTTGCAGCGCAATCTGCTTGCAATTAAGACGGGGACAGGAAAACTAAAGTGTCTACTTAACCCACGTTGCCCACTGCAAACCGCCGTCTAGTTGGGCTGAGCAGTACTCGATGTGGATGATCCGGCGATGGTCGGGTGAGCTTGATTTGCTGGAGGCGTGGAGAGTTAATGGCTTCATCAAGATGACGTCGCCAGCATTGCAAGTCAGGGTCACTGCCTGCGATTCATCCACCTCACCGCCGAACCCTTTTCGGTGAGAACCAGGGATCACCCGAAGCGGGCCCTTCTCCTCGCCGCAGTCATCAAGATGGATTCGCACAGCGACGCAACTTTCCAGAATGTGAACCGGAGGCTGGCAGTGGACCACGCCCTCCTTGATCGTCCATCCCGAGTAGCCCGGCACATCAATTCGTTCCTGCACGGCGATCTTTCTGTCTTGGTGCCAACCCAGCACCCAATTCGCGCTGGGAGTCTTATCGAAGAGGATGCCGCGGACGGCGGTGGCCGGTCCGCCCAGCGCGTACTTCACCAGGCGTTGAATGCGTGGGTCATCCGCGCATCGCTTGCCGACTTCGTATTCGAGCAGCGATCTCGTCCCCGCGCGCCCATCCATCGGCGGGAGTTCCATAATCAACTGGCTAATCTCTACCGGCGCGAAGACCCCTTGGATGAGTTGATAGCCTTCGCGGTTAATGTCTCGATCTGCATCGTGGTTTAGCACTACTTGGGCAACTCCTTCATTTAGCTAAGCTCTTGGGCTCATTCTTAGATGACGAATCTTCCGACCACGACCAGAGTTTCCGGGCGACCTTTGCATAAAACTTTGCTTCTCGGGTCTTTTCGATGTACGCCACTGACTTCCATCCATTTGGCGTATGTTCGGCCACCTGCATCCAAACCGCAGACACTTCGCGATGATATTTGGGCCCTGGGTGAAAGGGTTGGTAGAACAAGAGGACCAGAGTCTTTAGCTCAATTTGAGCATCAGCTTTTGATCTTCTGATGACGACAAGCGCTTCACGGCATATGGACTGCCCCTCTAGCACCCGGATAGCATCGGAGAATATCTGAGTATCTCCTTCGTAGGGAATGAATTCGCTATGGGACACGTCGCTGTTTACGAGTTCAAGCACCGCGTCCTGCCTTGCTATCTCACGACCAAGGATCTGCATGAAGAAATCCCGGCCCTTGTCCACTTCGCGGTTCAGAAAATAGTAGCGGGCGAGGTGGGGAAAACAAGGGTGACCTAGGTCCACCTTCGGGTCTTGTAAGCCCTGCTCGGCTAGCTCGGCCGCCCGAGCGTCGCGTGAATTGCGGTCAAATAAGCAGAGTGCTAAATGCAAGCCGTATTCACGTTCATTGGGGCTCTGACTGACGAGGGCCTCAAAGTATGGTGTCGCCTTTTCCAATCCGCTTATAGTCGCCACCAGACTTGCTAGGCGCAGGCGAGTTTCGGGTGTAGCATCGGCCCTTTCGGCGGAGGCCTGAAGAGCCGCCAACTGGGCCGCATTCTCTGCCTCGTATGCCTTGCCTTGAGCAGGGTGGGCATTGTGCTTTTTCAATTCATCATCAAGGTTACGGAGGCACCGTGTAAGTAGGGCATCGCCACTTGGTCCGATCCAGGCATCCCAGGCAGAGGGGTCCTTCAAGCAAACGATGTCCTTTGCGAGCGCGTCGATAAAATCATGATCAAGTGGATCAATTCCCATCCCGATTTGGATTAAACGGTCGCCCAAAGATGGGTGAGTATCGAATGGGGTAGTGGGCACGCAAATGTTGAAGACCAATTCTTCAAAAGCCTCGGAACTGTCACTAGATTGCGTCCACTTCTTCAATCGCTCAGGAAGGGCGTCCGAGGAGTTCTTTGTGTTGAGCATTGCTTCGACATACTTACTCGTTCGCGCGGCTAATGCCACAGTCGCGCAAATTGCCTTCCTAGTAACTTCTTGGCCAGCGATGGCAACCGCGCCAGCATCGCATGCGACTTCCTGGAAATAGGAGTAAGCCAGGTCCATTGCGTTCAGTCTGGGTACGTAGAAGTGATAAAACCAGCCGATGATCTTGCCTTGCAGAAAGCCGACTCGACGGTTGTTCGCTACCTCCCCCCAGGCGATGCTGAGCATGTGCACGCGGCCCCCAAGGGTCGCATCTTCCCTCGCCAAATGGGTTAGCTCGTGGGCCACGATAGCGCGCATGCTCGCTTCGTCCATGCTTAGAAGCAAAGGGAGTCCCAATCCGAGGACGGGTTGCGGGTCGCCCCAGAAGGCATACTTTCTCCGGTAGACCATCAAAGCATTTGGCTCCGCGAGAATTCTGATTTCCTTAAGGTCTCTGACCTGTAGCTTGCGGGCGACATCTTCAACGGCATCCCAAAACTTTGCGGTTGAAGCATCTCGTGGTAAAGCCACCCCTTCGGGCTCGGACATTTTGCAGAGAACCACACGCAGCAATGTATAGGTGACCGCACCACCACCTAGTCCAACATAGAAAGCCAGCCGGGTCATCCGAGGGCCACCAAGAACCACCATAAGGATAGCGGTGGAAAGAAGGGCGAGCCCAAGAAAGCCAAGAGCGGCAAGGCATATATATCCGAGCTTAATGAACGAACGGATGTCCGATTCGAACTTGGCCCTGTCTTTTTCAGCCTGCTTGCGATATTCGCCGACTAGGTGCTCGTATTCTTGATACTTCACGTTACTGGAGACACAGTACCGTACAGCTGGCGCGCGATTCTAGCGTCAAGCGATGGGCGCTTCAGGAAAAGCCACCAAAGTTGAAAATGGTGCCCAGGAAAGGACTCGAACCTTCACGTCCTTGCGGACACTGGCACCTGAAGCCAGCGCGTCTACCAATTTCACCACCTGGGCACGGGGTGAGAGGTGCAAATTATACCGCTCCTGATCACCGCGCGCGGGCGCTAAGAAATCCTTCGATCGCATTCAGGGTCGCTTCGCTTACGTGATGCTCCATCCCTTCGGCGTCATGCTCGGCAATTTCAGGCGGAACGCCAAGCGCCAGCAGCATATCCAGCACCAACTTGTGCCTCTTCCGAGACTGACGTGCCAGCGCCTCCCCTTTCTCGGTAAGGAACACGCTGCGGTACGGCTGATAGGAAACGTAGCCATCGCGGGCAAGCCGGGTTAGGCTCTTGGTTACCGTAACGTGGCTGACCCCCAGCCGCTTGGCAAGGTCAGAGCCGCGCGCCTCGCCGGACGTGGCGATAAGGTCCTCGATAAGCTCGACGTAATCGGCCGCCGTCTCCAAGGCATGGTCGTCCCGAGTGCGCCGGAAGGATTGCTCTGCCACGCCCCCATTATGGCGACGCCGCCACCTCAATTCCCAGAGCAAGACCTGAATAAATTGCGGGCAAACGTCGAACCGACGCGACTCAAAACCGTATAGTGTCCTAGTGAGATTTAAAACCGTCCTCATGGGCCTTGGCGCGATCATGCTTGTGCAGATCGTGGTGCAGGGCTGCTCCACCTTCGCGCTCGCCTCATCGGCTGCTGAAAAGAAGGTCGCTCCGCTTGATCCGAACGCGCCATTGATGAGCCCGGAGGATTTTGACGCCGCCGCCTCGGTGGCTACGAATTGGTTTCACGATGATAACCCCTGGCATTTCGCATCGGGCACGGTAGGGCCGGACACTCCGCCGGTTTGGGTTCGCCCAGGCTGGAGGATCGATAAGATCGGCAACACCGGCGGGCCGAGGTTCATGATCACGGACCCGGATGAGAACATCTATATTAGCGCTCCCTTCACCGGGGTCATTTACAAGACCAAGCTGGTGAATGGGAAGCTGGCGCCCCTCACCGTGTTTCTTGAAAAGAAGGGCGCCCACGCGATGCAGTGGGTGGACGGCTGGCTCTGGTTTGGAACCTCCGGCGAAATCTTCAAGGCCCGAGACACCAAGGGAACCGGCAAGGCAGATGAGATTGTGACGGTGATGGGCCAAGGCAGCCTGCCCACCGGCGGAGGTCACTGGATGCGCGCGCTGCTGGTGACCAAGACCGGCTTCTACACGGAGATCGGGGATGCCTCAAACGTTGGCCCGGTAGACGATCAGCGTGGAAGAGTGTGGCACTACGACCTGGATGGTAAGAATCCCGAGTTTTACTGTGCGGGTCTTCGCAACACGGAGAAGCTGCTGTTCCGTCCCGGCACGAAGGAGATTTGGGGTTGGGACCATGGCAGCGACTGGTTCGGCGGCCCGGTGGGCGATAAGGCTGGCATGCAGCCGACGACCGACCTGAACCCGCCGGAAGAGTTCAACCGGCTGGTTAAGGGCGGCTATTACGGCCACCCGTTCGTGGTGGGCTATCGCGTTCCTCGCTATGAGTTCATGCACCGCAAGGACATCGTTCAGCTCAGCGCAGCCACGATTCCGCCCGCCGCCGCTTTGCCGGCGCATTACGCGCCCGATGGCTGGACCTTCTACTCCGGTCCTGGGCCGATGAACGGTGACTGCTTGGTGTGCGCTCACGGCTCTTGGAATCGCAAGGAGAAAGCCGGTTACGGCGTTTACTGGCTGCCGTTTGATAAGGTAACTGGTCGGCCAACGGGTCCAATGCCGCTTGCCTTCTTCCTCGATAAGAATGGGGAAGTGCTGGGGCGGCCGGTGGACGTGATGAACATGAAAGATGGCAGCCTGTTGGTCACCGATGACACCAAAGGCAATATCTACTGGCTTCGACCGACAAAATGATGCATCTGGCTCAGGCTCAAATCCCGCCACATCCGCCCGTTGCGTATTACAACGCGCAGTGCGCGCGCTGTCATGGGCCGGGAGGCTCGTTCTATGGCCCAACCCTCGGTAAGGGCAAGAACGACGCTCAGTTAAGAGAGGTGATAAGGCAGATGTGCGAAGGTCAGGGCGGAATGCCGTTGCAAGGCATCGATCTGGAAGCCCAACTCGCCTATCACCGCGCGATTATCCGCCGCGAACCGTTTGTTTGCGTCACGCTGATCAAGCCGGGCAGGCTTGCGGGCGAGGTTTACGACGCCAAGAGCATCACCCTGCAAGTGGGATCGAAGCGCTTTGCTGGACGCATTAGCGGCGACGGATTTTCGGTGATAGTTCCCAAGGGGCTGGACGCTCGCGGCGGTACGATTACCGCGATTGGGTCGAAGGGAAGCAAATCCGTGTTACCTGTGAAAGCGATATTTGGGAGTAGAAACCCCCTTCGGTAACGTTATTAATTGGGACAATAGACCTACTTCACTGAACAAAGAATCAATCTGGGCGTTCAAGGGCGTACAGTTACCGAGTTGGCGAATTGAATGGCAATACACCCCAATAACAACCTGTCTGGCGAGAACGCCGCCCGAGAGGCCGGTCTCGACTTCGTCAACTTGGAAGAGAAGAAGCCTTCTTTAGAGGCGCTTGAATTTGTTCCCGGCGATTTTGCTCTGAAGTATCAGATTCTGCCGATGTCTCTTGAAGGCGATGAGCTGGTGGTCGCCATGGGCTCGCTGAAGAGCCTTCAAGCCGCCGATGACCTGGGAATTCTTGTTTCCAAGTCCATCCGTCCGGTGCTTGCCGACCCCCAGATGATCCGGGAGAAGATCGAGGAGTACTTCCTTGAGAAGATTCTTGCCGGTCTTCCCGGTGAGGAAGCCGCCACCACTGCGGAAATCGAGGAGACCACCGACCTTGCCGACCTGCAAAAGATGGCGGGCGAGACCGCCGTCGTCCAGATGGTTAACCTCATCTTCGCGCAGGCAGTGCGCGACGGGGCAAGCGATATCCACATCGAGCCTTATGAGAGGGAAGTAAAGGTTCGCTACCGAATTGACGGCATGTTGAACGACATGCTGAAGCCGCCGAAGCGGATGCATGCCGCGCTTGTTTCCCGCCTTAAGATTCTTGGCGAGATGAACATCGCCGAACGCCGGTTGCCACAAGACGGCCGCATCCGCGTGGTGATTGCGGGCCGTCAGATCGACGTCCGCGTTTCCATTGTCCCAACGGTGTGGGGAGAGCGTGCGGTTATGCGTATCCTCGATAAAGGCACTGCAATGCTTGGGCTGGAAGAGCTTGGCATGCAGAAGGACACGCTTGAGAAGTACCGCAAGCTGATCAGCACGCCTTACGGCATTATCTTGGCTACGGGTCCGACGGGCTCCGGTAAGTCGACCTCCCTTTACGCAAGCCTTCAAGAGATTTGGTCCCCGACCACGAACATCCTTACCATCGAAGACCCGGTCGAGTATCAGGTGGCCGGCATATCCCAAATTCAGGTCCGCCCCGGCATCGGCCTAACCTTCGCCAACGGCCTTCGCAGCATTGTTCGTCAGGACCCCGACGTCATCATGGTCGGCGAAATCCGAGACTACGAAACCGCCGAAATTGCCATTCACGCAGCCCTTACCGGCCACCTCGTATTCTCGACCCTTCACACCAACGATGCCGCCGGCGCGGTCACCCGCTTGTTGGATATGGAAGTTGAGCCGTACCTGGTTGCAAGCTCGCTTATTGGCGTAGTTGCCCAGCGGTTGCTTCGCAGAAACTGCCCGAATTGTTCGAAGCCGGATCAGCCCTCGGTTGAAGTGATGCACGCCATTGGCATTACCGATGAGGACCTCTCCAAAGCCAAGCTGATGCGCGGCGCAGGTTGCGATAAGTGCCAGAACACTGGGTTCCGCGGACGCCAAGGTCTGTACGAACTGTTCATTGTCGATGAGCCAATTCGCCGCATGACGGTTGATCGCCGCTCCTCGAACGAGCTTAAGAATTACGCGATTGCCGAGTACGGCATGCGCACACTGCTGGGCGATGGCCGCCTTGCGGTGCTTAACGGCAGGACGACGCCGGAAGAAGTGCTTCGCGTTTGCCAGCGGGAGGCCTTTTAGTTCGTGCAAGCGTTCTCGTACACCGTTCTGGAGCCAAGCGGCCGCAAGCAATCGGGAGTGGTGGAAGCCTCGACCCGAGAGGCTGCGATCTCTCAGCTTACGAAGGACGGGCGGTTTGCTCTTGAAGTCAAAGAGATTGGCAGCACCGCGGCTGCCGGAAGCCACCAGGCTCGTGGTCGGGTTAGCAGGGAAGACCTTGCGCTCTTCACCCGCCGTATCTCTGATCTTGCAGGCGCTGGTCTTCCTTTAGACCGGGTGCTACAGGTCGTTGGCGAGCAATCCGAGAGCCCGGTTTTAACCCAGATTTGCGAAGAAGTGCTGCACGAGGTTCGCGGCGGCCGCCCGGTGAGCGACGCGCTTGCCATGCACCCGAAATACTTCAACCAGGTGTATACGCAAACCCTGCGTGCCGGTGAGACCAGCGGCCAGTTCCCGGAGGTTGCGGGAAGGCTCGCCGAGTTTCAGGAGAAAGAAGTCACGCGGCGCAGCCAGATTGTTTCCGCGCTGGTGTATCCGATGGTGCTTGCCACTCTGGCGATCGGCGTGATCATCTTCATGCTGACCTTCGTGGTGCCACGCCTCAAGAAGGTTTTTGATGACCTGGGCGGAGAACTCCCAACCGCTACCAAGATGCTGCTCGCTATGAGCGGCTTCATCGAGCAGTATTGGATTTTGATCGTCGCCGGTATCGGCGGCCTGTGGTTGCTGTATCGCGGCTGGATTGCTACCGACTCCGGCAAGTACCAGCGAGATAGCTTCCTGATGAACATGCCGCTTGGCGGCGTAGTGGTGCGCAAATCAACAGTCTCTCGATTTGCCCGCGTGCTGGGAACGATGGTTTTTGGCGGCGTGCCAATTCTGGAGTCGCTGCAGCTTGCCGGCCTTTCCAGCGGCAATCGAGTGTTCGAAAGCAGCGCGGAGCAAGTGTGTCAGGCAGTCCGCGAAGGCAAACCCATCGCGGAAGCAATGCGCGATACGGGTGGCTTCCCGCCGGTTCTCACGCATATGGTGGCGATCGGCGAAGAGACCGGCGATCTGCCGAAGATGCTTAGCCGAGTTTCGGAAAGCCTAGATTTTGAGGTGGACAATAGCCTTCGCAGGCTTGTGTCCTTGTTGGAGCCGGCCATCGTGCTGGTAATGGGCGGCTTCGTCCTTTTCGTCGTTCTTTCGGTGCTCCTGCCGATCTACCAAGCTCAGGAGATTGTTAAGTAGGAGGTACTCACATCATGCCTATTCGTTCTATTCGTCACCGGGTTCGCAGGGGCTTCACGCTCATCGAGCTCGTGGTCGTGATTCTGATTCTTGGAATCTTGGCCTCGCTTATCGTGCCGCGAGTCGTCTCGCGTACCAGCGATGCGAAGATCGCCAAGGCTAAGTCAGACATCGCGGCAATCAGCAGCATGCTGAACACCTTCCGCGCGGACTGTGACCGGTATCCGTCTTCGCAAGAAGGTTTGGAAGCGTTACGTACGCAGCCCGCCGACGTTCAAGGCTGGAAAGGACCCTACACAACTCAGAATTTCACCGATCCTTGGGGCAATCCGTATCACTACGATTACCCTGGCCCAGCAGGACGAGAGACATTCACGCTTGAGTCGTACGGCTCAGACGGACAACCCGGAGGTGAGGGTGACGCGGCCGACATATCCGCGGATTCCCCGTAGAAGTGGCTT
Organism: Armatimonadota bacterium; assembly: GCA_018268315.1. Taxonomy (GTDB): domain Bacteria; phylum Armatimonadota; class Fimbriimonadia; order Fimbriimonadales; family Fimbriimonadaceae; genus SZAS-5. Next base: position 175,818 of record JAFDWU010000005.1, on the reverse strand, counting down.
CACGTTTGTGGAGGCCACGGTGGTGATTTTTGCGATCGCTTTGCTCGCAGGCCTTGTCGTACCGCAAATTTCGGCAGGCGAAGCGGGTCGGCGCGAGCGAGAGTTTGAGCCGCAGTTGAAGACTGTGCTCGTCCGCGGCTTGCAAGAGGCGCATCAGGCTGGGCACACCGTGACATTGCGTTATGACAGCACGAGCTCAGCGTTCATTCTGGAGCAGCAAGCCGATACCGATCAGGGCCAGCCGACGGAGTTGCAGCGCATCGCCAAGCCAGAAGGAATTGATGTGAAATTCTGGCGTCTGGATGATGCGGACGTCTCGCAGGACGAATGGAAAGTCAGCTTCTATCAGGACGGGACTGCCGATGTAGCCTCGCTTCAATGGGAGCGCAGTCAGAAGGACATCGCGATCCGCATTGACCACAAGGGCAGGATCACGGAAAGCGAGCAGCTTCCCGACCCGGCGAGCTTGCGTTGGCAGGCAGGAGACCTTTATGAACAGAGGTAGGCGCGGCTTTTCCTTTGTCGAGGTCGTTATGGCCATCCTGCTTCTATCGGTAGGCTTGGTTGGCGTGGTCGGCGCATTTGGAAAGCTCGCTGCCTCTGAGATTCACACCCACGAGAAAGAGCAGATGACGCGGCTCGCTGTTCAGAAGCTGGAAGAGCTATTGGCGACGGGTCAGCTAACTGGCCAGAACGTGAACGGGGACTTCAGCGACATTGGCGATACCACCCACACCTGGACTGCTTCAGATACCACAACTAGCACAACTGATTTGAACATGGCGACGATCACGGTTAGCCGATCCGACGACCCAAGCGGCGCGACGGCACAGGTCAGCCTCCCGCACTACGTCCCGCCGACAACCGTAACCACGACTTCGGGAGGGACGCCATAACACGTCGCGCGGGCCTCTCGTTGATTGAAATCCTTGTCGGCAGCGCCGCTGCCGCCATGATCATGACCGGCCTCATTCGGGTCACGCTGGTGGGCCTTGACTACAACCAGCGAGCAGTCACTCGGCAGTCAAGTTGGGATAAACAGATTGAGTTTGAAAGCACCGTTCGCAGACTTATTCAGCGGGCGCGGGTAACCGACAGCACCACCGATACCTTTACGTACTTCATAGCTTCCAATCAAAGCGGCGGGCTTTCCAGCAGCGGCGCCGACACCATCGTTTTAACCGCGCAGGGCGACGCGCCTCCGAGCTACGTACTGAACTCGACCGATGATTTCGAGACCATCAACCGCAAGTACGGACCTCAGGGTGGCACCGAAGAGATAGGGCTCTCAACCACCGCGGTGGGGGATGCGGGTGGCAAGACTGGGCTATTCCTTCGAAGGCAGCGGCCGGGAGACGCCACATCGACATCGGGCGGATACGAGGAACTTCTCGACTCCGACGTGCACGACGTGACCTTCGAATTCTGGGATGGAACCCAGTGGGCACAAAGCTGGGATACAACGACGGGCCAGCGACGTTTGCCCGCGGCCGTGCGAATGACCTACACGCTTAACGGCGAAGACACGTCTCGAATATTAACCGTGCAGTTGCCGCTAAGCGACGTTACAAGCAGCAACCCTCTCTCACAAACCTCCACAACCACGACGGGAGGCGCGACACGATGAAAAGGCGCGGCGCGGTATTCATCCTGACGCTGGTGGCGATGGTCGCGATGGTGACCTTGCTGACGCTTGCCGTGAACCAGAACCGGGTGAACCTAACCAAGATGCGCGACCGGATGGAGAGCGATCGGGCACGGCTTGCTGCTGAGGCCGGTGTTGCCTATGCGATGGCGCTGCTGGAGAATCAATCCAAGACGTTAACCCAGCAATCTGACGACTGGTTCACGACTGGCCGCTCCGGCGCAGATAGCTTCACGTTTCCCGGGGGCTCGTTCCGCCTGCAAATTGTCGATTCCTGCTCATATATCGACTTGAACACGGCGCCCCAAGCCCAACTCCAGAATCTTCCGCTAACCGGCGAACAGATGGATGCCCTCCTGGATTACCGTGAATCTTCCACCACCCCGAGATCGGATGGCGCGAAGGACGATTTCTATCACAACCTCACGAATCCGTACAACACGCGGCTGCATCCTTTCAGCACGTTTGACGAGCTTTTGCAGGTTCGATACTTCACGCCGCAAACGCTTTACACCGTGCAAACCACAACGACGTCGAGCAATGCGAATGTGCCGACGGATTTGGCCCTTTACGAGCTTTGCCAGGTTGACACGCTGGCTTCCGCAAATGGGAAGACGAATATCAACACCGCAACTCAGGCCCAGCTCACGCGCGCTGGCATTCCTGCAAACGTCGCCCTTAACATCATTCGCCAGCGGCCGGTTACGGGATACACGTCCTTGGGACCAGTGTTGGCCCAAGCACGGCTCAGCGTCCAGCAATCTCTCGCTTTCCTTGATTCCTTCACCATTGGCACTACCGGATATCGAAAAGGGCAAGTGAACGTGAACACCGCGAGCCAGGACGTGCTCCAGACTCTGCCTGGGTTTACATCCCAGATTGCTTCCACCATTGTTCAGCGCCAAAGCTCTGGGATAACCAATCTAGCAAGCCTTTCCGATGTGCAAGGACTCACGACCGCAATCATTCAGCAATGCGCGGATCTGCTTACGGTGGCCAGCGAGGGCTTTATCGTCCGCGTGGTTGGGACTGCCGGTGGGGTAACTAAGACGCTGGAAGGCTGGGTGCGAATTGATGGGAGTCATCCGGTGATGTACCGGCTAGAGACTCCGCCGTTTTCGGATATGCCGACTCGCTGGAGTTGGGCGGATGTGGATAACACGATAGATTTGGGGGATTTACAGCAGTGAGCGGTGTAGGACAATCAGTTGCCCTGTGGTCGGGAGATGGCCTCAAGCCGCTTAACGGAAGCGGCACTTTGCGCGGCGAAAAGCTGACGATTGCGATCAGCCGCCGGTCTAGCTTTGTTCGAAGTCTGCGAGTTCCAAACGCGCCGAAAGCCCAGGTGGCGGAAGCGCTGAGGGTGACCGCAGGCGACTACCTTCCGTTGGACGCGAGCGAAATCGCTTTCGATATTCTGCTAGCTGACGACGTCAACATGGAAGGCAGGGCGGCAACGCTTGGCGCGATTAGAGAAACGGAACTCGTCGAGGTTAATAAGGCGACAAAAGAAGCGGGGGCAAACGCGAATCGAGTGGTTCCAGCCGCATTCGGCAGTCTCCTGCTCGCCCGAAGGCTCGGGTTGCGTGATTGCGCAGTCATCGAGATGGATTCCGGCGGCTACTGCGTCGACATCATTAAGGATGGTGAGCTCAAGTACAGCCGTGTCCTGAAGGCAGGGCTTAGCGAAGCCGAACTCGAGAAAGAGGTCAAGCGCACGTTTGCCGCCGCTGAATGTCCACCTGCTCCCGTGATAGGCGCAGGCGGGGCCAACTTCTCCTTCACGGAGCAAAGCAGGCCGGAGGCATCTGCCACTTACCTTGCCGATCCCACCCTCGAATTCCACTTAGAAACCCCGGACGCGATTCGCGCCCGTGAAGACGCCGTTAACCGAAAGCGGAATACGTTCGTTTATGCCCTTACAGCGCTGACCGCGATCCTGATCATGGACCTGTACATGCGGCACAGCGACGAGGTCGCCAAGGTTCGCAAGCTGGATAGCGTATTTGCCAAGAGCATGAAAAAGAACACGGACCTGCTGAACCTTGAAAAGACGAAAGGTTTGGATTTGCAGAGCAAGGGAACCGTGCTTAAGCGGGCATTTGAGCCTGCTCAACGACTTACCGACGTGATGAGCATTATTGCGAACGACGCGCCGACCGGCGTGTGGCTCAACGGAGTGACGCTGGAGCGTGGGAAGATGACGGTGATTCGCGGAACCGCGCTTAAAAGCGAGCAGGTGGCGGCCTTTGTGAGCAACCTAGCCGGTGAAGCAAGATTACGGGACGTTAAGCTCGTTTTCGCGAACAACGCCACGATCGAACAGAAGCCTATCGTACAATTCTCAGTGCAGGCGATGGCCGTCGGGAACTTGCCGTTAAGCGATCAGGCGGGGAAGGCAAAATGATTGATTTTCAGGATCAGAGAGCAAGACCGGCCAGCATTCTCTTCTTCGTTTCCATTTTCGCGCTTGCGGGCGCGGCTCTTTACGCTGCGATAGCTAAGAAGCCAGCCGTGAATATGGCGGCCCGAAAGAAGCAAATTCAGCAGTATCAGATCGGGATGGCGGATGCCCAGAAGATGATCAACGATAACAAGGAGATTGTTGATAAGAACATCTGGAAGTCAGGCGAAGAGAGAGTAGGTCCTGAACTTTTGCGCTCATTAAACGACTTAGCATCACATCACAAAGTAAAACTGAGCGCCTTTCGCCCGCAGCGGCCATTTTACGTAGAAAACATGACGCAGCTCATTTACCAAGTGACGGTTGACGGAACGTACCTAGAGGTATTAGGGTTTGCAAATGATATTGAGAAGTCGGCAAAGAAATATGCGCTCACGCAGTTCAATCTGGCTTCTACCGACGCCAGTTCTGATAAGGTAAGCGCGACTTTAGGTTTGGTCGCCTACTCCATTCCAGCCGAGAAGAACAAGAAATGAATAATCAGCGAAAGATCACCTACGGTTTGCTTTCCCTTGTGGTGTTGGGGACAGTATGGTTTCTTGGCGGTGACAACCCATCGCCGAGCGCCAAGATTACGCCGGTAAAGAAGAGCTATCTTGCCTCGGCGGCAAACTCGCTGTTTACCGAAGCTGATCGGAAGGCGCATTTTGAGCCAATTTCGATCTCCAACAAGAACGCTTTCAACGCACTTGTGAAGCGCACCGGCTCCGGTGGCGTAACTGGAGAGGGGAAGACTTCGGATCCCACCACTATTCCCGCGTCGTTTGCCGGCGGCGAGACTGGATGGGTGTTTACGGGGACGGCAGCGGTCGATGGAGTCGCGCTGGCGCTCTTTGAGAACAATGCCAAGCAGGACAGCACGTTCGTTCATCAAGGCGACACCTGGAAGGGCACGCTCATCGCGTCGATCATGGCCGATGGCGTCGTGCTGGAAGGCTCTGACGGTGAACGAATAACCGTGCATTCCAAGACTGAGGAAGCCGAACTGAAGCCGACCGCGCCCAGCGCCGTCTCACCAGTGAACACTAACCCATTTTCGGCGTTCATGAATGGCGCTAACGGCATGAACGGCCCGATCAACGCAGTGCCCGGCATGAACGGAGCAGCCGCAACACCGGGCGCGATGGGCGGCAATCAGGGCGGAGGCCGCGGTGGCGGCAGACGCGGCGGACGCGGAATGCGGGGCGGCAATCAAGGCGGCGGCAACCAAGGTGGCCCGGCAGACGACAATGGCGGTGGCAACTAAATGAAATCAAGAAATGTATTTGTGCTTTTGGCGTTACTGCCCGTTGTGGCTCTCGCCCAATTTGACACTGGCGCGGCAGCGGCCAAGAGCTCAGCGCCATGGGCAAGCTTCAAGCTGCCGAAGACGAAGATCAAGCTGGACTTTCGCAATGCGAACGTGGATATGGTCTTGTCGCTCTTCCAGAAATCGTCTGGAATCACGATCGTCAAAGACCCAACCCTCACGGGACCCTTTACGATTACCAGCGCTAAGCCTTTGCCTCTCGACGAAGCGTTTGAAGTTCTGCGTACCACCCTTGATCTGAGGAATTTCCAGCTGGTAAAGCAGGGCAACTTGCTTGTCATCAAACCGAAAGGTGGCGCGGGTGGTATGAACATTGCCGCCTTAATGGGCGGTGCCGGAGGCAGTCCTTTCGGCGGTGGAGGGGACAACAAGCAGGAACTCAGGGTCTATCCCATCAAGTTTGCCTCGGCCAGCGCGATGGCCAAGATTGTCAACGACGTTTTTAATAGCTCCACTCCATCAACGGGCGGGTTTCCCTTTGGCGGAGGGCCCGGTGGGTTCGCCGCGCGGCTTCTGGCATCTCAGCAGAACAACACGAACACCAGCGGCAAGCTCCCGGTAAGGGCTTCGTCGGATGATTTCAGCAATTCGCTGATCGTGAACGCAACCCCTTCTGAGCAGTTGGAGATTGGCGACTTCATCCGCAAGATTGACAAGAAGCCGGATACGAGCGCGATGCAAACGACGGTTTACACGCTCAAATACGCCCAGGCGTCAAGCGTATCGACTGTTCTTCAGAACGTGCTGCAGACCAACCAGCCATCTGGCCGCGGAGCAACCACTCAGCAGCCTCAGGGCGGCGGCTTCTTTGCAGCCCTCTTCGGCGGCAACAATAACAACCAAACCCGGGTTGTGCCGGAAGATCGCTCCAATACGGTCACCGTGACCACTACTGATGATCTGCACAAGATCGTCAAGCAGGTCGTCGAAGAACTCGACAAACCGGTGAAGGTTGAGAACACGACGTTCGTATATCCGCTTGCCAATACAAGGGCGGATCAGATCGCCACGCTTCTGAACCAAACGTTTGGCGCCCGAACCGGCTCCAACGTGAACTTCAACAGCTTCCTGAACCGAACCAACCAGACTCGGCAGACCACGACTTCGGGAACCACCCTGAACTCGACGCCTCGATCAAATCTTGGTGGGCAGAACATCGCTCCGCAAAACGGCACCCTCGATGTGAGCTTGCAAGATCCTTCCCGGGATAATGGCGACTTGCTGACCTCGGTAGCCGTAAGCCAGGGGTTCTTCGGGCAGTTCAATCAGAACCGAAACACTCAAAGCACGCCAACAAACGTGAATCGAGATGCTTCCGGCCAGGTGGTGAACGTGCGCGACCTAACCGGGCGCATCACCGTTATTCCCGATCTCAACACGAATAGCCTCATCATCGTTTCTGACCCCGATGCGGCGGACGTCGTTCGCAAGATACTGGAACAGCTCGACCATACGCCCGAGCAGGTTTTGATCGAAACCATTATCGTGGAAGCCTCGCTCACCAGTGAGCAGAAGCTAGGCGTCGAGTGGAATCTTGTTCAGAACAAGGCGTTCGGGCATAACGGCGCAACCGGCGTGCTGAATCAGAACTTTGGAAACCAGGCGTCGAACCCGCAAGGCTTCAAGTACAGCCTGAGCACCGGCAATCTGGGAGCGTTTATCAATGCCCTCCAGAGCGATCAGAACTTCGACATTCTGTCTACCCCGAGGATTGCAACCAGCAATAACCAGCTGGCGACGATCAACGTAAGCCAGAGCATCCCATACCTGCAAAGCTCCAGGACGGATACCAGCGGCGCCATCACCTACAACTACGGATATCTCGATGTAGGCATCGTGCTCAGCGTTACCCCTCGCATCACCGCAAACGGTTACGTCACGCTGGATATCACCCAGACTGCGGATGACCTTCAGGGTTATTCCTCGTTCAACGCCCCGATCGTTTTGAAGCGTGAAGCGGATACGACAATCTCGGTGCTCGATGGCGAAACCATCATCCTGGGCGGCATCATGCGCAGTACGGTTAGCACCACGACGAACAAGATTCCGATATTGGGCGACATTCCGATTCTCGGGAAGCTGTTCCAAAGCTCGGACAAAACGAAGCAGAAAACTGAGTTGATGGTGCTTCTCACGCCTCACATTGTTCGCACAACTGAGGATGGCCGCAAGTTGAGAGATCAGCTTGAAAGCGGCCTAAGCTCTCAGCTTGCAAAGAAATTGGAGGATATCCGCAAGGCCGGAATGAAAGGCGGCGGCAAGTCCTCAGATAAAGGAGATCAATAAATGAAACTTACAAAACTGATACTTGCAGTGTCGATCTTTGGCGCGGTCTTTTCCGGTAGCGCTTTCGGTCAGCGAATGATGATGGGCGGAGGAAGAGGCATGGCGAGCCCTTCCATGCTTGCTTCTCGCGATGACGTGGCTGAGGAGCTTAAGCTGACCGATGATCAGAAGACCCGCATTAAGGACCTGCGCACGGAAATGATGCAGAAGGGCCGAGACAAGATGCAGGAGATGATGGCTAACAGCGGCGGTGAGCGCCCCGATCCTGAGAAGATGCAGGGTGTGTTCCGCGAGATGATGAAGGAAGCCGATGATCGCCTGAAGGAGATCATCAGCACTGAGCAGTATGCGCGCCTTAAGGAACTCGTTATCCAGCGTCAAGGCAATCGCGCGATCGCTGACGAAGAAACGCAGAAGACTCTGGGAATGACGGACGACCAAAAGTCGAAAGTCAAGACCCTGATGACCAAGCAGCGCGAAGCGATGCAGGAGCTGATGGAGCGAATGCGCAATCAGGAGATCGACCGCGAAGAAATGCAGAACACCATGCGCAAGAACGATAAGATTCTTGATACCGAGCTTGGCAAGATCATGACCGCCGAGCAGAAGAAGAAGCTGTCGGACATGGGCGGCAAGCCGTTCACTTTTAAGGAAGAGGAGCAGCGCGGCCCCGGCGGCGTCCGCTAACTCTTTCGCTTGAATTCAAGAAGCCCTGCTTTGGCGGGCCTTTCTTGTTTATGCCGGGCGCATATCCTTGATTCTGAGTTCAACGTTTGTGCGGCCGTTGAACTCGTTGATGGTTGGCTCAAAGAATAGTTGAAGGCGCGTGCCAACGATGGATTCTTCGATGGATTCTCCCGCCGTGAAAGTGACCGCCTTCATCATCCGTCCGCTTTGTTCTCTCACGCTGAGATGCACGATGCTTGGCTTGCGCGTGCGCTTGATGCCGACGACATCGAGCGGTCCGGAGAAGAATGATGGCCCGGGATTGGAGGGGCCAGTAGGACTGAGTAGCTCCAGTTCGGCAACGGCATCCAGGGTTAGTTCGTCGAGGCTGACTTCTGCGTCGGCCTGGCGGGTGAGATAGAAGTCTTCGGGTTTCAGGAAGCTGCCTGCGTACTCATCGAGTCCTGCTCTGAACTCGTCAATTACGGCCATTGGCAAGCTGCAACCGGCTGCCATCGCGTGGCCTCCACCCGAGATGAGTAGGGGGCGGAATTTGTTGATTGAATCAGCGAGATTGAACTTCTCAATAGACCTCGCCGAGCCTTTCGCAACCCCAAGAGCGGCATCGGTAGAGAACACGAAGGTCGGTCGGTAGAAGGTCTCTACGAGCCGACCAGCAACAATCCCCACAATGCCGGGATGCCAGCCCTCGCCATGCACCACGATTACGTTCTTCTCGTGCTGACCGGTGTCGAGCACCTGTTGCTTGGCGCTCTCGATCATCAGCTCCTGGCTCTCTCTTCTCGAGGTGTTGTGCGAGTCGATAACCTTTGCCAGCTTGCGGGCTTCCTCGATGTCCTTAGAGCGAAGAAGCTGAAGAGCGATTGCCGCATCATCAATGCGACCGGTAGCGTTTAGGCGCGGGGCAAGGACGAAGCCGACCTGATAGACGTTGATCACATCTGGGCATTCGGCCACTTCTTTCAGGGCGAGCAACCCTGCCTTCTGGGTGGAGGAAAGCCGGTTCAGGCCGTGCTTGGCGATGATGCGGTTCTCATCGATCAAGGGCATCACGTCCGCAATCGTGCCGAGGGCAGCGAGATCGAGAAAGTGGTGGTAATACTTGTCGACCGGCATGCCAAGGTCCTCGGCCAAGCCCGCGCACAGCTTGAAGACTACACCCGCCCCGCTTAGCTCATTGAAGGGATATCGGCTGTCTTCCCGGTGAGGATTGATCACCGCCTCTGCTTCCGGCAAGGTGTCTCCGATTGAGTGGTGATCCGTCACCACCACCCGCATGCCCAGCTCGTGGGCCATCTTTACCTGCTCGATCGCGCCGGTTCCACAGTCGCACGTGATGAAAAGCTTGGCGCCCATGTCGGCGGCGCGCTGAACGGCGCTGTGATGGACGCCGTAGCCCTCCTTCATTCGATGCGGCACGTGAGCGTAAACGTTGCAGCCGATGTTCTTAAGAAAGCGGTCCAGGATGCTTGCACTAGTGATGCCGTCAACATCGTAGTCGCCATGAACGAAGATCAATTCCTTGGTGTCGCGTGCGCGAAGGATTTCCGCCTTCGCCAATTCGTAATCCGGCAAGAGTTGCGGCTTGTGCAGGCTGTCCAGGTTTGGATTGAGGAACTCCCTTATGAAAGCGGCATCCGTCATTCCCCTAGCGTTCAGCACCGAGGCGAGTAGCGGCGTTATCCCAAGTTCAGAGCTGAGTCGGGCTTCTTCGCTGGCGTTGCGCCCGGGGGCGACCCAATGTGCGGGATTGACGGTCGTGATCATGGGACTCATGTAGTGTATCCATAAGACGACCTGCGCGTTCGGTAATCTTCGCTTGTGAATCTGGACGACCTTTGGGATTTTGGGGACCCCGCCGCAAGCGAGAAACGATTTCGAGAGGCGCTGGCCGCTGGCAGCTTCGATGAGGCCCAAACAAAAACGCAGCTAGCCCGAAGCCTCACGCTTCAGAAGCGCTTTGAAGAAGCGCAGGTTGTGCTTGACGAGGTTTCACGAAGCCTCCCGCAAGGTGATAGCGTAGCGAGGGCTCGGCTACTGCTGGAGCAGGGGCGAGTCTTTCGTTCTTCGGGCAACCCAGAAAAGGGCTTGCCCCTGTTTCATGAGGCAGCCGAACTATCGGCAAGGCTTGGTGAGGGAGGATTCGAAATTGACGCCCTTCACATGGTGGCTCTGGCCGATGATCCCGCCAAGTCAGAGCATTGGAATCGGGTTGCTATTGAACGGGCGGAAGCATCAAATGACCCTCGCGCGAGAAAATGGTTAGGAAGCCTAAATAACAATCTCGGATGGTCGCTGTTCGACCGTGGCGCGCTTGTGGAAGCGTTGGAAGCCTTCAACAAAGCCCTTCAAGCAAGGCACGAGCAAGGCAACCCAGAACAGATCAGAATCGCCGAATGGTGCGTGGCAAGGATCCTGCGCGAACTGGGTCGCAATGAAGAGGCGTTCGCCATCCACCTGAGGCACTTCGAGCAGGACCCAGACTCAACCTACGGCAACGAAGAGCTTGCGCTGCTTTACGAGATTAAGGGCGAAAACAGCAAGGCGAAGGACCACGCAGCGCGTGCGCTGAATGCGATGGAGGCTGACCCCTACGACGAATTCCCGCCTGAAAGGCAGGCGAAGCTTGCTAGCTTAGCAGCCGGGTAAGCGTGTGGGTGAGCACGGACGCCGTGTACTTCACCATCGGCACCGCGACCTCATAGCGCATTCGCGTGGGACCAAGCAGGGCGATGACTCCCGCCTCAACCTCGCACACATTGAACACGCCTTTCACCAGGCTAAGGGTCTGCATCCGCTCGTGGCGGTTCTCTCGGCCAATGGTGACGGTCTGCGCGCCATCGCCTTGGGTGGCTAGCGCCTCGTAAAGCTCGTCGCTGCCTGAGAACCACTCTAGGAAGCTGGTTAGGCTTGCCACATCCTTTCGGAACTCTGGCTGAGCGATCATGAACTCCGCGCCCTCGGCGATAACCCGACCTCGGGTGAGATCGCGCGAAACCGCTTTGATCGGCCCCCAAAGGGTGGCGAGAAGATTCTCGGTCTGGGAGTTGCTGGCCCCCGGCGCGCGCATGCGAGAAATCGATCGTAAGGGAACCGAAGCAAGCGTTCGATTCAGAATTTCGTTTGCCTCGCCATAGTTGTCCAGCGAGAGGCCTTCCGGGCATTCGATCACGCGGTTCTCGATGTGGCCGTTGCTGAGAGCCAGCACCAGCAGCGCCTGCTTGGCGCTAAGGCCACTCACAAGGGCGGTGCGCACGGTTACGAGGGCATCGCGGTAAAGAGTCGCCACCGCCATGAGGTGCGAGGCACGACTGATTGAGCGAGCAGTATCGCGCAGCAAGCTTAAGGCCGCTTCGCCATCGGAGCCGCTCTGGCGAATCTTGGATCGGGTGCCGGCATCGATCTCCTGCGGACGCAGGAGCCAGTCCACGAAGAAGCGGTAGCCCTGGTCGCTGGGAATGCGTCCCGCGCTTAAGTGGGGCTGCTCTAGGTAACCAAGCTCGGATAGATAGCTCAGTTCGTTGCGGATGGTCGCCGACTTCACGCCGAGTGAATACTTCTGCGTGATGAGCTCGCTCGCCACCGGTTCCGCGGAGGCGACGTATTCGGCAATCACCGCTCCTAAAATTGTTTGCTGGCGCGCATCAAGCATCCTTTGTTCCTACGGTTCTCTAACCTAGATTGTACCAATGCGGATTCAAAGCGCCATCGCGTAAATATGGTCGGGATGGTCGTAGTGCGGGAATGAGAATTGCTTCTCATAGCTCATTCCCAACTTGGCGGCAACGTTCAGTGAGGCCGTGTTGCCCGGGTCGATGATCGCGATGAGTCTCTTAAGCTCAAGTTGCTCGCGGGCATAATCCCGAACCGCGAGCGCCGCCTCGGTGGCGAATCCCTTTCCCCAATGCTTTTGCATAAGGCGATATCCAACCTCGATTTCAGGCGTGCCAAGGATATCGGGAAAGTAGGTCAGGCCGCAGAAGCCAAGCAACTCCTGCGAATCCTTCGTGACAACCGCCCAAAGCGAGTAGCCTCTTTCTGTTTGGCGCAAGTTCTGCTTTTCAATCCACTCGTTAACCCAAACGAGGTCTCGCGTGCCTGAGCTAAAGCGCATGACCTCGGCGTCGCCGAAGACGCCCATCATCGCCTCCGCGTCGGCTGAGGTGAACTCGCGCAGGATCAGGCGTGAAGTGGAAAGGATCATGGGCGAAAATAGGTTACCGCGAGGCTAGGTTGACCGACTTATAAGGAATCTGTCATAATGGTTTTTCGCTATGAAGGCAGATATCCATCCGAAAGTGTTCCCGGTCCTGTACGTTGACGGCTCCAATGAGTGGACGGGCGTCTCGACGTCCAAGAGCAACTCTACGCGAGTGATCGACGGCATTGAGCACTACGTGATCAACGTGGATATCAGCGCTTTCTCCCACCCGTTTTACACTGGCCAGAAGAAGTTGGTTGATACCGCCGGCCGCGTCGAGAAGTTTATGCGACGCTACGGTAATCAGATGAACCAGCAAGATCGCGCCAAGTAAGACCGGCCATGCCGTTGCGCCTTACGGTGAAAACAGGTTCCATTATCCTACTGGGTACTGCCGCGCTTTGCGTTGGCGTCATGAAGCTTCGTCGCGAGACGAACGGCTTGCGCAATGCGATTAGTCCCCAGTATTGGTCGGACCGCGCCGTTGGCCGAGACCTCTACAATCCCGATGATCGCTTCTTCAAGCGCGGGCCGCACGGCGTCAAGGAAGTCTGCTTCACGTTCGACGACGGTCCCCACGCCCAATCTGCCACCAAGCTACTGGACCTGCTCAAGGAGCGCGGCATCCACGTCACCTTCTTCGTGGTTGGGCAGCGAGTGAAGGAGCATCCCGAGCTTGTGAAGCGAATGATTGACGAGGGGCACGAAGTTGGCAACCATACCCAAGACCACCTTCGCCTTCCCACGTTGCGGCTGGACCAGGTTGAGAAGGAAATCACGAATTGCGAGCTGAACGTCGAGCGCGCCGCCGGCGTGAAGATGGCCTACTTCCGGCCGCCGGGAATGCAGTACACCCCGGCGATCATGGAGATCATCAAGAAGAAGGGCTACACGACCATTGGATGGGATATCGGCGCGAAGGATTTCACCGGCAAGGATGGGACTCCGGACGTGATTCGAGAGCGAGTCGTCAAGCAGATCAACCCAGGGGCGATCATCTTGCTCCACGATAACCCGATTACCGTTGCCGCAATGCCGGCAATTCTGGATTACCTAAACCAAGAGGGCTACACCATCAAGACGGTGACCCAGATGCTTGCCGAGCTGCCTCGCCCGGTCGCGATCATTCCAAACCCGCCGTTCAAGCTAGCGGAAAAGAGCGGATCGGGGAAACCGTTACCCCCGCGCCACTAGAGGCGTACTGTAGCAGGCAGATTTCGTTGATAGGGAACTCTCCCATGTCGCCTGCGGGGACCGTCTTCAACACCCGGCCCAGGTTTAGCCGGGATTGTTCAGCTTCCTTCGATAGCCGTCCGATGGTGAATGTCGGCAGCCAAGGCTTTGTTTCCTGAACGCCGATGACGGGCACCATCGCGCCCATCAAGCGCTTCTGGAAGGCGCTTAGCTCTTCGACAGGTCCCTTCAGGATCGCCTCCAGGAATCGAGGCTGGAGCACGTTAGGGGTGCCGGTAAGGCCATCCACCCGGAAAGTCATCTTTGGTACGCCTTGCAGAACCGGCTCAAGCAGTGCGCCCGCGCGTGCGATTTGATCAACTCTTAATTCGCCGAGGGTTACAAGGGTGAGGACAAGCTCGCTGGAGACCGTCCAGCGCATCTGCTCGCCCATGAGGCGGCGCTTGTAAAGAAGCTGTACTTCCTCAACTTTTCGGCCCACCTCGGCAGGCGCTTTGACTCCGATCACAACCCTGTTCAGCGCATCCATCCGCCTAGTTTGCGCTATCCACCCGTGGTTCCCGCAAGTAAAGCGAAAAAGTGAAGGTTTTGCGAATCGAAATTGCCTGGATTAACGACCTTGAGTTAATGAGCAGCGAAGAAAAGACTTGGGGCATGTTTTGTCATCTATCGGCACTGATTAGCTACGCAGTAGGTGGAATGTTCTTCCTGGGGCCGCTTGTCGTTTGGCTCATCAAGAAAGATCAATTTCCCTTTGTGAACGACCAGGGTAAGGAATCGTTGAATTTCCAAATCACCTGCTTCTTGTTGTTTTGCATTGCCGGGATCCTGGCCATTATTCTGATTGGGTTCCTTTTGTTGCCACTAGTGGGACTCTATCACCTGGTTTTCACGATCATCGCGAGCATGGCCGCCAACCGCGGGGAAACCTATCGCTACCCACTCTGCCTTCGCCTGATCAAGTAAGAGGGTGCACGCTCTGAGGCGTTGATTCTTCGATCAACGCCTCGAACGTCAACTTAGAGGGAAGATCAATCTTTAGAAGCGGCGTCCGCGCCGCTTCTTTGATTTCGTAGCTCGCTAATCCGCTCGAAATTCCGGTGGCCATTCGCCACACTTCTTCGGCGGAAATGGGTTTGCCTCGCTTTCGAGACACCGTGAGTGCGGCCCGCATCTCATCAAACATGTCGATCTCGCCGCTGCTGGCGGCGGAATCAAGTCCAAGACCAACGGCGATCCCGGCGTCAAGCATCTCGCGAACAGGCGCATCGGGGCAGCCGAGGCGGATATTGGAGCGCGGACAGTGGGCAACCGAGCAGCCAGCGCTTGCCAGCAAGGCCATGTCTTCAGCGTCAACATCGCAGGCGTGCACAATCTGCGTCCCGGGTTTCAGCATCCCGAGAGAAGCTAGAAAGGCAACTGCGGAGCGGTGGCGGCCAGGGTGGGGAAGAGAGAAGCGATCGTAAAACTCCTGGATTGGTCCAGATGCGTCGGCAAAGAACTCTCGTTCGTAGGTTGTCTCGGCCACGTGGATACTCAGCGGGCTTTCGGTAGCAAGGGAGCGAAGGGTTTCCGGGTCAACGGTGTAAGTCGCATGGGGGGCAAGCACGGCATTTGGAAAGATTCTCCGCGTCTCCGCCAGCTTTGCGCGGATTCTCGCAAGCTTTTCCACGGGGGCTTGCGATTCAAGGATCGTAATGACCTCCTGAAAGATCACCCCATCTAGCCCGACGTGCGCCATAGCTTCCGCCGCGCCATGTCGATCTGAGTGTTCGGCGATGAACCTCACTCCGGTCTGCCAGTTTGCTCGGGCAGCTTCAAGGCAGTCCGAAGTAATTTGCGCTGGCTCCTGAGTGAGCTTAAGAGCCGTTAGCTCCCGTATCCAGGGCCAGTATTCGCTTGACGAGATCTTGTCTTTGAAGCCGTAATACTCCAGATGACTGTGGGCATTTACAAAGCTGCCCGAGAGAATGTAGGGCTCCGCTGACCCAGTGAAGGGCCGAATCGCCGCGATGACGCCATCAGCAACCTCAACTTCCAGTCCTGCTTGTAAACCGTGAGGCAGCGCCACTGCAGCGGGCCGCAGAATCAAAGGCGGACGCTCCAAGCATGGCCCAAACCGCGCCATGTCACGTTCTTGGCGTGGTAGTCAGCGTAAAGCACGTTGTAACGGTACCCCCGCAGCAGGCGGTAGAGCGAGGAGTCGTCAAGGTTTGCCGAGAGGGGCCCTCCAGAACCGTGCCACGCCCCAGACGCATCAAAGACCAAATTCACATCTGCGGGCGCTGCCGTGCTGGTTCCGGTTTGTGCTGTGAAGACGAACTCGGTCCGCAAGAGGTAGCTGGAACCAAACGCGGAAAATGCCGATGGACGGGCATTTAGAGCGGTGGGATAGTTAGCATCGAGGAACGAGAACCCGGTGTCAAGTGGGCAATGGAATACAGCTCGGGTCTTCACGTAGGGGAAGAGCAGGTCCTCGAAAAGTGGCATGTCGGCAATCCTAGCTTCCCAATCCGGTCTTGCATCCCAAATCGTGGGCACGGCCCTATCGCTGAAGTCGACGGCGTTGGGAAACACGTCGTCGTTGTCGTTCATATACAGGTTGATCGCCTTGCCAATCTGCGAAAGGTTGGAAAGGCAGGTAGCCGATTTAGCCGAAGCTTTCGCCTGGCTAAATGCCGCGAAGAGCAGGCTTGACACAACCGCGATTATGGCGATGACCGTTATCAGTTCGAGAAGGGTAAAGGCGCGGGTGCGCTTCACCACCATCTCCCAGATCGCCTAAATTCCTGACGCGAAAGGTTTGCCGCGTGAAGATCAGCAAAGAGAACGTTGTATCGATAGCCCTTTGTCGCCTCGGCTATCTCTGAGAAATCGGGCTGGCGGGTGAATTTTTCCCCTTTTCCGTGCCACAAGCCGCTGGCATCGAAAAGCAACCTGACTCGCGACGCAGGGGCATGCAGTCTGATGAACGCTAAATCGCTTAGCATCAGATAGCTAGTGCCGTACACCTCGAAGGCGCTTGGGTGGGTTGGCAAGAAATCTGGTTTAGCGCTATCAATAAAATCAAAACCATTGTCACTGGGACAGTGGAAGACTTCGGCGGTCTTCACGTAGGGTCTTAGCAGGCGCTGATAAACCGGAAGGTGGGGAAGCTGCTTTTGAAGTGGCGAGCCTTGCCATGATTCGGGAAATTCCTTGTCCGCGAAGTCGACCCCGCGTGGAATATGGCCGTCGAAAGCCTCTTCGTACATGCCCACTGCCTTACCAATCTGGTTCAGGTTTGCGATGCAAAGATTTGTTCCGTCCTTTGTTTGTAGCTTTCTAGGCAGAAACGTAAAAGTAAGGCCCGCAACAATCGCAACGACTATCGCAACCTGAGCCATGGTGAGAGCACGAATCATTCAGAGTATTAGATTACGCTGAATCGTCATAAGGTTCGTATGACTTGGGAGCACATTTGATCCCGTACAGCCCAATGCCTACCGCCTTTCATCTGGCGGAAGGTCTCGATAGCGCAGCTTGCATCCAACGGGGCGGATCGAAAGCGTTGCCGGGAACGTGCCCCCTGATATGGGAATTGTCCTAATCGCGAGGTGCCGAACCTCATCAGGGGCAAGATGAATCTTCATCACCTGAACGTCGGCATGCGGCGAGAGGTATGGCGTCCGGTAAGTCTTGTAGTCGATGTAGAACAGCCCCGCGCAGTATCCCGCGCTCGCCTCAAAGCTGAGTTCGATATCGGCCGGTTGCTTCGTTGGATTGGCAATCGTGGCATTGATGTCGTAGGTCACGCCGAAATTACCGTCTAAGCCATCCTGCAGGTCCTTCCGTCTGATCGGCTCCTGGCCGAGGCGAATGAACTTGGGCTTACCGCCCACCGCATAGGTTACGCTCATCTCCCGTGCTGGATTTGGATAGATGAACTCGGTGGGATTTGCGATTTGCGAATCATCGGCATCAGCGGGGAACGGGCCCACGTAGTGCCACGGCGAGTTCGTATGGATGGCGGCGGCCCAGTTCGTATCCAGGCTAAAGGGAGGTACCGCATCCACGCGGACGAGCAACTCCTGATCCTTGGAAAGGGAACGAATGGAGCATAGCCCGCTCACGGTTTGGCCAGGGAAGAGCTGGCGCGTTGAAATTGGAATGGATGACTGGGGCGGGATGGTTACGATCTCACCGCTATGGGTTTGCGACCCGGCCATGAACTGCTCGGCGGCCTGGATGCCGGCAACGAGTGGGTCTCTCTGGGGGTCGCTGTCTCCGGGGACCAAGACAACGGATGCCGGCGCATCGCTGGCATTGATGAGCGTGATTTTCAGGAACAGGGTGTCGTTCGAGGCGTTAACGTGGTGGTAAAGCATGCGGGCTTGGTGGCCCGGGCCAAGATAGTTTGCAAACAGCGGCCCTGCCTTCTTTACCGATTCCGGATCGTTGCAGTACCACAGCTCGGCATCATCTGCGGGAGGAAGGCCGACGTTCCTAATGGTTACGTTGACGATGCCTTCGCTGGTGAAGCAATCTTTGGCGATCGCGCGGGCATGAATTTGGTATTGTCTGCTCTCGGTCGCTCCGAGCGGATAGGGCGTGAAGTCAAGCAGTTTGATGTCGGCATCGGCCGCTGCTTTAAGCTGGCTTCGCACCGCCAATTGGATGGCGCCCTCAATCGTCTGCGGTTGGGCAGGGTTACCGCTGACCGCTGCTTTAATGTACTGCGGGAACTGCGCTGCAAGCTCCTTGGTGTCCACCTGCATGGTGTTCTTGGCGCCGCTGGGGCTGATGGCGGTAACTTCCGCCGTTCCTGACTTTAGCGCCAAAATCGAGACGCTTCCGCCAATTTTCTTCGCTCTTACAACGGCCCCGTCGGAAACGACGATAGCGCTTTCGCGTACTGCGCTGCCAAACATACCCACGCGAACGCTTTTGCCTACCGGAACGCTGATGCTGGGTTTATCGAATTGGACTGCGGGGGCGGTAATTGCGGTCTTCAAGCGGCTTGCCCAAACGTCGGCGAGCGCCTTTGGCTCGATATTGTTCTGCTTCGCCTCAATGGGAGAAACTTCGACCACCTGGTGGCCGGAAACCGTGACATAGGCTGTGTTGCCGCTTGTTTGGGCTTCCACATCGGCGGTCACACGGAGGCTCGAAAGGCGCTGAGCAACCGTGCGGGCTTTCTGTGCCGAGCAGAGTCGACAAACTAGGAATTCGTTGACAAGGAGGATGCGCCCTTGCGCCTCCACACGATGAGCAAGAGCCGTTACGCACATCAGCAATCCTGTCGCCAGGGCGCAAAGTCGGCCTTTCATATCAGATGGTTAAGGTACCGCGAATACCGTGCCAAACGGCAAGATTTGGCAATTAAGACGATTCAAATTGCCACACCGATGTTATGACCGATAGAGAATCATCGCGGATCGCGGGTGGACTTTGCAGGTTCGGTTGACGGTGGTGTACTCGCGCACTTGCCCCGTCCCGTTCAACGCAAAATGCCAGTCGCCAGGCGGCAGCTGCACTCTACTCATTTCACTGCCCGCATGGAATACCACCAATGCCTCCGACCAAAGCTCGCCCGGCTGATCGCCAAGCAGGTGGAGAACGATAAGGTGAGCGTCGTGGACGAGCACGGACTGAACTGCCCGGATTTCGTCGGCCGAATTCAAGCGAAACATGGGGTGCTGTAGTCGAAGAGCGATCGCATCGCGGATGAAGGCGTTTACGTGCTGGTAGTGCGAACCCCGCTCCCAATCAAAGCGGTTAAAAGAGTCCCCGGCGTTGTACGAGTTGGGATGGCCATGCTTTGTGCGGCCAATTTCGATGCCTCCTTCAAGGAATGGGATTCCTTGCGCAAAGAGAGTGAGGCCCGCCGCCAGTTTAACCACATCGCCCTTCATCTCTTCGGGGGCATCTCCCATCACCCGGTAAACCTTGTCCCACATTGTCAGGTTGTCGTGGCATGAAGCGTAGTTCACTACTTCGGAAGCTGTGCTCGCGAAATCATCGATTGAGCCGTAAAGCCCGGCAAGAACCCGGTCGGCGTAACCGGCGCCAAATGCAAATCCCGCATCGTAACCATCCACATCCCCGCGTACCGCATTTCGGAAATGGTCGTTGAACACTCCCACGCCCATATCGCGTTGAGCGCCTTTCCATAGACGGATAGGACCGCCCCCTGTCCACGGTTCGCCGTAAACGACGACCCCTGGGCGTTCATTATCAAGAGCCGAACGCCAATCGGCCACCGACTCTGGGCTGAACATGCCAAGTAGATCAAAGCGGTAGCCATCCACGCAATAGTCCCGCGTCCAGTGGACAACGCTGTCTCGAATGTACTTGCGAACAAAGGGTCGCTCGTCGTCGAAGGAATTGCCAACGCCGGACTCGTCCATCTGCGCGCCGCGATCGTCTGTTCGGAAGAAGAAATACGGAACCGTCTGCCAGAACGCAGACCCTTCACCGGAAACCGGCACCGTATGGTTGTAGACCACGTCGAGAATGACCCTGATGCCCGCCTCATGCAGGCCCTGGATCATCTTCTTGAGTTCGGTAATCGCAACACGCGGATCGGATGGGTTCGTTGCGTATCGCAGTTCCGGGCAATTGAAAAGTGTCGTTTCATAGCCCCAGTTGTAGTCATCTCGGTGGCTAGGGTTGAACATCTGGACTGGCAGAATTTGCAATGCGTTGACGCCGAGCTTTCGGAGGTGATCCAGTCCGGTGGGGATGTCGGTCCCGGGAACGGTGGTTCCTGATTGCACCATCCCCAGATACTTGCCACGCCAATTCTTCTCGACACCGCTTGAAGGATCAATCGTGAAGTCCCGAACGTGGACTTCATAGATCACTAAGTCTTGGGGTGGGACTGCTACCGGTCGGTTTGTGCCGAATCCTGCTGGTGTGAGCTTGGCAAGGTCTACGATCATGCTACGGGAAGCATCCTCGCTGGCGGCGCGCCCATGGATATCCGCTGCAGTCCGCTTTTCCCCGTAGGATTCGAAGACGAAATCGTAATAGGTTCCGTCCAGATCGCCAATCACCTCTGCAACCCATACGTTGGCTTTCAAGCGCATGTCGACGATCTGCTTTGCGGGGCCGTTGGCGTCGTCGTAGAGGCGAAGTGTCGCGGAGCGACTAACTGGGCTCCAGCTCTTGAACACCGTTCGCTCTGGGGTGTAGGTGAAGCCAAGATCGTCGCCCTGATACCAAAAGCCCTCGTGATCCATCGCGCGCCGGATTACTACCCGCCGCGTTTCTTCTTGGTTGATCTCCACGAACAACTCTTTGCAAAGGTCTTCCAGGCTTAGCGGGCCAGCAAGCTGGATTTCAAAGACGTTCGCGCCGCCGTTTTCAAGCGGCTCATGAGGTGAGATCATCGCCGAAGTTGGCGGGTGGACGCAGTGTGGATTATTGAGCGAGTCCATCAGCCGCAATCGGCTGAAGTCGGCGCGGATACGAACAAGCGCGCCCCCTTCTGGAACCTTCAGGTGGATGTTGCTGCCGTTGGGCCGCAAGCCCTCGCCGTAGTTCAGACCCCAGTGTCCCCCCACTGCGATTTTGTATTCGTATTCGCCTGCGGGAGCCTGAATTGAGATTTCGAAGAGATTCTCTCCCACTTGCAGCATTCTCAGGCTGTCGTCGTTTGGGCTCCAATCGCGCCCGCCATAAAGGTGTTGCAGCGTGCCTACTACAACGACCTTCGTGCGGTCGAGGTCATCACTGCCGAAGTACAGGCCTTTCTCGTAAATCGCCGCGATCTCCTGCTCAACGCCGTCGATGTGGAATTTGACTCGCTCGACCAGGTTGGCGGCCCGGGTGATTGCCGGAAGCCAAAGGGTGATCTTATTCGGCGCATCTAAGAAAGCGGGTGGTAACGCATCCGGCATAGCACTATCCAAGTCATCACGGTACCCGGATGCCCTTGACGACGGTGCTGGCTGGGCTACGCGAGAGTCGCCTCAAAAATCCGAATTTCGGGAGGGTTCGCGAAACAATCGCCCATTGCATCGACAAACTTTTTGAAGGCAGCTTGCTGGAAGTGGGTGTCAAGGTGCGATCTGGAAGTCCACTCTTCGACAAACACAATCTTGCTCCTGTCCTCGGTGTGCTGATAGAAGTCGTATCGCTCGCAGCCAGCCTCTTTTACGGAAGCCTCTCGCACGGCGCGGCAAAGCTCCAGGGCGGCATCGATCTTCTCTGGATGAACAGAAACGTAAGCGGTTAGGACGGTCATACAGTCAGCATTCTGACTCGTCCCAACCGACTAATGCGATCGCCCCTCATCGACATCAAGGTAGAGGAGCCTACACGCGGCGGCCACGGTAGAACCAACCACCGCCTCCGAAGAGGATGAGGAGAATGACGATAATGATAATGGTTTCAGTAGACATTTAGGTTCCTCTAGCGGCATCTCGCCGCACGAGAGACGACCGCCTTGAGGGCCCCTCAGGCATTTGCACCGAGGGACCCTCTGACAGCACAGCAATTAGCTTCCGATGTGGGAAGTCATAGGCGACAGTGGATCAGCCACCACCGCAGTCTGGGGAGTAGGAAGAAAGGCGGAGACGCTGCCACCATACTTGCTGAGAAGCGAATGGATTTCGGCGTCGTCGATGTTCTCGTCCGTAGGCGAGACTGTGACCAAAGCGCCACCGCCTTGGACCAACTTGTAGTAATGCTCGGTCTCTTCGGGCGGCACTCCCTGGTCCTTTAGGTATCCAGTTACGCCTCCGGCAACTGCGCCAGCTGCGGTTGCTCCCGCCATTCCGGCAAGGGCAAGCGCAAGCGCGCCTCCACCAATCACCAAGCCTACGCCGGGAATGAAAACGGAAGCGAGGGCGGCCACCGCGCCAGCGGTAAAGCCGATGCCTGCGCCTTTTGCAGCACCGATATTGGCATCACCCATCGTTGTGGTGGTAATTCCGCTCTTGGCTACGTCTTCAACGTGTTCGGCGCTTCGCGGCTCCATCTTCTCTCCCGTCGAAGCATAGGCTTCTGGAAATAGAATGCTCAGATGCTCTGGCCGGACGCCGTGATCGAGAAGCGTTCCGACAGCCTTTTCCGCCAAATCAGGATCGGTAAACGATGCATAGATATTTTTCATAAGGTTCCTTAACGATCAATTTCAAGGCGGTTGGCATAACGCTTGACCGTTTGCCCTGCAAGTGACGCCCAGGTTAAGGGAAAGAGGGAGTAAGCCATCCTCGGGTTGGAAGGGTGGTCTGCCTGGGCTCACTTGCCTGGAGCCTTTCCAGGTATTCGTTTTACCAGTGCGTTCTCCGGCTTTCCAGTCTTCTCTTTGTTGTCTGTCGAATCGTGGACGCGGAGTTAATGGCGTTTGTGGAATCTAGATGGACGTGCCGATCAGCCTGCCAACTCCGGCCGTAACTCCCATCGCCAACGCGCCCCAGAACGTGACGCGTAACGCGCCGCGCCATATTGATGCGCCCCCAATGTAAGCGGCTAGCGACCCAAGCAGAGTGAGGGTGACAATGGTAGCCGCGCTTGTAATAAGCCCGACCGACTGGCCGCGAGCCAAAATCGCGGCAATGATGGGAATGACTGCCCCCGCCGAGAAGGCTGCTGCTGAGGCAAGGGAAGCCTGGATGGGTTTGGCCATCAGCGTTTCTGTGATTCCCAGTTCTTCGCGGGCGTGGGTGGTTAGTGCGTCGTGGTGCGTAAGCTGAACCGCCACCTGTCTGGCGAGCTCCTCATCCACTCCTCGGTTAACGTAGATCGAAGTGAGTTCTTCAAGCTCTCGATCCGGGAACTGGGCAAGCTCACGGCGCTCTTTAGCAAGGTCTGCGTTTTCCGTATCGGCTTGGGATTGAACTGAGATGTATTCGCCCGCTGCCATCGAAAGCGCTCCCGCAACAAGGCCGGCGATGCCGGTGAGCATGACGCTTGTGCCTGGCGCTCCGCTCGCGGCTACGCCTACCACCAAGCTGGAGACCGAGACCACCCCATCGTTCGCGCCGAGAACGGCGGCTCTCAGCCAGCCGATTGTGTGCGTTCGATGTGTCTCCGGGTGGATCACCTGCATCTAGCCCCATTATGTCGATTTGCGCGCCTTCGCGGTGGCCCTACACGCTAGCCGGAAGGCGGGTGAGTTGAGGTATCTTTCGTGTCTGGAGTGCTCCGGTCGTCTAGCGGTTTAGGACATCGCCCTCTCACGGCGAAGATCGCGGGTTCGAATCCCGTTCGGAGTACCACTAGCCCAATGTGCCCCTTCAGGGGCTCGTTGGGCTAGCCTTACTTTGGGTGGGATCCTCGGGGCATTGAGCTTGCGAAATGAGCCCGTAAATCCCGTTCTGCGCACCCATTTGGGCCCTTCTGGGCTAGCTTTGCTTTGGATGGGATCCCGTTACGGAGTCACTGGTGGCGGCAGTAAAGCTTAGCATCGGGTCTGAAGACCCAACTGCAAGCCAAGGCAAAGTGCATCATGCAATCGGCTATGTCCGTTGCGGCCCTTTACGATATCCACGGCAACCTTCCTGCCCTTGAGTCTGTGCTCAGCGAAGTCAAGGGTCTTGAGGTCCACCGCATCGTGGTGGGTGGAGATTTGGCCCCCGGGCCAATGCCTCGTGAATGCCTCCAGATGCTCCTTAATCTCGATATGCCCGTAGACTTCATCTACGGGAACTGTGACCTCGCGATGGTGGCCATCGCCGAAGCCAAAAGCGATGACGAGGTTGGCTACTGGGGCACAACGGGTGGCGGACCGCTTCCCGAGAGATTCCGCCCAGATTTCCGATGGTCAGCCCAGGACGTGGCGCCGCTCGTGCCGGTCATCAAGACATGGCCAATGACCCTTAGCCTAACGATCGATGGTCTTGGCAAGGTTCTGTTTTGCCACGGAACCCCGCGCAGCGAACTCGAAATCATGACCCGCATCACGCCAGCGGAGAAAGTGCTGCCGCTGGTCGAGGGGCTGGCCGAGTCCGTCATCGTCTGCGGACACTCCCACATGCAATATGACCGCATGGTGGGCAACAAGAGAGTTATCAACTCGGGCAGTATCGGCCAACCTTACGGCGCGTCCGGAACTCACTGGCTCCTCCTCGGCCCCGATATTCAGCTGAGACGGACGAACTACGATCTTGAAAGCGCAGCAGCCAGAATCCATGCCACTTCCTACCCAGGCGCAGAAGAGTTCGTCCAGAATCTGATCAATCCGGCCTCTGAAGAAGATATGCACGCGGTTTTCACCCCGTGGGAAGTCAGCGGCTGAATATCACCAATCAAGCGTTGAGAGCCGATGGTGAATACCGACAGGAAACCAATCCGCCAGCTTAGGCAGCGATGAACAAGATGAAGGTTCACGCCTCGAACGCGGCCTGTATTTGGTCCAGAACGCCCTCAAGAGTCATGCCCTTGCCATCTTCAAAGGCCCCTTGGAACTCAGCTTGCCCAAGAGTTCGCCGTACTTCGGCAATCCGGGCATCCTTCATCACCTGTTCGCTCGGGGGCAGTGGGGAAGCTATCTCGCTTCGAATTTGATCGGCTGCCCCCCATAACTTGGCGGCGAGGACGCCGTTACCAATAGAGCTGCTGCACGCCGCAATCGTATCTAGGCTTTTGGCGATCCCCCATCGATCAGACAAGTCCTGAAAGATCCTCAGGCTTTCGAGCGTCTTTGGGACAGCCGCTTCAAGGTTTCCGTTAGCTATGTCTAGATTTGCCAGGCCGAGAAAGCACAGAGCCTGCCGCCCTCGGTCACCAATCTCCTTCGCCATTTCGCAGCTTTCCTGGAAGGCGCCCAGCGCCTCGTGGGTCTTGCCAAGGGCATAATTGACAAGTCCGAGGCCGTAGAGAGACTCGGCAATGCCCCATCGCTCCTTCGTCTCGCGCCGGATCGCCAAGCTTTCTTCGTGGCTGGCTAACGAGACTTCGAAATCTCCTTTGTAGTAAAGCGCCAGAGCAAAGTCATAAAGCGGAAATGACAACCCAATCCGGTCTCCATGCCGACGGTACACGTCGATTGACTTTTGAAACGCTGCCAGCGCACCTTGCATGTCTCCTTCTATGCGCAACAAGATGCCGAGAATCTGTAACGGACGTCCATAGTCGATTTCATTGAGTCGAGCCGTTATCTCCAGGCATTTTTCAACCTCAACTTTCGCGGCAGCGTAATCGTCAACGCCGAAGTAAGCCATCGCGCGACCCTGGTGCGCCTCGTACATTGCGCGATCGTCTCCTTCTGCCACGGCGAGCTCATAGCCGCTGTTAAAGAATTGGTAAGCGTTCGAATAGTCGCCTTGCATCCAGGCCATATAGCCTGCAACGAACAGGACTCGTGCCTTTAGGTTTTGGTCGTGGCTATCATCGACGATTTGCAGGGTGCGGACGCACCAATCGCGGCCCTCTACCAAGTAACCCATCTTCCACCAGCCGAAGAGGGCGGTGCAGAGAAGCATCGCCTCGTTCGCAGAACCCCTCAGCACTAGCCACTCCCAACTTGTCCTGATGTTCTCATGCTCCTCTTCGAGCCTAGCAATCCATTCAAGCTGCTCGGGTGTATGTATCCGAATATCAGCCTCTCTGGCCAGTTCCAGGAAAGCATCGCTATGCCTCTGGCGGACCTTCTCGACACCACCACTTTCTTCGAGCCGGTCCTTACCGTATTGGCGGACACTTTCCAGCAGCTTAAACCGGGTGTGCCCCTGCCTCTCGTCGGTTGACACAAGACTCTTATCCACAAGACCGGTTAGGAGGTCGATGACTTGCCAGCCCTGCAGATTCCCATCAGCGCAAACCGCTTCTGCTGTATCGAGAGTCCAGCCCCCGGCAAAGACGGACAGTCTTTGAAGCATTGTCCTTTCTTCGCCAGATAGAAGCTCGTAACTCCAGTCAATGAGCGCGCGCAGGGTCTGTTGCCTGGGCATGGCCGTCCGGCTACCTCCCGTCAATAGTCCGAAGCGATGGTCTAGATTGGCGTCAATTTCCTCCGCAGAAAGGGATCTCATACGTGCTGCCGCTAGCTCGATCGCTAAGGGGATGCCGTCCAAACGGCGACAGATCGAAGCAACCGCTGGCGCATTCTGTCCTGAGAGGGCGAATTTCGGCTGATGCAGGTCCGTACGATCAATGAACAGGCGAACTGCCTCGAGACTCGCCAACGCATCCACGTCAACAGCTTCGGTCGAATCTGGAATCGTCAACGACGGCACCCGATATGTGCGCTCGCCGGCAACGCCTAATGGCTCTCGAGAGGTAACAAGGATTCTCACTTCCTGGCAGTGTCGTAACAAGGCTTCGGACAGTCTTGCGCATTGCTCCAACAAGTGCTCACAGTTGTCGAGCAAGATAAGAGCGTTTTTGTTGGCCAGGTATTCGCAAAGCGTAGTTTCCATCGGTCTATTTGCATCCTCTTTTAGTCCGAAGACACCACCGACCGTCACTGCAACCTGGCTAGGATCCGAGAGGGCGGCCAATTCCACCAGCCACACACCGGCCTCAAAGTCGTCCACAGCCAATGCCGCCACCTGCAACGCTAAACGTGACTTACCGCACCCTCCAGCGCCTGTGAGGCTCAAGAGCCGCGATTTGCCAAGGAGTTCCTCGAGTTCACCAATCTGCTTCTCCCTGCCAATGAATGCGGTCATCTGCGGGGGCAAGTTATTTTTAGCCTGGGAGCCGCTTAAGGACCGAACCTCTGGGAACCTTGTGGGGAGTTCAGGAAAATTAAGCTGATACAGCCGCTCTGGCCGTCCGAGATCCTTCAATCGGTGCTCACCGAGATCGGCAATGGTTGTTCCCTTCGGCATGTCGTCTCGCAAGAGTTCTAGAGCAGCCTGGGTCAGAAGGGACTGTCCACCATGGCCTGCTGTCAGCACACGCGCAGCCCGATTTAGCGTTTGTCCGAAATAGTCGCCTCCCCTAAACTCTGCAGTGCCTGAGTGCAGGGCCATCCGAACTTTAATAGGAAGATGCGATGGCCAAGGCTCTTCCAAGACGGCTCGCTGTGCTGCCTCCATTGCCCTTACCGCGGCTGTCGGACTGGCAAAGGACGCAAAGTAAGCGTCGCCCATCGCTTTGAAAACATAACCCCCGTGGGATCGAAGTGCCTCGCCAACAATCTCATCATGACGGGCAAGCACAGCCCGCATGGCGTTCGAGTCACTCTCCCACAGTTTTGTGCTCCCTTCGATATCGGTCAGTAGAAAAGTGACAGTTCCAGTGGGGGCAGTCAAGAAGCCTCCGATGCGCATCGGTGTGCGTTTATCGACTGCATTGTACTTGAGGGATTGTTAGGACGGTAAATCCCGTTTGGGCTTACGAAACCTTAGCTACTTATCGGCGTCAGCTCGAAACATGAGCGCCAACATCAGCATCGCGAGCGGCGCCGTAATTCCCCAAACTGCTCCGAGCATTAGCAGTTTCTCCGAGTAGACCGGATAAAAGTAAACGACCGTAATGAGCGGTGTCACCGGGGCATTTACCCAGAATGCCATCCTAACCCGCCTCTGAGCCCCATGCTTCTCAAGTGCGGGAATCGCGACGAGCATCGCCAAGCCCATGAAGATGTAGCCGAGGGCGTCGAAGTCCCAAAACATCGAGTGCGGAGTCTGGCGCAGCAACTGAATACCCTCGGCCTTGCCCTGGAGCGTTGCCGGAATCACGGTCGCCAGTTGAACGACATAGTTGGCGGTCACGAAGACCGCGTAGATGACGGTGAAGAACAAAGCGGCGTGAGTCCAGTACCTTCGCGCCTCAGGCGTCACATAGTGCAGAGCGAGCATCTCCAGAATGAAAGGGATCACGATGGCAAGAGATGTGGCGTAGATGAGCGTCTCATCAAGAGGATAGGGCAGCATTCGCAGAAGCTGCATCGTTTGAACGATGACAAAGGCGGCGGTCGCCGAAGAGGCGAGCAACCCAGTCCAATACCCAACTTTGCGGATGCCTTGGTCGCTTTCCATCCTTCGCTCTCTATGTCCTATTCTACTTAGCTTGATAGAGAGTCGCAAAGCGCTCGAGTTCCGCCACCGACGAATCAGAAACCGCGGTGTAGTAGAGGTCTTGATCGCGCCAAGTCACCACGGAGAATCCTCGGGTTGGCCCATTCCTCGGCTCTTTGGCTGTAACGAAAAGGCTGACAAGGTGCGCCCCGCGCCTAAACTCCAAGACAGGCACGGATTCTCCAGAAATCTGATCGATCCGCCCTCCAAGCAGTGTGAAACCGTCGGCGTCAAGATCGAGAACCTTTGGCGCGAGATGCACCTTGCCTGCGAACCAAGGCTTAACCGTGTGGTGGTTGCTGCTGGCGACATCGACGAGATGGTTACTCGTAAGGGCGAGGATATGATCTTGAACGGCCTCGGCGACCGGTATGGGTCTGGTCACCCAGAGAGTGAGCGCCGCTAGACAAGCTGCCGTGCTAATGCCGTAAACCCATAGATTGGGCCGATTAGGTTGCCTAACAGGAGCCGGCGCCGAGTACTTGGGCAACCGCGAAGCAGTCTCGCGGAGCTTCAAGATGTCCTGGAAGTAGGCGTCGCACTCATCGCAGCTTCGCAGGTGCTGCCACACTTCAAGCGCGTCAGCAGCGCTGAGTTCAGAATCGGCAAGGCCGCTGATCTTGTCTCGATCAAAGACGCAACTCATTTGTGGCTAGCCTCCACTTTGCGCAACAGCATCTCCCTCGCCCTAGCCAGTCGGGACATCACTGTCCCGGTAGGGACACCCAATACCTCGGCGATTTCGGAGTAACTCAATCCTTCCACCTCGCGAAGCACGAAGACTTCCTTGTAGGCAACCGGGAGGCGGTCGACCAGGCGAAGCAGCTGCTGCGCCTCAAGTCGGTCGAGGATTTCGATGGTCTGATCGCCGCCGTCTTCATTTTCATCTAAGGGTTGCTCCTGAGCCCGAGAACCCAAGGTCTTGTAGCAAGCATTGCGCACGATCTGGAGAAACCAAGCCTTTGGGTTTGCGACTTCCACTCTGCCGAACGCTTTAAAGGCGGATAGGAGAGCATCTTGCAGCGCGTCCATAGCATCATCGTCGTTCCGAAGGAGCCAGCGGGCAAGGTTGTAGGCGGAATCCGAGTGCACACCGATTTGCAACTCGAATTGCTCGCGCCGATCACCGTTCGCTCGCCAAAACCTCACTATTGATTCATATCACGTTTACGACGCCCGTCATGTGCGGATGCAAGGAGCAGAAGTAAGGAAACTTGCCGGGCTTGTCAAAGACATGCTCAAATGTTTCGTTGGTATCGAGGGCTGGTGACTTGAAGCTCTTGTCGTTGGCCACAACGGTATGCGGAATGTCATCGCGATTGGTCCACCTGACGACTGTCTGCCGCTTAACATTCATACTGCCAGGCGCGAAACTGAAATTATCGATACTGACGGTAGCAATTTCATCGGCGGCGAGCGTGGTGTCAATGATCGCAAGGTGGCTATCGTGCTCGACATACCTGATCGTGGAGAGGCCGAGGAGCCCGCGCAGCTCTGTCGCGGGAACGACCAGTGGCCCCGGCCCCTTCGCCTGTCCAGGCTTGGGCTGCGGGAACGCGGTCGAAGTTGCAGTGTGGAACGTCATGTTCCCCTCGATCTTCTGCATTGACTGGTGGATGTGGCCGTTCAGGACGGTGACCGATCCAAACCCTGAAAGCATAGAGAGGGCGCGCTTGCCATCTTCGGTCGCCCAACCCCACTGGGGATAGACCTCCCACAGCGGCACATGAGCGAAAACCACAATCGGAGTGGAGGATGCTAGGCCCTTTACGTCCGCAGCCAGCCACTCAAGCTGAGCATTGCCAAGTTCCCCGAGCCCGCCTGGCTTCAGATTCATCACATTGACCAGCGCGATGAAATGCACGCCCTTGTGGTCAAAGCTATACCACCCGTCTCCTTTAGAGTCCTTGCCGTAGCGGCTCAGGAACGCTTTCCCATCCTCGGCTATTACGTCATGCTCGCCAGGGACGTAGTACCGTGCCCCCACGTTTGCCTTCATCAACATCTGGTCTACGGTATCGAACTCGTCCGACTTGCTTAAGTGGGTCAGATCACCGGTGTGAATGAGTAAATCTGGCCTTGCCTGCGCTGCGTTGATCTTGTCGATTGCGCTTTGCAGGGTGCCGAGCACGTCCTTGTTAGCGTCCTTCGAAAAGCCAACATGACTGTCGCTTATCTGCACAAAAGAGAAGCTGGCGTTCGCCAAGGCGGTTTGGGCTTCCTTCATCGTTTCCGGGCTCGTGGCGAGGTTGCTAAGGTTAAACGAACGCGGAAGCCCGCCTGAAATCGTGAACAGAAGGCCCGAACCCGCCCAGGCCATGCACTTTAGGAAGCCGCGGCGGTCGATGCCGTCGTCGATGAGATTGGTTGTGATTTCGTCGTTCATTTGTGGATCACCGATCTAGGTGATCCCCGAAGCGCGTGATTTATTCCAAGTATTTGAATGGCTTTCTTGCGTTCACTCGCCTTCCGGAGCCTGAACTAATAGTCGCGGCTGGCTCGCCAATCCACATCCAAGCCGGCCGCAATGCGAAGCTCGTGCAACTGACCAACGTGCTCGCTGATGTGCCGAACGTTGAGGATCAGCAGCTCGGCGCGGGGTAGACCCTTATACCAGGGAACCCCGCAGTCGTCCTCATCCAAGTCTAAGGCGTCAATGCGACTATCAACCTGAGCCTGGATAAGTCGGATGTACTCCATGACCTGCTCCGGTGTGTACGGCTCAATCTCAGGGATGCTCTCGCCATTCTCGGCGTAGGTCCAGGCGGCCTCGCGGCGGTGGTGTTCCCACCTTTCCCAGGAATCAAAACTAGGGAACAGGAAGCCGTGGGCATACAAAGTGACGTGGTAGGCAATCTTCCAGTAGGGCCGTGGGTGCTCGCCGCTGAGCCACAAGGCTGGCGGGCAACCGTCCACGCATTCTGCAAGCATGGCGATTGCCGCGTGAGTCTGGTTCTTAATGGCGGTGCGAAAATCCACAGCGAGATTCTAGCCGACGCCCGATGTTCGGGGAGGACGGGAAGGGAATAAGAGCTAGTACGACGAGAGCTTGGAATCAGTGCCCTGGACGAGAAATTATCCGTAAGTCGGGCTTTGCGGCCATCCGGGCGGCGAATCCTCGAAATCCTCCTGTCGTCCAAACGGCGTGATATCGAGAAGGCCAAGAACGTCCATCAGCCTCTCTACGCCGCGGCCGTATGCCGAGTACGTGTGATACACGTCCCGTCCGATTCGGAAGAAGACGCTGAACCCGGGCCACTCCGTTGACCTCTCAATGTTCCCAACCGCCTCCTTCAGTGCATCGCCAGACTTATAGTTGTATTGGACGGGGCCGCGCTCGGGATCCAATGTGACCATGAAATCGTAATTGAAATCTGAGCCGTTGGAGGAATACCAAGGGGTGGTCCATCCTTTTTCCCTCTGGTAAGCCAGCAGCTTTTCGATAGGCGCTCGCGAAACGGTAATCATTCGTATGTCGAGCTTTGCCAGTGGGGAAAGATCGCCAAACTGATTCCTATGCCACGTGCAGCTCGGACACCCCTTGTCCCATTCAGGCGCAAACATAAAATGGTGCACGATGAGCTGTCGACGCCCTTCGAACAGGTCGATGAGTCCGCGTTCGCCCTCTTCCCCGACGAACGTGTACGCCTTATCGATCTTGACCATTGGAAGACGTCGGCGCTGGGCATTGACACGGTCGTAGGCTCTCGTAAGTGCCTTCTCCTCGTCCAGAAGCTTTAGCCGCTGAGTGAGCCAGTCTTCACGGCTGACGATTGGGGGATGGACTTCAATATCAGTGTCTGTGGTTCCTTCAATCATTTCATCTCTCCAGGAGGGCTGATGCTGATTGCTCCCCGGCTTTCTGGTTAGACGGAAACCGCACTCATTCGGTTACTATTCGAGTCCGCGCTTACCCGATTGGCAAGGCGCGCGATTCGATCTTCAAATCAGCCGACGTATACGTGCTGATCGTCCCAGCAAGTCTGGAGATAGTCGATCTGTCCGGCGTGAAGGATCGCGTGGAAGCCGGGTAAGCCTATCATCTGCTTCATCGGCATAGACCATCCCTGGCCGGAGTCAAGCGAGAGTTCCAAGTCTTCGGGCTTCAGAGTATCCAGGGCTGCAAGAACCTCCGCCGTTCCTTCGCGGAAAATCCTTTCGATCTCTTCGCGGCTTGTTAAGGCGATTTCCTCTGCGTCCCGTGCCGCAAGCCACTCAGCCAAGTTGTCGGGGGCAGGCGTTCGCCGATCACGAATCATGCGAGCGAATCGTCTGGCATAGAGAGCGGTATGAGCAGCGATGCGGATTGCCGACTTCGCCGTGGGCGTCGGCGTCCACTCCAGTTTGTCGTCCGGTACGTGAGAGAAGTTGCGCAGGAAGTACTCCATGCTGCCAACGGCTCTTTGCTTTGACGCTTCAATCAAATCCATCTTGCAATTGTCCCACTTCGGGCTCGAAGTTGCCGTCGGCTTCTTCGCAGCAGCAGAGATCTAATACGGTGGCCCGAGCCGCCGGAACCCGTAGGCAAGAACGACAGGGAGTTGTCCAAGATGCTGCGTCAGCAGCCGCAGGTATGGTGCGCGACCACTTAGATTCTCGATATCGGGAAGGCTTGGCCAACCCCAGAATCTTAACCACTCTTCTGGCCATTCCGTTCTTGAATCCGCTCCCAAAATGCCGCCAACCATGGCGGCAACGGAGTCTGTATCGCCTCCCAAGGTTATTGCGGCCTGGATAGCTTCTTCAGGTTTGCCATAATTGCTCTGCCACACGTGAAGCGACGCATTGACGCTGTGGACGACATACCCAGTCGGGCCAGTCTTGGGCCAAGGAGTTGTCCACGGCCAATCGGGATATAGCCCCCTCGCAAGCTCTTCGAAGCGATGAATCTCTTGCCTCGCCGAAAGAGCCGCCGCAAGAGCAATCATCTGAGATCCTGCAACCGCAAGCGGATCGGTGTGGGTGACCATGCAACATGCATCTACAAACTTTATGCGCGCAATATCATCATCGCAAAGCGCCGCTCCAAGCACTGCGGACCTCATAGCGGCGCCGTTACCGGCGGACCGCACTCCGGTACGAGTAGGATGCATTCCGGTGCAAAGGCGCAGGCACGACTTTATGGTGCTAAGACCAATTCCGGGGGGTACTGATAAGAACCAGGTGCGCAACTGGTGGCTGAAGGACTTGGTAAACCGCTCGATGTCACCGTCGCTTTCAACCAGCGCTTGCAGGGCGAACATGGACTGTAAGGTGTCGTCGCTTGCAAAACCTTTGCCTAAAAAGATTCTTTGTCGCAGCGGAAGCGGCATCAGCTTCGTATTTCGCGGTGCTTTTAGTCCCTCATAAGGAAGACCAAGGCTATCGCCAACAAGGGTTCCGACAAGGGATCGCTTTGCTGCAGGCAAATTGATTCCCGATCCGGATCCCACCCTATGGGGACGTTGTTGAAAGGGAGATCGTTGTTCGCGTCACATCACTCCGCGACACGTAGTGCCTCATTGAACTGCCGACCATCGCCCATAGGCGACGAACACTGATAGCATCAGGAGAACAACGTTGAGCGGGAGAACCTGATATTCCTTTCTTGGCAGGTGAACCGTGAAAATAGCCAGGAGCTGGATAGCTGCAAGCCCGACGGCGGCAAGCGGAGTCAGCCAGGGAATCGCACTGACTGCCAGGGGCAGGACCAGCCCCACGGCTCCGAGGATTTCCGAAAGCCCGATTGAGCGAATGTAGCCGTCACCCTTCCCATGCGCCCAGGTCATCTTGGGGTTCTCTCGAATCTTATTCGGAGCAAACGCTTTGCTACCGCCAACTAAGGCAAACAGGCTAGCAAGTGAAATTTGAATGATCAAAACGGCAATGTTCATCGTGACTCCTTTGAGCAAAATGCTCCCGAGTGAAAAAATCAAAGCCGCGCGAGGCGCCTCACACGGCTTCCAATTACGGTCGTTACTTCTTGGAGAAGTACTCGACCAACTTATCGAGCTCGAGCTGGTTGCCCTGCTCGAAGAACTTCCTTAGCTGGACCGAGTCCGGCGTGCTGTCGAAGCCCATCATGCGGCATGTAACCTTAGTTTTCGTCTGCCCCATCGGTTCGAAGTAGATGTTCACCCAGGTCTTCTTGATCGCCTCCTTAAAGGGAAAGCGCTCCGGGGTGCGAACGGTTTGCATCGAAACCATCCGCTCCGGGTCAAAGCTTAGGATTCGGTTTTCGATCACGTCTGGACCCGTGCAGTCGCTTCCTTTCGTGTATGAGGTGCGGATGTAGCCGCCCACCCGAAGGTCAACTGCGCTAGCCGCAACCATCCATGAATTCAACCCTTCGCAGGTCGTGTAGGCTTTCCAAACTTCTGCTACCGGTCCGCTTACGACGGCCGATGCAACGATAGGAGTCGTGGCATCGCTGCTCATACCAACATTGGCAAGCACTAACAGGGCGCCTTTGATTAAGATCGTTTTCATTTATTGTCTCCACTGAACTCGGCCAGTCCAAAAATATTCCCGTCAACATCCTTGATGTAGCTGACAAACCCCATATCGCCGATTGGCATTTTGGGAACTACGACGAAGCCACCCGCCGCCTCAACCTTGCCGCAGTACTCATCCACTGAGGGGACGATGATCGAGTTCACGACTGGTTGGGATTCATGGCGGCGAAGCATGACCGCTCCGTCGATCCCCGGTTCGGGGGCCTCGCCGGTCTTGCATAGCCAATATTCTTCTTGGCCAAAGCGGTTGAAGCTCCACCCGAAAACGTCGCGATAGAACGACATCGCTTTTTCGGGATCGGCACTGGGTATTTCGAAATGCATTACTCTAGGCATTGTTTGTTTTCCTTCTTGTTCTTTCAGGAGGCGCCGCCCCCGGAAACTGCGTCTTTCTCCGCCTGTCTGATTTGAGGCAGGAGGATGTCCTTCAAGTAGTGCCAATAGGGCACCAGCTTGAGTGCTTGGAGTGCGGCCTTTTTGGCCTCAGGGAACTGCCGTGGGGTCGCGTTGAGTTTTGACCAAGCCACGTTCATAAGCAACTCGGGCTTTCCCCAAGCAGGGTAAATGGAGTCGCCGTCTTTGACCTCTTGGCTCTCGTAGGCACGAAGGCCCTTCTCGTAGGCGGCAAAGGCGCGCGCCTGTCCCCCACCCTTGCTTTCCGGCAGATACCATAGCATCGGACCCTTCACCCAATACAGCCGGGGGTTGCTCGGATCCGTAGCTTCCGCCTCTTTCAGCAGGGGCACGAATTTCACGATGCGTTTGTTGACCTTTGCTTGGTCAGAGCCTTCCAAGAAAGCCAGGTTCATAAGACAGCCGGCTTCCGCGATCTTTGCATCTGGAAACGTGGGATCCAGCCGAAGCGCCTGTTCAAACTCCTCAACCGCTCCACTAAAGTCTTGCATCAGTATCTGCGCACTGACATTGTCGTTCATGCCGTTCATGCCCTTGCGCCACAAAGCGAAGCCGCGCCAATATCGAAGAAGCGACTCGTGCTCTGGGTGAATAAGAAGGGCATCGGACAACAGGTATAGGCTGTCCAACAAGATCGTGTCGCCCGCATAGTCAGCGTGGCGAACCTCTCGAACAAAACTCTCGAGAGTCATGGATGGTCGGGGCACATGGGCTACGCAAGAAAGCGCAAATGCGGCGGCGATTAACATAGCGAGTAGTATTCGCCGCCGGGTGCTGTTTACATCTGACCGAAATGCTACTTTGCGCTAGATGCTTACCGGGATGCAGATGGTGGCGTGGATGTCGCTTGGGGCGGACAAGTCAAAGCGCATGATTTGGAAGCATGGTTCCTCGCGCAATGTTGCGCCCGAGGCAGGGAACGCTTCAGCCCAAATCCTGAACCACAAGTCCCCGATGTCGGCTCCGGGCCCGTTATGAATGACCACAAGGTGAAGCCCGCCACCAAGTCTAGCAAGCTCCAACCCTTCGTGGCTTGCGAACTCCTGGGGCGCGGCAACGAAAGTGGTGATGTCCTTGACGGCCTGACCCGGACGGAGGCCATACGCGTAAGTGGCGACCGGGTGAACGTCCAAATCGAATCCTACGGATTCCAAGCTGACTACTAGCTCTCGCGCCGATTTCGCTACAAGATGGGGAGCGCCGACGTGCTGCCTTGATGCAAGCTCAAACGACGGGATCTCGCGCAATTCGAACGGCAATCCCTCGCCGAACATGGTGAGAGGCTCAAATCTCGGTCGCCCTTCAGGAGTGAAGTGAAATCTCGAAGGGGCCAAGAGATGAAAGTCGCTCCACCGGGCAAATCGAAAAGAGGTTGCGGGCGAGCCGAACGAGGTTCTAAATGCTCGTGCGAAAGCCTCCTGGCTCTCGAATTCGGCATCGAAGGCGATCTCTGCGATGGGCTTTTCGGTGTTCTGGAGTTGCCAGGCTGCGCGCTCCAAGCGTAGCCGCCTGACTAGCTGAACGCAATTCTCGCCCACGAGCTTGCTGAAAACCCGCTGGAAGTGGAACGGCGACATGCAGCCGATGGTCGACAGTTCTTGAACTCCCAGACTTTGATTCAGGTGATCGTGCACGTAGTTGAGCACGTCACTGAGTCGCTGGCAATAATCGCCGTAAGTCTCTTGCCGCACGTCAGGAGTATGGCTCTTTGGCCTGCGCTATCAGGTCAAAAGTCGGCTTCAGTTGTCAGCATTCGCCCGTCGCCAAACTAAGAGCGCAGTTCCTCAGCGTATCCGCAGGAAATCCAATATCAATCTTGTATTTGGATCGCCAGCTTCGCATAGCTTTTGCATGGCGGTCATGTGCGTCCTATTTGGCAACACTTCGTGATGGATGGACACGCCAAGGGCTTCGCATGCCTTTTCATACTCAATTGCCTGGGATAAGATCGGCGGGTTCGTCGTCTCTGCTTCTGCAATCAGAATGAGCATACGCGGGATGTCCTTGTTGATGTGCGCCATTGGCCAGGCTTGGACAAAAGCGTCCGCCGATGGCCAATCTGGCTTCAAGTATTTAGCCCACATCTTCTCCTGGCTCTCCTTGGATCGACCACCAATTTGTAGTGGATCTGACATGAGGGTTCCCATCAGAATGGTGCCCGCAATGTCTCGAAGCCCCAAATTATTGGCCTTCAGATACGATACGTCTGTAGATAGCAAGCCTGCGAGCTGGGCTCCTGAGCTATGCCCCATCACATAAACTTGACTAGGGTCTCCACCCATGCTTTGGATGTGCGTCTTCACCCACTTAAACGCCCTTGACGCATCTTGGATAGGTGCTGGCCAAGGGTTGGCGGGGAAGAGACGGTAGTTAACCAGGGCAAAGCCGACGCCGTGACTTTGAAATGCCTCCGCAATTTTAG
Source organism: Armatimonadota bacterium (assembly GCA_018268315.1). Taxonomy (GTDB): domain Bacteria; phylum Armatimonadota; class Fimbriimonadia; order Fimbriimonadales; family Fimbriimonadaceae; genus SZAS-5. Next base: position 137,745 of record JAFDWU010000005.1, on the reverse strand, counting down.
AGTAAGGGGGTTCGGATTTGTCTCCCCCTTTTAGGCTTCCCTCATGAAGATAGACGATTGTCGGAAACTGTTTCTTAGCCGGGCAATAGAGGTCCAGCCGCTGCAACGGATCTCCGCTCTCTGCATAAGGAATGTCTTTGGCAATCCCAGTCTGACTGGATAAGGGTAACAGGATGATGCTTGCCAAAAACGTCAACATGGAGTACCTGCGAACCGCTTCGCTTGCTTGAATAGTACCGGGCTAGCAAACGAAAGCTTAAAAAGACCCACCGGTTCTTTTAATTGGATACCATAGATTGAATCCGAATCAAGAAGCTCTAACGAGAACAACTCAGGGCGATTCCTGCAAATGCCTCGTCGGCAAAGGATTCATGCCTACTTAGTGAACTTCCAGAGATCTGAAGTCTTCACGATGTTGTTAGTGAACTCATCAATTTGATGCTTAAGATATGGCGGTGTGACTGCGCGATTGTCCAAGACTCGGTGGAGATAGAGTTTCTTCGCGGTGTCGCTGAAGTAGAACGATGAAGGGTCGATGTCTTGGTTCGAAATTAGCAGGGACTTCCACTGCGCCGCCGTCACTGAATCAGGATCATCAACCTTCCCAAGGTTGGCGTTGAGCCCTAATTTGGACTTATCGCCACTCAGAACTACCTGGATGTTCACAGTCCACGTCCCCTGTTTGATTGCGATCAGGAACCCCTTGGAAAGCGGCTTTGGTTCCAGTCCAAGGTTAGTGAGCATCAACTTCAAGCCGTCATCGTCGAGTTGAGCGACACTGGAGTCATTGTCAGAAGACTGGGCGTGACTCACGGGCGCTAGGGCGGCGGACGACAAGAGAGCGATCGCAAGGAGGGAGACAGAAAGAAGACTTATTCTCATGTTAGTGCCTGGCGGTGACTGCCATCTCTAACGACGCACGAAAGCCCCGCCAGGCAGCTTGAGCTGAGCCGCGCGGATCGCTTTTCAGCCCGGGAAAGATGTGCCCGCCTTACGAGGGCCGTAGACGCAGGGCTAGTCGCGATCCTCATACCAGTGCTTCTGAACCAAGCGATCAAAAGCACGGGGCCGAAACGCCTTCAGGAATGGTATTGCAAACATATGGCCGATCAAGCGCCAGTCACCTTGCCGGTCGAACTTGCGGGTGGAGGTGATAGCCTGAGCCCCTCTCGCTCGGCCCAAATGCTTCCCGCGTTTACGGGCAAGTCGCTTAAGGGCAAATTGGAAATCAATATCTTCGCTGATAAGCAATTCCTCGTTGAATCCGCCTACCTCCTGCCAATCTGCCTTCGAGCAAAAGACGACACCGGAGTCCAGACCTGCAATCCGAAAGGGAAGCGATATCGCCACCAAAACGGCTATGGCGGGTGACATGCGACTGGGCCGCACACCGGTTGCTCCGGCCATAACGCGGTCGTCCGCAAGCGCGCGCTCGATAGCGTTAAATGTTTCTGCATGAATGAGCGTGTCGGCATCAACGAATGCTAATAAGCGCCCTGCAGCAGCTTGCGCTCCGCCATTGCGAGCCGCCGCAATTGATCGTTTGCTGACGGGGACGACCTTACAACCCCGCGAGGAGGCGATCTCCTGTGTGCGATCAGTGGAGCCGTTATTAGCCACCACAACCTCAATGCTTTCAGCACCGTATGAGTAGGATTTCCGCGCCACATCAACCGTGTCCAGCAGTAACGGGATCAACACTTCCTCGTTGTAGGCAGGAATGATCAGGGATATGCGTATTCCATCGGAATCCACACTCATTGAAGGCTATTGAACCCCGACTGGGACTTGCGAAGGGCTATTTGAACTCAATCGCAGGCTCAACCGCGGTCGATCTTGCGCGCTATCTCGCTGGGTACACCGAGAGATTCAATCCTTCTCGGCAGCAATCTTCGCCGCGTTGGAATTAGTGGGGTCTAGTTCTGCCGCCTTCGCATACGCCTTCCTCCCAGCTTCCTTATCCCCGGAAGCCAGCAGCGCCTCTCCGAGGCTGTCGTAAACGTTGGCCGATTCCGGATGAAGCTTCACGTTGAGTTGGAAGAGCGTGACTGCTTGCTTGATCTTCTTTGCGCCAAGGCACGCATAGCCGAGGTTGTTCAAGTAGTGCTCGCGCAAGGCGATCTTGCCCCTAGGCTGAGAAAAGTCCACTGCGGTCTTGGCAAGACCGTTGGCCTTAAGCGATGCTTCAAATTCCTTCTGGAGCGCCACTTCTGCTTCAAAGCGCCTGCTCTGCTCCCTCACCATGGAGTCAAGCTTCGACTTTGGCAAGTATTTGCCGGCGACCACAACCCCCTCCATCGAGTTCACATTCGCGATGTCCTTCAGTGGGTTTCCATCCAAGATCACCAAGTCAGCCCGTTCCCCAACAGCAACGTGCCCGAATTTCTCCTGGTTAGGCAGCACGCCGCTGATGAAGCCACCCGCATTTCGCGTCGCGCATGATAGCGCCTCATAAGGCGTCAAACCCGCCTTCACAAGGAGTTCTAATTCCGTGCGTAACGACTTCCCGGGGGGCAGACCGGGAATTCCAGGAGTGTCGGTACCTGCAAGCAAGGGAACCCCGGCATCTTGAAGCGACTTGACCAGCGTGTCGAGGAAGGGAACACGCTTATCGAGGCTGCCTTTGTTTCTCGCGAGCTCAGAACCCTCCCACTGATCTCTGTTCTCTGGGCGCAAATTCTTTACGTCCGGATCTTCCATCAGTTTCTTCAGAACGTCGGGTTTGCCCCACTGGGCCGCCATGACATGATATGCGGACAAGTTTGCCGTCACCGTTAGCCCGGTTTCCTTAGTGATCTGTACAGCGTCCGGTATGGCCTCAGGGCCCTTACCCTTGGCAAAGTACGTGTAGAAATACTCCTCCGCATGAGCGAGCATGCAAAGACCAGTCTCTGCGGCCTCTCTGAAATCAAGATTGCGCTGACCGTGCCCGACGACGGGCATGCCGAGACCCTTTGCGGTCGCGCAAATGGCCCGGAAGCATTCTGGTGAGACCAAGCTGTAGGCCTTTATGAACTCGTAACCTAACTTATGAGCGGATTCAACGGCTGCCTTGGCGTCTTCCGGCTTTGTTACATAGAAGCCGTTGCTCTCGGGTACTCCATCGATCCAGAAACCGGCGAAAGTGTAGGGCCCAAGGGTTTTGCCTTCGTTGACACTCTGCCGCGTTGTAGTGATGAACTGGCCGTTAGCGTGGCCCATGTTCAGCATCGTCGTCACGCCGCTTGCAACCAGAAGTAGCAGGTCCTCTTGCTCATCAATATGCGTATGCATGTCCGCGAGCCCCGGAATGAGATAGCGCTTTCCGTGACCCTTAACAACCTCGCAGTTCTTCGGAATGGACACGGAGCGCGCCGGACCCACAGCGATGATCTTCCGACCGTCAACCAGAACGGTTGTGTGGGCAAGGATCTTGTCCGATTCCATGGGGACGACATTGAAATCTTCGAACGCAGTTATGTTTTGGGCAACAAGTGGCCGAGCGATGCAAGCGAAAAGCGCGAGGATGATGAACTTGGTTGACTGCATGATTTTCTTGAATGACATTGTATACGAAAGCCTTCGTAGGGCCTGGGCCATGATGAGCTGTAGTTGCTATTTAATGAACACGGCGTGGGTAAATGTCCAGAAGCTGCCTGTAACATCCCCAGGTGGAAGATATTTGCCATTCGGTCAGGGGCCGCAACATTCGCCTCTTAACTGCTGGCATGAAGGGAGAACATGCCGTATAGTATTCGGAGGTGATTCTGGTTTGAGCGAACCTGGCTGGACGATTGAACTGCTCGGGATTTTGACCGTTAAGTTCGGGGATCGCACCATCACCAATTTCGGGACCCGAAAGGCGGCCGCTCTACTGGGCTATCTGGCCATTAACCCGGATAAGGCTCACAGTCGCGAAGATCTGCTAGACATTTTCTGGCCGGATATGAAGTCGGGTGCCGCTCGACACAACTTAAGGCAGACCATCTTCACGCTTCGCAAGGTCCTTGACGAGCCTGCCGACAGCCCGCTGCTTATTGCCAGCTCCGTTTCAATAGGACTTCGGCGGGAGGTTCTACAGACCGACTTGCACCAATTTGATGAATGCATCCGGCAGGCCAAGGGCGCTGCTAGCGATGAAGACGCGTTTCCAGTTTTGAATCGTGCCGCCGAGCTCTACAAAGGCGAGTTGCTTGCAGGGTGCTTCGATGGCTGGCTCCTGTCCGAACGAAGGCGAGTCGAAGTCGAAGCCCTGCAGGCTTTGGCAGCGCTGCAGCGCTATCACCAGGCGCGAAGCGCGCATAGCGACTCAATTAGAGTAGGGTCACGCCTGCTCTCACTCGATCCCTTTAACGATGCTGCTCACATCGCGGCCATCAGATCGTACGTTATGGCTGGACACCCTCGGGCGGGTGAACGCCATTTGGAAGACTATGAACGGCAATGCGCTGAGGAACTGGGCCGGCCAATTTCCGCAAGAACGCGTGAGATGGCCCTTGCAGCGCTCGCCGAAAAGCCGGTTTCTCAACCACAACGGCAAGCGGGAAGCGACAGGAAGGCTCCACGAAGGCTAAGCGTTCAGCTAATGGGGGCCTCGGCAGTCGCCGTTTCCCTGCTCGGTGGCTTCATGTTTGTCTCGGCTTCCGGCATCTATCCGCAAAGACCTTCGGTGAGCCATCCTGACCAAGGGCACGAAGCGAAAGCTTGCGCCAAGCTGGTGGAGCAAGCGTGGTCAGAGTGGTACGGGCCTAATGAAGCTCAATGGCTGAGCAAGCTCGACAACTCCTCCTTGGAAATCCGGACTGCTTTAACGTGGAACCTTGATCATGACCCGGACACCGCGCTTCAAATGGCTGGCGCACTGACCCGATGGTGGTACATGAGAGACGCCAGGAACGAGGGATATCTTTGGCTCTCAGAGGCGCTGGCACGGTCGTCCAATAAGCCAACTCGAGAAAGGGCAAGAGCTCTTGTAGGCTGCGCGTTCCTTGCGGCACGCCATGAAACCTACGAGGACGCGCAACTTAGAACGGCTCTGTCGATATACACCTCTTGCAACGACAAGTGGGGGATAGCTCACGCACGGCGACACATGGGATTCTTCGCCAGCGAACGGCACATAAGCAAAGAAGCGATGGAGCAGTACGCCATTGCGATGGCCGGCTTCCGAGAACTGCACGACGAAGGCGGGCAGGCCGTCACCGCGCTGTGCATCGCCTACGTCCCCAATATCGGTGTGCAGCAGAAGAACTATTGGGCGCAGGCAGCTCTTTCCGCATTTCGACATCTCCACAGTGATTGGGGAGTATCGCTTTCCTTGATGGCCGCCTCCACGGCCCATAGCGCGAAGGATCCGACGTTTACATCCCTAAATAATCGGGCTTTCAAGGCATACCATCGCCTGGGTTTCTTGAATACGGGCGAGATGTATGAGCAGGCTCTGCTTGCAATCCGAAGAAATGATTTGGTTGAAGGTCGCCGTATTCTCCTGCGAATACTCAGCGTGGCGCGTGAGCAAAACGACCAGGTAGCGATCGCCAACCTCTTGAACTGGCACGCCGATCTGCTTGCGTCTAAGCCTGAATTGCGCGTGAAGCTCCTCTCGGCGGTAAGGAAACTCGATCACGACTTGCAGTTGCGGCAGGATCCGGTGTCGGTAAATGAGTCACGCCGCCAGATGGCCGCCCTGCAAGCTGCCTTGGGGCAAACACGCTTCCAACATGCTGAAGCAGTGGGCTTGAACGCGCCTTTAGAGGACGTTTTGGCGGAAATCCTGATTTCAGCCTAGTCTAATGACGTTCTATTGACGGCTTGATCCAGCAAAAGTGGCCCTTATTGACGGCTCATTCCGTAGACTCTGCATCCATCGAGCCCACTTGGCTCGGGGTTAGGGAGATGTCAATGCCTATTCGAGCTTTTGTAAGATCCGTCGCCATCTGGTCGCTTGGAGCGCCTGAGGGAGCGACCCGATGAGAAGAACCGCATTGGTTGTCGCCGGGAGCGCAGTTCTCGCGTCATTCGCAGTGGGTGAGGCGCAGAGTCCAGAGCCCACGCTTGTTCACCTTGACACTCCTTACATTCAAGCAAAAGACTTGACGGATATCCGACTTGATTTTCGAAGATTCAGCGGCGATGAGGACCTAACCTATACAAGTCTCTCTCTGCGGTACGGCCTCGGGCATGGAGCAGAGGGAATTTTGCGAGGATCGTTTGCTCCGCGGCGCACGTTTGGCGCGGTGGAGCATGGTGGCGATGATGTTGAGTTGGCTATCAAGTATCGGCCCGCTCAGAAAGGCTCGCCCTACGCGGTTATGCTTGGCATAGCGAAGCCAAGCACGGCTACTCAATCCGACGTCGTTCCGACCGCCGGTTTCATGGCCAGCATGAGCAGTGAGTCGGTAACCGCATACTTCAACCCCCGCGCAGTCCTCCTAAAGGACAACACTCTGGTAGGGATAGGAGTTGGGGCAAGTGCTCGGCTCGATAAGAACTTCGTGATCATGGGCGATTACACGTTCATGGCGGCGGGCAAGAATACTCGCGACACAACGACTGGTGAAGAACGGCAGCGCCCCATTTATGGCGTCGCCCTGCGCTACACCTCAAAAGCAAAGTGCGATGCCAGCATCGATTTTGGCTTCGCGAATGGAACGAGTACGACAACAGGATTTGGACTGACTCCCGCCCTGAATGACTTCAAGGCGATCTTTATCGGCGTGGCGGTCCGGCTATGAGGGTGAAGTTTATGAAGAGATTTGATTCAATGATATTTGTTGCCATTGCCGCCATTGCGGTTATGGTCGGATGCGGTGGGAACGACACGTACAGCGTCAAAGGTGGAAGTGGCGGATCGGGCGGATCTGGTGGCGGCGGAAGCAGTGCACCCTGGCCCAAATTCAAGCACGATAATCAGAATACGGGACGAACTGCAGTCGCCGCGGGCATTGCTCACAAGAGCTTTGCCATTACATGGGAATTCGTCACGGGTGGCGGTATTGCAAACAGCGCGGCAATAGGCACGGATGGGACGATCTACTTCGTCTCGACAGATTCGAACGTTTACGCAGTAAACGGGGCAACGGGAGCCGAGAAGTGGCATTTCGCGCTTGATCGCGGAGGCAATAGCAGTCCACTTATTGGCGCGGATGGAACCATTTATGTTGGCGGCGGACCTGTCCTCCACGCTCTTAGCCCAACTTCAGGAGCAGAGATTTGGCACTTTGACGTTCAGTCGGGCTTCGGCAACAACATCATCGCAACCCCCGTTCTAACCGCGAGCAATGTCATCTGCCTTGCGGATGATCGAGGCATCGCGTACGGCGTTGACGCTACAACCGGCACTCAAATCTGGACATTCACGGCATCCAGCTCGATCGAAGGACCGATGGCGGTTGCCGCAGACGGAACTCTCTATTTCTCGACCGGGGACGACACGACCTTCAATTTCTATGCTCTCGACTCTGCCACAGGAGCCCAGAAGTGGATCTTTAACGCGGATGACTTTATGGAAGGAGGCGTGGCGATCGCGTCGGATGGCACGATCTACTTCGGGTCGCGCAACAAGAACCTATTTGCCGTGAACCCAAATGGCACGATGAAGTGGACCTATGCGCTAGGCGGGACGCGAAGCACCCCGGCGATTGGCGCGGACGGCACGGTATATGCCATCAGCGACACCAATGGTTCCTGTGTTGCTCTCAACGGGGCAACGGGCGCCAAGATCTGGGAAACCTCGATTGTCCAAGATGCGGTTGGCAGCCCAGCGATTGCTTCAGATGGATCGCTGTTCGTCGGCGGAGACAAGCTGTATCAACTAAACGGCGCCACTGGCGCGCAGATTTCGGTCTTCAATCCTGGCACGAGCTTCCGCGACGCGAGCCCATCGATTGGCGTGGACGGCACGATCTATGCCGGTGGCGTGAACGGGCATATGTATGCCGTGAAGTGAGACGTTGCTCCCTTATTTAGTGCGGTACCCTTGAACCTCAATTAGCCGGTCATTTCCAAAAGTGGCCGGCAATATTTTGATTCTGCAAGAGAGCCCACCAACATGAAGCCCAAGAATACGATTTGCCTTTGGTTTGACAAAGACGCACTGGATGCTGCTGAATTCTATGCTGCCACCTTTCCGGATAGTGAGATAACCGCCGTCCATAGGGCTCCGAGCGATTATCCCGATGGCAAGGAAGGCGATGTACTGGTAGTGGAGTTCACCGTTGTCGGCATTCCGTGTTTCGGCCTGAACGGCGGGCCGGCCATCAAGCATTCGGAAGCGTTCTCCTTCCAGATTGCCACCGACGATCAGGAAGAGACGGATCGGTATTGGAACGCAATTGTTGGCAACGGTGGAGAAGAGAACATGTGCGGCTGGTGCAAGGATCGCTGGGGCCTTTCCTGGCAGATCACGCCGCGCGCGTTAACGGATGCGATGGCGGCAGGTGGCGATGAGGCAAAGCGCGCCTTCGAGGCGATGATGACGATGCGGAAGATCGATATTGCTGCGATTGAAGCTGCGCGGCGCGGTTGAATTGTTACGCGACAGCCATGAGATAAGCATCTCCCGCTGAGAATACGTTTCAGCCCATTGGACCCATTTTTAATATGGGACCTAGGCCTGTTTCTCTATCGACGAATACAATGCAGCAATCGCTATTCGTTCCCGGGAGGAGTTTTCAATTTGGTGATTTGGAAGAGAAGTAGTCTCAGCGTACTTGCCCTAGTCAGTTTTTCCGCATGCAGCCTGGCTGACAAGGTTGACGATGCTGTCAAGGCCGCGATGGCGCGGCAGAAAATTCCTGGCGTGGCGTTGCTAATGACGCGCCACGACAAAGTTATCAAGAATAAGGCCTACGGGATCTGCAATCTTGAGCTGAATGTGCCCGTGACGACGAGCATGCTGTTCGAATCGGGCTCGATTGGTAAGACCTTCACTTCCACCATCATCATGCAGCTTTGGGAGCAGGGCAAGATCAGCCTGGACGATCCTATCTCCAAGTACATCGAGCACACGCCTGACGCCTGGAAGGATATCAAAATTCGCAACATGCTCGGCCATACCAGCGGGCTTAAAGACTATGCGCTGGTGGAAGGCATCGGACTAGCCGACCATTGGACGACTGAGCAATGGTTCGCTAAGATGAATACGCTAAGCCTAGACTTTCCCACGGGTACCGCGTTTGCGTACAGCAATTCGAATTACCTCCTGCTCGGCCTGATCGCGCAGAAGATTACGGGCAAGCCAATTACCGACCTGATTATCGAAAGGATATTCAAACCGCTTGGCATGAACCACAGCCTAGAGTCGGACGGGGACCCGATTATCCCGAACCGGGCAACTGGCTATTGGGAAAGCGACAACGTCATGATCAACGAAATCAAGATTGGGCATGGCTACGGCGACGGTGGCTGGATAAACACTTGCGAGGATCTCGCGAAATTCGAGCGCGGACTGCGAGAAGGGAAGCTTGTTAAGCCCGAGACATTGAGCCTTATGCGGACGCCGGGAGTTCTTCCCACCGGCCGCAAAACGCCTTACGGTTTTGGATGGTTTGTTAGAACGGTGAACGGCCACCAATACATCTCCCACGGCGGCAACACCGGAGGATTCGGCAGCAGCATCTTCCGCGTGCCGGAGAAGGACCTTACGATTATCGTAATGACAAACCTTGCCAGCGTAGTCGGCGACGTCTTAGCCCAACAGATCGCGGAAGCCTACTCACCGGACTTGCTTCCAAAGCCGATAGTGGAATCACCAGACCCGAATCCCGATTTCTCGAAGACTCTCAAAGAGGCTTTGGTTGAGCTGGCCAACCGGAAGACGACGCAAGACATCTTTGACCCCGAGATGAAGGCGCGCCTTTCAACGGGGCGAGGTCAGATGGTTCTTGAGCGTTTTGCGCCTTTCAAGGCTATTGAGAGCTTCGCGTATTGCCAGACGGAAGCATCCGATCCAGACACGACTTTGACTTATCGAGTTAAGGCAGGCGGCAAGTCCTACATCGTTACGTTCGTTGTCACCAAGGAAAAGAAGCTCTTCCAGGTTGGAATGAGACCCGATGAAAGCCCGAAGAAGTAGGCTTTGCCGCGGCCCCCTCTGGGGAGCTTTCTTTAGTCTTCAGCGGCGGCTGGGCAGTAAAAGGCCTTGCTCGCCATGCCTGATCGATCGAAGCAGCAGACGCGGCGCTTGCCGTTTGCCAGCATGTCGATCATCTTTTCCATCCGAATCCGGCGGGTTTCCGCTTGCTTGCCTTGGTTCATCCAAGTAATCCAATCCCGCCGGGCGACTGCCGTTGTGTCTGCCCACACCGCCATAGCGGTCGGGTTAGCCGCTAGGGCTTCCAGGAGGTCAGCCGGAACATCCGGTTCGGGCTCGACTTTGGCGGGCGCTATTTCGCACTCAACCTCATCGCCGGGCAGCGCCTTGCTCCAAGCGGGTTCGACTTTGAGCCAATGGCCGCCATTGTTATCGGGTTGAAGGGTGGCCGCGAAAGGGAATCCATTCATGGTTCCTTCAACCGACACCATGCTCCTTGTTGGCAATTGGTCGCTGGCACCTTGCGGGAGGTGAAGGAACGTCCAATCCCCACCTTCCGCGGGTCGGTGGAGTTTTGCTTTGAATTTGATCGGAGCGGCAACCTTGGGCATTTGAGAGTGAACAATATTGTACAACTGCCTTTAGAGGAACACTGGAAATGCCTCCACGTTTAGGCGTGTTCTTACGGAACCCCATTCGTCTAGCAACTTTAAGACAATCGCAAGATCGATGTTGGTTGTGAAAGGATAAGGTTGGGACAATTGAAATGGCTCCATTAATTGCACTGGTATTGGCAACCACGATTGGCGCGGGTCAGCAAGAGGAAAAATTCGGACTGCTACAGCGCGCTCAAATCGTGTTAGGGCAGAAGATAGTCGAAGGAAAGGTTACTGCTCTGGGGAGGGCGGATCGGCTGAACGAGGAGTTCTTTGAGAAGCGGTACGGAGAGCAACTTGTACACTGCGAGGGCTCAGCTATCGTTGCTCGTAATCGGGAATCTGGGAGGCAGAGCTGGAAGTTTCAAACACCTGACGGACAATTTCCTCAGATACTCGCCTCGGACGCCGAGTCGATTTACGTCGCCTCTGTCAGCTCAAAGCAAGGCGTTATTGCGAATAACCCGGCCGTTTGGGTCGTGGCATCTGAAACTGGCAGACTCAAAGCAAAGCTGTCCCTACCGAAGTTGGTTCCGCCCTGGACTATCCAATCGGTGGCCTCGGTGTTGGTAACGAAAGACGGAATCGCTGTCTTTGTACGCGCGACGCAGACCGACTATGCATATGACTGGGAAAAGCCCTTACAAGCTCGGTTGTACTTCTACTCATTTTGAGTGATCATCACATGCTTTGGCAGAAGTCGTGGGCTCAGGAGCCATTTCGAGAGGGACGTGGCTACCTGATGGCCGCTGCATATCCTAACTTTTCGGATTCGTCTGTGTCTCCGCTGACGCTTGCGGGCAACTACTTACTGGTTTGTCCCTCCCCGACTGAGCCGATCCATATGGTCAAGCTTCGAAATGGAAGTGAAGCCTCCTCTTTAGAGAAGCCCTGGGAGTTCCGCAGAGGTTTCATTGGCCCAAGCGTTTGGCAGCACTTCGTCAGCAGAAATGGCCGGGGCTTTATGGATGACTGGGAGGAAGCCGCGGGAAAGTCAACCGATGGCAAAGTGTGGAAAGGCGGTTCGCCATTTGGCGCTCCAGCGCAACCAGACGCACAGCCGGTGAAGACGGAAAAGAAGGAAAAAGTCTATGAGCCGGTAACAGGAAAGATACTTGCCGGGCCGGTCTCCGTGCAGATTGATACGGAAGGGGGCCGCCGGTGGTTAGTCTTTCTCGTCGTCTACAGGTCAGGGCCTGGCATGTATGCCGATTACACTGGAGACTCTTTCTTATACGAATTGCGAACAAACTACGGTTCAATCGATCCGGTTTCCATTACGCCGATGCCAAGATACGTCCTGCCAGAGCGAGCATGGATAGACGGAAGCTCAGCGGTCTGGCCCTGCCAGAACAATTCAATGGTGCGTGTCTCACCGTCTGAGTCAGCTATCTCTAGCGGGGGAATCGGCATGGGACCCGGCGCGCCGGACTGTGTTGGAAGGATCGCTTGGTTTAGGGAGTTTGAAGACGTGAACCCCAAAGCTTGGCTTCGGCTCGGAAGCACACCGCAAGTCGCCGCACGTGCGGGACAGTACGTCATTCGGGCTGCCGGAGCGCCCTACATCGTGAACAAAGCGGACACCCTCGTTCACTTTCCGATGGCGGTTGTTGAACTGGAAACCGGGGCAGCAAAGCAGTTTGAACTGGAAGCATATTTGGATAAACCAGCTTCGAAGCCCGAGACGAACTACAGGGGTGACACCACCTCGATAACGACCATAGGGCCGTACTACTTTGGATTAGGGCCAATACAAGCAGATGACTCTAAGCTTCAGGTGATACTTGGCTCAGAGAGAGCCGTTTTCAGAACCGAATTTGATCTTGACACCATAATCCAGTGGGCTCGTTCGAAGCAGGTTCTACCAGCGCAATAGAAGACGTATTGGGGTCTCGGCGTCCAATATTAACCTTACGCGCGAACTAGGGCGAAATCCTATTGCGTCCTCGTTGTGTACGCATGCTGCCTGCCTTCTACGATCAACTTCGATTCTGTCGCCGTGCAACCGAATGTCGCCTGACAGAAATGAGTCCCCCGACAGACCTCAGCCCGTTCATAGCCAGGCTTTCATACATTGAGGTCTCTCGCACATTTATCCGGCACCGGGTGCCTGACGGATGCTACAAGTTGCTTGTGCTCATCGGTGAACAAGACGCACGTACGCGCTCGTACCTCATCCCTCCTTCGTTGGAATGGCAACTTGCCGAAATCCCCGGCCACACCACGATCTTAGAGGCCCGCTTTCGATGGGGCGCCGGCAAGGCGTTTTTTGGCGTTACGCCCGACGAATTTCGTTCGCGGATGTTAGAGGACTATCTTGTCGAAGGGGTTTCAGCGGTTGGCAGAGATTGGGGCTACGCCGTTGAGCAAATTGGCGCTTCAGCAGGTAAGCATGCAAGGATCGAGTTGTTCACGGCGGCCCTGCGCCAGCTTGCTCCGCCTGTTAGCGTGATTAGACCGGAAGTCCGAATGGCTGCAGCGATGCTTGAGCGCCTTCGGGGTGATGAAGGGCTGGACGAGGTAGTAAACAGATCGTGCCTTAGCGCAAGTCAACTAAGAAGGGTTTTCGCAAAGGACCTGGGGATCTCACCGAAAGGAATGATGAGGCTTTCACGGCTTTGGACGGCCATGAGGTGCGCAGTCGATGAGCCGGGCCGACCCTGGTGGTCAATCGCCGCCGAATGCAGGATGGCCGATACCGCCCATCTGGTTGACGAGTTTAAGCGCTTCTCCGGGGTTACGCCGAACAAGTGGCTATCCTACCTCTCTGGACTTCCTACCACCGAGTAGCTACAAAGCACCTATAGCTGAACTGCCTGCGATGTACGCCAAGCAAAAAATTGCGCGTCGAGTCTTGCAACAGGACGCGCATATGTAGGGGGACGCTTCCGAACGGCTATGGCAATCGTGAATTGATTGCACGGTCGTAAGTCTTGTTTTGGGTTTAGCTTAAGGCACGCTTTCTGCGGAATAAGCAAGCGATAGCGGTTCCGATGGCAACCACGGAGGCAGGTTCCGGTACCGCCCGGGTTGGCGATAGAAGAACCGCATGGTGCAACCCGTCGCGGTTAACCGCCGTTGCGCTAATGTATCCGTTGTTGTTTATCCCGTTAGCCTCGAGAATAGTCCAGCCGGTGGCGCTGGAGTCCATCATCGTATTGAGGTCTTTAAGTACGCCATGCGACCAAAAGAATCCGCGCGCATCGCTCTTTAAGCGCTCGTCGGAAGCTCCGACAACATCACCATTGTCATTAATGCCATAGATAATCGATCCCACGCCGTTAAGGAGGCCGAGCCTGGTCACGGCTCCATGATCGTAAATAAAGCCTTCAGATCCAGCGTTCACTTGGTAGCTATAGCAGCCAATCTGCCCCGATGCATTGACGCAATAGGCCGTTGAACCGTAACCTCCGGGCAGAACCCCGATGTCGGTCATCACTCCTCCCGTCACGAACATGGCGTGCTCTTGGCTAGCTGCGGTATCGGAGTCGCCGACGACAAGCCCTGAGGCATTCATGCCGAGGGCATATCCAAAGGGGCCGCCGAGGGTGCCCAAATTGATCATATTCCCGCCCGAGTAAAGAAATGGGCGGTATACGCTTGGATTGCTTGTGCTGCTCATCCCGACAATCTTGCCATCCGGGCTAATCCCGTTTGCTTGCGACCAATTTCCACCCAGTACACCAATGTCGTGCCAGGCGCCTCCCGTGTAAATGGCGGCACGCTGAGTGCTATTACCGGAAGTCTGGGACGATCCCACTATTTGACCGGCGTCGTTGATTGCGGCGGCCGTTGACTTGGTGCCACCGAGAGTGCCTAGATCTTTCATCAAGCCCCCGCTGAACAGGAACCCATGCAATCCTGTTGCGGAATCCGAATCGCCGACGACTTGATTTAGGATGTTGATTCCCATTGCATGTGAGTTACCGCCCCCAAGAGTTCCGAGGTCGGTAAGGTGATAAGGAGCTGCCGCATTGGCAGCTTGGGCGGCGCAAAGGCCGATAGCGAGATAGATTGAGCGACGCATTTTTTGTTCCTCTCCAAACAGCTTTGAGACCGTAATCCGGACTCATCACAGCAGTTTGTCGCCGGTACTTGGAGTCGCGTTGGCAAAACCGCGCAATCTGGGTGTTTAGGGGGTGCCGGTGCGATGCGCTAACTGCCCAGCTTGCTGATTCTGTCCGCCAAATTGTGAGCTCCAAGTTCTCGCAGTACTTGCGAGCCGCGAAGCCAGTCCGGCGGGTCTTCCGGCAGCACGACGGCTACGTCCGGTCGCATCCTTACTACTTCTCGAAAGGTGAGTGCGAGCTTGGCGTCGGGCGTATCGCCCCACCCCTCGACGATCCTATCCAGGTTGCCGTGGCGAAGCAGAAGAGAGGCGGCTGCCTTGGGGCCGATGCCGCGGATGCCGGGAATCTTGTCGGAGGCGTCCCCGCTTAGCGCCTTGAAGTCGGCAACCTGCTCGGGTAGGACCGCCATCCGCTCCACAACCTCCCTTGGCCCGATCCGGCTGAGCTCGCGTGTTCCGCGTTGGGGACTGATGACGGTGATGTGCTCGCTCACGAGCTGGTACGAGTCGCGGTCGGTGGTCAGAAGGTAGGCACTGCCCCCGCGAGCGACCTCCGCCTTGGCGGCGGAGGCCATGATGTCGTCGGCTTCAAACCCTTCGGCCTTGCCGAACCCGATGCCAAAGGGAAGGCACAACTCGGGCAAGCGGTTGAGCTGCTCCACAATTTCGGGATCGAAAACGCGCCCGCTCTGGTAAGGCGGCCACAGCGTGTTGCGGTAGGTGTCGACCCCGAGGGTATCCCAGGCCACGAAGATGCCGCGCAACGACTCCTCGCTCCAGATACGGCTGAGCATGCTGAAGAATCCCACGATCGCGTTAATCGGGCGGTCGCCCTCGCCCTTAACGCTCTTCGGGGTGGAGTGGTAGGCGCGGTGGGCGAGGTTGTCACCGTCAACGATCAGAAGGGGTTTGCCCGGCACGTCCTCCATGTTGACACCAGAACGGTCGGAGCGAACCGGCCCTTAATGAAACGGGCGCACTTCAACCGGCGCCCGGCAGGCGACGGCAGCCTTCCGCCCCCACGTCAGCGCTTCATCCATATTCGCGCATTCCAGGATCCAGAATCCTCCGACGACCTCTTTTGTATCCAAGTGCGTCCCGTTGGTGACGAGAAACGTCCCATCGGGTTGTGCGCGCACTGATTTCGCGGTAGCGGGGGGCTGCAACCCGCCGGCAAAGAGCCTCACACCCGCCGCCTCCATCTCCTCATTAAGCTCGTCGATTTCGCGATGCATCGCTTCGTCCTCGGCGGTGGCCGCGTCGTAATCGAGCGGGCGGTGAATGGCAACTAAATACTTCATGGCTTCTCCTTACTCCCTTTCCCTCTTCAGGTCCGCGCTTTACCAATCTAGTCGATTCCAAGAGGTTGATCACGACAAGGCTAACACGCGACGCGTCACGAATTATGGGACCGGTTCCGCCAGCGGCGAAGGTTCAAATTGAGCCCGAAGGCCTACAATGAGCTTTTTTCTCACATTTTTCCTCCCCTATTTCGCATGTCATCGAAATATAGCGTAGAATCATTTCGATGAACAACGAAACGTTCGGCAAAGCTTGCAAGGCGCTTGGCGACCCAACTCGACTGCAAATCATAGGATTCCTTTCGACCTGTTGCTGCGCTCAGGCGACCATTCGCGAAAGTGGCGACGTGGAGAGCCCGACAGCGGGTCAAGTTTGCTGCCACGTAACTGGCGCGGAGAAGATCAACTCAACGATCTCGCACCACTTACACGAGCTTGAAGCTGCGGGTCTGATTCGAATGGAGAAGCGGGGCACCGCCGCCCTTTGTCGTTTGAATCAGGAAACGCTGCTTGAATTGGCAAGCTATGCGACAAGGTTGGCATCAGGAGAAAACCATGACTAAGACACACCTTTCATTGAACGTGACCGACGTTGAAAAATCCACCAAGTGGTATGAGGCGTTCTTCGGCCAGCCGCCTCACAAGGTCAGGGAAGGCTACGCCAACTTCGATGTTGAGCTGCCGGCGCTTAAGCTTGCTCTCAATCAGCATAAGCCCGGTGGGCAAGGTTCGCTGAATCACCTTGGCATCTTGGTCGACTCATCCGAAGAGGTCTGGCGCGCGAAGGAGCGGTTGGAGAAGGCTGGCCTGACAACCCAGGTGGAAGAAAGTGTCGACTGCTGTCACGCCACGCAGGACAAGTTTTGGGTTTCCGATCCGGACAAGAACATGTGGGAAATCTACACGATCCTCAATGACAACCCTGCCATCTCGTGCTGCGCGGGCGACCAAGCTACCGCCTGCTGCGCAGGCGATCAGAAGGCATGCTGCTCGTAAGCAACCTATAAGCAGCGCAAAGCTCCTGCCGATTCGATGAGAGTCGGTAGGAGTTTCATTGACGTCTAGTTCCAGCTTCGATCGCCGTAGCAAGTCTGGATGTAGTCCATTTGCCCCGCATGATCATTGGTGTGCCAAGTCGGCATCATGATCATGAATCCCAATGGCGCTTCGCCAAGATCAAACGGAAGTTTGACCATATCCGAAAGCTTGTCCTCAGAGAGCTGATCGAGCCATGCAATGAAGGCGCCGCTATTCTTATCCAATAGGGCAAGCGCGTCCTCGCGGCGAGTGACTTCCTTCTCAATGGCAAGAAATTCGGCGTCCGCTTCCTCCCGGGTGGGAGTGGCGTAGGTGTTGCCCATCATCATGTTGTGCATGTGCTGAATCGAAGTTGCCGCGTGAACTACCTGCGCCAACGGGGATCGAGCAGTGGGAGCAGGCGACCACAGCAGCCGGTCATCGGGCGTCCTCTCCAAAATCCGCTTGATGCGATCAACGGACATTTGAAAGACTTGCTTTGATTCAGGGATCGTAATCCTTCTGCCCTGGCGTCAACTGGATTGAAACTCATGCTTTGGAGAATACGCGAACGCGACTTCGTGAATCCACGATTTACCGCGCGAAATTGGCTCGATGGCGCAATCGTCCGCTCTCCTCAAAAAGGAGAGGAGAGCAGACTAAGATCTACTTGGCGAGCGCTTGCTTAACCGCCTCTTCGAGCTTCGGTGGATCAACGGCGATGATCTTGCCGGTTTTATCGATAACGAAGATCGTCGGGATGTACTCGATGTGATAGGCCCTCCCGACCCCGTTCGGCTTGTCTGCGAACTTGTCTTCGCACACTGGGTAAGTCACGCCTTGCTGCTTGATGATAGCGTTGCGTTGCTTGACGTCCGGATCGATATGAACTCCTATAAGGACCAAACCTTGGCCCTTGTACCTTCCATAAACCCGATTGTTCTCGGGCATGGAAGCCACACAACCCCCTCACCAGAAGGTGAAGAAATCAAGGACGACTACCTTGCCTCGAAGGCTCTCGAGCGAAAGTGGCTTGCCACCGCTGTTGACCCATTGGTCAACCGCTAGGGCTGGCGCCATCTTGCCAACCATTGCCTTTCTTGCCTTAGCCTCAGGCGTGTTCTCATCCTGCGCGCGTGCTGTGACGCCGTAAGATGCGAGCAACGCGAAGGCCAGGACGACCGAAATCCCGCGCGTTATTTGCATAACCTTATAATAAGCCTTCTTCTCACGCGCGTGAAGTCTTTTCGCAAGAAGATATCTTCTCGTGCTTGAAAATGCAAACGGTTGGTCGCTACTCGTGCCCATAATCCGGCATGGTGGATACCAAGGCCGAGATTTCTTCGATAGCGCCTTTCTTCATTGTTAGGGATCTTCAGGAAACGGTTGCCTTCTACCGCGATTGCCTGGGCTATGAGGTTGGTTATTCCGCCCCGGAAGAGAAGCCGTTTTTTGCGATCTTGCGTCGCGACGTCGTTCAGGTTTTCTTGAAGCAGATCGCCGAGGATGTGCCTCCGGTTCCGAACTCTGAGCGTCACGAATGGGCGCGGTGGGACGCTTTCGCGCATACCGAAGATCCCGATGGCTTGGCCGCGGAATTCAATCGCTTAGCCAAGAGGGAGATTGCGGTCGTGAAGGACACCGAGGATGGGCTGAGGGGCTTCGAAGTCATCGATCCCAACGGCTACGTCTTGTTCTTCGGCAAGCCGAAGGGAATTTAGCCGCGGAAGCTCGCACTTAGTGAGTCGGTTCCCAAGGGTAGTGGTGATTGAGAAGTGCGGCCCTAGCGAGGGCCAGTGCTATCAAGGGTTCCTCTTGGCCAGACGCCGACGAGCAAAATACTTCCGTGCTTCTTCCGTCCACAAGGTGCTGCTGGCAACTGCGCCCACGATGAAGAAGTGACTGAGGGCTATTGGCACGGTGTGGAAAAGCTCGTTCAATGGAACGGTGTAAACAACCGCGAGTTGAAGCAGATTGGCAAGCAACAGACCGCCCAGTAACCACGGATTCTTAAGAAGACCAAGCCTAAACACCGAGCGCGTGGCGCTCTCGCAGTTCAAGACGTTGAACCATTGGCATACCGCCAGAAGAGTGAAGGTTTCTGTCTGGACTACGGCAAAAGGAGCCCCGGTCGAATGCCGCCAAATGTAGTAACTCAGCGTCGCGGTTACCGAGGTCGGAGCCATCACCGCCATCCGGCGAAGCATCTCGCGGGTGATGAGGGGTTCATTTGCACGGAGCGGCTTCCTCAGCATCTCATCCCCTTCGGGGCCTTCCATCACCAGATTGATGGTGAGTGTGCCTTCTGTAACGAGGTTGATCCACAGGATTTGCACCGCAGCCAGGGGCAGGGGATAACCAAGCAAGAGCGCGCCGAGCAGGATGAGAACTTCGTCAAGCGATGTGGCGAAGAGGAATAGCAGCAATTTCTGGATGTTGCCGTACACCAACCGGCCCTGTTCGACGGCACTGACGATGGTCGCAAAGTTGTCGTCTGTGATTACAATCTTCGCCGCGCCTTTGGCGACTTCGGTCCCGGTAATCCCCATCGCCACGCCGACATCAGCTCGGGCGAGCGCGGGAGCATCGTTGACGCCATCGCCGGTCATGGCAACCACATTGCCCTGCGACTGAAACGCCTCGACAATGCGAAGCTTCTGCGCTGGATGCACCCGCGCAAAGACGGCAATACGATCGAGTTGAGTAACGAGATCCTGTTCAGGCATCGCCTCCAATTCCCGGCCATCGACTGCGAGGTCGCCATCTCTGGCGATACCCAATGCGCGAGCAACCGAAATGCCGGTGGCCTTGTGGTCGCCGGTGACCATCACCGGCCGAATCCCGGCTGCGCGGCACTCTTCGACCGCGGCCCTTGCTTCCTCACGCGGCGGATCTACCTGGCCGATGAGCCCGAGAAATACAGCGAAGCCGTTGAATTGATCGAACCCGGCCCTTTCATCTAGCTCAGCTCCTTCAACCATCGCGAATGCGAGCAGGCGTAAACCCTGTATTGCCTTCTGTTCCGCCGTATCCAGAATCGCTCGACGCCCTTGCTCGTCAAGCGGAAGGACCTCGTTTTTGTGGCGAGCTTGGCTGCAGAGTGGCAGCAGTATTTCGGGTGCGCCCTTGATAAAGCATCGGTTGGGCTGGCCCGGATGACCGTGCTGAGTGGCCATGAGCTTGATCGCAGAGTCGAATGGAATCTCGGCGCGGCGCGGCCACTCGCGACGCAGCTTCGTGGGTTCGATGGAGCCCTTCAAAGCCACGGTAAGCAATGCGGATTCCGTCGGATCACCCAGTGCCCGCCACCGCGTCTCTTGGTCGGTGGGCGCTATTAGTTGCGAGTCGTTGCAGAGGACGCAGCCTTCGAGAATGAGGCGAAGCGCGGCCTCGTTTGCGGGCTCGAGGTCGCTTCCGTTGCACGAAAACCTGCCTTCTGGCTCGTAGCCAATGCCAGAGACCGCGATTTCGCGACCATCGGGCAGAGACATCGCCGTCACCGTCATCTCGTTCTTCGTTAGCGTGCCGGTCTTGTCGGTGCAGATAACGTTAGTGGAGCCTAGCGTTTCTACGGCAGCCAGCCTTCTAACGATGGCTCCTTTCTCTGCCATGCGTTGCATGCCGACGGCAAGCGCGATGGTTAGCGCAACCGGCAAGCCTTCCGGCACCAATGAGACCATCTGGCTAATCGCGACCATGATGACGTCCGCAAGATCCATCCCTCGGAGCACTCCCGCCGCAATAACCGTCATCACCAGGATGAAGGAGGCGGCCACCAACTGGCGGCCAAACACGTCCATTCGAATCGCGAGGGGCGTCTTCGGCTCCACCGCGCCTGCGGTCATGCGGGCAATCTTTCCGACTTCGGTGGATAACCCGGTAGCCACCACCACCGCCTTGCCCCGCCCGGTGGTGATGTGAGTGCCGGAGAAAACCATGTTCCGCCAGTCAGCAATAAGGGTGTCTGCGGGCAGCTGCTGAGAGTCTTTCGAGACCGGCAAGGATTCACCGGTAAGCGCCGCCTCGCCAGCTTCCATTGAAACGGTATGGAGGAGGCGAGCGTCCGCTCCGACTGCATCTCCGGCAGCGAGCAGCATGACATCGCCGGGCACAAGCTCTCTGGCGGCAATTAGTGCCTCCCTGCCGTCGCGCAATACTCGCACTTGCAGCACTGAAAGCTTGCGAAGCGAAGCCATTGAGCGCTCCGCGCGACCCTCCTGAAAGGCGCCAATGATCGCATTAACGAAGACGACGAGGAGGATAACGAGGGCGTCTTGATGCTTGCCGAGCGCGAAAGAGAGGACCGCGACTGCAAAGAGGATATAGATGAGGGGGCTGGCGAACTGCCCCAGAACAAGGCGCCAGAACGGACTCGACTTGTCTTCGGGCAGAGCGTTGGGACCATACTCCGCCAACCTTCGCGCGGCTTCCTGACTTGAAAGGCCAACCATCGGGTCGCAACCGACTTCCTTACAGGCTGCTTCCGCAGATATCTGGGGCCATGGCGTTGCGGGAAGAGCCATTTCTAACCCATTTGCAGGGGGCTCTTCAACGATCTGACATCTGCTTGCCGGTAACAATCAAAACTGAAGATTCTCGCCATGAGCCAAGGGCCCTTCCTCATTAAATTCTACGTCCTCGGATTGCGGTTAGCGGTTAGCATCCCCATAATCCACCTCATCCTATAAAGGTAACCTCGATGGGAAGCCGGATAAAGTTGACTTGAGTTTTGAAGGCTCGCACGGTATGGCATGCGCGGGACTCCGCCCAGAAGCAATCGAAATCGAATGAAGAAGGCGGATCATGGATGGCAACACGACCCAATCACCGCAACCAATAGAAGCACCTGATGACGTCGCCGTATCGGCGATTCTCAGCGAAGCCCTGAATTCAGATGCAGAGGATGCCCCAACCTTAGGGGAGATTGCGGACAAGGTTGCCGACCGAGGTTATGGCTTCGTGCTGGTTCTCCTGGGACTGCCAACTCTCATCCCAATTTTGCCTCCGGGCGCTTCGGCGGTCGTCGGTCTACTTAGCTCCCTGATTGGTTTGCAAATGCTTGTCGGCCTTCCGGAACCATGGCTGCCTGCTCGCGTTCGTCGCAAGCACCTATCGCCAAAGGCGCTTGCGACGCTTAAGGACAAAGGCGTGGGAATATTGAAGAGAATGGAGAGGGTTTCTCGCCGGCGATGGAGGTCTGTGCTTGTACCGTTAGGGCAGAAATTTGTAGGGCTGACGCTAATAGCGATTGGACTTGTGCTCTTTTTGCCGATGCCATTCATGAACACGCTTCCCGGCATCGGAATCACCCTGATTGGCATTGGCATCCTTAACCGCGATGGGGTCATTGTGGTCGCAGGCACGATGCTTTGTCTCGTTTTAGCTTCCGTGGTTGCGTTCTTCGGTCACCACTTGGTAAGACTTTCGCTCGGCTGAGAGGCATTATCCGTGCCGATAGTTCTTTTCGGCTGAGGCCGCATAATTAGCTCGTCATGAGCGAATTGACCGTCAAGCCGCTATGCGAAGAAACCTGGCCCGCCTATGCCGATCTCATTGAGCGGCACAACGGCGTTTGGGGCGGGTGCTGGTGCATGGGCTTCCACATAGGCACGCCCGAAGACTCCGACACTACCATCTGTAAGCGCGATCGCAAGCTAAAGCGGGTTCAAGATGGCACGGCGCATGCGGCTTTGGTGTTCGATGGGGACGTGGCCGTGGGCTGGTGCCAATACGGCCCCGCGCGGGAGCTTCGGCCGCAGAACAAATTCAAGACCAAGTACCTGCCAGGGCTAGAGCGCGAACCCGACTGGCGGATCACATGTTTCTTTGTCGACAAGCGCTACCGCGGCAAGAAGGTCTCCGCCCTAGCGCTCGACGGCGCTCTGGAAATGATCGCTCGGGAAGGCGGTGGTTTGGTTGAAGCGTATCCGGAGAATGTTGCGGGACGCAAAATCGCCAGCGCTTTCATCTGTTTGGGAACGATCCCGATGTTCGAGAAGCGAGGATTTACCAAACTGCGTCCGGTGGCGATGCACCACTGGGTGATGACCCTTGAAGTTGCCAAAGACCCGTCACTCAGCGCCTGAATTCAAGCTCCAGCCGAACCTTAGCCACTTCACCCACATTCACGCCTTCCGCCTTTTGCACCGCGGCCTTAACCGGCACCAGATACACGCCGTCCGTCGGGAAGAGGGAAGTCTTGAATTCGGTATTGCCGATACGCACCCGCACCGGAATACAACCCCAGCCGTAGGTCACCAGACACGAAACCGACTTGATCTCCTGGGAGAGATCAGTCGGAACTGGCACATAGACGAATGGAGCGGGCCCCCTCCAATAAATCGCTTCGGCGGTGAATTCCAGAATCAACCGGCCAAGTATACAAACTGGCTGGCTTGCTTATTCACCGGGCGAGAGGCTGACGGTCAGTCGCCGGCTAGCGCCTTCGACGCCTTCCCATAAGCAACATCGTGAGTACGCTTGTGACCGCCGCGATTCGCAGAACGGTGTTGGCATCGAATATCGGTCGGAAGAACGCCTTGCCCTCGCGGATTTCAATGTAGCCTACCGGCGCGGCTTCAATACCGCCTCCGCCGCCTTCACCAATTGGCGTGGAATTGTCTTTCCCTCGTCCCATGCCGCCGCCAAAGCCGTAGCGCATCCTCGCAACTGGGATAACGGTTAGACCATCCCTCTCAATCGGCGCAGCAAATACACTTCGCGGACTTGCATGCTTTCCCAGCTCTTCGGCAAGGCTTTCAGCAATCTGATGCTCTGTCTCGCGATCTTGTCCAGTAATCATCTTAACCTCCAAATCACGGTTGGTAAGTTCACTTTGCCCAGCGGGCAAAAGAGGCCAGTCGTTACTACTTCCTACGCTGAAAGCATGCCCTGAGTGTTGCTTAACCCCCTGGGGGTATGGTGGGTCCTTATGGACAACGCTTTCTTCGTTCCGATTCTTCCCGGCAAAACAGAGGCAGCCCTTGCGTTTGCCGAGGCTCTAAACACCACGCGCCGCGCAGAGCTCGACAAGACTCAGGTGAGAGTCACAAAGGAAAGCTGGTTCCTGCAGGAAACTCCGATGGGCGATTTTCTCATCATCTGTTTCACTGCCGACGACGGAAATAAGGTGAACGAAAGCCTGACAGCGTCGCAAGAGCCTTTTGACGTCTGGTTCAAGGATCAAATCATGGATATCACCGGCATCGATGCCAACCAGCCTTTACCGCAATTGCCGAAGCGGATCATGAGCTGGTCGCGGTAATTACTCCAAGATGGATGACCAGGCTTCGGCGGTAGGTAGGGAGCTTCTGAACAAGGTTCCAGCAGTCACGATCTTCTTTTGGATCATGAAGATCTGCGCCACAACCTTGGGCGAGACAGGCGGCGACCTCCTTTCGATGACGTTAAACGTGGGCTACGCGATCAGCTCCCTCATCCTCATCAGCATCTTCCTAATCTCGCTTTCCGGCCAGCTTGCCTCCAAGAAGTTCCATCCCGTGCTCTACTGGTCAGTGATTTTGTCCACGAGTACAGCCGGCACCACGATGTCGGACTACATGGATCGAACACTCAAGCTGGGCTACGCGGTGGGCAGCGCGATTCTTGTTTCGTGCCTAGCCGTCGTATTGATTGTTTGGCGATTTGTGGAAGGGAGCCTTTCCGTCGATTCCATCCGAACAAGGCGGGCGGAGGTGTTCTATTGGACCGCCATCTTGTTCTCCAACACGCTCGGCACCGCGTTAGGAGACTTCTTGGCCGACAGTTCGGGCCTTGGCTTTATCGGTGGAGCAGTGCTTATCGGCGCTTTGATTGGGCTGACCACGCTCGCCTACTATTTCACGAAGATCAACCGCGTCATTCTCTTCTGGACAGCATTTGTTCTGACGCGGCCCTTCGGGGCAACGTTCGGAGACCTTATGACCAAGCCAGTCTCGAAAGGTGGGCTGAATCTGGGCACAATTGGCTCCTCCTTGGTGCTCGCAGTCATACTTATCTTCTTTATTGCCTACACCACCATCCGAGACAAGCGTCGCGAAGCGCTCCCGATGCCAATCGGGTAGTGGCCTCTATTTCCCTCGACTTGAGTCTCGAGGGGTCGGAAGACCGAGCACCAGCATTGAGAACTCTTCCGCCTGCGGATCGGAGTGCTCTTTCGCAAAATGTATGGCTTCCATTATCAGTCTGCAAACCTCACGATAGACCTCAGCGCTCATCCTAATACGGGAGCGATCAATGAACACCTTGTTTAACTCCTCCGGAGTCCTAAGGCTATTGACGTCGCCTAAGGCTCTCCTCAAGGTTAGGCGCATTGATTTTGAAATGACCTTAAGGTTCCTGGGATCCGCGGGGGGTAGGTCGATTTCATCAGAAGTCGCGCGGTATGTAGCCTCGGTCCTCTTGGCTACCCGGTGCGTCTCCGCAACTTCCAGCAATCCACACTGAACCAATTGTCGGACGGGGTAGTAAAGCGACTTCGTAGGTCGGCCCATTTTTTCGGAAAGCTGCTTAACGGTCAGGTCACCGTAGGTCAAGAAAGCGTAGTAAACCTCCCTCCGGGCAAGGGAGGCCAAACATTCCAATTGCTCGAATGTCGCAACTATTTTCATAGAATCACCGAATCCTATAATTATCTGGTGTAAACAGGAACTACTTTACACCAGATATTGTTTCCCCCTTCATGTTGACACAGACACTCCGATCTACGGCCATCGCTGGGGCTTTCCTTAGCTTGCATGTTTATTCAAATGCTCAGTCACAAGATGATTTGGGTACGAAGATAGACAGCGCGCTTACCAAGATTTCGAATGCGCAAGGGGCAGTTCTGGTTGCCAAGGGTCACCATGTGCTTCTGAATAAGGGATACGGCTACGCGTGCAAAGAGGAAAACTTCCTGAACACGAAAGACACCGCTTTCGCCATCGGCTCGCTAACGAAGTGTTTGACGGCCGTCGCGATCCTCCATCTAGAACAGGAAGGAAAGCTAAGCGTCAACGACAAAATCACCAAGTTCTTCGACAACGTTCCGGCAGAAAAGCAGGACATCACTGTCCATGAACTCCTGATTCACACAGCCGGACTCGGGATGACGAACTCAACGCGCGAAGAGGGCGGCGACTTTGCAAAGCTTTCGAAGGCAGAGGGCATTAGGAGGATATTGAACGAGAAGCTTCTGTTCACCCCTGGCTCAAAGCCACAGTATTCGAACAACGGCTATGTGTTGCTGGCCGCCATCATCGAAGCGGCTAGCGGGATGACGTGGGAGAACTACATTCGTTCATCCCAGTTCAAGCCTGCGCACATGTCCAACAGCGGATTCTTTGCGGAGAAGCTTTGGAAGCCCAAGAATATTGCCGTTGGTTACGGGCGACGGAAGTTTGGCCGAAATAGCCCGGATGCTGTTCCAGGATTGTTCTGGGGACTGAAAGGTGCCGGTGGGATAGTCTCGAGCCCGAAGGACATGTTCGCCTGGTACCAAGCCATCATGGATGGCCGCATTCTGAATTCGGCGGAAAGAGCTAAGTGGCTAAAGGGTTACGTGCAGTATGAGGGCCGACCGGCTCAGGAGGGCTATGGTCTGATGGTTCAGAACAGTCGACGTAACACGCCGTGCCTTAACGCTGGTGGTGGCAACATGTGGGGATTCCGCGCTTCGATCACGATCTATCCTGTTGAGCGCGTGTTTGTGTTTAACTGCACTAATTCGGATGAGACGGACTTCATGCAATTCAATCTTGCCGAGTTGGTGCCGTTGTTTGGTCCTGTTGCCCCTGGTCAAATGCAGCGGACTGTGGGCGGTGAGAGGCGAGGCGGAACGGGTAGCTGAGGGGTTCAGCTAGCAGGGTGCTCCACGAATAGTCGCTGTGCGATACTGTCGCCATGAAGTTTCAGGCGGTCCTTGAGTCCCTGCGCTATCCCATCTGGCAAGCGCCAACCGCGAGTCTTGCCGGCCCGGAATTAGCAGCAGCGGTCTCAAAGGCAGGCGGGATGGGCTCGATGGCGCTGACCTGGACGCCGCCCGACATCGCGGCCGAGCTGGTACGTCAGGTACGAGAGGCGACGGCAAACCCCTTCTTCGTGAACTTTGCCCTCGCCTTTCCGCCGGTATCGCTCGATGCGGCTTTGGAAGTCGGCGTTCTCATCGTAACATTCTCCTGGGGCGACCCGGAGCCGCATTTGCCAAAGGTAAAAGCCGCGGGCGCATTCGTGGGAATTCAGGTGACCAATATCCCTGGCGTGAAGCGGGCGATTGACCAAGGCGCCGACTTTCTTATTTGCCAAGGCGTCGAGGCGGGCGGCCATGTTCAGTCCAGCACCCCATTACTGCAACTCCTTCCGCGCGTTATCGAAGCGGCCGGCAAAGTGCCGGTGATCGCCGCCGGAGGAATGTCGAGCGGAGCGGATATCGCTAAGGTTCTTGCTCTCGGCGCGAAAGGCGCGATTCTCGGCACTCGTTTCTTGGCAACCCAAGAGAGCCGCGCGCATCCGGAGTACAAGCGACAGTTGGTCGAGGCACAGGGTGCAACGGCTCTTACGGTCTGCTTCGACGGCGCTTGGCCATACTCCGCGCATCGTGTGCTGCGCAATAGCACTCTTGAAACTTGGGAAGCGCATGGATGCCCTAAAGTTGGAAACCGACCCGGTGAAGGCGAGACCATTGCGCAGACGGCGGACGGGGAAGCCATCTTCCGCTACGAGGACACAGCGCCGAAGCAGGGATATGTTGGCGATATCGAAGCGATGTGCCTGTACTCGGGAACTGGAGTTGCCGCGATTACCGATATTCCCCCTGCGGGTGAACTGGTGGAACGGCTCTGGCAAGAGTGCTCGGCAGCGCTCGCTCCAGGTTAATCTAACACTCTTCCTAGTGCCGCCGATAGATTTCTAACCCAACAAACTTGACGCCAGCGCCCTACAGATTCCAACCTCTGCAAATTCGAACTTTTTTTGTTACAATAGAGCTCGTACTGTTAAACCTTGTTGGTACTGATTGGGAGGATATTAAATGAGAGCATCGTCGATTTCGTTCTTCGCACTGACAGCTTGCTTGGCGGCTGCACGCTGTTCAGCAACCGTCCTATTCAGCAATCTTCACGACACGACAGCAACAAACGGCTCCCTTTGTTTTGATGGTGGCCAGAACGCTTTGGGATATGGCGCAGGAGTCCAGGCCGGACAAGTGATCACTTCGTCAATCACCGGCTCATTGACCCGGGTGGAGGCAATCTTCGGCAACAACATTGAGTCACCTTCCGCCACGGGGGCCCTGGTTCAGATTTTCAAGATGTCTGGCGGTGCGGTGGGGTCCTTGGTGGGCCAGCAGCAGACTTCAGTCTCGATCATTGATCTGGGGATCGATAAATATCCAAATGGAGGCAGCTTCGACAAGTACGCGACGGACGTCACCGCATTGGTAAACATTTCCGGTTTGGTAGCTGGCAGCAAATACTTGGTTACCTTGCAGCCGCAGGGCCGCGACGTCTGGCTGCTTAAAGAAAACAACAATCGGAAGATGGACGACTACTTGAGGAACTACTCGTCGTTCGGATATAGCGGATTAAATTACAGAAGAGATTTCTGGATTCCGAACAGCTTGCTCCTGATCCATCAAGGCGACGCTCAGATGGAGATTCAAGGCTTTGGAGTGAGGCCATCGGGCTTCCCGGGTAACACCGCAGTACCGGAGCCTTGCACCCTGCTCGGATTTGGCATTGCTGGGGTTGCGCTGGTTCGACGACGTAAGGTTGCCTAACTTTCTGTTTCAATACGGCTCAGCTTCAAGCTGGGCCGTATTCCGTCTAGCCTAAAGCCGCGCGCAGGATCGCCACATCACTGTCAAAGCTCTCTTGCTTTAGCGGCCCAAACGAGAACCGAACGAAACTAGCCAGCGGCGACGCTGACCCGCGCCGAAACATATCGCAGAGCGTGCCCGGCAGGATCGCGGCTTCGTGCTTGAAGAGCCGTTCGTTGAACTCATCGGCGGTCAGGCCGCCGGGCAAGCGACCCCAGTGGTAGAAGCCTCCGTCACCCGTGAACAACTCAAACCCAAGCTCGGTCAAGGCCTCACCGTATCGAGCTCGCTGAGAGCCGTAAAACGCTCCAATTGCTTCGCGCGCCTGCTTCGCCCGCTGCAGCTGCAACAAGCCAGCCGTGCAAATCTGGGACGGCCGCGCAACACCGCCCATCGCGATGCTGGAGAAGTTGCGGAATAGTTCAATGTTCTGCTTGGACGCCACGACCCAGCCGACCCGCAGGCCCGGCGCTTGCAGCCCTTTAGTAGCCGCGCTGACCACAAAGAGATTGGTTTTATCGATATCGCCCACATACCGCATGGCGCTATCCGGTTCGCCCGTTTGGAAGAACTCGTAGGCTTCATCGAACAGACCGCCTCGGCCTTCCTCTTTGCAGAAATCCACCAGCTGTTTCAGCGTCTCGCCGCGCCAGGTCACGCCGGTCGGATTGCAGGGGTTGCTCTTCACCACGAACGAAGGCGCTGCAAAGCCTTGATAGTCGCTCAGAGAAGGGCGGAATCGGTTGTAGGGATTGCTGGGGATGATCGCATGATCCCGCCCTAGCAGCTTCAGCGCGTCCCAGTAAGGCGTGTACTCGGTTTCCTCGATCAGCACCCGAAACTCGGGCTTTAGGAAGGCGAGGGTTGTGTAGATTCCGGGCCGGCCGCCCGCGAAGATCGCCACGTTGTCGGTGGTGATGCTGCTTCCGTAGAAGTGGTTGTAGTAATCGCGGATCGCTTCCAGCAGTTCCTTGCCGCCGGTCGCGGGTGGGTATTTCAGGTCGGTGTGAGTGAAGCTGATGCTGGTGGGGATGTCTGGCCCACCGGGAATCGGGGTGGTAAGAGGGAAGCCCTGCGCCCAGGGGTGCGTCCCCTCGGTCCCCATGTACTTGCCGGTGGCATCAAGGAACTTGAACAGCGTCTCATAGACGCCCATCGGCGGAAAGTGAATGAGTGCAGAGTCCATCAGCGACGTAGATGGTGACACATCTTCACTTCGCGTATTGCTCGTCGCTGACCTTCTCCATCCACTCCACCGTCTTGCCATCCAGCGCTTCCTGAATGGCGATGTGGGTCATCGCGGTGGTTGGCGTTGCGCCGTGCCAGTGCCGCTCTCCGGGTGGGAACCAGATAACGTCGCCGGGCCGGATTTCTTCAACCGGCCCGCCCTCTTGTTGCGCCCAGCCTAATCCGGACACGACTATAAATGTTTGCCCGAGCGGATGAGTGTGCCATGCAGTGCGCGCGCCTGGCTCGAAGGTCACGCATGCACCAGCGACTCGCGCTGGGTCTGGGGCTTGAAAAAGGGGATCGATGCGCACCGAGCCGGTGAACCAATCTGCTGGACCCTTGCCGGAGGGCCTTTCGCCATTTCGTGTTATCTGCATCTTCTCCTCCTACGCCGACCATCGCAACTCGGCACTTAGGAGCTTAGCTGCTTCGCGCTTTAGATCGTCATGTGGCCTTCAATTACGAAGGCACACTTGCCCTTAAGCACCACACGATCTCCGTGCAGTTCGCATAAGACGGTTCCTCCGCGCTTGGAAGCTTGATACCCAACCAACGATGTTCGGCCCAGCACGTTAGCCCAGTAGGGCGTGAGCATGCAGTGCGCTGCGCCAGTCACGGGATCTTCTGGAATTCCTTTCTGCGGGGCAAAGTATCGGCTCACGAAATCCCACTCGCCACTTCCCGGGGCGGTAACGATGACTCCAGGGCGATCAAGTTTGGCAACGAGGTCAAGGTTGGGCCGCAGTCCGCGCACGGCTTCCGCTGTGTCGAGAATTGCCATGTAGTTAAAGGTGTTCTGGTACACCGCCTGGGGCTCGACGCCTAACGCCAACGTCAGTTCGGGCCAGACGGCAGTCTCCGTGCAGGGTCTGGCAGGGAAGTTCATCGCATACCCCACGCCCTCGCGTTTGACCGGCAACGGGCCACTCTTCGTTTGGAAGACCACCTCATTCGCTCCCGGTTTTAGCTTCTCCATCACTACCGCCGCCGTCGCCAACGTGCCATGCCCGCATAACGGAACCTCAAGCACCGGAGTGAACCATCGCAGCTGGGTTTCTTCGCCCTTTTGAACAAGAAAAGCGGTCTCCGCGAGGTTGTTCTCCGCTGCGATGGACTGCATGACACGGTCCTCCGGGAACTGTTCCATGACAACGATCGCCGCGGGGTTCCCGCCGAAGGGCGCATCAGCAAAGGCATCTACTTGAAAGAAGGGAATTCGCATGGGTGAAACGATTCTGGCACTGGGGAAGAGATACAAAGCACTGATAACCCTGTCGGGCTGCATCGCTGTAATGCGACGATGGGTTCGCAGGTTTATTCGAGGCGCATTGCATCACATGTCTACTATGCGGCATACTGGCGGCATGGCGAATTTGGATTTGATGATCAAGGCGTGGGATACCTGCCACTTCGAGCTTGGCGAGGCTTTCAAGGGCTTGCCCGACGAGGATGTTTGGCGACGGGCGCATCCGCGTCTGTTG
Source organism: Armatimonadota bacterium (assembly GCA_018268315.1). GTDB lineage: Bacteria > Armatimonadota > Fimbriimonadia > Fimbriimonadales > Fimbriimonadaceae > SZAS-5. Next base: position 106,188 of record JAFDWU010000005.1, on the reverse strand, counting down.
AGCTTTGGCGAGCTTGTGGGGCACATGATGTATTGGGAAGCCGTTCGCTTCACCGGCCCAAATCTGAGCGAAGACCTAGACCTCTCTGAAGTGGGTGTGAAGAGCCCGCTGGTGGACCACGCCTTCCGCTACTACACCTCCAACGTTGAAAACACCAAGGCTCTCAGCATGGGCGCGGAGGAGATGTGGGCGGAGGTCCAGCGTATTCATGCCTTTACGAAGGCAGTGATTACAAATGCGAATCCCGATAGCGAAGACCCAATCCCGTCGCAGCCTAAGTCGACTTGGGGTTTCGCCTTGGAGTATCAGGTCTTCCATCTGGGCTATCACACCGGGCAGTGCTATTCAGTGCGGCATCTGCTGGGTCACGAGACGGTCGATAATTAGGGTTATCAGTCAGTCTGGAGATCGCCAATCTACAAAGATTTCTGGTTCGTTGTCCCGATAGTCTAAGTCCGCTATCACTTTGCCCCAGGGGCGGTTCCAAATGTAAGCATCGGGATTTTCGCCTGAACGTACGGGCCTATTCTTAAACCAACCTTGCTTGATGAGCAAGTCGGGTTGTTCGAGTGAGCCTGACAGGTATCGGATCGCCGAGGCTAGCCGCTCTTGGCGCGACGCCATGCCTGCGATGAAAAGGTGGAGAAGATTAAGCTTGCTGTCCTCGAAGAATAGATCCGGCGAGTATGTCCACCCGACTGGCGTTAGCGCATAGGCATGCAGCCTCCTGTTATCTTCAAAGAAAGAGGAATCATTTGGAGCAGCAGCTAAGATTTCATAAGGCGTCATCTTCGCACGGAAAACTACTATAGTCGGCTTTAAGCCCACTAGCAAAGGAAAAGAAAGGCCCGCCTTAATCGCCTCATCCGCTTCCTTGTCACCCTGATACGGCCCATGAAGGCGATCGAGATGATACGGATAGAGAAGAAGCTCAACTTCTCCCGTTTCTGGATTGATCAGACGGCTCGGCCGCTCCATAGCTAATCATGGCAGTACCCAAGCTATATGTCAATCTCCTCTCCCTTCCCGCGCCGCCGCGGGAGGAAGCGGCGAAGCCGGTGCCGAGGGCAGGGTGGGTAAGCGGCGGCGCCAATACCGAGGATCCATAAGGCAGCTTAACCTCTGAGGTATGGCAAGCCCCATCACAAGCCTTGCCGCTTAGGTATCGTCTTGGAGTGTTTGAAGGCGTTCACTGGCATAGACTCAGCTGCCGAAATAGCGGCATGGCAGCTTTCCTCACGCTGATCGCCAGTAGCACGATGGCGCAAGATACGCGCTTCGCCCAAACCTACACCTGGCTAACCGAAGCCAAAGGGCAGCACGAAATTGAGCTGAAATTGACCCGCGCCGACCGCAACACCTGGGTTTCGGAGAATGAATTCGAAACTGGAATCACTGATCGATTCACCCTTGCTCCCTATCTGAACTTTGAATTTGCCAAAGATAGCCCAACCCTTGGCGGATGGGCGCTGGAAATGCGCTATCGATTCGGCGATCTGAAGGCGAGGACTATCTTGCCCGCAATCTACCTAGAACCTCAACAGATGGCAGGAGATAGGGCAATGACGATGGAGGGTCGGCTGATTGGTTCCTACTACCCCTCAACCAGTTTCGACGTCCTCCTGTCCGGCAATCTGGTTTTCACTCGCTTGATGGAGCGCGGGGAAGCCGTGAACCATGGCTATGCGGCAGGGGCGGTGAAGATGAACCCCAAGAACTGGTACGGCCTTGAGGCATACGGCAGCTGGACTGATAAGGAGCACTTCGTCGGGCCGACGTACGGCATGAAATTGACCTCGTCGTCAGCCTTAATCGTTCACTTTGGCGTCTCCCTGAACAAGCAGGACAACCAGCTGAAGGCAATCTATGCCAGCGACTTCTGAAGGAACCCTATGATATCGATGGGCCTTGTCTTGGCGTCTGTTTTCACCCAGCTCCCGCCGTTGCCGAAGGAAATTCTGTGCCCCGTGATGAAATCCAACACGGTAGAGGTAGCTTCCGCAACTAAGCATCGCCAGTTTGCAGACTATAAGGGGCGGCGGTACTACTTTTGTTGCGGAGCGTGTCCGGCAGCGTTTCGCGCTGATCCAGAGGCGTTTGCAAAGAACCCGAGCCTTCCCATCGCCTTACTTGAGCTTCACAAAGCCAAGAAGAAAACACCGCAAGCGAACAAGGGCGATAAATAGAGTCATCATCGGTGGCAGCCATCCGGTTTGGCCGGGCATTTGATAAACTGTGTCGTGCCCAAAGCCTCCTATGCTTCCCTCATCCTTGCCCGCTTCGATCCCATGCGTCCGGCTGGCGAAATCAATGCCAGTGTGCTCCCCGATGCGCTGTTCCTGAAAGTGGGCGCCGATACGCGCGCCGCGGCACAACCTGCGCAAACCCAGACCGCGTTCAAATTTGCCATCTTTGGGCTTCACAGCACGCTCGAACATGCCAACCAAGCTCTGGAAAGGCGAAATGAGATCGCCCCGTGGCTAGAGGGAGCGATGGAGGTTTGGGGAGCTAGCCTTGCGCCGTTCCGGCACTTCGGCGAAGCGAACTTTGTTAACCCCCAAAACCCAGGCTCGCAGTTCGAGGCGATGGTCCCCGAGCCGCCCGCGGGAACGCCGATTGTGATCGTTACGTCCGCAGGCTGGGAGCAGGGGGAAAATCTAGATATGGCACGCATTCAGGATTTCAGCGAAGGCGTGACGGGGGTGCGGGTATCGATGACCGCGGTCCCCGGCCTGCATTCCCAGCAGACCTTCAACTTCCCGGGCGGGCTGGTAACGGATGGCATCACCGTCACGATTTGGAAGGATTTCGTTTCCGCGCGGGACTTCGCTTACGGCCCTGGGCTGCACAAGCATCAAATGAAGCGGCAAAGGGAAGAGAACCTTGGCGACCGAACCTCATTCACGCGGTTTAAGGTGGTGAATTCGTTCGGCCTATGGCATGGTGGCGATCCGCTCGCCTGGAAGTAACATTCCCGAAATGCGCAGCCCGGTCCAACTCTCCAAAGCCGACGCCAGACGAGCGATGGTGCGCCACCACTTCGCGCTTTGCGCGACGCCGGAAGAAGCCTTTCACAAGCTGCGCAGCATACAGTTCGATCCCATCGCTCCGGTTGGGTGTAATCACGACCTCGTCCTGCAAGCCCGCGTGCCGGGCTATAAGGTCGGCGATTGGGAGCGGCTTGCCTACAAGGACCGCCACATCTACGACGGGTGGGATAAGCAGGCCTCGCTGGTGCCGTTTGAGGGCTGGTCCGTACGAAGGATTTTCCACAGCTACCACCGCAAGTGGTTCGAGCAGAAGATATTCCAGGACCACAAAGAGGCGGTCGACCTGATTCTTAAAGAGCTAAGCGAGCGCGGACCGCTGATGCCCAGGGACTTCGATTTTCAGATGCGAAGGGAAGAGTGGAAGGGCCACTGGCACGGCCCTAGCGTAACCAAGCAAACCCTGCGCGCCCTCTGGCACTCGGGCCTCATCATGACCTCCGGGCGCAAGAGCGGGCAGCATGTTTACGACCTCACCGAGCGCGTGGTTCCTGGCCATGTCTTGAATCAGCCAACGGTTAAGCACGACGATGCCATCAGAGAACTGGTGCTGGATAGGCATGTGGCGATGGGTATCGTGCGGCCGAGCGCGGGGCCGGAGATTTGGTCTCTGGAAGTGCTGAACCCGCGCAAGAGGGAAGCGATAGACGCACTGGTGAAGATGGGCAAAATCGTGCCGGTAGAAGTCGAGGGCGTTAAGGCCCACGCCACCCCGGAATTCCTTTCGCTACTGGATCAACCGTCGCTGGAGCCCCGATGCGTGTTCGTGGCGCCGCTTGATCAGTTCATGTGGGATCGCAAGATGATCGCGCACCTGTTCGGGTTCGACTACATCTGGGAGATTTACACGCCGGAGGCTAAGCGCCGGTGGGGATACTACGTGCTGCCCATCGTTTACGGGGATGCGATGGTCGCCCGGGTGGAGTTCTTCTGTCGGGATGGTGTGCTAGAGCTGCGCCGCTGGCACTGGGAAGCACAGGAACCCGGCCCTGGGTTCATGGAGGCGCTAGAGCTAGCGTTGCGAGAATTTATGCGCTACTGCTCAGCGCGCAAGATACAGGTCGAGAAAGGCGTCGACCCGAAGATACGAAGCCTTTCAAAGACCATCAAGCTGAAGTAAAGCCTCAGGCGCTTCGGCGACGACGAATCATAGCCGCGACACCAACGCCAAGCGCGACCATGCTTGCAGGCTCCGGAACCGCTTCAACCGAGATGTTGTCCAGGCCATTGTAGATGCTGCCGGTCGGGTTGGTTTCGAAAATCGAAAGCGTGGTGGTGGTGGAATTCGCGGTGAACAGCCACGTGTGCGTGTCCCATCGCTGGGTGCCGTTCGGCACCTCGGTGAAGGACTGATTCTGACCCGCGGCATCAACCGTAATTCGGGTGTTTCCCCAGGCAGTGCTGAAGGTTCCAAGGTCAAGCGACACCAAGTACTGCTGGTTCACAACGGTAGCAAACGATTGCTGAACGCCGCCCTGCGAGCCGCTATTGGCATAGCCAGCCAGGTCGAGCGACATTACGCCGTCAGAGGCCGTGATGTTATCGAAATTGCCGTTCTTCACCCAGGCAATCTCATCGCCCATAACGGTCCAGCCGGTGATGGTGGTGCTGCCGCCCAAGAGCTGCATATCGCCGAAAGCATCGCCGACAAAGGCGCCGGATTCAAAACTGCCGTTCGACAGAAGGTTTGCTTGCGAAATCGAAGCAAAGGCAGCCATCGCAAAAATTACAGGGTAACGCATACCGTCATTCTATGCTATTTCAACAGAATAGCGAAATAATGGCTGCCAACCTCGCAAAACTACTGGCGGTCAGTCAATCGGCAGCAAGGGCGTCTAGCATCGCCGGCGTATCGATATAAGCTTCAAAGCGCGTGATCAGGCCGCCTTCGACGGTCCACAAATGGACGATGGCAAGATCGATGGGCTTACCGCTTGCCCGAGCGCTTCCTTTAAGCCTTCCGAAAACCGCAACCTGATTGCCGGCGGGCACGAACTCCACGGGATGCGGGCGAGCGTCCGTATGCACGCCAAGTAAGCGGAAGAATTCGCGGGCGCCTTCATGTCCGCGATGCTCACCGCCCCAAGGCAAGAGGTCAGTCTGGGTGATGACGATGGAAGGGCTTAGCAACGCAAAGACTTGAGCAAAGTTGCCCGCTTCGTAGGCGTCGTAGGCGGTCCTAATTGTGTCGAGTGGCTCCATCCTTGGCTGTCTATTATGCCCGTGGCGCGGGCCACTTCGGCCCTGGGAAACCGTAGACGCCATTCGGGTAAGCGGCCGCGTACGGCTCGCCGCCATCCAATCCCAACCCGTAATAGAGAACCGACATTTGGCCCGTCTTATAGATCACTTGCTGGCCGATGTGGAATAGGAAGCCGCGTAAATTACGCATTTCGCCGCCAAATGACTCTCGCTCATCCAGCAACTGCTCGGGTTTTAGCCCGCGAATCATCATCCGCCACTCCTCAGCCTCTTCTTCCAACATGCCGATCAGCGCGTCGCGGTCCGACGGTAATTCCGGTGTAGGGCGGTGTTGAGATCGATCAGGCACAGTCATCTGTTGACGGTCGCACCACATCCAAAGAAAAGCATGCTCGCACGCTTCGCGCGGTGTTGGAGTGCGCTCGGAAAAGCTCCAATTCCACTTATCGAGCGGGATTTGCTTTGCAAAGCGGGCGAGGGCGCCCGCAAAGCCAGCCGTCATCATTTCGCACACTTCAAGCTCGCTTTGCATTTGATCGATGTTGGACATGCTGGCTAATATACACCGCGGTGGCAAAGGTATCCTGCCCCGATGCGAGTCGCCATCATCCAGGCTCCAAATGGGCTGTTGCCGGGCAGCGAGGAATGGCGAGTTCTGGCCCAGCAGATTCGGGACGAGAAGCCAGAGGTGCTGATCACGAACGAGATGCCCTTTGGCCCTTGGCTCGCGGAATCTAATACGTACGAGGCTGCTCTTGCGGCGAAATCGATTGCCCTTCACGAGGAAGGTCTGGTTGCGCTTCGTGCCCTGCAGATACCGGTTGTGTTGTCATCTCGCCCAGTGCCAGCTGGCGACCGTTTAGCGAACGAGGCGTTCGCGTTGGCAGGCGGCGAATACATCTTTGGCCACCACAAGCATTACTTTCCCGCCGAACCGGGTTTCTTTGAAACGGAGTGGTTTCAAGCCGGAAAGCCAGGTTTCCATTCTGTGGAAGCAGGAGCGCTGCGGGCAGGCTTTCTGCTTTGCACAGAGCTTTTCTTCAATGAATGGGCGCGCGAGTACCGACGCCAAGACGCAAACCTCATCGCGGTTCCAAGGGCCTCTGGGGAGAGCGTGGAGAAGTGGCTGCCTGCCGCCAAAATGGCGGCGATAGTTTCTGGCTGCCACGTCGCAAGCTCAAACCGAGTGGGCCGCGTTTCGGATGATTTGACCTTCGGCGGACGCGGATTCTGCATCGCGCCCGATGGCTCGCTCATCGGCGAGACCTCGCCGCAGCAACCGGTATTCGTCTTCGATCTTGATCCTGCCGTCAGCAAAAGGCAGCAGCAGGAGTACCCTTGCTACGTTAAGGAGCTTTCGATATGACAACCATCCTTTGGGCGGCCCTCATGGCCAACGGAAACTACATGCACGGCGACAGCGGCTATCGCTGGAAGAAGCAGGTCTTTGAAGACTTCGACGCCTGCATGCTGGAAGCAGGGAACTGCATCATCGGCCGCAAGACGTACGAAGAGTACGCTGGAGCGGGCGGTTCGTTTGGCAACACTGAAATCGTGGTCGTCAGCCGGACCAATCGAGAGATTCCGGGCATCTCCTGCGTTACCTCTCCCACCGAAGCCATTAAGCATTTGGAAGAGAAGGGGTTTAAGAAGGTTCTAGTTGGCGGTGGGGATTCGATATTGAACGCGTTTCTTGCCGACGGATTTGGCGATGAGCTTGTGATCAATCTCACACCGGAGCTTGGCGGGGTGGGCAGTCACGTTTGCCTTCCCGATGCGACGTTCAAATCAATGACCTTGCTGGATGTCCGGGAGCTTGGCGAGGGCATCCTTCGGTTGCACTACTCGATTCCGTAGGCCCAGTAGTCTCAAGGACCCGCGGTCAGCTAACGTATAGTCTACGTAGCGAGGGTTATTGAACGTTCATTTGGGGCCAGGCGACTACTTTGGAAAGACCGTGCGCAGCACGGCGATGCCTTTGTTCTGCCTGAGCGAGAATGTGTACGACCATAGCTCCGTTCTTCCGCAGCATTCGCACGAAAGACCCTATTTCTGCCTCCTTGTCGATGGCGCCTTTGAAGAAACTTACCGCCGCGAATCGCGCCAGCACGCCAAGAATGAGGTGGTGTTCCAACCGGCCGGGCACGTTCACGCCGACCGGTTTGGCCCGCAGGGGGGACGCTGCTTCAGCATCGAAGTCGATCCATGCTGGCTCGAATCAGCTTGCGAGGCAGACGCCCAACAGCTTCAATCGATTATAACGTCGAAGGGGGAGATGTCCTGGCTCGCCCAACGTCTCTATCGAGAGTTCTGCAAGCCAGATAACTGGTCACAGCTTGCCGCCGAGGGGCTAGTCTCTCTCCTTCTTGCTGAGCTGCTTCGCGAGAAGCAACGTGAGGAGGGTCCAGTTGCTCCCAAATGGCTCAGCTCGGTGCGAGATCGGCTGAGCGAGCAGCCGGATGCCTCGCTAACCCTTGCAGAACTTGCGAAAATCGCAAATGTCCACCCTGTCCATCTCGCCCGTGAGTTCCGCCGCTACTATCACTGTTCGGTGGGCGAATACGTTCGAAGGACGCGCATTGAGCGGGCTTGCGTGGCTTTAAGCTCGTCGGACGTTGCTCTGGGAGAGATCGCACTGGCGGCTGGCTTCTCGGATCAGGCCCATTTCACGCGCACGTTCAAAGCCCTTACCGGCATGACGCCGAGCGCCTACCGAGATGGCCGACGCTAAGCAAAGACAAAAGCGATAGCCTCATTCAAGACACCCACGAGCGAACTCGATTATGCTAGCCGGGTCCATGAAGCCGCTTCTGTACGCCTTCTTCTCGGCCCTCGTTGCCTTCTCGCGCGCTGCCGATCTGCCTGCGAACTATGATCTTAAGCTTGCAATCGAACCTGATCAGCGCAGTCTTGCCGTTACCGCCAAGGTAGCGCTTCCTTCCAAGGCAACCGCAACGCCGGAAATATCCTTCCTTCTAATCGAGCAGATGACCGACGTCGAGGCTGAAGTGCTTGAACCCAGAGAGTGCGCGGGCAAAGCGCAACTAACAAAACTTGGATCGCAATCAGGCGAAACAGGGTGGTCGCTCAAGCCCGCAACGCCTTTCCCGGCGGGCGTAACACCGGTAATCCGTTTCACTTACCACGGAGGCGAGAAGACGCAATTCGTCTTCCATATTGGACCCGAGGGGTGCTTTGCGGGTGGCGGAAATGCCGCCTGGTACCCGCAATTCGGGGACGTGAGCCTGAAAGACGGCAAACTGACTTCCGATACTACGGACCGCGGCATCGGGCACATCCGGATGACGGTGCCAGCAGGCTTCACTGCTACGGCGTGCGGAGGGAAGAGTGGGCAATCCAGAGAGGGAGACCACGAGGTCTTCGATTACAACGTTCCGACTCCTTGCTCGCTCTCGTTTGCGGCGGCAAAGTTCGTAGTGAAGCGGATTGAAGGGACCATTCCCGTCACGATGTATTTCTTCAAAGAGCGCGCCAACATCGATAGCTATGCGACGGGCTGCCGCAATGTCATCGACCAGCTCACCAAGATGTATGGCAAGTTCCCGTTTCCCGAGTTCTCGGTGGTCGAGACCGACGACACCGTTTCCAACCAAGCTGGCTTCGGCGGCGCAAGTTTGCCTGGCTTTATGCTGTCCGTGTCTTCAGTGCTGAACCAACCCTTCAACCTTGCGTTCTACGGCCACGAAATTGGACACAGTTGGTGGGGCAACGTGATCAATAACGCTGGCCCGGACGGCAACTATATGATGGATGAGGGAATGGCGCAATATGGCTCCCTCCGAGTTGTGGAAGCGATCGATGGCCCAGCGATGGCCGCTCGCTATCGGCACACTGGCTTTCCTGGCTACAACTTCACCCAGTGCATCGACGGCTTTCTTGAGGTGGCCGCCGCCGGCTTAGATCATCGCCTGGCGGATATGCCAAACGAAGGCATGGGTCACGAGCTTGCGGACCAAAAGGGCTTCCTGGTGTACGACCAGCTCAGCCGATTGATCGGCCGTCCCGCTCTTGACGCCGCATTCCGAGAAGTACTGCGAAAGCACGCATACGGTTCCGTGAGTTGGACCGATTTCAAAGCTGAGATTGCCAAGCAAGCGCACCAAGACCTCGGCTGGTTCTGGGATCAGTGGACAATGCGCGAAGGCGCCCCGATGCTGGATTTGAATTGGAAGACCGAAGGGAAGGGCATCACCGGCGTACTCCGGCAGTCAGCCCCCGTTTACCGGCTTCGCGTGCCACTTCGAATCGAGTACGGCGATGGGAGCGCGGAGGTCTGTTACATCGAAACTAATGAACTTGAGACACCGCTGCGGATTGAAGTAACAAAACCCGTAGCCAAAGTTGAGGTGGATCCGCTGTATGAAATCCCGCATTACACGCCCGAGAGCCTAGCGGCGTGTCAGGCTCGAGCGCTGCTGACGAGGGCGAACTACCTCCGGTGGGGCGGAAAGGCTGCTGAAGCGAAGGCAGTGTACGAATCGGTGCTGAAGAACTTGCCTTCGCCTGACCCCTATGGTGTGGAGTTTGGCGCTCGCGCTGCCCTTGGCTATCTTGCGCATGGGTCTGATCCGGCGGAGGCGCGTAAACAGCTTGAACTTGCGCTCGCATGCCCGGTGAGGCTGGATCGCTCGATTGCCCGATGCTATCTCTATCTGGCCGATGCGTATCAGAAGCTTGGCGACAAGGATCGCGCCCGTTGGGCGGCTGAAGCTTGCCTGAGTTATGAGCGGCAGCAGGGTGTTGACGTCGTTTCCACGGAGGCGCGCGCGCTGCTGAAGATGTTGGGCTAGCGGTAGGCTTGATGGGTGACTGACCCTTACAAGTACACGACAATCGCGTTTGCGAATCGAGAGTTTCTTGGGCCCTATTCACGCGAGGCCGTGCTGAGTCTCACGCAGGGTCTGAAGGGGCCGGTGCTAGATGTCGGTTGCGGAAAGGGTGCGGTCATCAGGGCGATTGGTCAGCCAGCAGTCGGAATAGACCTGAACCCGAGCTTTGTCGAAGCATCCGCACAAGAGAATCCTAACGCGCAATTCTTCGCAGAGGATGCCAAAGAGGCGCTTGGCAAGCTGACCATACAGCCAAATTTGATCGTGTGTTTAGGTGCTTCGCAGGCAATTGGCACTCCAGAAGAGGCTCTTGCGTACTTCTCCAAGCTCCTGCAGCCAGGTGGCTACCTGCTGTTCGGTGATGGAATCTGGGAGAGAACTCCCTCCCAAGAGTATCTGGAATTCCTGGGGGCTAAAGAAGAGGAGATGCCGTCATTCGATCAGTTCCGCGATGCTGGCCGCGCTTACGGATTGGATCCATTGAAATCCTATGTATCTTCGCCACAAGACTGGGATTCCTTTGAACTTAGTTACTACGAGTCGATGATCACCTGGTGCGATGAACACCCTGAAGACCCTGATGCGAAGCCATTCCGTGAGCGGGCAAGCAAGTGGTGGGAAATGTATCAGAGAGAAGGCCGGGGCGTTCTCGGCTTTGCCATTGTGCTTTTCAAGAAGGCCGATTTTTAGTAAGTCGTCTCAGTGGCCGTATTCGCGATCAGTACCGTCAAAAACCTGGCATTGAAATTGAAAACTATCGTTCAAAATCCTTAGCTTCCCGGGCCAGCTTGCCGATGATTTCTTTAGACGAAATCTTGCAATAGCGCGGAAAGGCTGAATGACACGGATGCCGGGCTGCGCTCCGTTCAGCTCTTGGCCATGGCTACTGTTGATAAGACGATAACTAGCGACTCAAAAAGAACGTCGAGGTGGCGCCCAATCGGCGGTTCGCCCCTTGCTTGCTTCGGGTCGTTCTTGATCGCCTTTGGGATTGCGCTCGCAACGGGGTACCAAGTTATTCCTTCGCTCAATATCGAGCTTGCAAGCGCAGTGTTGGTAGCCAGCGCCGGGGTGATCCTGCTGACCGCCTACTGGATCGAAAAGAGGCGCTCTGGATCGCAACTTGGCAGGACGTGGGCAAAGCTGCAAACCCACCGCAACATCCTAGACAGTCACTTTATCGTCGCAGAAACCGATTTGGATGGCAGGTTTCTCTACATCAGCAACGCCTTTCAGCAGATCAGCCAGTACAGTTTCGATGAGCTTGAGGGCAAGACGCCAGCATTACTCAACTCCCATCAGCATGACAGGCAGTTTTGGGAACAGCTTTGGAAGACGATTCGCGCCGGGGAGATTTGGCGCGGGGAGATCTGTAATCGTGCCAAAGATGGCAGCCTCTATTGGGTGGATTGCACGATATCGCCGCGATACGACAAGGCTAACCGGTTGCAGGGCTATATCGCGGTCCAGACGGACATTACGGAAACCAAGAAGGTAACGGAAGAGCTCCGAGACGCAAGCACGCTGTTCTCGAACCTCATGAGCGCCACCTCGGAAGTGGGCATTGTCGCCATCAACCGCGAAGGCATTATCACCCTCTACAATCGCGGCGCGGAAAAGATGTTCGGCTATCCTGCAGAGGAAGTGGTTGGCAAAGTAACCCCGATCATCTTCCACGTACCCTCTGAGCTTGAGGCGCGTTCCAAATTCTTGAGTGAGGAGTTTGGTCGACCCATTGAGGGGATAGAAATCTTTTCCGTTGTGCCTCTGCGAGATGGCTCCGACGAGCAGCATTGGACCTTCATCCGCAAAGACGGCACTCAAGTTCTCGCATCTCTTCTCGTAACGCCGTTGCGAAGCATGGATGGCGAGCTCATAGGATTCGTCGGCATTGCAATCGACATCACCGCAAGAAAGCAAGCAGAAAACCAGCTTGAGCAGGCACTCCTGAAAGCGGAAGCGGCGACAAGAGCCAAGAGCGACTTCCTGGCCACGATGAGCCACGAGATTCGCACGCCGATGAACGGCATCATCGGGATGACTGACATCCTCATCGACTCTGGGCTACAGCCGGAGCAAAACGAGATCGCGCTCTCGGTAAAGCTGTGCGGCGAGTCTCTGCTAACTCTGATTAACGACATCCTCGACATCTCAAAGGTCGAGGCAGGCAAACTGGAACTCAATCCGGCGCCGGCATCGCTGACCGAGTTGCTGAAAGAGATCGACGCGATGATGCGGCAGGGCTTTGAGTCGAAGGGAATTGAATTCGATATTCAGCTCAAACCCGAGAAAGACCACCACGTGCTGATTGATGCGCTTCGGGTTCGCCAGGTACTGCTGAACCTCCTCGGAAACGCCGCCAAGTTCACGCCTGAAGGCGGATGCGTCACGCTGGCGGTAACGACCAATGAGGCTGGCCCTGACGACATCTTCGTCAAGTTCTCCGTTGTGGATACCGGCGTCGGCATCCCAAAGGAGAAGCAAAAGAAGATATTCGAAGCCTTCACCCAGGCAGACTCCTCGACAACGAGAAAATACGGCGGCACCGGTCTCGGGCTATCTATCAGCAATCGATTAGTGGGTCTCATGGGCAGCAAAATCGTGCTTTCAAGCGAGCTTAATCAGGGATCGACCTTTGAGTTTGAGATTCAGCTGCCTTTCGCTCAGGCGTCGGAAAATGATCATGTTGAAGCCGTAGCGGAAAGTGATTTCACCATCAGATCCCTGCACCTCTTGTTAGTTGAGGATAATCCCGTGAACCAGAAAGTTGCGGTGCGGATACTTGAGAAGTCTGGGCACACCGTAACCGTCGCTGGAAACGGCGTGGAAGCAGTGGGGCTAAACCCTCCCGGACGCTTTGATGCAATTCTGATGGACCTTCAAATGCCGTTCATGGATGGCTTCGAAGCCACGAGTATGATCCGCGCGATGGAAGGCGGCGACACGATTCCGATCATTGCCCTCACCGCCAATGCGATGGCGGGCGATAAGGAGCGGTGCCTCGCCGCGGGCATGAACGGATACATCTCGAAGCCGATCAACAAGGACGAACTTAAGCAGGCGCTTCGTAGCGTTGTCCCGAATGCAGCCGTGGACATCGAAGCGGCCTAGAGCCAGCCGCTACGTTCTGAAGATAACGGGCGTGAACTTCTCCGGCATATGAGTGTCGTACCGGCCATGAGGAGTGAGGCACCAGGCGGCCTGCACCTGCTTCTCCCCTATTGCTAACTGTTGGAACCGGCCGAAGAACATGTTCCAAGTGTCGCCGTCTTTCGGCGGAACGGAGCGCCCGTTGGCAAGCAGCCCAAGGCTCGCCCAGGGGATAGCGATTTCGACCGTGACTCCCTTGCTTCTGACGTTTGGATTGTTCAATTCGCCATCGATATGGACCGCGGTGCGCAATCCCGGCATATCGAAATCCCGAAAAGCCCAGCGGGTTCCGCGCGGGTGATTGCCGTCCCAGAAGTGATCTGGGGTGCGGTCGAAGTCTCCGCCAAAAGTGTACGCCTTGCGGCGGTGGACATCGAACTCCTTCTGATCGAACCTTTGGTAGGCGTCTCGCCAGATGAAGAAGACTTCGTAAACGGTGTTAAGAGCGTTGATTTCAAGCTCGTAGTAGCAGTCGCCGCCATCGATGAACAGCTCCACGTCGTTCTCGCGGAAGATCAGGGAGTCACGCTCGGTCAGGTTGGCGGTGGGCAAGGGTTCCTCTAGCCAGAATCCGCAGTAAACATGCTCATCGCTCCACAGCACCGCGGTTTGAGTTTGCAGGATGGCGGGTCCGCCGGTCGCCATGTCTACGAAGCCGGGCGACCTTTCCGCGCACTGCCAAATGGGATCGGTGAGAGTGCCGTCAAGGTTTGGCGATTGCTTGATGTGGTGGGCGATTAGCACTTGCAGACATTACCCACCGGTGGGCATGGCGGAAGCGCGGGTACACAGCTGACACAGGCGAGTTCAATTCGCAGTCATCAAAGCAGGCTGACGGCGGTATATTGCCCGCATGGCAGGGTTTGCAGTCTTTGAAGAGCGTCCGATCAGATTTGACGGTTTTGTTTCGGTTGGACCATTTCGACTGAAGAAATACTTCGTCTATGACCCTGCCGTGCAACCCCAGCCCGCCGTGTTCGAATCAGGGATTGACTTTGCCGCCAAGTCGTTACCCGCACAGCTTGAACCTGGCACCACTGGGGTTGGCTTTGTGGTTCATCACCAAGGGGTTGGGCCCAATGGTTCAGTGCATTACGTGGTTCTTGGCTACTGGTTCAGTTACAACGAGCTATGCCTTCGCACCGTGGCTTCCGAAGACGATGGAACAACATGGATTGCCGACGACCACCGGTTCTCACCCTGCGTTTGGGATCATGAGATCATTTGGTTTGAACGGAATTGCTACATTCAAACGATGCTCAACGGCAAGCCTGACAGTGAGAGATATTTGGCTCAAGTGTTCCGTCAACGTTCGGTCTAGAAGCCTGAGGCGCCCCCTGACTCCAAGGGCGGTTATTGTCAGTTCTTCAGATCGTGAGGGTGCTGCTTTGACCCATCGGGAAGAGTAATAAGCCACGGGCCGTGATCCCAAGTTATATAATCATAAGCCCACTCAAGGAAGACGCTGACCTTGTTGCGAAAACCAACTAACAACATGATGTGGATGAAGAGCCAAGCCAACCAGGCAAGGAAGCCTGCCAGTTTATAGCGACCGAACTCGGCAATTGCTCTACTTCGCCCTATAGCGGCGAGGGTCCCCTTATCCCAGTAGCTAAATGGCTTTGTTTGGCCCGATCCCAGTACGCACGCGGCAATTTCCTTTCCGACGTAAGATCCCTGCTGCGACGCAACCGCAGCCAAACCCGGAAGGGGGCCGTGCGGACCCATTGCGCAAGCGGCATCGCCGATCACGTAAACGTTTTCGCTTCCTTCCCATCGAAGGTGGCCATCAACCGGTACACGGCCGGCTTTATCTGCCTCACTTTTCAGCCACTTGGCAACCGGTGATGCCTGCACGCCGGCCGCCCAAATGACCGTTCTTCCTTCGATGCGACCGGCATTCGTGTCCACGCCTTCAGGATCGATGCTTTTCACCATCGTGTTCAAGCAAACGTCGACCTTTAGCCGAACCAAGTCTTGGCGTGCTCTCTCAGACAAGTCCTCTGCGAAGGCAGGAAGTACTCGGGGTCCGGCCTCTATCAGAACGAGCTTCAGCATGTCGGGAGTGATATGTCGGAATTCCCTTTCTATTACGCGATGCGCGAGTTCCGAGAATGCGCCCGCCAACTCGACGCCGGTGGGACCCGCACCAACGATAAGAAACCTCATCCACTTCCTTTGCTCTTCAACATCGGTGGCGCGCTCGGCATACTCAAGGGCGGCAAGGACCTCACCGCGAATGAACGTTGCATCGTCAATTGACTTCAGACCCCTTGCGAGCTTCTCCCAATTCGGATGTCCAAAGTAGCTATGCGTGGCCCCCGTGGCGATGACCAGAAAGTCGTAATTAACAAACGACCCATCATCTAGGCACACCTTTTGGTGGGCTAGGTCAAGACCCGATACGCATCCCAACCTGACTTCGCAGTTCTTCTGTTTGCGCAGGATGTGGCGAATCGGAACGGCAATATCCGATGGCGAGAGGGTAGCGGTTGCCACCTGATAGAGAAGCGGCTGGAATACGTGGTGGTTGGATTTGTCGATAAGGGTCACGTCGACAGGCGCATGGCGAAGCGCCTTTGCCACGTTCAACCCGCCAAATCCGCCGCCCAATATTACAACCTTGGGTCTGTGCATCGTGTCTCTCTACGCCCTTGGACATGCCGCGATCTGGCACAGTGAAGTAATTACACAGACCGTACCGACCGCCCGCTCGAGGCAGACTCGCGACGTCTGCCGTCTGCCTACAGCGCTTCGATTCATGCCTATCCGTATGTGGGATTCTGGGGCCAACCGGCGGGCGAGTCTTCAAAGTCTTCCTGCCGCCCGAACGGCGTGATGTCCAGCAGGCGATACGAGTCGCAAAGGGCTTCGCCGCCGCGCGCGTAAGTCGAGTACGTGTGGTACACGTCGTGCCCGATCCGGAAGAACACGCTGCTGCCCGGCATCTCGGTGACCTTTGTGACCTTGCCTAGCTCGCCTAATTCCTCGGCGGTCTTGTAGTTGTAGGTTATCGGACCGCGAGCGGGGTCGAGGGTAACTCCGAAATCGTAATTGAAGTCCGATTCTCCTGACGAATACCAGTCGATCGTCCATCCGCGCTCCTTCTTGTAGGCTTGCAGCTTGGCAAGCGGCGCCCGCGAAACCACCACGAAGTTCACGCTTCGCTTCGGAAGGGCAGAGAGATCGGCTAGGGCGTCGATATAGCCGGTGCATCCCTCGCAGCCGGTTTCCCAGGTCGGGTCGAACATAAAGTGGTAGACGATGAGCTGGGTTTGCCCTTTGAATAGCTCTTCTAGGGTCTTCGTGCCATCGACGCCTTCGAACGAATACGTTTTCTCGACCTTCACCATCGGCAACCGACGCCGCTTCGCGTTGAGCCTGTCGTACTCCTTGGTGAGCGCCTTTTCTTCGGCAAGTAGCTCCTTGCGTAGGGTGAGCCACTCTTCACGAGAGGCGATCGGCGGATGGGCAGTTGCGGTTTCGTTCATGTCTTTGTAGTCAGCCTACCACCCAGAAAATGATCAACCACAGAAGGCGCAGAAAACACAGGGGGAAACTCAAGAGCACGCGCCTGGCCATTAGTTGGGGTCCTCTGTGCGCTCTGCGGTTTAGTAGAACCACAGAAGACGCTGAAGTCTCGGAACCGAACCCCTGAAGAAGTAATTACTTTGGGTCAGCTTTTCAGTGAATTCTGTGCGTTCTGTGGTTATGAAGAGCCACGGAAATCGTTGAAGCCTCGGAAGGAACCCATAACAGTAACCTGCTCGGATCATCTCTTCAGTGCATTCTGTGTATTCCGTGGTTCATCAAGAACCGCAGAGGGCGCTGAAGACGTGGAGGGGACAAACCCAGCGAATGCAATGACCACCCTCTACAATAAGTCAAGAAGACGAGTGCGTAATCACGATGTAATGATCTATCCTTTGGGGATGATCAGGCGACTTCTCTTGGCGGGCACTTGCGCCATCGCTACTATCGGCATGAGTGGACCACAGCGTGCCGCCCCAAGCGCCCCGACCTTCTCCAAGGACGTTGCGCCCATTCTGTACAAGCGCTGCGTAAGCTGCCACAGCGAAAGCCGGGTCGCCCCTTTCACGCTGGTCGGCTACGAGAACGCCCGCAAGCATGCCGCCACCATCGCTAGCGTGACCTCCACCAATTTCATGCCGCCGTGGAAGGCGAACCCGCATTATGGTGAGTTCAAGGATATTCCGGTTCTCACTCCGCAGGAGAAGAGCATTATCGCCAAGTGGGCGGCTACAGGTGCGCCGGAAGGTGACCCTAAATCGGCACCCGAACCCCCAAAGATCACGCCTGGATGGCGCCTAGGCCAACCGGACATGGTCATCGCTCCCGAGAAACCCACCAAAATCTCGGCCGAGGGCGTCGACTTCTATCGCGACTACCTCATCGATCCGCACATCACCAAGCCAACTTGGGTTCGCGCTGTTGATTTCCGGCCGAGCCAGAAGGGAACCGTGCATCACGTCATTCCTTCTCTTGTGAAGAAAGAGGAAGCGGAAAAGTGTCGGAAGATCAAATTCGACCACGAAGATAACAGCTGGGATCAGCGGTCCATAGAGCCAATCGAGACATACAACACGCTTGGCTTCTGGTCTACCGGAGCGCCTCCATTTGAATCGCCACAAGGGACCGCGTTTCTTATCAACCCGGGTGACTGCATTCTGATGGACATGCACTACAAAACGACCGGCAAACCGGAGGTTGAGCAAACTCAGGTTGGGCTCTACTTCAGCTCAGAGCCGCCAAAGGATGAGATGAATGTTCACGTTGTGGCTTCGGATTCAATCTATTTAGAACCGGGCCAGCGTGACGTCCGGGTGTTCGCTTTGGGCAACAAGACGAAGCACCCCACAACAATCTATGCGGTTTGGCCGCACATGCACTATCTTGGGCGCACTTTCAAGGCGTGGGTGAAATACCCGGCGGGTTACTCGAAACCGCTAGTCTGCATCAATGATTGGGATCCCGATTGGCAACTGCTTTACTATCTCAAGAAGCCGTTGGAGATTCCGGCTGGCTCTCGCATCTATGTGACCGGCACCTACGACAACAGCGCAGGCAATCCACGAAACCCGTATTCGCCCCCAAGAGTGGTCGACGCCGGGCCTTCATCAAAGGATGAAATGCTTTTCTTCGAGCTTTTCCAGGTTGTGCACAAGCCCAAGGATAAGGACAAGCCGAAATAGAGATATTGAGTACCTCTCCAGGAAAGATCATCCTGGTTGACGGGCCGTCGAGTTCAGGAAAGTCGACGCTCGCGAAGGCTCTCCAAGACGCCTTGACAGAGCCTTTCTGGCACTACTCGATTGACCATATCTTTGCCGCAGGCTGCCTGCCAATGTCGCGGATGAGATCGGGCGAGTTCGAATGGTCGCAGATGCGTGAAGCGTTCTTCGATGGCTTCCACCGAACCTTGCCCGCCCTCGCCGATGCCGGCAACAACCTGATCGTCGAGCACATCATCGAAACCCGAGAGTGGATGGTACGGCTGCTTGGTCTGCTTGGGCACTTTGACGTCTTCACGGTGGGCCTGCGTTGCACATTGCCGGAACTGGAGAGGCGGGAGGCAGCGCGTGGTGATCGCCCAGCCGGCGATGCGAAGAGGGATTTCGAAACCCTTCAGGGACTCTGCCTTTATGATCTGGAAGTCGATTCCACTCAGCCTCTGAATGAGAACGTGGAACGAGTTATTCAGTCGTGGGCAGGACGGCAAAGCCCCTGCGCGTTTGAGCGCATGAGGCATTCTCCGAAATCATAGAACGGCTTAGTTCCAGTGCCAAGCATCATCGCCGAGTAGAGTCTGGATGAAGTTCAACTGGCCGCTGTGGTACCACATGTGCAGACCCATGAATCGGCATCGCTCCGCGCGGGTGGTCGGGCTGCCGTCATCCTTGGTCATCGGCTCCTCCATCTGCTCAGCAGTGAGTCCGTTTGCGGTGTCCATCGCTGCCTGCGCGGACTTATTGAAAGCGTCCAGCACAATCGCCTTCGTGTTGAAATCAGTAGGCGCCTTAACCCAGCCATCTTCCGGCCATTCAAACGGCTTCTCGCCGCGAATTTCCATCGACACATGATCGTTCACCATGTTGACTTCGAACACGATGTCGGCTACGGTGCGGGTGGCCGGGCCAAATTGTTTGCAGTAAGCGTCCTCCGGCAGCGCTTCAAGGTCTTGGCGGAATATCTTGCACGCGCCTGCAAGGGACTTGGCGGCTGGGGTCTGAGGTTCCATGAGGACAGGCTACCACGGCCCAACTCCGGAAAATCCTTGTCGGACGACCTTCTCTGATAACATACCGGCATGATCGCCAATGACCTATCGCTTGAAGCCTGCGTCGGCGCCACAGAAGAGAACTTCTGGGCTCTGTGGTCGAACTTCGGCAAGGGTCCGGGTTGCGCGCTGCACGACGAGCAAAGCGCGCTTTGGTTTGATACTCCGTTATCCTACTTGCCTTACAACGCCGTCCTGCGGTTCCGACCGGAAGGGGACGCAGAGCCGCTCATCGATCGAATCTTTGATCACTATCAGAAGCGGGGAGTGCCGTTCGCATGGGTTGTACACCCAAGCGCCACGCCTGCCAACCTTGCGGAGCTGTTGAGGGCGCGCGGCATGACGAAAGCGGAAATTGTGCCGGGCATGACGATGGATCTGGCCGACTTACCACCCCGCGAGCCGTGCCCAGAGGGAGTAGTAATTCGCGAAGCGACGACGGACGAGGACCTTGCCCAAGCTTACAGCTTGGTTGCTTGGCGCTGGGGCGTACCGGACGATCAACAACAAGAACATCGCGAGCTCTCGTACTCTTTTCCTATAGGGAAGCCAGGTTCGCCAGCGCGCTGCTGGCTTGCGTACATGAATGGCCAAGCAGTTTCTAAAGCCCTCCTGAATATGGACGGAACTTCTGCCGGGGTGCACGGGGTAGCAACCAAGGATGAGGCGCGCGGCAAAGGCTTGGCGCGAACCCTGACGCTGGAGGCTCTCCATGCCGGGAGGGAGGCGGGTTACCGGCTTGGCGTACTGCACTCCTCGGCGATGGCTCGCAGCCTGTATGAGAAGATCGGCTTCAGACAGGTCTCGGAATTTGGGGTGTACGTGGCGGGCGCGGACTTCCACGTCTGAGCTATTCCTTTCGGCAAGATGGCGAAGGTTAGAACTCACCGTCCTTATTATCAAGGTCAAACCTCAATAGTCTGTCGCTAAGCAAAGGACTTCCGCGAACCCGTAGGTAGACTCCAGGTTGGAATAGGACTCCAAGGAAGTGCCCATGCGGCGAATTTATATAGTGCTCGGAGTGCTCCTAGTCGGCGTCATCGGCGCCTGGATGTGGATGCGGGATCAGCGCCCCACTACGGTCCACGTAGCTAAAGCTGAAAAGGCAAGTCTTGATCTTTCCTTTACCGCCGAGGCATTTGTCGTGGGAAAGACCTATGACCTGACTTCAGAAATAGCCGGTCGCATTACGCAGATTCCCGTACGGGAAGGCGATCAGGTTGTCGCTGGACAACTATTGATGCAGCTTGATGATGCCGACGCGAAGATTGCGCTCGCGGGCGCTGATATGGCGCGATCCGCGGCAAGCGCGGGCGTCTCGGAAGCTCTCTCGGGCTATCAGGCGGCCAAGATTTCAACCGAATCGGCAAAGCAGAGGGCGGGCGCCCTAGTTCAACAGGCAGATGCAAATCTAGCGCGTGTGAACCGCGGAACGAGGGTGGAAGCGATCAATCAGGCTAAGCACGAGGTCGAACGCCTTGCAGCTATAGAATCTGAGAGCCGTAAGCGTCTTGCTCGTAGCGAGATGCTACTCAAGGAGGGCGCGATCGCTCCCGCTCAGCGTGATTCCGTAAAGATGGAGCACGATGCCGCTGCCGCCCAGGTCAGGGCCGCAAGGGACGCTTTGCGACAAATGGAAAACGACCCGCTTCCAGAGGAGGTGAAAGCGGCTCAGGCGGCCCTTAACGTCGCGAAAACGGATTTGGCCCTCAGCCAGAGGACCGAGAATGAGCTAAACGTTCGCCGAGCGCAGGTGGCAAGCGCGGAAGCGCGCCTGAAGCAGGCGGATGCCGATATTGCTCGTTTGCGCACGCAACTTTCCAAATATTCGGTTCGGGCGCCGGTCTCTGGTGTTGTCATTCGTAGGTATGCCGAACCGGGGACGTTAAGCAGCCCCCTTACCGTTGCCCTAAGGGTTGCCACCAACGAAGACCTTCACATCGAGGCCGAAATACGATCCGAAGACCTTGACGTTGCCAGAGAAGGAATGATGGTTGGTATCACCCTTCCTTCCCAGCCAGGCACTCCCCTAAAAGGAAGGATCGAAAGACTTTCTTCGATAGCCGAGCCGAAGCCGGATGCAACGATCCGGACCCGAATTGTCCGCGCTTGGATCAGGATTCTTGAAAGCAAAGAACGGTTTGTCCCTGGGCTTGAAGTTGACGTGCATGGCGAGCAGAAGCAACCAATAGCCATCAGCGTTCCGAGCGATGCCGTAATGGTCAGCGGCGGCGCGGCTTCCGTCTTTGTTGTGTCTGGCGCTAAGGTCAGCCGAAGAGAAGTCAAGATTGGGCGATCAGCTTTCGATAAAGTCGAGGTGCTTCAAGGTTTGAAAGCAGGTGACACCGTGGTGGTGTCGGAGCCCCAGAAGCTGAAGGATGGACAAGAGGTGGAAGTTGCTTCCTGACGCCGATAAGGCGGTCATCCACCTTCAGAACGTGTCTAAAACCTACGCCGTCGGCGAAGTCAAGGTCAGCGCGCTCTCTGAGGTGAGCCTCGACATCCAAAAGGGCGAATTCGTCGTGATCCTCGGCCCCAGCGGCTGCGGTAAGAGCACGCTCATGAACCTAATCGGCGGGCTCGATCGGCCAACCGACGGCGAGGTCGTCATCAACGGTCAAAACATCTCCCACTTCGATGAGCGGCAGATGACCCGCTTTCGCCGAGACGCCGTAGGCTTCATCTTTCAGTTCTTCAATCTGGTCAACACCCTGACTGCTGAGGAGAATGTCCAACTCGTTGCCGACCTTTCCACCAATCCGCTCAACGTGGGGGAAGTGCTTGAAGCCGTTGGACTGGGGGAAAGGCGCGCCCATTTTCCTGCAGAGCTTAGTGGGGGCGAGCAGCAACGGGTTGCGATTGCGCGCGCCCTCGTTAAATGCGCGCCGATCATGTTGTGCGATGAGCCGACCGGCGAACTGGATGAGGAAACCGGCCGCAGAATCCTTGATCTCCTGCATGCAACCACCCATGAGCGGGGCCAGACCGTCCTGCTTGTGACTCACAATGCGGCGATCTCGCAGATAGCAGATCGCACGGTGAGGCTTCGCAGCGGCAAGATCGTGAGCGACGAAATCAACGCCTCGCCGATCCCACCTTCGGAGGTCCACTGGTAGTGAACATCCTTTGGCGGAAGACGCTTCGAGACATAGCCAGGTCAAGGTGGCAGTATGTTTCCATCTCCTTCATGGTCGCGCTTGGCGTGGCCTTCCTGATCGGATCCTATTCGGTTTATGAAAACCTAGCCGGGTCGTACGAGGGAAGTTATCGCAAGCTTGGATTTGAGGACTTCTCCGTGCGCTTTAATTCCGCCCCCGAGCGGATCGTGAATCGAATCGCCCAGATACCGGGCGTCACCGCTGTAGAAGGTCGATTGGTGGAGGAGACGGCGCTTGAGTTGAGCAAGGACACCAGCAAGAAGATGCTGGGCCGCCTCATTGGAATGCCGGTAGACCGCGAGCTCAAAGTCAATCGCTTACACATTACAAAAGGCAGAATGCCGCAAGTCGGCTTTCCTGAAGTCCTGCTGGAATCGGCATTTGCCAAGCATCACGAATTGAAACCGGGGGATTACTTGATTGCGGTCCGGCAGAACAGCCGACTATCCCTGCGCATTGCGGGCATCGTCCAGAGCGATGAATACCTCTACGTGGTTCGAAGCAAGCAGGATATTGTCGCGATGCCCGACACATTCGGCGTTCTGTTCATGGATGAGAATGTGCTCGGCGCCTTATTCCAGAAGAGCGGTCAGATCAATGAAATTCATTGCACAACGGCCGCAAACGCATCTTTGGAGAAGGTGATGGACGCCGCTCGATCGGTTCTGATCGATAGCGATCCCGAAGATCCGATTCCGAGAAAGGAGCAGCCAAGCTATCAGATGCTGCAACAGGACGTTCGGGGGTTCAGGATGTACGCGGTCCTATTTCCGATGCTATTTCTGGGCGCCGCCGCGGTTTCGGTTTACAGCATGCTCAACCGGTTCGTGCGAGCCCAACGGCCGGAAATCGGTCTCTTTCGAAGCCTTGGCCTTTCACCGAGTCAGATCGTCGGACACTTTCTTTCCGGCTCAATTCTGATTGGCGTGGTCGGAAGCTTCTTCGGTGTGCTCCTCGGGATATGGCTGGGGAACGCGCTTTCGCGCTACTACATGTCCCAAGTGCAAGTGCCCTTCCCGGAGATCATTCCGAGGCTGGGTGTTACGACAGTCGGCTCCGTTGTCGGCGTTGCGGTTTGCATGGTTTCCGCGTGGCTGCCGGCGATTGCGGCTTCCCGAATCGGCCCGGCAGAGGCGATGCGC
This sequence comes from Armatimonadota bacterium, assembly GCA_018268315.1. Classification (GTDB taxonomy): domain Bacteria; phylum Armatimonadota; class Fimbriimonadia; order Fimbriimonadales; family Fimbriimonadaceae; genus SZAS-5. The sequence goes on along the minus strand of JAFDWU010000005.1, from coordinate 82,341 downwards.
CCTGTTACTCCCTCATTTGGCAGGCAGTCGCTACGGCTGGACGCCCTTCTTCCAGGGCTGCCGATGATGGCGAGAATTCCGCTTCGAAACGTCTTCCGACAGCCGCGTAGAACGGTTTCGACGCTGATCGGGGTGGTTTCGGGCATGTGCCTGATGATAACCGCCAGCGGGCTGCTGGACTCGATGAATGTCGCGATCAACCAGCTTCTCTCCGCCGAGTTTGGCTACGACCTTCGGGCGGATTTCTACGATTATCAGTCCAAACGCGTGGTCCAGACGGTGCGCTCTTGGAGCGGGATCAACTGGGCGGAAGGCGTATTGGAGCTACCGATGGAGTTCCGGTTCGGCAAGCGCTCGTACTCGGCTCTGCTGAATGGGATTGAGCCGGGTTCACGCCTTGTCCCGCTTGTCGGTTTTGACGGCAAGCCGATGAAGGTCTCCGAAGAAGGCGCGATTTTTGGACCAACGCTGCGCTCCCAACTGAAACTGAAGGTCGGCGATACGGTCCAGATAGCGCTTCCTGAATATCTTACGAAGGATAAGTCGACCACGAAAGAGGTGAAAGTGGTCGGCTTCTGCGACGAGGCGATCGGAACCCAGGTCTACATGCCCCGATGGCAGCTAGAGACCCTCTTCCGAGCCGATCTGGACTTACCTGGCAACGCGATTACCGGCATTCTCATCGTTGCCGATCCCCTGCACAAAGAAATGCTGCGAAAGCGGTTGCTGAACCTGCCTCGCGTGGCTTCTGCAATTTCAGCTGAGACGATGCGCACGATGGTGACGGACCTCATCAAGACATCCTCGCGATTCGTGCGGATCATGGAGCTGTTTGGGGCCGCCCTTGCATTCGCCACCATCTTCAACATGATCAGCATGAACGTGCTTGAGCGGCAATCCGAGGTGGCCACGCTTCGCACGTTGGGCGTTTCCAGAAAGAGCATCGGGCTGATGATTGCCGCCGAGAATCTAGTGGTCGCGGTCATCGGTGTTGCGATCGGACTTCCGGTCGGCCGGGAGTTCGTCAAGATGTTCTGGGCCGCCTCGATGACCGAGGAACAGCAGAATTTATTCTCGTTTTCGGTGGTCATCCTGCCTTTCACGTATGTGCAGGCGGCGGTTGCCATCATCCTGGTGACCCTGCTGTCCCTACCGCCATCGATTGCCTATCTAAACCGGATCGATCTCGCCCGAGCGTTCAAGGAGCGAACCAATTAGGTGTATTGATGGAATGGCGTAATGAAGGGGCAGCGGTAACAAGTCAGAATAAGCAGAATGCTTGCCGCCGTAGCCGTTCTGTCTGTTTCCGCTGGACCTGTTCAGGACTTCCGCAGCGATCTGGACTTTCTCATCAATTCGCTGAAACAGTACGGGGCTTACGTCCGGCAGGACGGCATTGATCTTGATGCGCTCAAGGCGGCTTATGCGCCAAGATTTGCGCAGGTTGCCGATAAGCGGGAGCTGCTGAAGGATTTGGAGGCAGTGGTTGGAGAGCTTCATGATTTCCACGCGAGCCTGGGAACAAACAGCAGTTCTTCGCCGAGGCTGGTTCCGAGTGGGACTGACATGATTGCGCACTGGGCAAGCGGCCGCGCGCTAATCGATCAGGTTCGGGAAGGTTCGGTTGCGGAGCGAGCCGGAGTCCATGCCGGAGACGAGATTGTTGGCATTAACGGCACAAAGGCACGAAAGGCTTGCGAGGACTGGCTTGGTTTTAGGAAACCTGACGCTAGGGCTTGGGATTGGGCGCTTAATTCGGCGCTTGCTGGACGATGGGATACTCCCCGAAAGGTTGTGCTTCGTTCAAAGGGACCGGACAAGGCATTAGAGATGCCGACTGCCTCAAAGTCTGAAAGCAAACGCCTCCTGGCAATTGAGCAAAGACCGGGAGCGATTGTTTACCTGCGACCGGAGAACAGCCTGGGTGAGAATGGCCTGATCCCCGCCTTCGACAGAGCCATCCCGATGATGCGCTCGGCCAAAGGCATTGTGATCGACTTGCGGAACACGCCGAGCGGCGGCAACAGCGCCGTTGCGCGCGGGATCATGGGGCTGTTCATCGGCAAGCGATTGCCATTTCAACGCCACCGGGTTGAAGAGCGGGAAACGGGAACGGTTCGTGACTGGGTTGAGTACGCCACACCTCGATTAAGCATTCCCATAAAGGCGTCCCTAGTGGTGCTTGTTGGAGCGTGGACCGGAAGTATGGGCGAGGGACTCGCGATAGGCTTCGACGCCATGCGCCGGGCAACCGTGATCGGAACGAAGATGGCCGGCCTGCGCGGAGCAGTCGACCAGATCAAGCTTCCAAAGTCGGGCATTTCCGTCACCTTCCCAACCGAGCAGGTGTTCCATATCAACGGGACCCCACGACATGAGTGGCTTCCGCCCGTACTTATTGATGCCAAAGATACTGGTGATCCGTGGTTTCGTGCCGCGTCGCAAGCCCTCTGTGTGAAACAAGACTAGCGCAGACTCCGTGGGTATCCTACATGCGGACCAGGGCCCATGCCCAGTACAAATATTAACGAGCGGTCAACAGAACCGCCGACGCTATCCGGACACTCCGATCAATCCGCTCGGCTTCTTGAAGTTGCACGGAAAGACTGCGACACCGTTCTTCGAGAGCTTGGATCGCAAATCGATGGGATAAGCGCCGCTGAGAGCGCCCTACGCCTGAAGAAACTCGGCCCAAATGAGATCGCCCGAGAAAAGCATCTTTCCGCGCTGATGCGCCTCTTGACGAACGTTAAGAACCCGCTCGTACTACTGCTACTGGCGCTGGGAACCGTTTCGTTTCTCACCGGTGACATGCGCGCGACCGCGGTGATATTCGTGATGGTCATCCTCGGCATCGTGCTGCGCTTCGTGCAGGAAATGCGCGCCGACAATGCTGCGGAGGAACTGCGTGCAATGGTCCGCAACACCGCAACGGTGGTGCGTGGTGGTCAGCCGGAAGAGGTTGCCCTTAAGACGCTTGTGCCAGGCGACATCATCCAGCTGGCGGCCGGAGATATGACCCCCGGCGACGTGCGGGTGCTCTCTGCCAAAGACCTGTTTTTGAATCAAGCGGCTCTCACTGGTGAGTCTCTGCCGGTTGAAAAGAAACCTGCCCCGTGTGAGGCGACTGGTGGCAATCCTCTGGAACTGTCCAACATCTGCTTCCTTGGCTCGAACGTGGAGAGCGGCTCGGCGACGGCGGTGGTGGTTAACACCGGCAACCGGACCTACTTTGGATCGCTTGCAACCAGCATCGTGGGCCAACGACAGCTGACCAGCTTCGATCAGGGGGTCAACAAATTCACCTGGCTCATGATCCGGCTGATCGGCGTGATGGTCCCGGCAGTCTTCCTCATCAACGGCTTCAGCAGACACAACTGGATGGAGGCGTTTCTGTTCGCGATGGCGGTAGCGGTGGGCCTAACCCCGGAAATGCTGCCGATGATCGTGACGGTAAACCTGAGCAAGGGCGCGTTGGCGATGATGCGCAAGAAGGTCATCGTAAAGCGCCTCAACGCCATCCAGAACTTCGGGGCGATGGACGTCCTTTGCACCGATAAGACCGGCACCCTCACGCAAGGCAAAATCGTCCTCGTCAAGCACCTTGACGTTCACGGCAACCCCAGCGAGCGCGTGCTGCAGTACTGCTATCTGAACAGCTACTACCATACCGGCCTTCGAAACATGATGGATGAAGCCGTGCTCGACCATGAGGAGATGGGCGAGCGGGTGAATGCCAAAGAGAAATACAAGAAGATCGATGAGCTGCCGTTTGACTTTGTGCGTCGGCGCATGTCGGTGGTGGTCGAAGACCAAACGGGGTTGAACACGCTGATCTGCAAAGGCGCGGTGGATGAAGTGGTTAGCCTTTGCACTCGCGTTGAGGTTGAAGGCCAAGTCATCGAGGTGCTGCCTGAGCACGATGCCCTTCGGCGAAAGCTTGCTGACGACCTGAACGGCGAGGGTTTTCGAGTGATCGCGCTTGCTTATAAGGAATTGCCAACCGGTCCCGACGAGCCCGTGTATACGATCAAAGAGGAGTCCGATCTAATTCTTCTCGGCTTCCTCGCTTTCCTTGATCCGCCGAAAGAAACCGCTAGCGAAGCCCTGAAGGAACTATCCGACCTGAGCGTTGGCGTTAAGGTGCTGACTGGTGACAACCAGATCATCACCACCTATATCTGCTCGCAAGTCGGCATTCCCGTTGAGCACCTGCTGCTCGGTTCCGATATCGAAAAGATGAGCAATGCTGAGCTAGCTGAGGCTGCGAACACGGCGAGCGTATTCGCAAGGCTTGTGCCCGCTCACAAGCAGCGAATCATCCGCGCGTTGCAAAGCAAGGGGCATGTGGTCGGCTTCATGGGGGATGGCATCAATGACGCTCCCGCGTTGAAGGCAGCGGACGTCGGCATCTCGGTCGACAGCGCGGTGGATATCGCCAAGGAGTCCTCTGACATCATCCTGCTGGAGAACAGCCTTCTCGTACTGCAGCAAGGAGTCATCGAAGGGCGGCGTGTCTTCGCCAACATCGTGAAGTACATCAAGATGGCGGCGAGCTCGAATTTTGGCAACATGTTCAGCGTGGTCGGCGCAAGCGCCTTCTTGCCGTTCCTGCCGATGCTGCCGATCCAGGTGCTGACCAACAACCTGCTTTACGACTTCTCACAGACCACGATCCCCACCGACCAGGTGGATGCCGATTGGTTGAACAAGCCTCGTCAGTGGAAGATCAGCAAGATACTGCGTTTCATCCTCTTCATCGGGCCAATTAGCTCGATCTTTGACTATTTCACGTTCTTCCTGATGCTGAATGTGTTTCACTGCTGGCAAAACCCGGCGCTGTTCCACACCGGCTGGTTTGTGGAGTCGCTTTTCACGCAGACGCTCATCATCCACATCATTCGAACCAACAAGATTCCGTTTATCGAGAGCCGCGCAAGCTGGCCGCTCCTTCTGACTTCGTTGATCATTGTCGCGGTCGGCGCATGGCTGACGGTTTCGCCGCTCGCGGATACGCTCGGCTTCGTTCGGCTTCCCGCTTTGTTCTGGGGATACTTGGCAGTAATGCTGCTCGCCTACGCCACCCTGACTCAGCTGGTTAAAGTCTGGTTCATCCGTCGCTTCGGCGAGTGACCCTTCCTATCGAAGTACGGCGGGAAGGTCTTTAAACAAGAACGCCCAATGTTCCGGCGCGGCCTTGCGCTGCTGGTCGATACTTCTTTGCACGTTCGTGGCAGCTTCCTTCAGCTCTTCCACTTCCTTCGCTCGCCATTCAACAGCCAGCTTTTGCGCGCCGTGCAGCTCTTGCAGCAGAACGTCTTCATCGTGCAGCTCGCCAAGATAGTCTTGAAGGTCGGGCAGTTTTGCCAATGTGGAGGAGGCGTCCCACGAGGTGGAGCGGGCAAAGAATTCCAGCACGTAACGAAACTTCTTCGCATGGATGCGAAGGGAATGCATCTCTTGCAGCGTCGCAAGCCCATCCATCCCTGACCGGGCGCCTAACGGCTCGAAAGCGCGCTTGAGGGCGCGATCTGCGAAGTCACGAACGTGTTCATTCGGGCCGTCTTCGCAGCACAGATGATTTTCAACGCCCTTGAGCCAAGCATTAAAGCCGCCGGATTCAAGAAGCGAGCAGAGCTGCTTTGCGCAAACGGATCGGCGTAGCGCAACTCCTATCTCAAGAATCCGAAGGGCATCAGACGGGCAAAGCTCGCGCAATCTCATAATGAGCACATCTTCCGCCCTTACCGCGCCCAGCTTGCAGCCAAGGTCCTTGGCGAACGCGGCGAGCGGCTTTAGCCCCTTCCGCTTCAGGAAATCTCGCTTTAGGCGAATGAGCGCCCTTAGGCGGCGAACCTCAACCCGCATATCGTGAACGGCGTCCACGTCCCCCAGACATGCGCCCACGGAAAGCTTTCTTATCTTCTTGAGATGGGACTTCGCCCGGCGTGCGATCTCCTGCCCCAACGGACTATCAGGATCGCCGGCAAGCTTATTACTGACAGGATCGTTCGATCCCATAAGATCAGGGTAACCCAGAAACCATGCGGCCAATGTCGCCGATTCCGCTAAATTCGCCCCGGTACAATGCCGCCCGTGGAAGGACTTCGCGCACCTCTGTTACGTCAAACCTTGTCCGCCTTGGAGATGTTCAGGCAGACCGTCGACCGCTGCCCAGATGATCTGTGGCTGGCGGGGAAACACCCCCGCGCCTACTGGCGCATCGCCTTTCACGCCTCCTATTACGCCCACATGTATCTCAGTCAGGACTTGGAGTCGTTTAAGCCCTGGGGCAAGACGCGTGTCGATTGCCGAATTCTTTGGGATCAGCCAAAGGTGGAAGAACCCTACTCGAAAGCCGAGATCCTTGAGTACATCGACTTCATCGCCCAGATTGCACCAGAGCGGATGCAGGCCCTAGATTTAACCGCCCCGTATTGTGGCTTCCCGTGGTACCAGGATCTGTCAAAGATCGAGCATCTGTTCCTTGCCTTGCGGCACCTGCAGGGTCATGTCGGCCAACTGTCGGAGCTTCTGATGGCGCGGGATATCGAGATTGACTGGATCGGCCCGATGACCATTTAATGACGGCTCTCCGGGAAAGCGGCGACGCCGTGTACCTCCTCACTTGTTCTGACAACCATTACGAGACGGGTACCCTCGGGAAGGGCGAAGTGGGGGAGGTGCATGTGCACAATGACTCTGAACATTGGCAGAAGGTTTACGGCGGGAAGCCCGAGGAAGAGCTAAGTTGGTTCGAGCTCAATCCTCAGATTTCCTTCGATCTCGTACGGCGACATTGCCTTGACAAGTCCGCCCGAATCATCGATGTCGGAGCGGGGACGTCGCGATTGGTCGACCTCCTTCTGACCGATGGCTACGCGAATATCACCCTCCTGGATATATCCAAAGCTGCCCTGGATTCCACCCGAGCCAGGCTAGGCGCAAAGGCGGAGAAAGTGACGTTTATCACCGCGGATATCCTGACGACTGAGGAGATTGGCAAGTTTGAGCTATGGCACGATCGCGCGCTTTTCCACTTCCTGACCAACGAGACCGACAGGAGTCATTACGCTATGTTGGCCGCGCGATCAATCGTGCCCGGTGGGCATCTCGTGCTACTCACGTTCGCCCCTAGCGGCCCTGAAAGCTGTAGCAACTTGCCGGTGTGTCGCTATAGCGCCACTCAGCTCGCGGCAATCTTCAGCAACGGGTTCGCATTGGTTGCATCCGACGAGATTTCCCATAGGACGCCTTGGGGAGACGTTCAACCGTTTACGGTCGCCGTCTTACAAAGGGCCGTACCCGTGTGAAGCCGTAACCCTCGCCGTTTGAGCGCCGTCGGTGAAGCTGCCCTTCATCTTGCAATGAGGATAGAAGTAGGCGTTGGTTTCCTTCATCTGGAAGCTGCGGCCCATCACTCCCCGGTCGTTGAATTCGGCTGACTTCGTCACCCCTTGGTAGATCGTGTCATGCAGAGGACTCGCCAAGTTGCCGTGACTGACGAAGCTACCGGTCTTACCCGTGACCGGCTTGATCGCCATTCTTGCGACCTTGCCACTGTCGATCATCACGCTTTCGCTGGTTATTGAGATGGGAAGGTTTTCCACCGACTCCATCTTTCCCCAATCAGAAATCAGATGCCGGATAAGGAATTCCACCCCCGCCTGTTGCGCCTTGGGCGCATCGATGAATAGCTCGACGCTTCCCGGAAAGAAGACCCACGCCGCCTTTGCGCCGCTTATGTCCGTACCTCCAACCTTGCCGCTGATAAATTGCATGCCGCTGATGCCGTGGCATTTCGTATCCAGCCCGGTTATTTCAGCCGCGCACACGTTGCCGCAACTGCAACCCTCCGTGAACAGGGCATCGAATTCGTAGTTCACCGTGCCTGCCGACCATAGCAGGAGCAAGTGTCCAAAGAAGGGCGCGATCATGATAGAAATACCTCCAATCGAGCAACATTATAGCTAGAACTGCCACGTTGGGCGAGTTTCTTACGGAAATCACTTAGCCAGCTTCGCCACAAAGGCTCTGCAATCAGGCGCTCATCCACGCCAAGTAATTCAGCCCTTCGGCAAGAACGCAACCCGGTAGCCGCCGAAGTCGAAGATGAGCGTGAAGGGCTTCATCAACAGCTGTCCGACGTTGCCCATGACATCCGTGTTTGCGAACGAGCCCGTCTCGGCTTTCGAGAACGTCGTCCTGACCTGCTCGAAGCGATGCCCTCCCAACGTAAACCATTCCAAGGTTCCTTCTTGAGTTGAGACCTGCCCGCCAAAGCCGCCGGTCGCCCCCGCCTTTGTCTCGCGGTTATCCAGCAGGTGAAGGGCGTTCACGAAGGGCGTGTGAATGACGAGCGAGCCGTCGGAGCCCGCGTCCAAGTGAAACAGGCCTCGTCGATCACCCTCAATCGTCCCTTCGACGGCGGGGTTGCCGTCAAGAAACGTAAGCGGAAGCCATGAGCCCGTAGGCAGCTGGTACGAGCGGCGATCATAAAGCGCTACCGCTGGCTTCTCTACATCGACGCTCGCAACGAATCGCTTAAGCACATCGCCGCCTACGATGCCGGCGACCTGAATGCCAAATACCTTTGAGAACCCCGTGGTGTCGAGTTGGTTGAAGACGATGTTCCGAACCTTCGCCGGTCCAAGCGTCATCTCCGAGGCGCGGCGGAAAGGCTCGATTATCGTGCCGCCTACACCCGAAATCGCCGCTCCGCCAAACTTCTGAAGGCCGATGGAATCTGCGGTGTGCTCGTCGATCATCATGATCTCCGCGCAGGTATCCAAGATGAACCAGCCTACGTCCTTGCCGTTGATCAGTGGATGCACGAAGATGTGCCCTCGGACGGTCTTCGCCTCGATCTGAGCTGGGATGGCCGAGTCGTAGGACCAGTCGTCCGGCATCTCCGTCGGCATGGCGTACGCCCCTTCGTTCAACACCTCCGATGTTGAGCCCTGCTGAACATCAAGTGTCGAAATCGAGCCGCGATCATTGATCTCCGCGTGGAATGGTATCTGCTCCGATCCAACCGACTGCCAGTTGGCAAGCGTTATCTGCACAGGGCCGTTGTGAGTATCGAGACTCAGCTTTTTCGGCAGCCAAGTCTGGCTGTCGATGGTTACGGTTTCAAATAGCTTGCTCTCCCAGTTCTTAACCAGCAAAGTGGTCTCCCCGTTCTTCTGCGATATCAAGAAGCTCTTCTCAAGCACGCCTTCTCGCAGCCAGCGGTTTGTGACAAACGAAGCGATAGTTTCCTCAATGGCCGCGTCTTCTCCGCACGTCCGCCTGGCCATGCCGCTGGAGTCAATGAGCCAGCTTTGCTTACCGTCAAATCCGCCGCCACCCATTAAGTCTCCGCGCAGGTTTTCGACGAACTGACCATTGGGTTGAAAGCGCATGGAGTATTGGCAGTCGACACCGTTATAGACCGCCTTGCCGGTTAGCGAAGCCTCCTTCCATGTCGGCGCAGCGGTGACGCCGACCGCACCTCTTGCGTGAGCAAGCACGTCGATGACCGTAAGGTCTTGAAGATAAGTTGCGAGCAAAAGAGATAAGATCATTATTGAAGACGTCCGATATATATTACGAATCATAATATATCAAGGCGCATAGAACTGTAGGACCAATGGCCAAGAGGAAACAACTTTCAACGATCGAGCAGACCGTACTCGGCATTGTTTGGCTGATTGGGCCGTGCACCACCTACGGAGTCATGCGCGAGCTGAAGTCCTCGAGCTCCACCTATTACCGAAACCGGGCGGGGACGACATATCCTACGGTGGAGAGACTTGTCAAAGGCGGATTGCTTGACTACTGCGAGGAAGGCGTCGGCGCCCGCAAAGAACGTCGTCTTGTTATCACTTCAGCCGGCGTTAGCCAACTGACGGAGTGGTTAAAGCCACCGACGCCCGAAGCCGAGATCAGATTCTCCCGCGATCTCTTGCGTCTTCGCATCAATTTCTTGGGCGCGTTGCCTCGCGAACTGCGTCAACCATTCCTTACCAGCGCCAGAGCGACTTTGGAATCGTTCTTACAAGAGTGCGAGGCCGTCGTAGCTGGGGATGGAGAGGATGCAGACCCGTTCGTGTTGCTCGCCAACCGAGGGGTTATTCATGAGACTAGGGCACGGATTGCCTGGCTTGACGAAATCACTCCCATCATTCTCTCATTGCCATAGCTTTTAGCCGTGGGCTTGAGGGCCTACTGCTTCGATTACGGCAGTACGCGGAAAGTATCATGTCCGTCATGATCGTCCCTTTGGCCCTAGCTCTTCCTCTCGCTGACGGATTCAACGAAGCCGCCCTTCAAAAACTGACGGCGGCTGAGGCTAGGGAAGACATTAAGGCTCTTCGGACGACGCTCGAGAAGTGCCACCCTGGCATCTACCGCTACAACCCCAAGTCTCAGATGGACCGCGCATTCGACGAAGCCGAGCGATCAATTAGGCAGCCGATGACCAGCGTACAGGTCTTCAGAATTGCCTCAAAGCTGGTTGCGGATATGCATTGTGTCCACTCTGGCGCCATTCTTCCTGAGGCGGTCATTACCGAGATAAAGACAAAGACGCCCCTATTTCCAATCCACGTGAAGGTGCTGCGCGGAAAAGTGTATGCCTACCACGCCATCGGTTGCGAGCAATACGCGGGCAAGGAAATCCGGTCCATAAACGGAATGCCGGCCAAGTCGATCATGGCGCAGATCAACGAGATGAAGGGGCATGATGGCGATGTGCGAACCTCAACCGACTCTCGAATGTCGAAGGGTTGGGCGTTCAGCGAGCATCTCATCACCTGCTGCGGCCTCTATGCACCCTACAGAGTCGAATTTGCGGGCAGCTCAGCGCCGGTAAGACTAAATGGCGAGCTTGAGCCAAAGCTAAGTGCCATTGAAAACACCAAGTATCCGACCCCGAAGCAAGGTGATATCAACGGATCAATCCGGTTCGAAGACGGCGGGAAGATTGCGATTTTGAAGGTTATCGTCTTTAACGGGCCTCTCGACAAGTTCTTCAACGAGGCGTTCGCGAAGATCGCAGAGAATCACTCCAAAGCACTGATCGTCGATGTTCGCAATAATGGCGGCGGAGCGGACGCTCTGGGCAAGGACCTATTCGCTCACTTTGCGCTTAAGCCCTTCCCGTACTACCGCGACCTCGTCCTGAATGACGATCACTTTGAATTCGTGGATGGCCAGAAGCTCGATGTACCTAAGGGCCTCATCGTGAAAGGCAAGGATGGCTATTTCCACGCAACTGGCCATCCAAATTGGGGTACGCAGCAACCGCAAAAGCCAACGTTCACCGGCAAGGTCTTCGTTCTTATTAACGGCGGCTGCTTCTCGACCACAGGAGAATTCCTCTCCACCACCTATCAGCAGAAGCGGGCAACCTTTATTGGAGAGGAAAGCGGCGCCGGGCTCCAGGGTAACAACTCGGGCCCAACCGCCGAGGTAACACTTCCTCATTCGAAGGTTCAAGTCGTGGTACCGCTCATGCGGTACGAGATGGCGGTGACCAGCAAGAGTATTCGAGGAATCATGCCAGATCGGCCGGTTACCTACACGATTCAAGAGTTCATGAGCGGGCGCGATAAAGAGATGGAAGTCGCGCTTCAGTTGGCAAGGCAAATCCACTAAGGCGTTTGCCTTGCACCACCGACTTACGAGCTTGTCAGGGGAACTGGCGACAGGCTCGCGCTTACCCGCGCACCATACTAAAGCTAAGAGACTTCGGGCAACTTGCCTAAATCTCGATAAAGCTTTGATCCTTGCATAAGAGGTGAATTAACCATGATTGCTAGGGCAATCATTATTTGGCTGTTGTTGTGTGTCCTCGCCATTCTAAACGGCGCTTTTCGGGAGGCGATTCTTAAACCTCGGCTCGGAGAGCGGTGGGCGCATTTTCTAAGCACTCTGATCCTGTCCGGCGTTATCTGGACGACATCCTTCGCCTTCCTTGATTGGATTGGCGCAACGACCCTCGCATCCGCATGGTGGCTAGGATTTGGGTGGCTATCCATGACGCTTGCCTTCGAGTTCTTAGCTGGACACTACGTGTTCAAGAACGGTTGGGACAAGCTTCTGGGTGACTACGATGCCTCGAAAGGGCGAGTTTGGCTCCTTGTGCCTGCATGCACCCTTTTCGCGCCCCCAATCGCTGCTCACGGGCTTGATGACCGTTGGCACTGGCCGCACATCATCAGCGTGGTCGTGGCTGTTGTCGCCTTGGCGTTCTCGCTCTTCAAACCCCAAGTTGCCCGCGGAATGATTGCCTTTGGGTTTGCCTACGCTGGCGGAATCAATCTTTGGATGGCCCTCGCCAGCCCACAGGAATACTTCACCTACGCCGACTTCGTCATCGTGCCCGCATACAAAGACTTCATCCTCGGAAGCTTCCAGTCGATTGTCACAGCGATGGTCGCTGCCATCGCAATCGGCCAGTTGCTGATAGCGGCTGCACTGGCGCTCGGCGGTCGGCTGCTGCCGTTCGGCGTGGCGGGCGTAGTCATCTTTCTGCTGGCGATTGCACCCTTCGGGCAAGGCAGCGCGTTTCCTTTCAGCGTGCTGGTTTCGCTCGCTGCGGTGAGCGTGCTCGGGACAGCTCCAAGCCGGGCCGTATCACGTACGCATCTGCGGGTAGCGCCGAGAGCCTTCTAGCGTTTGCGTTCAAGCTCTTCCCAGCAGGCCTTGATGCCGTGGGCGATCGCAATCGAATCGCCCTCGGCTTCATAGTGCATGAAGATCACTTGGTGCGAGGCGTTCAGCGTGTGATTGTGAATCGCCGCGATGTGGATGCCAGCCTTGCGGTAGGCATCAATCGCATCCTGCAAATCAGCCGGCAGACAGCACGTATCCCCCATCACCATTGTTTGTCCGCACTCGCAAGCGGCAAACGCTGCCCAGGAAGCAAGTCCCATAGCGGGCGTAAAGGGAAGCTCTTCGACCGTTACATGAACGTCCTTTCGCGGCTGGCTAAACCTCAAGACACCGCTTGGAAACTTTTGCGGCACGGCGCCGAAGATTGCCGCGAGGGCATTAGTGTCGAGCGTCGGTTTTGTAGCCTTTGCCGGTGCGACCGACGGCTTTGTGCTGCCAAGAACGTCTAGAGCGCTTCGAAATGCGTTAGCGATATGGTTGGCCTTGCCGGTCGCCTGGAAGTGCATGTAGAACAGGCGTGGCTCCTCCGTGGTCATGTGGTTATGAAGCGCCACCACTTGGATTCCGCCCGCCCGCAATCGATCGATTACCGGGTCGATTTCGGTCTGAAGCAAAGCGATGTCTCCAACCGCAAGCGAGTTTTCTTCGGTACCCGACAGCGCGATGTAGGTGGTCAGGCCCAGGTCTGGCGGAATCGGCATACCGCTTGAGCTGATGAACTTCACGTCGGTACGCGGGATATTGATGCGGTAAGAGCCGTCAGCATTCACTGATCCATTCTTGCCGACAACTCTGCCGAAGTCCAGAAGATAGGTCGGCGTTGGCGTCTGTGAATAGGCAATTGAGCCGAGTAAGGAGATGGCTAGCAGGAGGGCAGATTTAATTTTCATGTTTGTTCCTCAAGTGGCGCGAGCGCCTATGTTTCAGGCAGTGATGCCCTGTTTGGCCTTGATCTGTTCAAGCGCGGTTCGGGCAAGGGGCTCGTTCGCCCACTCCGGATAAGGCGAGACTGAGCTGACGTTGATTTCGCAGAGAATGTAGGTGTCTTCGCCTTTCTCATCCTTAGGGCCGAACATGAAGTCGGCATCCCAAAGCAGCGGCAATTCTTCGGTGGCTAAACCTAAGCAGCGCTTAAGCTGAGGCATCCATTCAGATTCCATTTTGCCCCTCAAGGCTTGGAACTGCGGATCAGTGGGCGGATAGTAGAGGCGCGGCCCCATCTCTGGCAGGGGCTGACCCGGCGCGGCGGGCACGAGGGCGACCGCCGCCTGATGGCCGAACCCGCCGACCTCCTCCTTCACCATGTAGATGCGGATCATGCCGTCGCCAATGCGATCTTGAAACGGCTGCTCGATCATCTTACCGGTGGCTTCAAAGTAAGGCTGCATGCGGTTAACCGCTTCGTCGTAGGTGACAAGTTCTTCGGGGCAGCCGCGCTCGGCGTGTCGCAGAAGCACTTTTGTCGATCCGTCCACGGTCTGGCTGGGTTCGGCGAGGGCGAACTTCCAAATCCCGCCGCCGCTGTGACCGCGGAATTGCTTCAGGACCTTCGCGCCAGCCTTGAGCCTCTCGCCCAGTGCGGTTCGCAATTCCTCCAGAGATTCATAGGAGCGAACGTCGGAGCCAAAGTCGGCATCGCGCGTATCCACCAGAACCTGCTTCGTGCCCATCTTCATGATGGTGTTGGGGTGGGTGTTTACGATGACGCCCGCATCGGCAACCTCGCGTAACAGGGCATCAAGCTTGGTTCGATCCCGCCCGTCTTCGATCGGGTTCACCCAAACCTGCATTGCGTCGAGAGTTAGCATCTGCTTGCGGACTTCGTCGATGAAGTCATCGTTGTAGATCACCGCTTCCGGGTCGATCCCCACGGCGCGCAAAGCGGCGCCTGCCTTTGCGAAACGGCTGCCTTCTAGGTCAGCGCTATCACGGGCTGCACGGTCGCCGTGCCAAACAAGGCCCATCTTATACGGTCCAGCCATGCCCGCAAGAATACCGATGAATCCACTTGCTAACTACAAAACGCGCGAATAATGTCGTGAATGTAAGCGTACGATGCCCAAGTGCTTACCACCCACTTGTGAATTGCCCGGTCGCGGTCCAATCCTTCGGTCTCCCGCAAGACATCGCCGACATTCATTAGGAAAGGGGAAGGGTGAATCGGCGGGTTAGGCCAGTTCTTGCGGTCAACATCGCCCGCCTTCCGCTTGTGCGCCATCTGTACTTCCAGCCCCGTCGCGCCTTGCTCGCAGACCATAAATAGCCCCATCAGCGGAAAGAGCTTGGTAATCGGCGTCGCGTTCTCCCTCAGGTGCTGCGCAGAATACGCATCCACCGCAAGCTGGTGGATGAACGGCGGTCTTGGTTGGGCAAGCGTGTAGAGGAAAAGCTCATTGCGAGCCTCAAGGCATGTTTGAGGATTCAAGCCCGAGGGAGCATAGCCGCACAGTTCACACATGTCATTCACCCACAGTCGCGTACGCCGTCAAGAGATCTTTACCGGCTACGCACTTCCAAGCCTCGATGAGTAGCTCTTCGACTTCCGCTTCACTGATCACATCCAGGCGAATAAGCACCGCCGGATAGTTGTTGTAATGAGGTTCGGTAAACAGATTTACCGTGTCGGAGGCAAGCAGCATGTCTTTGGTGCTGAGATTCGGGACCATCACCGCGAGAACCGAATCGTTGATGACCTTCGGCTTCTTCGGATCGACTCGCTCTCGCCAAGACCAGCAGTAACCCTTTATCTTGCCTTTGCGCGGCACACCGAAACCGAAACGCTCCTCACCCTCAACGGAGCCTGGCAGTTTGGCGCATATAGCCCGAATTTGATCGTGAGTGACCACTTCAGTGGTGATTATGCAATCGTGTTGACTCATCTGCGGGATAAGTGGCAGACTGAGTGTGCATTCAGGAGTTAAATATGTATCTAGTTGTATCGCGTTGGGAGCCACTTCCCGGCAAAGAGAAGGAATTTGAAGCGCAGGGCCTTGCAGCTCGTGACGCAATCCGTAACACGCCGGGCGTGGAAACCGTTATGGGCTTCACGACCGAAGACGGCGCCCGCATCGCCATCATCGGCTACAAGTCGAAGTCAGTTTATGAAGAGATCATGGGTGATAACGGCGCCTTCGCCAAGATCGCTGCGAAGCACCAGATCGAGAATGTTGCCAAGTGGGTTCGATCCGAACGCGGCGAAATGGTCGACTAGCCTGACCCCAATTTAGAGGTAACGCATATTGAAACAGGGCCACTTGTGGCCCTGTTTCTCATTTAGAACCCTCTCCTAACACGTGTGAGACTCTATGTCCAACGGTTGGTAGACAGCAAAGAAACGACTTGTTCCTGCAGCCTTGAACGACTATGCTTCGAGGGTTGGTGATGTTGTCAGAGGGATCCGGTTAGGTCCAACTTTTGAACATGGACGAGTGGCTAGCGACTCATCGACAAGAAAACGCCATGTGTACAAACCGCATCAGAACCGTAATGCGTTCGGGGTTGGCTGACAAATCCTTCGTGATCTGCCTGCAAGCCCTTCCTGATCGTGCTACAAAAGTCGGCAATCGAGGGTCAGCCTTCCATCTGACCATCGCCACCTTGCGATTAACAGCCTCTGAACGTAGGGAACATATGGGCTCTGCCCTCATTAGGGTTACCGCGCGCATGAGGCGGGCCCGGCTTAAGGGACGACGATTAGTTGAATTATTGACGGCCGAGGAAGATCGGCCAAGGTAGAAATACGACAGCAAATGGAAAGAACCAGACTCAAGATTGATGGAATGACCTGTAATCACTGCGTAAAGAGCGTCACGAAATCCCTGACCGCCGTGCCCGGCGTTATTTCGGCAGACGTCAATCTTGCCAAGGCTCATGCCGAGGTAGAACACGACGGCTCTATCGTCCCGGCCATGCTCATCGCTGCGGTTCACAGCGAAGGCTACGATGCAAAAGCGATGGTGTGAGTTCAGTCGTTTCTAACCTACCGGCTTCCGAAGAGACGCAACTCGATATCCAGGGCATGACGTGCGCCTCGTGCGTTCGCAGGGTTGAAAAAGCCCTGACGAACACACCCGGCGTTGAGTCGGCCAACGTCAATTTCGCAACCGCGCAAGCCACGGTTAAACATAGCCCCCACGTTGGCGCTGCCGAGTTCGTGGCGGCGATTGAGGAGGCGGGATACGAAGCCAGCCCTGTTGTGCATGCCCAGCACGATCACGCCGAGCACATGCGGCTGGACTCTGAAGCCGATCTGGCCAGCGCGAGGCGCAATCTTTGGCTTGCCGCAATCCTCACCGCGCCTCTCGTATTGATTTCGATGGGCTGGCACATGCGGCCCGAGTGGGCGAACTGGCTGCTGTTTGCGCTGGCAACCCCCGTCACCTTCCGGTGCGGTCGCCGGTTCTTCCTAGTTGCTGGAAAAGCCCTGAAGCATGGCACGACAACCATGGACACGCTGATCGCGATGGGCTCCGGCGCGGCTTGGTCTTACTCCGTTTATTCGCTCTTCGCCATTCGCGGCGACCTACAAAGCGAGCACATGTATTTCGAAACCGGCGCGGTGATCGTTACGCTGATCCTGCTCGGGCGCTATCTGGAATCCCGCGCCAAAAGCCGGATGTCGGATTCCATCCGCAAGCTGATGGACCTCGCCCCCAAGGTCGCCTGGCTGGTTTCACCCGATGGCGCTGAAACGCAGGTTCCCCTGAACCAGCTTAAACCCGGAGGCCTCATCCGCGTTCGGCCTGGCGAGCGAGTAGCGGTCGATGGCGTGGTCACCGAGGGCGAAAGCTATGTCGACGAATCCATGATCACCGGCGAGCCACTTGCGGTCGGCAAGAAGCCGGGCGACATCGTCACCGGTGGCACGGTGAACGAGAGGGGCTCGTTTGTCTTCCGTGCCGAGAAGGTCGGAGCGGACACCATGCTGGCGCAGATAGCGAAGATGGTCCAGCGGGCGCAGGGCTCCAAGGCGCCGATGCAGGGTCTCGCCGATAAGGTTTCAAGCATCTTCGTGCCGGTGGTCATCCTTATCGCGGTTACGACGCTGGTGACTTATTTAGCCCTCGGACGGGGCGTGGATGCGGGCGTCCTGGCGGCGGTTGCGGTGCTCGTCATTGCATGCCCATGCGCGCTTGGCCTTGCCACCCCCACCGCGCTGATGGTGGGGACTGGGCGCGGAGCGGAGCTTGGCATCCTGGTGAAAGATGGCGAGGCGCTTGAGCGAGCAGGCGGGGTGAAGACGATCCTCATCGACAAGACCGGCACCCTGACCGAAGGTAAACCGAAGCTGACCGACGTGCAGGTATTTGGCGCATGGTCAGAAACGGAAGCCATCAGCTTTGCCGCTTCGCTGGAATCTCAAAGCGAACATCCGGTGGCCCGGGCGGTGGTCCAATCCGCGCGGGAGCACGGCATCGCCTTCGGCTCGCCGACAAGTTTCGAGTCCGTGCGTGGCCAAGGCGTTTCCGGCGTAGTCGGCGGGCTTTCCGGCTCAGTTGGCCGGGTGGATTGGGTTGCAGAGAAGAGCAGGGAAGTAAAAGACGCCGCCGTCCGGCTAGAAGACGAAGGCAAGACCGTCTTCCTTGCCGCAAGGGGCAAAGACCTGGCAGTGCTGGCGGTTGCGGACAGCATCGGCGAGCACAGCATTGAAGCCGTTCGACAGCTAAAGGAGCTTGGCATCACGCCGGTGATGGTGACCGGTGATAACCAGCGGGCCGCTGAGGCGGTTGCGAAGCGGGTCGGCATTGAGCTAGTGGAAGCCCAGGTTCTCCCGGCGGATAAGGCGGGGTTCGTGCAGAAGTATCAGGCGCAAGGCGCGACCGCGATGGTCGGCGATGGCATCAACGATGCGCCCGCGTTGGCGCAGGCGGACTTGGGAATCGCGATGGGCACGGGAACCGACGTGGCGATGGAGACGGCAGGCGTTACGCTGCTGCGGGCGGACCTGCGCGGGGTTCCTCAGGCGGTGCGCCTTGCCCGCACAACGCTCAGCACGATTCGCGGCAACCTGTTTTGGGCGTTCATCTACAACGTTGTAATGATTCCGCTGGCGGCGCTTGGGCTGCTTAACCCGATGCTTGCCGCAGGCGCAATGGCTTTCTCCAGCATTTCGGTGGTGCTGAACTCACTGCGCCTACGCTCTTTCGCGGCTTAGCCGCTACTTGGCTTTGATTTCTTCCGAGACCTTGTCCACCGTCCCGACGATGAGCCACTTGCCCTTGACCTTCTTCCAGCTGTCGATCCCAATCTCGTGGTAAGCCATGGTTGGCTTGCCTTTGAAGGTCAGCTTTAGGGTGGCATCGAAGCTGACGTCCACGATGTCGCCGCGCTTGGTCACGCTCTTTAGCGTCTCATGCATCTCGATCTTGTCGGCCTGGAACATCGGGCCGACCTCTTCAAAGGTCTCCTTCTTGTTCTTCTTTTTGCCGTCGGGCTGGGTCCACACGTAGTCCTCGGCGTACATCGCCTTGAAGGCTTCCAGGTCCTTGCCCACAATCACCTTCTTCTCGTATGCGTACCGGTCCTTCCACTCTTGCGGGACATGTCCGGCGCTGGCAAGGGCGGCAGAGGCGAGGAGGAGGAGGCAGAGGCTTCTTTTCATAGTGGATTCCTTTCGTGGTGCTTCGGAAACGAGAATCTACCCTGATCTGACCCCATGCGTTATGACAAGTCTAATCGAGCAAATCCGGTCTAAACCGCTCTGTCCGTTCACGAGCGGCTTGCGCCTTCCACTTCGCGACCGCGGCGTGATCGCCGCTGAGCAGCACACTCGGAACCTTCAGCCCCATGATCTCCTCGGGCCGGGTGTATTGCGGCGCGCTGAGCAGCCCATCCGAAAACGAGTCAATCGCAAGGCTCTCGCTGTTTCCCAAAACCCCCGGCAGCAGCCGCAGAACGGCATCTGCCATCACCAGCGCCGGCAGCTCCCCGCCCGAAAGCACGAAATCCCCGATGCTCAGCACGTGGGTAGCGAACGCCTCCTCGATGCGGCCATCGATCCCCTCATACCGCCCGCAAACAAACACCACTTCTTCGAACGAAGCCAAAGAGGCGGCCACCGGCTGAGTAAAGAGCCCGCCGCTGGGGTCGGTCATCACCACCGCCCGCGAAGGCAAGCGCTCAAAAGGCTGGACGCCGAGCGATGCCAGCGCCTTAATCAGCGGCTCCGCCTTCATCAGCATCCCCGGGCCGCCGCCGTAAGGTGAATCGTCGACTGTCTTGTGGTTATCGGTGGTGAAGGCGCGCGGGTCCACCGTCCGCACCTGGCACAGCCCGCCGGAAATCGCCCGACCGATGACGCCGTACTGCAGCGACTCCTCGATCATCGCAGGGAACAGGGTGACAAACGAAAGCAGCACTTAGCCCCCCTTGATCACGTCGCTGGGCGTGAGTTCCGGCCCGAACGTGCCGTTCGGTTTGAAGACGCCGGGGCTGAGGACGATCGAATCCACCATCATGCTGGCGCCCGAGGAGCCCTCGACCTCCAGCCGAATCGTGCTTTCGCCAAGCGGCAGCCGGGTGACACCGAGCCGATACCAAGCAAAACCCATTCCGTAAGGGCTTACCGAGCGATCCGGCAAGGTAAGCACTTGGCTCCCCAGCCGCAGCTTCACTTTGCCGCGCAGCGAAACTGGAATCTGGGCCGCGATCCACACCTCTTGATCGTCCGCCGAGCGGCTATTCACCGTGTACTCGGCATAGTAAACAAGGTCGGCCAGGTTCAATGTCGAATCGACCGATAGCGCGCGTCCGCCGCTCGTTCCCGGCGCAATCTCCACCGCGCCAAAGTTCGTCTTAGTGGCGTTCTCGCCCTCGATCCAGGTTGCCGAGCCGAGGCGGCGCTGTAGCTTTAGGTAGCTCTCACGCAGGCGCTGGTAGCTGGCGCTGGGCGTGTCTTTGTAGCTCGCCATGCTGTCCTGGATCGTGAAGTTGTCGTCATCCACCGAAAGGTGGCGGGTGGTGGCGGCGGTGATGATGGTGCCGTAGCGCTGGGTGGTTTCATCAAAGGCGATCTTGGGAATTGGGAGATCGCTGAAGCCGGTGACCACCACCGGAAGCTGGCTAATCGTCAGGTCGAAGTAGTTCGCGCTGAAGTTGGGCTTGGGGTCGGCGATGCCCACCTGCTGGACCTTAATCTTCGGCGCGTTCACCACCTGGAAGCGGGTGCGAATCGGCTCGCCATCGCACCACAGCACAAGCTGGCCGTTCCCGTTCATGTCTTCTAGCCGATAAGCGTGAATGCGCGAGCCGAAATCCATCCGATTGCCCGCGTAGGGGCAGGGAAGCCAGGCGATCGGGCCGGGCAGAAGCTGGGTACGGGCCGGGTTGCGAGCGGCTTCAGGATAAAAGAGTGTTGCGGGAAAACCAGAGGGCGCGCTGTTGGAACCGTTCGCGGCGGCGATGACCTTGAGCTGCGCCGGGTTGGAAGTCCGGAAGAACGCTCCGCGAATGCCAAACGCGCTCATCGAGTTCACTTCTTCGTTCAGGTCCGCAGCGGTGGCGTTCAGCGGCATATCAAGCTGGCTGGCAAGCGCGAAGGCGTTCTTCGCGCCGCGCGCGACCTCGCTGCATGCTTGAGCGGCAAGCTCCAGCGATTCCTCGGAAGAAAGCCCGCTGGACTGAGCTCCGATGCCGTCGTAAAGCTCAGAGCGGCTGCGCGCACCGACTCCGAAGCCGTTCCAGTCCTCTAGAATCGGCACGTCGATCAGCTTGCGCAGGGAGAACATCAGATGCTCGGTCCGCCGCTCCACAGTGTCGCTGGCAAGGCCGTTGCGATCATTCCAAACCACCGAGTGTTTGGCGTCGCAGCCAATCAGCTTGTCCGGGTTCTCCGGGTCCCACATGTAGGGAATGCCGCGATCCTTCCACCAAAGCGGCACCAGTCGCACCACCCGGTTCCAGTCGCCGCTAATCTGCTGCAAGCCCCATGCCCTTTCCACCGTTTCCGCCTGGTGGTACCGGGCCTCAAGGAACGCCCGAAACTCGGAGCGTGCGGCAGGGCTGGTAGGCACCACGCGGGGGCCGTTATAGCGAACGTTGATCTGCGCGCCAAGCGGATTGATGATGCCGCGCAAGCCGGCCGGTTGGCCAATGCCTTTCAGCGCCATCAGCAGGGAATCGCGGTGGATATCGAAAGCCTCCCAAAGATCGGGGGTGTCGATGATCGGCGCAAGCGGATACATCAAAAGCGTGTAATCGTTCGAGCTATACGGCTCGATGTCGGCCACGATGAGGCCGTCCTTCGCCTCTACCGTCTGGATCTGCGATACCGATTTATCCGGCGCGACGAGCACCAATAGCGCTCGCTCGGAGCCAAGGATGGTGGTCTGCAGATGGTAGTGATGGTTGATGTTCGCAATGCGATAGCCTTGCGGATCGACGATGTACCCCTTGCCCGGCGGGCAAAGGCTGGAGATGCTGATGAAGTACCGCGCGTGGGCGGCTTCCAGTTTGCTCACCATGCCCGGCCATGCGGCCGGGTTCACCGGCGCTTCAACAATCAGGTCTCGAACGCCTGCCTGAAGAGCGGCGTCAATTTGGTCGTCGCTGCCAAACACCCGCGCGCCAATCGGGGCGTAGGGCTCGCTATCCCATCGCAGGAGGTGATCGCTGCCGACCTCCCAATTCGCGCTTGCCAAGGCGCAGCAGGAAACGGCGAGAAGGACCGATAGGAATCGCACAAATTGCAGACTACCAGAGGTGTCCAAGCGGTTCGTTTAAGGCGAAAAAGGAACCTGGTACTCTAATCGGGTGATTACCGAAAACCGTGCGATTGTTGGCGAAGCCATCAACACTATTCGCGGCCTCTCCATCGATGGCGTTCAGAAAGCCAACAGCGGCCACCCGGGTTTGCCGCTTGGCGCGGCGGCGATGGCCTACACCATGTGGATGCGGCACTTGACCTTCAACCCCAAGAATCCGCACTGGTTCAATCGGGATCGCTTTATCCTCTCCGCCGGACACGGCTCGATGCTGCTTTATTCCTTGCTGCACCTGACCGGCTATGATCTGCCGATTGAGGAGCTGATGCGCTTTCGCCAGCTTCACAGCCGCACGCCTGGCCACCCGGAGAACGGCTTAACTCCTGGCGTCGAGATGGCAACCGGCCCGCTGGGTCAGGGAATCTCTACCGCAACCGGCTTCGCGATCGCTGAGAAGCACCTTGCCGCGATCTTTAACGAGCCGGGCCACGAGATCATCGACCATTACACGATGGGCATCTGCTCCGATGGCGACTTGATGGAAGGAATCTCCGGCGAGGCGGCTTCACTGGCGGGTCATTTGAAGCTTGGCAAGCTGATCTTCCTGTACGATTCGAACCACATCACGATTGACGGCAATACAAGTCTGGCTTTTACCGAAGATGTCGGCGCGCGCTACCAGGCTTACGGCTGGCACATCCAGCATGTGGACGGCTTCGATGTCGATGCCATTGACGGCGCAATTCAGACGGCAAAGGCGCAGACCGAGCAGCCCTCGCTGATTATTTGCAACACCATCATCGGCTTTGGCAGCCCAAACAAGGCGAATTCCAAGAAGGCACACGGCGCTCCCCTCGGCCCCGATGAAGTAAAGCTGACGAAGCAGGCGCTGGGTATTCCGCTTGAGCCTGATTTCTACGTGAGCGGCGATGTTCGCAGCCACTTTGGCGAGTGCGGAACGCGGGGCGCAAAGGCAGAGGCCGATTGGAATGAGAAGCTTGCGGCCTATCGCAAGGCTCATCCAGAGAAGGCGGCGATGCTGGATTCGGCCCTAAACGGAGATTTTGGCAAAGATTGGCTCAAGGCTCTGCCTACCTATGGTGAGGCGGACAAGATGGCCACCCGCCAGGCGTCCTCGAAGGTGCTGAACGCGCTTGCGCCAGTCACCCCGCTACTGATGACGGGCAGCGCGGACCTTTTCGAGAGCAACCTGACCGAGATCGCAGATGGCGGCAACTTCCAGCCCGATACTCCCGAGGGACGCAACGTTTTTTACGGCATCCGCGAGCACGCGATGGGCGCGGCGGTGAACGGCATTTGCCTGCACGGCGGCCTAAGGGCGATCGGTAGCACGTTCCTCATCTTCTCCGACTATTGCCGCCCCAGCCTAAGGCTGGCGGCGTTGATGCATTGCCCCTCGATCTTCGTTTTCACCCACGATTCTGTGGGTGTGGGAGAAGACGGCCCCACCCATGAGCCGATCGAGCACCTGACCTCGCTACGGGCGATTCCGAATTTGAACCTTATTAGGCCCGCCGATGCCAACGAGACGGCGGCCGCTTGGAAGGTCGCGCTGGAATCGAAGGATCATCCAACCCTGTTCGCCCTAAGCCGTCAGGCGCTGCCGTGCGTAACCCCGGCGGACACCAAGAACCACCCGCTTGAGAAGGGCGCTTACATCCTGAAGGAAGCCGAAGGCGCGCTGAAGCTGGTGATTATCGCCACCGGCAGCGAGGTCCAGCACGCGCTTGCCGCGCGGGAAACCTTGCAGGCAGAAGGCATTGGCGTTCGGGTTGTCAGCATGCCGAGTTGGTTCCTGTTCGAGCGGCAGCCGGAAGTCTATCGCAACGGCGTATTCCCAGCTGGAGTTAAGCGAATTGCCATGGAAGCAGGGGCAACCCTTGGTTGGTACAAGTACGCCGACGCCGCGTTGGGCATCGACCGCTTTGGCCTATCCGCGCCCGGCGACACCGTGATGAAGGAGCTTGGTATGACTGCCGAGAACCTCGTTGCGCATTGCCGAGCGTTGCTCCAAGCATAGGGCGCTGTCTGTCTTCCACTGTGCCTAGTCGGCGGGCTGACCTGTCTGGTTCAATCATTGCTATGCAGATTGTCCGCACTGACGCAACGCATCCTGGCCTTGCCGTGCTTGTTCGCGAGTTGGACGCCGAGCTTGCCGGTCACGATGGAGATGATGCGCCGTTCTTCCAGCAGTTCAACAAGCTGGATTCGGTGCCTTATGCGGTTGTCGTATTGGAAGGCGAACAGGCTATCGCTTGCGGTGCGCTGCGCCCCTACTCGGAAGGCGTAATTGAGGTCAAGCGCATGTACGTTCGGCCCGAGCACCGCGGGAGGGGCCTCTCGCGCAACGTCTTACAGGAGCTTGAAAAGTGGGCGGCTGAACTAGGCTTCCACGAGCTGATCCTGGAAACCAATAAGACCTTCGCTCCCGCCGTCGGGCTATACCGCGCAAGCGGCTACGAGCCGATTCCCAACTACGGCCATTACGACGGAGTTGAGAGCAGCGTCTGCATGAAGAAGACTTTAGCGTAGCTTCGGCGCGCTCGAGTACACGCTCAGTTCCTTTTCGATATCGGTTAACTGCGTGGGCGCGATGACCTTAGCAAGCGCCAGGGCATCGTTTGAATACTTCATTGCCTCGTCTCGGTTGCCCGCCGCGTAAGCAAATTTCGCAAGCGCGCGCTTAACCGTCACCCGCTGGCCACGCTCGTACTCGTCGGCCTTAGCCGCTACTCGCATGCAAAGCGAGTTATCAAGCTTCGCCGCGCCATCGGCGGGAAAGGCCATGGCGAAAGCGATCTCCGAGAGTCCTTGGATCCAAGGGATAGTCGTGATGCGCAAAGCTTCTTCGGCGGTCGCGGTTGCCGCAGCGGCATCCTTCATGTCTGCCTGCTCGATCGAAAAGGCATCGGCAAGGTAGTCGGCTCGGTTAGCTGGGTCGACATTTACAAAGTCTTTAATCGCCTTAACCGCGCCAGCGTAATCCTTCGCGTCGCGCATCTTGGCCACGCGCTTATCGATCTCCCTACGTTCACTGGTCATTTGCAGATAGGCGACGTTATTCTTCGCCGCCGCTCCCATATCCCAGCTTCCACGCGTTACTGATTCTAGGATGCTGTCGATGCCGTTGGGATCGCCGATCCAGGCCACCTTGCCGTCTTTGTCGACCACGAAGCTGCAAGGGATTCCCACCTTGTCGTAGCCAGAGGCAACCAGCCATGAAGTCGAAGCCTTGCCATGCTCAGCCGCCCAGCGAACCTTAGCGCCGGGCGCGGCGGCGGCAGGGGCGGGCTCAAGCAGTTCATCCTGCGCGATTGGGTAATCCATCCGCTCGCCTTGCTTTGTAATGAAGCCGGGAACGCCAGCCCAGTCGTGCTCCCACACATCCATCGAAATGAACTGGACCTTGCCCTCGTATTTGCGGCGAAGCTCGGTGAGGTGAGGCATGGAGCGCACGCAGGGTCCGCACCATGTCGCCCAGAACTCAACCACGTAGGTCTTGCCTTTCTCAAACTGTTGGACTTGGTCCCCTTTAAGCCATTTGCCATAAGCAAGCGCTGGAGCAGGGTCGCCGATATTCAGGGTCGGCTTAACATCTTGTGAATGGCCAAGCGAAGCGATGACGAGCAGGGGCGCGATCAAGCTCATAACAGTAGTATACGAAGCCTGTTTCAACACGAATAGGTCCGAATTGACAGGTAGGCTGTCGTCATGGAGCATTACGATGTTGCGCCAATCTCCGGTATGCACGGAGAGCTCGGAACACTGGTTGCCGCCTGGCAAGACGGCACTCGCGAGTGGCAGGAAAACCTTGAACATCCCTGCTTAGAAGCAATGACTTGGCAGGCATATCAAGACGGCCCAAGTATTGGCGCGATCATGATGCACCTAATCTCCTGCGACCGCTATTGGCTGGCATGCTTTGCCGAAGGGAAGGAATTCGCGGCTGATCACCCGGCAATGGAGTTCGACATGACGATCGACCAATACAAGCCCTTTTGGCCCGCGCCGCCAAACGAGCCAATCGAGTGGTACTACAAGATGCTCGCCGATAGCCGCAAGGAGATGTTCAAGCTCATTTCACGCCAAAAAGACCCTGCCAAGCAGTTTGAGCGCAAGAGCAGCACCGCCACTTACCGGTGGATCGTGGCTCACCTCGTTCAGCACGATTCGTACTGCGGAGGTCAAATGGTGCTGTTACACGAGATGTGGAAGAAGCTCTCAGCCGTGTGACCAGTAAGGTTTCGGTCCGCCTCATCTTTGCAAAAGGCGCTCTGGTCTGTTGACTTTATGACTGAGATCTGATAGCATGTAATTGACAACAAGTATTGTTGTCAGGAGTTTGAATGCAAAATCTCTTTAATCTGTCTCGGCGCATGGTATGCCTTTCCCTAGTCGGGCTGGCCACTTCTTTCGCGGTTGCATCTCCGTTGAAGCTCGATGGGGAGCAGAAAAGGCTTGGCTGGTCCACCCGGAGCGACTTTAGCAAACCGATACTTGGGTCATCGAACAGCCTGGCGACTAGTTACTATTGGAGTACTGGTGATCATAGCAACTTATCCTCGTGTTCTTTGAATTCGAATATTGGGGATGGGAACACCACGACATACGCAGCCTCGAGCCTCTTTAACGGTGGACCGGGCACTTGGTATGCCACAGCGATTATCGATTTCGGCCAGTCAACTTATAATATTGACTATAACTTCTACACAGCTGAGCATTTCGTCGACACAGGATCCTACGATGTCTCTTATTCCAGCGATGGTAGCTCTTGGACTACAGCGGCTTCGGGAAGCATTCCTGGCAGCACCGGCTGGCTCGGCACCACGTATGTGGCTGGGACTATGATTGGTCGTTATGTCCGGTTTTGCTTCACGATGGAAGTTGGCGACCACTATACCTCCGTACCTTACCTGAGGTTGTACGAAGTTACCGCTTCTTCTTAAGTCACTTCCAAAGTGAGGTCGTTCTCTCGACCTCACTTTGGGCTCGAGAGTGTCCAAACCGCGGGACTTAATCGGTTCGTAGCTGTTAGTTATCAAAACACAAATTCCTGGACGTTATCCCGCGGAATCGTTTGGTCCAAACGGGGCGAGAAAGTCCCCCCTAGGCGACCTCATCCCAAGGCATGATGGGACGGAAAACCACCGGTTGTCTCGACACCAACCGTTCCACGTTTTACGGCTGCGTAAAGCAGGCTTAAACCTTTCTAGCTAAGTAATCCCCATAGACGGTCGAGATTTTCCGGTCGCGACCCTTTTGCTTTCTCCTCAGGAATGCTCGATTCCCTCGTTCGTGGGAGAACACGGCCGCGAGTGACTCCTCGATAGTGTGACCAGTAAAGTTACCGGTTTTGCTTCTATCTTGCTAAAGCGCGGTTAAGAAGGGTTCCTTCTGACAGGATGTTGTCTTATACTGCAAAGACCATGAAAGCATATTTAATTGGTGGGAGTCTTGCTCTTGCTTCTTCGGCTTTGGCCTTTTCTAATGTAGGTGTCTTCTCGGGCAACCTCAACGACGATTTCGAGTCCTATTCGAACTACGTGCAGAACGGTTACACCGGTGTTAACAACCTTGGCGTAATGGGCGGTGCAGCTGCTTTCAGCGGCACCACAAGCGGATATCCGGGCATGTGGATCATCAACCCGAATGCTGGCGCTTCCTGGCTTCTTGGTTCGAACGGGGTCGCCATGGCTAATTCGGGTCAGCAGGCTCTTGGCCTATTCAATAACGACAGTGGATACGTCGCCTTGACCTTCAACTCCGCAGTGACCGACTTCGGCGGCTACTGGGAGACCTGCGACGCCAACTATGGAAACGTAAACGCTTTCTTCTACGACGGCAACGGCAACTTGATCGGTTCCGATAGCTGGGTGCAGAGCGGAAACGCTTACCAGTGGCGCGGTTGGAGCGATGCTGGCGGAATCAAGACCGTCCTCCTCCAGGGTAACGCTGCTCCGGTAGTGGATGACATCACCGCTAACGGCGCTGTTCCTGAGCCGGCTTCGATGGCTGCTCTCGGACTTGGCGTTGCTGCTCTGATCCGACGCCGCGCTAAGAAGGCCTAAGCCTCTCAGCTAAGCAGACTTGAAACGGTCGAGACCAAACGGTCTCGACCGTTTTGCTTTGCAGCGCCTCAAAAACAGGTAACGGCAAGGATGCTGGCTTTACGCGAATAGCCTTGGTTTCAAGCGGGGCGAGCTTTATACTAACTCGTTAGTCGGAGGCAATCTGCCTCAGAAGATTTTGGAAGACTTCGGGCTCGACCGGAGCCTTTCAATTTGGGAACGAATGCTCCCGTGAATTTGGAGGAACCATACAATGAACAAGTCAATTGCAATCTTAGCGGCGTCTGCTGTGCTCACCGGCAGCGCTTTCGCTAGCACTCTTTATCTCAACCCCTGGAACGGAGGCGACAACGCCTACTCCTCGCAGAACGACACCGGCGGCGGCAATGGCAACTTTGCAACCGTGTACGTTGGATTCAATGCAACGGGCACGATCAACGAAGCCGCGTGGGTTGGCGAGTACTTCAACCCGCAGACCCAGGGCCCGATTACTGGCTTTACCCTCGGCTTCTATAGCGACAACGCCGGCACCGTCGGTAGCCTTGTCAGCTCTCAGCACTTCAATGGCACTTCCGGCGAGACCTCGCTTGGCGTGTCTGCAAACGGCTATCCGCAGTTCGTGTACGATCAAGTACTGAATTCGGGCGTGGCCTGGAACGGCGACGGCTGGCTGGCTATCGTTCCGGACCTCGCTTTCCCGCCTCAGTGGGGCCTGTGCGAAGGTACCAGCGGTCCTTTGGCTTACCAGGACTTCTTCGGCAGCAGAAGCCAGCTCGGTACGTCGATTGCTCTAGCGCTCGGTGGAGACACCGCAGTTCCTGAGCCTGCTTCGATGGCAGCTCTCGGACTCGGCGTTGCAACGCTCATCCGACGCCGCGCTAAGAAGGCCTAAACCTTTTCAGCAAAGCTCATTTGAACGGTCGAAACCGCTTGGTTTCGGCCGTTTTCTTGAATTAACCTCCGGGGACTTAATGTAAGTAATCTTGCGAGGTTTGAATCCCCCTCAATAAAGGGGGTTAGAAACCGTCTTTCGGTTCCCGGGGTACCCATACTCAAGACTATGAAACATTTCTTGATTATTGGAGGCTTTGCTCTGTCAGGTTCGGCTTTGGCATTTACCAACGTCGGACAGTTTGTCGGCAATCTTAGCGATGGGTTCGAGACGGACTCAAACTATGGCCAAAATGGCAACATCGGGGTTAACACCCTTTCCGCATTTGGTGGCGCCGCGTTCTTTAACGGCACAACCACCGGCTACCCAGGCATGTGGGTGATTAACCCGAACGGCGGCGCAGGTTGGCTGCTTGGTGCGAACGGAAGCGCCATGGCTAACACCGGCCAGCAAGCTCTTGGATTCTTTAACAACGATAAGGGTTCCGTATCCCTAACGTTCAATTCAACGGTGACATCGTTCGGCGGGTATTGGGAGACTTGCGATCAGGGCTATGGCAACCTGAACGCCTACTTCTACGATATCAACGGAACGATGATCGGAACGGACAGTTGGGTCCAAACCGGCAACGCTTACCAGTGGCGCGGCTGGGCCGATGCAGGCGGCATTAAAACCGTCGTGCTTCAGGGCAACGCGGCTCCTGTCCTTGACGACATGCAGGCGAATACCGCTGCGGTTCCTGAGCCTGCTTCGATGGCCGCCCTTGGACTAGGCGTGGCAGCGCTGCTTCGTCGACGCGCTAAGAAGGCTTAAGCCCCTCAGCTCGTAATCCTTGAGAACGGTCGGGACCACACAGAGCCCGACCGTTTTACTTTGCGTACAAGCGGTTAATGTGGTGTGACTGGTAAAGATACTAGTTCTGAGCAGAGACCACCCTGGATATTGTTAGCAAGTGACTTCACGCAAGTAAGCGTGTCTTATACTATTTAGAGTCATGAAAACTATTTTGGTTGGTGGGAGCCTAGCTCTAGCTTCTTCAGCTTTGGCATTTTCTAATGTTGGTGTGTTCTCGGGCAGCCTGAACGATAATTTCGAGTCTTACCCAGACTATAACAATGGTGGTACATACACGTCCATGGCCGTTATGGGGGGAGCCGCTACCTTCACGGGGAATCCGGATGGTTCTCCGGGCATGTGGGTTGTAAACGTCAACACCACATTCTGGGGCCTCGGTGGAAACGGCTCCGGTGGGGCGAACTCAGGCGTACAGTCTTTGGGCTTTTATGATGGCGGGATCGGTCCTACAATCACTTTGACATTCGCAAATGCAGTCACCGACTTCGGCGGCTACTGGCAGACCTGCGACAGCAACTACGGCAATGTTAACGTATCGTTTTACGATGCGGGCAACAACCTTATCGGAACTGACAGTTGGGTACAAGCCGGCAACGCCTTCCAGTGGCGTGGTTGGAGCGATGCAGGCGGAATCAAGACCATGGTTCTTACCGGCAACTCCGCGCCGATCGTCGACGACATTACCGCTAACGGCGCTGTCCCTGAGCCAGCTTCCATGGCTGCACTCGGTCTCGGTATTGCAACCTTGATCCGACGTCGCGCTAAAAAGGCCTGAGCCTCAGCAAGTAATACTTGAGAACGGTCGGGAACCAAAAGGTCCCCGACCGTTCTGCTTTGCGACGATGCCCTTCGCAGCGGTGTGACAAGTATTCTTACTAGAAAGTTGGGATTCGATGCGAAACACGGACCAGGTACTACTACCTGCTGTAAAATATACGTGTTAGGTGTTTTGCCATGAAATTGAGGTTTGGTGCAATCAGTTTGCTTGCGCTTGCAGGCGCTTCGTCATTCGCTGCCTTCGTTAACAACAGCTTCGAGAACCCGGCCCTCGGGGTAGGGGTGTTCAACGACTTTATTCCCAGCTGGAGCGAGTCCCCGAGCGGACAAGTTGGCGTCTGGTATCCGTACCCAACCGGTTACTTTTCAGACCCGACTCCTGATGGCCACCAAGTAGCCTATATCAACTCAGGCAGTATCGCCCAGGTAAGCAATAACCTCGTTGGTGTTGGGCACAATGAAGTCAGCTTCTACGTCGGTCGTCGGCTGGATGGGTATGTAGGCGATTTCACCGCGACGATGACGGCTGGCGGATCGGCTACGGACGGCGCCATTGTTGGTGGCTCTGTTCTGAACGCCCTCAATATCGCGGAAACCAATCAGCCTCCGGGAACCTGGACGCAATTCACAATCTCATACGATGCCGCGGCGAATGATCCTCTGGTCGGCCAAGCAATCGGGCTTCAGTTCCTCAAGACGGCGGGTCTTCAGATAAACGTTGACGACATCCAAGTTGCTTCGGACGCAGTGCCCGAGCCAGCCTCAATGGCCGCTCTTGGTCTTGGCGTAGCAGCTCTCTTGCGACGTCGCGCTAAGAAGGCCTAAGCCTCCTCGTAAAGAATATACAGGCGGCTGAGACCACAAGGTCTCGGCCGCTTTGTTGTAAATGTGGGCCTGTACGAGATTCTTGCGTAACATCCGGCGATCCGCTTCACGTCACTAACTCAGGATGAGGGTTGGGATCTTCGGGGATATTCATGGCAACGCCTATGCCTTTGAGCAGGCGATATCTGACATGAAGGCGCAGAGACTGGATCAGATGGTGTGCCTGGGAGACGCCATCCAAGGGGGTCCGCAGCCTTCGGAATGCGTAGCTCTTCTTCGCGAACTTGCATGCCCAATAGTGCTCGGCAACGCCGATGACTTTATGTTGACATTGAAGGACGACGGCTCGGACGGGCCTATCGACCAGCGAACGCTGGATATCCGCGAGTGGCAAATGGAACAGTTGAGTCCGCCCGACCGCGAGTTCATCCAAAACTTCCAGCCGACGGTCAACCTCGATTTGGGCGGAGAGCAATTGCTTTGCTTCCACGGTTCCCCGGCCAGCTATAACGGTGTTTTGCTACCCACCAGCACCAACGAGGAGTTCGAGGAGAAACTGGGCGGCTACCCGCAGATGTTCTTCACCGGTGGGCATACCCACGTCCAACAGATCCGCCGAATCAAACAGAAGGTTTTCATCAACCCTGGTAGCGTCGGCTTTGCCTACTCGCATATGCAGGATATGGAGAACTTCCGCGCCGACCCGTGGGCCGAGTACGCCATTCTCACCTTCAATCACGGCCAGTTCTCGATCGAGTTTCGGCGAATTCCTTACGAAGCAGCCAAGGTGAGAGAGATCATTCTCAAAAGCGGCGCGCCCCACGCGGAGAACTCGGCCCGCCGGTTCGAGAGCCTGTAACCTATTTCTAGGCTAGCCCGGCGGGGCAGGGATGACTGAAAGAAAGATGCTTCCCATTCTTCGGCTGAACAGTATCTGCTTTCCATCCGGCGACCAACGCGGGTTTGTGCTGTCCCGAAGCACGTCGGTCAGCTGAATGAAACCGGAGCCATCTCGGTTCATCGCGCAAATGCAAAGCTTCCCGTTAATGCGCCGCACGAAGCAGATGCGCTTGCCATCCGGCGCCCAGCTTGGCCAGCCGTCCTGAGTCTCATCGCCGGAAATGTTGTGATCCCCCGAGCCATCAGCGTTCATCAGCCAAATTTGAGTCTTCTCCCCAACCGGCCTGCGGTGGAGTATGTATTTGCCGTCCGGTGAATAGAAGGCGTACGTGTAGCCACCGCCGGTTGTAATCCGTTTCCAGCCAGAGCCGTCGCGATTCACGCTCGCCAAGTCGATAAAGCTATCCTGAGGCTCGCCGATTGTGGGGTGGCCCCCGATGTCCCCGCGCTTCTTCTTGTTCTCCTCGATATACCGCGAGGTGTCGAACAACACCCGCTTGCTGTCGGGCGTCCAGGCAGGGTGGATATTGTCGTAGGCGCCATTTGTCAGCTGCTTCACGCCTGTGCCATCGGCGTTCATCACGCATATCTGCGACACGCCCTTGCGAACCGAAACAAAAGCGATCTGCTTGCCATCAGGCGACCACGCCGGGGAGTCTTCTTCAGTGTCTCCAAAGGTGAGTTGCTTCATCTTCCAAGCATTGTCAGGCGCGTCCGAAAGATTCAGAACGTGAAGCTTTAGGCCGCCGTGCCTGCTGGAAATAAGCGCAATCCGCTTCCCATCGGGCGACCAAAACGGTTCGTAATCGATGGTGTAGGTTACGAGGGGAGCGCCTTTGATCGGATACGTGGTGTCACCCTGCTGGGGGTAGGAAAAGAGGAGGCTGGCAGCTAGAAGCGCGGTCATTATGCTTACCAACATACCCAAGCAAGGGCAGGTTCCCGGTAGTTCACGTGGGCAAGCGCGACTATAATGAACATCTTAACCCCCCATGTCCATCCCCACCTTCATGTCTGAACGGCTTATTTTGCGGCCGCTGCGGGCAACCGATGCCGCCGATATGTTCGCCTACGCTCAGGATGAGCAGGTGGCCCGTCCGGGCATGTGGGAGCCATACGCCTCGTTCGAGGAGTGCGAGCGCCATGTTCAGCAACTAGTCGGTCTTTATGAGCGCGACCTGATGTGGTGGGCGCTGGAGCATCGAGCGGATGGCAAGGTGATTGGTCGGGTCGAACTTTCCGATTGGAGCCGTGACAACGAGCGAGCGAACTTGAGCTACGCGCTTGCCCAGGAATATTGGGGTCAGGGCCTGATGACGGAAGCCGCGCTGATCGCGATGGATTATGGCTGGAAGGAGTTGAAGCTCCACCGGCTTGGAGCGACGGTGCTGCCCGATAACGAGGCTTCGATAAAGCTGCTTGGCAAGCTTGGCTTCGAGTTCGAGGGCCGCCTGCGCCACCACCGGAAGCATTGGGGCGAGTGGGTCGATGTCGATGTCTACGGCATGCTAGCGCCCTAAGCTAACTCATGTGTTGCGGGTGGTAGGCGCATAATGGTTGCATGAAGCCAAACGTGGGCAATGTTGACCGGATCATCCGCTTCCTTCTGAGCTTTGCCTTCCTTGCGCTCGCGGTTGCCCTGCCCATTCCGAAGGTCTTCCTGGTCCCAATGATGTGGTTCTCGGGCGCTCTGTTCTGTAGCGGCGTAAGCCGCATCTGCCCGGTCTACCGGCCATTCAAGATCAACACAGGTGCGAGCGAAACCTCAAGCGAACGTTAAGCCAGTATTCGCCTTTGGCAAAATGCCGAACCAGTGATACACTGGCGGGATGGATCAAGGCAGACTCGCGGAAATTGCCAGAAAAGTTGGGCAAGATTGGATCGAAACCGACTACTACGACAAGGCCGAAAGCGAGGAATGGACCAACATCTTTTGGGCGCCGAACTCCGCGTTCCGACCGATGTTCGATCGGCTCGACACCACCCGCATTCTTGAAATCGCATGCGGCCGCGGTAGGCACTCCGCCCAACTTATCGGCAAGCCGGGCGAGAAGTGGATGAGCGATATCAACGTGCCCAACATCGAGCACTGCCAGAAGCGCTTCAAAGGCATGGCCGATTTTCACGCCTTTGTTGGCAACGGCTACGATCTGCGGCCGATTGAAGACTCGTCTATGACCGCCGCCTTTTGCTATGACGCCATGGTCCACTTCGATTCCGAAGTCGTTCTGTCATACCTACAGGAAACGTATCGTGTTCTCAAGCCGGGCGGATTTGGGCTGTTCCACCATTCGAATAACGATGCCAGCCCCGGCGCAAACTATCAAGACAACACCCATTGGCGGAACTTCATGAGCGTTAAGCTCTTCGCGCACTACGCAATCAAATCTGGATTGAGAGTTGTGGAGAGCAAGGTCATCAACTGGTCGGGGCAAATCTGCTTGGATGCTATCACACTTGTCTATCGACCAGATTCAAAGTAAGATTGCCACAAGAACGCATGAGCAGCATTGCCGCATTTCTCGAAACCACTCCCGAGGAGCGCAGGGAAGCCATCCAGCAACTGCGCGATACGATTTTCGCAAACCTCGGCGCTGGGTTTGAGGAGCGGGTCAGCGAGAAAGGAATCTATTACGTTGTCCCTCACTCGATTCTGCCGGAGGGGTATCACTGCGACCCGAAGCAGCCCTTGGCGCTTTGCGCAATCGACAACACGAAGGGGCACATTGCCCTTCACTTCCTGGCGCTATACATGAACCAACCGATGACGGCTTGGTTTAAGGAAGAGTACGCCAAGACTGGCAAGAAGCTGGATATGGGCGCGGGGTGCATTCGGTTCAAGAAGCCAGGCGATATCCCGTTCGAAGTCATCGGGCGGTTAGTGGCGAAGTTTGATTGCGCACAGTACGTCGCCGAGTACCGAGCGGCGTTGGCGGCCAGATCGGCGGCGAAAAGCAAGAGGTAAGAATTGGCGATCAAGACGCTCTTCCTTCTCAGCCTAATTGCTGGTCCTGGCATTCCGCGTCCGGATCCCGGCAGGGAAGCTTGGGGGCCAGCCCCGCCCGTCGCCCCCTTCGGGTTCAATCCGCTTCCATCTGATCATGTCGTCCTGCCGATGATCTTCCCAGTGATCGGAGCCGTTCGCTTCAAGGACGGTTATGGCGAGCGAAGGGCGAACCTTCTCCACACCGGCATCGACATTTTGGCCCCCAAGATGAGCCCGATTGTGGCGCCGATATCCGGCGTGATCGGATTCAAGATGAACCCCTGCAGCTTCTGGATATATGGGGATGACGGCTTTGCTGTCCTTGGAACCCATCTGAACGACGATAACCCGGGAACCAAAGACCATGCTGGAAATCGCGACGTTGCATTCGCCCCCGGCCTACGGCCTTTCCGTCGGGTGGAGCGCGGTCAGTTTATCGGCTATGTGGGAACGAGCGGAGATGCCACCAGCCCTCACATGCACTTTGAGATCTACGCTCCAGGCAATGGGAGGACGCAGGAGCGGTTGCGCAACCCGATGCCCTCGCTTGCCGCGGCCACCAAGATTTCGACGCCGATTTCTTATCCCCTCTTCGATGCCAAGCTAGCTCCAGGCGCTGTGCGCTACGAAGGCTATCCAAGAAGCTTTGATCCAGCCACCGACGAGCTAACCCTCTTGCTGAGCTATTGCCAGCATTCTGGTGGCGTGGGCCAAGCGATAACTCGCACGGAGTGGCGCAAATTCAAGTTGAGTAAGGAGCAGATCGCCGCGCTTGGTGGCGTTGACTCGGTCGGCCGGATACCGCAGTTCAGGGCTGTTTCCATTGTTGAAAGCGCCGAGGCTATCCAAGCAATCGAGGTTGACAACGGCATCCATTTCGGCAAGCAATAGCAAGGGCGCATAAACCTCTTCACGAGAAGGAACTAGAAAACGGGACGTAATCAGTCCCATGACATTGTAATATCTGGCGCTAACGCAATAAAATGCGGGGTAGCCATGATCCAGTGTCCGAATTGCAACCAGACCTTGCCCGATTGGGTGCAGAGCTGCCAGTTCTGCGGTGCAGACACCAAGAAGGTCGTTCGGCCAAAGCCGGTAAAGAAGCAGGTTCGGGTTGGCTCGGGCTACTCAAACCCAGCCCTCATCTGGGGTCTCTATTACTTCTTCGCGGCTTGGTGGATTCTGGATGGCGCCGGCCTGCTCTTCCTAAGCCAACAGGTTAGGTTCTTCAGCACGTTCCTATTGGTCTGCGGCACTCTCTGCTTGGCTTTTGGCCTCGGGCTGATCCTACGCATTCCGCTCATCCGCAACATCGCCAACTACATCGCGTTTATCGGGCTGATCGGCTATGTCCTTGATCTCTTCTTTTCCTTCCTGATGATGCTCGGCATGGGGTGGACAGGGTTACTATTGGCCCTCTTCCTCATCTTCAACATCTGCATCTGCGGCGCGCAGATATGGGTGCTTGGCGAGACCGACGGGCTGGATTAAGCAGCAGGAACGCAACCATCCTGCCCGATACACCGTGTTAATTTTCGGTGCTGGTTTACAAGATTATTCTTACGATCGTGCTGCTTGGCGCCATCCTCGTGGCAGGGTTCTACGTCTTTGTGGTCATGCCTTTACAGGAACAAAGGGCCAAGAGGGAAGAGCTGGAACGACAGCGCAAGTTAGCCGATGAGCCTTACCGCCGCCAGGCGGAAGAAGAACTGAACGACCTGCTTGAAGAGGACACCGACGATGAAGCTTAAACGCTCATTCGCCATCGGCGTATTCGTGCTGGGCACCGTCGGCATTGGCGTCCTCTACTGGAGACAGAACACGGTCTGGATTGAAGCCGGCCACGTCGGACTAATCTACGATGCCTCGCGCGGCATTCTTGACAAGGTCTATGAGCCGCAGTCCGTTTTTGTAGGCTGGCGGCAGCAGCTGTATCAATACCCAACAAAGCCCCAGAACGCCGTCTATAGCCAGGATGCAAGCGAAGGCGAGGTCAAGGCGGCTGATGGCATCTTGATCACCACTAGCGACAACGCCAATACTACTTTCGATATTTCCATCGTTTATCGCGTGAAGAAGGAGAACGTGCGGACGGTGTTCAACACGTTTGGTCCGATAACGATCGAGGAGATTCAGGCGAACCACATACGCCGGGCGGTAAGGGACGGCGCAAGCAGCATCGGCAGCCAGTACACGGTATTCCAGCTTATCGGCAGCAAGCGCCAGGAAGCCAGCGAGAAGCTCGCCCAAGAGCTGCGGGATCGCCTTGAAAAGAAGGGAATAACCATCGACCAAGCGATGATTCTACGACCGTATCTCACCAAGGAGACCGAGCAACGGGTCTACAGCTCGATCAACTCCTACACCCAAATCGGCATCTCCCAGCTAGAGAGCCAGATCGCCCAGATCAACAGCGCGGCCGAACTCGTCCGAGCCGACGCCGAACGGCAGGCAAGATCAATTACCGCTAACAAGACGCAGCAAAAGAGCCTAGAAATGCTAAACCTTGAACTTGAAGCAGACGCCATCCGAAAGTGGAATGGCCACCTTTCACCCATCCAACCGCAGCCAGGACAAACTCTTGTTGTTGACGGCTCCGGCAACGGCGTAACGCCAGTCCCGAGGGGCCGATGAAAGGGAAGGGGCTACCACTTCTCTTCTGCCTTGCGCTGATGGGCGGGTGCATGGTTCAAATCCCGCCAGCCTCGGTTGGCGTAAAGTTCGACGGCTCCAGCGGCATCTCCGAGAAGCTGTTAACCCCGCAAGTGGTCTATCGCGGGTGGAACCAGCGAATCATCGTTTACCCAACCAGCATCCGCAACGCCACCTACGTGCGTAACGCAAAAGAGGGTGAGCGAGCGGTTGACGACAGCATCGTGGCGAGCACAAGCGAAGGTGGGCAGCTCCCGATGGACATAACCGTCGCTTGGCACGTAGATGCTGGAAACGTCGACAAGATGTTCGCAAGCTTCGGCACCGAGGACCTCGACTTCATTCAACGCACCTTCATTCGCTACTACACAAGCTACTGCCTCAATTGCGTGACCGGTAAGAAGTCGATATTCGACGTGACCTCCAAGGATCGCGCGGGTATCGGCGGCGAAGTGAAGCAGGCGCTTCGGCCGATCATGGATGAATACGGCATCACGGTGGACGAAGTGTACGTGGGTGAGGTCTATCCAAACGAAGACGTGCTTGCAAAGGTCAACGAGCGCCTCAACAAGTTCAACGAGCTTGGGGTTGCAAAGAACCGGCTTGAGCAGGCGAAGATCGATAAGCAAACCATTCTTACGAACGCAAATAAGCAGGCGCAGATGAACGAGATGCTGAGCCAGCAGGGTGATTCGATCCTTCAGCTAAAGCGAATCGAGAATAAGCGCGCCGCGATCGAAAAGTGGGATGGCCAGCCGCCAGCAGTGGGTGACAACTCGATTCCGTTCACTACTGTGCGCCTGAAGTAGTTTGCCCGCAAGAACCGCTAGGTTTTGCTGAGCGGTTTGGGATCTGGGCCGAACTTTGTTACACTGCTCCTTACGCAATGAAGCTGTCCGCCCTGAACTATACGTTTAGCTATTATTTTTATCCCGAAGGGGTCGGGGGATAGGTCACGCTTCATCAGCAAGCCTACTAACCCGGCCTGATTCAGGCCGGGTTTTTTGTTGCCAACCAGGAGAAACCCATGCGCATAGCCATCCAAGGAATAGCCGGATCATTCCACGACATCGCCGCTCGGCGGTTCTACGGCGCTCGCCATCCCGGCGAAGAGCTGCAGATGGTGGAGTGCAAGAGCTTTGAGGACACATTTGCCGCCCTTCGCTCGGGGCAGGCAGATGCCGCCATGGTCGCTATCGAAAACTCGATCGCGGGCAGCATCCTCGGCAACTACCACCTCCTAGAACAGAACGCCGTCTCCATCACCGGCGAAGTCTACGTGCGCATTCAGCACCACCTGGTGGCCCTCCCCGGTCAAAGGCTTGGCGATATTCATAAGGTCTTGGGCCACCCGGTTGCGGTCCCTCAGTGCTCGGAATTCCTGCAAGCCCATCCGGACATGCGGGTTGAAGAGTTCTTCGATACCGCCAGTTCTGCTCGCCACATCCAGCAGAATCGCCTTGCGGGCGTCGCCGCCATCGCCGGTTACGGCGCCGCCAGCTTGTACGGTCTGGAAATTCTTGCCGAAAGAATCGAGAACGTCGAGCACAACTACACGCGGTTCCTTGCACTTGCCCCCGCGCCCTTGGAGATCGACTCCACCCTCAACAAGGCGACCCTTTCCATCCGTGTTTCCCACCGCGCAGGCGCGCTTGCCGAAGCGCTTGCCATCCTAAAGCAGCACCACATCAACCTCTCGAAAATTCAATCCGTGCCGATTGTCGATGTGCCGTTCGAATACGCGATTCACCTAGACCTGATTTGGGAAGACCTGCGCGATTACCGCAATGCCCTCGCGACGCTGGGCGAACGTGCGCTGGAAGTCTGCGTCCTTGGCGTATATCGCCAAGGCGATAGCGACCTGCAGTCGATGGCGCAGCACACCTACCCGAGCGCTCTTCAAGCGAAGCCGGTCGCGACGGTGGACGACCACCCAAACGCAGGATTTCTTCCAGCATCCGATTGGCGCGATTGGGTCTTCACCCGCTCCGCCCATCAGCCCGATTTCGCCCTCATCGCGGGCCCGTGCAGCGCTGAATCCGAAGACCAGCTGCTGCAAACCGCGCGCGAACTTAAAGCCACCGGCTGGCCGTGCATCTTGCGGGCAGGCATTTGGAAGCCCCGCACCCGCGCGGGCGGTTTTGAGGGCCACGGCATCCAGGCGCTTGAATGGCTTCGCGAGGCAAAGCGCGAGACCAGCCTCCCGGTCGCCGTCGAGGTCGCTGGCGCTAGCCATGTCGAAGCTTGCCTTGCTTATGGAGTCGACATCGTCTGGGTTGGGGCGCGAACGACCGGAAACCCCTTCTCTGTCCAAGAAATCGCCGATGCCTTGCGCGGCACCGACGCAATAGTGCTTGTCAAGAATCCCATCAGTCCAGACGTCGACCTCTGGATCGGGGCGATTGAGCGCCTCGCGCGCGCCGGACTCACTCGCCTTGGCGCTATTCACCGCGGCTTCGCCTCCCTTAATCGATCCGGCTTAAGAAATCCTCCGGAGTGGAGCCTCGCTCTGCAATTTATGCAAAGGCTGCCGCAAATCCCGCTTATCTGCGATCCAAGCCATATCGTGGGTAAGCGCGAGGGTCTTGCGGAAATTTCGCAAAGGGCGCTAGACCTTGGCATGAGCGGCCTCATGCTGGAAGTCCACCACAACCCCGAGGAAGCCTGGACCGACGCCTCGCAGCAACTTACTCCCTCAGCCTACGGGGAAATGATGGCGGGCCTTACCTGGCGACCAGCTTCGCTGGTAGAAGAAAGCCTTGATGGCGAGAACTGGGCCAAGCTGGAAACACTACGTTCGTCGGTAGACCGCCTTGACCATGAGCTCATAGAGCTGCTGGCATCGCGCATGAAGGTCGTCCAGCAGATCGGCGAATACAAGAAGATCCACGGCCTCGAAGTCTTCCAGGAGAACCGCTGGAACGCGCTAATGGAGCGGCGCCTGGCGCATGGCGAGAGCTTGGAGCTTAACCCACTGCTTATCGAGGCTCTCTTCGAGCAGGTCCATCACGAATCGCTTCGCATCCAAGCGAAGCTGAGAAAGACGAGTTAGGGCAAGCCCACTGCATGCTTGCCCCAACAACAAGAGCTACTCTTGCTGAAGCACCGGAGGCTTCGCCACCGGCGTGAGCAACTTCTTAACTGCCATCAGCCATCGCATGATCGGCTTTCTCGCCAGCGAGAGCATTCCAACGAAGATCGCAAAGTAGGGAAGAAGCGACGCGAGCAGGATCACAAGGTTCTTCCCGTTATCCAGCAGCCCCATCGCCGAACCCGTGAATGAACGGCCGATCTCTGTGCCAAAACCCGGAGGGCCAACCGGCTGGAAGTCTTTCACTTCTTCGATCGTCACCGTGACCGTCGAGAAAGTTGCTTGGTTGGATAGGAACCTGAGGCGACCCTCAATTTCCTCGACCTCGCCCCTCACACGCGATATCTCTCGTTCGACCGTCAGAATTTCGCCCAGCTTGCCGGATGCCCGCTGAAGCAGATCAATTAAGCGCTGCTCCTCAATCCGCTTGTTCTTCAGCCGCGCGACCGCGTCGTAATACTCTTCGCTCACATCGTCGGCAGTCTGGTTGGCGCTTTGCAGTTCGCCGATCTTCGAGGCTTCCTTCACAAACTCCTGATATCCGCCGCTTGGAATGCGGATCGTCCAGATGCCGGTTCGCTTTCCGCCCTTCGCTCCCTCGCGCTTGGCGCTGCCAAGGTAGGCGTTGCTTCTGGCAATCAATAGCTCTAGCTTCTGCGCGGCGGCATCGAGATCATCGGTCTTCAGGGCGACGCTGCCCGTGTAGATGATCTTTCGCGGCATCGCGTTCATCGACTTTTCCGGTACCGCAGGCGTGGGCGCGGAAGCCGTAACAGCCCCATCTTCAGCTTGTGGGGCCATCGCTTCATCCACCGTCGTGTCAGACTTGTACCCGCCCACATCCTCCTTCATCGAGGGCCTTCGCATCACCTTGGCGGCTTTCGCCTCGCCCGACGCTACGATGCCTTGAACAGACGGGCCCTTGTCGGAGCCTCCGCAACCGATGAGCATCAGCGGGAGGAGCCAAAGGATTGGCGACAGTTTGATTTTCTTGGTCATGTTGACCTCCTGTTGCAATAGATAACCAAAAAGGTACGCAATCCATTCCCTAGGGCAATTGATCCTGGTTTCGCTTGCGCGCCCTCTCGTAATCCGTTTGATGCGCGTAATAACGCAATTGGTCACTACGCGATTCCAGGGGTGCGGACCCACCGACTTGCGCTTTCAAATAGTAATATCCGGACGTGAAAATAAAGGCCGCCGTCCTCTTCGCTCCCCAAACACCCTTCAAGATGGAAACTCTGGATCTGCAAGGGCCACAGAAAGGGGAAGTGTTGGTGAAGATGGAAGCGGCGGGGGTCTGCCACAGCGACTGGCACCTCGTCACCGGAGACTCCAAGCATCCGATGCCGCTGGTGGCGGGCCATGAAGGGGCAGGAATCGTTGCCGCATTGGGTGAGGGCGTAACCGGTCTAAAAGTGGGCGACAAGGTGTCGCTGAACTGGGCCAACTACTGCGGCGAGTGCTATTACTGCAAGCGTGGCCGCCCCGGCCTTTGCGAAACCTTCTTCAAGACGAACAAAGCGGGCTTCATGCCCGACGGAACCAGTCGCCTTTCGCTAAACGGCGAGCCGGTGAGGCAGTACTGCGCGCTGGCGTGTTTCGCCGATCACGCCGTTGTACCGCGCTCAAGCTGCGTGAAGATGCCGGACGCAGTGCCTTCCTCGGTGGCGGCGGCAATCGGTTGCGCGGTGACCACCGGAGTTGGCTCGGTGCTGAATACCGCACAAGTGGAACCCGATGCCTCGATTGCAGTGTTTGGCGCGGGTGGCGTGGGTCTGTGTACCGTCATGGGCGCGAAGCTGGCTGGTGCGCGGAGCATCATCGCCATCGATCCTCTCGAATCCCGCCTGGAGGCTGCGAAATCGTTTGGCGCGACCCACGGCTTGCAGCCAAGCGACTCGGTCATCGATCAGATATTCGAAATCACCGAAGGGCGAGGCGCGGACTATGTTTTCGAGGCCGCCGGTTCCTCGGCGGTGCAAGAGCTCGCAATCAAAGCCGCTCGGCGCGGCGGAACGGTGGTCTTTTCGGGGCTATCGCCGGTGGACAGCACTTTTCCTCTCTCGGGAGCGCTGCTGGTGAGGCAGGAAAAGGCGGTGATGGGCTCGTACTACGGCACCGCAATCCCGCACGAGGACTTTCCGAAGTTCGGCGATCTTTACCTGAAGGGCCAGTTACCCATCGATCGCCTCATCACCCGAAGCTATCCGCTAGAGCAGATCAACGAGGCGTACGCCGACATGCTTTCCGGCGCGATCACACGCGGCATTCTGCGCTTCGACTGACCTTCGTACCAGCGGGGAAGCAGGGAAGACCCTATTTCGGGAATCCGGGGGCATTGCGCTGAAGATAAGCCTGCCCCTGATGGTAGCCGGCATGGAAGCTGAGACGGCCGAGGGCGCCCTCGCCGGTGATAATCGGCCCGAGCGCGCTGATGATCTCCTTCCTCAGAACCTCCTCGGTGGGGTGCGTGATCACCGGCTCGGTCATCGCCTTTGACATTTCCAAAGCTTCGAGCGCGAGCTTGGTGGTGATTTCCTCCAGCTTGAACGGGAAGGGATTGCTGTTAACCGCGCCATCCACCGCGCACAGTTTGATTCGGGTCTGCTCAGGGGTTAGCTGAAGGTCCAGCAGTTGACTGATGAACATTGTTTCCACCCCCGCGACGTGTAGCGCC
The DNA here is from genome assembly GCA_018268315.1 of Armatimonadota bacterium. Lineage (GTDB taxonomy): Bacteria > Armatimonadota > Fimbriimonadia > Fimbriimonadales > Fimbriimonadaceae > SZAS-5. The sequence goes on along the minus strand of JAFDWU010000005.1, from coordinate 38,233 downwards.
GCTTCGCCAATGGTAAGCGCGCCCGGCTGACTGCGCCAGCGCATCTGCTCGTCGCTTAGGTCAGAAATGGTATCGACGAATCGTCCGCGGGAGATGCCCCAGGCGACCGAAAATTGGCTATGCATAACCCTAGTGTATCCGTGGATCAGCCACGGTAACGCCACAGCTACAAAGACGCGTGACAAGCACAATTACGAGGTTTTCCAAAGCCTGAGCCTTGCTGCTGTTATAATGTAGGTGTTATGAAGAGGATTGCTTTACTTTCTATTTTGGGAGTGGCTGCGCTTGCGAACGCAGATGTGCTGATCGATAACACCGCAAGCTGGGATGGTGGCATCTCCGGTGGCTGGGCGAATGTCGGCGAGGAATTCACAGCACCCACCGCGAACCTATACTCCGTTGATTTCTATGTGCAAAACCGTAGCACGTCTAGCCTGACCGGAGAACTGTTCATCGGCGAGTACAGCGAGGCATCCGGCTCTCTGGTTACCGGCCCGGTTCAGCTAGGCTCTTTCTTTATGAGCTCTGGTGGACCAGTGGATCTTCATTGGGAGCCGATCAATTTCGGCTTGAACGTCGGGACCAACTACCTCGTTTACGTTCATCTGGATGACGGTGGGGCAAACTCTGGACTGGAGTATTCCAGCGGCTTCCAGAACCCGGCTGCACTGGGTGGATTTACGGGTGATGCGAGCGGCGTATGGGAAATCGCTCCGAACAACTCGAGCGCTTATCAGGTGATGTCGAAGCTTGATTTCACCGGCGACGCGGTTCCGGAGCCGGCAAGCATGGCCGCTCTCGGCCTTGGCGTTGCGGCTTTGATCCGCAAGCGACGCAAGAGCTAAGGCTCGCGCCTAGCGATTACAGACTGGGCTCAGGCGCTAAGCTTGAGCCCGGTTTTCGTTTTTGCGGAGGGGGAAGAAACGTACAGCTGGCAAAAGCCGCCACTCTGCTTACTATCATAATAATGATTATCAGAAGTAGCTTGTAATTCAAGAACCACTTCTCTGAGTCCAATTCCCCACTTCCAGAATCGCGAATCCGCCGCCAGGGATAAAATTCACCAGATGCTCCCCCTGCGACAACTCGGCTCCAGCGATCTGCAGATTTCTCCCGTCGGCGTGGGATCCGCGCCGATGGGCTCGACGCCCGATTGGTTCGTCTACTGGGGGCCGCAGGCTGAGGACGCCTCCATCCGAACCATCCACGCCGCTCTCGACGTCGGCATCAACTGGATCGACACCGCGCCCTGCTACGGCTGGGGGCGGGCGGAGACCGTGGTTGGCAACGCCCTGAAAGGCCGAAGGGACAAGGCGTACATCTTCACCAAGGCGGGCATCTATAACGACCCAGGAAAGCGGGTAATCGTCGATTTGCGCCCAGAAAGCCTCAAAACGGAGATCGAGGGAAGCCTTCAGCGCCTGCAAACGGACCATGTGGACCTCTACCAGTTCCACGAGCCGGACCCGAGCGTGCCCATCGAGGAATCTTGGGGCGCGGTTCAGGAGCTGATCAAGGAGGGGAAGGTGCGCCATGGCGGCCTCTCCAACCACTCTGCGGAGCTTATCGCCAGGGCGATGACGGTCGGCCCGGTGGTGAGCTTGCAGGATCAGTACAGCCTTCTTGCCCGCCGAGTGGAAGAGACCTCTCTTCCCTTCGTCCATGCCAATTCCATCGGCTTTCTGGCGTGGTCGCCCCTCGCCAGCGGCTTCTTGGTGGACGGCTTTGACCTGGAAACGCTGGACGCAAACGACTTTCGCCGCGGCCGAGCGTTAGCCAAGGAGCCAAACGCCACTCCGCTAAAGGTCCTTCGCGCCAAACTGGCGGAAATCGCTGGCGATCTGGGCTGCTCGATGGCGGAACTGTCGCTTGCCTGGCTGCTGAACAACCCCGCGGTAAAGGCGGCGATCGTTGGCATGCAAAGCCCCGATGAGCCCGCCCCGGCAGTGAGAGCCACTTCCCTTACCCTTTCCGATAGTGTTAAAAGCGCTATTCAGGCGGCGCTGGACGAATATCCCCTGCCTCCGCCAACCCGCTAAGATGCCCTGACCTAGACGATCTGAAAGAGACCATAGCCCTACCGAGACGCTCTAGTCTCAAATGTATTGATATAATTTTAAATACCATGCGTATGCTCTATGCCTTAGTCTGTTCCCTCTCTATATTGGGAGCCTCCTCACCAAGCACGACCCATTCTTCCATCGCATCGCCTAGCAAGCGGCTGCTGGTGATCCGAACTAACGACCTTGGGGACGTCGTGGGTATCGAGGGCGTTGCCATGTCTTCGATCTCAACCGATAAGGTGGGGGTTCTTATCACGATCCCGAAGGGCGTGGACCGAGTGGAGGTCATCAGCACTGCCAAGCACGATGGCGATGCCGACACCAAAGAACTTCCCACTCAGTTGACTGCTGCCGATCCCTTCGCCCTTAAGCTGATCATTGGGCCAACCGGCATCCTTCGCGATGTCATCGGAGCGCAAGGAACCTCGGCGAGCGCAAATGGCGCGTCCGGTGGCCCGGGTATGAGTTTGAATATGACTGGCGTTCCAACTGACGCTACGTGCAATGTCAGCCCAGCAGCCAAACGCATTCGCATTGCCCTAACGGCTCCAGGATCTCTTGACAAATTCAAGAAATGGCTAAAGCCGAAGCAGAAGCATTAGAAACGGCTCCGATTTGTACGCCCCAAAAATCTGACGTAAGGCAGACCGAACGGTAAGATCAGGTGGTGACAGTCGAACGAATCTTCCCGGCTTCTGCGCCGAAACCTATCGGGCCGTACGCGCCGATGGTTCAGGCGGGTCCATATATCTTCGGTTCCGCCATCGCCGCGTTTGATCCTGAAACTGGGGACTTGGTGGGGACCACTGCCTACGAGCAGGCAAAGCAGGTGCTGCATCTCATTCGGACGATGCTGGGCAACCGGGGATATGGACCCGAGCATCTGGCGCAGATCACGGTGTACATGAAGAATATCGCCGATTTCGATGAGATGAATCGAGCCTTCGTGGAGGTGCTGGGCGAGAACCTGACCGCCAGAACCGTGGTCGAAGTATCCAACCTGCCGAAGCCCGAAGCGCTGCTCACCATGAGCTTTATTGCGATGGGCCAGTGGGCTACTTCGTTCTAGGTTCTAGGCACATGCAAGAGGTGCTGATGGTGATATCGGCATCCTTCCATAACGTTTTGAACTTCGCCAGCGTTTTATCTGCCTCTTTGACTTGACCAAGCCCACGAAGCGCCTTTGATAGCCCCATTGTCGCCCAGCCATCATTCGGAAGCCGACGCAGGTTCTCATTGAAGACATCAAGCGCTTCTGGATACTTGCCGAGCATCAGCAGGGCCGCCCCAAGCGCATGGCGGGTTGGCATGATCCAATCTGGCGGCTCGGAATAGGGAAGATGATCTTCCAGCTCGACGGCTTTACGCATCTCCTGGAGCCCCTCTTCCTCCTTCCCCGCTTCCCTAATCAGGACTTCGCCGGTGGCAAGGTGCTGCTCAACCGCGAGAACATCGTGAATCATGGTGCGGCCGTCCGCCTTGTCAGCTGGAATCAGCTGCTTGGCCTCAGCAAAGCGCACAAGCTCTTTCTTTGCTTGCTCGAGTTCGCCGGTGGCGGCAAAGGCGACGGCTCGAGCGCCGGCCTGCATCGTTCGGGCGATTGGAAGACCTTTCCCAAAAATCTGAGCGGAAAGAACGTCATCCCATTTTCCAAATTGCTGCTGGACTTCCAGCGGCATCGCCAGCTCTCCGTCAAAGTTGGCGGCATTCTTTTCCAAGTACTCGTTACTCAAGCCGCCCAGATCCATGGAATGCAGTGCGATCTTCGATTGACCGCGCATTCCGGCGGCGAACGCTAAGGCGTGGCTGTAGTGCCCCACGTTCGGCGCTGCTTTCGGACTAATTCCGCGCGAGAGCTGATATTCCTTCACCCGCGCGATGGCGACAATATTGGAGTGAATCGACTTTGCCCATTGCCCCGTGCGAGCGTAGATGTGGCACGGCATGTGCTGCATGTGGGAAAGGTCCGGCTGAAGATCGAACAAGGTATCCGCTGCCTTCAGTGCCTTCTCGGGATGCGGCGAGGCTTCCACTGCATGGATATAAACGTGCAGGGCCATCGGATGGCGGGGGCTCTGCCGCAGAACCTCTTCGACGGTTGAAACCGCTTCTTCCGTTCCCGGGTTTGGCTTGCCGTCTAGCGTCCATTGATCCCAGGGCCGCTCGTCAAGTAGGGCCTCCGCGAAAAGCGAACCCACATCAGAATCCCGGCGGTGATGTTCCCAAACCGTGCGCATGCGATTGGAGAACGCGGCATTCAGTGCCGTTCGATCTTTTGGCCCGGAGGCGTTGAAGCGAAGCCTTTGCGCCGCAATTAGTTCCCTTTCAAGCTCTGAAGCTTCTTTCGCTTTGTCGGCATGGTCCAGCGCTTCCAGCGCCTTCTTTGAGTCCTCGGCATCCACATCGGGAGTGTTAATGGTCGGGCCATAAGAGGCCGCCAAGCCCCAATAGGCCATCGCACATTCAGGGTCAGCGTTGATGGCTTGCTGGAACGATCTAAGCGCCGTGCTGTATTGGTAGCCGTAAAGGCACGCAAGCCCCTGATCGAAGAACTGCTGGCAAGTTCGATTCTTGGTTGATACCGCCCGGTGAAAGCCTCCCAGACGGGTCATTAACGCTTCGGGCTTGCCCGGCTGCTGCGCGAGAGCAACCAAGAGGTAGGCGGTGATCATGCGCAGAATCTACCCTACATTGTACGAACCGACGTCTAACAGACCCCATTGCCAATTGCCCCGTATTCTTACTGGCTTTTGAACTAAAGTTTCTTGCGCTATTACCAATAAGTCGTACAATGCATATAAGTTTCGGCTCAGACACTTTTGCTGGGCCCCATTTGAATCGGAGGCTGAATTGAAATTCGTAGCTGTTTGCTCTGCGGTAGCTTTGGCAGGCGTGTCTAACGCTCTTGTTACCCACATGACCTTTAACTATATCGGGCTTGGTCAGCTCGTCACGGTATCGGGCCACTGGGATGGCCAGGCTTATGCTTCAAGCCTAAACTTCACGTCTAGCGCAATTTACGGCAACATTTACACCTACTGCGTCGACCTGGACAACTATATCCATGCTGGCGACAACTGGGATGCCAACGTGCTTGACTCCCAATCGCTTTCAGGCGGCCTGAAGGAAGCCGGCAACATTCTCGGCAACGCATTCTTCCAGGCAGATAACGCCGATAAGGCCGCTGGCTTGCAGCTTGCAATGTGGGAAGCAATTTACGACGGCGGCGCCACTCTGGACCTCAGCGTCGGTAACTTCAAGTCCACCGGCGAGACGGCAGCAGCCGATGCCTGGGCGCAAACCTACTACGCCTATCGAACGGTTGATGCTCATGCGGTCTACTTCCAGCCGGTGGCTGGTAGCGGTGGTCAGGGGCAAATGACGGCAGTGCCGGAACCGGCAACCATGATCGGGCTCGGTACGATGGCAGTCGCTCTTCTCAAGCGCAAGCGACGATAAGCTGCCTCCTTCAAAAGATATGAAGGCCGATGGGGTTACTCCATCGGCCTTTTGCTTTACTTCTTCCGCCGCGGCGTGGCCACCCAAGAGAACTTATCTGCTGCTTTGAACACTCCAGGGCTGGTCTCCGCTTTGAAGGTCACCGTCACCTTCGCTCCATCGACGTCCACCACGCAGTAGCCAATTTTCCTTTCGATGTGGCTAACGGTGTTGAGCTTCCAATCACCGTTTTGGCCGCCATGGTCGGCGCCGTTATAGAACGGCGCGCCAGCGGTGCCAACAACAATTTGGTGGATTCCCTTCCCTGGCTTCGAGATGTAGGTGTGATCGTAAAGGTGATCATGCCCAAAGAACAACACATGGCCGCCTGCGTTCAGGATTGAGTCGAGGAAACGGTCTCGTGCCGCTGGATGGATGTCCATTCCATCGTCGTGAAGCCCCACGCGGAAGGCCATCTTGTGGGTGAAGGGAAACACGTGCAGCTTCGGATTGGCGGCAAGCTGTTGGTCAAGCCATTTCTGATTGACCTCCGGCTGCTGCCCATGGAACTGGTCCAGCGCCAAGAAAAGGACATTGCCTGCCGTGTAGGCGTAGGTTTCCTGCTCTTCGCCCTTCGCCTGCGGGCTTGGGTTTGCGTAACGGCCTGAGAAGACCTGACGCCAAACCTTGTCGGGATGCGGGCATAACGTCTCGTGGTTACCTCGGCAAGTGAGCACCTTGATCCCGGCCTTGTAGATCGGCTGCATCACGTTCAACCAGGTCTTAAATTGCGCGAGTTCAGCTTCGTCGCTGCCGGCTCCGGCAACCAGATCGCCGTTAAACAGCAGGATCGAGGGCTTCTCTTGCAGCACAGCCTTGATCCACCGCTTCATGGCAACCGTGTTGACGCCAGTGTCGTCCCCGCGGTCATCGCCGGTGACAACGAAGCGTAGATGTTCTTGCGATACGGCGTGGGGAGCGAGGAGGGTAAGACTAAGAACGGCGAGGTATCCGCTTGATCTCATGTTGATAGGATAGCCCGCAATGGAGCGGCAACAACACCCCACCACGTGGGACACATCGTCTTATTGTAACATTAGGGAACTATAAATTACGCCAGCTCGGTAACTACTCTTAAGAGTACGTTCAATCGGGCTGGCGCTTGCAATCATAAAGCGAATTGATGAGTCTCTACCTTAAGAAGAAAGGAGCCTCCATATTGGCCTTTCTGACATTTCTTGCCCTCATGGGTTGCCTTTCGCTATACCAAAGTGAACTCGATGGTCGCATGAAAGCCCAGCAAGAATTGCAGGCCGAGAGAGATTGCTACGACGCGCTGCAGCAGTTCCGAGTTTCCGTGAACATTATGGAAACGGTCCTTTCAGATCTTGCGATAATCCTGGAGTCATCAAGTCTTAGGAAGGCTGATCAATCCCGCCTGGCACAGCAACTTACCGACGGACGTCGCGGATTGGATGGCCTTGGAATCGTCGAGCACGTCAGCTTAAGTGAACGATCTTCATTTGAAAGGCTGGATCTGGGTGGCAAGCCCATCTTCTCGCTGGAGAGCGGTGTCTTACGCCCCTCAATTGACAAGCCGGACTACTACGTCGTCCGCTCGGTTGAGCCGATGGCCCGCAACAGGAAGGCGATCGGACTTGACCTTCTTTCGGAGCCAAGGCGCCGTGATGCCGTAGAGCGAGCTTGTAACACGGGCGAAGTCACGCTATCGGAACCGATCATTCCGGTTCAAGACGACAACAAGGCAGCCCCCAGCATCATGATGGTCAAAGCGGTTGGTTGGGTGCGAAATGAGAAGCCAAAGCTGCTGGTGAATTCAATTTTCAGGGTCTCGCTCATCGCACAAAAGGTGAACGCAGCCATGGATCGAGCTGCGATTGTTGAAATATTGGACACGACCGATTCCCTTAGCCATCGGATTTTTAGCGCAGCGGAAATGCCCAACGGAAACTTGCACACGAACACACTTGAGATAGGTGGGAGGAAGCTGTTACTTCGCATCGAGCCAGCCCGAGACCCAGTGTTATTCTCCAAAGTTAAAGCACTTGAGCGAACCGTCTGGCTTCTCGGAACGATCGCCAGCCTCTTGGCATCGTTTATTGTTGGCGTACTCGGATTCAAACGAATAGAAGCCGATGTGCATCGCAAGGAACTTCAGCAGATGGCCGCCGAACTTCTCGACGAGGGCTCTAAGACATCTTTGCGCTGAAACACTTTCGTCCACGCTGCCGGGTCTGCTTTGAAGATGTCCTTTAAACTCCTGACGGGGCTCCCAGAGTCGAGAAGTTAACTCCAGTCGGGGCGTATCTTGAATTAGGGTCCCAATTCCTGGGGAAACGGATTAGTTAGAACAACTCGGTGTCTCTAGCGTCTTGGCGCTCAAGGGCTATGCTAAATGCACGCAACGCCGATACAACCTGAACACGCACGTGTTACACCCCAAGTAGCCAAGAATCACAAACGACCCTTTAAGCTCGGTCGCCTTTTATGGCTGATCGGTCTTGTTGCTCTCGCCATTGGCGCAGTGGTCTTCTACCAAGCTCGGTCTGCTCCCGTAGCTGGCAAGATGGTGATCGGCAAGGCCGTTCTTGGCGACCTAACAGAAACAATTACCGCCACCGGCTCCATCAATGCGCAAACCGGCGCAGAGGTTCATATTGGCTCTCAGATTACGGGCCGAATCAAAAAGCTCTATGCCGATGTGGGTACCCAGGTTAAGGCAGGGGAGCTAATCGCCGAGCTTGATTTGCCTGACCTGAAAGCCCAGCTCGATCAAGCCAATGCCGCCCTTGCCCAGTCCCGAATGCGGTATCAGCAGGAGGTCGCAGGAGTGGGCTTGACCGCAACTCAAACCTCCTCAGGCATCACTCAAGCGCAAAAGGCGGCGGAAAGCGCGCAAGCGAGGTTGAGGGTAGCCCAAGCGAACCTGCAGCAGCAAACTGTTGGTACGGCGAGCGATATCGAGCGGGCAGCCAGCGGGCTCGATGTGGCCAACGCGGCCCTGAATACGGCGCAGTCAAATCTGAAAGTCGTTCAGTTCAACTCAAACTTAGCCATCACAAACGCGACGGAACAGCTTTCCCAAGCCAAGGCGAATGCCGCAAGTTCCGCCGCGAACGAGAAGCGTGAGAAGGAACTCCTAGCCGAAGGATTTACATCGCAGGCGGCATACGATGCTGCTAAGGCTCAAGCCGAAGTGAACAGTTCCCAGGTTCGCGCTGCCGAGCAGAACGTAAGCCTGACGAAGCAGAAAGTTGTGCTGGATAAGCAAACCGCCGAAAACCAGATTGCGCAGGCCAAGCAGGCGGTCATCGCCGCCCAGGCGGCGCTCAGAGCTGCCAAGGCTGAAACCAACGTCATCAGCGCGAGAGTCGCCGACGTCAGCGATGCGCAAGCGAACGTCGCCCAAGCAGGCGCGGCAATCCAGGTCGCGAACGCCGGACAGGCTAACAACACCATCAAATCACAGAGTGTGATGGCGGCGGCAGACGCCGTGAAGCAAGCCGAGGCGTCAGTCGCAATCAATACCGCGCAGTACGCCAAAGCCTTCATTCGCACGCCGATCTCTGGCACCGTCCTTCAACTTGCGACTCAGCAGGGTGAAACTCTCGCAGCCGGGATATCCGCCCCGACCCTGATCATCGTGGCCGACCTAAGCCGCCTTCAGGTGGACGCCTATGTGGATGAAACCGACATTGCCAAGGTAGCGCTCGGGCAAAGGGTCCGCATCAGTGTCGATGCCTTTCCCGATAAAGTCTTTGAGGGCAAAGTCCAGAAGATCGCCTCCGGATCGACGATCCAACAGGGCGTGGTGACCTACGATGTCACCGTGCAAATCAAGGATACGAACCACTCCTTGAAGCCCGATATGACCGCCAACGTTACAATCGAAACCGGTAGCCGCTCCAACGTTCTCCTCGTCCCGGCGATCGCCGTCCAAGCCAGTACCCGCGGGTCAACCGTCAACGTGGTCACCATGAAGAATGGGAACCGGGAAATCACCCCGGTGAAGGTAGTCACGGGCGGAACCGATGGCGTTAACGTTGAGATTATTAGCGGACTGAAAGAGGGAGACCAAGTGGTGCTCGCCGGCGCAGCGAGCCAAACCAAGAATCGCGGGCAGGAACGTCAGGCTCGTCAAGTCCCTTCACGCCTCAGCGTGGCGGCGGCCGTGGACCAGGAGGTGGCGGTGGGCGATAGTAACGCATCTCCTCTGCTCAAGCTGAGGGAGATAACGAAGCTGTATGTAATGGGCGGCCAAGAGGTCCACGCTCTGGATGGCGTCGACATGGAGGTTTTCAGCGGCGAAATGGTGGCGATCATGGGGCCCTCGGGCTCCGGCAAATCCACACTCATGAACGTGGTTGGCTGCCTTGATGCACCGACCTCCGGCTCGTATCTATTTGAAGATGAGGAAGTTGCGGACCTCGACGAAGTTGAGCTTGCCCACATCCGAAATCGCAAGATCGGATTCGTCTTTCAGGGCTTCAATCTGCTTGCCCGTACTTCCGCGCTGGAGAATGTTGAACTTCCGCTTCTTTATGCGGGTGTACATAACCGAAAAGAGCAAGCTATGGCTGCTCTTGAGCGGGTGGGACTCGGAGACCGCATTTCCCACCGTTCAAACGAGCTTTCAGGTGGGCAGCAACAGCGCGTGGCAATTGCGCGCGCCATCGTAACGAACCCGAAATTGATTCTCGCCGACGAACCAACCGGCAACCTATCATCAGTTCAGAGCCATGAGATCATGACCATCTTCCAAGAACTGAACAATGAGGGCGCGACGATCCTGATGGTCACCCACGAGGAAGACATCGGGAACCATTGCAAACGCAAAGTGCAGTTTCTGGACGGCAAGATTGTAAGCGACCAGCCAATCAAGAACCGCATCATCGCTGCGGCGCTCCCTAATGGGAGAGTGGCCGCAATTTGAGGCGATGAATGAATCTCGGCGAAAACCTAAGGCTTGCGATTCGCGCGCTGAATAGTAACAAGATGCGCACCGCGCTTACAATGCTTGGCATCATCATCGGCGTCGCCGTCACCATCGTGGTTGTCGCTATCGGCCAGGGCGCGCGAGAAAGCGTTGCTGCCACGATCAACTCACTCGGCACAAACCTCATCATGGTTCGCCCTGGCCCTCGCCGCATTCAGCTTACTGCCGCCGGGCGCGCGACTTCTGGTTCGCCGGAATCCTCAAATAAACTCACTCTAGCGGATGCGAAGCTGATGGGACGCCAGTTTGCCGATACGATCGCGGCAGTAGCCCCGCAGGTGCGAGGGAACGCCCAAGTGCGGCTACAAGGCGCCGATGCGACCACTCAGATCATCGGCACCACGCTGGAGTACATGACGGTGAACAACACCACCGTCCGCAAGGGTCGATTCTTCACTCAATTTGAGGATCAAGGCAACCAGAAGGTTTGCGTAGTTGGCAACACGGTCGCCTCGAAATTGACCGGCAATGAAAACGCCGACCTAACCGGCATGTCTTTGTCAATCAACCGCTCGAACTACCTCATCGTTGGAATGCTAGCCCCGAAGGGTTCCGGCGCATTCGGGCAGGATCAGGACGATCTCGTCATCATGCCCATCACTGCGGCGATGCACCGCGTCCTTGCGAAGACGAAGCTGGACATGATCTCGCTTAGCTGTGTAGATCAGAGCGACATGGCTCTCGTGCAGCAGCAAGTGACCGCGTTCTTGCGCAGCCGCCACCATCTTCAGCCTCCCTTCCCCACCAACGACGATTTTCAGGTGACGAGCCAAACCGACTTGCTCGTGAGGCAGCAAAGCGTGACCACAACCATGACGACGCTCCTCACTGCGGTTGCCGTCATCTCGTTGATCGTAGGTGGAATCGGCATCATGAACATCATGCTCGTTTCCGTTACGGAGCGCACGCGGGAAATTGGCATTCGCAAGGCCATTGGCGCAACGCCCGCAGACATCAAAAATCAGTTCCTAATCGAGTCTGCAATCATCGCCGTAATCGGCGGCATGTTCGGAGTGCTTCTCGGCATTGGATCCTCTGCCGCCTTGGCTGCGATCCAGGGCTGGACCACGATCGTTAGCCCGTTTGCCATGATTGGCGCGTTGGTAGTTTCTGCTGCTACCGGAATCTTCTTTGGCCTATATCCGGCTGGCCGCGCAGCGGCCATGCACCCGATCGACGCTCTGCGCTACGAGTAATCGGCAACCTGCCTTGCCGAGCACTGGCTTAGTGGGCGCGAGATTTTCGTGTCGAGATGGCAACTCTCCACGGGTTCTTGATTTCAGGGCGTGGGACGTTTGCTCCCTTTATCGCACCCCAAAGGATGTCGTTCAGTTCTTCGTCGCTTTCGCTTTCTTCCTTCAACGCGCTCAGTCTGCTACTGTACGATGCGCGATAGGCTGTGTGCTTGTTGAGGGCGCAGAGTATCGCAGGGTCAGGCTTGGTAGCCTCAAACGGCTCGGCATTCGATGGCTCCTTTGAGAAAATGTCGAGCGGAGCCGCCACCGCGTCATATTGGTTCATCGGTGGAATGCCAAGCAGCAGTTCCATCGTGCGCAGGACAGAATCCGTGTTGTAGAAACGAGAATCGACGACCCCTCGCTTGACGAACGGACTGATCACATAAGCGGTGGCGCGATGGGCGTCGACGTGGTCGTACCCGCTTTGCGCGTCATCCTCGACCACAAAGATTGCCGTTGAATTCCATACCGAGCTCTTCGAAACAGCCTCAACCAGCTCCGCCACCGCATAGTCGTTATCGGCAACCATGCTCTGTGGCGTCGGCATCCCCTCTCGGGTTCCCATCGTGTGGTCGTTCCCCATGCGGACCATCATGAATTGAGGCAAGGTCCCTTGTGCGACGAATGCTTCGAATTCCTCCTTCCAAGCTGCGAAGCGGCTTGGCAATTTGCGCGGCCCGTAAGTTGGCTCAAAGCTTTTCCATGTGAATCCATTCAGATGGTAAGCGTCGCTGTCCGAGTAGTTGGTGTCGTAAGCCTTGTAGGCGTTGCAGGTATGACCAAGAAGCGCTTTCTTGGTTGCGTTATCTGTCCCGATTAGTTTTGAATCAAACCGCTTGTCGGCAGGATCATCAAATTGGTTGAAAAAGCCGTAGTTGCGGTACGAGACGTTGTGCCGTCGGCAATTGTCCCAAATGTATCCGCTGCTTGGCGTCGTGACGTCGGGGATATCCAGGAGGTCAATCGGAACACCGTTGTTGCTGCCTTCCGTATCGTAGTTTCGACCGCGGTCGCTGTAGTTGTAGGGCGTATTTCGGCTCGCGTAAGGCGTTATCATGCCGGCGGTAGACCACAGCCATCCATCCTGACTCACCTCGGCGCAAACGTTAAAGTTATCGAGCAGCGCGAAGCGTTCTGCTAAGGCGTGCAAGTTGGGAGTTATCTTGCGGGGAAACAGGCATTGCTTGGCATCTCCGTTTCCTTGCGGCAAGTCGCCGAGAATGTTGTCATAGGTTCGGTTCTCTTTGATGATGTAGATCACATGCTTGATGCCAGGGTTTTGGATTGAACTGACATAGGCTTGATCCAGGCCCGCCCGGACTCCGTTATTTGCAATCACCTGACTGGTCATCGTCCGAAGGGCGGACGGCTTGGGCTCGGACATGATGCGGACTGAGCCATCGATCAAGTCTTGGATGTAGTGCCCTGGCTTTGCCATTCCAGGAAGTTGGAATTGACGGCTGTTTGGGTTTCGCGCAGACTCACCTTTTGCGTTCGCCACAAAGAGCTTGCCGTCCAGCGCAAGGACACTTGTGGGTAGCCAGCCGGTTGGAACATAGCCAGTAAGCCGCTCCCGCTTGACGTCCACCACTCCAATCGCGTTCATGTCCGCGAGTGCAACATATAGGCGCTGCCCGTCTTCGGAAACGCAAAGTCCCGTTGGGGTTGCTCCCTGAAGCCCGCGCATGAGAGCTGGCCTCAGAAGCACGGTTGCTCGCACGCGGTCGGTCGCAGTGTCGACAAAGCTAACCGTATCGCTCTCTGCGTTCGTTACATATAGGGTCTTCTGATCATTAGAGAGCAAAAGGCCGGTGGGGGCAGCGCCTGTTCGAATGGTGGCCAACCTTCTGCCATCTCGAATATCAAAGGCTTCAACCACGCCATCACGCTCGCTTCCTACGTAGAGCTTTCGATCCTTATCAACTCCCTTCGTGACCAAGGCGCCTGCGAATGGAAAGCCTGCGGTTGCGCCGCGCACGAGTTCCTTACCAGAAGCCACGTCGAAGACACTAAATGCCCCTTTGAAGTCGCTCTTCTCGTTTGTTTGGTTGTTGATGGTGACTAGCTTGCGACCATCGCTCGTTACGGCTAGGCCCGCCGGGTGCCACGGCAATTCCCTCTCTTTGCTGCTTGGCAAGTGAATTGGCTTCCCGGCTTCCTTCAACGCGCCACTCGCGCTGATCGTGAACCTAGAAACAGTGTCGGCGGCGCCGTTGGAAACATAGAGCAGTCCGCTTATGGGATCGACAGCCAGCCCGTAGTAAAGCCCCTGCCCCTCCTTGTTCTGGTCAACCTGCGAAGTGATTTTGCCGTCGCTGAGGCGAATCACGCTAAGGAACTCTCGAAAGCCAATAGTAGTGACGACCGCAAAGCGCTTGTCCTTCGTGAGGACCATATTGATCGGATAGCTACCAACCGAAACATGTTTCCCGAGAGGTGTGATCCGCTTGCCGGTGGGCAGCTGATTTTGAGCAGGACCAGACGCAATTAACCCGAGAAGCAAGAGACGCCACATCTTTAACCTTTTACCCTCTGCCTCAAGGGCTCGCAACGTCGCAATCAGACTTTTGCGACCATAATCTCGAATGAATCAGAATCCGGCCAACTGGCCGCCTGAGCTTGATGCGACAATTGCCGCGCCGAGCTTCCACAAACTCTTGTTCGAGAACGAGCACGTGCGCGTGCTTGATACCCGAGTAGAGCCGGGCCAAATCGTGCCGCTCCACACCCACCCGTGGCCGATCATGCATTACATCTTTGCTTGGAACGACTTCATCCGCCGTGACGAAAACGGCGATGTTCTTGTTGACACGAAAGCGATGGGGGTCTCAGCCGAACCGGGAACCGCAACGTGGAGCGCGCCGATGGGTCCGCATACTCTTGAGAACGTGGGCGATGGGCCAATTCACGTGCTTGTAGTCGAGCTCAAGTCGGCATCCCAAGCATAAATAATTCGGCCCGAACCGCAGAAATATCGGAAACTGCGGCCCGGGCCCTTCCCAGAGTCTTCATTGGGGAAGCGCGTCTGGGGCTGGCTAGGCAACTCTGAAGGCGTTAGGGTTGTTTGCGTTGCCTGCCAAATCGAGCAAATGTAATTGCGGCTATTCCAAGAGCGGTCAGCGTAGCCGGCTCCGGTACGGGAGCCGGATTCACCAGAAGATTATCCGCAACGAAAATCGGTCCCCAGTCCCCACCGGTTGGCGGCCCAGACTGGAAGTGAATGACGACGTTATCGAATGGCAGTGCGGACGAAAACGCGAGGTCAATCGTGGGCCACGTGTAAACGTCCGCCACTGCCACTGCCGTAACTGAACCAACGAAGGTGCTGCCGTTATAAGCGCTCATCTTCATTGTTGAGGAGGAATCACATGCCAGTTCCTGGGGAGCAACCATCATCGAAACGTCCGAAAGGAACAGGGGGTTACTTGTAACCGCATCATGAAACGAAATCGTGAGATCACTGGGGAACACGCTGTTCGGTGAGAGCCCGAGCCCTGAAAACCCCGTCGGCAACATGCCAATGACCTGGCCAATGTCTTGAATGGAATATCCTTGCCCGCCGATGCTATCGAAGTGGGCTCGAATTCCGCCTGCGACCTGATCTAAGGGGGTGCCGCTGTATTGTGGTCCGTTGTTAAAATCGAACAACACACTAGCGGCACCCGTCGCGCTTACTGCGCAAATCGAACCAAAACATGCAAGCAAAGCACTGACTTTCATTTCTCTTCCTTTCAAGAGGAGTAGATTCAATCGAATCTGAAATCATTATATTTGGCGGGCTGTTTGCGCGGAGTCATGAGAAGCCTTGTCAGAGTGCTCACTTACAACGTTGGTACCGCGTAGCCATCAGTTGTCGGCTGTAACGAAGCAGTGTTTGTATAATTGCAGCAATGCTGCTTCCTTTCATCCTCAGCGTTTCTCTGGCTTGGACTGGGTTGCCGTCAACTTTGCAACAGGCGAAGACCATCGATCAGGTCTTGGATGATGCGAGAGCGAAATACTCCAGCATGGCGCTGGATGAAGCCGCCGACATTCTGCAGCAGGCGGAAAATCGAGCGCGCAATGAGCAAAATCCGGCCTATGCGCTTGCCTTGGTGCGCGCCTATCAGGCGCCTTATTGGTTCCTGCGCCACGCCCCTCAGCAAGAGTCGGATTGCTTGAAAGAGCTTAGGCAATTCGAGGAGGAAACGCGCGATCAAGGCTCTGCCGGCCACCTTTGGTGGAGGCTCGGTTGGAACTATCAGGAGGTCGCCACGCACGTTGGGCACGGAGGTCCCTACATAACCAAGGCAGTTGCCGCCTTTCAACACAGCCAGAAAGTTTTCGAGAAGATCCACGGCACGGTTTCTGTCGGGGACTGCCTGATTGCGCAGGCAATCGTAACGCGAGAGCAACGAGAGCAGTCTATCCCTCTTCTTAAGAAAGCAATTGAAGCTTATACATTGGCCCCCAACGACGCTGACATCATGTGGGGATTTATGAATGCCTCCAACCTCTGGCCGGTTGGCAATGACTTCCGTGAGGTAATCGATTTAGGCCGATCTCTTGTGGATGGCATGCTCTCCCGGCATAACGCCAATACCGTTTACGCTTACGGCCATTGGATATGTTGGGCCTTGGCCACAAGGGGTGATGTCACCCAGAGTCTTGCACTTGGAGACCGCTTCGTAGCCAGGCTGAACGATTTAGGTGACCAAATCCAGGCCGCGGACCTCCTCCTAAATCAGGCAAACGTTGCAGTGACTTTCAACATAGATTTCCTTGCCTACCACTACGCGCAGGATGCTCTCACGACCGGACATCGTTTGAGCAATTCTGGGATTGTCTTCAGGAGCCTGCAAGTCTTGGATCGCGTGCTAGGACTTTCAACCAGCGAGTTGCAGGAACTCTTGCAATCAGGGAGCAATTCAGGAACTCTAGGACATATCGGAAAGCTGCTAATTGAGGCTCGCCTCGCCGGGACCAGAGAGGAAACGCGAAAACTCCTTCAGCAAGCTATAGCGGCAGAGGCGCCAACCGGCTGGCTAGATCTAAGACCTTATTGGTTCTTGGCGGACACTTATTCAGTTGATTCTGAAGAAACCCAACAGTTATTTGAGAACTGCCTACGCATGTCCCGAGTGGGCCGAGGCATGAATCTTTGGAAAGTTTACTTCCGGCTGGCAAGTAGTTGTTCCTGCGCTGGGAAGGATTCACTGGCTTACGACTACATTAATATGTGTCTGGCCGGCCGGTCGCATAAAGATGGATATTGGCTTCTCAACCCGCTCATGTATAAGGGTCTATATGCGGAGCGGCTCGGTAAGTTGGAAGAGGCACTCGATTGCTTCTCTCGCGCCCAGAAAGAATTGGACACAATGGTGGAGGTTGCACCCGATGCTATCTGGCTTCAGATGCGATGGCGAGACAACTATGCTCAGCTGATTCGTGCCCCGCTTCGAGTTCTTACAAAACTTGGCAGGGGCGAAGATGCGTTTAACGAGGCGGAGGCAGCTAAGGCCGCCATTCTAAGGAGAGTTGCTCTTGGCGTAATCCCTAAGTACGATTCAAAGCTAGCTCCATCCTCAGAGTTAGATATTTTGTCTCGTCGCTGGACGGAAGCTAGGGAGGCGACAGACGCAATTCTGGCAGGCAATGAAACTGATGCATCGGGTCCTTTGCATGTGATGGCAGACAAAGCTTCGCGCAAGTTACAATTCCAGGAAGACTTTCTTACATTCCGTTACCCTGCTCAAGAATCAAAGCATCTAGATTCACCAGAATTAGCCTCTGGGCGCCTTACCCCGAGTAAGGTGGGGAAAGACGAGTGCTACATTAGCTACTCACTTCTGTCAAAGGAGGATGAGGTCCTTACGGAGGCCCAGGCGAAACGTCTGAATCTTGCTTCCCGCATCGTTGCCTTCTGCTTGGATGGTCGCACCGGGAGGATCAGTCAATTTGTGGTCCCTGAAAATGCTGATCGGGTTAGAAAATTATCAACAGACCTCACCCAGGCGTGTCAAAACCCGACCGGGAGCTATCGCCAAGCTGCTTCTTTGCTTTACACAGACTTAATTGCCCCATTTGCCAAGCAGCTTGCAGGAAAGAGTCGCCTAATCATTTGCCCAGATACATTCCTATGGGCTATCCCGTTTGGTGTGCTTCAAGATTCTTCTAGCCGAAGGCTTTGCGAATATGTGGATGTAGTTTTGACTCCAAGCCTTTTGACCTACCAAATTCTCACGAAAACCGCATCACCTAGCCTTGAAAACTACTCACCCTTAGTATTTGCTGATCCACTTCTTGCCGACCAGCAACGATTTGGTAAGAAAGTTGAAGTGGCGGCTGAGCCACAAGGCGAGGCGCGTCCTCTACCAACGTCCGATGAGGATGTGCCTCCCGGAAGTTCGTTCAACCTGCCTAAAGAGCAATTCAAACTGGCTTCTTACTCTGCGCCAGAGTCCTACCGCATATCGCGCGGCGGGATGCTTGCCGAACTCCCAGGCACCCGCCAGGAAGCGAACTCCATCGCCAAGGTCTTCCCCAACGCCAAGATATTCACAAGGGAAACGGCCCAAGAGCGCGAATTTAAAAAAGTCGCGAGCGATTACCGAATCCTCCACCTTGCATCCCACGGGGTTTTCAACGACATCGCGCCTCTCTATTCCAGCATCGTCCTCTCTGATCCTGACGACAACTCCGAGGACGGCTTCTTAACCGCACAGGAAATCCTCGGCATGCACCTGAAGGCAGACCTTGTGGTTCTTTCCGCTTGCAACACAGGCCAAGGGCAATTCATTAGCGGCGAGGGGCAGATGGGGCTTTCGTGGGCGCTCTCAGCAGCGGGCGCCAAGTCGAAGGTCATGTCCCAATGGGCGGTTGACGATACCGCGACCGCCATGCTCATCGAGGCGTTCTACGAAAAGCTGAAAGAAGGACTCAGCCCTGAGCGAAGCCTGCGGCTCGCGATGGAAAGCGTGCGTAAGGATCCACGCTTCCAGCATCCTTATTACTGGGCAGCCTTTTCGGTTTACCGATAGCGCCAACATTCGAAGCTGAAAATCGCCAAATTGAATAACTTTGTTGTGGTAGTATTTTTGATATGAAAATCGCATCAGTCATCGTTATTGGAGCACTTGCAATTGGCCTTACTGGAGCATCCCATGCCTCTCGGCCGCCACACCAAAACCGATCGAAAACGTCGTTAGAGGCCAAGGTTGTTGGGCTTTATCGAATGGTGACTGATAATCCGGATGCCGGCGATACTGTCCGGCTCAGGATTAAAGCCGATCACACTTGGGTGAACTTTGGTTATGGGGACCCAAATAACCCTGTGACTGAAGCCAATGGCAATAAGGGAACGTGGAAGATGAAAGGCAACCTTTTGATCCGCTTGGGTGGCACAGGATCAGGATATAAACACAACTTCGACGGCAAGAATTTGCTCAGGACTGTGCAGGACGATGAACACCTCGAATTGCCGAACTGGGAACGAGTTAAGTAGCACACAGCCCAGTAGCTAAACGGCGCAACAATTCGGTGCTTCGTCTAACCTCCGCCCTTTGAGCGGTTTTCGAGATTGAGCAATCGTTTGTCGTCCACCTCTACCCCGGCTGCCTTCGCCTTCTTCAGGCTTGCAAGCGCATCGGAATAGAGCATGTAATGCTCAAATACGTCCGCCTGAAGAAGATAGCGAGTGCCCGGATCGAAGTCTTCGGGCAACGACTTGAGGTCCTGCAAAGCGTCGAGAACTGCCTGATTGTCTTCGCTGCTGAAGACTCGGAAACTGCGCTGCGACGATTCAACAAGATCGTCGTCTTCGAAAGCCGTAACCGTGATCGACAGTGTTCGG
The DNA here is from genome assembly GCA_018268315.1 of Armatimonadota bacterium. Taxonomy (GTDB): domain Bacteria; phylum Armatimonadota; class Fimbriimonadia; order Fimbriimonadales; family Fimbriimonadaceae; genus SZAS-5. The sequence continues at coordinate 18,646 of JAFDWU010000005.1, read as the reverse complement.
CCAGGCGTGGCGATTCCTGCCGGGAAGCGAAGCCTGTTCACGCCGCGCGCGGCAACCTCACTCCACAACTCCTTGCCGGTTTCAGGATCGGTGATGCTGACCTTGTATTGCTTGGCTTGCTTTCCAACCCGCCACTCAATGCTGTCAGGCACTCGGACAAGGCCGCCGCTCGGAAGAATCGTTGTTCCACTTCCACGCACCCGGTAGCCACCCCCGGCCACTTCCCTTCCAAAGATGACCTTGCTAATGGCATCGCCGCCCCGACTGGTGGCAAGCGCCCTGTTTCCGGAGAGCCACTGTAGGACCTTCCCATCCCATACGGTCGAACTTGGCCCTTTGAGCAACCAGCGGCCGGTAGATGACTTGCACCAGAGCGTCGCAGTTGCTCCGCCCGGAACTACGATCTTGTCGCTTGGTTGGAGAAGCTCAACGCCCCGAACCACCGAAGAAGCGCCGGTCCGCTCGACCGTCACGCCATGGCTTGCGCTATAGAGCCGAGCAAGACCAGGCATATCGGCTCTGGCTATGATCGTCAGTAAGAACAGTGTCATCATCTTGCAAACTCCCTATTCATAATATATAAGCACTTGCTCGTTTAAGCCTCGCACTGTATAACTAATGGGTCCTTTGGCACTTCCAGCTTCCCCTCCCGCTTCAACCGTCGATGCGCTGAAGACGAGGGACGACTCAAATTCCTTGTTCGCATCTTGCAGCCTCGCGGCAACATTGACCGTGCTCCCCATAACGGTGTAGCTGTGTCTATCGGCCGTACCCACATATCCCGCCAGAACCGCCCCCGTGTTCACGCCAATTCCAACGCTAAGTTCTGTTCCGTCTGGAGCATGCTTACCCTTGCAAAGAGCGAGGATCGCGCGCGAGCATTTGAGCGCCATAGCTGCGTGGTCTTCCGATTGCTCCGGAGAGCCGAAGGCAGCCATGAAGCCATCGCCGATAAATGAGTAGATGTGGCCACCGTGTTTTTCAACAAGGGGGTAGATGCTGAGAAACAATCCGTTTAGGAAGTCGACCATTTCCGCGGCCCCCGCAGCGGCAGTGATAGCGGTGGAATTTCGCAGGTCAAAGAAGATTATGGTGACCTGCTCCTCGGATCCCTTACTGGCAAAGCCTTCGCTATCGGCGACCAGACGCTTGGCGAGGGAGGGAGAGAGGAACGCGCCGAACACCGCCTCGAGCTTGAGACGAGAGTAAGAATCGCTAATCACCTTGCCAGTGAACGCAAGGACCAGAGCTAAGGCCGTGCTAAGAAGCGGACCCGCCACCGGGACCGTGATGTCGCGTGCATTGAACAAGACTTGCGCGGCGCCGGCAAAGGCGACCGGAATGACCACCGCAACCGGGATGCTGAGCTTCCAGTCGAATCGAGCCGCGGACACCGAGCAGATGCCGGCAAGGAAAGCGCACAGGGCCCACTTCACCCAAATAGGCGGAGTGATGAGCGGCCGGTTATCGATCACCGTGGCGACGGCGTTACCCTGGATTTCAACACCTTGCAGCAGCCCGACCGGCGTATCGTGAAGGTCTCCTCCCTGCTCGAAGGTCACACCGATAAGAACCGTCTTCCCAGCGAATACCTTACGGTCGAATCCCGGTTCAAGGACGCTTTTCGCGGACAACCGAGGCAGCGGGCGTCCAAGATAGTTGATCTGCAATTCTTCGGTTTGAGTTTTCGCCGAATGAGATTCGGACAGGAGGTCCGCGATTGCCCACGCAAATCCGTACACCCCTAACGCCGAATCGTGGACAACCACGGTGCGCGCCTTTTCATCGCCATGGTGCGGAAACTCGATAAGTCCCACCGCCCCTTCTGCCGCTTCTCCAAGTTCCTCAAGAGTCGGCACGCCCCTGGTTCTGGCTAGCACAATCTTGCCCTTGGTAAGCGCAACCGCGCGCTCAAGGTCCAGATTCGGATGGCGCGCGCCTTGGCCAACGTCCTGCAAATAACCGTCGGCATCGACGCTCATGATCATATCGAGGCCGATGGCGCTCGCTCCGCCTTCGCGCGCGGCGTCGATCAGCGCTCCCAGGTGGCTGCCCCAGAAAGCAACGGGCTCCTTCGTCCAAGCCGCCTCGGTGTCGTTATCCAGGCAGATCAGAACGATGTCGGATCGAGTCGGCCGTGGGCCACGGAACTGAAATCGCAAGTCTTGGGTGGCCAACTCAAGCCGCTGCCAAGGCAACCAGGCGCCAAAGGCGGTGGCCAGCAGCGCGACTATCCAGGGCCAAGATCGGATTAGCTGCAACCGCCGCACAAAGCTATCTTACTTGTTGCAGTCTTGCGAAGGCGTTCAACGTAACGCGGCAACAAGCACGCCTCCTTCCTCGGACGCTGGTCCGTCTGTGATTACATTGCGCTCGTTATGAGCAAAAGGTAGGAAACACAAGGAAATGAGCATCAAGTTTGAGCATAAACCGCACGCCCACGTTGAAGAGAGAAAGAAGAAGGGCCCGTCCAAGGTCAGGGACGAACACGTTGGCATCAACGGAAAGATCGCCATCTTCCTCACAACCGTCGTCGGCACGATGTGGTGCGCTTACTTCTTCTCCGCTCTGGCTCTCTTCGCACTGCCGGACGCAATGAAAGGCGGCCTGCTTACCATGGTGCAGTGGCTTAGCCAGACCTTCATCCAGCTTGTCATGCTCTCCGTTATCATGGTCGGCCAGAACATCATGGGTCAGGCTTCGGATAAGCGCGCGGAAATGACTTACAAAGATGCGGAAGCCACGTTCGAAGAAGCCAAGCAGATTCAAATGCACCTCAAGGAGCAGGATGACGCGATTAACGCCATCCTTGAGCGCCTCGAGAAGTTAGCAAAGGAAAAGGGCGCCTAATCGGCGTCCCATAGGCTCTGCCGTCTACTTCTCGGCGATGATCATGTAGTAGGTGGTAGGCACGCTATACATCGTGTGAGGTGTTGCCGGCGTCGGTCCATCCTTATGAATTTCGTAGGTTCCGCCTCGCACAACACTCACCACGGAATGGAGCTTCCAGCCGTCTTTAGGGAGCTGGATGAGGGCAGTCTGGACATCAACTTCCGACAGGAGATTAGCGCCATTTTCGCCATATCCGTTATAAACAACCACCTTGTCTTTCATACCGACGGTGGCGTATTGAGTCGCAGCGGCAGCTTTTGCGAGGTTTGCCTTAGGCTGTGCGAAAGCGGATAGACCTACAGCAGTAACGACGACAGCGACGAGCAAGGAAAGATAGTTACGAACTCTCATGCATGATTGTAGCGTTCGTTGAATTGCTGGGTCAATTGTTTACCCACCCACTTCAAGCAACGCGGTAGCATGAACGTTCCATGTTGAAGGGCAAGAAAATTAACCTGCGCACTGTTCGCGAACGCGATCTTGAGACGATGCTGACACTAAGCTCCGACATGGAGGCTCGTGGTGAATTCTTCCCCGTCTACTTGACCACTGAAACTGGTCTGCGCAAGCGCTTTAATGAAGACGGCATGATCTCCGAGGAGAAGGGCAATCTCCTTATCGTTGACAAGGAGACTGACGAAATCCTTGGCTCGATCGCCTACTATAAGCCGGTCTTCTTCTATAGCGCCTACGAGATGGGATACATCCTTTGGCGCACCGATTATCGCGGCAAAGGCATCATGCCCGAAGCAGTCGAATTACTGACCCAGCACCTATTCGATGCCTATCCGATTACCCGTGTCCAGCTGCAAATCGAACCTGGGAATATCCCTTCCAAACGTGTGGCGGAAAAGTGCGGATTCACCCACGAGGGCACGATGCGCCAGGCGCTGGTCATGCGGGGCAAGGCCAGAGACATCTCCATGTACTCGCTCCTTCGAAGCGAGTGGGATGAGCGAAAAGCCAAGCGCCTGTAAGTCTCGGATATTGCAAATAGAAACCAGGCCTACGCCTAGCCGTCAAATGCCCGGAAGTTTGTTATGACGTTACTTGCTCTCATTGCTTGCCTTACGGCTACCCACGCGCAGCCCTCGATCACGAAAGCCACCCTTTTCAAGAACGGCTACGCAGTCGTCACTCGCGAAGTCCCGCTTGATCCCTCCGGCGTTACCGAGATCCTTGATATCCCAAACTACGCAATGGGAACGCTTTGGATTGAATCGACTGATGGGGCAAAGCTTGAAAGCATCATCAACGGAACCCAGATTGTGGCTTCGAATGCCAATGCAGCGAGCATGCTGGACATGCTTACGCTCAACATAGGCAAGCAAGTGAGCCTCGTTACGTCAGTTGGCGGACCCATCGAGGGCAAGCTGCTGATTGCCACCGCCGAACTGATCAGCGTGGAAACCACCGACGGGGTCACAAGCCTCGCGACCAGTATGGTTTACCGCGCATCCATCCGTGATGCCGAGACGAAGCGTTCGGGTTCGTCCTCCCGCCGGGTGATAAAGGTTAAGTCGCGCGGTAAGGGCAAGCTGCGAATGACCGGCATTGAGCAGGGTTTAACGTGGATTCCCAGTTACACAGTGCAGCTTGATTCCCAAATGAATGCCGATCTCACCGGCAAGTGCACGATTGCCGATGACTTGGCGCCCCTTTCTGGAGTAAAGCTTAGCCTCGTCACTGGCTTTCCCAACCTGCCGTTTATAACGGTCTCCGATCCGTTCACGGCTATCGGCAATGTGATGGGAATGCTATCAATGCTCGATATGGCGAAGAGGGACGCCGGCGGGGGTGCTTACCAGTTGCAAAACTCGGCTCGAGAGTCCAGCTATGCGCCTTCGGCGGCCCCTATGCCGAATCTCCCTGGAAGCGTTGAGCAGGAAGGCGACCTTGCCTACTACAGTTTCGATCTCGCCTCGCTAAATCCGGGCGAGCGATATTACGCTCATCTGTTTAGTGGGAAAGCCAAGGCGCGCAATGTCTACACTCTCGAGATTCCCGATTCAGTGACCCTTGAGGATCGGTATCAGGCTCAGCAGGGCCCGATCGAGGTTTGGAACACGCTGCGGTTTAAGAATCCGATTGCCTCTCCACTGACAACTGCGCCCGCCGCTGTGTATGAGAACGACCGACTGATCGGCCAGGGCATCCTTAACTACACCAGCGTTGGCGGCGAGGCCAACATTCAGATAAGCAAGGCCCTGGACATCAAAGCGCAAATGGTTGAGGAGGAGGTTTCCCGCGAGCGGAATCAACTGAACCGCTACGGCAACTATTGGGACCTCGTCACCGTTAAGGGCACGATTCAGATCGTCAATGGCAAACGTGAACCAGCAGTCATGGAGATTACCAAGCATTTGACGGGCGAAATCACGGATGATGCATCGGGGGCGAAGGTCGTGAAACTGGCTAAAGGGTTGACAGCACAGAACGTGCAAAGTGAGTTAAAGTGGAACCCTACGATTGAGCCGGGAAAATCGACGACTTTGAGTTATACCTATAAGGTTTACATTCGGGTCTAGAGTGCTTAGTCGCCCCTAAACAACTCGGTGGGAAGAGGGCCACTTGGCCCTCTTCCCAAACCTTCATCAATATGTGCCAATGAAGCATTCTTACTTCTTATCGGACGCTAGGGCAGCATTGCACTCTTTGATCGCCTGCTCGACCAAGTCCAATGCTTTCTCACGATGCCCGCCGAAGTCATGAGCAGCTTTCGACAAGGCTTCCTTGGCCCGGTTCAAATTGTTCAGTGCCTTCCGAATCTCAGGGTGCCGCTCAGCCTTTAGGCGCCTCACGGGCGTGCCACTGGTTGGCTTCGCGACTGGGGACTGCTGGGCGATCGCGGCGCTAGCGAGACCGATCGAAAGAGGCACTACAAGCATAGATGTCTTGATTAGATTTCGAATATTCATCATTTTCTCCTTGAGCCAGTCAGCCCTCTTGTAAGCCAACTGATAAGAACCAAGACGAATGGTTTCTCGTAATGTTTAGTTCCGCTTATTAGATATCCAAAAGTCACACCAACGGCGATTCCCTTGCTAGGTAATTAGACAGAACTTCAACGCGATCTCATTGAACTGACGGGGCTGTCAGAGACTTTCAGCTGCTGAAAGCCTCGCGGCTAGAGTGTCACACGCCTTCAAGCATCAGTGACACACCCTGCCCAACCCCAACGCACAGAGTGCAAAGGGCATGGCGCCCACCGCTTCGCTTGAGCTGTAACGCCGCCGACAGTACCAGCCGAGCGCCGCTCATTCCAAGCGGGTGACCGAGGGCGATGGCGCCTCCATTTGGATTGACCCTGGGGTCGTCATCTTTCAAGCCAAGCTCTCTGGTGACCGCCAAGACTTGAGCCGCGAAGGCTTCATTGATTTCAATCAGATCCATGTCAGCCAAGGAGTGGCCAAGGCGAGACAAAAGCTTTTGGCTGGCGGGAACTGGGCCGATGCCCATGATGCGCGGAGGAACTCCGGCGCTTGCCATGCCCATAATCTTCGCGATTGGCTTGAGGCCATAGCTCTTCACTGCCGCCTCGGAGGCGATGAGCAACGCACATGCCCCATCGTTCACGCCCGAAGCATTCCCCGCCGTGATCGAGCCGCCGTCTCGGAACGGCGCTTTTAGCCTCGCCAAGTCCTCCAACGTGGTTTCTCGCGGGTGCTCATCTTGCGCCACTACTTGGGGTTCGCCTCGCTTGGATGGAAGCGTTACCGGCACAATCTCCTCTGCCAGAAGCGCCCTGGCGGCCTCCGTGCGCTGCTGGGAGCGAAAAGCATAGGCGTCCTGATCCTCCCGCGAAATGCCGCGCTCCGCGGCAAGGTTCTCTGCAGTCTCCGGCATCGAGTCGATGCCATATTGGCTGGCAATCTTCTTGTTTACAAACCGCCATCCGATAGTGGAGTCGTAGATTTCCGCGTTGCGGTCGTAAGCGGCGGTGGCCTTTGCCATCACAAACGGGGAGCGAGACATGCTTTCAACACCGCCCGCGATCATGAGGTCGGCCGCACCGCACTCAATGGCGCGCGCCGCTTGACCCACCGCATCCATCCCGGATGCGCAAAGCCGGTTGACGGTGATTCCCGCAACGGAGACCGGAAGACCGGACAGCAATACCGCCATGCGAGCAACGTTTCGGTTGTCTTCACCCGCCTGGTTGGCGCAGCCGAGAACCACTTCATCCAATTTCGCCCAATCCACGCTGAGGTTGCGATTAATGAGCTCGGTGATTGGGATTGTCGCGAGGTCGTCGGTCCGGACCGAAGCAAGCGCCCCTCCATATCGCCCAATCGGGGTTCGGATGCCGTCGCAGATGTAGGCCTTACTCATGGAATTTGGTCTGGTTCATTGCCATTCGGCGCAGAAGGATATTGGCACGGTACCGCTCTTCCCCGTAAAGAGCCGCCATGTCATCGAGCACTTCGAGCACGTACTTCGCGCCCAGCCGATCGCACCATGCCAGTGGCCCGCCGGGGAAATTGAGGCCCAGCGTCATCGCGCGATCGATTTCAGCCGCCGATGAAAGGCCACGGTGAAGGGATTCGGCAGCTTCGTTGACAAGCATGCAGATCGTCCTCGCGACCACCATGCCGGGCAGGTCTTGAACACGCACAACTTGCTTGCCTATCGCCTGGAAAAGCCCGGTGGCAAGGGCGATTGCCTCTGGCGGCGTCTTCTCACCAACGGCGAGGGCAATTAGCGGACAGTTTGGGTAGTCCAGCGATAGGTCGAAATGGATGGCGTTAGCATCTGCAAACCCGCCGTTCGTTAACTTAAGCTGCATGACGCCAGCGCTGATGCCCGCGTCCCCTTCGGCCCGCTTAACAATGATGCCGGCCGCCTCCCACATGGGGGCTAGCGCCTCGGCGGGGCCAAGGTCCCCGTGAATCGTAATCTCCTTAGGCGCGGGGCTCTCAGGCAAAACTTTGGGCTCTGGCTTTGGCGCATCGCCGTATTCGTAAAAACCGCTCTTCGTCTTCCTGCCAAGTCGGCCCGCCGATACCATCTCCTGAACCAGCGCGGAAGGCTTGTAGCGGGGATCACCGTAGTGGGCGTCGAATATCCCTCGGCTAGCGGCAAGGTTTATATCGAGGCCAACCAGATCTATCAGTTCCAGCGGCCCCAATCGGAAGCCGTTAGCCCGAAGCAGGGCATCAATAGTTGGGGCGTCCGCGCCGTGCTCTTCCAAGACTCGAAGCGCTTCGCCGTAAAAGGCGCGCGCGCCACGGTTCACGATGAAACCGGGCGAATTCCTCACATGCACAGGCTGCTTCCCCCAGGCGGTGGCGGTCACGAAAAGCGCTTGCGCCACTGAAGGGGAGGTTTGCAAGCCTGAAACGACTTCGACAAGTGGCATCGTCGGCGCGGGATTGAAGAAATGGAGCCCGGCAAAGCGCTCCGGCTTTGCGAGCGCCGCGGCTATTTCTGTAATTGAAAGCGAGGAGGTGTTGCTGGTCAAAATCGCTTCCGGACTGACCAAAGCTTCCAGCTTCTGGAACAGATCGCGCTTAACCTGAACGTTCTCAACGATGGCTTCAATCACAAGCTGCGAAGGCGCGAGTTCTTCAAGCTGGCTACAAACGGTTATCCGGGCAAGCAGATCGTCGCGATACTCCGCGGTGAACTTCCCTTTCTCCACAAGGCGCGCGAGATCAGAAGCGATCTTGCCCAGCGCCTTTTCGGCAGCCCCCGGCTGAACGTCGAAAAGCAAAACCGGATGTCCAGCCGCCGCAGCGACTTGAGCGATGCCCGCGCCCATTGCGCCCGCCCCAACGACTCCGATTACCGCTTCCTTGCTAATCCCGCTCATCAACGACCCTTGAACTTCGGCTCCCGTTTCTCCAGAAACGCGCTGATCCCCTCTTTGCGATCCTCCGTTGCGAAAAGCAGCGCCGCCGATTTGCGCTCCAGCGCAAATCCACCCGCAAGCCCGCCTTCTGCCGCCCTACGCACGGCTTCCTTTGCCAGCCGCAAGGCGATCGGAGATTTCGCAGCGATGATCTTGGCCAGGTCAAGAGCTCTCTCCTGAGCGTTTTCGCTTACTTCGGATACTAACCCAGCTTCAAAAGCTTCCTGGGCGCTCATGAACTCACCGGTCAAAATCGCCTTCATGGCGCGAGCCTTACCGACTGCGGCGGTTAAGCGCTGAGTGCCGCCCGCGCCGGGGATCATGCCCAGCTTGATTTCAGGCTGGCCGAAAGTCGCGCCCGCGCCCGCCACAATCACATCGCACATCATCGCCAGCTCATTCCCCCCGCCAAGGCAATAACCGTCAACGGCGGCGATGAGGGGCTTGGGAAAATCTTGGATCACCTGCCAGCAGGCTTGGCGTGAATCGGTCATCGCCTCAACCGGCGTCTTATCTGCCATCTCGCGAATGTCCGCGCCAGCGGCAAATACCTTCGGACCGCCGGTGATTATCGCGCATCGAACGCTCTCATCCGTAACCGCCTCCATAAGCACGTCCCTAAGTTCCCCAAGCAGTTGAGTTCGCAGCGCGTTGCGTGCATCGGGGCGATTGAGCGTTATTCGAAGAACCCCCTCACAGGGCGTGTCAATCAGCAAATCCTGAAACGTCTGTGATTTAGCCATAGCTCCTCCGACTCTCGCGGAGCCTACCCCAGATGTGTTTTAATGCGAAAACACCATAACATTAAAGTTTTATGTTGCAAATATCCCGATCAATGGGTATAGACTGCGATTTCAGCCATATGAAAGCTGACAAGACATGGGTGCCCCGCTGAAAATCGTCTGCATTGGTGGCGGCCCTGCGGGCCTTTACTTTGCCATCTCGATGAAGCTGCGCGATGCGCGGCACGATATCACCGTGATCGAGCGCAACCAGCCTGACGACACTTTTGGTTGGGGGGTGGTGTTCTCCGATCAGACGATGGGGAATCTGCGGGAAAACGACCCCGCTTCCGCCGAGGCTATCCTCAGCCAGTTCGCCCATTGGGATGATATCGACGTCCACTTTAAGGGTCAGACCATCACCTCGAGCGGCCATGGCTTCTGCGGCATCGCTCGCCAGAAGATGCTAAACATCCTCCAAGAACGGGCGTGTGAGCTTGGCATCAAGCTGGCGTTTGGCATGGAGTCAACCAGCGTCGAGGCGTACCCCGACGCCGACCTGATCATCGCCTCCGATGGCATCAACAGCGCGATACGAAGCCAGATGCCGGAGGCTTTCAAGCCCGATATCGACGTTCGCAAGAACAAATTCATCTGGCTAGGCACCCACAAAGTCTTCGACGCCTTTACCTTCATCTTCGAGGAAACGCCCCACGGCTGGATTTGGGCGCACGCCTACCGGTTCGATAAGGACACCTCCACCTTCATCATCGAGTGTCAGGAATCCACCTGGCGCGCTCTTGGGTTAGACACCGAAGACCAAGCGCAGAACATCGCCCTTTGCGAGCAGCTATTTGCCAAATATCTTTGCGGCGAAAAGCTGATGAGCAATGCCAGGCATCTACGGGGTTCAGCTTGGCTTAACTTCCCAAGGATCACCTGCGAGCACTGGCATCACGGCAATGTAGTCCTGATGGGCGATGCCGCCCACACCGCGCACTACTCAATCGGCGCAGGCACGAAGCTCGCCTTTGAGGACGCCATCTTCCTCGCCGATGCTTTGCATTCCCCTCAGTATCCAAATCGGGAAGCGGCGCTTGATGCCTATCAGGAAGCCAGGCGCGTCGAGGTGCTGAAGCTGCAAAGCGCGGCAAGAAACTCGACTGACTGGTTCGAGAACGTGCCTCGCTACGCGCGCATGGAGCCGATGCAGTTTGCCTATTCCCTGCTGACCCGCAGCCAACGAGTCAGCCATGAGAACCTTCGGCTACGCGACAAGACCTGGCTTGAAGGGATGGAGCGGTGGTTTGCCGCGCGATCCGGCGGAGGCGATGCCGCGATTCCCCCGATGTTCACGCCTTTCAATATTCGCGGGCTGAAGCTGCCCAACCGGGTCGCGGTTTCCCCGATGGCGACTTACAGCGCGCATGATGGCGTGCCCAACGACTTTCACCTCGTCCACTACGGATCGCGCGCTCAGGGCGGGGCGGGCCTCATCTTTACCGAGATGACCTGCGTGACCCCGGAAGGCCGCATCACCCCCGGCTGCACGGGCATGTACAGCCCCGAGCAGACAAAGATGTGGCGGCGCATTTGCGACTTCGTCCACCAAACGCCCGCCAAAATCGCGATTCAGCTTGGCCACTCAGGGCCGAAGGGCGCTACGAAGCTGGGCTGGGAGGGCAACGACCAGCCGTTAGAAGCCGGCGGCTGGGAATTGCTGGCGCCTTCCGCCGTTCGGTGGTCGCCGGTCCACCAATTGCCCCGCGAAATGAGCCGGGCGGATATGGATCAGATACGGGATGCGTTTGTTGAGGCAACGAAAGCCTCCATCGAAGCGGGCTTCGATATGATTGAGCTGCACTGCGCCCACGGCTACCTGCTGTCCTCCTTCATCACTCCCCTTGCTAACCAACGCCCCGACGAGTACGGAGGCAGCCTTGAGAACCGGCTGCGGTTCCCGCTTGAGGTCTTCCGCGCGATGCGCGCGGTTTGGCCGGAAGAAAAGCCGATGTCGGTCAGGATTTCGGCGATGGATTGGGTGACCCACGATCCCGAGATGGCAAAGCACGCGGTAACCCCGGATGAGGCGGTCGAGATCGCGAAGGCGTTCAAGGAGGCGGGCGCCGATATGATCAACGTCTCGTCCGGCCAGACCAGCAAGCTGGAAAAGCCGGTGTACGGACGCATGTACCAAACACCTTTCTCGGATCGAATCCGCAACGAGGCAGGGATTGCGACCCTGGCGGTCGGCAACATCTTCGAGTTCGATCATGTGAACAGCATCATCGCGGCAGGCCGCGCCGACCTATGCTGCCTTGCCCGACCGCACCTAGCCGACCCATTCTGGACCTTGCACGCGGCTGCCCAGCAGAACTATCGCGGCATCGAATGGCCGCTTCCCTACCTTGGTGGGCGTGATCAGCTTTACCGAAACCTTCAACGAGCAGCGGAGATGGCAATCAATGTCTAAGTTACTTGATGGAAAGAGGGCGGTTGTAACCGGCGGCGGTCGTGGCATCGGATTGGCGATTGCCCGCGCACTCGGCGCGGAAGGGGCGCAGGTGGTTGTGATGGGCAGGGATTTAGCGGTTCTTCAGGCGGCGGCAGGCTTAATCAGCGGCGCGCGGGCCGTAGTATGCGACGTCACTGATGCAGAGTCCGTAAAGCGGGCTTTCGCAGAAGCAGGCGAGGTGGATATCCTCATCAATAACGCGGGCGCCGCGGGAAGCGCTTCATTTGAGCGCACAAGCGTTGAGCTTTGGAACCGAATGATGGCGGTCAACGTAACGGGGGCGTTCTACTGCACCCAAACCGTTCTGAGCGGCATGCAAAAGCGCGGCTACGGGCGAATCGTTAACGTAGCAAGCACGGCAGCCCTAAAAGGCTATCCGTACGTTAGCGCTTATTGCGCGGCAAAGCATGCGCTCTTGGGGCTCACCCGAGCACTTGCTGCCGAGATGGCAAAGCGTAACATTACGGTCAACGCCGTCTGCCCCGGCTATACCGAATCCGACCTTTTGACCGGATCGATTTCCAACATAATGGCCACCACCGGGCGCAGCGAGGACGAGGTGAAGAAGATGCTGATGGCTGGCAATCCCCAAGGCCGATTCATCCAGCCAGAAGAAGTGGCCGCCTGCGCAGTGTGGCTCTGCTCGCCGGGGGCGGAATCGGTTACCGGACAGGCCATCGCCATTGATGGCGGCGAGGTGGCAAGATGAGCGCGGCGGTTAAGCAGGGCGGGAGAAGCAAGGCTTCCCTTCGCACCTGGATCAGGATGATCTCCTGCACAATCCTGGTGGAAAGCCGCCTGCGAACAAAGCTGAGAGACGAATTCGACGTGACCCTGCCCCAGTTCGACATTCTTGCCGAGCTCGACCGAGCGGAAGCGCCGCAAACAATGTCCGAGCTATCGAGGCAGCTCCTCGTCTCGAACGCCAACGTGACCGGCGTTGTGGATCGCCTAGAACGGGCGGGATTTGTGAAACGCACCGCATCTTCCACGGATAGAAGGGTGCATTACATCGCCCTCACCCCCACCGGGAAGTCTGCATTCGCCAAAATGGCGAGAAGGCATGAGGAGTGGGTTCAGGAAATGCTGGGCGAGCTTACAGAGGATGAGCTTGGCAGCTTAGGGGAATTGCTCAGCAAGGCGAAAAGGTCAGCCGCGGCAGGGCCGCTCGGGGAGATTCAAGAATGAAATTTAGCGAATTTAAGCCAAAGCACTTCGGCTGGAGCCTGAAGGACGGCGTTGCCACCGTCACCTTCAATCGGCCCGAGAAGAAGAACCCTCTCACCTTCGAATCCTACGCGGAGCTGAGGGACACGTTTAGGAACCTGGTGGAAGCCGAGGATGTGCATGCGGTGGTCATCACCGGCGCGGGCGGCAACTTCTGCTCAGGCGGCGACGTGCATGAGATCATCGGCCCCCTGACGAAGATGGATATGAAAGGTTTGCTGACCTTTACGCGCATGACCGGCGATCTCATCAAAGCCATTCGCAATTGCCCCCAGCCGGTTATTGCCGCCATCGATGGCGTATGCGTTGGGGCGGGAGCGGCGGTGGCGATGGCTTCGGACTTTAGATTGGGAACGCCTTCGGCCAAAGTCGCCTTCCTGTTTGTTCGTGTGGGACTGGCAGGGTGCGACATGGGCGCTTGCGCGATGCTGCCGCGAATTATCGGTCAGGGCCGCGCCTCCGAGCTTCTTTTCACTGGCCGCTCGATGAGCGCGGAGGAAGGCGAGCGATGGGGGTTCTTCAACTCGCTGCATGACTCCGCCGCGCTATTAGAGCAGGCGGAGAAGACGGCGAAGCGGCTTATCGAAGGGCCAACTTTCGCCCATAGCATGACGAAGACGATGCTGAACCACGAGTGGAATATGGGCATCGACCAAGCAATCGAGGCGGAGGCCCAGGCCCAAGCCCTTTGCATGCAAACGAAGGATTTCGAGCGCGCTTATAAGGCGTTTGCCGCCAAGGAGCAGCCAGTTTTCGAGGGTAACTGATGCCAGATCGCACATTTCTCGATTGGCCATTCTTTGAAGAAGCGCATCGTGGCTTAGCCAAACGGCTTGAGGCGTGGTGCGGCTCGCTACCTACTGATCACGGCCATCACGATGTGGACGCCGAGTGCCGCCAGTGGGTGAAGGCTTTAGCCGCCGGCGGATGGCTTAACTTCGCCGCTCCCGAGCCGGGTGGCTCTATCGATGCCCGGAGCCTTTGCCTGATGCGGGAGACCCTCGCAAGGCACTCCGGTCTTGCCGATTTCACCTTCGCCATGCAGGGGCTGGGCTCGGGGCCGATTGCCCTCTTCGGCTCCGCCGAGCAGCAAAGCTCCTACCTCCCCGCGGTGCAAGCGGGATCAAAGATTGCCGCGTTCGCGCTTTCTGAAGCGGTGGCGGGCTCCGACGTTAGCGCCATCACCACATCGGCGGAGCGAAAGGGCAACGAGTATGTGCTTAACGGCGCCAAGACTTGGATATCCAACGCGGGCATCGCGGACTACTACATCGTCTTTGCGCGCACGGGCGAGGGACCGGGCGCGAAGGGATTGAGCGCCTTCATCGTCGATGCCACAAACCCTGGCCTAACCGTGACCGAGCGCATTGAAGTCATCGCCCCCCACCCGCTTGGCACGCTTGAATTTGTAAATTGCAAGATCCCCGAAACCGCCTTGATCGGCCAGCCGGGCCAGGGCTTCAAGATCGCAATGGCGACCCTCGATCTCTTCCGCCCCAGCGTCGGGGCCGCCGCCCTTGGTTTCGCCCGTCGGGCGCTGGACGAAACCCTGCAACGCACCACAACACGGAAGCTATTCGGCGAGCCGATGGCCGCCATGCAGATCACCCAGGCGAAGCTAGCCGACATGGCGCTGAACATCGACGCCAGTGCGCTCCTCATCTATCGCGCCGCTTGGGCGAAGGACAAAGGCGCGGAGCGCATCACCCGCGAGGCCTCGATGGCTAAGCTATACGCCACCGAATCCGCCCAGGAAGTGATCGATATGGCGGTTCAATTGCACGGGGGCCTAGGCGTGAAGTCGGGCGTTCCGGTAGAACAGCTTTACCGAGAGATCAGGGCGTTAAGGATTTACGAGGGCGCCTCGGAAGTCCAGCAGCAGATCATCGCCAGGCAGGTGCTGGCGGCATTTCAAGAATCAAACCCATGAGCACGACCGGACACATCGACACGTTTGCCCACGATAATCTGCCGCCGCTGAGCCAGTGGCCGGACATTATCAACTTGGAAGCCCTCGGCTACCCGGAGCGGCTCAACTGCGCGGAGGAACTGCTGGACAAAGCGGTGGGCGAAGGCTTCGGCGACAAGATCGCGATCTACGCGCCAAGTGGCCATTGGACTTACGCAGACCTGCTTGAAAGCGCGAACCGAATTGCTCATGTGCTTCAAGAGGACCTGCACTTTGTAAGCGGGGAGCGGGTGTTGCTGCATTCGCCCAACAACCCCATGATGGCGGCGTGCTGGTTTGCCATCCTGAAGGCGGGCGGCATCGTGGTCGCGACCATGCCGTTGCTTCGCGATCAGGAAATCGCCAAGGTGGTCGATAAAGCGCGCGTGCGAATCGCACTGTGCGACCACAGAGTAAGCGAGGAAGTTCTCAAGGCGAAGGGGCACTCGCTGGTGCTGAAGGATGTGGTCTGCTTTGGCGACGGCGAACTGGAAGGCATGATGAAAGGCAAGCCTACGACCTTTGCCAACGTAAACACCGCCGCGGACGATGTCAGCCTTATCGCCTTTACGTCCGGCACAACCGGCGTACCCAAGGGCACAATGCACTTTCACCGCGATGTGCTTGCCATTTGTGATCTTTTCCCGAAGCATGTGGTCAAGCCCACCGAGGATGACATCTTCATCGGCAGCCCGCCGCTGGCGTTCACCTTCGGGCTTGGGGGCCTGCTCCTCTTCCCTATGCGTGTCCGGGCATCGACGGTCTTGCTGGAGAAAGCGCCGCCCGCAGACCTCGCCAAGTTCGCGGAAGCCTACGGCGCGACCGTCATGTTCACCGCACCAACCGGCTACCGCTTCATGCTGGATAACCTTGGGAGCTATAACCTTAGCAAGCTAAGAAAGTGCGTTTCCGCGGGCGAGACACTACCCAAAGCCACCTCGGACGCATGGTTCGAGAAGACCGGGGTGCGCATCATCGATGGCATCGGCTCAACCGAAATCCTTCACGTATTCATCTCCGCAAGCGGCGACGACATCCGGCCAGGCTCGACCGGCAAAACGGTGCCCGGTTACGAGGCGAAGATCATCGATGAAGAGGGCAAAGACCTTCCTGCTGGAAGTGTCGGGCGGTTGGCGGTACGCGGCCCAACCGGCTGCCGATACCTGGCCGATGAGCGCCAGTTGGAGTACGTGCAGAATGGCTGGAACATCACTGGTGACGCCTACCTGATGGATGCCGATGGCTACTTCTGGTTCCAGGCGCGGACCGACGACATGATCCTCTCCGGCGGATACAACATCGCCGGGCCCGAGGTCGAGGCGGCGCTCCTACTGCATCCCGCGGTGAAGGAGTGCGCGGTGGTCGCCTGCCCGGACGAGATGCGCGGCAACATCGTGAAGGCGTATGTGGTGCTGCGCGAGGGTGAGCTAACCGCTTGCCCGGAAACCATCCACGCGTTGCAAGATTTCGTGAAGGAGCAGATTGCGCCGTACAAGTACCCGCGCGCGATCGAATTCCTGCCCGCCCTTCCCCGCACGGAAAGCGGCAAGGTGCAGCGCTTTAAGCTTCGCGAACCGGCTCTTCAGCAGGTGACGCCATGACCTTCACCCGCGACATCAAAATTCGGTTCCAGCATTGCGACCCGGCGGGCATCGTGTTCTATCCGCGCTACTTCGAAATGTTCAACCAGGTCGTGGAGGATTGGTTCAGCGATGAGCTTCACATGCCGTTCCAGACCATGCACTTGCAGAACAAGCTGGGCGTACCGATTGTGCGCGCCGAATGCGACTTCCTGAGCGCCAGCCGGATCGGCGAAACGGTGACATTCTCGTTGCAGGTCCAGTACATCGGGGCGAAGTCATTCCGGCTTTCGATGACGGCTTCAATGGGCAGTGAGGTACGGCTGAAGGCTCTGCTGACGCTTGCCTGCGTCACTCTAGGCGAGCCGTTAAGGAGCGTTGCGATGCCAGATAACCTGCGCGCGGCGATGAGCCCGTATTTGGTGAGCGCCTGATGCAGATATTGCTGCCTCCCGGCTGGCCGCGGCCCAAGGGCTATTCGAATGGGATTGTTGCGGAGGGGCGATTAGTCTTCGTCTCTGGCCAGATTGGCTGGGATGAGAACGAGCGCATTGTTAGCGACGACTTTGTTGCGCAGTTCCACCAGACGCTGAGCAACATCGTGAAGGTGCTTGCCGAAGCGGGCGCGAGCCCGGCGGACATCGCCCGCATGACGTGGTTCATCACGGACAAGCAGGAGTATCTAGACAACATCGCCCAGGTCGGGGCGGCGTATCGCGAAATCATCGGCCCCCACTATCCAACGATGTCGGTAGTAGTGGTGAAGGCTCTCCTTGAAGACGCCGCGAAGGTTGAGATTGAGACGACGGCGGTTGTCGCTTCGAAGTAGCTAGTGCGGGAAGGCGAATTCGCTGTACGCGACCTTTAGCTGTCCGCCTTCATCCACGATGAATATCCGAGCTTCGAAGCCCTTATCCACCGACGTCGGCTTCTCGCCCTGGCCGATGACGCAGAAATACCAGCCGCGCCAGGTCTTCTGATCCGGAGGGTCCTTGATTCCGTACGTATCCTGAGCCTCTTTCACCGAGCTAGGCAGCGAGCCGTTGTCGATCTCGTAGCTGGTTAGCTTGAAATTCGGTTCGCCGGTGACGAGGTCGTTGAACTTCTCGTCGAAGCCCGCCTGAAGCTGCTCCATGGTGTGGCTGACCTGATAGGCTTGCGTTCCCAAAGCCCGCATGCCGTTAAAGTCTCGCTTCATCATCAATTGCGCGTATTGGGTTGCAAATGCCTTGCAGTCCTGCGCGCTGGCCTGTTCTTGTGCGTGGGAATCAGCGCCCTGACCGGCGGAATTGGCACCTTTGGGCCCACAGCCAACCACGGTCCAGCATGCGACAAGCAGAATAAGAGCGGCGCTCAGTTGTCTCATCATAACTATTGTCGCTGATTTGCTGGCAGATGTTCCATCGCCATTCGCACATATCACAAAGCGTGGACAACGCACCGATAGTACGTGCTAACTCGTCGTGACCCGTATCCGATTCGGATTTCCGGAAAGATATGGCAACACAAGAACGCGGCGTACGATCCATCCAAAGCGTGATTCTCGCATCATCAGCCGGCACGCTCATCGAGTGGTACGACTTCTACATCTTTGGCTCGCTGGCCACCGTGCTCGCCGGCCAGTTCTTCCCTAAAGGCAACCCGACCGCGGGCCTGCTCTCGGTGCTCGCCACCTTCGCCACCGGCTTTGTCGTTCGGCCATTTGGAGCGTTGGTATTCGGCCGCATGGGCGATATCGTAGGGCGCAAGCACACGTTCCTGCTCACCCTACTGATGATGGGCGGCTCAACCTTTCTCATCGGCCTGATTCCGGGCTACGAGGTCCTTGGCGTATTCGCGCCGATACTCCTGGTGCTTCTGCGGCTACTGCAGGGTCTCGCCCTTGGGGGCGAGTATGGCGGCGCTGCCACC
>JAFDWU010000004.1:91441-252158 GCA_018268315.1 Armatimonadota bacterium | reverse complement strand
CATCTTCGGCTTGTGCTCGCGGGCAAGGTGTCGCAGCTCATCGTAGTCGATCACCTCGGTACCCTCGGAGACGCCGTATGGAATGATGTTGTATAGCTGCCCACTGAAGTTCACCGGCGAGCCGTGGGTAAGGTGTCCCCCGTGGGCAAGGTTCATCGCCATCAAGGTGTCGCCCGGCTTCAGGAAGGCGAAATAGACCGCCATGTTCGCCTGCGCGCCGCTATGTGGTTGGACATTGGCATGCTCCGCGCCGTATAGCTTCTTCACGCGATCAATGGCAACTACTTCTACTTCGTCGACCACTTCGCAGCCGCCGTAGTAGCGCTTGCCCGGATAACCCTCGGCGTACTTGTCGGTCAGCACCGAGGACATCGCCTCGCGCACCGCTCTGCTGGCGATGTTCTCGCTGGCGATGAGTTCTAAGTTCGTTTCCTGACGGTGCTCTTCTCGCTTGATGAGTGCGGCTATTTCAGGATCGCTTTCGACAAGGGAAGCTCGATGGCGGGAAAGTTCTGCTTGTGGCATGGCAATGGCTCTATTTTCCGCTATTTCACGAAAATAAGTTCAGGGGTGAGAAATGAAAAAGCCCAAGGCTAATCTAGCCTTGGGCAATAAGCTGTTACGCTGTTTTGTTTTGACTTAGCTGCGCTTGCGTCGGATCAGGGCCAACACACCGAGACCGAGAGCGGTCATCGTTGCAGGCTCCGGTACGACCGGATTCAAGTCGCCGGAAAGCGTTGTAGATGTGTACTGTCGGTTTACCGAGTAGTGCAGAACGATCGCCTGCGTTCCGAGACCATCCGAAAAGCCAGCGTACGCTCCAGTGGAGAGCGCTGCATCGTAGGTCCAGCTGCCGTTAACCGTCTGAGACTGTCCGCCAGTGATTAGGTTGTCGAACTTAGCATCCAACACAAGGGTGTCAGTTCCGTTCGTGTAAGTGATCGTCCCAACGAGCGGATACGGGAGGTAATCCGTGATGTCGATCTTCATGGACGTGAAGTCCGGCAGAACATCGTGATCCTGGAAATCAAGGGTCTCGCTGGTGACGTAGTGTACGCCATCAGCTTCATTCACAAGCTGGTATGTGCCATGTGAAATCAAGTCAATGGACAAAGCGTTGCTAGCAGCAGCCAGCGACGCGAAAGCAACGAGTATAGACAGCTTTTTCAAAGTAATCTCCTAAAATAAACCAAGCTCCAAGCAAGAGCAAGACACACATAGTATACAAAAGGTCTTCTTGCGGAACTAGTGCTAACGTTACTAGGTTTCGCGATTTTGAAAACGCTTTTGGCCCTGTGCTGGGGGTCGCATTTCAACTGGAAACGGGCGCGCCGGCAAAATATTCCTGCACCGTCAGGCACGATGACCGACTGGGATCGCTGAAAACCTCGATAGCGTGCGCCAATGCCCGGGCGGTATCGATGCTCGTCACGCACGGAATGCCCGACTCAATACAGGCCCTCCTGATCCGCGCCGCTTCTTCCTCTGCCACCTTGTCGGCACTCGGCGAATTGATCATCATCGCCACTTTGCCTTCCATCACCCAGTCCAGCAGGTTCGGTGAGCCCTGGCTGATCTTCGCCACCGCCTCGCACGGCACCATCGCCTCATTCAGAAAGGCGGCGGTTCCGCGCGTTCCCAGAATCTTGCGCCCCTTGCCGTGAAGCTCCCGGGCGATCTCAAGCGCAATAGGCTTGTCCTCATCCCGCACCGTGATAAGCACCACGCCATCCTTTTCAAGGTGAATCCCAGCTGCGATCATCGCCTTGTACAAGGCGGCTTCGTAGGTCCTATCAATCCCAAGCACCTCGCCCGTCGATTTCATCTCCGGGCCCAAGCTCGGTTCAACGCGAGAAAGCTTCTGGAAGCTGAAAACTGGTCCCTTCACCGCATAGACCTGCGGCGCGGGAATCTTCGCTGTTCGCTTAACAAAGTCGGCTTCGGGAATTATGTGGCCGGCATAAGCGGGCTCAAACGATTTGCTCGGCTCGGCTGGCTTGCCGTCCAATGTCCATAGGCCGGCATCGTATCCCAAGTCCTTAAGCTTTTCGCCCATTGCGCACCGGGTAGCCAGGTCTACCATTGGGATCCCCGTAACCTTGCTGAGGTAAGGCACGGTGCGGCTGGCGCGCGGATTGACCTCCAAGATGTAAGCCTTGCCATCCACGATTACGTATTGGATGTTCATCAGGCCCTTCACCTGTAGTGCGCGAGCCAAACGGCAAGCGCTCTCCACGAGCTGGGATTGAATTTCCGTGGAAAGAGAGACTGGCGGATAGACCGCCATCGAATCGCCCGAGTGGACGCCGGCGCGTTCGATGTGCTCCATGATTCCGGGCACAAGGGTGGTCTCGCCGTCCGAGATCACATCGACCTCGGCCTCAACGCCCATCATGTACTTGTCGACTAGAACCGGCTGCTCCTTATTTGCTTCTTCCGCAGCACGGTAAAACGAGCGCAACTGGCTCTCGTCATACACAATCTCCATCGCGCGTCCGCCAAGAACAAAACTCGGCCGGATCAGCACCGGATAGCCGACTTCCGCTGCGACATCTAGCGCTTGTTCGACGCTTCGCACGGCGCGCCCCCTAGGTCGGGCAAGGCCAAGAGATTCCAGAAGAGCATCGAACTGCTCGCGATCTTCCGCGCGGGCAATCGATTCCGGCGAGGTGCCGAATATCTTCACTCCCGCATCGAAAAGTGGCTGGGCCAGGTTGATTGCGGTTTGGCCGCCAAACTGCACCATCACGCCATCGGCATGCTCGTTCTGCGCGACCCGTAAAACGTCGGGCAGAGTTACCGGCTCAAAGTAAAGCGCGTCGCCGGTGTCGAAGTCGGTGGAAACCGTTTCCGGGTTATTGTTGATGATGACGGCCCGCATGCCCAGGTTCTGAAGAGCCCAGACGCAGTGAACGCACGAGTAATCGAACTCGATCCCTTGGCCGATACGGATGGGTCCAGAGCCAAGCACGAGGACGGTAGAAGCCATTAAAACTAAATTCTGACAGGTTTGGAAAGATTTAGCCCGTCAGTTCGCATCCGCGCCAACGGTTAGGATTGTGAAGAAGAGGGTGCGGCCATGCCGATAGCGCATATTGATCTTCTGACCGACCGATTTATTGCGCATCACCTTCGCGAAATCAAGCTGATTTCGCACCGGTTCGCCATCGATTTCCATGATCGTGTCGCCAACTTCCAGATGGACGTTATCGGCCGCCGATCCGGCAGCAACCTTAGTGATGGTTGCGCCGCCCGATTTGTCATCGACGCAGTAGATGCCAATAGTTGGATAAAGAACCTTATGGCTGGGGCTCAAAAAGCCGTTGATCACCCTTCTGAGAAGGTCCGGGCCATAGGTGTAGGCCACCGTCAGGGCTTGCGGCCCGTAAGTCTTGCGGGGAAGCGCGCGGGTTTGCTCGCCACCGCCCGTCGGTTGATGGGTTTCGGCAAATTTCTGAATCAGCTTGTCAGCGGCATTGGCTTCCGAGAGCGGGATAGAAGCCATCACTTTGGCGCTTGCTCGGGGTGCAGCGGCAGCCTGGGGTGTCGGCTTGCTGTTGCGAGGGTCAAGCACCGCCACAAGCGCGCCAAGAAAGCGCCCGTCGTAGGTGAACAGCATCGCTCCGCCAACCTGATGGAGCGGCTCTTCAAATTTGACTTCGCTAAGCGAAACCATGCGGTTTGAAGGCGCGACAAGTCCCATTCGGGAGTCGGTGACGAACTCGGCTCGCATCGGCCCGCCGGTGAGCATCGCCAGAATCGGCTCGCTTTGGCTAATTGGGCGATCCACCATTTCCGCTGGCTGCAGCGGGGCAAGGGAATTCTGCGGCCAACCCTTGGCTCGCATCAAAATCATGCCGGATGGGGCATCGGCGGCTACGTAATCCAGCGGATAGGACCAGTTTTGTCCGAATACGACAAGCGGTTGCCCTGCAACCGCAGAGCGGTGGAGCACAAACAGCCCGCTGGGATCAATGAGGACGCCATAGCCGGTCCACTTGCCAATGGACGCAACCCGAGCCGAGCATCGAAGCGCTTCGGTCAACGCATGGCGATCGGCCTCGGTAACTTGGCTACCGATAGCCTGACTGCTAAGCAGCAAGGCAGCGCAGACCTTAGCCGCCGACAGGAACACTCGGAGTACCCTCCACTTCCTGGGCCTTCTGCGCGCCCGAATGCTCGTCGACTTCCGAGTTAATGAGCACGACCTGGCCTTGGTCGCTTGACACAGGCGCCTGCTTGATCATCGGAAGGGCAGCATCATTTGAAATCGGCAAGCCACCCGGTACGCTCGATGTCACCATCGCGTAAAGATTGGGATCGCTTTCTTCTTCGACCTTGCGGTGGCGGCGCTTCTTCGCTGGCTGGGAGGTGAGTGTGGCCTTGGCGAGGTTCTTGCTCGCTACCGGCGCGCTCTTCGTAACCAGAGTGCTCGTCGGCCCAGTGCCGAGACCTTGCGGGGCAACCATAGCGACCGGATTGGATATGGCATCGAGGCTAACCCGGATTTCCGGCTCGCGCAGGCTCATTTTATAGTTCGTGAGCGCGAAGACGGCTACGAATGCGGCAACCGGCGCCCAACCCCAGCCGATCCACCACGGGCGGCTTTGCGGCTTGAGACCCTGGCGAAGGATCGTGTCGCGGAGGCGTTCGCTGGAAAGCTGCGAGGGCGGGATGTCGTTAAGCAGATGCAGGGAAGCTTGCAGCGATTCAAATTCGGCAAGCTCTTTGGCGATTGCCGGATCTTTGCAAAGCTCGGCGCGCAACCGATCCGCTTCGTCGGCGGGGATTTCGCCGAAAGCTAGGGATATGATGCGGGGATCAGTGAATTCAGGCATTATTTCTCTTAGAGTAAAGGTGCAAGACGGTCCTTGAGCGCTCTTCTGGCTCGCAGGACTCTTAATTTCGCTCCGCCAACCGTACATCCTAAGATTTCGGCAATTTCCGAATATTCCTTTTCTTCAAGGTCTCGAAGGATGATGAGCGTGCGATGATGCTCTGGCAGGGCGTTGAGGGCTTTGCGGAGGGCGACCTTTCTGCGGTCTTGCTCCAAGTTTTCGATGGGGTCTTCCTGGCTGCCGATCGTCATCCAATCCAGCGAGCGGCCGGCTTCCTGTTGTTCAAGGTTCGTTCTTCGCTGAACCATGCGCTTCTGATCAGTGCACAGGTTGTGGGTTATGCGAAGCAGCCATGTGGTGAATTTGGCTTCGTCGCGGTATCGGTGCAGGTTCTGGTATGCCCGCACGAAAGATTCTTGAACGACGTCCTCCGCCTCATCCCGTCTCGGGATCATCTGGTAGGCGAAGCGATAGACCAAGGTTTGGTAACGGTTGAAAAGCTCCTCGAAGGCGGCGTAGTCGCCACCACGGGCCCGACGCACTAGGTCGGCATCCGTATCCAATTCCCTTGTTCCTACGGTTGTCGCATTCATCCGCGAAGATCGTGCCGCGTTTAGTATGGCTTGTGCTTCCATAAGTGCCACTAGCTGTGACGCTCTTGAAGCTATGCCGTTTCATTGTAACGACGCCGCCTAGGTCTTACTAGGACTACACTTTGGGCCATGAATGTTCAACGCGTTTCAACAAACAGTCCGTGGGAGCCTGTGGTTGGCTACTCGCGGGCGGTTAGACGGGGGAATATTGTGGCGGTAACCGGCACGGTTGGACTGGAAGCGGATGGCTCGGCCTCACCTTCTTTGCAGCGGCAAGCGGAGCGGTCGTTGGAGATTATCGTGGAGACGCTGGGCAAGCTGGGCGCTTCGCCATCGGATGTCATCCGCACCCGCATGTTCGTGACCGACATCTCGCGCTGGCAGGAAGTCGCCGCCGCGCATGCGGCGGTATTTGGGGATGTGCTTCCCGCGACGACGATGGTGGAGGTCAGCAGACTGATCTCGCCGGAGTATCTGATTGAGATTGAGGCCGATGCGGTTCTAGACAGGGATTAATAACCGCGGGAGCCACGGAAATTACAGAAGAGGATGGTCAGCCTTCCGTGCCCTCTGTGTTCTCAGTGGTTCTTGCTTTTCTAGCCACGGGCGACACAGGAGTAGCCGAATAGCGGAGACGCTTTATTTCGGTGCTCTCTGTGCCCTCTGCGGTTCCTATTCTCGAGTCGCAGGCTTTGGTCGCCGCTTCGGCCCTTTCATCACCTTGACGATGGGCTCGGCAGGTACCGGATGTTCGGGCATGACTGCGATGTCCACAGCCTGCTGAATAAGTTCGGCGATATAGGGGTCGCTGAGGGCTTCGAGGGTCGGAACACGAATGTTGCGAACCTGGTTTCCTTCGCCCCGTAGGCGCCCTTCAGGGTCGCGGAGTTTTACGCCCCACGGAAAGATGAGGCTGACATGGTTCGCGTAAACCGCTAGGTTGACCACGTTATGGGTGGTGTTGCCCGTGTAAGTGAAGCCGACACAGACGGCCTGAGTCGCATCCCAGAAGATGTCGCACGGGTCAGGCGGAAGGATTTCCAGCAGCCGTATTCGCGCGGCGAGGGTGAGTTCCTGAACCTCGGGTGGGTAAGGAGCGAGGAATTCGAGCAGGACTTCCGGGCGCGCCTCTTGCATAGGCAGCATTATATCGACTGTTCCCACCAAGAGCCGTGCTTCTAGCGCTACCCCAACGGATGCCTGCTACCCCACTTTCAATAGCTCCCGCAAACCCACCGCGCAGTCGCCGTGGGAGGAAGCGGCGTTAAGCCGCTGCCGAGGGTGGGCGGGAAACGGCGACGGCACCCATTAAACTCAAAACCAGCAGAAAAGTCGCCACCGGCGCCTTGCCACCCGCCCCGCTTCGTCCGCCGAAACGGCGCACTCGCTCCCGCGCCAGTGGCGACAAGGAGGGTTTTATGGACGGCCCAGCAGGCAACAGAGGCGGGAAAGCCCCCGCATTTTTGCTCTTCAGAACGCTGCCGTAGCTGTGAATGGACTTAGTGAATCTTCGTGATCTCAATCTCGAAGATCAACGCCGCATCCGGCGGAATCACTCCACCCGCGCCGCGAGATCCATAAGCGAGCTCCGATGGAATCGTCACGCGGCGCTTGCCGCCCGCTTTCATCCCCGTCAGACCCTGATCAAAACCCTTGATCACACCGCCCGAACCCAGCTTCACGCTGAAAGTGCTCTTGCCAACGTTCGAATCGAACTTCGTGCCGTTCAAGAACATGCCGGTGTAGAACACGTCCACCGTGTCGCCTGCTTTGCTGGCAGGGCCAGCGCCCGGCGCAAGTTCCTCGATCTCGATAGCCGGCTTATCGTTTGCTTTATCCACGCGAAGAAGTCTGACATCAAACACGAGTGTCGAGTTCTTTGGAATGCCCTCGAGTTCGCGGTCTCCATAGGCCATCGATGGCGGAATCGAAAGCACGCGGCGGCCTCCAACCTTCATTCCCGAAAAGCCTAGGTCCCAACCCTTGATCACCATGTGCTTGCCAAGCGTAAATGTGATCGGCGCGCTCGTCTTCGAGGAATCAAATTCCTTCCCCGACAGCAGATTGCCCGTGTAGTCCACGGTGATGCGGTCGCCATCTTCCGCAAGGCGGCCGGTGCCGACGATCATGTCGATGAACTTATAATCCGGCGAAACCGGGGCAGCCGCAGGCTGCTGAAGGGCAAGTAATAAAGCGAGGGACCACATTTCAAGTGGCATCCTACCTTCAACCAAGATGGCGTGTCAGCCAGTCGGCGTTGTTCTCCACCATCGCGGGGTAGTAGTCATGCCCCCAGTCGTACTCAATCAGGTTCTTCTCGCCTGGTAGAGCCGCGAAGATGGAGCGCGCCTGGATGGGCTTTACGGCAGGGTCCTTCAACCCCAAGGTCACCAGCGTTGGGACTTGGCATCGTGTGGCCTGATTGATGGTGTCGAAATAGCTTAACGTGTGGAACAGCCGCTCGCGGCCCAGGGGCACGTTCTCCATGAAGTCGGCAAGCTCCTTAAGCGGGTAGCGATAAATCTGCCCATCGAGAAGGTACGGAAGACCGCCGAGGAACGGTAAGTCCGCGCAGACCGCCTTGATGATCGTAGGCATCCATGCGCCCAGCCAAATCGAAAGCCCCGCGCCCTGGCTGATTCCCATCGAGCCAATCCGGTTCTCATCGACCTCCGACTGCGCCTGAAACACCCGCGCCGCTACGACGGCGGTAATGAACATCTCGCGGAAAATCCAAGTCTTTGGCTCGCTGGCGCCTTCCGGGAAATAGCCTCTGGCAGGAACGTACTTCTCCTGATGGAACGGCTCTTCGCCGTGAAAGTTGAAGCTGAAACTCACGTAGCCTTCACGTGTGCCGTACTCGTTCGGGAGCACGCTCTCCCGGCCATATGGCGGGATCCAAAGAAAGCCATGAAGTCTGCGGGCGCCGCTCGGATAGCAGATCCAGCCGTAATACGGCTTGCCGCCCGCCCCACGAAAGGCAATGGTCTCGATCTCGAAGCCCTCGCGAACCGGATAGGAGCTTCGCTCGCGGCGGTAATCAAGGGGAATGGCTCTAGCTTCGCTTACCGTCTCCTGCCAGAACTGGTCAAAGTCCTCGGGCGGATAGGGCGCGATCAACTCTTCGGACATTTGAAAGGCTTAGGACACGCCCATGGCGCGCTGCTTGGCTTCGATGGACATCCCGGTCGTCATTAACCAAGAAGTTGCTCGCTGAATTTCCTCAACCGCGCCGATCAGCTGCAATTCGACCGTCGCAAAATCGGAATCGATATTCGCGCGAACGATGTTGAACTTCAGGTTCGGAAACTCGCGGCTTAACTTCCAAAGCCATGGAGACTGGGCGTTCTCTTCGCGAGCGACAATGCTGAGGTCGACGGTGGTCATTTCACTGCGAAGTGTACACCTTCTTCGCCCGGCTAGAACGAACCCCCAAAGGTACAATGAGCCTGTATGTACCCCGTACAAGGCAAGAACCTCATCAACGGCCAATGGACTGAAACAAAGTCCACTTTTCAGAGCTTAAACCCCGCTAACTCGAAGGAAATTATCGGCACACTCCCGATCTCCGGCGAAGCGGAAGTTAACCAGGCCGTCGCGGCCGCAAAGAAGGCGTTTCACACCTGGCGAGATATGAGCTGGGTTAAGCGCGCGGAGTACATCGACAATTTTGCCCAGCTTCTCAAGCGGGACATGGAGCAGCTTAGTGAACTGGTAACCAAGGAGTGCGGCAAGCCGATCAACGAAGGCAAGGCCGACGTGGTGGAAGCCCTGCACATGGCGCAGTACATGGCGGGCCTTGGCCGAATGCCAACCGGTTTCGTGATCAGTTCCGAGATCGCCGCTAAGGACGCTTTCATTTTGAGAAAGCCGAAGGGTGTCGTGGCGTGCATCTCGCCCTGGAATTTCCCGATTGCGATTCCGCTTTGGCTGGTTCTGCCGAGCGTGGTTGCCGGCAATACCGTCGTCTTCAAGCCTTCTGAGGAGACTCCGATTTGCGGTCACCGGTTGGCTGAACTGTTTGTGGAAGCCGGCTTCCCGGCAGGCGTCATTAACGTGATCCACGGCAACGGTAAGGAAGCGGGCGATCCGCTGGTGAAGCATAAAGATGTGAATACCGTGCTGTTCACTGGCTCGCGCGCGGTTGGCAAATACATCCAGCAGATTGCCGCAAATGAGATGTACAAGTTCGTCGCCACCGAAATGGGTGGCAAGAACGCCACCATCATCCTTGCCGACGCTGACATCGATATCGCCGTGAACGCTGCCTTGCTCGGTGGATTCAAGACCAGCGGCCAGCGCTGCGTATCCAGCAGCCGCATGATTGTCGATAAGAAGATCGAGCCGGAATTCACGAAGCGCTTCGTTGAAAAGGTGAAGCAAATCCATATCGGGGACGGCCTCAAGCCGGAGACTTTCATGGGTCCGCTGATCAATCAGAAGGGCGTCGAGAAATGGAAACTGCATAACCAGAAAGCGCGCGAAGAAGGGGCGGAAATCTTGGTGGAAGGCAAGGAGCTAACCGAAGGCGAACACGCCAACGGCAACTTCGTCAGCCCGTTCGTCTACCGGATGCCGCATAAGGCGGGCTCGTTCGTGCTTCGCGAAGAAGCCTTCAGCCCCCACGTGGCGATCATCCCAGTGGATGGCCTGGAGCACGCGGTTGAGGTTTACAACGACACCGATTACGGGCTTGCTCTCGCGGTGATCACCGAGGACTACCGCAACTGGCGATGGGTGCGAGACCACGCTGAATTTGGGTTGGGCTACGTCAATCTGCCATCAATCGGCGCTGAAGTTCACCTGCCGTTCGGCGGCGTGAAGGGCTCAGGCAACGGGCATCCCGGCGCGGAAGGAATCATCGACGCGGTTACCCACCGAGTGGCCTGGACGGTGAATCATGCGCACGAGATTGTGCTCGCGCAGGGTCTTTCAACCAAGGTCTAAAGCCGGCCGATATTGAACCAGGTCAGCCAAACGCAGATGTAAGCGGCGCTGCCGTAAAGGCATGCCCGGAACACGAACTTTGGATCGTGCCGGGCGTGCCGC
This sequence comes from Armatimonadota bacterium, assembly GCA_018268315.1. Lineage (GTDB taxonomy): Bacteria > Armatimonadota > Fimbriimonadia > Fimbriimonadales > Fimbriimonadaceae > SZAS-5. The sequence continues at coordinate 241,678 of JAFDWU010000004.1, read as the reverse complement.
CACATCACCACTGACGCTACAGCTAGCGTCACTCCTTTTGCAATGATGAATGCGGCGACGCTGTGGTCTAAGAAAACGCGCATCAGTGGGTTCATTTCTCGGATGAGACCCATGTGGTAGAGCATCGCAGTGGTCGCAAGGTCCACAACGCCCACGCATAGCAGCAGCCCAAGCGACCAGATTGAGCGAAATTGGCGGACCATCTCGTCTCTATTTAAGCAGGAGAATTGTCATTTCGGGCATTCAAATTGAAATTCTGGAATTCTAACGAGGTAAGTCCCAGCCAACAGAACTTTCCGAATTCAAAGGTGTATAACTGTTTAACGTGCTAAAGTTTTCTTGGAGCGTAGCTTCGTGAGAAGGTGGCTTTACGTTGGATTGCCGCTTCTCCTACTGGTCGGTTTGGTCGCTTGGCGTTTGGTGGGACGCCAAGCTGAGGTCGCTAACCTAAAGAAGGGGGCGGGGCCGCGCTCTGCGGTCGTACAAGTCACCAAAGTTGTCCCAGGCATCATCGAGAACAAGATTGATGGGGTTGGATCGCTGCTATCTCCCAACGTCGTCGAGCTATCGCCCAAGACTAGCGGTCGCATTGATTACCTTGGCGTTCGCGTGGGCGATACCGTCAAGGCGGGACAGATACTGGTTCGTATCGACCCTTCCGAAGCGAAGGCAAACCTTGCCAACGCGCAAGCGAATCTTGCTCAGGCCCGGTTCCATTTGGCGCAGGCAAAATTGCAGCAGGGTGCGAACAGTGCAACCGTAACCGGGCAGCTCGATCAAAACCAGGCAACTCTTTACAGCGCGCAAGCCGACCTTAATGCCGCCCAAAGCAATGCCACTTCGCTAGTAGCGCAGGCTCAGGCTCAACTCGACGACGCGATCTCACGGGCCGCAAGCGCGGATGCTCAGGTGAACGTCGCCAAGGCAAACGAGGCGAAGGAGAGGGCCAGCCTCGACAACGCCAAGACGCTCCTTGACAGAACCCAAAGCCTGTTCGAAGAAGGCTTCTCTTCGGCCCAGGAGCTCGATAACGCCAGAACTGCCTACACCACGCAGCAGCGCACGGTTGATGTTGCTGCCGCACAGGTTGCCGCAGCCTTGCAGGGCAAGGAATCGGCAAACGCCCAGGTCAAGGCGGCGCGGAACCAGCTTAGTGTCGTTACAAAGACCGCGGCCTCAAACCTCGCCGCCGCAAAGGCAAAGGCGAATCAAGCCCAGTCCGGCGTAACCGTCGCCCGTGCAAATCTTTCCCAAACGCCTGCCTATCAAGAGAATTTGGCCGCCCTTGCTTCCGCCGTAAATGCCGCGCAGGCTCAGGTTGATCTCGCCCAGGCCGCGGTAAGCCAAACGCAACTGTCGTCTCCCGTGGATGGCACGGTTACCGCGAGGAACTTAGATCCGGGCGCTCTGGCGACTCCAAACCAGCCCGTCATCGAGGTTCAGTCGCTGGATTGGCTTTTCTTTCAAACCTCGTTCCCGATCGAGTTTGGCCCTCAAATTTATGTTGGAATGCCCGTCAGCATTACGCTTGACGGCGTCTCAGTGCCCCTTACCGGTTCCGTCGCAAATGCGAACGCCTCCGCCGATGCTTTGAGCCGGCGATTTACGGTTCTAATCAGGATTCCGAACGCGGACCACGGGCTCCGGCCCGGCATGTTCGGAAAGGCATCGGTAAGCCTCAATCGCGTTGCTGCTGAGGCGGTAGCGCCAAAGGAAGCGGTGCTCACGGATGCGGACGGGAAGACGACTATCGCAGTTGTCGGCGCGGACAACAAGGTTCAGCTTAGAACTGTCAAGCTTGGCGCGACTGACGGGAAGAGCTTCCAGATTCTTGACGGAGTGAAGCCGGGTGAAACCGTGGTCACGCTGTCCTACGTCAAGTTGCGAGACGGCATGGATGTCCGCCTGCCGAACGCAAAAGGTGCTGGCGCCGATGGCAAGGCGAGCACGGATGCTGCCGGAAAGAACGGTGGCCAGCGAGGGCGCAGAGGCACTCCATGAACATCGGCAAACTCGCGGTAACCCGTCCGGTCGCGGTGACGATGCGCATCGCAGCCCTCGTACTGTTAGGCTGGATTCTGCTTCAACGCCTGCCGATCGATCTGCTGCCCAAGGTCGACATCCCTACCGTTGTTGTCAACGTGAACTGGCCCAACACCGGACCCAGTGAGATGGAGACCCAAATCACCCGGCCCATCGAAGCGGCGGTTAGCGCGGTTAAGGGCCTCAACATCGTCAGCTCAACGTCCAGCTTGGGAAGTTCAAATGTTCGATGCCAGTTCAATTACGGCGTGAACGTTGACCAAGCCTCGATCGAGGTGATGCAGCAGGTCCAACGAGCTCAATCAAGATTCCCGAGCGACCCGACGATTTCCGTTCCCAACATCTTCAAGTTCGATCCTTCCAGCCTGCCGATTCTGATTTACGGGGTCGGCTCCGAGACGATGGACCTCACGCATCTGCGCTCGCGCCTCATAAACGAGATCTCGCCCCAGATTGAAGCAGCGGGCGGGGTAGCGGCGGTTACGGTTGGCGGCGGCCAAGACCGCGCCATCATGGTCGAGGTTGATCCCGCCAAGCTCGAGGCCCATGGCCTCTCCATCGCCGCCGTCTCAAAGCGGCTTTCCGAAGAGAATGTAACCGAGCCTGCCGGCGTTGCCCAAGAAGGCAAGACTCAGTACAACATTCGCAGCGTTGGCTACTTCAAGACGCTGGATGAGATGCGTAACCTGCCAATGGGAACGTACGGCGGCAAGACCGTCTTGCTCAAGGAGATTGCCAACGTTCGCGACGGCAGCCAGGACATTCTCTCATACACTCGCTCAAACCTAGAACCGGCATTGAGCCTTTCCATAACCCGGCAAAGCGATGCCAACACCGTGGAAGTCGTGCGCAACGTGCGCGAGGTCGTTAATCGGCTGCAATCAAACAATCCGGATCTCAAGTTCGACACAACCTACGATCAGTCCGCATTCATTGAGCATTCGATCAAAGACCTTCAGCAGACAGCTTTGATCGGCGCCGTGCTCGCAATCGGCATCATCACGTTCTTCCTTCGCAACCTTCGCAGCACGTTCGTGGTTGGCCTCTCGATCCCGATTTCCATCATCTCCACATTCGCGCTGATGTACTTCTATCACTTCACGCTGAACACCATCTCGCTTGCCGGACTCGCGCTGGCAACCGGGTTGATTGTGGACGACGCCATCGTCGTGCTTGAAAACATCTACCGGCACATCGAGAAGGATCGCTCGCGCGCGGCCGATGCCGCCGTCACCGGCACGAATGAAATCTTCTCCGCGGTCCTTGCTTCAACCTTCACCGTCATGATCGTCTTCCTGCCCTTGCTTCTGCTTAGCGGGCAGACCGGGCAAGTGTTCACCCAGTTCGCGCTTGTGGTCGTATTCTCCATCGGCATCTCGCTGCTTGATGCCACTACCATCGTGCCGATGCTCTCTGCGCGGATGATCAAAGAGAAGGACATCATCGAGGAGGCTCATCCGGAGGAGCGCGATCCCAACGTCAAGCTCAGCCGCACGACGAAGATATTCGACCGCATCGGCCAGTGGCTTCACAACTTGGATACTGCCTATCGAAACGGCTTGGAGTGGTCGCTTAGGCACCGCGGCAAGGTTGTGCTTGGCGGCGTTTTCTGCGTTATTTTGGCGGCTGTTCTCTGGCCCTTCGTCGGCAAGGAACAGCTCCCGCAATCCGATTCCGGCAACATCAATGTCCGTCTCAAGCTGCCCATCGGCACGCCGGTGGATACCACGAACACCGTGATGCTGGACATTGAGAAGAAGCTGCTGGCGGATCCCGATGTCGAGACCGTACTCGCAGGCGCAGGCGCCAACGTGGGGCTTCGCGGAGCGGGCGGCGGCGCCCCTCAGGAAGGCTCGGCAACGATCAAGCTAAAAGACAACCGCAAATCTAATACGGCAACCGTAATCCGGCGGCTCCAGCGGCAATTCGCAAATACGCCGGGCGCAAGAGTGCTTATTCAGCCGCTCGATATCGTTCAGAACATTCTTGGCAACAACACCGGCTTTTCAATCGACGTCTACGGGCAGGACCTTACCGAGCTAAACAATAGCGCCCAGCAGGTGCTGAGGGCGATGTCGGCCGTGCCGGGCTTGATGAACGTGGATACCAACGTTCAGGACGCCCTGCCGGAGATCCAGTGGAATGTTGATCGCGATAAGGCGCAGGCGCTTGGCGTTTCGTTCCTTGCTGCGGCAAATGTTATCGCCAACGCCACGAACGGGCAGCTGTCCACTTACTTCCAGGAGGGCGGCTTCCAATATCCGATTTATGTGCAGGTTGCCCGCGACTTACGCCTTAGCCCCGAGCAGCTTAAAGACCTAACCGTGGTGCCGGCAACCGCCCAGCACCCGGCGGTCACTCTCGGTCAGTTCGCATCACCGGTCTACGGCACTGGTCCCAACCAAATTTCGCGTCAGAAGGGTCAACGCCTCATCACGGTTTCCGGCAACGTGCAAGATCGCCCCACGGGCGAGGTTCAGGCCGACGTCGAAGCGGCTCTAAACAAGCTCACGTTCCCTCCCTCCGTGCACTGGGAGCTTGGATTCCAGCAGCAGAACCAGGCGAAAGAGTTCTCCGGGCTTGGCGTTTCCGTCTTCCTTGCCGTCGCCTTGATCTACATGCTACTGGCCACTCAGTTCGAGTCGTTTATCTATCCGCTAATCGTGCTTGTCACGGTTCCTCTGTGCGCGATCGGCTTGGTGCTGGCGTTGTTCCTCACCAACCGCTCGTTTGGCCTGACGGCATTCATTGGCCTCCTAATGCTCATCGGCATTGTGGTGAAGAATGGCATTCTGCTCGTGGATTACACGAACCAGTTGCGTGCCCGGGGCATGACCCGTCATGACGCCATTCTGACTGCTGGCCCCACGCGGTTGAGACCAATTTTGATGACAACGATTTGCGCGATTTTGGGCATGATGCCGCTCGCTTCTGGACTCGGTCAAGGTTCAGAACTGTACGTTCCGCTAGCAACTGCGGTGATTGGCGGGCTTGCAACGTCCACTCTGCTAACGCTCTTTATCGTTCCAACCGTGTACACTTTCTTTGATGACCTTTCCTCGCGCTTCTCGCCGAAGAAAGATCTCGCTCGTCCTCAGTTGGTTGAGCCAACGGTAGCGGCGGTGGGAGCGAAATCAGAGATTGATGGACACTGACAAACTGAGAGAGGCCGCAATTAGGTTGGAGCAACTCATCCCGCTCTCCCTCCGGGCTCTGTTCCATGGCGCTGAAGACCCCCTCGGGTGGCTTTCCGTCAGCCAGATTCGTATCTTTAGATCCATCGAGGGTGGTCCGGTTTCAGCAAGCGATCTCGCCGAGATTCATGGGTTGACCCTAGGCGCCATCTCCCAGCACATGACTCGCCTGCAAGCAGCCGGGCTTATCGATATCGAGCCTGACCCCAATGATCGCCGAGTGAGAATCCTTACCGTGAGCGCCGAAGGGAAGGCGCTTTCCGAACGCCGAGCGGCGGCGCGCCAAGCGGCGGCTGAGAAGCTGCTGCGGGTGATGCCGGAAGATCAGCTGCTTGCGTTGCTGGACGGCCTGACGTTCCTTGCCGAGCGGGCGCCGGCTCCGATGGAGCCGCGACGCAGGCATCAAGCCTAGATTTCGCCCCTGCCTGCCTTTTCAACCTCTTCGTGCTCAAATTCAAGCGGCACGCCCTCGCTGGTGTTGACCATCGGCCTTGGCCGGTTGCCAACGTGACTGACGGCAAATTCCCTCGTCCTTGCCCGCTCCTCCGCGCCTGGTGAGACCGGCCACAGCGTTCGATCCGCCCAGTAGGAGCTCAAGAACTCGCTCCACACACGCTCGTAAACTTCTAGCGTTTGGGCGGCGATGTTTGCCCAGTTGAAATCAGTTCCTAGGCGACCCTGAGCGCACTCGTTCAGGTTCTTGGCGCGTACCGGATCTTCTAAGACGCGCAGGATCGCCCATGCCAGAGATTCGGGGTCGTTGGCATAGCTGGAAGTACCGGTGTAGTCATGCACGACCACTTCTCTTAGGCCGCCCGCGTCACTGGCGACCACGGGAACTCCCGCCGCCATTGCCTCCAAGGCAACGATGCCAAACGGCTCGTACAGGGAAGGGAAGACCGCTACATCGGCGCAGCGGTAAAGCTCATGCAAGGGCCGGTTAGACTGAAAGCCCGTAAACACGACGTTGTCCGATAGCCCCGCCCACTCAACGAACTTCTCGAAGCGATCTCTCGCCCCGCCGCCAACGATGACAAACTTGGTCTTGGGCCGGCGGGCAAGCACTGCGCTCGCGCAGTTCAGCAGCACCTGGATGCCCTTCTCGCGCACGAAGCGGCCCACGTAGATGACAATCTGCTCGTCGGGCTTGGCAAGCTGGGCTCTTCGCGCCGCGCGTCCTTCCGCCGACCACTCAAACTGGAACTTGGCGGGGTCAACGCCGTTAAAGATAACGTCGATCTTGTCCGCGGGGCAATTGAAGCTGCGCTGAATCTCACCCTTCATGAAATGGGTGCACACGATCACCCGCCACGCCTCGTAGGTCAGCCAATACTCCTGCTCGTGGATGTACCGCGAGGTGTCGTTGAAGATGCCTCCATGGCGGCCCTCCTCCGTGGCGTGAATGGTGGCTACCAGCGGCAGGCTGTATTCATATTTCAAGTCGCGGGCGGAGTCCAAACTGAGCCAGTCGTGAGCGTGGAAGATGGTGGGGGTGCCGGTTGGCAGCGATTCCTCTAAAAGCTGGCGAACCTTCAATTCGGTCGCGTCATTCAAAAGTTGAATTTCGTGAATAAAGTCGTTCGGATGCTCCGTTGGCTGTACGCGATGGACATGGACGCCGCTCGGCTCAATCTCTTCGATCGGCGCAAGCGGGGTTGCTTTCGTGATTACGTGGATTTCCACGCCGAGCTTTGCAAGCTGCTGAGATAGCTCGTACACGTGGGGGCTGATGCCGCCAACAATGCGTGGCGGGTACTCCCACGAAAGCATCATGATCCGCATGGCGATAGTCTAGCCTCTAAGCCACAACGAAGTTTGCCAGCTTGCCGGGCACGATGACGACCTTGCGGACTTCCTTGCCTTCCAAGTGCTGGGCAACCTTGCTTGAGGCGCGGGCGGCGGCCTCGATGTCTTCGTTTGTGACTCCGGCCGGAAGCTCCAAAGTGTCTCGCAGTTTGCCGTTCACCTGCACCGCAATCGTGACCACGTCCTCAATAGCTAGAGCCGGGTCGAACGTTGGCCACTCAAGCTCGAACGTGAAGCCCTGGTTGCCGATGTACTCCCACAGTTCGTCGCCTGAGTGCGGCGCGGCTGGCGCAAGCAGCAGGATCAGGGATTCCAGCGCCTCGCTGGCGGCAAGCTTGAACTCCGGCGTGTCCTCCGCTTTCTTCAGCAGATCGCCAAGCTCGTTCACGTAGGTCATCATCGCCGAAATGTAGGTGTTGAACGCGAAGCGCTCAATGTCCTCACTCGATTTCTTGATCGTCTGATGCGTTCGTCGCCGCAGTTCCTTGGCGACGCCGGTCGCCTCGTACATGTCGATGTACGCATGCCACTCGCGGTTGTAGAACGGCAGCAGCTCGTCCACCAGGCGGAAAACTCGATTCAGGAACCGGACCGCGCCGGTAACGCTTTCTGTGTTCCACTGGACGTCCTGGCTGAACGGCGCAACGAATAACAGGAACACGCGCAGGGCGTCCGCGCCATGCTCGGCCACGACCTCGTCCGGGGTCACCACGTTGCGGCGCGATTTGCTCATGCGCACCCACTTGTAGAAGACCTGGTCCTTGGGCAGCTTCGCCGCTTCTTCCTTCGTGATGAGGATGCCGTCTTCGCCGATATCCAGCTTCTCATCCGCCCGTGGTTTGCGGAACGGAGTGTAGGACAGCACCTGACCCTGGTTCATCAGTCGCTGGAACGGTTCCGTGGCCTTGACCAGACCCTGATCGTGCAGGAACTTGGTCCAAAAGCGGGCGTAAAGCAGGTGCATGACGGCGTGCTCCGCGCCGCCCACGTAGCAATCCACCGGCATCCAGTAGTTGGCAATCTCGGGATTCCAGGGCTGCTTATCGTTGAATGGATCGCAGAAGCGCAGGAAGTACCACGAGCTGCAAGCAAAGCCGCCCATCGTGTCGGTTTCGCGCTGGCCGAGGCGGCCATCGGCGTCGGTGCAGTTCACAAACTCCGCAACCTGCGCTAGTGGACTGCTGCCATCGTCGCCGGGCGCATAGCTTTCAACGCTTGGCAGCAATACCGGCAGTTGGCTTTCGGGAACCGGCTCCATCTCGCCATCCTTGGTGTGGATGATCGGGATGGGGCAGCCCCAGTATCGCTGGCGGCTGATGAGCCAGTCCCGCAGACGGTACTGAATCTTTCGCTGACCAAGGCCGCGGTCTTCCAGCCAGATGCCGAGCTTCTCTTGGGCTTCCGCGACCGCCAGACCCGTGTAGCTGCCCGAGTTGATAAGGAAGCCGTCCTTGGTCACGAAGGGAAGGGGTGGCTCGATGCCCGCGCCGGGGCTGATGACGGGGACGACATCGATTCCAAACTTGGTGGCGAACTCGAAATCGCGGTCATCGTGGCCAGGCACTGCCATGATCGCGCCGGTTCCGTAGGTTGCCAGTACGTAGTCGGCGATCCAGATTGGGACCTGCTGCTTGTTGAACGGGTTGATGGCGTAAAGGCCAGTGAACACGCCCGTCTTCTCGCGGGTGGTGGCAAGGCGGTCGTTCTCGCTGAGCCGCTTCGCGGCTTCCCGATACTCCTCGATGCGTCGGGCGTGTTCGCGGCATGCCATCTTTACGACCTGATCCATCAGCGGATGCTCAGGCGCGAGGACGCAGAACGTCATGCCGAAAACGGTATCGATTCGGGTGGTGAAGACCTCGAAAACCGGCGTGCGCTCCTTAATCTGCAAGCCCTCTCCGGGGCTGTCCTGCCCAGCCGCGATCTCCATCTGGAACTGGCAGCCTTCGCTTCTGCCGATCCAGTTGCGTTGCTGCTGCTTGATGCCTTCCGGCCAATCGACGGTGTCGAGATCGTCGATGAGCCGCTGCGCGTATTCGGTGATCTTGAAGAACCACTGCGGAATGAAGCGTTTTTCAACGAGCGCGCCGCTGCGCTCTGCCCGTCCACCGACGATTTCCTCGTCGGCAAGCACGGTCTTATCGACCGGATCCCAGTTCACAGCCGCGAGGCGGCGATAGGCAAGGCCGCTCTTGAAGAGCTGCTCGAAAATCCATTGGGTCCACTTGTAGTAATTGGGGTCGGAGCTCCAGAACGAGCGGGACCAATCGTAGCTCACGCCAATCAGGTCCATCTGCCGCCGGTAGTTCAGGCCATATTTGTGAACCATCGGCTCCGGGTGGCTCTTGGTGGTTATCGCCTCGTTCTCGGCGGGTAGGCCGAAGGCGTCAAAGCCCATCGGATGCAGGACGCTGTAGCCTTGCATCCGCTTCATGCGGCACAGAACGTCGGTGGGTATGTAGTTACGGCAATGGCCGACGCTAAGACCTGCCCCGCTTGGGTAGGGGAAGAAATCAAGGCCGTAGAACTTCGGTTTATCCGAGTCTTCTACGGTCTTGAACAGGTCAGCTTCTTTCCACCGAGCTTGCCATTTGGATTCAAACTCGGCTGGGTTATAGCGTTCGGGCATAGACCCGTTAGTTTACTGGACGAGGGCCGCTCCCTTCAGAGGGTTCCTAGGATGGAAGCGATGTAATTGATCTGCCCCTCGTGGTAGCTCATGTTCCACATCGGGTAGCCAAGAATATCGTCCCACGTCATCGGCCCGAACTGCGTCTCCACGCTCTGATCGGGGTCCTGAGCGGTCTTGTTCAAAATCGTAACCAAGCGGGCGGTGTTCTCCTTCAAGATCGTCTTGAGAGCCTCTGGTCCCTTCGCCACCATATCGGCCTTCTTCGCCAGATACTCGGGGAAGTCCATCGCAAGCCATTGACCGGCTTCGATGGTGTCGGCGGTGACGCCGTTCAGCATCGCGCACTCGGCGAACTGGTCGATTGCGGAGCGAGAAGTTTCGGCGGGGGCCCAATCCAATTTATCAGCGGGAATGCGCTCCAGCGCCTCGATGAGACTCTTGCTCACCTTATCCGTGCGAGAAGCAATCCTTCCCAAATAGGTAGTAGACATGCGTATATATTACGCCCGGCTCTTGCTGGGTGTCAAGGCTTTCCCGCACTTTTATTTCGGCAGCTTCCAGTCGTTATCGAACCATCCCGCTTTGATAATCCCCTTCGTGCCCTTCACGGGCACATCCGGCCCAAAGATGGTGTAGTCGGGCAGGGCGGTGCCGGAAAGGAAGAGGGGTATGCGCTCCGCGATCTTCTGCGACATTGCGTCGGTCACGCCGAGAAGGACCCAAGCGCTGGAAGCATCACATCCTCGGGGACGAACGTAAAATCCGGCAAGACCCCGACCTTGAATCTGTTTTGAATCAAAGAAGAGTTTGCGGGTAAGAACGCCGATTGGTTCACCTCCGCGCTCAGGGAGCTTCCTCCAGACCGAGTTGGTTTCGGCATTGCCGATGAGGATCACATTGGTTTCGTCAGGAGCGACAAAGTCCGCATCTGGGGCGATTTTGAGCCTGCCGTTGCCGCGATAATAGAACTGCTCGGAAAGTAGTCGAGCATAATTGAGCATCCAGGCGTTCTGCGCGGTTGACCCGTGAGTCCCGTAGCAAATTGTCATCCCAGGTGAATAGAACGCCGTCAGGCTTCCATGAAGGCCATGTAGTTGCATTTGGCTGGGGGTATCCGTCGCAATCCACCTACCCTTCTTCTTCTTGAATCGGCTTTCCTTCTGGAGATTCAATCGCTGTCCATCAAGTTCAACAATTGGCGACAATTTCTCTTTGCCTAGCACCTTTGGGGTTCCGTAGAACTCTATCGCTTCAATGTTCTCGGTTGTACCGAAGACTTCATACTTTCCTTGTCCTGAGGGTCTGGTCGTAAGGCGTAGCCGACTAGGTCTGAACGGATGTTGCTGCAGCTCGATTATCGCAAACATAGTTCCCGCGTTGACTTCCGGTGACGGGGTGACAAAATCCAGGCTGTCCTTGAACCAGCTATCGGTGGTCCTCGCCTTGTCGAACATCTTGAAGAAGCCGGGCCAGTCGACACACCGAGCACCAGGTTCAGTGCCCGTACTCCACCAGTGGCCAGCGCCGGGCTCCTCGTGGTAGTCAGGGTTATTCCCAAGTGCTTGCAAAAGCTTCCGGCCCGTCCTTGCTTCTGAAACCGGCACATTGTCGTCGGCGCCGCCGTGGAGGATGCTCACCGGCTTTTCTTTTAGATTCGACAGATAAAGTTCGGTGTTGCTCGGCGACATCGCTTCAAGAATCGCCTTTTCATTCGCATTTGGATTATCAATTTTCAAGCCGCCCGCGTAAGACCCGAAGCTTAACCATCCTGCGCTCGGCGCAATTGCCGCAAGAAACTCTGGGAAGAACACTCCAAGCTGCCACGTTCCGTGACCGCCCATGGAGTGTCCGGTCAGGTAGATCCGCGATAGATCACCCGGGTAGCGAGCATCCCCATTCACCGTCGCGCTAATTACTGTTTCGACGGCATTCAAGCGTCCCCAAAGCTCCCAGTCGAAACCGAACGGCCTGCGGTTGGTCGGGCAAAGGATTGTGTAATCCTCATGTGGGCCATAAGCTTCCGCCTGGCCAATCGCCTCAACTCCGGCTCCGTGAAGACTGACTACGAGGCCATTCGTTTCGCTTGGCTTTGTTGCTGGTCGGACCCCGTAGTACTGCACGCTGCCGTCGGTTTGGCTAAGGAATGTGTTCTTGCGAACGTCCAGCGGTTTCTTATGCCGAATGGGGATAAGGGTACTTGCAAGGACCTTGCCGCGTTGCTTGAGAACAACCTTGAGTTCGCCACCCTGTGAAACGTCGCTGCCCCGAAAGATAAAGGCTCGCTTTAACGTCATCCTCGGCTGAATATCGAAGGCGCCAGCATTCATTCCTGTCGCCTGCGCGATACCAATTTGTGGCTGCGATGGGCTTTCAAGCGTTAAGCCCGTTAGCGGCTTGTCGGTCGCATTGATGACAGGGATCGCCCCAGCCATCAGCACCTTATCATCCAGCACGTCGGGAACCGTGACGTCCTTCGGCTCCATAAACGCCGTTGCCGTCGCCTCCTCGACGTGAACCCGCAACCGCCCCCGACCGCAAAGGAACAGCAGCTGATTCGGTCCTTTCCTTAGGTTCACCGGATTGTGCAGATAGCCGTAGCCATAGGGGTCGCCGGCGTGAATCTCGCCGTTCACATACACAAGGCTATCCCCCTCGGCGGTCAGAACGTAAACGCCCGCCTTCGGGGCTTCGTAGGTGATCGCTGCATAGCCGCCCTCTAAAGCGCTGTCCTCAAAGAATCCATCTTTGCCTGCCGTTAGCGACTTCCAGCTCTTATCCCCAAACTCAACCTTGCCCGCGGCCGGTTGGATCGGGCCGTGGAGCATCTTCGCCAGCAGGGGGTCGATCGGCGCCGGAGTCCGCACTGCGGGCACGCCCAGCGGGATGACAAGGGCGGAGGTCAGGTACGGATTGGCGACCGTCAGCAGCGCGGCAACAAACGCGATCATTCGCCATGCTTACCCGATGCGCGGGCTGCAAAACCCTTTTAACCACAGAGGACGCAGAGGTCACAGAACCCCAATCCGCGATTTCCGTGGTTTCCTCTTTAACCACAGAGGACACAGAGGCCACAGAAGCCGAATTCAGTATTTCCGTGTCTTATGTGGTTTGTTTGTCTTTAACCACTGAGGACACATAGGCCCGCAGAAGCCGAATTTCAGTGTTTTCCGTGCCTTCTGTGGTTGAGAATCTCTCCGAGAGCCGATACAGAAGCCGCGGATGCCCCAGAGGTCACGGAAGCCTAATTCTGTGTTTTCAGTGCCCTCTGTGGTTAGGACTCCCCCATCCCCCTGCCCAAGAAAGTTCCGAGACAAAACCCGCCAATCCTTGTTCCCCAAGCTGCTTTTAAGGGAAACTAGCAAGACCGGTGAGGCGAGGCAAAGGATTTTCCCAATTAGTGGCCAAGAGCTTTGAGGCGGATGCGCCTCAGCCCACCGAGGCGTCCATCGAAAGCATCGTCCGCAACCCCCGTCAGCCGCGAACCACTTTCGATAACGATGGCATCGAAGAACTCACCCGCTCAATCGCCCAATACGGCGTTCTGCAGCCGCTGGTGGTTAGGAAGAAGGCCGACGGCGCCTACGAACTCATCGCCGGCGAAAGAAGGCTGCGGGCGAGCAGGAAAGCAGGCCTCGACAAAGTCCCCGTCATCATCCGGGAAGCAGGAAGCCAGGAATCCCTAGAAATCGCGCTTATCGAGAACCTGCAGCGCATCAACATCCGCCCACTGGAGCGCGCGAGGGCCTACAAGCAGCTCATCGAAGAATTCCAAATGACCCAGGAGCAGGTGGCGGAAAAGCTGTCCAAGTCTAGGGTCGCCATCGCCAACACGTTGCGGCTGCTCAAGCTGCCAGAAGAAATACGAAACGGCCTCGAAAGCGAGCGCATCACCGAGGGTCACGCAAGGGCATTGCTCGCCTTCGAGAGCGAAGCCGCAATGCTCCACGCCTACCACGCCATTCTCAGCCAAGGGCTGAGCGTGCGGCAAGTCGAGGAGCTGACGAAGCGCGCGATGGAAGCCAAGCGCCAAACCGTGCGGCAAGCTCCTAAGCTTGACCCCAATCTTGCCTCCTTACAGGAGGCGCTCAGCAACCACTTCCAATCCAAAGTGCGGCTTTCCACCAAGCCGGGTGGGCGGGGAAGTCTGCAAATCGAATTCACCGATGCCGAGGAACTTGATCGCTTGCTCGATCTCCTGGGAGTCCATCTCCCTTAAGGCAAATGGAATCGGTCGTCGTGACCCAAATGTTGCCGGAGCATATTCCCGGCGCGGTGGCTCTTCAAAGGCTGTGCTTCCCAGAGCCGTTCCCGGAAGAGTTCCTATGGAAAGCCCACCACCTGGAGTCTCACCTGCACCAGTTCCCGGAAGGCCAGTTCGTTGCCGTGAACGATGGCGCGATCATCGGCTCCGCAAGTTCGCTCATCGTTTCGGAAGACGTCTGGGCCGCCCACATGCCGTGGGCGACTACCGTCGGCGGACCCTTCTTCGAGAACTTCAACTCTCACGGAACCACGCTGTACGGCGCAGATATCAGCGTGCATCCGGAGTATCGCCAAGCCGGGATTGGGCGCTCTCTTTACGAAGCGCGCTTCAAACTGGTTGAAGACTTGAGTCTGACGCGCTACGGAACCGCCTGTCGAATTCCTGGGTTTATCGAATACTACGAGGAGACGGGCGGCAGTCCAACCGATTATGTTTTGTTGGTGAACGACGGAATCCGCTTTGATCGCACGCTCTCGCCATTGCTGCGCTATGGTTTGACGCTGGGCGGCGTTATTGAGGAGTACATGGAAGACGCTGAATCTGGCAATGCCGCCGCCGTTCTGGAGTGGACCCCTTGACGCTGACGGTTGCTGCCTCAGCTTGGCAGATTCGCCACGCCCGCGGCGATGGCGATTTCTTTGGCCACATGTACGACCATGTGCAGGCTGCCTACGATGCCGGCGCGAAGGTCTTGGTGCTGCCGGAACTGTTCGTGCTGGAGCTTCTTTCGCTTGCTCCGGATGTCGAGGAGCGGCACATGCCGGAGTTCCTGGCGCAGTGGTCCAGCGCTATCGAAGATTGGCTCTTGCGCATCAGCGCCTCCAGCGGCATCACGCTGGTTGGTGGCTCCTATTTCCGCAAAGCGGGTCATAAACGGTTCCAAAACGTGACCGCCACTGCAACCCCGCAGGGCGTTCTGAAAACCTACGCCAAGAACAAGCTGACCTCCTACGAGCGCGAGATTTGGGAATTGCAGCCGGGAGAAGGCCTTGCTACGCTCACTGAGGAAGTAATCGGCTCCCTGATTTGCTATGACTCCGAGTTTCCGGAAGCGTGCCGTCTGTTGGTTCAATCGGGGATGCAGCTTCTGTGTGTCCCGACCTTCACCGAGGATCGATACGGTTACGAGCGGGTGCGGGTGAGCTGCCTTGCCCGCGCGCTGGAGAATCAGATTTTCGTTGCCCAAAGTTCGCTGCTAGGCACGCTCGACCGTGAGCCGGTGCCCTCAACCTATGGCTCAAGCGCGATCCTTGTCCCAAGCTGTCGGGAGTTTCCCGATGGCTCCGTGCTTGCCGAGACTTCGCTGGGAGAGGAAGGGCTTGCGGTAGCGAAACTGGATTTCGCTTTGCTTGCGCAGATTCGATCAGGCGGGGAAGTGCGCAACTGGGCAGATCGCGATGCCAGCAGCTGGAGCGCTGAGCCGAAGCAAGTGCCTAAACGCGCTCAGGATGCTTCCTAAGTGCATAATCCAACATGGCGTTTGGATGGGAAGGGGAGAAGGTGCGGCTGGTGCCGCTCGACATCGAGAAGCACTTAGCGAACGCAGTCGCGTGGGTTAACGACCCAGACATAACCGCGAACCTCCTGATTGGCGACATGCCGATTACAGAGCTTGCCGAAAGGGAATATTTCGAGCACGCCTCCAAGGAAACCAAGACCGACATCATGTTTGCCATCGAGACGCTGGATGGCACTCACCTTGGTTTTTCCGGCCTTCACAGAATCGATTGGCGAAATGGCTTTGCCACCACCGGCACTTTCATTGGCGCCAAAGACCTGTGGGGCAAGGGCTACGGAACCGATGCCGCAAAGACGCGCGCCCGCTATGCCTTCGAAGTTCTTGGCCTGCGAATGCTGTACTCCGAGTATCTCGAAGGAAACGAGCGCTCACGCCGCATGCAGCTTGCGGCTGGATACAAGGAGTGCGGGCGTTTGCCGAAGAAATATTGGAAGCGTGGCCAATACCGCGACCTCATCCAGACCTACCTCGACCGAGAAACCTGGGAAGCCCAAAGCAGGGCCTAGTGCAGCAGCGGCTTCGTAGTCGGGTACGTCAGCTTGTAAACCCGATAAGCCCCGAATGGGCGAACCGCCTCCAGACCCCAGCCATCCTCCGCCATGCCTTTCGTGATGCCAAATATCTCATCCCAGCTTTCCAGCATCACAAGGTATTGCGGCCGCGCGTCACGCGCTATGAGCGACACCGCATGGGGTCGATCCCGTCCGCCGCTGGGCCACGTGTAGCGTCGATGGTAGGCGATGTTTTGCGGAGTCTTTAACCCAACAAAGTCGGTCATTCGCATGCGTGTTCCAAAGCTGATGTAACCGGCGTCGTGAACTAGCACGAGCGAGTCAGGAGGAACGTTTTGGTTGCACCAATCGGCCACCCCTTTTAGCTCTACCGCCGTGAAGTTCTCGGTATCGACGAAGTGCTGCCAGAACCCGCCGAAGGTTCCGCGTTCGGAATTAAGAACGAACAGCTGTAGACCGGCAACCAACCACGGAACCCACTTTCGATGGTTCAGGCGGAATAACTGAGCCGCTCCCAGCAGGAAGAAGGGCAGGAACACATACATGTAGCGCATTTCATAGTGATTGAGGGCGCCGGGAAACCGTTCAGCGTAAGTTCGCAGGAATACCGCCATGAAGATGATTCCGACCCAACCGGCGGGTGTGAAGATAAGCAGAAGAGTCGCCAGAGCAAGGTATCCCACTTCCGCGTCAAACTTGCTGTTTGATCCCCTTACCAACAGGTTCCTGATCCTCATTTGCCCGTGGTCCTCGGCGAAGAAATAGCGCTTTGCATCAATCGTCACAGGGATCCAAGAGCCGGTGGAGATTTTGTAGGTAAGGACCCAGGGGAGCGCAAAGGCGGTGGCAACCAGCGCCAACTGCGCGCATTCCTTCGCTACCTCGAAAGGGGCATCGCCCTTAAATACCCTTCTGCCCGAATGCACCACGATCAGGAGCGGCGCTGCAACCACCAACTCAGGGCGCAGAAATGGCAGCAAGCCCGCCAGGGCTGCGAGGCCCCATTTGGCCCGTGGCGCGGGATCGTGCAGGAATGCCATAGCCCAGACCAAGGCAGCCATCGTCATCCCAGTTTCAAGGCCATTCAGAAGCTGATGCGGGGTTCGCCCGGCGAACAGCGCAATAACCGTCAGCAGTACTGCGTGATACCAGCGCGCCCCGAAGAGCAGGCTAAGGCGTGTCACTCCGAAGGCGTACAGCGCGGCGCAGAGGAACGTCAACGCTTGGAGCCCGTTCTCTGGACTAAAGATGAACAGCAGGAGATAAAGGGCAAACAGATGGACCGCGCTTGTCGCGCCATAGAACGCGGAACTGCCTATGAAACTTGGGTCGTGTCCCCAGTGGAGAACTTGGGCGTTGTGGAGAGTGATGTAAGCGTCATCGACCGGAAAGATTGGCGGGTTGCCGAGCGTGGCCCGGAGATAGATGCCGATTATCAGCAGCAGGAGGCCAACAAGGCCATAGGCCAGTTGGGTTTGGCTAAATTTCCTAACCCGCAGGCGGCCCCCCTTCGGGAGAGGTTTTCATCTTGTCAAGTCGGTAGACGCAGTACACGCCACTGCGAATCACTACGGGCTCATATCCCGCCATTCGTATGCCTTCGGCAAGCTTGAAGCCTGAAGTCCAATTCATGAGAAATACGGCGTATTGCGGCCGGTAATGCTTAATAATCTCGCTCACCGCCAATCTCCGTCCGGGATCTCCATTGTGCCAAGTCCACCTCTTGTGTCTCTCTACGCAGTAAGGAGTCTTCAAGCCGACCAAGTCGATCAAGTGAAACTTGGTGGCATAGCTGAAAAATCCGGCATCGTGGATCACGATGAGGCTGTCCTTCGGTAGGTTCTGATTGCACCAGTCGGCCACCCCAACTAACTCAACATCCGTGTTGCGGCAGGCGGCTCGGTAGGATTGAAAGGTCCCGTAGGACTCATCCTTCACGTGCATGAGTGCCGACCAAAGCAAGTAGGCAAAGAGCAGATTCACCACCTTGTAGTTCTTCCATCGGGTTATATTGGTAAGCCCAATCATTAGGCAGGGAACCCAAATGTACAGATAGCGATGCCCGTAGGACGTGAGTTCAACGGGATACATTCTGCGATAGCCATCCAGAAACACGCTGAAGAAGACTCGGCCAATGATCCCGATGTATGAAAAGACCATCGCGTATCCGGCGACCCAGACCCCACCTAGCAGCCGCTTGAAGTCGGTGGTTGCCGCATAAACATAGGCATCCTGCCCCGACTTGCCGAGAGTTTCTTCAGCAAAGTAATAGCGCTTGGCGGGCAAGGTTGGCGGAATGATGTGGTGCGTATTAACCAGGTACAGCGCGATCCATGGCGTCATCGCAACCGCGGCGAGAGATGCAACCTTAACGGTTGTGGCGATCGACGGTCCCAACGGCCGGCCTTGAAACAGACTCTTGGCGAAGGTGCCCACAATGCAGAGTCCGGAGAATGCGATGAACTCGGGCCTGACAAAGGGAATCGTCCCTAGCAGAAGGCCGAAAATGATGCGGTTTGTTCGTCCGGTGCGGCCGAAATAGACGATGGTCCACATGCCTGCGGCAAGGCCAAGACCGGTCTCCATGCCGTTCAGAATTTGGAAGGCCGTATCGGCGCAAACGACTCCGATAAGCGAGATGAGAAGGGCTTGAAGGGCAGTGCCCTTGGCATCGAAAACCAGTGTGGCGATCCCATGGATATACAGAAGCGCGCCGAGCCAAGTGACGACGTACATTGCATCAAGTGGCTTGAGCAGAAATAGCCCCAGGTACATCACCATCAGGTGGACGGCGCTGGTTGCCCCGTAGAGGGCGGGTATCCCCGCGTAGTTAGGGTCGTAGCCCCAGTGCATTACTTGGGCGTTGTGGAGCGTGATGTACGCGTCGTCAACGGGAAAGCTGGGTTCGCCAAAGATAATTCGGTAGGCGATGCCGCAGGCAACCATCATCGCCGTCAGAAACACTCGCACCCAAAAGCGCGGTGTCAGCGATCTCAGCTTCCCGAACATATTGCACAATCTTGGCATAGGTTCGGCGTTCATTGAGCGAAAGATTGATGCGGCGTTCGGGGTCCGTATAATGTCCTCAACAAAAATGCGCTCAGAATCCCTTTCTCCGGTACAGGTCCGTGGCTTCGTGGCGGCATGGCTTGGTTGGGCGTTCGATGGTCTTGACAGCGTGCTTTACACGCTTGTGGCGATACCCTTCGTAACCCTGCTACTAGGCTCTGGCGCAACCGCCGATATGGCCAAAGGGAAGGCGGCGCTGATTCAGGCGTTCTTCATGTTTGGGTGGGCGATTGGTGGGGCGCTGTTTGGGCGCGTTGGCGACCGCATCGGCCGGATGCGAACGCTTACGATTACGATTTTCATCTACGCAGCATTCACTGGCCTTTCCGCCATTGCGACTAGCTGGCAAGAGCTGCTGGTATTTCGATTCCTCGCTGCCCTTGGCATTGGCGGCGAGTGGGCGGCTGGCTCCTCCTTGGTGGCGGAGACATTGCCAAGGCATATGAAGTCTTGGGCAAGCGCCCTGCTCCAAACCGGCTACCAGACTGGCATGATTGGCGCTTCGCTGGTCGTTGCGTGGCTACCTGCCGTGCTGACCGATATGCGAATCGGCAGCCCCGGCGATCAATATCGACTGGTCTTTGTCATCGGCATTCTTCCCGCGCTGCTAACTTTCTGGATTCGAAAGGCAGTGCCCGAGCCCGAGGAGTGGCATACCGAGAGGCAGCACCGGGAGATGCCAAAAGTCACCCAGCTGTTTTCGCCAGCGGTCCGAAGCATCACATTCCGCGCGCTTGGGTTCATGTCAATTGCACTCACCACGGTCTGGACCTTCATTTTCTTTAACACCCAGGTCATCCGCAGCCATCCAGAAGTGGTGACGCTCGGCCGGCTGGGAATCGAAGCGACTGTCGGCTCGGTTACGATTTGGTATCTGCTGTGGAATATCGCGGGGAATTTCGCTGCTACTTACACCGCGCGCAAGTTTGGTATTCGCACCGCCTTTTCGGTGTTTATGTTCGGCGCGATGCTTAGCGCGTGGATCGGTTTTTCGACGCCACACGATCTAGCGCAAACCCGCATGTGGATCAACCTCTTGGCGTTCTTCAGCCTCGGCATCTTCGGCATCTTCCCGCTTTATATTCCGCTACTGTTCCCAGTGCTGCTTCGCACCACCGCTGCTGGCTTCTGCTACAACATGGGCCGGGTGGTGGCTGGTTTGGGGACGCTTTGGGCAGCGCAGGTAGTCAAGAGCATTGGAACCGCCAAACCCATCGCGTATGTCGGGCTTCTTTTCATTCCCGGCATCCTCCTTGCCCTTACAATGCCTGACAGCAAAGCTTTCTCCGCCGAGTAGGAACGGAGCGCGAAGGTGTAACCTTAGCGCTAGCATGAGCACGAGAACCGAAACCGATAGCATGGGCGCTATCGAGGTTGAAAGTAGCCGTTATTGGGGCGCGCAGACCCAGCGATCCATGATGAACTTCCCGATAGGCGTGGAGCGCTACCGCATGTCCAAAGCCATCGTCCGCGCGATGGGCATTCTAAAGAAAGGCGCCGCCCAGGCTAACGCCGAGCTTGGCGAATTGGACAAATCGGTTGCCGATCTCATCGTCAAAGCGGCGGATGAGGTGATTGCCGGCAAGCTCGATGATCATTTCCCGCTCGTGGTGTTCCAAACCGGTTCCGGGACTCAGTCCAACATGAACGGCAACGAAGTTATCTCGAACCGCGCCATCGAGCTGGCCGGTGGCGTGATGGGTTCGAAGAGCCCGGTCCACCCGAACGATCATGTGAATCGGGGCCAAAGCTCGAACGACACTTTCCCGACCGCCATGCACATCGCGGTGGTGGAGGAGCTTCACCGACAACTTTATCCCAATGTTGCCAAGCTTCGAGACACCCTGAGCAAGAAGGCCGTCGCCTACAAGGACGTCGTGAAAGTTGGCCGAACCCACTTGCAGGATGCCACTCCGATTACGCTCGGGCAGGAGATCAGCGGCTGGGTAGCGCAGATTGATTACGCCCTGGAAGAAGTGAAGCACGCCGAGAAAGGACTGTACTCCTTGGCGATCGGCGGCACCGCCGTCGGCACCGGCCTGAACGCCCATCCAAAGTTTGGCGATCTAGCGGCAGCTAAGATCGCAAAGGAGACCGGCTTTCCGTTTGTGAGCGCGGATAACAAGTTTGCCGCGCTTGGCGCGCACGACGCCCTTGCGATGGTTAGCGGCGCGATGCGTACGCTTGCGGGGGCGCTGATGAAAGTTGCCAACGATGTGCGTTGGCTTGCTTGTGGGCCGCGCAACGGCATCGGCGAGATTACAATTCCAGAAAATGAGCCGGGTAGCAGCATCATGCCCGGTAAGGTCAATCCAACCCAGTCCGAGGCGCTTACGATGGTGGTGACTCAGGTGTACGGCAACGATGCTGCCGTCGCGATGGCCGCCTCGCAAGGCAACTTTGAACTGAACGTGTTCAAGCCCGTAATGGCGCACAACGTGTTGATGTCGATCCAGTTGCTTGGCGATGGCTGTTCGGCCTTTAACGACAACTGTGCCGTGGGTATCGAGCCCAATATGGAGCGCATCAAAGAGAATCTGGACAAGAACCTGATGCTCGTTACCGCGCTGAACCGCCACATCGGTTACGACAAGGCGGCAGCGATTGCCAAGAAGGCGCACAAGGAGGGCACAACGCTCAAGGCAGCGGCGCTAAAACTTGGCTACTTAACTGAAGATGAGTTCGATAAGTGGGTGATTCCAATGGACATGACGCACCCTACAGTCTGAGCATAACAGTTTTGCGGGGTTTGAACTGTGCGGTCATAGTCTAGTTCAAACTGTATCTTTCTGTTACCCCTTTGTTGTGTAGAATGCCTCCATGGGGTTACCAGGCATGGTCAGCAACGCGCCGACACGGCTATATGAGCAAGTGGCGGCCCAGGTTCGTACATTGATCGTCCAAAAGGCGTTCCGCCCTGGCGATCGACTGCCCAGTGTTCGAGAGCTCAGCAAGCAAATGAGCGTCAGCATCACCACGGTGCTGGATGCCTACCGCTTGCTGGAGGATCAAGGTCTCATTCATCCGCGTCCGCAGTCCGGCTACTACGTGCGGGCCTATGCGCCAATCAAACCTTCGGAGCCGTTGCGAAGCCATCCGAATTCCGTTCCCGGCGAGTTTCGCCGCGACGATCTTCTGCGCGAGATGCGAAAGGAGATGTACCGGCCGGACATCGTCCAGCTTGCCTTCGCCACTCCGAATCCGGATCTACTGCCGCACGGCAAGCTTGCCCGCATCACGGCGCAGGTCGCGCGGGAGCATCCTGAACTGAGCTATGGCTACACCAACACCCAGGGCTTGCGGGCCCTTCGAGAGCAGGTTGCGCTACGGGCCTTCGTGGCAGGCGCAGTGGTTTCCCCCGAAGAAATTGTGATCACCACCGGCTGCCAGGAAGCGCTGTGCCTTTCCCTAATGGCGGTTTGCAAACCCGGCGGCGTGGTAGTCGTCGATTCGCCTTGTCACTACGGTGTATTCCAAGCAATCCAGCTTTGCGGGTTGAAGGCTTTGGAGATCAGTACGCGCTCGAACGGCGGCATTTGCCTAGACGATCTTGAAGCCGCCCTCAAGCGGGCAAAGGGCGAGGGGAACCCTGCACAAGCGGTGCTCGTGAACCCGAATTTCCATAATCCGCTTGGCGGCCTGATGTCGGATGAAGACAAGCGCAGGCTCGTCGAGGTTTGCCATCGATTCAACGTGCCCCTTATCGAGGATGACGTTTATGGCGATCTTGGCTTTGACGATGAGCGACCGAAGGTCGCCCGGGCGTTTGATCCCGAGCGGGCCTCGATCCTGTGCTCCTCAGTGTCCAAGACCATCGCACCGGGCTTCCGGGTTGGGTGGGTCATCGCCGGCAAGCATCATCTGGAAGTCGAGCGGTTGAAGCACTCGTTTTCTAATGGCTCATCCGGCTTGCCGCAGCTTGTATTGGCTGAATTCCTGTCCAATGGCGGCTACGACAAGTATCTGCGCCGCGCGCGCAGGGCTTACGAGCAGAATCTCTCGAATCTTGCCGATGCGGTTGCGCGCTATCTACCAAAGGGCACGCGGATGACGCAGCCCCGTGGTGGCCTCGTACTGTGGGTTGAACTGCCAAGCCGGGTGGATGCGCTCAAGGTGTACAGAGAAGCTATGCGGCAGCACATCTTCGTCGCGCCGGGCACGCTGTTCTCTACAAACGATCAGTACCGTAACTGCTTACGCTTGAACGGTAGCCGGTGGGACGAAACCATCGAGCGCGGAGTGCGCTCGCTTGGCGAAATCTGCCGTATTGTCGCTGGCTAGCCCTGCGGGATCCCGTCAACGAACTTGTAGTTCGCAGGTCCAGTATCACGCCGGGCGAACTCGGCGGGCAGACGCTGAAGGGAATAGATATCGAGCAAAGCAAGCGCGGCAAGGCTTACGGAGAGAGCCAACTTCGTCTTGTCTTTGGCCAGCGCGGCAAGGCTTATCGCAATACCGACCGAAAGCGGCCCGATTGCCGGAATCAGGTACCGTGCCTGCGCCTGGAAATACTGCAAGTTGAACTTAAGAAACAGCAGGGCGATGACCGCGAAGAACGCCATGTTCACGTATCGGGCGGGGAAGACCTCGCGCGGTTTCTTAAGCGAAATCACCCAGCCTATGGCGCAAACAGCTAGGAACGCCATCCAAAGGCGATAGATCGTGTTCGGCGCTCCGGGACCGGTAAATGGAGTCCCGTGCTCGTTCAGGAAGATGTCCATGTACCCGAACACCCCAAGCAGCGAGCGCACAGTCCACCAGCCAAACATGTTCAGCCAGTAATCAAGCGGTGATCCTCCCGTCGCGACAATCCCGCCGAGAATCTGTGAGGTTTGCGCGGAGCCGGTGAACGCCTGATTAAACGCCTTCAGCGCAAACGGATCGCCATAAAGCGATTGGTTGCGCAGCCACCAGGGGAGCGCCATCAGAATTGCTACCGTAAAGGTCGCGAGCGCCTCGCTACGAATGGCGCGCTCGCCGCGTAGGGGCCATGCGCCTAGCATCGCGAAGGCGACGACCGGGAAGAGGGCAAGCGCAGTGGTCTTGGTCAGCACCGCAAAGCCCATTAGCAAACCTAGTCGCAGGGCCTTACCTAGGCACCAATGGGTCCGTAACGCAAGCGCGCAAATCTCAAGCGACCATGTGCAGAGGCAGAACAGTAGCGGGTCGTTGCTTACCGCGCCGCTTAGCGCGCAGTTCATCGGCAGCAAGGCGGCAAATCCCGCCGCCCCAAGCGATAGCAGGTTGCTGCGCGTAGTGTGCCATCCAAGCCAGAACACGCCCAGCACCGTGCATCCGCCGATCAGGACATTTAGAAATCGCGCCTTAAGGCCCGCGTCGGGCGATTCAAACGAGCCAACCAGCTTCGAATATCCGGCGGCGATACCGTAATAAAGGGGCGGCTGATGGCTTTGATAGGTGTACTGGATATCCGATGAACCGGGCTGGAACACCGGAAACCCCTGCCCATCCGCCAGCCGGGCAACGTAAACGACGTGCTGTAGCTCATCCGGCGCGCCGACGTCGACAATGCGCTGGGGCTGGCCGGTGGCGTCCCGCTGGCCCAGCAGGATGCCTTGATGGAGATAGGGCGTAACCGAGGCAAACCAAATAGCCAGCAGCATGTGCGCGGCGGCAATTACCCAGGCAATTTTCGTTCTCGGCATTGGTGGCAATTTTAGCAGGATGGGCCTGTCCTTGGGCCTCCGGTGAACCGACATCTAAGTCAGGTATCCTAGACTCACCGCCAACTACGCAACACACCCCTATGCCAACAAGTTCCGCCCAAACATCCGAGAAGCCAAAATCCAGCGCGAACGGAGTAGCAAAGAGGCCGAGCGAGTTGCTGACCAAGGAGCAATGCCTTGAGCTCTTCCAGCACCTTTATCTCGCCCGCTATTTCGACGTCCGCCTGATCAAGGAAAAGAAGCGCGGCCGCCTGCGCGGCACGCTGTACTCTTCCCATAACCAAGAGGCAGTCATTGTCGGCTCAATTTACGGGCTGCAGCCCAACGATTGGATCAGCCCGATTCATCGCGATATGCCGATGTTCTTCCTGAAGGATGCGCGAAACGGACTGCGAAACCCGAACCGCATGGGCATGACGATCGAGGAGATTTGCGCTCAGGTTTGGTGTAAGGCTGGCTCGCCCGGAAGGGCGCGCGACAACTGGTCGCACATTGGCAGCCAAAGCAAGCACATCATCCACTCCACCTCGATGCTGGCGGGAACGATCCCGGCCGCCGCAGGTGTCGCGCTTGCGGACAAGATTAACGGCGTTAACAACGTAGTTCTCACCTTCAACGGCGAGGGCTCAACCGCCCAGGGCGTCTTCCACGAGGCGATTAACTTCGCCGCTGTTCGCAAGCTGCCGGTAGTCACCGTGGTCGAGAACAACATGTGGGCATACGGCACGCCGGTGGAGCTTGAATGCCCGACCGAAGATGTTGCCGATCGCGCCAAGGGATACGGCATCCCGGGCTTTGTGGCCAACGGCCAAGACGTTTTCGATGTTTACGACAAAGTGATGGAAGCCGTCGAGTGGGCTCGCGCCGGAAATGGCCCCAGCATCGTGGAATGCAAGACGTTCCGGGCTTACGGCCACGGCGACCATGACGACGACCGCGCCGCAAAGTATCGCGATCCGAAAGAAGTGGCACAGGGCCGCGCGAACGATCCGATTGCGGTTTGCCGCAAGCGCCTGATCGACCTTGGCTATCTGACCGGCGACGCCGCCACGCAGTACGTGGCCGAGAACAAGGGCGCCGGCGAGGTCACGAACGAAGATTTTCCGCCCGAGGTCGTGGAGTACATGAACGAAGGGATTGAGTTTGCCATGAACTCGCCCCTTCCCGAGGCTGAGGAAGGCGGAATGTGGGTTTTCAAGGAGTAGCAATGTGGCAGTAGCCCAACAAGTCGGAACTGTAAAGAAGAATTATCTGCAAGCGCTAAATGAAGCTTTGCGCGAGGAAATGGCGCGCAACGAGGACCTGCTCCTGCTTGGCGAAGACATCGGCATTCTTGGCGGCGCCTTTGGCGTCACTGAGGGCCTGCAAGAGGAATTCGGCGGGCATCGCGTTTACGATATGCCCATCAGCGAGGCGGCAATCGTCGGTGTTGCCGTTGGCGCGGCTTTGAACGGAAAGACCGTGATGGCGGAGATGCAGTTCATCGACTTCATCTCATGCGGCTTCGACCAGATTGTGAATATGATGGCGACCTATCACTACCGCACGGCGGGAGAGGTCAACATTCCGGTGGTCGTTCGGGGACCTGCTGGCGGCTACGGCGGTGGCGCGCTTTATCACAGCCAGATGAATGAGGCCTGGTTCTGCCATTCGCCTGGTTTGAAGGTGGTTTGTCCATCCACACCATACGATGCTAAGGGGCTGATGAAGGCCGCCTTGCGCGATGGCAACCCGGTGATCTTTTACGAGATCAAAGAGCTTTATCGCCTGAATTCGATTGCTGAGGAATTGCCGGAAGAGGATTACACGGTACCGCTTGGCAAGGCTGCGATTCGGCGATCTGGGAAGGACTTGACGTTTGTGACCTACGGGAACAACGTTTATCACTGCTTGGAAGCGGCCGAAGTGCTGTTCAAGGAGCACGGCATCGATGCGGAAGTCATCGATATCCGCTCGCTGGTGCCCCTGGACGAAGAGACGATTTACACCTCGCTTGGCAAGACGAATCGGGTGGTGGTCGTCAATGAAGCGCCGATGACTTGCGGGTTTGCGGGCGAGATCGTCGCGCGAATCACCAACAACGCATTCGATCTGCTGGATGCGCCTCCTTTGCGCGTTACACGGCTGGATACGCCGGTGCCGTGGGCGAAGCCGCTGGAATCGTTCGTGCTGCCGGGAGTCGATAAGATCGTCGCTGCCGGTCTGCGCGTGGCACGGTTCTAGCCGCCGTGCTTCCCAATGCGCTCTCCACGCAAAAAGCCATTAATAACCACAGAGGGCACTGAATTCGCAGAATGCCTCTGCGCCTTCAGTGTCTTCCGTGGTTTAGAAAGCACTGAAGACCGATCAGGACCACGTAGGACACGGGGAGTCGAATCTGAGTAGAAGCTCTGCCTAGTTCGGTGAGCTTTGGCCCGAGCCGACCGCTTCGCCGTTGCCCGGATTTCCGAGAGTTTGCCCGTTTCCGTAGTTCGTGCTGTTATCCGGCCCAAGCGGGCTACCCGATCGGTTGATCACACCCGGCATCGCCGTGCCAGGAGGGGCCTGCTGACCGTTGCCTGTCGGAGGCACAACCGCCGAAGGCGCTGCAGGTACATCGCTTATCGAGGGCACCGTGATGGCAAACTCAATGCGGGTCCGGTCGGGATCAAGCTGCTGCATCTTGATGCTGCCGCTCGTGCCGCCAAGGGTTCTTCCCTGTAAGGTCGCGATACCGTTAGAGCGCATCAAGTCCCAGTTCAAGCGCTCTTGGTAGAAATTCTGCACACGATCAAGTGAATCCGGAGCAATGATGCCGTAGCGGAAGAGCGTATCGCTGCCCATATGCTGCTCAGCAATCGTCGCGCTTGGATCAACATAAGCGCCAGCATAAAGCGCAATGCCTGTCAGGCTAGCAGCCTTTGTGAGGAAAGAATCAGATTCTGCGGGGGCGCCCTGTTGGGTAGATCGAGCCGCTGAAGCCGCTCCGGGGGACGTATTTTGGGGCTGTATGCGCCTACCTTCGGCATACACCTTTTCGTTATCGGACCCGCCGCAACCGGCTAAGGCCAAGCCGATTAGCAGCGACAATGCCCAAAATCGCCAGCCCACATCAATATTATACGGTAGCTTTACCAAGTCCTTTACCCCAATATGTTGGATAGCACTATGAGACTAGAAGTTCGCGAATCCAGCCGTCTTGACAAGTTTTTGCAACAAAATATGCCGGATTATAGCCGGACAAAGCTTGCAGGGCTTGCTACGGAGGGGGCGGTGCGCGTGGACGGCACCCCCAGAAAACCCAGTTTTCTGGTTCTGCCGGGCATGGTTGTGGAACTTGATGAACCTCCCGCTCAAGCCGCGCATGACTTAACGCCTGCCGAGATTCCGCTTGAGGTCTTATTCGAGGATGAATTCTTGCTGGTGGTCAACAAACCGCGAGGGCTGGCTACCCATCCCGCACCATCCCTCAAAGAGCCGTCTCTCGTGAACGCGCTCCTTGCACGTTCCCACTCGCTTTCCCAAGCAGGGGGCGCATTTCGGCCCGGGATCGTCCACCGTCTGGATAAAGAAACAACCGGGTTGATCATGGTTGCCAAGGACGACACGACCCACGCCCGCCTTGCCCGCCAAATTGAGAAGAAGACTGCGGAGCGCCGGTATCTTGCCGTGATTGCGGGGCTCTTCGACCACGAACGGCTTACCGTGAACGCGCCCATTGCTCGCTCGAAGACCAACAGACTGAAGATGGCCATTGATCAGAAGGGCAAAGCTGCGGTAACCCATTTCAAAAGGTTGGAATCGAGGGGAAGAACTACCCTGGTCGGGGCGCGACTTGAAACCGGTCGCACACATCAGATTCGAATTCACTTGCAGTCACTCGGCTACCCTGTTCTCGGTGATCGCCTATACGCGCCGAAAGGAATTGCTGAGGGGCCCATGCAGCTTCACGCGGCATATCTTCGATTTGAGCATCCGAGAAGCGGCGAGGTGATTGATCTTTGGCAAGCGCCACCTGCCGACTTTGGCTTCAACGCAACGGAGTTCGAAGACCAACTCAGGAACTGGTAACCAGCTCTGCGCGCTGGGCTTCCACCTTCTTCCACGCTGCCCAAAGCACCGCCAGTTCGCCGAGCATTGCAATGTTCAGGATTATCGATGCGACCACAACTGCCGACGGGTAGACCCCAAAACCGAAACTTGTGAAGATGATCAGCAGGGAAGCAGCAACGAATATCGCAACCGTCCGTGATCCCGTTTTGTGCGCGGCGGTGAGCATTCCGCGAAAGAAGCCCTGTATCGACCCGATTAGCGGCAGGAGCGCTGCCGATAGGAAGGCCATGTGCGCGTAAGGCTCAACATCCGGCTTAACCTGAATGATGCCGGTGAACAGCAAGTGATCAATCCCGAACAACCCGAGCAGAAACAGCAATCCGGATGTCGCCATCCCGACGGTAATGCAGAACTTCCATAACTCCGGAACCGCGTTTGGGCACCGCTGAAGCGTGATAACCGTCTCCGGTAAGGCGTATCCACTCGCTCTGGCAAGCCAAATGAAGGCGTGGGCGGCTTGCCATCCTGCAAGCGTGAGAACGGCGCCGACGGTTCCATTGATGCCATGCACAAGGATGGGACCTTGGCTAAGAGTCACCATCGTCGTCAGGGCGAGCGGTAGATGAAAAACCAGAAGACGGCGGAAGGAAATAGGCGGGCCGTCACTTGGCTTCGGGGCCGAAAAATTCTCCTTGACAACCTTGCGAGACGCCCAGTGAATGAATGCTGCCTCGTTGAATACCGAGACGGAAAGCGCGCATCCGGCAAGCGTTGCTCCCGGCAGAGAAGTGGTTAGGTGCAAAAGGAATGCCGTGCCAGCGAGGGAGCACACCCGCACGGTGGTGCCTTGCCCGACCGCCCGTGTCACTCCATTCCGAATTAGGATGCCCTGGAGGAACCTGCGCCAGCCGATGCATGCGCTCCAGAAGAGCATCAAACGAAAGCCTGGCCGAATTGCCTCAACAACGGAAGGGTCTGCATGAAACAGTCTCAGCAGCACGAAGTCAAACAGCGGGGTGAAGGCGAGCAGCCCGTGAAAGAAGGTCACCCAGATCATCAATCCCTTAGTAAATCGCCCGATCTGAAGGTAGTTGGCTCTGCTATCGGACAGCGTATTGGAGGTGCTGAGAAGATCCATGATTGGACTCTCAATCCACATTGCAATCTGCATCATCACGAGCAGCGAAGCAAGGTGAAGGGTGCTGTCGGGCCGACGGGAAAGCACAGTGCCGCAAATGGGTCCTTCAAGCCCCATGAAAAGCCAAGAAAGGGCGAGCGGATAGTAGAAGCGAAAGATTTCCCGCTGGGTGGGAGCGGTGGCTACCGGCTCGGTTATCGGTTCGAGCACGCTTCCCACTTGAGGCAGTTTACAGCGTAAGGCGAAAAGAAGCTCGGCGCAAGCGCTAGTTCACGCTTTCAGGGATTCCGAGGTTCTCCTCAAAGCCACACATGATGTTCATTACATGAATCAACTGTGCTGCCCCAGCTTTGCCATTTTGGTCGGCAAACACCTCGCAAGTCACCAAGGTCACGCCTCCGCCTTTTTCGGTGCGACAGCGGTAAAAACCAGCCGGTGAGCCATGAACGGCCGGTGGAACTCCAAGCGGGGATTCAAGGTGCTGAACGAAGAACGATCTCCCGTAAGACTCTTGATAGAGGTCGTCAATCTGCTGAGGCTGCAACTCCTCAGCAAGGAGCATTCGGGCAACCAGCACCAGGCACTCCTCGTACTCCACCGGCTCCACGAAAGGCTCGTGTGCCAGAAGCGCGCAAAGATCGCCTATAAACTGGCCGAGCGCCGGTTCGCTAACCGGAGCGTTTGTCTGAATGATCAGTTCTTCAAGTGTCAGGCCAGCCCGAAGAATCGGAGCCAGTGCGATAAGAGCCATTGTTTCGCCAGGACCCGGAATGCATGCCTTATTAGCACAGACAAGTGGGTTGTTATCCATGATTTCGGGCAGGCCGCGAACTGCCACAGAAAAATCGTTGATAAGGATGGCCCTATCGCCAAATCCGAGACCCGGAAAGTCGTCGTGTACGGCGGAAGAAACCTTAGGATGCTGAGCCAGCAACCTGACCGCAACCGGATCGGAGGAACGGCATGCTAGCACCGAAGCACCACTCAAACCCTCTTCATCACAATTCTGGATACGGACGTGTCGTTGCCATAGTTCACCTTCAGGCTGAGGGAACTTTGGAGAATGGTCCCATCCGCAATATCGACGAGTAATTCGCCCTGGCCGTCAACTGAGGCGGCCTTTGAAGTGAAGCGTTCCTTGATGACCGCCGCGTGGCGACCGCGCAAGTTCTTGAAGCCAGTCAGCTTGTAGGACATAACGCCACGGAGACCAACCTGGGTTATCGCCATCGACCATTGTTCGCCAAGGCGGACCGGGCGCTTTGGAAATGGTGAACCCAAACTCACCGGGGAAGCGGCAGAGCTGACGGTTTCGCCATAGGCATTTATCTGTAGATTGCTCCCTTTATTCCCAAGCGATGTGGATTGTCCATTCAGCTTAACGTCGAGCAGTTCCTCTCTCAGCGTATAGTCGCTGGCTGTCGCACTGATGACAGTCCATTTGCGGACCATGGTGAAGTGCTGAGTCTGGCCAGCGGCGCCGGTACTCGAGTCGACGGTGTAGGACAACACCTGTCCTTGTTTAAGCTTCAGCCTCATCGAATAGCTTCCGCCAGCCTTGGCGACCTGCCCAGATGCTACGACGCCGGGCAATAGTACGAGCAGAGTCACTAGCCTATTCATTTTGAGTCTGGCTTCGGCCGTGTGGCAACAATTTCAAGATTAAAGACCGTGATCATGTTATCGGGGATCGCACCATTATCCGTTCCCGATTGAAATCCCACTGCGGGAGGCAAAGTCACTCGCAGCTTTGTTCCGACGGGCTGGCCAAGCATGGCGCGCGCTAATCCCAGCGGTACGCGGGGGCTATCCATCGGAAACGTTGTTGGTTTACCAGGAGTGGTCTTATCGAAAACCTGCCCATCCATATACGAGCCCGTGAAATTAATATCAACAAGATCCGTGGCCCCCACCTTCTTGCCTGAGCCCGTTTGAAGGATTTCTCTGGCTACGGTGTCGCTCTTGTTAGGCTTCACAATCCCGATAAGCTTGATATCGAAATACAGGTCGGAGTACGGCGGAATCTTATCGCCGCTACCCATATCTGCGTAGCCCATGTCGGAAGGAATGGCGAGTTGCCTTTCTCCGCCGACTTTCATGCCGACGAGCCCTTTCTGCCAGCCCTGGATTACGGCACTTACTCCAAGCCGGAAACCGAAAGGCGGCTTGCCCTCGCTCATATTTTCGTCGAAGACGACCTTATTGAGGAGACTTCCTTTGTAGCGAACGTTGAGAATGTCTCCGACTTCCGCGGTTTCCCCGGTTCCAACTTTGACATCCTTGATTCCTAGGCTCTTGAGGATCGCTCCTGACTTGTCGATCTTCTTCTCTTGCTCTTGGACGGTGGTGGGCGATGAACTGCTCTTGTTGCAGCCCGACGCCAAAAACGCAAGGCAACAGAGGGCAAGGAATGGAGGTCTCACGCTAAGAAATGTACCCGGTTCGGTACAATGCGACGCTCATGGCGAAGAAGCAGCCAAAGGATAAATCCGAAAGCGCGCCGAAATCGATCCAGAATCGCAAGGCCTACCACGAATACGAGATCATCGATACGTTTGAAGCCGGGCTGGTTCTGGCCGGATCGGAAGTCAAAAGCGTGTTTCACGGACGGGCCAATTTAACCGACGCTTACTGTAAGGTAACGAATGGAGAGGCCTGGCTTATCAACGCCGACATCGAGCCCTACGAGAATGCTAGCTTCGACAAGACGGAGCGAAGGCGGGATCGAAAGCTGTTGCTTCACAAGCGGGAGATCGATCAGATCGACCGCAAGTCCAAGGAAAAGGGCTTCACGATCGTCGCGCTGAAGATCTATTTTAAGAACCGCAAAGCGAAAGTGGAGATCGGGCTTGCTCGCGGCAAGAGCCACTACGATAAGCGCGAGGCGCTTGCGAAGAAGGATGAACGCAGGGAACTTGAACGAATGCGAAGCCTTCGCCGCCCGTAATTTCCCCTAAATCTTGATCTCACAAATTCCGACTACAAGAGTGTGGAAAGTATTTTTGAGCTTCGTGATCGACTCCGCGAGGGCGCGCCGCTTCGCGTAATTTTCTATGCGCCTTCAGGGGCAGTGGCGATTAACGCCAAGCTGTCGTCCGTTCAGCCGCTTGTCCTGAAGACGGAAGACTCCAACGCCTTGATGGCGACCGCCGGTAGCCGAGCGATGCTCATTGTCAATGATCGTTCGCAGTACGTCAAGGCCGAAGCCGATGTTATCAATGTTGAGCGCGGCGAGGGCGGTATTTCGGTCAGCCTCTCCGATCGACTTTGGGAAGTGGTGGATCGACGCCGATATCCTCGCTACCGAATGAATATCCCGATCACTATTCGAACGATCACCGAAGGTGAGTTCGAGCAGAAGGTCACCGAAGTTAACGGTTTTACTGACGACATCAGCATTGGCGGCGCCTGGACAGTCCTTGAAAAGCCGCTTGAGCAGGGCACGCTTGTTGAATTCCAGGCGAACCTGGAAGACGGCTCAAACGTTCGCATGCTTTCCGTCGTTGCCCATGCAGGTAACGATGGCCAGGGCTATGGCGTCGAGTTCTTGGATTACATCGGCAGCGCCCGATATTTGCTACACGACTACCTGAGTCGAGCTGCCTAAGGGCCACGAGCCCTCAAACACTTTCCGAGCGGGTCCGGTCATCTGGACCCGCATTCCTGTTTGAATGCTGACCTGTAGCTGGCCGCCAGGCGCTTTCACGCTCACATTTGGCTCTGCCCTTTGTGTCGCAAAGCCTGCCACTGCCACCGCGCAAACACCTGTCCCACACGCTAGAGTTGCGCCAGCGCCTCGCTCCCAGTGCACAACCTCTAGGTGTGACGAGTCAACCACATTGGCAAAGTGAACATTGACGCGATTCGGGAAAAGCGGGTGATGCTCGAAATGAGCGCCAATGTGGCGCAGGTCCACTTTGTGCACGTCGTCTACGAACAGCACTAGATGTGGATTACCCATCGAAACTGCGGTTGCCTTATACCCTTCGAGTTCTTGATCGATAAAGGTGAGCTGGGGATCGCCGGTCATTCCGATCTCACCGCGCCGCATTCCTGCCGGCCCCATATCAGCCTGGACGGAATCACCGACAATCAGGCACTTTCGGGGCCCCGCGTCGGTCTCCACCGTAAACTCATCGCTGGTGTAGCCACGTTCCTTTGCAAAGAGCGCGAGGCAGCGCAAACCGTTGCCGCACATTTCGCTCAGCGACCCATCCGGGTTCCACATCTGCATCCGCAGATCAGCGCTGGATGAGTGGGAAAGCAGCAACAGTCCATCAGCGCCGACACCTTGGTGTAGATCGCAGATGCTGCGTGCGAGAGCCGTGTAATCCAAGTTGAAATCAGTAGCCCAAGCGTCAACGATCACAAAATCGTTGCCGGAGCCATGCCACTTAGA
Organism: Armatimonadota bacterium; assembly: GCA_018268315.1. Taxonomy (GTDB): domain Bacteria; phylum Armatimonadota; class Fimbriimonadia; order Fimbriimonadales; family Fimbriimonadaceae; genus SZAS-5. The sequence goes on along the minus strand of JAFDWU010000004.1, from coordinate 207,383 downwards.
GAAGGGAAGATTGTTCAGTCGTTAACCTTCGTGATGCTCATCTCCTGATTCGCCTGGCCGCTGATATCCGCCTACTGCCTTAGATGGCACGATACTGGCAACCGCGTGCTTGTAAACAAGCTGCGTCGGTTTGCCGGGCGCGTCGAGGAGGACCGTGAATGCGTCAAATCCGCGCACTTGACCTCTTAATTGAACGCTGTTCGTAAGGTAGATCGTGACCCCGATCCCTTCCTTACGGACTTGGTTCAAAAACATATCCTGCAAATTAATGGCTTTACCCAATTTAATCTCCCTTATTTCCGGCTGATCGCACGATTTCCTCAGCGCGCAGAAACAGGTTGGTATCGCCCTCAAGGCTTATTAGCCCGGGCTCTTTCCTCAGCCATGTCCTCTGTCGCTTGGCATACAAACGGGTGTCTCTAACCGTTTCTTCTATCGCAACTTCAGCTCTAATTTCGCCTTCGAGAACGCGCCACATCGCGCGATACCCTATGGCTCGAAAGCCCGGACAATCGGGTCCATACCCCATAGACCTTAATCGCTCGGTTTCCGATATCCAACCATTGTGCACCATCTTTTCAACTCTAGTTGCAATTCTTGATTCCAAAACAGGCTTATCGTGACAAATTGTGAGCTTAATGCGGTTCGAATAGGGCAATCTAAACGAACTCGGTGATGATGGGGCCAGGACCTTTTCCAGCGCTCGCTTAACCCTCGCTGGATTGCGCTTGTCAACGCTTGTATGAGGATCAATTTCTTCAAGCCGCCGCAATAACAACTCCAAGCCGCCTTTCTCCTCGATTTCGCGGATCTCGTCTTTCAGCTCCTGGCTCGCGGGCGCGGCAATATCGGCAAACTCCTCGAATAGCGCTCGGATGTACATGCCGGTGCCACCCACCACTATCGCGCTGCGCCCAGACTCATAGCTCCGCTGCAATTGCGGCAAGGCTCGGTTAATGAATTCTCCTGCTCCCGAGCGCTCACTGGGTTCAAGGATGTCTAGCAGTTCGTAGCGAGTCTTATCAAGAGGCTTCCCGGTGCCGATGTCCATGTATCGATACATCTGGAATGCATCGGCGTTGATGAGGGCGGCGTTGAACTTGTCCGCAAGGTGTTCGGCAAGGTCAGATTTGCCGCTGGCAGTCGGCCCCATGACTCCAATCAGGATTGGGCCAGCCATGCCGATGCCTTAGTATTCGATCAGGGCGTTGACCGGATACTCGAGAAGATTTTGTCGGCCCTCAAGGAACGTTAACTCAACAAGGAAACCGAACCCGACTACCAAGCCGTTCGAGCGGTCCACTAGCCGAGCAGCGGCAGCTGCCGTTCCGCCCGTTGCGAGCAGGTCGTCGACAATATAAACCCGTTGCCCCGGCTTTACGGAGTCAACATGGATTTCAATCGTATTCGTGCCGTATTCAAGCGCGTACTCCTCGGTATACCGCTCGTAGGGGAGCTTGCCCAACTTGCGAGCCATGATGAACGGCAAGTTTAGGTGCATCGCGAGGGGCGTTCCGAAGACGAATCCGCGGCTTTCAATTCCCAAAATGGCGTCTGCATGATGCTTCTTGGCATCCTCGGCAAGCAGTTCAATTGCCTCTTTCATCGCGGCGGGGTTCTCCACAACGGGAGCGATGTCTTTGAAGAGGATTCCCGGCTTCGGAAAGTCAGGAACGTCTCTAATCAGCGATTCGGCAAGCAGTTGAGGCATGTCGCGTCAACTATACCAAACCTGATGTCCTGATTCGGAGGTCGGTTCTGGCGACATTGCTCAAGTAGAATGAAATTGAGAAGTTTCACTGACTCAAAGTGGGGGCTACTTCGTAAATACCTATAGCAACAATGAATATCGCTTACGCCAAGCCTCTTCGCAATTCGACCGAAATTCTTGGCCTACCCGTTGATAACGTTGGCATGCCGGAAGCAATGGATGCCATCAAGCGAATGCTTGGTGAGGATGCTTCTCACATCGTCATCACCGCCGATTCCAGCGGCCTTGTGATTGCTCAGAATGACCCCGAGTATCGGCAGATAATCCGCGAGGCTGACCTCGTGACTCCGGATAGCTACGGTGTTGTGTGGGCGGTTAAGCGCAAGGGCGGAACTGTTCGCGAGCGCGTTGCAGGCGTAGAGCTTGTCGATAAGCTGAGCCGACTGAGTGCCGATAAGGGATATCGAATCTTCTTGCTCGGGTCGGCGCCGGGTGTTGCCGAACTGGCCGCAGAGCGCCTGAAACTGCTCCATCCTGGATGCAACATCGTTGGCACTCGGCACGGCTATTTTCCGGCCGATAGCGACACGGTCGTTGCTCAAGAGATCGCGCTCACGAAGCCCGACATCCTCTTCGTGGCGATGGGCATTCCCCGGCAAGAGAAATTCATCAAGCAGACGCAAGGAATTATCAAGGCCAAGGTTGCAATTGGAGTTGGCGGGTCCCTTGATGTTTACAGTGGCAAAACAAAACGCGCGCCGGTGCTGATTCAGAAGCTGCGCGTGGAATGGCTCTGGCGGCTTCTTCTGAATCCTAAGAAGTGGGCGAAGGCCAAGACATTGCCGAAGTTCGCCCTGATGGTCCTGCGAAGCCGGTGAAGATTTACACGAAGACGGGCGACGATGGCACGACCGGCCTGCTGGGCGGAAGCCGGGTTAGCAAGACCGAACTTCAAATTGAAGTCGTTGGCGGTCTCGATGAACTCAACAGTTGCATTGGGGTTGCCACCGCGATTGGACCGTCGAAATCTCTCAAAGATAGGCTGAATCAGGTTCAGGGTTGGCTTTTTGAGATGGGCGCCTACGTCGCCGCAGAAGACGACGAGTGGCGTTCAAAGTTTCCGCCTCCTTCCCAGGCCATTGAGACTCTTGAACAATGGATGGACGAGTATGAATCGAAGTTGCCGCCATTGAAGAACTTCATTCTTCCAGGAGGCTGTCCCCTCGGCGCACAAATGCACCACGCGCGCAGTATTTGCCGCCGCGTTGAGCGGGACGTTTGGCGCTTACATCACCAGACTCCGGTTGAACCTGAACTTCTCGTCATCCTGAATCGTCTCTCTGACTGGCTGTTTCTCGCTGCCCGATGGGCCAACGCCCAGGCAAAAGTTAGCGAGACCTTGTGGAAACGATGAAAACAGCAATCCTCCTTCTTCTTGCCGCAGTCAGAGTCCAGGACCAGGAACCGGTACCCACCCTGGTTGATCCTCCGGTCCATACGTCGACCCCAGCGCAGCTTCTCACTAGGGTGTTTATGCGCTACATGACGGCCGAGAGGCTCACGGCCAAGATCACGCTGAAGGTAACGACCGGCATGGGCGACAGCGGCGTTATGGACACCATCATCCAATACGAGAAGCCTTCGCTCGTCTACATTAAACAGAGCCAGGGTTCAGAGAATAAGTACATCATCAGCGACGGCAAGATGTTCACCTATCCACGGCCCCCATACGTTCATGGAGACTCTTCGCAATTCATCGAGCCGGTGGTGAACCACGGATTTCCGCTTGATACCCGCGACATTTACGGCGTCGGTGCGGTGGCCCTCCTTGATCGTTCGATCCCGCTCGACATCCTCATGGGAAGGGCAGTTGACGTAAAGCAGGCCGCTACTTGCTGGATTGATCTGCGCGATGCAGGAACCGTGGACTACAACGGTGTCGTCGCGCGCAGGATTGTGGGGCGCTGGCGTCCTGAACCGACCGGTGACGAAGCCGGGAAATACGAAATTCTCATTGACGAAAAGACGCTAAGCCTGCTCCACTACAAGGTCCAGCAGATGATCTCGCCCGCCGACCAAAAGGGAAGAATTCTGACGCCGACAACCTACACATCGGATTACTCCATCACCTCGGATACCACCAGCCCGGTTGATCGCTCATTGTTTAAGTTTTCGTTTGGCGGTTGAACTCAAAAACAATGACAACGAATCTTTACTCTTTTGGGTAGTATCCAGAAAATGGTAGCCCAAGCGGTCATGATTCCATTCGATGAACTCAAAGTAGGGATGCACGCGAAGGTGGTGCAGTTTGATCGCACCAACGCCTTAACCCGACTGATGGAAATGGGCTTCACGCCTGGCGCCGAATTCACGGTGTTGAAGGTGGCCCCCTTCGGAGATCCAATCGAAATCGACTTGCGCGGTTACCGCCTTTGTATAAGGAAGGCGGAGATGGAAGGCGTTGAGATCGAAATCATCCGCTAACGCCGCCGAGTCTGCGGCAAATCGGCATCCCCTCATTGTGTTTGCCGGTAACCCCAATGCAGGCAAAACAACCCTGTTTAACGCCCTTACCGGCTCCAGCCAAAAGGTCGGCAACTACCCAGGAGTAACCGTTGAGCGAGTCTCAAGCGAGATCAAGCTTAACGGCCAAACCGTAGAATTTCTAGACGTTCCTGGGCTCTACAGCCTCGATCCGGTCAGCGAAGACGAGCGCGTGGCGGTTGGCGCGATACAGGGCGCGCCGGGGTTCCCTCGGCCAGATGTGATGGTCGTCGTAATCGACGCCTCCAACTTCGAGCGTAACCTCTACTTGTTCTCGATGCTTGCGGAAACTCAGATCCCCATCGTGGTGGCGCTCTCCATGGAGGATCGCTATGCGGAACAAGGATTCACGATTGACCACGACCAACTTCAGGCGCTCCTGGGCGTAGAGGTCATTTCTGCGGCGGGCGGCAAGAACGCGGAGGAGCTAAAACAGGCGATTTGGCGCTGCCTGCAGAACCCTCGCAGCGCGCGGATCGGGCCGGAAAGCACTCGCGAGACCGAAATCACGATTCTCCAAGAGCGCCTTGCGCGCCAAGGCGCGGACTTAACCCGCAAGATGATCAGCGAGGAGCTGACGAACCCGACGAACAGGTTTGATGACGCCCCTGAGATTGCCGAGGCCTTTGCGCGAGCAAGGGAAAAGATAAGCCAAGCAGGCAAGTATTCCGACCCGGCAAACATCTCCGACCGGTACAAGTGGAGTGTTACCGTTGAAAAGCAGGTGACGAGAGGGCAACCAACTTCAAATCTCACGCTTACCGACCGCATCGACCGCATCCTCATCCACCGCGTGTTTGGCCTTGCCATCTTCATTGGCCTGATGTATTTGGTGTTCTTCTCCATCTACACCCTGGCCCGGCCGGTAATGGATGCCATTCAAGGCAGTTTCGACTGGGCGGGCGCAAGAATCTCTCCGTCTTTGGCGGGCGTTCCGATTATCCAGTCGCTGTTGGTGGACGGATTGTTACAGGGTGTTGGGTCAGTCATGGTCTTCCTGCCGCAAATCCTGATACTGTTCTTCTTCATTGCGATGCTTGAAGGCACCGGCTACTTGTCGCGCGCCGCCTTCCTGATGGATCGTCTGCTAGGCTGGTGCGGTCTCAACGGCCGCGCGTTTATCCCGCTGCTCTCCAGCTTTGCTTGCGCGGTTCCTGGCATTCTCGCCGCCCGAGTCCTGCCGGACCAGCGCAGTCGTCTCGCTACCATCCTTGTCGCCCCCTTAATGAGCTGCAGCGCGAGGCTCCCGGTCTACTTACTGCTCATCGGCGCGTTCATCGAGCCGTCATTTGGCCCGTACTGGGCCGGCCTAGCTTTGTTTGCCATGCACCTGGTTGGGTTAGCGGCGGCGGTGCCCATTGTTTGGTTTATCAACAAGAAAATGCTCAAAGGCAATCGCTTGCCGTTCATTCTTGAGCTCCCGCCATATGAGTGGCCCCGCTGGCGCGACGTCTGGCTAGCGATGTATTTCCGTGCGCGCGTGTTCGTAAAGACGGCGGGCACGATCATCGTTGTGATGTCGGTGATCATCTGGGGGCTTACAAGCTTCCCGAACTTCAACTCGCCGAAGCAAGAGCGCCTCAGCGGCAGTTACCTCGCTTCATTTGGAAGAGCTTTAGAGCCAGCTTTCAGACCTGCTGGGTTCGATTGGCGAATTACGACGGCGATTCTCAGCGCTTTTCCAGCCCGAGAGACCGTAGTGCCTTCGCTCGGCATTATCTTCCGAAGCGAGTCCGAGGATCGCGCTCAGCTTTCAGAGTCGATCAAGCGGGCCACCTGGCCGGACGGGCGAAAGCTAATTAGCCCCGCCACCGCCATCGCCATCATGGTGTTCTTTGCCCTTTGCTGCCAGTGCATGTCCACCCTTGCGGCAATCAAGCGGGAAACCAACAGCCTGAGGTGGCCGCTGTTCGTTTTCACGTACATGACGGTGCTGGCCTATATCTCGGCCGTAGCCTGCCAGTGGGCGTTTGGCTGGATTCGTTAGAATCCGGCTGAGAGACCAAGGCCGAACCCGCGAAGCTGCCCCTTGGCCGCGTTCGTGTAGGTGAACTCAACCGCCGGTTTGAATCGGCCAGCGACTGATGATCCACCCAGATAGCTGCCCAGACCGAGCTGCGCGTTGTATCCGTTGACATCTTCGAACTCTTCGGCTCGCGCACGGGTGTGGGCAATGCCTCCCGCCACGAATACGAAGAGCTGGGTCGTGGGGATCGGCTGTGTGCCGCGGAAAAGAAAACGGTAAACATCGCCATCGGTATCGCCGCCGCTTCGGAGCTTGCCCCCGAGCAGCCAGCGAGCGCCAACGCTGAGTGATGCGCCACCCGGCGCTTGCATGACGATCATGTCCGCACCAAGCTCAGGTCCTTCAAGGTGGCTTGTCGAACCGCTGCGCAGCGTGAAGTTGCTGGTGAACGTGTAGTCAAGATGGATCCGAACCTGCTCTGCGGATGCCATCGAGGCCAGAACGATGCCGGCGGAAACGAAAGAAAAAGAAAGCTTGCTGCGCATAAAGGACACTATGACTTCTCCAAGGCGCAACGTGCTAGGTTTGCACCCATAATACTAACGGCTTGCTAAGGTGGAAAAGATGCTGAAAGATAACCGACACCTTGCCGAACACCAAAACGTCCTTTCGTTCTAGTTTCCATGCAGCTCAAACGAGTCCGCATTTACGGGTTTAAGACCTTTGCCGATCGCACAGAATTTAATCTGGACGGAAACCTATGCGCGATTATCGGCCCTAACGGGTGCGGAAAATCGAACCTGGTTGACGCTATTCTCTGGGGCCTTGGCGAAGGCAATGCGCGTCAGCTAAGGGCTGGCACGTCCCAGGACGTCATCTTCGCGGGAAGCGTCAGCCGTAAGGGAGTTGGCTTTGCCGAAGTTTCCCTGCTTTTCGATAATGAGGACGGCTCGCTGCCGGTTGAAGCCAGCGAAGTCACCATCACGCGCCGCCTTAGCAAGTCCGGGGAAAGCGAATACCAGATCAACCGACGGTCGTGCCGGTTGAAAGACATTCACGATCTTTTGGCAGACTCGGGATTGGGGCGAGCGGGGTATTCGATTGTCGGCCAGAGAGAGATCGACCAGGCGCTTGCGGCGTCTCCCGAAGAGCGGCGAGGCTGGGTGGATGAAGCGGCCGGCGTGCAGCGCTATCGCCAGAAGAAACAAGATGCCCAGCGGCGACTCTCTGCTGCCCAAAGTCATTTGGATCGGGTCGAGGACATCCTGCAGGAACTTGAAACCCAGCGGGAGCCGCTTCGGGAAGATGCCGAGAAGGCCGCCGCGTTCAGGTCGCGCCAGAGCGCGCTCCGTGAAGTGGAATCTGGCCTGCTTTGCAAAGAGATTGAAGCCGCCACAAGGGATATCTTGGAGCAGGAGGAGCGCATTGAGACCGCGATCCGAACTGGAAAAGAGCAGCTCGCCCGCGCAGAAGAGCTGGAAGCCAAGGTTCTTGGGAATCGTCAGGAACTGCACCAATTAGAGCAGCAGATTGAAGATGCCCGCGAGAAACGGCAACGCGCCCAGGCAACGCTGTCGGGCGCGGAAGCAGAGACTCGGCTTATTGAGGAGAGGTTAAAGGGCCTCGATGAACTTGAGGGATCACTTCAGCACGGGGTCGATCAGGCGCAGTTGCAAGCGCTTGAGCAGGAAATTCTCAGCCTGAAGGGCGAGACCGAGAAAGAGCGTGAGTCTCTGCAGAAGCTACAAGAATCGGTTGATGCCTCCGCGGGCGAGTCCAAGGTTCTTCGTGCGGAGCTTACGAAGGTCGAGGACGAGCTTAAAAAGGCGAGAGAGATTGAAGCCAAGCGGCTGAAGCTCATCGCGGAGCAGCAGCATCAAGCTGAGCGTCTCGCCGAGCTCAATCGAGAACTGGCAGGAATCACGCGCTCCATGCCCGAGCTTGATTCGGCGCTGCTGGAGGCGAAGGCCGCCCTTCATGAGTCGGAGCAGGCATTCGAGCAGGAGACTTCGGCGCTGAAGACGGCTGAGGCGGAGCTTTATGCCTTGCGGGAGGAATCCGAAAAGCATGCCGCCAACCTGCGGTCTTTGCTTGCTGAGCTGAGCACCCTAGAAGGTAGGGCAAGGGGTATTGAAGCCACCCTAGAGTCCCACGAAGGACTCGGCCAGGGATCACGGGCAGTTCTTGATGCATGCGAAAAGGGCCAGCTGAAGGCGGAGTATGTGCCGGTCTCCTCGGCCATCGATGCGCCAAAGGAGATCGCCCTTGCGATTGAGACCGCGCTTGGCGCCGCCGCGCATGACTTGATTGTCGAGAGTGAACGAGATGCCAAGAGCGCCATCGAGTACCTGAAGCAGCATCGACTGGGCAGAGCAACTTTTCAGCCTCTCTCTCTAGTTCGGCCACAAGCCAACAGCGCCTTGGGTCCGCTTGCAAACCAGCATGGCGTGCTTGGACGGGCGAGCGAGCTTGTTCAAACGGAAGCGAAGTATCGCCCGGTTATCGAAAGCCTGCTTGGCAGGATTGTCATTGTTGAAACGCTGGACGATGCGCTTAAGCTTGCGAAGACTTCCGGTTGGAACCGCCTCGTCACCCTCGACGGCGAGGTCGTTCACTCAAGTGGCGCGGTATCCGGCGGAGCATCCTCTCGCCAAGCCTATGGCATGGTTCAGCGAAAAGCCGACCTTGCCGAGATCACGGCGAGCATCGAATCACTTAGGAAGCGAATTGAGAAGCTAAAGGCGGGTGAAGACGGTAGTTCCAGGCGCGCCTCAGAGCTGAGCGAGCACATTCGGGCTACTCAAGAGAGATCCAAGTCGGCGGGGAAGGCGCTCGAAGAGGCTCGCCACTTCGCTAGAACGCTCGAGGACGAGAAGAACCTTGCCTTGCGCTCTGAACAGAAGCTCATCGGCGAGAGAGAGAAGCTTGTCCACCGTGAATCACAAGAATTTGAGGAGCACGATATTGCCGCGCTGGAAACGCGACGCGATGAGTTTATGGCGAAGCTTGCTGCACTTAGCGGGGATTCCGGCCAAGCCCAGCAGTTGCTTCAAGATGCCCGCCAGCGCGTTCTTCAATCCGAGCAGCGAGAGCACTCCGCCAAGCGCCGCCTAGAGGCGGCGGTCGAGGATGAGTCCCGGCGAAGCCGCCGGTTGAGCGGGATCGAGCCCGAACGCCAGATATTGCTTGCTAGAAAGGTCAAGTTTGCCGAGCAGGCCGATGTCGCCTCGAAGGAAGCAGGGAAGTGGCAGGAGGAGCTTGATCGGCGAATGAACGCCCGCAACCTGCTGGACCGAGAAAGCGAAATCCTTCGGGAAGAATCGAGATCGGCGCGAGATCAGGCGATCGCCCAAGGCGACATCAGCCATCAGGCTGAGTTGGCGCGTGCCCGCGCAGATTCTAAGAGGACCGCAGCCGCTCAACGGCTCGTGGAGGAGTATGGAATTCCGCCCGAGGACGCGATTAGCCGGGCCGCCGAAATCGAGGTCCCACCCGACGCCGTTGCCCTCGTGTCAGGATTGAGGCGAGAGTTGAAGGCGATGGGAGAGGTGAATTTGGGAGCAACGGAAGCTTATGAGCGGCTGACCAGCCGCTACGAAGAGCTATCCGGCCAAAAGGAAGACATCACCGGCAGCATCCAACAAGTGCGGGCGAGCATTGAGGAGCTTGACGGTCTCACCCGCGATCTATTCAAGACGACTTATGAGGCGGTGAACGCAGCTTTCGGAGACTTCGTGCAACGGTTGTTCGGTGGCGGATCAGGCAAGCTGGTGCTGACAGAGCCAGATGCCTTTCTTGACAGCGGTTTGGAACTGGAGCTATCGCTCCCCGGTAAGCGGCGGCAGCGCCTAGAGCTCCTGAGCGGCGGCGAGAGGTCGCTCTGCGCGGCAGCGTTCCTGTTCTCACTATTGAAGGTTAAGCCCAGCCCGCTGGTGGTGCTGGATGAAGTCGACGCGCCGCTCGATGGCCGCAATGTAGAACGGTTTGTAGAAGTCGTGAAGGACTTCAGCCAGTCGGTGCAGTTCATTCTCGTCACCCACAACCCCACCACCATTGAGGCCGCCCCCGTTTGGCTCGGGGTCACTATGCAGGAGCCAGGCGTGTCTTCGCTCGCTCCCGCCCGAGTGGTAGAGCAAGCCGCTAGGCTGGCGTAGCTAGCCAGTCTTTGCTGACGGCGGAGCCGGGGACGCCACCTGGATTTTTGCACCAACCGCATTCGCGTAGCGAAACAGAAGCATGTATCCCGGCTTGCGCGTCCCGTTCTCAATCTGGGCGATATACGGCTGGGAGACGTGCAGCGCAGTGGCCAAGTCTTGCTGGGTTAGCTTCGCGTTCTGTCGAGCGCGAATTAGCGCAAGCATTGCCTGCTCCGCTTCAAATGCTGCCCGGAATTCAGGCGATTCCTCGTTCTCCAAGGATATGTGCCTCTGCAAATCACTCATCTAGCTTGTTCCTCCGTAGATATTCAGCTTGTCTTGCTCTGGCTCGGTCAAGGATGCTTGCTGGAATGCTTCTCGTCTCCTTCTTGAAGACGGTCAAAACAACCAACCGCTCATTGCCCTCAGCTTTGTGCGATGAGAAAAAGATCACTCGCCCCTGATAAGCCGATTTTATGTGTCTGAGCCGGTAAAGGCCACCACCGTAATCATCGATTCTCGCGGGCGATGGATTACCGTTGCCAACAACCGCGTAATGCTCCATGAGGGCCAACAGCTTTGCTCGATCTTTGACCGGGAGCTTCGCGAACTCTTGACGGATAACGTCAAAGTCGAAGTAAATCCAGATCCGAGCCACTGGCTTGATTATAGCATATTGCTTATGTTATGGGAAACTTTCAATCACTTTTAGAGTTTCGGCAGTACGTTTGTGCGATTTATTGAGGTTCTTGGCCAAAGCGGGATACGTGGCTACGTACCTAAGGCTAAAATCGAGCTGATCGTAATGTTAGCTCTCCTCCTTCTCGGCGCCCAGGTAGTAAAGCCGCTCGTGAGCATTGAAGAGGTTGACAAGGCGCTCCACGACCGCAACGTCACCGTCCTCAATTCCTATCTCGCCCCAAAGCAGGCCGCGTTAAGTCCCTTTTCGATCATCGCAACCGGCGGCGCCTACGGAGTGGGTGTAGATGGCTGGCATGCGTTGGCTCTCGAATCTGCAAAGGAGGGCCGCCATTTCTTAGTCGTGACCACGCGCCTGACCTCGGAAGACACCGGCGAGTTACTGTTTGAGCGAACGCCCCAAGGTCTTGCCTATGTACCGGAGACCGAGCGACTCGGAGTTAAGATTCTCAAGCACAACTTCGACGTCGTGTTCGACATTCCTAAGAAAACCGCCCGCATTCACGATCAAATGTCGCTTGAAACGGATGGTAAGAGCCCGGACTTCTTCATTCGCCTGGCGCCGAACTACCGGATGAAGGCAGTGGTGAACGCACAAGAGAAGACAGTGCCTTTTACGCAAGCAGGAGGCATCGTCTCAATCCCCAACCCGGTAGCTGGTACCTCGGCGCTAACGCTGTTCTATGAGGCGGTGGTTGATAGCCCTCGCTTTGCGGGAAGCATCAGCGAAACCGAATGCACCCTGACGAACGAGCTATGGGTACCCACCATCGGTCGCTTACCCGCGCCGTATGAGGCAGCCATTCATTGCCAGCCAGGTTGGACGGCGATCGCCCAGGGCGAATTCACGGGCCGAGACGCCTTCGACAAAGAGCAGGTTTTCCACTATAAGATGGACCTGCCGATCTGCTTCTACAGCCTCTCAGCCGGCAAGTATCACGACTACTCCACATCCATTCACGGACGGGTTTACACCGTCCACAGCCTGCACCTGCCTGACGACATGGCAGCAATTCAGTGCCAGATGAATGCGGAGATGCTGGAGACCTTCGAAAGGCTGTTCGGTAAGTATCCGTTCGGCGAATGGAGCGCGGTAATTTCCGATGTGTATGGCGATGGGATGCTGGAGGCCTACAGTTTCGCAACCTATCAGAATGGAATCTTGCCAAGTTGCGAGCCCCACGAGATATCCCACACCTGGTGGGGTGGGCTGGTACCCAACGACTACCTCACGTCGTTCTGGAACGAGTCCTTCGCGAATTTCAGCGAAGCTTTCTACCGACGCAACTCCCAGCTTGGAGACCCCTCTGAGCGAACCGATGCTTTCCGGGAGCCCGCGCGAGCAATCGACGAGTGGGAAGCTGGCGCGGTGCGCAGCAGCGGCGCCTCAACCGGACCCACCGCCTACTCTCTCGGATATGGCAAGGGCGCTTATATTCTTCAGTACTTAGAGAGCCGCATTGGCACGGAGACGATGGCCAAGTGCCTCAAGGCGTTTGTCGTTCAACACGAGAAGGGAACCGTCGGTTCTTGGGATGAATTTGAGGCGGTTACTAACAAGCTGACAAATGGAGCGACCAAGGAGTTCTTCAAGCAGTGGCTGGATCAGGCCGGTTCGGAGGACTTTGAGGTCTCCGAAGTTTCCTACAACGGTCGGGAAATTGTGGGCAGGCTCGAGTTCAAAGGCGACTTGTACGAACCGGACCTGCCAATGATGGTCCAGTATCCGGGCGGGGGCCGTGAATTCGTTACCCCCTATCGAATCGACAAGGAGGCTCCGGGCCGCTACCGCTTCTACGTGCATACAAGCGCGATGCCGACTCTGCTGAGCGTCGATCCGTGGCTTGTGGTTCCTCGCAAAATCAAAGCCGATGAGTTTTCGCCGACGCTTGCCGAAATGGTGCGGAGGAGCCCGCGGGTTACCGATCTAAACCGACCAACTTACGGCAACTGGCTGCCCCCGGCAAATGCGCGCCACGACATTCCCCCTGACCCGAATGGGCTTGTCATTGTTGGCCACCCAGATTCGCTTCCTGGCATGGCGGCTCTCTGCGACAAGGCGGGATTCAAGGTGGATGGCAATACGCTGACTTACAGGGGCACGACCATCGACATGCGGCTAAATGCCGCCCTCGCCATTGTCGATTTGGGAAGCGGCAAGCAGTGCGCGATCGTGCTGGGCAGCGCCCAACTTACGCCAGAAACCGGCCGTGCGAGAGTCGCGATTGTGGATTCTTACGGGCGGTTGGTAAGGGCCCAAACCGAGCCCAAAACCAAGGGATGGGGCGTGTTTAGGCTTGGTCTGAGCGAAGGACACTAAGGCTAGCAAAAATTACTGTAAAAACTGAGTCTTTTTGGGGCGCGAATGCGTCTCGGCCCGCTATAATTTCATGTTCCCTAAACGGCGTTTGCCACGGAGGGGATTCACATTTCAAATTTCTAGATAGCAGGGAGCAATAAATGAGTCAAAACGCGGTTATTAAGGTGATTGGGGTTGGCGGCGGAGGCACGAACGCGGTTAATCGAATGATAGAGTCCGGCATTCAAGGCGTGGACTTTGTCGCAATGAACACGGATGTTCAGGCATTAGAACGATCGCTTTCGGCAAACAAGATTCAGCTTGGCGTGAATACCACACGCGGGCTTGGTGCAGGAGGCGATCCTGAAGTTGGTCGCACTGCAGCCGAAGAGAGCCGAAACGACATTCGTAAGATGCTCGACGGAGCTGACATGGTTTTCATCACCGCCGGCATGGGCGGTGGCTCCGGCACGGGCGCGGCCCCGGTGGTAGCCGAGCTTGCTCGCGAAATGGGCATGCTCACGGTGGCTGTTGTCACCCGTCCGTTTGCCTTTGAGGGCGCGAAGCGACATCGAATTGCCGATCAGGGCATCACTAGCCTGCTCACGCGAGTGGACACCATTATCACGATTCCTAACACGAAGCTCCAAGAGGTCGTGGAGAAGAAAGCAACCCTGCAAGATGCGTTCCGAGTAGCAGACGACGTACTTCGCCAGGGCGTTCAGGGAATCAGCGACATCATTACGATTCCTGGCCAGATCAACGTTGACTTCGCGGATGTTTCTGCGGTCATGCGAGACTCCGGTCCCGCGCTCATGGGCATCGGCTACGGCGTGGGCGAGCAGCGAGCTCTCCAAGCCGCGCAGAGCGCAGTCAGCAGCCCGCTCCTTGAGCAGTCGATTCACGGCGCAACCGGCCTCTTGGTGAACGTGACCAGCAGCGACGATCTCACCTTGCTGGAAACCCACGAGGCGATGTCCTACATCCAGGAACTCTGCGACAAGGAATCCGTGAACATCTTCTTCGGCACCGTCATCGACCCGTCGATGGAAGGCGCGGTAAGAATCACGGTTCTCGCCACTGGCTTTGGACCCTACGCGCACTCTGCTTCCAAGGAAGCTGTCGCCAGCCAGCCAGCTGAGGTCGCTCGACCAGTAGCAGTTGCGGCCGCAAACCCGCTTCCGAAGCAGGATTTCCTTAGCTTCATGAAGGATAAGGACAAGGCTCCGGCCCAGCGCGGAACTCCGGCGGCTACGGAAGAAGTGTTCGACGAGTCGGACATCGATATCCCGGCCTTCATCCGAGAGCATCGCGCCGCTCACAATTAATCTCGCCATCTTTGAAAGGGTTGCCAATTGGGCAACCCTTTCTTCGTTTTAGCCGCTACCTATAGGGTACTTGAATCGTTTTTACATCAAAATGACCCCGGTTCTTGCAACACTCGTCCTGTTTTCTGCGGTGACTGCGGACGGTAGCCCAACGCCGCCGGATTCCAAGCCTGCGCCGGTGACTGCGCCTCAAGCGCCCGCTACGCCGACGACCACTACGTCTCAGCCCGCTCAGACGCAAAAGGAGACTGCTCAGCCAGCAGCCCAAGCTGCCGCGCCAGCCCCTGCGCCACCACAGTTCATTGTTCCGAACACGGTGGCCGAGACGAACCGTTTGGCACTAACCCCCAAGCTCGATGGAAAGCTGGGCACGGAAGAATGGGATCCGCTGACGACTGGGGACATCAACAGCTTCTTTCAGTGGGAGCCGGGCAAGCTTTACTTCGCCGGTCGCGTGATGCAGGGCCAGGATGCCCTGATCAGCCTTGACCTGAAAGGAAGCGGGTGGCTGGTTGGTGGCGGTAAATACGAGATCCGCCTCACCGTGAAGGATGGGAAGATCACCCCGATTGTTCGCCAGCTTGATACCATGACTGTGAACGGCCCACAGTGGGTCGAGACCACTCAGCTTGCGAACCAAATTGACGTCGTCGGTAGCTCGGAGGGCAAAGAATGGGTCTTCGAGATGTCGGTCTACGATGGCAGTTTGGACGTGTTGCCGAAGGGACCAGCGCGAATTGGCGTGCGAGTGGATAGCGTTCCCAACAAGCAGCCTCAGGCTGAACCCTATCTGCCTAGAACGATGGCAACTCTGAATTTGACCTTTGACCGGCAGGAAGGGTTGCCGGCGGGCTTGAATTGGCGACCTCTGGGCTCGCTTCGTTCAGTAGTGCCCGGCGAAGACTTCCGGATTCGTCATACGTTCCAGTCCAGTGATGAAGTGGATGTAAAGCGATATGAGATTCGCGCTGAGGGCGATCTGCGCGATGCCACCACGAGCATTGGCTCGCCGTTCCCGGGTTTTGATAAGAAGGGTCGCAGCTATCTCGACTACTCGACGCGCGTGAGCCGAGACGCAACCCAGGGTTACCGCATTATTCGCACGACGATTGTGACCGGTGACGGCGTCCCCGCCGTGATCGAAAATTCGCTAAGGGTTTCGCCGTTGGTGGATGTAACCATTAGCAGAGACGAGGTTCCGAGTAGCGCAGAGAAGAAGCACGTTAGATTCGGCGTCTATGTTAAATCGAACACAGTTCACCGTGTCGATGGCATCCTCATGCTGAAAGCGCCCGACAACTGGCGTGTGCTGGGTGGTACGTCGAGCCGCAACTTCATCATCTACGATCCGCGTGGCGCGGTTCGCAGGGTATTCGATGTCGAGATCCCTGCTGCAACCAATGGAGTCTTCCCGCTTGAGTTCACTGCCGATATCGGCGGCCAGGTGTCGAAGCAAACCATCTGGTTCACGGTGAAGAAATAGGCGAATGGAAGGACTGAGCGGCGTTTTCGCTCCTGTCCCAAGTCCGTTTACCGACGATTCGTCCGGGCCAAGCGAAATTCGCTTGGCCCGTTTGCTTCGCCGGCTGATGGTGGCTGGCGTCCGGGGCGTTGTGGTGGCAAGTGAGATGGGGGAATTCACGGCCCTTTCTTTCTCCGAGCGCAAGATGCTGGTCGAATGGGTGCTTCGCGATTCTCACAACGAACTAAGCGTCATCGTTAATGTTTCCACGCTCAGCACGGCCGCCAGCCTCGATCTTGCCCAACACGCATCAAGGCATGGGGCGAGGGCGGCCGTTCTCCACGCGCCGTATTACGGGAGGTTCTCCGCGGAGGAGCAATTCGGTTTCTTCCGCACCGTTTCGCAACACGCTCAACTCCCCATAATCCTATTGCCCGAGAATCCGCTGGTCGGCGAGGATGTGCTGAGCAGGTTGGCCGATACTGCTCGCCTCCAAATTGCAGAACCGCTTGATGACGTGCCTCTAAGTAGCGCGGCATTCCGTGCGGGGAATTTGGAAGTCCGCCCCGAAATGAGTCTTGCTAACGAAGATCGCACCGTCCCACCGCCATCACTGCGCATTAAGATGCAACAGTTCGGATATGCCAAGGCGGTAAAGGCTCTGCTTGAGGCGGATGAATTGGATGTGGGCTCCACGAGGGGTCCCCTGCAAGAACTTAACATGGAGCAGCGCCGGGAACTGTGCGGCTTGCTCGGCCTTGCTTAGCGGTACGCTAGGCTCGTGAAGCAGTCTCTATCAACTCCAGACGCACCTGCCGCCATCGGACCGTACAGCCAGGCTATCAAGGCCAACGGATTTCTATTCATGAGCGGTCAAACACCCCTTCGACCGGACGGAAGCCAGGAAACGGGATCGATCCAAGAGCAAACGAAGCAGGTGCTTGCCAACATGGAAGCAGTTCTTAAGGAGGCCGGTCTCGGATTTGATGATCTTGTGAAGACGACCGTGTTCCTCAGCTCGATGAATCACTTCGCCGCGATGAACGAAGTGTACGGCGCCGTTTTCAAAAATACCCCTCCTGCACGCAGTACTGTGGCGGTCGCGGGTCTCCCCAAGAATGCCGACGTTGAAATTGAAGGAGTCGCGTTACTGCGATAATTTCTTTATTTGAACCTGCGAATTATCTTTGCATGGCCCGATGATTCATTCATTGATGCGTTTGCAGGGTGATTTAAGGGCGAGAGATGTAACTCGCTGGCTCAAGCGGCTTGGTCTTTGGTCGCTTGTTGTGCTCGTGTCGCTCGAGGTAACTGGCCAAATTATTGCTGACCGAACCTTTCGGTTGGATGTCCAGGAGTCTCAGCAGGTAGCGAAGATCGTCAACCAGAGTGCAAGCGCGCTCCTGGCTGGTCAAGAGCTAACGAAGTACGTGACCGGCGGCCTCAGCCCTGCGCAGGAAGCCAAGCTGCTAAATCAGTTCCGGGACATGGCGCCCCGCAATGATGCGATTCTCCAATTTACGAAAGGCCGTACGTGGCGAGATGATGAGTCTGGAGCGCTCCTCGCAACGAGAATAGATAACGACTTTAAGAGCATCTGGCGTAACGTGCGGACGCTCACTGATCTCAAGCTTTCTCCCGCCGACAAGGCCACTGAGGCGAGGGGCCTCCAAGAATCAATGCGCAGCTATGGACAAGCCCTTGCGCTGATTTCCTATCGAATTAGCGAAGATCAAGTTCGCCTTCGAGAGTTCTCGAAGTACGTACAGATTGGCGAGTTTCTGCTCTTCCTGGCAACCGTTGGCGCAATGTATTGGGGCATGGTTCTGCCTCTGATGAAGCGCTTGACGGGCGCGAATGAAGAGCTTCAGGCGAAGGCATTTGAACTTGAGGGGCTGAATGCAAGGCTTGAGCACGGTAAGAAACAACTTGCCGAACAGAATCTGCGCCTTCAGCTTCAGCAGGCAGATTTAAGCGTAGCCAATGAAGAGCTTGAATACTCCCACTCTCTCTATGCAGATGCGGCAAGGCGCTTGGAAGATCTGTTCCAACGCGTTCCCGTGGCTTGCTTTAGTTACGACGCCGAAGGCACCATTCACGAGTGGAACCGAGCGGCAGAGACCGTCTTTGGCCTCGGAGCCCACGAAGTAACCGACCGCCCGATTCATGAGGTCTTTGGCGCGCCTGAAGACACTGAGGCACTGCAGCAGCTTTTGCGGGCGCCGCTGAACGGCGATACCGTGCAGGAGTTCCGGTGGGCGTACCCGCTTCCGGGAAAAAATAAGCCGAAATGGATTCAGTCCAGTACCTTCCCAATTGTCGATCACGAGGGCAATGTTCGCGGCGCGCTCTGCGCGAGCGTCGATTTCACCGAGCGATTTGAATTTGAGGCCCAGATTGAAGCGAACATGATTCGTATCAACGAGTACAGCATCGAACTTGAGCTTCAGCGAGAAGAGTTGCTGAATCTCAATCGTCAGCTTGAGGGTCTGGCTTCTACCGACGGCCTAACCGGCCTTCGCAATCACCGCAATTTCCAGGAGCGTTTGGAACTTAACTTCCAAGTCTCGAAAGCAGAGCAGCTGCCGCTTAGCATTCTGCTGATGGACGTGGACAATTTCAAGAAGTTCAACGACTCGTTTGGCCACCAGGCAGGCGATGATGTCCTTCGCTCTGTAGCTCGTGTCTTACGCAAATTCGAAAACGAGAGCATCACGATCGCTCGTTACGGCGGCGAGGAGTTTGTCGTCGTTCTTCCCGGATACGGTGAAGGGGAGGCGATGAAGATGGCAGAGGAGATGCGCGCTGCGATCGAAGAATGCTGCCCAACGGGGCGCAAGGTTACGTGCTCAATCGGCGTTTCCGTATACGGTCCTGCTCTTCGAAGCCGAGCGGAGTTGATTGCTCAGGCTGACAAGGCGCTTTACGCAAGTAAAGAAGCCGGTCGAAATCGAGTAACTCTTGCTTCCAGCACCTGGAAAGAAGAAGCGGCCTAGCCGCGTGCTTCCATTGCTTGGGTAAAGACGGCTCTCAGCACTTCGTCAGGAGTGGTCCAACCTGCCAGCACCTTGGCTCGCCCGTCTTCCAGCATCGTTCGGAAGCCTTCTTCGCGCGCCTTTCGGGTGATTTCCTCTTGCGACGCTCCGCGGTGGATGAGAGAGCGAATTTCCGGCGTTGCCACGAGCAGTTCGAATACACCAATTCGTCCCTTGAATCCTGTGTTGCGGCACTCTGGGCAGCCCTTGCCTTGATGGAATTTCGCGGAAGCCAACTCGGCCTTGGAAATTCCCAGCATCTCAATTTCCTCGGCGGTGGGCGTGTAGGCTTCTCGGCATTTCGGGCAGTTTAATCGCACGAGTCGCTGGGCAAGTATCGCAACGAGTACGCCGGCGATCAGATACGGCTCGGCTTCCATATCCTGCATACGGCCCACAGACTCAACCGCCGTGTTCGTGTGGAGGGTGGAAAGCACAAGGTGTCCGGTAAGGCCCGCCTGGATGCCAATGGCAAGCGATTCAGGGTCGCGCATTTCACCGACCATGATAACGTCAGGGTCTTGGCGCAGAAAGCTCCTCAGCACGCGGGCGAAGGGAAGCCGCTCGGTTACTTGCACCTGAGCGATGTTGCGCTCAAATTCGTATTCAATCGGATCTTCAACCGTCGTTATGTTCTTCAGGCGGGAATCCAACGTGAGCAGGGAAGCGTACAGGGTTGAGGTTTTGCCGGAGCCGGTTGGCCCGGTAACGAGGATGAGGCCGTATGGCATCTTCACCGCTCGCTGCCACTTCTTCAGAATCTCCTCGGGCATTCCCAGCTTCGTCATGTCGACTTTCATCGCGCCGGGATCCAGAAGACGCATAACGAACTTCTCGCCGTTTAGGGAGGGCACGCACGAAGCACGAGCGGAGAGACGTCGCCCCATAAACTCCATGTCGATACGGCCATCTTGGGTCTCTCGCTGTTCGTCAATGCGCATGCCGGCTGCCAGCTTGAGACGTGTGATAACGTTGATGGCCTGCTCCGGCGGCAACGAGCCCGCGTCGTTCAAAACGCCGTCCTGGCGATATCGAATTCGGAGCTGATCGCGCTCTGGCTGCAAGTGGATATCGCTAGAGGAGGTCTCCAGCGCGTTCATGAAAATCTGATCGACGATGCCGACGGCAAGCGACATCTCGTCGCCACCCATTTCGCGAGTGCTACCAACTTCGCGAAGAACCAAACGAAAGCGACGACCGGAATTAAAGTTGTCAACCGACATGGGAGAAGCTCAATTTACCCTTACTGTGTACCGCGCGTGAAGCCAGAGTTCTTCATACTTATTGGGTGCCATCCGGTTCACGAATTAATTGGCCCCTTCTCATCACGATGCTGCTTTGGGGCTACAACTTTGTGGCGGTCAAGTTCGTGTATCACGAGATCAGCCCGGCAGCAGTCAGCATGGCCCGCTTCGTGGTGATGTACGCGGTACTGTTGGTGGTGTGCCGAATTCAAAAGACCCCCATAAGCGTCGACCGTGAGGATCGCCTCTCTATTCTCGGAGTCGGATTCCTTTCGATGGGGATCTACATGATCTTCTTTCTTGAAGGGATGTCCAAGTCGACTCCCGCACAGGGCGCTATCATCCTTGCCTGCGCTCCAATCATGACGAACGTATTTGCCGTGCTTGCCAAGCAGGAGCGGTTTTGCCTGGGGGCGTTCATCGGCGCGCTCGTTTCGTTTGCCGGTGTTTCGGCGGTGGTGCTGAAGGAAGGCTTCAAACCGGGCTTTGGAGACATTCTGCTCTTGCTTAGCTCGGCGGTATGGTCATTCCAGGCAGTCTGGTCTCGTCCCTATTTGCGCAAGTACAGTTCGTTGCAGCTCTTGACGGCATCTCTTCCGGGGGCCCTGATTCCGTTGCTCCCCTACGCCCTACTGCCTACTTTGCATACGAACTGGGAGGGCATCGGCTTTTGGGGCTGGCTTAACTTCTTCCACGTCTCGGTGCTTAGCGGCGCGGTTGGCTTCCTCGGTTTCTACATGGGCGTCCGCCAGATCGGCGCATCGCGAGCGATGCTTTATCAATTCCTGGTGCCACCGATGGCGGCGACTTTCGGCTATCTTGCGCTCAAGATGCCGCTGGAGCCGCTGCAGTTAGTGGGTTTTGTGTTGGTGGTTGCCGGCATCGTTTGGGCGAATCGCGCAAGGGAATCCGCCGCCGTCGCGGTAGCCGCGACTGCATGAAGTAGACTCCCGGGCATGTTGGTCCCGATGCTCGCCGCAATCCTTTTGCGCGCCGGCGTCAGCATGGCTTGGCAGGACTTCAGCTTTTCCGAACGGATGCGGCTCATTGACATCTCTTGGGAGCGCGCAGGCGCTTCTGAGCGTGAGGCCGCCTGTGGGTTCCTGAATTCCGCCTTAAGGGCCAGGATTGCTAAGAATTACGAGAGTTCCAGCCTGGAATTGGACCACGCCTTAGCCGCACTTTCCAAGCGCACTGTGAGGCTGGAGGATGCGATTGACGTTGCCTTCGCCTCTCCGGTGGTTGAGCCTGGCAAGGAGGCGGAACTTCAGGTGCATTGGGCCTACGTCCCGGCCGGCGCAAAGGCCATCACCATCTCAGCTGGCGATCACGATGTGCTTTGCCAGCCAGGAAGGCCCGTTTCAATAAGCGTTCGGCCAGCCGATGTTTTGCCGGAGGTGGAAAACCACCCAGAGTCCGTCGCCCCCATTCCGGTGCAGGTCGGCTCCGTGACGAAGTTCGCCACCATTAGCATTTCATCCCGCACGCGGGCGCGGGCAGAGGGCTTCCTAAGCTCGTCAAACCCGGCAGTTAGAGGGCTGGCGGAGGGCGCGCAGCGAATTCTTGACGGCAAAATGGTCAGACAGTCCCCCGTCGACTCCCTCTCTCTCGCGGAAAGTTTGCAAGCGGGGAAGAAGCGGCTTGCCGACGTTCTCACCTTCCCGTCAGTAGTCTCCGAAGGCGCGCTTTTCCGCGTCTCGCTGCCGAAAGTTTTGCCCAAGAGTCGGCGGGTGGATGTGCTGGTGTGCGTTGCCGCGAGCGGTTTCAGCTTTAGCGATTACGCGGATGCCTATGGGCGCGGCGCGATTGCGCAGCAGGCGGCGCAGCGGGGCTGGGCGATGATCGCCATCGAGCCGGGCGCTCCGCATTCGGTTTCCAAGGCGCTGCGATGGCTCGAAGATACTTGTGGCATAAAGCCTGGGCGACTGTTCCTGATGGGGCATGGCGCGGGCGGCGATGCGCTTGTCTCCGATGCGGAGGCGCTGACAGGCGTCGCGGCAAGCGCGATTCTTGGTCCCAACCTAAGCCAGCTTCCGGCGTCATTGCTTGCCCACCCAGTTTTCATTGCGGCAGGGAAGAATGATCCGTTCTCGGAGCAGCCGATGGCCAAGCTCACGGAGCTTCTCAAGGGCCGCAAAGATGTAGAACTGTTCCGGCCTGAGCGGTGCGAGCACCTGATGGTGGTGGCAACCGCCGGTGAGCAGATGTTCAAGTTCTTCGATCAGCTAGGCCGATAGCGGTCCTCCTCGGTCCCGATTGGCGTACTCTAAGGTAGTGGCCGCGAGGTACAATTTAGGTTCCCCAAAGCGCCATAGAGTCCATGAGTATGAGTGAAGTTACTGAAACTGATGTAAAGCCGGAAGACGAGCAGGAAGAAATCTCGCTGGTTGAGAAGCTTACGAAAGAGCGCGATGAATTGCAGGATCAGCTTCTTCGCGCGCTGGCTGATTTCCAGAACTACCGAAAGCGAACGCAGGCTGAGATGGAGACCTTCCGCCAGTTCGCAGCCGAAGACCTCGTTCTGAAGTTGCTTCCAATTCTTGACAATTTTGAGCGCACCCTTGAAGCCTATGAGAAGGGCGCATCTGCGGAATCCTTGCTGGAAGGTATCAAGGCGATTGATCGCCAATTCCGCTCCGTGCTGGAGGCCAAGAACGTAGCTAAGATCAAAGCCCACATGGAGCAGTTTGATCCTGAGCTTCATGACGCAATCGCTGCCGAGGTTACCGACGAGCATGAGGAAGGAACTGTGCTCCAGGAGCTTGAGAGCGGCTATAAGATGGCCAACAAGGTGATTCGCCCTGCGCGAGTACGGGTGAGCAAGAAGCCTTGAGTTTGAAGTTCGGCACGGACGGCGTCCGCGGCGTCGCCAACAAGGACCTCACGCCCGAATTCGCCCTCAATCTTGGCAAAGCCGCTGGATCGACCCTGCGAGCGCAGGCAGGCGGCCGCCCCCTGGTAATTCTTGGCCGAGACACCCGCATTAGCGGCCCGATGCTTGAGGCATCGTTGGCGGCGGGCTTCAGCTCGGTGGGAGTCGACGTTGTCAGCGTCGGCGTCGTCCCAACACCCACGGTTTCTTATCTATCGCGAACCCATGGTTTCCATCTTGGCGGCATTGTTTCCGCCAGCCATAACCCAGCTCCCGATAACGGCATCAAGTTTGTTGGGCCCGACGGCAATAAGGTGAGCGAGTTGTTCGAGAAGGAACTCGAAGCTCGTCTTGCGGCCGGTGAGCACGAGCACGCAGTTGGCGGCGATATTGGCCGATTGCAATCCAAAGAGCTGTTGGCCGACGACTATGCGGCGTTCGTGGAAACGATTGTGCCAAACGGCTTGAAGGGCCTTCGCATCGCCGTCGATGCGGCAAACGGGGCGGCGAGTAGCCTTGCGCCTGCGATTCTTAAGCGCCTCGGCGCGGACATCGTTGTTGAGAACGCAAACCCGGACGGTGTAAACATCAACCACGGTTGCGGCGCCACCCATCCCGAGACGATCCAAGAACTCACCAAGGAATCCGAGGCCGACCTTGGAGTGGCGTTTGACGGCGATGCGGATCGCGCGATCTTCAGCGACTCGAAAGGGCGGCTGATAAACGGCGACCGCATGATCGGTATCTGGGCCAAGTTTCAGAAGGAACTTGGCTTGCTCACTCCGCCCAGCGTAGTGTGTTCGGTGATGAGCAACACCGGCTTTGAGCGCTACCTGGCCAAAGACGGCATTCAGATGGAGCGCACTCCCGTGGGGGACAAGTACGTCTCCAAGCGGCTGCAGGAAACCGGCGCGCTTATCGGCGGAGAGCAGAGCGGTCACATCGTGATCCCGCAACACGGCCCCACCGGCGATGGCATCGTGACCGCTTTAGAGCTTTTCAAAGTCATCCACGAGTGCGGACGGCGGCTGGAAGACTTCTTCGACGACTTCGAGCCTTGGCCGCAAGCGATGTGGAACATCAAGGTGGCCGATAAGGAAGCCTGGAAGGCTTCCACCGAGATCAGCCAGATGATCGAAACCCAGACCGCCGCGCTCGGTGAGCATGGCCGCGTGCTGGTGCGCGCCAGCGGCACCCAGCCGATGGTGCGCTTGATGGTTGAGGCAGAGACTGCCAGTGCCCGAGACGCCGCTCTCGCCGCTCTCTACGAGGCTTTTGAGCGCCACGCGGGGGCTTCCATCTACAGCAAGGTAGATTTGACTTATGCTCTTGGCGATTGACGTAGGCAACACGCAAACGGTGTACGGCTTTTGGTCGCGCGGCGCGTGGCGGCTAACCCTACGCCGAGAAACTCACGTTGAAGAGACTGAGGACGAGATTGCGGCATGGCTGTGGGCCTGCCTTCGCGCAAAGGCATTGGAACCGGCGGTCACGAGCATTGTGTGCGCCAGCGTAGTCCCCGCCATGGAGCGTACGGTTACGCTTCTGGCCGCTAAGTGGTTCAAGCTGGAGCCTACGTTCGTGACGGCAAGCTCTCCGCTTGGCATCCAGGTTTGCTATGAACCGCCATCGGCGGTTGGAGCAGACCGCATTTGCAACGCTCTGGGCGCGCTTGCCAAGTATAAGCCCCCGATCATCGTGGTGGATTTCGGCACCGCGACCACTTTCGACGTTATCGACGCCGATGGCCACTATGCAGGCGGCGCCATTCTGCCCGGCCTTATGATTTCGGCGCGAGCTTTGGCGACAAGCACCGCGAAGCTGCCTTCGATTGCTTACAAAGCGCCGGAAAGGGCGATTGGCCGCAACACGGTCGAGTCAATTCAGAGCGGCTTGATGCTTGGCTATGCGGGCGCGATTGATTCGCTTGCCGCGCGCATTGGCGGCGAGCTCAAGGGCGATGCGACCGTAATCGCCACCGGTGGGCTAAGCGAGATGTTCATGGGCTTGGCGAAGTCGATTCAGCATTTGGAGCCCGATCTCACCTTAGACGGGCTTCGCATGGCGCATCAGAAGATTACGAAGAAGAAGTAGCGTTCGTGCTGTTTGCAAGGCTTTCCAGCGGCTCATCAAGCGGTATCGTTTGGGCGCCCATATTGACACGTATGCCACTCACGCCAGCGGCGCGAGCGGCTTTGGCGATTTTGCCAGCGAGGATCCAATCCGCCGACTTTTCTGGATCCAGCTCGGGAACGACCGCTGTTGCAAAACGCCGAACTTGCTTATTGATTGGCTGCATGTAGATTTGATCAATCGCCAAGATTGAAAGCTCAAGTTGAGCGATCTCGATGAAGTCGCGCATGATCACCGACGCCAGCTTTGGCCCTACGCCGCGAATCTCGACAATCCGCAGGAAGGCTTTTTCAACCCGCTGGGTCTTTTCTGCAGCCTGGGTAATCCAGTCGTAGATGCTGTGAACCCCGGGTAAGCCGCAAACCTCCTGTGATAGTTCCGCCAGACCGGCAACGACCTGAAAGTTGCGCGGGTTCTCGAAGGAGGGGTCGAAGGAGCAGAATGCTCGATAAACCTCGCTGGGAGAGCCGGTCGGTCGGGCGTCAATCGCCTTCACCGCCGTTCTTGCCAATTCATCGTAGTTCCCAGATCGCCGGGAGAAGGCATAGAGGCCGTAAATCAACCGCAGGCAAGCCACCGGATCGATCAGGGAAGCGCGAATAGCCTCATGCTCAGGTTGACACTTTAGAATCTGCGCCTGACGAGGAAGCAGACTATCTTCCAGCCAGCGTCTGCCGCGTAACGAAACCGCCCTTAGGAGATCGTCAGAACTTTGAGTCATCCGGCATCGTGATGAAGACCGGGATCGTAGGCGTCTGCTTGCCTCGGCGAATCTTGTAGAACGCCTGCCAGCAAACTTCCTTCATCGGAATCCGGTTTCCGCGAAGCTCAGCAAGGGCGGTGGTGAATCCCATCGTGAACAGTCCAACCTTCTTGCCGTTTTCCTGCGTGATGGCGCCTACCACGTCGCCGGGCAACGTAGCCTGGGTCTGGGCAATGTAACCGGTGTAGGGAACCTCAGAACCGAAGAATCGGCCGTTCACGATTGGCCTGTTGGCCTCATAAAAGGCAAATATCTTCGCGCCCTTCTCCGCGAACATGTCATAGATCGCTTGCTTTGCCACCATGCCTTCGGTGCTATCGCCCTTTTCAGCCTCGACACCCGCGAGGTAATCCTTGCCATCAAGGTTTACGCCGGAACCAACGAAGTAAATGAAGACGGTGCCGCCGATCGGCACTCGGTCGGCAAGCGCCTTCGCAGTGGTTTGAATTTGCTTGGCGGTGCCGTTTACAACGAGCTCAACATTGGAGTCAAGGTAGCCCGCGTTCGTGGTGATCGACTTGCGGACAAGCTGGATGCTTTCGCTGGCGAAGGCGGTATCGCTGATTTTGCCTTCCGAATTACCGATAAGAAGCGCGAATTTGGAGTTGTCTCCAAGTTGCTCTAGCGCCCCCGGGCTGACCTGCCCAGGATTAATGGTTTGAGTGGGAGTAATCGTATGAACTCCACCAACGGTGGTGACTCCCGAAGCGGTACCGGAAATCGCGCCTTTCTCTTCAGGGGTCAAGGGGTCGGTGTCCACCTTCCACGCCAGCACCGCATTGTTCATGCGGGTCAGCAGTTCCTGCTTCTTCGCGCCATCATTTAGCTGGCTCGCGCAGGCAGCGGCAAAGTAGAAAGTCTCTTTGCCAACCTGTCCCTTGCGGAGCAAGGTCTCGAATTCTTTGAGAGCCGTCTCGTAGTGCTTCTGGCTGTCGCCGCCCGAAGCGGTCACGCCGAGGCGGTATTCGCAGTAAGCGGCAAGGAAGTTCGGGGAGTAAGGCGAGCCGTTGCGCCATAGCTTTCGGTCCGATGCCGGGCCGGGAAGCGGGGTCGCGTTCGACTGGTCCTCGGTGCGATACGCGATCGCATCTTTGAATCCTTTGCGAGCATCTGCCCAATGCTGAGCCTTCGCAGCGCTTAGCGCAGACTCATAGCTGCTCCGCCAAGCCTGGCCGAAAGAGGTGGCCGACGCGGCGAGAAGCGCGGCGGTGGGTAGAAAGCTTCGCAGTTTCATATTCATTTATCAAGCTGGAAGGTTGCGCCCAGCGTAAGATCAAAGCCACCGCCCTGAGGCGAAGCAAAGTTCAAATCAAGCGCAAACTTCGAATCATTAGGACGGTAGCCAAGACCGTAAGTGATGCTGTTTCTTGACTGAAATCCGACGCCACCCGCTTGCACACCTCGGTATCCAAGGCGAACCGGGATTCTGCCGCCAAACTTGCTCAGGTTGTATTCAAAGCCCGCGCTAACGTTTGTCTGCGTTTGGGATCGATCGAAGTACGGGCTAGCCGCGCCCTTCGCGAAGTACTCAACCTGCAAGCCATAGACCAGATAGTCGTCGCTCTTGCGCACGGCGTCAGTTCGTACCGTGATGCCGCCAAGGAAGCGAGCAGGAATCTTGGAATAGGCGCCGGAGAAATCCTTGCCGCCCTTTAGGCTGGTTTCGCTTCGATAGCTCAATCCGATGCTGGCATTGGAGTTCTTCGGGTTGAAGAGCACGCCAATTACTCCGTTCCAACCAGTGCCATGGTCATCAATGGCCGGGTCCGTGACATTCGAGACCTTGTTGCCGTTGGAATCGTCGAACTCACCGGCGCGATCTACCTGCGTCGTTTGTAGAACATAGTTAACGCCAAGTCCCCATGAGAACGTGCCGTCTGAACTTGACTTGCCGTAAGCAAGTGTCAAGAAATCAGTTTTGGACTTCAGCAACTGGCCGAAGTTGTTGACGGTAAGGCCGCCGCTTGTGAGGCCGCTGCCGCTTTCAATATCGTTGATGTAGCCGCCAACCGTGTACGTAAAACCGAAGTTGCCTTGATTCCTCTCGGGCTTGCCAAGCGGGAATACGAAACCAACGTGGGTGATCGTCTTGTCGCCGATCTTGCCGTTGGTGCTCATCGTGGGGCTATCGAAGACGCCGCTTACGTTGGTGAAGGACCGGGGCAGGTTGCCGTAATCGAAGCCGAACAGCTTCTTGTCCGTGAACCCAAGCGCGGCCGGGTTGTTATAAGGCGCGTGGGTACCGGTCTGGGTTGCCGCAAATGCGCCGCCAGCGCCCTTTGAGGGTCCGCTTGTATCCAGTGCGTTCAGCAGATCCGGGACTTGTCCCAGCATAATTGCGGGACAAACGACCCCTGCGAGGGGGCCAACGAGCTTCCATGCGTTCTTCTTCATTATTTGCCTTTCTTTTGAGATTTAGCTTGGTTTGCTTGAGTACCGACGGTGATGACCTGTTGCGTTGCCACGTTGCCGGCTCGATCAACTGCATTCACCACCAGCTTAAACGGGTTTGGCAGATAGACTTGGCTCCTTACACGACCAATCCATCTGAGGACGTTTGAGCTACTCGATGTGGATTCACGCGGTACTCGGAACAGAAACTTATCATTAATATCGGTAACGATCACGTCAATCCCTGTAACGTCCACCGAGACCGATGATGCATCTTGGATATCGATCAGCACGTTAAACGCTTGGTGGTTCACTACCGGCGAATTTGCCTTGGGGTATTGAATCGTTGCAACCGGCTGGATTCGATCCAGCGTCACCGCGATCGACTTGTTGGTTACGTTGCCCGCCAAATCTCGAATTCGGATGTTGATAGTCTGAGCCCCATCGTTCTGAATACCGCTGGTGTCCCAGTTGACGAGCGCGGTGGTTCCCGTCGTGCCCGTGTTGTTTGGGATGTCCTGATTGTTAATCTGAATGCGCCAGTCTCGCAGCGCGGCGGTGCTGAACTTAATCGAGATCGGGACGATGCCGCGGACAAATCCACTATCGTTCGGGCTGTAATCGAGAATCTTCGGTGCGTTGACGATAACCGTAACCGGAATCGGTGGGAGGTCATTGTAGGTCGCATTTGGCTCAGTCGCGGTTACCGTGATGGTGTACGGTCCCTCGGGGCTCGATTGGCTGAAGTTCAGGGGCAGGCTGTTGTTGATCTTGCCATCCGCATCCGGCGTGAACTTGTCGCTGATGGTTGTGGAGCCGCCGCCATTTCCGGCCGTAACTACGGCGGTGACTGTAACCTCAACATGGGCGCCCGTAATCGTAAACGATAGGGTGTTGTTTAAGCCCAGGTATGCGTTCGCGGTTGGGGACGTGACAGTGATGGTGCCGCCGAGCGTAATCGCACACAGCAAGCTAAGAAGAAATACGACAAGCGCTCTCATAAATGGGGATTTTCGAGTCCTGGGGGTCATTGTTACTCATTCAAGACGAACGTGTCAATGAATTCGGCTACGCCTCCTTCATCGTTTGACGCTACAACATGTCGCGCGGCACGCTTTACCGCTTCATCAGCGTTCGCTACCGCGCCGGATATGCCCGCGTATTGAATCATGCCGAGGTCGTTGAAATAGTCCCCAATCGCTGCGGTTTGAGCCTGTGGAATGCCAAGTTTCTCGGCAATCGCCCTTAAGCCCTCGCCCTTATCGACGCCTGCCGCAAGAAATTCCAGATATTCCGCCTCGGATTCCGTCGCTTCTCCGCCCGCTGCCTCGATGGGACCGACGATTTCTTTGCCAACCCGCCGCTTATACTCCGGCTCCGCAAGCAGCATGATCTTCATGATTTCCATCTTCTCGACTTCGGCGGCGCTTGCGTAGATTGGAGCAACGTTACGCACTCGCGAAAGGTAAACATCTCCCCATTCGCTGTCGCGAACAAAGACAAGCGCGTCGGTGGTGTAGATGCTGAGATGCAAGTTGGGATCTTCCGCAAGCGTCAGCGCTAAGCGCGCGGCGGCCAGCGGTAAGGGGCGCGACAGCACTGTCTTTCTTGCCTCGTCGACGACATGAGCGCCGTTGCAGCCAATCACAAAGCTTTGCAGCTCCAGTTCTTCGGCGAAGGGAAGGATGCTTTGAAGCGAGCGTCCGCTGGCAAGAACAACGTGCACCCCTCGGCTGGCTGCCCGGCGAATGGCGGCGGCGCTCACCGGATGTGGCTTGCGGCGGGAATCCAAAAGCGTGTGGTCAAGATCAACCGCCAGCAATCGCGCGGCAGGTTGATTCTTTGGATTCATGGACCGAGTCAGGGTACCCAATTCGGTTTTTGCTGCCTTCGCCCGTAAAGTTGTCGGGACCGAGGTCCGATGATTGAGGATAGGCAATTGCGCCTGCATGCCGCTTGCAACCGATTCGCAACGAGATAAACCATGGCACTTTCCACCGACAATCGCTTCCTGAAGAAATCGATCGAAAAGGCGCTGCGCGATCTACCCGCGCTTCCCACCGTCGTGCTTCGCGTCATTCAAGAAACGCAGAAGCCGGATACGAACGCCCAGGAACTGGAAAGACTGATCGCGGCTGATCAGGCGTTGACGATGCGCGTTTTGAGCGTTGTGAACTCCGCCTATTACGGCCTAAGCGGCCAGGTTTCCAACTTGGGGCAGGCGATTGTCATTCTGGGTATTCACCAGGTTCGGAATTTGGCGCTCAGTGTTGCTGCTATCGATTCGGTTCGGCCGAAGACGGAGCATCAGCATCTGGCTCTCAAGGAATTCTGGCGTCACTCCTTCGGTGCGGCCTGCGCAACTCAAATCATGAGCGCGGCGCGACGGGTACCTGCTTCCGAGGAAGAAGCGGCTTTCGTCTGCGGGCTCGTGCACGATATCGGACGCCTATTCCTTTTCACCGCATTCAGCGAGATTTATGAAGAGCTTCTGGAATTCGCCGCCGTTAACGAAATCAGCGTTGAAGATGCAGAGAAGCGCTTCTTAGGCTTCACCCACGCTGAAGTAGGTGAGCTGATGTGCCAGCAGTGGAAACTGCCCGAAGCAATTTGCCGAATCATTGGCGCCCACGAGGGGCCGTTTGAGGACGGAGAAAACCTGGCTGCCTATCTGGTTCATGCCGCCGACGCGCTGAACAAGGAAGCTTACGATCCTGCCTACGTTTTCAGCATGGACCGTCTTTCGCCGGAAGCTGTGGAGTGGCTCGACTTCACGGAGGATCAGTACGCAGCAATCAAGACCCAGGTGACTGTGCGATTGAACGAAGCACAGGCAATCTTTGGGATTGACGCCGCTTAGTGCAAAAGACACTACGCTGAGAGGCTATCCGTTCCGAGAATTGAAGTGAGAGAAAAGCAACGATGAGTAGTCTTGGCGGAACCAACGGATCGATGTTCTCCTTCGGAGGACTTGCAAGTGGTCTAGATACCAATAGCATCATCAATGCTTTGCTTCAAGTCGAGGCTCAGCCAATTGCGCGCGATCAGAGTCGAATTCAAGACTTTCAGACGCAGCAGTCGAACTACTCTGCCCTCAAGGACTTGGTCTCGAAGTTTCAATCGGCAGTCGGCGCGCTCTCTAACCCTACCGCCTTTAACGTTTCGGCCGCGACTTCGAGTGACACCAGCGTGGCTACCGTAACGACATCGAGCTCAACTTCAGCCGGTACCTTCAATCTGACCGTCAAGCAACTTGCGCAGGCCGAGAAGATCTCGTCTGCGGTTCAGCCAAGCACAACCGCAGCCTTGAACCTCTCGGGAACGTTCGTGGTTAACGGTAAATCGGTGGACGTCGTTTCTAACGACACTCTCCAAACGATTGCCCAAAAGGTGAACGGCCTTGGCGCAGGCGTTGCGGCAAGCGTCATCGATGGCGGAAACGGCCAGGCGTACCTTTCGTTTCTTTCGTCCAGCACCGGCGTTGCGAATAAGCTGGCGGCATCCGATCTTAGCGGAAATGTCCTGAGTTCCTTGGGAATGCTTTCCGGGGCCAGCGCGGTGAGATCGCCGATTACTAACGGAGCGCAAAGTATTTCCTTCAACAGCCAGTCAACGGCCATCAGCTCGCTTCTGAACACGGGCAACCTGGCAAGCTCAACCATTCAGATCAACGGCGTAGGTGTGACGATCAACCCGACTGATACTTTGCAATCGATCGCCAATTCGATCAATTCGGCGGGTGCGAACGCTACCGCAAGTGTGAAGTCGACCACCGATGCCAACGGCGTCACCACTTACCAGCTTCAGATCACCGGCACCAACGGTTCAACACCCACGTTTACTGATTCCAACAACGTGCTCGGCGCACTTGGAATCTTGCAGCAAGGTTTTGGAAACGAGCTTGTTAAGGCTCAGGATGCTCAGTTCACGCTCGACAACCTAAACCTGACTAGCGCAACGAACACGGTTCAAAACGTCATTCCCGGAGTAACGCTTTCCCTTCTAAAGGGCACGCAGGCAGCCAACGCAACCGCAACCATCACGGTTAGCCAGGACACCAACGCGATCAGCCAGAAGATTCAGTCGTTCGTCGACGCCTACAACGGCGTTCAAGACTTTATCAATACAAATAGCAAATTTGATTCCAAGACAAACTCCGCCGGTGCGATGCTGGGCGATGCGATTGCCGAACAGGTAAGCAACGGACTGTCGAGCCTTCTGTTCCAGGTGATCCCTGGCCAGCCGAAGGGCTTGAACAACCTGGCGTCATTGGGCTTTAATCTGGACCAGAAGGGTCACCTAACAGGTAGCGCTAGTCAGACAATCAGCGCGCTTCAATCAAACCCGGCCGGCTTTGCCGCGCTCTTCCAATCGACTGGCACGGTGGTTGGTAACAACCTGAGCTACGTTTCCAGCACGCCCAAGACGGCGGCAAGCTCGAACAGTCCTTACAACATCAATATCACGCAGGCTGCAACTAAGGCAACTGCTTCGGGAACCGTGGCTCAGACCTTGGCCAATAACACCAGCGAAATCCTGACTTTCGGTGGCACCTTGTTCGCAGGCGGAACCTACAACCTGACCCTGGATATCGGCAGCACCGCCCAAGACGCGGTGAACAAGATCAACAATGATTCCAAGCTGAAGAGCATCATGACGGCTTCGCTGGATAACAACGGCAACTTGCTCATCACAAGCAATCGCTTTGGCGTTGGTGGGAATTTCACCGTATCCAGTAACGAAGCGGCCGCCGCTGATACCTCTGGCATCGGAACAACCCCAACGATTGTCGCCGGCCTCGACGTTGCCGGAACCATAAACGGTGAAGCTGCAACCGGTAACGGCCAGTTCCTGACCGGCAACTCAGGCAATGCCACCACCGATGGATTGAGCATTCAATACACCGGCACTGCCACCGGCAGCGTGGGGACGATTCAGTTTACGAAGGGCCTTGCTTCGCGCTTTAGCGATCTCGTCAGCACCTTCCTCGATACCACCAACGGAGTCTTCGCGGTTACAGATAACTCTTTGACTCAGCGGATTACCGATTTGAATGCGGAAATCGACCAGCTGCAGACCGACCTCGCCCAGAAGAAGAAGGACCTGACCCAGAAGTTTGCGAGCATGGAAACTACCATTTCGCAGCTTCAGCAGCAGGCCAATTCGCTGGGCACGATCGGTAAATAGTTAGCTTGTTCGCAGCAACACCTTTTCCTTCTTGAATAGGCTGACGGCAAGCATGATCGCAAGCGCGGCGAGCAGGCAGCTGAAGAACGCAGTGATGAGCGCGCCAGTCCAATCGAATTTGCCAACCAGGGCGTTGCGAATGGTTGCCGCGGTGTTCAAGATTGGCACCCAGTTAATCCACATGCTGTTTCCGATGTCGGTGAGGCCAATTACTTGGCTGACTACGGCAGGAATCGTCACGAAAATGCTCATCGAGCCCAGATACGACTGCGCTTCGCGAATGCTGCGCGCGTAGGTTGAGATCGCAAGCATCAGGGCTGCCAGCAGGGCGGTTGCCGGCACCAGCGCAAGCAGAATCATCGCGACTCCTTGCGGGGTGATCGTCAGCCCGTTCTCAAACACCTTTCTGGTTACCGGCAGGTTCAACGCTGCCATGATTCCTAGCCCCAGGATGCTGCAGGTTGCGCCAAGGACCATGATCGTGCAGAGCGCCATGAACTTACCGACCGCCAAGTCAGACCGTTTTGCGGGGCTAACGAGCAGGGTTTCTAAGGTCCCGCGCTCCTTCTCGCCAGCGATCGCGTCCGCGGCCACCGTCATGCCTCCAATGAACGTGAAGAGCACAAGGAAATAGGGAACAAGGCTTCTCAGAAGTCCGTTGCTCTCGCCTTTAAACACCTTGATCGGTTTGTTCGTAAGCTGGATTGGGTGGGAGAGATCCTTGTTCAGGCCTTTGCTCTCCAGCACCGCCTCCAGTGTTTTGTTGCTGATGGTTCTGAACGTTTCGCGAATGATGCTGAGGGCTACGGTGCCGGATTCCTCATCCGGGTTGTACATGGCGTCGACGCTAACCGGCTGCAAGCTCTGAATTTTCTGATCGATGCCGGGCTCGAAGTTGAGGACAAGCCGCGCCTTCCCATCTCGGATCAGTTGTTCACCTTCTTCTGGCGTGGCCACTTCATGAAGCTCGAAGTTCGCCTTCTTGAGGATGGTGAGCAGCATGTTGTCCGCCTTCACGTAGTGGACCTTCTGCTGAGAGGGCTTCGAGGCGATATCGGTGATGAAGCCGAAGAAGAAGACAAAGAACGCCATCATGAACATCGGCATGAACATCACCGAGTTGCGAACGCGCTTGTCCCTAAACAGCTCGCGCAATTCCTTGCGCCAAATAATCGTCATCTTCATGCTTCTGCCGTCCATCCCACGAGATTGAGGAATGCCTTTTCAAGGCTTGGTTCCCCGGTCTTGGTAAGCAGGTCGCTCACCGTTCCTTCCGCCCGCACCTGACCTTCGTGGATTACCGCCACGTGGTCGCAAAGCCGTTCGACTTCGCTCATGATGTGGGTGCTGAAGATCACCGTCTTGCCCATCGTCCGGCAATGCTCGATGAAGCCGAGCACGCTCTGGCTGGTCATGACATCCAGGCCCGCCGTTGGTTCATCGAAGAAGAGCACGGGCGGGTCGTGCAAGATCGTGCGCGCGATATTGATGCGCTGCTTTTGGCCGGTGCTGAGCTTGTCGCAGAGCGAATCCATAAACTCATGAATGCGGAACATCTCGGTTACGTACTCCACCCGCTCTTTCAGCTTCTTTTCGTCAAGGCCGTTTAGGCGTCCAAAGAATTCGATGAACTCTCGCCCGGTTAGGCGCTGGTAGATCGCAGTCGAGGTTGAAAGGAAGCCGATGTTCTCGCGCACTTTTTCCGGATGCTGCTGAACATCGTAACCCGCCACTTCCGCGCTGCCCGCGGTTGGTGAGATGACGGTTGAGAGTAGGCGAAGGAGGGTTGTCTTGCCCGCGCCATTTGCGCCAAGTAGGCCAAATATCTCTCCCGGCTTGGCTTCAATGGAGACTCCGTCTACTGCGCGGACCTCTTTTCGCTTCGAGTCCATGAAGACCTTGGCGATGTCGTGCGTACGTACCATCGCCTTGGAGTATGAAGCACAAGATGTCAGAACATCGTTCGAAAGGCCTATCGAGTTACAGCGGCGGACCCGTATTCCTTCGGGGATAATAGCCGTGTGAAGCGCGTCGTCTCTATCAGCCTTGGCTCCTCAACCCGCAACAAGAAGCAGGAAGCGACGATTCTCGGCGAGGAATTCGTGATCGAGCGAATCGGCACCGATGGGGATGGCGAGAAGTTTGCAGCCATGTTCACGGAGCTGGATGGCAGGGTGGATGCGCTCGGCGTTGGCGGCGCGGATATCTATCTGGTAGTGGGGCAAAAGAAGTACGCCTTCACTCAGGTCTTGAAGTGGATTTCCGGCGCGAAGAAGACTCCGGTTGTGGATGGCAGTGGCCTTAAGCACACGCTGGAGCGCGAGACGATAATGCGCCTGAACAACGAGGGCATTGTTGATTTCAAGAACAGCACCACCCTGCTCGTCTCGGCGGTGGATCGCTTTGGCATGGCACAGGCGCTCTCAGATTGCGGTGGCAAGCTGATCTTCGGCGATCTGGCGTTTGGCATCGGAATTCCGATTGCGATGCGAAGTTACAGCCAGGTGCGGCTGCTCGGCTCCATCATCTTGCCCATCGTCACCAAGCTGCCCATCCAGTGGTTCTATCCCACCGGCAAGCAACAAGAAGAGCGCAAGCCGAAGTATCCCAAGTTCTTCGAAGAAGCCGACATCATTGCCGGAGACTGGCACTATATCCGCCGCTACGGCCCGGACCGTATGGACGGCAAGACGATCATCACCCAGACTGTTCGCAAGGCAGACCTCGATTGGCTTCGTACTACGGGCGCGGCGCGACTGATCACCACGACGCCCGAAATGGGTGGCGAGACGTTCGCCACGAATGTGATGGAGGGCGTCATCGTCGCGCTGGCGGGCAAGAAGCCTTCCGAGATGACGGAAGCCGATTACCTCGACGCGCTCAAGCGCCTGAACTGGGCGCCGAATGTGGTTGATTTAAAGGCTTAGCGGCCGCCATCTGAATCGCCCGGTTTGTCCAAGTCGACGTCCTTTGTCTTCCCGTCTCCATCGTCATCATCGCGAGAAGGCACAAAGCCTGTCTCAACCTTGACGTCAAGACTCTCGGTCGCGCCGTTCAGCGTAACCTCTAGCTTGTATGAGCCGGGAACCACGAAGTGTGGACGCTCCTCCTCGAGCGGGTCCTTTAGCGCATCCTCAACCGACTTGATCGTTCGCTTCTTATGCTCGGCGGGTTTGGACGGAGCTAGCAACAAACTCAGACTGTACGGATTCAGCCCTTCCTCTAGGGCGAGCTCCTGGCGGGCGACTTCCTTGCCCTTATCATCCTTCAGAACGATTACTGCCTTGCCCGCCTTACCGGCAAACATCATCCCCGCCATCGTCGGGATTTCGTCCGGCGCAACGTGCCAGCTCTTCAAGGGAAGGGCCTTGTAGTTCGTGTACACGCTGTTCTTGTCAGGCTTGAACAGGTGAACCGGCATCTTGCGAATCTCAGGCGTGAGGCCCAGCACGTACTTCAACGGCAGAATCCAGACGCTGCGCGAGTGTGTGCCCACCACAAGCTCTTTCTCTTTGGCCTGAACTTGAAGGTCGTGAATCGGGGCGTGGGGGATATTGCCGGACAGTGCTTCCCAAGTTGCGCCGTTATCCTGCGAGATGAACGCACCCATATCGGTGCCCACATAAAGCACCCCCTTGTTATTCGGGTCCTCGCGCACGACGTTAATCGTCTCGGCGGGCAAGCCGGCGGAAATGGATTTCCAAGTCTTGCCGTAATCGGTGGAAACCCACAGATAGGCGTTGAAGTCGTCCTCGCGGTAGCCGCTTTGCGCGCAGTAAACGGTGGCCTTATCCCACTTGCTGGCGACCACGCGGGTTACCCACTTTCCCTTGAGTGGGGTGGAAATATCGATCCACTGGTAGCCGCCATCGGGCGTCATCTTCACAAGTCCGTCGTCGGTTCCAACGTAGATCAATCCGAACTGAAGAGGGCTCTCGCTGATGTCCTTCAGGGTCGCGTGCGGCACGTTGCCTTGCTCTCGGTTAGTCGTAAGGTCCGGACTGACCTCCGTGTAGTGCTTGCCCTGGTCGAATGACCGCAGCAGCTTCTCAGTGCCCACATAAACGATGTCCGGGTGATGAGAGGAAACGATAAACGGTGCGATCCAGTTGTAGCGGTAAGGCTTTGCACCTTTCGGCGGCTCGGGCCGGGTGCTCCACAGCTTATTGGCCTGCTTATCAACCGCGAAGAACATTCCGAATTGGTAAGACACGTACACGAGGTCTCGGTCCTTGCGCGGATCAACCGCGATCGCGCTGCCATCGCCGCCGAATAGCTCCTTCCAATCATTCACGTCGCTTGAGCCAAGCTTCCAATTATTCGGCCCGCGCAGTGTTCCGTTATCTTGCATGCCAGCGATGACTCGATAAGGCGTAGCTTCGTCAATCGCAAGCGTCGTCACCTGCCCGACCGGCATATTTTCAATGTGGCGGAAGTGCCCGCCATCATCGCCAGAGATGAAGACACCGCCATCGGTGCCCGTTATGAAGCGCTTCGGATTGCGCGGATCGAAGTAGACAAAGTGGTAATCCACATGGACCTGCGCCCAAGTTGCAACCTCGTTCCACTGCTTGCCGGCATTCTTGGAGCGGAGAAGATAGACGCCGGTTGAGAACACATCGTCAGCATCGCGCGGATTCACAAACAGGCGATTCCAGTAGTAGCCTCCGTGCTCGCCAATGCGGCCCTGATAAGGTTTAACCCACGTCTTGCCGCCATCATCGCTTCGATAGATTTCCGCTTGCTTTCGCGCAATTTCAACTTGCTCTGCGTGGTCCTTCTGAATCATGGCGGCGACTTCCTTCTGAGTAATCGTTTTGGCAGCGATCTTCTTCAGAACATCTTCGGGACTATCCTTGACCCATCGCTTGATGAAGGTCTCGATTTCATCCTTGGGAACTGCATAAAGCAGCTCATCGGTCAGGTACACGAAACGTCGAAGCGTGAGCTTGCCGCTCGGCGCACCCTCATCCTCATACTCATCAAAGTCGGCGGGATCTTCGTTATCAACGAAGGCATATAGCCGGTCCGGCTTCGAAGGCGCAATCGCAATCGCCGTTCGCCCGGCGGCGGCGCCGTAAGGCAAGCCGCCGGTCAGTTTGGTCCAGCTCTTGCCGCCATCAACCGATTTGTACACGCCGCTGCCAGGGCCGCTTTCAAGGAAGTCCCAAGACCGGCGATCTCGATGCCATGCGCTGGCATACAGCACATTGGAGTTTCGGGGATCGATGCACATGTCGATCACGCCCGTCCACTGGTCGATCTTGAGAATCTGCTCCCAGGTCTTTCCGCCATCGCGGGTTCGATAAAGGCCGCGCTCCGGGTTCTGGCTGTAAAGATGCCCCATCACGCAGGCGTAAACCGTGTTCTCGTCGCGAGGATCGATGACCACTCGGCCGATGTGGTGGCTCTCAGGAAGCCCCATCCACTGCCAGGTCTTGCCGCTATCGACCGACTTGTAAATGCCAGTGCCCGCATAGCTTGTCCTCTGGCTGTTCGCTTCGCCAGTGCCAACCCAAATCGTCTTGCCATCCTTGCTGAGCGCGAAATCTCCGATGCCAAATGCCGCTTCATGGTTGAATAGCGATTGCCAACTATTGCCGTCGTCGGTGGTGCGCCAAAGGCCGCTGGTGGAATACGCCACATAAAGGCTGTTCGGGTCCTTTTCTGGCGAGGCGATGGTCGCAACTCTCCCACCCTGAACGGTAGGGCCGATGTTGCGCCAGGTCAGCTTGCGGAACGGGGAAGCCGCCTCCATGCTTAGGCGCTGCTTGTAAGATGACTCTCGATCTGCCCACGTATTCCCGATGACTTCCGGCAGGTGGAATTTGCGAATCTGCTCATCCTTCGGCAGAGGGTTCTTGAAGGGCAGCGGCGGCCCCTCCTGAGGCATGGACATAACGAGGGCAAGAAGGAGCATTAAGCGGCAATATACCCATCACTTCGGCTGATTCAATGGGGCCTGTTCGTGCATACTCGGGCAGGAATGGCGGAAATTCGTATCGGGCTAAGTGGTTATGCCTATGCGCCGTGGCGCGGGGAGGGACGGTTCTATCCGCCAGAGTTGAAGCCGAAGGAGTTCCTTGCCTTCTATGCGGAGCGGTATCGCGCGGTCGAGATGGACGGCACCTGGTACAAGATGCCGAGCCGGGAGCAGCTTGCCAACCTAGCAACCGCACCCGAAGGCTTTCAATTTACGTTCAAAGCTCACCGCCAGGTGAGTCACATGGCTCGCCTTAAGCCGGCGGCACTGGACCCGATGCGCTTTTTCCTGTATCGACTCAGCTTTCTTGCCCCCACTGGCAAGGTGGGAGCAGTACTGGTGCAGCTTCCGCCTAACTTTAAATTTGATGCCGCGCGCGTGCGGGATTTCTTCGAAGCCGCCCCGCGCAAGTACACCGATATCCCCGAGTGGGAGTACGAGGGCGAAACCCACGGCGTCGATCCCGCTCTAAAGGGCACGCCGGAGGATGCTATTCGCTACGCGCTTGAATTCCGCCATGAGTCTTGGCGCTGCGACGAGTCGGATCAGCTTCTTACCGACCTAAATGTTGGCTGCGTAGCAGCCGAAACCGACGAGGCGGAGGCGTGGCTGTGCGAATCAGGCGACGTGCGGTATTGCCGCCTGCGGAAATCGGATTACGGAAAGAAGGAGCTCACCGTGTGGGCGGAGCGAATGAAGAAATGGCAAGCAAGCGGGCTCGACACCCTCGCGTTCCTGAAACACGAGGATGACGGCTCGCCATGGATTTGGGCAGATGAGCTGCTTTCGATCCTTGGCTAAATCGGATCGATATTCCAGCCTTCGAACACCGCGTCAGCCCCTTGCCCCTGAAGGAAGACGCTGATAACTGCCTTCTCGTGAGTTTTCTTGGAGCGAGTCAGGATGCTGACCACCTGATCTCCCCTTGTCGCGTACTCAAGGACTTCCAGATCGCCGTACTGCTCTCGGTAGTTCGTCCAAGCTGTCGCGCGCTGCTCTGGCGTGCGGCGGCCAAGTATCTCTTTATCTCGATATCTCTGATTAAACGCCTCATAAGCATCCACGGTGGGGCTGTTGTACGAATTAACCAAAGCTGCGCAGATCTCGCCAACGCGATCCTGCTGCCAGCCGCTAAACGGCGTATGCTTCACCCAATCTGAGCTTGCAGTGGCAGCGCCGTTCATCACCGAACGAATCCAGTCGATTGCTGTGGAAACTCGCGCGTAGACTTCAACACTGCCGTACTGGCAGGTCTTCGGACCTCGGTTCGCTGAACTGACGCCCACAATCCACCACCGTCCGTTCTTTTGAATCAGCGCGGGGCCGCCGCTATCGCCGGGACCGCTAATTCCTTCAAGGTCTAACGCCTTTCCAGGTTCGTCAAAGGCGAAAGAGATTGAGGTCTCGGATGCATCGTCGACTTTGTTCTCCGCGCCCCGCATCTTGCCGTCGTTGCCCGTGGGGCCGGTTAGGCCGGTGCCGGTATCGCCCCTGCCGACAACCAAGATGCGTTGCCCTTGCTCGTCCTTGCCGGTGTAGAGGCCAACCGGCGTTATGCCCTTCACATCTTCCGTCAGATGCATGAGGGTAAAGTCTCGCCCG
Organism: Armatimonadota bacterium; assembly: GCA_018268315.1. Taxonomy (GTDB): domain Bacteria; phylum Armatimonadota; class Fimbriimonadia; order Fimbriimonadales; family Fimbriimonadaceae; genus SZAS-5. The sequence goes on along the minus strand of JAFDWU010000004.1, from coordinate 166,028 downwards.
CTTGGTAGGCCATCCTTCACGAAGTCGGGATGAATGATCACCCTGTCAGCTTGGTACACGCGCCCCTTGATGCGAACAAAGGAAGTGTATGGCGATAGCTCGAGGCCAACGTGCCCTGCGGTAAGGACCCATCGCTTATCGATGAGCGTGCCCATCGCGCCCGCAATATCGACGGCCTCATCGTGGCCTTTGGCGAGTTCAAGATAACGAGAATCAGGGCGATCGTGCCTGATTACGATTCCATAAGCGGTGCTAATGGCGGCCAGCATTGCGGCCGCGCATGTAAGTAATTTCACTTCACATACTCCCGACCGCATTCCGCCGATTTCACCGTGGCACTTGGTGCGGCTAATGCGAGCCAAACTTGATCGCGGGGTGCCTCCCGACGCTTGAATTCTACGCCAGGTGGCCGGGGGCGGTTGGGACCTTCAGACTTGTCGGCAAGCGAAAAGGGCGCCTAAAGACGCCACCAGCCAGAGAATTACGCCCAGAGCTAGCGGCCGGATGCCAACCTTCTTCAGCGTCGAGCGGCTGAGGCCAAGCCCGATGAACAGCAGCGCCAATGAAAAGCCGGTTGCCGCAAGCGGCTTGATAATCGGCTCAAGGGATGCTGCCCCGGGCACGAACGTGCGCATAAGGGAAGCGATGATGAAGCCACCAATGAAATAGGGAAGTGGCGCCTTGCCCCCACCCTCTTTATGCCGAAACGCCGCCAGGATGAGCACGAGGGGAATCAAGAATAGGACACGCGACAGCTTCACCGCGGTAGCGATCGCCAGCGCGTCGCCGCCAAAGACCTTGGCCGCCCCCACCACACTCGCGATATCGTGGATGGCGATACCCGCCCAGACTCCAAACTGGTGATCTGTCAGCCCAAGCAGGTGGCCGAGGGGAGGGAAGAGGAAGAGCGCCACCGCGTTCAGCAGGAACACCGTCCCCACCGCGACCGAAATATCATCCTGCTCCGAATTCAAAACCGAGCTAACCGCCGCAATTGCCGACCCCCCGCAAATCGCAGTGCCGGTAGCGACCAGCGTCGCAACGCCCTGCGGCACCCTCAGCGCCTTTGAAAGCACATATCCCAGGCCAAACAGCAGCAGAATCATCGCCAGCGCGATGCCCGCTCCCTGCGCCCCCGCCTGAATCACCTGCTGGATGTTCATGCTGAAACCCAGTAGCACCACCGCGCCCTGAAGCAGCGGCTTGTTCAGCTTCTTGGTCTGATCGGGATAGGGATTGCCCAGAGTTAGGGCGAGGGCCATGCCGGAGAGCAGGCACAAAGCGGGCGCCCATTTATCAAGCGTCAGGGTTAGCGGGAAACCCCAGCCGCGCCAAACGCTTTCGGGAATCCAGGGCAAAAGGCTAAGCGCGCAAGCGGCAAAGAAGAGAATTCTTGCCACGCTTAAGGAGTGTAGCAAAGCTCCTTGCGATGGGAGCGATAGGCGCCTTCTTCCGGCAGGTAAACGTGGGCGAACTTCATCTCGCCGCCATAAACGTGGATCGTGACTGCGTTAACATTTAGCGCGTTGGAGAGTATGTGATACTCAAACGGCGGGATCAGCGCGCCGGCGTCGCCGGGATCTGCGTATTGAGTGGTCTCCTTGTGGAACCAGTAGCGGCCATCTTGAGACTCCTTATCGAGCGCGTAGGAATCGACCTGGATTCGCCCGCGATAGACGCATTCCACGCACCACATTCCGCAGTGGTCGTGAAGCGCAGTGCCCTGTCCAGGCGCCCAAACCATCGCCAGAACCGTGTAGCGGCCCGCTGGATCCTTGTGAATCAGCCGCCGCGCGTAACAGCCCTCAACAGGCTCAAGAAACTTGGGATCAAGAATGTCGCCGCCATGCTTAACCGAGTGCTCAAGGACGTCCTTCACCATCCGGCAGCGAGTGCCGCAGTCTTCGGCATCCATCGCTTTGTCAAGCTCGTGAATCAGGGTTTCAAGGGTGGCGGCCGCTTTCATTTCAATCTCCAAGACGCATTATAAGGCAGGAATGTCCCAGTGTTCAGGGTTCATATCCAGATGGGTCAGCATTCCGTTTGCTTCGCGCCATTCTCGGCTCAAATGCTTGCTCATATAGTTTCGAATTGAATCCGGAATAAGCACCACAATCCGCTCGCCGCCCTTACACTTCTTCGCGACCTCGTAAACTGCCTGCATAGCCGAGCCGCTGGAGCCACCGCAAAGCAATCCCTCTTCGCGTATCAGCCTCATGGCGAGATCGAACGAGACCTTGTCGTTCGTGCGCACCCACATATCGATGCACTTGGGGTCGAAGGATTCCGGGAAGAAGTCGTATCCAATGCCCTCAACTTTGTAGGAAGGGCCGGGCTCGCCGCCGCTGAGGATTGAGCCTTCGGGGTCAGCGCCAACGATCTTGCAGTTGGGAACCTTCTCCTTCAGTTTGCGCGCGATGCCGGTGATAGTGCCCCCGGTGCCAACCCCGCCAACGAAGTAATCGAGGCGGCCACCCATCTGGGCGACGATCTCTTCGCCGGTGCCGTCGTAGTGGGCTTGGATGTTGTCCGGGTTGGCGTACTGGTCCAGAATGTGCGAGTTCGGAATCTTAGCTTGCAGCTTGCGGGCGATGCCGAAGAGGGAATCCGGCTCGTCAAAGCGCGCTTCCGTGCGCGTTCTAATGATCTTCGCGCCAAGGGCTTCCAGGATGTTCTGCTTCTCCATGCTCATCTTCATGGGCATGCAGATGATAAGGCGGTATCCCTTCACCGCCGCCGCCATTGCGAGGCCGATTCCGGTGTTGCCGCTGGTCGCTTCGATCAGCGTATCGCCCGGTTTAATGCGGCCTGATTTCTCGGCCTGTTCGATCATTCGCACCGCAATGCGATCCTTCACCGAGCCACCGGGGTTGAAGTACTCACATTTTGCAAAAATTTCGCACGGCAGCCCTTCAGCCATCTTATTGAGACGCACCATAGGGGTTTGGCCTACGGTTTGAAGGATATTGGCGTAGGGATGCAAATGATTCATTAGCCATCAATTATGGCGTCTTGCGGTCGCCTTTGACTCAGCCTGAATCGAACTGTACTGCTACAGCCAACATCCTTCGTAAACGGTGCAGTCGGGAGCCTAGTCGGAAACCTTGACCACGTTCTTGCCGTCGGCATCCGACACGTAGAGCGCGCTTGATCCTTTGCCAATGAAGATGAAGGCTGCCTTTCCGCTTGCCGACCACCGCAAAAGGAAGCTCGGGTACGGCCAGACTGACTTCTGTTCGCCGTCTGGTGAAGTCACAATGACACGCCTCTCATTCGGAGCTTGAGGGTTTGTGTAAGAGATGTCTCCGTTCGGCAGGAACGCCGGATAATAGTTGTGCTGATCCGATTTGGAAATGTGCTTTTCGTGCGAGCCGTCCGCATCGATGACATAAATCTGATCTTTTTGATCGCCTAGTTCTCGGAAGTAGACGATGTGCTTACCGTCCATCGACCAAATCGGGTTGTAGGCTTTGCCAGGCCCATGCGTGATCGCTTTTGCCCCCTTACCATTAGTCTTCATCGTATAGATCTGGATGTCAGCGCCCCTATCTGAGTTGAATGCCACCGTGTCGCTAGTGGGTGAGCAGGCGGGGAAGTAGTCCTTGGGGCCCTCCGTGAGGGGAGTTATTTTGTCGCTGCTCAGATCGTAGTTAACGAGAAACCTGCGTCCTTCCTCTATATGCGCGATGATGAGGTTCTTCCCATCCCGCGTGAAGCTTGCGCCATAGCCGTTGATATTCAGCTTCCTGCGGCCGGACCCGTCCGCGTTCACAACATAGATGAACATCGATTTCGGGCTGCGCTTATGCGGGTCATCGACGTGGCCGCCTGTGTAGGCCAGCTTCGTTCCGTCTGCTGACCAAGATGCGTCCAAAACCGCCCAACCCGGGGCGGCCGGGGGAAGTTCTTGCACTTGGCCCAACGAGGATGCAACGACAAAAACCGCAAGAAATGTCAGCATTCAAGCACCTTACACGCATGTAGGAGCTTGCAACGGAGCGCCTGGGACCTGATCGCTGATGTTTGGTGCGAACTGTACTGCTACGACCTATTGCCTCCCGGCACGGCCCTGGCGGGCGTAGCCGATGTAATCAGTCTCCGGGAAGTCGTCCCGATTCGCCCGAGCGTAGTACCCGCGCATCTCGCCGCGATGATACGTGCCGTGGTTCACCACGTGGTGCAGAATGTCCCGCAAGGCGCTGGTGTAGGGAACGCCATCCAGGCTGTGATAGGAAATGTCGGCGTTCAGGTCGGCGTTAGCTAGGTAGTTCACCCATCCGGCATGGTTTCGTATGGCGGTCTGCCCAAGCTCTTCTTCTTCGTCGATATCCGCCGGGCGGCCCTGGCACCGGCTGAGCCAGATTTCCTCCGACTTCAGGATGTGCCTGAGGCGCGCCTCGCCGCCCTCAATTCCCTTTGCGGCGTCAATCCACTGCGTGTTTGCCCAAAGGGCGTAATCAAAGAGGTCTTTGAAGGTCTCGAGCTCGGTCATTTCCAGTCGAATGTTACCGGCTGACCCACCGCGTGGTGCTGCAAGCCGCCATCGCGCAGCATCCAGTTTCCGCGCAGGAACACATGCTCGATCGAGCCGTAAAAAGTCTCACCCTCGTAAGGGCTCCAGCCGCATTTGCTTTCTACCAGGTTGCGAGTAAATTGATAGGAAGCCTTACGGTCTATCAGCACCAGGTCGGCGTCGAAGCCAGGGGCGATTGAGCCCTTGTTCTTAATTCCGTACAGCTTCGCGGGGTTCGCGCAGGCCATTCGCACCAGCTTCTCCATGCTGAGTCGGCCCTGGTGGACGAAGGTGAGCAGCGCTGCCAGCATCGTTTGCACGCCTGGCATGCCGCTCGGACTTTCTGGGTACGGCTTCGCCTTTTCATCCAGCGTGTGAGGGGCGTGATCGCTGCCGAATACGTCGAAGAGGTCCGCATCAAGCGCCTTCCATAAGGCTTCCTGATGATCCTTGGAGCGAATCGGCGGGTTCATCTGTAGCAGTGAGCCAAGCCGTTCGTAGTCGTCCGCGTTGAACCACAGATGCTGGGGGGTCACTTCCGCCGTGTTGTTTAGCCCCTTATCCTTAGCCTCCCTAATGAGTGGCAGCTCATCCGCGGTTGAAATATGCAGTATGTGGACCGGCCGCTGAGTCTCCGCCGACAGGCGGAGCAGGCGCTCCGTGCAGAGGCGCGCGCTCTCGGCATCGCGCAGGAATGGGTGCTCCCGTGGGTGGGGGTTGGCGCTGATCAAAGCTTTGCGTTCGCGGAGGCGTGGTTCGTGTTCGGAATGAACAGCCACCGGACGCTTGCCATGCTTCAGCACCCGTCTTACATCCTCATCATCGGATACCAGCAGGGAGCCGGTGGAGCTGCCCATGAAGATCTTAATGCCCGGTGAGCCGGGCAGCTTTTCAGCCGATGCCAGCAATTCGGCGTTCTCGGTGGTGGCGCCGAAGAAGAAAGAGTAATCGCACCACGCTCGACCCTCCGCCCGGCGCAGCTTATCTTTCAGCGCCGCCTCGGTGGTAGTGGTGGGATTCGTGTTCGGCATCTCGAATATCGTGGTGGTTCCGCCCACAACCGCCGCGCGAGTGCCCGATTCCAGGTCCTCTTTGTGGGTCATACCCGGCTCTCTAAAATGAACCTGGGTATCGATTACGCCGGGAATGGCGGTTAATCCGGAGCCTTTCAGTAGGCGGCGGCCCTCCGATTCAGAAACGTCTCCTACTGCGGCGATCGTCTGGCCATTAATGGCGATGTTGCCGACCGCGGTTCCGGTCGGGGAGACGATTTCGACATCCGTGATGACGAGGTCGTACTGCACGCTTATCCTTATCGACGCTTGGGCGGTTTCAGCTTGTTCATCTTGCCCATCGCCTTCATGGTGCGGCGAAGCTCGTAAAGCTGCTTCACCAGCGAGTTCACTTCTTCAACTGTTGTGCCGCTGCCGTTCGCGATTCGCTTCCTGCGAGAGCCGTTCAGCAGGTCGGGGTTCTCGCGCTCGCGCGGCGTCATGCTTAAAATCATTGCCTCGATGCGGTTCACGTGCTTGTCCTGAATCTGGTCCAGGGCTTCTTCCGGCAGTTGGACCCCCAGGCCAGGAATCATCTTCATCACGTTCTGGATCGGCCCCATCTTGCGCATCATCGCGAACTGGGAAAGCATCAGGTTGAAATCGACGTCGCCGCGCTTCATGCGCGATTCCATGCCCTGCGCCTCATCCTTATCGAAGGCCTTTTCGGCCCTTTCGATAATGCCCATGATGTCGCCCATGCCAAGGATGCGCTGGGCGATGCGGTCGGGGATGAACGGCTCTAGCGTTTCGACTTGCTCGCCGACGCCGGAGAAGCGCACCGGCACCCCGGTGGCCGCGCGCACGCTTAGAATTGCGCCGCCTCGGCTATCGCCATCGAGCTTGGTAAAGATCGCGCCGCTTACCGGCACCTTGGCGCGGAACGCCTCCGCCACATTCACGGCCTCTTGGCCGGTGGTGGCGTCCAGCACCAGGAAGATTTCCTGTGGAAGTACCGCGCGCTGAACCTGGGCGAGCTCTTCCATCAGCGGCTCATCCACTTGCAATCGTCCGGCGGTGTCCACGATGAGGATATCGATCATCAGGTGCCGGGCGCGGTCCAGCGCCTTTCGGGCGATCTGCTGTGGGGTTGCGCCTTCTAGCTGGGCTTCTACCGGCACGCCGACCTGCTCGCCAAGGACCTGAAGCTGCTTAACGGCGGCGGGGCGCTGAAGGTCGCACGCGGCCAGCATCGGCTTTTTACCTTGATCCAGGAAATGCTTGGCCAGCTTGGCGCAAGTAGTGGTTTTGCCCGAGCCCTGGAGGCCGCACATTAGGATGACGGTCGGCGGATTTGACGCCCAGTTGAATTTGGCGGGCTCTCCGCCAAGGATTTCCGTCAGTTCGTCCTTGACGATTTTGATGATGGTTTGATCGGCGGTGAGGGAGCCGAAAACGTCCTCGCCGACCGCCTTCTCCTTAATGTTGGAGATGATTTGCTTGGCGACCTGGAAGTTCACGTCGGCCTCAAGGAGGGCCACGCGCACCTCGCGGAGCATGGCGTTGACGTCGTCTTCCGTCAGTCGGGATTCGCGGCGCAGGTTGGCAAATACGGTGTGCAGCCGCCGCGCGAGTTGATCAAACATCTGGGCTCAGTGTACCTTTCGGGTTCGATTGGCTAATTGGGGATTCTGAGTGGTCATACTTATGGAATGGGTACTCGTGGTGAGACCTGGTTTGTGAAAATCTTATCGTACGCAGATCGGGATTAACATGGCGAAGATCGGAATCCTCGTTATTCTCGCGCTCCTAGCGTCAATGTACGCGCTTTTTATTCTTGCGTTTTCGGGTGAAGGTCCGCCGCCAACTTACACCGTGATCATTAGAAATGAAACTGCGAGGAAGCTTTCTTTGCAAGTCAATAGCGGCGGTTACCGCTACGACGACCTGACTGAGGTCGGACCAAACGAGGTGAGCCCGGTGAAAGTTGAGCCCGATAAACTGGACAGCTACTTCCTTCTCAGAATCACGGACACCAAGACCCGCGAGCAACTCTACCTTCGGCGGTTTAGGACTCGGAAACTTGGGTTCTTTGAATCGACTGCGAACTGGACACTGCCGGACATAACAGTCAGGAGCTGAGGGGAATCAGTCGACCGAGGAGAGCCTAACAGGAAGAATGGAAAGCCTTAACAGCGAACCCCTGAATCATATGCTCGAAAACTGCACCCTCGTCGGATGGGGCGAGCTACCGTCGAGGGGGAGGTACTTGGAGTTAGCCAACCACGAGGGGAATAGGCGGTGTTTTCAGTTCGAGCATGAGACCATGGTGACGAAAGGGACGCTTCCTAGCGAAGTGCTCGGCCTCGAACTGTTTCAGTTAGAGCGGACGGCTGACGGGAAGTGGGAGCCGTTTATGTTAGGTGATGAAGAATGTCACTGGAGAGACGAGTATGGGTTTAAGCTAAAGCTCTCGACGGCGGCGATCGCCGGCTTCAAGTCAATGCCGGAACTTAAAGAAGTTCCGTCGCCGCATCAGATCTGGGAGGGATTCCAGAGTGGCGAAGAAGTGGAGATCAAAGACGCGGATAGGGTCTTTCAATTTCTGCACGACTCAACGATTGAGGGCATCAGTTGGCGGGACGGATGGCTGGCCATGAGGTTGGATACATTCGACCACCAGGCGATGGGGCTCTTCTTCCCGACGCCCGACTTTCAGATCGGCGGTTCGATGATCGTCACTATCATGTTTGGCGCCGAAATAATCGGTGACGCAGTGGAAATATCTTCAAGTTACGGCACGACCTACAAGATTCCTTTGACTGCGAATACGCCGATGAAAGTCGTCTGGACCCCGGAGCCGATGAAGTCTCCATGGTCCGTTGGAGTGCCAAAGAAATGATTCTTAGTCGCTTTAAAGACTAGCGCTTCGTAAGCATTAGCCGCTAATCAGTGGCTCGTCGTGTCAAGAAATGCAATGCGTTGTCCCGAGAAGTCGAGGATCAATGTGTATTGCCTCAGCAAGGCTATTCCAATATTCCCCGCGAGATAGGTATTTGCGAAGCTGCCGCGTTCTGCAAGTGAAAATTCGACTTTCGGATGCTCAAATCGGTGGCCCGCCACTTCGAACCAATCAATCGTCCCGAGCTTGCTTGGCATCTGCCCACCGATCCCGTTTGAACTCGAATCGGTTGTCGTGCGGTTTTCTAGGAGCTTCCAGCGATTTACGAAGGGCGAGTGAACGGTAAGAAATCCCGCGCCACCAGTATCGAGGCGGTACCAAGCTTTTGGCGTTCCAGCCACCTGCGCAAGAACTACAGGGTTGTTGGTGTCAAAGCGAATCGGAATCCAAGAACCCTTCGAAAGCGTATAACGCTCACGATCGTAAACCTCCACTGAGGGCACATTCCAGTCCAACTTCAAGATCATCCGGCGGAGCAAGGGCGTTCCGATAATCCCCGCGAAAGGCTTCGTCGGGCCGCCAATTTGAGTCATATCGAAGTCTTGAAATGTCAAATCTCGGACTGTAGCGGGGCCCGCCTTGAACTCCGAAACTAAACGTCCAAAAGACTCGACGGTTCCTCCCACGCCTGTACCGGTGTCTTTACTAACCTTCTTCAGGTGAAGAGAATTGGCGATTTCCTTATCGATAAGCATGACGCCGCTGCCGCTGTCAAGGATGAACCAGCCTACGTCCTTACCGTTAATCAAAGGATGGATTGCAATGTGGTTCTTACCTGCGGGGCGAGAGGGGATTGTCGGAGGCAAACTTAAATCAATAAACGTATCGGTGACTGTTGTCTTTGGCAAAGCCAGCTTTACACCTTCGCGGTTCGTTGACTTTGCGGTAGCTCCGCTGAAAGTTCGTGGTTCATTTTCCGACTTCAGTTCGACATGCATCGGAATCAAGCGGTCTCCGACGGCCCTCCAGTCACCAAGTAGCACTGTATCGCCTCCGCCGTGCAAGTCAGCTCTGGTTGGAAGGTGGGTGTTTGGATCGACGGTGAGTCTAAAGCATTGCTCACTGTCCTTTAGCTGTAGCTCCACGAAATCCCCAACGCTCTTCGCTTGAACCACGGAGTTGGGAAGCACCCAGCTACTTGACATGAGCGAACCGAGCAATACCTCTCTGTCCCGGTCTGTAAAATCAAGCAAATAGGCAAGGCCAGCACAGTCCTGCTTCCATACCGTCGCGCCATCGAAGCCTATCCGATGTCCTTGCGGACCGCTCGTTACGCATGAAAATCGTCCGTCTGGAAGGAAGTCGAGCTCGAACTCAACTTCGTATCCCAAGTAGCTTTCTTTGCCGACGACCTTTGTGGCCTCAAATGGTCTTCCGCCGGCGATAAGCGTTTGTCGAACCTGGTCCATCAAGTTCACGGAGGGTCTTTGGAGCATGGCAGAGTTTACGGTTACAAGCAAGAGAGCGTAACGACAAAGGCAGCAAGTCACGACAGAAATTACCTGAAACTCAAGGAATGCTCATAAGGCTCTTGCGCAAGAACGAAACGCGGGGCTTCTCGTTGCGAAGTAAGCTCTGTGCCCGCTACGTCACGACTTCTTCGCTCGGATAGCTGAACTTGCCCGGCTTCGCCGGGACGCCGGTGGCGGTGCAGTACTCGGGGATGTCTCGCACCACCGTGCCCCCCGCCCCAATCGTCGACCACTCGCCGACCGTCATGTTCGGAATCGCGCTGGAGCCGATGCCCATGAACACGCCCTCGCGCAGCACCACCCCGCCCGCAAGATGGCAGCCGGGCGCCAGGTGGCAGTAATCCTCAATCCCACAGTCGTGATCCACCATCGCGCCGGTGTTGATGATGCAGTGCCTGCCAACCACCGTATCCGGCTGGATGACCGTGCCCGCGAACACCACCGTGCCGTCCCCGATCAGCACCGAAGGGTGGATGATCGCCGAAGGATGGACGGCGGTAAAGAAGCGAATGGGCAGCTCGGCAAGGCGCTTGCGAACCGCGTTCGCGCCAATCGCGATGATGCAGCCATCAAACTGGTCGGGAACAAGGGTAGAGACTGGGCCAAGCACTTTCGCGCCAAGCACTTCAGAGCCCCAGCGGGCTTCGCTATCGTCGAAAATGCCACCCACAATGTGGTCCATGGCTTGCAGGGTGGCGACCACGACCTTAGCGTGTCCGCCCGCCCCGATAACGGCAATCTTCAAATCCGCGGCTCCGCGGGAGGCTCTTCTTCGAGCATTTTCAGTTTATGATAGCGCGATTCTTGGTTCACGACAAGGACTAGTTCTTGCTTTGACGATAAAGCAGCTCCGCATGATCAGGGAGCCGGTAGCTTAAAACGATGCGCCCGACGGTTTCCGAGACCTTCGGCGCAAGATACTCGACCGGCGGATTCCAGCCGCCCGCCACGCGGGTGACCATCTTCACCGCGCGCTCGATGCCTTCCGGCTCGGCGCCGGTTAGGATGTTGGAGCCGCACTCCACCGTCTCCGGCCGCTCGGTCACGTCGCGGATCGTCACGTTCGGCACACCGAAGATGCAGCCTTCCTCTTGCACGGTGCCGCTATCGGAAAGCAGGCAGAAGGCGTTCTTTTCAAGGTTCACAAAATCGAAGAAACTCAGGGGTTCTACGAAGGTGATGCCATACGCCTTCGGGTCGATGCCGAAGGCGGCAATCTTATCTCGTGTCCGCGGGTGAAGCGAGCCGATGATCGGGAAGCCATACGCTTTGTGCAGCCGCTTCAGACCCTCTAAGAAGTTCTTCAGGCGCCCTTCGTGATCCACGTTCTCGGAGCGGTGCAGGGTCACCAGGAAGAACTTGCCCTTCTCCACGCCGTAGGTTTTCATCGCCTCGCTGGCGTTAATTTGGGGTGTGAACGCCTCCAGCACCTCGAAAATCGGGTTGCCGGTCACGTACAGGCGGTCCTGAGCGATGCCCTCGCGCATCAAATTTTCTTTGCTGTTGTGGGTGTACGGCATCAGGATCGAGCTGCTGTGATCGATCACCCGCCGATTCACTTCTTCCGGCACGCGGTCGTCAAAGCATCGGTTGCCGGCTTCCATGTGATACACCGGAATGCCCATTCTTCGCGCGACGATGGCGCTGAGGCCGCTGTTCGTATCGCCCAGAATCAGGAGGCGATCCGGCTTGAATTTGCGGAAGCACGCCTCGGACTGGGTGAGTATCTGCCCTATCTGGTCGCTGAAGCCCGCGCCGCGCACATTCATGTGGTAATCCGGCTCTCGCACCTGAAGCTGCTCGAAGAATATCTTGCTTAGGCGGTCGTCGAAGTTCTGGCCGGTGTGGACCAAGATGTGCTCCTCGGCGAACTCATCGAGAAGCTTAATGACCAGGCTTAGGCGGATGATCTCCGGGCGGGTGCCCAGAATGGTCATGACCTTCAACGCAGAGTTTCCCCAACTTCAGTGGCCACATCTTCCAGCATCAGGCGGTGGCGTTTCAGCAGGTCGATGGTGCCGTCAAGATCAAGCACCTCATCGCCAGAGCTGTACTCCTTGTTCAGAACCGGAATCACCGGCTCATCCACAATCTCCGGCAGCATCGCCTTAATGGCGTACCAGGCGCCCGCCAGCACCGCGCGGTGGGCTTCTTCGTCGCTCACCATGATCTCGTGAATCTTCTCGCCCGGGCGGATGCCGGTGATGTCCAGCCGAATATTGCGGTCCGCAATCAGCGCCTTGGCCACGTTCAGGACGAGCGCCGATGGCGCGCGAGGGACGTAGATATCGCCGGGGCTGCCATCATTATAGGCGGCGAAAACGGTGTCCACCGCATCGTCCAGGCTTAGCAGGAAGCGCGTCATATCCGGTGTAGTGACCGTTACCGGTCCGCCGTTCTTAATCTGGTCGTGGAATAGCGGAATTACCGAGCCGCGCGAGGCAAGCACGTTGCCGTAGCGAACGCACACAAAGCGGGTTTTGGGGCAGCGCATGTTGCCCTGGATGAAGATGCGTTCCTGGATGGCCTTCGTCATCCCCATCACGTTGACGGGCTTGCATGCCTTGTCGGTGGAGATGCCGATGACGGTCTCGACGTTCAGGTTGTGGCGGGAGATGGCAAGGACGATGTTTTCTGCGCCCTCGATGTTGGTCTTAACCGCCTCGTAGGGGTAGTACTCGCAGGTCGGCACCTGCTTCATGGCGGCGGCGTTGAAAACGATGTCGGCGTCTCGCAGAACGGTGGCAACGCTGTCGATATCGCGAATATCGCCGATGCGGAATTCCAGCTTGGAAAGGAAATTGCGGTAGATGACTTCGTCGGTCGCCGCGCTGCGGTGCAGATATTCCATCCGCATGTAATGCTGCTTTGCTTCGTCTCGCGAGTAGATGATGATCTTGGCGGGATCGCCCATCGCGCCGCCGAGCAGGCGTCTCAGCAGCGTTTTGCCAAGCGAGCCGGTGCCGCCGGTTATCAGCAGGCGTTTGCCATCGAACGGCTTGTTCATCGGCTGCCCACCGGTTGCGCTGCCTCTTTCTCCGCCCATTGAATGTAGTTCCTCAGACCTTCATTAAACTCTACTTGCGGCTTAAAGCCAAGTTCCTTGGTTGCTTTGGTGAAGTCGGCGAGGCTGTCGCGCACGTCTCCGGCGCGCGGCGGGCCATATTCGTACCGCACTTCGCGCCCCGCAAGCTCCTGAATCTTCTTCACCAGGTTGTTGATGGAAATGCGCTCTCCGCTGCCAAGGTTGAAGGCGCCGCTCACGCCCTTCGGCGCATCCGCGCCCTTCAGGTTGGCTTGCACGACATCGTCAACGTGGATGAAGTCGCGCGTCTGCTCGCCGTCGCCGAAGATGGTTAGGCCCTCGCCGCGCAGCATTTTGAATACGAAAATCGGGATGACGTTGCCGTAGGCGTCAAAGCGCTGGTTCGGCCCGAATACGTTGAAGTAGCGCAGACAAACCGCGTCCATATCGTAGAGCTTCGCGTAAGCCAGGCACAGCTTCTCCATCGCCAGCTTCGTTGCACCGTAAGGCGAATCTGGCTCGACTTGGTGCTGCTCAGCAATCGGCAGAGTTTTCAGCTCGCCAAAAATGCCTGCGGAGCTTGAAGCGACAATCCGCTTCGCGCCGTGCTTTCGCATGGCTTCCAGAACTTGAATAGTGCCAAGCACATTTGTTTCCGCATCGTCCATCGGCATGTCGATGGAGCGCTTGTTGCCCACGGAGGCGGCGAGGTGAAACACCACGTCGATACCCTCCATTGCCTGATTCATCGACGATTCACTGCGGATGTCGCCATGGATGAAGTTGACGGTGGGGAAGGGATCGAGGTTTTGCGCGTAGCCAGATTGCAGGTTATCGATCACCGTAACCTGATCGCCACGATCAACGAGGCGTCGAACGATGTTCGAGCCTATAAAGCCCGCTCCCCCAGTAACAAGAACTTTCATCTATCTCCAGTCGGCGTATGGAGTTTCGTCCGCGGCCATTTCGTAAACCATGTCGTCCCAGGAAGGAGTCTTGTAGCCGGTCTCGGCTTCAAACCTATCTCCGATAAGGCTCTTATCGTGCGCCGGCTCATCCACCGGATCAATCTCGATGTCCTTTTGATAGGCAGACTTGAGCTTCCTGAGCAACTCGAACTTACTGATCGGCGAGCCCGCTACCTGATATAAGCCTCGGATTGGCAGATCGTCGGCAATGAGGTCGGCAACGCGCGCGGCCAGGTAGTTCGTGGTTACGCCCGAATAGATTACCTTCCGATACCCGTTGCAGCGTCCCTCCTGACTCAAGAACCACTCCAGCAGGGAGGCGAAGTTGCTAAGCTCCCGGCCAATGATGGATGTTCGCAGAGTGAGCGAATTCTTATCGTGGAGTTCTCCGAGGAACTTTGAACGGCCGTAAAGGTCGTCGGCATCCGCGAACGAGTCTTCCTCGTAGAGTCCGTCTTTGCCGCTGAAGACGCAGTCGGTAGAGAAATGGATGACTTTGCCGCCGTAGGCGTTTGCCTTCTCGGCAAGCACATGAGGCAGCAGCGAATTGATCTTGATGCTAGGGATTGCCTCATGGCTTTCGCCTCTCTGCTTGATCACGCCGACGCAGTTGACGATGATGCCGGGCCGCTCGTGCTGCAGGATACGGGTGAGAAGGTCGAGGTCCCCGGCGTCGATGCCTCGCAGAACATTCTTGGCTTGGAGGAAAGGAACTTTGGAAAGCGGCTCGGGCGGATTCTCCCACCGGACGGTCCCGATTACATTTGCTCCCCGCGCGTTCAGTTCGCAAAAGATTTTATGGCCTAACATGCCAGCGCATCCGAGCACCAGCACCTTGTCTACATTACTCATAAGATAAGAAAGTCGGGCAAGCGCCGCAGACCCTAATTACGGGGACCCGACGCTTAAGTGGGCTAAAGGTTACCTTGCAGAAACAAGACTTTCTTAACTTGAACTCAATCCCGGGAGTGAGAGCGACGAGGCAGTTCCTTCTGGGCACGCTTCTTTTCGTCCTTCTTGGCCCCCCGAACAGCGGAGACGATGCGGATTGCGCTGAGAACTCCCATCACAAGTGGGGCGTTACGCTCAAATATTCTTGCCGCAGTGGAGGCAATGAGATCGGCGGAGCCGGCGACGCTGTTCGCGTGTCCGCTGAGTCCCTTTACGGTTTCATTAACCGTGGTGGTGAGGTCGTTCACCTTGACGGTGACCGCCTTGACTTCGGAGACGAGATCGTCAACCTTCGGCTGCATCTGCTCGACGGCTTGCTTCATCTTCCAGATGGCGACGAACATTCCCAGGAACGATAGGGCATTGATTGCGAAGAAGATTAGCGAGAGTACGAGCCACCAGGAAGGAACTTCGATCATTGAATCACCTTTATTTCGATTGTGGTCTCTTCAAGCGGCTTAATGGATGAATTGTAAGAAAAATATCCGCCCGCATCACTACCGGGGACGAAATTTAGCTCTTGCCCATTCGCCTCAGCCGCCCGGCCCCAGAGCCCGTTAATCTCCATTGCGACCTTGCGGCCGACTTGCGAGACATTGCGCAGAGTCAGTTTCATGCGCTGCTTGTCGGTCTGAATCTGCATTTCCGCAATCGCAGCGCCGCGTACGCGTATCGAAACCCCGAGGCCGTAAACCTCGATGCGCTGGCGCACACCATCCCAGGGCTTGATAACCAAATGCTCGACCTCGTCGATCATCTCCACCGTCGCATGGCATCCAAGCGAACCCTGGTTGGCGCCATGGAAGACCAGAGAGCGGGCATTCTGTAGATACGCCGACAGGGCAAGGCCAGAGACGCCGGTAGTGCTGCTCATTCCCAGGTCGCGCGAAGCGGAATCGGGGCAATAACTGTCTGCGGCCGCGCCATCCTCCTGGACCAATGCCCACACGCTCAAGAGTCCGCCAAACGCAAGTCGCACCTTTAATTCGTCCGCGCTGACGCCATCGCGAAGTCCAGCAAGGAGCTGCCGCGCGTTAGAGGCATTTGAAGCGGATAGGCACTGCTCTCCTTTGTCGTGCGTGTAGCTGGTCGCCAGGTCCGGCCAGTTCTTATCTCCGGCATACCACCACCAGCTTGGCGCGCTCGACCTTCCGGCAAGCATTTGCGCTTCGCCAATCGTCGGCGAGAGGCTTCGAATCAGCGGAGAAAGCCAGGGGAGAGAGAAGGCTTCAAACGTTAGCTCAAGCGGATCGGCAAATGTGGACGCCGCTGCCAGCACCGCTTCGGATTCCAGGCGATACCAGTCAGGGTTCGGATCCAGTAACCCGGTTTCTGCGGAGAGCTTGCCCATGGCGTCATAAATGGCAGCCAGAACCTGATAGTGCTTTGCTCGCGAGCGGTTTGTTGCCACGCCCTCGGTCAAGCCAAATACGCTGCCCACGGAGTGGTCGCCGGGGTTATGAATCCATTTGCGAATGAACGCCAGCGCTCCTACAAGCGCTTCGATTTCCAGCGGGTTAGGGACAATCAGGTTCTTCTCGGCAAGGAAAAGTGTGTCGGCAAGCGATCCAAGGATGACGCCGCCGCTCTCGTCAGTGTCGATGATGGGCGAGAGGGTGTCGTTATCGCATGGCGCGATTCCGCCCTTCCACTGTCCGTCGCCTCGATACACTTGGTGAAGCAAAATCCAGTCCGCCCGCTTTTGAATCAGCTCGTCGATCTCCTTCGTGAAGACCAGATGGACCATGGAGGACAGCTCTCGCGTGTCCGTCATCTGTAGTGATAGCGCGCCAGGCTGCTCTGGTTTTACAAAGCAGAACCCGCCAAATTCGTCGGAGTCCTTCTCAAGCTCCGCGTCTACGTCGGCGGTAAATCGGGCGGGCGTCACGCCGGTGACTTCCACCGCGATGCCCACGGATGCCGGCGCCACCGCGCCAGGCAGCAGCTTAAACGCGGGGCGACGCAGCTTTGCCAACGTCTCGTGCAAGCCGGTGCCCTTCTCGCCGATGGGTGCGAAAAGAGTCTGGAATGTGCGCGATTCTCCAGGGGCAAGAAAAGCGGAAGTGTGGCCGTTGAACCACGGCTTCCATCCCTCCCGATCAAGAGTGGCCACCGAGTGGGCATACACGATTGGCACCCCCTCCGAACGGTAGCTGCTGGTCAGCGTTGCGCTGGCGTGATTGTAAAACTCCCACGATGTGTTCGCGCCGGGGCAGACCAGCAAGCCAGGCGATTCCCCATTCAGAAGCTGCACGTGCAGATAGCTTCCCGAGCCGCCAATGAACTTGTGGATGTGGAACTTCTCGCGCCACATTCGCCGGATGCCCTCGGTAGTGGTTGGAAAACCATAAAGGATGTTGTCAAAGCCCATTGGGAATGCGAGTTCGCCAATTTCAAGGGCGTTGTCGCCATCGTTGGTGATCGTCACGTCCCACGCCACGTGCGGGATTGGGTTCTGTACTTCGTAGAACCGGCCGGTGGCCCGGATTTCAGAAAGAAAAGCGAATTCGTAATTGAACGTCACCTGGTTCGGCTCAAGGTCTCCTTCTTCTTGGGCGGCGTCGATGTTACGGCTTACGATCCATGGCTCATGGGGGTTGGCGCGCGCGCCAATCAGGATGGTGCCGGGGTAGTAGTCCTCGGTAAATTCGGCTTCAACCGGCAGATTTGGCATCACCGTCTGAAGCTCGTTGTCTTCTCCGATGTGGTTGGGGTCGATAACCCACAGTCGCGAAATGCGCCCCCCATTGCCGAACTCCATCAGCGTATGCGAACTGGTGAGTTCTGGGCTTTCAAAGGAGAAATCATCCATCGGCAGAGGCAGAATACCGAACTATAATTCCTGTCGTGCAGCCCGAAGCTCTTCGCGAAACCGCCGCCATGCTTGCCGATGGCGCTTTGCGCCGCGGGCTGACCGCCGAGCGTAGTCAAAAGCTGATCACCAAGCTGGATTTAATGGCCGATGAGGCATCCGCCAGCGCGATCGCTCAGCACCAGGAGAAACTGCACTGCAGACGCGGTTGCGCACAGTGCTGCCGCAGGTCAATTCTCGTTTCTCAGTTTGAACTTGCGGCGATCGTGGGCGCGATTGAGGAGTCATTCTCCCCAGAAGAACAGGCGAGCCTGCGGAAGCGCAGCTCGGAATACGTAGCCAATCTTGCGCCATTCAAACGAGGCACGGAAGGCTTGGCGCGATTTGATTGCCCCCTGCTTCTGAACGAGGAATGCACGGTCTACACCGCGCGGCCGCTAGATTGCCGCCGCCGGTTCAGCCTGAATGTGGAGGACTGCGTGCGGCAGCGACAGCACCCTGAGGATGACGTTCGCCTCCGCTCTCTTCCTGGAGCCGCCGCTCCCTACGATGCGGTGGCTGCGGGACTGTACTCCACGCAAGTGCAATCCGGGGACGCTCGAGTGTTCGAACTCGGACGAGCTTTGGATTCCTACTTCCAATCCGGCAAGTCGTTTGATGAGTGGATCGCCAGTGAGCAGGGCAACCCGCTTCCAAGAACTGAGCCGACTTTGGGCCCGCGACCGGCAAACGACATTCCCGCCGATCCCGCGCTGATACAAGCTGACGCAACACTTGCGGAAGGCGATGCCGCGTGCTATCGCGCGTTGGTCAAACCTGATACGTGGCTGAGAGCCTTGGCGCGGATGCGGCTACCGCAAATCTATGAAAGCCAAGCCCAAATGGATGAGTGCTGGCAGAGCTATGAAGCCGATCTTGACGCCCTCCTGACCCGCGAAATACGTGGCGATGAGGCATATCGAGCGCTCGCGTTTCACGACACTTTCTTCCTGGCGTACCAGGGTCGCTCTGTCCGGCCCATTCTGGAAAAGCATGGCAAGCTGATTCGGCGCATTGCCGAGTCGGTCGCGCCTGAATTGCTTCAACCGATTGAGCGGAAGCGCAGCGGCAAGCTCAAGGTCGGTTACATCAGTGGCAATCTCACGCGATCAAATGGGTCTCGTTGGGCGCTTGGTTGGCTGAAGAACCACGGCCCGGAAATCGAGACGTACGGGATCAACGTCGGCGCTAAAGAGGACTCCGTCAGCCTAAGGTGGAAGCAAGCGGCCGATCATTACTTCCTGCTCGGTGGCGACCGTCTTGAGGCGGCGAAATGGGTCCGCTCCCTTGGTCTGGATGTTCTCATCTTCACGGATATCGGGATGCATCCAGATAGCTATCGCTTCGGCGCTTTCCGTCTTGCGCCGGTGCAGTGCACTGCCTGGGGGCATCCGGTTACAAGCGGACTTTCCGAAATTGATTACTACCTGTCGTCTGAGCTGATGGAGCCCGATGATGCGGACGCTGAGTACACAGAAAAGCTGGTCCGGCTACCGGGCAGCGGGCTCTTCATCGAGAGGCGCGAGCGAAGCAGCTCCGGCAAGAAACGGGCGGATTTTGGACTGCCAGAAGGCCATCTGGTTGGCATGGTTCAGAACGCCAGCAAGTGGCTGCCAGAGAGGGATGAACTGCTGGCGCAGATAGCCGAGAGGCTGCGCAAGCCGGTGGTATTCCAAGCGAACGTCAACCCATATCCGCACCGTGTGCTGATGGAAAGACTTAACCGTAGCGGTGGGGATCACGTATTGCTCGGCTCAATGCCCGAACTTGACTTTGAGGCGCTCACGCGATGTCTGTCGGTCTCGATCGATCCGCCGGAGTGGAGCGGAGGCAATACCACGATTCAGGCTCTCTCGGTGGGCGTCCCGGTGGTCACTTTGCCCGGTAAGTTCATGCGCGGAAGGCATACGTACGCCTTTCTGAAGCAATGCGGCGGGGAAGGGCTCATTGCCCGCGATGAGAACGACTACCTCGACCTTATATGCAGTCCAGATCGCCTAGCCGAAGCCATGAAGGGCATCGACGTGAGCGCTCTCTATGAAGACAAGGCCGTCACGAACGCCCTAAACGAGTTCCTGCTTAACCTAGCTTGAGGCCAAGGCTCAGCAGGCGATCGCGGGTTTCTTCGTACTTCACGTGCTGGAAGGCGTTCATTCCCAGCGACGTCGCAATCTCGACAAACAGCAGCCGGTCATCCAGGTAGATCGAGTCCTGCAGAGGCGCTTGAATCGCATCGAGGGCGGTCAGGAAGATGTAGCGATCCGGCTTGCGCATGTGCAGGAAGCCGGAAACGAAGAAGGCGTCGATGAAATCGCGCAGGCGGAAGGCGTCGATGCGGTGTTGGGCAAGCTCGCGCCCCTCGTTACTGATCGCTACGATGCGGACGCTGTTATGCTGCTTCACCTGGCGCATCAGCTCCAGCATTTCGTGAATCGGTTGGGATTGCGCGAACATAAATGCCCGGAAATCCTCGCGGCTGAATCCCCGAGGCTTGTTGAAGACGACACGGTTCAGGTACTCGTCCAGGCTCAGACGGCCGATCTCGTAGGTATCAAAGGTCAGGTGATGCCGCTCGTCCATGTCTTCGTAATCCAGGCTAAACTGCTCCGCCGCGCGCCGTCGCGCGGTGCGGTCCCAACCATTCGTGAGCAGAACCCCGCCTAAATCCGTAAAAACCGTGGTCACCATAAGACTCGATTGTAGCTAATAACGGCTTGCCGCTAGGACCCTGCGTAACCTTATCGCAACGTTGGTCGTATTGGCATGTATTGGAATCGATCCTCTGCAATCCGGGCGACAGTCGGCTTTGGTCCCAAAACAGCATCCTGTGGGGCCGCGCCAAGTCGTATGAGACGCCCACGGTAACGGGCACTCTGTCGCTCAAAACCGTTCTGCATGGCGAAGCAACCTGGACTGCCAACCGACGAGCGTTCAAGCTGGATCGAACCCGTTACCTGCTTCTGAACGAAGGCACGGGCTATCGGCTTGATATCAACTCGAAGACTCCGGTGGAAACCTTCTGCATTTTCTTCCGCCCCGGGTTCATGAACGAGCTTTTGGCGTCTCGATCCGACATCCTGGGAGAGGGCGCCCCAACCACGTTTGAGTTTGCCGAGAGGCTCGCATTGCCCGATGAACAGCTCTCGAACCATCTTGCCGGCCTACGCGCGCTTTTGCAGAATCCCCAAAGCCAAGAGCTTGTGATGGTTGACAGCTTCCTGCTGATTGCCGAAAGAATTGTGGATGTCGCCGGAGAGGCGAAGGCCCAGCATCAGGCGCTTCCCACGGCGCGCGAAGCTACCCGAACCGAGATTTTCAAGCGTCTCAACATCGCCCGCGATTACATCATCAGCAATCTGGATAAGAACCTTGATTTGCAGTCGATGGCCGATCCCGCAGCTCTCTCGCCTTTCCACTTCCATCGTCTGTTCCGAGAGGCTTACGGGCAGACGCCTGGGCAATTCCTGACCGATTGCCGCATGCACCGGGCGCGCAGCCTGCTCGCTTCCACCGATGAGCCGGTGTCCAATATCTGCCAAGCAGTGGGCTTTCAGAGCCTGCCCACGTTTTGCAACCAATTCCGAAAGCGCTTCGGTCAGAATGCCTCCGCGCTCAGGGGCTCCTCATTTTCGCAAGGCTGAATAACTTTTGAAGCGGCGAGCATGCCTATCATGCAGGCATGAAACGTTGGTTCACCCTCTTATCGCTCGTGTTGGCGGTCTCGGCATTCGCGCAAGCACCGGATACCCGCAGCTCCGAAGAAAAGAAGTTCATTAGGGCGATCGGGCTCGGAGACAGTCAGCAGGTGCTGGCAATGCTTAAGGCAAATCCCAAACTCATCAATGCCAAGACTCACGACGGCGCGGGCGTTGTACTTGCATCCGCCTACTCGATGAAGCCCAAGATCACGAAGATTCTGATCAAACACGGGGCGAAACTTGATATTTGGGCAGCATGTGCGGCGGGGATGCTTAAAGAGGCGACCTGGGAAGTGGAAAAGCACAAGGAACTCATCGATAAGCAATCTCCTGACGGCAACACGCCGCTGTGCCTCGCAGTCGGCATGGGTCACCCAGACGTTGCCAAAATGCTGCTGGAGCATGGGGCGGACCACAATGCCCGTTCCGTGATCGAAGGCGCGGGCCCGATGAACTCAGCCGCCTTTGGCCGCAATCTTCAGTGCATCAAGGTTCTTGTCGAGCATGGCGTGGACGTGAATATGGCGGAGACCGATGGCTCCGTCGCTTTGCATGAATCCGCCCTCCACGGCGATCTTGAGATCATCAAATACTTGGTCGAGCACGGCGCGAACGTCAAGAAGGCGAACGACGAGAAGATGACGCCGCTGATGATCGCTGAATCTGCCAAGCAGGCCAAAGTGGTTGCCTACCTCAAGGCGCACGGCGCTTAGTGGATCGACAGGTCTAGGACAAAGCCCCACTCGGGGCTTTGTTCGGGGTCGTGACATAGGCGGTCGCCCACCTGCTGCGCACCGAACGCCTGATACATCTGGTGGGCTTCCTTGAAGCGCTTGTCGCTCCAAATCTCCACTAGGTTCAGCTTCTCCTCCCGCGCGGTTTCAAACACCACCTGCGAAATCGCCTTACCGATACCTTGACGCCTCGCTGACGGCCGAACATAAACCCGTTCGATGGAGGAATCGCAACCGCCGATGCGGCGCTTGCCCTCGAACTCTACAATCGTCTTCGCAGGGCCTGGGATGGCGGGGAAGCGCTCCAGCGCGCCGGTGCCCACAATCTGCCCATCTTGCTCGGCGACCCAGAACGTGTGGCCAAGGGCGATGTATTTGCCCTCAAGGTCGTAAAGGTCGGCGTGATACCCCTCCGGCTCCCATTCGAAGTTGTACTCGTCGTACACCTCCTTGATGGTGGAGACGATGCCCTCAGTATCAAGTGGGGTCGCGATGCGAATCGTGTAAGCGGGCATGAAGGATATTCTCCCGGTTTCCGCCCGTTTTGGCACGAATTTTGGTTGCTAAATCATCAGCGACGGAAGACGAGGAAACTCGCGAAGGGCCAAAGAGCACTGCCGTCCAGAAAGGTTTGAAGCGACTCCGTTGCGGCAGACTCATCTAACTCCTAAACAACTTGTTGGTCCTCCAAAATGCCTCGGAGGACCCATTTTTTTGCTTCGCTATCGCCTTACCAACGAGTGACGACGGTGTAGCGAATTGTCTTCGTTTCGTTCGCCGCAAGATCCAAGTCGAACTTGGCTACGAACGCCGATGGCTTCGTGTGCGCCATGTTCTCATCGGTGATCTTCCAATCGCCCCAATGTCGTTCGATCACCTCCGCGTGCTCCGCGGTTTCCTTGCGGTTGCGAACCTCGATTTCGAAGGTCTCCTCGTAGGCGGTGCTACTTAGGCGATGATAGGATTTGCGGGTTCGATTTGCCACGATGTCGAACACCCGACCCACGGTTAGCGATACCGTCTCTTTGCGCGGTGTGTGCTGGATCTGGTCTTCGCCAAGCATCTGCACGCTTCCGCTCTTATCGCGCTGATAGATTCGGAACTTGCCCATTGGCAGCGGCATATCCAGCCCGTTCTCCTTCGTGTTCTTGAACTCGACCTTTACGAGTGGGGTGATCTTGCCGGTGCCCACCTCCCCCTCGCTCGGGTAGTAGTCACCGAAATCGGCCATGGAGTCGATGAGGATTCGTTTCTTCGGGTGGATATCGCTGGATTCCAGAAGGCTTAGCTGCTTAATTTCGTTGTTGCGGATGGTTGCCGGTCGCTGCAGCGTGTACAGGTGGTACTCGAAAAGCTGCTGCTCGGCGAAGCCAAGCCCACTCTGGTCTTCCGCCATCTGCGCTTTTGCCCGACTCGCTGCCCCAGCCATAAATCTCTGCTTGACAACGTTCACATCGCCCGCGAGCAGCTTCAGGGTCGCATCCTTGTAGGTTGCGCCGGAGTTGTTGGTCATGGAGACCCAGCCCTGAAGGTTCGAATTCTTGCCTGGATCGCCCAGCACCAGCACGTAGTTGGCTTCCCAGCTCATGCCGTTTGTCAGGTAGCTCAGCTCCATGTTCGCGGAGCCGCTGTCATCGGAGAGCACGTCCCACTTCAGGGTCGGAACCGAGATCAGCCCTTCGGGTATCTCTGCAACCTCGATCTCGCCTTCCGGGTTCAGCACAATCCGGCCGTCGTCGGTGCGGATAACCATGCCGTTGTACACATAGTTCTGCCCCTCGCCGTTCGGCACAACCGAGGTTGGGGAACTGAGCAGCGTGCCCTCAAGCACGTCTCGCTTGCCCGCCACCGTTCGCACGTAGCGGACCTTCTTGCCGACCGCCTTGTTGAGGATCGCGGCGGGGCTGATGAGGTCGAACTGATAGTTCTGCTCCAGCACGGAGAACATGGGGCCGGACATCGGGCGAATTCCCACGCTCGTCGGCTGGATTTGGGACGGCACATCTTCGATGGCGATCTCCTGACGGCCTTTCTTAAGCGAAATCGTGCGCGATTCCTTGACGAGCGCGAATCCCTGGTTGTAAACGGTGACTTCGCGCGGCGCGGCGGTCGCGGTGACGAATGCAAGTGCAAGAGTTGTAAGCATTGTTTCTTTTCCTGTTGTTGCAAGACGTTTCTGTAAGTACTGCGTTGCTCCCTAGGTTAGACGGGTTGGGGCGATTGTTCCGTTACGGTGAGCGCCTTCGGCAGCAGCAGCAACGTGAGGATGCCCGGCACCGCGCAGATCAGCGCCGTCCAGTAGAACGTGTGGTAGCCGAAGTTCGCCTGCACGATGCCCGCGAAGATGCCGCTGACCTGGATGCAAAGCGCCCCCAGCCCCGTGCAGATGGCGTAGTGCGCGGTTTGGAACTTTGGGACTTGCTGCGCGACGCGCTGAAGCACGATCACGTACGCCGCGTAGCCAAAGCCGTAGCCGAAGCTATCCATAAACGCCACCGGGTGCATCAGCGATGCCGACGGTTGCGCGTACGACGCCCAGATGTAGCCGAGGTGGGGAAGGTGCATCAGAATGGCGATCGGCCAGATGCTGCGGGCAAGGCCCAGCCGCGAGACCACCAGCCCGCCAATCATGCCACCCGCCACCAACCCCAGAACGCCGCTAAGGCCGGTAATCGGCCCCACCAGCTTATCGGAAAGCGCCAGACCTCCCGCCGCTACCGTGTCCTTCAGGAATAGCGGCGCCATCTTCATCACCATCGCCTCGCCGAATCGGTAGAAGGTAAGGAACAGCATGATGCCAATGAGGCTGCGCTGTGAAAGGAAGCTGCCGAACGAATCAGCAAGCTCGGTGCCACGCAGCCGACGGGCGAGCAGCCGTCCCGCAAACACGGTGATGATCAAGCACGCCGCAAGCTGGATGTACTCCAGATTCAGGGCGTCCGCGCTCAGACGCCAACCCTTCACCGTCTCCCCAAGCGCCAGCCAAAAGCCGTGAGCGGCCAGGCGGGTCAGGGAGTTCAGAACAAAGTATCCCGCCAGCCCCACCACGACAACGAGTACCGAAAGCAGGACATAGCGCCGGGCGTCGCCCGGCGGAAGGCTGCGCTCGTCGTCCAGCGGCGAGACCGGGGCTAAGGTGGTCAGCATCCCCCGCCCCACCGCATAAACCAAAGAGCAGCCGACCAGCACCACGGTCCAGGCGCTCATCTGCTCCATGCCGCGCTCGTGCAGCACGCCCGCAAGCGTGACTAGCAGCCCGACCACAAACACGCGCCCAAGGCGGTAGAACGCGGTTTGGATGCCCACGTTGGCGGCTTGCTGCTCCTTGTTTTGCGCGAGGAGGTAGTAGCCATCGGTGGCGATATCGCAGGTCGCGCTGAATAGCGCGGTGACGGTCATGATTGCGAGCGTGATCCCGAAGGCGTTTGGCAGCTTCAGCGCGAAAGCGGTCAGCGCCAGACACCCGGCCAGCAGCCATTGTAGGCTAAGGGTCCAGTCTCGCTTGGTGCGGGTGGCGTCCACCAGCGGCCCCCAAAGCAGCTTGATCGTCCACGGCAGCGCGATGATGCTGGTCCACTGGGTGATGTGCTGGTTATCGATGCCGAGGTCTTTGAAGACGATCTCGGACAGCTCTTGCACGACGGTGACCGGGATCGCCTGCATGAAATACAGGAGAGGCACAAAAAGGAGGGGTTTAGAAGCGCCTGAACTTGCCACGGCTAGGGATAGAACGAAGCAGCACCCCCTGTCTGATGCTCTTGAATGCTGACCAGGTATTCCCGTTGTGGTGTTAATCTATGGCAAATGAAACTCATCAGCCTTGATCGGGCTAGAGTGATGTACAATGCTTGGGTGGGTTCCTATTGGCGCCCGTATTTATAAGAGGAGATATGAAACTACTTGTGTTTGCCGGTCTCGCCGTCATGGCCACGTCGGCGTTTTCTCAGAACTTCGTTAACCCCAATTTTGCGGGTGATGCAAGCGGCTGGTCTGTACTAGATTGCGATTTCGGCGGCTATCAGAATTCGGCTGGTCAGGATGGAAACATCGGCTGGATGTGGCTGAACAGCAATGGCACTTCAACGGTTCCCCGCATCGAGCAGACGGTGGGCGGATTTACCGTCGGCAACAGCTACACGGTTTCGGGTTGGTTCCACACCCTAGTGATTTACAATTCCGGCGATCCCTTCCTGGCGACCCTCAACGGCAATGTTATCTTCACTGGGCCAGATGCCCGGGTTGATAATTGGACGCAGTTCTCCTACAACTTCGTAGCCACTCAGTCATCGAATACCTTTGGCTTTGAAGCTGAGGTTCTGAAGGACAGCGATTTCGCGGTTGACTCGTTCAATATTTCCCCGAACGCCGTCCCTGAACCAATGACCCTTGCCGGTCTCGCAGGTTTTGCGCTCCTGGCGCGACGACGCAAAGCGACCAAGTAACTCGGTAACACAGGATAGTCTTCTCAAGGCGTCAGCCTCAGCCAGCAGTGGCGAGAGTCTGACGCCTTTTGTTATCCCATGTGCGCAGTGTCTGAAATGACAATGCTAGGTTCCGGGCGAACTGGCTGAGTTTCTTAATACGGCGTGCCGAAGATTCAAGTGGGGAATGAATCAATTCGAAGTCTATTCCGACGTTCTCATCGGAGGATTATCGCCACGCGTGCTCGTGGTTGAGGATGACCCTGTCGCGGCAAAGGTGGTTCAGCGGCTTCTGAAAGAGCAGGGAATTGATTGCGATCTGGCCATCAACGGCTCTCAAGCGCTTGAGATGTACTGCAAGCATCGCTACCGCCTGGTGGTTTCCGACTGGATGATGCCGGAAATGAGCGGGGTTGAGCTTTGCGAAGCCCTTCGGAATGCCGAGACCTCTTACACCTACATCATTCTCTGCACCTCGAAGAATGATCGCTCCGATCGGCTGGAAGCGTATGACGCCGGGGTCGACGAATTTCTAACCAAACCGCTTGACCGAGAGGAGCTTCTCGGCCGTCTGAAATCGGCCCGACGAATCTTGGCAAGCGAAGACAATATCCAGCGCCAGAAGTGGGAGATCGAGAAGGCCCACGTAATCGTTCAGGAGATGAACGCGAACCTGACGATGGCAAGCCGCCGGTTCGAAGAGCTGTTTAACGGATTGCCGGTCGCCTGCTTTACCTTTGATCAAGATGGCGTGATTCACGAATGGAACCGCGCGGCCGAGGCCGCTTTCGGCATCCCGTCCTACAAAGCTTTCCAAACCAAGGTGTGGGACGTTTTCGGAATGCACGGGAGCACTGTATGGAACACCCCTCTGGTTGAGAAGGTAGCCACCGAGGGAAGCCACGACCCATTCGATTGGGAATACGAGGTGTACAACGGATTATCGCGGCATCTTGCGTGCAGCATTTTCGCTCTGCGAAACAATAAGGGCGAGTTCATCGGGGCGATCAGCGCCAACCTCGATATCACGGAACGGCTTGAGGCTCAGCGCCGGATTGAAGAGCAGATGCGCCAGATCAACGAGTTTGCTCACCTACTTGAGCAGCAGAAGGGCGCCCTGGAGCAAGCTAACGAGCTGCTGGCGCTTCGGGCTGACACTGATGGACTCACGGGCCTGCTGAACCACCGCCGGTTCAAAGCCGATCTTGAAGCGGCTTGTCTTGAGGCGGAAGAGACGCAGCGACCGCTATCGGTCATCTTGCTTGACGTCGACTACTTTAAGGCTTACAACGACACCTTCGGCCACCAGGCCGGCGACGACGTTCTGCGCCACTTCGCAACATTGCTCAGGCAGAGCTCGCGGGAAGATGAGACGGTCAGTCGTTATGGTGGTGAGGAATTTGCGGTCATCCTCCGCGGATGCTCCCACGAAGCGGGAGTGCGCGCCGCAGAGCGTTTTAGGTCGGCTGTTGAGTCAGCGAAGTGGATGAATCGGGACGTTACTGCGAGCTTCGGAGTGGCAACCTTTGCCGCGGGCAAGCGGTGGGAGCAGATTCTCTCAGAAGCTGATATCGCCTTGTACTACAGCAAGGAGCAGGGCCGCAACCGCGTAAGCCACTTTGATGAGCTGCCCGAAGGCACTCAGAAGCGAACCAAAGGAATTCCGGACAGACGGGCGGCATAGGTCCGGGAAAATAGGCTGCCTTTGCAACCGAATTGTTGTACATTGTAGGCATGCGAAACCTAGCCGCTGCTCTGTTGCTCCTATCGCTCCTCGTTTGCGGGTGCGACAAGGTCCATGACATGGCCAGTAAGGACAATACTCCGGACGCTCACGCCCTAAATCGCGATAAGCCAGTTCAAGATGGAATGGGCAAGGGGGCCACAGAAACCGCTTCTGAAGATGGCGAAGGCACCGGTAACGGGCGATCCGTGGAGGATCAATCGAACGCCGATCGCCGCAAGAAGGCGGCAGCTTCGCTCGGTATTGGCGGCGGCAAGTAGCTCTCAGCTAAAGGTTGCATAAAGGAGACCATCACCATTGATCAAGATTATTAGTGCAATTATATTGTGTTACCAGGCATCCCAAATGCCTCCCGATTTCCGGCATATATACAAAGCGAATGATGCGGCGGTCTACGCTTGGAGCGCTGAAGTAAGCATGCACGGCTTGACGATAAACGGCAAGCTAACCGAGAAGGTTGCGAAGGTCGAAGGCGATAATGCCAGCCTCGAATGGAGCATTTCGGACGTCGATAACTCACCTATTCAGTTCAATCCCAGCTTGGCAGGGGTCTCAAAAGGGGGCTTACTCGATGCGCTTGAGCCGGGCATTGAATTTGAGGTTTACAAAGTCTTCAATTTGGCAAACCTCCTGCCGGAAAAAGCGCTGGAAGAAGGGAAGCCTCTCGAGGTCAATTTGAAGAATGACCACATGGAAATCAAGGGGAAGTTCACCGCAGCGACAATCGATCCTAAGACTCATGATGCAACCGTGGAAGGCACATTCGACGTCGCCAACGACTCGGAAACGATAACCTACACTGTGAAGAGCGTCTTCGATAGCACCACGCACCGTCTGATGAAATCGGACATTTCGTACGAAATGAGAAACGGCAAGATCGTGTTCAAGATTGGACTAGCCAAGTAGGGATCCGATTCGAAAACTGGGACCGCCCTTCCTGCGACTCACAGCGGATGAAGGGCGGGCTTGTTTGTAAGCTGCCCTGAGGACTAATCCCCAGCCGCTTTAGGCCAGGTGCTGTACAGTGTTATTACGATGATCAAAGCTCTCTTTGCAATTGTGTTGGGTTTTCAAGCGGTCCAGGCCGAGCAAGATTTCAAACACATTTATAAGGCTAACGACTCTATTACTTACAATTGGAGCGCCGACGCTAGCGAACTCGGCGGCGGTATGGTGACAGGCAAGCTGACCGAGAAGGTGGCAAAGGTTGAGGGCGAGAAAGTCAGCCTCGAATGGAGCATCTCGGACATTGAGAATGCGCCGATTGAGTTAAAGACAAGCCTAGCCGGGACGTGCGAGAAAGGTCTTCCCGATGCCCTGGAAGCGGGGCAAGATTTCGAGATATTCAAGATCTATACGCTGGCTAACTTGCTGCCCGAAAAGGCCCTTGCGGATGGAAAGCCGCTTGAAGTGAACCTGAAGAACGACCACCTTGAGACCAAGGGGAAATTCACTTCTATGTCGGCCGATCCGAAGACTCAAGACGTTACCGTTGAAGGCGCGTTCGACATTTCCACCGAATCGTTTTCAAACAACTACACGGTGAAGAGCGTGTTCAACGCCACCACTCATCGACTCACGAAGTCGGAAGTGGTGTTCGATACGAACCGCGGCAAAATCACGGTGAAGATCGAAGCCTCCAAGTAGGCGTCAGAGTTCCGGCTTTAGGTCGCCCTTCTTCCGCCGATGGCAGGAGGAAGGGTGTCCGTTTTCTACCCACTGTTGGTGGTATTCCTCTGCCCGATAGAATGGCGCTGAGGGGACAATCTCTGTGGCAATCTGGTCCTCAAGGTGCTCGGCCTTCTCTTCGGCTTTCTTCGAAGCCAAAGCCTCCTTACGCTGCTCGTCGTTGAAGCAGAAGATTACGGACCTATACTGGGTGCCATAATCCACGCCTTGATGGTTCACTTCCGTCGGGTTGTGAACGACCCAAAACAGATCAAGCAGCTTGGAGTAGCTGGTCTTCGCTGGGTCAAACTCAACCAAGACAGTTTCAGCGTGGCCGGTCTTGTCGCCGCAGACGAGCTTGTAGCTGGGGTTTTTCACATGGCCGCCGCTAAACCCCACCGCGGTAGCCACCACTCCTGGCTCCTTTCTGTATTCGTCCTCGACTCCCCAGAAGCAACCGGCGGCAAACGCGGCAAACTCCGTCTTTGCTGGTCTGGCCTTGTACGCCTTAGTGAGTTTTAAGCCAGTCTTGGTGTTGAGGTTGATCTCGTAGTTGTTGGGGTCCTGCTCAGAATCTCCGACCGCTTTCTCTGCAACGAGAGGGGCCGCCTGAGGGGCTGCCATCGCAGGTTTGGCCGCGAGCACATGAGTAGTTTCACAGCCGACTGCGCAGAGAATGCAGGTTAGTACGAGAGCCTTCATATACATCCTAATACGCATTCTATATCACATGTTCCCACACGCTCGAGTTGGTTTGAGATAGGATTAATCTATGCGTGGGTTTCTTCTGCTGGTTGTCGTTAGTGGTCTAATCGGATGTAGCAAGGGCGAGGAGTCCGCTAGTTCGGCTCAGACGAGCAGCGCCCAAGCGAAGCCGGAGAATACATTCCGCTCCAAGGATGCACCGCAGGCGCCTTCGCTCACGGCACAGGGCCAAGGCAACCCTGCGCCTCCCGCACAATCCGAAAGCGGCGGCGGATCGGCGGCAGGTACGCCATACGCCGGGGGCGCCGCAGGCGGACTTAGCCCCGTGGCTCCGATGGAGGGAGCGCAGTCCGGTGGAATTGGCAATGCGGCGAAGTCTCAGGCCAAGCGAGTCGCTGGCTCAGCGAACAACATTCCCACCACCGACACTGGCGGAGATTCGGGCGGCTAGGGCTTACTAAGCACTGACATCAACGCGCTTTCTAATTCCCAAGGAAAGCCCATCCAGGCGACTTTGCCGTTCTTATCAATAATGAACGAGTAGGGAATTCCGTCTTGTCCGCATTCACCAAGCCAATTCTTGGCCATGTAGCCAACCACTTCGGTCGGTGATGATTGAAGATCGATGGCGACGTGGTAGTCCATCTTCGCCCCCATCTGCTCGACGAATGGCCTAACGTCCTTCTGATCCTTTTCAAGGATGCTGACACCGATAAAAGTAACCTCGGGATGGGCCTTCGCTAGCTTCGTGATATGGGGAATCCACTCCCGGCAAGGTGGACACCAAGTGGCCCAAAGCTCGACGACGTAGGTCTGACCTTTTTGAAAACCGTTAACCGGCTCGCCTTTGATCCACTTGGAAACCTTGAGGGCGGGCGCGTCGCCGCCAATTTGGATCTTGCCTTTGGAAACTTGCTGCGTGGTAGCGGCCGCCACCTCGGCTGGGCGGTGGTCTTGCTCGGGATCAACGCAACCAATGGCGACCAACACGAGGGCTGCGCCAAGCCCTATCCAACTTTTGCGGAATCTGACCACCGAAATATAATACGCTCCCAAACCAATATCGGCTTGGTAGCGTTCAGAATTCAGCGGCTTGGGTCAGGCGCCATGCATCTGTTTCAACGACTTTTGAATGGCCCCTCTTGTGTCAGGGTCATCGGCAAGGGCCAGGGCCTTGGTTTCAACTTCGATTGCCTTTGCCTTCTGCCCATCGCCAAAATAGGCCCAAGCAAGTGAGTCGAGGGCGAGAGCATCCTTAAAGTTGGTTGCTTTCGCCGCAGCCAGCCCGGCTTTAAGAGCAAGCTTGTAGTCGCGGGGTCCCTCGAATTTGCTGTCCGGGCAGGCGATGGTCCATGCAATAGAGGCAATGAAAGGCGCAGTTGGCCGCTTGTCGAGCAGTTCCTTGGCTCCCACGTAATACGCGTCCCATTGTTTGAGACGGCCGTAAGCCATTAGCTTAAAGGTGAGGGCAGCCTCGACCGGGTCTCGCTCGCCGGGAATTGGCGACATAGCCTGTAGCACCTCGGCTTCTTTAAGTAATTCGGGGTAATTCTTAGCGCGAAGGAGTATGCCGAGCTTATTAAGTTCCTTCCTGAGAACGCTTTCGGCAGGAGCTTTCCCAGCAGAGCTCAATTGACTGGCAGCAGCATCCCATTTCCTATCAAGAACCTTCTGAAGCGGATCAGCCATTGCCATCGGGTGCCCAATCCACACGATCTTGCTGTCCCGGTCGACGATAAAGGCGGTGGGGATTGAATTCTGCCCAGCGGCATTCATCCAGTTGTCGAACATAAAGCCCGAACCGGCGGTAGGCGAAGATTGCGAATCCATGGCGACGTTGTAGTTCATCTTGTCACCCATCTCTTTAACGAAGGGTTGCACGTTCGCCTGATCTTGCTCTCCGATACTCACGCCAATAAACGTGACTTCCGGGTGTTTCTTCGCGAGCTCAGTGATGTGGGGAATGGAGTCCCGGCACGGTCCGCACCATGTAGCCCAGAACTCAACCACATAAACATAGCCCTGCTTGAACTCCTTAACCTCATTGCCTTGAGCCAAACGACCTTGAGCTTGGGAGCCGTCATCCCCACTTTCAGGTTCTGTGCGGCCGAGAGTCCCGAGAGGATTAGCAATCCAAGTAAGGCAAGCTTTCTCATACCCATAGATTACAGGATTCTCAAAATGTTGTAGGGAAATTAAAACGCTCCCAAGCCTGCTGGGCGTGGGAGCGTTATCGCTAAAGGGCGGCGTGCTAAGAGCCTTGCATCTTCTTCAGCGATTTCTGTAGATCAGCCTTCTGGTCAGCGTCCTCAGCAAGCTCGATTGCCTTCTTCTCGGTCTCAATCGCTTTTGCCTTTTGCCCATCGCCAAAGTAGGCCCAAGCGAGGGTGTCCAGAATCGAAGGATTCTTGAACTCAGTTGCCTTCGCTGCGCCAAGGGCGACTTCAATCGCCACCTTGAAATCCCGCTCGCTCGGTGCGAACTTGCTTTCCGGGTCGGCAATTGCCCACGCGATCGAGTTCAGTGCAGAAACTGCCTGCGGACGCTTGGCCAGCATCTCGCGAGCGGTTCCGTACCACTTATCCATCTGCTTCAGGCCGCGATAGGCGCGCATCTTCGCCTTTAGCGCCGTCTCGACGGGTTCTGGCACACCGGGAACCGCGTCCATCGTCTGCAGAACGTCGGCTTCCTTTAAGATCGCCGGGTAATCCTTGTTCTTGATGAGCTCGCCCAGCTTCATGAGCTCCTTGATCAGAGGGGAGTTGGGGTCGGGATTCTCCGCAGCCCTCCTTTGAGCTTCTGTTGCCTGCCACGCCGCAACGTCCCACTTGTTGTCAACGACCTTCTGAAGAGGCTCGGCGAGTTCCATGGGGTGGCCGATCCAAGCGATCTTGGAATCCTTGTCGACGATGAATGCGGTGGGTATTCCATCTTGTCCGGCCGCTTCCATCCAGTGTTTGGACATGAAACCTTCGCGGGCGGTCGGCGAGGCTTGATCGTCCATCACCACGTTGTAATCCATCTTGTCACCCATTTCTTTCACGAAGGGCTTCACCTTTGCCTGATCGTTCTCCCAGACGCTTACACCCACGAAGGTGACGTCCTTGTGCTCCTTAGCAAGCTCGGTAAGGTGAGGAATCGACATGCGGCAAGGGCCGCACCATGTAGCCCAGAACTCGACCACATAGATATTGCCCTTCTTAAACTCCTTGAATTCGTGGCCCTTAACCCACGAAGAAACTTTGAGTTGGGGGGCGGGCATGCCGGCCTTAAGGTCCTGCGAATTGGCCAACGCAGCAACAGCAAGCAATCCGAGAAGTGCGAATTTTCTCATACCGGTAGTTTACAACTCTCGTACGTTAACCGGGTAGGCACAGATTAGCTGCCGGTGAATTCGGGCATCGTCGCATGATCGTCGGCGGAGATGTCCGAGCGCTTCACGACCTTAGCGAGGGTCATCCACAGAATCTTGATGTCCAGCGCCAGCGACTGATGATCGACATACCAAACGTCGAGCCGAAATTTCTCATCCCAGGCAATGGCATTGCGCCCGTTCACCTGCGCCCAGCCGGTGATGCCGGGCAGAACCTCATGCCTTCGGTTCTGTTCGGGTGAGTAGAGGGGAAGGTATTTGATCAGCAAGGGCCGCGGGCCCACGAAACTCATCTCGCCCTTCAGTACGTTGAAGATTTCGGGAAGTTCGTCAAGGCTTGTTGCCCGCAGCATCTTCCCAAATGAGGTGAGCCTCACGTGGTCGGGCAGCAACTCGCCGTGCTCATCTCGCTGATCGGTCATCGAGCGGAATTTGATGAGCATGAACGGTTTGCCACCCAAGCCGGGGCGCTCTTGCTTGAAGAAAACCGGCGAGCCAAGCTTAATGCGCACCAGCAAGGCAAGAATCAAAAGAAGGGGCCAAAACAGAAGCAGGAACAGCAGCGCAAGCAGAAGGTCGAATAGGCGCTTCCCCGGCTTCATTCTTAAATTCTAGCCTCAGTATTCGTCTCGCATCGAAGGGCCGCTGACAAACGGGTCACCTTCTTCGGACGAGCCAAGGACGAGAACTGGGGCGCCATCTTTGCGCGGAAGCGCGCGCATCGGGTCGTCGCCTGGCTTCATCGCGCTCAGCTTGCTCCAGACTTCGTTAAGCGCATCGCCTTTCGGCATGTTGCCGACTTTTTCTTTCACAAGGTTCAGCTTGGTGGAGTCGATACGCCTCACCTGCCCATAGATGCGTTCGATGATGTCGACCGAGGTCGCGGGGAACTCGCGCATGCCATCGCCGCCCTTCATCACATCCGGGCGAGGGAAGCGCAGGAACACTGGCTGCCCAAAGTAGGGGTGCTTCAACAGCACCTGTCCGGTTTCCAGGTTCGCCAGCTTCTCTTTGACCGCAGGCGAGAAGTAGCTATAGCCAGGCTGGGCAAGCTCCTCGGCTTCGATATGGCCGAAGGCGTGGCTTGCGCAGTTGCCGACCACTTCCTTATCAACCCTACTCCTGAATTGCTGCGCGCCAAAGAGCGTCAGGCCCATGTATCGTCCGCGCGAGGCGATCTCGGTTAGCGCACGGGCGATGTGGTTCTCGGCGCCGCTGCTGGGCACGTACTTGTTCAGCTCATCGACCACCACAATGGTTCGCGCGACTCCCAGTGTTCCAAGCTCCATTCGGCTGTGCAACTCGGAGATGAAGATGGCGAACACCAACTCCTGGGCCTCCAGCGATAGCTTCGCGACGTCGATGACGTAAAGCGTTTGGTGCTCCAGCGGCTGGGAGAATGGCCCTTGAGTGTGGCCGTCCATTGCCACCAGGCCAGGGAAGCGGTCCTTCACCGACTTGATGCGGTTTCGCATCTTGGCCATCGTGAAGACGTGGTGCCCACGGAACGACCCCTGGTTCGCCCGCGCCTCGCC
Source organism: Armatimonadota bacterium (assembly GCA_018268315.1). Classification (GTDB taxonomy): domain Bacteria; phylum Armatimonadota; class Fimbriimonadia; order Fimbriimonadales; family Fimbriimonadaceae; genus SZAS-5. The sequence continues at coordinate 130,416 of JAFDWU010000004.1, read as the reverse complement.
TATCTGCTCCTCAACGATGGCGAGAAGGTCATCGATCGTCTTCGCGTGGGCGGTTCGGTAGTTCTTATCGCCGATCGGCGATTCCTTCTCGATGTAATCATTCACCAGCGACTGCAGATAGGCGTCCGCCTTGGAATCCAAATCGCCCTTAGTTAGCGTGACCTCCAAGTTGGAAACGATCTCTTTCAGCCCGAACCGGTACCCGCGGGTTGGGTTGACTTCATCCAGCTTCGGGCTGTTGCGAAGGGTTTTGAGGGCGCTGTCGTCGGCGTTCTCAAATGGGGCGTAAAATCGCACGTTCTTGAACGGCCCTGGAGTCATGCCCAGCGCCGCATACATGCCACGGTCGTCGTCGGTCAACGCATCCGTGCGACCCGGTTGATCCACAAACAACAGATCGCCGCCCTTGGTGTTGAAGATGAATGCCGCGACGCCGGTATTGCCAAGTTCCTCGGGGTCGCCTTTGTAAGCGGCGAAGATCGACTGTAGCAGGAACAACACGTAGCTGGTCTTGGCTGCAAGGCCGCTAGTCCCCGTGACATTCAGGTGGCCGGCTTCCGGCCCGAGCAGGAAGCGGGAGTCTACGTGTACAGCATGGGGCTTATCTTTCTCGCCGTAGCAACCTGCCGGGATGCCGTATTGCTCCAAGTAGCTTTCGGTTCGTAGCGCCCTGCGCACGTCTGCTTCATCAGCCAGTGTAACGAGGCCGAAGGGAACTGCGCCCACCGGCTCCTCGGGAATTCTGCGAAGCACCGCCGCCTCGTAAACGCGAATGTCCTGGCGATTCGTGGGCGGCTCAAGGTCCGGCGCGCCTTGATGGGCCATAAACTCGTGCAGGGGGCTTTCTAGATCGTTGTAGGATTTCGCCTCGATGACCGAGCCGTAGATGGTCGCCTCGCCCGCAGTTACGGTGACAAGGGTGCCGATGCCCACTCGCGCGTTTGGATGGCTCCAGAACGTGAACTTGTAGGCGGTGTTCGGCTTTTCTTCGGTGCCAAACACACGGCCAATAATCTCGGGCGAATCCTGCATGCTCATCATCTTACATAAACCGGCGCTAGCCGAGAATGCCTGCGATTGCGGCATCCGACGGCTGACGCGAGCGCAAATACTGCTCCACCATCCGAATCGGATAGATCAGGCAGTGGTAGCGCGGGTCGGGAAGGCTTAGCGGCGCGGTCTCCGCCATCAACCATCCGGCAATCTCATCCGCCTGCTCAATCGACCGTTGCACCTGCGCCAGTTCAATCCTCACAAGGCCATACAGCGGATCGAAATCAGTAGCGGCGTGAAGCCGCATATAGAAGCTGTACGCCGCGCCGCCCTGCTTCTCCGACCGCGGCCGGTTAAACACGCGCGTGCGCTCACCCGCTCTCAGGCCCAGCACCACCGCCTGCTCCTCAACGGTCTTGAAATAGCGATGCTTGTGGCTCTTCACGAGGCCGATGTAATTGGTCGAGGTGTTCGCGCCCTCCAGCATCCAGCCGATGCCGCCATCCACCAGTAGGCAATCCGCCTTGAAAGGCTGGCCAATCTCCCGCTCCATCGCCTCGCGCCGCTTGCCGATGGCAAGCGACGGGTTGTAGCCCTTTTCTTCCGTTTCCTGAACTATCACGTAGGGAATTCCTAACTCGCCGAAACGGTCGGCAATCGCAGGGCGATCGGGCCCATAGGCGGCAAGGCCGCCTCGGTAAGCGTCCTCCGAAGGCAACCGTAGGTTGCGCTCTTCGCGCACAAGTACGGCGGCGCTGGTGTGGGCGAGGACAATCGGGTGGAAGCCAACCGTTAAGCGGCTCCACTGGCGCTGCGCGCCATCCAGAAAGTGGGTGATGCCGCTGCCTGTGGGTTCGCTAACCTTTACCGCCTCAAACTTCGAGCCTTCCGCAACCTCCGGCTGATAGCTTTCAGGCGCGTCTTGCTCGGCAAAGCCCACGAATTCGGTGGCGACCGGGGCGCGCGAAATCTTGAAGTCTTCAAGATCGCCAAACGCCTTGCGGATAGTTGGGTTTGCCGTCATTGCGTAACTGGCGTTCTGGGCGAGGGCCGCAAGGATTGCCGCGCGCGGCGGGCGCGATCGATGGCTTCTTGGCTAACCGCCTTCTCAAACGAGCGGAAACCGCTAAGCTTGAAGCCAAGCCGATCCGCCATCTCTATCATCTCTTCGACCTGCTTAACGGTTACGTCCTTGCCCAGCGTGTAGTTCTCGGGTCGGTTCTCTAAGGCGAGCATCATCGTCTCGCTCATGCAGGCATAGGCCATCTTCGGCGGGAATCCGAAATTAAAGCGGAAATTAGGCTCGCCAGGGACTTCCACCACGCCGCCCTCAATGACGAGGACGTCTTGTCGCTCTTTCGCAACACGCTTGGAAACGTCTCGCGGCCGGGCTACATCGCATACAACCGCGCCCGGCTTAAGGTGGTTGGGCTGAATAACGCTTGAATCCGAGGAAGTCACCGTCACAATCGCGTCCACGTCCCGCAACAGGTCTAGATCGGTGCTGGCGATTGCGCCTTCGATCTCGCTTGCCACATGCTGGGTCTTTTCCAGATTGCGGCCAATCAGGATCGTCTGCCCAAATTGAGGGGCGAGCATCTTCGCGCAGGTTTTGCCGATGGAGCCGGTCGCGCCAACTACCGCTAGCTTGGCTTCCGGCAGGTTGATTCCTACCATCTCGCAGCCCTTAATCACGCCCTGAATCGAAGTCGCTACTGTGTAACTGTTTCCCGTCGTGACGGCAATCGGGCTGTGCTTGGCAATCGTCAATCCGCCATCGCCAACCACCGCGGTAAAAGCTCCGAGCCCGATGATCTTCGCCCCGAGTTCGGCTGCAATGTTGCAGCACTGGCCGATCTTCTCATAGACCTCCGGCTCCGGCATCGTCAGCATCTGGTGCGGGGTGAGCGGGCAGCCGATGAACCAGCCTTCGGTTTCCGCGCCATTCAATGCCTTGATGCCGTCGATGAAGCTAGCGATCTTCGGCGACATGCGGGGCAGGATGAACTCGATCAGCTTGTCAGGCGCAATCTTTGCGATTGGATACTTGCGCGCAACATCCCGGGCGGAAATCGGGTGAATGATAAAGGCAAAGCGGGTCATGTCTGATCAGGTCTTGAAAATAATAGACGCCGAACCAAGGATTAATTGCCACTTTACCTGCACGCGAACCCAGCCGAAGATAGAAAGGTGTATCCCGTAAAGGTTGCTGGGTCTTCTGCCTCATTTCCGCAAATAGGTCCCAATGATCTTGCCTTTCGCAACCAATTTCTGTTAAAGTGTCTTTGCGATGATCCGCCGCGTCATTCTGGCCTGACATCTTCTTCGTCAGGAAGCCCGCTCATCACCTTTATCGGTGTGTCTGCCGACGCACCCTCGACTCGGATCTTATTTACACAGTCTTTCCCTGCGGGGTAGGAGTTTTTATTGAGTTTTTGGAAATCTAAGGAAGGTCGTACCTTCTTAGTGCTCTGGTTTGGGCAATTGATCTCGATCCTGGGTACTGGGTTGACCAATTTTGGTGTAGGCGCGTGGGTTTATTTGAAGACCCATCACGCGACCGACTTTGCATACATCCTGTTGGCGGGCAGTCTGCCCACCATCGTCTTGATGCCGTTTATCGGAGCGATCTGCGATCGGTTGAATCGTAAGGTCACTCTGATGGTTGCCGAAATCGGGGGAGGCATCGCCTCATCCGGGTTGGCAATTCTGGCGGTAACGAATCACTTGCAGCTATGGCACATCTATGTCCTGGCCGCCGTGTCATCAACATTCATGGCCTTTACATGGCCATCGATGTCGGCCGCGATCGCCACGCTGGTCTCTAAAGACCAGCTGGGTCGCGCCAACGGGCTCATGATGTACAACGAGTCCGCCGCGATGATCTTCGCCCCGATGATCGGAGGCGCGGTTATCTATGCTGGTGGCTTGCCAAGGCTGCTACAGCTCGATGTTCTGAGTTTCGCAATCGCAATCACTTTGATAGCGACAACCACGATTCCGCGCGTGGTAAGCGATGGGGAACATCACGATAACACGTTCCTTCAAGATGCCTTCTTTGGGTTCAAGTACACGTGGGAAAGGAAGGGCCTGTTCGGCCTGATGACCTACTTTTTCTGCATGAACTTCTTCGGCAACATGGTTTGGACTTTGTTCACTCCTTTGCTGCTGACTCTGTACAACGCGAAGCTAACGGGTCAGATCGAAGGGTTCTTCGGAATAGGTGCGTTGCTTGGCGGCGTCGCCGTTAGCATTGCCGGAACACCGAAGCGAAAGGCGCGCGGATTGTTAATCTGCGGCTTTATCTTCAGCATCCTCCAGTTCACCATCATGTTCCCACCGTCAATCGCACTGTTCGTTTGCATCGCCCTGGGCATCTCGGTTGCGGGAACCGTGCAGTACACCTGCAGTCAGGGAATATGGATGACGAAGGTGCCGGCGGATCTGCATGGCCGCGTGTTCTCGGTGCGGCGAATGGCGGCGATGCTTGCCACGCCGATCTCGTTTGCAAGCGCGGGACCGCTTGCCGACAAGTACTTCGGGCCGGCGATGATGCCGGGGGGCCACCTAGCCGCCACTTTCGGGCCGATTATCGGTACCGGGCCGGGGGCGGGCATCCGCTTGATGTTCGGCATGATCGGCCTGTGCTGCGCGGCAATCTCGGCGCTTAATGTGCTGAATCCTCGGATTCGACGCATTGAGGTCGAACTGCCGGATGCAGAGGTGAAAGCGCTCGTGGAAGAGCCGGAGGTTCAAGAAGCCTTCCCGCTCCCAAGGGAGTGCGACGCTTCGGCATCGGCTTAGTCGAAATGGGCTCCTTCGGGAGCCCATTTCACTGCTGTCTTCCGTCCGAATAGTCCAACAGACCCAAGGTTCGCTTAACTTGAGCGAACATCTGAGCCGTAACAGCGGTCAATGTTAACGCGAAACGGTGTATAACTGAAGGTAATCAATGAGCAAAGACGCGCCCGGAGTTCGATACGCGGAAGTTGATAAAGAAACGCGGGCCACGCGGGTCCAGGCAGTAATTGACCTGGATGGCGGCGAGCGCCGCGACGTCAGCACTGGCATCCCGTTCTTCGATCACCTTCTTGGCCAATTCGCCGAAGTCGGCCAGCTTGATCTTGGCGTGGTGTGCGAAGGCGACCTGCTGGTGGACGACCACCACAGCGTTGAGGAAGTTGGCACCGTTCTTGGCCGAGCAATTCGCCTTTGCTTAGATGACAACACCGCCATTCACACCGTCGCCGGCAATATCACGCCGGTTGATGACGCGCTTGTAACGTGCGCGCTCGACCTTGCCGGTCGTGGCCAGCTCCACTGGGATGTACCATTCAAGCGAGAGCGCATCGGCACGATGGCCACCGAATCGGTGCGGGAGTTCTTCCGAGCGGTGTCCGCCGGAGGGCACATCACGATACATCTGCGCAAGATGGCGGGCGAGAACGACCACCATCTTTGCGAAGCGCTTTTCAAAGCCTTCGGCTTTGCTTTGCACGAAGCCACCCGGCGCATGGAGCGGCACTCGCTCTCGGGTTTGGTTAAGAGCAAGCGCGACTAGCGCTCCCGTTCATCTTCAATGCTCGCGGTATTATTGCCGCTAGGGTTGGGCCTGTAGCTCAGTGGTTAGAGCGTGCGGCTCATAACCGCTTGGTCGTGGGTTCGAACCCCACCGGGCCCACCAATCCAGCCCTAACTCTTCTTAAGCCACACCTTCGTCGCTTCCCGCGAGAGGTCCAACAGGTCCGGCCCGCCGTCTCGGTTGCTTAGCACGATCAACACGACGCCTTCATCGATGTATCGAACGACGCTGGTGTGAAAGCCGTTCATGCTTCCCCCGCCATGGTTCGCCACCCGCGTGCCGCGCCTGCTTTTGCCCACCAGCCATCCAAGCCCCTCAGATACCGGCGGTCCGCCTCCCGAAATCTTAATCGGCGAGTTCATCTCGTCCCGAACGCTCTTGGAAAGGTATGGGCCGTTGATGGCGTCGCAAAACAATCCGAAATCGGTCGCGGTGGTTATAATCCCTCCCGCGCCCCTCAAAGCCCATGTGTAGGGGAAGTGGCTTGGCCGGTTGTCGGCGGTGTTCAGCACGCCGTATCCGACGGCGACATTCTTCAACGTTGGGTTTTGTCCATAGAAGAAGGTGTGCGTCATGCCCAAGGGCTTGAAGACGAGTTCGGCCATCGCCGATTCGTAACTCTTTCCGGTGACTTGCTCCAAGATCGCCGCGAGGACCGTGAAACCGCTGTTTGAGTAAGCGGTTTGGGTGCCCGGGGTGAAGCGCAGCGGCGGGGTGAATATGAGCTTGAGAGCCTCCTGTCGCGATATCTTTACATAGTCGCCTTGCGTGTGATATTCTGGCAATCCCGAGCTGTGAGACAGTAGCTGCCGAATCGTCAGGCTTTTCTTGTCCTCGGGCGTTTCCGGGAAGAATTTGCCCACGGTGTCGTCAAGGCTTAGTTTGCCAAGGGTCACCAAGCGCAGAATCGCCGCGGCGGTGACCGGCTTGGCGAGGCTTGCCAGGCTGAAGCGAGTGTCGTTATCGATCTTCGCGCCCGATTCATCGCGCTTGCCATAGCTCTTGCGAAGTAGCAGTTTGCCGTCCTTGGAGAGCAGAACCTGGCCACCCCAATCTTCCTTCGTCGCTTTCTTCAAAAACGAATCCAAACCCTTTGCGTTGGGGGCGACGACGTTAGGCGTTGGGGCAAGCAGCCCCAACGCGATAACTATGGCGAGCTGGATCAATGGCCCCCGCCGCCGTTGCTCGTCTCGATCTTCGCGCCAGGAGGAGCCTGCATCGGTCCATCAGGGCGAAGGAAGGTTAACTTGCCGCCACTCATGCCAACAAAAAGCTTCATGGTTACGGGGCCGCTCTTTAAGCTCACCTTCATACCGGTGGGGGTTTCCGACTCGATCTTGACGACCTTGATTGGGACATGGTCGCGAAGCGGAGTCCAGTTTCGGTAACGGGCCTCAGCTGGAATCGCGGTGTCGCAGTCACTCTTGATGAAGGCCATGATCGCTTCCTTCTTCTTGCTGTTGAGCGCCTTGACAAAGCGGTCCATGAGCTTGGCGCCCGGTGAGGGAGCGGCGAGGCAGGCGCCGGCCGTGAATACGCAGAGCGAAATCGCGACCAGACGAATGGAATTTCTTGATAGAGCGTTAGTCATCACATTAGAGACAACGTTGATAAGAAAAAAAGCGTTCCAAATTTTTGATAATATTGGGATTCGTCCTCCTCTGGCGGCTACCACGTTAGCCTGTGGTTGGTTTCGACGTGTTTATGTGCAGCAAGCGATGCTTGCAGTGGGTAAGGTCAGAACATGCGACTTCGAAATCTTGGCCTACTTCTTCTTGGAGCGATCGCCCTAACCGGGTGCGCCAAAGTTGGCGTGAAAACGGTCCTCAACGGGGATTCGAGCTTCACGCGGACGGTGAAGTATGCCGTCACGAAGAACGACCAGGCACAGGGGATGTCTGGGGTCCCTTCCAAGCCCGATGACGTCTTCCGAATCCCGTCATCAGCTCCCGGAGTAAAGGTTGACACCACCACAGAGAAGGAGCAAACCGTCGTGACCGTCACTCGCTCGGTTGCTGCGGGCGCAAACGCCATGCAGGACGTGACCCTTCTGAGTTCAAAGAAGACGCCCGTACTGACTAGCTCTGTCTCCGTAAAGAGACTCGGCGACGGCAACATCGAGTACGTCGAACTGCTCCACTGGGTTGGCCCGAAAACGAAGAGTGACCAAGATGTTCCCGGAGAGTTCAGGGCAATCATCAAGAAGGCGTTGCCCGCTCGCTTTCAGACCACGGCAGTCATCGATAAGCTGACGCATCGCGTCCTGACGGAGACCGTTCATATCCTCTTTGGCCCGGCCGATCCTTTGCTTAGCACCGCATTGCTGAACCAGGATCTGTTTGAGCTGAAGATGCACGGCGCCTTCTTTGCTCGTCTCGTCCCCGCCTTTCAAGAAGAGGCGACGGGAATGACTGATGACGAAGCGAAGGCGGTTCTTCGAAAAATGATGCCCGACCTAGACTCGAGTACGGTGATGAAGAACAACGCCCATCCTACTCCGCCCGATCCGACCGCTCCGCCTACCAAAGACTCGGGCAACGATGGCTTGACGCCGCTTACGTTCACCGTTGGGTTCAAGGGCAGGATCGTGAAAACCAACGGGATCGTTGATCCGGCGACGGGTGACGTTTACTGGTCGCTGTATAGCGCAGTGGCAGAGTTCGGCGACGTTGAGTTGAGACTCGTCGTTGAGCCGTCAAAATAAGTAGTGCGTAACGACAACTACCCGAGTTCCAGCCAGATCGCGCGCAATTTGGCGCAAGTGAGTGTGCCTTATGAGCAGGTGCTGGAAGATGGCAAGTTTCGCGTAGTGAAGTTAGAGGCGCCCTACTGGCAGGGCTACGAGTTCTGGGTCGTGAACGAGAAGGGCTTTCTTTGGGAACCGGCGGATACGTTGAAGCAGGCTGAAGAGTATCTCGCTTCCAGCGAAGCGCAAGAGTACAACCTCGAAACTTAAGGCTTCTGCCCTGAATGTCCTCCTTCGACCCTAAAGGTTGGAAGAATGCCGTGCTGCGGGTCCTTGGTCCGTTCCACCTTCACCTTGAGCATTCCCGAGGCATACATTGCCCCGATCATGATCATGAAGACGCCAACGATTGTGATCAAGTTGATCAGCAGTTTGGAAGGGGTGTTGGAAGCGGCTTCATCCATCCCTTCTATTCTTTCCTAAGCTAGAGGGTGCACCGGGTCCAATCGCGGGGCACAACCGGGGATGCTGGACAAAACGGCAAATTAGTCCGCTTTCACTGTTTGTCTGAGGGATGAAGTCGGGCCCCCACGCCTGTTCTCAGAACAGGCGTTTCCGCATTCGCGTCAACGCAACGGTCTATCATTGACGCCCAAATTCCTGCTATCCTATGCTAGGATTTTTACCTGGTTTGGGGAAGAGAGATGGGCACAGGAAAACTAACGGAATTGGAGTTCGTCATCTTGGCGATGGCGGCAAATGGCATCAAGTCCGGTTATGCCATGCGCAAAGAACTGGACTCGATGCGGGGCCGCTTTAGCCCGGTAAGCGGTTCGGTTTATCGTGTGCTTCGCAGGCTTTCTGAGCGCGGCTTGGTTGAGGAAATCGGCAAATCTGGAGCGCCGCGCCGCGAACGCACTGAGTACAAGGCAACTACAGCGGGCCTCGAGGTCGTTCAGGACTGGCTTGCCTCGTCTCCTCCAATGTCAGAGGTGGAAGTGATCAATGATCCTCTCCGCACACGCTATCGCTATCTGAGGGCAGTGCCGAAAGAGCATCACCGCCGCATCCTCAAGATGTGGCAAGAAGAGAACGAGGTTCTGCTGATCCGGCTAGACAAGTCGATGATTAAGAATCCCGCTGATCGGATGTCCTTGATGAACCTCTATCTGCTTGCAGAGGCGCGAGGGAAGTGGCTTCAGATGCTGTTGGACGATATCCAGGCAACAACCTCTGGCTTCGCCCTCATTGGAGAAGCAGAGCGGCCAACCGAAGTTATCGGCTGATGCTGACGACGCGGTAGCGCTTCTTTCCGTCCGGCGAATCGAACTTAAACTCTTCGCCTTCCTTCTTGCCCATCAGCGCTTGGCCCATCGGCGATTCGTTGCTGATGAGGTCCTCATTGGGGTCGGCTTCAACGCTGGAAACCAGGCGAACAGAGAATTGATCGCCGTGCTCAAGGTCTACAACTTCAATCTTTCCGCCAAGCGTTACGAACTCGGTCGAAATCTCGTCCTGCTCAATCACGCGAGCGCTGCTGAAGATGGTCTTCAGTTCGGAAATGCGGCCCTCGACGATAGCCTGCTCAAACTTGACTTCGTCTAGCTCGCTGTTATCCTCACTGAACTCCCCGTGCTGCTGGCTTTCGCGAATGCGCTCAGCAATTTCGGGGCGCTTGACGGTGGTCAAGTTCTCAAGTTCGGCCTGCAAAGCCTTGTATCCTCGCGGGGTCAAGGCAAAGACCTCTCCCCGTACCTCATTCATCATTCCAGGTTCATTCATTCCGTGCGTCCCTTTCGAAAGCAGGCGGCATTATAACCGGTTTCCCTGCCCGTTTTGTTAGTCATTGGCAAAAATAGTTGGAAAGTTGCATCGGTTCGCTGTGTGCAAGTTCCCCTCAATTCCTTGGTAGACGCTCGAATTTGAGCCGTCGTTGCACAGTTGCACAAAATCCTCACAAGAAATCCAACGGGTACATTGGGCTGAATGAGGGCACTGCCTGTAATTGCTGTTTTCTTGGTTGCAAGCGGCCTTGTTGCTCAGACGGACTCAAAAGAGGCCGTGCCCGACAGCCACCCAGACGTGACCGTGACGGTAGAGAAATTTCCTATAGGCAGCGATGTGGTTGAAGTAACCGTCGTCGACCCCCAGTATTCCGCCGAACTCCTGACGCAGCAATGTCAAACGATGGGTCAACTTGTGGGCGACGGCCCTCGCGGGTTGCAAGTCGCGCCGGTGGACATCACCCCGAAGCTCCGCTTCCTAAGGGCGCGTTTTGGCCTGAACTCTATCATTAGCGAAAATGGCTTACGCTTGGAGGCGATTGCTAAGGCCCTCGGCGGCCCGAACAGCCCAATCAAAGAGATCGCGGTGGAGTTCAAGGGAATCAAGCCGTCTTCAAAGACTATTAAGTCCTTTAAATCGGATGCGGTGCGAGTAACTGCCACGGCAACAACCGTCCTAGATATCCCTGAGCTTGAATATCGAATTCTTTTGCTCACAAAGGACGTAGACATGATCAAAATCCCCGAAAATGCCGAAATAGAAAAGGGGCCGGAAAAACCTGTGATGGAGGCAAACGCGCACCCATCGGAGGGGCCGAAAATCGGGCTCTGGGCGGGCATTTTTGGGTTCGCCGCAGCCTTAGGGCTGTTGGTATACTCGTTGCTTAGTCGAAGATCGTCTCGTAAGACTTAAGTGCTATTGGATTGCTGAAAGAATATGGAACAAACCGTGTCGATGCCGAGCAGTGTTGCCGTGAAAGACCCTAAGACTGTGACCTTCAATGAATTGGTTCTTAGCGTTCTTGAGCAGAAGGGTTCAGACCTCTTCCTTAAGGGCGGCCAAGTTCCAATGATGAAGCAATTCAGCGAAATCAAGCCCGTGAGCCCAGAGTTTCCCGTGCTGTCAGACGAAGTTGCAGGGAAGCTGATCAGCGGCCTCATGGACGAACGCATGAAGGCGGAGTTTGAGCAGTATTACGAGTTTGACCTTGGCCTCATGGTTGATGGCCGCTGCCGCGTTCGAACAAACATCTACTTTGAGCGCGGTCACTATGCGCTCGTCTCACGAATCGTTCCTTTGGAAATCCCTTCGCTCGAGGGACTGGGCCTGCCCCCAGTGCTTGAAGAAGTCACGAAGTACAAACAGGGCTTAGTCCTAGTCACTGGTCCTACGGGATGCGGAAAGACCACGACTCTTGCCGCTCTTCTTGATATCATCAACCGCACGCGAAAGGGTCACATCGTAACCGTTGAGGACCCGCTGGAGTTCGTCCATCCCGATAAGAACTGCTATGTAAGCCAGCGCGAACTTGGTATCGACACCAAGCACTTCCAGCACGCGCTTCGCGCGATGTTGCGGCAGGCGCCGGACGTCATCCTCATCGGCGAAATGCGCGACTCGGAGACGATGGGCATCGCGCTCCAAGCCGGTGAAACCGGCCACCTCGTCTTCTCAACCGTTCACACCGCCTCCGCTTATGAGACGATGGACCGTATCGTCAATATGTTCCCGCCCCACGAGAAGCACCACATCAGCCAGCGAATGGCGAACTCGTTGAAGGCGATCATCGCGCAGAAGCTGGTGCCTCGATGCGACAAGCCGGGACGTGTTGCCGCTAACGAAATCTTGATCTGCACGCCGACGGTTTGCAAACTCATTGAGGACTCACACTTCAGCGATCTTTATCACGCCATGAACGAAGGCGAATTCTGGGGCATGCAGACAATGAACCAAAGCCTGCTAAGATACTATAAAGCAGGCATCGTCTCAGAAGAAATGGCATTGCTATACGCAGGCGTCTCTTCAGAATTGAAACAGATGATGCGCCGATAAGGCCGTTAGATGAGCGCCGTACTTAATGAGCTCCTCAGTGAAATGGTGGGGAGAAATAGCAGTGATCTGCACCTTAAAGCAGGGGCTCGGGCAGTCATGCGCGTGCATGGCGATCTCATCCGAACCGGCGAGCCGATCTCGGAACAGCACCTTCACGACATCCTGTGGGGGATCCTTACTCCGGTTCAACAAAAGCGGCTTGAAGAAACCCTTGAGCTCGATCTCAGCTATCTAGTGAAGGGACTTGCGCGTTTTCGCGTAAACATGTATTGGCAGCGCGGGAAAATCGGCGCAGTCTTCCGCGTAATCCCGTTCAAGATCAAGACCATCGATGAGCTCGGAGTTCCGCAGGTTTGCAAACAGGTCTGCCTGTTGCCGCGCGGTCTGATTCTGGTTACCGGCCCTACGGGCTCGGGCAAGTCGACCACTCTCGCCGCGATGATTAACCATATCAACGAGAACCGGCGGCAGCACATCATGACCATCGAGGACCCGATCGAGTACGTGCATCCCGATAAGGTCAGCATCATCAACCAGCGCGAGCTTTCTGAAGACACCCACTCCTTCGCTGACGCCTTGAAGCACGTGCTGCGCCAGAACCCGGATACGATTCTTGTGGGCGAGATGCGAGACCTCGAGACAATTCAGCTGGCAATCACCGCTGCCGAAACCGGGCACCTTGTGATGTCCACGCTGCATACCGTGGACGCTCCTCAGACCATCGACCGTATCATCGACGTTTTCTCCCCCGAGCAGCAGGCGCAAATCAGAACTCAGCTTGCGGTGACGCTCCAAGCCGTTGTCAGTCAGACTCTGCTGCCGTTGAAAGAGGGCCACGGTCGCGTTGCCGCGTTTGAAGTGATGTTGGCAACTCCGGCAATCCGGACTCTCATCAGAGAAGGGAAGACTCACCAGATTTATCTTGATATCCAGACTGGCCATGAGATGGGAATGGTCACGTTGGACAATTCTTTGCTGACACTTTGCAAGGCAGGCGTTATCGACTTTGAGCATGCACTGGCGAAGAGCTCGAATGCGACTGAGTTTCAGCGGCGAGCATTGAATCAAGGAATAGCTACGGCGGCGGATTATGGAGCGCATTAACAAGCTGCTTGAATACTGCGTAAACCTTGGGGGCTCGGACCTTCACTTCAAGGTCGATACCGGCAAGAGCTATATTCGTGTCAATGGAGACCTCCAAGATGTGGAAGGGTGGCCGGTCTTCACCGAAGACGAGTTCCGAAAGGAAATCTATGCCCTTCTGAAGCCACACCAAATTGAGCATTTTGAGCGCGATTGGGAGCTTGACTTCGCCCATGAAATCCCCGGGTTCTCCCGCTTCCGCGGCAACCTTTACCGCCAGCGCGGCGTGATGCAGGCGGCTTTCCGCGCCATCCCTTACAAGATTCAAACGATGGAGAATCTTGGGCTGCCGGAAGCAACCTACGATTTTGTTGAGCGACCGCGCGGTCTAGTGTTGGTAACCGGGCCGGCAGGCTCGGGCAAATCGACAACGTTGGCGGCGATGATCGATAAGATTAACCGCACCCAGCCCGTGCACATTGTGACGGTTGAAGACCCTGTCGAATTTGTCCACGAAGACAAGGAAGCCTTGGTTAATCAGCGCGAGCTTGAGCAAGACACTCTCTCGTTTGCCGCCGCTCTGAAGCATGTGTTGCGGCAGGACCCCGATGTAATCCTCGTTGGCGAAATGCGCGACCTGGAAACCATCCACCTTGCGATAACCGCCGCCGAGACCGGACACCTTGTGTTTGGCACGCTGCATACGGTGGATGCCGTGCAGACCATCGACCGCATTGTGGACGTGTTCCCAACCCACCAGCAGCAGCAGATCCGCATGCAGCTTGCGGTAAACGTTATTGGCGTTGTCTCGCAGACGCTTATTAAGCGGGCGGACGGCAAGGGCCGCGCAGCGGCTTTTGAGGTTATGGTGGCAACTTCCGCCGTTCGTAACATGATTCGCGAGAACAAGACTTACCAAATTGGTTCGCTTATCCAGACCGGCGCGCGCGCCAAGATGCATACGCTCGACTCTTATCTCGTGAGCATGGTCCAGCGTGGAATTATTACGAAGGAAGAAGCGCGTTACAAGGCGAAGGATCACTACGAGTTTGATCGCCTGCTGAATCCGAACACGGGCCTAACGGCGGAGCAGATTCACGATCAGAATAAGCATCATCCGCCCGGCACTCAGCAGCCTTCCAGCATGCAGAAGCTCTTCCGCCCTGGCACCAAGTAGGGGCCGATTCGGCTAGTGGTCATTGATGGGATAGACAATCTTGAGGTACATGAAGAACATCGCGATTGATGCGAACATAATCACCACACCGAGCGATTTTGTCTTCAGTTTCAGGCTTTGCATGGCAACCTCAATTTCTGTCTCATCTCCCTTCACCTTCACTCCAGCGAAAAGTTGCCAGATTCCTGAGCCAAAGCCAATTACCAAAGCGACAATGACGACCCAGAAAATGTCGTTTGTTGCCGAGAGCTGACTCTCATAGGCGCGATGAATGAACTCGTCGCGCCAACCGTCAAGCGTAGGTGCCGTCTTCAACGCGCTCTTCTGGCCAGCGTGAGCAACCATTGCGTTGAGGTCGACATTCGCGAGGTCATCGTGAAAAGAGTTTCGCTTGGAGTTCTTAGGAATCTGGGCGAACGGCATGATTACTTGAGGGCTTCCAGAACGGCATTAATGAGTTTAAGATCATAGATGGCTTGTTCAGCCTTGCTCATCGGGCGAGGACACACAAATTTCTCGAATGTGGGCTTATCCTTACGGTGATTGCGGTCCCATAGGAGACGTAACGTGGCAACCTCTAGCTCACATATTTTTGCAGCGTCCACGGTCTCCGGCGCCTCTCCTCCTCCTCCTCCGCTGCTCGGAGTATCTTGGGGTGAGCGCGGAATGAACGGAGGAAAGGTTGCGGTCTCTGATTGCTGTGTCGCAACAAAGAGCATTAGGCAGACTGTGCTGGCAACCCGAAAGCAAGATGTCTGTTTGAGCATGGGACTATCACCTTACGTTTTAGTAATGTGGGTACCCATAGTTTAAGCTGTGTAGTAAAAGAATTGCAATAGTTGGGCTATCTTCCGTATGGGTTTATCCCTGCGTCTGCGATGGTGGCTATGTCACGTTCTGCTTCTGTAGAGAACTCCGCGTAAACGTAGATGACCTTGCCATCCTCGTAGTAATCGTGCTCGTAAACGGGTTGCGGATCCAGCTTAGCGAAGGGAAAGGAGCATTCTTTCCGGCCCCAGCTACGGCTTGGATAAACAGGAGAGCTTTCGTCGGGCAACTCTAGGACTTCGCGGATTGCGGCGGCGTTGCTGTACTTGCCGATCCAGAGCAGCTTGTTTGCAGGGCTCTTGTAGTAATCCACCTCATTAGCACCCCATTGCACAGGGTGTACGGTCCCCCTGGTGGCGAGCTGAAATATGTACCCACTACGGAATTGCGGAGCGCATTGACGGCACATGCCCCGCTCCAGTTCATCCAAGTTAGAAAGTAGGCCCGGGTTGAGTTTAGGTAGATCAGAGTATGAGAGGCCGTAAACCTCAGACACGGAATTGATTTCTTCCTTCAAATTCACTCCACTCTTCCTCGCTTGATCATCCGAGCGATCGCGTACCGCATCGAGGTAGGCCGTTGTTTGCGGTATCGCTGGAATTAGTGCAAAGGGGATCATGGTTGCCAGAAACAGGCAGGCAAACAGGTAGGCAACCAGTCGGATTCGCCCTCGGCGATCGAGCTCTCTCCAGGTAGGCCCAAGAAAACGCCGACGCAACTTCTTCAGCCGCGCTCGGCGGTCCCGCTTCCTTTCTTCCTCGGACAATTCTCGCACGTATGAGTACGATTATCCTGAAAGCTCGGCGAGCCTTAAGTCAAGCCTAAGACTGACTTATCGAAGGAATCTAAGCTGCCTTCTTACCAAGCCAGTAGTCGAGCATTTGGCTGAGCTGCTCCGGCTTAAACGGCTTGGAAATGTAGTCGTCCATTCCGGCATCAAGGCAAAGTTCCTTGTCCCCGGGCATGGCGTTTGCGGTCATAGCGATCACCGGAACAGAGCTGTTGCTGCCGCCAAGCTCGCGAATCTTGCCGGTAGCGGTATATCCATCCATGTTCGGCATCTGAAGGTCCATCAGAATTAAGCCGTACTCCTTAGCCTGGGCCATGGATACTGCCTCAATGCCATCGAGGGCGATATCGCACTCATACCCAAGCTTCTTCAAGACCTTGATCGCCACCATACGGTTGACTTCGTTGTCCTCGGCAAGCAGAATAAGCGGTTTTGATGCTGACGAAAGGGAAGCCTCAGCGGCAGGC
Source organism: Armatimonadota bacterium (assembly GCA_018268315.1). Lineage (GTDB taxonomy): Bacteria > Armatimonadota > Fimbriimonadia > Fimbriimonadales > Fimbriimonadaceae > SZAS-5. The sequence continues at coordinate 113,973 of JAFDWU010000004.1, read as the reverse complement.
ATTTCTAGAGACGGCATCTGATTAAGCGCAATAAGCACCGCATTTAGCAGCCGGCTCGGGCCGACCGGCTTGGTGACCGTGCCGGCAAGCTTGACTAGGCTGTGATCGTCGTTCTTCCCGTGGGCGCGGGGAGTTGACATGATCACAACCGGCACGTTGCCGTGTTTCGAATCGTTCTGGATTCTACGGGCCGTCTCAATGCCATCCGAACCCGGCATGTGTAAATCCATCAGGATAACGTCGAAGCGTTCGCTGCTTTCACTTAGCAGTCGTAGGGCGTCTTCGCCCGACTCTGCTGTATGGCAGCGGCAATTCCAGCTAAGGATGTACTCCTGTAAGATTCGGCGGTTATGGGCGTTATCGTCCACGACAAGGACATTCCATTCCTGCGAAGGAAGAGATCCGTTAGGCTGGTCGCTTATGATTGGGAAAGGAATCGAGCAAGTGAAGGTCGAGCCCATGCCCGGCTCGCTCTGTAAGGTTATTCGCCCGCTCATCATCTCGATGATCTGCCGGCTGATGGTTAAGCCCAGGCCGGTGCCACCCTCGTGGCGAGTGCTCGTCCCGTCAGCCTGGGTAAAGCTCTCGAATACCCTGTCTTGCTGCTCAACCGGAATGCCTCGACCCGTGTCGGTGACAGCGATTTCAATGTGCGCCGTTTCCTGATCCTTGTTAACCAATCTCGCCTCAAGGAGAACCTGCCCTTGCGACGTGAACTTAACTGCGTTGCTTACGAGGTTTAACACCACCTGGCGTAGCCGCCCGTAATCCGCGCTAACAACCCCAGGAATGCTCGGGTCTGAATAGCAGATGAGCTCAAGACCCTTGGCTTCGGCTGGTTGAGCCATGAGATCGCCCGCTTCTTCGATCAGGCTCCGCAGATTGCACGGCTCAGGCTTGACCTGGAACTTGCCAGCCTCGATCTTTGAGAAATCTAAGATGTCGTTGATAATTCCAAGAAGCGATTCGCCACTGGCTCGAATCGTCTGGGTGAGCCCAAGTTGTTCTTCATCCAGCTTGGTTTCAAGCAAGATCGAAGTAAGCCCGATCACGCCGTTCATTGGCGTGCGGATTTCATGACTCATGTTTGCGAGGAACTGAGATTTGGCAAGGCTGGCTTCTTCGGCTAACTTCGCGAGCCGGTTCGCTTCCTGCAGCGCCGCTTGTAACTCTGCTTCGGTCGCGTGGTGAGCCTCAATTTCTTCGCTGAGCGCAGCGGTTCTTGCCGCAACGCGGTCTTCTAGATCGTGGTCCCGGCTTTCAATCTCAGCAAGCATCTCGTTGAAGCCTTCAACTAGCTGCCCAATCTCATCGTTTCCGCGTGGGGAGAGCCTGACTTTGTAGTCTTTCTCCGCCGAAATCAGGGTCATCGCTTCCACGATGGCTCTCAGTGGCTTGGAGATCACGCCCTGCAATTTGCTGGCAATCAACACCACTGCAAACAAAGAGGCCAGAGTCAACGCAATGATCGTGATCATGAGGCTGTTGAGCCGAGCTTCAAGTGGCGCCACGCTTTCCTGCACCAGCACTGATCCAATCGTTTCACGCTTTACAATAATGGGCTCCAATACACGAAGGAACCCCTCTCCCTCAACCTGTTTAAGGCCGCTGATGGAGGCTGCAATGGCTTCTGTGCCCGGTGGTCCATAGCTGGCAAATAGCTTTCCATGGCTATCGTAAATGACGGCAAGTTCGACATCGGGGTCGGCCGAGAGAGCGTTAAGCACGTCGGCCGCGGCGTTATGATCGCCAAACGCTATCGCAGCAGCGCTGTTGGAGCCGATTACATGCGCCTGGATGGACATTGTTTGGAGCGCGCTTACTCGTGCCGATGCCTGGTCCCGAGACGCAAAGACGATTGCGAACAAGCCAAGCGCGATAACGCACGGCGCGGTAGTAATCAAGATAAGTTTGCTGCGAATCGACTGACGTTTCATGATGAGACTCAGGGCTCCTTGTAGACCACCTTCGCCAATGAAAGTAGTTTTGAACTGACCGCGACGCCTGCCCTCCGGGCTGCGACAAGATTGACTTCGAATCGGACATTTGGTGGAACAACAACTAACCCAATCACTCCACCAAATTTGGCAAAGTCCTCCGTCTCTCCAACCAATACCGTGTGGGTGGCTGCGCCAAGCTTGGAAAGGGATGCAATCCGCTCCTCGGATCCACAGCCAGAGACCACCAAACGGCAATGCCGAATTTCTGCATCAGAATGGATGTGTTCGACCACGATGGGGTGGCCAGCGACGACTTTGCCTGCAAGAGCATCCTCAATACTGCTCCCAAACGAATCTGCCCGGTAGATGCCGATGACAAAGTTGGACTTTGCAGGGCCAAGATCTGGCCACTCGATAAACTTCACGAATTGGCCAATGAATGCGGCCTTAATTTGATGCTCACGATCGAATGCCTCCGCATGAACTGCGGGCGTCGCAAGAGCCAAGAACATCAGGGGAACGAGGAGTTTCATTAGAAGCGGCGCGAAAGCTGGAAGTAGATCGAACGCGGAATCGCGTAGCTGTTGGCGAATTGGAGAGATTGCCTATGGAGTAGGTCTTGGCCACCGAGACTGGCTTCCGTAAACTCATCTGGCTTCCAACTTAGGTGAACATCCAGCTTTTCGTAAGATGTAACTCCAAGAGAAGGAATGTCTCCGTACCAGTAAAGCATCGCGTCCAGCTTGAGTTTATGGTGGAAGTCGTTTGAGAATCGCAGAAATGCTTGATGCCGAGGGCTGTCGATCGAAGTGTCCTTGCTAAAGTGATCTTGGCAAAGATAGCTGTATCCAAACGTCAGTCGGCTTCTACGGTTCAACTTCAACTTGGTCTCAAGCTCGCCGCCAAACACATTGCCATGCTCGCCGTTCCGAAGATAGGTGGGGATGACGGTGACTGGCGTTCCAAACTCGATGCTCGTGTAGGGATCGCCCTGCACCATGTAAATCAGGTCCGTATAGATGTTGTAGAACGCAGTTACGTCTAGGGAGATTCTGTCTCCAGCCTGCATTCGGTAACCGATTTCGTTCGCGATCAAGTGCTCCGAGACCAGGTTGGGATTGCCGATTGACTCGTAGGCTGTCGGAAGACCCGAATTCACGGGAGGATCAACTGCCGTTACAAGGTGGTCGTTAAGCTCTGTCTGGCTCGGCGTGCGCACCGCCCTTGAAACGGCGCCCCACCAACTATGGGATGCGTCAACTGGGTGGAAGTACCTCACACTCGGTTGATATTCAAACCCGGTGTAGGTGTTGTGTTCCACCTTAAGCCCAAGGGTGAGCGTATCCACTTTATTAACCGTCGACTGGTTCTGGGCGAAGAGGCTGAAAGTTGTATCGCGCCGCCGCGGGGGCAGGAGTTCCTGGGTTGGTTCCTGCATCGAATCGTTGTCGACAAAACGATAGCCCATGCCGACAATCAGGCTGCCAAATTTGGATTGAGGGAACTGCCTCTGGAAGTCTAAGTCCCAGGTCGTAGTTTTCGATCCCGAGTTTGTGTAGGGATAGTCAAGCAGATCGTAATAGGCTTGGATTGCGGTCTGACCCCCGGCCTTGTCGTCAAGCTGCCAGCGTCCCACGAGGCTGCTCGCGGTGATCATATCCTTCACTGCATCTATGCTTTGGTATGGCGGCGTAAGAATCGGGGTTACGTCGGACTCATTGATGCCGAACCGCCCGTAATTGCCCTGAAACATCAGGGAGCCATGCTTTGAATCTGAGATATCGCTGCGAAATCCAAGTTCATTGAGGTTTCGTCCGTCTCCTGCGCGGCTTCCGTCGTCGAGACGGGAATCGCCATCGTTACCGTGCTTGCCGAAAATTCTGAACGCGGCATCGCCCTGCTTCCAGCCATACCGAAAGGCTTCTCGTTCCAATTCAAGGGTGCCAGCAGAGCCGATGAGCAAACCGCCTTGAGTAGCCGCCGCGCTCCTCGTGATGATGTTGATGACTCCGTTAACGGCATTCGCTCCGTAGAGACTTCCGCCCGGTCCTCGAATCACTTCGATTCGATCGACATCCTCGAGCAGCAGGTCTGCCACTTCCCAGTAAACGGTGGAGGTGTAGGGAATATAGATGCTTCTCCCGTCGATGAGAACAAGGAGTTTGTTGCCGAATGATCCGTCGAAATTGGCGTTGTTAAAGCCTCGGGCGGTGATGGCGTAATAGTTTTGGGTTGTCCGGGCAATTTGGATTCCAGGTACGAGGCGAAGCGCCTCAGCGAGAGAGCGGGCGCCGGAGCGCTTTATATCGTCGTGGGTTATTACGGTGATTGCTGCAGGGGCAGTATTGAGCGGTTGGGTCTTCTTCGAAGCGCTGGTGACCTCGATTTTCATGAGCTCTTCAATGCTCATTTCGCTTAAATCCTTTCCCCTCTGCTGGGCAATTACGCATGAGGCCGTCCATGCCGCCAGGATTACCGCTACAACCTTTTGAATACTCATATTGCCCGCCGGAAAAGGACCAGCCAATGCCCTTAAAGTCTCTCCGCTTTTTTTACTATCGGCAAAAAGAACAGGCTGCTTAAGCGCTGGGGCTCTGAGTTCCGAAAAAGATCAAGATAATGTATGCGAGGCGGCTGCCCAGCCAATAGCCACGCCGTTCGCGTGAGCGAGAAAACTAAAGCAGCCGTTGCTGTCTAATCAGAAGGGGCCGTAGACTCCGTAGACAATCGATCCGTTACTGTTTATTGTCCACAGGAGCACTGTGCCGTTAGCACTCACCCACATAATGTGGGAGTTGTTATTGGAATCAACGGTGAGCGACATCGGCGTCCAAACCGCAAAGGGTCCGTAGGCAGTGTAGGTCAGCGAGAAATTAGACGCGACATCCCACAACACGGCATCGTGCGCGCCATCGTTCAGAAGAACCTTCTCATGCCCATTTGGTCCGACCGCAAAGAGTGCGGGGTTCCACGCAGTAAATGGGCCGTAGACGTTGTAGGTGACGCCGCCAGCTCGATACAGCAGGATGTCGCCAAGAAGTGCGTTTTGTCCACTCCACAGAACATCAACCCCGCCAGGCGTGACACCAGCGCCTACCACCGACCAAAGTTGATTGCCCGATCCATCGTTGTACGGGCCAAAGGAACTGTAGGAGACCGCACCGTTTGTGGCAATTGACCAAACCGCCACCTGGCCGGAAACGTTCCTCCAGGTAAGGACTACGTTGTTGTTGGCGTCAACGCTCATGAGCACTGGCGTCCAGCCCGGCAAAGGCCCGTATGTGCGGTAGTTGGTAATCGAGAAGTCGGAGGCGATGTCGTAGAGAAGAACGCTGCCGTTTGCGCTGGTGAGCAGCATACGATCATGCCCGTTTGGCCCACTGGCGATCTTTAGCGGCGTGTAGCCGGCCGTTGGGAATACGTGATAAGTAGGGCCACCGGGGTTTGCCACGCGCCATAACAGCGTGTAGCCGCTCAGGCTGTTAATCCCCGACCATAGCACGCGATCTTGGCCATCAGCGCCTACTGCGGCATCAACGGGAGCCCAAACGGAGCCTCCTGCGAGTGTTTCGTATGCCCCAATGGTGGGATTCGCGTGGCGCGGGTTACTATCCAGGTCGGTAAAGACGTCCAAAATCGGCGTAGCCGTTCCGAAGCACGGCGAGCCTGGCGTCAAGTGAAAATCGCTTCCCGTCGCGCTTACAAAGCGCGGATCTTGGTTGATTATCGCGGTGCCAGAGAATCCACCTTGAACGTCGCAGTATTGAACCGTTATCTGCAGTGGCGCCGTGACCGATATCTCGTTGCCCTGGGCAGCGGTGTCGCCCCAAAAGATGCAATTCGAGATATTGAGATTGGATGTGTTCTGCGGCTCTTGGAAGATAGCGCCGCCTGCGCCATCGGTTACGTTGCGTGAAAATGTGCAAGATCTGATGTTCAGATCGCCACTGGCGATAAAATCGTCGATTGCGCCGCCGCCCGTTCCTAGCTGAGCGACATTGCCTGTGAATAGGCAATTCGTAAAGGATACAGGGCCATCGTAAAGTTCGATGGCGCCTCCATACTCGCCGCTCGAGTTATTCTGAAAAACGCAGTTTGTAACGTTGAGCGTCTGGGCAAAGCTAATCGCGCCGCCATCAAGGAATGAGGTATTTCCAGAGAAGGTGCAACCCTGGATGTTGACGGGTACAGTGCCGTAGATTGCGCCCCCGTCCCCGTTAGCTGCGTTATTCTTGAACTTGCACCGGATGATCGTGGCTGTCGGGGCAGTCAAGGACGTTTCGATATCGATCGCTCCCCCCACTTCTGCGGCATAGTTGTAATCAAACTCACTATCAGTGATGGCGATTTGAGAATTGCTGAGGCTGCTGATGGCGCCACCGCCACCTACGTTGTCAAAACGCGTGTTGTTGTTAAAGGTGCTGCCTTGAACTATTAGCTGTCCGATGTTGAGGACGGCGCCCTTGGCGTTGCTATCGAAAAGACAGTTCTTGATTGTAGAAGTGCCTGCGTTACGTAGGGCTGGCACATTGGCTTCCTGCACCACGCTGCACCCTGAAAGGGTGAGGTTGCCGTTTGCGCCAACAAAAATGCCGCTCGCGTTGAAAATACAGCCACTAACTGTTGCCGAGTTGGCGATGTTCAGCCCAATGTCAGAGTTTTGGATCGTGACACCTGATAGCTGAAAGCCAAGGCCGCTCACGGCGAGAACGGCGGAGCCTCCACCATCGATAATGGTTGAACCAGCCCCTGCCGTTGAGGTTATGGTGAGATACGAAGTTGGAACGCTGCTGCTAACATTGCCCGCACCCGAATAAGTTCCGGGGAGAAGCTTAACCGTATCTCCAAGTACGGCAATGTTAATGCCCCTTTGAATGGTTTGGAAAGGCGCGCCAGCGGACGTGCCTGCGTTGGCGTCGTTCCCAGTTGGCGAGACATACCAGGTCGTGGCGCCAGAAACGGCAGCAAGGACGCTAATGGCCTGAATGAAGGCAAGCCGAAATATGTTACGTAACACCATTCTATCTTCGGGACGAAATTGTCAAGCAAATAGATTTCTATTAAGTGAGGCTAGAAGGGTCCATATAGCCCGTAAACGATGCTGCCGTTTGTAGCGACCGTCCACAGGAGGACAGTCCCGTTGGAGCTTGCATACATGATGTGGGCGGCGTTGTTGGAGTCCACGCTGAGCGACATTGGAGTCCAGGTTGAATATGGCCCGTAGCCTGAGTAGCTTACAGAGAAGTTCGAAGCAACGTCCCAGAGGGCAAAATCGTGTGCTCCGTCATTGAGCAGAATTCGCTCATGCCCGTTTGGGCCAACCCCAAATAGAGCCGGATTCCAAGTCGAGAAGGGGCCGTATACGTTGTACGTGGTGCCGCCTCCACGCCAGAGCAACAAGTCTCCTGCGACCGCGTTCTGTCCACCCCAGAGAATATTCGTCCCACCGGACGTAACTGCGGTGCCGACCACAGACCACAAGTTATTGCCCGACCCGTCGTTAAACGGGCCGTAGGAGTTGTAGGAAACGGCTCCATTTGTAGCGATGGACCATACGGCAACCTGGCCGCTTGTATTGCGCCAAGTCAGGATGACGTTGTTGTTGCTATCCACGCTCATCAGCCATGGAGTCCAACCCGACAACGGGCCGTAGGTCGCGTAGTTCGTGATTGAGAAGTCGGAGGCGATGTCGTAGAGCAGAACGGTCCCGTTCGTTGAGTTGACGAGCAACATGCGATCATGCCCGTTGGGACCGCTTGCGATTTTGATCGGGGTGTAGCCAGGCGTTGAGTACGCGTGATAGGTTGGACCGCCCGGATTGGCCACGCGCCACAGCAAAGAGTAGCCGCTAAGACTGTTAATTCCTTTCCAGAGCACGCGATCTTTAGTGTCTGCTCCAACCGATGCGTCTACCGGCGCCCAGCTATTTCCGCCGCCGAGGGTTTCGTAAGCTCCGATGGTTGGATTAGCATGGCGCGGGTTGCCGTCAAGGTCCGCAACGATGCCGCTAAGAGGAGTTCCCGCCCCAAAGCAGGGTGAGCCCGCCTTTAAGTGGAAATCACTGTTGCTTACAAATTTCGGATCGGAATTGATGTTGCCTGTGCCAGAATATCCGCCCTGAACATTGCAGTACTGAACCTGCAATTGGCCACTTGCCGTAGTCGCCAGCTCGTTACCGGAGTTCGCGGTATCGCCCCAGAACACGTTATTGATGAGGTAGCACACTGGAGTTCCGCTGGTTGGCTCGTGATAGATGGCTCCGCCGGACCCTGCCGAGTTGTTGGCGCTAAACGTGGAGTCCTGAATTGTAAGATCGCCGGTGTTGGGGTCATCATCAATGGCCCCACCCGCGCCGCCAGCAGTGCACGCATTTCCCGTGAAGATGGAATTTGAAATGTTTACGGTGCCGGTGTAAAACTCAAGAGCGCCCCCGTAGAGTCCGGTATTGTAAGCGAACGTGCAATTGCGGATTGTGAGCGGCGTGCTCAAAGTCGGATTGTAGTAAGAAATCGCCCCACCCGAAGCGTTAGAAACCGCAGTGTTATTTGTGAATGTGCAGTTGCTGATCGTCGCGGGTTGCGTCAAGTGCAGCGCTCCGCCGTCGTCTGCATAGCCTGCATTGTTGGTGAAATTGCACCTTGCGATTTGCACAACCGTCGCTTGATCTCCAGTTGCGGCTATGGCAGCGCCTCCATCGTGAGACACGTTCTCTGAGAATGTGCAATCCGAGATAGACACACTTGAGGTCGAGGCGTTAGAGTAGATTGCCCCGCCGGGATCAACGCTGTAACTTGAATTACTTGTGAAAATGCTGCCTGATACAGAGATGGCTCCGTTGTTCTGGATACACCCCACCAGTGAATCAAACCGGCAACCGCTGATCGTGCATGAAGACGACGCGGATATCCTGAGGGCGTATCCCGCAAAGTGCTGCGGTCCGAGCATGCTCGAGCCAGTTAATGTGAGATTGCCGCCAGCAGAGGTTGTGATTCCTGCGTTCGAGAAGATACAGCCGATTGCGCTAGCTTGGGCTCCAACATAGAGCGCGCTGTAGAAATTGGTCATCTGGATGCCGGAGGTCTGGAAGCCGGAGGCGCTGACACTAAAGGCGACCGTCGTGGGCGGATTTGGATGCTGCGAGCTCAAAGGTCCACTAATGGTTGTGGAAGCTGCCCCGCCGGTAGAGGTGACAGTCAAGTTTGGAATCGAAATAGCAATGTTGTTATTCCCAGTTCCGCTATATGTTCCCGGCAAGAGGTAGATCACGTCGCCGGAGCCTGCGCTAGTAACGCCCTTTTGGATGGTCTGGAATGGCGACCCGGAGGTTCCCGGATTGCTATCGCTGCCGGTTGGGGAAACATACCAATTTGCGGCACTTGCGAGGTTTGCAAGACAAAGGAGAGGAAGAGCGGCGAGCTTGTGCAATCTAAAACAAATCATTTCAACAATTTCCTTGCTTAAGAGGACTGTACAACATTTAATTGTCGAAGCGCAAAGAGCTTGGTTTGAAGCTGCGATTCTGCCTTCATAATCGTTGAAATGTCAGATTATGCAGATCTCTCCCAGCGAAGGCAGATAGCGGTGATGCGCCGGGGTCTGGAGGACCTGCTCGAGAAGCAAAATGTGCAAGCGGATGGCCTCAGGCTTGCGGCTCATGCGTACAACACCACGTTTCGGGCGGTTATCAACGGCCAGGACACCGCCTTGCGCGTTAACACGAATTCAAATCGCAGCCTTAGCGAAGTTCGCGGCGAAGTCGCATGGGTGCAATCGATCCTTGAAAGCGGACTCGATATCGTTCCTCATCCGCTCCCAATCTTCAGCGGAAGCCCAATCGGCCTCGCCCATATCGCGGGAATTGAGCAAGAGTGCCCCGTTGTCGCCTACAGTTGGCTGCCAGGACGGCATGTAAGGGAAGGCGGATCGATCAACCTAGCGCGACACATTGGCGCGATCATGAATAGCCTGCACAAGCAGGCGGACGGCGTGGTTCTGCCGCCGGGCGCTGAAAGAAGGGAAGTCGATACCGTGCTCATTCATCTTGAATGGCGTCTGCCTGACCGCGCTCCGTTCCAAGAAGTGTTTAAGGCAGGCAATAAAGCGCTGGATCGCTTGCGCAAAGAGCAAAAGGCAATCCTTACTCACTTCGATCTCCACGCCTGGAATGTGAAAATGCATCAAGGCAAGGCTTACGTTTTCGATTTTGACGATGCCGAGTACGCATGGCCGGCGGCGGATGCTGCTCAAAGCATCGGCTATCTTCGTGCTTGGAAGCAGCACGAGGAAGTTGAAAGCGCGTTTTGGAAAGGCTTGAAGGCTACGCCGGAAACCCTCGGCGTGAGCCAATTTGAATTTGAGGCCATGGTTGCCGGTCGGTCTCTCCTCCTGGCAAACGATATTCTGGGCAACAACACCGCCGAAATCAGGGAAATCGGTCCGAAATATCTTACAGTTGTGGAGAAGAGACTTAGTCATTTCCTGCAAACGGGCCGCTTCGATCCCAAGGTTGCGACAATGAAGGACGCCTAGCTCGTCTGAACGTTGCAGCTTCGCGCAGGTTAAAATCAAGCGGTATGGCGAGTATTCAGTCCTTGCAATCGAATATGGAACTACGCCATACTAACTTCTCGCGCGCGGGTGTAGCTCAGTGGTTAGAGCGCCGGCCTGTCACGCCGGAGGTCGCGGGTTCAAGTCCCGTCATCCGCGCCATTAGATCACGTGCCGCTGTAGCTCAGTTGGTAGAGCAAAGGACTGAAAATCCTTGGGTCGCCGGTTCGAGTCCGGCTGGCGGCACCATCTTCCTTATTCTTCTCCTATTAATCCTCGCACCATTTGCTCTTGGCTCCCAGGTGTTGCTGCGGCCTGGCAATCGCATTTCCGTTTCATGTCCAGGGCGTCCTGAGCTCTGCCTCCTATCAACCATTGATTCCTTCGGAGAGGTCTCCGTACCCGGCGTGGGCTATCTGCAAGCGGAGAATCTAACTGCCGAAGCGTTCGCGGCTAGGATTGATCAATCGTTCAAGCAGCGCGGCGTCTCGTTGACCTCGCAAATCATAAGGCTTTACGATGAAGCTGAACCGGTTCTAGTTGAAGGCGCAGTCGTGCATCCTGGTCAACTGCGGGTTGGCAAGGGGCTATCGCTGGCTCAGCTAGCTCAAATCGCTGCGCCGAGCGATCTGGCCGATCCTGATGGGATCGTGATCGAGTCTTGGGATGGCAAGGTGATCACCGGCTCACTGAACCTCACCCCTGACCTTCAACTCAAGCCGGGTGATCGGGTGTCCTTTCAACTCAACACAAGGCCGCTACAAGTATTCGTGTTAGGCGCGGTGGTTAAACCGGGGGCTATTGAGTGGAAAGCGAACATGACTGCGCTCGACGCGGTCACGGGGGCGGGCGGAATCGCGCCGTATGCAGTCGAGGCGCGCACCACCATCGAGCGGCAATCAGAAACTTTTCCTTACCGGCCCACCGTGACCCTACAGCGCGGGGACATCATTCGCGTCCCCGAATCGCCGCAGAAGGAGTACGTGAGCCTCGTTGGCGCGTTCAAGCATCCGGGAATGATGCGAATCGGCGCAGGTCTGCATCTAACCGACCTCATCCGGCTTTCGCAAGGATTCGATGCGAGGGCCGACCGAAGGGCGATCGTGCTTAGGCGCTTAGATGGTAAAGCCATCAAGATCAATTACAACGTGATTAAGATTGGCGGCCCCGAGGATGTGCTGATCAAGACCGGCGATATTCTGGAAGCGCCATTCTTTGGAGGCGTCAATTGATCCGCTGGGACCGAACCAAGGGTCGGCCAGAGCCAATAAGAGCCCTCAACCGCATCATCGAGCGTGAGAACGGAGAGCCCTTGGTGGACTTGCGTATCGAAGCGCCAAGGTTGGTCATTATTCGTCCGGCTGCAATCCCGTTTCTTCGCAAAACGGTAGCGGACATGCTGAACAGGGCCATCGATGCTTTGCCCCAGGACCGCCAGTTGGGGTTGATCGACGCGTGGCGCCCACTTGCACGCCAGCAGCGGATTTACGATTTCTTCATGAACTGCGCCTTGGAGGCGTACCCGGAAAGACCCCACTCGAGCCTCCGCAGAACGGTTTGCCGTTGGGTCGCGCCAACGGATCAACCTGCGCCCCCGGGTCACTGCACCGGGGCGGCGATTGACGTGCATCTGCTTGATGCCGCAGGCGAGCTCATCGATGTCTCCGCGCCGTATGATCGCTTCAAGGCTGCGCCCACCTTCACTCTTGGGCTCAGTGAGGAGGCGCAAAAGGAACGCTCTCTGCTTTACGAAGCGATGGTTTCCGCCGGTTTCTCAAACTGCCGCGATGAATGGTGGCACTACAGCTACGGGGACGCAGGCTGGGCGGTTCGCCTTGGTCTTGAAGAGTGTTTTTATGGTTTGGCGGCGGCTCCGGTTGAGGATTATTCAGCTTGGGAAGAGCTCCACGTAGCTTCAATGTCAGAGCGCACGAATCCTTTTGTTTAATAACGCTAACGTACGAACCGCGGTTCGCCGATAATCCTGCTAGATCAGCGAGATGCGCAAAGAATTCATTGTCACAACTCTCACCCGCATTGCTGCCATGGGATGCCTCGCGGTTTCTCCGTGGTGGGTTCGCTGGCTTTCTGAAAGCTATCAATTCCTTTCGCCGGGAATGGTTTTCTTCGGATGCGCCTTTTGCAGCTTGGCTCACCTGGCGCTGCTTTCAATCCTAACCAACGCGCAGCATCGCCGCGACGAGGTTGAGTTCATCGAAACCGTCGAGCACGTGCTCAATGCGAGTGTCGCTTCGCAAGAAGTCGACGAGCCGATGATTAGCGATTTTGCCGGCGTGAGAGTCCTGCTTGTTGAGGACAACCCCGTTAACCAGCGTGTGGCCGCGCACACTTTGCGCCGATTCGGCTGCGAAGTTGAGACCGCCGAGAACGGCGCCGAAGCAGTCAAACTCGTGCAAGACAACGATTTCGACATCATCTTCATGGACCTGGAAATGCCGGTCATGGACGGCCTTCAGGCTTCGTCCGAGATTCGGGGCATAGAGGGCAAGGGAAGCGAGATGCCCATTATCGCGCTCACGGCAATGTCGGGCGAAGCGGATAAGGATGCTTGTCTGGCTTGCGGGATGAACGACTTCCTGTCAAAGCCTTTCAGCGCCCGCGATCTTAGCAAGATGATCGCGCGGCATATTGCATTTGCGGAAGCCGAAGCGGCTTAGTGCCCGTGCTTTCCAATCTTGTGGGTTCCGCCCGATTCGTCGTTGAAGTGATCTTCGCGGTAGGTGCATTCAAGCACAACTTCCTTGATTTCCGGAGTGCGCTTTAGCAAACTTGCCGTTCTCTCAGCTTCGTGTTCGACGCTCGGCATTCGCCACTTAGGCAGAGCCTTTAGCTGACCGCGGACAAAGCAGACGCCGTGCTGGACACGGACGTCGGCCATTGTTAGGTCGATCCCATGTTTTCCGAAAGCGCTTCTAGCGGCCTTCGTGCCTCGAACGTCATCAATGCTAGCCATACATCTACATCATACGTTGGCTTGACTCAATTCGGCACACTATCCGCCGTATTCAACGAACAGGGCTTCGCTTTCCGAATAACCTGAGTTGTAGAGTTGTTGGACGATCTTTGCGACAAGCGCTGTCCAGCCTGTTTGATGGCTTGCGCCGAGTCCGCGGCCTGTGTCGGCGTGGAAGTATTCGTGGAACAGCGCTCCATAGCCAAGAGGGCCGTTATCGATCATGCTTGGCGGAATAGCGCCGGATGCTGGCGTGAGGAACATGCTCATCAGGCGGCGCTCAAGTTCCAGCGAGACTTGGGCGAGCGTGTGGGTGACTCCCGATCCGGTAGGCATTTCAACTTTGAAAGAGTCGCCGTAATAGTAGTCCAGCTTCTGTAGCGTCTCGATCATCAGGTAGTTCAGGGGGAACCAGATAGGCCCGCGCCAGTTGCTGTTGCCGCCAAATACGTCGGTGGTCGATTCTCCGGGCTCGTAGTCCACCTGGTGGTGTTCACCGTCGAGATCGAGCGTGTAGGGGTGGGCTTCGTGATATTTGGAAAGCGCGCGCAAGCCGTAGGGCGAAAGGAATTCGGTCTCGTCAAGCATTCTTCGAATGAGCCGCTCGACCTTGTCTCGGGTCACGACGCTGAAGAGGCGTCGCGATTCCATTCCCGGCACGTCCATGCAAGCCACATGGTCAACGATGTCCTTTCGGTGCTTGAGGAACCATTCCATTCGCGCCTTGAATGCAGGGAGGTGCTCAAACGAGTCCTCTTCGACAACCTCGGTTGCGAACATTGGGAGCAGACCTACCATTGAATGGACACGCATTCGCTGGGTGTCGGTCGGCCCGCGTAGCAGGTCGTAGTAGAACCCGTCGGTTTCATCCCAAAGCTCAAACTGATCGGCCATGTTGTTCATGGCGTCGGCAATGAACATGAAGTGCTCAAAGAACTTGCTGGCAACGTCCTCGTAAGCTTGCTCGTGCTTGGCAAGCTCAAGTGCGATGTTCATCATGTTCAGGCAGTACATCGCCAGCCAGCTTGTACTGTCCGATTGCTCGATCGTTTGCCCGTTAATGAGGTGGCTGTTGCGGTCGATGACCCCGATGTTGTCCAGCCCCAAGAAACCGCCTTCAAACACGTTATTGCCTTCAGAGTCCTTGCGGTTCACCCACCAAGTGAATGTGAGCAGCAGCTTGTGGAAGATGCGAGTAAGGAAGTCGACGTCCGCTTTTCCGCTTAACCGGCGGTCAATCGTGTAAACGCGCCACGCCGCCCAAGCATGCACGGGCGGGTTGACGTCGTCAAAAGACCATTCGAACGCGGGCACCGCCCCGTTCGGGTGCATGTACCACTCTCTGAATAGAAGCAAAAGCTGCTGCTTGGCGAAGTGGGCATCGATGAGCGCAAAGGGAATGCACTGAAACCCCAGGTCCCATGCGGCAAACCAAGGGTATTCCCATTTGTCCGGCATCGATACCACCTCAGCCGCGCGGACATGCCGCCAAGACTTGTTTCGGCCTTGGGTGCGCTCAGGCGGTGGCGGTGGCTCGCCAGGATCGCCATCGAGCCAGCGGGCAACGTCGAAGTGGTAGTACTGCTTGCTCCAGATCAGCCCGGCGAACGCCTGCCGCTGCAGCTGCGCGGCTTCGGTCGGCGCATCACCGGCTACGTTCTTGTAGAACTCATCCGCTTCCTGAGTTCGCGTAGCAAATAGTTGGTCAATATCGTTGGCATCGACGGGCTTTGCATCACCCTCTTTGAGCCGCAACCGAACCACTTGGGTCTCATCTGGCGCCAGGTTCCAACGGTAAACAAGGCCCGCCTTTGTTCCCGTTTTCGACGGGTTGACCACGTTCTTGCCGTTCACGATGTACTCGTGAAAGGCGTCCTTGACGTAAGGCGTTGGGTTTGGCGTGCCGTACAAGCGCTCGTCGTTTGTTTCGTTGTCGGTGAACACGTGCTCTGGGTTGTCCTGCCAGGTTAATGCGGTCTCTCCGAGTAGCGGATGATTAACTGCGAAAGCGTCCCCGCGATCGGTAAAGGGCGTAATCAGCGCGCCGGGAATCCACGGATTTCGTTTTCTCATCCACACTTGCGGGATGAGTGTTAGCGCCGCTTCATCGGGGCCAGCGTTATGAACGGTCAGCCGAATGGCGGTGTCGCCAGGCTCAAATTTTGCGTATTCCACCGTTACTTCGAAGTAGCGGTTGGCATTGAAGACTTGGGTGTGCCAAAGCTCAAATTCGCCAAGCTCCTTGCTTCGGTCACGGTTCTCTGCTTCCAACTGCCCGTAGGGGAACTCCGCCTGCGGATAAAGGTAGGTTGCTTTCAGATAACTGTGGCTTGGGGTGGCGTCTTGGTAGTAGTAACACTCCTTGACGTCCTCGCCGTGGTTACCCTGCGAGTTCGTCAGGCCGAACAGGCGCTCCTTAAGAATGTGGTCCTTGCCGTTCCATAGCGCAAAGGAAAAGCAGAGCATTCCGCGCTTGTCGCAATAGCCAAGCAACCCATCCTCGCTCCAACGATACGCCCGCGAGCGGGCATGATCGTGAGGGAAGTAATCCCAAGCGGTGCCATACGGCGAATAGTCCTCGCGCACCGTGCCCCACTCCCGCTCAGAAAGATATGGCCCCCAACGATACCAAGGCTCATCCATTGAGGCCGCGTTTTCCGTTATCCTGGCAAGCTCCGGGTTCACCTAGAGCCAGTATGTCACGATTGCCTACCGAAGTCGAGTCGGTAGCGCCGCATCCGAGAGGCGTATTCGTGGATAATCGGGGTACATGGAAATCGGCGAGCGCGACAATTCTGAAGGCTTGCCCAGAGACCGCCTGATTGCCTACCTGCGAGATGCTCGGCGCATAGCGTTCGCTCGAAGGGCGGGCTACTGCTTGCTTTGCCGCCGCAAGTCGGTTAACGAGGCAGCGCTTTGCGGAAGCTGCTACAGCCAACTCACGGAAGAGGAGTTTGGGGTTGCCCAGCGCTACTTAAGTGGGGTCGGACCCTAGTGCCTTGGTTTCAATCTAAGCCCAAGTATCTGGCTCTGAACGAGTACTGGGTCTACCATCCAAAGCCAGAGCAGCTAACTCAAGAAAAGCTCCTGGATTGGCTCCTGAAGGAGAACCCGTACGCGCCGATTTCGGGTCAGGAGGGCCTGATGTTTAGCGACGTCCGCTTCCACATGGCGCTCGTGCTTCGGAAGCGCAACCCCCACGTCTTTCGGCCCGATGTTCTAATCGAGTCAGCGAACATTGAAAGCGAGATGCTGGCGGAGCTAGCGGACTGCGAGGCGATGACCCTCCTTCGCTACAACTCGGAGGAGCCTCTCAAGAGCCGGGCGCACCTGCGGCTCCTGGCATTTGCCGTCAAAGGCGTAGCTTCGCTGCAAAATGGACGGCTCGCCACTGACCGCACAGCGGCGCGGGTCTTCTGGGTTGAAACGCTGCACCAAGAGTTATTGCGGGACCGATCGGGAGAGGATATCGCGATGCACCTTAGCGTTACTTGGCAGAATGGGCATGCTTCGACCCACGGCCTTGCGAAGATCGGGCTCCCTGAAATCGTGAGCCATCATGCCCCAGAAGATCGGCGGGTGATAGTGTCCGCTGTGATCGAGGAGGCCGCTCGCAAGATGTGGCAGGAAGCAACCATCCCGGAAGCTCTCGACCTCACAATCTACGACGACCCCTATCGAGTCACCTTCGCCTACGAGAAGAAGCAGCTTCGCGCGCGCGTCGCCCGCTGTCTTCCGTAACCTCTACTTGCCTGTCTTCTCTTGCGGTCGCGACGTCTTGTAGGTCCAAGAGGCGGCAAGCATCACCTGGTCGTTCCGATGAGGCCCCGATTCAGCCACTCCGGGCGTCAGGACGCTACGGGCGTGTACCGTATCGCCAACGGAAACTATCTGAATAAACGTTCCCCGGTTGCTGTAAGGAATCCTCGGCCCCTCCGGGGTGGGAATGCTGCTGTAGGCGCCAAGCCGCCACTCGGCATCGCTATCTCCAAACTTAGCCGCCAGGCGCTTTGCCGCCACATCCGCCGCCGCCTGAACAACCGCCTTCGCACTACGTCCGGCCAGATAGTTGAAGCGGGTTTTGCCGCGAAGCGCGCGCAGGGTGAGCGAAGGTTGGACGGCCGCATCGAAGAGGTCGGGAGAGACCAGGCTGCCGACGGAGGGCCTGAAAAGCTGATCTCGCAAAGCCGTGAACCACTCGCGGTAGATGGCAGCTTCCGGAGAGCCAAACATCTCGACGCCATCCCAACCTGAGAGTTCCGGCGAGAGCGCCTGCAAGTATGGAGCGAAGGCGGCACGAGTATCGCTTGTTCGCGCGGCGTACCAGATTGCTTGCTCCAAGTCGGCTTCGGCGAACTTTGGCTTCGTTAAACGTGACCCGATGACCGCATTGCGGAATATCTCGCCCCAAACCGGGGTGTCGCCGTTTGGCCACCACTCGGCCGGCTTGTTATTCCAATTGTAGATCAGGCCGCTTGCCGGGTTGACCACGTAGGGCATCTTGTCGGACGGGATCATGCCCTTCCACTCGTTCTCCGGCGCGCCGGGGGTTGGAACGCGGGGGTCGATGCCTGGGGCTCTTATGGGAACCATGCCACTGTAGCTCCAACCGGTGTCGCCGTTTTGGCAGGCGTAAAACACGTTCATGTTCATAGTCACCCTCGCCACTGCGGCGCGAGCTTCTTTAGCCGAAGTCATTCGGTAAAGATCGAACAAACCGTTCATGGAACGCAGCTCATTGTGGTAGGTGCTCCAATGGCGAGCAAAAAATGCCCCGCCAGCTTTTAGCAGAATCGGCCCGTGAAGAGTCCGCTGCTGCGCCACCGTTTCATCGGGTCCCCCCTTCACATGAACCACGAAGGGCACGTTCTGCAGCTCTCGATGCCGATTCGCGTACTTGTAGCCATCGCCATCCTTCGGAACAAAGAAGAAGTCATCGCAATCGGTTACGCCGGTGGTTAGCGCCCAGGCCGCCTTTGGCGTGTTGCCAACCAGCACTCCGGGAACGCCGGGAACATCCAGGCCGGTAACGTCTACGCCCGGGTACTTGATGTGAATCTCGTGAGCGATGCTGGGAACTTGGAAGCCCATTTGGGGGCCCGATAGAAGCAATGGGTGGCCGCTAAGCGAGCGCTTCGCGCTGACGACAATCGCATAGCTTCCCGTGTGATAGGGAACCGCCTCGTTCATGGCGACCAATGTAGAGGACTCGTTCTCGGCGATAGAAAGAGCGGGGAGGAGGTCCAGCAGCCCCAGCTTCGGCAGCGCCTTCAACTGGTTCTCGGTCATCGCGCGGGTGGGGGTGGCAATCACGATGTGCGAATTGCGCTGAGGATCATCGCTGGGCTGGACGGTGGTGGGCGATTCCTTGATGTTGCTCCAAAGGAAGTCGTCCCATACGTCAAGCGCCTTCGCTTTAACCTTGGGTTGGGACTCTAGATACTTCAGCAGCGCGAGGTTTCGTAGTTCGCCTCCGCCCTGCCGACCGAATAGTTGAAACAGCCGCACGGCGACGGCGGCTGAATCCAAGGTTGTCCAAGGTGCGGGCTGGAAGCCGGCCTGAGCATATTCGGCTGGCAACGTTCCCGTTCGCTTGGCATCTTCAATGTAATGGTTCACACCGGCGGCATAGGATGTAAATGCAGTCTGAATTTCTGGCGAAAGCGATTCTATTTCGTGCTGCAATTCCTCGTCGGTGTAGCGTGAAAGTAGGACTTCTTTATCGCTGCCCAGATACTTTGGCCCAAAGACCTCAGCCATTCGCCCCTCCGCCACCCGGCGGCTTCTTTCCATCTGCCAAAGGCGATCGTGAGCGACGGCGTAGCCGGCGGCTTCGAAGGCTTCCGCCGCTGATGCGGCATCAATATGCGCAACACCGTAGGAATCAAGGTTAGTGGTAGCGGATTGTAGGTGAGAAGCTACAAGAAGGCCCAGGCAGGCGAGAACCATGCGCCAAGTTTAGCACTGGCTGGGTGAAAGGTTAGGGAAGGATATTTCTGCGTCCGCCGCCAAGCGATTTCGGACCAACAAGGCCGTAAATGATGAGAACGATACCGGCGACGACGAGGATGGGCATGAGAAGATGTACAAGGCCTAGGACGAGCCTCAACGCGAAAGACACCACGATGATGGCGCCGATCAAAAGTAGCCCAAGTCTTAACGTTCCTTGCATTGTGTTCTCCACTTCATCCCTTCCGTAATTGGAATCTACTCTAATTTGGCGATTTTTAGGCGGAACTGGAGGTCCGAAGGGTCCAAAGTCCCTGCCCGGTAACCTACGTTGAGTCTGAAATCGTGCCAAACTTGGTCCATGGCTCTGCCAGTTGTTCGCGTTCAGCGTAATTTTGCGCAAGAACCCCCACCTCAAATCAATGCCCCCCTGGTCGCGGATTGGCTGGTTCGCTTCCTTCAGGACGAGGTTCGGCGGCGTCGAGGGATGTCAAAAGTAGTGCTCGGCCTTTCCGGCGGAGTCGATTCGGCGGTGGTCGCCTATCTCTGCGCCCGAGCGTTCGGCCCAGAGAATGTGTTCGCCTTCCGCATGCCTTACAAGATTTCTTCGCCCGAGAGCCTTGCCCACGCGCAGCTAGTGGTGGACGACACCGGCATTCAGGTTGAAACGATCCCCATTACCGAGATGGTAGATGGCTACCTTGCGGGCCAAAGCGAGGTAAGCAGTGGCCGCATCGGCAACATTTGCGCTCGCTGCCGCATGATCATCCTGTTTGATCAATCCGCCCGGGTGGGCGGGCTACCGGTTGGCACCGGCAACAAAAGCGAGAGGCTCTTTGGTTACTTCACGTGGCACGCCGACGATTCTCCGCCTATCAACCCGCTGGGTGACCTATTCAAGACCCAGGTGTGGCAGCTTGCCCGCGAGCTTGGCGTTCCCGAAGAAATTGTAAACAAGCCTGCTTCCGCGGACTTGATCAAGGGGCAAACCGATGAAGGCGACTTTGGGATTACCTACGCGAAAGCGGACCGAATCCTCCACTATCTGGTGCAAGACTATACAGCCGACCAACTTGAGAGCCTCGGCTTTTCTCGCGAAGACGTGAAGCTCGTCGAATCAAAGGTGAAGAGCACGCATTGGAAGCGCCACATGCCTACCGTGGCGATGATGAGCGCGAGCGCCATCGGCGAGTACTACCTGCGTCCGGTTGACTTCTAAACCGCTTAGGTACGATGAAAGGCACAGATGAAGCTTTGCCGATTTGAACTCCTAGACCAGCCAGGCAAGGTTCGTTCGGGCATTATCTACGGCGGCAAAGTCTACGAGACCGACGGCCAGAACGCGATTGCCGTCCACGAAGTGGATCGCACCAAGCCGATTGCTCCAATCGGGTTGCCGCCCAGCATTCGAATCTATGATTCGAAGAACGACGAGCTGATGCGGTTTCAGGACGCAACCCCGTTTCACACCTATGCCAACCCGAATTGCCTGATCGCGCCAAGCACCTATCTGGAGCTTCCCGATTTCAGCGCATCCATCGAAATCAGCCCCTACCTGGGAATCGTCGTGGCCGAATCGGCCCGCGGGCTAACTCCCCAGGAAGCTGAGAGCTACATCCTTGGCTACACGATAGCAAACATGTTTATTGCAAGGGACGTGGAAGGCGAGGAGCGAACCGCAGGCAGCGGCCCTGGGCGCTCGCGCGATGTGGCAATCGCCATCGGCCCCGCCCTAACGACTCCGGACGAACTGGAAGAAGCCGTTATCGATGAATCGGACGGTAAGCGATTTAAGTTGGAAGCAAAGGCGAGGATAAACGGCGTAGAGGTTATGAAGGGCGATGCCGCCGCGCTACCTTACACCCCTGCGAAACTTGTGAGCGTCGCCAGCGAGTCAGCAATGATTGCCAGAGGGGACTTGATCCTTGCCGGCCCAATCGCAATAACTGAGACGCGATCGAGGCTGCTTGAGCCGGGCGACGAGATTCAAGTAGTGGTTGAGCGGCTCGGCATGCTTGCCACAAAGATATCAACATGAGCTTAGTCAAACACACGCTTTCAAACGGAGTGCGGGTTCTGGTTGAACCCGTCGATTATGTCAAGTCGGCCGCGATTGGCCTTTGGTGCCAAACCGGCAGCCGCCATGAACTTGACTCCGAAGCCGGTATCACTCACCTAATCGAGCACATGCTCTTCAAGGGAACGCCGACTCGTACTGCCAAGGAGATTGCGGAATCGATTGAAGGCAGGGGCGGCTCGCTTAACGCTTTTACCGATAAGGAGAGCACCTGCTACTACTGCCGCGTGTTGATGGAAGACGTCCCGAACGCGATCGACGTGCTGACCGACATGGTGCTTCACCCCCTGATCGACCCCGAAGACCTTAAGCGAGAGGAGTTGGTGGTTATCGAAGAAATCAAGCGCTCCGAGGATGAGCCGGGCGATCACGTTCACGATTTGCATCTCGAGCAGCGATGGGCAGGTCACCCGCTTGGCAAGCCAATCATTGGAACTCGCGACAGCGTAGCTTCCTTTGGGCGCAAGGATTTGCAGACTTATATGGATCGCCGCTACCGCGGTAGTCATCTATTGCTCTCGATCAGCGGCGCAGTCGATCCTGATGAGGTGATCAAGGAAGCGGAGAAGCGCCTTGGCGGCGTACCGGCTGATGAGGCGAACAGCGAGAAAGTCGATAGGCCGCAAAGCACCATCAAAGATCAAGAGATCAAGCGGGACGTGGAACAGGTGCACTTCTGCATCGGAGCGGATGGCTGCAGCGTGTACGATGATGAGCTTTACCAGCTGGCCGTGCTTGATGGAGTCCTCGGCGGAGGCATGAGCAGCAGGCTATTCCAGGAGATTCGTGAGAAGCGCGGGCTTGCTTACTCGGTGGGCAGCTACACCCTTAGCTATTCGGCGGGTGGTGTCTTCACCGTCTTCGGCGGGACGAGCAGAGAGCAATGGCCCCAAGTCCAAAAGCTGGTTCGCGAAGAGTTTGACAAAGTGATGCAGGGCGCGGTCAAGAACGATGAGCTTGATAAGGTGAAGCAGAACATCTGCGGCTCAATCCTGCTTTCTCTTGAAGGCATGAACTCGCGAATGATGCGCCAAAGCCGCAACGA
>JAFDWU010000004.1:1494-91420 GCA_018268315.1 Armatimonadota bacterium | reverse complement strand
GAGCAGATAACCGCCTTGAGCCAGCGCCTGCTTGCGAACGACAGAATTAGCACAACTGCCATCGTGCCAGGATAAGCTAACAAAGCAATGGAGTTGCTGGATGCCCTCAGCGCCACGTCCGAAGAAGAGCTGATTGTTGAGCTCGGCCACTACGCGATTGAGCACACCTCTGCCGACTCGGTGGAGATGTACGTCGCCGCAGCGGACGAAAAGCTGGTGCTCGGTTACAGCAGCAATATGCCCACCGCCAGCACGCGGGTTCGGCTCGGCAAGGGTGTTGGGTTATGCGGCTCAGTTTTTGAATCGGGGACGCCTAAGTTCTTGCCGTCTGGGGCGGCAAAGCATCCCAATTTCATGAAAGTAAGCGGCCTGGATGACCGCGAATATGAATCTGCGGCGGCACTCCCCCTCAGGGCCTTCAACGCAGACCTAGGGGTGATTCTTCTTCGGTGGGAGAATCACCAGAACTTTGCCGCCAAGGAGAAGCATGAACTTGAGAAGCTGGCGCACGACCTCGCTAAGCTATTTGAAGGCTACCGCCGCGCCGCGCGCTTTGGAAATCAAAGCAGTCGGCTTGAAGCCTTGAGCGAGGTCTCCAAGACGCTCGATACTTCGCCTTACCTTGAGGAAATCCTTCAGCTCCTTGTGAACCTCACCGCGAGCCAATTCAACTACAAAGTGTGCACGGTGCGCTTGCTAGACGCTGAGCGAGGTGAACTCGTGCTCCGCGCCACCCAGGCGCCCGCAAGGGCGTACCAACGCAAAGGCGCCATCAAGCTTGGGCAATCCATCGCCGGACGCGCGATTGACCTCGGAAAGCCGGTCATCGTGGCGGACGTGCTTGAGGAAGAGAGCTACATTGGCCACGACCTAGCTCGCGAGCAGGGCCTGCGCTCAATGATCTGCGTGCCACTCCTCATACACGAAAGGCCGGTGGGCGTAATGAGCTGCTACACCGAGGTCGTGCGCGAGTTCTCTGCCGACGAGGTGAGAGCTCTTGAGACGCTCGCAAAGCAGGCCGCCGTTTCCATCGAACATGCAAGGCTTCAGGTGAGGACAACCCTGATGCAGGAGATGCACCATCGGGTCAAGAACAGCCTTCAGCAAATTGCATCCCTTTTAAGGCTGCAAAGCCGATTTGGTAAGTACAAGGACTTGGAGGAGGCGCTGGACGACTCGGTTGCGCGAATCCTCGCTATCTCCGCCGTGCACGACCTCCTGAGCAGAGAGGATCTAGACCACGTTGGAGTAAGAGAGATTGCGAACATGCTGGTGCAATACCAGCAGAACTCCCTCATTAGGCCCGAGAAGCATATTCAGTTCAAGGTCAGCGGCAAGGGGGACGAAATACACCTCGCGATGGCGCAGGCCACTCAGGTTGCCCTGGTGATGAACGAGCTGATTCAGAATGCCGTTGAGCACGGATTTGAGGTCAGCGATGAGGGAGAAATCCACGTGACGATCGAGCAGAGCGAGGATCAGGTTTATTTGTGGGTTTCGAACAGCGGCGATACGGTGCCGCCGGGTTATGAAGCAAACGGCCGCCTAGGTCTTCGAATCATTAGTATGTTTGCGAAAAGCCTAGGCGGCGAGTTTAACCTTTATGAGCGCCTTGGTTGGACCGTGGCGGAATTTAGGTTCTCCCGATTATCGGGAGAATGACGTCTTAGCGTCGGCCGCGACCACCGCCGCCGCCACCAGAGCGACCACCGCCGCCACCGCCGTAGCCACCGCCACCGCCGTAACCGCCGCCGCCACCAGAGCGACCGCCGCCACCGCCGTAACCACCGCCGCCGCCTTCGCGACGACCGCCGCCACCACCGCCGCCGCCCTCAGTTCGAGGTCGAGCTTCGGAGACGCTGAGCTTGCGCCCACCCATCTGGGATTGATTCAGCTTGTCGATTGCTTCCTCGAATCGATCTGCATCGACGTCGACGAATGCAAAGCCACGGCCTTCGACGATTCGCACGTTCACCGGGTTGTATTCCCCGAAGTGATCCATGATGTCGTTAATGCCGCTGGAGTAGGGAAGATTTCCTACATAGAGAGTTTTCGTGTTCATTATTGTCCTTGACCGGTTAAATAGCTCAGAAAGCCCGTTTTCGTAGCAGCTTGGGTGTAGGTCGCAAGGACAATCCGCAAGTATCAAAAGCCGTGAATCCGTTCCCGATCCCCCCAAGTATATATCAATGGAGCCGCTGAATATAGTAATGCTGGGGCTCGTTCTGCACTATCTCCGCTAAAGTGACTTGTAAATCGCGGTCTTTATAGATGCAAATTCCGCCAAAAATGATCGCAAGCATGATGCCGATCGTGAAGACAAAGCTCCCAAGTTGGATCATGGCGCCTGCAAATACCTGTGATGGCCGGGTCCGATTCGTATAGGCAAACCACGGGCAGCTAAGAATGGCAAGCGCAAGGATCATGGCGGCGATTCCCATGAAAGCGCTCGAGCCGATTGCCTCTTCATTCCAATCTAAATGGGGAAGCACCTGCACCGCGGCGGGTGAAAGAAGAATCCAGTAAACGCTCTGAAAGATCAGCACTAAGAGGCCAAGAACGTACATCGTCACAATAAAAGTCGGCCCGAATTCGTAGCTTGGGCGTGATCGGACCTTGCGCGGACGGATGGCAAGGAACGCAAGGCATAAGGGAATCGAGATGCTCGCCTCAATCACACCGGTAAACAGCCAACAAATCACACCGGTTACTGCTGCCAGAAAGAAGATGTACGGGCTTTCAAACCACGTCTCACCGATTGGAGTGCGCCGAATCCAGGTTCCAAGAAGCCACAACAACCCCCCAAAGAGGCCTCCAAGCGCAAGTGCTCCCGGTAACGTCGCATATACGACGCTTAGGTAAGCCAGGTTACGCGGCTCGCTACCGATCTCGCCTCCTATAAGAGCCTGCCAGCTTTCGGTTTCGTCGTACTTCTGCTTGGCGCTAACTGATTCCTCGCGCAGACCCGCTAAGCGCAAGTCGTTAAAGAACTGAAGGCTGTAGGTCAAGTATTGCCTTGGGGTCGTATCGAGCGGAAGTCGGTTTGGTTGGCATGCTCTTCGAACAATCTCGGCGCCGCGGTTCGAAATTGCGTACGATCTTCCGAATTGGCGGATCAAATTGCCGTTTAGCAACGTGAGGTACCGCATTCTCAGCGTGGCAGTTTCGGTGGGGTAGACGCCGTCGAGAACGCGACGTTCGGCAAAGCTTTCGATAAGATCAACAGCGGCAACCGATCGTCCAAAGTAGACGCGGGCCAGTTGCCAGCTCTGGCGGGCGCCCGTGCGTTTCGCAAGCTTGTCGGCAGCCTGAATAAGCATTGTGCTCTGCCCGTCGTTCCACCGCAGGCAAGTTGCAGCTCGCTGCCACTTTTCTAAAGCTTTCTTCTGCTGCCGGTCGGACCAATAGAGGACGGCCTCGATTTGCGGCCAGTATCCGTTTTCCATGTCCCGCTTTTCGGCCGCGCTTATTACGGCGAGGGTGGTCTTGATCTCGTCTGGCGAAAGTCCTTCCGATTCGAGCCGCTCCATCGCTATCAACGCCCATAGGCTGGCGTCGTCAACGGTGTTGGGCTGACCAGGGTCCATGTGCCCACTGTTATCAGCCGGCAGTCGAATCGAGCTGTAGGCATTTCTTGGCCGCCAGATAGCGTCGAAGTAGTTTCGAGATGCCGGATGAAAGAGGAGGGGAAGCAATCCGCCAAAAGCAACGCCAATAAGGACGCGCTTCCATGCTTTCATAGAGTGGCCCTACGGGTTGTAATTTCGTAGAAGCAAGGGGTGGTACGAGCCATCTGCATCTCCCTTAGGACTATGGCGCAGTTGACTCTGCAAATTCAATAAAGGAAATAGCTTGTTGCTCTTGTGGGTAGAGGCGAAGCTGCTTCCAGAGTACTGGGGCGAGATCGCTCCTTGGACCACCAGATGGATGGTCAGCATGATGGTAATCGCGGCGATTCCAGCGCCCATAAGGGCGGGCGACCAATAGCGAAGGGTGTCTCGGGCCCGGAAGATATGGAGCCGTCGCATAACACGATTAACGAACCGAGTGCCGTCAAGATCGACGTCCAGGTTGTACGTTCCAAGGAAGTTCAGACCGCAGTAGAGATCGTTCTCATAAGCTGCGCACTCGTCGCAAACCGCTCGGTGGCGGTCCATAAAAGCTCTGTTCTTCGGAGATAGCAAGATGTCTCTGGCTTCGCTCGCCAGGTAGCGGAACTTTGAACATCCGAAGACGCGCTTACTAAGCTTCAATGGTTGTAGCCTCAAGCCAAAGTTTTCTAAACTTCTCGCGGGCCGCGTGCAATCGGGATCGAACGGTTCCAACTGGGACCTGAGTGGCTTCCGCTACTTCCTCGTAGCTAAGTTGTTCGATTTCGCGCAACACCAGGGTTACGCGTAGATCATACGGGAGTTGGGCGAGAATCTTGTTGATGACGACTCGATTCTCAACAGAGCCGCCTTCGTGCGGTTGCGCAGAATCAAATTCAGTGACTTCGACCCTCTTTGAGCGAAGACGATCCATGCAAAGCCGTACGCAGATGCGATAGATGTAACCGCTGAACGCGCGATCATCGCGCAGTTTGCCGATTTCGCGGAACGCCTTTAGGAACGATTCCTGAGCGACATCTTCCGCCTCGTAGCGGTCATGCAGCAACGTGGATGCCGTTCGGATGAGGCGCGATCGATGGCGATCGATCAGATGCGACATCGCCTCCTCGCTGCCTTGGCGGCAACGGGCAACCCACTGACGCTCTTGAGCGTGGGGATCGTACCAACCTGTAATAGCGCGAACGTCCAACATAAGTTGTTCCTTGCTTCTGTATTGTAACACGACGTTCACGTGAATCCAAATAGTTCTACCAATAACGGCTAAGTTCTTGCGATAAGCAAGTGAGTTCGCGCCTAAGCTAATCTTTACAGGAAAATGAAGACGTACACCGAGTATCTCGCTTTCCAAACTGAGCAGAAGGAAGAGATCATCCCGATCACCAAGCAGGTAGGCAACGCGCTAGGTAAATCGGGCATTCAGGACGGCATGATTCTCGTGAGCGCGATGCACATCACCGCCGCCGTGTACGTGAACGACTTAGAAGCGGGACTCATTGAGGACATCCGCGAGTGGCTGCAGGGTCTCGCTCCTGAAAAAAACTATCGCCATCAAGCTACCGGCGAGACCAACGGTTCTGCCCATCTGAAGAACCTGATCATGCACCATCAGGTCATCATTCCCGTCTCTCATGGCCGCCTCGATCTCGGGCCGTGGCAGCAGATTTTCTATGCGGAGTTCGACGGCCAGCGCAAGAAGCGCGTGGTGATCAAGGCCATCGGCATTTAGCAAGAAAAGTTGGTCCGATTTCGTCAGATTTGCGTTATATTGATGCCAGAGCATCGCAAAAATGACGGTCCTAACAGATCACTGCCCCAACTGCGGCTGGAAGCTTTCCGAAGCAACAATTTGCCCGTTCTGTGGTTGGAAAAGGATCGTAATTACCGAGGACTCCCACACCACGTCGGAGGGCTTTTTCACCTTCGTTTTGCTCATCCCCTATCTGTGCATTGGCTTCGTGCTCGTTGCTTGGGGGCCAGGGCCGATGGGGATTCTTCAGCGCCTGATGTATTTCGCGCTCGGCGCCGCGTTTGTGATAGGTCTAATGGCGATAGTGCGGTTAAGCCAGAAATGGTGGGGCAAGCTGGTTATAACCGAAGCAAACCGCCTGCGAGATAAGCGCTAGCCCTCGGGTAAGTTAGCAGTCAGTGACGCCAGAGGTAACTAACAGTGACGGCCTACTGGCGCGGACGGCAAGGCCCGGTTTGCGAGCGCTGAAGAAACACCTCGCTCCTTTCATCCTCATCGAAGCCTTGGGTGCGGCGCTGGTCATCGCCTATTACCGAAGCGAATCGCTTCGCGCGGCCATGGAGGTCGTGCAGGACTGGAAGGTTCGTGGCGGCTTGCTGTTTGTGGTGGTAGCCGGCGGCTTTGCCGGTGGCGTTCTTCCCAACCTTGCCAAGGCGGTAACCGGCTTGGTGAAGAAGCTGGATCGCGCTTTCTGGATGGAAGTGTTCTTCGCCGGGTTTGTTTACGCCATCATCGGGGTCGAAGTCGATGCGCTCTACAAGCTCCAGGCAACGATGTTCGGGACCGGCATCGACATTGGCACTCTTGCCAAGAAGAATGCATTCGACATGCTCATCTTCACCCCTTTTGCGAGCATTCCGACCGTGTACGCCTGCTACGACCTGCGCGCGCTACGTTCGGTGCGAGCGTTTTGGGCAAGCTGGCGAACTGCCGGGTTTGCGGAGCGAGTGCTGTCCGCGCTGTTTCCCGCCTGGGCCTACTGGGTTCCGATGCTGCTGTGCGTCTATTCGCTGCCCAGCACGCTTCAATACTCTTTCGCGCAGGTTGCGGAAGGCGCATGGTGCCTGATCATGATCTCCGTCGCGCAGGGAAGCGAAGCTAAGCCGATGCTCGCCGCGCCGGAAGCTGAAACACGATAGCCCATCGCTGCTCGTCGCTCATATCCCGCCATTCGGCAATCTCGCGTCCATAGCGGAAGCAACCGCTGCACCGCAGGGTTTCATCCACCCCGCATCGCTTCTGGCATGGCGAGGGGCAGGGAAGCATGAGTTGCTGCCAACGTCTCCTTGATTTCGCCATTCCATGATTATTTACGCTTCGCTGTGGTAAAAGTCGGTCAAATGTCGGTTAGCGCCAGCTTTTCAGGTTCCGTTCCCCAGAATTACGACACCTATATGGGACCGGTTATGTTCGAACCTTACGCGGTAGAGACCGCGCGCCGTGTCCCCGTCGCAAAGGATGTTCTTGAGATCGCAGCCGGAACCGGGCGGGTGACTGCTCACCTTGCCGCGAAGCTGCCGGAAGGCGGCCGTTTGGTTGCCTCGGACCTAAATAACGACATGCTGGAGGTCGCGCGTAAGCGCATCTCGCATCCCGGCGTGGTTTTTGACGTGGCGGATGCCCATGCCTTGCCGTACAAGGATGGTGAGTTTGATCAGATCATTTGCCAATACGCGGCGATGTTCTTTAAGGACCGCATTCAGGCGTTTAGCGAGTTTCGGCGCGTACTAAAGCCGGATGGGACGATGTGGATGACGGTTTGGGGCAGCATGGAGCAGAACGCGTGGGTTGGAGCGGCTCAGGAAAGCGCCAATCACTTCCTGCCTGAGGACAAGAAGATCAATGTGCTGTTTGTGCCGTACAGCTATAACGATGAGGCCCAGATCGAAAGCGATTTGAAGGAAGCCGGGTGGAAGGATGTTGCTTTCGAGTGGGTGGAGAAGGAGTTTCGCGTTGAGAGTCCCAGCGAGTACCTGAAGGGCGTTTTCCAGGGCAGCCCGTTAACCGCCGCGCTTGCCGATCGAGGAGTAGAAGACATGACTCCGATGATGGAGATGGCTGAGCGTCAGCTCATCGAGCGGTTCGGCAATCCGGTGGTGACTTCGATGTGGACGCTGTATATCGAAGCTAAGGGCTGATTAACTAAGGCGGCCACTTGCCGAGGCGATACTCTTTGTACCAAGTGTACATTTCAAAGCTGAGGTCATCCCATCCCCCATTTCGATAAACATCCCGGCAATAGTCGAGAGCCCGACCTCGTTTTGGTAGCGGACGCGAAGGCTTGCCCATACCAAGAGCCTCCAACGCATATCCGAGATCGACGCGCGAGACGTCGTACATCGTCGAGTCATTTCCACAGGTGCGCCGCACCTTGATGAGCCCATAAACGCGGCCATCCGGGTTGATTTCGACGCCTCGCGCGGTTGCAGCGGCAAGGACCTTGGAGTTCTCTGGAAGTTCGACAAAGCCTGGCAACATCAGCACCCGGCCGTCATCAAGATGCAGCCCATCCTTCGCAATTAATTTGACGCCGATTGAGGAACTGAGGCGCTCAATGTGGAAGGGGCCCCAGTTGCTAGTCAGGAGACCGCACGCCAGGAAGGCCATCATTAGCGCCGAATGGCAGAAGAGGATGAAGGCGACGATAACGGTCCTGAAGTTGATTCTTTTCAAGTTGGCCGCGCCACCTAAAGCGGTTCAACGTTGCTGGGTCGACGCTAGGTTCCTGTCAACTCTTTTTGCTTCGTATCGGAGTTCTCCGCCGTTTCGGCTCCAAGTTTGATGAAGAGCTATGGTCTTGAGCTCGCGGTCCTAGGCTTCTCGGCCTTTCCAATGTCCACAAATTTGTCGAGCGTGCCATCCACATACCACTTGTACTTAACGTAACCTGACAGGCTCCATCCCCACTCCCTGAACTCGCTGCTGCCGGCCAACCATGATTTCTTCTCTTCCGACATCTGCCGTAAGGGCTTGCCCTGCTGAAGCACATCAAGCAACGAGCTAAGGTCGATGCGGCGAACATCGTTCTTCAACGGGTCATTGCCGCACCAGTGCCAAATCCGTAGCAATCCGTAGACTCGTCCGGAAGGGCTAATCTCGACGCCCTCCTTTGTCGCAGCAGTCAAGATTTGGGAGGACTCTGGCAGCTCCTTATATCCTGGAAGCATAAGAACCTTGCCTCCATGAAGGTGGAGCCCGTCTTTGCTAAAGCCATCCACCGCAACGGGATTTTGCAAACTCTCAATGTGGCTAAGCGGCCACCATTGACCCGTCAACATCCAAAAGACAAACGGTCCCGTGAAAAACCAGATTGCCGCAACAAGGATTCCGAACCCAATCCAGAGTCGCTTCTTGGACTTAACCTTTTTTGTCCCGCTTGCGAGAACCACTACTCAATGATACGACGGTACGGCCATTAGGTCATCTGCGCGGCCAACGAATTAGCCGGTTGGCTGCTCAAAGAGCAAGTGCGAGACGCCCCACTCTTGCCCTTGGCGATAGCCAAATAGCTCCGCGCAGGACATGAAGAAGATGCGCCAGCGCTGTAGCCAGACCTGAGCCTGTTCCTTGCCATAGGCTCGTTCGAGGACCGTCAGCACCTCCGCGGTTCTGGCATCCAAGTTCTCCAGCCAAAGGTTCGCGGTCCGCTCGTAGTGGCGGCCGTCAAGCTCCCAGGAATTGCTAAGCTTCAGGTGGCTTTGCGCTTGGGCAAGCAATTGGCAGCTGGGCATCACTCCGCCGGAGAAGAAATATCGCCCCATCCAGTTCGCCGCCCCTTCCGTATCAAACAGGTAAGGATAGGCGTGATGGCGGAAGACGTGGACGAAGAACTTGCCGTCCTGCTTCAGCCAGTGGCTTACGCGGCCAAACAGCGCGTCGTAGTTGCGAACATGCTCCAGCATCTCCACGCTGACAATGCGATCGAACTGCCCTTCGGGCTCGAAGGCGTTGATGTCAGCAGTGATGACCTTCAGGTTCGTAATTCCACGCCGAGCCGCCTCCCCTTCGATATACAGCCGCTGGGGGTTCGAATTAGAAACGGCAACAATCGTAGAGCATGGGAACTGGCTGGCCATCCTTAGTGACAGCGACCCCCATCCGCAGCCAAGCTCCAAAATGCGCTGCCCCTCGGCCAGCTGCGCGCGTTCTGTGACCTGGGAAAGCGCAAGTGTTTCGCCTTCGTCAAGCGATTCGGACATGGTGGGGAAGTAGCAGCAGCTATATTTAAGTTGCTGGCCCAACACAAGCTGAAAGAACTCCGGCGGCAGTTCGTAGTGCTGCTCGTTGGCTTCCTTCGTGAAGTCCGCGATGGGAAGATTCTTAAGCTCGTTAAGGAAGCTTTGAAGCGCCCCGCCCGGGTCAGTATCAAACGACTTTCGCAGGCTCTGTAGTCGGCGGCGGGAGCCTTCGCGGATGCCCGCCCGAATCAGCGAATCGCTGAGTTTGCCGCTTTCGGCAAATGAGATTGCGCGGTCCAGGACGAAGCTCACGCGCCGGACTCCTTCGGAGGTCGGGGAAAGAACGGGCTGGTGGTGCGCTGATACTCGCGGTAGGCATCTCCGCGAGACTTAAGCGACTGCGCCTCGGTGTATGGGATGCCGGTCACCTTGTTCAGGAACCAGTACATGATGAGAACGCCGCCAAGCGCGACGGGCCACCAAGAGCCTCCTATGGCGAGGAAGAAGTAGCTGAACCAGTGCAGCCACTCAAAGAAATAGTTGGGGTGGCGCGAATATCGCCATAAGCCCACCTTGCAAACCTGCCCCTTTGAGCTTGGGTCCTTCTTGAACCTGGCAAGCTGGTTGTCGGCGATCGTTTCGCCGCCGATGGCAAGAATCCAAATTGCGATGCCAACGATATCGAGCGCTCCAAATGGCTGGCCGTTCTGGGCAGCCGCCACCATCGGCAGCGCGAACAGCACCGCCCACAGGGCCTGAATCTGGAAGAACTTGAACATGAAGGTCTGAATCTTGTCCCCGTACTGCTCGCGGAAGGTTCGGTAGCGCCCGTCCTCCTCCTCGCTCATCAATCGGCGGATAAACACGGATCCAAGCCTCGATCCCCACAGCAGGGCGAGGATGGCTACAACCTCGCGTCGCAGGTCCAGTCCCGGAGATTGGGAGATCAGCCACAGCGCGCAAAACCCGGTGCCAATGCTCCAGGCGATGTCCACTAAGCCTGCGTTGCGCCTCACCACCTGCACCCGCCAAAGCGCGAACATCAGCACCGCCATCGCAAGCCACGCCAGCAGACCCGCAAGCCACAGGTTCATGAGGCCCGCACCTGCTTGATTAGGCCCAGATAGTCGGGTTGATCACCCGCATGCTTGAATTGGTGCCGATACTCAGCTTTGCCGGGCTGGAGGATGACTAAGCCTGGCATCTGGCTCGGATCCGCCGTCGCGTTGGTTTGACGGAAGCCTGCGCGGTAGGCGGAAAGGCCGGCAAGCATCGCGGATGGGCTGACGACATCTACGAACCGAACTTTTGGGATGCCGAAATGCTGGTAGAGACGGTAGCTTGGGTCGGCAACTCGAAGCATGTATTCCGCGCTGAATTGCGAAAAGAATGCCTCCGCCCCTTCTGACTCCTGATGGATGAAAATTGGGGTCACTCCAAGCGTCTTCAACTCGGGCAACAGCGAGACGATGCGCGCTACGGTTTGCTTGCAGAAGATGCATCCGAAGTGGCGCAGGAAAACCAGCATGACCGTTCCTTGCTTGGCATGCTCCGCAAGGCTAACGCCGTCCTGTGTCTTGAATTCTTCAAGCATCTGGCTCTCGCCTTGGGTGATGGTCATCGGAGCACAGCCTCGTGGGCCCTTGCCACCGCTACTTCACCCCGCCAATCGGGGCGGCTGAAGATCATCTGAGCGGTGCCAATGTGGCGTTCAGCAAAGCCAGCCTCGCAGTAGCAAAGGTAGAAATTCCAAAGCCGCAGGAACTCTTCGCTATAGCCAAGCAGCTTGATTTGCTCCCAGTTATCCAGCAGTCTCTCGCGCCATTCGGCGAGCGTGCGGGCGTAGTGACGCCCGATCTCTTCCAGATGCACCAGGCGCATGTCGGATGCCTTTGCGGCCGCATTAAGCAAGGCAGTCCGAGAGGGGCAGCAGCTGCCAGGGAAGACCGTTGTGCGGATGAAGTCGATAGAGCGCAGGTAGCGTCGATAGCCTTGATCCGGCATGGTAATGACCTGGATGGCCGCCAAACCTTCCGGCTTCACCAGCTTAGTGCAGTGGGCAAAGAAGGTAGGCAACTGGCGGTGCCCAATCGCTTCGATCATTTCGATAGAAACAAGTCGGTCGTATTTGCCGGTCAGGTCGCGATAGTCCATTTCAAGGACCTCCACGCGGTCTTGCAGACCAAATTCACGCACCCGCTCTCGCGCCACGTCCGCCTGTTTTGCGGAAATGGTTGAAGTGGTGACACGGCAACCGTAGGTTTGGGCGAGAAAGATGGCGTTGCTGCCCCAGCCGGTGCCGATCTCAAGCACGTGATGCTCGGGTTGAACTCCAAGCTTGTCGGCGATGCGCCTAAGCTTGTTGATGGAGGCTTCTTCCTGGGTCATGCTTGGGCCATCGTAGATAGCCGACGAGTAGGTCATGGTCTGATCCAGGAATAAGGCGAAGAACTCGTTGCCGAGGTCGTAGTGCTCCTTGATATTCCGCCTGCTGATTGCTCTGGTGTTCACCCTTAGCCGGTGCGAGAGCCACTGTGCGGTGCAGAAGATGGACGCTAACCCGCGCTCGAAAATAGATTCTCGCCCGATATTGCGAACGAGGATTCTCCCAAGACTTACAAGATCATCACAGTCCCACCAACCCCGCTCATAAGCTTCGGCAGCGCCAATTCCTCCGCGAAAGACAAGGGCCTTATAGAAGCGGTGGTCGTGAACCGTCACGGCGCATTGCAGCTCGCCTTCGCCATGGGCAAAGCGGCCAAAGCCGTCTTGCAAGCTGATTCGCCCACCTGCAAGCGAAGATAGGCGTCTCAGCACCAGCCGCCGCCAAATCCCTCCGGCGTTAAGCGAGCTCATTAAGGCTGCACCTCACGCTTGGTTGGGTGGGGGAAGTAGCGATGCCGGCTTGCCCATAAAAGGAAGGCTTGCCAGTAGATTCTGGGCAACACTCGCAGACTCGTAAATGGGAAGCGCAGTTGGGTGAACGCCAAGGCGCGAAAGGAAAGCTCGCGTCGGCGCAGTGTCAGAGTCGCATCAAACACCTTCTCTGAAACCTCGAAGTTCTCCATGTGAACAACCAGGGAAGCGTCCGGCGGAGTGAGCCGCCAGGTATAGGTCTGCGCCATGTCCATGAATGGGCTCACGTGAAATTCCTTTTCAAACTCCCAAACTTGCTTGTCGTTGCAAGCCAGTGGGTAAATGTGCGTTTCGTTCCAAGGAGTGTTATGGACTTCGGCGAGGATTGCCGAGAGCTTGTCCTCGTCAAAGAGGTAGAAGAACGAGACCGGGTTAAACACCGATCCAAGCTGCCTCGCATTGGTCAGCAGGCATATGGGGCCAGATATGCCGCGTCCCAGAAGCTCTTCGGCCTTCGAACGAACGGCGGTTTCAAAGTCGTCGACGGGGCCGCAGAAGTGATCATCCGGCTTTATTCGAGTTCGGCTCCACTTGCCAATCCAGCTATCTGACTTCAGGTCGGCCAAATTGAGATAGGTCATGAAGAGCGGGTAAGTGAATTGGCGTGCGCCGGGATGGAACCTTCGATGGCGAACCCAACCCGTATAGATGGCGCTTGAAAAAGCTGATCCTTGCGCGTTCATTGCCTACGCTATATGTACGCGGGCATAACAAGCGCCATTCCATTACCCAGCAATTTTTGCAAGGCAGTTCATCGAATGTTCATTTGCGTTTGAGGGCGGCCGCGACTTCGATGCCGGTTCTCGCGCCATCCTCGTGGAACCCATGGCCCCAATACGCGCCGCAGTAGGAGATGCGCTCATGGTCAACCAGTTGAAGCCTTTGCTCCTTAGCGCGCTCCGCGCCGACCGAGCCAATGGGGTGACTGTAAGTAATCCGCTTGATCACCTTGGCGGGATTGATAAGCTGCCCAATATTCAAGGACACGAAATAAGACTCCCGGCATTGCAAGCTTTGGAGCCGATTCATGTAGTAGGTCACGGTGGTCTTAGCCCCCTGGTTGGAACCTCGCGGAACGTAATAATTCCAGCTCCCCCACGCCCTACGGGCTTTGGGCATGACGGCGCTATCGGTATGCAGCAGCGCCTCGTTTTCCTCGAACCGAAACTCACGCAGTAGATCACCCTCAAAGCGCGTTGGCGCTTTGACCATGCTCAAGGCAGTATCAGCATGACAGGCGAAGATGACGTGGTCATAGACCTCTGAACCTGTTTCCGTCGAGACTCGAACGCCATTGGTGACTCGTTCAACTTGCTTGGCTGGTTCGCTCAGATGCACCTTGGCTGAGAGGCATTTGGCAAGCGCCTTTACGTAAACCTGGGAACCCCCCTTGATCACTTCCCAGTGCGGCCGCCCCTTGGTGGACAGCATGCCGTGGTTCTTCATGTAGTCAACCACGAATCGCGCGGAGAAGTCCTTAATGCCAGTCAGCGGGGTTGACCATAGCGCGCTGCACAAAGGCATAAGGAAGCGCTCTCCAAACTCAGCCGAGTAGCCCTTGAGGTACTCGTCAATGGTTAGCTCAACCGGCAGACTCGGCTCATTCATCCCCGATTTCATAAAGCGGCTGATATCGGCGAGCATCCGCCAATGGCTCGGTTGAAACAGTCTTTTAGGTTGAGCGAATAGGGAAAGTAGGTTCTCGCCGCTGTACTCATAGCCGCTTTCCTCCTCGCACATGCTGAAGGACATTGGCGCAGGCTGCGATTGAACTCCGAGCCCTTCTATTAGTCGGCAGAAGTTGGGGTAGTAGCTCCGGTTAAAGACGATGAAGCCGGTATCTACCGGCACACTCGAGTCCCCTTCGGGAACTTCCACCGTATTTACGTGTCCACCAAGGCGGCCCTCTTTCTCGAAAATGGTGACGTCATGAGCCTCGCACAGCTCTTTCGCGGCGGCTAACCCTGAGATACCGGCTCCTACTATTGCAACTCTAATGTTGTTGTTCTCCTATCACTCGGTTCAGTTGAACCCATTGAGCATTTATGGATCATTTCAGAGTAGAACTCACTGCCAGTGTCTCTAGCCGCCGAATCCCAAACTGAACCACATCTCCACGACGACATCATTTATCCGAACGCGATTCCCTTTTTGCTTGTCCACATAGCGTGCCTTGCCGCATTTTGGACTGGCGTTAGTGTGAAGGCGTTGACGGTTGCTGTGATTCTGTACGTCGTCCGGATGTTCGGCGTCACCGCCGGGTTCCACCGATATTTCTCCCATCGTACGTTTAAAACCAGCCGGACCTTCCAGTTTCTACTGGGCCTCTTGGCAGAGACTTCTGCTCAGCGCGGAATTCTCTGGTGGGCGTCCAAGCACCGAGATCATCACAAGCATTCAGATTCCGAACTTGACATCCACTCCCCAATCGTTCGAGGCTTCTTCTATTCGCACATCGGCTGGATTTACTCTCCGAAGGGAGAGGAGATGGACTACAGCAACGTGAAGGATTTAGAAAAGTATCCCGAGCTGCGGTGGCTGGATAAGCACATCTATGCACCTGCAATCGCACTTGCGATCGCCTGTTTCTTATTCGGCGGATGGCAAATGCTGGTGGTTGGGTTCCTCTTCAGCACCGTGGCCCTGTATCACGGAACGTTCGCTATCAACTCGCTTGCCCACGTTTGGGGCAGGAAGAAGTATTTCACTGGCGATCACTCCCGCAACAACTGGTTCCTGGCTATCATCACGCTAGGCGAGGGTTGGCACAATAATCATCACTACTACATGGCTTCTGCTCGGCAGGGCTTTCGCTGGTATGAATTCGATCCGACCTACTACGTGCTTGTGCTTCTTCAGAAGCTGCACATCATCTGGGACCTGAGAGAGCCGAGTGAAGCCGTAATTAATGGCGAGAGAAGGCTCTCAAGAGAGCTTGTGAAGCAAGCGGCGGAGAAGATCAAGGCGCAGGTGCACGGGCTCGCGCTAACTGAGCAGGAGCTTGAAGCCAAGATTCGCGCTTTGATCGGCAACAGTCCATCGGTTGCCGATGTTGCCGCCGCCATCAAGGGCGAGCAATCCGTCCCGGCGCTGGCTGCAAACCAAGCTTAGTCGTACATCGACGTGAACAGGAACTTCTTGCTTGGCTTTAGCGCCAAGTGGGAAGCAAACGTCTTCCACAGCCGCGTTGCGGTCTGAAGAAACGTTCCTTCGTTCATTCCTTTCACGAGCCTAATCTCTACGTGCATGTTATTAGTTGTCGGTTGTGGGCTCAACTGTGACAACGATAAAAGTAAAAATTCCAGGTTATTGCTCTTTAGGGACACTGGATTCACCTGGTAGACGGGACTTGACGGCAAAACGGCACGAATGGGCGAATCACATTTCTGGCAAATTCGCCGAACGTCTGTGTTAGAATAGTGTAGTTAACTTTCTTTCTCTTGGAGAGGTTTATGAAAATCAGAATGACTCTAGCGGCATTGACCGCAGTCGTGGCAGGCGCTCAGGCAACCAATTTGACGGCGAATTTCAACGTCGACAATGACTTCTTCGCCTACATCAGCACGGATGACTCCGTGCTTGGCACCTACCTGTTTGAGGGCCACAACTGGCCAACGACCTACACGGCAACCGTCGGGTTGACCGCAGGTCAAACTAACTATTTACACGTAATCGCAACGAATGCAGGTGGCCCTTACGGCTTGCTGGGAACCCTTTCGCTGGATGATGCTGGCTTCTGGTTTGATAACAACACCCAATCGGCAATTTCCGGCACCGACTGGCGAGTGAACACCACTGGCTTTGGCAACGCCTACAATGCGGCAACCTTTATTGCCAATAACGGCGGCGGTCCGTGGGGCTTCATCGGCGCTCCTCAGAGCCCGAACGCTCAATGGATTTGGTCGGATAGCGA
Source organism: Armatimonadota bacterium (assembly GCA_018268315.1). Classification (GTDB taxonomy): domain Bacteria; phylum Armatimonadota; class Fimbriimonadia; order Fimbriimonadales; family Fimbriimonadaceae; genus SZAS-5. The sequence goes on along the minus strand of JAFDWU010000004.1, from coordinate 75,055 downwards.
TAACGGCACTAATCGCTACTTCAGCATTCGTTTGAACACAGACGTGGCCGTTCCAGAGCCGGCCTCAATGCTTGCGCTTGCGATGGGCGCGGCGGCGTTGATCAAGAAGCGCAGAAGCTAAGCGCGATAGAGTCTTGGAGAAGGGTTGGATCGACTGTCGATCCGACCCTTCTTATTCGTTAGACTCGCAAAAATACTGGACCTGCTTGGACTCCCGGGAACTGGACACCTTCTCCCGACAGTTTTGCCAGGATATTGTTTTGCAATAAACTTCATGTAAAGGCGGCGTTGCCGTTCGCCGCCATGAGCATGGAGGTCCAATAAATGCGAATCCAATCCTTAAGAGTCGCGGCTTGTGGCTTGGCCATAGCCTCTGCTTCTTCTGCTTTCCCAATTGCGCGCTGGATAAAGGGCGATGCCACCAACAACCTAAAGACTGACGCCCCGTTTCAAAACGACTTGCTGAACGCGCTTGTGCGGGTGCGGCGCAACTCGTTCTACCCCAAGAATGGTGGTCGCGAGTTTGACGCCTATGGCTCTGGCGTTGTGGTGAAAACGCAGCTTGATGCAAAAGCTAACGAGGGCTATGTCTGGGTGATGACGGCCGATCATGTGGTGGCGCCACGCAAAGCCATCGGGGGCAATGATCCGCAAACGACGATTTACATTGGCTTTGGGAATGGGGACACCGACGCCAACAAGCCAGGCCTTGAGGTTCAAAGCGTTACTCGCGGCCCGATTGTGGATGGCAAGCAAGCGGACGTCGCTATCGTCCGGTATTTCGCTGATAACCTCCTCAAGCTGCCCGACAAGCTCACGGCAATACCAATCGTTGGTTGGGATGGCGACAAGAAGGCGCTGGTGGACCAGGCAGGGTCCGGCAACTACGCGAAGAGCGTGGACACCTCCGTATTTGAGTACAACCTCTCGGTGAATGATCCCGGCAAGTTGCGCATTGGCCTAAATACAATCGATGCCGCCGAGGACACCAGCTACGACGATGCCGATACTGGCAAGTCGTGGGCGTTCAAGTCTCTGCGGTCCGACCTCACGTTCCAAATTGGAAAAGATGATGCGATTTCCGCCGACGCTTACTTCACAAACGGGGATTCGGGGGGCGGCACGTTTGAGAAGGTGAAGGACAAGTGGGGACTTATCGGCATTCACTCATATAGCGAAATCCCGAGTGGCGGGAATCCGCGCGACGGCCTTAAGCAATGGGATGTGGATGTCGCGAACGCGGCCTATGCGGATTGGCTTAAGAAGGGCTTACAGCCGGTGCCTGAGCCTGCATCAGTCTTTGTGCTCACTGCGACCATTGTTGCGTTGGTACGACGGCGGCGTTGAGACGATAGACGAGCGATTCGCATAACGTTCCGGGTTCCCTACACACAAAGATATTTTTGTAGATGCAAGTTATTAACAAGTGACTTATAATTGTTCGTTACTATGAGAAATATCTGGAAAGTTATTAGTAGGAGAGAAGTGCTGTCAATTGGCGCTCTCCTTGTCGTTTGCGGCGCCGCAGCTTTTAGTGTGCAGGGTTGCGGAGGCGGAGGTTCATCTAGCTCTTCATCAACGTATAGTAATGCTGCCCTTGGAGCAAATGTCGTCAGTCAGCAAGAGGCGAACACGCAGCCCGTCGGCCTATCGTACGTTGGTTCTTCCCAGGGCGCGACACTTCCTTCTTCAGTCGATCTTAGTTCAAGCCCGGCCCTTCCACCCATTGGGAACCAAGGTTATCAGAGTTCTTGCGTTGCATGGTCGGTCGGTTATGGACTTGCGAGTTACACCTCCAACATAGGATCCGGTGCGAGCGGCTCGTCGGCACAAACTCAAGGAAGTCCAAGCGACGCCTATGCGAAGACGCTCGCACTGATGAGTCAGCAGGGCGAATCAGCACAGTGCAATGGCGGAACCGATCCCGTTATCGCGATGCAGATGCTGATATATCAAGGGATTGACTCAATGGCAAACGTTCCATACCAGTCAGCCTCCCAAGATACAGCCGGTTTCTGCACTCAGCCGTCCGGCAATGCCTACTTCGGCATCCGGGCAGCTCACAGGATCGACATCAATGATCCCGTCGCCATTAAACGAGAGTTGGCCGGTGGAAATGTAGTTTCCTTCGAGGCAAACCTTTATCAAGATTTTCGATCCTACTCTGGAGGGATCTACCGGTCTAATTTGGCGAGTGCTATCGGTGCTCATCAAATGCTTCTCGTGGGATACGACGACGCGAAGGGCGCATGGAAGGTGATGAATAGTTGGGGCACCGCGTGGGGCGAGGCTGGCTTCATGTGGATGAGCTACTCGACGTTCCAGTCCACCGCCGTAATCGCGCTCGTAGCAGATGAAGGAGCCTACAATGTCCCACCAAACGGGAACGGTAGCCCAACAATCACTGCACTCCAATCAGCGGAGTACTTCGACTACTACTATTACGTCGCGTACCTGGTGTTGCCGTTCACTCTATCCGAACCTATCCGATTGCAGAAGGCCACCATCGTTTATCAAGACGGCACTGTAATCGGGCCGTTCTACGGAGACTTTTGGGCCGATTCGAGCTATGTTTGGGCTTCCCTCCAATATCCATATTATTTCCCAGCAGGCAATTACACCCTGACGCTGGACGGCTATACTCGGGCTGGCAACCAGGTTGAAATGGTGAAAACCGTCCCGCTCTCGCCAAATGCGCACCCGAGTTCCTCGATGCTTCCAAATTCTGGCAAGGGACGCTCAAGTGAGACATTGCCGGATATGCCGAAGGCAATGACCGCGCGTCTTGGCCCAGGAATGAAGGTCAACTTCTGCGGCCATATGATGGTAACGAAGTAGCATGAAGTTAAAGCGAAAGCGCCGCCGGTCTTGAGACCGGCAGCGCCTTCTCTAAGGCTGCTTCTATTTACCTTCGGAGTTACCGTGGCAGTCTTTGCACGGCGTGGTCTTCCATGCGTCGCCGACGTCAGTCGGGTGTTTGAACTCTAAGCCTTTCATATTCGCCGGAAGCATGGCGCCTGGCTTGCCCTGACCAACAATCAGGTGGCAGTTCTGGCAGTTCTTGCTGATCACGCGTCCCTCAGCGCTCACGTGCTTGTCGTCATGGCATCGGAAGCACCCGCTGGAGTGTATGTGATCCAGGTTATCTGGGTGGGCCTTCCAGTCGGCCTTCATCTCTGGGAAGTAGCTGCGTCCGTAGATTTCCTGGAGGACGGCGACCGCGTTGTCTAGTCCCGCACTCTTCTCGGTCAGGATGTTTGGGTGGTTCTTCTTATAGAACTCGACGAGGGACGTCTTGATTCCGGCGAGCCCCTCAGCCTGGGTCTTGTACGGCTTCTCCAGCGCCTCGACCGCGGCCGTCTTTAGCTCGGGGATCGAAGGATCAAGCTGCCCTCTTCCGAAGGCGAAGTTCAACGTGGTATCCGGGTGAGGGAACTGGTGGGTTGGGCGATTGTGGCAGTCGATGCAGTCCACCGTGTGGCGCTCTCCTTTTGCAAGGGTTGCGGCGTCAGCCGGGTTCTCGGTATCGCGGTAGACAATCAGCTTGCCGTCTTTATCGTGCATTTCCACGTAAGGGATGACCTGCCGCTGGGCGTCTGTCGCAATGTAAGTAATCTGATTGTTCAGATACATATGCGAGTGGATGCCCTCGTCCTTTCCAAGATCGGTGGTGCCCACCTTAACCATCATGTTTATCTGGTAGGTCGAGTTCGTATCGTCCGCAAGATAGTAAGTGTGGTTACGCAGTTTCGGCGAATAGAACTGACCAGTCCAGTGGCAGGTTTCACATGTCTCCTTTGAGCTGCGAATGTTCTTGACCGGAGTAGGGATTGGCTTGTGGTATTTACCGGTTAGCGCAGCCATCAGCTGATATGAACCCGCAAGTTTCGATTGCATATAGGAGTTAGCGCCCGGCCCTACATGGCATTCTTTGCACCCAACTTTTGCGTGTGGCGAGTGCTGGTAGGCGGTGTACTCCGGCCCCATAATTCCATGGCAAGTCTGGCCGCAGAACTTGACGGATTCGGTGTAGTCGTATGCCTGATAACTTCCAAAACCCGAGAGCGCCATGAGAATAACGCCGAGAATCCCGACCCAGGTAAGTAGGCTGCGTTGTCGCTTACTGTTCAGGTCGATCGTCGGATACCGATGCTCCATACCTCGAACAAGGCGGCGGCGCGTGCGAATGAAGCCAATCCAGGCAAAGAGCAAGGCGACGATCATGACCGCCGGGAGGGCGATGTAGGTGACCAATCCCATGTAAGGATTGCCGAAACCGCGCAGGGAGTCCGTAATGATAAGAATGGTGATCAGCGCAAGCATTACTGCCGCAACTGTTACGCCAACGAGGGTGGTGAGATTGTAAAACGATACAGGGAGCTTCCGTCTCATTATTCGCAGCCTTCAGTCCACTTCACGCGAACCTATTCCAATCTTGGGCTATCCAGTTCACAAAATACGAGACCGGAAAACACTGACAGGCATTTGTCTAGATACGATTGAACCGGATGGTTGCTGAGTCAATGCTTAAGGCAGCTATAGTGTCGTGGGAAAGCATGACGGTGAATTAAGGGACTTTCCGACTTGGGTTCCGTTAGTACACTTTCTCACAAGCCGTCGCCTTCATTGCATTAGCCTCGTCGGAGGTAACGGGAAGGAGTAACAATTTGGCCCCGCAAGTAGTTCGGATAGGAATCGTCTTCCTTCTGCTTATAGCTATCTTCACTGGTCTCAAATCAGCGACCGTTCCGAAATCATTCGGACAGGTGGGTCATTATCGCAACGATGCCGTGGCTTCACTCGCTTCCCGCGGCATTAAATATGCCGGTAAGGAAGCATGCGCGACTTGCCATGAGGAGCTCTCACCGCACACGCAGAAGGGCGTTTCTTGCGAAACCTGCCACGGCCCTGGCGCCGCACATGTAGACGATTTCGACGCGAATAAATTTACGATTAACCGCAGCCGAGCCGCCTGCACTGTTTGCCACTCCATGATCTCTGCGCGACGCGAGAATTTCCCCCAGATCGACGCTGTCAACCACAACCCCGATAAGCGCTGCGTTGACTGTCATTCGGTTCACCCCAAGCAGCCTCCCAAGCCTACGACGCCAGCGGTAAAGACTCCGGCTGACGCAAAGCAATCGGCGCCTGCCAAACCGGCGGAGAAAACTCCTACAGGCGCGGGATCTGGCGCTGAGAAGAAGGAAGGCGAATTCCACGAGGGTGGCGAGGGCCACGAGGAGTAAGCGATGAGACCAGACGAGACCCCTGAGACGAATGTTGACGACCAGAAGATGACGCGTGCCGAGTTCCTGACGGCGACCGGCAAAACCGTCGTGCTTCTGGGCCTTGGCGCGGCAGGCTACGCCTCTTGGAACAGCCTCACTTCGCGATTAGCTCAACGCAAACTCACGCCAATAGCGGAATACCCAGGTTCGCCTTGGTATTCGATGGCCGTCGACCTCACGACTTGTATTGGCTGCGGGAAGTGCGTCGATGCTTGCTGTACGGAAAACGACGTGCCGCCCGAGCACTTCAGAACTTGGGTCGAGCGCTACGTGGTGAAGAAGGACGGCTCCGTCGTAATCGATTCCCCAGATGGCGGCCGCGACGGTTTTACCGACGCATCCGACTCCGACAGCGATGTTGAGAAGGCATTCTTCGTTCCCAAGCTGTGCAACCACTGCGACGACTCCCCGTGCATCCAAGTTTGTCCGGTTGGCGCGACGTTCCGAACGGAAGAAGGCGTTGTACTCGTCGATTACGATTACTGCGTCGGCTGCCGGTACTGCATCCAGGCTTGTCCGTACGGCTCGCGGTTCTGGAATGAGAAGAAGAAAACCGCGGATAAGTGCACCCTCTGCTATCACCGAATTAAGAAGGGCCAGCAGCCAGCCTGCGTAAGTGTGTGCCCAGTAAATGCGAGAATTTTCGGCGATCTCACCGATCCCGAGAGTCCGCTCTCCAAGTTCATCAAGAGTAACCCGGTGATGACCCTCAAACCGCACCTGAAAACCGGCGCGAAAGTGGTCTACAAAGGGCTCAGCAAGGAGGTTGTTTAAGCCATGAATCCTCTCATCTCCAATCCGAACAGCCTCCTTGCCCAGGCCAGCGGCTATATATTCCCCAACGAGCGACCCGAGCTTCAGTGGAGCATCCTCATCGTGCTCTATCCGTACATTACGGGTCTTGTCGCGGGCGCGTTTATTCTTGCTTCCCTCGTGCGTGTGTTTAACGCAGAGGCGGTGCGGCCCACGTATCGCCTGGCGCTGCTGACCGCCCTTGCGTTCCTCATCTGCGCGCCATTGCCGCTGGTAGCCCACCTCGGGCATCCGGAACGCGCGCTAGAAATCATGATGACCCCCCACTTGACTTCGGCGATGGCGATGTTTGGCTTCGTTTACGCCTGGTACCTGATGGCGGTCCTCATGCTGGAGATCTACTTCGACTACCGCAAGGACATGGTTCTGATGGCTCAAAAATCGGGCGGGTTTATGAGGCTGGTTTATGGCGCGTTGACCCTCGGCTTCAGCGATCTTTCGCCAAAAGCGCTCCGCTTCGACGAGAAGGCGGGGCGGTTCCTCACCATCATCGGCATTCCATCGGCGGTTCTGCTTCATGGATACGTCGGCTTCATCTTCGGCTCCCTGAAAGGGAACCCGTGGTGGTCAAGCGTGCTGATGCCGCTGATCTTCCTCATCTCCGCCATTGTTTCTGGCATCGCGATGGTGTTCCTGATCTACATGATCACCACCCGCGCTCGTAAGCTGGCAGTGGATATTCGGTGCGCGAACGCCATCGGTCGCTATCTGATGTTCGCCCTGGTCTTCGACCTCACCCTGGAGCTGTTGGATATGGTCCACCGTATGTACGAAGCCGGCGAATCGCTGGACGTTTTGCACCTCCTCAGCGGCGGCTACCTGTACTACACCATCTTCGGCGTGCAGTTCTTCCTTGGAGGAATGGTGCCTCTTGTCGCGCTCGGTGTAATGCAGGTGGCCAAGCTGGCCGATGCAACGCGTGAGCGGTGGTACTACCTAATCGCCTCGCTCGTGCTTATCGGCGTGTTTGCGATGCGCTGGAACGTGGTCATCGGCGGGCAGCTCTTCTCCAAGACCCTTCGCGGCCTCACGACCTATCGCCTGGAAATGGTCGGGCAAGAGGGCATGCTTGGCGCGCTGATCATCTTTATCCTTCCGTTCCTGATCCTGTGGGGGCTGACGCACCTCTTGCCGCCATGGGAGCATGAAGCGGAGCCTGCCCCTGTGGCAGCTTAAAGTGAGTTGAGGTCACCGAAAGAAGGCTGGTTATCCAGCCTCCTATTGCTGTGCGGCCGATAGTTTAGTAATCTTGCGTGGACGGTGAAGCAATTTCGAAACTGACTGTTACTTTCCCAGCAAACGTCCGCTCGGTTATTGTAATTCTCACATGGGTAACTGGCGATTCCCAAACCTCCTTGCTTTTCGTTTCATCAGCGGTGCTGGAATGGGTCCAATCGGGGAAGAGGTGCGTAATTTGATCAGTCCAGTAATCAAGTGTGTTTGTGGACGTCTCCAAATCTCGTACCCCTTTAATAAGCCCGTTTAACGTTGCCTTGCTTTGCCGGTTATCGGGGATGTAGATGCTTAAGTCCCGAACGCCGGGAACCACGAGCTTGCTGCTGTATTCCGTTGCTTCGAGGTCTGCATCGTGCTTCAGTCTGGCTCCTCGGGCTGATGAAAATCGTCGATTAGCAGCCGTCACGCTCCTTATGAGAGCCGCACGAAGTCCGAGAGCTGATGGCGCACTTGATTGCCCTTCATCGCCAGTGACCGATACGGCACCGATAAATGTGCATTGTCCTCCTAGGTTGCGAACCACGATCTCACTGTTACTCAAGAACCGGGTGGCTGGTGAGAGCGGCCAAGGATCGAAGACTCTAGCGCCTATTCCATGGCCAAAGGAATCGTAGTCCAGCGCATAGAGGACCATGCAGTGCGTTAGATTGCAGTATAGAAGCGGTTTTCCGGCGTGGAGCTGATCTAGGATGTATTGATTTGACTGTAGATCCCTACGGCCATTTTCAAAATCGTAAGCGCGGTCGAGGTGGGCGGTGAATCTCAGCCCATTATCATCAACCCAGTCACGGTTTACTTGCGCCGAGAGTAGGGCGAGTGTTCCCGCTGGCTGATTTCTCGCTGGCCAGCCAAAAACGGTTGTAACGATTCTCTCTTGAGTTATTGGGTGACCGTAGAATCGGAAGATGTTTGATAAAGAAGCTGCCCAGCACCACTCAGACTGTCTCTGCCTCTGAAAGCTTTGCTCAAATCGGTCAACAAATGCCAGTTTTGCCTCGTACACTGGTCCAGTGCTAGTGTGTCTGACGATCGGGTCCTGACGAATGGAGATTGCCACAAGGCAAAGTAGCTGTGTTATCACGGGTGGTATAGAACCTTATCGAGGCAGTACCTGTCAATGTGTCATGCTACTGCCTTGCAGTATGACTTTAGGTGCTTGTTGAGCGCTTTCCGTGCCATGAATGGTGCTCTGGACGGAAATGATCTTTAGAAGAGCTGGAAGAAGGCTGGTTATCCAGCCTTCTTCCGCTTTGCAATCGCTGCTATGCCAAGCAGGAGCGCAGACATCGTCGCCGGTTCCGGCGTGACGTTGGTGTTGAACTCCATCCCGTACCAAGTGCCGTTCAAGTTGAACGACTGTGTTTGCAGGAACGCGCCGCCTTGCGAGAATTGGTAAAGCGTGTGGCCACCATCGAACACGCTCATCCAGAGCGTGCCGTCCACCGGGTCCAGCGCAAGGCCCACCTCGTTGAAGACGCCGGAGTTAAACGAACTGATCAGCGCGCCCGCATGGGTGCGGTGCTCGACAAGATCAGATCCGCCGAACTGGGAAAGCCAGAAACTGCCATCGGCCACGTTCATCGTGATGTACCCGGTGGTATTCGGGCCAAGCGGATTGAAAAGGACGGTGGGGTTGGCCCAATTGCGGTCGAACTGCAACACGTCGCCGGTGGTGTAGTTCACCGAGTAGTTGTAGGTGCCATCGGTCGTTCCGTCGTGTAGCTGGCTGTTAGGGATGTTGTTGGTGTACGGCCCGCCCACCAGCGGCGAACCTACGAGGTCGAAGCGGCTGCCGCTATTGGTGTCGGCATAGCCCATCGTGCGCACGTCGCCCCATACCGCTGGGCAGATATCCAAATTGTTTCCCGTCGTGCTTCCGGCTTCGCCGGCGCCCTGTACGCGGTCCAGCCCCACCTCATTGCCCCCGGCGAACTCGCCGTAATTCATGATGTAGAGCGTGCTGGTTGGACCGACCGCGAGTGCGGACGAACACATCGCCAGGCTGGCTAGGAGAAGCGAATTGAAGCGAGACGGACTTGCAGTTTTCATAATGAGCGTTTCACCCATTTGCTATTAGCATTCTCCGCCGAAACTGTGACGGCATCGGCAAGAATAATCGAAGAATGTTCTGTTATGGCGATAGGCCCTTTGCACCAAGCAGGACATTTAGTTGAGATAAGGTGCTTGAAAAGCCCATGATGTGCTCCCGCCACCTTCTTGCCTGCGCACTGCTTGCCCTACTTGTCTCTACCGCCAGCGCCGACGCTCAGACCGAATTCCTGAAAGGAAACTTCGCGGCGGTTTCTGATGCCCTTAAGTCGGCACCGGCAAACGACGAAACCTTGCTGCTAAAGGCAAAGCTGGCACTCCTTAGCAACCGGCTTGATGAGGCGGAGGCTTTCTTCAAGCGCCTTCCGGAAAGCGACGTCGTTACTAAGTCGCTGGCCGAGATCGAGACGAGGCGGCTTCACTTCCTTATGGCCGCGAGGCTATGGGAGAAGGCAGGGAAGACCGCCTTCGCGGCTAAGCTGGCCGCATTTGGCACTAAGACGCCCTACCAAACCGCAGCTTTCAAGGAAGTGCATGTGCCGTTCGTTCGCACTGACCCACTACCGGTGGTGAAGGTCAGCATCAACGGCAAGGAGCCGGTTTTCTTCATCATCGATAACGGCGGTGGGGAGCTGATAGTAGATAAGCAGTACGTCGAATCGCTTGGCGTCAAGAATTACGGCGAGGAGACGGGCGCATTCGCTGGCGGCAAGAAAGCTGCACACGGCCAAGGGATTGTGGATACCGTCGAGCTCGGCGGGTTGAAGGTCAGCAATGTGCCGGTCTCGCTGGCCAGCACCGCCGCCTACATCATGGTTGGCGGAGGGAACAAGATCAGCGGCATCATTGGGACCACTTTCCTTAGCCAGTTCCGCTTCACGCTGGACTATCCGAAGGGTGAGCTTGTGCTCCAACCCAGGAACTCTAAGTTCAAGCCTTTGGCTGGATCGGTTTCTATGCCCATCTGGTTGGGGGCGGATCATCTCATTCTTGCTACGGGAACCGTGAACAAGTCTGCGCCGATGCTGATGCTGGTGGATACCGGCCTTGCTTTGCAAGGCTACGGTTTGGCGCTGGCTAAATCGACTCTGGATGAGATTGGGTACAAGCCGAAGGGAACTGCCGAAGGCGTTGGAGGAGGCGGAAAGGTGAGCTTCTCTCAGTTCGACCTCGAATCCGCCTCGCTTGGCGATGTTCGGTGCGGAAAGATCGGCGCGCTTGCGGGGGTGTTTCCACCTTCGCTTGAGAACGGACAGGGCTACCGTATCGGTGGGCTCGTTTCCCACGAATTCTTCAAACCGTACCGAGTCACGTTCGATCTTGCAGAGATGAAGCTGTACTTGGTGAAAGCCTAGCCGCCTTTCGCACAAAGTGCGAGCAGCCGTTTGATTTCGTCCGGCTTGCCGTAGCCCGAGTCTTGGAACGCCTCAAGATCAAGTTTTGCCTTCGCGTACTCCTTCAAATGGATGTAGCTTTTGGCCCTAAGCAGCAGCATGTCGGGATCGAAGCGGGCGTTATCCGCCACGAAGTACGCAGGGACCACGGGGTCGCCGGAGCGCTTGGTGAAGTCCTCCCAACGATCAACCTGAAGTATCTGCATTGGGTACGCCTTTCGGCCGGTTACAGATTCCCGCAGCGACTGACCGGCATCCTGCGGCGCAACCAGTAGGGCCGCCGTCATCGCCTCCACCGTGCCCTTGTCGTCGCCGGATTCGAAGAGAAGGTGGCCGAGAAGGTTGTAAGCCTCCCAGTCGGTGAGGCTAATCGCCACCAACGTGCGGGCATCAGCGATCGCTTCAGGCAGGCGCTTCAGCCGCCGCCTCAATCCTGCTCTTGCCATAAGTGCCGGCGCCGCCTTGGGGTTGATGGAGAGCGCCTCGTTAAGGTCCTTCTCAGCTTCCTTTAGCTTGCCCTGCCCGGCAAGCAGTCCCGCCCGACCATACAAATAGCCTGGGTTCAGAGGCTCGCGCTTAATCGCCTCATTCCAGTCGCTCATCGATTCCTCGTCGTTCTGGAGCCGGTGCTGCACCTTGGCCCGCAGGCCGTAGGCAAACGCGAAATCGGGCCTAATCTGAATGATGGTGTTGAGGTCTACGATTGCCTGAGCTCTGAAAGGGAGATTATCGGAAAGGGTGTGCTCACTTCGCCAAATAGCCCGCTGGGCGTCGAAAAGCAGCAATCGCCAGGAGTTTGGCGACGCCGCAAGCGCCTGATCGAGGGTCTTATCAAATTCTTCGGCGCCACCCGGAAGCTGATCAAGCGCGCTAAGCAGTGCGCAAGTGGCATCTTCCCATCCCGGTCGTAGCGTCAGGGCATACCGTGCCTCATCGCGAGCGGATTGAAAGTCGCGATGGCGAACGGCGGTGGTGGAGGCGGCAAAGGCGCGCACCGCGCCTTCTTCGGCGCTTAGCGCGGTTGGCTCGCCCGCTTGCGGGATCGGCGGTCCAAGATCAACCATTCCCGGCGAGAAGGACCCCGACAGGATGGCGTCGCTACCACTAACCAGCGGCGGAAGGTCGATCTCAGTGGTGACACCGCCTTCAATATGGGTGGTTCTCTCGCCGACCTGCACATCCGGCCCGCGCAGGGCAGGGAAAGAGGATGGCAGTGCGGCGGCGGGAATCTCAATCTGAGCAAAGCGGTGCAAAGCCTCGCGAACCCAGGCGTCCTTTTCGTTCTGACTCAGCAGCGAGAAGATGTTCGTTAGTTGAAGCGCCTGCTCCGCCGCGCCAAAGTTGGACTCGGGCCAGTTGCGATTGATCGCCTGGAAGTTCTGGGTAAGCGCGGATGCTTCCTCTTCGTCAATCAGCTTAGAGGTCTGCGCGAAGGATTTTGCGACATCCTGGGTGAAGGGGTTTGCGCTTGCGTTCTCATTTGCCTCGTGCAGCGGCTGCGTAAGCACCACCGGCGAGGTGCGGATGGCGTAGAAACGGCGGCCCGGCGTAGAGCTAACGGAGACATCGCCCACGCGCAGAGGAGAGGGGTTTATCCAGAAACGAGTCGGCACGATGCCGGAGCTGTACTTGGACATCAGCGAGCCGACATCGGGGACGCCCTCCATCGGATGCGTTCCCACCGAAATCTGTTTCATCGCGTAATCGGCGGCAAGCATGGTCTGAATCAGCGATGAATTGCGCAACTCGTTTGGAATGCCTCCAATGCGCGCGAGGTTGGGCTTGGAGAAGTCTCCGCCCTGGGGGTCGATGCTGATGAAGGGGTGCATCTTAGCCTCGTATACCGCCCGCACCACCGTCGCCACTCGCTCGGCGGGGATGGCGGGGAACTCGGGGTTGTGAACGCCGACCAAGAAGATGTCGTGCGAAGCTTCATCCAGCAGCACGCCCTGCAAGTCGTTAAGCTCTCCCAGATCGCCGGAAGCAAGGGAGCCCAAAGAAACTGCGAGGCGGCTTTGAAGGAAATCCGCGGGTGGGGCGGATGCGCCAGCCAGGGCGTAGGCCATGGCGTCGGCATCGACCTCCATCGTGATGCCCCCGATCTTCTCTTCGCCCTTCTTGATGAGGGTTGGGCCGACTTCGCGCAGATGCTGCGCATACTTCGTCGGATCGATTTTGATCGTCAGCTTGCCAAGCTTCAGACCGAAGGCAAGCGGCCCCTCCTCGGCCTTGCCGAACTGGATGCCCACCTTCGCCAGCGCTTCTTCAAAGGCCGCCTCCAGCTTGGGGCCCTCTTCGGCTGAGTTTGAATATTTGCCGCTGATGCCGGTTCCTTCGAGGAAGAAGCCGCCCTCGCCCTCCCTGGCGCTCCCGTTGGCGTCGATCTTATATGTGCCGCCTAGCTGGAAGGCCAGAGCGTGCCGCTCACCGACCTGGGTTGCAAGCTTGATCTCCACCGAGTCGTCGCTTTTGAAAGCGCCGGAAATCTCCAGCTTGCCGGGTAGCGGTCCGTTGGCGGCATCGAAACCGGGGCCGCCCTCCACCTCGAACGTGATGCCCCACTTCTTGTAGGTCTCAGCAACCGACTTGAAGCGATCAGTGATTGCGCTCCAGTCGGCGTGATGGTGGCTGCCCGCAAGGGCAAGGGCGAGAAGAATTCCGAGGGGCATCAAAGGCTAGAGACGACCCGGCGCTTGGTTACGCCGTCGTTGCTTCCATCGCCTTGGCCAGCAGGGCGTCTTCCTTCTCCTTCGACAATCCCCGAATGCGCTTTCGCGCCGGATCAAGCGTTACCTGCACCGCCACGATATCGCGAATCGATTCCTCGCGCGGGCGAAGCTTCATGCCGGCCGCAAGCGCGCGGTCGATTTTCGCCACCAGCGGGAACTGACCCCACTCCGATTCCGGAATCCACAGCGTGTACTCCTCCCAAGGAGTGATTCCTTGCTCAAGCATCCAATCGGGGTCCACCGTGACGAATTCGCAGGATGGGTTCGCGATGCTTCGGATCTGATCGAGCGCCTGCGGCATCGGCAGCGCTTCGCCAGTGACGTTGTAAGTGCCTGATCCGCCTTTCTCAATCATGTCGAGGGTGAAGCGCGCGGTATCGCGAACGTCGATCGCCTGCCACATCATGGGCGTTCCGCCAGGGACCATCACCTTATCGCGGGTGCGGATTCGATCAACCCAATCGTTGAAGCGGTCGCTGTGGTCTTTCGGCCCGATCTCCAGGCCGATGCGCATATTCAGCGCGCCCGGGAAAGCCTTTTCCAATTCTTGCTCGCACAACGCCTTCAGCGCGCCATAGGTCTCCAGCTCGAATTGCTCAACACTTGCGCCCTCGGGAAGCTGAAGAACCGGTGAATCCTCGTCCGGATTGTCCATCCCATAAACGCTTATGGTGGAAATAAAGGCATATTTGCCAATCCGCCCCTTTAGCGCCTCGCAAGACTTCTTGACGGTCGGAGGCTCGTAACCGACGGAGTCGATTACCGCATCCCACGTGCCGGTCGAAAGGGCCTCAAGGCTAACTTTGCGATCGCCGAGGATTTCCTTGACCAGCGGCTGGTTGGCGAACAGGCCGGGATTGGTTTGGCCGCGATGAAAGACGGTGACTTGATGTCCGCGCGATACCGCCTCTTCAACCATTGCGCGTCCGACGAACTGGGTTCCCCCGATCACTAAAAGATTCATAACTCGAGTGTAACCCACTGTCTCGCTGCGCCCTGGGTCTTATTTTCAAATTGAAGAATAGACTTAGAAACTATCGCAAGGGAAGTCGGTGATCACCAAGGCCCGAACCTTTGTTTGTACAGCAACGTCGTAATTGGCGATGCCGCTACTGCCACTTTGTCTCCTCGCCATCATGCAGCAACCCACCGCCCTCGAAGAACTCATCGCCGCCGAGCGCGCTTTCAGCGCGTTAAGCAAAGAAAAGGGAATGAAGGCGAGCTTCATGGCGAACTTCGCCGACGACGCAGTAAGTTTCGGCCCTGATCCGCGAAAAGCGAAAGAATCGTTTGCCGAGCTTCCTAGTCCGGCTGAGGCAACGATGACGTGGGAGCCAAAGGTATCGATCGTCGCCGCCAGCGGCGATTTTGGCTTCAATTCCGGCCCCTTTTCGTACCTTCCCGCAGGTGCGAAGGAGCCGGTGACGGGAGTCTTTTCGTCGGTGTGGCAGAAGAAAGACGGCGTTTGGAAGGTTGTCTTCGACGGCGGCTGCGGCAGAACGGCCTTTACCGCCTCGCTCGAGAAGGTGGCGGCGGAAACCTCCAAACCTGCGACCCAAGAGGAACTGGAAAAGCTTGATTCCTTGTTGCCAGACCTCGGCAAGGGATGGCAGGACATCCGTCAACTTGTCGCGGCCAAGAATGCGGTTTTCATCAACCACCCGAGTGTGACCCTTGGCAACGCGACCAAGATCACTTCGATGGGGGGAGGCTGTAGTTCCGACGGCTCGCTTGCCTACACCTACGGCACGCTGGACTTCGCCAACTCGAACCTGCCCCACACCGCCTACGTGCATCTGTGGATTCGGGAACAAGGCGCATGGAAGCTCGCGTTCGAGCTATTCAACCAACGCCCAAAGCCAAGCTCTAAGTAAAAAATCCGGTCATTTTCGGCGCTGGCAGCTTCATAGAATAATATGTGATATAATTATCACACGTTATGCTTGAAGAGCTGGATCCAGTCTGGAAGGCCCTGTCGAGCGCGATCCGAAGGAGCATGTTGGACATGCTTCGCGATGGTCCAAAGACCACCGGCGCGCTTGCCACCGCGTTTCCAGACCTTAGCCGCTTTGCGGTGATGCAGCACTTGGGCGTACTGGAGGCAGCGGAACTTGTGCTCGTCCGCCGCGAGGGAAGGCAGCGCTTCAACTACTTGAACGCAGTGCCGATCCAGCGAGTGTACGAGCGATGGGTGAACCCGCTGGTCTCACACGCGGCCAAAGCCACTACGGCGTTGGAGCGGCATCTTGAACTTGGAGCAGATAAACGACGAATGGAACATAACGCAGATGCAAGTGTGCGCTTCCACATGGAAGCGCGGTTTGCCGCCACGCCGGAGCAGGTGTACAAGGCGGTGACGG
This sequence comes from Armatimonadota bacterium, assembly GCA_018268315.1. Taxonomy (GTDB): domain Bacteria; phylum Armatimonadota; class Fimbriimonadia; order Fimbriimonadales; family Fimbriimonadaceae; genus SZAS-5. The sequence goes on along the minus strand of JAFDWU010000004.1, from coordinate 59,186 downwards.
AGGAAATCGACAATTGGTGGCCCCACCGGTTCAAGCCGGACGGCAAGGTGGTGTGCGAGAACCGCCTGATGGGCAAGGTGTACGAGGATTGGGGCAATGGCCATGGCGCGCTATACGGCGTCATCGTGTGGTTGGAGCCCGGCCGCAAGGTGGTTACCAGCGGGCCGAGTGCGCTTAACAACGGCATGAGCTCGTTCAACACCGAAACCATGGAGCCGGACGGCGACGGGACGATCTACAAGAAGGAATTGGTCTTGTGGGGAGTGGTGCCACCTGAGATGGAGCCGATGTTCACCAGCGGCATCAAGACAATTATCGAAAAGGCTCTCAAGGGATACCTGGAAGAGGGCAAGCGTTACGAAGGAGCAATTCAATGAAATCAATGAAATTCATCACATCGGCGGCGCTAATCGCCGCAATCGGAATCTCGTCCGGTCAGCCGTCTAAACAGGCGGAATCGCCGGAGGCAACGTTCAACGCAATGGCGCGCATGATCGGCGGCACCTGGGTGCCCGCTGACCCCAAGTCTCCGTTGAAACTGGCGTTGACCTACACGTTCAGCGCGGATCACCAGACCATTAACGGCAACGGCCACATCATGGATATGGAGGTCCACAGCCACTTCGCCATCGATAAGGTGGAGAAGAAGGTGTTTTACGTGGATGTGCATGGTCACGACGCGGTTTATTACGGCTACTACACGCTGAATGGCGGGGAACTGGTCTGCGAGTTTCGCGAGATGACTGGTGATCACGAGCGCTATCGGTCGCTTGCGCGGCTAGTGGATGACAACCACTACAAGGCGATGCTGCAGGTCTACGACAAGGACGGAAAGCCGGTCGATCTTCACGGAATCGACTTGATTCGGAAGAAGTAGTGTGGCAGGGTGAACTGGGCGATGAGCCTGGTTCACCTACCCATTTGTAGCCGGCGCTTCCGCTCGAAGATCGCCAGCAGCAGCAACACCGGGCCGCCGATGTAGAGGTAGAAGTAGTAGAAGAAGAAGCTCTGGGGGGCGGTGAGGAAGATGCCCGCCGCGCACAGCAGCATCGCAAGGCAAGCCCCTACAATCATCAGATTCCCCTTGCGAAGCGAAACCCCCAACGCCGCAAACGCGGCGACAAAACCAAGCAGCCCATCGTAAAGCAGCCAGCTTCCAGGGAGCTCCTTAAAACCGGAGGCTTCGCGCATCTGCAGAAGAGAGACGATCTGCTTGCGCAGTTCTGCGTTGATGGGGTGGAAGAGCGGCCAGCGCGCCATCTTCCGTTTAATGAGAGGGTCAAGTTGGTCGTGGTCGTCTCGGTCAAAGACGAAGTTGGTGGCTCGAACCTGGTTGAAGCCCCCGAAGCCGTTCGACTCGAGAAAAAGTTGAAGCCGCTCCTGCCAGACCGAGCTCGGCGAAGCCATCGCAAGATGGAGAAACGCGGAGCGGGCCGCCAGGTACTCCTCAGGCGTGAACGTATCCTTCACACCACCGCTCCAAAAGGCGATGCCGCCCGGCTTCTTCTTAAATGGCTCGAAGTTGAACACCTTGGCGAGGCTGTGAATATCTTGCTTATGGGCAGGGTCGTTCTCGTACTTGGCAATCAAGGGCGCAAGGGGGCCGACGAACGCGGTGACTTCATATCGGTGGCTTGAAATGCCCGGATCGTCTGCCATCGGCAAGCCAAGCACCTTCATTCCAAGAAGGGGCATTAAGGCAAGCGCTAAGCGCGATTGAACGCCAATGCTCTTCCAGGTGTAGGCAAGGATGAAGGGAAGGAAGACGGCAAGCAGGATGATGCCTTCGGCTCGCCACGCCCCAATTAGCGCTAGCAAGGCGATAAGGCTCCAAAGCCGCCGCGGTGAGTTGACCGCCTTCTGCGGCCCAAGCGTCACCAGCCAGGCGATCACGCCGAGGATCAGATAGGTCCAGGGCGTGGTGCGCATGGGATACAAGTTGTTATCCAGCACCGGCGGCAACAGAAAGGGAATGAAGAAAAGCAGGGCGATCCGCGGCTTCGGTAGCCGCGTTGAGTAAAACGCTACGAGATAGCCCACTACGATGGAAGCCATCAGGCACTCGATGATGATCGGGCTGGACAGTACCGGGATGACGGTCCACGACACCATGTAGAACATCGAGGTGAGGTAGTGCTGCCAGTAAACGTAATCCAGCGTGCGCGCAAAGTTGATAATCCAGAACTCGTCCTGGCGGTACGCCCCCGGCCAGCAGATCAGAAGCAGCAACAGATTGAAGGCAAAGTAAGCGCCTCCGTACTGAACCCATCTGCGAACCAGGGTGTTGCCCTTCTTGATCTCGCCCGCCATCCACTTAGCGCCGTATCCCAGCCCGCACACAAGGAGGAAGCCCAACCCTCGAATGAGGAATGCGCGGAAAATGTGGCTCTGGAATTTGAGTCCTTGGGAGAAGACGCCGGTATCAAATGTGCAGGTGAGGCCGATGACGACAAGGGCGAGGAGGATAGGCCGGGCGTCGAGCACCTTCGTTTTCCATGTCGACTGCCTAATAGCTTCCATATGAACCCATAGCAGCGAGATGCCGCGCCTCAAACAGTAGGCATCGTACCCATGTATTGTCCGTCGGGGTCAACTTCCAAGGGTGGCACCGGAAGAACAGCTTGGCTTCGGGCTAAACTTCTCGGCGTGGATAGCGCGAGCGAATCTGAAAGGCAGAAGTATGAACAGATGTGGGACATGCCGGAATACCGGCAGAACTTCGATGGTGTTAAGCAAGCCGAGGAGTTTGTAGGTCTCACCAAAGCCCCGAAGGGTTCCAGTTTCATCGACTTTGGCTGCGGTCCCGGCTATGCTTCTTCTTGGCTTATCGAGCATGGCTACAAGGTGCTTGGGATCGATATCGCCTCCAACGCGCTGAAGGCGCCCACCATCCCCTTCCTTTGCTGCTCGATGTGGGAAATGCCGGTCGAACTCCGCTCCGATTACGGCTTCTGCACCGACGTGATGGAGCACATTCCACCGGAGCGGGTGGATGACGTTCTTGCCCTGATCGCGAAGTCGGTCGCGAAGGAAACCTATCTCGATATCAGCTTCCGAGTTGATGGCTTTGGCGATCGCATTGGAAAGCGCTTGCATTTAACCGTCCAGTCGCCAGAGTGGTGGATGGAGCGGCTAAAGAAGCACTGGCGCAACGTGCAGTTGCTGCATGAGAACAAGGAAGATCGCAGCGGCGCATTTATGGTTAGCAAACCCCGGCGCAAACTGTTCTAGCGAACTACCACTGCAACGGAATAATCCATCGACGCGAAGCCAATGTATTCATATTTCAGGTTTTGAGAAGCCACGTGCTCTTGCCAGGCTTTGTATTCGTGTTGCTGCCAGCCCGGGTAGTTCAAGTACTCGTCGAACAGAATCACCGTGCCCGGCACGATGCGGTCCTTGAGCGCGTCAAGAACGGTTTTGGCGGAAGAGTAGAGGTCGCTATCGATGTGCAGGAAGCGAATCGGCCCGCTATTCTCGGCAAGAAATGGCGCCAGCGTCTGGTCAAACCACCCCTTGTGGCACTCTATGTTCGGCTCACCGAAATCAGGGATTTGGCCCTCCAGGCTGAATCGACCCTGCTTTTGGAAGTAGGTCCAGTCCTCCGGCAGCCCTTCAAATGAATCGAAGCCGTGCGCCGTGCGCGGTGCAACGGACTTTGCTATCTGCACCAGCGATCGGCCGGTGAACACGCCGAATTCTAGAATCAGCCCCTCTACCGAGCAGTGGCCAAGCGAAAAATCGATGAGGCGATCGCACTGCTCTAGGTTCGAGGCAAGGCCCATGTGGTTGATCATGTACTGGGCCGAGTCCCACGAGGCGGAGAGCCACGCAAGGGTCTCGTAGTTGAATTGTCGAGGAGCAGGGCTAGGGCCCTTCAGGAGCGACATTAGCTCCTTTTGAAAGTCTGTATGGGGCCGCGAGGTGTCGCCCGCGAAGGCGGAGGTAGGGAATTCGGCGCCGGAACCTGATGGTGTCACGCCTGCAAGCTTAGGTTATTGAGCGCAAAAAGTCAATGGAGCAGAAAATGCCCGGCCTTAAGGTAGTCATCAATCTGATCGCTTTCGCAACACTAGAACCCAACCTAGTCGTCTTAACATATATGGTTTGCTTTACAGATACTCCTAGTGGCTTTGCAGCCAGTCGCTTCTTATCATTAAAGGTACTCCTGATCAGCGGTTGTCTCCTCGTTTCCTCCATGCTTTTAGCTGGGCAGAACGAGATCAGAGCAGGTCAGGATGCAGTGCGGAATGTCATCCGCCGCAACACGTCTAGTTCCAACTATGTCAACTTTAGCAGCGCCAAAGAGGGCTTTCTCTCGATGACGGAAAGCGTCATAACCGGTGATGGTCAAATGGGCTGGCGTAATCAACGCCGTTCTGAGAATGACCAAGGCGATAACAACGATTACAACGACGACCGAGAGCGTGGCAACAACCGAAAAGATCGCATGTCCTTTACCTACAGGGTTAAGGTGCGTAAGGGTGGTAACTACGAAACGCGAGATATTGAAGTTCGCCTTCAAAACGGCACCGTTTACACGCAGAGCGAAGGCTGGGGCGGAAACCGCAACCGTCCCGAATCCGACACGCGTCTAAGCATTTCCTATCCCCGCAATAGCCAAACATTCGGAACGAATGATCGGGTCTACATTGAGGGATCTTGCACTGAACCAAGGGTTTTCGTGCAGATATTCAACCGTAAGAACGAGCAAGTGTTCCAGAGTGCTGGGCCTGTTACTCGCGGTCAGTATCGAGTCCGCGTGTTTACGCTCGAGCCCGGTATTTACCGCGCGCTGGTAACCGCACGTCAGAGTGGCCGGACTTCGCAGGTTAATTTCTTCATCCGGCAGGGCTTCACCCAGGGTCAGAGGCCGCCTCTTGCTGGTACCGCGGAGATCAAGGTTGAGCAGCCGCGTGACAACTCGGCAATCAATGGCTTGCTGCGGGTAACCGGTTACTCAACATATCCTAAGCTGCGCGCTGATGTGTATGACGGCGGCAATAATAAGGTCCGCTCGGTTGACACGACCGTACGCAACGGCAACTTCAGCTTCGAGTTCAATCTATCCCCTGGCACATACCGCGTAGAAGTGGTGAGCTGGGACGGTCGCACGAAGGACGTGAAGCACGTTATCGTCCGCCGCTAACTCGATCGCCTGAGCTTTACGGAGTCGGCCGAAAGCGGCCGACTCCGTTTGGTTTTCAGGACTGATTCTTCCTTCGTCGTAGCGCCAGACCGAAGAGCGAAAGCCCGGCAAGGCTTAAGGGCTCCGGCGTCACGTTGTGACGGTCGGTGGTCATATCCGCCCAGTCTCGGTGAATTCCGCTGTAGAAACCGTTAATGACGGCGCCTGTGGTCGGATCTAGCTCGTATCGCCAGTCTCCCAACACCGCCGCATACAGGTTGCCGTCCGAAAGGAAGTTCATCGCTTCGCAAAGATCGGTCAGGCCAGGGTTTGGGTTAATGACAGAAGCCGCCCAGGTTCCATTCTGGATCTTGATCATCTTGTTCGAGGTGCCGGAGCCTATCATCGCGAGGAAATTTCCCGATGAGTCGATAGTCAGCGCATTCACCGGGCTTGGCAAGGTGATTGCCGATGACCACTGCACAAAGGTCATGCTCACGGTGTCGAACTCAAAGAGCTTGTTGCTAGTATTGTCGAAGCCCCAAAGGTTGTTTCCTTGGGCATCCATCGATCCAATCTGCAGCGCGCCGAGATTCATGATCGGCGTCACTACCGCGCCGGTGACGTCGAACAGTTTTCCAGTGCTGTTCGTGGCAAACAGTCTTCCCGACGTGGTGAGCGCAAGACCCTGAGCGGCAAAGCCGATGTTTCCGATGAACTGGCTGGCCGACGAATTGAGGTCAATCCGGTAGAGATCTTGAACATAGTTGGTGGCATAGGCGAACGGAGAGGCCGCCATCTGCGCCGTTCCGCCAACAAGGATTGGCGCTAAGTAAAGGGCACGTTTGAAGCAAAGCATGGGGATAGTTTAATAACAATTCCTGGCAAAACGGTCATGTCTTCGTAAGAACCCGTATGGTTGCCAGAAATGCGGAAAAGGTACGGAGGTCACTGTCACACTTGGGGCCCAGCTAACTGACTCTTAGCATGAAATCAATTTCATTCCTTGCATGTCTAGCGCTTGCCACTGGTGCCAGCGCATCCATCCTCAGCATTCAGAGTGGCGACACGCTTGTCGGCAACCACGGCTCCAACCTGATCACAAACGGCAGCTTTGAAGCCGATGATCCCGCCCAGGCAAACCTCTCTTATTGGGCTACCGGCACTGCCAATACTCCCTACTTCAATCTGACCGGCTGGCAGTCCTCGGGTGGCTCCTCAAATTACGCGCTTTGGGGTCACGACACTGGGCCTGGCCTTGAAGGTAGCGCGCCGCTTGCCGATGGTAATGACGGTCTCTACTTTGGCGCCGGCATCATGGCAATCACCTCGGGCGTTCCGGTCTTCCACCCCGATGGCACGATCACTTTCGGTTCTACGCCAGTCTTTCAACCGAAGCCGACCTTCGGACCCGTGAGCCTGTTCCAAACGCTGAACGGCTTGAACACCTCTCAGACCTATCTGTTGGATTTCTGGGTTTCGGGCGAAGATGCAAGCTTTACTACAAGTCAGTTCTCAGGGGACGGCATTTTCGAGTTCAACATGACGGGCGAATCGAGCATGTACTTCGCCGCTCCGAGCGGGAGCTCGGGTTTGGGCACTTCTCAGCGCTACCAGGTGTACTTTAAGCCTTCTGCCAGCAGCGTGACGTTTGACTGGGTGAACTATGGGCACTGGGCATCGCCGACAGGCCTGCGTACGGAGATTGTGCTGGACGATGTGATTGTGAATACCTATAACGGAACCGTTCCGGAGCCAACTAGCATGGCGGCGCTCGCGCTTGGTGTGGGAGCGATCTGCCGTCGGCGTCGGCAGGCATAAAAAGTAAGAGGGTGCAGGTTTTCACCTGCACCCGTCAAGCCAGCCGGTAACCGAAATTTATTTGCGTCGGCGTCGAATAACTGCAGCCGCGCCTGCTCCGAGAGCAATCATCGAGGCCGGTTCAGGAACAACTTCGAGATCGCCAACGAATTGGCTTGCCGCGAACTGATTTGCGTTTGCGTGGAAGCTCTGGTTGAAGGTGCCCGAGCCGGTCATACCCGCGAAGACGCCGGTGCTCGCCGCGTCGTAGGTCCAGTTGCCATCGTCGGACGACGTTACGCCGTTAACGACCGCGTGGTTCACGGTGACGTCAAAGATCAGCTGATCCGTTCCGTTGGAGAAGGTTGCAGTGCCGCTCCCGCCTACGATGTTCTGGCAGACGTAGTGCAGGGTGTCGCCGGCGTTAAGGCCAGAGACGGTGCTGAGGGTCAGGACTTCGTCGGTCAGATAGTTGCCGCTGCCGTCGAAGCTGTAGTTACCCTGTGAAAGAGTGATGACGATTGATGCTTGAGCTGAGGTGACAGCCGCAAGCGCGAACCCGATAAGCGCTATTTTCCTCATAGTCCTCTCCAAAGGATCAAGATCGGTGCCAATCGCTACCCTTGACCTTCAATATATGTATCGGACGTTCCAGAACCCAGCAATATTGCGAGGAAAGGAAAATGGGTTCAAAAAGTAAAAAACCCGGGCTTTGAGCCCGGGTTAATTCAAATGAGAGGACCAACTCTCAAATTTTGTTTATTTGCGGTTGCGGCGGCGGATAAGAGCGACTGCACCGGTACCAAGAGCGATCAGCGATGCTGGCTCCGGAACGGTGGTGAGTTCGCCTACAAATTCGCTGGCTGCAAACTGGTTAGCGCCATGGAAGCTCTGGCTGTAAGTGCCAGCGCCAGCCATACCGCTGAAGACGCCGGTGCTGAGACCAGAATCGTAGACCCATTGGCCATCAGCCGACGAAACCTGGCCGTTGCTCGAAGCATTCTGAATCTGAACGTCGAAAACGAGGTTGTCGGTGCCGTTCGAGAAAGTAGCGGTGCCAACGCCGCCGAGGAAGTTCTGGCAAATATAGTGCAGAGTTCCGCCAGCGTTAAGGTTAGCGACGGTGCTGTAAGTCAGCGTTTCAGTGGTCAAGTAGTTGCCACTGCCGTCAATGCTGTAGTTGCCGTTTGACAACGTGATGACGATAGAAGCTTGGGCGGAGCAAACCGCAGCAAGCGCAAGTCCAATTAAAGACAGTTTCTTCATGTATCCTCTCCTAAACAATCAAGTGGGAGGCATATGCCTCTTAACTGAAAAGTATATCGCATGAATAGACGGCTGTGACACGCAAATCTACCAGGTTTGCGAATTACCCGCTAGGTTCACCAGGAACCTGACATCTATACGGTGTCCATCGATTGTCGGACACGATATGCGCGGCCGTTCCAGTAGTGCCGAATGAGGAGGCAGGCCCACAAATCCAGCACCGACGCCGCCGTGATAACAGCGGCCAAGAAGAGCAGAACATCCCGTGGTGATGTCCAAGCGACAAGGCTATCGCCATCGCTAGCACCCATCTGGTTAAGCAAAAGGCCGACCGCGCCAAATGCGATTGAGAGAATCGGCAGATTCCAAAGGAAGATTCCCCAGAAGACGTATTTGGGGAGATTCGTATCTTGCTCCGGTAGCCACGAACTGCCCCGCGCCCATCCGTCCATCCTTTCAAGGATCAATTGGCCCCAAGGGCTGATGTATCGCGCGCGTCTCATACGCTTCCAAACGGCATAAGCAGGCGGTACGTTTCAGATTGGGGGTCATAGGAAGGGCTTGGTGGGGGCAACAAATTGTATAAATCACTGACAGGCTGATCGGAGAGTTCCGTATTAATATGGGGTTATCCCCGTCTAGCGGGAGTTTTATTGGAGAGATTGTCACTATGAATTCTAGAATTGCTTTTGCTTCTGCTCTTGCCGTTGCCGTTGCTCAATCCTTTGCGGGAACCTACTACACGGACCGAACGGCGTTCGAAATTGCCGCCGGTTCGCTCGTCCATGAAGGCTTTGATGGTTTTGCTCCAGGCGTCGATCTAAACGGCGCGAGCGTTGGAAACGCATCCTTCAGCACCTACGGAGGAGGTTCCACGCCGCTACAGGTGATCCTTGGCTCTGCTGGTGTAAGAAACCCGATGAACCCGTCTAGCGGGCTCAACGTGCTTAGCCCAGGTGGCTCCGATCCGAGCGCAGAGGCCGATAACCTTCTCGTGACGTTTGCGACGGACGTGCAGTTTGCGGGAATGGATGTGGTTTTCGATGTTCCTGACGGAGCCTCATTCACATCGGTTACGTTCCTCGATGCGGGTAACAACACGTTATTCACGGATGCGTTTATCCCGGCCCCGAACGGCGCGCCTGGTTACCAATTCGTTGGCTTTGGAAGCAACATTGCGAACATTCACTCGATGAAGTTCAACGAGTTCGACGGTTCCGCTCCAGATGACAACGTAGCCTATGACACGCTTTCGTACAGCGCAGCGGTACCAGAGCCGGCAACGATGGCGATTCTTGGCATGGGGATTGCCGCACTGATCAAGCGGCGCAAAGCTTAGTCAGCCCTTCTTAAGACTTGAGAGCGAGCAGTTCCACCCGGGACTGCTTGCTCTTTTGCTGTTTGCTCCAGTGTGCAGGGACTTTGGTAGGACTCTGAACGTCCATTTGTCGTACCTGCGTCCCGCGACTATGCGAAAGATCAGCTGGATCCTTGCTTCACTCGTTCTCGCCGCTCCTCTTTCTGAGGCGTGCCTGAACGACCGAGACAGTCTGTATGCTGAGACGCACGGCCACACGGAACTCCTAAAGATCATCGTTGGGTGGTTTCCGGTTCACACGGACCTGTATTACACTCGGCGAATCGAGCTCGCCAAAAAAGAGCTGCAGAAGTCACCGCAGAAGTGGAGCCTTTACGACGATATCGCGGTCGCCTACGATCGGCTGGGAAAGGACGTTAACGCCATCGAAGTGATAGAGCAGAAACGCAGCCGAATGGAAGCCGCCGGGCTAAAGCCGAAGAAGATCGCATTCCATCAGATTGAAGGGGAAGTCTCCGAGGACCAAAAGACCGCGGCATCGCAGGACCCGTGGTATCGCTACTATGCCAACTGCGGCACCTTTTGGGCTCATCGCTGGTTTCACGAGGGCATGCCCGCGGACAAGAAGATGGCGTGGCTTGATCTCGCCCAGGCAAAGATTGACCGGGCTATCTCAATCAACGAGTTTGCTCACGGCGGTAGAGAGTACGCGCAGGCCGCGGTTCTGCGATGGGTTCGGATGACGAAGAAAGACAAAACTCTGGGAGAGTACTTGGAGGATGTAGAGAGCTGGCGGCTAAAAGACTTTAAGGCACTAGCAGGATTAATTGAACTGGGTGGAGCCTGGGAGAGCGTAGATGTGTACGAAGCCATCGCCGAGGCTCTAACCCGAGATATGTTCTATATGACTTCGGGCCAGTTCGCCTTATTGCGGGTACAAGAACTTGAATCAGCTGGTCGAAAATCGGTGGCGGGCCCCGGCCCTTTGAGCAATCGTAGGCCCGTACCGCCTGAAAGGGTAAAGGCTGCGTACGCGAAGATTAGGTTTGGAGCAGAGGAATATCGGCGCGCCTACAAGTCTTATGAGTCCCTCCATCTGCAATCCGGGAGCCACCCTGATATCGATCCAAGGTTCTATGAAGGATTCGTTGAGCCGCCGTTCCCGACGTTTGGCAAGCCACCAAACCCATGGAATCAAGTTTGGCCGATAGCGATTCCAACAGCAGTCCTCTCGTCTCCCTTCATCGCGCTCTACATCCTGCTTAAGATTCGTAAGCGAAAAGTAAGCGCGGCGAAATAATCGGTCACTTCCTAATTCTCGTTCCCGTGTTCTAGAATGGATGCGTGGAAAGCCGCGTGTACCGGTATCGATCTCGCACCCGATTCTTCCTGATTGCTTTTCTCACTATCTGGTGTGGCGGCTGGGACTACGGTCTACTCAGTCCGGCTTCGCAACCTTCACTTCAGCGATCCGGCGCAATGATTCCTGCCGTGATTGGCTTGGCTATCACCGGCCTCTTGTTGCTATTAATATTGCACACCGTGAATTGCCGGATCGAGATCGGGGATGACCGGATTCGGTGGTTTGACTTTCTGGGCAGGGTCGCTGTCGATGCACCCTTTGAAGATGCGCAACTGGTAGGTAACTACGCTACAACGTCCTCATCCTATAAGCGAGTGATCAAGACCTCAGCTGGCAAAGTGAAGTTCAGCTCCGATCTTGCCGACTACGGCGACCTTATCCAACAATTCCGTGTGCGCGCGGACGCCGTGGAAGTTGCTAGTGGTGGCGCTGAACCTATTCCGTTAACACCCTTCCAACCCATAACTGCTATATATCCCCCGTCAGCCCTATTCATGATGTGCGGCCCTTTCGCCATCATGGTTATTGTTGTCCTTGTTGCGATGCAGATGCCGATGAAAGTGGCATGGGTGGCGATTGTGCCGACTTCTCTTTGCGTGGTATGTACCGCGCTGTTAGGGCGAAACGCGAAGATTGTCTTAGATACGCAGGGCATGCAGTACACAAGCTGGCTCGGCAAAACGACTTTCGTGCAGCCCAACGAACTCATAGAGGTTCACGTATCGGCTTCGTCAAAGGGCCCGCCGAGCTATAACATCGTAACGACGAAAGGCACGTTTATAGTGCTCAGTTCCATGTCCAATCGAGTACAACTCCTTGAAGCTCTGCGAGAGATCATCACGCAATCACATCCCAGCGTTCATGGCGGCATAACGATAAAGAGCTAGTTGGGATATCTACCCCGTTTTGTCCCTAGTCCGGGACCGGCCCGCTGGATTCGGGCCCATCTTTCAGCACCCCCATTCTTCGTTTGATCTCTTTGCTCTTGCCATCCGGTTGTCGCACAACCGGGGCAAGTTTGCCCATAGTGACCCCCTCGGTTTGAACCTTGTGATCAACCGTGTCCCCAGTTGTAACAATCACTGAATCCTCTGAGCTACCGCAACCGACAATCGCAGCTAGCGGGAGAACGGTCGCCAGCAAAGCTAGCAGGCCCTTCCTCTTGGTTTGATGAAGCATCCTGCCATCCCGCGAACGATAAGTAACGCAAAGATCGCCCTGTCGTTCTTCCAAGACCGCTTCCGCCTCCTCCTTCGTCATCGCACTGAGGTTGATGACCTCGTGATTGCACTTCTTGCAGTGGCGCGCGCGCTCGTCGCCGGACATTGCATCCCAATTCTCGTGGCACGGATTTGCGATGTGCAGGGAGGATAAATGAGGAAACCGCCGCTCTTCCATGTCAGGTTAGAGCGGCGGCAGACTTCCCAGGTAACAGTTGGATTACTTTCGGCGGCGCTTGGCAATGCCAACGGCAAGGGCGCTGAGACCTAGCATGCTGGCCGGTTCTGGCACAGTTGGGTTTGTTGAAACGCTGATTTGATAGTTCGCCGTCAAGCCTGCCTGGCTGTAGGAAATGTACGAACTGCCATTGGATTCACAGAACCCTTCATAGAATGCGGTGTGGCTTCCTGCTCCGATGTTAATCGTAAACGTTCCGTCTACCGCGGAGGTTTGATACAGAATGCCGTCCAAGTCCAGATAGCCTTGTATGTAACTATCGCCTGAGGAATTAGCGTTGGTGTTGTACTCCTGCAGAGTTACAACGGCTGCAGAAGACGTCGTAAAGTTAATCTGATCGTAGCCGCCTGACCAGGCCTCGGCATAGTAACCAGAACCCGAATAGGCTAATGTGCTGGCCGAGAAGAACCCGCTTAGCTGGACAAAGCTGGCCGTTTGAGTGGTGATTCCACTATTGAAGGTCATGCCCATGCTCATTAAGTCGTTGTTATAAGTGCTCGTCGCCGTCGGGTCAGAAAAGGCCATCGGGGGACCGGCTACCGACGAACTGTGTAGGTAACCGACTTGAGCGTCGTAACGCGCGTCCCAGGCGTACGACTGCTCGTAGGTCACCGCTATCTGGGCTTGAGCCGCAGCAACAGATAGGGCGGAGAGAGTAAGTGCGAAAAGGAGCTTTGAGATTTTCATTGATTTCACCAAGAGAGCGAGATGCACTTCTACTCGTCTGCTTAATGTCAAAATGTGACACAGGGAAGTTGCATAATAAAAAAACGCCCCTAGACTTTGAGGTCTAGAGGCGTATCTGCTTTGTGATATGTTTCTCTGTACAACCAGGGAAGACACGGAAAGCACTGAGCTCCGCTTTTGTGTCCTCTGTGGGCTCCGTGGTTAAGTGAACGGAACCACGGAAAACACGGAAACTATGTTTGGCGTCTCAGGTTGCAGTATTACTTTCGGCGTCGCTTCGCAATACCGAGGGCAAGCGCGCCAAGTCCAAGCATGCTGGCGGGCTCTGGCACCGCCGTCATCTGGCCCTGTCCATCATCCGCGACGGGCTTGAAATAAATCGCGTGCGCGTCCAGGGTTCGGTAAGCCGCATAGTAAGTCTGTGCCCAAGCGAGCGCCGAAGCGCTTTCGCCTCCCGCGATCAGGTTGCCATTATTCAGGTCAAGTGTTGCGCCGTCATCATAAACCGCTTCCCAAACCGCAAGCTGAAGACCGCATGCCTTGTCAGAGGTATTCGCCTGGAAGAAGGCATTTCCAACAATGTTCGCCGCCGACTTGTAGCCGCCGCTGAGCGTGCTGGAATCAACGACGTAGGCATCCCAAGATTGGCCCACGCTGATGAAGTGGTCTAGATCTACGCAGAAGGTGTTGATGTTCCCGTAAATCGAGCTGGAGAAGAAATCGAGGCTGGCGGACCAGACTTGGCCATTAAGATGTCCGGAAAGACCGACGACCTCGCCCATATCCACGCCGTTGAAGGTCATGGTAGTGACAAGAGCTTGGGAGGTGGCAGCCAAAGCCACGCTCGAAGCTACAGCAAATGCAAGTTTCAATTTAAGTGCTCCTAGGTTTAACTAAGCGCCTCTCGAAATCAAAAGCGGCATAACCGCAAATACACCGGGCATTATACGACATGCGCTTCGTGTTGGGCGCAATAACATAGCAAAACCAAGCAAGAATACGAGCCATCAGTAATCGCATCTCTGGTCGATGACATAGACGGCGACTGCGCCGAGGATCCATACGAAGCCGAACAAGTTATGGCCAACTAGCTGGGCAATCCCAATTACCAGCGCTAGACCTGCGATTATTCGCGCGTTCATTGAACTTGAGACGCGGTACCCTGGAACTGTGCTTCACGTAATAAGCTAGGCGCGGTAGCAGGACCCTGCCAAATCTAAAGGCATTGGGTAAAGCTGGCAAGTCTGCCAGGGGTGCGAAGGTTTAACCGGCGATAAACTCAATAGGTTCGGCGCAATCTGATGATCCTATGTGTACTTGGCGCGGCCCTGTGCTTATCAATGCAAAGCGCGCCAGATCAGGCGCGAATTCGCAAGGTTGAGTGGCGGACCGCAAGGGAAGTGAACCTAGACCTGCGAGCCGGCCTAATGGGCCCGGAGGGTCATCTATTCCGTTACCGACGCCCCGGTGAGCGGCTCTTTTCCCTTGATTTCGATCAGCCCGCGAGCGGTCGCATCAGCGCAGCCATCCTCGGCGAAATGTACGGCCGAGAAGAGGGTTACCTGGCTCAGGATAACGTGTTTTGGTTGAACGCGCCGAGCTCGGGGCTCGAAAAGAAGATCGAATTCCAGTGGAGCGCGCAGGATGCCTCAGAAGCCGACCTGGGCTACATCCAATCGCTTGCGAATTTGAAGGTCGGCCCAAGTTTTCGGGCTAATTGGATCTCTCAGCCGGTAAGCGGCGCAACCTTGCGGGCTTTCGATTTTTCTAGCCGCACCACTGAAGAGGGGATAAAGATGGTGCGCTTCGCGGTGGATTATCGCCTTGCCGCTTCAGCCTGGGACACCAGCCTCGACTTCCTGCCCGCGGTGGCAAGGGACAGCCGTGGCAACGACCTCGGTCTGCAGCAGGCGGCCGATGACGGTTCCTCAGCGCGAAGGGTGGCCTACTTCGAATATCGACAACCGTCGGATGGGGTGGTGAGTGTTACGCTGAGAGTGCAAGGATTTGCCTGGGGGCGAAGAAACCCGGATAAGGTGCGAAGCTGGCTGCAATTAGTGCCCGATCCGGGGGTCGTGATGGGCTCGCGCGTGAACATGGAGCGCTTGAGTGAGAACGGAATCCCCGTGCAGTGGGAGAAGTTTGAGCTGATGGACGCCCTGCGCAACGTGGGTTCCTTCGTTGGTAGGGCGTGGCTGCCGGGCGCGGACGAAACCGGCCACCCCCTGACCTGGGTGGTATCGAATGAGCGTGCCTTCGATTCCAGCGGCAATCGCTTAGATATCCGACTTGATGCGCCGCGAACGCCTTCTGCTCCTGCGCCTGGCATGTTCCACATGAACGGCCTGCCTGGCGGGCCCGATGAGTTTGGGATCGATGTAGTGCTGCCGTGGGACCGCAAGTGGCAGGAAAACCACACTCAGCGTCCGCCTTCCAATGCTTCCATTAGCTTTGATGCCACCCCCTTTACCGTGCTTTTGAATCCATTCTCAATGGATAAGCTGCCAGTGCCGCCGTTCGGGACGGGGCAAGACATTAAGTGCGAGTTCGCGCCGGAAGGGAAGTCAAGGGTTCGGCTGGAACGGATGCAGTGGATTACTCCCAATTCAAGCTCCGGCTTTCGGCAGGAGGTCGGGACAAGCGCGCCTTACGCGCTTGCGCTTCGCATTCGCTTATTTGATGCCACCACGAAGGGCTTGACTGAGGCCGCTGAGACGCTGATGCTGACCGACATGATGGCGGACGGCAAATACTATCGCGGCGAGGGCAGCGCCATCGAGACGAACAAGCCGGGCGTGTTCTGGATGGTCGTCACCCCTCCCCCGCCGGGAAGCAAGCTGCTCCGCCTGCGGTTCGTGTACCGCGAGACGGCACAGCAGGGGACCACGAAGACGATCAAGATTCCCGAGCAGCAACTGCCGTCGCTGCCGTAGGCTCCGCTAACGCAGAGCCTGGTCCAAATCCGCGATCAGGTCGTCAGCCGCCTCAATGCCCACCGAAATGCGGATCAGCCCATCGCTGATTCCCAGTTCTTCGCGAACCTCGACCGGCACGCTGGCGTGGGTCATGATCGCGGGATGCTCGATCAGGCTCTCAACGCCGCCAAGCGACTCCGCTACCGCAAACAGCTTCAAAGACTCAAGCAGCTTCTTCGCAACCGGCAGTCCGCCTTTCAAAACAAATGTGACCATGCCGCCGCCGCCGCTGGACTGGCTGGCGTGCAAAGCTTGATTCGGGTGAGACGGAAGGCCGGGGTAGGAGACCGATTCCACCTTCGGATGGCTCTCTAGGAACGTGGCGACCTTCATCGCATTCGCGTTGTGGCGATCCATGCGGATGGCCAGGGTCTTAAGGCCACGCAGAACCAGGAAGCAGTCGAATGGTCCGGGGGTCGCGCCGATGGAGTTCTGCAAGAACTTCAGCTTTGCGAATAAGCTTTCGCCAAGCCAGGAAGGAGTCTGGTCCTTAACCACCAAGCAGCCCATCAGCACATCGCTGTGGCCATTCATGTACTTGGTCATCGAGTGCATTACGATGTCCGCGCCAAGCTCCAGCGGGCGCTGGAAGTAGGGCGACATGAAGGTGTTGTCCACGCCAAGAAGCGCGCCGTGCTTGTGGGCAATCTCCGCCGCGCGACGGATGTCCATCACCTTCAGAAGCGGGTTCGTTGGCGACTCGATCCACACCAGCTTCGTGTTCGGCTTCATATGCCGCTCAAGCTCTTCGGCATCGGTTAGGCAAGTGAAAGAGAAGGTGAGGCCGCGATTCTGAGCGACCCGGGTGAACAGCCGCCGAGTGCCGCCGTAAAGGTCGTCTCCGGCCACGACGTGATCGCCAGACTTCAGCAAGTTCAGAACGTTATCGATGGATGCAAGGCCGCTTGAGTAGACCAACGCATGGTCGCCGTTCTCGAGGGCGGCAAGCTGGGTTTGAAGCACATTTCGCGTCGGATTGTCGCCGCGGCTGTACTCGTAGCCTTTGTGCTTTCCTGGCGATTCCTGGGCATAAGTGCTGGTTTGGTAGATGGGCGTCATCACCGCGCCAGTCTGCGGATCAGGTTCAACGCCTGCGTGAATCACCTTCGTTTCGAACTTGTAGTCAGCCATTTAATTTCATCCTACTCCCGGAGCTAGCGGTTTTGTTTACCCTCCGCCGATAGGCCGGGAGGCTCTCAATCTCCTTCCAAAGCCGGGCGAGCAAGTCTGCTGAGGCGCCGGGAGGCATGATTTCCGAAGACGCCGCCGCGTCCACATCAATGAGCGCTTGCTGCAACTCCGGCGAGAGAAACCGCATCAACTGCTGGCGGCTGAGGCCGGGATCAAGCCGGAGCCTGCGCTTGATCTCGTACTCCGCGCGCTTGCGCTCAACGTTCAGAACGTACACGTTGCGGCCCCCTCGATCCAATAAGTTCGAGAAGGAATCCACCAGATCACGGGAGCCTCGTTCGACTTGGCGGGGATCAGTTGCCAGACCGAAACGCTTGCCGAGAGTAAACACGATCGCAAAACACAACAGAAGGAACTGCCGCCAGCCTGCGACCGCCCACTTGCCGATTGCCTCAAAGAGGGAGGATTCTTCGACAGTTGTGCAAAACGCGAGTTCGCTGCCGGGAGGCGCGATCATCCCGATGGTTTTGAGCGCGATGTAAGAGTTGTCGGATACTGCAAGCGCCTCATTGGCGAGAATCGAGCCGTTCACAGCAAGGGTAAGCGTGTTTCCGCTCTCGTGGATCGCGGCAATGCTGACGGGTGCTCCTGCCGGGGTTGTGGCATCGGCGACCGATAGGTCGGGCACGTTCGTGTCGTTCGTGTATTCCGAAACTTCCGTCCAAAGAGTGTCCATTCCTTCCTGGAAGGTTCCCCATGCCTTGAGGGGCGTTGCTTTCGGTTGGTAGGTCCACTTAAGGTCCGCATCGCGCTGCCCGCCTTCTGATGGCTCGTCCAGAAGGATTCCTCTGCGCCAATGGCCGCGGGACGCAATTGCGGACCTACGATCATAGAAGATCGGAATTACCCCGTCCGCCACGTCGCGATCCGAAGGGTTGTCGATCCGAACCTTGTACCCCTGCATTTCCAGCAAGGTCACAAACTTTGTGAGGCCTTGACGTCCGAGTGAGAGCGGCGAGAACTCATCGGTGGTGTGCTTCTGAATAATGCCGTAGGAGCAGGTGGCTATCAAGATGAGGAGGGCCAGCGGCCACATCATCGCGTTCACCCAAGGGCGATTTCTCAAGACGCCTCCTGCATATTCGCGTCCCTTATGCTCTCGTAAAAGGCTCGCATCCAGGCAACGTCGTCAATCTCGGCAGTCTCCATGCCGTACCAGATGCGATCAAACATCTTGGTGGCCGCCCGCAGATCGAGGTCAAGACGCTTAGGTGATCGCTCGAAGCGATAGAGATGCTCCCAGTTCGTTTGCCCGCGAATAAATCGGATGACTTCGAGCTGATCGAGCCGCAGCAAACAGCCGACATAAAGCGCCCTTACCGCCATGCGATATTCGCCGCTTGCTTGATACTTCGCCGCCAAGTCCAGCCACTCGTCAAGGGTTCGCTCTGGCTCGTCGTCATCCACCATCGCCGTCCTTTTCTTTCCTCGTCGGCCTTTGAAGCTGACATGGCGCAACGCAAGAACGAGGAAGAACAATAGGAGAAGGCCGAGGGCTACGTAGACTACAATTTCGAGAAAGGGGATCGCGGCGCCAAGGGCGGGCGCCGCATTTGGGAAGTTTGGCGTCTTCTGCATCGGCCTTCGCAGAAGAGCTTCGATGATTCTTCCGGCGGCCGTGCCGGCTTTTGCCAGCCAGTTGGCATCCTTAGCATTCTTCTCCTCCACCATCGCTGCGGCTTGCTTCTTCGCGGTGGCAGCATCGAAGTAGTCGGAACCCTGACCCGCGATTTCACGCATTCGCGCTTCCTGAACCAGGTCCTCACGAGTGAGATGTTTGCTCTTCAGGATCTTCGCCATCCGGTCGTCCGGAAATAACTGCGCCGCAACCTTTCGGGCATCCGCAAGGGTCTTTGTCTCCCGCATCTGCTCGAGTGGGGTTGCCGAAAATCCGATGGTGGCAAGCAGCAAGAAAAGGCTAAAGCTCAAAGCGCGCAATGTCGCCATGCTTCCACACCTCCCTTGCCAAGACCTCGATATCCAAGCCCTCTTTCACCACCCGCTGACGATAGTAGAACACCACTGAACAGACCGACCAGATGGGAAGCACGATCCACAAGCCAATGAAGGTTGGGAGCAGATTCTGCAGACTCTCTGCGGCAAGCTGGGCGTTCAAGCCGGCAATTTCTGGGAACCTGCCGCCAATCGATTCGAAGATTCCGAGGGCAGTGGCGGTAACCGCCGACATCACAATCAGGCCGAGGAAGCAGATGCCAAGCGCGTTGCCAACCACGCTATTGGCTAGCGGCTCGCCCATCAGCGCCTTGCTGCGCTTCAGCGCTTGCTTTGGAGTAAGCCCTTCAACGATCGCGACGGGCACCGCCAGGAAGAACTGAATGCGTGAGAACATGAAGAAGATGAAACTGCCGATGCAGAGCACCACAGCAAGCATGAAAAGGAGCCCGCCATAAGCATCCTGATGGATGTTGGACAGATAGGCGCTCCCGATGAAGAATGGGACGCTCAGCAGAAGCAGCCCGAAGGTTGAGTAGTAGCTGCGCACGAGCGTGCGAAAACCAAGGCCGAGGTAGCGCGAGAAGAACAGCCGAGCCGCTTCGTCGCTTGGCGCGGCATCGAGCATGAAATCAGACACGTAGGAAGTCACCACCGTCCAGGTGGCGGCAGCTCCGATGTAGTAGAGCGGCAATGCGAAGATAAGCCCACCCAGGAGCACGGCGATGAATTCAACGATCTGCGTGGTGGCGTTGTTGGGATCGCTGGTGATGGAAAGTTGAGGGAGGACCACCGCGAACAGAAAGTTCATGGCGACCGCGCTGACGAATACGGAGGCGAAAGTGTGCCGCAAGATCCGCGGACCCACATGGCGGTAAACCGACAGCGCCATGTCGTTGATCTCGCCTGGGTTCATTGACCGCAGGCGCACCTTCTGATTTAGGATATCCCGTCGACGTGTGAGGTACCGGGAGATCGGATCGGACGTCACTATCCTAGTGTACGAGATAGGCCATCTATTTGGAACCGTCCGTGCAGGCTTTGGGACCGCTAAGGAACAATTCAACATATGACCATCATGCTCACCGCTATCGCGCTGCTGGCGCACACCGATTCCAGCGACATAAGCAGCTACCTGCAAACCAACATCGAGGATCTCAGTTTCACGGTGCGGGTCGTCCAATCAGACCAGAGTGAGCTTGCGAAGGTCAACAAAGACTTCGGGGCGTCCTATCGCTTTGAATCGACGAAGGTTAAGTTGAAGGAGCCGTTCATGTTGCGGCTGGACTCCAGCGTGGACAACACGGCGGCGGAGTACATCTTCAACGGTTCGCACCGAACGATTCTTGTTCGACGCGCTCACATCAAGCTGCAAGAAAACCTTCAGCACTCGCCGGGGAAGCGCCAAACGATCTTCGATTTCGGTCTGCTAACGCCCTCGGTCTTCCAATCGCTTTATAAGGCGGTTTACGTTCGGCACGATCGCGCTACGGGCTATCCGGTGTTCGACGTGACCTACCGCTCGGACGACAACAGCCGCTCGCGAATTTGGATTGACCCTCAGCGGCACATCATCTGGAAGCGTGAATGGTACAACCAGGAAGGTCGTCAGCTTGCCACCTTCCTTTATGAGCGCCCCGCCCAAATCGGAGGCGTCTGGATTCCAACTCGGGTGACGGTGAAGAATACGGACGATGTCATCGGCGGTGTGACCGCTTACGAGTCGATCAAAGTGAACTCCGGGCTAGAAGATTCCATTTTCAAGTCGTGAAGCAGTGGTTAATGCAAATCCGCCTTGCGCGGCCAGAGATGCTGCAAACCGGGCCGACGCCCGAGGAGCAGGAATTGGTGGGCAGGCACTTTGCCTATTGGAGTGACCTCGCTGCTCAGGGGGTCGCCCTGGTTGTTGGGCGGACGCAGGTGACGGAGAACCCGATAGGCCTCGCGATCTTTCAGGCATCTTCTGAAGAGGTGGCGAAGAAGATTGTGGATGGCGATCCCGCAGTCGGCAAGGTCTTCATATCCGAGCTAGCCCCCTACTATGTGGCGCTTCTGGGCGACCCCGAACCTTTCCGTCCAACGGATTAGGCCTACGGCAACGTACGTACAACCGCTACAATAAAGAACGTGGACGAGCAGCGGTTCTACAGCCAAGAAGACGCGGAGGAAATTCTTCGTCTTGCTTCCAGGCAGCAATTCGAGGGCGGGGTAACCCTAAGCGATTTGCAGCGCATGGCGGGTGAGCTCGGGCTATCTCCTGACGCCATCCAGCGGGCGGAAGCGGAACTCGCGGCTCAGAGCGCGCAAGCCCAACAAAAGGCGCTTGAGCAGCAAAAGTGGGCGGAGTTCAAGGAGCGCTATCGTCACAGCTATGTGAGTGAAGTGCTGAGCAGCCTCAGTTTCGTCACCGTGATGACGTTCATTTGGTATTTCACCAGTCATGGGCACGGCCATTTCTGGCCGATCTGGATCATCATGATCGCCGGCCTCAATATCATCACGAAGACCTTCCGGCAGCTTGATCCCCACGCCCGCAGACGTGCGTTTGAGAAGTACTTGAAGAAAGGGGTTGTGACTGACGGCTCGATCCACGGCGAGATCATCATTGGCCACCATGGCGGGCGTCGCCTGCGAGATGAGAGCGACCACTAGTTATTGCGAATCGCGTATGCTTCAGGGCAATGTCGCAGCTACAAGATGTTTGGCGCTTTACCCGCGTTCGTCTAGACGCCTCGCTTGCCGGTCTTTCCAACGAGCAGCTTAATTGGCGGCCCTATCCGGGTGGCCACACCATCGCCGAGAACGTGTATCACACCGTAGGCGCGGAGCACTACTGGTGCTGGCGCATTTCTGGTCGCGATCCTTCCGCGACTGCTTTTGATCGAGAGCTTGAAGCCGCGGTAGGGCCCGCATACGATCATGGCATCTCCATCGCTTCGCAAGGCGCAAAGGAGAACACGATGGAGGGTTTGCGCGAGGCGATGGATTACGTCTATGCGCTGGCGGATGAGGTGATGGGGAGCGCGGATGAGGCGAAGATGCAGACGATGATGATCAGCCCGCTTGGCGATAACCTCTCGCAATACAATGGGCTCGTTCGGATGTCGCAGCATGCGGGTTATCATGCCGGGCAGATTTGGCAGATTCGCCTGCATCCAGACTTCCCAAAGAGCTAGGGAAGCCGCGTATAAGTCACGGTGATGCCGTTTGGCATTCCCATGAACCTGCCCGTCATCTTCGGGTAGGCAATTGCCTCCGAAATCGGTTTGGCCAGCTGCCGCGTGTTGGCGCGCTCAATCGTGAGGACTAGCTTGTTTCCTGTAACCTTCCATTGCCCTTCGTGAGTGACCTTATCGCCGTTAAACCCGTCGTCAAAGCTGCGAGTGAACGTGCCGTCCTGCTTCAGAGTTAGCTTGAGAATCGAATGTTCGATGCGCCCCAGCGTGTAGATGAGCAGCTTCTTATGCTCAGGCGTCTTGGCCCGCGGCACGAGCAGAGCGCGATCCGTCTTAAAGTGACCTTGATAGGAGCCGCTCGCGTCTGATAACGCAATGACCAGAGAGACGATCGCAAGCGGGCTCACGTTGCTTAGACGGCACGCGCTTCAAGCTTGGTTACTCGGCTTGCTTGTCATTTCTGGCTGTAGCTCAGAACAGCAGACGGCCTCCAGCGTGTCTGAGCCAAATAAGCCACGCCTGCCGGTTCCATCGCTGGTTAAGGAAGAGAACCATCCCATCGACGTCGATGGAGTCACCTACGATGTCCTCGTCGGCAAGCCGGATGGGCTGCCACCAAACGCTCCGGTGGTCATCATCCTGCATGGTCACGGGGGATCGGGCCACGGGATGGCGCAATGGACCGGTTTCGATGCGCTGGCCGCCGAACACAAGTTCATCACCGTTTGCCCAAGCGCTCAGGAAGGTTGGTGGCACGACGCCGAACCAGGACCGATGCAGGAACGAGACATGAAGTTCTTCGGCAAGCTCTTCGATGCAATCCCAAGCTATGGTGGCGACCCTAAGCGTGTTTACGTGTGTGGTCACTCCAATGGCGGAGGGATGACGTACATGCTTGGCGGGCGATACTCAGAGAGAATTGCCGCAGTTATGGGAGCGGGAGCGTCGACCGGTGAACTTGACTTCTCCCTCAATTACTATGAGGTTCCGAAGCCCAAGCGGCCGATTTCCTGCATGCTGGTGAACGGCATGAAGGACGACATTCACGGCTACAACATGGAGACCTTTACGGTGTCGCTGCCCGATGCCGCCGCCTGGTGGGCAAGGCAAATCGGCGCAACTCAGGATGAGCACAAGGATATGGGTAACGGGCTAGTGGATTACACCCACTACATCGGCCCTCAGAAGCAGGAGGTGATCTTGATGGGTTATCGGCCGATGGGTCACGACTGGCCAAGCCACATGGACCAGACGTCTGGCTTACAAGCTAACGAGCTTATCTGGCAGTTCTTCGAGCGGCATCCGCTGCCGTGAGGGCTACCACTCTTCGCCTTCGAATCTCGGCTCCGGGATGTGATCGGTAGCGTCCGATTCGATGTCGTTTGCCATTCGCTCCGCGAAGTGCTTAAGAAGCGGCTCACGCTCGCTTTCCAGCATGCTGCGTAGCGCCTTAACCACCGCTCCCTTCATGCCGCTGTCCCATTCCACCACGTGGAATAGGCCGTGGATCGCCGCCCGACGCCCGAAGGGCGAAGGCGCCTGAAGGCACTCGATCAACACCGGCCCGCCGTGCTTGCTTGGCAAGTGACCGCCCAGCACCACACCTGCTTTGAAAATGGTTCGGCAATAGTCGTCTTCAGCGGTCCAGATAAGGTCCAGCATTCCTTCCACCGCCTCCATCTCCTCTTCTGGCGAGCTGACGTAGCGGGGAAGGTCTTCGAAGATGTCCAGCGCGCACCATTGCGCCGAGCGCCGATGCGGATGCTTATCGTCCCGCAAAATCGCGATGAGTGCTTGCGTGAAGTCTTTCCAATCCGGCGAGGTCTCGATCGCCGATTTGGCCTCAGCGGCAAGGCCGCGATCTTCGTAATACAGCAGCTTGATGAGATCGCCTGCCGGAAGCTCTTTCAGTGGTCCTTTATAGCGGCCCACTCGGCCAATTGTGCGGGCGATGCCTAGCTGGCGCTGAATCAGCGGGTCAGCCGCCTTTGCCATCTTCTTCAGCATGTCGGCTTCTGTTGAGCCGAGCGATTCAAGCCAAAGCTCTTCGCAACGGCCAAACACGCCGTACTCGGTGTTGGCAACCCGCACATCAAACGTCTCGCCAACAAGCTCCAGCTTTGTTGATTCCGTAAATCGATCGGGCGTGATGTGATAGTCGTAGCTTTCCGGATGCGGAGGCCAATGGAACTTCGGGAACGACTTCGGTGGCAGAGCTTTGGTCGTACCCAATCTTTCTACAGAAGCTTCGATGAAATGCTTCAGTTCTCGCAGGATTTCCTGAGAAGCCTTGGCGGGTGCGGCGGACATTTGGCTAACCGTTTGACTTAAAGAAGTGGCCGAAAGCGAGGAGCGCAAGGACAATGGCTGAAAGTCCAAAGAGTCCAAGACTCGGCATGACTTTTTGCGTTTCCGTATACCGACGAACGAAAACCACGCAGAGCACCGCGGCAACGGCCGCGGCAAGACCGAAGCCAACGCGCGGGTTCGTCTTGCTTACAAATGCGGCGGCAATAAGCAGGCAGCCTGAGATAAGGCCACTGTAAAGCGATGGCAGGCTGCCCGCGGCTTTATATCCACCGATACCTCCGCCCAGCATTAGGAGTCCGTAAATAAGAACAGTGATGGAAAGCCAACTCATGCGGAAATCAGCGTACCACGAACTGCTGGGGGTACAACGAGGGTGATGGGGCCTCAATTGAACGTAGCCGTAGTTGGCGCAACCGGCGCTGTGGGACGCGAATTTCTTCGCCTGTTTGAGCTGCGCAAGTTCCCGGTGGGAACCTTACGCCTGCTTGCCTCGGCACGTTCGGCGGGGAAGACGCAGAAGTTTGGCGATCGGCAGGTTGTCGTTGAAGAGCTGACCGCGAGCAGTTTTAACGGAATTGATGTGGCGTTCTTCAGCGCGGGGGCATCTCGTTCACGCGAATTTGTTCCGGCTGCTTTGAAGGCTGGCGCTTGGGTGATTGATAACTCAAGCGCATTCCGCATGGATGCCGATGTGCCACTGGTTATTCCAGAAGTGAACCTGGATGCCGTAAAACCTGGCCAACGGTTGATTGCGAACCCGAACTGCTCCGCGATGATTCTGCTGGTGGCGGTGAATCCGCTTCGCAAGCTTGGCAAGATTTCCCGATTGATTGTGAGCACCTATCAAAGCGCAAGCGGCGGCGGTGCGGCGATGATGGAGGAGCTGGAATCCCAAACTCAAACCGTTTTGAACGGGCTGCCCGCCGACCCCAAGGTGCTGCCGCATCAATACGCTTTCAACGTGTTCAGCCACAACACCAAGGTGAACGAGCACGGCTACAACGAAGAAGAGTGGAAGGTGATCGAGGAGAGCCGAAAGATTCTCTCGATGCCCGATCTGCCAATTAACGTGACCTGCATTCGGGTGCCGGTGCTTCGGGCCCACAGCGAGACGGTGACGGTGGAGTTTGAGGGCGCTGCGCCTTCGGAAGAGGCGGTGCGCGAGGCAATGCGAGCCGCGCCGGGCGTGCGGTTGGTGGATGATCGCGCCGCGAACCACTTCCCGATGCCGATTGAGGCAAGCGGGCAGGACGATGTGCTCGTGGGCCGGATCCGGCGCGATGTTTCGCATCCTTCCGCGATCAGCATGTTTATTTCGGGCGATCAACTACTTAAGGGCGCGGCGCTGAATGCAGTTCAAATCGCTGAGCAGTTGGTGATTCCGGCGATGGCGACTGCGCGTTCATGACGCCGCTTATATGCATTGATCCCGGTCATCCGAGTGAGGTCGGGCCGGGCACCCGCGGCAAGGTTGTCACCGAGATTCACGCAGCCTGGCGCGAGGCGGTCTTGCTGCGCAAAATTCTTCGACATGACGGCTACCGGGTGGTATTTACAAAGGGCTCAGAACACCAATTCGTGGCGAACAAGCGGCGTTCGGAAGTCGCCAATCGACGCCATGCCGCGCTCATGATTAGGCTGCACTGCGATTGCAGCACGTCGACCGGCTTTACGATCTATTATCCAGACCGACAGGGGCAGGATGGCGCGCGGCTTGGGCCCACGTTGGCGGTGTTGCAGAGCAGCGAGGTTGCAGCGCGGGCGTTCTATCCGGCGTTTAAGGCGCGGCTGAATGGCGCGCTTGCCGACAACGGACTGCTACCGGACGCCAAGACGATGGTCGGCTCTCAGCATGGGGCGCTCGTCGGCTCCATATACGCCAAAGAGCCGGTGCTCCTGGTGGAGATGGCGACTTTGACGAACCCGTTCGATGAGAAATTCATGAGGAGTCGCGCGGGAGAGCGGCTGATGGCGCGGGCCCTGGCGGCGGGGACGGAAGCAGCGCTGAAGGCGCTGAGGGGTTCGCAATGAATCGGTTCTGCTTAATCAGCGGTGCGGTTGCTGGCTGTCTGGCGGTGGTACTGGGCGCGTTCGGCGCTCATGGATTGAAGGCGATAATTAGCGCCGATTCGCTGGCCATTTTCGAGACCGCGGTTCGGTACCAGATGTATCACTCGATGGCATTGCTGGCCCTCGCGGCGCTTCCCCTAGGTTCGCGCCGTTTGGTGGGCCGGTTATGGGTGGCGGGGATGGTGATCTTCTCCGGCAGCCTGTACGTGCTGGCGATTACCGGCATCAAGTGGATGGGAGCGATTACGCCGATTGGCGGTGTGTGCTTCATTCTCGGCTGGGCGCGGCTTGCATGGGAAGGCTGGCGGCTGAATCCGTCAGAATAGTTCCGCGATCATGCAGCGGGCGGAGCCCCCGCCGAGCGTCTCGATGGTCGGGATTCTTATTGCTACCGGTTTTCCGCTTTGCTCTAGTTGGCGTTGCTGATCCGGGGTGAGAGAAGTCCACGCGGTTTCCGACATCACCCACAGGTTTTCACCGCTTGTTGAGCGGAGCTGAAGCATGTTGCCCGCGAACGCGCACATCTGCGCTCTGCTTATTTTGAGAACGGGTTTGTGGAGTTCGGGAAGGCTTTCGCAAACTTCCTTGCAGATGACGATGAGGTCTTCGCCGACCGCCATGAGGACGTTGGTGTGATAGATCGGCTGGCCTTGGTGGGTTGCTTTGAAGGCGACGAGCCGGTAGCCGATCTGCTCGCACACGAGTTGAGCGAGGTCATGGTCGGTGCGTGGGGAGATGCAGGCGTAAGCGAGCTTGTCCTGATGATCGAAGACGAGGCTGCCGGTGCCTTCCAGGGCCTTTCCGTGGGCTACTTGTCTTAGGTCTAGCGCGACTTGGTAGCCAAGCTGCTGGAGGATTTCGGGGCGCACCTCGGCCTGTCGGCTTGGGTTCGCCATCGGGTAGAGGATCGCTCTTCCGCCCGGGTGGAAGCTCACCCAGTTATTCGGGAAGACGGCGTCGGGCTTGGGGGGTTCGCTTGTGTCTTCAATGACCTCTACTTGGACACCCGCTTGTGTTAGCGTTATAACGGCTTGGTCGAATTCTTGCCTTGCTGTGTCACTGGCGTTGACGTCATGGGTGTTCTGTTGGAAAGTGTTGGAAGCGGCGGTTTCCGGGTTGAAGCCGAAGGATGCCGGGCGGATCATGAGGACTCGGGATGTTGGGGCCGGGCCGTCGCCCGCTTCCCACCCGCCCACGAAAGTCTGCGCACGCAGACTTTCTCCCTGCGTTCTCCGGCCCGGATCGGATTGGTGGGTGGGGTCCATGCGATGAGCATACTCGCCTCATGCCAGCGTGTATTATAGGCAGTACGATGATCCTAAGAAAGCTGCTGGGTCCGATGTTTCACGACCCGCCCGCTGACGAACCCCTCCGGCAGGTTGCGGCTGCTCATAAATGGCGTACGGTTCCGTTTCAACTTGCTGGGCTTTGCTGCCTTTCTGTAATCGCGGGAGCATTCTATTTGCAGTATCGAACACACAGTGAAACCTGGCTCGCAATCGTCCCTTTGGCAGTAATTCCTCATATCTGCCTAAGCTACTTCGCAGCGTACGATTTCATTCTTGACCTGTATCCTGATTGCTTGATGATCACAGGTCTCCACTTTGCCCGCAGTATTCAGCTGTCGCGCATAAGAAAGGCTGGCTATCTTTACCTGCAAATTGGCCCGTGGCGACTTCGACCGTTCTACTTCATTCGAACAGAACGGTTGATACCCTTGCTGGTGGTACCTGGAATGGCGGAGTTGATGGAGGCATTGCTGGTGCTGTCTCGGGCCGAGCGGGTGCAAGACGAAGGCGACCCGTTCCGAGACGAAATCAAACTGAGAGACGTGATCGTTCGTCCTGCTAAGCAGGCAAGCTAGTCCAGCGGCCCAGGTAGAGCACCTCTTCTTCCAGCATCACGCCGAAGCGCCGCTGAACCGTCGCCTTGGCAAGCTGCGCAAGCTCAAATATCTCCGTCGCGGTGGCGTTGCCGACATTCAGCATGAAATTCGCATGGCGCGCGCTTAGCATTGCGCCGCCGTGGCGATGACCCTTCATTCCCACTGCCTCGATCAAGAACCCAGAGGGAATCACGCCCGACTCCCGCATACCCGGCGTCAAGCCCTCGATACGCAAAGCTAGCTCCTTATCCACCACATTCTTGAAGAAGCTCCCGGCGCTGGCAGGGGCGGGCTGCTTGGAGATCCGCTGGCGCTGATTCTCCTTGGCGATCCGGTAAGTTTCCCGAGAATCGGTTAGTGGCAAGCGCAAGCGGGCGCGCAGAAGCACAACCTGCTCGCCCGGGTTCTCGCGCAAGCGCGAGTTGCGGTACGCAAAGTTCATCCAGGCCGCCGGTTCCCAGCGTCGCTTGCCTCCCTCCACAATCTCCACCTCTTCCACAAAATCCGCGATGTTCTGCCGGTAGGCGCCTGCGTTGCTGACGAGCGCGCCGCCCAGCGTGCCGGGAATGCCGACCGCGAACGCAAGCCCTCCAAGGCCCGCCTGAGTCGCCTTCAAGAACAACTCTTGGAACGAGCAGCCACAATCCGCCAGCACCTGGCCGTCCGGTTGCAGCTCGATCTTGCGCGCCTGGTTCAGCAGAACAATTCCACCCACACCCTCATCGGCGGGAAGAACGTTGCTTCCGCTACCCAGCAGCGTGACCATCAGCCCCTCGCTTTGAGCGATGCGCGCTGCCTCAGCAAGCTCATCGGTGGTTCGCAATCGGCAAAACCGCTCGGCGGGCCCACCCGCCGCGAGCGTCACGTAGGGCTTAAGTGGGACGTTGCGGGTGACGATAAGCTGATCGGGCCAGGCAAAGCTCATGAGTGGTAGGGCTGCTTCGGAAATGAGATGCTTGGCTCAAGGCGATAGTCGGGCACAAGAAGTTCAGGGGCGAGGGGCTTCAAGTCTTTTAAAGATGCGTTTCGCGCCAGCGGATAGCTTTGGTCGGCAAAGCCTTCGCCATAACCGCTAATCCCCGGCGGCAACGAAGAAACCGTCTCGCCGGTGCTCAGCAGGTACTCGTTCTTGCGAACGGGAATCGCGATCCTCTCCCCGGTAATCAACTTGAACGCGCTGATACCGCATGCTTGTTTACCAACGGCAAACGCCAGCGTTTTCGCGATGGTGACGCCCACGCGAACCCCGGTGAAACTGCCCGGCCCCACGTCGGCCACGAAGAAATCAGCGGTTGCCGGATCAAACTTAAGCTCGCGCAGCATCTCAAACACGGCCGGGCTCGCCTGCCGCGGCGCGATCTTCTCTCGATGAGCCAGCACGCCTTCCTCATTAAGAAGAGCCACGCTTACCAGCGGACTCGACGTGCTGACGACTAAGATCATTTTGAGGGCTGCAGCACCATCTCGTCGCAGAACTTCCTTAGCTGAAGCTTCTGCTTCGCGCCAAGCGCTTTGGGCACACTCAGTTCCAAGGACCAGAACAGGTCGCCGCCTGCTTCGCCAACCCCGTGGAACGTGGTAAGCGGTCCGCTGCTGGCCTTACCGCAGCGCCAAATGTCGAGAATCTGATGCCCATGCACGTTGCGGTTGGAGTTATCCCGAAGGTCAACTACGTCGAACAGGTCGATTTCTTTGTTGGCGATTGATGCCAAGGATTGCTGCATCGAGCCCGCCTGAATAGTGCTGAGTAGCTTGATCGTCGCCGTTGCGCCAAGGTCGGGCCGAGTGATCTGCAAAACACCGTCATTGTTCTTAATCTGCCAACCCTTTTCAACCAGCACGTCAAGGCGACGCTGCTCGAAGGCAAGCGAGTAGGTCTTGCTGTCCAGCGAGGGCTTCTTGGTGGGCGGCGCAACCAGCGCCACCACGGTTGGCGTTTTCTCTGCGGGCTTGGGAGGCGCCATCGCGGGCTTGCCCGGATCCTCTTCCTCCGGCGCGTCGCCGGATACGGTTCGCAGGGAAAGAAGAGTCTGTCGGAACTGGGCTTCCGCCTCTGGGAACACAGCGGTCGGCGCTTCCAGCCGGTAGTTCAGCTTCTTGTTGGTTCGGGTGTAAACCAGGGCCACAATCGCGGTCTCCGGCACATCCTTCTGGGTGTACTCAATCTTAGTCAGAAGCAGTGGTACGCCAAGGACCTCTTCCTGCCACTGGCGGGTGATTGACCGGCGAAGCTGGCGGTTAATGTCAACCTGAACCTGCTGCCAAGTCTTTGCCTCACCGCGATAGTTCGCGCCGGTGACTTGAAGCACGGCCATCGCTTTGGGGTCGCTGGTGGGAATCTGGAAGTGGGCCTCATCCCTCTTCTTCTTCGGCATCTTCGTTCGCTGCCAGGTCGAGGGGTAATCAAACGCGAAACCAACCCGAGGGTTAGAAAACGTCTTATGATCCACCGGCTGCTGGGGCGCGGGCGTGGCAGAGGGCGTCTGCGTTTGGCCCATCAGGACAAGTAAAAGGGGAAGCACACTCATTGCTCTACTCGATTATGGACGATCACGCACGGGTAGCAGGATCACGAACTTAGCGCCCTTGCCCTTTTCGCCGTCTTCATAGATTCGCCCGCCGTGGGCATCCACGATTCCCTGCACGATACTTAGGCCCAATCCCAGGCCCTTCACGCGGGTGGAGTGGAACGGTTGGAAGATGCCCTGCTTCTGGTCGGGGGCGACGCCGGGGCCGGTATCGATGACCTCAATGCGGGCGTTGCCCGCCTTGGCAGAGGCGCCAGGCTCATAGAATGCGCGCACAGTTACGATGCCTTTGCCGATGTGGTGCAAGGCGTTCTCCACCAGTTCTCCAATTGCTCGTCTCAACTTGCTCTCGTCGCCGAGGACGGTGGGAATATTCTCGGCGATATCGAGGACCAGTTCAGACTCCGAGTGCCTCGGGAAATACTCGGTGGCGGATTCCTTCACCACCTGGGCGAGGTTGACTTCAGACTTGGTCAGTTGAGTTGCCCCAACGAAATCGCGGAACTCGCGCAGGATTTCCTCAATACGCGTGAGGTTGTTGGTCAGGCTCTGCTGAATTTCCTTCAGCTCCTCGTGGGTGTATTTATCGTCCAGGATGTGGCCAAGCTCGTTCACATCGCCTTTCAGCGCGAATACGCGGTTGCCAATCATGTGGCTGCTCTTTGCGCTTAGCTCGCCCCAGGCGATCATGCGCTCGGAGCGGACGATGGTCTCCAAATTGCGGACGTTCGCAAGGCCAGCAGAAAACTCTTCTGAAATCGCTTCCAGAACCAGCTCGTCGCTGGGGGTGAAGCGCGTGTCGACGAACTTGTTCTCGCTCTTGCGGCGGATAACCCGGATCGCTCCGATGGGTTTGCCGCGCATGGCTACCGGTACCGCCAGATAGCTTGCAATCTGCTCGCTTGGGAACTCAAGGTAACGGCCGCGCCATCGGGGGTCGCTTTGAGGGTCGTTCAGCAGGACCGGGCTACCTTCGGAGCAGACCCAGCCGGTTACACCCTCTTTCGGGCCGTACTGCATTACGCCGATCTGGCTTTTGAACACGCTTGAGGAACTTCCCCGAAGGATGAAGGCTTCCTTACGCTTGTCGTAAAGGAACAGGGAACAAGCGGAGTAGTTCAGCACGTCGCGGGCAATCGACATCACACGGTCGATCAGCTCATCTTCCTCCAGCACCTTATTCAGGGTGATGCCGATTTGAATGAGCGCCTGTTCGCGGCGGTGAGTCTCTTGCCTTTCAAGCACCACTGATGCAAGGCTGGCAAGGACCAAAATGGTTTCCTCGTCCTCAATGGTGTAGGCGTCGGGCGCGTCCGACTCGCAGTTCACGATGGCGCGAAGGCGGCCAAAGAGATCGAAGACGGGAGCGGCAAGCTCACTGATGGTTGTCTCGAACAGCTTGCGGTAAAGCGGCTCTTTGCGAACATCAGCCGAGCGGAAAGGGCGGCGGCTGATAGCCACATGGGCAACGATGCCGTGATCGCTTGCCAGCGATACATCCGATTCGCACTGGCGAAGCTCCTCGTACTGCATCCCGGAGCCGTAAGGAAACGCCACCACGCCGTTTTCCTCATCCAGCACGCCGATCATGGAGACGCGAGAGCGGGTTAGCTCGCGGGCGGCGGTGGAGATGAGGGACAGCGCGCTGTCGACGTTCTGCTCCCGCGCAATCTGGTGGATGACATCTTGCAGGCTAACGCCCATGCCCCATTATGGATTGCTGTGCGCCATTGATTCCTATCGACTGTAGCTGTACTCCTAAGGCGTCGCTAAGGAACACTGTTGCGGAATGAAACCCGTCCCGGTTTTGGAAGGAAAGTATGTGCGTCTGGAGCCTGCCACGTACGAACACGCGGCAGACCTCGCGGCGACCACCGATCCAAGCACGTTTGTGCTGTTTACGGTCGGCGCGGAGGATCAGACGCCGGAAGCTATGAGGGTCTTTCTCGATCACCTCTTCAAAGAAGGCTATCCGATGGTGATGCGGCTGAAGGAAACCGGCGAAGTCGTGGGCTGCTCAACCTTCTTCGATATCCACGATAAGTACGAGAAGCTGGAAATTGGCTACACCTGGATTCGCTCCGATTTGCGCGGAACGCGCGTGAACCCCGAAGCCAAGTTCCTGATGCTCCAATATGCGTTCGAATCGGCGGGAATGGATAGGGTCTGCCTGAAGACTGACGAGCGGAACCTACAGAGCCAGCACGCGATAGAGAAGCTTGGGGCGAAGAAGGACGGCGTTCTTAGGCATTTCACGATCATGCGCGATGGCCACCGCCGCAACACCGTGTTCTATTCGATTCTGAAAGACGAGTGGCCGGAGGTCAAAGCCCGGCTGCTTGAACGACTCGGTTAAACTGGTTGGGTGAAATCGGTTTGGCTATTACTTTTGGCGCTTTGCGCGCCGTTTGCGAGCGCCTGGAACGGGGAAGTCCATATGGCGATCGCCGAGATCGCGCTGGAAAACCTGAACCCGAAGGCATCCGCCGAAGTTCAGCGCCTCCTGAATTGCGATAATCAGCCGCCTTACGACGACATGCTGATTGCCGCCACCTGGGCGGATGACACTCGCAAGCAGTACAACGCGGCGTGGCACTACATCAACCTTCACTTTCGCAAAGATGGACGGCCCACGGCAAACCGGCCAGCCAAAGAAAACGTAGTCACCGCCATCGCCAAGTACCGGGCCGTGCTGGCGGACCGCGCCAACAGCGATCCTGAGCGAGCGGAGGCGTTGCGATACCTGCTGCACTTCATCGGCGATATTCACCAGCCGTTGCACTGCGCCGCTCTGGATACCGATGAGCGCAAGACCGGCGACCGCGGCGGCAACCTGTTCAAGATCGGCGACACAACCCTTCCGAACGGCCGCAGAGCGCCGAAGAACCTGCATGCGCTGTGGGACAGCGCAGTCGGTCTTGCTTTCGATACGCGAAAGAAAGATGCTCACGAAGGAAGCCGACGAGCGGCGCTTTTGCTGGCAAAGTACGTAGAACACAATGCCGCGCGCCCATCTAGAAACGACTTGAGAGTTGAAGACCCCTCGATGTGGGCGCAAGAAGGCGTAAACATTGCCCGAAGCACTGCCTATGACCTAGATGAAGGACAGCCACTAACCGCAGATTACGTTCGAAAAGGACAGCAAGCCGCAATGGACCGAATAGAACTTGCGGGATTAAGGCTCGCGCGATTCTTGAACGGATTGCTCGGTCGTTAGCGTCCGTTCGTTGACATGGCAAGCCAGATTAGGTAGGATGACAACCTGGCTCAAAATGAGTGCCCTTGCGCGGAGACCAGGAGAAAAGCAGAGTTATGGCGTTAAAAATTCTAGTATGCGATGATGAAAGGCATATTGTCCGCTTGATTCAAGTCAACTTGGAGCGAAACGGATATCAGGTCGTTACCGCGTTTGA
Source organism: Armatimonadota bacterium (assembly GCA_018268315.1). GTDB lineage: Bacteria > Armatimonadota > Fimbriimonadia > Fimbriimonadales > Fimbriimonadaceae > SZAS-5. The sequence goes on along the minus strand of JAFDWU010000004.1, from coordinate 24,665 downwards.
TGGCAAAGAAGGTTTAGAGAAGATTAAGAGCGAGAAGCCGAATCTGGTGGTTCTCGACGTGATGATGCCGTACATGGACGGCTTTGAGGTTCTGAAGACCCTCCGCCGAGAGCCGGAGACAGAGTCGCTTCCGGTCATCATGCTTACCGCGAAGGCGCAGGACAAGGACGTTTTTGAAGGCTATCACTACGGCGCGGATATGTATCTCACCAAGCCGTTCAACCCGATGGAGCTTGTTACCTTTGTGAAGCGTATCGCCGCCAGCCAAGGCGGAAATGGAAAGGATGACAATGGCAAACCGCGCTACGACGTCTGATCCTGGCACGGAACTTGCTTCAATTTTCTTCGATGTTCTTAACCGCTGATCCTCCGGGTAGCTGGCTCGCTCCGCTCATCATCAATACGCTGATCTCACTTGTTGGTCTTTACTTGTACAACAAGGCCCGCGTAGTTGAGCTGGCCATTGGCCGCAAACCGGCTTGGCATTGGCTTTGGATCCTGCCAATGGTCCTCGCGTTCTACTTAGGCGTGAACTGGCTGTACAACCTCACCGACCCGATTTACCGCAGCATGTTGGTTTACAACGCCAAGAAGCTGTACTTCTCTCACTTCGTTGCTTGGGCAATCCCGGTTGCGGGAACAGGTGTCATCGCTTTGATGAACCGAACCCACAAGATTCGCCTGCAAGAAATGGACTATTGAGCCTGCGTCCGCGCGCGTGACGGTGTAGACTTAATATGCATCAAAGGTTTACCCGTGGCTCAACTCAAAGAACACCGTCATCCTGCCGGCGAAGGCTTAACTACCACTGAAGCTCCCTTCATTGAGGAAGCGAAGAGCAATGGTCAGCTCTACATCGAGCAGCCATATGAGCTTTACAGCGAGCAAAACCATCAGGCGTGGCGCGATCTTTATCACCGCATGGTTCCGCTTTGGGATCAGTATGCGAACGACCAATTTAAGCAGGGCATTTCCGCCCTCTGCCTTGACCCCAACCAAGTTCCCCGGCTGAGCGATGTTAATAAGTTTCTTGCCCCGTTGACCGGCTTCAGCGCGAAAGCAGTTTCGGGCTACGTGCCTGCGTTCCTATTCTTTGACTGCATCCGCCAGCGCGAATTCCCGACGACGATCACGATTCGCCGCTACGACAAGCTGGATTACCTGCCTGAGCCGGATATCTTCCACGATATCGCCGGACACGTGCCAATGCACACGGATAAGCGCTTTGCCGATACCCTTGTCCGCTTTGGCGAAGTTGCGCGCACGGCGGCCGAGATTGTGCAGGAAATTAAAGGCAAGCGCGAGCAGACGGAAACCCTGACTTCAATCATGAAGGCAATGGCGAGGTTCTTCTGGTTCACCATCGAATTCGGCCTGATGAAGGGCAAGGATGGAGGCGTTCGTGCATACGGCAGCGGTCTCCTTAGCAGCTTTGGCGAGTTGCAGTACTCGTGCACGTCCCCGAAGGCCCAGCGATATCCGCTTCAGATGGAGTGGGTGATCAACCAGTACTTCGAGATTTACCACTACCAGCCGCTCTACTTTGTGGCGGAGGATTTTGAGCACGTGTTCGAGCAGGTCGATCTTCTCGAAAAGTGGCTGAAGGAAGGCAAGCTGAGCAATGTGCAGCCTGGCGAGCCGGCAATCAATCGCCACGACCTTAAGAGCTTCCTGAACGCCTCTATTTAACGAGCGCAAGCTCGATAAGCTCTCGCGAGGGGCGGAAGTTCACGTTTTCATCAACGGAGACGAGGGTTTCGACTTGTGCCTCGGGGTACAGGCGTAGAATCTCGCCTACAACGTCTTGCACCATTTCCTCTGGCGTTGAGGCGCCGCTGGAAATGCCCACTGTTTCGCCTCTGAGAAGCCACTCAGCCTTCAATTCGTCCTTGCTGCTGATAAGATGCGCCTCTGAGCCGAGCGATTCAGCCACTTCTCGCAGCCGGTTGCTGTTGGAGGAGGTGGTTGAGCCAATAACTAGGACGACCGAGCTTTGGTTGGCAAGCTCCCTAATCGCGGCCTGCCGGTTCGTGGTTGCGTAGCAAATATCTTCCTTCTTTGGGCGCACCAGTTGAGGGAAGCGGCGGCGCAGAACGTCCATCGTCGCCTTCACCTCATCCACGCTGAGCGTCGTTTGGGTTAGCACGGCAAGCTTCTCGTATTCGGGCAGCTGAAGAGCTTCGGCCTGCTCCGGATTCTCGACCAGCACAAAGCGGTCGGGCGCCTCTCCCATCGTTCCTTCGGCCTCTACGTGCCCCTTATGGCCTATGTAGATCATGAAATAGCCCTTGCCGGCGTAGTGGCGGGCCTCGTTGTGCACCTTGGTTACAAGCGGGCAGGTGGCATCGATAATCGTGAGGTTGCGTTCGGCAGCTTGGCGGCGGACTTCCGGCGAAACGCCGTGAGCGGAGAAGACTACCGGCGAGCCCGGTGGAATTTCCTCAATCGATTCAACAAAGATGACGCCTTGCTTCTCGAATGATCTCACAACCCACTCGTTGTGCACGATCGCATGCCGGACGTATAGCGGAGCGCCATGAATCTTGAGCGCAAGCTCAACGACCTCGATAGCGTAGGCAACGCCCGCGCAGAAGCCTCTTGGTGCGGCAAGCAAGATTCGTTTCACCATTTCTTATACGCCTCTAAAATAGCCGATCCCGCCTGCGGATGACCGTAGGCGGGATCGCTGGATTGTCACCGGATTACTTTTCTTCCGGTTCGTCGTCGATGTGCAGCTTCTTCTTCGATTCCGCTGCCGGCTCTGCAGCCTTTGCGATCTTCTCAGCTGCTGCCGCAGTCATGCTGGCATGCTCTGCCGCAGAGGCAGCGCCACCGGTCATGCTGTCCGACATCGAAGTTCGGCCAGACCACCAGATGGAGAAGGCAAGTGAGACGACACAAGCCAGGGTGATGCCGATCAGCGTTGCCGCCGGGAACGGCTGGATAACCACCGGAGCCAGGAGCAGGGCCACAAGGTTCATAACCTTGATCAGCGGGTTAAGCGCCGGGCCGGCCGTATCCTTGAACGGGTCGCCAACGGTATCGCAGACAACCGCCGCCTTGTGAGCGTCGGTGCCCTTGCCGCCGTACAAGCCGTCTTCGATGAGCTTCTTCGCGTTATCCCACATACCGCCCGAGTTAGCGAGCAGAACCGCCATGAGCTGGCCGGACAGGATCGCTCCCGCCAGGAAGCCGCCAAGGGCCTGTGCGCCGTACAGGTTGTAGGTGTGATCGCCGATCTGCGTCGTCGGCTTGCCGATGGCAAAGCCGAAGGCAACCGCCATCGGGAGGGCAATCGCGAGGATTGCAGGACCCATCAGCTCGCGCTGCGCTGCAGCGGTAACGATGGATACGCACCTTGCGTAGTCCGGCTTCGAGGTTCCTGCCATGATTCCCGCATCTTCGCGGAACTGGCGTCGAACTTCGTTGATGAGGTCGAAGGCTGCGCGGCCAACTGCCTTGATCGTGCTCGAAGAGAACAGATAAGGAGCGGCGCCACCAATCATGAGGCCGAGGAAGATTTCTGGAATGTCGAGTCGAAGACCGACACTCTGCAATCTGGCGTCCTCAAGGAACGAGTGGAACAGTGCGACAGCGGCGACAACCGCAGTGGCAATCGCAAAGCCCTTGGTAAGAGCCTTGGTGGTGTTGCCTGCAGCGTCAAGTCGCTGTACAGCCTTGGAGCCGTATTCGTTGTCGTGGCCCTCGCCGGACATTTCGTATACGCCCTGGGCGTTGTCCGAAATCGGTCCGAAGGTGTCCATTGCCAGCACGAAGCCGGTGGTGGTTAGAAGGCCGAGACCGACGAGCGCGATGCCGTAGAAGCTCAGAATCCACGAGCCGTATATGGCTGGCGGGAAGAGGATCATTGGCATAAGCAGCGCTACGACGATCGAGAAAACCATGAACACGCTCGACTCAGCCGCATAGGCAAAGCCGCTGATAATCATTGGCGCCGCGCCTGCGCTCGATACGCCCGCAACTTCTCGCACCGGCCGCTTGTGGGTCGATACATAGTAGTCGGTCAGCATTTCGATGGCGAAGGCCATGCCGATGCCGAACGTGAGAGCGAGCCAGAACTTCCACCACTCGACAACCTTGGAGTCAACCATTGCGAGGTCGACGGTGTCGGTGGCTTGGCGAACCTGGAACTTCTGCGGATCCTTCTTGTAAAGGTCCTCAGCCGTCTTCTCGTTCATTCGCAGGTACTGGCTGGGAACCTTAGCATTGCCGCGAAGCTGCTCGGGCCTTGCCGGACCGCCAGACATCGCTAACAGAAGCTTGTGAGTTGCCTTGTTCGTGTAGACATTGACTACAGAGGAGCCTTCCTCGATGACTTGAACCTTGGTCTTTCCAGACTGGAAGCCTTGCTTGGCTTGGTCAAGTTCCTTCTGCAACTCCGCATCCAGGATCGGACCGATCCACTGGTATCGGTCAACGTGCTGCATGACAGGAGGCGGTGGCGTCTTCTGCGTTGGATCGGGCGTCGTTGGCATCGGGTAATCCCCGACGAAGTGGATCTTTGCCACTACATAGGACTTACCTGCGAAGACATCGCGAACCGAAATGAACGGAGATGTCGCCTGGGTTGCCTGGTCGGTATTGACCATCGCATAGTCAAGGGTCTCGTCCGTCTTGTCGTTGAAATCGGCCAAGTGATAGCCGTTGTAATCCACGTCTTGGACTTCGTCGTTTCGCGCATTCATATAGCGTGAAACTTCTGCCGCATCGTCCTTGGTGAAACCGTACTTCACCAGGGCGGGGTCAGCAATTACGTCTTCAGGAGAGAGTTCTTCTGCCTTCTTATTGGTGGACTTTTGAACTCTGCCCATTGCTTCCTGGACTTCGCCGGCAATCTTCTTGCTCACGTTGCGAAGCGCGGTTAGCTGGCTGGTGCGGATGGCGCCCTTGCCATCGCCGCCCATCATCATGTAGGCAAGGCCTGCGACGACGACGGTGGCGATAACCGCGGAAGCGTAGAAGCCCTTGCGGATCTGCATCAGCGGGTCTACATCCACGTCATCGCTACCCTTAACAGTGTAGATGCCGATGATGGAGGCGATGATGCCAACGCCTCGTGCCATCAAGGCGAAGAGGATCAGCTTCATGACCGTTGCTTGGTCGAAGATCGATGCGGTGGCCGCGCCCAGCACGATTGCCGCAACAAGGGTTACTTCGTAAGACTCAAAGATGTCTGCGGCCATACCGGCGCAGTCGCCAACGTTGTCGCCAACGTTGTCAGCGATAACCGCGGGGTTGCGGGGATCGTCTTCCGGAATTCCGGCTTCAACCTTACCAACGAGGTCAGCGCCTACGTCAGCAGCCTTGGTGAAGATGCCGCCACCAACACGCATGAAGAGTGCAGCGAGCGATCCACCGAATCCGAAGCCGACCAGCAGGCGCATCGCGTCTGCCTTGGCAACCAGAAGAATGATGGTTGCGCCTACCAGACCCATACCAACCGTTACAAGTCCAGCGACCGCGCCAGCGCGGAACGCGACTTCAAGGGTCTTCTTATAACTTGTCAGGGCTGCATTGGCAGTGCGCATGTTCGCGCTGACTGCGAGGTACATGCCGCAATATCCTGCGATGTACGATGCCGCTACGCCGAGCACAAAAGTGAGGGCGATTGCTGGGCTTTGGTAGAGGAGAAACAGGCCAATTGCCAGCAGCGCGATGAAGTAGACCATCGTGCTTATCTGCTTTCGCAGGTAAGCCATTGCGCCGGTCTTGATGGCAAGGCCAACTTCCTGCATCTTCTCAGAGCCTGGGCTCTGGGCCATGACCCACTTGCCGAGCACCCATGCCATGAACAATGACAAGAAGCCGAAAGCTAGCGAGACATAGAGATAAATCTGGTCTGAAGAACTGAACTTCAGAGCGACATCGCCTTCACCTGCAAGCGCAAAGCTTGGTAGAAGAGCGGCAATGACGGCCATCATGGCCACGAATGATGCCTTTGACCGCGCAGCGCGTGAAATCGAAGGCACTAAATCCTTGAGAAACTTCATCGTTTAAGTTATCCAACCCCCAGTTGTTAAGCAGTGAGGATACCAGAATGACCCAACGGGCTTGCTACGTCAATGATCGCGCTTGGGCTTCGCCATCGTGCATCAGTATCTGCGCCTGAAGCATTTCCGCTTTTCGGCGGCTGATGCCGGTCAAAAGCGTTACGGGAAGGTCGCCCAGCATTTGCTTGACTTGATTTCGATTAATGCTGAGCATGTGCTGCAAGCAGTCTGTAAGTTCTTCAACCCTGGGTCCGTGGTCCACAAGCACAAGCTCGTATAGGGAGTTGTCTTCCTGCACCGCGTAGTAACTGGGAAGCTGCACGGTGGGAACGCTGCCATCGGAGCGAGTAATCGGAATCTGACGGTCACAGAATTCGCAAATAAGAAATTCGGTCTTGTCGCTGTAGTAATTTGGATGCCCGCAGAAGCCGCAGTTGACGGTAAAGACGTCGATGATTTCGCCGTCGACAATGGGAATGATGCGATTGCAGTGCTCGCACGTGAAATCAGCCTCGGCGACCTTGGTCAACTCCGTAACCTTCTCGCAGTAGGGGCACGTGTATTCCTGGGAAGTAACTTCTCGAACCATAATGGCTCGCTTTACTCCATATCCAAAACAAGCCAGACCGATGATCAGGAGAACCCAGGCAAGAGGAATAAATGTGCCTTCCCCTCGATAGTGGAAGAGCATTCCGCACATGAGGAAGAAGAAGATGCCACCGAATCCATAGATGAGAGCGTTCTCCCAGTGGATTTCGATAACGTCGCGACGTTTTTCTACCCTCGGCATTGAAGGAGATTATCCCTTCTTTGCGGTATCTCCGCTACCGCCACGCGCTTCCGTGGCCGGAATAATGATTATTTGGTGATTCCCTTCATCAAAAGCAGTGAATCCAAATCGGGCGCCCATATCCTGCAGCATCTGTAGGGCGGTCATCCCGTGGTAATCCACGCTGACCAGCACATCAGGCATCTTAGGGTCCATCGTGACATCGACTTTGCCGGTTGCAGCGATCGTCTTGATAGCCGTTGCTAAGGGAAGATCGTCGATCCGGACATCGAATGCCCGCGATTTAGCTGCTGTGGCTTCGGCGTTTGGCGGCATAGGACCAGGAATGCTTCCGGCGCCTCGTGCGCCTGGATATCCTTGATCGACTCCGCCGTCATTGCCAGACTTGGCCTCGCCCGAATACTCCTGGTGCTGGGGAGGAACAACTCTCATTTCCCGCTGTGCCGGCATCGTAGTAGTTGCGGGAGCGGTAGGCTCCTGGCGAGCTATTTGATTTAGATTCGTGCCAATCCAAATTGCAATTCCCGCAGCAACAACCGCCATTGGCGCCACATAAGTCCACGCTGGCGTGGCTGGGACCGGTCGAAGGGCAAAGGACGGAATCACCGACGCGCCCGGCTTCGCAGACCGCATCCGCCTTACCGTCTCCATGCGTTCGGTAAGTTCAGCCTTATATTGAGGGTGGCGCTCTAGGAACTGGTCCAAGGCCTGAGGGTCGCGGCTCTCGGCCGCTGCCCACAGCAAGGCATCCATCTCAGGGGGAATCCTACTTTTCATCTGCCCTCGCTTGCTCAAGAATATCCTTCAGCCGTGCTCGCGCTCGATACAGTCTCGTCTTCGCAGCATTTGGGTTGCACTTCATTAGGGTTGCGATCTCCGCTAGGCTCAGTTCCTCCCAGTAGTGGAGGATGAGCATCATTCGGTCTGACGGATGGAGTTGGACCAGAGCCGAATCGATTTCAGGATCGCCGATGGTAGTTTCTTGGTCGGGGCTAATCAGCCGCTCAGCCTGAACGGCGTCGAGCGAGACGGTTGATCTCTTTCGTTTTCGCGCTTCTTGGATGCTGCGATTGACGGCGATACGGTAAAGCCACGTAGAGAACTTCGATGCGTGGTCGAATTTTATTAGGTTCTTATAGGCTAGTGAGAAAACTTCCTGCACGATATCTGCCGCTTCGTCCGAATCTAGCAAAATGCCCCTGGCAACAGAGAACACTCTTCCGTAATACTTTCTATAGAGAGTGTCAAACGCAGCTTGATCGCCCCGGAGAAAACGAGTGATCGCCGGGCTGTCTTCATCCCATGCTGGGGGAGCCTTCAATTCAGCTACCTGTAAGAACACGCTCTATAAGATTGACGCATTTTCGCATCGGCGATGTTACACCGCCTTAAGGAGTCTAAGATTTGATGGCAGATAGTCCGCTACTACAAGCATTGGCCGAGCGCATTCTCGTTTGGGACGGCGCAATGGGCACTCAGATTCATGCGGCCCAGCTTGGCGCGCAGGACTACGTGTTGCCATCGGTTGGTATTGCCGAAGTGGATGCGGCATCCCAGCGTCTGGATGGCAAGGTGCTTGATGGCTGTAGCGAGGTCATCAACTTCACACGCCCCGACGTCATCGAGCAGATTCACCGTAATTACTTCCTTGCCGGCGCTGATATCGTCGAGACCAACACGTTCGGCAGCACCTCGATCGTGCTTGGAGAATACGATGTGCCCGAACTGGATTACGCGGTGGCCAAACAGGCGGGAAGCATCGCGCGAAAGGTAGCCGATGAGCTATCGACCGCATCTCGACCGCGGTTTGTGGTTGGGGCAATCGGGCCAGGAACCAAGCTCATCTCCCTTGGACAGGCGACTTGGGAAGAGCTTGAGCGCACGTACATGCGCGCGTTTATCGGCCTAATCGAATCCGGCGTGGACGCGCTGATGCTGGAAACGCTGCAAGACCTGCTGATGGTCAAGGCAGGAATCGTCGCCGCAAACCGAGCGATGGCGGAAACCGAGCGCAAGATTCCGCTGATTGTTCAAGTGACAATGGAGCAGACCGGCACGATGCTACTGGGCAGCGAGATCGGCGCCGCCTTGAACATGCTTGAGGCATTTCCTTCAGTCGTTGCGATCGGGCTGAACTGCGCTACCGGTCCGGTGGAGATGGCGGAGCACGTCCGTTTCCTTGGCAACCATTCTACGAGGCCGATTTCAGTTCAGCCAAACGCTGGCCTGCCGGTGATGGAAGGCGGGCGTGCCGTTTACAAGCTGGCCCCTGCTGAACTTGCGCGGCATCATGAGCGGTTCACGAGCGAGTTTGGGGTCGCGATGGCTGGTGGATGCTGCGGCACCACGCCGGAGCACATTAGAGCGGTTGCCGAAGCCGTGGGCGGCAAGCCTCACACTTCAAGCGCACATTGGATGAAAGTGCGCAAGCTTTTCCCTGGCTTTAATTTCGAACTGAAGACTCCGGAGCAGGGCGAGGCGCTGAGCCTTGTTGGCTGTTCGTCCCTCTATCAGTTCCAGCCGTATAAGCAGGATTCCAGCTTCCTCATTGTTGGCGAGCGCACAAACGCCAACGGCTCGAAATCATTCCGCGACATGCTGGCGGTGGAGAACTGGGACGGGCTAACAGAGCTTGCTCGCGAGCAAGAGGCGGAGGGCTCCCATCTGATTGATGTCTGCGCGGCCTACGTGGGCAGGGATGAGGTGTCGGACATGCGGCACCTTTTGTTCCACTACAACCGGCAAGTTCAAATTCCGATCATGATCGACTCGACCGAGGTCCCGGTCATCGAGGCGTCACTGCAATCTGTGGCGGGCAAGCCGATCATCAACTCGATCAACTTTGAGGATGGCGGCGACCGGCTAGAGAAGGTGTTGGCGCTTTGCCAGAAGTACGGGGCGGCGGTTGTCGCGCTTACGATCGATGAGGAGGGTATGGCGAAGTCAGCCCAGCGAAAGGCGGAAATTGCCGAGCGGATTTTGGAGCGAACACGAGCCTATGGACTGCCGGATCACGACGTGTTTATGGATTGCCTTACCTTCACGTTGGGCTCCGGCGATGAGGAATTCCGTCGAGCTGCCATTGAGACGATTGACGCGATTGAGCTTGTGTTGAAGAAGCACCCGAAAGTGAATAGCATCCTTGGGGTCAGCAACATCAGCTTCGGACTCAAGCCGTCGGCGAGGCAGATACTGAATTCCGCGTTCCTGCATTACGCAAGGGAAGCGGGGCTAACCAGCGCCATCGTGCACTTCAGCAAGATCATTCCTGAGAATAAGATCGATCCGGAAATCTGGAAGATCGCTTCCGATCTCGTGTACGATCGCCGCGAATTCGCAGCAGTTTAGGCCGCTTTGCGCAGCCGCTCTTCATCCGCGAGGGTATCGAGGAGAATTGCCATCTTCCGTACGGCGGAGGAACTGGCGTCGTTATCCTTCTCGGCGCTGCGAAGGCAGCGCGAGTAGACCTCTTGCAGTTCTTCCTGAGTCAATGCCAGTACGAAACGGTTCATGGCTACTAGCCTTGTTGGCATGCTCACGGATTGAAAATAGATTGTTATGATGAAAACCCGCTGTATTGCGGGGCTAAAATGGGCGTGATGAATACACGCGCATTTTCGTTGCCTTTAGGCCTCGCTTTGGCGGCTATCGGCTCGGCTCAAGAATACGGTTCATTGGCCTCTTTTCTTGCCAGCTGGAAGCAGCCCGCAAAGATGATGCCGAAGGACATGCCGCCTAGTTTTCGAGCCATGAAGATCGAATCCGGCGCAGCAGGCGGCGGACTGATGGATATGCTCACTGGGCCGATGGCGATGTTCGGCGCGATGATGGGGGGAGCCAAGGGCGAAGGGGACTCCGAAATGGCCGTCTTCAGCGTAATGGGACTCTCGTGGACGAACGGCAAGATGATCACCATCGGTGGCGACAAGTTCCTCGTCACTTACCGGATGACGCTTGATATGACTTCGATGATGGCGTCGAAAGAGCCTAACTTCGCCAGCATGCCGCTAAGCATGAACCTGGTGAAGTGGTCCAGTGTTTCCGCGTTCTCGCCATCCAGCGTTACCAAGGCCGAGTTTCTGAAGATCCTCTCGACCAAGCCGAAGAAGAAGCCGACCAAGAGCGATGACAAAGCTGACGTCGGCGGCGCGCAGGGCTAAGCGTCGTATTCAAGTTCGTGCAGGATGCGCGGGTTCATACGCCAGCCTTCCTGCACCTTCACATGCAGTTCTAGGAAGATGTGCGCGCCGAGAAGCGCTTCAATTTCTTTGCGCGCCTCCGTTCCGATCTTTTTGATAAACGCCCCGCCCTTGCCGAGCAAGATGCCCCGTTGGGAAGCCTTCTCAACGAAGATCGTCGCGTGGATTCGAACAAGGTCCTCTTCTTCGGTCCAGTCGTCGATCATCACCGCAGTCGCGTGGGGAATCTCTTCCCGGGTGGCGATGAGGATCTTCTCGCGCACCAGTTCGGCGCTCATGAAGCGGGTGGATTGATCCGTAAACTCGTCCTCGGGAAGCATCTTTTCGCCTTCGGGCAATCGGTCTAGGATCATGTTCAATAGCTTGTCGGTGTTCACGCCTCGAATAGCCGTGGTGAGCATGTAGTCGTCGGCCTGATAAAGCTCGGTGTACAGCTCAACGAAGTCGTTCACGTTCTCAGCCTTTAGCAGATCCATTTTGTTCATGGCGACCAGAACTGGGTGGCTGCCGCGCGACTCCTTCACCATCTTCGCGATGTCTTTGTCCGCTTCGCCGGGGTGCTTCGAGCCGTCCACGACCACGAGAATGAGGTCTGGATTATCCAAAGCCGCTCTCGCTTGGCCGAGCATGGATTGGGACAGTTTGGTATGAGGCGTGTGGATACCGGGCGTATCGACGAACGCAATCTGGCAGTCCTCGCGATTCAGAATGCCCAGCACGCGGCGCCGAGTGGTTTGCGGCTTGTTGCTAACAATGCTTACCTTCTCGCCCACCATGCTGTTGAGGAGGGTGCTTTTTCCAACGTTCGGCTTGCCGATGAGGGCTACCGTTCCAAACTTGTGCGCCACTTCTAGTCTCGCTTCCTAAAGACAACGCTCATCGAAAGGTCTTCATCCTCGAAGACGGGAGCTTCCGCATCCTTCCTCGCGTAAGTGGATTCTTCCGATCCGCCGCGATCTCCGCGCCTTCGCGGACGTCTTCTTCGGCTTGTCTCGGTCTGCTCAACTTGAGGCGGGAGCGGCGGTAAGTCGATCATCTTTGGATTCAGGAACCAGTCGTCCGGGCTCTCTTCGTCGGATGAATCTTCCATGTATTCGCCCAACCGCATAATCGGCACGTCAAAGTTGGCAATGTCCTCGCGGTGGCTCTCTTCCTCTCGCGGAGGCAGAACGGCCATCTTCAGAAGGGTTTCAGGATCAAGCTCTAGCAGTTGCTCAATCTCCTCTTTAATGCCGACAAGGAAGCTGTGAGTCGATCCCTCGATGGCGGTGAACTTGAGGCTGGTGCCGTCAAGCGGCTGCCATTGGCCTGACACCAAGTTGTAAGCGCTGAACTTGTTTGGCAACGCAATCGCTCGCGCGCCTGCCTTCTTGCAGTGAACGGTAAGGAACGGCGCGCCGGCGTGGACGACATCTTCCTGATAGTTGTAAACATGCGCGCCAGCCATTTGAGCAAGGGAGCGAATCAGAGCGGGGGTGACAATTGGCTCGCCAAGGAAGACTGACTTCCACCGGTCCTCCGGCTTTGGCCCATCGAATTCCTTCACCACGAAGCTTGGCAAACCGGTCTGGCTGTATTCGCCCAGCACTACCGCGCCCTCTGGGATGGCGAAGTAACTTGGCTCAAGCTGAGTCTCGCTGACCATCGGCCGATCGGCCATCGCCTCGCAAAGCGGGTGCCTTCGGTTGATGATCGTCGAGCCAGACTTAGAATGGTACGGCTGAAGCTTAAGCGCAATGCCAGTTGCTTCTCGCGCTCTTTCAAGCGCCTCGCGGCCGGCTTCGAAGAGTCCGCCTGCGTAGAGCCAGAACAGAACCTTGTCGTCGCGCTGCAGCTTCTGTTTGATCGCCGCGCGAAGGTCCGATCGAATGTCCCAAGCGTTCAGGAACACGTAGAGTTTGGCTTCGGGGAAGCGGTCTCGGTGAACGAGATCACTCATCAGATAGAAGCCTGCGCTTACGCCCGCGCGCAGCACGGATTCCCGCACGTTTTGAACCAGCAGGTGGAATGCTTGCGGGTCAACCAGGTAAGCCAATGATCGTTCGTCAATTAGGACGGCCACGTCCGGGTCAGCCAACGGGGTTGCCAAGCGGGTGATTAGAGCCTTCTTGATGATGGCGGCTCGTTGCCAGATGTTGGCAGTCTTTAGCCATCCATTGCCCCACAGGTCCATCCAACATGCGCCCGCGCCATGAGCCAGGGCTGCGCCTGCGCCGCGCCAGTGCACGCTCTCCAGGGCCTGCGGCGTCTTGATGGTGGGGTTGAAATCGTCCGGTTCCTCGCGGGTGGCGATAGCCGTTTTGAAATCTTCTTCCGAGATGAACAGCTTGCCGTTCAGGCTGAAGCTGTCGATCGGGCCTGGGAAGGGCGCTGATCCGCCCGGCTCTCGGCTGACGTAGCTCGGCGGTCCCGCAATGAAGTCGATATCCCGCGCTCTTAAGAGCTTGCCAAGGGCGAGGTGCCCATTCGATGGGTGAGACCACTCGAAGGTGTATCCATAGCTTGCGCCGACGAGGAAATAGCCCTCGCTCGCTTCCTTAACTGCGTGAGCGAGGTCCTCAATGCGGGCCATCGTCATGTCGCTAAGGTAGAGATGGTAGTCGACGTATCGGCGTTGGCGGCGGCTGGAGCGGACGAAGCGATCGCCCTCTGCGCCCTCGGGCTGATACTCGACAACTTGGATGGTGTCAAAGTTGGCATCGCCATCGAACCAGGCGGCCCTCAGAGTGACGATGTCGCCGACGTACCGGGTGCGGCACCAATCTCGGAATTTGATCTTAGCGGCCTCGGAGTTGTCATAGCCCCAATCCTTGGCCATAAACCACTCGCCGCGCTCCAGGTGCAAGCCCAGGATGTGCTTGTTTAGCTCATGAGCGCGCATTTTCTTGACGAAGGACTGAAGCAAGCGACTGGCTTCGCCCCAGAACTGGTCGTCGGCGAGCGATGGTTCGGCGGGCGCGCCATCGTGGGTGTAGTACTTCGCCTTCGGATAGTTATGCTGCCATCCGCGCGGCGCTTTGAAAACGATGCGAAAGATGACTTGCGCTTCGGGGTCGATTTCTACCGTGCGCTTGAGCAGGTAGGCCGCTGCTTGGGCGTTCTCATGCGAGACTGCGATATCGACTTCAAATTCCAGCAAGTGGGCGTGAAGGTGAATGCCGCTCATCGCCGCCATCTTCACTTCTTCAAGCACGGTCTTGATCTGCTTCTCGCTAGAGGCGCCGCCAAAGAAGAAGAGCGGGGGCAGAACATTGCCGTCGCGGACCAAGATGGGGATTCCGTCTCGGCGCACGACCTGCGGGGCATCGGCGGGGATTGGGATTGCCGGTTTGGTGGGAATAAACGGTGGAACTGGCTCTGGCTTTGGAATCTCGACCGGCTTTGGCTCGGCCTTGGGCGCAACCCGGCCGCGAGTACGGCCTCGTTTCGGCTCTTCAGGCTGCAAAGCTTCCGCAGCCGTCACCGGTTTTCTCTGCTCTTCGCCGCGCCTGCCGCCACCACCACGTCTGGATCGCCGCTGAACTTCCGGCTCGGATCGCTTCGCGCTACGGGTAACCGCACGCCAAACAGGCATCGGAAAATCGTGATCTGCAAAGTCACTGAAGTCAGCGGTTGCTTTTGTTGAAGCCGCCGCGACGGCGGGCGCATCTTCCATGGGAAGAGTTGGCGCGGAAACCTCTGCTTTTGTGCTTCGCCGGCGCTTGGGCGGTTCGGCGGGAGCGGGTTCCGGTTCGGAAAGACCAACCGCCTCCGCTACCTTCTCAACAAAGCTTGAAAGGACGCTCTTTCGGCGTCGTACGGGCTTTGCTGGTTTTGGTTCTTCAGCAGCATCTTCGATAGGAGCTGCGGGGACGTCAGGTGTTAAATCTTGTTTCTTGCGTGGCATGAGGTTTCAGGGATTCCTGGGCCCAGGAGAGGAGTTCCTCTGGAGTTTCCAGGATAAGGTCGGGCGAGGCCCCCGCCAAAGTGTCGCGGTCGCTGAATCCGTAGGTAACTGCAACGGAAGCAGCTCCGGCGCTCTTGGCCGAGAGGACATCGAAAACGGAATCGCCGATCATCAGTGCTTCGCTTGGCTTGACGGATAGTCTTAAGCAAGCTTCCAGCACCGGGTCGGCGGCTGGCTTCGGGCGAGGTACGTCAGAAGCCGAGACAACCGCGCTGAGGCGGTTTCGTAATGGAAAATCGTTCAAGAACACAACCATCTCGTCTTGGTTCTTGCTAGTAACCAACGCGGTCTTCAAGTTGTGGTCCGCGCAGAGCTGCAAGGTTTGCAGCGCATCGGTAAAGAATTCGTCGTGAGCAGCATGGAAGTCGTACCGCTGGAGCGTGAAGCGAACGTAGCCTTCAAGTTCCTGTTCGGTGGCGTGGGGGGCATACATCCGCATCTGATCAACTAGCGACATTCCAATTAGGCGACGGACTTCTTCTTGGGAAGGGACGTAGCCAGAAATGTTTTGGATGCCTTCCGCTAGACCCAGTAAGATTCTTTGGCGACTGTTCACCAAAGTTCCGTCTACATCGAATAGCACCGCCTTGAACGCACGGAGGTGCAACTCGAGCATTAGTGATTAGTATGACAGAAACCGATTTCTATCTGGGAACATACTGGATCTAGCTGCGTAACTTATAGCGGAAGCATGTCGAAGCAATTATCGGAAGAGCAAAAACGGGCCTGGTCGACGTTCTACGTTAGCCACGCGGTGCTGTCAAAGCTGATCTCAAAGCGGATGGCTACGGCCGGTGTTTGCTCACTTGAGGAGTACGACATTCTGCTTCAGCTTGAGCTCAGTAAGTCTGGACGGCTTACCATGAAGGAGCTTGCAGAGCACTCTCTTTTTACCAAGAGCGGCCTCACAAGGTTAATAGACCGCCTGGAAGCAAAGGGGTGGGTGCGCCGAGAGTGCAATCCTGCCGACCGCCGCTCAACGTTCGCGGCCCTTACTAAGGCAGGTATGAGCGAGCGCGTTCGGAGTTGGGAAATCTATCAAGAAGCAATTCGCGAGCTCTTCACCGACAAGCTGACGAACGAAGAACTGCAGAAAGTAGAGGACATGTTTGGTCGGTTTCTTACGGGAGAACTCGATTGGCAGCATTGTTCGAAGCCTCCAAATTGCGGTTAGCCTAAAGATTCGTCAACGGTTGTCCAAACATGTACTACTGGAATGGACATCCTAGCAATACAACTGGGTGCGCCGCCGGACGTTTCGCCGCCGCCAAAACCAGACAGCGGCTTTCAAGACGTCCTGAGGCAAACTCAGCCACCAGACGAAGCCATAAAGCCGAACAATGAGCGAGAGGCAGTGAGAACGGAGCAGAAGACTCCACCGCAAAAGCCGGACTCCGCTCAGGAAGATCAGAAGGCAAGCGATTCGAAAGAATCTAAGCCTGCTGATGACGGCGTTGACGTCAACAAACCCACTGCAGGGACACCCGATGCGGCTACCCAAGCAGTTCAGCTTACGCTCGCCGGAGCAATTCCGACGATCGTCCCTAACAGCACTGCGGTTCTTGATAGCACGCCAAAGTCGGCAACCGGCGCAACAGCCGTAAAGCCAGGCGATGTAGCGGCGATTGCTGCAAACCTAACGGTTGATCCCAAGGGTGGGGTTGCAGAGCCGCCTCATGTCGTCGCACCGATTCCGGTGTCAACCCAGGGCCCCTCGCCGGTCGCTACCCCGGTTGCGGGCACCCCACAGCAAGGGACTACGGTCGGACCGGACGCTAAAGGTAATAAGGTGGCCGATAAAGTCGCTCCTGACCATATACTTCAGGAGCTAAACGTGCAAACTGTCAAGGCGACGGTAGGCCTGAAAGCCGACGTGGCAGTTAAGCCACCGGTGGCAACGGCGGTTGCGGAAGTAGCCGCGGTCACTGAGCAGGCGGGCAGCCAACTCTCGGATTTCGGATCCCAGGGCGAAAAAGGTGGCGACAAGAAGAATCCCGAGGACTTTGCGGCAGTAGCGGTTGCTTCGGCATCCGATAAGTCCGCAGCTAGTTTCGGATCTAACCTAACTACCGCTTCGACCACTGGCACCCAGCCCGCTGGCCTTTCGCAGGCTCAGAATCTGCAGGTTGTTCGCCAGGTATCAGACCGCATCGAGCTGCTCGCGGCAGCCAAGCCTCGTGGCGCGGTGACCGTGCACCTTGCTCCGGCAGACCTGGGAACAGTGACGCTGGAGATCAAGAGCGTTGGCAATCTCGTCGACGCGAAGATCTCGGCATCTCATGACCACGTTCGAAACGCGCTGGAACAGAGCAAGCAGGCGCTTGCCCAGAATCTTCAGCAGAAGGGGTATCAGTTGCAGTCCGTTTCCGTTGGAGCGGAAACGAGCTCTTCGACTTACTCAGATCGATCGGGAGGCAATCAGCCTCAGGCGAGCAAGAACGGATCGAACCATTCGAATGGCCGCGGTACCTCGCTGATCGAAAGCGAAGTTTCAACCGGCATTCAAGTTGATTCAAAACAGCCGGGATGGAACCTGCTCATCTAGGAGAAAACCACTATGTCGTCAGTTAATCAGATTGCAAACCCAATGGCAGCAGCCGCCGCCAGCACGACGGCGGGAAAGGATCAGCTCAACATGAAGGACTTCCTTGTTCTTCTGACCACTGAGCTGAGCAACCAGCTTCCGACCGATCCAATTACGAGCAAGGACTACTATGCGCAGATCGCTCAGATTGGAACTGTGCAGGGCGTTGATCAGCTTTCGCAGACCTCGCAGGAAGCGCAAGCCGCTTCGTTGCTTGGCAAGACCGTTACCGCCAGCACCCAGCAGGGTGTTATGAGTGGGGTGGTCAAGAAGGTCACGATCAGCGGTGGGAACGTAAACGTTGTGTTCAATGACGCGAATGGCAATAGCCAGACCGTCCAACTCAGCAACGTACAAAGCGTAAGCAATTAAGACCATGGCAAATCGAATCGACAACGCAAAAGTTGCAGAGCTAATCCAGTCGCAGATTGCGCCACCAGTGGCGCCGACTACGACCGGGAGGCCGGGAGAATTCAATGCAATTCTTCAGGACCGTCTGAAGCTCAGCGGCCACGCCCAAACAAGACTGCAAAGCCGAAACATCGAGCTGAGTAAGGATGAATGGGATCGGGTCGTAGGCGGCGTCGATAAGGCTGCGGCGAAAGGAGCAAAGGAATCGCTTGTCATGCTTGATCAGGTCGCCCTTGTGGTGAGCGTCAAGAATCGCACGGTGATAACCGCAGTCGATAAGGAGAACTTGAAGGACAACGTCTTCACGAATATAGACAGCGCGGTAATTGTTTAACCGCGAACCTCTTGGAGGAGGCAACTAGGCGGACCCGGGCGTGAAAGCGCCCGGGAGCCTTAACCCCGAGTTAGATGAACTTGGGACCTCCAGGGAAAAGAAAGGAAACGATACGGAGGAAATATGTTACAGGCACTACTCGCTGGCGTTGCCAGCATCAAAGCACACCAGACGCGCATGGACGCAATTGGCAACGACCTTGCAAACGTTGACACGACGGCTTACAAGAGCTCGTCGGTCAGCTTCGCGGAAATGATCGCGCAGACGGTAACCGGCGCTTCCGCGCCGAACGGCAGCATTGGCGGCCGCAACCCGGTCCAGATCGGCCTTGGCGTCATCGTGTCGGCTACGAACACGAATGAGGCTCAGGGATCACTGAACGCGACCAACAATCCAACGGATCTCGCGGTCCAGGGCAACGGTCTATTTATGGTTAGCGATGGCAGCGGCATCGACTATTCTCGAGACGGAAGCTTCACCCTTGACGCGAACGGCGATATGGTTCAGACTTCAACCGGCCGTAAGCTTGTTGGATGGAGAGCCGACTCCCTTGGCAAGGTTGATACGACCCAGTCGATCGACCCGAGCAAGACGGTGAATATTCCGATCGGTACGCTGAACGCGGTTCAGGGCACTACCAACGTAACTCTGACCGGTAACTTGAGTTCGGCGGCCTTGGCAACGGATTCTTGGTCGACCACTACGCGCGTTTACGACTCGCTCGGTAACCCTTCCGACTTGACGGTTACCTTCAAGAATCACAGCACGACCATGGGCCCTGGCGCTCCCGCGGGCGCAGTCTCCAGTTGGGATTGGGATGCCACGGTTGGTGGCAGTTCCGTTGGTTCGAGCTCATCGACAGGGAACCAGCCGATCTATTTCGACGCGGCAGGCAATATTGTTAATGGCACGGCACTGGGAGCAATCAGTGTTCCCGGACAAAACGGCGCCGTGAATCAGGCAGAGAACCTCGACTTTTCTGCCATCCACCAGTTGGCCACGGCTACTCAGGTGAGCGTCCAGAATCAGAACGGTTTCGGCCCTGGTTCGCTGGAGTCCTTCCAGATTGGCAACGACGGCTTGATTACCGGCGTGTTTACCAACGGTCTTACTCGCCCGCTTGGCCAGGTGGCTTTGGCGACCTTCCCGAACCCGGCAGGTTTGCAGCGTGTTGGAAGCAACCTCTGGACCACCACCGTGAACTCCGGTACGCCGAACGTGGGTGCACCGCAGCTTAACGGTCGTGGCTCAATCCAGTCGGGATTCTTGGAGCAGTCGAACGTGGATATTTCCACTGCGTTTACCGACCTGATCGTCACTCAGCGTGGCTTCCAGGCGAACACGAAGATCGTTCAGACGGTCGACGAAATGCTTCAGGACTTGATCAATCTGAAGCGGTAATTAGATCGCGCCTTCTTCCGTATTAGGCTCTCGTTGCGTTCGCGGCGGGGGCCTTCCGTTTTGCTACGGCTTGCCCTTTAGGCCGGAGGGGAGTTGCACTTGCGTACCTTCCTTGATCCCGAACCTGGCGGCCCAGCCCGCCTTCAACTCGATCACCTTATCGCTTAGTCCCTTCGCAGGCAACGGAGACTCGTCCAGCGGTTGACCTTGCTGGACGTTTAGCACTTTGCCAGTAGGCGATAGGTAGATGATGTCCAGACCCTGAATCGTATTCCTCATCCAGAAGCTGAGCTTCTGGGGTTTATCGAACACGAAGATCATGCCTTCCGCGTCATTGACCTCCTCCGGCGAGAGCCACATCATTCCTTCCCGTCGCTTGTTTTCGTCATCCATCACCCAGAGCGTTAGCTCGTGACCGTTGGCGGTTGCCTTCAGGGTCTTTAGGTCGCTGAGTTTGTAAGTGCGGTTGGCGCTGGGAAGCGCCTTTGCCGGTTGGGCCAACGCCTTATCGGGCGGCGCCGCTTCCACCTTTGGCGCAGGCTGAGCAGAGGGAGGCGTAACATCGACTTTGCAGCCGAAGGCAAGGAGGCTAAGCGCCAGGAGTGACGAACGCTTTTGCATGGCCCTCGTAGTTCGAAATTGCATCGTCATAAACCAGCGTGGTGCCGATTAGATCAAGCCCGTTTACGATTGCCTCTTTGTTAGTGGGGTTCATCTCGAAGTGAATCGATTCTGGGCCCACCGCAATCGTTTGGTTCGGCAAGTCGATGGTGATAGTTGCCCCAACCCCCGCCTTAACCAGCTTGGCGTGATCAGCTTCGGGCAGCTCGATCAACAGAAGGCCGCAGTTCGCGGCGTTCTGGCGGAAGATATCGCTGTAGCCGGGGCTATAGCCTTTGATCAGCGCGATCACCGCGCGGTAACCGGCTTGTTGAATCGCCCAGACAGCATGCTCGCGGCTGGAGCCGCAACCGAAGTTCGTGCCAACTACGAGAATAGAAGCGCCTTTTGCCTCGGGTCGATCAAGCGGGAAGTCATCCTTTCGCACATCGCTGAACAGGAGCTCGCCGTAGCCGGAGCGGCTCACCCTCGAAAGGAACCGAGCCGGAATGATGCGATCCGTGTCGATATTGTCTTCAAGGAGCAAGGCAATTTTGCCGGAATGTTGATGAAATGACTCCACACTTCATTTTGGCACGGCTTTTGCGAACGTAGGAAAACGTCACATATACTGCAATCGTTGTCTCGCTCGCCCCGTGATCCTCAAACCTCCCGGGGCGTTTTTCTTTTAGAGGCAAGGTACAACAGGTCGCACCGTTATGCTGAACCCAAGCTACGAGGAATATGCCGCCCGCGGAAAGCCGCAGGTTGTTTGGCGCGACCTCCTGGCAGACCTTGAAACCCCGCTTAGCGCCTATTGGAAACTGGCCGCCGATGGCTCGCCCAGCTATCTTCTGGAAAGTGTGACGGGAGGCGAGAACCTCGCCCGTTACAGCATCCTTGGCGTCGCCGACGGCCTAATTTGGAGCAAGGGCGATGAGGCGATGGTGACTCGCGGCAGCAAAACCCACTGCTACGACCTGCGCAAGGAATTTCGAGACGCCTTAGATGTTATCAAGGCGGAGATCGGCGAAAAGCCTTATCGCAGCGAAGGGCTGCCGGACTTTGTCGGCGGCGTGGTCGGAATGCTTGCTTACGATTTCGTGCGGTTCGTCGAGCGATTGCCGGACAGCACGAAGGATGATCTTGAACTTCCTGATGCCGCGATGTTGCTTACGGGGGTGGTGGTGGTGTTCGATCACGCCAAGAACTCGATTCGCGTGATGACCGTTGCCGACGGCTCGGAAGAAGGTTATCGAGCAGCGGCGAAAAAGTTGGAAGCAACAGTGACCAAACTGGCGGGCCCGCTGCCTGCCCTGCCTACTGAGAGATTTGAGCCAGGCGACGTGAGCGCCAACACAAGCCGCGCTGATTTCGAGACTTCGGTCCGCCGGATAAAAAAGTACATTGAGGCCGGGGATGGGATTCAGATGGTGCCTTCTCTGCGCTTCGAAACGGCATTTCCCGCCCATCCGATAACGCTTTACCGCGCTTTGCGCAGCATCAACCCTTCGCCATATATGTTCCTGCTGCGGTTTGGCGATTTCGACTTGGTGGGGGCGTCGCCAGAGCTTCATGTTAGCCTTGACAAGGGTGTGGCACGGGTCCGCCCGATCGCCGGCACGAGGCCAAGAGGCAAGGACGAGGCTGAAGATGCCCGACTTGCCGAAGAGCTTCTCGCGGATGTGAAAGAGCGCGCGGAGCACATCATGCTGGTCGACCTTGGCCGTAACGACCTTGGCCGTGTGGCTGAGTACGGCAGTGTGAAGCTGAATGAGATGATGCTGATCGAGCGGTACAGCCACGTGATGCACATCGTGAGCGACGTGACCTGCCGCCTCCGGCCGGGTTTGGATGGTTACGATCTGATTCGCGCGACATTTCCTGCTGGCACAGTGAGCGGCGCGCCGAAGGTGCGTGCAATGCAGATTATCGATGAGCTGGAACCGACCCGGCGGGGAAGTTATGCCGGCGCGGTAGGGGTCATAGGTTTTAGCGGCGACACAGAATTGGCGATCGCCATCCGGACGGTTATGATCAAGGGCGGAAAGGCCTATGTACAGGCGGGAGCGGGGATCGTTTTCGATAGCGATCCGGCGTCAGAGTACGAGGAGTGTTGCCGCAAGGCCCGCGGTCCCTTGCAGGCGATCGAAGTTGCTCTTCGCGGAATGTAAATCGACTCGCGAGGGTTTGTACAAGGTTGGCGGTGCAACCCTGCTATAAAGTCGGAGACGCAAGAGATACAGACGAGGTGTGGTGCATTTCCGCGGCAGGTTTTCGAGATTTTTCCGACTTTACCGTTGACATTGTCGGACCGGGCTGGTATCATCTCCCCTTGCCGCTCATGGTCCCAACAGGATCTGCGGCGGCCAGCGAAAAGCTCTTTGACAGTTGCATAGTGTGCGCATAGTCTAGAAGTAAAACATTCTAGTTAAATACAGGCAAACCAAATACTCGATAAAGCTACGAGTGTAGAAAGCTAATATGGGTGTGTGATGAATGCCTAGGGACAAGTTGCCGACGAAGGACGTGTAAGCGACGATACGCCCAGGGGAGCTGCACAAAAGTGTTGATCCTGGGATTTCCGAATGGGGAAACCCCTCAAGAGTAATGTCTTGAGACTGCAATCTGAATACATAGGGTTGTAGAGGGCACCCGGTGAACTGAAACATCTAAGTAACCGGAGGAAAAGAAATCGAAGAGATTCCGTAAGTAGCGGCGAGCGAAAGCGGACCAGCCTAAACCAATTGGCTTGCCAATTGGGGTTGTGGGGCCACTACTAAGCCTCCCAAATTCAGGCCCAGTGCTTGAATTTGAGAGGTTTAGAAAAGAAGATCGAAATTGAGTTAACGGAAGGAATTGGAAAGTTCCGCCATAGAGGGTGATAGCCCCGTA
>JAFDWU010000004.1:0-1378 GCA_018268315.1 Armatimonadota bacterium | reverse complement strand
AGTGAAATAGAACCTGAAATCGCATCACCCACAAACAGTCAGAGCACAATGTGCGGAGTAATCCGTATAAGTGTGATGGCGTACCTTTTGCAGAATGAGCCTGCGAGTTATTGGTATTGGCAAGGTTAAGGCATTAAGTGCTGTAGCCGGAGGGAAACCGAGTCCGAATAGGGCGTCAAGTCAGTATCAGTAGACCCGAAACTGCGTGATCTAGCCATGGCCAGGCTGAAGTGATGGTAACACATCATGGAGGGCCGAACTCATTGACGTTGAAAAGTCTCGGGATGAGCTGTGGTTAGTCCGGTGAAATGCCAATCGAACGCAGAGATAGCTGGTTCTCCCCGAAATGCATTGAGGTGCAGCGTTTTGCGGTGTGCTTGGGGGGTAGAGCACTGAATGGGCTAGGGGGCTTACCCGCTTACCGAACCCAACCAAACTCCGAATACCCAAGTATCTAGCAAGGCAGTGAGACTGCGAGTGATAAGATCCGTAGTCAAAAGGGAAATAGCCCAGATCGACAGCTAAGGACCCTAAACGTGAACTAAGTGTGAAACGATGTGAGATTGCGTAAACAGCCAGGAGGTTGGCTTGGAAGCAGCCATCCTTTAAAAAGTGCGTAACAGCTTACTGGCCGAATGTGATCTTGCGCGGATAATGTAAGGGGGCTAAAGTTCACTTCCGAAGCTTCGGGATCATCGTAAGATGATCGGTAGGGGAGCGTTGTGTTCAGCAGTGAAGCTTGAGCGTAAGCACAGGTGGAGCGGACACAAGTGAGAATGCAGGCATGAGTAGCGCTAATACAGGTGAGAATCCTGTACGTCGAAAACCTAAGGTTTCTCCGGCAATGCTCGTCAGACGGAGGTTAGGCGGACCCTAAGGCAAGGCCAGAAGGCGTAGCCGATGGACAACCGGTAGATATTCCGGTCCTGGGCATAACAGCAATGGAAGGACGCTTCTCGATATTCCATCCCGCACCGTTGGTTGTTGCGGGCTAGGGCAAGGCTGGGCTTGATGAAAGTTAAGCATAAAGGCTAAACCCGGCGAAGGGCGCGCTTCGGCGCAAACGAAGTGGAATTGAGGGGGGCCTAGAAAAGCTCCACAGCATTAGTTATGTTCATCCGTACTGCAAACCGACACAGGTAGGTGAGTCGAGGAGACTCAGACGTTCGAGAGAACTCTCGTTAAGGAACTAGGCAAACGAGCCCCGTAAGTTAGCAATAAGGGGCGCCCCGCAAGGGGTCGCAGCGAAGCATCCCAGGCGACTGTTTACCAAAAACACAGGTCTCTGCTAAGGCGAAAGCCGATGTATAGGGGCTGACGCCTGCCCAATGCCAGTAGGTTAACAGGAGATGTTAGGGGCAACCCGAAGCATTGAATC
>JAFDWU010000003.1 GCA_018268315.1 Armatimonadota bacterium | reverse complement strand
GTTAAACGAGACGACGACGTTCGGCTATGACAATGCAAACCGCGCGGTGTGGAAGGGTTTAGCCAATGGCCTGGTTGAGAACTATTACTACGACACCAGAAGCCGCCCAACCTGGCGCGGAGTGCTCAGTGGTAGCACGGTGCTTCACAAGAACGCCTATGTGTACAACGCCGCTTCGGAGGTCACAGCAAGCTACCAAACGGGGCTGGAGACGGATTACACGTATGACGCGGCCTCTCAGCTAACGGGCGAATCTCGCACCGGCTACGCCGCCACGTACACCTACGATGCCAACGGCAACCGCCTTACCAAGACGGTGAATGGAGTCACAGACACCTACACCTATGACTCGGCCCATGCCGACAAGCTGATGAGCGTGGCGCTTGGCGCGGGAGGCTCGAAGACCTACGGATACGACGCCGCTGGCAGGACGACCTCGGTTACCACCGCCGGTGGAACCACGAATCTGACCTACGACTACGAGGACCGGGTGAAGAGCATCACCTATCCTGGCGGGGCGACCAACACGTTTGCCTACAACGGGCTGGATACCAGAACCCAGAAGGTGGACTCGTCGGGGACGAAGAACTACCGGCGCGATGGCGTGGGAGTCACCGATCCGGTGCTGAGCGATGGCGTTTCGACGTTCACTCCGGGGACGTCTATCCGAACGGGCAGCACCTCAACTTACACGACTTCGGGGCTGAAGAACGCTACCGGGCAGACGAACGCTTCTGCCGCGCTCATCGCCACGAGGACCTACGATGCGTTTGGGAACCAGACCGCAAATACGGGAACGTGGTCGGGGCCGTTTGGCTATGCGGGTCAGTTCGGGTACCAGGAGGATCCTGATTCTGGTCTCAAGCTGCTCGGGCATCGCTACTACGATCCCAGCACGGGCCGATTCCTAACCAGGGACCCGGCGAGAGCGGGGAGAAATTGGTACTGTTATTGCAACAGTAATCCCATAGGTCGGGTCGATGGCCTTGGCCTTGCCACAGGCAGCATCGGAGGATCTTTGATCGGCTTCCCAACTCCTGTAAACGTCTTTTGGATAGGGATTGCCCTTGGGATTGACGATATCGGCAATGTTGGCATCTTGTTGCACGGCGGTTTTGGTTTTGGCGGCGGTGTTGGATTGGCCGGTGGACCAAGTATTGGCGTAACAGAAGGGAGGCTCAAGAATGGTGAAACCAGGGGTTTTGGGAAGGCTGGAACGTTCACTCTTCCTGAAATGCCAAGTGGCTCCTTTGAGATTGACGACGAAGTCGAGGTTGGCCATAACTGGGACGAGAACACGCGTTTCAGCCGCTCAGTAAGCGGCTGGTATGCTGGCCCGTCATGTGGGGCAGCCGTGGGAGGTGGAGGCGCGGGTACCGGCACGAGAACTTTCGTGCTTTTCAACATATACAAAGTGTGGGAGGACCTTAAGCGACAGTTCACCAATCCTGGCGGATCAGACCCATGGAACCCACAGGAATCGCTGGACCGAGGGATGCGCCGTGTACTAGGTGCACCACCTAGTACTCTAGATTAGTATGCTCGACAACACAGCTGGACAAATTGTTGACACCATTATTGCTTTAATGTGTCTGCCCTTGTCCTTCATTCTCTATTATCGTATTGAACGCTTGCTGGGTGATGCGAGCAGAGTTGACAGGATGCGGGTCGGTTGTGCTGGGACGATTGGCACGATTGTGGTGACTGCTGTATTTTTGCAATTGGTGGCGGACTTCTCGCTAGCATTTGTCTTTGCCGGCCTTATTACAATTCCCTTTTTCATTGCGTTTGGAAATATTGCCCTAAGGTCGCCACGGACTGATGACGAGCCTCCGGGGAAGCGGCATTAGACGGCACACGAATAGGGCCCATGCCGACAAGCTGATGAGTGTGGCGCTTGGCGCAGGAGGCTCGAAGACTTACGGCTACGACGCCGCTGGCAGGACGACCTCGGTTACCACCGCTGGTGGAACCACGAATCTGACCTACGACTACGAGGACCGGGTGAAGAGCATCACCTATCCTGGTGGGGCGACCAACACGTTTGCTTATAACGGACTGGATACCAGGACGCAGAAGGTGGACTCCTCGGGGACGAAGAACTACCGGCGCGACGGCGTGGGAGTGACTGATCCGGTGCTGAGCGATGGGGTTTCCACCTTCACTCCAGGGACGTCTATCCGAACGGGCAGCACCTCAACCTATACGACTTCGGGACTGAAGAACGCCACTGGGCAGACGAACGCCTCGGCGGCGCTCATCGCCACGAGGACTTACGATGCGTTTGGCAACCAGACGGCAAATACCGGAACGTGGTCGGGGCCGTTTGGCTATGCGGGAGATTTTGGGTACCAGGAGGATGCCGATTCTGGGCTCAAGCTGCTCGGGCACCGATACTACGATCCCAGCACGGGGAGATTCCTCACCAGAGACCCTGCTGGTCACGGGAGGAACTGGTATGTATACTGCTACAATAATCCGGTTGCCGGTGCTGATCCAGATGGGTTGGCAAGGATCCTAATTGTTACTATTGAACCGAACGAGTACTGGGATAATAAATTACGAAATAAGATCGCCGACCAGTACGCCGATTACCACGACACAATAACATATATCGACGGATCAGTGGGCAAACAGGCCCTCCTC
This sequence comes from Armatimonadota bacterium, assembly GCA_018268315.1. Classification (GTDB taxonomy): domain Bacteria; phylum Armatimonadota; class Fimbriimonadia; order Fimbriimonadales; family Fimbriimonadaceae; genus SZAS-5. Next base: position 184,392 of record JAFDWU010000003.1, on the reverse strand, counting down.
GACGCAATATCCAAGGCAGACGATGTGTATATCATAGCCCATGGTTCACTGAACGGTATTGACATAGGCAATGAGGAACTTTATGGTGACGAATTAGTGCGCTATCTGAAGGGCCATCACATAAGACTACGCCGTATAGGTTTGTATGTTTGCTTATTCATTACGGATGGAACTGACAAGAACGGTAGCTACACTGGCAATCTTAGGGGGCTGAAACAGGTAGCAAGGCACGGTTTTGGGTTTAAGGACGACCAGAAGAAGGGTTTTATGGGCGAAGACGGCCCAGGTTACTGTCATTGCGGAAGAGAAACCAATGGAGTTGAAACCCCAAGCGTGAAGTGGTAAGGATGCTATGACGCGAGGCTACGGATTCTTTTGCCTGATGGCTTTGTTGATGGGCTCATGCATGACGAAGCCACCAAGGCCCCAAACTGGAGCCCTTGATCGTGAACGCCGTGAGGCATTTGTTGCGCAACTCTGGGAACTACTTCAAATACATTTGAAGGTCGATGGCAAGTTACCCGACACGGGCAGCAAACTGGTTATGGATCAGTTCGCTAGGTGGCAGCCCGAAGCTGCTCGTAGTCTACTAGAGGATCATGTGGGGTGGCGACAGGGCAGCGGCGTCGTTACCGATAACGTATCCGCACCCTCCGTGAGAGTCGCAATTACGGTAATTGACAGTAACGGGAAGGAACAAAAGGTAAAGGAGAGCACGATGGAAACGGGAACGGCCGAGGACTGGTGGACAATCGACGGAGCCGTGGATCAGAACGGTTGTCCAACTGTGTCGAACACTTTTGCAAACTCTGCAAACCTTCTCGCCTCGGAACTCGACGTGAGGGTTACTCAGCTAGACTTACGGCACAAGACGATTGGAAAACTTAGTCATCGAGACAAGGTTCAGCTGATTAGTGAGGCAATGAAGAAAGTGATCAACGAGCAGCCTCGCCTTGAGAGCCGGTTCAAAAGTCTAACGGTAGAGTCCCTGGATGAGAAGCAAATAGTAGTTCTAGATCGTAAAGCGGGTCTCGAAAGAGTCTATCCAACCGGTGGTTACCTTGAACTTCACCGCATAAAGACAGTCCGGGTGCCGCGAGCATAAACATTCTTTCGAATCTTCTTCGCTGAACCCTCATGCCACCAATCAATAGGACGCCGCTGGCAGGACGACCTCGGTTACCACCGCGGGTGGGACGACGAACCTGACCTACGATTACGAGGACCGGGTGAAGACGATTGCCTATCCTGGCGGAGCGACCAACACGTTTGCTAAGGTATTACCACGAGGTGATTAAGGGGTATTGAAGTTCTTAGGTATTGCAATTCTGCTTAGCGCGGCCCTGGCGGGATGCGGCGCCCCCGGGCGTGACAAGCTTTGCGCTGAAGCCTTGTCACCCAACAAAAGAGTCACGGCTCAAGCGTGGACGTTGGCAACAGATGCCACTGTTGGAATCACCTACTCGATCATATTGAAAGCCTACGGACAGGAAGCCGAGGTTGTACATTTGGACAAGGTGACCTCCAGTAGCAACGATGTTCCGCAACTGACCTGGTCCGCCGATGGTAAAACCTTGATCGTTGGTTTTACGACGGCTCGCGTATTTACGTTTACCAATTTCTTCTATATCGATGAGAACGACGTCATTGAAATTCGATTGCGGCCGTCAGGTACAAGAGGGATTCCCTATCCTTAGTGGGTGTGGCGCTTTGGCGCGGGGGAACGAAGAGCTATGCGTACAATGCGGCAGGCCGGATAAGCGTGAAGTACACAAGACAGGAACAACGTGAGATTTGTGGGCGCTCATCCAAATTATTGGCTAGACGTTTACTTGAAGGCCTTAGCCCAGAAAAGCAGGTACTCATAGTTGCGGCAGATACAGTATTATCTAACTACTGGTCTGCCCTGATGCACGCAGATAGTGCAGCGATAGCAAAGTACGAGTCTGCTCTAGAGGAGTCAGGAGTTAAAACCTTAGACGCCATTATGACAAGGCTAGAAGCTGGCATTAACGCGCCTAGCCTGTACGAAGACGTATTGGCCCTTGTCTTTTTTACAGATGTGCTTAAACGCAGCTATTCCAAGTAATTACGCATAGATGCCACCTTGGTCAGCCGCTGACGATGAGCGAATCGGGCGGGCCGAACTCCGCTTACTCGGTCACCTACGGTTACAACGATAACGGAGACCGCAAGCAGGTGACGTACCAAACCGATGCGGGAACCAACCGATGGCTTTACGACGATTACAAGTCTCTGGGTCAGGCCGATAAGCTAAGCAGAGCCTTCCAGACTCTGTGCCAGCTAGATTCCAGCGGTAACCACACGCCGGAAGAGTTCCACTACGCTCTTGATTCTATGGGGCGCATCCGCGCGGCGACGTTCGCCATGAGCCCAACTGCGGGCTACTCGCCCTCGGGCGGCTCGACGTATTACACCAGCGCCTACCCGGCAACCTCAAGGGCAAGGGCGTACTACGCCTACGATTCGGGTGGAAGGCTGATGGGGCTGGAAAACTATTGGGATTCCGCCATCTCAGCGTGCTGACATTCGGCATAGAACCGGTAATATTGGACAATAAGAGAGTTCACCACTTCGGGGTTCGTATGAGTTCATGGTTCAATTGGCGCGAATTTGTTGCCGGAGCGGTGCTGACGAGCGTGATATTGGCGCCCATCATGTACTTGGTACAGCGGTTGGAAGGCAAACCTCCGGCGGGCTGCCTTCAGGATGCGACCCTCTACTTCGTCCTGATCGGACCCGCATTGTCGTGGTCACATCAATACCGTCGGAAGCTGTCGGGACCCGATGAAGGAGATGGCGGCGACTGTCTTCCTATTCAACCGGGAGAATAATTGCAGCCTAGCTTCTGGTCGATGTATGGTCCGTTCGTCTCGGGAATTCTATTTATCCCCTTGTATCTTTACTTCAAGCGACTTTTGAAAAACGCCGGCAAGGGGCAAAGGATGGCCTCCGGCTGCTCCGGAATGTTCCTCGGATTCGCGTTAATACCAACCGTTGGCTTAAACGTGCGGAATCACGATGCGCTGATCTGCCTGTTAGTGGCGCCGTTTTACCTTGCGACTGCGTTTATCGCGATGCAGGAAATAGTTTGGTGGCGAAAGTGATTACATTCGCGAAGAAGAACACCAAGTTCCTAAGGGCCGCCGCGATAACAGTCATTGCCTTCACCTTCTTTCAGGTTAGCCTGAACTCGGAGCTTCACTATAAAGAGCTATCCCAGATGGACTTTGCGGTTGCGGAATATTGGACCCTGTACGGGAAATGGCCCGATAGCTTGAAAGAACTTAAACGTTACGAGGCCGAGCATAACAAAGCCTTGACATCCGTGCTATGGGGCCATACGACTTTCAAGGCCCTTGCCGATGGCGGCCTGGACGTTAGCTTTCATTCTTCGTGGGGACCTTGGGCGCCGCGGGGCCATCGCACTTACTACATCGATGAAACCGGGCGACGGGTGAAGAGATTGCAGGATGGTCATCCAAGATGAAGGGGCTGCCGCGATGGCTGGTAAGTCTTCGGTACAAGGAATTCGCCCTGTTCGCGGTAGTGGCTTACCTCTTAAACACTCTCGTGTGGCAAACCTACGCAAGCTCGGAGTACAGAATCTCCTTAGGGCTGGATGTAATCCTCACCATCGCGATGAGATTACTTGCGGCCTTTCTCATCCTGTTCCTTCCAAGGAAGCACTGGCGTTCCGTGTTCGCGAACAAGGTCGTGGTGGCCCTTTACTTCGCGATTGTTCTTGGCCACACTCTGCACACGTTCGACGGTGCAAGTGAAAGGCAAAAACAAGCCGCTGGTTTCGTCCATGCGGCAGGAGTGGCCAATGCCCTGAAGGTTTGGCAGGATGCTCATGGAGCCTGGCCAAGAGCTGATCAAATTGGGAGTTTCCGTACGGACTCGGATGGATTCGTTGCAACGCCAAGCGATCTACAAGTTCTCCCCGATGGCGAGGCGCGCGTTCATATAGAGGCCGTTCAGGGTGATGAGGTTGCGTACAGCCAAGCCTGGCGCCTTGTTCCGTTAAGCAAGAAACCAACGGTCAATCCGGAATCGAAGGAGGCGCCTCGACTTGATTACGTTCCCTAGGCTGTTTTTCCTCCTCAAGGCGCTCCTCGTTGGGGGCATCGGGCTACCGTAGAGGTACATTTCTAACAATCTGTGAGCATCGTACTTCTGCAAACCGACCCCTACTGTAAGCCTCTTGCCACCCTCGAATTCAAAGATGGCGTCTTTGCCATTGGCGGCGGGAAGGCGCATCGGTTCGAGTGCGAGCCCACCGAGCACCTTGTCTGGGAGCTTGAGAACCTTGCCGAGTGCCTGAAGGCGATGGCTCAAGGGAAGCTGAAGGAGTACTTCGAGACGCCCTCGCGCGATAGGATGATCGGGCCGAAGGTCGGGATGCACTTGGCCCTCCAGTGCCGCGTCGGAGGGATGGATATCTTCTGCTCTCGCCGCAAGGTCAAGGAACGGCCGGTTGTCGACTTGGCGATTATCTTTGAAGATGTGTGCGGGCAGGCGCCGTTTGAAGCGGCGGACTTGCTGCCGATCTCGGATCAGATTTACGAGATGGCTGTGGAAATCTTTGCCCTGCCCAACCTGCCGTTCTGCGAGTGGCGCGACGGCAAAACGTCCACGACGACAAATTAGCCGTTGAAAACTGAAAACTTCTGAAAAGTGACGCTTTCACGCAACCGACGCCGTGATAAAATAGTACTGGTTACGGGCGGAGCCAATGAAGACCATCCAATTGAAGAGCGCCACCAAACTGGAACACCTCTATCTGGCTCAGTTCATCCTGTTTCTGCTTCTGTTGGTGAGGGTCGCCACGAAAGCCCAAGAAACAACATTGGCCCCTGAACTCGTGGGAGTCCTGTTAGGTTTGGCGACATTCGGTGCGCTAACGTGGCCAAAGATGACGAAGCTATGGGAGGTGACCTTTCTCAGTGCTTCAGCATTTATTTTCGTAGGTGCCTGGCTCTTATTCGGTAAAGATAAGGCTGCCCTCATGGCCACCTCGGCTTTGCTGATCATGCTGTTCCTAAGGGTCCAGACCTTACACCAAAAGCGGCCTTACCCACTTTCGGCTGGCGCACAAACAGGTGGCGATGAGCATCCCTAAGAGCAAGAAGGATTGGCGTGAGTTTGCAGCAGGGCTTGCGATTATTCTCGCCTGGCTACTCAGCTGCCAAGAGGTTTTGAACCTGCTGATCAGGCTGGGGGTCTCGCCCGATTGGGCGCCTTCTGTCTACAGCTTCATTCCCGTTTTGCCACTGGTCATCATAAGTGGCAGGGGAATTCTCAATTCGGTCCCACTTTATGGTTATGCCAAGGAGTTTGTGCACCCCGCGCTACATGAGCACACTTCGGCGTTCATCATAGCGCTCTTCGGCTACTGCCTCTGCTTCACCTCGGAGGTATCCATCCGATCCCTCAACCGCAAAACCGAACCCAATCGGGCGGCCCTTCCGGAGAATACGCCATGAGCCGAAACCCTTGGTCTCGAAGGGTTAAGTTCCTGGCAGGTGTCATGCCCGGAGGGCACATAAGGTGATGACCTGGAGACGACCTAAGGGGCGGCTCTCAATTGGCTATTTCCTAATCATGTTCCCTATCTTGTTTTGCAGCTGGCGGCTTAGCGGGAAACCGGTTGGGCAAGCACTTTTCATAGCCGGATGCCAAGCCGCTGGCGTGATGTTCTATTACTGCATCACGGGGATTACTCCGCGAAGGCGCGACGCCACCTCAGAGGCCAAGACAGACGAGAAAGCGACCACAGACGCCACCATCCAGGACGACAGCCAGACCCCTTGGTACAGTCGGTGGTCCTCGTTAGTTATCGCGTGGTCATTGATCTTCGTGAACCTTTTCTATGTCCTTACCGCGAGCCCGATTAGTTACCTTGCGCTTGCCATCATTGCCCTTCTCGCCATGCTTGTCAAAAGCGACGGATTTGTGGAGAAAGGGTTTAACTTTGCCCATCTGGTCCTCGCTGCGGGCACCTTCTCGATCAGCGTGGAGATCGCGGGCGTTAAGTCCTTGCACATCCTAGCAATGACGGCCCCGCTACTTGTACTGTTGAAGCAGCTGTCGGTTGACGGTGGCGCGGATGGCAAGCCCGTAAGCGGCTCATTGGAGGGTGCATGATTGAAGGCTCTCCGGAAGTCAGAAAAGCATTCGCCCAGTTGGAACCAAAGCTAAGCGAGTATCACACGTTCAAGTACAAGGTTGTGCGAGATCGATTTATATTTCTCGCAGGTCAGGTATTTGCCATCACAAGTTTGCCGACAGTTTTCTGGATCAAGCAGATCCACGCCTCACTCCCCGAACGCCTCTTACTAGGCATTCTCCTTCTCTTGGCATCTGTGACCGGGTCATTTTTCCTCTTTAAGCGCGCCTGGAGGAGAGGCATTCATTCGGATATCGAAATCTTTGCGAACGCAAGAGAAACTTCGCCGGAGCAGCAGATGTTTTCGCAGATCATTAAAGATCACTTGGAAGATGGAAGCCTGATACAAGCGAAGTCTCGCGTCGATAGGTGGCTGGTCTCCAGCGCGTTGAGGGGGAGGCATGGATAGCCTCTTCAAATCCATCATGCCGGGCGGTGGCGAGGGCCTTGTGATCGTCTGCGCCTGTGCCGTTCTATACAGCATTTCGGCTGGAATCCGAATAAGGGCGGTGACCCCTTCCAAGAGCGGAATGCTTGCCTTCATCTTGCTTGGTGTTGGCTCGTCGATCTACGCAGCTCTGTTGGTCTGCCTAATTCTCTTGAACTCGCAACATCATGCCGGCTACCGCTGGGCGGTCATTGTCCCATGGGTGCTCCTGCTCCGTAAGAATCCCTTCGAATCCTTAATGTTTCTGCTCATGCACCGGACCAAGTTAGGCCCATACATGAGGGCCAAGTACGGCGAAGAGAAGTGGAACCGGTTTCTTGCGTACGAATCTGGGATAGCGACAGCTATCCAGCAAAGGGGGAGTTCTTGAACCGCTACCAGGACACCACCGGGTTGCTGTATGATTGTCACAGGACGATGAGTTTTGGGCTGGGGTCGATCCAATGATACAGAGCTTACGCGCGGATTGGGCGAGAAGGAAGGAGCAAGGCGAGGTTAAGCAAGCCGCCTGGGGGCTGCTGTGGCTTGGCGGCGCCGGTCTCGGCATAGCGATGATCATCCTACCCGTCCACAAATTGTCGCCACTTTGGATTGGTCTCGGTACCGCAACTTTGTCAATTTCTCAAGTCGCAATGTGGATCGCCTTTCGCCAACCTTCTAAGATTCCCTGGAAGGGGGCCGTTAGGCACTCCTTAGTTATTTTCTTAACATTGTTCGCTTTGGTGGAGGCGAGCGTCGTCCTTTACGGCAAGTCTTTCATAGGGTTCTACGCATACATCCTTCTGAACGCTATCCGCTCTATTGTTGGCGACGTGAAGAAGGCGAGGGAGAAGCATAGGTAAGCCGACGACATGGAACGCTACCAGGAAGCGAGAAAGGCGATGACGGTTGGGCGGGTGCTTGCGGGCGCTGGCCTGGTGCTACTAAGCATGGTGATCTCCCAGGCGTGCTACCTGGCGTTCTTCCCTTCCATTTTTAGATTCTTCGCGGCCCTGCTGCTCCTCCTCCTCCGTTTCCCCTTCGGTCTGCTAATCGATCGACTGTTCAGAAGCCAAGGGTTATTCCTCTTAATTTTCATAATGCCAACGGCACTATCACTTCTTGATGCGTCGGGCTTCATCGCTGACACCGCGATAAAGCTCGGTCTTTACTTCCTGATGGTCTGGATGGTGTACGTCTTCGGCAAGCCGCCTAAGGAGGGTGAGACGGCATGAGCGGCTGGATGTTGGCGCATAGCGGACGTGGGTTGGACCTCTCTCGACCGGTGGACTGGGTGCTACTCCTCCTCATTATTGTGTTAGCTGTCACGTCTTTTGTGATGGGCTTTCGCAAGCCAGATCAGAAAATACGCTTTTGGCGCGACCCTTACTATATGTTCACCTGGGCCGGGAGGGCCGCCCGGCGCTTCCTTGATAAGCGGGTGGGACCGTGAAGCCAACCCGAAGTCTCTTCGGCCCGCAAAAGAGCGCCGAAGAGCAGCAGCAAGACATCGTTGCGACCGCGGATGAGGGTCAAAAGCTGGGCTGGGAGGTTGTGCTGGCTCGGAAGGTATCCCGACATCGAGTCCTGCCCATGGATGTCTTTGTAGTCGTCTTTACAGTTGAATCAATCGTCCATCTTAAGCAAAATCTTCCGCCATACATCGCCCTCAGTCGACATGGGGTTCTCACCCAGGGGAGGATTATCCAAACCTACTCAAAGAGCGGAATACAGCAATCTGATCCAAGCTACGAATTCTTAGTAAATGGGTCTTGGCATCAAGTAGAAGGGCGCACAACCAACGGCCTCAAAGAAGGTCAAACCGTGTCGGTTCTCTACGATCCAAGCAACTTAGATGTGAGCACCTTAGACATGAGTGAACTACGGACGAATGTGGGGATTGACATTTCGATATTGGCCGTTCTGGTGTTCTTCATGTCAACTGTTGGCATCAAATCGCGCCAATCTGCTTCGCCGTTCGCACTCGCCAGGATGGGAATTCTTTCCGGAATCAACGTGCTGCTTCTCGGATTGCTGGCTTCGATGCTCTACAGTTCTAGCGTGCCAGTTTCGGGAATATCCTTATGCGGCACTCTCGGCGCAGCCGCAAGCCTGATGATAATGAGGAAGGGTATGCCCTTTTGGGTGCCGCCGGCGGCGCTGGTTCCGTGCTTACTACTGCTGGTTTTTGCAATGGGAAGGAGGGCCGACGTTCTGTATGCAATTACGGACTGCATGTGCGCGACGGTCCTTGGGTCGTTGCTGGCGTTCGAAGCAACAACCATCGTCAAGATGATCCAGGGAAAGCCGCTTCCCTCCCTCGAAGTTCGCCTCTAATTTCACATCGCTATGACTCCCGACGAGATCGCGAACCCGGTTATCTTCTACACGATCGGTTGGATGTACATCGGCATGCTGCCAGCGGTAATCATCCGCAAGCCAATTCACAAGTGGGTGCAAAGTCGCCGCTCGTGGAAAGTCGAGCCTAAGCATCTGGTTAAGGAGATCGCCATTCGCTCGTTCATCGCGAGCCTCCTTGCCACGGACCTACCGACTGTCCTCATCTTTGTGGCCATAGGGATGCCGGTTGCCGCCCTGCCCTATAGCCTTGCCCGCGCCTTCGAGTGGGCGTGTCTTGATCGCCAGTGCCGGTCGTTCAAGCAGCACTTCAGGTGCTCAGCCGTGTGGTACGGCGCCAAGATGCTCGCCGTTGTCTTCATCACGTTTTTCGTATACGGGAGTCGATTCCGTGGCTAAGATCATCTTCCCAACGCCAGTCGCGTACTGGCAGGTGATGAACATTCTGCATTCCCGCGATGCAAAAGCCACGTACGACCTGATTGAGGCAAGCGCGCAAGTAGATCGCGTGCGGAGCACGCGCCCAGGAACCAGCCCGCCGGGGATCGGCGAAGCGGTGAACGAACGACTTTGGGACATGATCTCGTGGTGGAAAGACTACGCCGGGGGAGATGAGGGTTTAGGCAAATGGGACGGATGCGATGACACCCTCATCTCGATGCTGGGCGAAATCCTTGGTTGGGATGGGGCGGATCAGCTTCGCCTTTCCGCTGGTTGGCCCGCATGGCGCGAAAACCTAGCTTGCGAAGACCTTCTGTTGGCATTGGAGTCGGACGAGATAACCCTACAGGCTCTGACAATTCATCTTGAGAAGCTATTGGCGCTCGAAATCCGTTCACCCTTACGGCTGTATCTCATCAAATCCTTGCAGCGAAGGATGAAGCGGGCGCAGGGTGAGGCTGCGGCTCCTGTACAGCCGGACGATCTGGTCCTTGCAAGGTACATCTGCGCGAAACCAAAGCAGGCATCGGCGACAATTCACATTTCAGGCAGACGGGCAGTGATGGAATTGGCACTGAATGCCGCCCCACCATCGAAGCGACTAAGAATCGATTCAGCGAAGCTGGCGCAACTTGAGGAAGAAATGGGAGTGCGAGTCGGGCAATCCATAAGCGAACTGCTGCTTTCATCAAGAACCTGAAGGAGATGATATATGGGTTCAGTTGAATCAAACCAGATCGTAAGACTTCGTCGCTTGAACGCACGCCAGCCCGAGTTGGAACAGGCGCATGCCATCGACCCCGCGGTTTCGTTGTTGGACATCCGAGAGGGTGAAACCGCCTATCTTGCGATGCAAGAAGTTGGTTCAAATAGTAAAGGAGAGCCGAATTTCGCTCCAATATCTGCGCTTGGCGCGGTTCGCGAGATTCTCGATTTAGCAGCAAATGGCGAAGGATTTGTTCTCGGCAAGATTTGGCTGGACTCAGAACGTGCCGGGTGCTTGCAAGTCAGCCAAATGAATCAAATTAGCGAAGGAGTCTACGCATTCCTCGCGACCCTCGAAGAATTCGCGCTCCTACCGCAAGACCCAACGCTCTTTTCTGATTGGCCGGATTACGTGTTTGGAAAGAGCGTGGAACCCGTCGCCAGAGTTGGAGCTAGCCTGCTTGCGGAATATCAGGAATGCGGGTATCGCAGACCATCAATCGCAACATCTATCATCGCCGTTCCTGCGCTTTGGAACGGCAGATTCGATGTCCATTATGTTTACGCAAGCTGCCCCGTTAAGTCCAAAAGCGTGAATTCGGAGGAGCCAGGCGTAACGATCCGCCTGATCGACGCGTTAGGAGAGGGGAGCATCGACCACTATTTCCGCTGACAGGCGGATCAATCCTCGTAAATCGAGTACGGATTCCAGTCCGGCTGGACCTTGGCCCTCAAAGTACACAACTGCCCGACGTGATACGGGTCGTGCATCACGATGAACATCGTGGCCGTCTCCAGCCCGTCGCTCATGCCGCCGAGCATCGAGATCGCCTTCGCCCGATGGTCGAACATCTTCGCCACCGCCGCCCCAAAGTTGCTGGTGTCCATCTGGAAGGTTCCCCACTCGTGGGCCTCGCCCTTCGCCTTCTTCAACACCGCTTCATAGCATTCCGTTAAATGATTAACGCTTTCACGCGCGCTCATCGCAGTTTCGACATTTGCGTCGGCAGCAAGAACCGGCCAATCCTCCAAAACCTTGCGCAACTGGCTCCCACACTGCTTCAACTGGAACTCTATGAGCTGATTGGCGTCCATGCAAATAGTCTAGCACCTAGTCCGGGGAGTACGAAATCGGTGTAGTATGAAGAGCAAGGGGAGATGTATCAGCTTACGCCAGGGGTAATCCATTACGGATACAGCATCGGATGCTTTCCGATGACGATGAGCGACGGTTCCCTTGAGTGGTTCCAGCCGCACCGCCGTTGTCTGTTCCCCATCACCGGCATCCATGTCCCCGCCAGCCTTGCCCGCACCATTCGCAAGAATGAATTCGAAATCACCTTCGACAAGGCGTTCGAAGAAGTGATGCGAGGTTGCAAGCGCCCAGAAGGCAGCTGGATCAGCGATCACTTCATCGAGGTCTACACGGAGATCCATCGCCAAGGCTGGGGGCATTCCTGCGAATGCTGGAAGGATGGCGAGCTTGTCGGCGGCATCTACGGAATTGCTATCGGCAGTTACTTCGCCGCCGAGTCGATGTACCACACCGCCACCAACGCCTCGAAGGTCGCCCTGTGGGCGATGGTGCAGAAGGCGGCCGCGATGGGCATGCTGCTTTTCGATGCTCAGATCATGAACCCGCACCTGGAACGCTTAGGCGCCTACGAAGTCCCCAACTACGAGTTTTCGCTGATGCTGAAGAAGACGATCAAGATCGAGAGCCCATGGGGTCTTTCTCCCTCCGCGGCCAATCTGCTGCAAACCTCGTAATCTTGCGCGGAACGGCGCAATCTGCTTCCCCGATATGTATTTTGGCTTGGCCAGTGGATGGCCGGGGTTTGGGGAAGTAAGTGCAAGGATGGCACGAAAACAACTTAAGATCGTTCGACTATTAGAACCGGAACTCTGCCTAGAGTGCCGCTTCGCGCACACTGCCGACGTGCAGGGTCCTTCTGGCGATTACCAGCGAATGGTTTACTGCCGACGCCTGGACTGCGACAACTGGGACATGGTGAATGCGGAGCCCGCGCAGGACGTCCGCATTGATGAAGAAGCAGCCTAACGCTTACTTATCCGAAAGATAGATATTGTGGGAGCGCTTCTCCCAATCCGCATTGCCGGTGCCAACCTGCCGCTCAAGGCCGCTGATCAGAACTGAAAGCGTTGCATCGTTCTGCTTAATTCCCCGGACCTCATAGGCCACCTTCAGCGCCTCGTCGTATCTCATAAGGCGGTCTAGGCACTGAGCAAGCTTCAATCCCGCTTCCCAGAACTTGGGCTCCAGCACGAATGCCTTGCGGAAATACTCAGAGGCAGCCTCGTACTGATTCTTGCGGAAAAGCATAAGACCCATGTAGGCAACCAGCTTGGCATTGCCAGGGTGATCATCAATGGCCTTTTGGCACGCTGCTTGCGCGGCATCCCAATTACCAGACGACATCAGTTGTTCGATTTCTTGCGTCAAGGCCCACCTCTCCGTCCCTATGTAGAACGTCAAGGGCACGTCCAGGGTTGAGTAGTTACTTAATCTTAACGCAAAAAGTGGGCCAGCCCTATCCCAATTTTGGGAATTTGGTGGATCACATCCGGGCGGCAGGTTGGCCTAACCTACCGCCCGATGCACAGTGTGAGAATCCCGTCAATCGCGGGGCATATCAAATGGCAACCCGTCAGGGTATTCCCACACGGTTCCGCTTGCTCCCGTGCGGAACGCCAGGTCAAAGTGATCGCTCGCGTGAAGCGACGTCACATCCTCGTCATCCGGGCTTGAAAAGCCCATTCCAGTTTCATATTCATGCATTGTGAGTTCTCCTTTGAACTCCCCCGCGTCGTTGAGGGGCGCTCAATGCTCCTGGCTCTCGCCAGAGACGATATTCTACAACGGATTTATCGCAAATTTAAGGCCATTTTTTGCCGATATTTGCCCTACGCGGCAACTCTAGCAAATATGGCTGGGCGCGGCCACCTGGTCACCAACAAGCTCGTGGGTGCTGTAGTAGTAAGGAGTCGAGGATTCGAACTCGCCGGCGCAAGTATCCACCATCTTAAAGCTGACAGGATCCGCGCTTGGCGACATCTCCTTTTCTAAAATGCCAAGGATCTTGTGGAGGAACCAGCGATCAACCCGGCTGATGCGGTTAACCTCATCCACGCCCCAATCCCGGCGCAGGGCCTCGGCAAGCGCCCACAGGCGCTCATCGGTGGGCTTGCGCACCATTTCCTTAAGCTCATCGTCGGGCATGGGAGGAATGCCTTCGCTGGGATCTCCCATAAACTTCGTGTGGCGCAGGTCTTTGGTTTTCACCTCAAGGCCGCGGATTGCTTTCATGAGGGCATCTTCGAAGGTGCGATCAATCGCCATCACCTCACCGGTGGCCTTCATCTGAGTGAAGAGCGTGCGGTCTCCGGTCGTGAATTTGTCGAACGGCCAGCGCGGGATTTTCACCACGCAGTAATCCAGCGCGGGCTCGAAGCAGGCTTTGGTCGAGCCGGTGACCTGGTTCTCAATTTCATCCAGCGTCTTGCCAAGGGCGATCTTTGCCGCTACACGCGCAATCGGGTAGCCGGTGGCTTTGCTTGCCAGCGCAGAACTGCGCGAGACGCGCGGGTTTACTTCGATAACGTAGTAGTCGAAACTGTCGGGGTTGACGGCAAGCTGTACGTTGCAGCCGCCTTCGATACCCAAAGACTGGATAATTCTCAGCGACGCAGAGCGGAGCATGTGGTACTCCACATCGCTCAGCGTTTGGCTGGGCGCCACGACGATGGAATCTCCGGTGTGGACCCCCATTGGGTCCAGGTTTTCCATGTTGCAGATGGTGATGCAGTTGCCCGCGCTATCGCGCATCACTTCGTATTCAACTTCTTTCCAACCAAGGAGAGAGCGCTCCACCATGATCTGGGAGCGCATTGAAAGCTTAAGTCCGTTGTTGCCAATCTCCCACAGCTCTTCCCTGCTGTTGGCGATTCCGCCGCCCGTTCCGCCAAGCGTATAGGCGGGCCGAATGATGCAGGGATAAGGAGCGACATCGAGAAGGTCCTGCAGTTCGTCCGGCGTCTGGATTATCCAGCTCTCGGGCACAGGCTCTTTGATTTCGCGCATCAGGCCGCGGAAGCTTGAGCGATCCTCGGCCATCTTGATCGCGCTCAGCGGTGTGCCCAGAGTCCTCACCCCGTACTTCTCAAGAATGCCCGCGTCGGCAAGCTGAGTGGCAAGGTTTAGGCCGGTCTGCCCCCCAAGGGTGGGCAGCAGGGCATCTGGCCGCTCTCGCGCGATAATGCGCTCGCAGAATTCGACGTTGAGGGGCTCAATATAAAGCCGATCCGCCATGCCGAGGTCGGTCATGATCGTGGCGGGGTTGGAATTGAGAAGGACGACTTCGCACCCTTCCTCTCTCAGAGCGCGGCAGGCTTGCGATCCTGCGTAGTCGAATTCGGCCGCCTGACCAATCACGATCGGTCCAGAGCCGATAACGAAAACCTTCATTCCAAGACAGTATTGTGCTTGATTTTTGGCTTTCCCGTTTGCGTTCTCACATTCCCACGCCGGAATACTTTGGCAGCCCGGTTTTCATCAAGATCTTGTACATCACCAGACTGATGGCGATCCAGACAACTTGGATGCCCATCGCCGTATGCGCGGCGGGACCGCTTAGCTTTCCGATTGCGATTTCCGTCGGCACCCCGGTCGTGTAGTAGAAAGGGAAAAGGGGGCTAAGAGAGCGCACCCACGAGGGCATCACCGCTATCGGGAACGCTTGGCCGGACAGGAAGATCATCGGGAAGTAGTAGAACTCGAAAAGCGCTTGCGCTTCCTGCACGAAGAATGCAAGCTGCGCCATTGCAAGCACGAACGAGAAGCTGACGATATTGCCGAGCAACACCGAAATCCAAAGGTCGACGCCCCAATAGTAGTTCAAGCCATGCAGATAGCTCTGATAGAACAGCACCAGGCAGGCAAGGAATGGCAAGAACATGATGGTGCGGTTCGCCCGCCAGGCCAGATTGCGAAAGAATTGGAATTGGAAATAGGAGATGGGCCTCAGCATCTGCACGCTGTAGATGCCGTCCTTGATCTCAAAAGCGATGTCCCACATCATGTGGCTGACGACGAAGCCCTGCATCGTGAGCAGCACAAGGTAGTACTGCACGAACTGGCTAGGCTCAAACCCGGCGATTGCCTGGCCTTTGCCGGCGGCAATCCATACAAGCGGCATCAGCATGCCGTTTAGCGCTTCTGGGAGAATCCAGATGACCAGGCTAGCACGGTAGGTCATGGCGTCTTGCAGCCATATAATGAAGATCGCCTTCCACTTGTTCAGAAGCCGTGCCAAGGCGCGAGGTTACCGCCTTAGTCGCCTGAAAGAAGGGACTTGAGGAGCTTGGCGTTCTCCGGGCGGCGCAGTTTTGCAAGCGCTTCTTGCTCTAACTGGCGGGTGCGCTCGCGCGTGATGCCAACTTGATTCGCAACTTCTTGCAAGGTCATCGGCTCATCGTTCAGCAGACCGTAACGGGCAAGAATGATGGCTCGCTCCCGCGGGCTGAGAAACTCTAGGGATTGAGCCAGCCGCGCGCGAAGCACCGAGCGGTTGGTTTCCTCGATTGCCGAAGACTGAACGGTATCTGGTAGGAACTCGGCGAAACTTGATTCTTCGCTATCGCCGGTTGGCATATCCAGCGAAATCGGTTCTTTGCTGTAGGTCAGGAGCTTTGTGACCTTCTCAACGGGCAGATCGATAGCTTTCGCGATCTCGTGGACCGTCGCCTCATGGCCCAACCTCTGGTTAAGCTGAACAATCGCCCTGAGAAGGCGGTTCAGTGCCTCGACGGAGTGAGCGGGAATCCGAATAGTGCGGGCGTGGTCACTTAGGCCGCGATTGATCGATTGCCTGATCCACCAGGTCGCGTAGGTCGAAAACTTGTATCCCCGGTCGGGATCGAACTTGCCTACCGCTCGCATCAGGCCAACGTTGCCATCCTGAATGAGGTCCGACAGCGCAAGCCCTCTGCCCCGGCACTTCTTGGCAACGGTAACAACGAGGCGAAAATTCGATTCAATGAGGAGACTTCGGCAGGCATCGCATCCCTCTTTGGCATGCTTTGCAACCATGTACTCTTCCTCACGAGTCAATAGGCGGGTTCTTCCCACCTGCTTGAGCCAGTGCGAGATTGCATCCTCTTCGGGATCAGGGAAGCCGAGCCCAGAAAGGGGCTTCACGGCTGCCAAACATGGCGAGCCTGATTTGGCAGGGGCAATTCCGTTGGTCATGCGAGTTGAACGATCCTAGTGATTCGGCACCAATAAATACAAATACGCAAATAGTTTAAGAATTCTCTCCCTGAAGTCGGCTGAGCCGCGCCATGTACTCCGCTTTCGCTTCGTCGTTTGGATTATTCGACTTTAGGTAGACCAAACTTCGGCGTTCTCTTTCCTTCTCTAGGGCCTTTATTGAATCGACGATGGCGGCCGCGCTAACGTTCGCCGTACGAGGATCATTCACAATTTCGTCGAGAAATTGCGCCGCGTTTTCAAATTCTTCGCCAGCCAGCCAGACAGACGACTTCCCTTTTGGACCGTCCGGGCCGAGTTTCGCTGCAAGCTGTTCGGCAATGGGTCGAACCCGCTCCCCCCAAAGGTCAAACTTGGTGACGGCCTGCCAAGCTAACTCTTGGACTTCCTCTTCCAGTAGGCCCCGTAAAACGATCGCCTCCGCGGCGCTCACTCCCTTCAAAGTTATTGGGGTAGCCACCACCGCTTTGCGACCCTGGCTGCCGGTCTTCTTCCGCCGCGAGGCAATATCCCGTTTTAAAGCCTTACGAGATTCCGCATAACTCACGGTTGAAGGAAAGTAAGGCTGTAGCAGTTCGATCGCCTTGTCTTCATCCATCTCGGTAGGCGCTTGGGCAAGGCGGGAGGCGACCTCCTCCCAAAATCTGGCGTCCCCCGGCTTTGCCGATGCTAGGAACGATCTTAGGCCAAATTCAAGCGGCGTAACCGATGACTCCACAATTTGCCGCAATTGCGCAGGGCCGCCCTGGGCAAGAAGCGAGTCAGGGTCCTCACCGGTCGGCAGCATCGCGATTCTGACCGGCACCTGCTCCGGCTTCAGGACTTCGATTGCCCGCCCGGCCGCCTTCACACCGGCAGGGTCACTATCATAGAGAATCGTCACCCTGTCTGCCCACCGCTTGATTAGCTTCGCGTGATCTTCTGTAAGCGATGTGCCAAGGGATGCAACCGCCCCATCAATACCCGCCTCTTGGCAAGCTATAACGTCCAAATAGCCCTCGCAGAGAATGAGATGGCGATTCTTTTGGAGCGCGCTGCGCGATTGGAAGAGGCCATACAGCAGGCGGCTCTTCCGGAACAGCGGCGAGTCGCTGGAGTTAATGTATTTCGGCTCGCCGGCGCCCATAATGCGTCCGCCAAAGCCGACGCAGTCTCCTCGCTCGTCCCGAATCGGGAACATCAGCCGCCCGCGGAACATGTCGAAGTAGCCGCCACCCGGGTCTTGCGACACCAAGAATAGCTTCTTGGCTTCTGCCAGCGAGAACCCTTTGCGCTGGAGTTGCGTAGCGAGGGCGTCTCCCATATCCGGCGCAAAACCGATTTCCCACTTGGCCAACACCTCGTCGCTCAGCCTGCGCTTCGCGCAATACTCCTTGGCGGCAGCGGCTTTGGGGAGTTGGGCGCGGAAGAAAGTTACGGCTTCTCGCATCATCGCCAAATGCTGCTCCCTTTCTGAGGGAACGTTACGTTCCTGCTTCTGACGTGTGAGCGTTACGCCGGCCCTATCCGCAAGCATCTGTAAAGCTTCGGGAAAGGTGACATTGCGAGTCTTCATCACCCAGGTGAAGATGTCGCCCGATTCCCCGCACGACCAGCAACGATAGCGACCCGTTTCGGTTGAAACGTGGAAAGAAGGGTTCCTATCATCATGAAACGGGCAGAGGCCCTTAAGGCTTCTGCCCGCTCTTTTTAAGCTAACTTGCTCCTCGACCAGCGAAGCGATATCGACACGATCCCGAATCGCCTGTAGGTCGTCGGACACTGATTAATACTTACCGGCCGCGACGATGATGCCCGTCACGACGTGAGGCTTGTCAACGCCCAAGCGATTCAATCGGAACACGACCTTGTTCTTGAGCAGATAGCGCATGATGATCTGGTTTCCGCCAATCTCATAGCTATCAGGAGTGCCGTAGGTCTTAAGCAGATCGACGTAAGTGTTGCCGAAGCCCATGCCCTTTCGGGTCTTGACCTTCTTGTTCTCAAGTCCAATCGCTTCAATCTGAATTACGCGCTCAAATCGGTCGAGAAGGAATGCATACTTGGCGCCGCCACGCTTGTAAATCCAGCGGATAAAGAACGGACGAGCAGTAATCGGGGTTTGACGGACTTCGCCATCGCTTGACCCAGTCTTTGGGTTGCTGCCAGTGCCTTCTTGCTTCGTGAACGAACCGCCGCTAAGGATATGCTCCGGCGTATCCCCACCATCAGGGCCAAAGAAGCCGCCGCCGCCTGCATCACTCTTACGAGCTCGTTGAGGACCCGGAGCACCACCTCCGCCGCCACCTCCACCAGGGGGAGGGCCACCGGCATTACCACCACCGCCTCCGCCACCACCGCCGCCAACGGCAGGACCGGTAGCGCTTGATGCGCCCATCGGCAAGATATCATCGGGAGGACCGAATAGCCTGAGAAGCTTAAATGCTCCATCGTACATGTTCACGCCCACGAGGCCTGTTTCGGCCTGGCTCGGACGTTGTGCCCCGACAGGCACAGCCCCCGCAACCGCAATCCCGGCGATCAAAATCCATTTGCTCAGATTCTTCATTTTTACTCTTTCGGCCCCCCGGCAACTATTCCACCATTATGGACGCATTCTAGGATCAAATGGTCACTGCCTCCCGTCCATAATCGCGCGACGTTCCGGGTATACCCGGCGTAAGACTCATTTAGGAGCAATTACAACATCACAATGGCAAGCAATCTCGCACTTAAGACCGACGATTTCACCGATAAAGTTCTGAACTCAGACCAACCCGTTCTTATTGACTTTTGGGCGGAGTGGTGCGGCCCCTGCAAGATGATCGGGCCTAGCGTTGAGCAAATCGCGAGCGAATACGAAGGCAAAGCCAAGGTATTCAAGGTCGACGTCGACGCCGAACCGGACCTTGCCGAGAAGTTTGGCGTACTGAGCATCCCAGCTTTGCTGGTGTTCAAAGGCGGCAAGCTGGTAGATCAGATGGTTGGCGCTCAGCCTAAGCAGGTTATCGCCGGAATGATCGACCGCGCGCTGTAAGATTCTTTACGAACTGCTGAAGGGGCTGGCCTTTTGGGCCAGCCCCTTCTCTTTTATTTCGGTAGCGGATCGGTGAACAGATTCAGAATCGAATCGCTATCCGGGGCTGGGTTTAAGTATCTTCCGAACATCGGCATGAATAGGCGTCGGCCACGCGCGAGCCAACCGTAATCTTCATCGAGCTGGAATCCGCCGCGACTGCGGTAGTTCTGCCCGAAGCCCAACCCGCCAATGTAGTTGTCCAGGTTTCCGAAGCGATCGTATTCGTTAATGGCTATGAACTGGCCACGATTATTCACCACGTTATAAACGGAGCCGTCGGGATCATTGAAGTAGTAGCCCTCGCCGAAGCCGAGAATGGCGTATCCAAAGCCAGGCATGTGCACCTTGAATACGCTGCCGGTTACCCCGCTCTCTTCGCCAACCAACTCATCACCATCATAGATGTAGGCAATGATGCCGTTAAGGTTTGACGGGCTCGAGCCGAACTGACGGAAGACACGACGGCCATCGCCATCATAAATGTTTTGCGAGTAATGCAGGTTGGAGGAGGCGATGAACATCTGTGGGCCATACCACGTAAGGCTTGATGTCTCCGATCCGCGCGTGAAGGTAATCGGTTGGCTATTCGCGTCGTAAGTCAGGCTAATGCCCGAACCATAGGTGAGCAGGCGGTTGTTGCTATCGTATGTCGCCGAGCCGCCAGGACCGGTGAGGCGGTTGCCATCTGGATCGTAGGTATAAGTTCGGTTGAAATTATGCCCAGAGGGCGCGCCCGTCTTGACCTCTGAAAGCACCCGGTTCTTGCCATCGAAAGTCGCGGTAAGGGTGGAAGTGAATCCGCCTCCAAGCGAGTTGACCAGGGTCAGCGGATTCCCAACTCCATCGTAGGTGTAAGCCAACGACTCCAATAGCGAGCCGCTTTGAGTTTGGCGAACCAGCGTCGGCCGACCGCGTCCATCATAGGTGTAGTCGATCGTAAAGATGGGCCGGTCGTTCGGTCCGAAAACAATCTGCGACGGTTGGTCACCGGCATAGGTGATCGATGAAACGACCGGCAGCATGCCGTTTGGCGTCTGGCTGATCTTGATCCGGCGTCCGCAGCCATCGTAAGTGAATATCCAGGTTTGCACTGGGTTGCCAAAGTAGTCCAAGATTTGAACCGCGTTCTTTAGGCCAGTGCTCGCATCGAAGTAGTCGACCACGTACTTGGCAGGGGCGGCTTGGTAGGTGTAAATCAGCCGGCGGGCGGTGTCGTAGAAGAAGTCACTCGGACCCCACCAATCGGTGCGACGATATCGCAAGCCGTCTGCGCGGTAATAGTTTGAGACCGTGTAAGTATTTGAGCCTTCAACGGTTTGGCGTTGAACCAAGCGGTTTGCGGCATCATAAACGTAGGTTGTGAGGTTTCCTTTCCCGTCCTGAGACTTATCCACAAGTCCGTCGGGAGTGTAGTGATACTTCCGGGTGGTACCGTCCGGATACGCAATCTGCACCAATCGATGAGTTTCGTTCCATGCGTAGCGGGTGACCTTACCGCCTGGGCTGGTTGCCGCCGTCTTGTCCTGGCTAAGCGGGTCGTAGGTAAAAGTCTCCGTTTCAGTCTTGCCTTGCGCTACCTGAACGGCCTTTGTCAGTAGCCGGTTCAAAGGATCAAAAGTTCTTGTTGTCTTCCAGCCGTTCTCATTGATCGTCTGGGTCTCGTTACCCTGCGGGTCATAAGCGCGCTGAATTGTCTTGCCGTCGGGGAAGGTTGTCAATACGAGCCGATCAAGGCCGTCGTAAGCGTACGTCGTAGTCGCAGTTCCTAGGGTTTCGGAGCGCCGGTTACCAACCGCGTCCGCGGTGTATGTGATCATTCCTTCGCAGCGCGCATCAACGGTCAGGTTGCCGTAAACATCATAGGTTTGGCTTGAGCCGTTTAGCCCCGGCTTCTGCTCGCTGTTTCGGTTCCCCTTTGCGTTGTATCCGTAACTGGTGGTAAGGCTTGCGCCGTTCGGGTTTGAGTAGCTGCCGTCGGCCGCATCGGTCACGGGATCAAGCGTCTCAGAAGTCCGATCTGAGTAGATGTTGTAGCCAAAAGTTGTACGATTACGCCTTGCACCCTGCGCAAGAGCCGGCCAAATCTCACTCACCATTCGGTCCAGAGAGTCGTACAAGTAGCTCTTGGTTTGGTTCAGCGGGTTCGTTTCATTAAGAAGATCGCCGTGGTTGTTCGCATCATAGACGTAGGTGGTGGTATTGCCATTCTTGTCCCTCCATGTAGCAAGCGTGTTGTCCGCAATACGCCATGTGTAGAGGTCCGAATATCGATTGCCGGAATCCGCTGCGATCGATGGGCCGGTTTCGGCAGCAATCGGCAACCCCAAGAATTCGCCTGATGTGGTGCTGAACACGTAAGTTTGGTCATTGCCCGCGAGGTCTATGACATCGACCGTGAGCGGCTGGTTAAGCGGGGCAGAATACTGGAACAGCCAATAGTTCGGATCGGCACTTGCGCCATTCGAGAGCAAAGGCGGATGCACCTTCACGACCGCATTTGAGTTAAACGCATTGTTGGCGTACTCGTACTGCCAGTGATTGCCGTTGAAATCATACAGGTCCGTGAGATTCTGCGGGTTCGAGCCATTATAGGCGCACTGAATCTTCTTGCGGATGCCTCCTTGGGTTGCCGGTGGGAAGTTTATAGCGGTTACGGTGTTGAAAGAGCCGTAAGTGAAGTCCCAAGTTCGTGAAATCGTCCCTGCGGTGAGCGTGATGCTCGAAATCAGCTTCGCGTTGCCGGAAACGTTATGGGCAAAGGAGTAGCTCCGCCCTGCGGGATCGACCACACTCTGCAACAGGGACGCGCCATTGTAGTTGAACGTGGTCTTGTTTCCGTGAGCATCTTGCCGCGATGAAATGTAGTACCAGCCGTTCGTCGCATGCTGGCTGAACACGAGCGCATCCTTGCTTGCCTGCTCAAGCACCTGGTAGCCAATCACGTTACCGCCCGAAGTCAGTACCGTAAGATCCGCCCGGCATCCTGGCGCGCGAACGTAGGTGTTCAATCCGCTGGCAACCCAACGATAAACAAGCTGCCCCATGTGGAACACGCCTATGCCGTCGTTATCCGACACGTTGCCGCTGATCGGCGCCATGATCCACTCAAAGCTCTGCCGCCAGTAGGGCGCGATGTAGTTATCGCCATAAGGGTTAATTGCCGAGATTGCGGTTGGGCTCTCGTGATAGACCGCCAGATCAAATCGGTTATGCCCCGGGCCCTTTAGATTCTGAAGCGGGATGAGGGTTTCAAGGGTGGCCGAGTTCAGGCTAACCCGGGTGCCGGGTCCAGCAGGATACATCCGATTCTGGGGAACATCCAGGGGATATTTATTGAAACTTCCGTTCTGCGCCTGAGCGACCGCCGCCAGGGCTCCGCAAAGCAACAAGCAAATTCGACCCAAATTTCTCATCCTTTCCTCAAGTTACGCCAAGTTCAACGTGAGCCCTACCGCGACGAACGGGCCGTTTGCCTTTCTGGTTTAATCATAGCGAATTTATGGCAAGCGCTCAAGCGAGTACGGCTCGCACTCCGAACGTGGGCCGGGCATCCGGAATCATGTTCCTCAGCCTGGTACTCAGCCGCTTCTTGGGCATCGCTCGAGACATGGTGATGGCGCACCAGTTTGGGAGCAATGCCACCACCGACGCCTACCGCCTGGCCTTCCAAATTCCCGACCTGCTCTTCTTTCTCATCGCGGGCGGCGCGCTGAGTTCCGCCTTCATCCCCGTGTTCAGCGAGTATTTGCACACCGAGCGGGAACGCGAGGCTTGGCACATCTTCAGCGTGGTGACCAGCCTGATGTCGCTAATCATCCTGGGCTTCATTGGCTTGGCCTGGGTGTTTTCCACCCCCATATTGCAGGCCCTTGCGCCCGGCCGGATGGATTCCGCGGAGCTCATTACGCGTATGAGCCACATCATCTTGCCTGCCCAGTTTGCGTTCTTCATTGGTGGCCTGATGTTCGGCACGCTGTACGCGCGGCAAGTGTTCGCCGTTCCCGGCTTAGGGCCAAACGTTTACAACCTGGGCATCATCTTCGGGGCGGTCGTGATCAGCCACTTCGTGAGCCCGGGGGTGGTGGGAATGTCTTGGGGGGCGCTCATCGGCGCCTTCATCGGCAACCTCATCATTCCGTTCTATGCGATGCGAAAGCTTGGTTCCCACTTTTCGTTCACCCTCGACTTGAAGCACCCTGGAGTCAAGAAGGTATTCAAGCTCATGCTACCGGTCGTGCTGGGGCTATCTCTACCCGGAGTGTACGGCGTCCTGATGCAGCGGTTTGGCAGCCTCTATCAGCCGGGCGTGAACACCTGGCTGGACTACGGCAACAAGCTGATGCAAGCGCCGCTTGGAATCTTTGGTCAGTCGCTGGCGATTGCGGTGTTCCCCGCTCTCAGCGAGTTTTACGCGAAGGGCTCGATGCACCAGTTCCGGTTGCAGCTTGCCACCACCATTCGCACGGTGTTGTATCTGACGATTCCGATATCAGTGTTCATGGCGCTGGAGCCCCACGCGATCGTCGGAGCGCTCTATCAATCAGGCAAATTCAAGCCGGAGGACACCCAAGTGGTGGCCCAAATGCTCAGCTACTTCTCCATCGGAATTTGCGCCTGGTGCCTGCATCCCGTTTTGATGCGCGGCTTCTTCGCCATCCACAACAGCGTTTCGCCCATCGTCCAGGGCACCATCACCACCGTCATCTTCTTCTTCTTAGCCAAATTCCTAAGCTCACAGACCCCCCTTTCCTACTTTGGCCTGCCGCTTGCGAGTTCCCTCTCGGCAATCATCTTAGTGGTGATGCTGATCCTAAGCGTTCGCAGGGCAATAGGCGGCTTAGATATACGCGGCATCTTGCTCACGCTCTGTAAGAGCGCCGTCGCCAGCGTAGTGATAGTGGTGATCTGTCTCGGGCTGAACAACTCACCGGTTTACGACATTGCCCTCCACCACCGCATCGGCATGATCGCTTTCGTCGGCTTCACCTTTGTGATGAGCACGAGCGCCTACTACGCGGTGTCTCGTGCGCTGGGCATGAAGGAAGCCGAGTACGCGCGAAAGGGCGCGAATCGCGGGAATCTGAGAGCGCAGGCGGAGCCGACTGTCGAGACCGACGACTAACCTACTCACCGCTTAAGCCGTAAGGCGCCGAATAGTTTGGTGGCTCTTTGGTGATCCACACGTCGTGGGGATGGCTCTCGCGAAGGCCCGCGCCAGTGATCTTAACCCACTGGGCATTGGCAGAAAGCTCAACCAAATTGTTCGCCCCCACATAGCCCATGCCGGACCGCAAGCCGCCCATGATCTGGGCTACGGTATCTGCCACCGGGCCTTTGAAAGGCACTCGCCCTTCAACACCTTCGGGAACCATCACGCCGGTGTCTTTAACTTGGAAATACCGGTCGCTGGAGCCCTGCTTCATTGCGGCGATGCTGCCCATGCCGCGATACACCTTATAGGCTCGGTTGCGGAAGATTTCAAGCTCGCCCGGGCTTTCTTCGCATCCCGCGAACATGTTGCCCATCATCACCGAGTTCGCGCCGGCGGCAAGGCACTTCACCACGTCGCCCGAGGTTCGAATTCCGCCATCGGCGATGGTGGGGATGCCCAGTTTCGCGCCTTCCTCGGCGCACTCCAAAACGGCCGTAAATTGAGGAACGCCGATGCCCGCTACTACGCGGGTGGTGCAGATAGAGCCCGCGCCGATGCCGACCCTTAGGCCGTCTGCGCCAAGGTTCTTAAGATCGCGAACGCCTTCCTTTGTGGCCACGCTACCCGCCACCACCATCAGGTTCGGCAGCTTCTTCTTCAGCATGCTCAGGCATTCCATCACGCCCTTGCTGTGCCCGTGGGCGGCGTCGATGACGATGAAGTCGACTCCCGCGTCCATCAGCGCCTTCGCGCGCTCGTAGGGCTCTCTTAGCGCTCCTATGGCGGCGCCAACGACGAGTCGTCCCCGCGTGTCCTTCGTGCTGTTGGGATGCTGGCGCAGCTTCTTAATATCTTTAATCGTGATAAGGCCGATAAGCACGTTGTCGCCATCGACGATCGGCAGCTTTTCAATGCGGTGCTCGGCCAGAATCGCCTCTGCTTGATCGAGGGTCGTGCCCGCCTTGCCGGTGACGAGGTTCTTGGAGGTCATCCGGGTGCGAATAGGCTTCTTGAAATCAGATTCAAAACGGATGTCACGGTTGGTGAGGATGCCGACGAGGATGTTCTTCTCGTTTACAATCGGCACGCCAGAAATATGAAAGCGGTCCATTAAGTTGACCGCTTCTTGAATTTCCTGATCCGGCCCAAGCTTGATCGGGTTGGAAATAACGCCGTTTTCGCTTCGTTTAACGGTGTCCACCGCTTCCGCCTGCTGCTCGATGCTCATGTTGCGGTGCAGCACGCCTACTCCGCCCTCTCGGGCGATGGCGATGGCAAGGCGTGCTTCCGTCACCGTGTCCATTGGGGCGGAAACAATAGGAGATTTGAGGACTATTCCGGGCAGGAATGGAGTGGAGGTATCGACCTCGCTGGGCAAAACGGAGGTGCGCCTTGGCGTCAGCAGCACATCGTCAAAACTTAAGCCCTCTCGAAAGGAAACCATAGAGAATTATGGCGTATCGCCTGTCATCTTAGCTTGAGGCGAGTAATCACACTTTAGGCTTGCTTCTCCAAACACACGATACCCAATTCGCGATTCCGATATGTGCAAGTATTAACACGCACCCTGCCAATAATTACAGGAAGTCAATCGGGGCTCCAACTGTAATTAATGAACAGGTCGCACAAACACCGCCAAGCGGCGGAATCACGAAGGCTGGAAGCGCTTCACAGCTTGCGGATACTAGAATCCGGCCCACGGCCGGACCTGGACGAAATTGCATTGGCTGCCGCCCGGATATTCGACGTCGAGGCCGCCGTCATAGCGCTGGTTGATGAAAACCACGTACGCTTCAAGGCACGATTTGGCATTGACGAGAGCGAAGTAAAACGCGAGCATGACCTTTGCGCGCGTGTGATCGAATCCGACTCGGTGCTGGTTTGCGAAGAGTTGGAAGCGCATCCCGATGTCTGCCTACCTAGCAGCACCAGCCAGGGCCCCTTCAATTTCTTCGTAGGCATACCCCTGTGCACCCGCGAGGGCCATCGCATCGGCGCCCTTTGCCTGTGGGACTCCAAATCAAGGCAGTTGCTTCCCGCGCAGTTGAAGACTCTGGAGTTCCTTGCCCAGATGGTGATGCTGGCGATCCAACTCGACGAGTCGGCGGCAACCCTCCACCGAGATGCGGAATACCTTGGCGAAATCGACCGCCAAAACCGAGAGCTTGAGCTCATCTTTGACAGCATGCACGAAGGCATCGTGGTCCAAGACAAGGTCGGACAGATATTCAAGTTCAACCAAGCGGCTTGCGACATCCTCGGCCTTACCGCAGATGAGCTCTGTGGGCGGACTTCCATCGACCCGCGATGGAGGGCGATGCGCGAGGACCGAAGCGATTTTCCCGGCATTGAGCATCCTTCCATGATCGCGCTGAAGACCGGCGAACCTCAGCTCAATGTATTGATGGGCTTGAACCTGCGAGACGGTACCGAACGATGGATTACGATTAACGCGATTCCGCTGTTTACCGCCGGAGAGTCTGCCCCGTATCAGGTGATGTGCACCT
This sequence comes from Armatimonadota bacterium, assembly GCA_018268315.1. Taxonomy (GTDB): domain Bacteria; phylum Armatimonadota; class Fimbriimonadia; order Fimbriimonadales; family Fimbriimonadaceae; genus SZAS-5. The sequence goes on along the minus strand of JAFDWU010000003.1, from coordinate 157,262 downwards.
TCGCCGATATCACCGCCAACCGGCTTTACCAGGACGACCTCATCCAATCTCGCGAAGCCGAGCGAAGCGCCAACCAGGCTAAATCCGCATTCCTTGCCGCGATGAGTCACGAAATTCGCACGCCGCTTCACGGCGTGATCGGCATGACTGAGCTGATCCTCGAATCTGACCTCGACGCGAGCCAGCGCACGATTGCGGAAACCGTCGTGAATTCCGGTAAGCACCTGCTGGGCATCGTGAACGACATCCTCGATTTCTCGAAGATCGAAGCCGGCAAGATGACGCTTGAGTCGGTGGATACTGAGCTTGTTGATTGCACCGAAGCCTTCCTTAAGCCGCTACGTTATAGCGCTGAAGCCAAGGGATTGAAGCTGCTATTTCGCTCTAACCTTGCTCAAATCAATGTGAAGACCGATCCGAGCCGATTCGGCCAGATCGTCACCAACCTCGTGGGCAATGCCATTAAGTTCACCAGCGAAGGTTCAATCACGGTCGATGTTCATGCTGAGCTTGCAAACGAGATTGTAAAGCTTACGGTCAAGGTGATCGACACCGGAGTCGGCGTACCGGATTCGGCGATCCCCAGCCTGTTCCAGCCGTTTAAGCAGGCCGATGTCTCGACCACCCGCGTATTCGGCGGTACGGGCCTCGGGCTCGCGATAAGTTCAAGAATTGCCCAGCAAATGGGTGGAGATCTCTGCTATTCCCACAATCCGGCGGGCGGGTCGATCTTCCAATTTACGGCCTGGTTCGTCCCCTGCCAGGCAAGCGTCGCCGTTACCTCGCGCGGCAGTGAAGTTCAGCCGCTTCGGGGCCACATTCTGGTTGCCGAGGATAATCCGGTGAATCAGATGGTGCTGTCCCGAAACCTTGATCGGTTGGGTTGCACTTATGAGATCGTCGGTGATGGCCAGCTTGCCTTGGATGCCCTCGCCCGGTCCCGCTTCGATGTGGTTCTGATGGACTGCATGATGCCGGTTATGGATGGCTATGAAGCGGCGAAGCTGATTAGATCGAGCGAAGATGCGGACTTGCGCCGCATTCCCATGATTGCCGTCACCGCGAATACGGTGGACGACGACCTGCAGGAGTGCCTAGCCTCCGGGTTCAACGATTTCCTTACCAAGCCATTCGGGGTTGAGCAGCTTTACGCCAAGCTTTCAAGCTTCCTGGATCAGCAGGCGACTCCGCGTAGCGCCTAGTTGGGCTTGTCCCAGATTTCGTCGCGGAAGAATAGGTCGATGTCATCCGCCTCAGTAGGCTTGAAGTTGGTTCTTCGGAACTCGATTCGATGGCCCTTCAATTTCGGCTTGGCAAACCCCGCCCAGACAAGGGTGGATGGGTTGATCTGATCCCAATGCTCATAGCCGAAGGCGCCGCTTTCGTCGCGAGAGAATTCGCTCGCCGGTCGCAAGCTGAGTGTCTTTGACCCAAATCCTAAGAAGTCGATCACTACAGTTGCCCTCCCAATTGGCCCTTTCCAGCTTCCTCCGGAAAACATCACGTAGTGGAACTGGCGGATATGCATCAGATCGTCCTTAATATGTGTGTTGGTTGCGCCGCCACTTAGCGGCGCCTCGTACCAATCTTCGATCACCCGAGTCTGATGACGCCCGAAGTGGACATGTTTGACATGAAATCCTTGTATACTTTCGCCTGATTCGTAGCGAATCCCAACCGGCTGACCGTCGACTTCGGAGTGGAAATTCATCAAGTCCGGGGTGGTATCTTCCTCCTCCCGGTTCGTGCAGATGTCAGGAAAGCCAATCTTCACGGTAGTCGCAGGGCCGTCATTTCGAAATACAAAGCGGCAATAGACCTTGGCACTCGGCCACGCAAATTCTTTACGGTGATGCTTGTTTGGCGGAAGGACTTTGGCGCGGACAAACTCCTGCACCATTCGAATGGACGGATGCCCCTTCATTAACCGGGGAGCGCCGAACTCGTACAGAACTCCATCATCGGCCACCATGCAGGCGGCGAGAGCGAGAAGGAGAGCAACGGTGAGCGTCTTCATCAGGTTCATTCCAATAGTACCGCTGTTAATGACGGAACGAACGAGGAATTATCTCCGTCCTTCGTGACATTGAAGGCGATTGCAATTCTCTTTGCCTGCGCCGTGCTTAGCGCGACTCTAGATGGGAAGTAGAACCATCGAATGTTGCAGCCCGCGCGTGCGTGGGTACAGTTACCCAACTCCATGCGCGATGAGGATTTGAGGTTAGCCTGGGTTTGGCCGCCGTTCGGCGACGAGTTCCTACAGGCATGGGCCGATCTCTATCACTGCGATCCCAAAGCCACACCCGCCCAGCACCCCGCGTGGTGCACCGCCTTCGATGCCATCATCCTCGCCGCTTACCGCGGGGATCAGCTCGTCTTCGTCCTCCCGCTGCAGAAGCATAAGGGCGCGCTAAGAACCATCACCGGCGACTACGGCGGATGCGTGGGCGACCTCGGCCCGGACGCCCTCCAAACCCTTGCCCGCTTCCTGCGCGCAAGCTCGCCAACTTCCCTTCTCGACCTTCGGCATCTGCGCTTCGACAGCCCGCTTCTGCCATCAACCGACGAAGGGATCAGCAAGCAAACGATAGAGGGAATGCAAGTCGCGGCGATGCCGCACCAAACCTTCTATCGCCTGGAGGGGCTGACCGACTACCAAGCCTTCCAAGCCCGCATCAGCGCGAACCTGAACCGCCAACTTGCTTACGACATGCGCCGCCTTGGCAAGGAAGTCGGCGAAGTCTCACACCGCATCGCCACCAAAGAAACCCTTGATCAAGATTTCCAAACCCTGGTCGATCTGCATCAAGCAAGATGGCAAGCACGCGGCAAGCCGGGCGCTTTCGCGAATCCCAGCTTTAAGCAAGCCACGCGGCAACTTCTTGAAGCCCTGATTCCGCATGGCGAAGGCGTCCTGATCACACTACGGGCCGCAGGCAAACCCATTGGCGCGCTACTGGGATATCGGCACGGCGGCACGTTCTGCTACCTAACTTCCGGCATCGATGAAAGCCACGCCAAATACTCCCCCGGTAAGGCGCTGGTCCATCTTGCAATCAAACACGCAATCGAACAAGGCGACCACACGTTCGATTTTATGCTCGGCGAAGAGGCTTACAAGCAACGCTGGGGAACCACGGGAAGAACCACCCACCGGCTGATTCTGGCCAAGAAGAACATCGCGGGCATTCTGGGGGTTGCCGCCCTCATTCAGAAGGCGAAGCGCGGCGCAAAGAAGGCCACCGCAACCCAGGAGCCAGAAGCGCCGTCCTCATAACGTGTCTGAAATACATCAGTGGATTACAACCTCCAACGGCTTTGACGGCTACAAGGTGGTTCGATATTTGGGAGTCGTGCGAGGCATCACCGTCCGCAGCCGATCACTTTTCGGCCAAATCGGCGCCGGGTTCCAATCGCTTGCCGGAGGCAATATCAGCCTCTATACCGAGCTTTGCGAACATGCCCGACTAGAGGCTTACGAAATCATGATTCAGCACGCCGCGCAAGTAGGCGCAAACGCGGTGGTGGCCATGCGATACGATGCCAACGAGGTGGGCCAAGGCATCACCGAAGTCATCGCATACGGCACGGCCGTCCAAATCGCGCCGCTTTAAGCCTTAGCCCTTGCTGAAGACGATCGAGACTCCAGGCTGGATGTCTCGAATAATCGACTTGCCATCAAGAGAAATCTGATAGATGATCGGCTTAGCGGTAAACGGCTTGCCGTTCTTGATCTTCGGGGTAACCGTGATCTTGTTTCCGTTCTGGACCCAAGTGCCGCTCGTCGTGAAAGCTTCGCGCGGAGTCTTCGCGTTCACATTGTAGGTGTGGTCAGCTTTGAACTCCAGCTTGAAACTGGACTTCTTGACCATATTGTCCATTTCGGCGGGATCACCGTGGGCCATTGCGCCTTTGGGCATGTTGATGTTGAGCTTGCCCTGCCAAACGCCAACCGGATTTGAACCTAAAGCGAGGGATGCAACGATGAAAGATGAGGCAACTAAAAGCTTTTTCACGGCGCAACTCTACCAGCCAAACCTTTCTGTTTGGGCCTTTAGACCGATAGCGCTAAGGTGAAGCCACGGTCTTGCCGTCCATTTTCGAGGTCTCGCTGAGTACCTTCGAGGTTCTGACGCGAATTTGGCCCGCCTGCCTCACCCAAAGCTCAACCGACTTAAAATCCGTTTGAAGACGGTGCTTCCGTTTTGCCTGCACGATGTCCAGATCGAGGATCGTGCGAGTCACCACCTGCGTTCCGCCGATAACCGGTCGGAACGACATCAGATCGGACCTTGCCACTCTAATCTTGGTGATAATCGTGAACATCACCTTCAGGCGCTTGCCCACTTCCTCGCGGCTGAACGTCGAGCCCTTGGTGTCGTACTCGTTGTAGTCCGCAGTGAGCAGCTTCATCAACCCATCGTAGTTCTTCGTAACGAACAACCGATTCGAGCGATTCAAGACCTCGACAATCTGCCCTTTCGTGAGCGGGGGTGGCGGCTTCAAAAGCACAAGTGCGGCAACGGCGATTAGCTTCGGCATGGGCATCATATTAGATGACGCCGGAAGGCTCCAAAAGCATTGGGGCTGGGGCTAAAACAATCGGGGGCTAGAGCATGCGCTCTAGCCCCCGAGGACTTTGGATCGCTCGTTAGTTCTTAACGAGTTCCTTCTCTTTCTTTCCGTTTTCGTTGGCCTTCTTCTTTCGGAAGGTGACCTTCTCTTCGCCTTCGGTTTCCGCGATGATCGTCTCGCCTTCATGGAGAGCGCCAAGCAGCAACTCTTCGCTAAGCGGATCTTCGATGAACCGCTGGACGGCGCGGCGTAGCGGCCGTGCGCCAAGGTTCGGATCGTAGCCCTTCTCGACGAGGAGGTCCTTGACCGGGTCGCTGAGTTCGACGGTGATACCCATCGCGGCAGCCTGGTCGTTGACCCTCTTCATGTAGAGGTCGGCGATTCGGAGAATCTCTTCCTTCTTCAGGTGCTGGAACACGATGATTTCGTCAACGCGGTTCAAGAACTCTGGGCGGAAGGTCTTCTTCATCTCCGCAAGCATTCGATTCTTCATCGTCTCGTAGGTCTTCGGATCGTTCACATCCTCGCGGATGTCGCGGAATCCAAGTCCCTTATCGGTCTCGATCGGGCGAACGCCGACGTTCGAGGTCATGATGATAATCGTGTTGCGGAAGTCAACCGTGCGACCCTGGCTATCCGTAAGCTGGCCGTCTTCCATCACCTGCAAGAGGATGTTGAAAACGTCCGGGTGAGCCTTCTCGATTTCATCGAGGAGTACCACGCAGTACGGGTTGCGGCGAACCTGCTCGGTAAGCTGGCCACCCTGATCGTAACCCACGTAGCCCGGAGGGGCGCCAATGAGTCGGCTGACGCTGAAGCTCTCCATGTATTCGGACATGTCGATCCGAACCATGTTCGATTCCTTCTCGTACAGGTAGGAGGCAAGCGCCTTCGCAAGCTCGGTCTTTCCGACACCGGTCGGGCCGAGGAAGATGAAGCTGCCCAGAGGTCGCTTTGGATCTCGCAGGCCGCTGCGTGAGCGTCGGATGGCCCTCGAGACCGCGGTAACGGCGTCGTTCTGACCAATGATGCGCTCGTGCAGATCGTCTTCCATGCGCAGAAGCTTCTGAGATTCCGCTTCTACCAGCTTGGTCACCGGAATGCCCGTCCATGACTGGACAATCTGAGCAATCTCGGCTTCGCTGACAATCGGTTCCTTCTGCTCGCGCTCGTTCCAAGTGTCTTCGCGGCCTCGGATGCTCTCTTCAAGCTCCTTGATTTCCGCTTCAAACTTGGCGTTCTCGTCATCCGTCTTCTCGCGCTTCTTCAAGTGGTCGTATTCGTTCTGAAGCTTGGTCAAACGGACGCGATCATCGCGAACGTCCTTCGGCGGAAGGCTCTGCTGAAGTCGAACCCGCGAAGCGGCTTCATCCATCAGGTCGATTGCCTTGTCCGGCAGGGTGCGGTCGGAAATGTATCGCTGAGAAAGCTGAACGGCCGCGTTGATGGCGTCGTCGGTGATTTCCACCTGGTGGTGGGTCTCATAGCGCTCTCGCAGTCCCTTGAGAATGTCTACCGCCTCTGCTTCGCTCGGCTCGGCGACCTTAACCGCCTGGAACCTTCGCTCAAGAGCGGCATCCTTCTCGATGTACTTGCGGAACTCGTCCTGGGTGGTCGCGCCGATGCACTGCAGTTCGCCGCGCGCAAGCGCCGGCTTCATGATATTGCTTGCATCGATTGCGCCTTCTGCGGCGCCCGCGCCAACCAGCGTGTGAAGCTCATCGATGAAGAGGATTACTTGGCCCTCGGCCTTTCGGACCTCTTCCATCACCTTCTTCATTCGCTCTTCGAATTCACCACGGTATTTGGTGCCCGCCACAAGACCGGCAAGGTCCAGGGCGACAATTCGCTTATTGCGAAGAAGGTCGGGAATATCTCCAGACACGATGCGAAGGGCAAGCCCCTCGGCAATCGCGGTCTTTCCGACACCCGGTTCGCCGATCAAGCACGGGTTATTCTTCGTGCGTCGGCAAAGGATTTGCATCACTCGCTCAATTTCAGACTGGCGTCCGACTACCGGATCAAGCTTTCCTTCTCGGGCAAGCTCGGTGTAGTCGCGGCCAAATTCATCCAGCGTCTGCGTTTTCGGCGAGGTTGAGGAAGAACGGCTCGGGCCACCGCTTGCGCGGGACTGAGACTCGTTGTCCTGAAGCGCCATCACCTCGCGGCGGGCGCGCTCAAGCTCAATACCGAGTTTGGCAAGAACCCTGCCGGCAAGGCCATCGCCTTCCCGAATCAGGCCAAGCAGAAGGTGCTCGGTGCCAATGTAGTTGTTGTTGAGATTGCGGGCCTCGTCGTAGGCTAGGTCAATAACGCGTTTCGCCCTCGGCGTAAGCGTCATATCCTGCGACGGACGGGCATCTCCACGGGGAAGTTGCTTTTCGACCTCAGCTCGAATCTTATTCAAGCTGACGCCCATCTTCTCCAGAACGCGCGCGGCGACACTATCCGACTCGCGGACGAGTCCGAGAAGCAGGTGCTCGGTCGAGACGTATCCCTCGCCAAACTTCTGCGCCTCTTCTTGCGCGTAGAAGACTACTTTTCTTGCTCGCTCAGTAAAGCGTTGCCACATATAATTTCAGTTTTCCTTGTGCCCTTAACCAGGGCTTATGTATTTATACGTCCCGTCCGGCGGTTGTTCACGCTCTTTTGGGCATAGCTGAACAGACGCCTTCAAGAGCCTTAGAGTACCTTGAGGTTCCCGATGTTCAGAATTATTGGCAGACATGAGGCTTTGGTCAGGGGACTCTGATTTCCTTTACGCCGCCGGCCTGTCTTTGGCATCAAATTTCACCGCTGTCGCTATACACAAACGGGGTGTGATGTACCATAATCCCCAGTGTATTTATGCGCTTTTGCCTCATTGCTCTTGCTTTAGCTTCAGTGGCCCTGCTGCCTGCGCAGCGCGTTACCAACCGCGGAGACCTAAAGACCATCCTGAACAACCATACGACGCTTGATACGTTCGACTTGGTTTCCTTCGGCTCTGGCAATCAGGTGAACATCTACGGTTCCTTGAATTACTTGGTAGATATTCAGGGCTACGCGGGTGTCGTCCACAAGGGCGCGAGCTATTACAACGCCGGGGCACGCAACTACGCAAACGATCTATTCCTGCCGGAGCCCGGATTCTACGGCTTGGAGAGCCAGAAACTCCTTGCCGGGTCCGCTTCAATCGGAATTCAGTTTGAGCGCCCCATGAGGGCGGTTGGCTTGGATGTCACCAATTATGCTGGCTTCATCGATGTTGGCTACATGGCCGCCTATGATTCACAGAACCATCTCCTGGGGACGGTCAGTTTCCGCACCGGCGGCTACCCCGACTATTCATTCCTTGGGTGGGAAAGCGAAGGAAATGGAATCGCCAAGGTTATCGTGACGGGCTCGCGCAATTGGAGCCCGGTCATCGACAACGTCGAGTACGATGGCGCGGTTCCGGAACCTAGCAGCCTGCTGGCGCTAGCGCTGGGTGCAATCGCGCTTGGTAGGAAGCGCTCTCAGCAGAGCTGATACTCAGGCGACGCCGCGAGGACGCGAATCAAAGGCTGAACAATTAACGCTGGAGGCGTCTTAGCCTTCGGATCTTTAAGCGCCACATCGACGCCCTTCTTCTTCATGCTCTCCACGAGTGCATCCTTCTGAGCCTTCGGCAGGGTGATTGTCATCGTTTCGCAAACGCGATCGACGAGCCACTCCGAGTCTTTGCCCTTTGCTGCCTCGTTAAGCGGCCTGATCCACTTGGAGCTAATTCTTCCCTGCTTGGTGCCGTTGTACAGATAGTTTGCGATGCGCTGCCGCTCCAGCATTGCCGAAGCGCCAACCCAGGCGCTGCCCCAACGCCAGCCGGAAACGTCTGGCGGGAAAAGCGGCGCGAGGCCCTGATTATGCAGAAGCGTAAACGCGCCGTACAACTGGCCGACAAGCTGGGCGTTCAGCGGCGTTTCGTATGTCGCGCCTTGCGCGCGCATGCCCAGGAAGTGCTCCCCAACCTTAAACTGGCGCATCGCGCCGATCGTGAAGCTCACCGGGCTCTTGATCATCGTGCCGACCGCCCTATCGCTCCAGAACTCCGGCATCGATACCATCTCCGCCAGCACCGGCTTCATCTCCAGTTTGGAGGCAACGAACTTGTTGGCCAGATGATCCACCACCTTGTCTTCGGGATTTTCATAGGCCATGAACGCCCACAGCTTCTTCATCAGCCGCTTGGCGGTGATCGGGTTCTCGCATAGGAATTGGATCATCGACTTGTCGTCGAAGCGCCGGGTTACGCCAAGCACCGTCTTCGGCCCGGTATCGGCAAGGTACGGACACTCGGTAAAGGCGATCATCGGCATGTCGGCGTCGGACATCTTCATCACCTTGTCCCGCTCCGGCATCTTGCCCAATTCGTAATACGGGTAGCGCACGCCCCACGTCGTGAAGCAGCGGCTGACCTCTTTCACATCCTTTTCGGTGTAGTTGCCGATGCCGAGCGTGAAAAGCTCCATCAGCTCACGGCCAAAGTTCTCGTTTGGATGCGTTTTGTGGCTGATCTCGGCGTCCAGCCAGTGCAGCATTGCTGGCGAGCGGCTGATTTCGTAGGTGAGTTCAGAAAAGTTGCCTACAGCATGCTTTCGTAGGATGTTTAAGTAGTCCAGCATCGCGGGGCCAAACTCGACCTTAGCGCCACTGACGGCAAAGTGGTTGTGCCAGAACAGGGTCATCTTCTCTTCTAGCGGGCGCTGGGTTGCCGCCATGCGGAGAATCCACCATAGGGCGTATCGGTGCGGTTCAAGCGAAACGTTGGCATCTCGATCATGAAGTACCAACTCGGTAGGGTCGACTGGAAATCGGTCGGGAGTGTGCTCGTAATTGATGAGCTTTCGAGCGGCGCCATCGGCGCCGTAAGGCATCAACGCATCGATCTCCTGCTCGTTCGCTCCCAGCCCAAGCCGGTTCAATAAATGAGTGATCTTCGCCCTTGTGTCCATCTCTACCCTCATTGTAGCGACGAAAAACACCGCAAAAGGATCAGTCTCTTCAATTAAAAATTCCGCTGAACTTGAAGGGCGTTGAACGTATTAGTGATGGAGCCGTGAATTCGGCCACAATAAGAACAGATGCCACAGCGCGTTGAAACCATCGTTTTGCATGACAGTTCCACTCCCGTCCTGCATGGAATGCAGAAGGGAGGCAATGTCGTCCTTGCCAGCGCCGACTACCTCATTGGACAAGCGCGCGCAAATTCGCTTTGGCCGTTGACCTTTGGCCTTGCGTGTTGCGCCATCGAGATGATGAGCACGGTCGCGTCACGCTTCGATCTATCCCGCTTCGGCTCGGAAGCCTTTAGAGCCACCCCGAGGCAGGCGGACGTGATGATCATCGCCGGGCGGCTATCCAAGAAGATGGCTCCGGTGCTCCGACAGATTTACGACCAGATGCCGGAACCCAAGTGGGTGATTTCGATGGGAGCATGCGCCAGCTCTGGCGGCGTTTACAACAACTACGCAATTGTCCAAGGGGCAGACCAAGTGGTGCCGGTGGACATTTACGTACCAGGTTGCCCGCCATCACCCGACGCGCTCATTTTCGCGTTCATGCAGCTTCAGCGCAAGATCAAAGCCCAACGGTCAGGCTCATTCAAGGAGCTGCGGCTATTTGAAGGTATAACCGGCGGCCAGGAATTGGAGAAGGTGCGATGAGCGTAGAGCTATTTCGAGACGTTGCCAAGCCCCTCATCGCGGGCTTTGGAATCACTGCGCGGCGGCTGAAGCACAAGAAGGTCACCGTGATGTACCCCGAGCAGAAGCGGGAGCAATACCCGCGAACGCGCTGGCGTCACGCCCTGAAGCGGTACGACAGCGGCCTTGAGAAGTGCATCGGATGCTCGCTTTGCGCGGGCGCGTGTCCGGCGCGCTGCATCTACGTGCAGGCGGCCGAAAACACGGATACCGAGAGGTATTCCCCGGGCGAACGCTATGCGGTGCGGTACGAGATCAACATGATCCGCTGCATCTTCTGCGGTTACTGCCAGGAAGCCTGTCCCACCGGCGCAATCGTCCTTGAGAAGAACTTCGAACTAGCGAATTACAAGCGCGAGGACTTTGTTTACACAAAGCAGATGCTGCTTGATCCGCTACCGAAGAGCCAAGACGCCTAAGCTGCCGTGTTCGCGCTCTTTTCGCCGACATCCTTGCAGGCGAATCTTGACGCGATCCTGAACGATCCTGCCCTGAAGGGCGCCACCGTGTGCGCCACCGTGCTTGATTCGGACGGCAAGGTTCTGTACGAGCATAACGGCGGGATGAGGGTTATGCCTGCAAGCAATCAGAAGCTGCTGACGGGGGCATTCGCTTTGGGTTCGCTGGGTCCCGACTTTCAGCCGCAGACGCTGTTCCATGTGAACGGAGATACGCTGGTCATTCAATCCGAGGGAAACCCGGAGCTCACGATCAGCGATTACCTGCCGGTGGCGAAGAGGCTGGGTCGGTTTAAGAAAGTGATTCTGGAGGAGGCGTACCGTCCGGGCTGGCCATCCACCTGGCAGCTTGGCGACATCCCAAATCGCTACGCGCCGTTTATCTCTTCAATTACCTCTGATCGAGGCGGTCTGGAGATTTGGTGGGATGGCAAGGCGCCCCAGTTCCGGCCCCACGACTTCGGCCTTCGTGCAGTTATTAAGCCTTCCGACGGCCCGCCAGCCGTTGTTTACGACCCGCGCACCGGCTCTCTCGTGATTACCGGCACGCTGCCGGTGGCCGAGAAGCGGCTTGACACCCTCGCCGCGCCCGAGCCGGACCGATGGGTGGCGTCGCTTTTCGGCGACGAGGTGAGCTTTGACAAGGTCAACTTCCGCGACCAGGCGCCTCAGGCGACTTTGAAGGGCCTTTCGATGCACCAGACCCTTAAGAATTGCTTTGAGACATCGCAGAACCATCTGGCGGAAAACCTGCTGATGATGGCCTCACGCAAGACGGACTTCAACTCGGCAGCAGCGGAAATGAAGAGGTTTCTTGCAGGCGCGCTTGGCCCGAACTCGGACATCGCCCCTTACGATGGCAGCGGCGTCAGCCGCCACAACTTGGTCACTACCGATTTCCTAGCGAGCCTGCTTCGCTACGAGATGGCGCAGCCCACGTCCGCGGTTTGGCTGGATGCCCTCCCGACATATGGCCATGGCACCATGAAGACTCGCGGCCAGGGACATGTCATCCATGCGAAGGACGGGACCCTTGACCACGTTTCCGCATATTCTGGCTACCTCGACCGCAAGGACGGTAAACGCTACGTTTTCAGCCTAATCTTTAACGAATTCGCGTGCGAAGATAAGATCGCTCGCCAGATTCAAGATCAGTTCGTCGCCAACCTAGATAACTAGCCTCAAGCACGGGAACAAAAAAGGACCATCGACTCGTAGTGATTGATGGGACTTACTGCACCGCTTGGGCCACTTGATCGTATATTAGTAACAGGGATTGGCAACAGTAATGGACGGGACTGGACATATTGAACGGACGGAGGTAAAGCTTGGGCGAGACGAAGCCAAAGCTATGGCCGAACTGTTTGCCGAGCTCAAGCTGAAGAAGCTCCCCGCCGAATCCCAAATCCCTGATCTGGCCAAGGCTCTTGGCATTTCCCATGCGGAAGCGGAATCCCTTTATTGGTCGGTGAAGCAGCGCTGGCAGATCGAAGCCGCCGCCGTCGAGAAGCCTTCCGAGGCGGAGCACGCCCTCAGCATTGCGGTCGCAAGTTTTATCGCGCTTGCGGTTGTTGCAGCGGCGACGATCATGATCCTTTCGATGTTCACAAAACCCGCGCGGCCCGCCCCGGAAGCCGCGCCATCCGCCGTGCATCAAACGGTTAAGCCACGTCCCTAGGTCTTCGCGCATCGCTTCGCGGCAAGCGAACGTAAGACTATGCGGATGATCACAAAGCCAAACGTCTTACTGCTATTTCTTTTGCCCGCTTTCGCAACTGCTCAGAGCGCTTTCACGAAGGATCCGCTTGCCGCACGAATCATGGCTGACCGCCTGGTGGTCGGCAAGACGATGACCGGCAAGGTGAACGAAACGAACCTGCGCGCGGCGCTGAGCGCCACCCACTCACGCATGGCCGTCACCTCGACGTTGCCGGAAAGCGGTCGCGTATTCGGCACCCGCGAGGGATACACCAAGGCCCTGCAGGAATACTTGAAGTCCAACGGCATTGCGGAACCGCTAATCATCATCACTAGTAAAGGCGTTTCGGCGGCGGGGTATTCGGCAAGCCCCTCGCGGATCAGCGAAATCCTAAATACAAACGCGCCGCTTATTCAGCGAGACATCAACGCCGGTTCGCTTCAGATCATCAACCAGCTTTCCGCATCGCAAACCCGCCGAACGACCGCAGTTGTAGGCCAACCGAGGCCGCTACCCGCCCCTCAGGAGCCCCATTCCAGCTTCCCCATCGGCTCCATCCTGACGATCGGCGCGCTAGGAGTTGCGGGCTTACTGCTTTTCCGCTCCATCAGCGGCATGGCGGTCCTGAACCACCGCAAATCCCAGGTTAAGGCCATTCGGACCGATGCCATCAACGCCATCAGCTACGCGGACAACTACCTTGAACTGCTTCCAGAATCACCTGAGACCTCGGCGGCTCGAGACGCTCGCATGTCGGCAGCCGCCGCGCTGGATCAAGGCGACAGTATGTTCAACACTGCTCACTCGGTTCAAGATGTGGAGCGGGCGCAAACCTTCTACGAGGACGCCATTCAGAAGGCAGGAACCGCTCGCCAGTTTGTGAACCAGGCAACCGGAGGCACCGAGCTTGCAATGCGCGTCGAGAACGGGCCGACCGTGCTCGGCTCCGCCCCGCCCGTCGTCGCGCCGATGGCGCCGCGGTTCGATCCAATGCAGATTCCTGATAATGAACGCGGCGTGTGCTACTTCTGCTCGCGCCCTTCCTCGATCAACGAGCTGACTCCGGTGGATGTGGTTGTGGAAGGCCAGAAGCGAAAGGTGCTCGCATGCGCCGACGATGTTGCCACCATTCGAAATGGCCGCGTTCCTCAAGTTCGCACCGTGGATATGGGCGGTGGAATGCAGCCGTGGTTCATGGCCCAGGGCTACAACCCTTACACGAACTACTGGAACCAACCCTCCTATTCGCCGCTGTGGTCGGCGGGAACCGGATTCCTCGGCGGCATGCTGCTCAGCGAAATCTTTATGCCGCGCCGAACCATGTGGCCGACTTACGCAGGCTACGACGGCATGCCGTGGACTGGCCAGCGCGATTACTACAATGACGGCGGATCGTGGGGTGATACGGGCTCTGGCAGCGCAGATTTCGGCTCCGGTGGCGCCGACTTCGGCGGAAACGACTGGGGCGGCGGAGATTCCGGTGGCGGCAGCGATTTCGGCGGCGGAGACTTTGGTGGTGGTGGAGATTTTGGCGGAGGCGGTGGCGGCGACTTCTAACGCCGCCACCCCTTACGCGCTAGTTTCGCTTTCGTCGGCGGATCGCCGCGAGAGCAAGGCCGCCTAGGCCAAGCATCGATGCTGGCTCTGGCACCGGATTTGATTGAATGAGGACCGTGTAATCTGCATCCATCGACGTATAGGACGATGAAGGCAGATTCGGGCCCGTTTCGGCCTCGTTCTGAATCTCCATTCGGACCGTATGGTTGCCCACTCCGACATTCACCGTGTTGACATAAGAGTTAACGTTTCCCGCAAGCTGGTTGCCGTCTAGATAGATGCCAATCCAGTTGTTCGTGTAGCCCACTGCCGCGAAAGCCGCCGCAAAATTAAAGGTTACGGTGCCAGCGGTATTCAAGTTGAAGTCTAGGTACTGATCCGTGAAATTCTCGCCCCAAGCGTAGGTATCCGCAGCTGATTGAACAGCCGTGTGGCCGTGGTGGCTACCACTGAACTGAAGGGCGTAGGGTCCGGCGAAGTCCAAAGCATCGGCAGCCTGGATCGCAATATCGTAGTCTGCCTTGCCGCCAACGCCTGAGGCTGCAAAACTGTCATTTAGGTTTATCCACGCCGGCGAACCCCCGTTGAAGTGTGGATAGAAGAACGTGCTGTTGCTTGTATCGTAGAAACCGGCCGCGCATACCTGATTCGTGTGGGCGTTGTAGCTAGTTATGTCTGCTTGCGCTAGGCAAGCAATAGCAAGTGCCGCAAAGGGCATATAAATGCGAAGTTTCATTCGTGTTCACCTCAAAAGCTACTTACTCTTAGCTTTTGGGGACGCGATTGTGACGCCTGAACCCGAGTTTGCTGAAATTTCTTTAGTGACCCTTAGTAATTCGGCCACATTCCACGCCTGCCAAGGGCATCCGTTTGGGCGCTGGGGCTCATCGCCATCGTAAACCTCGGCGATGCCCCCGAGCCCGTAATCCGTCAGCATCTGCTGGCAATGCCCCAACGCCTGCCCGCACAGCGGGCTATCAGGCTGAAACTTCAACAGCGCACTCACGAATGGACCAAGGAGCCAGGGCCACACCGTGCCCTGATGGTACGAGGCATCCATTTCGGTCAGCGGGCCGTCGTACCGGCCGCGGTATCCCGGCTCATGTGGGCCAAGTGAGCGTAGCCCGCAAGGGGTCAGTAGCTCGCTGGCGACGAGGCCTAAAGCCCGGGTGGCGTGCTCCGGCTTGCAAGGCGAAAATGGGAGCGACATCGCGATAACCTGGTTGGGACGAAGGCTTGCATCGCCGGGATCGACCGTGTCCAGGTAGTGCCCCCGCTGCTCGTGCCAAAACTTGCTGTCGAAACTCGCTTCGGCCTTAGCGGCGGCATTGGCGAACACGTTTCCTTCCTTCTTCAGCTTGCGCGATATCCAGTCAGTTACCCGCAGAAGGTTCACCCAAAGTCCGTTGACCTCTACCGGCTTGCCGTGGCGCGGCGTAACGACCCAGTCACCCACTTTGGCATCCATCCAGGTTAGCTGAAGGCCGTCCTGGCCCTGGGTCAGCAACCCGTCTTGCGGGTCGACCTTGATGCCGTACAGCGTGCCCTTGAAGTGCCAGTCCACCACGTCGTGCAGGATTTCCAGGCACTCATTGGCAAAAGCGATATCCCACTCGGCTTGCAGCAGGGCGTACATGGCGTTCGCCATCCACAGGGTCGCGTCCACTGTATTGAACGAAGGCGCCTCATCCTCGGCAAAGCGATTCGGTATCAAGCCCTGGTACCGCGCGGCAGCGTAATCTCGAACGATCTTCCTGCCCTCCGCAAGCCGACCGGTTGCCACGCAGAGGCCGGGAATCGAGATCATCGTGTCTCGGCCCCAATCGGTGAACCACGGGTAGCCCGCGATTAAGGAGTTTCGCTGCGAGCACTGGACGAAGAAGAGATCGGCGGTGGCCATTAGCTGCTCTTTGAGCTCTACGGATGCCCCAGCCGCTACAGCTGGCGCAGCTTGCGCGCCGTCATGATCCGAGGCCACCAGTTCGGCGGTTTCACCCGGCAGCAACTCGTATCTCAGTTCGACGGGACAATAGAGATCGTCACGCGAATCTAGACCGCGCTCGGATTCGCGTGCATGCTCAAATCGGTAGTACCAGCCCTGAACCGGCAGCCGGTTCGCCCCCTCGTGCTTCAGGAAGAGCGAGACACCGCGATCGGTGATCTCGGTTACGTTCTTGTTGAAGGTGGTGTTATCCGGATACGACTGTGATTCCCGGAAGTTGGTGTGGTACGGCTTATGGCAAACCAGCGGACGCAGCGTAAGCTGCACGGGAACCGTGCCGTCGTTCTTATAGCGAAGGGTGACGGTGTTCTCGCCCTTGGTCATCACAAGCATTTGCTCAATGCAAATGTCGCCGTTTCGATAGATCCACGTCGCCGAATTGAGGTCGGTGGAAAACGATTGCAGGTTCAGGTAGCCATCGGGGAACACGGCTCCGGGATACTGATGCGAGCTAAGCCCGACCGGGGGCCCATCCTTCTCCACAAAAGCGTCCACGCTGTCTAGCAGCACCATGCGGTTATCTGGCGGTCGAATGGCGGCGACAAGCAAGCCGTGATAACGGCGGGTGTTGACTCCAGAAGGGGTACCCATTGCGTACCCGCCAAGGCCGTTTGTAAGAATCCACTCTCTCTGCGCGCTGATCGCCAGATCGTGACACTGGGCCTCGTCAAGGGTGAAGGGCATGGACCCCTAAATCGTACCTTGCCAAGAACTAGTAATTATCCTTGCCCGTAACCCATCCAGCCCAGGAATATTGCAAATGTCAGACATTCAGTCAAGCAAGCCGCTGAGGGGAAGCCCAGAAAAGTAATGGGCGAGCGGCGCTAAGACAGGAGAAGAGGGGCTAGGGGGCGATCAAGGACTGATCGCCCTTTTTTTCTTAAGTCGTTGGCGGAACCAAGCTTGCGTTCTTCTTCATCAGCTTCGTGAGGTTCGAAGCTCGCTTCGGATCGAGTGTGCTCAGAATCTCAGCTGCCTTCGCAGCGTCAACCTTAGCAAGCACTTTGGCTATATCCCCATCTTTCCAGTCGGCGACGATTTTGATGATCTGACCGGCTTCCATCTCATTCCAGAGCATGGCCACTTTCTGATCTCCCTTCTCGGGGTCGATCGTGCTCTTTGGCTTAGCAGAGGCAGGTTTGGCGGGCTTGGGCAGCTCTGGCGTTTCCGTCTTCTTGGCCACCTTGGTGGGGTCGTCTTTCTTGTCATCCGCCTTCTTATCGCCATCCTTGGCGGCATCGGCTGATGCCGCTGGCTTAGGCTTCGCAGGCGTGAGGCCAGGGATATTCACGATACCGGACATTCCAAGCCCGACAACAGCAAGAACAACCACCACGATCGCAATCACGGGAATCATTGGCTTCATGGGCGTCTCCTAGCTTCGTACAGATTCATGATCTTCGCCACGTAATCTTGGGTTTCCTTGTATGGCGGCACGCCGCCGTAGCGATGAACCGCGCCGGGCCCGGCGTTGTAGGCAGCAAGGGCGGAGCGAACGTCGCCAAACTTGTCCAGCAATCCGCGGAAATACTTTGCGCCTCCGGCAAGGTTCTGGGCCGGATCGAACGGGTTCGTAACTCCCATCGACTTGGCCGTCTCCGGCATCAATTGGGTTAGCCCCATCGCGCCGGCGCTTGACCGGCAGTTAGGGTTGTAGCTGCTTTCCGCGCTCACAAGGCAGTCGAACAGCAGAGGATCGACGTTGTTTTGAAGGGCGGCATCCTGGATCATCCCCGAAAACTGCTTCCCTTCCCCTTCGGGCGTAATCTGGCCCTGAGCAAACGGGTTGAGAGGTTTTGGAGCGTTATCGGTTCCGATTGCGCCTTGCAGCACCGAGGGAAACGCGCCCGGGGCTTCCTGCTGAGGCATCAACGATTGCATGCGAGCCTGAATCTGCTGCATGCGTTCGCGGACGCCAGCTGGTCCGAGGGGTGGTTTCAATTCGAAATCTTGCATTGTCTTGGGTTAAGCTGCCTTTCGCTGCGCCGACCATTCGTCGAGCGCGGCCTGATCCTTGCGCTCCTGCTCCAGCTTCCATTGCTCCAGCTTGCGCTCCTTCATCTTCTCAAGCACCTTAAGGTCTTCCTGCTTGCGCAGGTAATCAGCGTGCGCTGAAAGCTCCTCGGCGATGAGTTCGGCAATGACCACTTGCTGGGCGCGGTCGTCGTCATCGGCTTTCTCAACCGCCCTGCCCAACGCCAAACGGTCATCCAGCGTGTTCGGGTTTGACGCGATCAAGGACGTGCGGCGATCTCTTATCCGCTGAAGCTCCGCTTCAGCGGCGATGCGCTCGGCCTGCTTTTCCAGCCAAGCTTGCTTGGCCCACTCTTCCTCAAGCGCTCGGTATTCGAGCACCTTTTGCAGTCGAAAGTTGAACTTCTTCATGCTACTGCCTCATTAAGCTGCGCGCAGGTGACGTCAAACGAAGACGCCTCTGCTTTGTCTTGTCGTAAAAATCGATCCATCACTTCTTTGCGCTCGAGCGCCCGATCCGCAACCGGCTTGGAACCCGGCTTGTATGCGCCGATGCTCACCAAGTCTTCGATATCCGAGTAGGCGGAGAGTAGTTCGCGAAAAGCGTTTGCGGTCGTGACTTGGGCCTGAGGAACGACCAGGGGCATTGTTCGGCTAAGAGATTCCCGCACGTCGATCGGCGGGTAGTGGCCGCGCGAAGTGAGCCGACGGGAGAGAACGATGTGGCCGTCAAGAATTGATCGCGTTGCGTCGGCGATTGGCTCGTTGGTGTCGTCGCCTTCAACAAGAACCGTGTATAGCGCAGTGATCGAGCCTTCTTTGCCCATTCCCGCCCGCTCCATCAGCTTGGGAAGCAGAGCGAAAACACTAGGGGTGTAGCCCTTGGTGCTCGGTGGTTCGCCGACCGCGAGGCCGATTTCGCGCTGGGCCATCGCAAAGCGGGTGACGGAATCCATCATCAGCAGCACTTTCTTGCCCTCATCGCGGAAGCCTTCCGCAATCGCTGTGGCAAGCATTGCCGCCTTCACGCGAACAACCGCTGGCTGCTCACTGGTGGCGCAAACGACCACGCTTCGCTTCAGACCCTCTTCGCCGAGGTCGTACTTCAAGAATTCTCTAACTTCCCTGCCTCGCTCTCCGACAAGCGCAATCACGTTCACATCCGCGCTCGCGTTTCGAGCGATCATTCCAAGCAGAGTGCTCTTGCCAACGCCGGAGCCGGCGAAGATACCCACGCGCTGACCCTCACCGAGGGTTAGCAAACCGTCGATCGCGCGCACGCCGGTTGGAAGGGGCGAATCAATGACGCGGCGCTCAATCGGGTTGGGCGGGGTGTTGAAAACGGGTGCGAAATCGATGTTATGCAGCGGGCCCAGGCCATCAACGGGATTACCGAGACCATCAAGGACTCGGCCAAGCACGCCCGGTCCGAACGGGGCTTTAAGCACCGATGCGGTTGCCCGCACCTTGCAGCCGGCTCGAATGCTTTGCATCTCGCCAAGCGGTGAGAGGATTACGTGAGTCTCACGGAAACCGACAACTTCCGCCATCAGCTTCTGGCCTTCCCCGCTTTCAATGACGCAAAGGTCGCCGATGTGGGCGTTGGGGCCGTTAGCCTCAACGATGATTCCGGTCACGTCCGTGACACGGCCCGAATGCTCGATCATCGAATGGCGATCGAGAGCGTCGTGAAGTCGGTCGAACTGAAGCTCCATCATGCCGCCTTCTTAAACTCCTCGGAAAGCCGATCCAGGTGGGTGTTGAAGTCGGCATCAACCACGCCGCTTACGGTTTCGGCAATACAACCGCCCAGAATGGAACGATCTTCGACAAACTCAACCTCGCGCAACGAGGGGGAAAGCGCAAGGACTTCGTCCTTAAACTTCTCGATGATCTCCGCATCGAACGGATTAACGCGGATACGAATGTGGGTCGCGCCCTTCGTTTCTTCAACGACTTCGGCGACAATCTGCTCGATCTGCGTGCGGTCCATGATCAGCTCGCGCCTCAGCAATCGGCGGCAAATCTCGATTGAGATATCGCCATATTGGTTTTGCGCGGCATCCAACCAATCGTTGACGGTCTGCTGAAAGTTGGAAATGCAGCCTCGAAGGCTTGCCGCAAAGGATGCGGTTTCCGCCGCCCTTGCCTGACTTGCTTCGTTGTAGGTTTGGGCAAAGGCCTGCTGGGTTCCTTCCATCTTGCCCTGCTCGTAGCCTTCTGCGTATCCTTTGGCGTAGCCTTCTTGGCGGCTTTGCTCCAAAACTTCAGCTCTCAGCCGTTCCAATTCCTGCGCGCTTTTGCGTTTCCCGTTTCCGAACAACGCGGATTCCATCGCGTGCTTCTGCGCGTCCACCTGACCCAAGATCGACGAGAAATTGCTGACCGTCGGCTCGGACTTAGGCGCTTTAAACAAGCACTTCCTCCTCGCCACCGCGGCCGATAACAAGCTCGCCGCTTTCTTCCAGTCTTCGAATAACTGCAACGACCTTCTGCTGCGCCTCTTCAACAACACGCAACCGGACCGGCCCCATGAACTCCATGTCTTCCTTCAGCATGCCGACGGCGCGCTCGGACATGTTGCGGAAAATCTTCTGCTGCACTTCAGGGCTGGTTCCTTTCAAGGCGGTGCCGAGTTCTTTGACATCGACATCCTTGAGGATTGCCTGGATCGCGCGATCGTCGAGTTGGAGAATGTCCTCGAACACGAACATCATGTTCTTCACCGCATCCGAAAGCTCGGGATTGGTTTCCTGGAGCGAGTCCAGGATGAGGCGCTCGGTAGAGCGGTCGACACGGTTCAGAAGATCGACGAGCGCCTTGGGGCCACCTGCCTTCTTCATTTCCTGTGTCAACACGGAAGCAATCTTCTTTTCAAGAACCTGTTCGACGCGGCGTATTACCTCCGGCGGCGTCTGATCCATCATCGCAATTCGTCCCGCTACATCCGCTCGCAAGTCAGAAGGAAGCTTTGAGAGAATTGCGGCTGCGCTTGTCACCGGCATGTACGCCAAGATAAGGGCGATCGTCTGAGGATGCTCATCTTGAATAAAGCTTTGAACCTGGGCAGGATCCGCCTTTCGTAGGAAGTCGAAGGGTACAACCTGCATGGCGTCTTCAACCCGGCCCAGCAGTTCCTGAGCTTTCTGTTCGCCAAATGCCGATTCAAGAATCTTTCTGGCGTGCTGAATACCGCCTTCAGAGATAAAGTCTTGGGTAAGGACGATTTCGTAGAATTCCTGGATCACCTGGTCGCGCTGATCAGGCAGGATCTTGTCGAGCCTAGCAAGTTCAAGCGAAAGGGTTTCAACGTGCTCGCTCTCAAGTTGAGTCAGGACTTCGCCCGCAATCTCTGGCCCGAGCACCATCAGGATTACCGCCGCCTTTTGGCGAAGGTTTAAGTCTTCTGGTCTAACCTTCTTCACTACTTACGCTCCTCCATCAACCAGCTCTTGAGCAGGATCGCCACCAGTTCGGGGCGCTCCTTACTAATTCGCTTGATCTGCTCAAGCGGCACGTTAATCTTTCGCTTGATCGATTCAAGCTCGACATCTTCGTCTTCCATCGCCGGGCCGTTTGCACGCATTTGCATCGGGATGTGCTCACCGCTTCCGCCAGGCAGGCTGCTAGCATTGCCACCGCCCTGGGTTAACTGGTTGTGAAGACCAAGCCTTTCTGCGATCTCCGGTGAAACGTCGAGCCCGCTGCCCGGCAGTGCAAACACTTGTCCGCCCGGCATTGCGAGGGTGAACGGATCGGCCATCTTGCCAACCTTGCCAAGCGACTTCATCACCATCACCGCAACCAGCAACAGGGCGCCAACCGGAAGCAGTGAGAATATCTGCTGCATCTTGTCTCGGCCACCGGCGGAGGCGGCTGCATCTTTGGCGGCCTTCTGGGCCGCGGTGTCAAATGCGGTAGCGGTTACCGCCGCCGTAAAATTCGCGGTGTCCGCGGCGCGAGGGCCCAGGTAGCCCTTGAGCATCTTGTCGACCACGGTGGTGTCGGTCACCTTGGTGCTGTCAACCATCACGTTGATCGCCATCCGCTTAACGGTGCCAGCGGAAAGCTCTCCGCGCTCAACGCGGTCATTCGTCATCGGCACGTACTGCTTCTGGACATTCTCATACTTGGAATCGCCGGAGCCGCCCGCTGCATTCGCTGCACCAGGGGCGCCGGGAGTATTTGCTGCCGCGCCAGTGGGACCACCGACTGTGCCCGGTCCTGCGCCGCCCTGCATCTTCTCCTTGGATTCTGTCTCCACGATCGGATCGGTCGGCTTGTGGGTCGTTTCCGTAAATTCTTTCGCGTCGAAGTCGATCTCGAGGTCAACCGTCGCAATCGTCGCACCAGGGCCAAAAGCGGCATCGAGCTTGCCCTGCAAGTCTCGCTCTCGGCGTTTGGCTTCGCTGCGTTCAACTTCCAGCTTCTGGGCAACCTTTCCTTGGGCGCTGCCGTTCTCGCCCGGATCAACCAGCGGCTCGCCGCGGCCGTTCAGGACGACCACGTTCGGGAGGTCGAGGCCCGGCACACTGTTAGCGACCAGCGTTGCGATACCACGCGCTTGATCCCTTGAAATGCCAGTGCCGCCGCGCTCACCAAGAGTGACGCTTGCGGTTGCGGGTCGGCGGTCAGTAACGAACGGGCTATCGTCGCCAAGCGCGATGTGCACCTGGGCGGTGGCAACGCCATCCAGCGATTGAATATCTTGGCTGAGCTGCGATTCTAGAATCGCCTTAAGTCTTTCCTTCTCCACACGAGGCGTGGTCGTCATCGAAAGCTTGGCGAGTTGGTCATCCGTAGAAAACCTTGCGCCAGCGGGCAACTTGCCCGAGGCAGCGAGTTTCGCCCTAAGCTCTGCGACCTTGTCATCGGGGACGAGGATGTCTCCACTGGGCGTGAGGTCGTAAGGAACGCCCATCTTCTGCAGTTCCGCAGCGACCAAGCCCTGCTCGCTGGTAGCGAGGCCCAAGACCAGCGGGCTCAGGTGCGGCTTGCTGGCAAAGACGTAGGTTCCAATGATGAGCAGCAGCAGGAAGCCGCTGCCGACGGTGGATACCGTCTTTTGCGTCCGGTCCGCCGTCTGCCACCAAGTTTTAAGCTTAAGAATGAATCCGCCCATGGTTTCGTTGTGGAAACCGAGCGATTAAACGAAGATGACTGCGATTAGATTGCTAGGTGGCTGATCTCCTGATATGCTTCAAGGACCTTGTTGCGCACGCTCATGGTGAGCTGCATTGCCGTACTTGCCTTCTCCATCGCGATCATCAAGTCGTGATAATCGACCGGTTGACCCGTCATCAAGGATTGCTGCGCTTTCACCGAGTTCTGCTCGGTTGCGTTAACCTCCTTGAGGACGTCCATCAACTGCTTGGCGAAGTCGGATCCACCACCCTTAGGGGTAGCCGTTGCTTGGCTGGCATCGTTTGCCAACTTCTGCAGCGCGGGATTCTGGATGGAACCGAATGAGTCAATCTTCATGAGCTAAATCTTTAGGCCCTGCCAATCGTCAGCGCGTCTTTGATCATTCCCTTCGCAGATTCGAAGGCGGCGATGTTGGCTTCATAGGCCCGGCTCGCGCCGATCATATTCACCATTTCCTCAATCGGCTCGACGTTGGAGTAGGTGACCATTCCAGTATTTGGATCCGCGTTAGGATTGGAGCGATCTTCAACCTGGCGGAACGGACGGTTGTCCATCACCACCGACTGAATTTGAACGCCATTCTCATCGCCGACCAGCGCCACGTCTCGGCGGCGGTATGGGTCCTTGCCGTTCACTTTCATGGTGTTAGCGTTGGCGATATTCGACGAGATGACGTCAAGTCGAAAGCGCTCGGCGGTGAGGCCGGAAGCGCTAATTCGAAGGGCACTGTTTAAACCTGTGTTCATTTACCTTCCCTGATCACGGATTTGAGATTTGAGAAATAGTTGGTCGTCACGCTCGTGAGCGCCTCGTAGCGAAGCTGAGTCTCGGCGATGCTCATGACTTCGCGCTCAAGGTCGACGTTGTTGCCGTCGGCGCGGAGGCTAACGCGATCGCTTGCCTCTTGAGCTTTCTGATCCTGCATGTCCTGCATGCGCTTAGCAGCACGCGAGTTTGCGCCCTGAAGGACGATGTTGAAATCGATGTCTTTACGCTTGAAGCCCGGAGTGTTGAGGTTTGCAATGTTGGCGCTCAGCATCGATTGCCGGCGCGTGGTGCGCTGCAATGCCTGCTGTAAGTTGCCTAAATCCTCGTTAAATATTTTGTCTAGCACGGGATGACTCCATCTCCGCGCTTCCGTTCGCTTCAGCCGGTCCGAATCCTTGGACCTTTGGGCTCCATTACGGCCCATGTGATCTATCGGCTTTCAGCTTCGGAGTCTTTAGGTGTTATTGCTGGGGATGACGAGTTTGCGAAGGAAATCCTTGCGAACAGTGATGCTTCCTCCGCCCAGCGCGGAGGAGCCGCATTCTCTGATGAAGGCGCTGGTGGCCAGTGGGGTGTTTAGGAACTCCTCAAGGCGTTGTAGTTCGTCAAGGTCGTCTCGCGGGTGAGTGATGGTGAACGTTGATACCGCGCCGATATATTGCCCGGCTGGATCGAAGAACGCACGAAGGTTCTTGGAGAGCCCCGCGACCACGACTTTCGGCCTTCGGGCGAGCGCGATGCGCTTCGGGATGACGGTTGCCGCGCCGGTAGCAAGCGTTGGATGCTGGTAGGTTGTGCCAAGGTATCTGCTCGGCTTTTCGCCCCACTCGCAGGAGGCGTTCCGGATGCGTCCGCTGATCAGCAGCCGAGCATCTGGGACCATTCGATCCTCGATGAACGGACCAACCGCATACGCCTCGCCCACCGTCATGCTTTGGCAAACCTCGAAAATCTCCCCGACGAGGAGGCCGCTGTCGGGCACGAGTTTATCGCCAAAGAGCTCGCCCCACCAGTTCGCGGACTCCAGCTTTAGCGTGGCGAGAACCTGCCCCTGCTCGTCCAACAGTTGCGTAGTAGGTGAATCGGAGAAGACGCAGAGGCAAACGTAGACTTGCGCGCCGTCGAAGTGGTCGGGGCGTTCAAGGACTTCGACCGATTCCAGACGAAACCCATTGGGCATCCTTGAACGGATTGCAGCCGCCGCGCGAGCACCCAGAAATGCCCTTGGCAGTACAAACCCCACCCGCCCGCCTTCCGATGCGGGCTTAACAAGAGTCAGGGCCTTAGCAAGAAAACTATAGGCAAGGTCGGCAGAGCCGATGAGGCCCTCGCCGAGATGCGCCCGCTCCAAGCCGCCCGCCCGAATGGCGGAAAGAAAAGGCGGGTTGCCGAAGATGGCGTCATAGCCGCCTTTCTCCTCGGCGAGGAAGTCCCTTTGCGCAACCGAAAGGCCCCCGCAAGCGCGCGTTGCCACCGGATCGATATCGAATCCGAAAACCGTTTCATGGCGGCAGCCCAGCCTTTCGCGAACCATCTCGTCGGCAAGCCGCAGAAACGCCCCATCCCCGCAAGCGGGATCGAGAAACCGCTTGTTGCGAAGTTCATCGCCGCATCGACAGGAATCAAGAATGGGACCGAGCGTACGTTCCAACAGCCGCCGCGCGATATCGGGAGGGGTGTAAAAGGCGCCTAACTCCCTCCGCTGCTCGCGATCAACCTGCACACCAACTGCGCCCACGAACATAGGACGCAGCGAACCTCGCGCGCGTATGATGAAAACCTAGAATGCGTCTTCGCCGCCAATCCGCCGACAATAACTCTTATGGCGACAGGGGCAAACGGCACTCCACTTGATTTCTGGAAGCTCTTCAGCACCTCGTGGGATCACGAGGCGGAAGGGCTGGAAGCCACTCTTCAAAAGATGATCCAGGGCTGCGCCGAGTGGTTTCAGGCTTCAGGGGCATCGCTGTTCCTCGAAAAGAATCTGCGAGAGTTCACTCTTGCCGCTAAGAGCGGCGCTGATTCAACCGTGCCAGACGACGCGGTGGTCTTCCGCGGCGAAGGAATTGCCGGTAAGAGCATCGAAGAAGGCTTACCGATGCTGCTTCAAGCCGTGCATTCGAAGAACCGCAAGCAGGTTGGCAGTTCAATGGTCGTGCCGCTGATGGCCTCTGAGAGCGATTGCATTGGCGTTTTGAACCTTGCCCGCAATCCCGATCAAGAGAAGTTCAGCCGTGAGGACCTTGCCAAGGCCGATTCCTTCGGGCGATACATCGCCCTCGCCGTCGCAAACGCAAGACTGGTTGCCGAGGCAACAAGGGCAAACAACGAGATAAGACGGGCCCAGTCGATGCTGCAAGAGGTCATCCAGTGCCTAGGGGTCGCCGTGATCGTTGTCGACAGCGATCTTGAAGTAGTCCAGGCGAACCCGGAAGCCATGAGATTGCTTGGCGCGATGGCGACGAAACCGCAAAGCGAAGCCTTCCACGGGCTGATGGACCATGTGAAGGAGCACCTTGCCAAGTGTATTGGCAGCCACGGCATCCGCTCGCGATACGCCGACGAGACGACGGATCGCCAGTGGTCCGTTGTGTGCGCCCCGATGGGTGGCGGTGGCGCTACCGCGGCGATTGAAGAAGTCACGTCCCACGTCCACACCCTGCGGGAACTCTCGCGAATGAACCGGCTGGCGGAAATCGGCCAAATGACCGCCGCAATCGCCCACGAAATCCGAAATCCCCTAACCTCGATTCGCTCGGCGGCTTCTCTGCTTCGCTCCTCTCCCGATCAGGCGGAAGTTATCTCCGAGATTATCGAAGAAGAGACTACCAAGTTGAACGGGCTCTGCGATGAGTTCCTTGAGTTCGCGAGGCCGATGGTCTTACGGCTGCAAGAAGTTGACCTTGCTGAGATTTGCTCGCGCCTTGTGCATCGCCAGATGCCCCACTTTAAGCAGGCAAAAGTTGGGCTCAGCCTGGAAATTAAGGCCAAGGAGCCGAAGATTTATGGGGATAGCGTGAAGATCGAGCAGGTGATTTTGAACCTGCTGCTCAACGCGCTTCAGGCTTGCAAGGAAGGAGATCGCGTGCATTTGCGGGTGGATGAAAACTCGGTGACGATTGAGGACACCGGAGCGGGAATGGACGAGGAGCAGCAACAGCGGCTCTTTACGCCGTTCTTCACCACCAAGGCAAAGGGCACCGGCCTTGGGCTTTGCAATGTGCGAAAGATCGTGGACGCCCATGGCGGCGCAATCTCCGTTCGCTCCGCGCCCGGAAACGGCGCAGCCTTCGAAGTCTCGTTCTCAGAAAAAGCGGCATGAAAACGCAACCGAACTTACTCATAGTGGATGACGAGCCGAATATTCGGCGAATCTTGCAGGTCGCCTTCGAGAAGGCGGGCTATAAGGTGTTTCTCGCCGAAAATGCCCACCAGGCCGGCGGCCTGATGGCGGAGCAGGCGTTCGATGTCGTCTTGACCGACGTCACAATGCCGGGCAAATCGGGCTACGAATTCCTGCGCGAATCGCAGGCTGCATATCCGGAAACGCCGGTCATCGTCATGACCGCCTTCGGCACGATTCCCCAGGCAATCCAGGCGATTCGAGACGGCGCGTTTGAGTACGTAACCAAGCCCTTTGATTTAGAAGCGCTGAAGCGCATCGTCGCGGCAGCGGTGGAAACCGGCGCTCCTTCGGCACTGCCGTCAAAGAAAGCGGGCAAAGCGCAAAGCAGCGGCAGCTCGCCGTTCATCGCGGAATCGCCGAAGATGCGCGAGATTTTCGAGACCGTCCAGCAGGTCGCCTCCTCACGAGCTACGGTTTTGATCACCGGCGAAAGCGGAGTGGGAAAGGAAGTCGTCGCGAAGGCGCTGCACACTCTTTCCAGCCGGGCGAAGAAGCCATTTGTAGCAGTTTCTTGCGCAGCCTTACCGGAAACGCTGCTTGAGAGCGAACTTTTCGGCTACGAGAAGGGCGCGTTCACCGGCGCGAACGGCGCGAAACTTGGACGCTTCGAATTAGCCAACGAAGGCACGCTTTTCCTGGACGAAATCGGCGATATTCCGATGCCGATCCAGATCAAACTGCTTCGCGTGCTGCAAGAGAGAGAGTTTGAGCGCCTTGGCTCCAACAAGCCTACGCGGGTTGATGTTCGCCTGGTCACCGCAACGAATCGCGACCTTCGCGACGCAGTGCAGGAAGGCATCTTCCGACTCGATCTCCTGTACCGGCTGCAGGTTGTGGAGCTAGAAATTCCCGCCCTGCGAGATCGCATTGAAGATATTGAGCCGCTGGCCATGCACTTCTTGAAGAAGTACGCCCAGGAGAACGATGTGTGCCTTGCCGCCATCGAGCCCGAGGCGCTGCAGATCATGCAGACTTACGCCTGGCCGGGCAACGTGCGTGAGCTTGAAAACGCAATCGAGCGGGCTACCGTCCTCGCTGACCCGAAAGCCGATAAGCTGACCGCCAAACTGCTGCCTCACAGCCTTGCCAAAGCGGCTTAGGCTGGGAGACGCTGACCCCGGGTTTCCGGCGCGAATGGCAACACTGCCAAACCGACGGCGTACAAAGCCGCCGTCATCACCACGCCGACAAAGATCGAGCCGCCGAAGTGCGATATCGCCATGCCGGTGAGCGACGGCACGGGAGCGTTAAGAACACGCCCCGTGTTGTAGGCTATCCCAATTCCGGTTGCCCGAACGCGCTTCGGAAATAGCTCCGGTAGGTACAGCGCGTATCCCGCGGTGAGCCCGATTGCGAAGAAGCTGATTACCGGCGCCATTAGCAGGAGAGCAACCGGGTCCCGAGCTATGAAACCGACAAAGAGAAGCGCGGCTGGCGCGGCGGCGAAGAAGAATGCAAACGATCGCCTACGCCCGATGCGATCACACAGTCTGGGAAATACCAGCACTCCTGCCAACGTGCCGATATGCAGGATATAGGTCGCATAGGTTTGGCGGGTTTGAATCTCCACCTGCGACAGCCCTTGGCTGACGGAGGCGACGAGGTTTGGCAGCCAAAACGCAATGTTGCCCGCCCCCGCAATCCCGGCAAAGCCGAGAAAGATGGTGAGAATGAGCCTGCCTCTTAACTTGGAATCCGAACCAAATTCCCGAAGCGGAAATGGCTGGGAAGCTGCTTTTGCGCGCTGTGGCTCCCAATCTCGCCCGATGAGTCGGATGACCACGGCAAGCGCGGCGGGAAGCGCGCCTACAAGAAAGAGTGCGCGCCAAAAGTGCTCTGGCGGCATCGTTCGGGCGATGACAAGGTTTGCGGTAGCCGCCAAGATTGGGCCAAAAGCCGCCGCCGTTTGCAGGAAGGAAGCCGCCGATGCCCGCTCGGAGTCGCTCAGCATCTCTGCCACCAGCGCCGCGCCCGCCGCCCACTCACCGCCTATTCCCAGTCCGGCGCAGAACCTGGCTAGCATCACTTGATCCGGGGTTTGGCAAAGAACAGTGGCGGCCGTAAACAGGCAGTAGAACAGGATGGTCCAGATAAGCACACGCGTTCTGCCCCACCGGTCGGCGAGGATGCCAAAGATGAGCCCGCCAATCGCCCACCCGAAGAGGAAGAGCATCTGCATTCGCCCCTCAATCGCTGGTCCATGCAACTTGTAAGCCGCTGCCCCGCCAAGCATGGAGGTGAGCATCGGGCCCTTGGCAAACGCGAAGAGAGCGGTGTCCATGATGTCGAACACCCACCCCAACCACGCGGTTACGAGGATCAGCCTCTGCTGTGGCCGTAATCCATTCCAGAAACCCATGTCCAAACAAGGACGATTGCAAGGCTAACTAATGCTAAAAATGCGCGAAAAAGTTGTTAGCTCTTAAAGTCCGCGATCGCCGCCTGCCACGCTTCAAGGTTATCTCTCACTGCCGGATCTGACCCAGATCCTTCCCAGAGCCACGCATTGAAGCCGCTACAGTGCCCTTTGAACATGGCCGGCTGTCGCGGATCATCGAGCGTTGGGATCAGGTTCCCGTTGACAGTCTTTGAAGCGACGCTCTGACTTAGGCACCGATTGAGCACCAAGCTTAGGCTATTGCCTTCCCCATCGCCATGTACATACGGCTGAGGCATCCAGCCGCCGTTGCAATGTTTGCAGAACGATTCGAACGGGAATGTGTCATGCAGCGCGGGCGCATAGAAGCTGGAAAGGCTTAGGTCAAGTGCGTTGCCCGTCGCATCGATAATGCCGGAACAAAGCGACTCCGCAACGGACCCATCGACTCCTTCCCACTCCCCTTCGGCATCAAGGATAAGATCTGTGGCGCCCGGTACAACGCTAAACGCATCCGCGATAGCTTGAACTTGCTTATCAATGTTGTTCGGATACACATAGGCCCAGAGTTGAAGCGCGATTCCCGTTCCGTCTGCTTCTTGAACAACGTTGGCGAGATGCGAGTCGACAGCAAAGCCTCCAGTCACTTTGTGAATGGCTCGGATCGCCAAATAATCGAAAGTTCCGGCAATGGTCAAGACTTGCCCCGCAACCTTTGAGTTATCAGCTGACCAAGTTCCGATCGTGTTCGCTACAATTCCCATCAGCTCTCTTGCTCCGTCGACAGTCGATGGCATCTAAAATGTCCCATGTAGCAATAATATCGCAAAGGTATTAATAAAGCAATACTTTCTATTCCATATCGTCTTGGTCCGGGCCATAGGAGACAGTGCCACGAGAAAAGTTGACTTGCACGCGCCTCTGGTTTGTGGCAAGCTGTTATCAAGATGATTCTCAAGCGGTTTTACGACGATGCCCTTGCCCAGGCAAGCTTCTTGGTTGGGTGCGATGGCAGCCATGAAGCGATCGTGATCGACCCAAATCGCGATATTCAGCAGTACATTCAAGCGGCTGAGGACGCCCACCTACGCATCGTTGCCGTAACGGAAACCCACATCCACGCGGATTACATTTCGGGCAGCCGAGAACTTGCTCAGAAAGTCGGGGCGAAGGTCTACCTTTCCGATGAAGGCGACGCCGATTGGAAATATGGCTACGCGAGCGAGCCAAACGTCGTGCTCGTGAAGGATGGGGATCACATTCGGGCCGGCTCCGTTCGGCTAGATGTAATGAAGACCGCAGGCCATACGCCGGAGCACATCTCGTTCCTGCTAACCGATGAGAAGGCTTCCCCAACCCCGATGGCCGCGTTTACCGGCGACTTCATCTTCATCGGCGATTGTGGCCGCCCCGATCTTCTTGAAAGAGCGGCGGGCTTTAAGGGCACGATGGAAGCGGGCGCGAAGGTGCTTTTCAATTCCCTCTCCAAGTTCAAGTCTTTCCCCGATTCACTTATGCTCTGGCCATCCCATGGCGCAGGCTCGGCTTGCGGCAAGAACCTGAGCGCGCTTCCCGTTTCCACGCTGGGCTACGAGAAGGGCTCCAACTGGGCGCTTAAGGCGGGCACGGAATCTGAATTCGTGAACGAAGTGCTTGCCGGCCAGCCGGAACCGCCGGTCTACTTCAAGATGATGAAGTATCTGAACAAGATGGGCCCGCCCATTTTGGGCGGCTTCGCAACGCCGAAGCATCTGGAAGACAAAGCAATCCTTGACCTTTTGAAAGAGGGCAAGATGATTATCGACATTCGCCCCTCGGAGGAAGTCGTAAAGGGCTTCATCCCTGGCGTCATCCATATCCCGCTGGTCGGCAGTTTCACTACTTGGGCGGGCTGGTTCTGCTCTTACGACGAGCCGCTCTACTTCCTATCGCCGGATGAAGAGAGCGCGAAGCAAGCGGTCAAGAGGCTTGCCATGATTGGCCTCGATAAAGTTGGCGGCTGGTTTGGGCCAGGAGCCATCGCCGCTTTCACCGCCTCCGGTGGTCAGCTTGAGAATATGAAGCAGATCGACGCCGCGACGGCGGCCGCGAAATTCAAGTCGAAGGAAGTCGAGATCGTGGACGTGCGCGGCGCGGGCGAATACAGCGAAGCGCATATCCCCGGCGCGCGCAACATCCATCTCGGAACGCTGCCGTCGCGACATAAGGAACTTAGCGAGGATAGGCCCTTGGTAGTGCATTGCCAGGGCGGTGTGCGCTCGCTAACCGGCATGACGGTGCTGCGAAAGCTTGGCCACAAGAACCTCATCAACATGACGGATGGGTTCTGGGAATACAACCAGCTTGGGCTTCCTGTTGCCACCGGCGCCGAGGCGCAAAGTCCCGCCAACGTGTAACCTCCCCTTTGTATATTGAGTTCAGTAGAACCCAGAGGCTGGGGCATTTGCGGCGCGGCACGTATTTGTGCCGGGTATGAGATGTATTAGCCGAATCGAACTGGTAACGGCAAAAATCCATGTTACAATCTACGGGTAAGTCACTCGGATGGCTAACACGTTGGCCTTCCTAGGTTTCCAACCACAAAGGGGTTCCATGAATCTTTCATTTCATTCTCGCTTTGCTCGTACATTCGCCCTAACAGCCTTAAGTTGTGTCATTGCAGCTAATGGCGCATCGACCATTTTCACGAACAGCTATGCGCGCGCGTCGGGAGATGGCATCCAAGGTGGCTATATCTCGGACGACACGGTCTCCAAGTACAACGCTCATGCTTATATCTGGCATGGAGACAACGCCAGCAACGTCGATCTGAATCCTGCAAACGCAGACTATTCCAAGGTGCTTGGCATTTCCCGAAACGGCCAATATCAGACTGGCGACGCCCGGATAAACGGCACCTACTATGGAGCCATTTGGCAAGGCAGCGCGGCAAGCGCGACTCTTTACACGCCGCCCGCCTGGGCGAATGCAAGCATTATTGAAGGAATAACGAACGATGGCCTTCATGCCTCCGGCTACTCAACGAAGAACAATGTTTGGGACGCCGAACTTTGGACTCCGGGACAAAGCGGACAGGTCTCAATCAACCCTGACACGGCAACATCATCCTATGCCTACAAAGTTGTGGACGCCAATCAGGGAAAGGATATGGAAATCGCCGGCTGGGCTCAATTTGGCGACCAGCACGCCTACCTTTGGCGATTTAACAGCGATGGCAGCAATACGAGTGTCGACCTTAATCCCGACGGATTCCAGTATTCGGCCGCATGGGACGTACAGCCGTCGTCGACGTTGACGCCTGACGGCGGGGTTGCGGTTGGGAACGCCTTCGATGGATCCAACCTTCACGCCATGGAGTGGAAAGGCTCGGCCAACAACTACACCGATCTCACTCCCTACGGTCTTGGATTTACCGATGCGGAAGCCCAGGGAATCAACACAGCAGGCGAAGTCGTTGGAGATGCATATGACTCCTACCGTTTTGACGCCATGGTCTGGGATACATCCGGCCATGCAACGGATCTTCAGCAGTTCCTGCCGGCGAACTATTACTCTTCGACCGCCTATTCGATTGACGACGCGGGCAACGTACTCGGCGTGGCCAATTACGACTTCGGCAACTATGAATATAGCGGCGCCTACGCGGTCCTCTGGACGCCAAACACGGCAGCCCGTCGGTTCGGACAGAGCACGGTGACGTACACCGCTCATTTCCTCTACCCCGTGCCTGAGCCCACGTCCATGGTTGCGTTAGGACTCGGCGTTGCCGCCGCGATCAGAAGGCGGAGGAAAGCTCAAGGTTAGTAAGTGTGAAGGGTCCGCTTGGTCGATCTGAGCGGACTCTACTCGCATTCTCTGGTCCACCAAGCCGTTCGCGTGACTGCCCATGGACCCCTGTCGCCACCGGCATCAAGACGCAAATTCCCGCCAACGTGTAAGGAGGAGAGATTTGGCAGGGGCAGCAGGGCTCGAACCCGCGACCTACGGTTTTGGAGACCGTCGCTCTACCAGCTGAGCTATACCCCTGCAGGGCGCTTCATTATACCAAGCAAGGAACGGGCCAATTGCTACGGTGAAATGTTGGACGCAAGACGCGCGCCGCAGCGCCCGTTTAAGCCAGAATAGTCAGTCTATGAACGTGCGTCGCGCCTTTCTTTGTATGTTAGCCCTGCTTTCATTGCTTGCAGGCTGCAGCAAGCAGGAAAAGGAACTCGTCGGAGGCAAGGATCGCCCCAAAGAGTATTTCCGAATGATCTGCATGAACCCGGGGGCGACCGAAATCATTGCCGGAACCTTCCAAATGGTGCCCGCCATCGTCGGCCGCAGCAAATCGGACAACTATCCTTCAAAAGTAGAAACCAAGCCGGTGGTTGTTGATGTCAAGCCGGACTACGAGAAGATTGTCAAGCTGAAGCCAGATCTCATCGTTTACGACAGCAGCCTCTTCAGTGAGAGCGATGTTGAGCCGCTGAAGAAGACAAATGCCGAGCTCTACGATATCCATTCAGACACGCTTGCGCAGCTAAAGCTGCACATCCGAGAGCTATCTTCGATGATGCATAACGAGACAGTTGCCAGCAAGTCGATTGATGAGATCGAGGATGAGGAGATGAATGCGTCGGCAAATCCGCTATCGCCGACTCCAACCGTTGCCTACATGATTCCCGACACCAATGGGATGCACATGATTGCGGGCACAAGCAGTTTCTGGGCCGACGCGGTTAATAAGATGGGCGGCAAACTGGTTGGGCCAAGCGCAAACAAGTTTGTAACGCTGAACGCGGAATCCCTAATCAAAGACGATCCCGATTACATCATCACGGCGGGCTCGCCCGATCCCATCGTGAAGGATTCTCGATTCGCCGTCTTGAAAGCCGTAAAGAACCAGCACGTGTACGGCATCAACGACGAGATCGCTTTGCGGGTGGGAGCACGCGTTGTGTACCTCCTTCAAAGCGTTCGCAAAATCATCAGCGGGCAGGTAGTGGTAAAGAAATGAGTTTGGAAGTAAGAGCAGAAATTGGCGTTTTCGGCGGTTCAGGGTTTTATTCCCTGCTTGAGAATGTTCGCGAGGTCAAGGTGGACACGCCTTACGGCGCGCCAAGCGACTCGGTATTCCTTGCCGACGTAAGTGGCCGCAAAGTCGCCTTCCTTCCCCGCCACGGCCGACGCCATACGCTTCCGCCTCACAAGATTAACTATCGTGCAAACGTGTGGGCCATGCGCTCGCTTGGCTGCAAGGTCATCATCAGCCCCTGCGCGGCTGGCTCGCTGCAGAAAGATGTTGAGCCGGAGCATTTCGTGGTTTGCGATCAGTTCGTTGATCGCACAAACGGCCGCGCCGACACGTTTTACGATGGGCCGATCGTGACCCACATCTCCGCCGCCGACATTTACCACCCGGAGCTAAGAAGGCTTGCGGTGGAATCGATCAAGGAAAACGGGATTACGGCCCATGCTAAAGGAACGGTTGTTGTCATCCAGGGTCCGAGATTCAGCTCGAAGTCCGAAAGCAAGTGGTTCCACGATGCTGGATGGGAAGTAATCAACATGACCCAATATCCGGAAGCATGGCTATGCTACGAAATCGGAATGGGCGTGGTGAACATCTCGCTTATCACGGATTATGACTCGGGTGTGCACGCAGGAACGGAGGCAGTGAACGCTACCGACGTGCTGCAGGTTTTCCAGAAGAACAGCGAGCGCATTAAGAAAGTCGTGCTGGACCTCATCGGCAAATTGCCCAAGGATTTGTCTCAATTCCAGCCAAAAGAGGCTCTTCAATGGAGTCGCGGTGACGGGCATGCTACTTCGCCCCAAGATATCCGTCTTTACGATATCTTGGGCTAAACCATGCTGGTTTCTGTATCACTCCTTCTTTCCGCTCTGCAACAACAAGCCGCGCCGCTTCAAACGGTAAGCATTGCCGGCCGTGAAGTTGCCCTTACACAGCCCACAACGGTCCCTCCACTTCCGGAAGACGAAGTCGCGAACTGGAGTGGCTGGGGTTATGCGTCCGGTAAGCGCGTGTTCCCTAAACTGTTTGGGACACCCGATGACTGGTCGGCTATCCTCGGGGCAAAGCCAAATGCGGATGCGGTAGAGATTCCTGTCCGATTTCTCATCTATCGCCACGAGCACTCCCTTGAGAATGAGGGCGGCATCTTATGGGCGCGTCGATACGGCTGGACCGAAGCCGACTACGAAGAGGTTCTGAAGGCGATTCTTCGCTTCGAAAAGTGGGTGGTATGGTCATCCGGCGGAACTGCAGTTCTCAAGCCGACCATCGAGTCCTACCGCGAGCCGCTTCAGTGGAATTATTCGCCTGCGACGCCGGATGGCGTCGTCTCCCACATTGGTGAAACGATGTCGGTGGGCCCGAACGGGGACAAGTTTGATGCCGATGACCGCGTTTATCGCGGCCCGTTCACGCTGAACTATCTCATATTCCCCAGCCTAGACGATGGCCAGCTGAGCAATATCCCTTTGAGAACGGGAGCGCTCGAAGCCGTCGCGGTGCGAACGCCCGAAATGCTGGAATCGGATCTAATTTGGCGGTTCCTTGCCCGCGCCCAACAGTTTGCGACGTCGAGCACCGCCAGCCCAAGCGAAGACTGGCAAGCCGTGGCCAAGCTCATGGCGGAGGTCAATCTCAGCACCGCTTCCCTTGCGGACCGCGAAAAGCACCGCCTTAAACCGTTGCCCAGCTCCCCGCAGTTGGCTTCAGCATCTTGGCGAAGCACGAACTACCGCGCGGCGGTCCTGACTGATCCGAAAGCGGGTTCGTATCTTCGCGTGAGCGAAGGCGGAACCGTAAGGCATGGCGGCGTGGCCGCCCCTGAGCTGCCTAGTCGGCAACAGCCTGCCTACCTAACGTTTAGGTACCGCACCTCTTCTCCTGAGCCGGTGTCGCTGCGCTTCGATTCCGCAGGCGGGCCAGTCTATTTCTCCCTTGGGAAAGGCTCATGGCCCATTACGGTAGGTTCCAAAGCCGAAAGCGGCATGCAATACGGATACGCACAGGGTAAAGGCTCCTGGCTAGTTTCCGGCAGCGATCACGCCACCGTGCTTGACGTGCCCGCCGATGGCGCGTGGCACGACGTCATCGTCCCCGTCGCCCCGGATTACAAGAACTTCAATATCGGACCCTCGGCCAACGAGCTGCACAGCGACCGTCCAACGCTCAAGGCGATGGAATACGATTTCGCGGACTTCAAACTGGTTGATTCCCTCCCCGATGGAACATCCGCTACCCAGTCGGCTAAATTCACGCCGTCGATGACATCTTCAAATCCGGCAGAGATCTGCCTTGCGCTTCGAGAATGGTCTAAGACGCAGGACAAGAGCCAAGTCCGCGCGATCATCAAGCTTGTCGAGGATTCAAACGACCAGGTGCGGATTAACGCGATGGACGTTCTTGCCAAGGCCCAGGTTGTAGAAGCCGTCGACGCAATGCTTCGCAATGCTTTTAGCATCAACCCGCGTGTCGCCCAGGTTGCAATCCGCGATGCGGCTTCATTCAAGGAGCCGGCCGTTCTCGAGACGCTGCGGCGAATCATTGAATTAGGACCCACCGAGACTTCCAAGTGCGCTGCCGCCGACGCGATCTACCCGATTAACACTCCCGAAATCTCCGCCGCAATCGCAGGCCTCGCTGGCGCAAGGGCGTGGCAAACCCGCTTCCGAGCCGCCGAATGCCTGGCGGACATGACGAACCCGGAAGCGCAAGCCGCTCTGCTTGGCTTCAGCCAAGACTTGAATGCCGATGTCCGCCTCCTCGTTGTTCATTCCTTAAAACTGGAAACCGAAGGCGCGGTCGCTCGGCTGCAGTTTATGGCCGTCAACGACCCCAGCGACCCCGTCCGGCTTGAAGCCGGGCTTCAGCTTAGCCGGGCGAAGGATGGGGATTATCAGCGCGACGTGCTGAGGATGGCAAAGGACGAGAGTTCGTGGGTTCGAATCAACTTGCTGAAGAGCCTTTCCGCCGACTATGCTGCCTTCCCCGCGGTTGTGAAGATTCTGGTGGATGACGACTCCCCGATAGTAAGAGCCGAGGCGGTTAACCACATCAAGGATCTGAAGGATCGTAGTCAAATTGATCTCGAAAAGATTGCAAAAGACCCCGATCCGCGTGTCCAGGCGGCGTATAGAACCTTATCAGGCAAATAGCCGTCTTGCTTCCTAGTTTGGACTGCTAAAATGGCGGTACGCATGGCGCAAAAAATCATCCTTGGTTCAGATCACGCTGGATACCCACTTCGAAGGTGGCTGGCCGACCGGCTGAAAGCCGAAGGCAACCAGGTTGAAGAGGTTGGCGCGCAGAGCGAGGATTCCTACGACTACCCGGTAGCCGCCGATGAACTTGTGGCCAAGTTGCTCGATTTTGATTTCGGCATTCTGATCTGCGGGAGTGGAATCGGCATCAGCATCCGCGCAAACCGATATTCGCACGTTCGCGCGGCCCTTTGCACCTCTGAGACAATGGCTCAGCTTGCCCGTATGCATAACCACGCAAATGTGCTGTGCCTCGGTGGGCGACTTACCACCGAAAATGAAGCATGGGGCATCCTTCAGGCGTTCATAGAAACAGAGCCTAGTGAAGAGGCTCGACATGTGCGTAGAATTGAGGAGCTTGACAGCCCTCTCGTCTGCTAGTGATTTGATGAAGAATTACTCCGATCGCTCTTATGTTCGCGCGCTCCTAGTTTGTGGCGCAGCCCTTTCTGCCTACGCAGGCTCAGTCGTGCGAGACCGACTTGGCAACCCGCAAACCGCGCTCATTTCTAACAGCGATCGATTGCTGGCAAGCCGGTCGAAGGGCGCCATGGACCTCAACGAGACCGAGTACTTCCATGAACTTGCAGATCTACTGAAGGACCATTACGTGGACCCGGTTAACGACGAGACCAAACTCGCAAATGGCGCCGTCCGCGGCATGGTCGGAAGCCTAGGCGATGTGAACTCGGTCTACATGGACCAGAATCAATTCCAAACCTATCAGAACCAGCTAAAAGGGGAATTTGCGGGTATCGGTGTTGAGACTTACTACGAACCCGATAAGGGAGAGCTAACCCCGGACGAGAAGCTTAATGAGAACGTATACGGCTTCCGATACCCAAAGGTGGTCATTGGGGCGGTGCTCGAAGGCAGTGCTGCTCAGCGGGCAGGGCTCCTTGCCGGCGATCACGTTGTTTCGATTGATGGCCACTGGATCATCGACACCGCAGAAATTCGCGCTTACCAGCGCCTTGCACGAAAGAACCCCACCGACAAGGCGTCTCTTGATGAACTCACGCGCCTTCGCAAGCGCCTCCGCTTAGAATCCGATGACGGAATCACGCCCGGCAGGGCGGTAGATCGATTAACGTCGGGCACCACCGGTGCAATTCAACTCGTGGTCAACCGAAATGGCGAGACCAAGAGTTTTACGGTAAATAAGGCCGACCTGCAAACGCCCGTCGTAGATGCTTCAAACGGCCTTGTGAAGCACATCGTATTTGGCCCAACCACAGTCCAGCTCCTGCGAAAGGCAATTGAAGGCAAGCCCCAAGTTACGATCGACTTGCGAAACAACGTTGTAGGCGACTACGTTGAGATGAAGAATTGCCTGGCTGTTCTAGCGCCCAGCGGCGTGTACGGGTCGCTTGTCGGTCGCGGCGGAGGGACATCCGTCTTCGACATCAAATCCCCCGATGCCCACCACCCAACGGTTAAGGTCATCGTGGACTCCACAACTAAGGGACCGGCAGAGATCTTCGCCAAAGCGCTGGCACAGTGTCCCGGCAACTCTATCGCCGGCTCGATGCCTAAGGAAGATGTCCCCGTTGTGAAATCATTCAATTTGCCGCAGGGCGCAGGCTACACGCTTGCAACTGCTTTGTATCGGGAGGGCCGCTAATGAAAACCCTTCGCGCCCTTCTCTGGACCTTCGCCTTCGCCATTCTGTTCACGGCTGGCTTTGTACACAAGGACTTCCGCTCAGGACGCCCGGTAAGCCTCTCGCAGATTCTGCTGCTCGCCAAGCAAGAAGACTCCAGCGCAACGGCGGATCGCGTCTTCAAGGAAAATTACAATCGGATCGAGGCGAACTACTACAAGCCGGTTAACACGCGCGATTTGCAATACGCGGGTTACCAGGGCATGTTTGCTTCGCTCGGCGATCCTCACACCAATTTCCTTCCCCCGCCGATAGCGCGTGAATTCGACGTCCAGACCCACGCCAGCTTTGTCGGCATTGGGGCGAGGGTGGAATCAAATTCACTTGGCGGCAGATTCGTAACCATCTTCCCTAACTCGCCCGCTCAAGAGGCAGGCATTATCCCTGGTGATGTCATCACCGCAGTTGATGGCGTGGCCACCGCCGGAAAGACGGTTGACGAAGTGGTTGATCGCATCCGTGGCAAAGAAGGAACGAAGGTCAAGGTTCGTATCCTGCGAGACAATAAGAAGGTCATCAACCTCACTCTTAAGCGACGCGAAATCATTGCGCCTACCGTAACGGATGCTTACCTCGATGGTCCGCAGGTTGCTTATGTACAGATCGCCACCTTCTCGGCGCCAACCGCGAGCCAATTTGACAAGGCGCTGGACAGAGTGATGGCGAAGCCGGTTCGCGGACTCGTCATTGATCTACGCGGCGACCCGGGCGGATATCTTGAGACGGCTATCGATCTTATTTCGAGGTTTGTTGAAGACAAGCTCGTGCTGCGAATGAAGTCGTTCGGAGGCAAGGAAGAGATTGCCACCGGTTACTCCGGCAGCCTTCGAAACATCAAGGTTCCGATTGTGCTTCTTGTTGATTCCGAAACCGCCAGCGCGGCGGAAATCTTTGCCGGGAACCTGAAGGACTACCATATCGCCACGCTTGTGGGTGAACACACCTATGGCAAGAATGAAGTCCAAGACGTGTTCCCTCTGAAGGACGGCAGCACCGCCAAGATCACGATTGCGAAGTACCTGCTTCCGTCGACACCCGATATCGGCCGTAAGGTCGATGAAGATGGGCGCTTCATTTCTGGCGGCATCGAGCCAGATTTCAAGGTGAACGTCGATCCTGACCTAGTCGTGGAATTTGGCAACCCGAGCAAGGATCCTGTGCTCCAGCGCGCGCTGGACGTCATCAAGTCAAAGACGAACTAGGCTTTCCGAGGCTCAAGAGCAATCTTGAGCGCTTGCTCGGCCTTGCGCACCGGGTAGACCTTGAGTTTGCTGCGGATTTCCGCCGGCACTTCCTCAAGGTAGTCCTTCTCATTATCTTCCGGGATGATGAGGGTGGTGACGCCCGATCGGTGCGCTGCCAGCACCTTTTCTTTGATTCCTCCGACCGGCATGACTTGCCCGGTTAGCGAAATCTCGCCTGTCATGGCAAGACGTGGTTTAACCCGCCTGCCGGTGAAGAGCGATGCCAACGCCGTAACGAGGGTAATGCCTGCGCTCGGTCCATCCTTCGGCGTAGCGCCAGAAGGAATGTGGACATGGATTTCGGATTTCTCGAACTCTGACGGGTCAATCTTAAACTGTTTAGCGTTGCTGCGGATATAGCTCATGGCAGCGGTAACGCTCTCCTTCATTACTTCGCCAAGCAATCCGGTCACGATCATGCCGCGAGTTTGAGACGGCATCTTGGTCGTCTCGATGAACAAGACGTCGCCGC
This sequence comes from Armatimonadota bacterium, assembly GCA_018268315.1. Lineage (GTDB taxonomy): Bacteria > Armatimonadota > Fimbriimonadia > Fimbriimonadales > Fimbriimonadaceae > SZAS-5. Next base: position 115,925 of record JAFDWU010000003.1, on the reverse strand, counting down.
CCACCGGGGTCCAAGCAAGGCCAACGGCGGTGCCGGGCGTCATGTCGCGCTCTAAAACTTCCTCGTGAAGGAATCGCGGCGAGCCCAGGGCTTCCTCGACGAAGTCCAGGTTAACCACCAGCTTGTCCGTTCGCCCTTCGGCGAATTTGAGGGTCGCCTTGCGAATGACATTGGCGATCTCGCGCTCAAGGTTTCGAACGCCGGCCTCGCGCGTGTAATGGCGAATGATCTTACGGAGCGCCTCTTTGCGGAAAACGATTTGATCCTTGTTCAGGCCATGCTCTTCGATCTGCTTGGGAACGAGGTGGCGGATAGATATCTCCAGCTTCTCTTCTTCCGTATAGCCACCAAGCTCAATAATCTCCATGCGGTCCCTTAAGGGCGCAGGAATCGTGTCCAGCCTATTCGCGGTTGCCAGGAAGAAGACCTTGCTCAGATCCATCGGTACGTCTAGGTAATGGTCTCTAAAGTTGGCGTTTTGCTCCGGATCGAGCACTTCAAGCAGGGCTGAAGAGGGGTCACCGCGGAAGTCGTTACCAAGCTTGTCGATCTCGTCGAACATCAGCACTGGGTTATTGCTTTCCGCCCGTCGGATGGCCTGGATGACCTGGCCCGGCAAAGCGCCAATGTAAGTGCGGCGATGGCCGCGAATCTCCGCCTCATCCCTCATGCCGCCAAGCGAGATGCGCGCAAACTTGCGCCCCATCGAGCGAGCGATTGATCGCCCCAGCGAGGTCTTGCCCACGCCGGGAGGGCCAACGAAGCAAAGAATGGGCTGCCGGATATGGCCGTCTTTCTTCACCTTGCGAACGGCAAGGAATTCGATAATCCGCTCTTTGATCTTGTCCAGGCCCGCGTGGTCGGCATCAAGAACCTTTCTAACTTCTTTAAGCTCAAGGTTATCGATCGTTGCGGTATTCCACGGCAGGGCTACGATCCAGTCGATGTAGGTGCGTGCAACCGTGTACTCGGGCGCACCGGGAGACATGCGACGCAATCGGTCGTACTCGCGGTTTACTTCCTTCAGAGCATCCTGCGGCAGGTTTGCTGAGTCGATCTTGGCGCGAAGCTCATCAATCTCTTCCGCGCTGTCACCGCCTTCGCCTAGCTCACGCTGGATAGCCTTTAACTGCTCACGCAAGTAGTAATCTCGCTGAGACTTGCTAAGCTCCGTATTGACTTCGTTCTGAACCTTGCTGGAAAGCTCAAGGACTCGCACCTCTTTGCCCAGCATCTCGACCAAACTTCTCAGGCGCGGCAATACTTCCCTGGTTTCAAGAATGTGCTGCTTGTCCTCTACGTTCAGGTTCATGTGGGCGGCGACAAGATCCGCCATCACGTTGGTTTCCTCAACCGCTTGGGTAAGGCTTCTTAATTCGTCAGGAAGGTTTGGCGAAAGCCGAATCGCCTGATCGAACAACGCAGCTACCGATCGCCGAAGCGCCTCGATCTCTTCTGCTTTATCGGCAGGAATCTCCGGCTCATCGATCACCTCAATTCGCGCCCGCAAATACGGCTTTTCCTGGAGATGTTCGACGATGCGGAAGCGGGCGATGCCCTGCACAATCAACCGAACGGCGTCCGGCATCTTGGCGAGCGAGCGGATGATTACCGCGCAGCCGTATTCGTAGATGTCATCGAAGCCCGGCTCCTCATCGGAAGCATGCTTTTGGGCAACCACCCCAATAACGCGGCTATTTGCGCCAATACTCTGATCAATCAGCAGCATGCCGGCATCCCGGGCGACGCTCAGCGGCGCGATCAGCATGGGATAAATCACCGACTCCCTTAGGGGCAGGATGTTCAGCTCATCCGGAATAACCGGACGGGCCTCCTCCAAATCGGGATCGGCTATCTGCGGCTCGCTTTCCTCTACGAGCACTTCTTCAACTGGCACTTTGACTTCAGACATTACAAATCAGTGGAAACAATGATGGTGGTTAAGACCGTTTCGTTCTTCTTCGGTAACCAGACGGTAAGGATTCCATTACTGTAAGAGGCCCGTACATCCCCTGGATCGATATCCCGCGGGGGCAGATCAAGCTCACGCGAAAACGGGCCGTACGGTATCTCAAGCTGGCTCCAACTAGAAGGCTGGCCGTCATAGTCCTCTTCTCGTCTTACGCCGGTAATCACGAGGCGGTGGCGCGAGGGGCTATAGCGCAGGACAATTTCCTCACCACGAACGCCGGCAATCTCTGCTCTCACTTCGATCTTGTCGTTATCCTCTAGAACGTCGCATCGGGGTTGCCATCCGGTGTGGACCGCGATAGATGGACGGGCGCGCATAAGCTCTTCGCTCAATCGCTGGAGGTCGGCCCCCAAGTGCCAAAACCAGTCGTCGGTCTTCCCCTTGGCCATCGATTTTAGATTCTACTACGGTTTACGCCCCGTCCGGCTTGTTCGCAAAGGTGATCGCCATTTCTAACCCCGATTCGCAAAGAACCTGGCAAGTCTTGGCAACATGCCGGAGAGCCGCGTTGATATCGGTTCGCTCCTCGGGCTTGAAGGTGCTAAGGACATGGTCGATGGTCTCGTCATCGCCCCTTCCGATGCCGATCCGGATGCGAGGATAGTTCTCCGTCTTCATCATGGCGCTGATCGACTTATGGCCGTTATGCCCGCCCGAGCCGCCCTTTGGTCGCATTCTCACCTTGCCAAGGGCAAGGTCGAGGTCGTCCGCGATGACCAACACCTGCTCCGGCTTGAGCCCGAAGGACTGCACTAAGGGCACTACTGAGCGGCCGCTGAGATTCATGAAGGTCAACGGCTTAGCCAGCGCTACCGACACGCCGCTGATCGTGCCAAAACCTAACCGCGCCGAATGCTTCGCCTTGTCCAGCTTGATGCGGTTCTCTTCGGCAATTTCATCAATGGCGTCAAAGCCCACGTTATGGCGGGTGCCACGATACTCGGGGCCAGGATTTCCCAGGCCCACAATCAGCCACTGAGGCGGTTCAGTCGGCGCAACGGGTCGCTTTCGAAACATCGCTTTACGGCGAGGCTACCGGAGCCGGCTTCTGATCATGCCCTTCTTCTCCCGCCATCGGCGAAAGGGTTCCCTTCGCTAGCAGGAAGATAAGGATGCCGCCGAGAATGAGGCGGTAAACCACAAACACCTTGGTTCCGTGCTTGGCCACCCATGTCAGCAGCCAGGCAATCACGGCGTATCCCACGACTCCCGCCACCAGAGTAGCGACAAGAGTGTTGGTGAGGCCGGCCTCGCTGAGTTTGTGACGCTGACTGTAAAGCTCGAACAGGCCCGCGCCGAGCACCGAAGGCACTGACATCAGGAATGAGAAACGAACCGCCGCTTTGCGGTCAAGGCCAATAAGAAACGCGCCCGTGAGGGTGCTGCCGCTTCGGCTCATGCCAGGAATCAGGGCAAGACATTGTAACAAGCCAGGCAGCCACCCGTCCTTAGGCTGCACGTCTTCAATTGATCGGTTCTTGGAGCCGAAAAGCTCGGCCGCGTACATGATAAGCGCCATGCCAACCATCGAGCCGGCGGTAATCCACAGGGAACGAAAGGTATCGCCCTCAATAAGCTTCTTTAGCGCGACGCCGATGACAATGACCGGAATCGTTGCCCAAAACACCGCCCATCCCATGCGGGCCTCAATGGTGTCTCGCTTAGTTGGGTCGCTAAGCGAGCGGAACCAACCGCCGAACGCGATGACGAGATCCTTCCAAAAGTAGATGAGGACCGCGGCAACCGTGCCAATCTGGATGACCGCCGTGAACGCCGTACCGGGATCGGTAATGCCCAACACCACCGGTGCAAGACGCAGGTGAGCGCTGCTGGATATCGGCAAGAATTCGCTCAATCCCTGCACAATTCCCATGATTATCGCTTGAACTAACCCCAAGGAGTCACCCCCGGGCTATCGATGCCAAGGTTCTTCAGCGACCAATATCGCACCCGCTGCGAAGCCATGCCGTCGCCGTAAGGCGAAACCACCTGCTGCATTCGGTGATAGGCTTCCTTGTCGTTTAGTAAATTCAAAGCTTCCCCCGTGATTTTCTTCTGATCGGTACCTACAAGCTTGGCCGCGCCAGCTTCCACCCCTTCGGGCCGCTCGGTAGTATCCCGCAGTACCAGCACCGGTCGCCCTAGCGCCGGAGCTTCCTCTTGTACCCCACCGGAGTCGGTCAGTATCAACGCCGCGCGTTTCATCAGGGGAACAAAGGCCTCGTAATCAGGCGGCTCGATGAGGCGGACGCGCTCATGATCGCCGAGAATCTTCATGAGGACTTCCCTGACCTGCGGGTTGCGGTGCATCGGCACCACCAGCAGCGCATCCGGCGTTTTCTCTAGCACTTCCCTTGCCGCGGTAGCAATTCGGGACATCGGCTCACCCAGATTTTCGCGCCGATGGGTGGTAAGCAGGATCACGCGGCCCGGATGCTCTGGGAACCAGTCCTGACTAGAAGTTTTCACAATCAGATTCACGGCATCGATGCCGGTGTTGCCAGTCACATGGATCGTCTTCGGATCCTTCCCTTCCTTGAGCAGGTTTTCCGCCGCCCACTTTGTGGGCGGATAGTGAAGGCTTGCCACCAAACCCGCCGCGCGCCGGTTGAACTCCTCGGGAAATGGGGTGCTGATCGAATCGGTGCGAAGGCCCGCCTCGATGTGGTCAAAAGGAATTTGCAAATAAAAAGCGGCCAAGGCCGCGCAGAAGGTGGTGGTGGTATCGCCTTGGGCGAATACCCGCGCGATGCCGCGTTCTTTGAACGTCTTGGTAAGCCCTTCGAGCGCTCGTGAAGTCACTTCAGTCAGGGTTTGGCCCGCGGTCATGATTCCAAGATCGATATCCGGCTTCAGCCCAAACACAGCGAGAGATTGATCTAGCATTTCGCGGTGCTGTCCGCTTGAGATCAGGAGAGTCTCAACGGAATCGAACTTGCGGAACTCCAGCACCACGGGCGCAACCTTAATCGCCTCGGGACGGGTCCCTACGATGAAGCCAAGCCGTGGTTTATCCATGCCGCCCGACGATCACAAACAGAAGAACCGCGCAAAGGGTGGCAGCAAGGGTGTAAAGAACGAGGACGGCCTGACGCTGAGTGAGGCCATGACCCAACAGGGTGTGGTGCAGGTGGCGCTTATCGGCCTGGGTGATCGGGACGCCGCTTCGCAGGCGCTTGATAACCACAAAGGCGGCATCGAAAATCGGTACGCCAAACGCCAGCATCGGCACGAGCACCGCAAACGCCGCCGCCGTCTTCATTGCGCCAATGACGCTAAGACTGGCGAGCATGAATCCCAGCAACTGTGCGCCCCCGGTGCCCATGAATATCCGCGCCGGATTGTAGTTGTGGCGCAAGAAGCCAAGCGAAGCGCCGCAAACGGTTCCGGTGACTATCGCAACTCGCGGCTGGCCTGAATAGACGGCGATCACGGTAAGCGTCGCGCTAGAAATCGCGGCAATGCCGGCGGTAAGACCATCGATGCCATCAATCGTGTCGGTGGTCTTGGCGACCACAAAGATGTAGAACGCGGTGAGCGGAATGCTCCATAGCCCCAGGCGAATGAAATCGTGCGTGAACGGAATGCCCAGGCTGCCGACTTGCACCCGGTTAGGCGCTTGCCCGAAGAATTGGATTCCAACCCCGGCGATCATCAGCACCAAAAGCTGCTTGCTGGCGGACAGCGAAACCTTGTCATCCACCGCGCCCATGATGGTGAGGAAAGCGCCGAGCAGCAGCAAACCAATTAGGTATGGCGGAAAGCTTTCGTGGGGGTAGGCAATCGGCAAGATGACCGCAAGCGCGATCAAGATTCCGGCGTAAATCGCCAATCCGCCCCAGCGGGGAGTTGGCTCGGTGTGCACCCGGCGGTCATCGCGAGTGGGGTCGTCCACGGCGCCGTACTTGGTAGCGAACTTCACTACGAACGGGGTCAACAGCCAGGCGATGACAAGCGCAAGGACACCCCCTGCGATGGGGGCTCTAAATCCGCTGAGAAGCTTGGGGTCGGCGGCTGCGAAAAGGATGCTCATGCCAGGCTGAGTTCGAGATTTCTCAAGTGGCCTTCATCATAAATGAACACTTGCGTCTTGGCATCGCGGAAAAGCTCTTTGCTGAACTCGTCCGGATACTCTCCTTCATATATGACGCGCGTGATCCCCGCGTTGATAATCATTTTTGCGCAGGTATTGCAGGGTTGGCATGTTACGTACATCGTCGCGCCCGCGCAGGAGACTCCAAATTTCGCCGCCTGAAGGATTGCGTTTTGCTCCGCGTGCAGGCTGCGGATGCAGTGCCCCGCGCGCATGCAGCCAATCGGCCAATCGTGCTCTGGGCCGTTGGCCGGGCAGTGTGGCAAACCGGATGGAGCGCCGTTATAGCCGGTTGCAAGGACGTGCTTATCCTTCACGATAAGCGCGCCAACTTGACGCCGAGGGCACGTGGCTCGGCTCTTCACCAATTGGGCGATATCCATGAAATAGGCGTCCCAACTCGGCCGATCCAGCATGCCCAAAAGTATACCGGCGGTTACAGGTACTGGCTGACGTGCTCGAGGTGGTACATGTCGTGACCCAGCATCGCAGTGGCGTACTGCCGAACCGTTACCGGTCCGATTTCCGTGTGAACGCCCTTATGATCCCACTGCTCTTCAGTGAGGCCCTTTAAGAAAGCAACGGTTTTGGCGCGCTCTTCTTTCCACTTGGCGAAGGCGTCTTTCAGATTCCAGCTGCCGTAATTCTGATCAATGGCGCGCTGCCCTTCATCCATGCCCACGAGAGTCGCGCCGGAAGTCCGAACCATGTCCTCAAGTCGGCCCCGCATGATCGTTTCCCAATCCGCGATATGGCAAATCGCTTCGTGAAGGGTGAATCGATCGGGATCGGTTTGCGTATTCAGCTTCTCTGCAGGAACGCTTGCAACTATTCGCTCAAAAGTGGGGATAGATCGCTCGAGACCGGCAAAGAGATAGTAGTACGCCTTCATGCGGAAAGTATGAAGCGTGTCCCCAGCACAGTGGCAGTACAGTCTTGCGGGAGCAGTTAGCTGACGGCCAGCTCGTAGTGAGATTCGAGTTCTTGCAAGTCAAGATAGCCTTCCGGCTTGCAACCATTAACGAAGCAAGCCAGACGGCACAGCAAAGCCCTTCTTTGGGCATTAAAGGAATTAACGGCAACGTTGTATTCGTGGACCGCGTGCATCAGGGCCTGGTCCATCAGGACGAACTCCATTTGAAGACGCCCAAATTCATTGTCTCTCTGTGAACTCGGAAATGCCTCAATCGCTCTAAATGAGCTGTTGATGGCTTCGGAGAGCCGGGTTTCGGATTCAAACTTCATCGGCGTGCGCTGGCTAATCTGGCTCGCCGTTCGTAATGCGCCGCGCAGACGATTGCTGAGGAGGTGCTCGTGATTGTAGTAGCGAATCATCATCCGCGCGAGCTTCGGCGTGAGGTCGTGGCGCTTGGAAAGGATGTTGGCGACGGGAGCCCACTTGGCCAGCACGCGCATCTTCTCGCGCCGCATCGTCAAAAGCTGCAGCACCTGGGCCGCCCCGAAAAGTATCAGAGCGCTCCCCAATCCAACCCAAAGCCAATAATCGGCTAACAAAATTGCCCCAAATGAGAAACTATTGGGGATTAGACTTTGCGGTTTTGAACCTTGTTCCCGGAATTAATCACAAATTCCATACCAGAGGCCGTCGAATGACGACGGGTTTGTCGTCGCCTCGCCCGACATGTGCCCTTGAGGGTCAACGCGGGACTGATCGAACTGGGTGGAGTTGCTGATGTGCTTGGCGTGGCTGTCAGCGAAGATCAACGGCCCGCCGCTTGAGTCCCACGTTTGGTAGTAGTTGTAAGGCGGAGCGCAGTCGTAGCCGTACTTCGCGCAGCCGACATCCTGAGACTTATCGAAGAATGGATACATCTCCAGCCGCATGATGCGGGTTTCAGACGGGAATTCGACTTCGGTATCTGTGACGTCGTGGCTGGAAGTTAGCGGCACGTTGTTGCTGGTCGATTCCCCCGCCACCACCGTGTACATGCAGCTTGTGAATCGATAAGAGCTGCCGTAGGCATTCCAATAGCTGGTCGAGCCGGGAACGTCGATGGCAGTGAACGGACCCCCATCATCGAATGGGCTCTTGAAGACGGCGGTGTTCTTGCAGTACGGGGCGAGCAAAACCTCAACTCCCTTGTGGCCCGGCTGCCCGGCAGGCGGGATTGAGTTGTAGGCGTAGAAGATCGGCATTTGATCGTCGTTGTCGTTCAGATACATCTTCACGGCAGTGCCTACCTGCTTGGCGTTGCTGAGGTCGGAGGTCGATTTTGCGCTTTGCTTAGCGCGGGCGAACACGGGGAAAAGGATGGCGGAGAGGATCGCAATAATCGCGATGACGACGAGAAGCTCGATAAGCGTGAATGCGGTTTTCATGTTGACTCCAATGGCCTTCGCCTCCACGATTTGATCGGCGGAGGCGGATTGGACAGAGCCAAGCCGTCAGCGCGATTCCTACGGCGGTATTAACCGCATCAGGTTCCAGGGTCTTTGCTTTTTTCAGCAAACTCTCAGCCTTTCGGCTCCCCTTCGCGGGCGAAATCCTTAACGTATTATACGCCTTATAGCGGGATCGGCTTCCCTGCGTGGAAGTATCCGCCGGTTGGCCCATCCGGCCCGATGAGCGCGAGGCCCACCGCAGTCTTCGCACCTTCCACGGTGTCGAGCGGGGCGTCGTCGCCGCCGAGGTCAGTCTTTACCCAACCCGGATGAGCGCTATTCACTTTAATCGGGGTGTCCTTAAGCTCCTGGGCCAAGTGAAGAGTGAAGGCGTTGACCGCCGTTTTACTGGAGTTGTAGCCGAAGAGCTTGGAGCCGTAAATCGGAGAGTTAGGATCGGCGCGATACTGAAGGCTGCCGAGAATGCTGCTGTGGTTTACAATCCGCCCGGCGTCCGACTTTCTTATGAGGGGCAGCAGGACTTGCGTAAGCTCCACGAGGCCAAAAAAGTTTGCGTCGAAGGTGTGGCGCAGGTCTTCGGGCGGGATCGTGGAAGCGGTTGGACCGCCCCAGTCGCCCTTATCCAGCTTTACTCCCGCGTTGTTCACGAGGATATCCAGCTTCCCTTCTTTGCTCTCAAGCAACTTGGCGGCGGCTTGGATGTCGGCGGTCTTGGTGACGTCCAGGGTGATCGGAAGAACATCCAGGCCTTCAGCTTGCAGGCTCTTTGCGGCTGATTCGGCCTTATCGGCGGATCGGGCGCCCAAGTACACGCGGATTCCCTGCTGCGCAAGCTGACGGACGATTTCAAGACCCAATCCTCGGTATGCCCCGGTCACAAGGGCGACACGCTTTTCGTTTGCCACGGCTGGTTCCTACGCCGCCGTCAGGGGAGATGCGCCGTCTCAGACGGCGCATCGTGGGTGGGTGGGGATTGACGGCGGCGCTGAAAAAGGTCTTCTATCGTTAGGATCAGTGAGGCGGCGAACACCCCGCAGAGCCATCCAAACAGCACTTGCGAGGGATAGTGCACGCCAACGTAAATGCGCGAAAGCCCGGTTAAGAACGCCAGCAGGACCCACGGAAGCCCCCAATAGCCTAACCGCCAGCAAAACACGGTCGCCACCGCTGCCATATTCGCGCTGTGGGCGGAGGCAGTGCCGAAACTCGTCAGGTAGTCGGTCCGCAGGGCCACGTGGGCAAGCTCTACGTTCGGCCGAGGAACCCGTAGAGAATTCTTCAACTGGTCCGTGATGAAGTTGGCCAACGGCCAACTGAGCAGCGCGAGGATTACTGCTGGGCGCGCCCTGCCTCCTCGCCAGATCATCGCAAGTACGAGAATCGTAAAAGCAAGGCGAAGCGGCCAATCCCGAATGCCCTCGCTTAAGAAAACGAAGAAGGGGCGGAGCGCTTCGGGCCAACCATTAACGTCGTAGAAAATCCTAACGTCAAGTTGCCGCACGGCTCATTATGCCTTGCGCGGAACTCGGCGCTAACCAAAGGACTTTAAGAACTCGATGTCGGCGCTATCTGCTTTTCTAGCAAGGAGGATTTGGTGGGGGATGCTTTGGTTCATCCGACGCCCGCTCATCCGGCGTTGGCAGCGGTTCGCGTTTTATGAGCGCGTGCCGGTTGAAAGGCGGGAGAAATCCTGGGAGCACTTCAAGGCCCAAAACCGGTGGGCATCTAAGCACGGTTTGAAGCTGATTACCTTCCTAATGAACCTGCTCTTCGCAAGCATCATCATCAACGTAACCTATTACGGGATGGAATACTTGTTTGAAGAAGGCTTCTTGAGCCCGCTGCACAAGTAGCCCATGCAATAAATGGCTTCGAACGAGTATCGTCAAGGTAACAAATGGCAACCACGGTCAGGCTGAAAATCAAGCGACAGGCTTCCGCCGGTGCGGAAAGCCACTTCGAGACTTTCGATATCCCGTTTCGCGAAAAGCTCAATGTCATTTCCGCGCTCATGGACGTGCGCAAGAATCCCACCACCATCGACGGCCAAAATGTTGAGCCGCCGGCTTGGGAGGCCGCATGTCTAGAAGAAGTTTGCGGAAGCTGCACGATGCTTGTGAACGGGCATGTGCGCCAATCCTGCACCGCTTTGATTGAAGATGTTGGTGTGTTGAGAGGCGATACCTACGAAGTGACCCTTGAACCGATGAGCAAATTCCCGCTCATCCGCGATCTCATCGTCGACCGCTCGAAGATGTTCCAGAACTTGAAGAAGGCCAACGCTTGGGTGCCAATCGATGGCTCTTACGATCTCGGCATGGCCCCGCCGCAAGACGACCACGTCCGCCAATTCCGCTATGCGCTTTCCCGCTGCATGACGTGCGGCTGCTGCCTTGAAGCCTGCCCGCAGGTCAACGAGAAATCGCCGTTCGTGGGTCCGGCTACACTCGCACAATCCCTGCTTTTCAACATGCACCCGGTTGGCAAATCACTTGAGAATGAGCGCATGGAGTTTCTCACCACCGAGGAAGGCATCTCCGGCTGCGGCAACGCTCAGAACTGTGTGAAGGCGTGCCCAAAGGACGTTCCGCTAACCCGCGCGATCGCGCAGCTTAACCGCGACACCACGGCTTACAAGGTCCGAAAGTGGATCGGGCTCGTTGGCTCGTAGCATGTCGGTTGTCAAAGTCGGATCGGTTGAAGTAGGCGCTGGCCCCCTCACTCTTATTGGCGGTCCATGCCTTGCCGAGTCCCAGACCCTGTGCGAAGAAGTTGCCGGCAAAGTTCAGGAACTATGCCGTGAACTTGGACTGAACTACATCTTTAAGGCCTCATTCGATAAGGCAAACCGAACCTCCGCCGCCTCGACACGCGGCGCAGGAATGGACGCCGGGCTTGAGATCCTGAGCAAAATTGCCAAGCAGTTCTCCGTCCCCACCACAACCGACATCCACCTGCCAGATCAGGCCGCCGTTGTTGCGAGAAGCGCTGACCTTCTGCAAATCCCTGCCTTCCTTTCTCGCCAAAGCGACCTTCTGGAGGCCGCCGCCAAAACCGGCAAGCCAGTGAACGTGAAGAAGGGCCAATTCATGGCGCCGCACGACGCTAAGAACATCGTGGACAAGATGAAGCTGTTCGGCGCGAACGGGCTGATCCTGACCGAGCGCGGCGTGATGTTTGGCTATAACGCGCTGATCGTCGATATGCCCGGACTTGAGGTGATGCGTAGCTACGGCGCGCCTGTGTGCTTTGACGCCACCCATTCCGCCCAGCGGCCCGGCGGCGCAGGAACCGCGAGTGGCGGCGTTCGGGAATCAATTCCTGCCATGGTGCGCGCCGCGTGCGCGGTGGGCATCGACGCCCTCTTTCTAGAAATCCATCCCGATCCGGCGAATGCCGCAAGCGACAAGGAAACCCAGTGGCCACTCTCCAAAGCCCGAGAGCTTCTTGAGCAAGCGGTAGCCTTTCACCGCGTCAGCGCGAGATGAGTTGATGCTGGCTAGGCAGGTTTAGTCCCCGCCTCATCGCCTGTTGGGCGGCAGTATCCGACTTTAGGAGCGAGAGCAAGAACGCAGTGGTTGTTCCCTTCAGCGCGCCAAGCATTTCCTCATCATGCGGCCCTGACTTGTAGTAGCGAGTGTCATTCATGCCGCCAAGGTCATGGTGGGCGTCTTTGAGCCACAGCAGCCACTTGTTGCCACCAGGGCTTAGGAGGAACGGGTCTTTGCGCGAGATCGGGTTCTGATCCGGCAGCACGCCGATCTTGCCGAGAGTGTCGTTATCGCCGCTTACCACCAGCATCGGCTTCGTCAGGCTGGAAAACGACTCCTCGCTGAACATTCGGCCAATTCCCTGCCCCGACAAGACCATGTATCCAAGCGCGCGTCGCTCAGGCTGCACTTGCAGCCGCCTTGGCTTGGCGCCTGCGGCAAGTTCAGTGGTGAGTCCGCCGTAAGAGTGGCCAGCCACAACGAGCCGGGCGGTGTCCGCCGAAAACCCGTACTGCCGTGCCCACCCGGCCGCGTGATCAACGCATTCCCGAACTTCGTCAACCCGCTGGCGAGGGTCGCCGAAGGCAGTCGGATCAGTAAAGCTTGCGGCCCGGCGTCGCTCCTCCGGCGATTTGCCGGTCAAGGAGTCCGCGTGGCGCGGCTGGATGACGACAAATCCATAGGATGCCCAGTTCTTCGTAAGCGAGCGATAGCCGTCTTCCGAACCTAAATAGCCGTGACTGAACACAATCAGCGGCGCGTGAGGGCAGTTGATCGGAAAGGTAATACGAACAGGCACCATGCGCCCGCTCGTCGATTGGAATTCGGTGACGACCGACTCAAAGTTGTAGGTTCCGGGGTTGGAATAATCGGTTTGCGTCATTGGAAGCAGCGATATTAGAACGGCAAGCGAAAGCATGATTTGTTGAACGACAATGATCGGATTCGGTTCAATAGCTCAGGACGTAGGAACGAGAATGAATTGGACGCAAGGCCTATCGGAAATTGTGCTGCTGGTTGAGGACGTGCCGAAGGCGGCCAAGTTTTACTCTGAAATCGTTGGGCTCAATCCGGTCAATCCGGCAAGCGAGAATTGGGCCTGGTTCTGGACCGGCGAGCCCGAGAAATCTGCCTATCTCGCGGTTCACAAGGGAAAGCTGTTGTTCGAGGAGCACTCGGCGCTGCCCGAGGGGCAGCGATTTGGGCGGATTCACTATGCGTTCAGAATCCAGCCGCAGGACCTTGAGCCAGCCGGGAAGAAGCTGGAGGAGGCGGGAGTTAAGGTTTACGGCCCGGTGCGGCTTGATTGGATGAAGGCCACTTCGATCTACTTCTACGACCCGGACCAGAATTTGCTGGAATTCTGCGCGTTTGACAACACAGGAACTATGAGTCGCCAATAGAGCACAAGGAGTGGGCTCTTGGACTCCCCTGAAACACCGTTCGTTGGTATCCTGGTGCTATGTCAGCCGTTATTACCTCCCGCACCTGGGATTTGACGCCTATTTTCCCGAGCGTCGAATCGAAAGAATTCCAAGCCGCCGTCGAATCCTGCAAGAAGAATCTTGCCAAGCTAGAGGCAGACCTGAACGGCTCTCCTGCGGAATTCACCCAGCGCTTTTCAGGCATTCTTGAATCCGTCAACAACCTCGGCGAGGAACTGGGCTTGGTGCGCGCCTACCTGTACATGGTCACCACCACCGATACCCGCCATGCCGCCGGCAAGAAGGCACAAAGCGAATTCACCTTCGTCGTCCAGGATTTTCAGAAGGCAATGAAGACCTTGTGCGCGGCCATCGGCAACGCCAACCCCGACGATCTGATTAACCAGACCCCCTACACGAAGGATCACGAATTCCACATCCGGCAAATGCACACACTGGCCAGCCGCCAGATGTCGCCCGCTGAAGAGGCCCTTGCCAGCGACCTCGCCGCCAGCGGAGAAATCGCATGGGGCCGACTCCACAGCACCGGTTCTAGCCAGTTAAAGGTCACCGTCGAGTTGCCAACCGGCCCGGAAGTGATGTCGATGAGCAAGGCGCGCACCCTGGCCTACGATCCTGATCGCGAGGTCCGCAAAGCAGGCTACGAAGCCGAGCTGAGGGCCTGGAAGGAGAGCGAAGAGGTCTTCGCCGCGACCCTCAACGGCATTAAGGGCGCAAGCGTAGTCGTATGCGCCAAGCGCGGCTGGAAGTCGCCGCTCGAAGAAGCTCTCTTCTCTGAAAATCTGGACGAAGTGACTCTCGAATCGATGATGACCGCCGCCAAGGAGTCCTTCCCCACTCTTCGCAGGTACTTCAAAGCCAAGGCCCGCTATCTGGGTACGAAGCAGCTCGCGTTCTTCGATATCTTCGCCCCCGTTGGCAGCGAGAGCAGAACCTGGGACTATGAAGATGGCGAGAAGATCGTCGAGAAGAGCTTTGATTCCTACTCAAAGAAGATGGGCGACCTTGCCCGCATGAGCAGGAACGAGCGCTGGGTGGATGTCGACCCGCGCGACGGCAAGGTTGACGGCGCGTATTGTATTGAGGCGGGCGGCCCCAAATCTCGTATCCTTCTGAACTTCAAGCCAGCGTTTGGCTCGGTGAGCGTACACGCCCACGAGCTTGGCCACGCCTATCACAACTTGTGCCTGGATGGACGCACCTATCTACAGAAGCAGGAAACCCCGAGCAGCCTCGCCGAGACTGCCAGCATTTTCTGCGAGACGATTCTGCAGGCGGACGCGCTGAACGAGCTGAGCGGAGATGATCAGCTTCCCATCATCGAAGCCAGCCTTCAGAGGGCGGGTCAAGTCGTTGTGGACATCACAAGCCGGTTCCTCTTCGAGAAGACGGTGATGGAGCGGCGTGTAAAGTCGGAACTGAGCCCAAGTGAGCTCTGCGAGATCATGCTGTGGGCGCAAGATGAAACCTACGGCGATGGCCTTGATCCGGAGCTGCGCCACCCGTACATGTGGGCCGCAAAGCCGCACTATTACCGCCCGGGCAACAACTTCTATAACTTCCCTTACATGTTCGGAATGCTCTTCGCGCTTGGCCTGTACCGCGTTTACAAGGAAGAAGGCAACTCCTTCCTGCCGCGATACGACAAGCTGCTTTCCTCAACCGGCATGCAGAACGCATCGACGCTCGCCAAGGAATTCGGCATCGAAATCCGAACGCCCGAGTTCTGGCGCGGCAGCCTCGCGGTAATCACCGAGGATGTCGAGCGGTTCGAGAAGCTGGTTCCCTAAGTGGCCGCCGCCCCTCGCAGCATTCCGTTCGACAGCCTGTGCCTTGCCGCAGTAACCGCGGAGTTGCAGGCGTTTGTCGGCGGAAAGCTGCAGAAGGCGGTCATGCCCGCGCCGAACCAGCTTGTGCTGGAGCTTTATCGCGAAGGGCTGGGGCTCTTCAAGCTGGACTGCGGCGCGCAGCCGGCGGCGTACTTCACCACCGTGGTGCCGGAACCAACTCGACCCGTGCCAACCCTGGCGCAAGCGCTTAAGGCGCGCATGGCGGGCGCCCGCCTGGTTGCGGCGCAGCAGGTGGATTTCGACCGCATTCTGCGGTTGGACTTCAAACACGCCGATGGCGTCTTCGTGCTGATCGCCGAGTTGATTCCGAACCGGGCGAATCTCATCCTGCTGGGGCAGGAGAAGATATTGGCGGTCGCGAAACGCACCAGCGGAACCCGCGAACTGAGTGGAGGGGCAACCTACTTACTTCCACCACGAAGCGCGAACGGCTCTGTTTTGGAAGCCGCCCCCGGCGAGGCGCTCGATGGGCGCGAAGGCGCTTCTCCATTTCTGGTTTCCCTGCTGCAAAAGGACCCTTCGATGTTTGCGCGTGTGCGCCAAGTTGTTGAGAGCGGGCAGTTCTCACCGGTGATGGTGGAGGGGCTTGGCGCGTATCCGATTTCCGCCGCCGCGCTTGGCCTTAAGGAGACGGCCGAGCCATCGTTTAGCCTCGCTTACGAGCGGTTCCGTGAAATTGAGGCGCCGCGTCAACTGTTGGCAGCCTCGATCGCCACCCTTCAGGGTCAGCTGACCAAGGTCCGCGATGCACGCTCCGCCGCGATTCGCAAGCTTGAGCAGGCACAAGGGGAAAGCAAGCGGTCTCGCGAACATCAGATTGCGGCAGAGCTGCTGCTGGCGTTCAAAGCCTCCATCGAAGATGGTTCGGAGCAAGCCGAGGTCTACGATTACGAAGGCAATCCGCTGACCATCGCCCTCGATCAGGGCCTCACCGTAACCGAGAACGCCGAGAAGCTGTTTGCCAAAGCCAAGCATGCCAAGGAGCGCGTTGGCGCGAACGCCGAGCGCCTGACGATCCTCCGCGATGAACTCTTGCAGCTTGAAGGGATACTCGCCCGCCTACAGGCGGCAACAACGCAAAGAGAAGTCGAAGACCTGCAGGACAGCGCGCGAAAGGCGCGCTGGCTAAGCCAACCGGGCACCGCGAAGGCGAAAGAGGAGCGTCCGTTTGAGGGTCACCGAGTCGCCCAAGTCACCGGCCCAAGCGGATACGAAATCTTCTACGGCGAGAACGCCACATCGAACGACTACCTCACGATGAAGCTTGCCAAACCGAACGACTACTGGCTGCACGTGCGCGGGGCGGTCAGCGCCCACGTGCTGGTTCGCACCCACGGCAAGCCGGAAAGCGTCCAGCGCCCGGTGCTCGAGTTCGCAGCAAGGCTTGCCGCTCTGAACTCCCCGCAAAAGCACTCCTCGCTGGTGGCGGTAGACTACACGCTACGTAAGCACGTTCGAAAGCCTCGCGGAGCGGCGCCTGGTTTTGTGGTTTATGAGCGAGAGAAGACGCTGAACGTCGCCCCGAAACCATAATAAAAGCGGTGCCAAAGCCGACTATCAGCCCCAGCAAGATGTCCACTTACCTGGCCTGCCCGGTCCGGTATCGCTGGACCTACGTGGATGGCCGCGGGCGGCTGTACCTTCGCGCCAAGCGCCACTTCTCCTTCGGCACGACCCTGCACCGGGTGCTAGAGAAGTTCTACTCGGAGGACCAAACCGGTGCGCCGGTGCGCGAGACTTTGATGGCGGCGTTTGACGAAAGCTGGGTGGACGCCGGCTTTTCGACGCCGGAGGAGATGTCGGAGGCGTACGGCGAGGGGCGCGAGATACTGGAGCGGATGTCGGAGGAGATTGAGCAAAAGCCCCGTCCCGGCAAGCCGCTTTATATCGAGAAGCGGCTGAAGTTCGAGTACCCCGATTTCACGCTCATTGGGCAGCTCGACCGGGTGGATGAGCATCCTGACGGGAGTCTGGAGATTATCGACTACAAGTCCGGACGGTCTTCTATCTCTTCGGAGGAAGTTGGGGATGATCTTGCGATGGGCGTGTATCAGCTTCTGCTTTCCAAGCTGCATCCAGATCGCCCGATTCGGGCGACGATCATCGCGTTGCGAACGGGCGAGGAAGCCACCGCTTCCCTCTCCGCTGAGCAACTTGCCGAGCTTGAGGCGGACATTCAGTTGTTAGGCGGCGAGATCGTTACGCAGGAGTTTTTCGAGCTTGAGCCACGTCCAAAGGCGCTTTGTGCAAGCTGCGATTTCCTGCGGCTCTGCCAAAAGCATCCGGACTTCAGAGAGGAACCGGGTTCTTAAGATTTCGCCGAATTGTAAGCAGTGCGTAAGCTCGAGCCAGTTCCCTAACAAGGATCTAGAACAGCGCTTTTCGGACTATGCCAGAAAGATTCCCTTATCGACCCGGCCCATATTAGGAAGATGTCCACCCTCATCAACACCAGAAGTATGGTTCTGAGGCTAGACACCAGCATCGAGGCCCGGCTAGATAGCCTCCGATAGAGTTCGGAAGCGAGCAACTTACTGATCGACCAATAGCGAAGAAACCCGTCCAACGGGGTTGGCCGCTTGTTCGTCTTCTGGCAGCAGAAGTTTTGGCGTAAACCTAAGAAATTGGCCTCCTGGTGTGGCCAAAAAAGCAAGCTGGGCCTTGGCAATCGCCTTGAACTTATCGGTTTCTGAGAATTGTTCATCTGTGGCAACCGCCTTGCCTGCTGGACGCCCGCCGTGCGTGTGGTACACGCCGATTGGAACCGATCCAGCAGGCGGTTGACCAGCATCCGAGTTGTCCGCTGATCCTCTACGAGCCTTCGTGAAATAGTACTTCCTCGTATTGATGTTAAAATAGATCCAACCAGCATACTCTCTCATTTCTTTTCTCGAGACGGGCTCGATCAATACCAACGCGGCAAGGGCTGCCTCGTCGGCACTGTCATAGGCAGCGCCGACCCGAGGACCTTCTATTACCACTTCTGGCACGACGTTTTGCAGACTGGCATCCGTTAGAACTTGATCGGAATTACGAAGTGGTGTCGATGGGGTCGCAGGATTTTGGTTATCAGCCATGAGCACCCTCAGTCTTCGGATCCGACGGCTTATCCTTTAAGCCACAGCAACAACATACAGACATGGGACAGTTGGGAAACAGTTCTGCGTACAGTGCTCCCTTATCTGCTTCACCACTACTAATAATTTGGTTAGCAAGCGCAACTTTGTCATTGGCGAGTGCCTTTTGCCTTACCGACTCATCTTGAAGTCCGTGGGAGTAGGTGTCCAGGGCGTCCCCTCTTCCAAGTAGCGCTTCGACAATAAGGCCATCTGTTCGCAGGACCGTCGTTGTAGCGGAGACAATGATACCGGTGACCGTCCTCACTAATTGACCATCCGAACTAATGAACGTGTTTGGAAAGTGTTTGGTCGAATCTGCGGGAGGCAGGAATAGATCTCTTCGCTGTCGAATATAGCTCATGTGCAAGGGTTCGGCTGGTATCACCGGGTTGGCCACATCCTCATCTTGTCGTTCAAGAAACGACTGAAACTCCCCAGTGTAGTCCTTAATGAAACAGAGGTGATTACAAATTGATTTCATGACCGCGATTGAAGCCGTTTCCGTAACAAAGATATTCTTGAGAAAGTCACCAATCCTTTCGGGAGTCCCCAGGTCCTGTACCGAGCACTCCACATATGAACCAGGCAGACCGTTGGTATAGACAATTCGTGCGTCAATCAAATGGAGCAATGAGAGATACTCTTGATTAATCTGCCTGAAGATGAAGTTCAGGGTTCTGCTCACATTAATGTTTTCGATTTCCCGTTCAGTCGAGGTTTCTGTACCGGACTCTTCTTTGTTCTCGTACGTGCTGTTGATATTGACATCACGCTTGGACGATGCTTTCTGGGCGTGTTTAGTGATACTATTCGTAATGGTCTTGGACATATCTTCGCGCTGATTCGCATTGCTTCCAGCGACGCCAGCATCAATCTTTGTGTCTGAGAAACCAAAGTCCAAGTCCTCGCTTACACTGACGTGCCAGTCTAGCTTGTCTTGGTGCGAGTGCTTATCGCCTCGCTCTTTGTTAACTGTGTCTTCAAAATCATCGGCGCTCTCCTTACAATAAGAGTCCAATATGCTGCTCGACTGCTTTGAGTCCAGGGTCGTCTTTTTGAAGGTCTTTATAGACAGCTTTGTCTTTTCTCCTGGAAGAAGGGAAAACGTTGAAACCGTCCGGCCTGCCCCATAATTCCCCAGAAAATTTGATAACTTATACTTCTCGACGATTGCGATTTTTGGTGTGATTTCGCTGGGAATTGGTATGGCCGTAAAGTGATAGTAACGGCCAAGCCTCATCATCAACGCGAGGAAGTTACCTTCAAGTATTCTAGCTGCCAAATGGTTGTAGTCAAGACCGTTAAGCACTTGTCCGTATGTGAACTGGAGAAGCTCATCTTTGATAGCGATATTGCCAGGAAGAGTGTACGCCGTCGTGACCTCGTGCGTAGCTGAATTTGCGGAGCCGAGTCCGTACATTTTGCGGCGAATACTCGCAAATCCTTCAAAGCCGACGGGTAGAAATACCAGCTTAGAGATAACGTAGTAAAGCTCCTCATCAGTGAGCGGATGTTGGAGCGCAGCAGTTGCCGCCGTTTTGGTCGTCACGGTGCGTGCCGCGGATGTAGAGAACGCGGCTGGCGGAGCTGTGGCTGGACCATACTCAAGGACCCTTGTAAGAGCTGCCGCGACTCTTTGGCTGACCGGCTCAAGCATGGAGAGGAGATTTTGCTTGCCAGTGAACGGCAGCGCCACAAAGTCCCTGAAGACTTCTCTCCATTTGCCTGCGAACTTCGTCTTAAGAACTTGGTTGCTGGCGACCATATCCTTAACGTTGATTTGGAAGTACATGCTTCCAAAATAGGTCGTTGGCTCTGGGACGTTGTAATCCAAGACAGGGCCCTGAGAGCCATCGGTCACGAAACGGGTTGCGTTGTTGTTGTTCGGCATTAGATTCCTATGCGGCATATGGTACAGAGGCTTTGTCTCATTAAGCTGAGCACTTCTGAACCCTACCCTAAGTAACAGTATAACCAATGTGGAGGTCGTTTGTCGGCTTGTTTCAATTTTCTTGCTGCACGCGATCATTCGACCATAAAAGAGGACCACATAGGGGGCTAGGTCTTATTTACAGGGCAGGCCAATTTGAATGGGGCGGCACCACGCACGCATTTGTAGCAGAATTGTGCGTGGGGTGCCGACTGGACGGAGAAGACGGTCACGCAAGTTCAATGGCAAACCCCGGACCTCACGATGCGCGGGTTAGCACTCAACGCAAGAATCTGCTAATTTCAGTGGACATCTCCGCATCCGCCGGAGTAGAATTATAGCAGTCGCAGTCCTAGACTGCTAATCCAAGACTAATACACACGGAGGAATCAACTTAAAGCATGGCAAAGTTGAAGCCGCTGGGCGATAAGATCGTCGTCAGCGTAATTGAATCAGACGATAAGACTGCCGGAGGCATTTACCTGCCTGACGCAGCCAAGAAGAAGCCCCAGGAGGGCAAGGTCATCGCTACCGGCGACGGCCGCGTTCTGGAAGATGGCTCCAGAAACAAGCTCACCGTTAAGGTGGGAGATCGAGTGCTCTTTTCGAAGTACGGTGGCAACGAAGTGACCATCGAGGGCGCCGAATACACGATTCTTGATGAGGACCAGATCTACGCGATCCTCAACTAAATAGGAGAAACCCAAAACAACATGGCAGCAAAGACACTACTTTATGATGAGAATGCTCGACGCGCGCTTGAGCGCGGCGTCAACAAAGTCGCCGATGCCGTCAAGGTAACCCTCGGCCCCAAGGGCCGCAACGTGGTCCTTGACAAGAAGTGGGGCAGCCCCACCATCACCAAGGACGGCGTAACCGTCGCTAAGGAAATCGAGCTTGAGGACCCGTTCGAGAACATGGGCGCCCAGCTCTGCAAGGAAGTCGCCAGCAAGACCAACGACGTCGCCGGCGATGGCACCACCACCGCTACGGTTCTGGCTCAGGCTATCGTTAATGAAGGCCTTCGCTACGTCTCCGCAGGCGGCAACCCGATCGCTCTGAAGCGCGGTATCGACAAGGCGGTTGATGCCGTCGTCGCCGATATCAAGAAGAAGGCTCAGCCGATCAAGGATAAGGAGCAGGTCGCTTTCGTCGCTACCATTTCCGGTAACGATGCCGAGGTTGGCAAGCACGTATCCGAAGCGATGGACAAGGTTGGCAAGGACGGCGTTATCACCGTTGAAGAGAGCCGCGGCCGCGAGACTACGCTTGAAGTGGTTGAGGGTATGCAGTTCGACCGCGGTTACGTCAGCCCCTATTTCGTAACCGATCCGGAGCGCATGGAAGCGATTCTCGAGAATCCGCTGATCCTCATCCACGAGAAGAAGATCAGCAGCGCGAACGACTTCCTTCCCTTCCTTGAGAAGGCTGCCACCACCCGCCGCCCGCTCCTCATCATTGCTGAGGACATCGAAGGCGACGCGCTGGCCACCATCGTTCTTAACAAGATTCGAGGCGTGCTGCAGGTCGCAGCCGTGAAGGCGCCGGGCTTCGGCGATCGCCGCAAGGCCATGCTTGAGGACATCGCCGTTCTTACCAACGGTAAGTTCATCAGCGAAGACCTCGGCACCAAGCTTGAGACGGTCGGCATCGATATGCTGGGCACCGCTAAGAAAGTTGTGATCACCAAGGAAGAGACCACGATCATCGAGGGCGCAGGCTCCAAGGATTCCGTGATGGGCCGCATCCAGCAGATCAAGGCTCAGATCGATAAGACCGACAGCAACTACGACCGCGAGAAGCTGCAGGAGCGCCTTGCCAAGCTCAGCGGCGGCGTTGCCGTCATCAAGGTTGGCGCAAGCACCGAAACCGAGCTGAAGGAAAAGAAGCACCGCTACGAGGACGCTCTTTCCGCTACCCGTGCAGCAGTAGAGGAAGGCATCGTCGCCGGTGGCGGCGTGACCCTTCTACGCGCAGCAAAGGCCATCGACGCGCTCAAGCTTGAGGGCGACGAGAACACCGGCGCTCAGATCGTGAAGCGCGCGCT
This sequence comes from Armatimonadota bacterium, assembly GCA_018268315.1. GTDB lineage: Bacteria > Armatimonadota > Fimbriimonadia > Fimbriimonadales > Fimbriimonadaceae > SZAS-5. The sequence goes on along the minus strand of JAFDWU010000003.1, from coordinate 93,614 downwards.
CGAAGAGCCGCTGCGAACGATTGCTCATAACGCGGGCCTTGAAGGCTCCGTCATCGTTGAGCGAGTTCGCGAAGCGAAGGACGGCTTTGGCCTGAACGCGGTTAACGGCGAAATGGTGGATATGGTGAAGACCGGCATCGTTGATCCGGCCAAGGTCACCCGATTCACGATCCAGAACGCGGCATCGATCGCAGGTCTTGTGCTTACCACCGAGACGCTTGTGGTTGAGAAGCCGGAAGCTAAGAAGGCTATGCCGACCCCTGGTGGCGGCATGGGCGACATGGACTATTAAGAAGTCCATTGACTTAGAGGAGCGGGCTGCCATTTGGCAGCCCGCTTTTCATTTCAGGACCGCACTTTATGGAACTTTGCGCAGTCTATTTTGCGTAGTGCTTGTCATTGGGGCCAAAAGTCCTAATATGACTTCATGATTAATCCAAAATGGCAAGACTGGCGATGAAAGACAAAGGCCCCGCGCCAAAACGCCTTCCGATGCTTATGGGCCTGCTTGGCGTAATGGGCGCCGCCGCTCTTGTCGACAGAAGCCTACAGGCAGAAACTCAGTACACCCGAACGCCAAAGCCCTTCGTGCGCCACGATTCGGCCACCACGTCGACTTTCAGTCGTCGGGACTACGAGGCCAAGTTCCCGACTCTTCAAATCCGACCACCCGACGTCTTCCAGCCTCAAGTCATCGGCGCGAAGCGAGGATCACTCGATGCCCTCAGAAAGGATAACGACCACGTGCCGCCAGCCCTCGTGAACAACGAAGCGAACTGGGCCTACGTGAACTTCGGCAAGATCAACGGCAAGATGGTAGCTGGATTCGAAAACCAGGCGACTCAGCAAACGCATCTGTTGATGCTTGGCGAAACCTGGTTTGGAACCTCGCTGGTCGAAGCCGATGACGGTCACGTTGTTTTGCGAAGCAGTGCCGGTGAAGATGTAACCGTTGCCCGCATAAAAGAAGAAAAACCCGCCCCCGAGAATGCCCCTGCTGCTCCCGGCGGTCCTGGGGGGATGCCCGCGACACCCCCTAACCCATAGGAATCCTCTATGAAATCCATTCGCCTCATGGCCCTATCCTTTGCCTGCACCGGCTTTGTCGTTGCCCAAGTGGTGCAAAAAGATGCCGCTCCTGCGGCGCCTCCGGCTGATCGACCGCAGTCCTCGCAGTCATCGACCGATCACCCTTCAAAGACTCAATCGACGCAACTTCCGACTGTGTCCTATACTCGCACAGTTAAGGATAGCCAGGCTAAACCTGCACAAAAGCCCGTAGTTCCAGCGGGCCCGACTAAGGCGTGGCGAGAGTTTCACCTGAACAAGACCACCCGCCTATATCTGGATTTCAACGAGGCAAACCCGGTTTCCGTTTTCACAATGCTGTCGAAAGCTTCCGGCATCACGATTCTGAAGGACCCCAATTTCAAGCAGAAGCTAACGGTCATTACGGGCAAAGAAGTGAGCCTTGATACCGCGTTCGACACCGTGAACTCGGTGCTGAACTTCAGCGGATATGAATTCCACAAACGCGGCGATTTGCTCTTCGTTGAGCGCATCCCGCCCCCTCCCATACCGCCGATGCCTTCGCCCCCGGCGCAACCGGATACACGGCCAATATCTAAGGTCTACCGACTTGAGCATGCAAGCGCAGCGCAGGTCACCAAGATCGTCAACGACGTATTTGGCGCCGCTACCGCAACCGGAGGCGCGCCAACGGGCGGCATGCCAGGCGGCATGACGATCATCAATGGCCAGCCGGTTACCATGGGTGGCCAACCGCAAGGAGCGCCAGCGGGAATGTCCGGAGGAGGTCCCGGTGGCCAGCAAGGCGGACCGGGAGAGAATGCACCGGTGAAGGCAACCTCGGACGATTACGGCAATAACGTCATCGTGCTCACCTCCCCGCAGCGGCAGGACAAGGTCGCCGCATTGATCAAGGAGCTTGATAAGCCCGCCGACAACCAGTTTGAGACTCAGATTTTCCAGCTCAAGCACGTCACCGTGGATGAAGCTCTGCCAGCGGTTAAGGATGTTCTGAAGTCTTTAAGTCCGCTCGGACGTGGCTTTACGCAAGATCAGCCGGCGACTCCGACGTTCTCCTTCTTCCGGCAACCGGAAACCACCCAGAAAGGGGCGCAGAGCGCAATCGGAGTCGCCCAAACCAATTCGATTATCGTCACCGCCACAAAGGCGAACCTAGCGGTCATTGAAAAGCTTGTGGATTCGCTCGATTCGCCAACGATGATCAGCGGCTCGGTATTTGTGGTGCCCGTGTTAAACGCCAAAGCAAGCGACTTGGCATCGATTCTTCAAGAGTCGTTCAAGCAACGGCCGAACACCAACAGGAGTCCGTTCTTCTTCTTTTTTGACGACAACCCAAACGAGGACAAGAAGCCGCCTTCGGACATCGACGAGCGCGGCAACGTGGTGAACGTGCGAGATCTTGCGGGCAAGGTGACGATTACCGCCGACCCCAACACGAACAGCCTGCTCGTCAACACCCTGCCGAGCAACATGCCCTTCGTCCGAAGAGTCATCGAGCAGCTTGACCGGGTGACGGACCAGGTTGTGATCGAAACGATCATCGCCGAGGTCACGCTGGACAAAGATATGAAGCTCGGCGCGGAATGGAGCTTCCTTCAGAACAAGGCGTTTGGCAGCTCAAGCGCTACCGGATCCGGAAGCCAAAGCTTTGGCTTGAACCCAGGCAGCGGAACGCCGCTACAGGGCTTTAGCTACACGCTGAAGGGCGCAAACTACTCAGCCTTCCTGCACGCACTGGAGACCGACCAGCGATTCCACGTGCTGTCCACGCCTTCAATCTTTGCCTCGAACAACGTGAAATCGGAGATCAACGTAAGCCAGAAGGTGCCTTACATTACCAACCAGCAGAATAACGGCACTACGACCACCTTCTCCTATGACTTCCTCGATGTGGGCGTTGTGCTGGACGTAACCCCGCGCGTATCAAGTAACAATTCAGTCTCGATGGACGTGAAGCAGACTGCAAACGAGCTACAGTCCTTTACCTCGTTCAATGCGCCGGTCATCAACAATCGCTCTGCCACCACGACGGTCACCGTGCCGGACGGGGAGACGGTGGTTCTTGGCGGAATCATCCGCACCAGCCATTCGATTGACGAGAGCAAGATTCCGATTCTAGGCGATATTCCTCTACTCGGCAATCTGTTCAAGTCGAAGGAGGGTCACGACATCAAGACAGAGTTGATGGTGTTCCTAACCCCCCACATCGTGCGCACGGGCGCGGACCTTGCTAAGATCAGGGAGAACCTATCGCGCGACCTTTCCAAGAATCTGCATTCGGCAATCGATGAGAAGATCAAGAACCGTGAGGAGCTGAAGCCGAAGGCTGATGGCGGCGGCGGAAAGGGTTAGCAAAAACAAAAGCCGAAGCCCTGTGGGCTCCGGCTAGTAATTCCTTAAAGCAGAAGGAGCGTTAGCTCTTGATTTCGATATCGACGCCGCTTGGCAGATCAAGCCGCATCAATGCATCGATCGTCTTGTTGGTCGGTTCCAAGATATCGATAAGGCGATTATGGGTTCGAAGCTCGAAATGCTCCATGGACTCCTTATCGATGTGCGGGCCACGAATGACGCAGAAGCGCCGAATGTTCGTGGGAAGTGGGATAGGCCCACAAACCCTTGCTCCCGTGCGCTTTGCCGTTTCGGTGATCTTCTCTGCCGACTGGTCGATCACTCGGTGATCGAACGCACGCAACCTGATTCTGACTTTTATTCCTGACATTCTGCTTTATCTCAAAAGAAACCCCCGAGTCGTTGCTCGGGGGTTTCGTGTTTTCTTTATTCGTATACCTTGGTGATTGCGCCGGCGCCGACCGTGCGTCCACCTTCACGAATGGAGAACTTGGAGCCTTGCTCCATTGCGATGGGTTGGATGAGCTCGGTGGTGATAGAGACGTTGTCTCCCGGCATCACCATTTCGACTCCAGCCGGCAGGGCAATGGTGCCCGTTACGTCCGTTGTTCGGAAGTAGAACTGCGGTCGGTAGCCCGTTACGAGCGGGGTGTGTCGACCACCTTCATCCTTCGAGAGGACGTAAATTTCAGCCTCAAACTTCGTGTGCGGCTTGATCGTGCCCGGTTTGGCGCAAACCATACCGCGCTCGATTTCGGTTCGATCCACGCCACGGAGGAGCAGACCGACGTTGTCGCCAGCTTCGCAGTAGTCGAGGGTCTTGCGGAACATTTCGATTCCGGTGCAGACCGTCTTCTTTGCGCCCGGTCGGAGACCGAGGATTTCGACTTCTTCCATCGACTTCAGCTGACCGCGCTCAACACGACCGGTAGCAACCGTGCCACGGCCAGTGATGGTGAACACGTCTTCTACAGCCATCAGGAACGGCTTTTCCTTATCGCGCTGCGGCGTCGGGATGTAGGTGTCAACTGCTTCCATGAGGTCCAGGATGGACTTGATGTACTGATCGTTGAAATCAATATTGCCCGACTCAACCATGTCCAGCGCCTTGCGGGCGGAACCCTTGATGATCGGGGCGTTGTCGCCGTCAAAACCGTACTTGCTCAGCAGTTCGCGGATTTCCATCTCGACGAGTTCAAGCAGTTCCGGATCATCGACCGCGTCCACCTTATTGATGTAAACGACGATGTAAGGAACGCCAACCTGACGTGCGAGCAGGATGTGCTCACGAGTCTGCTGCATCGGACCGTCGGTACCGGCGACCACGAGGATCGCGCCGTCCATCTGAGCTGCGCCGGTAATCATGTTCTTGATAAAGTCGGCGTGACCCGGACAGTCAACGTGCGCATAGTGCCGCGTATCGGTCTCGTACTCCTGGTGCGAGATATTGATGGTTATTCCGCGTGCCTTCTCTTCCGGCGCGGAATCGATTTCATCATATCGTCGCTTTTCAGCAAGCCCCTTCGCGGCGAGAATGCCGGTAATGGCGGCGGTGAGTGTCGTCTTGCCGTGGTCAACGTGGCCAATGGTGCCGATATTGACGTGCGGCTTCTTTCGTTCGAATTTAGCTCTTGCCATTTCTCTCCTAGTAACTTGGCGTTATCGGCCGCCTTGGGCCTTCGCGACTACTTCCGTCGCGATATTGTTCGGAACCTCTTCGTAGTGCGACGGGGTTACGTTTGGAGTCGCGCGGCCCTGGGTCAAAGACCTTAGGGTCGTAACGTATCCAAACATCTCCGCCAGCGGCACAAGCGCGTTGATAATGGTGACTCCGCCAGGGGCGGGCTCCATACCTTCCATTCGGCCGCGTCGGCTGTTAATGTCGCCTACGACATCACCCACGTTCTGCTCGGGAGTCGTGACTTCCACGTGCATGATGGGCTCTTTCAGCAGCGGCTGGCACTTCTTCATTGCCTCACGGAAGGCAATGAGACCAGCTTGCTTAAAGGCATTTTCGTTCGAGTCCACCTCGTGGTAGCTACCCTCGGTAAGGGCAACCTTGAGGTCGACGACTGGGTAGCCGGCAAGGACGCCAGACAGCAGTCCTTCGCGGATTCCCTTTTCGCACGCGGGGATGTATTCCTTCGGAATCGATCCACCGGTGACCTTGTTCTCGAACACAAAACCTGAACCTGCGGGTAGCGGCTCCATTTCGATCCAGCAGTGGCCGTATTGGCCGGAACCACCGGACTGTCGAATGAATCGGCCCTCCGCCTTCGCCTTGACGCGAACAGTTTCGCGGTAGGCAACCTGCGGCTTACCCTGATTCGCCTGGACACCAAACTCTCGGTTGAGGCGATCCACGATGATTTCCAGGTGAAGCTCACCCATTCCGGAAATGATCGTCTGACCGCTCTCTTGGTCGGTGTACACGCGGAAAGTCGGATCTTCCTGAGCGAGGCGCTGAAGGCTCTGGCCAAGCTTTTCTTGGTCAGCCTTCGACTTCGGCTCAATCGCGATCTGGATGACCGGCTCTGGGAACTTGATGCTTTCCAGCGCAACCGGATGATCCTCGGCGCAAACCGAGTGACCGGTGTTCACATCGCCAAGACCGATGACGCCCACGATGTCGCCAGCGTAAGACTCATCAAGGTCGTTTCGCTGGTTCGCGTGCATTTCCAGAACGCGGCCAATTCGCTCCGTGCGGACTCGGAACTCGTTGGTCTGCGGATCGCGGTAAGCAATCGATACGGCGGTGCCCTTCTTCAGGACGCCACTGTAAATTCGCAGGAACGTAAGACGGCCCACGTACTTGTCGCTCATGATCTTGAACGCAAGCGCGGTGAACGGCTCCTTATCGTCCGGGTTTCGAGCAACTTCGGCTTCGGTATGCGGGTCAACACCCTTCACGCCGCCCTTCTCAATCGGGGACGGGAGGTAATCGCAAACCGCGTCGATCATCGCCTGCACGCCCTTGTTCTTGAATGAAGAACCGGAAAGCGCAGGAACAAGCTTCAGGCTGGTCGTGCCCTTTCGGATAGCCTCTCGGATCTCAGCTTCGCTGATCTCCTGGCCCTCAAGGAAGCGCTCCATGATCGCATCGTCGTACTCAGAAATTGCTTCAATCAGCTTTTCTCGCCACTGGGCGGCCTGGCTGACGAGGTCAGCCGGAATTTCGACTTCCTCATAAACCTTGCCGTCGTCCGACTTGTAAAGGGTCGCCTTCATCGTGATGAGGTCAACGTATCCCTTATAGTTCGACTCAGCGCCGATCGGAATCTGGATCGGGGCGATGTTGGCGCCCATTCGCTCTCGAATCTTATCGACAACGTTGAAGAAGTCCGCACCGAGGCGGTCCATCTTGTTTACATAGACCACGCGAGGAACCGCGTACTTGGTCGCCTGTCGCCAAACCGTTTCCGACTGAGGCTGAACGCCGCCAACCGCGCAGAACACCGCGACGCATCCGTCAAGGACGCGGAGCGAACGCTCTACTTCAACCGTGAAGTCGACGTGACCGGGCGTGTCGATGATGTTGATCTTGTGCTCGGGCTTGTCGCCGTTGGAACCCTTCCAGTAGCAGGTGGTAGCGGCAGAAGTGATGGTGATGCCTCTCTCCTGCTCCTGCTCCATCCAGTCCATCGTGGCAGCGCCCTCGTGGACTTCGCCCATCTTGTGCTGCTTACCTGTGTAATACAGGATGCGCTCGGTTGTCGTCGTCTTACCCGCATCAATGTGGGCGGCGATACCGATATTGCGTACTAGCTCAAGGGGTGTCTTTCTAGGCATGGGGTCCTCTCAAATTCAATTAAAATCTATAGTGGGCGAAAGCCTTGTTAGCTTCCGCCATTCGATGGGTGTCTTCCTTCTTCTTAACGCTCGATCCCGTGTTGTTAAAGGCGTCGAGCAGTTCGGCGCTGAGCTTATCGACCATGCTCTTGCCGCTTCGCTTTCGCGAATTGCCGACGAGCCACCGCAACGCAAGCGTACGTTTGCGGTCCGGCCGAACGTCCATAGGCACCTGATAGGTCTGGCCACCGACACGTCGCGGTCGAACTTCGACCTGCGGCATGACGTTCATGAGAGCCTTCTCAAAACAATCGATCGGCGCTTCGCCGGCCTTCTCTGCGGCCTGCTCAAGAGCCTTGTAGAAAATCTGCTCAGCCTTAACCTTCTTGCCATCCAGCATCAGGCGGTTGATGAAACGCTGCATCATCTCCGAGCCGTGAACCGGGTCGGGCAGAATGACGCGCTTAGGAGCTTGACCTTTTCGTGGCATTACTTCTTACCTCCAGCGGCTGCCTTGGGGCGCTTCGCGCCGTACTTGCTGCGGCCCTGCATTCGATTGGCGGTACCGACAGTCTGCTGAGTTCCGCGAACGATGTGATATCGCACGCCCGGAAGATCTTTGACACGGCCGCCGCGTACGAGCACGACTGAGTGCTCCTGCAGGTTGTGGCCGATGCCGGGAATGTAGGCGGTAACTTCGATTCCGCTAGTTAAGCGGACACGAGCTACCTTACGAAGCGCCGAGTTCGGCTTCTTCGGGGTCATCGTACGCACAATGGTGCAAACGCCGCGGCGGAACGGGTTTCCTTTCAACGCCGGAGACTTGCTCTTGACTTTGGGCGTCTTGCGCCCTTTTCGCACCAATTGATTAACGGTTGGCATTCATTCCTCTTTAATTCTTTTTCGTTTTCCTTGCGGCGCTTCCCTTTCCTGCTTCGTTTTGAACTTCAAAGAAGCAAAAGAAAAGCCCCAACTTGCGCGCATCGCAAGAGGGCCGTAAATGTCACCTGGACTCGGTTTTCGATACCTGAATATCCGTCGTGAAAGTCGGAACCTCCCTTATGCGTGCTAGTTGCCAAGACACGTCCTGGCGACTAGAAAGTATGGAATAGATCACCGTAGATTGTCAATGCCTCGGTGAACCTTCCCGCAACTTACTCTGTTCTACTCCCGCTCGAGCTTTCTCGTTTGGGGCCGCAGCCAGCCAATGGTCAGTGCAGATCACGATTTGAAATTGGTTTACGCGCGCCGTGATAGACGCGCAGAATCTCCACCACTTGTTCATCCTCTCTGACCCGATAGACAATCCGATGGGAGTAATGAAGAACATCCCTGATTTCGGCGCCCAGTTCCTCCGCCTCCTCGATTAGAGCGAACTTCCTGGGGTTATCTGACAGCGAAAAGATGATCTCCCAAGCTCTCGAAAGCCACTTGGCGGCCTGTTGCCGCGAATCCGCGGCGATGAAGTCCGCATACTCAAGCAGGTCAGCCTCCGCCGAGGGCATGACCACGACCTCATAGGCCATATTTCGCTTTCATTTCCTCGTACACGGCGTTAGCCGGCCGACCAAGGCCCTGATCGGATTCCTTCAAGCCCTGCCTCACCGCATCAAGGAAGCGGTTCCTCTCAAGCTCATCCAGCATTGCTTGATACGCCTCTGCATCCTGAACCACGAGCTTCGCTTTGCCGTTAACGGTGAGCACCATTGGCTCCTTGGTTTTCTCCAGACCCGCAATGAACGCCTTTGCGTTCTTCTGGAAGTTGGTCAACGAATCGATACCGGTCGCCTTAATCATCATCTTCTCCGCACGTAATAATCATTTTATTCCATGCTACGTTGAAAATGAGCGAGTTTGCGCGCAAAGCGCAAACTCGAGATAACTTAGCCCTTCATTTCTGAGGCGACTGCCTCAGCAAAGCCGCTCGTCGTGGCGGAGCCGCCAAGATCGTACGTCTTGACGCCCTTCATGAGCGTTGCCTTCAGCGCGCCTTCGACATTCGCCTTCGCATCGTGCTCACCCAGATGCTCAAGCATCATCGTAGCGCTCAGCAGAAGCGCGGTCGGGTTGACCTTGTTCATGCCGGTGTACTTCGGCGCGGAGCCATGCACAGCTTCGAACAAGGCGCAATCCTTGCCGTAGTTAGCGCCCGGCGCGACGCCGAGTCCGCCCATCATGCCGGCAGCGAGGTCGGACATGATGTCGCCGTAAAGGTTCAGCGTGACCAGCATGTCGTAGATCGACCAGCGAGTGACAAGCTGCATGCACTGGTTGTCAACGATGTTGTCCCACGACTCGATGTCGGGATACTCCTCAGCAACCTTCTTGAAAACACGAAGGAACATGCCGTCGGCAACCTTCATGATGTTGGCTTTGTGAACGCCAACCACCTTCTTGCGGCCGTTCTTCCTCGCGTACTCGAAAGCGGCGCGGATAATGCGCTCGCTTCCGGATTCGGAAATCACCTTGACGCTGTGGGCCACCTTTTCCGTGCACATGTATTCGATCTGCGCGTAAAGGTCCTCGGTGTTCTCGCGGAAAATCACGATGTCCAAGTTCTTGAACGGGGTCTCAACGCCGGGCAGTGAAAACACGGGGCGGACGCATGCGTAAAGCTCGAGCCTCTTGCGCAGAGTGACGTTTGGCGAAACCGAACCCTTGCCAATCGGGGTGGTCATGGGCGCTTTCAGGCCGACGCCAACCTCAGCAATCTTTGCGATGGTCTCGTCGGGAACGATCGGCTTACCCGCCTCGACGCACTTCAGACCCGCTTCGACCTCAATCCAGTCGATGTTCACCTTGGCGGCATTCAGAATCGTTTCAACCGCGGAAACTAGCTCGGGACCGGTTCCATCCCCTCGAATCAAACAAACTTTGTGTGCCATTTTTATTCCTGTCTAAATCTGTGAGCGAGCCCTAATAAGGCTGCGAAAACTGGTCGGCTCCTTCCTTGCGGAAAAGTTTCTGACACATGGTCCAGCGCCAGCCGAGGCCAGTCAGATGGTTCATCAAAGCGTCAACGTCCTTGTCGGTGACTTCCGCGTCGGAAAGGAAGCGGCATTGCGGCCAGTCAAGAACCTCAACTCGCGGCGATGGCGGCGTGGTTACGCGCGTTCCGCGGTTCGAGATGAAGGTGAGGGTAAAGGGCCCAAACGTCTTGGGCAATTCGGGAATGGTTGGAGTCCAAAGATAGATGTCCACTCCATGCAGAGTCATCATGTTTGCATTTTCCCTGATCCCCTCTTGATCCTGCTCACTTCTGACAGCGGGCAAGAGCCTCCCCGGGATATAGTTCAAGCATGCCAATCACGACACACGCTTATCCAGTTACCGTATCCTGGCAGGGTGGCCGCCAAGGTGACGGGAACCTACGCCCGCACCATAGCGGAGTCACTATTCCCATCGCGGTTCCGCCGGAATTTGAAGGCAAAGGCGGCGCTACAAATCCAGAGGAATTACTGACAAGCGCAATCGGCGCCTGCTACACCATCACCTTCGGAATCATCGCCTCAAACCGAAAGATTCCTGTTCAGGAGATCAACACAGAGGTCACCGGCGAAGTCGAACAAAATGGCGCCTCCTTCACGTACACCAAGGTGACGTTGTCCCCTCGCATCGTTCTTGAATCCAGCGCTACCGACGAGCAGTTGAAGATAGCGGAAGACATGGCCCACAAGGCGGACCTGTACTGCATCGTCACGAACGCGGTGCGCGGCAAGGTTGAGGTCGTCGTCGAACCCACGATCACCAAGGCATAGCTTTGAAGCTCATTGCCGGCAACTGGAAGATGAACCTAACCCCCGAAGAGGGGTTGGCGTTCCTGTCAGCTTTGGGCAACGTATCTCGCCAAGACGTGACCGTTGCCCTCTTCCCTTCGTTTGTAAGCCTCGCTCCGCTCCGAGAAGCAGCGGGGGCGAGAAACATACGCCTTGGCGCGCAAGACGTCTTCTGGAAGCCCTCGGGCGCCTTTACGGGGTCAGTAAGCGCTCCGATGCTTGCGGCAGTTGGCGTGGAGTACTGCATCGTTGGCCACAGCGAAACCAGGGGCCGCTTCGGCAAGCTGGAAATCGAGGCTTCGCAGCTTCCTTACTTCTCGGAAACGAACGAGACTTGCCGCCTGAAGATGGAAGCGCTTCTGGCAAACGGCATCACGCCCATTCTCTGCGTTGGCGAAACACTTGCCGAGCGAGAATCGGGCGCAACGGAGGCCACGATTGCCAAGCAGCTGAAGGAAGGGTTAGCGGGCATCGATACCAGCAAAGTTGTTGTCGCCTATGAACCTGTCTGGGCGATCGGCACCGGCAACACTTGCGCTTCTGACGAAGCCGGGCGGGTATGCCGATTCATCCGCAGTGAGGTGCCTCAGGTGAAAGCGGTCTTGTACGGCGGCAGCGTAAAGGCAAGCAACGCCGCTGAATTGTTTGCTCAGGACGGCATTGATGGCGGATTAGTTGGCGGGGCCAGCCTTGTTCCCGACGAGTTTGCGCGCATTATTGAGTCGGCATGAAAGCCATACCTGTTAGCCAAACACGCCTCGAAATGTCTGAGGTGATGACGCCCAATGATGCCAACTTCCTTGGCAACGTTTTTGGCGGTCGCATCCTTGCCCTGCTCGATCTTGTCGCTTACGCCACGTCGTCTCGCTTCGCCGGAACCATATGCGTTACCGCAAGTTTCGACCGTGTTGACTTTCACCAAGCGGTGAATGTGGGCAACCTGGTCACATGCATCGGCCTCATCACCTACGTGGGCCGCACGAGCGTGGAGGTGACCGTCGAGGTTTATGCGGAGGACGTGCTGAAGCGCACCCGCCAGCACACGAACACGGCGCGGGTCACGATGGTGGCAGTTGATAAAGACGGCAAGCCCACCGAAGTGCCGAGGCTGATTTGCGAAACTCGGGAAGATAAGGTTCGATTCCTCGAAGGCAAGCTGCGTCGCGAGCTACGCGGAGTGCAGCGGCAAGAATTTGAAAAGCATGCGGCGGATATTCGGCAGGCGGATGAAAGCCGACTGGATGCGCTGATTGAGCAGACTTCCCTGCTCTAGAAAAACTTGAGTTGGCGCTGGGCGTTCTCGTGACCGGGCTCGAGTTCTAATATCCTCTGGAAGTTCGCGCAGGCCTCATCGTTGTAACCCAGCATCATCTGGGTCATCGCCAAATCGTAGAGAATTTGCGTGTTGTGTGGATACTGGCTGGCGAGGTTGCCCAATGACTCAAGGGAGCCATCGAAGTCGCCTTCGAAACCCTGTATTAGCCCTAACTGCCACTTAGACTGCCAATGGCCCGGATCGCTGGTGAGCGCCTGCTGAAAGAACGCCTTTGCTTCCCGATATTTGCCTTCGTGGCGTAGCTCAAAGCCCTTCTGATAGGCCTCCTCTACTGCGGAGCTTTGCATGCCTGGCGCGGATTGTATCATAAACGAATACCCGACATATAGATGACCTTTTCGGAATATGGGAAGGTTCAGATACGATACAAGATTCTTGCTTTATGCAGGGCCGGGTTCGAACCGAGGTGGCACAATCGGCTTCGACTGCGATTCGGTCTCACGCGGCTCCGCAACCGGGCTCGGGAAATCAGCTTTCACCTTGGCCTCAGGCATTGGCTCTCCGTTCAGAACGGCAAGGAACTCTTCCCTACCGAGCGTTTCACGCTCAAGCAGGGCCTTGACCACCGCGTCAAGCTTCTCGCGATTCTGGATCAGGATTTCCTTGCAATCGCGATAGCAGGTATCGACGATGCTGCGAATCTCTTCGTCGATCTGCCGGGCGATGTCCTCCGAGTAATTACGCTCTTCGTTGAAATCTCTGCCAAGGAACGGATTGTGAGAGCTTCTACCAAGCGCCAACGTTCCAAGCTTCTCGCTCATGCCGTAGTTGCAAACCATTGCCCTGGCGATCGCGGTAACGCGCTCGAGGTCGTTGCTCGCGCCGGTCGTCATGTCGTTGTAGGCCAGTTCTTCGGCAACTCTTCCGCCAAGAAGCGCCGTGATGTCTTCCAAAAGTTCATCTTTGGACACCAGATACTTATCCTTATCCGGAAGCTGCCAGGTTGCGCCAAGCGAACGTCCGCGCGGCAAGATAGTGACCTTGTGGACGCGATCCGTTTTCGTAAGCAACTCTCCAACCACCGCGTGGCCAGCCTCGTGATAAGCAATCTGCTCTCGCTCACGCTCGTCGATAACGCGGCTTCGCTTCTGCGGCCCTGCGATTACGCGATCGAGCGCTTCATCGAGATCATCCTGCGAAATTCGGCTGTGACCTCGTCGGGCGGCAAGTAGCGCGCCTTCGTTCAGCATGTTGGCAAGGTCCGCGCCGGTGAATCCCGGAGTCCTGCGGCCGAGCACGCCAAGATCGATGCTCGCGTCAAGCGGCTTGTTCTTTGCGTGAATGCGAAGAATCTGCTCTCGACCCTCGGCGTCAGGCGGATCGACTACGATTTGGCGGTCGAATCGGCCAGGTCGAAGAATCGCCGGATCGAGTACGTCGGGGCGGTTCGTTGCGGCGATGAGAATAACGCCGCTGTTGGGGTCGAAGCCGTCCATCTCAACCAGAAGCTGGTTAAGCGTCTGCTCGCGCTCATCGTGACCGCCGCCGAGGCCTGCGCCACGCTGGCGGCCGACCGCGTCGATTTCATCGATAAAGATAAGGCTTGGGCGATGAGCTTTGGCGGTTTCGAACAAATCTCTTACACGGGCCGCGCCAACGCCGACGAACATTTCAACGAAGTCCGAACCGGAGATGTGGAAGAACGGTACGCCCGCTTCGCCGGCAATCGCCCTTGCAAGATGAGTCTTACCAACGCCGGGAGGGCCGGTCAGAAGGATTCCCTTGGGAATCTTCGCGCCAAGCGCGGTGTACTTCTTGGTGTTCTTCAGGAAGTCGACGATCTCGAAAAGTTCTTGCTTGGCTTCCTCAATACCGGCGACGTCGTCAAAGGTGACTTTGATATTCGTCTCGCCCGCCCGCTTTGCGCGGCTGCGCCCGAAGTTCAAAGCCTGGTTGCCGCCCATCATTTGTGGTCGCAGGAAGAAGAAGTAGAAGATGACGAAGAAGATGATCGGGAACGCCAGCATCGAAATGATCGATGGCAGGTTCGGGCCCATTCCTTGCGATTTCAGCGTTACCTTGACCCCACCGGCTCGCAGCTTCTGGCTAAGATCTTGGCCCGCGCTGGAATTGGCGTCAGGTACCTCGGCAACAAATTTGGTGTGATCCCTAAGTTCGCCCTCAAGGGTCGTACCGGACCAGGTCGCTTCAGCAATCGAATTGGAATCGACTCGCTGATAGATTTCGGAAACGGCGAGCTGCTTGGGTCTTCCCTGCGAGAGCGGGCCCGAAGGTCCGATGAGGGTGATGAGCCCAAGGCAAGCCACGATGATCGTGACAAATAGCAGTAGTGTTCGGATGGTCTTGCTCAAACGTTATCTCTCTAGCCTACGCGATTCTCGCTAGCGCTAAGAATCGGTACGCTTAATAATCGGCAGCGGTTTCCATATTATGCCCAGTCAGCCCGTTAATCGGCAGAAGTTGAGCAGTAAACCAGCTTTCGCCGCCTTCACTACTTGTAACGCGCTGGGAGAGACATATGTTCGGGACCCAGATAGGACCCTCATCGTCGCAAAGTATCGGCAGCCGCTTGCGCGCAGCCTCCGTGAGCTTCGCTTCGGAAAGCAAATCAGCGACTTTTCTAGTTCCATTGAAGCCAAGCGGCTGAATTTGATCGCCCGCGCTCCAGCTTCGCACCCTCAAGTGACCGCGCAATAATTCGCGATCGATGACCGCTTCTAGCGAAGCGCGCTGCGGTCCTGGCTTCTTGCCGGCGCCTTGAATCAAATTGATACGCCAGCCGAAAACCTCGCTGCTAATCTCGCCCGGTAAAGGGAGCCGGGTTGGAAGGATTTCCTCAACCCTGACGGTTCGTGCGTGAAGCTGGCTCACGTCCCACTCGAAAACCACTTCGCCGCCCTCCGTAGTGATGCTTCCCTTCTCGCCCGCCATAAGCCGCTCAATGATCGATTGGCTTTGATCAAAAGTCAGATTTGCGCCAAGCGCTTCCGCCAGCAGCCGCAATGCCCGGCGAACCAGCAGTGACGCCGACGAGCGCAGGACGTGCGAATCAAAAGCCGCTTCCAAATTGATGGTGAGGAAGCGCAAATCGCCGTTTAAAGGAATTTCCGCACGCGAAAGCAGGTGGGTGGCGCTGGCATCCAGGAATTCATCTTCTTCCCTCACCAGCTCCGAAAGGCGCATCACCGCGCGGCCAAAACCCGGGTTAATCGACTCGAACTCGGGCAGGATGCGATGGCGAATCCGCGCGCGAGTAAACGAAATATCCTCGTTTGCCGGGTCATCGTGAAACCACAGCCCGTGCTCCCTGCAGTATTCCAAGGTGTCTGCCCGTGAGAAATCAAGCAGTGGCCGGATGATATTGCCGCGCTTCCTTGCGATGCCCGATAACCCCGAGAGCCCCGCCCCGCGAGCAAGGAACAACAGCACCGTCTCCACGTGGTCGGTCGAGGTGTGAGCGGTGGCGATGAGGCCGCACTGCATCGAATGGGCGGCTTGCTCGAAGAACGCGTAGCGGGCTTCCCTGCCCGCCTCTTCCAAGCCCATTTTGCGCTCAGCGGCAATTCGAGGCACGTCGGCGCGGCCAGAAAGGAACGGCACGTCTAGCTCTTTACAGAACGCTTCGCAGAGCTGCATTTCCCGCTCGGCTTCCGGGCGCTGACCGTGGTGCAGGTGGGCCACCACCATATCAATGCCCGCATGCTTCATCAAGTGCACAAGGCAAGTTGAATCGCGCCCGCCGCTGAAGCCAACCAGCACACGCGTACCTTCCGGTATCAACCGGCGCTCTGCCAAGCGGGATTTGAAGGCTTCAAGCACTCCGCAATATTACTGTGCAAGCCCGGCAGTTCCCCATTTAGGTACCTTCAATTCATGGCCATCAGCGAAAACGACGTCCTTTCTGCCCTTGCGCAAGTTGTGGACCCCGACCTTCGGAAAGATATCGTTTCCCTTGGCTTCGTCAAAGACCTTGTCATCTCAGACAAGGGTGATGTCTCTTTAAAGATTGAGCTCACCACCCCCGCCTGCCCCGTTAAGGACCAGATGCACGAGCAGGCGATCGAGCTTGTTGAAGCCTTGCCCGGTGTCGGCGGGGTGAACATCGAAATGACCGCCCGCGTGCGAGAACGTTCCTCAGAGCCGCAAGACCTCATCCCCGGCGTTCGCCACGCCATCGCCATCGCAAGCGGCAAGGGCGGAGTTGGCAAAAGCACCGTCACCGTTAACCTCGCCATTGCCCTCGCGCAGACTGGCGCGAAAGTGGGTTTGCTGGATGCCGACGTGTATGGCCCCTCAATCCCGCTGATGATGGGATGCGCCAACGAAAGGCCCTACACGCAGGATCAAAAGATTTTGCCCATTGAGAAGTACGGGCTGAAGATGATGTCGCTCGGCTTTCTCATCGAGCCGGATCAGGCGGTGATGTGGCGTGGCCCCATGGTCGCAGGAACGGTAAAGCAGCTTCTGCAAGACGTGCAGTGGGGCGAACTCGACTACCTACTGATTGATCTTCCTCCCGGAACCGGCGACGCGCCGATGTCGCTTGCCCAGTTGGCCCCGTTAACCGGAGTCGTTATTGTCGCCACGCCTCAGCACGTGGCGGCTAACATCGCGGGCAAAGCGGTGCTGATGTTCCGCAAGTTGGACACCCACATTCTCGGGGTGGTTGAGAACATGGCGGGATACATCTGCACGAACTGCGGCGCCACCAACGAAATCTTCACCGGCCTCGGCGGCGAGGAGCTTTCGAAGCGACTTAATGTGCCATTTCTTGGATCAATCCCTCTCGACCCCGTCATCAGCTCCAGCGGCGATAACGGCGAGCCCGCGCTCATCGCCAACCCTGACCGCCCGCAGGCGGATTCTTTCAAGCTGATCGCCGGCAAACTCGCCCAGCAGGCGTCGATCATGAACTATGCCCGCAAGGACCTCACCCGCATCTAATGTATAAGGTTCTAGTGGAAGGGTTGGAGTTTTATGCCTTTCACGGCGTTTCTGACGAAGAGCAGAAAGTCGGGACGCGATACCGTTTGGACATCGAAGCCTCGATTGAGGGCCGAGTGCCGGAAAGCGACCGCGTCAAGGACACCGTTGACTACGGTTGGCTCGCCCGCGAGGCGATCCAAACCGCAACCGGTGAAAAATGGCGCACGGTTGAGAAGGTTGCCCACGACATCGCCGCGAAAATCCTCAGCGATGAGCCGCGAATAAGCGAAATCAGAGTCCGCCTTTTGAAGGTTCCGCCTCCAATTCCCTTCACCGTTTCAGCGGCGGGAGTGGAATGTGTCCTAATTAGGGAACGAAATTAGGTCCTAAAGCGGTCTTCTAGAATCGTCCCCCAGCATTTGCGAGTATTGAACTTTTAGGGACATCGACCCATCGTTCCCGAGACAACAGGACAAGATGCAAATAATGCCCAAATTCTCCAAGCTAAGAGCCACTGCCCTTCTGCTCGTCTGCACGGGCTTCGCGTTCGCCCAAACTACGCCGGAGCCGCCGAAGACCGGAGACTCTAAATCCGCTCCAACGCAACCAGCGCAGCAGCCAACGCCGAAGAAGGAGAGCAAGTATCGGCCGTACAAGGACCTCATCACGGCGGATTTCAAGACCCAAGAGGGGCTGTTCAAGGTCCACCGCAAGGACGACAAGGTCTACTGGGAAATCCCTGATAACATGCTCGGCCGAGACATGCTGTGGAGCGCGGAGCTTTCGGAAGTCTCCGGCGGCACCGCGTGGCCAGGCGCGCATCTTTATGATCGCCTAATAAGATTTGAGCGACGCGAGAACCGCATCTTTATCCGCTCGATGGATTACTCGGTTGAGAGCCAGGCTACCGGCGCGATCGCCGATGGCATCGCCATCAACAACGTGGCGCCCATTTTGGGGACCCTCGGAATTGATTCTGAAGGCGAAAAGTCGGTAGTTGTAGATGCGACCGGCCTCCTGATGGGAGGCGGAATCGAAGGCGCGAGCCGAGCTGCCCTGCGGATGAACATGGACCCGAGCCGAAGCTATTTGGACCGCGTAACCGCATTTCCGCAGAACATCGAATCCAGTGTTGTGATGACGGGCGCTTCGATGGCCTCGAACCCGTTCGCCGCCCAAGCGGGCCCACCCGAAACCAGCACATTCAAGGTCCACTTCAGCTTGAACCTCCTTCCGGAGAAGCCGATGATGCAGCGTTACCGCGATGACCGCGTGGGTTTCTTCGCGAATACCGTCGCCATTTATGGCGGCAAGAGCCAGCGCGCTACTTATAAGGATGTTATCCACCGTTTCCGGCTGGAAAAGAAGGATCCTAATGCCGCTGTTAGCGAGCCGGTTAAGCCGATCGTTTTCTACCTTAGCCGCGAGGTGCCGGAGAAGTATCGAGCCGCGCTGAAGCGCGGTGTAGAAGGATGGAACCCAGCCTTCGAACAGGCAGGATTCAAGAACGCGATCATCTGCAAGGATGCGCCGACCGAGAAGGAAGATCCGAACTGGAGCCCGGAGGATGCGCGCTACAACGTCATCCGCTGGACGCCGCTGGATATTGAAAACGCCTACGGCCCTCACGTGGTCGATCCGCGCAGCGGCGAGGTTATCAACGCCCACGTGATCATGTTCCATGGCATGACCCAGCTCGTTGAAGATTGGGCATTCACCCAGATTGGGCCGCTTGATCCCAAGTTCAGCAAGATGCCGTTCTCGGATGAGGCGATTAACCAAGGCCTTGAATACACCGTCTGCCACGAAGTCGGCCACACGCTTGGCCTTGAGCATAACTTCAAGGCGAACTCCTACTTCACGGTAAATCAGCTTCGAGATCCGAAGTTCGTTGCCCGATACGGCATCACGAACTCGATCATGGACTACGCGCGCTTCAACTACGTTGCCCAGCCGGGTGACGGAGTGCCGCTTGCGCGCCACATCGGCGATTACGACAAGTTCGCAATCGAGTGGGGCTATAAGCCGATTACAGGTGCGCGGACGCCGGAGGAAGAAGTCTCGACTTTGGATTCCATCGCCGGTCGCCAGGCAACGAACCCGTATCTGCGCTTTGGCAACTACAATAACCCTCTCGACCCGACGGAAGAGATGGAGCGCGTTGGCAGCGACACCGTTGCCGCCGCGCGGCTTGGCCTGAAGAACCTGCAGCGCGTGGGCAATATGATCTTGCCGGCAACCGGCAAGTTCGGCGATAACTACGACCTGGCGCAGGACGTGTTCTCGATGACCGCGCTTCAGTACATCTTGGAGCTTTTCCACGTAACCCGAGAAGTCGGCGGCGTAGTGACGACCAACCTTCACGTTGGCCGAGGTGGAAACACCAACATTCCGGTGCCGAAGGCAGTTCAGCAGCGCGCGGTTCGGTTCCTGCTAAGCCCAGAGGCGGAAATGCCGAAGAGCCTGCTTGATCCGAAACTGCTTTACACGCTGGGATCCGGCGGCAGCTTGGCGGTTGGCAATTTCGGACCGAAGTTCGTGCTTGGCCGGCTGTTCAGCGAAACCAAGCTGCGAACCCTGATGGACGCCGAAGCGCGAGGCGGCGAGGCTTACACGGTCTCGGACCTGACCGACGACGTGACGAACGGCGTCTGGCGCGAGCTGATGTCCGGTTCGAAGAAGCCGCTTTCGATCGGCGCAACCCGACGGTCGCTGCAGATGACCTATCTGGACACGATGGATCAGAAGCTGAACGGACCGTTTGAATCGAAGACGGACCTTGCATGGACCGCTCCGGTGGCGCTGCGCCGTCTGGCCCACAACATCGACGCCGCCATCCCGCATTCGGACACCCACACTGCGGAATATCTTTCGGCCTCGCGCAAGCGGATCGAGAGCATTCTGAAGGGCGTGAAGAACCCTGCCCCGGCGGGCGGCGGAAACCTGCTCTCCCTGCTGTTCGGCATTCGGCCGATGGTAGATGGGTGCTGGAACGACCAAGCCTCGCGGGATATCGTGAAGGCGGAGTTCGGGTTTATTACGGTTTCGAAACTGAAGCTGACGCCTGAAGAGATGAAGGCAGTCTACGGCGGTTTCTAAGCTCACTTCCTTTAAGCCGGCTGGTCCATTAGGGTCAGCCGGTTTTGCTTTGTTTGGATAGAATGAGATCAGTCGCGCGGCTGTAGCTCAGTGGATAGAGCGCTTCCCTCCGGAGGAAGAGGCCAAGGGTTCGAGTCCCTTCAGCCGTGCCAATCAACGTCCATCCGGCTCACTCAGCAGGTTATAATGTCGGTGGTGAACGGTGCCTCAAACGTACAAGTATTCATATCCTATAGTTGGTCAAATGAGTCCCATAAACAGTGGGTAGTCGCTCTTGCGGAGCGGCTAATGAGCAACGGCGTCCTTGTGGTGATGGACATATGGGATCTAAAGCATGGCCATGACAAATATGCCTTTATGGAGAAGATGGTCAAAGACCCGCAGATTTCCAAGGTTCTAGTCATATGCGATAAAGCATATAGGGATAAGGCAGACGCAAGAACCGGCGGTGTCGGCACTGAATCGCAACTAATCTCGGCGAAAGTTTACGAAAGTGTTGAGCAAAGTAAATTCATTCCAATTCTGTCGGAAACAGACGAGGTTGGACAGCCTTATCTACCCACTTTCATGGCCTCTCGGATGTATTGTGACCTGTCTGATGATGGGGAATACGAAGCTGAATATGACAAGCTCCTGCGCACGATATATGATAAGCCTGAAAAGATGCGACCGCCTCTAGGTCCAATCCCTGCATATCTTACAGACGGCGTCTCTGTTCAGCCTAAGTCGGCTTTACTTCTTGCGACAAAGCGTTCTACGTTCGATGGAAGGGACAGTGCCCTTCTTATCGGCGACTACTTCGACCAACTCTTGATTGACTTGGAAACATTTCGAATGAAGAGCCCTGGTGCCGATGACGTGGATTCAGAAGTAATGCTGCTTATAGAACAGATGCGGCCGCTACGCGACGGATTTATCTCCTTCGCTACAACTCTAGCTGGTCAACCTCTGTCTAGCAATGACGTAGATGCTTTGCATGACAACTTGGAACGGCTTGCACAATTACAATTCCATGATCCAACAAGCAAGCTTAGGTATGCACTTTCGCTGGACCAATTCAAGTTTTTCGTATACGAGGTATTCATATGCCTCGTTGCAGTATTTGTTAGGCGCGGTCGTTACAGCGAACTAGGCAAGATTCTATCTTCTACATATTTTTACCGCTACGAGCATGGAGACCTACACCCGGATGGAGTCAATGTTTTTAACGAGTATGTCGAGTCGCTGGACAGTTTGCACAACAGACGCATGGGATCGAAGCGAATAAGCATTACGGCAGATTTCATTAAGCAGCGGTGTGAAGGGAGCGGTCTGGAATTTGATGAACTAATTGATGCAGATTTGCTCGTGCATTACGCATCAGTCCTGAATGGTGGACCGGTCATATGGTTTCCGCGTCTTTCAGTATATGCGAAGTACTCTAGGACGGTCCCGGTGGTTACTAAGATGATATCTAAGGCATATTTCGAGCGAGTGAAGTGCCTATTCGGAGTAGACACCTTAGATGAGCTAAAGCTGCTTATGAGCAATGCGAGCGAACGGGCAACCTTGTTTTATGGCAATCTTAGGTATGGGCACAATGTGACACCAGTAAGCCGAATAATCGATTTCGACAAAGTTGCAACCATTCCCTAATAGAATGTAGGGGGGTTGAACCCAATAAGAATCGGTATCGGCAGCCGGCTCGGAGGATGTATGACCGATAGGACAAGCCTCAGCGGTAGCTATACACCTCTCGCCAAATCTCGAACCCGCGATCCACACCTTCTGCGCGCGAATGAGTACGCATGAAGTCGTATAGCCCGATGATCTCCTCTCGCGAGTGATGGTTCATCCATGCCTTCATATCCTCGTCGTTGTGCAAATACATCATTCCTCGCGGGCCGAAGTTGGAAAACGAGATGCTCCACCCAAGAGCGGTTCTCCCCGTGTCAGCAGCGCGGCTCCAGCGATGCTCGATCGGGCGTCCAAGATGCGCGGATTCGAGATAGGTCTCTAGCCTCGACTTCCGGCTCCAAGAATCAGTCTTAAATCTTCCCGGCCAAAGATGGTAGCCGTAAGAAGACCCCGTGTTCTCGTCCATGAACCCGACGGCTCTGTAGACCTGCACACTCGTGAGGAAGTAGCCCAGCGCGAGCAAGCCAACTAAACTCGCCCCAACCCGGGCCGCAATCCGCCGCTTCATAGTAAGAGTTTACGATGGCTTCAAGCATCTACGCGGTTGTCGCCCTACGGGCAGATGGGAAGACCGAGGCGATAGGCAACGTATATCTTGACAATTTATTTATAGATGTAAATAATTCTGTTGACAAAACAGTCTATTTGACCTAGAATAGTGATATGGACTTCCGACGGGCGAAACTGAGAAGACAGCAACTGGATCGACAACTGGCGGTTGAAAGCGTTCATGCGCCGGTCTATCCGCAGGACGGCTGGTTACAAACTGTCCGAGAAGCCCTAGCCATGAGTCTTGATGCGCTCGGCTCGCGCCTCGGTATGACTCGCCAAGGAGCAAGCAGAATTGAGCGGGCTGAGGTCGATGGATCAATCACCCTAAAACGACTGCGTACAGCCGCCGAGGCGCTGAACTGCGACCTCGTTTTCTACCTACGACCAAGACAACCGCTCGAAGATATGGTTCGTCTTCGAGCGATTGAGCTTGCGCGGGCGCAAGTGAAGCGATTAGGGCACTCCATGGCGATGGAGGATCAGGCGATATCACAAGCCGCCCTCGACCAGTTGATCGAGGAAACCGCCGAGGAGATAATCAGACGGGGAGATTCCAGGTTATGGGCATAGACTTCAGTTGGCCCGATGGCGCAACCCCCATCGATCCTGAAGACTTGGCAGGACTCATTCCTTCGATTACGACGCAAGCGGAACTCAACGAATTTGAAGCCCGTAACATCCTCGAGGCCATCATCTGGGCTGAGAGCAGCCGCAAGATCAAGCAGTCTCTTCTCGACCAATCGACTCTGAGGTTGCTTCACGCAAGAATGTTTGGGAGAACTTGGAAGTGGGCGGGCAAATACCGTCAAACGCAGAAGAACATCGGCTGTGAGAGTTGGCAGATTCCAACGATGATGAAGACCCTCGAAGAGGATGCTAAAACGTGGCTACAACTGCAAACCTACTCACCGGATGAAATCAAGGCACGGTTCCACCATCGCCTGGTCTGGATTCATCCGTTCGTCAACGGCAACGGACGATTTGCACGCCTAGCCACCGACCTCTTGTGTGAGCAACAGGGTTGGCCACTATCCGCGTGGGGCTCCAGCGACCTCGTGCAGCCTGGCGAAGCTAGAGCTGCCTACATCACCGCGCTCCGGGCTGCCGACGGTCATGACTTCGCACTACTCATCGCGTTCATCAAAGGCTAGAACACCGCAATCCGGGTACCGTAAGACGTGCGCGAAGGAGGGATTGCAGACTGGCTGCGGAGGCGATGGCCCTGGCTCCTTCTCCTCATTCTCCCCCTCATCCCCCTCGGAAAGCCCCTGCTCACCGGCCAAGCCGCCGGCCCGTTTGACCAGCTCCGCGCGACCGCGCCCTGGAACGCCCCCGTTCCCGAGACCCCGTGGGACATCCTACAAGCCGACGCCGTGCTCCAGTTCTTCGGCTGGCGGGACATGGTCTTCAAGGCGTGGGGCAGCGGCCACATGCCCTACTGGAACCCCTACGAGTTTTGCGGCACGCCGCTACTCGCCAACTCGCAATCCGGCGGTTTCTACCCGCCCCACATCCTCGTCGGCATCCTTCATCTTCCCACCGCCTTCGCCATCACCCTGCTCGCTTACTTGCACCTCGCCATAGCCGGGTTAGGCGCTTACGCGCTAAGTCGCCGCCTCGGCGCGCCGAGAGAAGGCGCAGCGCTCGCCGGCGTTACGTTCGCCCTTTCGCCCTTCTTCATTCTGTGGGCGGGGCTGGCAAGCGTTATCAGCACCCTCGCATGGCTCCCCTGGTGCCTCTATTTCCTCGATCATCTTCTCGACCCCGAGAGCCCGCGGAAACCAAGGTTCTGCGCGGTTGCGCTGGGCCTTTGCCTTACGATGATGATCCTGGCCGGGCATCTGCAGTTCGTGTTCTACGGCTTCCTTGCCTTGGGAATCTGGGGCGTTGTTCGCGCCGTGCAAACTCCGCATGCCAAGCGCATCGCGCTTGCCCTGCTGGCGCTGGTCGCGGGTGGACTGCTGGCAATGCCGCAGCTTGGTCCCGTCCTGGCCTATGGAAGCCAATCCCACCGCCGAAACACGCCGACCGGCGAAGGGTATCAGGCTTACGTGGCAAGCGCGCTGAAGCCGTACGAGCTTTCGCTGCTCACCACCCC
Source organism: Armatimonadota bacterium (assembly GCA_018268315.1). Classification (GTDB taxonomy): domain Bacteria; phylum Armatimonadota; class Fimbriimonadia; order Fimbriimonadales; family Fimbriimonadaceae; genus SZAS-5. The sequence continues at coordinate 68,998 of JAFDWU010000003.1, read as the reverse complement.
GATGTTCAACGGAAACCCGCGCGAGCGGCTCGACCCAGGCAGCGCCCAGTTCTCCAACTACTGGGTTCCCGCGGTGAAGAGCGGGGCAAATCTGGCGGAGTCCGCCATCACCATCGGCCCGCTTGTCGCGGCGCTGCTGCTCCTCTGCCCGTGGCGAAACCGACGAGTATGGCCCGCCGCCGCCATCGGCTTGGTGGCGCTGCTGCTCGCGCTTGGCACTCCGCTTAATGCGCTGTTCTACTTCTGGATCCCCGGGTGGTCGTCTACCGGCTCTCCCGCGCGCATAGAGGCCCTGTTTGTCCTCATGGCGGCGGTGCTTGCCGGGGTTGCAATGGCGCGCCTTCCCGACCTAGCCAGCAAGAAATATCTTCCCTTGCTGCCGCTGCTGCTTCCCATTCTCTCAATCGCCTTGCTGCGCACGGTCACGGGCGCGAACGAATCGCTGACCACCCTCATCAGCCGCACTGGAATTCAGCAAGCGGGCCCGGCATTCGTTTTCGCTGCCCTTGGGGCTGCCGCGCTGTACTTTGCCGTTAAGGGCAAAGCATGGATCGCCCCCGCAGTAGCGGCGGCAACCGCCGCCGTCTGGTCCGCTTCCCTGCTTCTTACCGGTTCGCCGCTGGCGCCCGTTCAGGGTCCGCCGAACGGGGAAAGGGTTGGCATCGTGAACAAGGAGTGGCGGCTGGACGCCGTTCCCCACAGCCTCCTCGCCCCAAACCTTGCCGCTCAAAGCGGCATCCACGAGATTGCGGGCTACGACTCGCTAATCTCCAAGGACACAGTCAGTTTTCTGAAGAGCGTGGGCGAAGGTTTCGACCCCGCCCCCGCCCTAAACGGCAATATGATGTTCCTCAAGCCGCGGTTCAACGTGCCGAAGCTCCAGCAATCGGGTGTGAAGACGGTTTGGAGCCTGCAAGAGATTGAAGGGCTGGGCAAGCCAACTCGCGATCCGCGCGGCTTCTTTGTCTACAACATTGGCGGCCCCGGCCGCGCGGTTCTTGAGTCCGGCAAGACGTCGAAGGAGGTGACCGACATCACCGATGGCAGCGATTTCATTCGTCTGAACGTAACCGGTCCCGGCAAGCTGACGGTAAGAGACCGCCTCGTCAAGGGGTGGAGCACCTTCATCGATGGAAAGCCAACTGAAGACACCGGCGACTTCTGGCACGAAGTGCAAATTCCCGATGGTCAGCACGTTGTCGAGTTTCGCTACACTCCGCCAGGAATGCAGGGCTTTCTCGCTTTGGGACTGCTGGGCCTTATCCTGCTATTCACTACAGGATTCCTGGCGAAAGCCTAGAATTCCGGTAAAGGAGCCGTTTTATTGGCACGTCTCGTCAAGGAAGTTGTATAACTTGGTTATCTACCGAATTCTTTATGAGTACGACTTGGCTTGAACCCGAAGTCATAGCGACCCCGAAGACATCCGGCCGCTATATGGTAACCATCTTCAACAACGATGATAATTCCATTGAGGAAGTTGTTGGCATCCTCATGGAGGCTACACGTTGCTCGCAGCAAGAGGCTGCGATGGAGACGTGGGAAGCGCATCATTTTGGCAAGGCGCCTGTTCATTTCGCCTCCCGCCAAGAGTGCGAAAAAATTGCATTGAAGATCTCCACGATTGGCGTGGCGACCTCTGTTGACCCTGAGTGGAAGGACTGAGCATGGATTTAACGCGCCCAAATTGGTTGCCGGAGGAATACGCAGTTACGGCCGGCCCGCAAGTTATCGAGCGTCCGCAGGAAGATCTACAGGAAGACGTCAGCGTTCATCATGGCTGGATCGTTCGGGTTTACAACAACGAGCACAACACCTACGATGAGGTGATGAACATTTTGATGGTGGCCACCCACTGCGATACCGATGAGGCTTACCTAGAGACTTGGGAGATCGACCATCTGGGTTCCAGCGTGGTTCACCACGGCGAGGAGCAGGAATGCCGCCGCGCTGCCGGAATCATCGGCACGATCGGCATTCGTGTGGAAGTTTTAGAAGAGTAGAATGGCGCGCTCGAGAGGACTCGAACCTCCGACCCCCAGCTCCGCAAGCTGATGCTCTATCCACTGAGCTACGAGCGCGCAGGATCACGAAGTATACACAAGCTAAGCCATTGAAGTCGCGACTATGGGGGAGGAGTCCCGCGGCCGGTACCACGGTTCCCGCTAAAACCGCCGCCGCCACCAGCGCCGCCGCCGCCGATCATCGGCTCCGGCTTCAACTGAATTTGCGCAAGCGGCAAACCTCGGCCCGGCGAGCCGGTCAGGATTGTGAAGATATAGAGCGGATCCGCATGCACGATCTTGATTGAGGCATAGACCTTGGAACTGCCTTGAATGCTGCCGGTGTTCGTTTCGCCGACGATTTGAGTTTGTTGGGGACGTCGAATAATCACGTAGGTCGACCCCTCGACTCGGTAGGTGGCATCTGCCTGGCTGAGAATGCTCTCAAGCACGTTCGTAAACGGCTTGTTCTTGATACTCATCGTGACCTGCCCCTGGACATCGGGCGCTACCGTGTAGCTTAGGTTCCCTGCGTTCTTGAAAAGGGCGCGGATAGCATCGCGCACATCCGCCTGATCAAGGTCAAGCGATGGCACGGTGAGCCTTGAGATATCGGTGTTCTGCCCATAAATGGGCGCCGATACCGTAAGCAGCAGGGCCAGGGCCCCAATTCTCCACAGCGATCCGCGATTCTTCTTCATGCTAAAAACTCCAATCTCTTAGGCGCACTGCGCTCTATTGGATTTGACGCATTCAAACAAAGAACCCTACGTAGGGAAAACTAATGACAGGGCTGGGAAGCCCTAATGAATTGGGGCTCAGCGTGCTGGCTTTACGCAAGCGGGCCAAGCCCCGTGCGACTCTCTCCCTGGACTAGTGGGAAGAGTCTCAACTACGGAGGACCGGAATTGTTCGAACCGGAATTGCCTCGGGAAGATCCGGTGCCACTGAATCCGCCACCTCCGGCGATACCGCCGCCGCTGATCATCGGCTCCGGCTTCAGCTGGATTTGAGTGATTGGCAATGCGCGCCCCGGCGAGCCGGAGAGAATGGTGAAGATGTAGAGCGGATCAGCATGCTGAATCTTGATTGAGGCATACACCTTCGAGTTCGTTGGCACGCCGCCAGAGTTTGATTCACCCACGATTTGCGTTTGCTGCGGTCGGTGAATGATCACGTAGGTTGAGCCTTCAATGCGATAGGTTGCATCGGCTTGGCTCAGGATGCTCTCAAGAACTGTAGCGAACGGCTTGTTCTTGATACTCATCGTGATTTGACCCTGAACATCCGGCGCGATCGTAAAGCTAAGATCACCTGCGTTCTTAAACAGAGCCCGTACGGCATCGCGAATATCGGCCTGATCAAAATCAAGCGCGGGAATATTCGTATTGGAAACATCGGTGTTCTGCGCAAGTAACGGCATGGAGGCGGTGAGCAAGGTGGCTAAAGTCCCCACCTTCCACAGCCTTCCGATATCTTTCTTCATGCGTTTCTCCTTTTTTGCGGAAGTCATTGACTCCGCTTCATTGGATTCGACGCTCTTCGATAATAAAGGTTACGGGGTTAAATTTGAAAACATCCAAATTTCAAACGCCTTTCTAGCGGCTTCAAGCTTGCGCTGCTTCTTCACTCCTTTGTCGCGAGTCGGCTCTTCAGGGTCGGGCAGAAGGCCCCAGTTGATGTTCATTGGGGCGAATTCACGCTCAGTTTGATCTTGCAGATGGGAGAGGAGCGACCCGAGCGCCGTCTCACGCGGGGGCTGCACCGGCTGCTCACCGCGCTCTTTGGCAAGCGCCCAAATTCCCGCTAAAATACCTACCGCCGCGGACTCCAAATAACCTTCCACGCCCGTTATCTGGCCCGCCAGAAACAGGCCGTCTAGGGCGTCAAGCTCAAGATTGGGCTTAAGCACCTTGGGGGCTTCAACGTAAGTGTTGCGGTGGATTACGCCAAGGCGGACGAAATCCGCATTCGCCAGGCCCGGCACCATGTTGAACACCCGCTTCTGCTCGCCCCACTTCAGGCGCGTCTGGCACGCCACCAGCGAGTAGAGCGTCTTCTCTCGGTTCTCCGGTCGTAGCTGCAAAGCCGCCCAAGGCCGTCGTCCCGTCCGCGGATCAGTCAGTCCCACCGGCTTGAAGTTGCCGAAGGCAAGGCTGCGGGCTCCCCTTTCCGCGATAACCTCGATGGGCATGCATCCAGCGAAGTACTTTGCCTTCTCAACCAGGTCTGTCTCGCCTTCGGCTTCAAAGTTGTGAATTGGCGCTCTCTCCGCGCTCACCAACTCACGCACGAAAGCTTCGTATTCCTCTTTGTTGAAGGGACAGTTCAGGTAGTCGTCCCCTTCCCCTTTGTCGTAGCGGCTCTGGGCAAAGATGATCGAACGATCGAGGCTCTCCGCGGTTACCACCGGACTGACCGCATCGTAAAAGTAAAGCCGTTCAGACCCTGTGACGGCGGATAGCCACTTGGCAATTTCCGGCGTCGTTAAGGGTCCTGTAGCAAGGATGACGGGACCCTGAGCAAGAGCCGCTTCAATGTCGTTCGGCTCGAAAGGCTGACGCACGACTTCGATGTTAGGATGCCCATCGATCTGCGCGGTCACGGCGGCGGCGAAATTCACGCGGTCGACGGCTAGCGCCTCACCTCCCGGCACCCGATGATCTAAAGCCGCCGGAATGACCACCGAACCGAGGGCAATCATCTCCTGCTTAAGCAGGCCTGCAGGGGAATCAGGCGAGTTCGATTTGAAGGAATTGGAGCAAACCAACTCGGCAAGAGCATCGGTTTGGTGGGCGGGAGTCATCCTTACCGGGCGCATTTCGTAAAGCCGTACCTTTGCGCCGCGCTGCGCGACCGCCCAGGCAGCTTCAACCCCGGCAAACCCTCCCCCAACAACCGTAATCACGTTGAGGAGTCTACTTGTCTGCAACGGCTGTCCGATGGGGTAAAAGGCTGGGGTGAGCATTTGGCTGCAGCCCGAACCACACGAATGGTGGGTCCTCGTTGAACAAGCAATGACCGAAGATATCGGCCATGGAGACATCACCGGAGGGTGCATTCCTGCCGACCAGGTAAGCGATTGGTTTATTGAGGCTCAGGATGATGGCATCTTAAGCGGCGCCGGCATCATTGAGCACCTGCTTGGCCCCTACGCGAGTGATCCCGAGACATCTTCCATCGAAATCCGCAAGAACGATGGTGACAAGATTCGAAGGGGCGACGTGATTGCCGAAGGCAAGCATCTGACCCGTCGCATCCTGATGAGCGAGCGGACGATTTTGAACTTCGTGATGCATATGAGCGGGGTGGCCACACTCACGAATCAGTTCGTCATCCGCGTCGAGGGGACGGAAGCCAAAATCATCGATACCCGCAAGACGATTCCCTGCATTCGCAGCCTTCAGAAGTACGCAGTGCGCTGCGGCGGCGGCTATAACCACCGGATGGGGCTGTACGACGCCGCCTTGTTAAAGGACAACCACATCGCGGCATCGGGCAGCATCCGCAAGGCAGTCGCCGAGCTGAAGAAATATGTCAGCCACATGACGAAGATCGAGGTGGAGTGCGAAAGCTTGGATCAGGTTGAAGAAGCCATCAATGCAGGGGCGGACGTGGTTCTGCTCGACAATATGGACCCGTTCATGATGCGCGAAGCCGTGCAGAAGTTTAAGGACGACGTTCTGTTTGAGGCAAGCGGCGGAATCGGGTTGGATACCGTTCGTGGCGTTGCCCTTACGGGTGTTCATCTGATTTCGATTGGGGCCCTGACTCACAGCGCGCCTGCGCTGCCGTTCCACCTTGAATTCGAGTAATGCAGAATCCCCTTTCCCGCGGGATACTGATTTTGGATGAGGTGGAATCCACCCAAGATATCGCGTCTCAACTCATCGCCGAGGGACGGCCTGAGAGTGCGGTTTTGGCGGCATTTCAAAGCGACGGAAGGGGGCGAATGGGCCGAACGTGGCATAGCCCGAAGGGCGAGTCGCTCAGTCTCTCATTGATCCTTCCCGAATGGGCGGACCATCCTATTCCCTACTTGGCGGGGATGGCAATTGCGGTAGCAGCCGCTTCGGAATTCGGGCTCAAGGTTTCGTGGCCGAACGATCTGGTTTTTGAGGGGCGAAAGGTAGGCGGAATCCTGGCGGAAATGGTGCGAACGCCAGAAGGGCAAAACCTACCGGTTGTGGGAATCGGGCTTAACCTCACGCAACGGGCCTTCCCTGCAGAAATTGCTGATCGTGCAATAAGCCTTGAGCAGGCGACTGGCATTCGGCTGACGCCGCATGAGGCGGCAGAACGCCTCGGCGCGGCCATTGCAAGACTTCCCTTACCCAAAACATTTTCAGATATTGCCGGTTCGTGGGCAGACGTCGATGCCACGCCCGGGAAGCGATTTAAGATGACAGGCGGCGACATCGTTGAGGCGATCAAAGTGCAGGGAGACGGCTCTTTGCTAGCGAAAAATGGCACACGCGAAGTCACAGTACTTGCAGGAGAGGCTATTTTCCCCTCTGCTTCGTAATTCTATTAAGCATTCTAAACAAAAAGCTTAATGGAACCCTTATGCCGCGACGTACAAAGCAGTCACCCTTGACGCCGGAACAGGTGGAAGTTCTTGTTTCCACCATTCGCACGGACATCCTCGCGTCGCTATTGAGGGAACATCCGCTTTCCATACGACAAATCGCCAATCGGCTCGGCCGTAGCCCCCAAGGCCTCTATTATCATCTGCGGCAGATGGAGCAGGTTAAGCTCGTGAGGGAAACAAGAGCTCCGCGTAATGTCCGAGTGGAAACCTACTATCAACCTGTGGTTGGGCCGCACGCCCTCGATGAGCTCCAGAATCACGCGGGGCACCGCGAGAAATTGCGTAAGCACGTGCGGACGGGACTAGGCGTACTGCTGCGGAATCACGACCGTTTTATCGACGCCGCCGCCGAGAAACCCGAACTGCTGAACATGTCGAAGTTTCTTTGGGGACAGGTCCGCCTGGCGGAGCCCGACTTGATGGAAGTGCTTGAGCGCGCGCAGGCGCTGTATGACTTTCTAGAAAGCTGCGACCACGAGGATGGACATCCGGTGGTGTTCTTGGGGACCGCTATTCCCGTAGTCAAAAGGCCGTAAGGCAATTTGAAGGAATGGAGCGGGAGACGAGATTCGAACCCGCGACCCTCTCGTTGGCAACGAGATGCTCTACCACTGAGCTACTCCCGCAAGGCAAGGGATAAGATACCACCTTTCGCAGCCTGACGCAAGGGGGACGTTTGGCTTTTTGTTCAACCTCCCTGCTGCTTGCCCCGTAGTGCTAGTAAGACAGTGAAGATCGATAGAGACTTGCTGTGGAGAATTGGCGCAGGACTCTGCTTCGTGTGGGGGTTCGTCCGCTTCGTCATTCCTGGTGGGATTCTGATTTTTACAAGCAACTTGCGCACGTCGGAGGGCCGTAGCGAGGCTGGTGCTGGACTGACCTTAGTCTGCATCGGGATATTTCTGCCTTGGCTTATCGTTGCAGCCGACTACTGGCTCAACGACCGCCAATGAAGACGCCGCTATAATGCGAAAGTAATGGTCGCCCTGCTCGTTGCTCTAGCCCTAGTTTCGCCGAATTCAGATTCTCAGAAGGTGCTTGCCGCCTACTTAGATGAGTGCAACGTGAAAGCGATCGCGCATGTTTCGACAGCCTCGTTGAGGCGCATCTACGCTGCCTCCTCGAAGGGCGGCGACAAGCGAGCGGCTGCTGCCTACTACTTGGCGCTTCGCCTTGGGCCGAGGGACGAATACTTGAAGGCAATAGCAAACACCGAACTTGAACCCGCCGGAGAATCTATCGGTCCGGCACTTGGCAGCCTGATCGAGAAATATCATTCCGTTCTTGCATTCGACCTCCTGCTGGCCGCGCGCTTAGACGGCGCGTCCGGCGAGATCGCCTGCGATGCAGTGGGCGATCTAATTAAGCATCACTTAACCTTCTGTGCCCACCGAATCGCGTTCTTGGCTAACCACAATCTCTCAACGGCCGCCAACTCACGCAAGCTTGAGAATTTTCAAGGCGCTGTCGCTCTATCCGACATCAGGCCAAGGGATATCAGCGAAGCCGCCGCCCAGAAGGACAAGGACGTGCGGTTTCTGAAACAGGCGATCCAGAAGATCGCAAAGGAGACCAAAGCAGACGACGATGAGCCCGGCACGCCATAATTGAATGTGGCCATTCCCCCGCTTGAAGAACTGCGAGAGCTTCTGCAAGCGGCTGGACAATTGGCAATTCAACTCCGCGAAGCCGGTCTTCAAATCGAAACCAAGCCCGATGGCAGTCTGGTCACCAACGCGGACCGCGCGGTCGAAGAATTCCTGCGCCCCAAGCTAACCCAACTCCTTCCCGGATCAAGCGTGTACGGCGAAGAGTTTGGGCTAGATAAGCCTGGCCACAGCGGACTCTGGGCGGTGGACCCCATCGATGGCACTTCCAACTACTGCTTCGGCTCGCCGCTGTGGGGCGTAACCATCGGCCTGATTCAAGGCAATCAGGCGGTTATGGGCGGCATTTACATTCCAAACCTAGATGAAATGTATTTAGCCAGCAAGGGTCTGGGCGCGACCCTTAACGGCAGACCGCTAGCAAAGCCAAAGCCCGGCCCTATCCAGCCTTACGAGCTAATAAGCTACAACGAGTGGGCGCAACGCTCCCTGCCAAAGCTGCCCGGCAAGCAGCGCCTCATCGGATCGATCGTGGTGGAGATGGCCTTTGTCGCCTCCGGCCGCTATCGCGGCCTTGCGGGCAGACGCGAGCGGCTTTACGACATTGCGGGCGGCCTCCCCCTGCTAAGCGAGTTGGGCTTCGACGTCCGACATCCTGACGGCACGCTCATAGATATCGCCAAATTGACAGGTGGCGCCCAAATCGGTCCCTGGCTGGCTTTCCCGCCGGAGAGCGGCTACTTCGGCAAGAGCTAAGTGATGGTCAGCGCAAGCTGGCCCGATGCTCAGACGGGGTTTGCCCGAAGGTGGCGCGAAATGTAGTCGAAAATGAAGCACCGGATGAAAACCCCACCTTCAGAGCCACTTCTTGCACGCTCAGATCGTGCGCATTCAGCAAGCGCCTCGCCTCCCGCAACCTTTCGGCGCGCAAAAATCGGTGCGGTGGCATCCCCATCGTCTGCGTGAACGCCTCGACGAAACGCGACCGGGAGAGATGCGCAACACTCGCTAATTCCTCCAGCGGCAATTCCCGACTCAGGTTCGAAACGATGTAATCCGCCACGAGCGCGCAACGAGACTTCAAGTACTCGCGCGTAGATGAACGCACCACGTTCGATATTTCGGGTCCTGCAGCACGGTTCATGCGCAGCATGGCTTGGCACAGTTTGAGGCTAAGCTCCTCCAGATGAAGCGCATCTGCCCCGCCCTCCGTTGCTCGCCAGAGCGCGCCCAGCAGCGGGCTAACCTCGGTCTCTTCGGAATAGATGTGGCGGGTGAATTCCTTCGGCTGATAGCCTCCGATTGCCTCCGAGCATTCAGCCACCGTCCGATCGCTGAACTCCACCAAAAGGATGTGATAGTCTCGCTGCGCGGGTTGATGAATTCCGTAAGTCTCGCCAGACTTGGTGATGTGGAACATGCCCGGGGCAAGCCTCAGCTCCCTTCCCTGCACCTCCAATAGGGCCCTGCCTTGATAGAGAGCGGCAATCTTAAGCTGGCCGCTTCCCTTCCACGATCGCTCTGGCCGCCATAGCATCCGCTCTGACACCAGATAATCACCCGGCTGCTCGCCAAAGCATTCGTTCCCAGCCACCCTTCGGAGTCCCACAGTTTGACTTTACGCCTGAAATAGTCGATTTTCGGACGATTGCGAAATCGGTAGCGACTAATAGCAAGCCACGATAAACGAATGCTTGGCTCCACCCTCCTCCTAGCCGCCGCTCTGGTGGCTACGCAAAAGCTGACACCTGGCAGTCCACAGATCGACGCGACCGTGTTAAAGCCCTACTTCAACGTTTGGGCGTATTCCGCAAAGCTTGCCACCGGCGAGCAACGCACCATGGGTCTCTGGTCCGACCGGCTCATGGAAGACATCGTGGACGGACGGAAATGCTGGAAGCGCGTGCAAGGCATGACCTACTACAAGGGCAAGTCGAGCTTGAACTTGAATGTGTTCGATCAAACCACGCTTGAGCCGGTTTCTTCCTATTTGGTTGGCCCCGATGGCATGACATTGGAGCGCGAATTCGTCAAGAACGGTGTAAAGAGCACCCTAACTCGGCCGGGCGAAAAACCAAAACTGACCCAAGCCACCTATGACGGCCCCGCATTCGATTTCTGGGGCGGCACTTACGGTTTGATCCTGGCAACCTTGCCGCTAAAGATCGGCGATTCCGGCGTACTCAATTCATTCGCCGAACTGGAGGACTCTCTACAGGATGCGCCGTTCAAGGTTGTAAGAAATGAGGAGATTGAAGCCGGTTGGCTCGGAAAGACGCCGTCTACCGTCGTAGAAGTCGCCTCTCCTGCTTACACGATGTATTTCTATCTCAGCAAGAAGCCGCCGTATATTCTGCGGCTGTTCATGCGAATGTTAGATGAGCACGGAAAACCAACCGGCGCAGAATTTGACTTCCAAATGATCGGCGGGAAGGATTCCGAAAACGGGCTAAACCGCCGCTCGCTCTAGCTGGTAGGCGATATCACTCACTTTAGCGTTATCGGCCGCATCACGCGAGTGATGCGCCCACGTCACCGCCCCGCTGGGGGAAACGACGAAGGTTCCGCCAAGCTGGCGCGCGTCGCTCACCGGCCTGCCATTCCAATTCCCTTTTGCTAAAGCCTGCACCCCGCGCGCGAACGTATGCACATTCAGCATCTGGCTCATCGTGCCTCGCTCAACTTGGAATGCGCGATATACCACGCGGTCGGGATCGGCGATGAACGGATGCGGGCTGTGCAGCCGCTCCTTAAGCGCCTTAACCTCGGGCACGCCGGAAGCGGCAACGAAAACCACGTTCAATTCCGGGCGAGAGCGAAGTTCCTTCACAAACTCCTTGCAGAACATGCAAGCAAGGTGGCGCAGAAACACCAGCGCCATCGGCTTTTCCGCATACAGGCAGCTTAACTGCACGGTTTCGCCGGTATCCAGTTGCACACTCAGATCGGGTACTTGCATTAGGATGATTGTGACCCAGAAATGGATGTCATATGATCGAACCACCCATTGGCCCAGGTTCGGTTAAGCTAAGCGAACCAGGGGTAGTATCAACTTGAGCCGCCGCCAAATGGCCGGTTCAAAACCGCAGGATTTCTCATGGCAACAAAGCTCGTTTATCTTTTCGCTGAAGGCAATGCATCGATGCGCGACCTCCTTGGTGGCAAGGGCGCAAACCTCGCCGAGATGTCGAACATCGGCCTGCCCGTCCCTCCCGGCTTCACGGTAACCACCGAGGCTTGCACCGCCTACAACGAGGGCGGCCAGAAGATGCCCAAGGGGCTGATGGATGAGGTGAAGAAGGCGCTGGCCCAAGTGGAAAAGGACCTTGGCAAGAAGTTTGGCGATCCCGCCGATCCGCTGCTCGTATCCGTTCGCTCCGGCGCGAAGTTCTCCATGCCCGGCATGATGGATACGATTTTGAACCTGGGACTGAACAGCGAGACGATCCCCGGCCTCATCAAGATCAGCGGCAACGAGCGCTTTGTGTACGACGCCTACCGACGCTTCGTCATGATGTTCTCCGATGTCGTGCTGAACGTGCCCAAGCACGAGTTCGAAGTGATTTTCGACGCCTTCAAGCACAAGCAGGGCACGAAGCAAGATACCGACCTTAAAGCCGCCGAGCTGAAGCAGATTTGCAACGATTTCCTTGCCCTCGTCAAGACCAAGACGGGCATGGCCTTCCCTGCTGACCCCTACACCCAGCTTGAGATGGCGATCGAGGCCGTGTTCCGCAGCTGGAACAACGACCGAGCTATCGTCTACCGCCGCACGGAAAAGATTCCCGACGAGATTGGCACCGCTTGCAACGTGCAAGCGATGGTGTTTGGCAACCTCGGCGACGATTGCGGCACCGGCGTCGCCTTCACCCGCGATCCATCCACCGGCGAGAACGCCTTGTACGGCGAGTACCTGATGAACGCCCAAGGCGAAGACGTAGTGGCCGGCATCCGCACACCCGTGCCGATTAGCGAGCTAAAGAAGCAGAGCCCGAAGATTTACGAAGAGTTTGTGGCCATCGGCCACCGGCTGGAGCAGCACTACAAGGACATGATGGACCTTGAGTTCACCATCGAGCGGAACCGCCTGTTCATGCTGCAGTGCCGCGCCGGCAAGCGCACCGGCCCCGCCGCCGTGCGAATGGCGTGCGAAATGGTGGATGAGAAGCTGATCAAGCGCGAGGAGGCGATCCAGCGCATCAACGGCTCTCACCTCGACCAGCTTTTGCACCCCCGCCTTGATCTCGCCTATCTTGAAGACCGCAACATTCAAGCGGTGGCTCAGGGCCTGGCCGCTTCGCCTGGCGCTGCGGTCGGCATCGCCGTATTCGACGCCGATACCGCCGAGCGACGCGGCCATGCAGGTGAGAAGGTCATTTTGGTCCGCGATGAAACGAACCCAGACGACGTGCATGGCATGCTGGCGGCGCAAGGCATTCTTACCGCCCGCGGCGGCAAGACCTCCCACGCGGCAGTGGTCGCGCGCGGCTTCGGCATCCCCTGCGTAGCCGGTTGCGAGGCGCTGAAGGTGGACCTGAACGAGCGCGTGTTCCATGTAGGCGACCAGACCGTGAAGGAAGGCGACTATATCACCGTTGATGGCTCGACGGGCAAGATTTACACGCTTCAAGTGCCGCTGATCGCGCCGGAAGTCTCTGGCTACTTTGGCACCCTCATGCAGTGGTGCGACGAGTTCCGACGCCTCGGCGTGCGAGCGAACGCGGATAACCCGCGCGACGCCGCCCAGGCCATCGAATTCGGCGCCGAAGGCATCGGCCTTTGCCGAACGGAGCACATGTTCTTCGAAGCCGACCGGCTGCCGATTGTGCAGAACATGATTCTGGCGAAGACCGAAGCGCATCGAGACGCGGCGCTTCAAAAGCTGCTGGTAAGCCAGCAGGCCGATTTTGAAGGCATTTTCGAGGTGATGGACGGCAAACCGGTGACCATCCGGCTAATCGATCCGCCGCTGCACGAGTTCCTTCCCTCTTATGAAGAACTTGTGCGCGTCACCACGGAGCTTCGGCTAGCGGTGCATTCACTTGGCGGAACCGCCCTGAAGGAAGTTCTGGAAGAGAAAGAGGCGATGCTGCAAGCGGTTGAGAGCATGAAGGAAGCCAACCCGATGCTCGGCCTGCGCGGCGTGCGCCTATCCATCATCTTCCCAGGCATTGTAGAGATGCAGGTGCGGGCGATTATGCAAGCAGCGGTGAAGGTGACCAAGCGCGGCAAGAAGGTGCTTCCGGAAATCATGATTCCGCTGGTAAGCACCGTAAACGAGCTTAAGGTGGTGCAAAGCCAGCTTGAGAAGGTGGTCGCGGCGGTTCTCGAAGAGAATTCGATGAAACTGGATTACCTGTTCGGCACCATGATCGAGATTCCGCGCGCGGCGCTTACGGCGGCGGAGATCGCGGAGTACGCCCAGTTCTTCAGCTTTGGCACCAACGACCTTACTCAGACCACGTTCGGCTTCAGCCGAGACGACGCCGAGGGCAAGTTCCTTGGTCAGTACGTGAACCAGAAGATCCTTTCCCACAACCCGTTCGAGACCATCGACCAGAAGGGTGTGGGGCGGCTGATGAAGTTGGCGGTGGAAGAAGGTCGCGGCCAGCGCAAGGGGCTAAAGTGCGGCATTTGCGGCGAGCACGGCGGCGATCCGGAATCGATCTACTTCTGCCACTCGATTGGGCTGGATTATGTTAGCTGCTCCCCGTTCCGAGTGCCGATCGCGCGGCTTGCCGCCGCTCAGGCGGCTCTGCGCGAGCGCGTGACGGTCGCTGTGGATAAGTAAAGAGCTAACAGTGACACCTTGACCCTGGAGCGTAGTGCTTCAGGGTTTGCGCCACTTATCGCGGCCCGGCCCGACGCTTCGCACGCGCTCCACATGGAGCGTGGCATCGGGGTTCATTTGCCTGGCTCGATCAATTGCTTCGCCCTGAGTGTCTGTAACCGCGCTTGCACGCTCTGCATTCGGTCTCGCGACGTTGTAGCGACCGTCCGGCCTCTGCTCAATAAAGAACTCTTCTTTCTTGCTCATTGCATCTATTTATACGGATCACGAGGGCCCAAGATTTCACCAAATTCCAAGACAGATAGAATTCTTTCTACATACGGTTGCTGGGAGCTTGGCTTCAAATTGTTCTTACCATTGGGAAGAACAATCCGGATAACATAGACGAACCAACACTATTCCGCTACAGTTGTTTAAGGAGGGTCAAATCGCGTATGCGTTCAATTAATGCCTGCCGACTGGACATGGCTTCCTCGCGATTCATGGTCGCGATTGCGATGCTGTGACGCGTAAGATCGATAAGACATAACGCGGCAGAGCTAAGGCCACTGTTCCGTTCGAGCGTAGCCGACAGTTGGGATACCGCTTTCGGGACCGACCGGCTCAGATAGCTTTTCCCGGCGAATGCGGCTTTCGACTCCACGATCAGCCTATCACCATTTTCGAGGCAAAGCACCAAGTCGTCAGACTGGCTTCCCTTGCGCGGAAGCACGAGGCTACGCTCCTGCGCCTCTGAGAAGAGTAGATATTCGACAACAGCGCCGCCTCGAAATCGGGCTTTCGTCAAGAGCTTGCGCAATACGAGTTCTTCCGCGACTCTTCCGGCTGCAAATGCTCCCGCGCGATAAGCGAGGAGGAAGCCACGATTAGGCTTGTCCGTTCCAAAGACCCGATCCCAATCCGCCTGGATAAACGCCGTAACGTCCTTATTCGTGATGTGGACATCAGAGCCATGAAGGGCAGGCTCGTTACTGCGAACCTTGTATCTGCCCATGCAAAGCGAGAGAGGCTCCTCTGCCTCCTCGAATCCAACGGGGATTATCTCTGAACGCGCTGGGTCCACGTCAAAGAATGGCCCGAGTAGGAAGCGGTCTTTTCGAGCCTTTGGCATCGAACCCTCACGGTCGGGGGGCACTCCCCATCGTTCATGCGGCGTATGCTCGTCTGGCAGCCTTAACAACTCTGCATTTGATTGTACTTATGAATCCATGCCTTCAGATGATCGAAGTCATGTAGAAATAGCCTCTTAGCGAAGGGTTGCGCTAGATTCATCGCATCCGAGGTGAAACGGGAAGTCGTTACTATTGCCGCTGCTGAAGCACCCTGCATTTCGAGGACACCATAGACACTCCTGACAACTCCGACATCGACCGGATTACCGGGCGCCCACTTCTTGCACTCCACCAAAAAGAGATTTGAGCCAAGCATGGTCTCATGGTAAGCAATAACGTCAAAGCCGCCATCACGCGTCCGGTTGGTAACTTCGACTTTAAATCCATCACTTTGCAAGAGCTCTCCTACAATGTTTTCAAATGAATGAGGCGACACTTGATGAAGAAGCTCCGGAGCAGCGCCGAGTGCTTTCATCGCCTCTCTCCAATAGGAATTTGAGATTGTAATTACCTGCCGCCTAGGAATTTCGATTTGAGCCTGAAATGCCGGAGGATTGAGGAGCAACTTTGCGGCTTGTACTACTTGTTGGACTACTCCGTCATTGTAGCGGGCATTAATCCAAACGCTGTTCGAGAGAAGCGAGCGCAATTCCGGCTGTTCAGTCCCACTAGCATATTTGATCACAATGACTGGTACTTTGCTTTCCATCGCTGTCCAGACTTCGTGCCAAGTACGCCTCCCAGTAGCCGTGTAATTTGGGTAGGCACAAAGAGCAACTCTCGCCCCTTGGACCTCCTGCGAAACGGCAGAATGTGACTTCGTCCGATCGAAGAACCACCCATCATCTTCAAGCTGACGGACATCCCAGCTATCCGGTTTGAATGGGATTCCAAGCCGCTTTAGCTCCCACTTAACTTCGAGCGATGGCTTCCAATTCGCAAGCGAATCACATAGATACACATATGGAGAGTCGTGGGGCGCCATAACTTGTAATTTGATCGCTAAGTGGAATTCAGCACCGGTAGTACTCCAGCCACATTAAAGAATTAGAATTTAATGCCAAAGAGCTTGGTCAACAGACCCTCAACAAGCTTTCGAAACGCCTCAATATCACTGTCTGAAATGCTAACAGATGCCCTTTCATGGATCAGTTTGTTTCGAATATCATTGTAGTATTTGAGTTTCCTCTCCTGGTCCTGTGACAAGCTAACATATTTCTTGATCTCTGCCACGACAAGATGTCTCTTAGCAAAGATCTGAAGAAGTTGCGTATCTGTATAGTAGGTGTTTGATTCATTAACAAGATATTCTTTAAAGGCTATTTCGATCGTGCTATCGATTGAAATCAACGCAAAACGGTTCTTTTGCGCCAAGTGCGTCTTGAGAATCAAATCTGCAACAGAAATACCTTCATACAGCCCCCGTACCCAAGGCTTCTTCTGTGAGACGCTCTTGTTTGCGCTTTCAATCTTTTCCGCGTACCGGGGCCGACTTCGGGGCATGCTCGGAAGGTAGGATTTCGCCACTTTCGGGAAATCGTCCAGATGAACATCCAATATCTGCCCGACTTTGTACTTGAAGACTTTATCTGGCCAATCACCCATCCAGATTCTTGAAATCGAGGCATAGTCCTTGACCGTTTGCAGCAGCCATGCCTGTAGGGCAAGGAATACTGGATGCTTGGTATCCACGTCTGACTTACTGCTATTCCAAGGCATTGCCCTAGCGTCACCGTTGAGTCTCACAATTATCCGCGTGAGGGATATTTTCGGGTGTGGAATGCCCGCGAAGCCCTTCGAGAATCCTACCTCGTACGTCTTAAGTGCCCTTCCGATCAGCCGGTCGTTGCAATAGAAATAGACACCGTATTCGCCCGTAGCGGGACTTGATTCCGACGCTAACCCAGCGATTGCCTCAAGCCGAACTGCACCATATTCCCCAGCGTCAATTGTATGAAGATATCTCCTTGGGCCAAATTTCGGTGGGTAGGACCAATTCTCAAAGAACCGCGGTTTCAGTTGTTCACCATTTACGACAATTTTTACTTTATCTTCGGATAAGAAATAGGCATATGTCGCTGCGAAGTGATCCTTTACTTGAGTGATGGAATCCTGGGTTAATGGAGACCTAAGCTTAGTTAGTTCTATTATCGTCGTGCCTTCGCCGATTGCATCAACTTCATCGTAGCGAAGCATCCAGTCACTGTCATCTTTCAGCCACTCGTCCGTAATATTGACCTCGTAGGTCCCTTCCTTGCGAAAACGCGTACGGATAACGACGCGCTGAGCTAGCGCAACGACAGCACGCTTTGTCCCAACCCCGAAAATTCCTATTGTCTCGTCGGTCGGTTCAGTACCTGTCTGACCGGGGGAGACAATATATCTAAGCTCGGTTTTTGCTAACCCGCCAGCGTTGTCGGTAACGGTCAATGTTTGTTGGACAGGGTCGATCTCTACCGCGATAGATATTGCTTTCGTTCGGCCAGCCCTAACCCACACGTCCAGACCATTATCAACAAGTTCGCATAGTGCTCGCTTGAGATCATAGTCTGCAATTATCGAAAGGAAGAGCCTCTTAGAAGGCACTGCATCTAGCTCGCCAGCTACTTTTCTCACGAATTGGATGTACTCCTACAGGAGTGTAGCACTAACAGAATGCAACATTTTGTAGAGATCGTGTAATCCCCGAGCAACTGTTCGCGAACACCCTTCCTGTTTCCGTGTGATGAGTGCTTGGGAACTTGAGCGGAAATAAAGAGCGCAGGGCACCAATCAAGATGATATCCCTGCGCTGGTCCCGAATTTCGCCGGAGCTAGCCCGCTTGGCCCACTACGGCTTGGTTTCTCGCTGGCAGTTCGGAGCGCTTTGTCATGGTCCCTCGAAACAGCATGGGTGTGCCCGGAACGCTTCCTGCAATCACGATCTGGTTGCCGTTTGCAGCTCCGCGCAACTCCAAATTGAAGTTGGTTTGCCCCATGACGCTTGGGATTCCTCCCACATACTGTTCGACATGGACCTTAGCTTCGAGAGTAGACCCAGACACGGTGTAGGAACCCGTGTACGTGTAACCAGTATCGCCGCCGAACAGCTTTCCGCCGATTAGCACGACGACACCGGTTCCAAAACCCTGAATACCTTCAAATGTGCACGTCCAAAATCCTTCCATTGTTCTTCTCCAGTTGCGTATTTGCAATAAACCCTTCCCCGAAACTGAGCTGGGCTTACAACTGCCTCTAGAGACGTATCGCTGCCACATGTAGCCTCAGGAATTTCAGCAATATCTACAGGTTTTATTATTGAATCTGAGTGTATTCCAAAGGACTCAACTACTTACGCACTCGGAAAGAGCACCCAACAATTCGCTACGAAGCTGAGACTCCAGCGCGCTCCTTCGTCACAGAAATCACAAAACAGTCGCACCAAACCAAAAACTGTGTTAATATATTAATACAGTGAGTCAATTCGGCATCGTCATATCCGAGGCTGACCCGGCGCCGATCTACCTACAGATCGTCAACCACTTCCGGGTGGCGATCCTATCGGGAAGGTTGCAGCCGGAAGAGGAAATCCCCTCCATCCGCAGCCTGGCCGAGCAGCTGGTGGTGAACCCCAACACGGTGGCGAGGGCCTACCGAGAGTTGGAACAGCTGGGCCTGATTACCACCAAGCGAACCAGCGGCAGCATCGTTTCCCCCAACATCACTTCCCTTGCAAAGGAAGAGCTGCTTTGCCTGCTTGACCCCCATGTGGACACCCTGTTTTCCGCCTCGGATCAACTGAGGCTGTCGACCGAGGAAGTCACCGACTATGTCGCGAAGAAGGGCAAGGCCCGAAATCACGAGGTTTCAAATTGAAGGAAATTGTTCAACTACAGCACGTCACCCGCTACTTTGGCGCCAAGAAGGCCCTCTCCGATGTCAGCCTCTCCTTCTCCGAGGGGTTGGTGGTCGGCCTGGTGGGCGAGAACGGGGCCGGCAAAACCACGCTGATTAAGCATGTGCTCGGCCTGCTCCGCCCGCAAAGCGGCACCGTAAGCGTGTTCGGCGTCGATCCCGCCAAGGAGCCGGTCAAGGTCCTTTCCCAAATCGGCTACCTGTCGGAAGAGACTGACATCCCCGGCTGGATGCGAATCCAAGACCTAATGACCTACTCGGAGAGCTTCTATCCCACCTGGGACGCCGAGTACGCCCGCCAGCTGATGCAGCAGTTCAACCTGGACCCCAGTTCGATGCTGAGCAAGGTCTCGAAGGGCCAGCGCTCCCGCGCTGGATTGGTGGCCGCGATGGCGTTTCGCCCTGCCCTGCTTGTGCTTGATGAGCCCTCCTCCGGTCTCGATCCGATTGTCCGCAAAGACATTCTCGGCGCGATTATTAGAACCATCGCCGAGGAAGGGCGCACCGTGCTCTTCTCCTCCCATTTGCTTTCGGAGGTCGAGCGCGTTTCGGATTACCTGGCGATGCTGCGCAACGGCGAGCTGGTGCTGAGCGACACGCTGGAGCGCATCAAACAGAACCACTCGCGAGTGCTGATTCGATTCCTGGAGGCGCAAGGCGAGGCGCCCCAATTGCCTGGCTTCCTGCTGTGGGATGGCCGGGGGACCGAATGGAGCGCGCTCTCGTTCCTGGAGCCCGCCGAACTTGACCAAGCTTTGGCTTCGCATGGGGCGTCTCTGCTGCAAAAGAACGCCCTTAGCCTTGATGAGATTTTCACCGCAATGTCCGGCGCACGGCAAGGAGTAAGCGAATGACGAGGGCGGCGCCATCCGGTTTCACGGTCACCCGCGCGCTGATTGGTCGTCAGCAGCGGGGACTCCTTTTCGCGTGCGGCCTGGTGCTGCTGGTGGGCTTGGTGTTCAGCATGCTCCACTTCGAAAAGGTCAGCCTCAACTGGATTTCGCTGGGGTTCGGCGTCGTTGGGCTGTGCCTGCTCTATTTGGTGGGTGTGTTCGTCCACCCGGATGCGGATATCGCCGCCACGAATTCCTGCTACCCAAGCCACTTCCTGACCAAACCCATAGCCACGCGGCAGCTGGTGTTAATGCCCATGCTTGCGGGAACCGGGCTGGCTTGGCTGCTGATCCAGATGTTCGTATTACTGGCGCGAAAGGGCGAGGTACCGATCGATCCGTTCGCGATCCCGATTGGGGCGGCGGCGATGATGGCGGGTTTGCAGGCGATCTACTGGTCGCCTTCTCGATTCGCCTACGCCAAGCTCATCTTCACCCTGGGCTTGTGCGGAGGAATTCTTACCCTGCTTGCCCTTTCCTACAGCGGCGAATTCCCCACCCAGTGGGCGCTGGTCGCCTTTGCTCTGGTGGTGGTTCTCTCTTTTCCGACTGCTTTAGTTGGAATCGCCCGCGCCCGTAACGAAGGCGGAGTTGCGACTTTTCAGACTAGCGGCGGCGCAGTTAAGGCGCACAAGGCTTTCAGCAGCCCGTTTGCCTGCCAAGTGGATTACGAATGGCGTCAGCAGGGGAAGATTCTTCCCTACCTCGCGCTGGCTTTCGGGCTCCTCTTCCTCATTCCGTCGTTCTTCACATCAGAGACTGGCGGCATTTTCTACCTCCCGCATAAACCGATGATGTTGCCCCAGGGGCCCCAGCAGGAAATTAAGAAGGTTTTCGCACTTCCAATGATCTCCACCTTTGCCGCGGTGTGGCTACCCGCACTTCTCGCCGGAATTCTTGGCGTGGCTTGGTTGATTGGATGCGGGGTTCGAAGATCAGACATGCAGCGAGGCGAGGAAGGTTTCCTACATTTCTACGGAACACGACCGCTCAGCGACTGGGATCTGGCGATGGCGAAGTTCGCCGCTTTGGCAAAGAGTAGTGCCGCAGCCTTTCTCATCATTCTCTGCCTAGCTATCCCGCTCCTGTTCCAGCCCGCAGGCTTCTTGACCGAACAAGGCGAGAAAGTTACGGGCTACACGCTCCTCCAGGCCATCAGTCCTTGGCTGAATTTCGACTTGATCACATTTGCAGTATCGATCTTTTTCTGCCTAGTCTTCGTCACCTGGCGCAATCTGTGCGTTGGACAATGGATCGACTTGGTCCGCGTCAAGCACCTGCGGTATGTCTACGCTCCCATCGTATTTCTCGCAACCTTCTTTGCCTCAAGGCTGCCATCTTGGCTATCCGGCTATTCTTCCTTCGAACTCACCTTTCTTGTGCTCTGGACGTTCGCGTTAGGCAAGTTAACAGCACTTGCCTGGCTAATCAGACGGCAGCGGCGATCAGGTTCGATTAGCGCGAGCCAAACCAAGGTCGCCCTGGTCTACTACCTAAGCAGCGTCGTCATATTTGGTTGGTGCCTCAATTGGGTCCTCTCTTCGGCTTTTGGGCAGATTGGATCCTCTTCCGTCATACCACTACCCTTGTTTGCGATCCCGTTGGGATTCTTGATTGTGCCGATATTGCGGTTGCTCTGGACGCCGTACTTGCTTAGCCGAGTAAGACATCAAGAAGCGACTCCTAAAACAAATTGGCTCCGATTAGCTGGGGCAGTGACCGCGCGCATTGCCATCATTGCTGCCAGCGTTGTCGCCATTTTCAGCCTCCTCGCCTTGGGCCTCTATGACCTCTTTGGGTTCCTCGGTCATCGGGAAAAAGAGCTCTGCGCTCAAGCGGGCATCCCGACGAATCTTCAAGAAGTTGGTGTTGCGGTTGAGCAACCCGTAGACCCACATCGGCGACTCCTAAACCTAAAGCCCTTGCCGAAAACATTCGAAGCGCGCGTGCTCGCTTGGACGCCAAGCATCTCGCTCGACGAGCGTGACTGGAACGCAGTTTTAGATGAAGCGAGCCAACTTGACTACATACCACCCCTACTTGAAAAGCGAGTCACCGAGCAAAACACCCCGACCATTACTAGTCTGGCGAACGTTCCTCAGGACAAAGGTAGCTACTTAGCATGGATCGCTTGTGGGGTTGGCATCGTTCGCTGTATGCAAGGGCGATATGACGAAGCAGAGGAGATTGCTGAAACCGTAGAGCGTCTTGCGATTATTGTTGAGAGTAACCCGGACACGGGTTCATCAAACGAAGCCGTCGGGATAAGGCGTGGAGGTGGTCGATTGCTTTCGCTACTCATCGCTTCAAATCCACCCAAACCCGTCATTAGGAAAGCCCTTAACTTTTGGAAGAACCTTCCGCCTCTGCACGGGCCCAAATACTACTTACGAGGGACGATCGGCGAATACGCGGATAGAGTCAACCAATACGAAGCATCAGCGACTGAATCCTTCCCAAATTTCGGCGACCTCCGTGGCATTATTTCCGACCTGATCGAAGAGCGTAGGCCAACTGAAAAGTACGAGAAACCCTTTAATCTCTTCGCGTTCTGGAGAAGCGCACGGGATGCGTGGAGTACGACTCCTGACGAGGTCATTCCCGAAGACCAGTATCCGACATGGGCGGAATTCTACGACCACCCCGGGAAATTCGCTGACTATTTCAGGTGGGACACCCGTTACCAACCCACCCGCGAGCAAGCATATAGAAAAGCTGAAATTGCGTGGCTCTCGCTGGCGTTAATTGACACTCTGCCGGAACGCCTCCCGGCAAAGGAGGAGTTCATTGACCCGCAAACCCATAAACCGTACGAATATGGCCTCAATCGACGCTATGCGGTGATCCTCACCAATTCATGCAACAACCGGGATGGCTACATAAGGGTCCCCAAAACTGGCGAAACCCTGCTTAAACCGCACAAGAATGGGCTTGTGGAACAAAAACGTGTGCTAGAAGATCGGCCCTTTTGAAAGTGAGTTCCACCCGATTAATCAGAAATCCGACCAAGTGACATTGTCAAAAAACTTATGTCATAGTCTTCGGAATGGAATACTTCGTCACCGGCAGCGACGGGCAACAGTATGGCCCTGTGACCACGGATGTTCTGCGCCAGTGGGCGCAGGAGAACCGACTTACGCCTCAATCCCTGCTGAAGGATGTAGCGTCCGGAGAGACGATGGCAGCGAGCGCAATTCCGGGGCTGTTTCCAACGCCAACCGCCTCCTCGCGAACCGTGCAGCCACCGGCAGCCACCTATCCGCGATTCGATACCAGTTCTGCCGTCAAGACTTGGGAGCAGCATGACATGGGCATTATCGTGGGGGTCATCATCAGATCACTTCTCGGACTCATCTTCTTCTTTGTCTTCAAAGGCATCGGTCTTTTATTCGCTGGCTATGCCCTGTACTATGCCATCCAGACGAGAATCACCGGCCATCCGAAAAGCTGGATCGCCCTTATCATTGCAGTCGTGAGCTTCGCCGTCATTGCGATTGGATGGATGCTTAGGATGTCGGAATCAGGAACGGTTTAGCACGGAAATCAAACCTCGGCCGGTGTGAACCCGCCAGCGCCGTTGCAGAATTCGCCTAGAAGCAGTCGGGTGCCCATTTGTGTTCGCTGAATATGCTATATATAGTACTGTAAGGCATTTATTGGTAGTGCCAATTCTGGCAGAGAGGTCTGTTATGTTTAAGCTAAGAAAAAATCTGGACGACTTTCAGGGTATCCCGCCATATGCGAGCGAGTTATACGGAATAACCCAACCGCTACTTGGATGGAAATCTCCAAGGATTATCAGGTGGCTTTCAGCACGGGGAATCTGTAGTAACTCGGATGTAATCAGAACTACCATAGCGGGCAACATCGCGCCTGGCCCTCAAAATATAGCAAGAGACCGGTTTGTTGAGCCTCTTGTTGTCGGCACTCCGAAGAAGCATCCACTGGCGGTAAGCCTGACACAGTGCTGGAATAGCCGCATTCTTGACCTCTTCTTGATCCAGGTTCAGCGATTTGTTTCACAGCGAGGCCGTTTGCCGCAAGGAAACCAATGGAAACAAGTAAGCGACGCGGCGGGCTTGGATTCTGTAGACGCACCTGCTCTTGTTGCAGTGCAGCAATCGCTCAATGAGAGACACCAAACACGGCAGAGCGCGATTCCGATTCTGGCAATCATGCAATATGAGTCTCAGGTTGCTTCACTCTTACGTGACTTTTGCGATGGTGCCGACGGGAAGAATCCTGACCTATTGGCGAAGCTGTTTCAAGTGAGCAAGGTCGCCGCTTTGGACACCATTTTTGAGGCAGATGATCCTCTCGCAGGTATTGATCCAAGGGATGTCAGTTCCGCAGCTCTATCTCCGGTCGCGTATATGTATCTCTACCGTCAATATTTCTTTGATCTTGGAAGTTTTCTAGGCGAACCGGTTGAACATGTCTGGCTCGCTCCAGGAACAACAATTGAGCTTATCGAAACCAGCAGTCGAAGGGTTCTGGTGGAGCGGTCTCTCGAGCAGTTAGTGGACGAGGCAATACATACGGAAAAGAATAGCAACTACAAGGACGAGCTTAGTGAAGCAGTTAAGTTTGAGAACCAGCAAAACGTCAAGGTTGGTGCATCCGCCGGTGAGAGTTTCTCCTTGGCAACGATATTCGAGGCTAAGGCTAGCCAAAGCGTCGACGTTAGCACCGTACAAAAGCAGAGTCGAGAGTCCGCTCACAAAACGACACGCGACATTACTGAGAAAGTTGCGACAGATTTGAAGCGCAGCTTCAAGACAACGTTTAGGACGACGACGGAAACTATTGACACAAGCAGCAAGCGACATGTTATCTCCAACCAAACGGATAAGTTGCTCAATTACGAGCTGAGAAGAAAAATGCGGCGTATTGGCGTCCAATTACAAGATTTAGGTCAGCGTCTTTGTTGGCAATTCTACGTCGACGAGCCCGGCTCGGATCTTTGCCTTTCTGACATGATCGATGCTGTTGGTGCGCCCGACATGTCTAGCTTAACGAAGCCGGACGACATTCCTTATGAAGCGGTCAAGACAGTCAAAATGACCTTCAACTTTCAATTCAATCCGATAAGGGGAGCAAGCAACGACTCAACTTATACGTGGAACGCTGGAAACAACGGCGGCAACTTCGATCCCACTGCAGCGCAGCAACTCGGTAATCGCGAGTCTGCAGATGGAGATGAGAGTGATGAGCAGATCCGCCTCGACGTTCCGATATTGATAGACGCGCCCCCAAAATATAAATTCCATCAAAGTCGATTTGTTGGTGCTGGGGGCGGCGGGACGGTCCTTCTAATGACAAAGGATTCCCGTCGCGGCATATTTCAGGTGGGCGATACGTTTAAGTTGATCCTCTTCTCAGTGAAATTCAGCAATGGTAAAGATATACCGCTTGACTTTGAAATCGACTTTATTCCAATAGATGAGGAGGCACTAAAGAAGGAAGTTACGGACGCTAACAACAAGAACCTCGCTACATACAATGCAGATAAAGCTCGAATTCTCAAGCTCGCCTTTTTAGAGGCTCTTAAGCAACGCGTAAAGAATGTAAATGCAATAGCGTCTCGCCCAGCCTGGGACCTGCGAGAAGAGGAGCGTACCGTTGTGTACCGAGCTCTTGTCCGAAAGCTTATGATGGAGTCGTGGAAACTGAGCATGACTCCCGAAGATAGCCGTATCGCGCACGTCCGCTCCGAGATCATCCGTGCAATTTTTGATGTAGATGCAATGCTTTACTTTGTGGCTCCAGAATGGTGGCAACCTCATACGGTTTATAACTTGACAACGGAGGAGTCGTTTTCAGGAACCGTTGCTAACGATGATCCGGCCGCGAATATCGAGCCGATGGACCGCATCTCTTATGTCACTGACAGCAGAGCAAAGCGCCTGGGCAACTACCTAATAACCGAAGATTCAAATCCGGCGCCTCTTGGTAGTTCCCTAGGATGGCTGCTCCAACTTGATGGGGATTCTAGTCGCAATGCATTTTTGAACGCACCGTGGGTCAAGGCAGTCTTGCCCGTTCGACCAGGGATGGAGCGGGCGGCTCTCAATTACATCTTGACTATTGAAGATGATCCCGATTCTCTCAATGCGACCTATGTTGGCGGCGAAGAAGAATATAAACACGCCGATGGGAGCGTGATGACCCTACGCGAGGTCATTGATCTAAATATAGCAAAGTTAGAAAAGCAGAACTCTGATTTCAAGAATACTCTTGCAAGGGATGAGTTTTATGAGAACGGCTTCAACCCGCTCGGAAAGCCGTTCGACGACGGAGCCGAGCCCGATAAACCTTATAGCGAGTGGATATCCATTACTCCAACAGATCAGATCGTCGCGGTCGAATATAAACCTCTCGATTTGCAGGTATGAGGTTGCTATTTCAGGAGGCAAGTTGAATAACAACATTGTTCCACCCAAAGTGCCAGCTCCACGGGCGATGAATAACTATAGTAGGGATGTCGAAAAACGCTCTCGATGAGAAGGAGATAGTACCGCCGGGCAGGCGGCGAGGTTGCCAGTAGTGCCCCGGTTCGAGCGTTGTTGGCGGAACCTATGGCAACAGTTTGAAAAGCGTATCCGGCAGGATGTCGGCGCGGGTGACGGGTGGACAGCTTGATATGAGGAGCGTACGGAACAAATCCCGGCCCGCAGACGGGCTTTCAAGCGGCTGTTTTGAAGTCAAGACGTAAACAAACACAACCGCTTCATGGTTCGAAGTGGGTGAGCGATGTGGGCCTTGCTGGCTACGTTCTTCCGACCGGGTGAGGAATAGTCTTGCCTCTCAAATGTATTTCAAGCGGTTTCGCCGGCCGCACTTGTGGATTGTAGCGCGGCGTTCCAAGTGGCTGGGCCTCGGGATGAAAATCTTCCGAGACAGAGCTTCTTCTACATCAGGAATTCCGAGGCAAACTCCGCAAGAGCGGCTAGGTGATGGGCACCTGCCTCATTGCCTACAGTTGGGTAGTTTCCCCCGTACAGCAATTGGCTCTGAGAAATTATCCCAACCGCTTCGGTTACTCTTCCTTGGGCCGCTTTGACTTTGTCATGGTTGGCGAGGCCCCAAGACAGCAAAGTAGTTGTGGGTCTAAATGCTCCATTTGTTTTTTGCGTTTGATTTGCTGAAGCGATCATCCCACGCGCTGGCAATACACGATACAACTCCTCAAACTCTGCAGGAATTCTTCGCACCAGGCCCTTCTTCTTGGCAAAGTTAAGCACCCTTGTCAGCACTACTCCATACAGGCATTCCCCTGAAGATAATGCGGCATTTGTTGGGCGGCGGAGATCAATTTTCGTCGGGAAATCAACTGTATACTGCCATTTATCGGCCGTCGTGGGGTTCAGATAAACGGGGCTGCCGCCAGGCGTGACCAAGTATGCTACAACCTTAGCCCCAGGGGCTTGTTTCGCGATCCGCATCAGCGCCCTTTTCGTGTTGTATGCGGATTTAGAATGTCCGGTGTCAACTTCGTCAGGGCCATTGTTCCTTTCTGTTTCCGCGAGGTTCACCTCAGTATCGTCTACCGCTGGATCCGGCCTGTCCATCCGGTATGCGCAATCAAAAAAAACGACGGAATTAAGATCGGCCAATGGTAGCAGGCCCTCGTTGATCGACTGTACCAAGCCTTTATAACCGGTGCTGTATGCGCCCAGGCTCGTGATCTTAAACTTCAGTCCGCCGAGTATTCCTGTTCGATCGAACAGAGCCTTGATCTGGTTAAGGCCCTCGCCCAAGGGAGGAAGGGTCTGGCCGGAAATGCCAAAGAGCCAGGGCCGACCGTCTGGGCTCCAAGATGCCTCCCATCCCGGGACGTTAATTATCACACAATCGTCTGCTTGCTCAAAGTAGTGGCGCAGTCCTAACATGTTGATGTCACCGCCAACACCAAATAAAATGCACACACGAACCAAAGGCATTGGGGCTCCGGAACTCTTGGCTTTCTCGATACGGGTTTTCAGCTTCGAACTCCCGAAGAGCTGATAGGTGCCGCTCCAGTTGGCTCGGGCGGGTCTAGGCCCGAACGGTTGCCTTTGCTCGTAGCGGACCGCTCTATCTAGGAGGTTAGGCAACTCAGTTGTTAGATTTATGCAGCCCGCATTTCCGGAGCCATATTTATTGGAGGCAACTCCATTGATAGTCGGGCCCTCCTCGTCCTCCCACACTGCTTGCTCTTGCACCACGATTTGGTCAGCTATATTAGAAGCCTCCTACAATGTCTGTAGCGTACCGCAAGGATGCAATGGTAATACTCCGCGTCTGGGCTTCGAGGTTCGTACAGAATAGGGTGCTACGAGACGACCCAATTTCACTTCGCGGCAAGAACCGTCGTGATTATCTGCCCTTATTGACTCTTAGAACACAATGTCCTCATTGAGAGACGATTTAAGAGACCACCGGGTTCGCATAACCACGAAATGGCTCCGCCGAGAGCCGGTTCAGGCTCAATTTGATGGTGGGCGATGAGGGGCTCGAACCCCCGACATCCTCGGTGTAAACGAGGCGCTCTACCAACTGAGCTAATCGCCCGGGCCGAAGCGTTAAGATACCCGCTGACGCGGAAAAACGGAACACGCGCAAACCACAAAACAAACGTAGTCTAAGAATAACGCTCAAACTTACCCATATCCAAAACACGACACCATTTCAAACCACATTCATAGCAATCCAGCATCTTTCCCTTCGTCTTCATGTACAATGGGCGGAAAGCTAAGCATGAAGCGAATGCTCGTTTGTATCTGTCCATGGATGGTGATAGCTACGGCAGCAGTTGCGCAGTTGCGCTCTGCAGAAGTACGCTACATGGGCGAACCCGCCGTAAGAACCGGTGTGGTCCGCCTTGGGGATGAATGTTTCGTCCCCTTCTCCGCCGCGTCCCAGTGGAACTGGAAAGTTAGCCAAAGCGGCTCCTACGCGGAGGTCGATTTCGAAGGCAAAAGCGTGCTCGTGCCCTTCCGCACGTTTTCCAACACGCCCTGCTTTGCCATGAAGGCCGCCGCCGGGAAGCTTGGCGCCGTGCCCATGTGGTTCGACGACAATTCCCTGCACGTGCTGGCCCACGTCGATTCGGTAGACGCCATTCACGGCGTGCTGCAGTTCAAAACCTCGCTAAAGGTTAAGCCGGTCATCACCACCCTCGATGATCCCGACCGCATCGTGGTGGATATTCCGAATGCGATCCTGGACGACACTTCCAGCCAGGCGTTCGACGATACCGGTCGCGCCAGCCAGTTTAAGGACGACACCGTCCGCGTGGTGCTGGAAACACCCACCGCCTACAGACTGCCCGAGGGTATCGACAAGGCCACGAAGCAGCTTGAAATCGATATCACCAAGCTGAGCGAAGCCGATTCCAATGAACCGCAAAGCAAACCTGCCGCTCCCGCGCCAATCACGCCGAAGAGCGATGATGAAGGAAGCGTTGGCGGTATCGCGAGGAAGGACGACCCCGCTTCCTCAAAAACGCCCGGAGCCCCGCCTTCTCCCGCGCCCACCAATCCAGCGGTCAACAAGAATGACGGCGGCCTACAAGCCGCCTATGACAAGGGTCGCAACACGCTCATCACGCTTGAGTTCCTCAAGGCTATCAGCAGTCAGCCTTCGGTGAACCGGCCATCGCCGGACGTGCTGGAGATCGACCTACCGGGCGTGGAAATGGCGCTGGTTAAGGACGAGTTGCCCAAAGTCCCCGATCTGAAGGAAGCCACCGCCGACAAGTCGACGCTACGGCTAGTGTTCAGCCGCCCCGTCGGCGTTGAGGTCAGCACCTCAGGCAAGGAACTCCAGATCCAAGTCGTCAGACCAGATATTGGCGGCGGCCACCTGGCGGGCAAGGTCATCGTCGTTGACCCCGGCCATGGCGGACGCGATACCGGCGCGCGCAGCCCCGACGGCTCGCTTAACGAAAAGGACATGACCCTCAAGATTGCCTCGATCCTCTCGGCAAAGCTTACGGATCAGGGCGCGACCGTCATCATGACACGCAAGAGCGATGAGTTCATCCCCCTTCCCGACCGTCCGGGCCTGGCCAACAAGAACCACGCCGATTTCTTTATCTCCGTACATATCAACGATACGAGCGTAGAAAATCAGATAAGCGGAACGACGACGTACTATCACCGCCGCGATCCGATTTCCCAGCTGATGGCGGAGTGCGTTCAGGATGAAATCAAGAAAGTGAATGGAATCCCGTCGCTTGGAATAAGAAGCGATACGACGCTTTACACGAACGGGTTCGCGGTCCTGCGGGGCGCGGAAATGCCGGCTGTACTGATTGAGATGGGATTCATCAATAATAAGGTGGATCGAGCGCGTATGACGGAAGAGAGCTTCGCCTACGTGGTCTCGAATGCCATCGTGCGAGGGCTCAAGGTTTATCTAGGAGATGTCAAAGGCAACTAAGGTTACTTCCAAGCTAATCATGGCGCTGCTGCTAAGCGGCGTCGGGTTAGCCAGCATGACGGCGTACAGCCGCTATGCGGCCAATGAGCCGCTGCCCAAGGCCATATCTAAGGAAGCCACCGAACAGGCGCCGGGCGAGAAGCCACCCGCCGAGCAAACTCAACCGCCGAAGGAAACCGCATCGACATCCGTTACCGTTCTGACCCCCCACAGCAAGGATCTGCAGGTCACGTTTGATAGCGCGACCGTCAAGCTGCCGGAAGGCGAAAACCCGATGGTGTTCGCGTTAAACCACTACCTGCGGCTTATCTCCTCGGTCCCTGCCGATGCCAAGGTGCTTGGCGTATCCGTCGATGGCGGCGTGGCTACGGTGAACTTCACGAGCGCGATCGACGCCGGTTATGGCTCCGCCGATGAGAAAGTAATCTTGGATGGAATTTCCGCGACTCTCGCCCAGTTCCCCGACATTAAGTCGGTGAAGTTCAGCGCGGAAGGCAAGCCGCTTACCACGCTCGGGCATGCGGATCTGACTGATCCGACCCCGATCATTCGGAACAAGAAGCCTACGCCGTAAGCTCGCGCGATTCGTCTTCGCGCGCAAATTCTTGGAAGTACGGCAAGTACATGCGCCACTCTTCCCTGTTCTGCGCCTTCAAGTAAAGTGGCAGGCTTAGGTAAGGAATGTAGTGCGGGCGCTTGGGCTTGCGATTCAGCTTCATGTGCGCCTGCTGCGGCGTTTTATCGCCCTTCTTCAGGTTGCAGCGACGGCAGCTTGCCACCAAGTTATCCCATGTGTGGGGCCCGCCGGTCCAGCGTGGCACCACGTGGTCGATCGTCAGGTCCTTCCCCTTCACGCCGCAGTACTGGCAGGTGTAGTTATCGCGGGCAAGGATGGAGTGGCGGGAAAGCCTTAATTCGGGCATGGGCCGACGCACCAGGTAGCGCATCTTGAGGATGCTGGGCGCGGTCCTGGGTCCTGAGCAGGTTCGCAGCAGTTCATCGCTCTCTAAAATCGGCTCTGCTTTGCCAAGCAGGATCAGGGCCATCGCGCGGCGAATGCTGCACACATTCAGCGGCTCGTAATTGTTGTTCAGGATGAGCACGTCGCGGTAGGCCATCAGATTCGACCTCCCCTAAAACACTGAAGGCTCGCGCGCAACAGCGAGCGAGCCCTCTTCTTAGAGGCGACGTACTCGCTACGTATGATAGTGTCCCGCCACATGGGCGGCCGGCTGAGATAGCTTGAAATCCCTGGCATGTTGTATTCCTTGTCGTTACAGACGGCAACCCAATCGGGTGTGATCCATTGTTTTACTTATATACAACGAATTGGGCCAATCTTAAACAAGGATTAACAGTTTCAGGTTCAAACGGGGCTAGTTCGCGCGAGTCTTCTGCACAACGCTGTCGAGGAACGCGGAGTTCGACGGGAAGCGCTTCAGCAGCTTGATTAGCGACTCGGTAGCCTCGACGCTGTTCTCCTGATTCGCCAGCAGGCGGTGCAGTTGAATAACGCCCTCAAGCTCTTCGCGGCGGAACAGCTTCTCCTCATGGCGGGTTGAGGACCGCTTGACGTCGATAGCGGGCCAGATGCGCCGCTCGGCGAGGTCTCGATCCAGCACCAATTCCATGTTGCCGGTCCCTTTGAATTCCTCGAAAATCGCATCATCCATGCGGCTGCCGGTATCCACCAGCGCGGAAGCGATGATGGTCAGCGATCCGCCTTCCTCAATGTTTCGCGCCGAGCCGAAGAATCGGCGAGGTCGATAGAGGGCGGCAGGATCCAAACCACCGGAAAGCGTTCGTCCCGACGGATTAATGGTCAGGTTGCTGGCGCGCGAAAGTCGGGTCAGCGAGTCCACCAAGATGACGACGTCTCGGCCGCATTCAACCAGGCGCTTAGCCTGTTCCAGGCACAGCTCGGTTACTCGCATGTGGTTATCGGCAGGCTCGTCGAACGTGGAGGAAATAACCTGGCCGCGAACGCCGCGCTTCATGTCGGTAACTTCTTCCGGCCGCTCGTCCACCAGCAGGACCATTAAATAAACTTCGGGGTGGTTGGCCGAGATCGCATTCGCGATCGTCTTCATGATCGTCGTCTTACCGGCCTTCGGCGGGGAGACAATGAGGCCGCGCTGGCCCTTGCCAACCGGGCAGATAAGGTCGATGATGCGCGCCACGATGTTATCAGGCGTGGTCTCCATCATCAGGCGCTCTTCTGGGTGAAGCGGGGTGAGCTCTTCGAAAACCTTGCGGCGCTGCATTTCCGGCGCGGCGGTGCCGTAACCATTCACGCTCTCAACGCGGAGCATGCCTTGATACTTTTCGCCTTCTTTCGGCTGGCGCACTAGGCCGAACACCATATCGCCGGCTTTCAGGTTAAAACGCTTGACTTGGGATTGGGAAACGTAAACGTCCTGCGGGCCCGGAACATAGCTCTCGCGGCGCAAGAATCCCCAACCGTCGTTCATCAGCTCAAGAATGCCCCTGCCGTAGGAAACGTCGTGCTCGCGGTTCGCCTCAAGCAGCAGCTCTTCAATAATCTCATTGCGAGTCAGGCTGGGCGACAGCTTGGCGGCCTTCGACGCCTTCAAGAGGTCGGCGGGCGTCATCTGGTCAAAGTGGTTAAAGTCGATTTCTGGAAGCTGCTCGAGATCGGCTTGATCGACCTTGGGCATGCCTTCTCGGCTGCCGCCTCGATTGCGAGAGCGGCCGTTGGATTTACGGGGACGGAACTGATGCGTCATTGCGTTATTGGGTTGAGTGTTCTCAAAAGAATGCGAACCGGGATGGTTTATGGACCTGTCAAGGGATCGCTAAGGAGCAGTGCTCGCTTCGTGGGAAAAGGTGGCGATGTAGGGTAAATGCCTGTAGGCCTCTCCTAAATCTAAGCCATATCCTACCACAAATTGATCCGGTATTTCAAAGCCAACGAACTTGCTTTCAGCTACCTTGCC
The DNA here is from genome assembly GCA_018268315.1 of Armatimonadota bacterium. Taxonomy (GTDB): domain Bacteria; phylum Armatimonadota; class Fimbriimonadia; order Fimbriimonadales; family Fimbriimonadaceae; genus SZAS-5. Next base: position 35,725 of record JAFDWU010000003.1, on the reverse strand, counting down.
CCTTGCGAGGGCCTTGGAAAGCAGCGTCACCACGTTCAATGACTTGGGGCCTCGTACCTGGAGCATCTCCATTAGGTGGGATAATGTCAGCCCCGAATCTACGACGTCCTCCACAATCAGGACGTTACGCCCCTCGATGTTAGATTCTAAGTCTTTTAAAATTTGAACGACGCCGCGGCTGCTTTCGCCCTCATACGAGCTTACGCGCATGAAGTCAATTTCATGGGGCACGGACAGTGCGCGGCTGAAATCAGTGAGGAAATAGACCGAGCCTTTGAGGATGCCGACCAGCAGCAGATTATCGGTCGGAATTGAGTGGCCGACCTCTTCGGCAAGCTCTTTCACGCGGGCCTGAATTTTCTCTTCGCTTAGCAGGACTTCAAGATGGCGCTGCACAGCTACCTCAAACGATCTGCCGGCCCAAGCGCAAACGCCACGTGGGCGCTCACACCAAGAGCGATCGCTTCATCGTTGAAATCGAACTTCGGGTTATGAAGCGCGGGACGAGACTCCTCGTTAGGCAGCTTCAGGCCGAGCCAACTGAAGCAGGCGGGAACGTGCTTGCCGTAGAAGCTGAAGTCCTCCCCGACCATCGATGCCTCGCACTCGAAGACGTCGAGATTTGTGGCGGTCAGGCTCTCCCGAGCGTATTCCATCGCCACCGGATGGTTCACGGTCACCGGATAGCCGAGATGCCAGAAGAACTCCGCTTTTGCGCCGAACGCATCGGCGACTCCGTGCGCGATCTCCTTGATGCGCCGCAACAGCACTTCCCTCACCTCATCGCTCAGCGCGCGGATCGTGCCTTCAAGCACCGCCTCATCGGGGATGATGTTGCTTGCCGTCCCCGCCGCGAAGCGGCCAATCGTGATGACCCCGCTCTCAATCGGTGAAACGCTGCGCGAGACGACGGATTGCAGCGCGGTAACAAAGTGGCTTGCGATCACGATGGGATCGTTGGAAAGGTGCGGATACGCCGCATGTCCGCCCTTGCCTTTGAAGGTCAGGATGAACTGGTCGGCGGAAGCGGTGATCGGTCCTGGCCGGGTTCCAAGTTGGCCTACGTTATAAAGTGGCTGGCCGTGAAGCGCGAAAATTGCGTCCACCGGCTTGCCAATGCGCGAGCCGTCGAGCGCGCCTTCATCCACCATGAACTTGCCGCCTCCACCGCCTTCTTCGGCGGGTTGGAACAGGAACAGCACGTTGTTCGGTCGCTCCTTCAAGGCCGCCAGATGGCGAGCCGCGCCAATCAGCATGGTTACGTGGGCATCGTGGCCGCAAGCGTGCATCCGGCCAGCATGCTCTGACTTGTACTCAACTCCGGTTTCCTCGTGGATAGGCAGGCAGTCCATGTCTGCCCTTAAAGCGATGGTTTTGGCTCCCGGATTGGTTGCTGGTAGCCAGCCAAGCACGCCGGTGCCTTTGGCCATGCCATTTACAATCTGAATGCCAAGGCGCTCCAGTTCTGCCTGAACTATGCCGGACGTTCTGACTTCCTCAAACCCAAGTTCGGGATTGCGATGAAGGTCGTGCCGAAGCTCGACGAGCGATAGTTTTTCGGTCGGAGTCAGCAGTTCGGCGCCCATTTTTGCTTACCTTGTCAGAGCGACGATCTTCTGGGCGGCTTCCTGCATGGTCTCGGCCGGTACGATCTTCGTCGAGGCCAGCATTTCGCGCGCCTTGTCGCTTGCAGTTCCTTCCACGCGCGCCACCACCGGGATGTTCACGTTTAGCTGATCGAACGCAACGAGGATGCCCTTGGCAACTTCGTCGCCGCGGGTGATGCCGCCAAAAATGTTAATGAGCAGGCCCTTCACGTTCTTGTCCATCAGGACCAGTTCCACGCAAGACTTCACGCGCTCAGCCTGTGCGCCGCCGCCGACATCCAGGAAGTTGGCCGGCTTGCCGCCTGCCGCGTTCACTTCGTCCAACGAGCACATTACAAGGCCCGCGCCGTTACCGATAATGCCGATCTCACCACCGAGATTCACGTATGCAATGCCGCGTCGCAGCGCTTCTGCTTCGATTGGGTTCTCGGCGCTGTCGGTGCTGGTTGCCGCGTAATCCTTGTGGCGGAAAAGCGCGTTGTCGTCGATGGCGACCTTGGCGTCCGCTGCAATCACTTTGCCGTCGGGCGTTAGCGCCACCGGGTTAATTTCGATGAGCTCGGCATCGGCATCCAGGTAAGCCTTCACGAGACTCTTTATCAAGCCGACCATCTGACCGCGAGCTTCCTTCGGGATGTGCGCATCCGCGAGTGCCGCACGAATTTCATAATCGCAAAGCCCAAAGGCGGGGTCCACATACAGCTTGATGATGGCGTCGGGATCAGTCTCAGCGACTTCCTCAATATCCATGCCGCCCTTCGCGGAAATCATAACCACCAGCTTCTGCTCGGATCGATCCAGGAGGACCGAGAGATAGAACTCTTTGGCGATGTCCACCTGCTCGGCGATCAGCACCTTCTCAACCTTCATGCCAGCGGGATTCTGGATGCTTACGAGAGTTTTGCCAATCAGTTCTTTGGTGAACTCAGCAGCGGGGCCGGCGCTGTCGAACAGCTTTACGCCGCCTGCTTTGCCGCGGCCACCCATCAGAACTTGGGCCTTAACAACCACCTTGCCGCCAAGCTTCTCGGCAATTGCGAGAGCCTCTTTCGGGTCGTCGGTGACTTCACCGGCAGGAACCGGGACGCCGAATCGGGAAAGGAGGTCTTTTGACTGGTACTCGTGAAGCTTCATGTGGGAAGCGTGAGTTTACCAGCGAGGACGAAATGGTTGGAGGCGCCGCGAGGTCCCAGGCGGTTCAATTGGACCTCGGGCGCCACTCTTACCTTTCCATGCAGGCAAAAAGATTAGCCTGGTAAACGAACGGGTTTGCCAGGACTGTGGGGCTCTGCACTTTTGGTGTATTCCGCCAAGTTTTCATTTTCGTTTCACGATTCAAACCCTTAATTCTCTTGTAAGCGCGAAGGCGCGCAGGAGAACAAATGATTAAGATCACTCGATTTAGCACCGCGCAGGCAGTAGCGCTTGCGCTCGTCATGGCTTCGGCACTATTTGCTCAGGGCCCGCAGGATGGCCCTCCGGGAGGCGGCCAGGGTGGACCGCAAGGCGGCGGTCCTGGCGGCCCGCAGGGTGGCGGCCCCCGTATGGGAATGGGCAAGCCTTCCCTCGCCCGCACTCCGGCGCGGCTTCTGAAAGCGGTGCTTGAACTCAGCGACGATCAGGAGAAGCAGATCCAGGCGATCCAATCCAAGATCGGCTTCCGAGGCGGCCCCGGAATGGGTGGACCGCAAGGTCAAGGCGGTCCTGGCGGTCAGGGCGGACCCCAGATGGGCGGCCAAGGTGGTCCCGGAGGACAGGGCGGACAAGGGCGACGCGGCGGTCCTCAGGGACAAGGCGGACCCGGCGGTGGCCAGGGACGTCGCGGCCAGGGCGGGCCGGGAATGAACAGCCAGATGATGCAGAAGGAGAAGGCTGCTGACGCCGAAATCCGAAACCTGCTCACGGAAGGCCAGCGAACTGAGGCAGATAAGCTGCTGAAAGCCCTTCCCGCCCTTCGAAATGCGCGAGTTCCCGGCTTCATCTTCGAGGTCGGCCTGAGCGCGGACCAGAAGGCGAAGATTTATGAGCTTGCCTTGCACGGCTCCAAGGAGTCCGACCAGCAGGCGTTTAACGCCGCTCAGAACGGTCAGTTCGGCGCAACCAGCCGAGCATCCTCCCAGGGCGGCCTGCGCGAGAAGTTCCTTGCCATCCTCACCGACGCTCAGCGCAAGACGTTTGAGGCGCGTGAGCAGCAGATGCGGCCCATGGGACCTGGCGGTCCCGGCCAAGGTGGACCTGGTGGCCAGGGTGGGCCTGGCGGCCAAGGAGGTCCTGGTGGCCAAGGCGGCCCTGGCGGTGGACCCGGAGGCGATGGCCCCGACGGCCCTCCCCCAAGAGTTTGAACCTGAAAGAAATCGAAGAGGAGTTAACCATGAAGCACCTAAATCTCATTCTCGTCGGCAGCTTGGCGCCGTTCGCGGCGTGCGCGCAAACGATCCCGAACCCGCAGATCGATAGCTGGTACACGATGCTATCGGGGCGGTACGCCCGGGTTGTGCAGGTTCGTGGCGGACAGCCAACCACCACTTGGCCCTCGCCCGACTTGCCGAACTTCGGCGGCGGGCAGACGCTTCCTGCTTACAGCGATGTACAGCAGGTGGGATATTCGGCAGGCTGGATCTACGTTCTCGCAACCGGCCTTGCCAGCCATCAAATGGGCCCGTGGTATGTAGACGTGCAGCACGTTCTCGGGAACTGGCCCAGCAACCAGAACCTGATGATGCGCTTTTCGCGCTCTCCGCGTCCGGCCACTCAGCATCAGTTGACGGGTGGCGGCGCGCAGGGACTGTGGGTGAACGGGGTGGCGATGTTCAACATGCTGGACACCTTCGCCTGGAACAGCCAAACCATGCGCGACGAGCCTTCGATGAACCGTCCGAGCGCGATTTGGTGGCGCAATGCCGTGCTCGCGGAAGCAAACTCGTTTGACGCGGGCAACGCTCACCAACCGCCAAGCGGCCAGTACCACTATCACGATAACCCGGTTGCGCTTCGCGCACAGTTGGGCGATCATGTCGCAATCGATCCGCTGACCCACAAGTATCTGGAAACCAACCTGGGCGGGCATTCCAAGATACTTGGATGGGCAGACGATGGCTACCCGGTCTACGGGCCGTACGGCTTCGCTAACCCGAACGACCCCACGAGCCCGATCGTTCGGATGCGCACTGGGTACATCCTTCGCAACGGCCAGTTCGGAACTACCAACCTGGCGGCTACGGGACGGCATTCGTTGGGGCACTGGGCTGCGCAGCTTCACAACGTGGCGATGCAGCTTGCTCCGAACCAGTTCGGGCCGAATGTCGACCAAATCCACCCGCTTGGAATTTACACGGAGGACTTTGACTTCCTTGGCGATCTTGGTGGGCAGGTTGGCCGAGACTTCGACCTTGACCCGTTCAACGGTCGATTCTGCAAGACGCCGGAGTATCCGAACGGAACCTATGCGTACTTCGTGACGATCAATCCCGACGGCTCACCCGCCTATCCTTACACGATCGGTCGGCAGTTCTTCGGTGAAGCCTCTGGCGGCATCGTGCAGAAGCTAACGGAAGTGGTGACCCTTGCGCGCAACGCGGGCCCGTTCTCGCCGACGAAGATTCTGCGGTTGACTCGTAGTGGGCAGATCGCGATCACTTTCAGCTCGGTGGAAGGTGGTCACTATAAGATCGAGGCTTCGGACGGCACGTCCGGTAACTGGGTGCTGGTGGCTCAGGACCTGCGAAGCGCGGGGCTGACGACCATCTACCATACGGATGCCGGTTATTCGGGGCCGAGTGCGATATTCCGAATCACCCTCACCTCGCTCGAACCTTACGACGTCACCGGCAGGCCCAGCTCAAATCTGCCGTAGCGTAAATAATCAGTTGTGGGCAGCGAAGGCTGCCCACAACTTGGTGAACCCCATGATTCCCCTTCGACCAGTCGTAATCCTTGCTTCCCTCGCAGGCATTGCGCTTGGCTTTGTTAAGCAGCCCTCTCCGGGGGTTTTGAATCTGCGCCTGCAGCAAACATTTGATGGCAAGGCCGTCGAGTGGGGAGATGTGCGATATTCCGCCGCAGGGGCGATGGTCGGCTTTACGCGCAACTCACTTCTTCTCTCCGGTTTTCAGCTTCAATCGGACGATGGGCATTCGGTTTCGGTTGACACCGTTTGCTACCTGAACCCCCAGGATGGCGCGGACACGTGCCGGCTAGAGGTTCCCGAGGGGAAGAACTGGAAGCAACTCTCTTTTAATGTGGGTGTACCGCCTGCTTTGAATCACTCGGACCCTTCTAAGCGCGGCCCGAACGACCCCTTGAATCCAACCGTAAACGCCATGCACTGGGGCTGGCAGGGCGGCTACATCTTCTCTGCTACCGAAGGCAAGTGGGAGCAGCCCGGCTCGCGGCTAAGCGGCTTCGTTTATCACGTGGCCAACGACCCGAATTTGATGCGCGTAACCCTTCCGATTTCTGCCGCAAGCGGGCAATCGGTGGTGCTTTCTCAAGACCTCGCCAAGGTGATGCGAGGCGTATATCTTGGGAAAGGCGATGACCAAGCCTCCACCCATTCGGCAAAGGATGACCCTCTCGCGAAGCTGCTGACCCAGAATATCGCTCACTCATTTTCTTTTGTTCGGTCAGAGGCGCTGAACTCGCAGCCAGCCACGCCGAAGGCGATGCCGCTGCCGACAGGAACCCATGCCTACGAGATGGAAATGCCCGACGGCTTCCCTCAGCCCAGCCTGCCCCTTGATAACCCTTTAACGGTGGAAGGCGTGCGCCTTGGGCACCGCTTGTTCTGGGATCCCATTCTCTCGCGCAACCGCCGCGCCGCTTGCATTAACTGCCACCGTTCCGAGTTTGCGTACAGCGATGGCGGCCACCCGGTCAGCCGGGGCGATGACGGCACGAAAGGGACGCGCAAAGCGCCACCTTTGTTCAATCTTGCCTGGTCAAAGTTCTACACATGGGATGGACGGAGAACGAGGCTCCGAGATCAAGCGCTCGCCCCCATTCAAGATAAGCACGAGATGAATCTGACGCTGGGCGAGGTCGTGCAGCGCCTAAACGAGCTCAGAACCTATCGCGAAGAATTCAAGGAAGCCTTCGGCTCACCGGGCATCACCGCAGAGAGGGTTAGTCTCGCTCTGGAGCAGTTCCTGCTCACCAGGGTCAGCGGCGACTCCAAATTCGACCAAGCGAGACGCGATCAAGCCACGCTGAGCGATCTTGAAAAAGAAGGGCTCGTGCTCTTCATCACGGAATTCGATCCGGCAAGAGGCAAACGGGGCGCCGACTGCTTCCATTGCCACGGCGGCAATCTTTTCAGTGATTACGCCTTTCACGACAACGGCCTAAGGCCAACAAAGGATGAGGGGCGAGCCCGCGCCACCGGAAGGCAAACCGATATCGGCAAGTTTAAGACCCCTTCCCTTCGCAATTTGGCTCTATCTGGGCCCTACATGCACGACGGACGCTTCAAAACCCTTCAGGAAGTGATCGATCATTACAGCGAACATATTTCGCAAAACGCAAATCTTGATCCAAATATCGCGAAACACCCCGTTGAGGGAATCCGGCTGAGCCCACACCAGAAAAAGGCGCTGATTGCATTCCTCAACACCTTGAACGAGCCTGATTTTGAGTTCAAGGACACTCAATGAATACGGTAAATCGCCATATTTTGGGAAAGTACAGAAACAATCACCAAAGTCTGCAAAAACACCGGGATCAGTGTTAAACTGGTCTGGCGCGCATCTACATGCGCGGCAACCGCGTCTTTCCTATGCCTACAGATGCTACGCAGAACGCACAAAACAGCATGGCTGAAAAGCGCTGGCTCAACGCCCTTGCACAGGGCGATCCCCAGGCTTTGGGTCACCTGTACGAGCTTTACGGCGAACGCATCTTCCGATATTGCTATCGGATGTTGGGCAACCGTTCGGACGCCGAAGACGCAACCGCAGATACATTCTTGCGGGTTCTCAGGCGCTCGGCCGAGTTACGGGCAGATGGAGCTTTCAGAACGTGGCTCTTTCGTATCGCTCGCAACTTGTGTATCGACAAACTGCGGCAGCACCGGCTTATGGAGTTGCCCCCTGACGCTCAGTATTCCGGCGGAGAGGACAAGGCCACTCTTCGCATTACGGTCCAGCAGGCACTGGCGGAGCTCCCGGTGGAGTATCGGGAACCGCTTGTACTCTGTGATCTTGAGGATATGGCCGCTAGAGAAGCTGCGGAGGTACTCAAAATCAGTGTTCCGGCACTGAAATCGAGGCTGTACAGAGGACGTAAAGCACTCCGCGAGAAGCTAGGAGGAACCATGGAGAGGATCCAATGAATGAACGAGACTTTTATACGAAACTGGTAGACCTATACGCCGGTCGAGAACTCGGCAAAGAGCTTGAGGAAGATCTCCTCGCATATGCGGAGAAAGATCCGGCGTTGAAACAAGATATGGAAAGCCTCCGCAGCACGGTCGATGTGCTGCGAAACCAAGGCGGAGTCGACTTCACCGAGGAAAGCTACCAACGCGTTCTTATGAAGATTTACTCCCAAGGGGTGGAGTTCGAGCCGAGACGGCAAGCTCCCTCCTATCTGCAATATCATTTACCCTTACAGGGTTAGACAGGAGCCACATTGAAGTTCACGTGTCCACGCAAGGAGTTTGTTGAGGCGGTTCAACTCGCTACTACAGCGAGTGCCAACCGTTCGCCCAACGCTATCCTTCAAAACTTGAAGCTTGCGGCCGGTGATTCCACCGTCCGCATCCTCGGCTGCGACGGAGAAATCTGGGTCGAGCGAACGGTTAGCGCCTTTGTTGAAGAAACGGGCGCCGTGTGTTTGCAAGCCACATTGCTCAAAGATTGGGTTAGCTCCCTAATCGATGGCGATATTGAGCTCAAAACACAGGATCAAGGCGTTCAGCTCACCCATAGCAGTTCCGAGTTCAAGATGCGAATGCTGGACGCGGACGATTTCCCCGAACCGCCCGATTACGGCGGAGAGGGCGAGCTTACGCTCACCTTTGGCGACCTCAAGGAAGCTATCGACGCCGTCATCTACGCAGTGTCGCCAGAATCGCATCGAGCGGTTCTGAATGGCGTGCTGTTTAACTACGACGGAACCGTGCTAACGATGGTGGCGACCGACACCCATCGGCTCGCCGTGCGCCGAATCAAGAAGGAAGGCATTGGCTCCAATATCAACGCAGTTGTTCCCGCCAAGGCGCTACGCGCGCTGAAGACGATGCCGCTTGCCGATGACGCCGAACTGGTTCTGCGCTTTGGCGTGGGTCGGATGGGCGTGGATACCGGCAACTGCCGAATGGTCGCTCAGCTCCTAATGGGTACGTTCCCGAACTGGGAGCGAGTTGTGCCCAGCGAATCGACTCGCGAGTGGAGCATGGAAGTCGACCAGCTTTTCCAGAAGGTGCGCCGAGCGTTGATTCTGGCAAAGGATAACAACGACCGGCTTGAGTTTAAGGGAACGAATGATCGGGTGACGATCATCGCCCAGTCGGAAGGCCGCGGCCTTGCCAAGGAAGAGGTTGAGATGCACTCCAATAACGGGGACATCAACATCGCCTTCAACGGCAAGTATGTGAACGATCTGCTACAGGTGCTCGATGGCCCAGGAATTCGAGTTCAGATGACGGAGAATAACCGCCCGGCGGTATTCCGACCGGCCGACGATGATCAGAGTTTCTTCTGCGTCATCATGCCGATGGCGCTCACCTAAGAACTTCGGTTCTCACCACAGGCTCTGAAGAGTTCAGCGAGACATTCGCTGGACTCTTTTCTTTTGGCACAATGGGCTCGTCGCATACGCAGTGCGACGCCTTGTGCATCCGCCGGTTCACGAAGTGGAATGAGACCAGCATCAATCCGCCAGCCACCGCGAAGACGGTGCTGAAGATCGCATCCGCATCCAGCGGCTGATTCGCGGCGTGAACATGGTTAAAGACCGTGTGAGAAATGAGGATGCTCGCCAGTCCGCCAATAAACAGCGCGGCGGGTTTCCAAGAGTGGTGGTGACGATGGCCGTCCCAGACTGCGCCGAGACCGACCATCACTGCCACGCTGATGAAGATCCAATCGACGAGCGGATTTCCGATGAACCCAACGCCGAGGATAGCTAGCAGACCGAGGAGAAGCCCCGAAAGGAGGCAGTGCACCGCGCAAATGAAGCTGGCCACCGCTCCAATGCGGTCAAGGTCAAACTTATGGGCGCGGGCAAGGATCGGCATGCTTGAAATCTAGTATACACTACCCCCTGGGGGTATCGTATCTATTAAGACGCGGCCTGCGGGCTGCTTGTTACAGTACGGTTTATGGAATCCAGCAGAATCACGGTACGAGGAATCGAGGTTGACGGCGAGACTCGCTGTCAGCACTACCACGGGCCGTCCGACATCCTAGCAATCCAATTCCACTGCTGCGGCGAATTCTATTCCTGCCGCGAATGCCACGATGCCATCGCCGATCACCCCGCACAGCTGTGGCCCAAAGCCCAATTTGAATCGGAAGCCCTGCTGTGCGGCAAGTGCGGCCACAGGTTCTCAATCAACGAGTACCTCGCCGATGGCACACAGTGTCCAGCCTGCCAGGCAGGCTTTAACCCAGGGTGCCGCAATCACCGGCACCTGTATTTCGAGGTTTAGACCTTAACGCCTTCGCGCTTTGTCCGCCAGCGGACGTCCAACTCCTTAACCGCCTTCGTCTCATCCAGCCGCCCCACAATCTGGGAGGTTGGCGCGTTGTGCAGCAGGTCAGGATCATTCACCGCTTCGGTGCAAATCTCGATCATCGCATCGCAGAAGGCGTCAAGGGTTTCCTTGCACTCCGTCTCCGTCGGCTCAATCATCATTGCCTCCGGCACGATCAGCGGGAAGTAGTTTGTTGGCGGGTGGAAGCCGTAGTCGATCAGGCGCTTGGAAATGTCCAGCGCGCGAACGCCATGCTGCTTCTTGTACTTCTCCGCCGTCAACACGCACTCGTGCATGCACGGGCGATCATACGCCGCCGGGAGCACATCCTTAAGCCGAGCCTTGATGTAGTTAGCGTTCAGAACCGCGTAGTGGCTGATCTCGTGCATCTTTTCCTTACCGTAAGCCCGCAAATAGGTGTACGCGCGGACCTCCATCAGGAACTGGCCGTAGTACGGCGAGACGCGGCCGATAGAATGAGGCCGATGCCAATCCAGGGACGGCTTACCGTCAACTCGCTGCACGATCGGCACCGGGAGGAACGGCTCGAGATGGCTCTTTATGCCAATGGCGCCGCATCCGGGGCCGCCGCCGCCGTGCGGCGTTGAGAACGTCTTGTGCAGGTTCAAATGCATGCAGTCGAAGCCATGATCGCCGGGTCTAGTCGTGCCCACCATCGCGTTCATGTTCGCGCCATCGCAGAAGACCATGCCGCCCGCCTTGTGCACCATTTCGCAAATCTTCGTGATGTTCGGCTCAAACAGGCCGAGGGTAGAAGGATTCGTCAGCATCAGGCCCGCGATCGAATCATCAAGGGCGGCTTCCAATGCTTTCAGGTCGGTGTTGCCGTCGGCATCGGTGGGAATCGACTTCACGTCGTAGCCGCAGCGCGCCGCCGACGCGGGGTTCGTTCCGTGAGCGGAGTCCGGCACGAGAATGGTGTGGCGCTGCTTGCCTTCCCCGCGCGATTCGTGATACGCGCGAATCAGCATCAGGCAGGTCATTTCGCCGTGGGCGCCCGCTACCGGCTGAAGCGTGATGTAGTCAAAGCCGGTGATCTCCTTCAGCATGTCTTGCACGCCGAGCAGAATCTCCATCGCTCCGGGGATCATGCTTGCCGGCTGCATCGGATGCAGCATCGAAAAGCCCGGAAGCGCCGCCGTGCGCTCGTTGATCTTCGGGTTGTATTTCATCGTGCACGAGCCCAGCGGATAGAAGCCCGTCTCGATGCCGTAGTTCACGTGGCTAAGAATGGTGAAGTGGCGCAGCACCTCAAGCTCGCTGACTTCAGGCAGGTGAAGCTCTTCCCTAACCTGGCCCAAAGCCGCCTTAAGGTCGACTTCCGGCGTGTCCGCGACGGGAACATTGCAACCCACGCGGCCCTTGCGGGATTTTTCGAAAATCAGTTTCGGCAGAGGCACGGATCGAACTGCTTGGCCCTTCATCGAATCACCTCCTTGAGCGCCGAGGCAAAGGCATCGATTTGCTCCTTGGAGCGGTTCTCGGTCACCGCCACCAGCAGGCAGTTCGCCTGATCCTTGTAATACGGCCCCAGCGGCAATCCCGCCAAGAATCCCTTGTCAATCAATTTGTCTCTCACCTCGCTGGCGTCCTTCGGCAGCTCAACGACGAACTCATCGAACACCTTTGCGTTCGGGTACTTCAGCTTCGCACCCGCCTGGGTTAGCGCCTTCATCGTGTACTGCGTGTTGCGAACGCTCGTCTCGGCGACCTGCTTCAGGCCATTCTTGCCCATCGCTTCCAAATACACCGTGCAGGCCAGCGCCATCAGCGCCTCGTTCGTGCAGATGTTCGAGGTCGCCTTCTCGCGGCGAATATCCTGCTCGCGGGTTCGCAGGGTCATTACGAATCCCTCGCGACCGTCGTGGTCGGTGGTGCGGCCAACGATACGGCCCGGTATCCGGCGAACAAATTCTGATTTGCAGGCGAATAAGCCCACGTAAGGGCCGCCAAGCCCCATCGGCACACCAAGCTGCTGGCCCTCGCCAACCACGATGTCCGCGCCAAACTCGCCGGGAGGGGTGATGAGCGCCATCGCCACGGGATCAGCGCAGACGATGAACATCGCGCCGCTATCCGTCGCCGCCTTGCGGGCAGCGGCCAAATCTTCAATCGATCCGAAGAAGTTCGGATACTGAATCAGGATGCAAGCGGCGTCCTCAAGCTCGCCGATCTTGGTGTAGCCGCCTTCGGTAGGCATCTGCACCACGTCCAAATCCATCGACCAGCAATAGGTATCCAGCACCTGCCGGTAGTGCGGGTGCACCGCTTCGCTCACATAAATCTTCTTGCGGCCGGTTACGCCATGGGCGAGAATCGCGGCTTCGGCCAGCGAGGTCGCGCCATCGTACATCGAGGCGTTAGCCACGTCCATGCCGTAAAGCTCGGCGATCATCGACTGAAATTCGTAGATGCTCTGCAAATAGCCCTGGCTGAACTCCGGCTGATACGGCGTGTAGGCGGTAAGGAACTCGCCGCGCGAGATCACCGCGTTCACAGTGGCGGGAATAAAGCGGTCGTAAGCGCCTGCGCCAAGGAACGAAACCACCCGCGTGAGGTCAACGTTCTTGCGGCTGATTTGCGTGAGGTGGGCGAGGAGCTTCGATTCATCCAGCGCGGACGGAATGTTCAGCGATTGGGGCGCGATCTTGAGATCGTCAGGAATCTCGCGAAACAGCTCGTCGATCGAGCGCGCGCCAATTGTCGCCAGCATCTCCTGGCGGTCTTCAACGGTATGGGGGATATATGGCATGTCAATAATTGCCGCCAAAGGCGGAAGCAACCAAGATTTCTACGCCAGGAAAGCTGTTAGGAAATCGACGCCGTGTATGCGGCTGCATCAAGCAAACCGTCGGCCGCGCCGTTTACCTTGATCTTAACCAGGTAACCCTTGCCGTAGGGGTCGGTGTTTACGACCTCGGACTGGGCGCCAAGCATCCCGTTCACTTCAACAACCTCTCCGCTTACCGGAGCGTACACATCGGAAACCGTCTTAACCGATTCGATGCTGCCGAAAGTGTCGCCGGCCTTTACCGCGCGGCCTACTTCGGGCAAGTCAACGTAGACGATGTCGCCAAGCTCAGACTGGGCGTGGTCGGTGATGCCGATGGTGGCGATATCGCCCTCCATCTTGACCCACTCATGGGATGACGTGTACTTAAGATCTGCAGGAACGTTCACAGCTTTTCTTCTCTCTCCTTGGTTGCTGGTGAGTCTACCAGCGGACCATTTTCGCTTGCTGTCAGCAGTTTTGTGTGCTTGGCATGGTGTGCTGATTGTTCTGCCCGAGCGCGGTGGTGAGCAAGGTAGTGTGAAAGGCCATGCGAACCCAAGCCGAAAAAGCTCTTGCCTTCCGCGATCTGCATCAGCGGGATTCCGCCTTCATCATCCCGAATCCATTTGATGTCGGCTCCGCCCTTCTTTTGCAGCATTTGGGTTTTGAGGCGCTGGCGACCTCCAGCGCGGGTCACGCCTACTCGTTCGGTCGGCCAGATGGCGGCGTAAGCCGCGAAGAAGTGTTCGAGCATGCCCGGCTGGTGTGCGCGGCAACCGATTTACCGGTGAGCGCGGACATGGAGAACGGATTCGGCGAGGATCTGAAGGCGGTGGAGGAAACATACCGCTTGGCAGCGGTCGTGGGGCTGGCAGGGGCCTCGATCGAGGATGTTTCCCATCGGCCGGAGGCGCAGTCTTACGAGATTTCAGAGGCTGCTGACAGGGTTCGCGCGGCGGTTGCCGCAGTCCGCAATTTGGGCTTTCCTTTCACTATCACCGCCCGCTGCGAGAACTATCTGGTGGGCAAGCCAGACCTTGCCGACACTATCCGCCGGTTGCAGGCTTATCAGGAGGCGGGCGCAGACGTTCTCTTCGCACCCGGCCTGGCTTCCCTTTCCGATATCGCTGAACTGGTTCGCTCGGTAGATCGCCCGGTGAATGTGATCATGGGGCTAGCGGGAGTCAAGCTGACTCTTAATGAGCTTTCGGCGGTTGGGGTTAAGCGCATCAGCGTGGGCAGTTCCCTTGCCCGGGTTGCATACAGCGGGTTCATGCGGGCGGCGCAGTCGATGCAGGAGACCGGCTCGTTCGGTTTTGCGGACGGCGCGGTGAGTTACCGCGAGTTCAACGAGATATTTAGCGCCTACTGAAGTAGTCGCTCCACCAGCGGCGGCACGCCGACGGTGGCGGGGCTGAGGTGGCACTCGAACCGGTCGCGAAGCTGCTCGGGGACGTTGGGGTCGATGAAGTGGCGCTGCTGACCCGCGAACATGCTGATGAGCCCGGCGGCGGGGAAAACCTGGGCGCTGGTACCCACCACGATGAGGCAATCGGCTTCAAACGCCGCCTCGCTCGCTTCGCCCCAGCCAAGAATCTGCTCGCCAAACCAGACCACGTGCGGCCTTAGCTGCGCTCCATCCGGCGCCTTGTCGCCGATCTGCACGTCCTCGCGCCAATCGAGCAGCAAGTTCTCGTTCCGTTCGCTTCGCACTTTGAATATCTCGCCGTGCAGATGAATCACGTTTGAGGAGCCGCCGCGTTCGTGGAGGTCATCGATGTTCTGGGTGACGACGGTGACGTTGTGCTTCGCTTCCAGCTTGGCCAGCGCCTTGTGGGCGACGTTCGGCTCGGCGGCAAGCACCGCGCGGCGGCGCAGGTTGTAGAAGCGGGTGACCAACTCAGGATCGCGCCGCCAGCCGTCCGGCGAGGCAACGTCCTCAATCCGGTGCTCCTCCCACAGGCCGTCGGAGGCGCGGAAGGTCTGGATGCCGGACTCGGCGCTGATTCCGGCTCCGGTGAACACCAAGATTCGCATGAAACAGAGTTTATCGTAGCCGCTACTTCGGCGGTGGAAACTCCGGGTCGCCCTGGAACGAGTGGCGCACCGCGGGCAACGGGGTGTTCTGCCCCTTCATCGCCGCCCACAACATCCTGCGCACGATGTCCGCCGGAGCACGATCCAGGTGAATGAAATCAAACTTATCCGCTGCGATCGCATCGGGTGTTTTCGGCATCGGGTTCTTCTGTTCCATGTCGACGGTTTCAGGTAACGCCGTATATAGATTGCTGGTGAGCGTGGTTCCAAATAAGGCGGAAAGAGGGGTAGCAGCAGCATCGTATTGGGTTAAGGGTTCGATTCCAAGTAGCAATTCAATTGTCCGCAGAATGCTTGTCTGCGAGTACATGGTGTGATCAACAAAGCGTGGTTTGCACCATGGACTAGCAACCAAGGAATAAGTGCGATGCCAATCGACGTGGTCAAAACCAAACGCAGGATCATCTTCCACAAAGAATATGGCCATTGAGTTCCAGAATGGACTATGACTCGCCGCCTCGACAATTCTGCCAATTGCTAAGTCATTGCTTGCAATGCAGGCGGCTGGAGTCGGCATACCGGATTGCGTCCCAAATGTGTGATCTTCGCCAAGGCTCATCACCATGAGATTCGGAAGTTTCCCCGTAATCGCAGCTTGATTCAGATCGTCTATCCATATCTTGCATCTGTCCTTGTCGCGCATCCTAAATCTATTCGGAAATTCCTTGCGCATGTAGCTTTGATTTATGGCGGTGCCTGTATCGTTCTCGCCATAGATCCGAACCGATAGCCCCATCCGGAGGGCCTTTTCCCAGATGCTTCCGACCGTACCAGACATGTCTTCGTTGATCGGATCCATCCCATTTGTTACGAATCTTTGGGTGGCTTCGGTTGAGATTGCGTTATCACACCAAAGATGGCCGTCAAAGCTAATTTCCCCGTTACAGTAGATATTGTCGATCACGTTGAACTGCCTGGCAAGCGAGTGTCGATTGGGAGTGAAGTTGTTACCGAACATACAAAGAGAAGGATCACAGTTGCCAATTCCGAGATCGCCAAGTACACCGTCAAACGTTTGATTTTCTAGGATCACATAGAGAATGTGCTTAATTGGGGATCCCACCGTTGTGCTTGTCGGCACAATTGAGGCGCCGGCGATTGGCGGGGTGGACATGATATTCGCGACATGGAACGGGATGTTCTGCTTGACTACGTTGGTCCAATCCGCCAGGTGTAAATCATCGATCGAGTCGATAATTGAGAGAAATCCGTGAAAATTCATCTCGGGTGTCGAGCGCAGACCTTTGCCGTCTGCGATGAAGAGGCGATCTGTCGCGGCGACCGCGGTGGGGTACCAACCGGTTGGAATGAATCCTTTGATTCGTGTAGCCATCGGGTCGCTAATGTCGGCGACCATCACGTCGTTGTTATTCGAATTGCAGACGTATAGGCTCTTATTATCTGAGCTGATCGCAAGGCTTACCGGTGTGCTGCCTTCAAGAATGGTCGGTTCAAGTGAAGTATTAAGGATTTCGTAGTTCCAGCCATTTATTGGATACTGGGTAGGAGTAGCAGTGGGATCTAGGAGCTTCAGCATATCCGCCTCTTTCATCACATGCACTGCATTCTCACCGGCGCAAGCAACAAAAATGCGGTTATCGGCGGATGTCACAATATCTGCCGGACGCGGACCGACTGGAAAGTCTCCAAGGTCGACATCTGTGGTTGTGTCGATCATCGAAACGGTTTTGCCCATTCGATTTGCAACGTAAAGGTAGCGACCCTGGGGCGTGAACGCAAGCGCCACTGGCCCAATGTCGACCGGAATCGTTGCAATCACGTTCAGAGTCACAGGATCGATTGCTGCGACTTCATTTTGTAGATACAAGCCCACATAGATAATGCCGGTTGTCGGCTGCACAGCGACACCGGTAACCTCGCTCCAATCCGGCCTCTGTAGCTGGTTTTCGAGAGTTAACGTGCCACTAGAATAGCTGTAGACGCGCAGGGCGTCACTTCCCTTTCCGCCGGTGACATAAAGGGACTGCCCGTCCGGACTAAAAGCTAAACCATTCAGGGAGTCGGGTACGGCGATGGAGTCCGTCACCGTGTTTGTTGCTAAGTCCACCGTTACAATATGGGGGCCATTGTCTCTTCGATTTGTCAGTATTAGATGGTTGCCGTCAGGCGCAACCACCATTTTGAACGTCATCGGGCCGACTTCAACTTGATGCCCGACTGGCTTAACACCCCAACCATTAAACAGGAGAGTATCGCTGGGCAGCGAAGTCGTGGGAATTGCAGCAAAGCTAGCTGCTGCAAGAACGAAGAGCGCCTTGATGGCGAACCGCAACATGCCAAAATCTGGCACAAACTTGGTAATTAATGCAAGGGCCTTAGTATATGGAGGTTAGGGGGTGCGCTACGCGCGCCCCCTAAGAAACCTACGAGCAGCCGCTCGTCGCGCCGCAAGACTGGCACTTCAGACAAGTCCCGTTGCGCACCATCGTGAACTGGCCACACTCCGTACACGGATCGCCCTCATAGCCCTTCAGCCGCGCCATACGAACCTGCTCATCCCGAGATAGCTCCACCGCGAGCGCGGGCTTATTCTTCGCCGCCTTCGCCTTGTGCTCCATCTCCAGCATGTAGGTCGGGCTGCCCGTCGCCCGGGCGTTCCCCTCGAAAGGGAGGGGCTCCTGGCCGCCGTCGTCGTCCTCATCATCCTCTTCCGTCACTTGCGAGCGGTTGAAGCCGCGCGAATCGTTGGAAGAATGCGCCATTCCTGGTGCGGGTCCGGAAAGATCGCCGCCATCCTCTTCGGCGATGAACTCCATCGCCTGGGTTGGGTTGCCAACAGTGTCGCCGCGCAAGTCTTCCGGCTTCACCTGCACCAGGTCGGTGCGGCCGAGGTAGCTCAGCGCAAGCTCGCGGAAGATGTAGTCGATAATCGACGTCGACATCTTGATGTTCTCGTGACCCTGCACGCTGCCGTTCGGCTCGAACCGGGTGAAGACGAACGCCTCCACGAACTCCTCAAGCGGAACGCCGTACTGCAAGCCAAGCGAGATGGCGATTGCGAAGCAGTTCATCAACGACCGGAACGCGGCGCCCTCACGGTGCATATCGACGAAGATTTCGCCGAGCGTCCCGTCCTCGAATTCGCCGGTGCGGATGTAAACCTTGTGCCCGCCGACCCTTGCCTTCTGGGTGTAGCCCTTACGGCGAGACGGCATCAGCCGCCGCCGCGCGATGTAGCGATAGACCAGCTTCTGCGCTGCCTGCTGAACCTGCTCGGCGTGGCTTTGCGGCTCCTCAACGTCCATCGAGGCTTCCAGAATTGCCGCCGCCGCGTCATCCACCGCCGCGTTCAGCGGCTGGCTGAGCTTGCTGCCGTCGCGGTACAGCGCGTTCGCCTTCAGGCCCAGCTTCCAGCTTAGCCAGTAGGCGTTGTGGACGTCCTTCAGGGTTGCTTCCGATGGCAGGTTGATCGTCTTGCTGATCGCGCCGCTGAGGAAGGGTTGCGCCGCTGCCATCATGCGGATGTGGCCCTCGGCGTCGATAAACCGCCTTCCCTTCTTGCCGCACCGGTTGGCGCAATCGAATACCGAGTAGTGCTCCAGCTTCAGATGGGGCGCGCCTTCGATGGTCATGGAGCCGCACACGTATTCGTTGGCGGCGTCGATGGCTTCCTTGGAAAAGCCGAGCGCCTGCAAGAGGTCAAAACTGAAGTCGTCAAGCTGCTCGTCGGTGAAACCGAGGTAGCTCTTGCAGAACTCATCGCCCAGCACCCACTTGTTGAACGCGAACTTGATCTCGAACGCGCTGGCAAGCGCAGCCTCAACCTTATCGATGGCATCCTGGGTGAAGCCCTTTCCTCGCAGCGCCTCGTGGTTGATTCCCGGCGCGCCAGCAAGCGTGCCTCTGCCTACGCAGTAGGAAACGATGTCCTCAATCTGCTCCTGGGTGTAGCCAAGCCGCTTCAGGGCGATCGGAATCGACTGGTTGATGATCTTGAAGTAGCCGCCGCCGGAAAGCTTCTTGAACTTAACCAGCGCGAAATCCGGCTCGATGCCGGTGGTGTCGCAATCCATCACCAGGCCGATGGTGCCGGTGGGGGCGAGCACGGTTACCTGCGCGTTGCGGAAGCCGTGGGCCTGGCCAAGCTCCAACGCCTGATCCCACGCCTCGCGGGCCGCCTTCAGCATATCGGTCGGGCACTCATCGGGGTCTATGCCAACCGGCGTGATGCTCAGGCTTTCGTATTGCTCCTTCGGAGCGTTGTAGGCCGCGCGGCGATGGTTGCGGATGACCCGCAGCATGTTCTCCGAGTTCGCCGCGTAGCGGTCGAACGGGCCAAGTTCTCGCGCCATCTCTGCGCTTGCGGCGTAGCTATCGCCTCCTAAGATGGAGGTGAGCGCGCCGGCGATCGCAAAGCCCTGAGGCGAGTTGTAGGCAATGCCCATCTGCATCAGCAGCGCGCCGAGGTTTGCGTAGCCAAGGCCGAGGGTTCGGAAATCGTAGCTTAACTGGGCGATGTCCTTCGACGGGAATTGCGCCATCAGCACGCTGATTTCCAGCACGATGGTCCACAGGCGGATCGCATGGCGATAGCCTTGTAGGTCGAACGCGCCCGTCTCTGGATTATAGAATTTGATTAAGTTTATACTGGCTAAGTTGCACGCAGTGTCATCGAGGAACATGTACTCGCTGCACGGGTTGCTCGCGTTGATGCGGCCATCCGCCGGGCAGGTGTGCCACTCGTTGATGGTGGTGTCGTACTGGATGCCAGGGTCGGCGCACATCCACGCGGCCTCGCAGATGTCGTCCCACATCTCCTTGGCGTTCAACTCTTTGATGATCCGCCCACCCGAGCGAGCCTTCAGCTGCCAGTTCTTCTTAGCCTCCACGCTGTGGAAGAACTCATTCGAGACGCGAACCGAATTGTTAGAGTTTTGGCCCGAAACTGTAATATATGCTTCGCTTTCGTAGCCGGTGTCGAACACCGGGAAACTGATTCCAGTCGCGCCCTGCTCGGCAAGCTGGATCGCTCGCTGAACGTAGTTCAGAGGGATGCCAACGACCTTCGCCTCGGCAATCGCCTTTCGCAAGGCGGCGTTCTCACGCGGATTGCAGCGCGACTCTTCGGCGACTTCCGGGTTGTGGCAGGCGCGGATAATTAGGTTCAAGTGGCGGTTATTCAGCAACGAGCCGGTAACCAACGCGGCAACCTTCTGCTCTTCCTTAACCTTCCAGTTGACGAACTCCATGACGTCGGGATGATCAACATCCAGGCACACCATCTTTGCCGCGCGGCGGGTTGTGCCGCCAGACTTAATTGCGCCCGCCGAGCGGTCGCCCACTTTCAAGAAGCTCATAAGACCGCTGGAGCGACCACCACCGCTTAGCTTTTCGCCATCGGCGCGAATCTTAGAAAAGTTGGTGCCAACGCCGGAGCCGTACTTGAAGATGCGAGCCTCGCGGGTCCACAGGTCCATGATGCCACCCTCGTTCACGAGGTCGTCCTTCACGCTGAGAATGAAGCAGGCGTGAGGCTGGGGCCGCTCGTAAGCGTTCTTGCTTCGCTCCAGCTTCTTGGTCTTCGGGTTCACATAATAGTGGCCCTGGGGAACGCCCTCGATGCCGTAGGCAAAGTGAAGGCCGGTGTTAAACCACTGAGGGGAGTTCGGCGCCGCGACTTGAAGCGCCAGCATGTGGCAAAGCTCGTCATAAAACGCTTGGGAGTCTTCTTCGCTATCGAAATAGCCGTACTGCTTGCCCCAATAGGCCCAGCATCCGGCGAGGCGGTGGAAGACTTGGCGTGAATCGGTTTCATGGTCGCCTTCCCCGGTTACCCCTGCCTTGCGGAAATACTTTTGGGCAAGGATGTCGGTGGCCACCTGAGACCACTCCTTGGGAACCATCACGTTCTCCATTAAGAAGACTGTAGAGCCATCCGGATTCCGGATTTCGCTCTTTCTAGCCTCAAACTCGATACCCTCGTATGGGTTTTCTCCCCGCTTTGTGTAATGACGATTGACCTTCATGTGTCCTCTTTTTCTTTTCCCCTAGGCTCACCGACGGCAAGGCGTCTTGCCGCTGCCATCGGCTGCCATAAACTTAGTTTGAATTTCGAATCAAGTCGCGATTTCTCTTCATCGCCTCGATGATGTCGGTGAAGTCGGAAACTGTTTCAAATTCCCGATAGACCGAGGCAAAGCGCACGTACGCCACTGTATCGATCGCTTTGAGTTCGTCCATGACCTTTTCTCCTATTTGCTTGCTCGCGACTTCCTCGTCGTGCTCCTGAAAAAGATCTCGCTCCACCTTGCTGGCCGCTTCGCGCAGAACTTCAACCGATACCGGGCGCTTCCGGCATGCAACTCGCATGCTTTCAAACACCTTCTCGCGGTTGAACTCCTCGCGGGAGCCGCCACGTTTCACGACAAAAAGTCGTTGCCTTTCTAGGCCCTCGAACGTCGTGAATCTTCGCAAACAGCTGCAGCACTCTCGCCTGCGGCGGATCGTCGATCCATCTCTCGATGGGCGCGAATCAAGCACTCGCTGTTCAGAATGTCGGCAGTAGGGGCAGAGCATCTTTTCCTCAATATCTAGGGGTTCTTTATTTAACCAGCCCCAAGATATTGGGTGCAAGTCCCTCTACTATTCACGGTTTTTCCAAGGGTTTCGCACCGCGTTTTTCACGAAAAAGTGGAAAAGTTTCCTTTTTGCGATTGACTAGGAAAGCACGGGAATCGAGGCCATGTCCAGAAAGCCTCTGAGGGCGTCGGCGCGAGCCTGTTCCGGCCCCTTATCGCTGATCGAAGCATGGATGTCCATCGAAGAAAGGAAGGCGTCTACCTGCCGAGGTTGCAAGCCGACCATGCCTTCGATGCAGGCCCACCGCACCCAGCCAAGCACCCTCAGGCAATCGGCAAGGGTTAAAGTGCGCGAGGTTTGCGCCAGCGTGATCGCCTTCTGCGCGGGGCCGGCAACCTTGTCCGCATGAGCGTTGATGCGGGCGATGCGTTCCTCTTGAATCAGATACTCGACCGCGCCCGCGAACTCAACCGCGTCGCCGGACGTGCTGCTTATCTGGACGAACGCGCCGATGGCGCGGCTGGATTCGCCAAACGGTCCCCGCGCGACGAGATTCTTCTCACCAAGGGCTTTCAAGATGTTGGGCAGGCGCTTCGCGCTGGCAAGACCGATGAGGTGCAGCATGCAGGAGTGACGCACGCCCGCGCCGCAGTTGAACGGGCTGGCCGCCAGATAGCCGCGATCCTCAAGGCGAGCAAAGTGAAGCTGGGAGGCAAGACCTTTCTCCGCTCGCAGGGCGAGAAGGCGGGCGGTTTCTAGGCTCCATCCGCCCACCAGCGCCTGAATTCGCAGGTGGTCTTCCTCGTTCACCATCAGGCTTAGGGAGCGATCCTCGTTCAGCAGCACCGCCGCCGAAGGGTCTTGGTAAGCGAAATCGGGGCTGATAAGTCGGGCGCCCACCATATACTCGCGCTCGGCGTTGGTGATCGACTTGTTGACCTCAAGGTCCATGCCGATGCCGCGGGTCGCGGCGAGAACTTCTTTCAGAACCGCCAGCCGTTCGTCGCTTGGCGCGAGATGGGGAAATCGATGGCCGGCCAGGTTGCGCATCACGCGCACGCGCGTGCTTAATACAACGTCGCATTGTGGCGCGTCGGGACTCAGCCATGCGGGAAGCGGCATCGCGCGAAGCACCAAGCGCTTCCAGGTCTCAAGAGCCGGTTTTGCGGTTCGCAAACTACTGCCCGATCTTCCCAACCCCCGGGCCGGTTAGAACTTTGGCGGCGGTCACGCGGTCGCCCTTTTCAATTCGGTGCACGATATCCATTCCCTGCACCACCTTACCGAAAACGGTGTAGCGGCCATCGAGGAACCGGTGGCGGCCGAGAAGGATGTAGAACTGGCTATCGCCGGAATTCTTGTTGTCAACCACGGTGCTTAGCCCAACCGCGCCTTCCTCGTTCGTAAACTTCGTGGCTTCGTAAGGCAGTTGAACGCCGCTACCCATTGATCCCATTGAAGGGTCGTCCAGGTTGCCGTTCACCGACTGGGGATCGCCGATTTGAACCAGGAACGGCCGCGGCTCGGTGATGACCTTGAAGAAACGTTGATTAGTGTAGAAACCGTTCTTTACAAGCTGCGCGATGCGAGCAGTGGTCTTGGGCGCTTCAGCGGTATGAAGTTGGATCACGATATCGCCCTTCCCCTCTACCGTCAGCATGATATCGGTCTCGCCCCGTGCCGGCGCATAGGTGGATTGCGCAAGGCTCATGGCGCAGGCAAGGCAGGCAGCTAACGATAGGAGTATTCGCATCTCTTTGCTTTATAGACGAATAGATGCTCGGTTTGCGCCGACTAACTAGGGCCAAGTCGACGGCCAAAGCCGTCGTATTTCACGCCGCCCGAAAGAATAACGATTCCATCGATGAACGACCAGAGCCAGCCGATGCCGCAGGTCATGAAGAATACAACAATTTGAAGCACGCCGATCGCGGCGTAGCCAAGGTAGATGCGCCCTACGCCGGGGATGAGCTGCAGCACTCCGCCAAGCACCGCATTGCGATCGCTTTGGTTCAGCGGCATCAATCGCCCGTAGTTGGCCTGAGGCTGAGACATCAGCTGAGGAGACTGCTGGAAAGGGGTCGGCTTGGGCGAAGGAGCGGGAGGCGGGGCGGCCATGTAGCCGGGAAGGCTGGCGAAATAGCCAATTAATTCTTCAGATTTTTCCGCTTGAACCCAGTCGCTTGAACCGGATTTCCAGACGAAGGTATCGCGGACGATTACTCCACCCTGAATCAGTTCTTCCATCTGATCCAAGGAGAGCGGGCCTAATTGCCCGTAGTGTCCAATGTAATACCACTCCGCCACCAGTCTGCTAGCCTACCTTAACGTTATTTGTACCGCACGTTCGTACATATCGGAGCCGAAATACCCACGTCATCTAATGTTGAAGTACTTGGCCTCCGGATGGGTGACGATAATTGCTGAAGTCGACTGCTCAGGATTCAACATAAACTCGTCGGTCAGCTCGATTCCGATGTCTTCCGGCTTAAGCAATTCGAAGAGCTTAGCTTGGTCTTCCAGATTCGGACATGCCGGGTAACCGAAGCTGTAACGCGCGCCGCGATAGCGGGCCGCGAACAGGCCACGCATGTCTTGAGGCTCTTCTGAGGCAAGGCCGAGCTCGGCGCGGATCATCTTGTGCCAATACTCCGCCAGCGCCTCGGCAGTCTCGACCCCCATTCCGTGCACGTACAGGTAATCCTGATAATCGCCCTTCTCGAAAAGCTCTCTTTCGTAGCGCGACACCTCATCGCCGACGGTAACGATGTGGAAACCAACCGTATCCGGGGGCGTGCCGGGACGGCGGAAGAAATCAGACAGGCAAAGCCTGCGGTTATCCCGCTGGCGCGGGAAGTTGAAGCGCAGCCGCTCGGTGCGGGCATCTTCTTCGTAAATGATGAGGTCGTTGCCTTCACCATGGCAATAGAAATAGCCCCACTTGACCTGCGGCTTGATGACGGTGGCCAGCCGCTTCTGCATCTGGTCGAAAATCGGGCGCGCGGTTTCTTCCAGCCAGGCGGTGAACCCGGGGTTTGAAAGGTGGTCGGGCCGCTTGAATTGCCACTGCCCACGGAACAGCGCGACCGGGTTGATGTAGCGAAACAGCTCGAATGGATCAAACTTCGTGTGCTTGCGCGCGCCGTAGAACGGCAGCGCGGGCGACTCTGCCTGCGGCACAACGTCGCTACCCGTGCCATCAAAAACGTAGAGTGTGCGGTCCAGATCAGGCAGCCGGTGCGAAGTTACGCGCGGGACCGCTGGTTCATCAAGCGCGGGCGCCGAAGCCTGCCCGCCAATGGTTTCCATGAGCGCAAGACCTTCAAAGGCATCCTGCGCGTAGCGCACCGTGCCTTTGTATAGCGCCGCTAAGTCTTGCTCCACATAAGCGCGGGTAAGCGCCGCGCCGCCAAGGATCACCGGATAGTGCGAGACTCCGCGGTCGTTCATCTCCAGCAAATTCTCTCGCATGATGAGTGTGCTCTTCACCAAGAGGCCGCTTAGGCCGATGACTTGGCACTTGTGCTCCTCCGCCTGCTGCAAAATCGTGTTGAGGGGCTGTTTGATGCCAATGTTCACGACGCGGTAGCCGTTGTTGCTGAGGATGATGTCGACGAGGTTCTTGCCGATGTCATGCACGTCCCCCGCCACCGTGGCCAGCAGGATCGAGCCGCGTTCGGAGCCTTCGGTCTTCTCCATCTTCGGCTCCAGGTAGCGTACGGCCGATTTCATCACCTCAGCGCTTTGGAGCACGAACGGAAGCTGCATCTTCCCCGCCCCAAACAGCTCGCCGACGGTCTTCATGCCGTCCAGCAAGATGTTGTTGATGATGTCAAGCGGAGTGTAGGTCTCAAGCGCCAAGTCGAGATTGCGCTCAAGGTTCTTCTTGGTGCCGTCGATGATATGCCGCTTCAGCTGATCTTCAACGGAAAGCGCTTCTTTGGACGTCTCCTCGCGAGGTGCCTGGGCCGCTTCAAACTTCGCCATAAAGGCGTGAAGCGGGTCGTAAGTACATTCTCCTCTCTCGGGGCCGGTGTTCTCCTGGTTCAAACTAACCTAAAGGATACCAGCGCAAAAGAAGAAGCCCAGGATCAGCGAGATCCTGGGCTACGTTCCACCGGAGCGCGGGCGCAAGGCCATGCGCAAAACTAAGCAGTCTTGAGTTCCATCACGGCAAGGGAGAATTGACGTATTGAGCGCGCGCCTCCAACCTTCGGTCCGGTCGGACTCTCAGGATCGAGCGTTCGAGTCGTATCCATGGGGCAGTACGGCAAGTCTCGCTCTGGACGCGCATCTTCGTCCCAGCTCCAAACGACATTGCGATCAATAACGAGTGTGTTCATAAGAATTCAGTTTCTCCAAGTTAGGTTTTGCCCTGTGGGGCTGTAATCCTTCCCCGGTAAGTTGCGAGTTATTCGTCGTTTCAGCCTGTTTGGGCTTACTGAAGGTCCATAGTTGCGAGTGAGAACATGCGAATTGAGCGTGAGCCCGTTCGCGGGTCAATGGGCAGTTCGGGATCGATGGTCCTCGTGGTATCCATCGGGGTGTGCACCAGGTCCGAATCTGGCATCAGATGAGTCTCATCGTTCCAGCCGTACCCTAGGCTTCGGTCAATTAGAAATGCATTCATATGTGTCACGCCTCCGTGCCCTCTAAGTGTTGGTGAGGCCGTGCGACACCGTTACCGGCAATACAGGCGGGATTGGGGCTGATGGGCTAATACAAGCAGGCTTAGCAGGCTATTCCACAACCGCGCCAAACTTGCGGGTTCGGCGCTGGTATTCCTTGACGGCCCCTAGGAGTTGCGTTTCGCCAAATTCTGGCCAGGTTACGTCCGTGACCACCAGTTCCGCATAAGCCGCCTGCCAGATCAGGAAGTTGCTCCAGCGCATTTCGCCGGCGGTCCGGATCATCAAATCGGGATCGGGATGCTGAGGGTTGTAGAGGTACTTCTGAACAAGCTCCTCGCTGATGTCCTCGGCTTTGACGCCATCCTGCACTATTCGCTTGATGGCATCCACGATCTCGGCCCTGCCGCCGTAGTTCACAGCAAGCGTGAAGGTGATGCCCGTGTTGTCCTTGGTGGTTTCAACGCCGCTCTCAAGGGCGTTTCGCAGGCCGGCTGGAACCTCGTCGATGCGGCCGGAAACGTTCACCCGAACGTTGTTCTGATGCATTGCGCGCAGTTCATCACGCGCCGCCTTTTCGATGAGCTTCATCAGGCCATCGACTTCGTCGCTGGGCCGTCGCCAGTTCTCCGCTGAGAAGGCGTAAACCGTAAGATACTTGATGCCAAGCTCGGCGGCGGTCAGGAGTACGCCTCTAAGCGCTCGGTAGCCTTCTCGATGCCCAAGCAAGCGGGCTAAACCGTTGCGCCGCGCCCAGCGGCCATTGCCATCCATGATGATGGCGACATGCTTAGGAAGAGCGGCAAGGTCAATGCCCAGCGCCTGAGCGCGAAGTGGAACCGTATCTCGGGCGCCCTTTTGAACGGCTGCCAACGAAAACTAGACCTCCATCAGCTCGGCATCTTTCTTCTTCTGAAGATCGTGCACTTCGGCGATGAACTTATCGGTCAGCTTCTGCACGTGGACTTCCTCATGCTTCAGCTCGTCCTCAGTAATCTCCTTCTTCTTCTCCAGCGCCTTAAGGTGATCGATGGCATCGCGGCGGACATTACGGATAGCCACGCATGCGTTCTCGGCGCGGGTGTTCACCTGCTTCACGAGGTCCTTGCGGCGCTCTTCGTTCATCGAAGGGAAATTGAGGCGGATGCCGGTGCCGTCGTTGACGGGGCTGATGCCGAGATCGCTCTTCAGGATCGCGCGCTCGATCATTGGAATCATCGACTTATCGTACGGCTGGATGAAAAGCTGTCGCGGCTCAGGAATCGAGATATTGGCAACCTGGTTTACCGGCGTTTCGACACCGTAATATTCGATGTGAACGCGCTCGAGGACGGCTGGAGTTGCGCGTCCCGTGCGGTAGGTGCCGAAATCGTGGACCATCGATTCCACGGCGGCTTTCATTCGATGTTCGCAATCAGAAATAACTTGTGCAATTGCCATTTATTCGCCTCCAACTAGGGTGCCTGCGGGCTCGCCGCTTACGGCTCGGAGCAAGGAGCCAGGCTCGTTAAAATTCAACACGATTACGGGCAACTTATGCTCCCGACAAAGCGTAAACGCGGTTTGATCCATGACGGCAAGACGCTTCGCTATCGCTTCCGTATAGTTCAAATTCTCATACCGAACAGCGTCGCCATGCCGCTTGGGGTCTTTGTCGTAAATGCCATCGACCTTCGTCGCCTTGATCAGACAGTCGGCATCGATCTCGATTGCCCGCAAGACTGCGGCGGTGTCGGTGGTGAAATACGGGTTGCCCGTACCTGCCGCCAGCACGACAATCCTTCCCTTCTCAAGGTGCCGGATCGCCCTGCGGCGAATGAAGCTTTCCGCCACTTGCGCAACGTTGATCGCGCTCTGAACTCTTGTAGGCACGCCCTGCGCTTCCAGCGCAGACTGGATGGCGAGCGAATTCATGATGGTCGCAAGCATGCCCATCTGGTCGGCGATCGTGCGATCGATGCCGCCTTCCTGGCTAAACGCTTCCCCGCGGACGAAGTTGCCGCCGCCAACGACGATTGCAACTTGGGTACCTGCTTCGTAAACCGCCTTGATCTCCGTCGCGATGTAGCGAAGGACCTTCTGATCAAGGCCGAAGCCATCTCCGGCGAGTGCTTCGCCGGAGAGCTTAATAATGACGCGCTCGAATCGGCGCCGGTCTGCCAAGGGAGCCTTAGCTCCCCTCGCCGACGGCGAGACGATAGAACTTCTTCACCGCGACGTCGCCCGATTCCTTAATGAACTGGCCGACGGTCTTGGACATGTCCTTGTATAGAGGCTGATCCATGAGAACCACGCGGGAGAAGTACTCCTTGTTCACGCGGCCTTGAGCAATCTGCTTGGCAACGTTCTCTGGCTTTCCTTCCTTAATCGCGCGCTCGGTTTCGATCTTGATTTCCTCTTCGATCTTGCCGCTCGGCACTTCGTCTCGGGAAATGAACTCCGGCGGGAACGCAACAGCCTGAATGGCCACGGTTCGACCGGCATCGCCGGCCTTTTCAGCGTCTCCTGCAACCTCGACGACGATCGCCTTCATGTTGTCGTGATGGACGTAGATCGCAAATCGATCAGCGGTCTTGAGGTGCAACGCCTTAGTGAGCTTACAATTCTCGCGATAGGTTGCAACAAGGCCCTCGACGATGTCGCCGACGGTCTTGTCCCCATGCTTGACAGCAAGGGGGTCGCTACCCGGATCGTTATCCAGAAATACTTCCGCGAGTTCCTTCGCTACTGCGATGAAGCCCTCGTTGCGAGCAACGAAGTCCGTTTCGCATTCCAGAACGATGCCACCAACGCGCTGATGGTCGTGGCTGTGCGAAATCGCTACCACGCCGGCAGCAGTGTTTCGGTCGGCTCGCTTTGCGGCGGCCGCCTTGCCCTTTTCGCGAAGAATGATCTTTGCCTTTTCGAAGTCGCCGCCCGCTTCCTCAAGCGCGCCTTTGCACTCCATCATCGGGGCATCGGTCTCTTCTCGCAATCGCTTTACATCTTGTGCTGTATAGCCTGCCATGCTTATTCCGTACCTTCCTCTGTACCAAATGCGCGCAGAAGCTCCTCTTCCACGTCGCCAAATTCAACTGCCTGACCTTCGGCGTCTTCCATCAGCTCTCCCTCTTCGGTGAGCTGGCCCTCCGTAAGGGCGGCGTCAATCGGCCGAGCCTCAAGGATTGCGTCACTGATCTTGCCGGTAACGAGGCGGATCGCGCGGATCGCGTCGTCATTACCCGGGATCACGACATCAGCCATGTCGGGGTCGCAGTTGGTGTCAACGATTGCCACAACAGGAATGCCCAGTTTTCGCGCTTCCAGAACGGCAATCTCTTCCTTGTTCAAATCAACGATGAACATCGCTTTCGGAAGGCTCGTCATGTTGCGGATGCCTTCCAGGTAGCGGTTCAGCTTCGCGCGCTCTTCTCGGCGCTTAAGGGCTTCCTTCTTCGGCAATCGGTCGAGGTAGCCCTCGCTCTCCATGCGGTCAAGCTCCTTAAGGCGAGAGATTCGATGCTGAATCGTCTTCCAATTCGTAAGGGTGCCACCAAGCCATCGCTCGCTGACGAAGTACTGGCCGCTGCGCTGAGCAGCTTCTCGAACTGCCGACTGCGCCTGCTTCTTCGTGCCAACGAATAGCACGGAACCGCCATCCTCAGCGATCTGCTTGACGAAGTGAAGCGCGTCTTCAAACAGCTTGATCGTCTGGTGGAGATCGATGATATAAATCCCGTTTCGAGCGCCGTAAATGTAGCGCTTCATCTTAGGATTCCAGCGACGAGTTTGGTGACCGAAGTGAACGCCTGATTCAAGCAGTTCCTTCATGCTTAATTGTGTTTGCATTTCCAGGTTTTTCCTCCGCACAGAGCTTGGTTTAGACGCTTCTGACTTTCCGCTTGCGCGAAACACCTGTGAGCGCCACTCTGGCGTGTGTGATTAGGGCAAATTATACCGGATGCCGTCGAACTTAGAGCTTGAACTGCGGCGGGCGAGTATCCAGCAGGTCGGCAAGGCATATCGCGAAGATGGGAAGGGTTATCAAAACGCCAACTCCGAACACAGCAAAACCGAGGACTCCTAACAGCTGGGCGCTGCCAAGAATCGGGGCGTAGCGCCTTGATAACCCGGAGGCGACGCCGGTTGGCAAGAATGGCGAGAGCGGCGCGCAAACCGTCCATGCAAACGCCAGCGCCGCAGGCAGCAAGCAGCAAAGCGCGCCAACCACAACCAATGCGCTTGCGCAGAAACCAAACAGAAGCATGAGAGTCGCGTCGATAACGCCTACTTTGACGCCTCTTCTTCGGGCAGCCTCTACCAATGGCAGGTAGGTTAACCCCCCAAGGCACCCGCCATAGAAAATCAGACTGAGAACGATCTGAAAGAAGCCAGATGTGTCGAATGGATTGCCTTCCAGCGAGGCCGCCGAGTAGCTATTAAGCTGTGGCAGCCAGGCCGGAATGACCACCGAAACAAAGTAGGTTTGCAGCGCAAAGAATGGCAGCGACCATAGAATCCAAAGCCAAGGCTTAACTCTTAGCTCCGCAAACGCTCGGCCCAGTGAGGGCTCTACCACTTACCTTCTAAGCAGCATGTCCCGCACGAAGTCGATCCATACGAAGTGCATGCGGTCAATCAGAAGCGTGAAGCGCATCGTCACTGTTGTGCCGAAGATCGCGCCAAAGCCGATCATCAACAGCCAGCGGCCAGACGTGCTCAGCCTGTTCAGCAGCTTGTTATTCTCGTTAAAGCTGAATAGGAAGTAAGCCACGACGCTCAGAAGCGTGAACAGCGAGATCGCATTCGTCAGCGCCTGGGTGAAGTACACCTCCCCAGGAACGGGGTTATCCGGCACCGTTATCGACGTGAACGTCGTCGGGAGAATTGGCTTCAGCGAAGTGGAAATCTGCGGTCCGTACCGCTGCAGCCATGCTTGGAACTGCTGGCCAGCATAGAGGCCAAGCACGATTCCAATCGGAATCTTGCTGATCCAGTTATGCTTCTTGCTGAAGACGAAGTAGCCCATCACACCAATGGGAACGAGGAACGCATAAAGCCAATAGCCAGACTGCACCATGGAAGTGCCGGCGTCGTTGTTCGCGCCGAGCATCTTGCCCCACCACTGGTCTTTCTCGATTTCGACCCAAATGACCACCAACGTCCATCCGGCAGCGAGGCCGAGGAAGATGTGCTCAAAGAAGCGGTAGAACTTGTTCTCTCGGTACAGAACCGAGTAGAGCCCAAACGTCGCAAGAACGCTACTACCGGTTTTCCACAGTTCGTACTTCACTTCGAAGCTCCTTGTGCTTTGCGCGCCATAAACATTCCGACATTACCGATGATGATCGCGAGAATCATCAGGGCGAGCGCCGCGTGCAGAGTTGGGAAATAGGCTGTGCCTAACCCCTGGTTCCTGCCCGGAAGCGGCGGTACATCTCCTGGCACCCTTGTTGAAGCAACCGCGATTTTCCCATCCGCCCCGGGGTGATTCACACCGCTCGTCATCAGATACTCAAGATCGTAGATTCCCTTCAATCCGCCCACGAGGCCTTTAAGCTGGCCAGACGAGTAGTAATTGAAGTTCTGCGGCGCGCTGATTCCGGTAACCGCGTAGACCAGCGGAACCTTCGCCGCAAGCCGCTCGATGATGATCTGATCGGTGTTTGAAGCGGAGATCAGGAACAGCGCCTTAACGTCGCTAATGTCCTTGATGTCCTTAAGCACTGGGCTCTGCCAGATATCCACCGGCTCCTTTGCGCCTTCGGGAAAGTCCTTCTTGCCCGCAAACGCGGAGCGAAGGTTGATCGACATGGCAAGGTTCTCACCTTCCGCGCTTGGGAAGTAACCCACCATCACGTAATCTTCGAAAGGCCTGTAGGGTCGCTCGCCATCTTTAACCCGCTGCTCATTTAGGCGTCGGATCTCATCCTTGGCAACCTGCGGAGCCTGACCGTCCGCCGTTGTGTAAACGGCGAACTTGATATTGCGGCGCATCAAAATGCGCATAAGCGCGTCGAACTGCGGCCCGCTCTCGCCGTGGGTGGAGTTCGTCCAGTCAGACGAAACCAGCACGGTTGAGCCAGGCGGAATGCTCATCGCAAACGCGTAGTAGTCGATGGCGGGGTCCTGCGGCTTGTTCGGCAGCGGAATGTTGAAGAACTGCAGCACTGACGCGGTGACGATCAGGCACAGGAACAGAATCCATTTTGGAAGGCTTTGAAGCTTTTCGCCAATGCTCATTGTTATTCTCCAGCCCTCTCAAGGCTTAGCCAAATTCTTAAGGACATCGCGAGAAGGCCGATGCCCACTCCGAAGTCGATTCCTCGAATACTTGGCTGCTGAACGCTCGCCCGTATCCATCCGGCCACGTTGGTCAGCGTGAAATTCTGAACGAAGCTGTTCTTATTCCCTCCAGCAACGCTGTTCACCATCTCGCCCCACTGATACTCGACAACGCTCATGAGGCTGAGGATGACGATTAGGGCGGTTGTCAGCAGGATCGTCGCTTCGATTGACCGAACTCGGAATGCGCGGTACGCCGCGGAGAGAATATAGAAGGCGATGATTGAGAACATCGCTGCCTCCATCTCCTGCAGCATTCCATCGAAGAGATAGTCCTTCGCGTAATTCACGAAGCCCCAGTTAGCTTGGTTGTCGAGCAAGGGGCCGGCGCCTGGCTGTTGGCGCTGGTGGAAATCCCAGAAGCCAAAGATGATCATCAGGATCATGCTCAGGACAAGCGTGAAGCTAAACGGCGCATCTCCGCCGCCCTTCACGATGCGCTTCAAGTGAATGCGCATCAGCGAGAAGATTCCAAGGCCGATAAGGAAGCCGCCAATGATTTGAGTCATTGTGCTGACTACCGGCTGGGCATCTGCCAGCCAGAAGCCTACGTTATCAAAGCCGTTGATTGGCGCATCGCCTTTTGATCGATTTATCGGGCTCGGCCAAATGAATAGCAGAACGTAAAAGAAACCCGATATAAACGTGACGAAGAAGACGATGCCGCGTCGTGTTTGAGGAGGCGCCTTCAACAACGCAAATAGAATTCCAAAGCCAGCCAGCAACGCGCCGATGATGTACGTTGTCAGCGTCTGGAAATTGTTGTGCGCGTTAAAGATTGTGGGCGGATCGATATCCAGGAATAGGTTAAGCATTAGTTGCCACCTCCACCCGGCGACGGAATAGATATCTGATCAGGGGGAAGCTTCTCCCGCTTTACAGCCTTCACAACCTCAGTATCTGGATCTGGATTGAGCATACGCATCGAAATTGAATCTGCTGGCCTCTTTCGGTGGATGGGGACGTCAACCTCTTTCCCATCTTTGCGACCGCGAGTCGTTTGCAACTGGACCTCGGCAGTTACGTCAAGCGCTCCGAAGAGAACCAATAGCATCAGGGCTACCTTGCACCAGTCCTGGCCGACCAGGCTTCCCACAAGCACAGGAGCTCTTGTAAGGTAGGCGCTGGCCGCATAGAATTCGTCGCCGATAAGAACGTAGTCGCAAGCGGCAATAAAGAACGGGGTTTGGTTGAACTCGGTTGAGCTTGCCACCTGGATCGCGCCAACGGAGTTGGCGGTTTCCGCGAAGATCAGAGACTCGGCGTAGAACTCACCCATGAAGAACGTTGCCGCGGCCCGCTCGCGAAGGATCATGCCGGATACGCCTGCCGCGAACGCGAACTGTCGATCAGATACGTATTGGATCGAGTCTGGATCGAAGCGATCTCCCAGTCCTTCCTGCTGATAAACCTCGCGGATCATCTCTTGGGCGACCGTATAAA
The DNA here is from genome assembly GCA_018268315.1 of Armatimonadota bacterium. Taxonomy (GTDB): domain Bacteria; phylum Armatimonadota; class Fimbriimonadia; order Fimbriimonadales; family Fimbriimonadaceae; genus SZAS-5. Next base: position 1,600 of record JAFDWU010000003.1, on the reverse strand, counting down.
CCGAGGCGTTATAGCAGCACACCAGAATCGGATTGGAGAACTTGGCGGCAGTACGCGCCACGTAGGAAAAGATGTTCAGGGCTTGCAACGATTTCGCGTTAATGGTGGTGTCGCTAAGACCCGGCACCATCAGAACCGGACGCCCCATTTCGGTTGCGCGGCCTACTGCTTCATCGATGGCGTTCAAGCCGGCGATTCGCCGAATGAACAGCGAGGAACCTTTGCGGTGGCTCGAATGAGCCCTCATGATATTGGTGAAAATGAAGCTGACCATTATCAGCGTCAGCAACATTCCAAACCAACCTGTGTCGAGATACTGCATTAGTTAAGCTCCGGTGCTGGACGCCGATTTCGCGCCTGCGCTGAGGATTCAAGGCGATTAACCAAACGGTCCACATACTCCCGTTTGGAAAGAAGACGGATAGCATCCCTCGTTCGGTCGTAACCAAAAAACGGAACGATGAACGGGGACATGGCAACCGTGAACTGGCTGCCAACATAGGAAAGCGGTTTGTGGGTTTCGAAGAACAGAAGCGCGGGCACTTCCATCTTCTTCCGGCTGATGCGCTCGACGACCTTATCGATAATGGCGTCGGCCTCCTCGCTGGTCAGGGGATCATCCAATGAATCGAACATTTTCGCCTCCCCATTTGCGCATCGCGGCTAAGATTGCTTCGCGGTCCTGATTGCCGAATTTAAGGCTAACCCCGCGGAATTCTTCGAGACGCGAGCCGCTCTCTAACGGGGACACTTTAACGGTATCTCCTTGTATAGTCACTCGCTTCACGTCTGGCCACTCAATCGAAGAGACGCTCAGCCCCACCCGACTGGATACGCCCTTCTCGTCAACCGTGAATTTGGCCCCTAGCCAGAATTCAGCGGTAGGTCCAGCAATCATAGCAAAACCAAGCCCAGCCATGATAGGGTTTCTGAAAAAAATGAGGCCTAATGCGGCGGCAATAATCGCCGCTGCTAATACGATATAGCCTTTCCGCGGCTGCGACTCCATCGGGTGCACAGTCCAAGTGATCCCCGGCTCGGCTTCGCTGGCCACCGCCACGGCGCTAATTCCAGTCATGGAAGAGTTCGCTGACCGATTCGTTTAGGTGAATCCTGCGCATCGCCTCACCGATGAGCGGCGCGGACGGCAGCACCGTCAGCTCCTTTAGGCGCTGCTCTTCCGGAATCGGGATCGTATCAAGCGAAATAACCTGCGAGATGCCGGCTCCAACCAGGCGCTGAACCGCGTTGTTGCTGAACACCGGATGCGTACAGGTTGCAATGACCTCCGTCGCGCCCCTATTCAATAGTTCGCGCGCGCCGCTGGCGACCGAGCCGCCGGTATCGATCATGTCGTCGATGATGATGCACTTCTTGCCCTTGAAGTCACCAACGATTTCAACGACTTCAACCTCGTTCGGCGCGGGACGGCGCTTGGCGATGACCACAAACGGCTTGTGCAGCATTTCACCCAGGCGCTTGGCTCGGCTAACCCCGGCGACGTCGGGGCTGACCACGACCACGTCTTGATCGGCAAAGCCTTGCTCCAGCAGATGGCGGCCAAGAATCGGACCGCCGTAAAGGTGGTCCACCGGCATAT
>JAFDWU010000002.1:473152-666667 GCA_018268315.1 Armatimonadota bacterium | reverse complement strand
GTTAAACGAGACGACGACGTTCGGTTATGACAATGCAAACCGCGCGGTTTGGAAAGGTTTAGCCAATGGCCTAGTTGAGAACTATTACTACGACAACAGAAGCCGCCCAACCTGGCGCGGAGTGCTCAGTGGCAGCACGGTGCTTCACAAGAACGCCTATGTGTACAACGCCGCCTCCGAGGTCACCGCAAGCTACCAAACGGGGCTGGAGACGGATTACACGTACGATGCGGCCTCTCAGCTAACGGGCGAATCTCGCACCGGCTACGCCGCCACGTACACCTACGATGCCAACGGCAACCGTTTAACCAAGACGGTGAACGGAGTCACGGACACCTACACCTATGACACTGCCCATGCCGACAAATTGATGAGTGTGGCGCTTGGCGCGGGCGGCTCGAAGACCTACGGCTACGACGCCGCTTGGCAGAACGACCTCGGTTACCACCGCCGGTGGGACCACGAACCTGACCTACGACTACGAAGACCGGGTGAAGAGCATCACCTATCCTGGTGGGGCGACCAACACGTTTGCCTATAACGGGCTGGATACCAGAACCCAGAAGGTGGACTCCTCAGGGACGAAGAACTACCGCCGCGACGGCGTGGGAGTTACCGATCCGGTGCTGAGCGATGGCGTTTCGACGTTCACTCCGGGGACGTCTATCCGCACCGGCTCAACGAGTACGTACACGACTTCGGGTCTCAAGAACGCTACCGGGCAGACGAACGCCTCCGCGGCTCTCATCGCAACTCGGACCTACGATGCATTTGGGAACCAGACGGCAAATACGGGGACGTGGTCGGGGCCGTTTGGCTATGCGGGTCAGTTCGGGTACCAGGAGGATGCGGATTCTGGGCTCAAGCTGCTCGGGCATCGATACTACGATCCCAGCACGGGCAGGTTCCTGACCAGAGACCCTGCCGAAGACGGGAGCAATTGGTATATTTACTGTGGAAACAATCCGGTTGCCAGCGCTGATGTTGACGGGCTCGAGGTGGTTCGCATAATCTATGGCCCCAAGAGGGGGGATGATATTACTTACGACTTCCAAAGGCTTGCAGAATTGCTGATTCGCAAATACAAGAACGGCAAGAACGATGTTAAGTATATGATTCGTCCTAGCGAAAGCGACATGCGGCGGGAGTTAACTGGAGCGGACATCGTGATCATCCTGGCGCACGGAAATACTGACTATTTCCTGATAGGTTCGATGGGCCTTTCCGCTGCAGCTTTGCTTAAATTAATCAATAGTCTGAGGGGCGGGAAGCCATGGGATGAGCTGGACTTGTATTCTTGCGATGTAGTTACGGACGAAAACCTACAGACGTTGATGAGATGCGCAAAGCGAGGCTCGGGATACAAAGGCGTTCATTGCTATCCCGGAAGGGTTGTTCGGGGCGAGGAGGTTCCGAACATCAGTTGGTCGGCAATAGGCATTGGACGTTAGAATGAAGGCCCATCGTGTTGCTATCGCTGCTCCACTTGCCGCTGCCGCCCTTGTTGCGATAAGTTGCGCGAAAAGTCACCCGATAACTGAGGAGCATACGGTAGACGAACTCATTGGGGCTCAATCTCAGCTATTCCGGTACCTCACAACGATTGCGCAAAAGACCGGCCAGCTACCGCCTGGTGGGGATGCCGGAACTCTCCGGTCCTTCGCTAAGTGGCAACCAGCAAGTTGCGCATTGCTTTTGGACCAAAACGTCGATTGGCACGACTTGTCTGGAAAGACGCTTCCACCAAATGAAATCGATTGTGCCGCTCCATACAGGTCCGTGAAAATTGTTTGCCATCGATCCGGGATGGCCCCTGACGCCTTCGAAGGCCCGATGCCGTTTGGCAACTCCGAGGAGTGGTGGGTTGTTGACGAGGAGTTAGTTTCAAACGGACTGATCTATAAACGTAGCTTTGCAAATGTTGCGAACGATGTAGCACTGCGAATCCGCGAACATGGGAGCCCAAATATTACTGTCACGGCAAAAGAACTCGACGAGATAGCCGCCGTTTGCAAGTTGGAAGTGCTTAAACTACATCCAGAGGTTGGCTCGATCGTTGCGGAGTGCGCCGTGCGGGCTGATGGTGGCAAGCTCATCGTAACAAGCATTAAGAGGAGGTTGAAACGCACTTACCCGCCTGCTGGCGCGATTGGGACAAGGATCGTCACTGAGAGGAAGCCGTAGTGTTTCTCAAGGCTTCCGCACGACTACGAGGACCGGGTGAAGGGCATCACCTATCCTGGTGGGGCGACCAACACGTTTGCCTATAACGGGCGGATACCCGAACCCAGAATGTGGACTCATCGAAGAGTCCGCCTTCGTATCCCTTTAGGGCCTAATCAGATGAGAACGATCATTCTGTCTGTCATAGCGGTATTGCTTGTACTCAGTCTTGTAGCAATCTTTGGGTTTGCTGTCTTCGGTGACCACATGTCGCGTGCTCGTTACTGTGTAACCATTCGGAACGAATCCGGAAGGACACTCGATGTGATGGTGAGGTTTGACGATGTTACGCGATACAACCACCTGGTAACGCTCGCCCCTAATAAACACTACCAGATACGGCTCAAAGACGATCCTCTGGAAAAATACGTTGTGATCCGCGCCGTAGACAAATCGACCGGCGAGATACTCATCTCAAAACACCTAGCGACGAACAGCGAACGAGTGCGTAGATTCGAGAAGGATGAGATATTCCCCGATATTATCGTGCGGGATGTAAAGTGATATTGGCAAGCCGAAAGTCGAGAGCACACGGGAGATGTGGAATCTGGAGGGGCATTGCGTGGAACTTAGCGCGGTACTTAAACAGTAATAATCTTTGAATATGGGAGTGTGCGCTTCGTGAGCCCCGTAGTGTTTTGGCTTGCTTGCCTACAACTTGCTACTTACCCCAGTGCATTGCGATGGAAAAGGTTGCGCGCCGCGGGTTCGCCGTTGGCTAGCGTTTATCTCCAGAGATGGGTTGGCTGGATGGTTGCACTGATCGGCTGGACGGTTGTCGCTCCTCTACTTGGGGTGGTTGTCTATCAAGTTGGGTGTGTGTTGATGGTCTTGGCTTCTACTGTGCAACTCCTGAATGGTCCATACTCCGAACCTCAAGTGCCACCCGCAGAACAGACGGAGCGTCCGTGAGAGCATGAGAGGCGAGGAGTTGTCGGTTAACCGTAGGAGTCTCAAACGCGCTGGGCGACTGTTCGTAGGTTTTCTTTCGCTGGCGATTATCTGCCTCGTTTGTTACGGGGCAAGGTCTGGCGCAAGTTTGCGAGGCGATTGGGCCGCTCTGCAGATAGAGGTGGTTGCGAGATCGTCGGATGACATTAGGGTTATCGAAGACGTTGAAATCGAAATGTGTCGCCAGGCGAGAGGCTGGCCAAAGTCGGAAAGGATGGCGTTCTACGACCTTGTGATTTCAAGACGATGCTTTGAAAGTAGCGAAGAACTATGGGTGTTGGTAAACGAAGCCAAGAAGAACGGAGATGCCGATGGGCTACCACCCGTTTGAGCTTCTCCATAAGCAATTGGAGGCCATGAAAGTTGTCTGTTCCTCATAAAAACATCAAGCGCAGCGCTTTGGTCTTCTTCGGGATTCTTGGGTTAGCGATGATCCTTCTAGCCGGCTACCGAGGTCATTCTGGCTCGAATCTGCGAGGCGAAGTGGCAGTATTGAGCCTAGAAATAGCAGTCAAAATGGCCGATGGCGTAAATGAAATTGAAGACGCTGAAGTCGCTAGCTGTAGACAGGTGAGGGGGTGGCCAAAAGCTGACCGGATGGCCTTCTATCGCCTTGTGCTCGATAGACGCTTCTTCGAGACAGATGGAGAATTGTGGGTGTTTCTAAACGAAGCGAGGAAGAATGGAGATACCAAGGGGCTGCCCGAGTTCGGCTACTTCGACGAAGATGAGTGGAAACCTTAGGAGGTGCCCGTACATTGCGATTCGGTAAACACATAACCTTTCCGAGGCGGAGAAGTGTTTGAGTTTCTAAAACCTTGGATCGAAGGGATGCGCCATCCAGGGCATCTAGAGCCAAAGGAAATCGTTCTCGAGTCAGTTGGTCCCGCGAAGCGTTGGACCGTTCAAGTGGAACAAAGCTTGCCTGATACTCGAATTGTTTTCGCATGGCGCAGCCAGTTCGCTAGCCCTAGCTTTATCGCGAAGCTGGAAGAGTGCGATAAGTCTGTGCCAATGCAAGCTACATGGCTCGACAAAGCTGTTGTTCGACTTACTGGCGGTGTCGGTAAGGCATATCCTTATAAGGATCCACTCTACATAAGAGAAGTTGGCTCGGATTTCGTGATACTAGACCTCGACGGACCCAGGCATGGTTTGCTTAAGATTTTTTGATCAGGGGTCCTTCTTAAGCGCTTCCTGCAAGGCTTGCTTATCCTCATCCGTAAGCCTCAACTCCTTCTCGCCCGCTTTCGCGTCGGCGACCGGGTTCATCAGCGCGCCCGTCTTCTGAACGTGGGCGACCCCCAGCGCATGCCCAAACTCGTGGGCGAGGGTGCACGTAAGGCTGTTGAAATCCTGAAAAGCGAAGACCTCAATCTTCTCCACCTTCGAGCTTCGAACGCAAACCCCCACTTGTGTCATTGCCCCCGGCTTCGCCAGCGCATTGAACGCCGCCGCCGCGCTGTTTAGGGCATCGACCGCCCGGTTAACTGCCTGGACCGCTTCGCTGTCTTGATCGCGCAGCTTCGCCACCGCATCATGCTGTGATTCAAGGGCTTCCGCTTCAGATTGCAGCGAGGCTTTGGTTGCATCCAGTTCGGAAACCACTTCCGGGGAGGCGTCTCGGGTCCTATTCCAGTACCCGACCTTGGCGTTGTAATCCCGCACCGCCGTCTCGTGTGCCTTGTATCGCGCCTCCAGCTCCTTGTTCGCATTCTCAAACCTCTGCAAAGTGGTCTGCCGGTACTCCTTCAGTTGTCGAACCGTCTCCGCAAGCTCATCCAGATGCGGCTTTTCCTTTCGCTGCTCCAAAAGCAGCTCTTGCCGCTCGTCGAATACTAGATTCACCGGAAACCCTTCCTTCTCGTCTTGCCGAAACAGCCTCGTGCCCGCCGCCGCCTCCCATAGATCGGTTGCTTTCCGAATGCAATCGGCCAGTTCCTTCTCAGTAATTCCGAAGCGGGGGTCGACTGAGCCGATGTGCCACGTTACGAGGTTGGCGTTTGCCGAGGCTTGGTCAGTTGCAATCTTGGCCGCCAACTCTCGCGGCGGGTTTGCAGGCGCAACCTGGCTTTCCGCAAGGATTGCCCTGCTCACCCCTCGGTTGTAAGACCGGACCGTGATGAGGACGCCAACAAGCACGAGCACGAGGAGAAGCCACGGTCTGCGAACATGCGATTGCATCCTAAAGCAATTATGGCGGGGGACATCAGGTGTCTTTCTTAGCTGTAGTCCATTTGTCGTGGTATCTTACGAGTACATAAAAATGGCGTTTCCCGTCCAGTTTCTGGCTGACCCACACTCACTTGGCCACAATTAGGTGTGCGGCGGACGTTACCGAGCCTTGAGAAGGAGATGAGATACAGGCTCAGCTGATGAGTATCGCTTTACAAACTGACTCAGAAAGTTTTGGACCTGATTTCCAGCGTCCGCGCTTGATACTGGAAGCCTTGCTTGATAGCCAGAAGAAGGCGGCCATGGCTGTCCTAGAGCGTTTCCACATTGATAGAAGCTCAAGACCTCGTATTCTGTGGCTAATCTGCATATGGGCGTTCGCCGTGTTGCTTTCGCTTGATTACGTGGTATTTCCAACTCCGCCAGTGACACCTCACGGAGTTGCCGTTTGGGCCTGCGATGTTCTCCTCGTCCTGATCACCTTGGGAATCTTCGTATCTGCGCTTATGTGGTCAATGCTCAATATCTTTGTTTATGGAGCGGTGGCCCTATACTTCTGCATCCTTGCGCCATTTAATCTTGTCTATCTCGGATTGTGCACATATATTGGCCACAGGCGAAGAGAGAAATGGATCAATAGATATAAATTCGGACTCTCAGTGGGCTTTGCCTCAGCTGTATGCCTTGCCTTTATGTACGATATGGACCGGAGTTTTTGGGAGCGAATTCCAACGATTGCCACGCTCGTGAGGACGACTATATTTGCGCTGTGCGCGTGGGGCAGCATAGTGTGTTCGGCCATAGGCAACAAGGTCGATGAACCAGAGACACCGGCTGTCTTGCTGAAATGGACACTTAGTATCGTCGTTATTGTTGGCTTTATAAGCCACTCGGTCTATTCTTCGGAGCTAGACCGGCACCAGCTAGAACAAGCCGTGGTAGCAGCGCCAAGGCAGCAGCAACCATGGATTGACTTGGGCATGGAATATGTATCCGAAGCGGAGAGGTTGGCTGCGGATCAGGGTGACAATGATCCGCCCGATCCTACACCTAGTTACCGAGCAGCTGAGGAGTGCTTGCTTAAGGCTGAGGCACTAGGCGGACTGACCTATGACTCTTGCGCCACACTCGCAAAGGTCGCAGACGCCGTCGGGGACGTTGAAGTCGCCCGTGCGCATGCGGTAAGGGCTATACAGATTCGGCCTTCAGACTCATCAGCTGAGGATGTTGACGATCTCGCAAGAATTGCAAAGAGGAGCAGTCCTGAGCCGACCGCGAACCAAAGGCGAAGCGAAGACTTGGTAACGGTTAAAAGGATCGGTCGCATTAACGACCTCCCGTTCTTCACACGTTGGGCTTTTGAGCTTCCCGTGGTTAAAGGTTTGATTACGCTTATGCCCTGATTTCTAAATGGGGCGCGATAGTGGTAAGGCTACGTTTAAAATGAACGCAGGTTCAATATCTGAGGTCCTAGACTACCATCTCCATGTGCATGTGAAAGCCTTTACCGATTTGTATTCATCCTTGGACATGTAGCTTGAGCCAGAGACGCTAAAGCCAGCAAAGCCCTCCTTTCCATCACTAATCAATGCACCATCATCATTGATCAGCTTGCGGATTGTAAGATTATTAGCACCCAGCAAGTCAACCTGCAATGAGTTTAAGACCGTATGCGTCGGATATTGATAAGGGTTTGGTTCCAAGTAGTGTCTTATTTCGCCACTGAATGGTTTAACTTCGGCCCGCCAGATGCACTTGGAGTCAATATAGGCCATTGTTAGGAAAACTGAATACTGCCCCTTTGCGCCGATTGAGATTGGCCCCAGTATCTGACCGGCTTTCAGCTTTTCATCATCAGCTTGCAGTGCCTGCTTTGCCTTTGTCTCGGCTTCAGCGTTCTTCCTTTCGATCTCAGATTCCGATTTCCAACCGTCGGCAGTAGAAATGTCTCTTTGGCCAGTGAACCGATTCACTCTCCAAACATCGGGTGCCTTCCTGGTGTATTCGTAAGGGGTTGGATATACGAAGAAGAGGAACAAGCCGATCGCGACCACAATCGCCCCTTTCTTGAAGATAAGGCTTGATTCATTCATGAGTACAGTTTCACTTGTCCGGATAGTACAGAGGGGCTTCTAAGGGATTCAGCGGGGGCCGAGGGACCTTTCGGCTGACCACGTCAATATCTTACAATGGTACGCCCAACATGTCAAGGTTCTGGATCACTAAATCAACATGCTGGCAATGACGCCGCCGCCAAGTGGCAATTAACCAAAACCCCGGCAAATGCGCGGGGATGAAGTTGGCGTTGAATCCGGGTAAGGTTTTGAATCGATGAAATTCTTGGTCATCACCCGGGACCCCGATGTAGCGGTCGCGGCCAAAGAAGGACTGACGCCGTACGAATGCCACTGCATGCCGGATTGGCGAGAGGCTTTGGAGTGCTGCGCGGGATATGACCTCATCTTTGTAGACCAGCTTGCCACCCTGGAAAAGGCCCACGAAGTCGCCGGATACGAGAAATTCGCGATGGCGAAGATGGAACACCCCAAGGCCAGCGAAATCCCCCTCATCCTTATCTCCACCCCCGCCGATTACGAGATGGATTTCGTCATCGGTTGGCCGGATTTCGTGCTAAGCAATATCCAGCGCCCGGTTACCGCCAAGATGTTCCGCCGCGCCAGCACCTGGATTTAGGCCGTGTTCACGGGCATCATTCAGCACGTCGTCCCCGTTCTCAGCTTCGAAAACTTTCGCCTGATCATCCAAGCCCCAGAGGGCATTAGCGACTGGCAAATCGGCGAGAGCATCGCCATCAACGGCTGCTGCCTAACCTTAGTGGGCTTCAAGAACGGGTTGGAGTTTGATCTCAGCGAGGAGACCCTGCGCCGCACCGCCTTCGGCGGGTTGCACGCGGGCCAGCGCATGAACCTGGAGCGCGCGATGAAGGTGGGCGAGCGGTTCGGCGGTCACTACGTGCAGGGCCACGTGGATGGCGTGGGCAAATTCCTTGGCAGCGCCGCTTTCGAAGGCTCTCACGAATTCCGATTCCAAATCCCCGAAGAGGGCGCGCGCTACGTCATCGACAAAGGCTCAATCTCCATCAACGGCATCAGCCTTACGGCGGTTGAGCCGCTGGAGAACACCCTCAGCATCTGGATCATTCCTCACACGCTACAGGAAACGAACCTGGGCGATCTTAAGCCAGGCGACCCCGTAAATCTGGAATACGACGTGATGGCCCGGTACGCGGAAAAAATCCTCACCTACCGCGCGTAGTCTCTTAGACCTAGTAGTACGAAAAGTTTCGTGTTACGATATGGCAAGGAGTTCGCAATGAAATTTATAGGTTCACTCATCGCACTATCCGGCATCGCAGCCACCGGCTGCATGGACGGCCTTTCCCACCTCGATATCTCAGTTGGCGAGGGTCAGCTAGCCACCGGCCCGATTACCACCGACACTCGCACGCCTGGCGAGTTCAATAAGATTAGCGTTGGCGGCGCAATGAAGGTGAACCTGACGGTGGGCGAAAGCGGCCCGCTGAAGATCGACGCTCCCTCCGACATCATGAAGGACATCAAGACCGAGGTGAAGGACGGTCGCCTTTCGATTACGCTTGAGGGCCATCACGAGCTGAAGAAGCAGATCGTGGTGACTGCCTACGCCAAGTCGCTCGACGAAATTAATGGCAGCGGCGCGACGACATGGACCGTAAAAGGCATCAACGCCGGCGATTTCTCCCTCATCGGCTCTGGCGCAAGCACGTTCAATGTGGAGGGTACGGTGAAGAGCCTGAAGCTGCATCTGAACGGCGCATCTCAGGTGAAAACGCTTAAGATGGAAGGCGGCGATCTGACCGCAGAGCTCACGGGCGCTTCGACAGCCAAGCTCACTGGTTCGGTTGGCTCGATGGACATCGAAGAGTCGGGCGCGTCCAACCTGCACCTTGATGGTTCGGGCAGAACTCTGCACATGGTTATTTCCGGCGCTTCCAGCATTGAGGCTGGCGTTCGCGAGAAAGTAACCGGCCAGGCTCATGGCGCAAGCAGCGCTCGCATTTCTGGAAATCCGACAGTGGAAGTTGAATCCACCGGCGTTTCGAGCGTGCATACGGGCTAAGCACTTTCTCGACCTTTTTGTTAACAATCCGAACCCCGGATTAGGTTCAAAACCGTCCACCTCTTAATAATGCACAGGAGGTGCGTCGATGAAAGTTTCGTTGTTGCTGGTGCTTGCGGGCGTCGGCATGACTGGACATTCGAGCCAAATTCCGGGGCAGGAGCCTATAACCGGACCGGCCGAGCGCGGAGCGAGTCCGGGCTTTAACCAAATCTCGGTTGAAGCGCCAGTTCATGTGAACCTAATCCTAGGGGCGTCGGGCCCTGTTGAAATCAGTGGCCCTGCCGATGAAGCCCGCCGCGTTGTGCTTTCAACTGAAAATGCACGACTGCACGTGGCGTTAAGCGGTTCGCAGCCGCTGGCTAAACCCCTGACGGTGACCATCCACGCCCCGTTCATCGAGGCCATTACCGCCTCGTCAGGATCCTTGTGGAAGGTGAAGGGGCTCAACGCGAGCCGTTTCCGGATCGCGGCGATGATGGGTTCAAATGTAGAAGTTGAAGGCAAGTCCAGAGATTTGACGGTCGGCGCATACGACTCCTCGCACGTAACCTTCGGACGCGTGATCGGTGGCTCATTGAACCTGACGCTGTACCGCGACGCAAAGGCGAAGATCGTCGGTGAAGCGGGCGCAGTTCAGGTGACTTCGAGCTTTGCTTCCAACGCAGACCTTAGTCGGCTAGCAGCGGCGTACATGGATTTGAACCTTAACAACGCCTCCGTCCTAAAGGCGCGAGTATCGGGCAACGTGGTCGGTGAGGCAAAGAAGGCGAGTACCGCTGTGTTTGCCGGAAATCCAACATTGAGCATTCGGACTCGTGGCGGTGCAAGCATAACCACCTCTCCCTAGTTTCATTGATGCGCCGGGTTCGTCTTAACGGTCAATGCGACCGCTACTGCTCCTTGCCATCTTGACTGCCTTTAGCCCGCAAAAGCCGCCGGGCCCTACCGTGGTGCATCGCAAGGGGCTGACCAACAAGATGGTGGAGGACCGGCTCGATAAGTATTGGCAGCGCGCCCAGCAAGAGGTCTACAAGTCGCCAGAAGAACTCCAAGCGCAAGCGAAGCGAGACGCTCGACGCGGCAACTACCTTCCAGTCCTCATAAGGGGGGATCATTCGAAGAAATGGCTCGCGCTGACCTTTGACGATGGCCCTCACCCGATCTACACGCTGAAGCTGCTCGACATTCTGAAGCGGGAGAAGATACCCGCCACATTCTTCGTGGTCGGCTTTATGGCGGAGCAGTATCCGCAGCTCATCGCCGCCGAAGCGGCGGGCGGCCACCTGATTGGCAACCACACCTTCAGCCATGTGATGCTGACGCACCTCCCGCCGCGCGAGGTGCAGACCGAGTACCGGGCCTGCAACGATCTCATCGAAAAGCTAATTGGCAAGCGCCCGGCGTTCTGCCGTCCGCCAGGGGGCGATTACGATCGCGACGTGATCCTCGGCGCGGAGGCAAACGGACTAACGACGGTGCTGTGGACCGACGACCCCGGCGATTACGCCCAGCCGGGTACGCACGTGATCGAGCAGGACACGTTGAAGAACCTGAGCAACGGCGGCATCATCCTGCTGCACGACGGGGTGCAGCAAACCTTGGATGTGCTGCCGCAAATAATCGAGTACGCGAAGAAGAAAGGCTACACGTTCGTAACCGTGGATGCTATGTCGAAGGAGTTGCTGCAGGCAAGAACCGGACTGGGCCGATGAACGGCCCAGCGGTTTTGACCCTCCTAGGATTTAATTCGCTTGCGCCTGATTAGGCTGAGAACACCCAATCCCATCGCACACATGGATGCTGGTTCCGGCACGGAACGCGGATCGCCGACCTGGAGATCGTAGTCTGCGCTGAGGAACGTGTAGCCGTAATCCGAGCCTGATCCCGCGTAGTAGCACTGCGTGAAGCCTTCATAGTAGGCGGCATGGCTGCCCGCGCTGACTGTCACCTGATGGATTCCATCGATGGCGGCGTTCTGGACCGCGCCATCGATATACAGATAGTTGGTGGTCGTAAACGCGCCCCCTCCGTAGGTGTAGGTGTTGGAAGCCGAGATGGTGACGAGGGTTGGGACGTCCACCGTGAACAGCAGCTCGTGGAACATGTAGGCTTCGGAAAGCGGCGTGGTGCCGTTTGCGTGGCCAAACTGCATCGTGCACTGGCCCGCGAAGTGCCCCTGCATGTGGATGTAGCTGGAGCTCGCGTAGACGGTTGCCGTGGAAGCATTGATCATCGTCGAAAGCGAGTCGCCAAAGACGTTGTTGACTGTATACGGATCGCTGAAGTTAATCGGCGTCGTCGATGTATAGCTGTCGTAAAGCTGGTAGTTGTCGTATTGATACGCCTCGGCGGTGGCAAGGTAGTCGTTGTAGGACGTGATGGTTGCCGGGGAAGTTGCGGCAAGAGCAAGGGCGATGGCGCCTGCTTGGAGTCCTCGAGAGTAGTTCATTCTTCCTCCGCGGCACGAAGCGCCGCATAGGTAGTTGGCGACTAAGGGGCGGAATGTGACAGGCATTTGCCGTTTACGATTGATTTCGCTTACGGCGGATCAGGCTGAGAACGCCCAAGCCAACAGCCGCGAGGGAGGTAGGTTCGGGAACCGAGCCGGGATCGCTGATCTGTAGATCATAGGATGCGCTCAAACTTGAGAAGCTCTGATCGGGGGCGTCAGTCTGATAGTAGGCTTCCGCAATACCTTCGTAATATACAAGGTGGTATCCAACATCGACGAGAATGGAGTAGGTCCCATCCGCTGCCGCATCTTGTACGGTGTTATCGACGAGTAGGACGTTGGAAGTCCAGGTTAGTCCTCCGCTTGAAGAGCTTGTTCCAAACGCGGAAACCGTCACCAGCGTGGGAGTGTCAACTGAGAAGAAGACCTCATCATACATGTAGGTTTCGGCAACCGGAGCCGAGGCGCCGCTGTGGCCGTATGTCACCGATGCATACCCACTGAACTGTCCCTGGGCGTGGAGATAGTTCGAGCTAACCGCGGTGATTGAGGACACCGCCGATACCTCAGTTGACATCGTGTCCCCATAGACACTCGTTGTGGTGAATGGATCGGCAAAGTTGATTGGTGGGCTCGAGGTGTAGTTGTAGTACTGCTGATAATTGTCGCCATGATAGGCGCCGGCCCCCGCGTACTCAATATATGAGGTGATCGTTGCGGGCGCGACGGACGCCATCGCAAATACGGCGATCGAGGCTAATGTCTCTTGATGTTTATTCATAGTGTTTCTTTGCTATGGCAGTTCGGCAAGGGGGTAAGCCACCACACGCGTCTGGTTTGCTTGCTACGCGGGGGATGGATCGGTCCGCCCAGGGCAGGCACGGCGGACCGTGGTGACCGCTCCCCTTAGGATCGAGCGCGCTTTCGGCGGATCAGACTGAGCACGCCGACTCCAACCGCGCACATCGATGTCGGCTCCGGCACCGGACGCGCATCGCCGATCTGGAGATCGTAGTTGGCGGTCAAATACGAGTAACCAAAATCGTCCCCATAGCCCTTGTAGTAGGCCTCAGTCACCCCTTCGTAGAAGGCGTAATGCGTACCCGCTCCAACCGTCACCGAGTAAGTGCCGTCATACGCGCCATCTTGAAGGGTCGAGTCGACATAAAGGTAGTTGGAAGTGTAGTGCGAACCAGCGAAACCGGCGTTCGTTCCAAAGGCAGCAATCGTGACGAGCGTGGGCGCATCCACCGTGAAAATGATCTCGTGATACATGTAGGTTTCGGCAGTTGGATAGTTGCCACCGCCGTAGCCGTAGGTCATCGTTGACTGGCCGGCGAATTGGCCTTGTGCGTGAATATAACTGGAACTTGCTGAAGTAACCGATGACACTCCGACAATGTAGGTCGAAGTCGAGTCGCCATATTGGTAGTTGGCAGTGTACGGATCAAAGAAATTTACCGGCGCCGAGCTGGTGAAGTTGTAGAGCAAACCGCCGCTGTCATATTGATAGGCAAGAGCGCCGGCGTACTCGCTGTAGGACGTGATAGTTGCCGGCGCGATCGCGACGAGCGCCAAAGCCGCCGTGAAGGCGTGAAGGGTTCGAAATTGTTTCATATTGCTTCCTCTGCGGCAAATGGCCGCTTTGAGAGTAATTAGCGTGAGGGAGCAAATTTGTGACAGTGTCGCTAAAATTCTTTGTCAATTTTGAAAATTGGGTTCAACACTTCGCCTGCCATATCAGAGAAGGTGTAAACCCCCTTCTTTCCAACGATCCACTCCCCCGCGCGTAGCGCGCCGTCGCCGAACACCGCGCGTGATCGCACTTGGTGCTCCAGCTTAAGGGTCTCTCCCGGCGCGTCGAGCCCTACCGTGTGAAAGCCAAACTCATGCCCAGCCCGTATCGAGGCAACATGAAGCTCGTGTGGTTCATGGGTGGTTGTACTTACAATGGTCTTACGCGGACAACCCTTCAAAACCGCCTCGGCGAGAGCCTTTGCAGTGCCGCTGGGGGCGTCGGCTTTCTTGCGATGATGATGCTCAACGATGTAAGGATCGTTCTCCGAATCTAAAGCCGCGTAGCGGCCAAGCACAAGCGCGAGCCTTTGTG
Source organism: Armatimonadota bacterium (assembly GCA_018268315.1). Lineage (GTDB taxonomy): Bacteria > Armatimonadota > Fimbriimonadia > Fimbriimonadales > Fimbriimonadaceae > SZAS-5. The sequence continues at coordinate 652,634 of JAFDWU010000002.1, read as the reverse complement.
CGAAGGCCACGGTGAGGCTGAAGTTAGGGGCTACCAGCACGCCAATCTCCTTGCCAACCTTGTCTAATATCGAGGGATCCCACCCAGTGGCGCCTATGACAATGTTCGTACCGGTTTCCATTGCCCATTGAAGGTGCCCTGGAACCGCGTTGGCAAGGCTGGCATCAACAACAACATCCGCTTTCTGCGGGCTGCCGGTTTCGTCGATCTGCCAGGCAAGCGCGAGCGACGGGTGCGCGGGCAGTTGGTCAACGATTGCGCCCGCGAGCCTGCCCTTTCCAAAGATGCCGAGTTGGATCACCCTTCCATTGTGGCCCACCGCCAAGTATGCGGGGATACAACCGTCGTTTCAAAACCATCTTGCTGTACTGAAATTTCAAGCCACAAAACGCGTAACAATGGAGCATGGCCCTGATCGACTCCTCCGTTGCCGCATTCACCGTCGTTGCCTTAGTGCTCACCCTGACTCCAGGCGCGGACACGATGCTCGTGGTGCGCAGCTCCATCGCCAGGGGATGGCAGGGTGGCGCAAGGACGCTGGCGGGAATGGTCAGCGGCGGCCTAGTACACGCCTCGCTTGCCGCGTTTGGCCTGTCCGCAATCCTTCTGCGCTCCGCGCAACTGTACGATGCCGTCAAAATGGCGGGCGCGCTGTACCTCATCTACCTAGGGGTCCAGAGCTTGCGATCTGGATTCAAGCCTGTTGAGCAGTTTGAAGAGGCGATTCAAGCCGATAGCCGACCGGCGTTCCTCCAAGGCTTCGTCACCAACGTGATGAACCCCAAAGTCGCCCTGTTTTACGTTTCGTTCCTGCCCCAGTTCATCGCGAAAGGCGATCCGGTGGTCGCCAAGACGTTCCTGCTGGTTGGCATTCACTACACCATGGGCATTGTGTGGCTGATGACAGTGGCGCTGACCGTAAGCAAGACCGCGGAGGCCCTCCGCGCCCCATCCGTTAAGCAGTGGATGGAGCGCGTTTCGGGCCTTATCTTTGTCGGGCTAGGCGCGCGGCTGATGCTGGACCGTCGCTAATCGCCTTCCACCAAGGTTTGCAGGGCGTCGAGCCGCCTAATCCATGCCCGTGCCGATGCCGCCATCCAATCCTGGGCCGCGCGCATTGCTTCCGGATGAAGGGAAACGACCTGCGTGCGCCCGCTCTTCTCAAGCTGGACGATGGCCGCGCCCTCCAGCACCTCGAGGTGCTTTCGCGCGCCTTGGCGGGTCATCGGCAGGCCGTCGGTTAGGTCTGAGATGGTTTGGGGGCCATCGCGGACCAGCCGCTCCACCAATTCAAGCCGCACCGGTTCTCCCAGTGCGGCAAACGTAAGGGCGGCGCTTTCTTTCATTCGCCTTCGACGAACTTCTGAAGCAGCGGCAGAACTTCGACTCCCCAACCTTCGTAGTTCATCTGGAACGCCGCCTCGCCAAATGCCCTGAAACCCTCTTCACGCAGCAGCAGTAGAGTTCCATCGTTGAAGGGGAAGAGCTGAATGGTCACCAGCGTGGCGTTATCGGGAATCGGCTTGGTCCAGAACTCGCCCGGAACCCAGCGGTAGACCACCTTGTTCGGCGCTTCCAAGGCCACCCATTCAAGGTGGGTTTGCTTGCCCTGGAAGGTCCAAACTCCAATCTGGCCGACCTCGACCTTGCCTTCGAATTTGTCCATGCCGAACGCCTTCACCATCTGCTCGGGATCAGTGAGCGCGCGGTACACCTTCTCGATCGGCGCTTTCAGGAAGCGCTGGAAGTGCATGGCGTCGTGGATGCCGTCCTCGAACGACTTCTGCAGGTCGGCGAGGCACATATCCCAGCCGTCCAGGTTCCAGCGCATGTTGTTCGGTGCGAACTTGCTGAAGCCGCTTTCGGTAAGCGTGAGCTTGGTGCGATCGCCTTCCGGAGTTAGCTGGATGGTGACAAGGGTGGTTGCGCTTTCCACGGTGATGGGGTCGATGCTGCACTCGGCGGGCACCCATCGGAACGACCACTCCTTGAGCGGGATGAGGCTTACAGTCTGGATTCGGCTCTGGTTGTCGTCATGAAATCTCAGGACGGCATCCTTACCGGGTTCGATCACGCCCTCGTAGCCGTTTGAGCAGAACCACTGCTTGATCTTGTCGGGGTCGATAAGGGTTTTCCACACGGTTTCCAGGTTCGCCTGAAGCATGTATTCGAAGTTGATGGAATCGGTTGTTCGTTCAATTACGCAACTCATGGGTTGCATGATAACACAAAATGCAAAGAAATGGTTGCATATATTGCTAATTTCTAAGAATGGTAACTTGACCTTGACGACCCTGAGGGTCGTTGGAAGGAATTCTGGACATGAGTGACGCGCGCGGCGACTGTAACCAGGCTATGCAAGGCTCGGTAAGGGTAGTGCACCCTGGCGGGACACCTGAAGGCGCGCCGCACCGCGAGGTCGGGAACACGCCCCTCATTGAGATTGACGGCGTTTTCGCCAAGCTGGAGTGCGTTAACCCTTGCGGCAGCGTGAAGGACCGGATCGCCGACTACATCCTGGGGCGCAGCCGCGAGCTAGGCCTTCTGGAAGAGGGCCAGCCGATCGTCGAGGCGACGAGCGGGAACACCGGCATCTCGATGACCTACTACGGCACGAAGCTGGGCCACCAGGTTACGATTGTGATGCCGGAGAATATGACCGAGGAGCGGAAGGGGCATATCCGGCGGCTAGGCGCGACCCTGATTGAATGCTCGAAGGAAGGAAGCTTCGCCGAAGCGGCTGCGATTCGCGACGATTTGGCGAGTTCGCATGGTTGGTTTAACCCCGATCAGTTTTCCAACCCGCTTAATGTGGAATGCCACGCGAAAACCACCGCTCGCGAACTGCTTGATCAAATCGGCGATCGCAAGATCGACGCATTCGTCGCCGGCGTCGGCACGGGCGGGACTCTCATTGGCGTAGGCGCGGGCTTGCGCGAGGTGTTGCCGAATGTTCGCATCGTTGCCGTAGAGCCTGCGGAATCAGCGGTGATGACTGGCGGGGAACCTGGGCCTCACTCGATATTTGGAATAGGGGATGGCTTCATCCCAGCCATCGCTTCTGACGGTAAGGGCGGCTTGCATCCCATGATCGACGAAGTGGCGGTGGTCTCCTCCGAGGAGGCAATCGTGGCCGCTCGTGAGCTTCGCGGTGTATACGGCAAGTGCGTCGGCATCTCGTCCGGCGCGAACTTCGTCGCCGCACGACGACTGCGGGAGCGGTTTGAAACGGTCGCGACCGTATTCGCCGACGGATTTGGCAAGTACATCTCCTACGGTCTTATCGCGGCAGATTGCGGCGCCTGCCCATTCGAGCCAGCATGTCTCGAACGGGAAAAGGAAACCGGCATTCGCTAGGCTAACAGTTAGGCACCCAGAGCCTGGTCACATTGAGGTCTGTCCCTCAGCGGCCACGCGCCATTTCTAGAATCTCCCCGTCGCTCATATGAGCAAGGTCGATGCTTGCGCATCGCACGACCCGCTTCGCGATCGCGGGATGAGCCGTCTTCAGCCAATCCACGAAGCCGTCCATCAAGTTGCTGGAGCCGTGTCCGGCGCTGAATATCTGCAACGGTTCGTCGCCGTCAAGAAGGTGGGCGATGGATTTGAAATACTCCGTATGGTCGATGTCTCCGGTTTGGTCCGCTAGAGAGTGCTTTGACCGAACGTGGCCTTTATGGCCCTCAGGATCGTGGGGGACAACCTTCTCGGGCGTGGTTTCCTTTGCATCGGTTCGGTAAAGCTTGGCGCTTTGGTGGTCCATCACCAACACAAGCGGCGTCGGCTTCGTCGATGCATGGCCCGTCCCTTGCATGAAGCTTCGAATCTCGTGGATGTCCTCTTCGGACGCAATCTTGGAATCCTGATTCGAACGGAACACCATGGTCTTGCCGCCAAGCGTCACTTTCAGGTTCCCGTTATGCTCAATTGTGGCGTCGCCGATTTCCTCAAACATCTTGCGGATGTCGCGCCATTCCAGGTCGTGGCAAGTCGGGTGGCGGTTGATTTTGTCAATCGTGTGGCGAGTTGGGTGGGTTGTTTGGGTCATGTTGCGCCTCACCCCTTACTACTCCAATGCCCGGGAACCACCCGTCCCGATTTGCATTGACAGTGCATTAATAGACAGTCTGCCCTGCCCTCTGGGGGCGCGGAAGTTGAAGCATAGGCACGCCGAAAGGAGATTTCAGCTTAAGAAGAACCCTCACAGACTTTGAATCTGTGGTGCGCGGGAAAGGACTCGAACCTTCACGCCTTGCAGCACTACCACCTCAAGGTAGCGTGTCTACCAATTTCACCACCCGCGCGCCGGGAGCCAAGAATATACCCAAAACTCCGCCGCGCAAGCCCTAAAAGTCCCCTTGATCCGAGCCGCCATTATCGCCGGGCTGGCTAAACGCCGGCTGGCGCGTTAGCTGGCGGTCGTCATACTGCACCTGTGCATGCCGCTGCAAGCGCGGATCGGCGCGATACAAACTCTGTTCGGTGGCGAACTGCGCCAGCAGCAGGAAGCAAACCAGGCCCACAAACGCCGCGCCCATCCCAATCCGCTGAGCGGGGGTGGAGGGCATCTGGCCGGGCAGGTTCGTTTGGCCGGTTTTGAAGCCGTGCCAAAGCCGCGGCAATCCCATCAGAATGAGCAGAAAGATGATTGGGTTGGTGAGAAAGCCGGTCAGCAGCATTCCCAGCATGATCACGAGGCCAAGCGCCCACAAATACGGCGAGATCGCGCCCACGATGCGCCCGCCATCCAGCGGATACATCGGCGTAAGGTTAAACAAGTTAATCCAGAACGTGAACATCGCCAGCCCCAGCCAGAGCGGCGAAGGGAACACCATATACAGCGCAAGGAACCCAAGGCCGGCAAGGGTGCCGCCAATGGGTCCGCCGATGCCGATGATCGCATCGCCATGAGCCGAGTTGGCGTTTTCCTTCAGGCCAATCAGCGCGCCCATGCCGGGGATGAAGATCGGCGCGGTTACCTTTACACCCTGCACCTTCGCCGCTACCACGTGGCCAAGCTCGTGTACCAATATGCCGATGACGAAGCCGGCGGCAAACTTCCAGCCGAAGATGGTTGAGTAGAACCACATGCTGGCAAACATCGTGCCGCCGGTAACGATGAACTTAGCAAGGAACGGCACTGCCTTCAGTAAAAGCAGAATCGACTTCAGCTTCGCGCCAAGGAAGACCAGCAACGTGCCAATTGGCCCCAGCTTCTTTTGCCAAGAAGGAGGCGGTTTCTGGGTTTGGGTGTACTCGAACTGCGGCGGGGCGTAAGCCGCGTCAAGTCGAGGCGGGGCGTTGTATCGGTTGGGGTCAAAACTCATGAATGTTGGTGGCTACCTAAGATAGTAACGTTCGCACGGCCCAATGCATCTCCTAGACCTAGGCTTTGCCCTGCTTGGCGCGCAAGTCTTCAAGCCGCTTGCCGGTTTCTTCCCACGCGGACATTGCTCCCGCCAGCGACTCCTGAACCGAAGCATGCTGTTGGGTGAGTTCAAGAACGTCCGCGGAGCGCGGCAAACTTGAAAGCAGGAACTCGATCTCGTGAAGCTCTTCCTCAAGCTGAGTCACCAGTTCCTCGGATTCCTCAAACTGCTTCTCCGCCTTGTGAATCTCCTTGCTCAGCTCGCGCGGCGATAGCTCCGGCTCCTTCACTTCGACTGCCGCTTTGCTGGCTTGCGCAGTCTGCTTAGAAGCGGGAATGGCCTTCCGCAGGCGGTAATCGGCGTAGCTGCCGGGGTACTGGATGACTTCGCCGCGCCGCACGTCGAGGGTCTGCGACGTTATTTCGGTCAGCAGCCAGCGGTCGTGCGAGATCAGCACCAGCGTGCCTTGATACTCCTTCAGAATCTGCGCCAGCGCCTCGCGGCTGTCCATGTCCAGGTGGTTGGTGGGCTCGTCAAGGATCAGCAGGTTTGGGCGCAAGTGGGTTAGCCGTGCCAGCGCCACCTTGTTTTGCTCGCCGCCGCTTAGGGTCTTGATCGGGCGGTAAACGTCGTCCCCCACCAGCAGGAACCGCGCCAGCAGGTTCCTCGCATCGGCGGGAAGCATGTCGCACTCGTACACCAGCAGGTCGATGGGCGATTCTTCGGGGTCGAGGTCTTGGGAATCCTGCGCGAAGTAGCCGCAAACCACGTTGCTACCCAGCCTTGCCTTGCCGCCGAGCGGGGGCTGCATGCCGAGGATGGTCTTGATCAGCGTCGATTTGCCCGCGCCGTTCTCGCCGATGATGCCCCAATGATCGCCGTATCGCACCGTCCAGTTCAGGCTCTTGATGAGCTCCAAATCAGGGAAGCCGACCGCCAGCTTCTGAGTCTCGAATGAGACGTCGCCGCTTCGCTTCTGCTCGGCGAACGCGCCCTTCATCTGCTTTTCGGTCTTGGGGGCGTGGACCTTGCTCTCAATTAGCCGATTCATCTGCTTCAGGCGGCCGCGTGCCTGGGCGGTGCGCTGACTGTTCATGAACCTGCGAACGTATTCATCCAGCTTGGCAATTTCTTGATCCTGCCGCTTGGCGACCTCCGCCTGCCTCGCCTCTTCTTCAAGCTTAAGCTGGCGATACTTGCTGAACGGCCCCGGATACGCCTTCACTGCGCCATCGCGAAGCTCTAGCACTCGCTGCGCCGTGCCCTCGAGGAACGTGCGGTCGTGGGAGACCAGCAGAACCGCGCCGTGGTAGCCGTTGATCCAGCTTTCCAGCCACTCGGTGGCTTGCAGGTCAAGATGGTTGGTGGGCTCGTCGAGAATCAGCAGGTCCGGCTCTTCCAAAAGCAAACGGGCAAGCGCGAGGCGGGTGGTCTCGCCGCCACTTAGCTTGTCGGTTGGCTTATCAAACTCGTCTTCGGTAAAGCCCATGCGCTTCAGCACCACGCGCACGTCGTGCTCGGCGGAATATCCCTCGCTATCTAGGAAATGCTCATGAAGCAGGGCGTACTCTTCAAGGTCGTCGGCGGTGGGCGTTCCTTCCAGCACCTTCTCAAGCTCTTCCAGCCTTGCTTTCAGCGCCAGCTGAGATTCGCGACCTGACTGGGCTTCTTCGATCACCGTCCGCCCCAGCGAAACCGGCGCCTTTTGTCTTAGGTAGCCAATCTTCGCGCCGCGGGCGAGGTTTACCGAGCCCTTATCCGCCCGCTCTTGGCCAGTGATGATCTTAAGCAGAGTGGTTTTGCCGGTGCCGTTGCGGCCAACCAGGGCCACTTTCTCGCGAGCATCAAGACGAAAGCTAAGCCCAGACAGAATTAGGTCGGGCCCATACCATTTCTCGATTCCTGCGACGTTCAGCAGCACGGTTCGGAATTGTACTTCCCGGCTAGATGGTGCGCTTGCCGGTGACTTTAGCGTATAACACGGGTATGAGCGGTTCCCACACGTTTGAAGGCCTTAATGTCGCCCTTGCCACGCCATTCCTGCCGGATGGCAAGATTGACCTGCCCAATTTCCGAAAGCTGGTCCAACATGTGGTGAGCGGCGGAGTGGACGTATTGATTCCGCTCGGCTCAACCGGCGAAGCGGCCACCATCGCCGATTCGGAGCGAGATGAGTTGATCAAAGCCGCTTTGGAAGAAGCAAGCGGCAAGCCGGTGGTTGTGGGCTGCGGCTCCAATAACACGGTCCAGGCTATCGCCTGGGTGAAGCGGGCCAAGGAGCTTGGCGCTCAGGGCGCGCTCGTAGTAACCCCGCCGTACAGCAAGCCGACCCTCACGGGCTTGGTTGCCCACTTCAAGGCAATCACCGATGCCGTCCCCGGTTTTCCCATCATCCTTTACAACGTTCCTTCGCGAACCGGCCAGAACATCACCCCCGCGATGCTGAACGAGCTATGGAAAAACCCCCAGATCGTGGCGGTGAAGGAATCCAGCGGCAACGTGGCGCAGATCGCCGAGATCGCGCGAACCTTGCCCGCGGGAAAGACGCTTCTGTGCGGAGACGATAACCTCGCGCTGCCCGCCATCGCGGTTGGCGCTTCCGGCCTTGTCAGCGTGCTTGGAAACGCCCTGCCCGCCGAGACGAAGGCGCTTGTGGAGGCCGCCCGCGCTGGTCGCCGGGATGACGCGATTAAGATTCATCAGCAACTGCTGCCGTTCATCGATGCGCTGTTCGTTGAAAGCAATCCGATTCCGCTGAAAGCGGTGCTGCACTCAATGGGCATCGGCGGCGATTTCGTCCGTCTGCCGCTTGCGCCTGCCTCTGCGGAGACTCGCGCGAAGCTGGAAGCGACCCTGAAAGCAGCCCAGTTCAAGGCTCCGGCTCACGCTTGATGACGGTCGAAGAAGTTAAGGCATTTTACGCCCGCCCTGCGGACGAGGTACTTGCCGACCCCCACCGGGCGGACGTGCACGAGCGTTTTCTTCACCTGCTTGAGGCTGGCGAAGTAAGGTCGGCCCTGCCGGGTAAGGAAGGCTGGGAAGCCCAGACTTGGGTTAAGGAAGCGATTCTCCTTGGGTTTCGCGGAACCGAGATGATGCCGTATGTGGGCGGCTTCGTCGATAAGACCGCTTATCCGCCGCGCACTTTCGGCTTGCAGGAAGGCATCCGCGTCGTCCCTGGCGGCAGCGCGGTGCGCCGCGGCGCATATGTTGCGAAGAGCGTGGTCATCATGCCTCCTGCGTACATCAACGTCGGCGCGTACGTGGATGAAGGCACGATGGTGGATAGCCACGCGCTGGTGGGAAGCTGCGCGCAAATCGGCAAGCGAGTTCATCTCAGCGCCGCTGCGCAAATCGGCGGCGTTCTGGAGCCCGCGGGCGCGGTTCCGGTGGTGGTGGAGGACGAAGCGTTCGTCGGCGGCCTTTGCGGGGTGTTCGAAGGCGTACGCGTCGGCGCGCGGGCAGTCTTGGCAAGCGGCGTGGTTCTCACGCGCAGCACGGTGATCTACGATTTGGTAAAGGAAGCCGAATGGCGCGGGCTCGTGCCGGATGGCGCGGTGGTAGTGCCTGGATCGCGCTCGGTGGACTCAGAGTACGCCAGAAGCAAGGGGCTGACGGTCTCGACACCGGTCATCATCAAGTACCGCGATTCCAAGACCGATGCCTCCACCGCGCTTGAAAGTGCGCTAAGGTAACAAAACGCTTCACCATTCTTAGGCGTTTAAGTAATTTGAGAACGAATCCCTTATGGTCCTTCCGATCCTTTTAGCAACCACCCTAACCCTTGCGCAAAAGGACGACCCCCATCAGAAGGACATCCAGCACGACATCGACCTTGGCAACCAGTATGCCAAGCAGGTTGAGAAGGAAAGCAAGTTCACCGAAAACGCCGAATACATCCGGCGCGTAACCACCATTGGGAAGAGCCTCGCGGAGGTCGCAAACAATACGAACCTGACCGTGAAATGGGGCGATTCCCGCCACAGTTCCTTCCCATACGAATTCAAGGTGATCAAAGGCGATGACGTCAATGCGTTCTCCCTTCCGGGCGGCAAGATCTATGTTTACGAAGGGCTCCTAAAGTTCGTCGAGTCCGACGACGAGCTTGCCGGAGTCCTGTCTCACGAAATCGGCCACGCCGCTGAGCGGCACGTGGCCACGCTGCAGCGGGATGAAGGGAAGATCGAGGCGATCACCCTACCACTCATTCTCATCGCCATCTTTACGCAAGGCGGGGTGAACGCTGGGCCAGCCTTCCAGCTAAGCAGTCTGCTCGGAACGGCAATCGGCAATGGCTGGAGCCAGAAGGCGGAAGCCGCCGCCGACGATGCCGGATTCCAGATCATTTCCAAGAGCGCCTACAACCCGGCGGGCATGGTTACCTTTATGGAGCGCCTCGCTGGCGAAGAGAGGGACAACCCCAAGATCAACTGGGGCATCTTCCGCACCCACCCGCCTAGTACCTTGCGGCTTGACTCCTTGATGGGAGATATGAAGAAGGCACAGCTACCGCTGGAGCGCTCGAAGGTCACCACCACGTTCCGGACGACCGCGGTTCCGGTTGCCGACGGGGTTCAGCTATTGCTGGGCAAGACGCCCATCATTAAGCTACACGGCGAGGATGCGGCCGCCCGCGCCGCAAAAGCGGTCCCCGCGCTGAATAAGTGCTTTGATCAAGTGCCGGAGCTATTCGAGATTAGTTCCGTTGGCAACTCCTTTGTGTGGGGTTCAACCACCCTGTTTGAAATCACCGACGAGGATGCGAAGGGTGAGAATATGGCTTTAAGCGATCTAAAGGCGAAAACGTTGAAATCGCTGCGCGCGGCGCTTTTCGGAATTTCATTCCGGATTCGGCAGCTCCACTAGGGCTACTTGCGCACGAAGTTGACATAGCCGAACTGGATCGGCATTTTCAGCCGCTTGCCGCCGTCAACGATTGTGCACTTCTGGGTATCTGTGAACGGCTTCTTGCCGCGCGGGCTAACCTTCAACATCAGCGATATTTCGTTGCCAGTCTGACTCCAAGTTCCATCTTGGGGTTTGCCGTGCGGATGGCCGGCATCGGTTGCTGAGATGGTGAAGGTGTGATCGTTGCGAATTGAGAGGCTGATCCTGCGGCTCTTTTCAGCAAGTGCAATCTGCTGGTAAATCGACTTTCTCTCAGGCGCTGGAACCGTTGCGAAGGCCTTATCCATCTTCGCTCTTTCTTGCACCATTGATCCCACCCAATTGCCTGAGATGTCAGCGCATGAACCGAGTGATGCGAGCCCGAATAGTGCGGTGAGTAGAAGCAAAGTCCTTTTCATATCATTTTAAATTGGAACCGCCAAGCATTTGCGTTGCTTGGCGGTTGGTCAAAACAAGCTTGGTTAGAGCTATTTCTTAATGTAGGTCACTACCGCAAACTTCGACGGCCTCATGGTCATCGTCTTGCCGCCACCACTAAGGGTCAATTTCTGCGTCATCTTTCGGGTCCCATCGACGGGCTTACCGCCTGCCGACGTGGTTTCGAGAGTGACGGTATTGCCCGAGATCGACCATTTACCGCCCAGGCTGCCGTTCATCTTCGGCGTCATGATGGTCGAAATATACGTGTGATCCTTCTTGATGGTGAGGGTGAACTTGGTGGACTTCGCCATCATCTCTGCCATTTGAACCGCACGCTCCTTGTCCTCCTTACTGGCCGCTTTTGCGCCTGGAGGAGGCGGCATGCTCATGATCATTGCACGATCCACTTTTACAGTCCCTGTCCAGTTGCCGACGATATCCGCACAAGCGGTAGCTGCCAAGGCGATCGGCAATGCCAGGGCAAAAAAGCGAGATGTCAATTTCATAGGTTCCATTATAGATGTTCGAACGCTTCAACCGTTCCGTGGGGGGTTTAGTTCCGAGCCAGGGTAATGGACCCCACACCGTCTTTTAGCTGAGTCGTCATCGACTTTTGGTCAGCTTTCAACTGAAAAACCTGGGTTGTCTTGTGCTTCAACTGACGGCCATTCTGTTTGAGGACCGTGAGCGTTACGGTGGCTCCGTTCTGAGCCCAGCTGCCTTCGGAGAAGATTGGGTAAGGCTTGTCGGTGTCAGCAAAGCGGGCAAGGAAGGTGTGATCGGCGTGGAATTCGCAGGTGACGACCACCAGTTGCTTCTTCTTTACTGCGTCAATCCACTCCTGCTTTTCGGTGCCATCCACCTTTCGGTGAGTCCGCGCAATCATCTTCTCCACCATCTTGGCAGTGTAGGTCGGGTGGCCCGACCACTTGCCAACGATGTCCGCACCCGCAAAGATCGGAAGCAAGGCGATGGATAGGGTGGCGATTCGGAGCATTGCGTGATTTTACTTGCGGAATCTCAGCATGATCGCGCCGGAAACCAAGGCGATGCCAAATGGAACGAAGATTGACCCTTTGAAAGGGCCGCCTTCGCGCAATACGCCTTCCGCTGTAAGAAGCTGCTCTTGCTGAAGGGGAGCCTCCCCCATCACATCTCCGTGCGGGGTGATCATCATGGAGTATCCCGTAGATGCACATCGGGCGATGGGTTTGCGAGTCTCGATCGCTCGCCAGATGGTGGCCGCTCGCAACTGCTCCGGCGCCGAAGAATCCATGAACCAGTCGTCAATGGACAGCACGACCATCATGTCAACGTCCGCGTTTGCATGGCGATAGGCGATTTCCGGGAAGAGCGACTCAAAGCAGATCATGGGCCCGACTTTGAACTTCTTGAACTGGAAGAAGCTCAATTTGTCGCTTGCTGTCAAATCCCCGGTCGGCCCGGAGAACGCGCTCACAATTCCCCCGAATAAGATGCGCATCGGCACGTATTCACCAAACGGCACCAAGCGGGTTTTGTCGGCGAATTGCCAGTTGCCGTCGTAGGCAAAGGCCGTTTGATAGCGCAAACCGTTGCCACGTTGGCCCCCGAAAATCAAGGCTGGCGATGTTCGCAAATCCACTCCTAGGTCGGGAGCATCGTCCGTTTTTGAAACCGCAACCCCTTCCGGCAAGATGATCAGCTCAGCACTTGTCTGGCGGGCGGCTTTATAGGCTTGCTCAAGCCACAGGTGGAAGCTGTCAGAGGCTGTGTTGGAGTCAGCTTGGCTGAAATTAACTCCGGGCTGGAAGATCAGAGTTTGAATCCCATCCCGCTCCAATTGCAGCGGAATACTTGCGATGAAGTTGCCGAGTGCTAGGCCCAAAGCAACCCCAAGGATGCCCGGGAGCGTGCGAGCAACCGCGTGACCCTGGAAGATCATCGCGAGGATCACATTGCACGTCACAAGGAAATAGCTGACGAGGAAGATGGTGCCCACGAAGCTCATTGAGGCAATCGGTATGCAATTCACCGTTGGTGTAGCCAGCACGGACCAGGGAAAAGCAAGGACTGGGCAGTAGGCTCGGAATAACTCGATCAACAGCCACGCCCCCGGGATAAGCCATGGCTTATCAATGCGCCAGCAAAACGCGATCATCTTTCCACCCACGCCGTAGACCAGCGAGAACATGTAGACGGCGAGCAGGAAAGGCAGATAGGCAATGATCGGATTGTCAGCCATCCGGTTCAGAAGAACTTCGAGCCAGTGCAATTGGAAGAAGCAGAACAGAAACCCGAAGGCTTGGCCGTAGCGGAAAGCTTCCTTCGCGTCCTTGCCGCGTAAGACCATTAAGAACGGCACGAGGGCAAACAGAAGCAACGGCCAAAGATCAAATCCTGCAAGCGAAAGGCCGAGTCCGTTCAGGACGTCGCCGGTGAAGGCAAGCTGCACGAGGATCGCGCTGAGGAAGCAGGGCCAGTATCTAGCGAGTCGCCCCATCTACACTCCCTGCAAGATTCGTTTGCTTTGAAAGGTGGCTGGTGTCGTTCACCCGGTGCACGAGCCAGCGATCTTCGTATCGCTCAAGCACGGTAACGGAAGCATTGCCCAGCCTGAAGCTTCTGGCGGTTTCAATGTTGCCCTTCACCAGCTTGGCAAGCAACAGCGAGGTGGTCCCTCCATGGGACACGATTGCGCAGTTGTCCACAACATCGTCCAGTTCGGCGATCACTTCATCCAGCCGATTCCAAACATCCTCGATCGATTCGCCACCCTCTATTGGAACTTTGTAATAAGGCACGCCGTGCTGGCGCGAGTAATTCGTAATGGTTGCGCCTAGCTCGTAGAAGGGCTTTCCTTCCAATACTCCTAGCTTCCTTTCCCTCAGAACCGTCATCTTGCGTAAAGGTGCGCCGGTAATCGAGGCAATGGGTTGGGCGGTTCCAAGCGCCCTCTGCATATCGCTTGTCCAAATGTGGCGGATGTAAGACTTGGTAAGCGAGCTAGCGAGCTGCTCGGCTTGCTGGCAGCCGGTTTCGTCCAGCGGAATATCGGTGTGGCCCTGAGCCCGCAGTTCGACGTTCCACTTCGTTTGCCCGTGACGAATCAGGAACAGCCGCATTGAGTGTTGTTATACCTACCCCTCACAGAGTCCAAGGCTTCACGTCCGGCAGTTCGTTCCCTTTCGCGTCGATTCGCTGAAGCCCAAGCTTCACCGTCTGCACGTTCGCAACATCCGAAATCGTGACCTTCACCCTCAGAACGCCCTGCTCGAAGTCCAGATTTTCAATGATGCCAATGGCAGCATCCTGTCCGTTCGCCCTTGCAAGGCCAATCAGCAGCCCCGCATATTCGTCTTCATGCGCGATTTTCACGTTATGGCAGTGGTAAGCGTCCAGCGCCCGAGCGATGACCTCTTCCGAGAGCGCTCCCTTCGTGATAAGGAAGAGGAAATCGCCAAGAACCTCACCGTACAGGCATTCGCGAATGCCCAGCCGTTCAAAATCGTGGGCCGTAACTCGGTGCCCGGAGCCGATCCGAGAGCCTTCAAAACTAAGCTTCGCCAATGGCAATTCATGATCCGTGCAGCCCTCCAACATTGCTAACCAGGCGGCTTTGCGCTGGGCGTTCATGACCACCGACGGGAATTCTTTCGGAAGGTTGACGGGTTCGGGACCGACGCTCCAGCCCTCCAGCGAGAAAGGAAAGTGGGATGGCGCAAGGATTTTGGCGGGCGCTGCTAAGCGGTCAATTAGAAGCAATATCTGCCGCGCAAGCGGAGAAGCCGCCAAAGGCGGCGCAAGGATCGTGCAGTCCGGCGAGGCTTTCGGCAGCAACATCGAAAGAGCCGCCAACACCATGTGAGGGGCTTTCCGGTAATCCGGGGTTCCGACAAACCTCCAGTCCGCTAGATGTTCGCCGCGCCACAGCGCGATGCGTCCAGGATATCGTTGGACAGGATGCGCAGGGTCCAGGCACAGAAGGTCGTCGCTGCCTCGATATTCCTTGAGCCAGTCGCGCCAACTCGATTCAGTATCTGCGAGCAAGAGAGTCCGTGCCAACGATTTCAGGTTACCAGTCCGGTAATCGCCCGCTAACTGGGGTATGACTTGCAGAATGCCCAAGCGCCTCATTACCCCGGAAGACTTGCTCAAGATCACGTTCGTCGGCGATCCCCAAATCTCGCCCGATGGCGAGCAGATCCTGTTTGCCCGCAAGCAGATTACGGAGAAGAACAGCTACCTAACTCATTTGTGGTCGGTTGACTTGAAGGGGCATCTGAGGCAGTGGACGTCCGGCGAATCGAGCGCAGGCGGTGGGCGATGGTCTCCCGATGGCAAGCAGATTCTGTTTGTATCGGATCGCATTAAGCCGGGCGGGCAATTCTATTTAATGGGCACGGGCGGAGGCGAAGCCGTGCAGCTTTCCAAGCTTCCTGAGGGCCGAATCGGGGCATATCAATGGAGTCCGGATGGTAAGCGCATCGCTTTTACTTTCAGGCCGGCAGCCGCGCATAACACTGAGGTGGCGAAAAAGGATCGAGAGGCTAAGGGGCTTAGCACTCCGCCTCGCGTCACCGAGTCGGCCTGGTACCGACTGGATGGCGACGGCTACTTCATGATGGAGCGCTACGCGCTGTACGTTCTGGATGTCGCTACCGGCGAGCACAAGGAGCTTTATGCCGGCGCGAGCGACACTGATGCCTATGACTTCAACTGGTCGCCAGATTCTAAAGAAGTGGTGGTGGTGCATTCGGCCAACAAGCACCCGCTCTTTGATGATGAGAACGACCAGATCTACCGCGTCGATCTTGCCGGCAAGGCGTGGCAGCTAAAAGGGTTGCCGAAGGGCTCGAAGGGCTCCCCGCGATGGTCGCCGGACGGCAAGTGGATCGCGTATGCTGGTGATCCCCATGCGGTTAATTGGGGCGACGGCAACAGCCAGCTGTGGATTGTCCCGTCGGAGGGTGGCGAAGCAAAGAGCCTCTCCGCGGAAAGTGACTACTGCATGACTGCCAGCACACTGGGCGATTCCAAAGATGCGGCATTCGGGGCAACGATTGAGTGGGCCGAAGATAGCAAAAGCCTCTTTTGCGCCATCGGCTGGCACGGTTCCACCCACATCGTGCAATTCGACCTGAAAGGAGGCCACAAGCAGCTCACAAGCGATCAGAAGACCTTTGGCTTTGGCAGTGTTGCGAAGGGCAAAATCCCTTACGTTGTCAGTGACGCCACGCATCTGGGCGAGGTTGGATATTTCGACGTGAAGTCGGGCAAGGAGACCACCCTCACCCACCTCAACAAGGCGTTTCATGAAGAGGTCAAGGTCAGCGAGCCGCAAGAAGTCTGGCTTGAGGCGGAAGACGGTTGGAAGGTTCACGCCTGGGTCATCAAGCCGACTGACTATCTGGAGCCAAAGCGCTATCCCGCAATTCTTGAGATACACGGGGGCCCTCACGCCCAATACGGTTGGACCTTCTTCCACGAATTTCAGGTACTGGCAGCGGCAGGTTACGTCGTTGTCTACACGAATCCGCGCGGCTCGAAGGGTTATGGCGAGGCGCACTGCAAGGCAATCCACGGCAACTGGGGAGATCGCGACTGGGCCGATATCCAGGCAGCCACAAAGTGGATGCAGAACCAGCCCTACATCCATCCGGGCCAAATGGGTGTGATGGGCGGCAGCTACGGCGGTTACATGACGAACTGGGTCGTGGGCCACTGCAAGGACTTCAAGGCGGCAATCACCGACCGCTGCGTCTCGAACCTTGTCAGCATGGCGGGCTCTTCCGACTTCCCGTTGGTGAGCGATCGCTATTGGCCCGGCTACTTCTTTGGCGACATCGCCAAGATTCAGGAGCTTTGGAAGCAGTCGCCGATTGCTTACTTCGACAAAGTCGATACCCCGATGCTCATCATCCACAGCGAGGGCGACCTACGATGCAATATTGAGCAGAGCGAGCAGGTGTTCATGGCGCTGAAGGCGCAGAACGTTGAGGCGCGCTTCGTTCGGTATCCGCAAACGACCTCGCATGGCATGAGCCGCATGGGACCGCCGGATCTACGCCTGCACCGATTGCACGAAATCCTGAACTGGTGGAAGAAGCACCTTTAAGTGCGATTCTCAGAAATCAGCACGTTATGTCAGGTTCACTTGGCAGGTTCAAAAATACGAAATAGATTGAGTGTTTGAACCTGCCGGGCTGGTGATTTTCAGGCCCAGCCAAGTCTTGCACCGGTAGGTACGACTGCTGCCATATGGCAAAGCGTCTTATCACGCCCGAAGACTTGCTCAAATTCGTTTTCGTTGGCGATCCACAGATTTCGCCGGACGGCGAGCAGATCCTCTTTTCCCGTAAGCAGATTACGGAAAAGAACACCTACCTCAACCATCTTTGGAGCGTGGACCTCAAAGGCGGGCTCAAGCAATGGACCCAAGGAGAATCAAGTGCGGGTGGAGGGCGGTGGTCGCCCGATGGAAAGAAGATTCTCTTCGTCTCCGATAGGAAGAAGCCGGGCGCTCAGTTTTACACGATCGACGCCAGTGGCGGTGAAGCTGCACAGCTTTCCAAGCTGCCCGAAGGCCGCATCGGCGAGTATCAATGGAGTCCCGATGGCAAATGGATTGCCTTCATGTTCCGGCCGGCTGCCGAATCAAACACCGAGGCGGCAAGGAAGGAGCGGGAGACGAAGGGCAGCAGCGTCCCGCCAAGGGTCACCGAGTCTGTCTGGTATCGCTTCGATGGCGATGGCTACTTCTTGGCCGAGCGCTTCTCAGTTCACCTACTGGACGTGGCCACTGGCGAGCATCGTCAGCTCTATGCCGGGTGCAGCGAAGTGGATTTCTATGACTTCAGTTGGGCGCCTAGTTCGACAGAACTCGTGATTCGGCATCCGGCGGAAAAACGGCCGCTGTTCCAACCTGCGAATGATCAGCTTTTCCGGGTCGACCTTAAGGGGAACGTTACCAAGGTCAACGGCGTACCCAAGGGCGTTAAGTCTTCGCCACGATGGTCGCCAGATGGTAAATGGATCGCGTTCGCTTGCGATCCTAATGCCGATACTTGGCCGGATGGGAATTACCAGTTGTTCATCGTGCCCGCGGATGGCGGTATCGCTGAGAGCTTATCGGCGAAAACCGACTTCTGCCTGGCCGGCGGTACCACCGCCGATACGCAGGAGGCCTCGTCGAGCCCAATCGTCATTTGGGCTCCTGATAGCCAAAGCATTTACACGTCGATTGGGTGGCACGGCGCAACCCATGTATGGCAGTTCGACATCAAGGGTGGCCATAAGCAGCTCACCAGTGGCGCGCGCAACTACATTCTTGGCAACATGGCTCAGGGCAAACTCGCGCTGGTTACCGCCGATGGAACAACCCTGGGCGAAGTGGCCTGCTTTGATCTCGCCAGCGGCAAGGACCAGAAGCTGACCGCTTTTAACAAGGAATTCCATGACAGCGTGAAGGTTAGCGAGCCGGAAGAAATGTGGCTGGAAGCTGAGGATGGCTGGAAGGTTCAAGCATGGGTGATGAAGCCCGCCGAGTTCGATGCATCGAAGAAATACCCAGCCGTGCTCGAGATACACGGTGGCCCACAGGCCCAATATGGCTGGACCTTCTTCCATGAATTCCAAGTGCTGGCGGCCGCTGGCTATGTCGTGGTATTCAGCAATCCTCGCGGTTCAAAGGGCTACGGAGAGGCGCATTGCAAGGCGATTCACGCAAGTTGGGGAGATCGCGACTGGGCCGATATGCAGGCGGTGATCAAGTGGATGCAGAGCCAACCGTATATCAACAAAGCGCAGATGGGCGTGATGGGTGGAAGCTACGGAGGATATATGACGAACTGGATTGTAAGTCACTGCAAAGACTTCAAGGCGGCGATCGCCGACCGTTGCGTGTCAAACCTCGTCAGCCTGGGAGGCACGTGCGACATGCCTTTGGTCAAAGAGAGTTTTTGGGGCGCCTATCCCTTTGGCGATCTTTCGAAGATCGAAAAGCTTTGGAAGCAGTCGCCAATTGCCTATTTCGACAAGGTCGATACCCCCATGCTCATCATCCACAGCGAAGGCGACCTGCGATGCAATATTGAGCAAAGCGAGCAGGTGTTCTATGCCCTAAAAGCGCAGAATGTTGAGGCGCGATTTGTGCGGTACCCGTTGAACTCCTATCACGGACTGAGCCGAAGCGGGCCCCCTGATCTTCGGTTGCACCGGCTGCATGAAATCCTGAACTGGTGGAAGTCGCATCTTTGAATCTGCCATAATGGACTGATTTTCGGTGGGAGCTGCCTTTAGGCAAGCGTCCGCACCACTGGAGGAAAATTGAGAAAGAACATTCGCAAGAAGGCGCATTCGCCTCGCTTTACCGCGCTGCTGGAAAAGGCTAATACAGAGCCGCTGGGTGTGGAAGAAGCCATTACCCTCGTTAAGCAGACCGCTTCCGCCAAGTTCGTTGAAGGCGTTGACCTTGCCGTCAAGCTCGGCATCGACCCCAAGAAGGGCGATCAGAACGTTCGCGGCATCACCAACCTTCCGCACGGAACGGGTAAGGTGCGCCGCATCGCCGTTCTCGCAAAAGGCGATATGGCCAATGAGGCAGAGAAGGCGGGCGCGGACACGGTCGGCGCTGAAGACCTGATCGCCAAGATTCAGAACGGCTTCCGCGATTTCGACGTGCTGCTGGCTACGGAAGAGATGGCCCCGCAGATCGGTAAGGTCGGAAAGCTGCTTGGCCCACGAACCCCGAACAAGAAGAACGGCACGGTGACAAACCAGATCGCTACCGCGGTCAAGGAAATCAAGGCCGCTACCCGCGTGGAGTACCGCGCGGAGAAGGAAGGCGTTGTCCACCTGCTCATTGGGCGAGTGAGCTTCACCGACGAGCAGCTTCAAGAGAACTTCAAGGCCGCGATGGGCGCGCTTCTGCGCGCGAAGCCTTCCAGCGCGAAGGGCCGCTATGTTGAAACGGTGACCCTCAGCGCAACGATGGGCCCCGGCATCAAAGTCGACCCGACGATCGCCTCCAAGTTCGCAAGCTAATCGCTTTCGGATTCAAAAGAAGAATGGCCTCTGCGGTATCGCAGGGGCCATTTTCGTTCTGTTCGTAACTTTTCGCGGCGGAACCTCGGTATTAATGTTTGTGTCAGCACACGAATCGGGGCATCGCACAACGATGGACAGGTGGCTTGGTGGGCTAATTGTTGCTACGGTTACCATGCTTGCGTTCGTGGGGTATTCGGCTTACCAGCAACTCCATGCCCCTTCCACGCCGGGCCCGAAGGGACCCTTGGCAAAGCTACTCAACCCTCCAACCCCACTTGAGAAAGCGGCAACTCGGGGCTTAATGGCCAAGGAGACTGGAGACGGCAAGGTGCTTTACGACTTATGCTTCCCGCAAGAGAAGCAAAGACTTGACCTGACTCCCGCGAAGATCAGCCAGATTTACCGCGATCTCGTGCTACCTAGGTTCGCCATGTTCAAGAAAGTTGGCGAGCCGGATGTTTCGATCAATTCGTCGCACGATCAGGCCTTCGCTTCCCAGAAGTACATGGATGCCCAAGGGCATACCATCGACATGGATTGCAATCCGTTCTATGCGCCGGGCGGTGGCTACGACGATCCTATGCAGGGACTATCAGAAGCTTGGATTCTTGAATACCAGGTCGCGAAGGGCATACCTGGAACTACTCGATCTTGGTACGCGGCGCAAGCGCAGGGCTTGAGGCATGACCGCGCCTATCTGGAACGCTTGGGAGTAAACGGCCTCGTGGACATGAAGGGCAACATGGATTCGTGGGACAGGTTGCTTGTTGCGTACGACACCATTGCGGCAACGGGTCGCCCGCCATCAGAAGGGAGCAACAAAAAATCTAAGGCACGAAAGAATCGCTGATCAGATAACGCTCTTCTGTGTGATCTCCGCGCCGCGATTACGTCCAATCGGCTTCACGCTCGCCACATTCTCCGGGGCGTAATCTAGAAGCTGCAGCCAATCCTCTTGGGTATCGCCCTTCGGGAAGATTTCGTTCTCCTTGAACTCGCGATCCGCCGCCTGAAGCAGGTCCTCCAACCGCAAGCCGTGCTCCACGCTTGGCTCGGCGATGGCGCGCTTGATGGCAAAGTCCTTCGCGCGATCGATGATCGACTTAAGCAACGCGCCTGAAATGAGGTCCTTCTGATACAGCGTCTCGCTAGAGCCGTTGCGCAGGAACACCCGCAGGAACTCAGTCTCCTTATTCCGCTTCCAAAGCCGATCCGTCAGCGCGTCAAGTAACTCCTTCCGCGCGCATTCCGGCTCCCCGTCGTAACGTGCCAGCAACGCCGGGTCGTAAGGGAGCTGCTCGTGCATGTAGATGCCGAGAATCTTGTGGGTGGCTTCCTTATCGGGCCGTCCGATCTTCACCTTGCGGTCGATTCGCTCCGGACGCAAAATCGCGGGGTCAATGTAGTCCGGCCGGTTTGACGTGAGCATCAGCACCACGTTATCCAGCGAGACCAGGCCGTCAAGCTCGGCGCAGAACTGAGGTACCACCGTGTTGCTGATGTTCAGCCAGCGTCCGCTGGAGCGGGTTCGCAGGACCGATTCCGCTTCATCCATGAAGATGAAGACCAGGCGCCCTTCCTTGGCTTTCTCCCGGGCGGTGGCAAAGATTTCCCGCACAATACGCTCCGTCTCACCCAGCCACATGTTCAAAATCTTAGGGCCGGAGATCGCCATGAAGTACTCCTTCACATCTCGCCCGACCAATTTTGAGTACTCCTGGGTCAGGTTGTAAGCGGTGGCCTTGCCGATAAGGGTTTTGCCACAGCCCGGGGGGCCGTAAAGCAGAATGCCCTTCACCGACTTCTTCTCAAACTTCTTGAACAGTTCCGGGTGGAGCAGAGGCTGCTCGATCGTCTCCCGGATCATCTGGATCACCTCGTCCTGCCCGCCGATCTTCTCCCACGGCAGCACGGGAATCTCTTCCATGAAATAATCGCGTGCGTCGCTCTTCTCGAATACTTCGACCACGAAGTGCCCGCTGGGGTCGATCCGAACTTCATCGCCTGCCTGAATCGTGGCGTCTTTCAGTGAATCGCTTCGCGTAATCACGCGGCCATCCGAGCCGGGCGTATCTCCGCCAAGCCGCAACCGGCCATCAGGCAGAACTTCCGAAACCTTCACAATTGAGCCCCGATCCGATGCCTGAACGATGCCTACGACGACGTAAGCCTCGTTTACTCGTATCTGTGAGCCCGCGCTAAGCTGGCCACGCTCCAAGAGCGGATCGACTTCGGCAAGGAATTCCTGCTCGCCAACCGCGATGAGGGCGAGGTCGTCACCCTTGTCTCGCGGCTCCCACCGCAGGAAGACACCGATGCGAAAGGCAGGAGAGCTGAGCTTCTCGTAAGCCTCTTGGTAGGAGGCGAGGAGTTCATCTTGCTCCGCTTGCTTGCGGCGTTCTTGCTCGACGGCGTCCTTCAGCGCCGAAAGGGTGTTTTGCGCCCTCGGATCACTGGGGATTTGGGTAGAGAGTTTGTCGAGAAGTTCGTCGCAGGGATTCTGGTGGGCTTCCGCCATACCAAGTTCTACGTTTCAGGATGCCCGATTCGTTCTTAATGAACGCCGGTCACGGCATTGATAATTGCCTGAGCCACTGTTTGATACTCATCGGTATCGTAGTCGGCTACGCCGCCTTCAACTCGCGCGGAGTTTCCTTCGCCAAGCCTGACCACCACCGAAACCATTTCCGGTCCCTGGTCGATGCCTTCAACCTGGAACGACCGCCCTGGATATGCGCGCTCAAGCGCGCGGCAAGTGGCAAGAGCCACCGACTCGGTAAGCGCTCCGCCGGTGGAGGCGTGAACGCCGCTATAGCTCTGCTGATCGACGCGCAGGATAACCTGCGTCATCGAAGCGCCGTGCTCCTTGCCGTAAACCTTCTCAACGGAAATCTTGCCCGATAGCAGCGAAGGCGATTTGACGGGGGCGGACGTGGCGCCGTTCAGCTTCTTAACCACCGTCGGTTTTGGCTGCTCGACTTCCGTCGGCTTTTCAACGACGGCAACTTCCTCAACGGCAACCTTGGCGGGCGCGGGAGATGGGGAAGCAGGGGCGGGGGGTGCTGCCTCCTTCTTTGCGATTTCAGCGGACGACGGGATTGGAAAATCGAGCGCCTCTCTCTCAGCCCTTGAGAGGCTGTCGTTGCCCTGTTCCTGCTGCAGAACCGGGTGGGCAGGCGACTTCTTTGCAAGCTTATTGGCTAGGCAATCTTTGCTGGCAAGGTTGATCAGGTTGTCCAGCGTCGCCATCATGTGGACATTCTCGCGCTCCTTAGAGCGCTTGCCGCCGTAGATGCCGAGCGAGAAACTCACCGGCTCTGCTCGCTCATCGATCCGCAGATCTTGGCCGGCGAGCCGAATCTTGTCGAGAAGCTCTTCGGCGTCCGCCCTTAAGCGGAGCGAACCGATGGCGAACTCGTCGCCGCCGTAGCGCACAAGCACCTCGGTGGCGGGGTCGATTTGGGCGGAGAGCATTGCTGCCGTCTTGCGAAGAACGTTATCACCCACCACGTGGCCGTGAGCCTTGTTGTAAGCGCCAAAGTCGTCCAGGTCAAGGAACAGAATTGAAATCTCGCGTCCTGCCTGAAGCTGCTCGATGCCCCAGTTTCGAAGCTGATCGCTCCACGAAAGCTCCGTAAGCGGATCGTACGAGCGGGATAGCTCGTTCAGGAGCATCTGGGAGGTGACGACGCCAAGGTACTTGCCTTGATCGGTTGCTACCGCGTAATCCAAACCCTCGCGATAGAATCGCTTGGCAACTTCGTGGATGGAATCGTCCGCGCCGATGACCGCTCCAAGCGGCTTCATCACCGTTCGGACCATCGCCATATCGTCGGCGGCTTCAAGAGCGGTGTCGGTTACCGTGCCTTCGACAATGCTGGACTTTAGAACGCCGAGGTAGTGAACCTTATGGCCCTTAGCGATAAAGCGCGCGCTCGAAACGAGCTGTTCAGATTCCACCCAAATTGGGCTCAGCGGCAGATTCCGTACCTTCATATTTCTGGGCCGTCAACACAGCCTCCAAGAGTGTACGTTCAACGGAACGTAAACCGACACCGCACAATTACCTGGCTTCTTGAAACCTAGTCGTATGACAGGCGTGCTACGACCTTTGAGATAAACATGGAGCGCAAAGTGGCTCCCGCAGGTTGGCTAACCACCTTCTCAATCTTATTGGCGATATAGAAGCAACTTGCAGGCTCAAGGTCGAAGTACCGGGCCACCGCATTCTCCGGGATGCTTGCGCATCGAAGCATGCCGTAGATGGCCAGCTCAGTGGCGTCAAGGCCGGATTTGCGGAAATCCTGGGACTGTGCCGCCCAAACGATGGCGTTGCGAAGCTCGGCGTCTTCACCTTCCGGGAAGAACATCTCCAGCGTTGCAAGTCCGCGCAGGATCGCTTCTTCGCCAACCCAGAAGTTGCCGGAAAGCTTGAGCCTTAGCAGCGCGCCGATTAGCGTGCGCCCATTTCGGTGCAGTCTGGCTGCCAAAAGGCGGATAAGGGTGGGATCGACCGTAAGCCCCTCAGTGCGAGCCATATGCTCCAGCACGACGATCCTCTCGTTTTCGGTGGCCTCTGGTACGTAGCCGATCGCCCAATCTTTGGGATACGGCAAGAAATTGCGAAGGTGCCTCACGGAGCGAGTGGATGTTAGGCTGAGAAGGGTCGGCTTGCCGGCGCGCACACGGCGCTCCAGGGCAAAGCGGAGCTGCTGGCGCATCTTCTGCCCTTCAAGGACATCCTGCAAATCGTCAACGATCAAGACTTCAGAGAGCTCGCTTCGGCTTTGCGGCGAGAGCCAGTCGATCGCCCGCGTGATGTCGGCGCGGACGCCATCCTTCTCAAGGCGCGAAAGCACGGCTTCCAAGATGTGGCTCTTGCCCCAGCCGCTCGGGCCGATCAGCGCCGCTCGGCGCTGTCTGCCGGTAGCAAAGAGCAAGGCGAGCTCGATGCTATCGATGTTCGATGGCAGGTGGGCTAAAGTGCTGAAATCCCGCAAGCGAGACTCAAACAAGACGTCGGAAATGGTCGGACGGTTAGGTGTCTCTACAATGCTCATTCTGTTACGCTTCCCCAAGTGCAACTGTAACAAAGGTCATTGTAGAATAACGCCTCCCAGACATCAAGGGCGTGTTAAGGCCGGTTAGGGGGAGTGACAAGATATAGGGGCTCGAAATATCTCGAAATCTCTCGGTTTTTCGCGTTTTCACGATTTTCCTTAACTTTTCATTATCCACAAGTTATCCACAGGTCATCCCCAAACGCCGCAGTTCAATGGGCAATTTTGTGCCAATAGTAACTGAAATCAAAACGGGGAGAGTTCTCGGGGTTATGACACTTTAGGCAGGCCTCTTTCGACGACCTGCGGGCCTTGAATTTCAGTGGGTTTCGTGCGTGGTTAAGGCTTGGCCCGTGGCACTGCTCGCAGCTAACAGCCGCCAGTTGGGGCGTTGCGGTCGGCGATCGAAACCCTTTGGTAGAGGCAAGGCCGGTTACGTGGCAACTCACGCAATCGGGATCATGAGCGTGCCCTTCGTGGCTAATGGTCGTGTAGCTGAGGGCGTGCTTGGAGCCGTTCCAGACAGCAACTGCCTTCTGGTGGCAGGGTAGGCAAGCTTTTGCGCCTCCGTATGGCGCGGTTGGCGAGCGGGGCAGTTGCGCCAAGAATCCGCCTTTATCAACGGCCGCGAGGTAGCGCGCATAAATCCGTCCTGCTGCGGGATCGTCGGCTAACTCTGGCCCCAGCGCAATCACTTGATAGCCGCTCCATTTGCCATCGATCCAGTTAGCTTGCACAAGCCATCGGGTTTGATTGCCCGCGGTTGCGATGAGGGTCGTCCCTTCGAACTTCGCCGTTGTGGGCGGTGCATCCTGAGAGCGATACTCAACTGCCGCTAGCGCCGGAAAAGCGCGCGCCATGGAAATCGCTGCTTCTTCATCGCCATCAAGCATCACGACCGGCGCAAGGCCCTTCTCTAAGGCTTGATCGATAAAGCTTGCGAGATTGCGATCACCTCCATGAGCGCCGGTCACCAAGAAGGGGCCAGCCTCGCGAAAGTCGGGAACCGTGTTAGGCGGCGCTGACAGCCGAACAAACTTGCCTCGCGAAAGGTCGTTGAGCGCGAATATCTCGCCAATTCCGAGCTGTTGCTCGTTATCGCCCAGATAGGCCACCGCATTCGGCCAGTCGCGCATAGTTTCCGCAATCGCATGGGCTTTCAGCGCCGATTGCGGCGAGTTATTCGCAACCAGCGCAGTGTTTTCTAGCCAAACGGTTTGCTTGTCCAGCTGGTTAAGAACGGTTGCCTTGCGCTTGATTCCGCCGATCATTGGGCTGGTGCATCCGCACGGGGCCAGCTTTCCGCTTGCATCGCCGGAGAAGATTACGGTTGTTTGCTTGCTTTGAGGAGTGGCGAGAGCCAAAACAATCCCCCCAAAGCCAAGAATGCCAAACAGCTTCACCGCACTTCGCCTGAAATGGGAACGACAATGGTTGGCTGCTTGGGATCGTTCGTTTTCACGAGCAGGCTACCGATGATGGCGCCTTTCGCAAAGCCCTTCGGAATCTCAAGGGTTACCGTGTGAGATTCGCTGACTTTCTTGTCGGAGCTCTGGAGGTGCAAACCAGCGACGTCGGTATCGCAACTAAGAATCTTGAAAGGCTTTCCTGGGCGGCTGAGGACCACTCTGGCCTGCGCGCTTTCTTGGTTCGAAACCTCACCAAAAGTCGCAACCGCCGGTTGGGCAAGGATTCCAGTCTGGATCGGAATGGCCAAAGATATTTCCGGCAGCTTCACGTTGTCGGTGTGAATGACGACGTTCGCGTAAACGAAGGGCGGTAAGGCGCCTGGATTCACATGTACGCGCAGCTTGTAGCCAATTTGGCCATTTTCCTTCCACTCTGCGAATCCGACAAAGCCGTCTAGCGAGGTTAGGAAAGCCGAGTCAATCTTAAACTTCTTCTTGGGGTTAACCACAACGGTGACTTCGCCATCGGCCCCGCTCTCCGTCATTAAGCGCACCTTGCGTTCATTGAGCAAGGTGTAGACGGGCTCTATCATGAAGCTGACGGTCACTGTCTTTAGGTTTTGAACGGGATCGTTTGAAAAGATCGCGATCTGTTTCCGGACTCTGCCGCTATATAGGCTGGAATCAAAGCTAGCTTTTACGAGTGTGCTTCCGCCGGGTTTCACAACTTCACCGGTGGAAGTAATTACGCACCCGCAATCGGGTTTCACGGTAAAGCTGAGCGGTGCATTTCCGCGATTCGTAACCAGATAGCTGAACTGGATACGATCTCCCTGGGCGACACCTTCAAAGTCGAGGGAAGGCGGATCGATATAGATTTCCGGCCGTGCCGGGGTTACCGACACCCGGTTCTTGATGAGCTCAATTAGCTTTTGCCCAACAGCGTAGTTGGACATCGCCGTGAATCTCTCTTGGTTCGAGGGCTTGTATTGCCCCGGCGAATTCGGCTCTTGGACCCGCATGCCCGAAAGATCGCGGGCGTTCGCCTCGTTCTCGACACCCAGGTAGAGGCCGATTGCCCGCTGCACTTCATTCTCAAGCGTCAGTTTGTTCAATGGACCGTTGCTGCGCTTGGTAGCGATAATTGCCTCTAGCCGTGGCGTGGATTCATTAAAGAAGTAGGCCATGCCAACCTTCTGTTTGGTATCCGGGTCCGGCGGAAGCGTGTCTTGGAATCGAATAATGATGTCCGGGTTGGCGGCATCTTCCTTAGCGGTCAACTCGAGTCCGTTGATCAGCCACTCGCGGGTCAGCTTTGGGACTTGCTCCTTGATGCTGAGTTTTAGCGATGGCGGAAGGTTCGTCTCGTCGATTTTGAACTTAATTTCTTGGTTTGGCAGCCATTTCGTCAGCTTCTCTGCGCCCTCAAAGTCCTTCTTCTCCAACAGTTCTTCGATTTGCAGAACGATCTCTTGGAAAGCTCGGTTTGCGCCTGGCGCGACCATTGGCGCCTCGCCCATTGAGGCTTGGTGAAGCAGGATAAGGGCGGGAATAAGGGTTAGCATGATCTTCTATTCGACGTAGGCGTCTTCGGCGGGTTTCTGGCGAAGATAGGCTTCGATGAAACCATCGATATCGCCATCCATGACACCGGTGACGTTCCCTGTCTCGTATCCCGTTCGGTGATCCTTCACCATCGTATACGGCTGCATTACGTAGCTGCGAATTTGTCGTCCCCACTCTGCGGGTCCCATATCGCCCTTGATCGACTTCATCTTCTGCTCGCTTTGCTTGCGCTCAAGTTCGCTAAGCCTAGCTGCAAGGACCATCATGGCGCTGGCGCGGTTCTTGTGT
This sequence comes from Armatimonadota bacterium, assembly GCA_018268315.1. Lineage (GTDB taxonomy): Bacteria > Armatimonadota > Fimbriimonadia > Fimbriimonadales > Fimbriimonadaceae > SZAS-5. The sequence continues at coordinate 624,587 of JAFDWU010000002.1, read as the reverse complement.
TGGCTGCGCTCGTTCTGGCAAGCCACCACGATTCCCGAGGGGATGTGGGTGATGCGCACCGCCGACTCCGTCTTGTTAACGTGCTGACCTCCTGCGCCGCCCGCCCTTAGCGTTTCCACCTTAAGGTCGTCTGGATTGATGTCGATTTCTGTTTCCTCGATCTCCGGCAGCACCTCTACGCGAACAAACGAGGTGTGCCTGCGCGCAGCGGCATCGTAGGGCGAGATCCGCACTAGGCGATGGACTCCGTGCTCGGAGCGCAAGTATCCGTACGCATTATCGCCGCTGATGAGCATATTGATGGAGCGGTAGCCGACGACTTCGCCAGGGGTTTCGTTGAGGATTTCTAGCTTGAAACCGCGAAGCTGCGCCCAGCGGGCGTACATTCGCTGAAGCATCATCGCCCAGTCGCACGCTTCAGTGCCGCCTGCGCCGGCGTTGATTTCCACCAAAGCGTTGCGCGAGTCGTGCTCGCCGCTTAGGAGGGTGCGGATCTCATAGGCATCCAGGTCTTTGATGAACTGAACCGCCATCTGCTCCGCCTCCTTTTCGTATTCGGGGTTCGGGTCTTCCTTGAGCATTTCGTAAAGCTCAGAGATATCCCTTTCCGTTTTGGAGAGCGCCGCAAACGGCTGCAGGATTCCGCGCAAGCGTGACAGGCGCTGAAGGGCCTTGTTAGCCGCGCTGGGATCGTTCCAGAATTCAGGTGAAGAGGATTCTTCCTCTAATTGAGAGATTTGAGATCGGAGTGAAGGTAGGTCAAAGATGACCTCCGATAGCGTCCAGCCGCTCTCGCGCGCCGGACAGCGCTTCATGCTGTTCAAGTGAAAGCATTTTCCAATTGTACCGTAGACTCAAAAAATTCTGATTTTCAGTGTGATATACGTGCATTCTCTGGTTACCACGGTTTAAAATGAACTTCGGCGGGGTGTTCATTCGTCCTGTCCGCTAGGGTTAGCCATGAAGCTTAGGAAGTTGTTGGGAGTCGTTTCGGGTCTTGCGCTTGTCGCATCCAGTTTTGCGGGGCATTCTAATGCTTCGATGCTGGTTAGTGGAAAGGGCGTTTCTAGAGTGCAAGACATTGCACGTTCTATGATTCCTAACCGCATTGTGATCAACGGCAGAGAGGCCATTGCTGACGAAATCAATGTCAAGTTTCGTGGTTATAACTTTTCGGTAAGCGGGGGCAAACTGACAAGCCCGGAGCCGCAAGCTGTCCGAGATCTAGGCTGCAAAATTGTTGGCTCAAATGCTTCAATTGGTTGGCACACCGTGAAACTGCCGTCTGGTGGTTCAGTGGTGGACATGGTGCAGAAATTCAAAGCACGCCCTGATGTTGAATTTGCTGAGCCGAACTACGTTGTGAGGATCTTTAATGACCCATCACCTGTCAAGCCACTCGATGACCTTTATCCTCTTCAATACGCTTACAGCTATATCCACCAGGACCTAATTTGGAATTATTACCGTGGGGCGAACAATACTGGGCACAATCTGATCGCTGTCGTTGATACAGGTATCGATTTAACGCATCCCAAGTTCCTAGGAAGGATTGCTGCCGTAGCGAATTTCACACCTGCGCTTTCGGCACAGGATGACCACGGCCATGGCACTCACTGCTCAGGAATTGCCGCGGCTGAGTCTAGCATCGGTGGTAGCGGCACGGTTGGCGACTCTTGGAATGCTCGAATCGTTGCTGCAAAGGTACTCGATTCAACTGGAGCTGGCCTTGGAAGCTGGGTTTCAAATGGTATTACTTTCGCCGCGAACATGGGAGCCCAGGTCATCAGCTTAAGCCTGGGCGGTTACTATTACGATGCAATTGAGGCAAGTGCGGTTCAATATGCGATAGATCACGACTGCTTGGTCTGTGCGGCAGCTGGGAACGATGGCCAATTCGACTTGCCTGTATATCCTGCGGGATATCCAGGCGTTCTTTCAGTGGCTTCTTCAAACTATGGTCACCAGTTGTCATTTTTCTCCAACTGGGGAGACATGGTTTCGGTCTCTGCCCCTGGCGAAGAGATTTGGTCGACGTGGCCCTTGCAGTTCCAAGCGCCTATCCCAGGCTACAATAACCTCAGCGGAACATCGATGGCAACACCGTTGGTCGCAGGCGCCCTTGTTAATTTGAGAGCTGCTTTCCCCAGCATCCCAGCAAAGCGATGGATTCAATATGCTGAGCGGTCCGCAACCCCTGAGGGCTGGACGCACTTTGGAGCGTTTGATGCGTGGAAGACCTTCCTGTACGCGATTTCCGATATCGATATTCCTTGTATTGCAACGAATCTATTGGGCACGGTGGACCCAACGAGCAAGCAGTCGGACCTAATTACGAAAGATGGGTCGTTCTATGCGATCTATGGCACAGATACTCCGTTGGGCTCAACAACGCTTACGCAGATGAATGTGCCAGCAGGTAATTTGAATACGCCGGTTGGAGAAATGGACCTTCATATGGTCATCACGGCCAATTACCCGGTGACCGTGAACTTGAGGGCGTGGAATTTCGGTACGCAGCAGTACGACAACATTACGTCGGTTCTAACACACAGTGGCGGGGCTTGGCTTGACACGTTGATCCCGCTCCCGAATCCGGCAAACTACATGGATAATCAGGGCCGCCTGCAACTGCTGGTTCGCGCTAATTCGGCGGTAAGAAAAGGATATCCGCCACTTGCTTTCCGCATCGACGTGATGGGCGTTCGCGACCATTACACCGTGTGTCCTAATTCAGTCTGCGGCCCGTAGGCCTAAGCTGCCGCGTTGACGTCCCCGCCGGCTTGTGCGGCGGGTTTCGTCGTTTTTTCGATCTCTGCCCAGCTTGAGCGAAGCTCCGTCATCACTTTCATAGCCACGTCGATCTTTTCGACCTTGTCTTCGATGTTCGCCTCAACCAGCTGGTTGAACACGTATTTGTAGAGACTCGCCAGGTTCTTGGCGATCTCACCGCCCTGATCCATATCAAGAGAAGTCAGCAGCTCAACAATGATCTTTTGAGCCTTTTGCAGAGAGTCGTTCTGGTCCTGGATCCGCTTCTCGAGCATCGCCTGACGGCCTTCGATCATGCACTTCGTGGCCCCATCATAGAGCATGATCACGAGTTGAAGCGGCGAGGCCGTTCCAACGGCTTGCTTTTGGTATTCGTAGAGGTACTTGTTATGCGACAACCACAGGCTCCGGGGCAGGCCATGCCCACAGAACATTATTGGCAATCGCGAGCCACTACATAAGGCGACTTGGAAGGATTCTTACCCTGCGGTTCGGATGCTCGCCCACGCTCTCGCTCATCACCTTCTTTGCTTCGGTGACTTGATGCTGAATTTTGCGCACCGATGTGGGTTGCGGGGGCAGCTCCAAGGGCTTGCCTGATTGCAGGACCGCGTCGATGGCGGCCAGCGTCTCCTCTACGATCGCCGTCGGCTTCTCGGTGGGCTTTGATCCACCACCTTTCACCAACTGCTCAAGCGCTTCGGAAACCTGCACGAACGTGTTCGATTTCACGATCACGGTCGGCTTGGTCATCAGTTCACGAGCTTTGCGAGACTTGCCCTGATGGTTCGCCCGAATAGCCAGCACTGCCTCCGCTAATGAAGGGTCTTTGACCACCACCGCATTAATGCGCTTTTCCCTGATCGCTCGTTCAACCCTGGTCGGGGCAATCCCATCAAGGAATACCCGCATCGGAGCGGTAGCCGGAAGGCGAGTGTCTGGCGCCGAGGGGAACGCCGGGATGACCGCCTTTGCAGGGCTCTCTGCGCGCGGCTGGCGCGCTAGGGCTGGGAAGCGGGTATTGAATCCGGGGTCGTCAAGATCAACCGTCTGTTCGGCCTGCACGATCTCAACCGAGCCTGCGCCGGTCCGCACCCTGATCTCGGGTCGCGGCGGCACGCCCTTAAGGATAAGATCGACCGTCTTCTGGACGTCGTGATGGATGGCCAACCGGTCGTAATCCAGCAGCTCGATCACAACGTCGAAGGTTGGGGGCGCCTTGCGCTCAAGCACCGTCTTCTGGGTGCCTCGTCTTGCTGCCTCGGCATCGGAAAGCGTAACCGCCTGAATCCCGCCGATAAGATCGCACAGCGTTGGGTTTAGCATCAAATTCTCTAGCGTCTGGCCGTGAGCGGTGCCCACAAGTTGAACGCCTCGCTCGGCGATGGTGCGCGCGGCGGCAGCTTCCATCTCCGTTCCGATCTCATCGATGATGATGACTTCGGGCATGTGGTTCTCAACCGCTTCCACCATCACCTGGTGCTGCTCGCTCGCGTGCCGGACCTGCATTCTGCGGGCGGAGCCGATGGCTGGGTGGGGAACGTCGCCATCTCCGGCGATTTCGTTCGAGGTATCCACGATCACCACGCGCCGACCAACTTCATCGGCAAGCACTCGCGCGACTTCCCGCAGCTTGGTGGTTTTGCCAATGCCGGGGCGGCCAAGGAACAGGATGGACTGCCCCGAGCGCACGATGCCATCGATGATATCGATGGTGCCCTCAAGCGCGCGACCAACGCGGCAGGTCAGCCCAATGATCTTGCCGTGACGATTCCTGATCGCCGAGATGCGATGAAGCGTTCGCTCAATGCCCGCGCGGTTATCGGAGCCAAAATCGCCGATAGAGCGGCTGACAAAGTCCAGATCGTGCTGGCTAACCAGCACGTCAGGCATGCGCTCAACCTTGTCGCGGTATCGAACCTCCGCAGGGCGACCGTAATCCAGAACGACCTCGACCAGAGAATGGATTAACTCTGATCTTTCTAGTCTTTCGCGGATTAAAGCAGGGAGAACGTCAAGAAATTGGGACAGACCGTCATCAAATGGAGACATTTCCAATTAGTGTTAAGAACACTTATGTTCTTATACGACATTTTAGACGGTCTGTGGCCTGATAGAGATTTCAGTGTGAGGCGGCTTCACCAAGTGTTAATGAAATTTCTTTCGTGGCGCCCTTGCTCCACACCTTCAATTTCACCGAATCGCCGGGTCTCTTATCGGCAAGCGCCTTGCGTAGGTCGATCGACTCAGCCAAGGCATTGCCATCGATCTCAAGAAGCACGTCCGCCGGCTGGAGTCCCACCTTCTGCGCAGGACCGACATCGTTCACGGCGCGCACGAGCAATCCGGTTGTAGGCGGCTCGGCGTTGTTCGTGTACCGCTTCAAGTATTCGCGGAAATTTGCAAGCTGGAGTCGGCCGTCGTCGCGCGGGTCGATGTGGACGCCAAGGACGGCATCACGCGGGTGGCTGTACTTCACGATGTCGCTGACGATTCGTCGTACCCTGTTCACCGGAATCGCAAAGCCGATGCCGATGCTTCCACCGGAAGTCGAGGCGATCGCGCTGTTAATTCCAATAAGGCGGCCATCCGTATCGGTGAGCGCGCCTCCGGAGTTGCCCGGGTTGATTGCTGCGTCAGTCTGGATAGCTCCGACTAAGTAGGACTCCGAGCCCTCCATTTCATCGTTGGCCCGAAGGCTACGGCCAAGGCTGCTGACCACGCCCACGCTTACGGTGCCGGAGTACCCGAGAGGATTGCCAACCGCAACCGCCCACTGCCCAACTTCAACCTTGTCGCTGTCGCCGGTTTCAATCGGCTTGATGTTGGTGGCGTTAATGCGCAGAACGGCAATGTCGTAGGTCGGGTCTGCGCCGACCACGGTGGCTTCAAAGCTTCGCTTATCGTTGGTGCGAACGCGTACGCGATCCGCGCCGTTCACAACGTGGTTATTGGTGACGATAAGGCCGTCGTCGCTCATGATGACGCCCGAGCCGGTTCCTGTCTCGCGCTCAATCTGGCGATCCTCGTAGTAGCCCATCACGATCTGCCTTTCAAAACGATCAACGCTGACGACGGACGGAAGGACTTTGCGCGCGGCAACTCGGAAATCAACGCCGGAGGGGGAAGCTGGGATCGTGTAGTCGACCGGCACCGGTTCCAACTGGCTCAATGAGCCGGTCGGAATCGAATTGGAGGAAGACGGATGCAGGCGATGATCTACCTGCAGCGCAGCAAGCACGCCAATGAAGCTCGCCGCCAAAAGGGCAATAAATCGAAATCTTCTCATCTTTATGGCTTCAACGTGCATCGAATCCCGAAGGTTTCCTTAGGCCCTTTGGTAGGTCCTCAGTCCTCTTCGGCTGGATATCCGGCATCGGTGAGCGCATTTCGGATGATGCTCTCACCATATGGATCACCGGTCCACAAGGTGACTCGGTGGTGAAGGTGGTCCACCTCAAAATCATCCACCGCAGGCGTGTTCCCAAGCACCGTCTCCACATCGGCGGCGGAAGCCTGGTTAACCATGGCCGGAATTCGCAGAACGAGCTTGTTCAATTGCATCTTGATAGCATGATAAGTCGAAAGCAGATAAACTTGCTGGAATGGAGGCTTCGCTAACCCGGCTCCTTACCAAAGCCATCGACTACGCAGGACTGTTTCCACCTGCCAAATTGGAAATGCCCGCGGCATTTTCCGAGTACGTCACCCTTCGCGAGGGTGAACATGCTTGGATCATGGACCGCTTTGCCTGCAACGTCGCTCGCTTGAGCCTGTTGTCCAGCGAGATCGCCTCATCAAGCGCGGCGCCGATTGAGATAACCGCGATCGGCTCTGGCGGGAACACCATCGATGAGTGGCAAAAGAATCTAGAGGCAGACCGGGCTGCCCTTGAGAAGTTCGAGCGAAGCGTGGGCCCGAAGGCGGCGGTCCTTGCCTACGAATCAAGGATTCCCCATTGCCGCAATGTCGAGGCCTGCCTCAATGCGCTGAATGGCTTCGCGGAAACCGACCTGGTGGTTGAGCTTCCTTGGGATGGAGATCAAGGCGACGCCCTCGCCGAAATTGCCGGGCATGACGACTTTGCCGCCAAGGCGCGGCTGGGTGGCGCGGATGCTGCCGCCTTCCCATCGCCGGACCTCGTTGCCGAATTCATCGCGAACGTCGTGCAGCTTGGCTTACCGTTCAAGCTGACCGCTGGGCTGCATCATCCTTTTCCGATTGATGACCCGGCGACCGGGGGCAAAATGCACGGTTTCATCAACGTGCTCACTGCCATTTGCCTGGCGTTGGAACACGATTTCAGCCGCAATGAGCTGATGGAGGTCCTGCAGGATCGAGATGCCGCCGAATTCAGGTTCGTGTCGAAGGATATTTATTGGAAGGATCTCCGCATCAGCCATGACACGATTGAAGAAGCGCGAGATTTGTTCATCGGCTGGGGCTCGTGCAGCATCCTAGAGCCGATTGAGGACATGCAGAAGTTTGGTTTGATGGGGGTAAACGCTTGAAATTCTTGATTCCAGCCAAGGCAACGACCTGGGCGCCGGTTCCGGCAAATTCCGATTTTCCGATTCAAAACTTGCCATTTGGCGTGGTAGTGCATGAGGACGAGCAGCGTGTGGTTACCCGCATCGGTGACCAAATCCTTGAGCTCGCCGCGCTTGCCGAAGAAGGATTCTTGCCCGGCGATCCGGTGGATTACCTCGATATCGAAACGATCATCGGCGAGGAAGGCGGAGATGGGCTCTCGCGTCTTCGCAAGATGCTTTACGACCTCCTGAGGACCGACAACCCGAACCTGCGGGACAACAGCGCGGCGAAGGCAAAGTGCTTCCACCCGGCCCAGGACGCCCCCCTCAATCTCCCGCTGATGATCGACGCCTACGTCGACTTCTACTCGGGCATCAATCACGCCTCTAACGTAGGCAAGATGTTCCGCCCCGATATGGCGCCCTTGCTGCCGAACTACCGCCACTTACCGGTGGGTTACAACGGCCGGGCTTCAAGCGTTATTCCAAGCGGTGTTCCTGTCAAGCGGCCCTGCGGGCAAACGAAGGCCGCCGATGCCGATATGCCGACCTTTGGCCCTACCAAAGAGCTTGATTTCGAGCTTGAAATGGGCTTCTTCGTCGGCGCACAAAGCGAGATGGGAGAAGCGATTCCCATCGATGAGATTGAGGATTACATCCTTGGTTTTGTGATGGTGAACGACTGGTCGGCCCGGGACGTGCAGCGTTGGGAGTATCAGCCGCTCGGTCCGTTCCTTGCCAAAAGCTTTGCCACCTCCATCAGCCCGTGGCTGATCACGCTTGACGCCCTGGAGCCGTTCCGCATCGCTGGCTTAACGCAAGATCCGCCGGTGCTGCCGCACTTGCGCTCACCGAAGCCGGGGCACTACGATATTCAACTTGAGGTGTCAATACAGACTCCGCGGATGACGAAGCCGCAAGTTATCTCGCGCACGAACACGAAGGAGCTCTACTGGACCGCCTACCAACAGCTAACCCACCAGTCCAGCAATGGCACTCCGCTTGAGGTTGGCGATCTGTACGCCAGCGGCACCATCAGCGGCTCTGAGAAGGGAACGTTTGGCTCGCTTCTTGAGCTAAGTTGGCGGGGAACTGAGCCGATCAAGCTGACGGAAACCGGCGAAACCCGCACGTTTCTTCAGGACGGCGATGTGGTGACGTTCCGTGGCTGGGCGCAGGGCGAAGGCTTCCGTGTGGGATTTGGTGAGCTGACGACAGAAATCCTCCCGGCATAGGTTAAGTATCGAAAAGATGTGTTACTATGGTTGCGATGGCGCGTCGCGGCTATACGCTTCTGGAAGTGCTTACCGTGGTGGCCATCTTGCTGCTGCTGGCGACGTTCCTCCAGCCTGCCTTCTCGGAGTCTAAGCTTCAGGGAAGGATTGCCGCTTCAGAAATGAATTTGCGGCAAGCCTACATGGCGATGCAGGTCTATCGGAACGAGTGGGAGACCGTGATCTACGGCACCCCGTTTGAGATGGGCTACCCGAAGGACCCCTACTACGTTCATGCGCCAGACCCGAGCATTTTCAAGAGCCCGTGCTATGACCACGGCAAATTCCAGGAGTCGGACGGCTACTATTACGCCTTCTTTGGCGACGAAACCGATCAGGAAGAGCAAGGGAAATGGGTTCAGCGATTCCTCGGCCAGACTCCGCTGTTCGTGGACATGGACTGCAATGAGGGTGACGTTGACTTCAACTCGCCGGAGGTCACGAAGCGCGCGATATGTGTCACCTTGGACGGCAACATCATCAGCAGGCGTAAGAAGGGCGACTTAGAAATGGCGGTCGCGGAGTGGTTCAACAAGTAGGATGAGGCAGCCGAGGTCGAGTGTTGTGATGGTTGTGTTCCTCGCGGTGCTGGCCATCACAGGCTGGCGCATATGGACGATCTTTGCTCCTAAACCAACCCCAACTCAAATCGCGCAAGAGCTTAAGCAAGCATTTGAAGCGCACAACGTAGCTAAGATATTCGCCCTGAGTTCGGATGAATCGCGCGAGGCGTTCAATAACGATCCTGCGCTTGCCCAACGAATCTATGATCGCTACGTGTGGTCATCGTATCCCGCTGAGACGTTCAAGAGCGGGAAGATCGAAGAGGACGGCGCGGGCCACGTCTCCCTGTTATTCCCGCTCCAGGACGACCCCACTCCTTCCGTCATCGCGTTCGTTTACAGCACCGATACAACCCCGAAGACGGACGTGCTGGCAACGATCCCGTTCCAAGCCGCTTGCTTCCACCATCGCGCCAGCCTAAAAGCGATGCCAAAAGACGAGCAACTGGCAGTATCGCGCTATGCCGCGGTGCGCTTCGAGTGCAAAGAAATGCTGAATATGGGCATGAAGTATCTTGCACTTGATGCGAGCAGGCAACCGACCTATAAAGAATGGCTGGAGTATGCCGACCGAGCCGTGGCGCGCTTACACGCGGAAAAGGATGCTCAGGAGTACGTCTCACGGTTAGAGAGAGCCGGATACAAGGGATGACGAAACCCGCATAAAACAAAACGACCTGAACGCGGAAGCGCTCAGGTCGAATTTGATTTTAAGGAGAGGATCTACTTTTTCGCGCGCCGTCGAATCGCGAGGAGGCCCATGCCGAGAGCGGCCATCGTTGCCGGTTCTGGAACTGCGGTATCGCTCTCATGGAAGCTGATGTTGTCCATGCCGATGTTCCAGTCTCCGCCCCATTCCAGGGTATAGCCGGTGGTAGACGAGAAGCCACCGAAGCTAAAGTGTGTATGACCGTTTGCACCGGCAATGAGAGTGCCGTCAAGATTTACGATGACGCTGTGGGTCGCACCGTCGAGGATCCGTAGAACTGGGCAATAGCGGTCAACAAAGGGCCAACCCGCCATGTCGAAGCTGTCCAAAACGACGTACTTGCCGTTGGTCGGAGAAAGAGTGATCATTCCGTTCCAGGTGCTTACGGAAGGGAAGACCACGTTTGTCAAGTCCCCATAGCCTGAATCCCAGAAATCCATTTGACCCGTCGAGTTTGCGCCATCGACCGTGTCGTACGAAGTCGTAACGTCCGGCGTCCAGCCGTTGCCTTCCAAATAGCTGCCCGAAGGGCCGCTGTTGGTGCTGGTGACGTTATCTCCGTAATACTGGGGGATGGCGCCGTAGTTGGTGAGACTCAAATCGTCGAAGGTCAGTACCGTAGCCGAAGAAACGGCGGAAACGGCAAGGACAAGTGCCAGAGCAATAGTTTTCATAACCTCTCCAAACAGAGCAATCAGCCGCAAAATGCGGCAATTGCAACCATTATACGTGACTTTTACTAGCCTGGCCACGAGATCATTGCCCGTAATAATGCCGGATTGGGCGCGGCACGTCGGCCAACGTAAAGCAAAGGCTAGGCGTTTAGCCTAGCCTTTGACATTCATCCCCCGATTGCTTCAAAATGAATCCCTCGCGGCGGATATAGCTCAGTGGTTAGAGCGCCTCGCTGTGGCCGAGGAGGTCGTGGGTTCAATTCCCATTATCCGCCCCATTTTTCCGCCGCCGCGATTTACTTCAGCTTAACCGGCCACTTCTTAACTTCGATCTTCATGTCGACATCCTGATTGGGTCGGTCTCGATCGCCGGTCGGAACGCTCACGATCTTGTCCACCACATCGATGCCTTCGATGACTTGGCCAAATACCGAGTACTGGCCATTAAGCTGTGGCGTTGCCTGGTGCATGATGAAGAACTGAGAACTTGCGCTGTCGGGATTCTGGGACCGGGCCATGCTGAGGACGCCGCGAACATGAGGCATGTCGGTAAATTCCGCTTTCACGTTGTGGCCGGAGCCGCCCATTCCCCAAGTGTCCTTATCATCCGACTTGCTGTTGGGGTCGCCGCCTTGGATCATAAAGCCCTTAATTACTCGGTGGAACTTGGTCCCGTTGTAGAAGCCCGAGTCCGCAAGGTTCAGAAAGTTTGCAACGTGATTCGGCGCTTTTTCCGGGAAGAAGCGGACAACAATCCGCCCTAAATCGGTTGTGATAATGGCGATGGGGTCGCCGTCTTTCGGCATCTTCGCGCCGAAGCCCGCGGTATCGGGCAGGCCCTTGTCCGGTTTGCCGTCTTTGTTGATCAGAGTATCCACCGAAACATTTTGCTTTACTGCCGGGAATGAATACTTGCCTGCGATCGGCTTATCTTCCTGCACGGCGGGTGTTGGAGCTGGCGCTGGCGTAGCTGCCGGCGCAGGGGTAGCGTTGCTTGCGGCCGGGGCAGATGTATCACTGGAACTTCCGTTACAGGCGCCCAAAACACCGCTGATCAACAGGGCTAACAACAAAGACTTATTCATGCCAGTAGTTATAGCCTCATTGCCGCTCGTTTGTCAGTTGATTTGGGACGCAATTGTGATGGGATGGAGGCAGGCAAGCGGGTAAAACGAGAGCATGGCGCTTCCTTACGAACGCATCTACAATTTCTCCGCTGGCCCATGCGCTCTTCCCGTCGAGGTGTTAGAGGAGGCGCGTGATCAAATCATGAACTCCTACGGCGCAGGTATGAGCGTGATGGAGATGAGCCATCGCTCCAAGGCGTACGAGCGAATCATCGAGGAAGCCGAAGCTGATCTGCGCACACTGTTCAACATCCCTGCAAACTACAAGGTGCTTTTCCTTCAGGGCGGCGCGACTTTCCAATTTTCGCAAATACCTATCGTGTGGCTCGCTGGCGGGACTGCCGATTACGTGGTTACCGGCGCTTGGGGCAAGAAGGCGCTTGAAGCTGCCGCCCTTGAAGGCTGCGCCAACAAGGTATTTGACGCCAAGGACACCAATTACAATCGAGTGCCGAAGTGGAATTCGCTCGTGCTAAGCGATGACGCAAACTACGTCCACTTCACCAGCAATGAGACGATCCAGGGCGTGCAGTTCCAAGAATTTCCGAAGACGAAAGCGCCGCTGATATGCGATATGTCGTCCGATATCCTCTCCCGGCCAGTGAACGTCTCTGACTTCGCCGTCATATACGCCGGCGCGCAGAAGAACATGGGTCCCGCAGGGGTCACGGTAGTGATAATAAGAGAGGACATGCTGGAGAAGCAGAAGCCGAACCTCCATCCCAGCTTCGATTACAAGCTGTTTGCCGAAAACGGCAGCATGTACAACACCCCGCCGTGCTGGTCAATCTATATGTGTGGCTTGGTGTACAAGTATCTGCTCAAGAACGGCGGCATCCCATGGATTCAGAGTGTTGGCGGACAGAAATCGAAGCTGATTTACGACGCAATCGATAATTCCGGTGGCTTCTACAAGGGCCACGCCGAGAAGGATTGCCGCAGCCCGATGAACATCACGTTCACGTTGCCGGATGAAGAAAAGAGCGAAGCCTTCCTTAAGGGCGCGAAGGCTCTGAAGCTCGATGGGCTTAAGGGGCACCGGTCCGTTGGCGGCATGAGGGCGAGCGTTTATAACTACTTCCCGCTGGAAGGATGCCAAGTGCTTGCGCAGTACATGGCGGATTTCGCTAAGCAAGGATGAAGGGCACCCTCTATAACACTGCCACGGTTCTCGTTGGCAGCGTTATCGGGTGGCGGCTCGGCAATTCGGTTCCTGTTCAGTATCAGCAGATGGCCCTGCACGGCCTTGGGCTGCTAACCGCGGGCATGGCTATTCGCATGTTCCTGCCCGCGAAACAAATTGTCCTCATGGCGGCAGCGATTGCGCTTGGCGGTGTGATTGGAGAGCTTCTTGGAATACAGCACGCGATCGGGACGTTCTCAGAGTGGGCGCGCATCCATCTTGGTGGCGAATCCGGCAAGTTCAACGAAGGGCTCATCACGACTAGCGTCTTGTTCTGCGTTGGCCCTATGACGCTGATCGGTTGCCTCGAGGACGGCATCGAGGGAAAGAGCGAATTACTGATGCTGAAGGGCACGATGGACGGAGTCGGCGCCTTCTTCTTCGCGGCCGCTCTTGGGGCGGGAGTCGTTGTGACTTCTGCCGTGGTCTTAGTGGTTCAGGGCTCTCTCACACTTCTGGCCAGGCCCATGCGAAGGTTTGCCGAGGATCGGGAACTGCTGGACGAAAGCGCGGCAATCGGGGGCCTCATCCTTATGGGGACGGCGCTTGGACTCTTGGAAATCAAGTCGCTGCCGACCGCCAACTACCTTCCGGGCCTCTTTATCTTGCCGCTAATGATTCTCGCCAAACGAAAATTCGAGCGACCTAGAGTCGACGTGCAGGCGCCGTAAGACCTGTAAGCCTTAAACTGTATGCCCATGGCGGGTGACGAAGACGGCGGCTCGTGCCTCTTAGCTCTTGAACAAGTTGTTCAGGAGGAATCATGTTTCTAACCATATTCACGGCGGCAATCGCCGCATCTGTCATACAAGCGGCGCCACCGGCTGAATCAAAGCAGTTCGACTTTTGGGTTGGCGAATGGGATGCCGTGGGCGAGAGCTACAACGTGCCCGGAAAGCCGGAATTCACAAAGACCACTGCGACCAATTCAATTACGAGAATCCTTGGCGGGCAAGTGGTGCACGAGGACTTTCACTCAAACGGGCTAAACGGAAACAGCGTTTCGGTCTACACCGCCCAGACGAAGATGTGGCATCAAACCTGGGTGGATGACCAAGGGGCTTATCTGCCATTCCAGGGCGGCATGGAAGGTAAGAAGATGATTCTTTACCTTGTCCCGAAGCGGAAGAACCGGATGGTGTTTGAGAATATCGGTAAGGATGCTTTCGATTGGAATTGGCAGCAGCTGTCCAAGGACGGCAAGACTTGGCTTACTGCTTGGCACCTGCATTACACGCGCAAGAAATAGTTCCAATGCTTTAGCGGGCGAAACGGTTTTCGATGCGGACCGTTTGATCTTTGACCATGAAAAGTGGAAGACCTATTGCATCCGCCGTTTTGCTCGCTGGGCTATCGATGACGTTGGCCTGGGCCAGTCCGCGCTCCGAACAAGTTCGGCGCGGCACGATCATCCCCGTAGAGATCCAGGATACGTTGAGGTTCTCGGATACCCGCGAGGGAGACACTTTCCGCGCGGTGGTTCGGAATTGTCCTGACCTGCCCGGCGGGACCGTGGTGAACGGTTACGTTGCAAGAGTTCATGAAGCAGAAGGACGTCACCCGGCTTACATGGACCTTCGCTTTAACTCGGTGACTTTGCCTGACGGAGACTCGCAGCCGGTGAGAGCAATTCCGGTGTCGATGGACTCGTCGCGGATTTATCGAGATCACGACGGCCGGTTCCATATGATGCAACGCGATCGCCGTACCGAGCAAGTGCTTGGTTCACTTGGAGCGGGGCTCCTGGTCGGCACAATCTTCAACAAGCCTTTTGAGGGTGCGTTCATCGGGGCGGTCGCGGGAATCGTGATTGCCGAAGGAAATCGATCGGACAGTTCGGTCCTCGTTCGGCGTGGCGACACGATCGGCGCCTATTTTCAAGAAGATTTTCGCTTTGAGGTTCGCAGGCCCGATCGAGATAGGGATAGGGACCGGGATCGAGATAGGGATCGGGATGATTACCGGCGCAACGATGATGATGTGCGCTTAACATTCGAAGGCGCCGATCTGCGCTTCCGAAGAGGCGCTGCGCCCTACCGACAGAACGGCGAAATTCTTGTGCCGATTCAGGAAGCGGGTCGGCAGCTTGGATTGAGCATTGAGAACTCCCGCGAAAGTGGGGCGGTGCTCATTTCCGACGAGGACAACTTGCTCAGGGTTGAAGTCGGTTCCAGAAAGGCAAATGCCAACGGCCGTAGGTTTGAACTTGGAACGGAAGTCGTTGTCAATCGAGGAGTGGTTTACGTCCCCCTTGAGGCGCTCTGTGAAATCCGTCGAGGCGAGTGGCTGATTGACGGCGAACGGTTCCGTCGTCGCCGTTGAACCTGTGAAAAGTGCTGCTAGCAACCGAAAATGCCAGTGTGTGAAGTCCTGCGCCCGTTCTTACGTGAAAATCAAATCGCAAAAAAGCCTGTAAAAGGGTTGCATTGATATTCGCTAGGGCGTAAACTCACATCGACTCAGTGTACGTCACTGGGTTGGAAGTTGCAGGAAGCACCGAAAGAGCGCCGTCAATTTGAAGGATTGGTTCTCATAGGAAACTCAAGGAAAGTTGTGAGTATCCGATCCAGGGAAGAGGCATCGCTTCACCGGGGCTCCTGTGGACAAAAACACAAGGAGATAGTGAAAACACATATGAAGCGAACCTTAAAGTACGCTCTCAGCACAGTCCTCGCGACGGCTATGGTTCTGCCGGCTATCGCGCAGGAAAACTTCCCGGATGTTCCGGATCACCACTGGGCTTATGAAGCTCTCGCGCGAATGAAGAAGGAAGGCCTTCTCATCGGCTATCCGGATGGATTGTTCCGCGGCCCGCGCCCGGCTACTCGCTATGAATTGGCTGTTGCCTGCCATGCAGTCTACGTTGCTCTGAAGAACGTGGTCGATGGTATGGATGCATCCCTCAAGGCGATGGAAGCTAAGTCTAGTACCCCTGGCGGCAGCGCAGATATGGACAGCATGAAGTCCGCTATCGACGCGCTGAAGTCTGATGTTGCTTCGATGAAGGGCTGGGGAGATGACATCTCCGCGCTCAAGAAGATGACCTCTTCGTTCGAGAAGGAACTCAGCGGCATGGGCGTAGACGTCGAAGCGATGAAGAAGGGTCTTAAGGACATCGATTCTCGCGTATCTGCTCTTGAGAAGCGAAAGATGCCGGTGAACATCAGCGGCGACGTGAACTTCTGGGCAGCAGGCGGCTACTCGCAGAGCAGCAGCTTCGGTATCACCGTTGATGGTCGACCGACCGGCGTAGGCCGCGGCGACTATGGCGGATCGATTGACGGCGCAGCTCGCGTCGGCGCTCTCCGAGACCTGACCGTTCTTCATGAAGGCGCAATTTCGCTTTCGGGTACGAACGAGACTGGTCCGAAGTGGGGCGGCACGCTCGTAACGGGCAACATGCTCGGTTTCGGTGCGTTCGGTTCTCAGTCGACCACCAACGAAGGAATGCCATTCGTTGAAGCTCCTCAGGACTTCTACGTTCAGGACTTCTGGGTGAAGTTCGATACCAGCGTTGCTAAGCTTGCTTTCGACGCTACGGTTGGTCGAATGGGCGTTAAGGTTTCCCCTTACGCATTCCAGCGACCGGATACCACCCCGTACTTCTCGAACGAGCGATGGGACAATGGAAAGTGGACCCTTGACGGCGGCATGCTGGGCTTCAACTTTGGCAAGGCAACCCTGAACGTGGTGCTTGGTCGAAATGTTGGAACCTCGGTAGGCCAGGAAATCGGCGTTCAGCCGATGGTTGCCGGTCGAAGCATGGCTGCTTTCGAGCCGACCTTCGATGGTTCTGGCGGTCGCCCGCGTGGCCTTAACAGCGACGCTGGTATTGCTGGCGCTCTCCCGATCAACACCGTCCTCGGTACCACCGTGGGCGTTCCGTTGAGCGACAAGGGCATGTTGAACCTTGATTACCTCTGGCTGAACTCCGATGCAATCATCGGTGGCGCTAACAGCGTTCAGGTCTACGGTGGCGATGCCAAGTTTGATGTTGGCATGTTCAACCTGTGGGCTGGTTACAGCAAGTCTGACCTTAAGTACAACAACACCAATGTTCTCAACAAGAACAATGATGCGTACTGGGGCCAGGTTGGCTACGGTAAGGAAAAGTGGAACCTGAAGGTTGGCTATCGCCAGATCAACCCGTTCTTCGCAGCTCCGGGAGACTGGGGCCGAATCGGTATCTGGTACAACCCGACCGACATCAAGGGCGGCTACGGCTCCTTCACGTATGACATGAACTCCACTATGAAGTTCAATGTCAGCGGCGGTATCTACACCGGTACCGGCAAGGACGCTAGCGGCCTTAGCACCAGCGACAAGCTCGACCACTTCAACATCGGCGTGGACTACAAGTTCGCTCCGACCAACACCCTGTCTCTGGGTTACGAAGAAGTGGATTGGGATCTGAAGGATCGCGCTTCCAGCGACTTCACTGGCGGCAAGCCGAAGGAGCGATGGTACAACATCGGTCTGGGCTTCGACCTCAGCGACAGCGCTAAGCTCAGCTTCCTGTGGCAGATCAGCGACTACGACTCTAAGGGTGTAGCTGCTTTCAATCCGTTCGCAGGCAGTGCCTTCTACACCACGGCTAAGGGCGGTCTCATCACCACCCAGCTCAGCGTTAAGTTCTAAACCAACTTAATCGCACAACGAAATGCCCTCGCTTCGGCGAGGGCATTTCTGTTTGTTAGCCCCGTAAGAATCTCGGGCTTGTTGCCGATAATCAGGAAAGCGGGCAACAGTTTATGAAGATCTTCGATTACGCCACAAACAAGACACTCCACGATGTGGCGCTTAACCTAACCCACGAAGAGGCAGTCGAACTGCGGGATTACCTGGATAGGCTGGTCAATCGGCCGGAGATTCACAAGATTCACCTTATCGAGATCGCGAACAATCGCCTTGATAAGGAATTCACCGTTGCTTTGGAAGCAGCGTAACTACTCTTTTCGCAGAGTCCCAAATAGAGCGGCCGCAAGCTTGACGTGTTCCGCCATTACTTGCCTACATGCCGGACAGCCGGCTAGGTGAACAAACGCCTGCTCAGCCGACTTCTCATCCAAGTCATTGGTTACGACCAAGAACATCAAGTCTCGGACTTGTTCGCAACTTAGCCGGTCGTCTTCAGTCAGACGAGGATTCTCCATACAATTTGTTTCGGCTCAAGACCCACTTATTGTGACGTACGATAATGGTTTTGTGAATCTATCCCGTATTTTCAACAACTGTTATTAATGCTAGGGAAGGGTTTGGCGAGAACGTATTACAATAACCAAGCCCTACCTTCCGGTAGGCATTGCTTTTGAGTGGAGGAGTGGATGAGCGAAGCCAACCGAGGGATTGGCGACACAGGTTCGGGTTTAACTGAGGCTACGCTTAGGCGTTTTTTGCCGCAAATTGAGCGAAAGCTCCTTCTTATGGGCCTGCCTAGCAGCGAGGCTCACGATCTTTCGTCGGAAGTTATATTCCTTGCGATCGCTCGAATTGATCGCTTCGATGAGAATAAGGGCGACGTGGAGGCCTGGCTTACCGGCATTGCGCGCAAAGTAGCTCTTGCATACCGCCGCCAGAATCTCGCCCACCGAGACCGCTTCGTACCGCTGAATGACGATTTGGCGGTCACTCCCAACCCCGAGCAGGACCTACAAGTGGTATTCAAGGGAGCGATCGAAGGTTTTTCCGAGCCGGACCGGTCAATCCTCTATCTCCGATTCCACGAAGATCTTCCTACCAAGGAGATCGCCGCTCAACTTACAATTAACCACGACCTGGTTAGGCAGCGATTGGCGCGCGCGTTGGAAAAAATGCGCCGCGATCCATCGCTTCGACAAATGTTGTTGGCATAACGGGAACAAAATTACGCTATAGTTTCGTAACTGATTGTGAGAGGCAAGCAAATGGCAATTTCCCTCACTAAAACTAACGCCAAAGTCGAAGCGGATCGCGCGCAATTCGAAGAGATCATGCTGCGCACCCAAAGCCAGGCGTTCAAGTTGGCCTATCGCCTCACGGGAGATCGCGCGGAAGCTGAGGACTTGACGCAGGAAACGTACATCCGCGCATACCGCTTCTTTGATCGCTACGATCCCGCCCACTCGTTCATGGGATGGCTTTACAGGATCATGGGCCGAATTCATGCCGATCGGTGCCGCAAGCAACGGAAAACAAAGGCGATTTTCCCGCCCTACGATCTGACTGAGGAAACGAAGGAAATCGCCGATATCAGCGGCTGTCCAGAGCAAGCCTTGCTTAATCAGACTTTCGATACTCGGATTCAGACTGGTCTTCGAGCAATGAATCCAGACTTCCGACTGGTGCTTTTGATGGCAGATGTGGAAGGAATGGGATATGAGGAGATCGCCGACTCGATGTCGGTATCGGTTGGAACCATTCGCTCACGGATCCACCGCGCTCGAAAACAATTGAAGGATTATCTTAAACAGTTCGCTCCAGGCGTATTCGACGAGGGGGTTATCGATGAACTGTAGTCTCGCCAGCAGCTACATGAGCGCCTACCTGGATCAGGAGCTTCCAGGCATGCACATGATCCTCATTCGAAAGCACATCTCAAGGTGTCCGCGGTGCGCGCAGGAATTTGAAGAACTGCGAACCGTTAAGCTGTTATCCATGAATTTGTCGTCCCCTGAACCTTCCCCGACCTTCGAGCGTAACTTGCTTGTTGCGCTGCACGCTGAGAAGCGTGTGAGGGCCGATAGGTCCCGCTTTCGCTCGCTAGGTTTGGTAGCCATAGCAGCAGCGGCCTCTGCGGGGGGATTCTTCTTCTGGCGAAATCCTGCGCCTGCAAAACCAGGCGACCAGATGGACGTCCAGCAAACCAATTCGCTGGAATTGGCGACGCCTGGCAAGTCTTCACCATCTGACCAAGACCACTAGCACTCGTTGCATCGAGGCTCGGGATTGTTGGACTAAAGGCGGCCCAATTCGGGAACTATTCAATCAGGGTCAAAGTTAACCAAAATTAGCGAAAGGAATTACGAAATATGAAATCACCCAACACGTTTGCAATCGGCACTCTCCTTGCCGGCGTTGTGCTTGGCGCTGGGACGATGGTCTCGATGTCGAATGGCTTTAGGCCATCGCAAGCTGTAGCGCAATCGCCGGTTGCTTCGTTCCGTCAAACTGCGGCAACCACGGCGAATCCGTCGGTCAATGAAGGATTGGCGACGCTGAAGAATCTGGATGCCTCCGTTTCTTCTCTAGCACAGTACGCAACTGAGGCGGTTGTGCACATCATGTCTGAAGGTAAGCGGTCAGACCTCTTCCAGCACCAAGTACAGGTTGGTGGACAGGGGTCAGGCTTTATCTACCGCAGCGATGGTTACATCGTCACCAACGATCACGTTGTTGGCGGCTTTGACAAAGTCACGGTGATCCTCCACGACGGCCGAGAATTTCCTGGCAAGGTCATCCGAGCAGAGAATAATGATATCGCGATCGTAAAGATCGACGCCAAGAATCTCCCGAGCCTTGAATTTGCGGATTCCTCCCAGGTTAAGCCCGGCCAGTTCTCGATGGCGATCGGTTCTCCGTTCGGATTCGAGAATTCTGTGACGATCGGCCACGTAAGTGCGCTTGAGCGCGCAAATCAGATTGGAAATCGCGTGTATCCGACTCTGATTCAGACCGATACGCCGATCAATATGGGTAATTCCGGCGGTCCGCTCATCAACTCGGACGGCAAGGTCATCGGCATTAACACGTCGATCTACTCGCAGAACGGGCTTGGCAGCAACGGAATCGGTTTTGCGATCCCCGGCAACCAGGCTCACCTGATCGCCGACAAGCTCATCACCAAGGGCAAGCTTGATCGACCTGCCCTCGGCCTCGTTCCCGAGGACGTGAAGGAATATCGGCAGAAGGAATTGAATATCGATGGCGGCGTAGTGGTCCGCACGATCATCAACGACGGTCCTTCAGCGAAGGCTGGGATTAAGGAAGGGGACGTCCTCCTTCGCATCAACGATACTACGATCAAGGATCAAACCGGTCTCCGCGACGAACTCTTGAAGTTCAGCCCTGGCGATCAAGTCAAATTGGAAACGCTGCGCGGCGGTAACCGCAACGTGGTGACGGTCAAGCTCGGCGATGCTGACGCGATTGCAGCGAAGTTGGCGCCAACTCCGCAAGTGCCGCAGGACCCGGAATCGGACGGCGACCTTGATAAGATGCGAAAGCAGTTCAAGGATCAGCTGCCGGATGACCTCGATGTTCCTGGGCTTAAGGGCTTCCAGGATACGCCGAACGCACCGAGGGTTCAGCGAAGCGGGCCGGCTAGGCTTGGGGTGACCCTCCTCGACGTTACCAGTGATGTGCGCTCGCACTATTCGATTCCTCCGGGAGCGAACGGCGCCCTCGTGGTTAAAGTTGAGCCGGGATCCCCAGCGTGGAACTACGGTATCCGCACCGGCGACTTGATTGAGGAGTTCAATGGGCAATCCGTGAGGAAGAGCTCTGACGTCTCGTCTCGCGTCCAAGCAATGAAGTGGGGAGACAAGGTGCAGATGAAGTTCTCGCGCTTCAGCCCAGACGGCTCCGGCACGAAGATCAGTTCAACAACGATCGGTTCCGTGCTTCGCTAAAGCGAAACCGCAAGCGACGATACAAAAGAATAGGCTCCCGGATTCCGGGAGCCTATTTAATCTAGGATGTGCTGTTTGCTTCTACTTACCTTTGCATTGCGGGCAGGTAGTCGAAACCATCTCAATCCGGATGGTGTTCGGCGTTAGGCCAGCTTCGGCCGCTTGCTTTTCAAGGGCAGAGATGACCATTTCGGGAGCTTCCAGTTGGGTGACGTGGCCGCAGCGCTCGCAAACAACCATTTCTGATCGGTGACGGGTCGAGCCAGACAAGCGCGAAGGGAAGTAGCCGTTCACCACGCCAATTCGGCAGATGAGGCCAAGCTCTTCGAGCGTTGTTAGGATTCGATAGACGCTGACAACGTCAATCTTGCCGCCGGCGCGGATGACTTTGTCGTGGATGGCATAAGCGCTCAGGGCAGTCTCAGTATCGGCGAGTGCTCGAATCACTTGCACCTTAGGCATCGTGATGCGATATCGGGCCTTTCTAAGCTCGGCTAATGAGCGTTCTTCGTAGGCAATTGCTTCCTCAACCCCGTTGTGACCGGTGAGGCGAGGATCGCTGGGTGTTCTCTCTTTCATCGTTATTGCTGTTTAGAGTCTCTTGACTATGCTCTTTGTTCTCTATTTTGATCAAAAACCATAGCATCTTTTTAACGCATAGGTTCAGAGTCGCACAAAATTGCGACATAAACGCAAAGAACATGCAAGGGAAACACCAAAACTTCTTCGATTAAATTTCAACCTAAGTTAGTTTTTTCTCCAAATTCCTTGACAACCCGGTAGGTTAAGCGGAAGAATAGGTCTTAGGTTCAGATGAACTAGAATCTGAATCATAGGAGGGACGAATGAAGTTCTACAATTTGAAGACTCGTTCACACGTTGAAGTTCCGGACTCTTCAGTAATGAAGAAGAAAATGGTCCGCAAGACGAAGTCCGGCGAGCAAACTCGCTACGCCTTCACTGCAAGCCACAATGGAACCCAGCTCTTTAAGTTTGTGAGCGAAGCTGTTTACAAGGCTTCTTCCGCTAAAGAAGTCTGAATTCCAACTTTACATTGAGAAAGGGTTTGAGGGCCGCTCCAGTAATGGAGGGGCCTTCAGTTTTTTCTGCGCGGTGAACTCTGTCAACGATGTTGCGTCCGTATCTGCATGGCTTTGCGAAGTGATCAAGAAAAGTGCGCTCACCTACTTCGGCGCTTTGGTTTGGGGGCTAGTGAGGCAGAGGTTCAGTTCTATCTTGGTGGCGGTGGGATCAATAGCGCCGTAGAGCGGCTCCTTGCCTACGACAAGCAAGACGAGGGGTTTAACCTCGACATTAACGGCATTGCCCCTGTCGATAAGAAACTGAATATGCCGATTGCCATCGGCTGGTGGATCGCAAGGCTGGTGCGCACTCAGCGGCCGCTGCAAGAGCGCATGACCCTGTTCTGGCACAACCACTTCGCAACCAGCGCAGAAAAGGTCAAAGCGCCGGGAATGATGGTCACGCAGAATGAAACCCTGCGCACCAATGCCACGGGCAACTTCCGCGCCCTGCTGATGCAAGTTAGCCAGGATCCGGCGATGATCTTCTGGCTGGATAACGAATACAACGTCAAGGGCAAGGCGAACGAGAACTTTGCTCGAGAAGTGATGGAGCTGTTCACGCTCGGGATCGGGAATTACTCGGAGCAGGACATCCAGCAGTCAGCGAGGGCCTTCACCGGCTGGACCCTCAAGCGGAACCAGGCAAATCCGGGCTATCCCGCGTTTCGATACAACGAGCGCGCTCACGATTATGGCGAGAAGACGTTCTTTGGCCGAACCGGCAATTTCGGTGGCGAAGACATCATAAACATGCTCTGCGACAATCCGCGGACAAGCCAGTTCATTACCCAAAAGCTTTGGAAGATGATGGTCTACCCCGACCCCTCGCCTGAAGTGGTTAACCACTTCGCGGGCGTATTTCGCGACAGCGGCCTCGAGCTCAAGGCGCTGCTTCGCGCGATCATGACGTCTGACGAGTTCTATTCTGAAAAGGCAGAGCGAGCCATCTACAAGTCTCCCGTTGATTTCGTCGTGGCTTCGGCTCGCCAGCTTGGTCTTGGGGGCTACCTCCTTGAGGCCGGCAACATCCGAAGGATTCAGCCGATGAATCAGGCTCTCAAGGGCATGGGCATGCAACTCATGTAT
Organism: Armatimonadota bacterium; assembly: GCA_018268315.1. Lineage (GTDB taxonomy): Bacteria > Armatimonadota > Fimbriimonadia > Fimbriimonadales > Fimbriimonadaceae > SZAS-5. The sequence goes on along the minus strand of JAFDWU010000002.1, from coordinate 600,976 downwards.
CCGCCGGATGTCTCCGGCTGGGAACACGGCCAGGCTTGGGTTACTACGGCAACGATGGTGGAACGCATCGCGTGGGCAGATCGCTTGTTTGGCGGCCGAGACCAGCGCCCCTTGCTCGAAATTCAAGCATACGATCTGTATCGCGAGGATCCGACTCCCTCTGGGGTTGCGCGCAAGCTGGTTTCGATTTTCGATGCCCCGCTTCCTGATTCGAAGATTCAACAGCTAAGACAGGCCGCCGAGCACGCCTCTGGCGGGCGGCTCGGCGTGGACAATGCAAACGCAACCTCGCAGGCGGTCGCCCGGTTGATCTTTGCATCGCCTGAATTCCAGCTTTGCTAGCTTCCTGGTTTGAAGGAGACTAGGGTCTGCTTGAAACGACTCAACTTGTTGCCCGGGCGCGATCGCACTTGGTAGCTGACGGTAGTCGGAATCCCGTGCTTCATGTCGATCTCCATGGTCATCGGTCCATCCTGAACTCCGGTAAATCGTAGCCGAATGTTGGTCACCTCCAGGTAAGCCTTGTCGAGTGACTTGCTGAAGCCCTTCAGCTTGTAATCGCAGTAGGTGCAACCGCCGGTAGCGGTTGTTTCACCGGACCAGTCGTAGCCAGGCGTCACCTTTTCGGCGGGATAGTTGCCTAAGTAGATGCCAACTTCTTTGAGTAGGTCAAACATTTGCGGTGTGATTGTGCGATCGAACCCCATGGGATCGAGATTTCCAATCCGCTCCGAGCGCTCGTTATAAGGCAGCGTTCCGGTTAGCTTGCCATGACCCTTCAGCTTTGCCGTCAGGTCCTTCCCATTCATCACAAACTTCGTCAAAGTGCCATCGATGACGATCTGCTTTCCGGTGTTACGGCGGACCTTGCAGGAGACATAGAGATCACCGGTCCGGTGCTCATCGACGCGATCGATGTGGAGCTTATAGACAAACGAGCTGCCCGGGCCCGGCTGTAAGCGGAGGAATGTGGATGGCTGGCGCGGCGGGGCAGCCAAAATGGCGAAGAGGAGAATCTTTTCAAAACACATATCTTATTTTGATAACATTCTCCTCCAAAAAGGTGTCAGGAATGTGGCTGATTTCCCGTTTTTAGCGCCATTTGGACGAGGTCATGGTTTGAGTGATTCGGCTGAGCTTGTTACTGCCGTGCTCCCGGAATTGGTATGAAACGGATGTCGGAACGCCGTGGGCCAAATCGACAACCATCTCCATCGGACCAACTTGGGTTCCGTTGTACATTCGGATGTTATTGACCTGTAGCCGGACTCTTCGACCGTCCGCAGAGAATCCCGCCAGCTTGTACCTGCCCGAGGTGCAACCTCCCGAAGCGGTGGTCATACCCTGCCACTCAGAACCCACATGAACCTTGCCTGGTAAGAAGAATCCGAAGTACAGCCCTGCTTCCCGGACGATATCCATGAGTTGCGGCCCCATTGCTGGGTCGATGCTCATGCCGGTTTCGCCACCAGAACGAGCTGAGAGGCTGTTCCAGCCAAGGCTGCCCGTAAGATTGCGCGAGTTGGCCCTCAGTTCCGCTGTGCGATCCTTGCCGTTAACGACGAGTTTCGAAATCGTGGCGGTTACCATGATGTCGTCTGGAGACTCTTGGCGAACAGAGCAGTCAAAGTAGAGATCCCCTGATCGATGTTCGCTCAGGCGCTCCACCCGCAGCCGGTACTGAAACCGAGCGCCATCACCTGGATTCAGGCGCAAAAGGACTGATTGAGTATTTTGTGCAGGACTCAGTAGGGCGATCATCAAAGGAATAGTTGCAATCATCTCGTGAAGTAAGACGTGATTTCAAAACGCAACGTTACATTTGAAAGATTTGAAAAATTCCGTTGGCAGTAAACTACTTGCTTCCGCATGACCATTGAAGATCAGCTTAATTTCCTGCGCCGGGGCACCACTGAGATTATCAGCGAAGAAGACCTCGTGGCGCGCCTCAAGTCCGGCAAGCAGTTGCGAGTCAAGCTGGGTGTTGATCCTACCGTAGCCCACGTGACTCTCGGCTGGGCGGTGGTTCTTCGCAAGCTAAGAGATTTCCAGCGGCTCGGCCACGTAGCCTGCCTTATCATCGGAGACTTTACTGCCCAAATTGGCGATCCGAGCGGCAAAAGCAAAACTCGCCCCCAACTCACCCGCGAGGAAGTCCAACGGAACGTTGAGGCGGTTAGCACGCAGGTTTACAAGATTCTCGACCCCGACAGGACTGAAATTACTTACAACGGCGATTGGCTTGGGAAGATGGATTTCGCGGACGTAATCCGGCTGACCTCGCGCTACACGGTTGCGCGCATCCTGGAGCGCGACGATTTCACAAATCGGCTTAACGAGAATAAGCCGGTGGCGATGCATGAAATCCTGTACCCTCTGTGCCAGGGATACGACTCTATCGCAATAAATTGCGACATTGAGTTGGGCGGCAACGATCAGAAGTTCAACATCCTCGTTGGCCGGAACCTGATGGGCCAATACGACATGGAGCCGCAGATTGCGATGCTCTGCCCGCTGCTTCTCGGCACCGACGGCAAGGAAAAGATGTCGCAATCGCTCGGCAACTTCATTGCGATCACAGAAGAGCCGAACGACATGTACGGCAAAGCGATGTCGATTCCCGACCACGTGATGGAGAACTACTTCGAACTCTGCACAGATGTGCCGGTAGACGAATACAAAGCGCTTCTAAAGCAGGCCGCAGATGGCTCTTTGAATCCGCGGGACGTCAAGCGTCGCATTGCGCGCGAACTCGTCACCCTCTATCACAGTGCGGAAGCTGCCGAAGAAGCTGACAAGTATTTTCTAGAGACGTTCAGCCAGCGAAAGCAGCCGGTTGACGCACCGGAAGCAACGATCCCCGCTTCGGAATTGATCGATGGCTACCTGAAGATGCCGAGCCTGATCTCCGCGCTTGGTTTAGCCAAGAGCAACAGCGAAGCGCGCAAGCTGATGGAGGCGGGAGCGGTGTCTCTTGACGGCGAAAAGATTTCTGATCCCGTCAAAGCGGTACACGTGCAAGAACTGGTTGGCAAAGTGCTGAAAGTTGGCAAACACAACTTCCGCAAGTTGGTCCTGTAGCCGCTGTTGTGGTTAGAAACCATGACATTCACCCTGGGTGATGAAGTTCACCAGTACTGAGGTTTCACTTTTTCGTGAAAGTTGCTTTGCGCCCCTTCAGCAAAGCTCAACGTCACCTTGGTATAGTCGTTTAGGGTTGGAATAGGGATGTTTCTGAAGGTCCGTGGAGAAGGAGTGGGTGCAGGTTCGCATTTGTCTGGCGATCTTGTCTCCAATCTTCGCAAATTCCACCTCTTCGCTTGGATCGTTCTGCTCTACAACGTCGGCGTTGTAGCATGGGGCGCTTATGTGCGAGCCACATTTTCCGGTGACGGCTGCGGCGACCACTGGCCTGACTGCGGTGGTCAGGTAATTCCCACAAATGCGACGCTGACCCGCATCATCGAATTTAGCCACCGTGCATCTTCGGGCGTTGCCCTCATCTTGGTAGTCGCGCTTGCGCTCTTTGCGATCACAAAGCTTCCCAAGTTCCACCAGGCGCGAAAGGCGGCAATTGGCGCACTGTTCTTTACTGTCACGGAAGCGCTTCTGGGCGCGGGCCTGGTGCTCTTTAAGCTAGTTGCCCATAACGATAGCGTCTATCGCGCCGTCGCGATGTGCTCTCACCTCACGAACACCTTTATCCTGCTCGCCTGCCTGACCATGGCGGCTCTCCTTTCGGTTCCAGATGTGACAATTCGCCGGCGGGAGCAAGGCGCGGCCCCTTATCTCCTCGGATTGGGAGCATTTCTGCTCCTGGCTCTCGGCATGAGCGGGGCGCTTTCCGCGCTTGGCCACATGCTGAAGCCGACCGACAACGTGCTTGCCACCGCGATGGCGCCGGGCGCGCACTATCTTAACCGCCTTCAGCCGTTGCACCCGCTAATCTCAGTTTCCGTATTCCTTTACCTGTTGCTGATGAGCGGAATGCTCATTCACCTTCGCCCTTCGCCCCATGTCAAGGCGGCGGCCCAGTGGACGATGTTGATTTACACGCTCCAGCTTTCCCTTGGGCTCGTTAACATCGCTATCCAGGCGCCTGTGTGGATGCAGCTTGTCCACCTGATGGCTGCCGACGCAGTGTGGATCGCCTTTGTCTCCTTGGCGACTGCCGCCATGCGCAGCGATGTTCCGGTTCGAGAGATGGAGCACCCGAATCTCGCGCTGATCGACGAGTACAAGCCGGTCGGAAAGGCGCTCGTTAAGGATTACATCGCCCTTACCAAGCCGCGCGTTATCAGTCTTCTCCTCTTCACTACGCTTGCCGCGCTTTTCACTGCAGCTGGCACGCGCCATGAATGGCCGAGCCTGTTGCTGGTTCTTGGGGTGACGCTTGGTGGATACATGTCTGCCGGCGCAGCGAATACGATTAACATGGTGATCGACCGCGACATCGATGGCACGATGAAGCGGACCTCGAAGCGCCCAACGGTTACCGAGCACATCAGCTCCCGTTCAGCCCTCCTTTTCGCTCTCGGGCTGGCGGTTCTCTCGTTCGGTCTGCTCTGCGCGACTGCGAACCTGCTTGCCGCCCTTCTTTCCCTTGCTGGCCTGGTCTATTACGTAATCGTTTACACGATGCTGTTGAAGCGCCGCACCTGGCACAACATTGTTATCGGCGGCGCGGCGGGGGCATTCCCTCCGCTGGTTGGGTGGTCGGCAGTGACCGGCGATCTCTCGCCTTTGGCTCTCTATTTGTTCGCAATCATCTTTATGTGGACACCGGTTCACTTCTGGGCTCTCGCCCTGCTGATTAAGGATGACTACGCGGAAGCCGGAGTGCCGATGCTCCCGGTGGTTCACGGAGAGCGCGTAACGACAATCCAGATCGGCCTCTATGCGATTCTGACTACGATCGTTTCCGTGATGCCGCTATTCCAGCGCAGCGCAGGTTGGCTGTACATGACCACGGTCATCGCGCTTAACGTAATCCTTCTTGCTCGTTGTCTGACTCTGTATCGAAGCGTTAACCGGCCCAATGCGGTTTCGCTTTATAAGTTCTCGATGCTCTATCTCGCAATTCTGTTCCTGATGGTGGCAGTGGATCGGGCGGTGCTTTCCTAACAAAAACTCATGGCTCAGTTATTCAAACCAAGCGCAAATAACTACGCTCGAACCAGCATCGTGCTGGGCGGGCTCACGCCGGTTTTGATCGGGCTCTCCCTGGCGGCGTTCTCGAGGTCCCCTCTGAACACCAAGGTCGGGACGGCAAAGAACCAGCCGGTGCCCTTCAGCCACACCCACCACGCCTGGGAACTTGGCATCGACTGTCGATACTGCCACACGGCAGTTGAGAAGTCGTCTTATGCAGGGTTACCCGCAACCGAAACGTGCATGAGTTGCCACTCGCAGATTTGGACGAACAGCCCGCTCCTGGAGCCGGTGCGCCAATCTTACGAAACCGGAACACCCATTCAGTGGAACTTGGTGAACAAGACTCCTGAATTCGTTTACTTCAACCACAGCATTCACGTCGCGCGCGGCATCAACTGCAATAACTGCCACGGCCCGGTTCAGAACATGCCAATTACTGCGAAGGGCAAGTCGTTCCAGATGCAGTGGTGCTTGAAGTGCCACCGAGCCCCTGAGAAGTATCTGTACAAGGACGAGACCAAGCCGAACCAGACTCCGCGCCAACAGGTTTTCGACCTGTACTGGAAGATGCAGGCGAAAGAAGAGTTGACTCCTCGCGAAAACGGAATCCTTGCCGGTGAAGAGCAGGAAACTGGCGACGCAAAGGAAATCGAAAAGGGCAAGAAGCTCGTGAATCAATACGGCGTTAAAGTGCAGCAACTCGCCGACTGCTGGGTGTGTCACCGATGATGGATCAGGAGAAGGCAGTGGGTAAGAAGATCGATCTGGAATCGGTAGAGGAAACGTTGGCAAGCAATCCTGCCAAGAAATACTATCGCAGCGTCGATGAACTGGCGAAGACGCCGGAGTACCTGGCGAGCGCTGAAGACGAGTTTCCAAACCGCAAAGACCTGCTCTCGATGGACCGCCGGAGCTTTATCAAGTTCATGGGCGCATCCCTGGCGCTGGCAAGCCTTTCCGGTTGCCGTGGATTTTTCCTTGACGAGCGCAAGGTTGTTCCTTACGTCCGCCAGCCGGAAGACATGCTGGTGGGCACCGCGCTTTACTTCGCATCTTCTATTGTTCTGAATGGCTATGCAACGGGCGTGCTCGTTGAGAGCCACGAGGGCCGCCCAACGAAGATTGAAGGCAACCCGCAGCATCCAGGCAGCTTAGGCGCTGCCAACCCGATGATTCAGGCTGCGATCCTTGAGCTTTACGATCCGGACCGCTCGCAGATGGTCACGAAGGATGGCCTCGGCTCGACTTGGGAAGCGTTCTACGCTTCAATGGGCGATACATTGCGGGCTACCAAGGGCGAGGGCGTGCGAATTCTGGCTCCGACCGTGGTTTCCCTGATGATGCTTGGCGGAATCGAAAAGCTACAGAAGGCTTATCCAGGTGTCAAGTGGGTTCAGTACGAGCCGACGGCGAGAGATTCGGTTCACGATGGCGCGGTTCAGGCGTTCGGCCAGCCAGTTACCCCGATTTACAACTTCAAGGACGCCGATGTTATCGTCTCCTTGGATGGCGATTTCTTGACCAGCCTTCCCGGCTGGTTGGTTTACAGCCGCGACTTCGCTTCTCGACGTCGAGACGTGCCTGAGACGGTTGGCTCGAAAGGCCACACGATGAACCGGCTCTATGCATTTGAAAGCACGGTAACCCCGACTGGCGCGATGGCAGACCATCGTTGGGGCGTCAAGCCTTCCCGCATCCAGGGCGTTGCCGCCGCGCTTCTTGCCATTGCGACTGGTAAAGCGGTGCCAGATACCCCCGGTGTTCCTCGCCGTGCGCTTGATTCCATTGTCAAGGATTTGAAGGCGCATGCGGGCCGCAGCATCGTGGTCACGGGCGACCATCAGCCGGCTGAGGTTCACGCCATGGTTCATGCGCTGAACGCTGCGCTTGGCAACCTCGGCAAGACGGTCAAGATGATCGAGCCGGTGCAGCTTCGCCCAGAGAATCAGCTCACCGGATTGAAGAATTTGGTTGCAGAGATGAATTCCGGTGCAGTCAAGGCGCTGATAATTCTCGATGGAAACCCGGTCTTCGATACCCCGGCTGACCTCCAGTTTGAGCAGGCGCTCGGCAAGGTTCCAGTTCGCGCTCGCTTCGGACTCTATGCCGACGAAACGTCGGAGAAGTGCCAGTGGCACCTGCCTTCATCGCATACGTTGGAAGGCTGGAATATTGCCAAGGCTTACGACGGCACCCTGTCTATCGCGCAGCCGCTTTGCGCTCCGTTAGACGACACGCGCTCCGCGCCGGAAATGTTCGCCGCGCTGAGTGGCGCTGCCGCGCGAGATCACGAGATCTTCGTCCAGACCATGGAAACCCTGCTCGGCACAGGCGCTGGCTTCGAGAAGAAGATGAACCGCTGCATCCACGACGGCTTCATCGATGGCACCGCGCATCCTGCAAAGACGGTTGCGTGCAAGGCGATCGAGCCAACGGTCGGCAAGCCGATCAGCGGCACCGAAGTTCTGTTCTTGCCCGATCCTTACATCCTCGATGGTCGCTTTGCGAACCTTGGTTGGTTAATGGAACTCCCGCGGCCTCTTACTAAAGTGGTCTGGGATAACCCGGCGCTCATTTCGCCAACGATGTCCAAGGGCTTGAAGTTCGGGGACGACGACGAGATGGTGAACCTGGAGATTGGTGGTAAGACCATCAAGATGGCCCAGTTCCTGACTCCTGGCCAGCCGGAAGACGTCATCACGCTTTACTACGGTTTTGGCCGCACGGTTTCCGGAACGATTGCAATGTCCGATGAAGAAGGCTCGGACATCATGCGCAAGGGCGGATTCAACGTCTACCGCATGAGAACGTCCGGCGCCATGCACTTCGCTCCCGCCGCGATCACCCGTGTTGCCCAGGTTTACAAGGTGGCCACGACTCAGAGCCACAACACCATTGATGATGAGCGCGAAGTTCTGAAGGAATGGACCCTGGCGGGGCTTATGAAGTTCAAGCCGGAAGAGCCGAAGGAACTGGCAAACCTTTATCCAGAAGATATTTGGCAGTACAATGGCCCGCAGTGGGGCATGACGGTAGACATGAACGTCTGCACCGGCTGCAGCGCCTGCGTCCTTGCTTGCCAAGCAGAGAACAATATCCCGACCGTCGGCAAGACGGAAGTTGCCCGTGGCCGAGAGCTTCACTGGCTCCGAATCGACCGGTATTACAGCGGAACGCTCGATAATCCCACGGTGACCTGGCAGCCCGTCATGTGCGTGCATTGCGAGAAGGCGCCTTGCGAGCCGGTTTGCCCGGTTGGCGCAACGGTGCACAGCCATGAGGGACTGAACCAGATGGTTTACAACCGCTGCGTTGGAACTAGATACTGCTCCAACAACTGTCCTTACAAGGTCCGGCGGTTCAACTACTTCAATTACTCGGATAACCAGGACCAGTTCACGACCCAGAAGCCGCCTGAGGCAAGGCAGCCCAAGCCGAACGGAGTTCAGCTCCTCAAGATGCTGAACAACCCTGAGGTTACGGTGCGAGGACGAGGCGTGATGGAGAAGTGCACTTACTGCGTGCAGCGCATCAACGAAGCGCGCATCGAGGCGAAGAAGCAGGGCCAGGATCCGAAGGATGGCGACATCATCACCGCCTGCCAGCAAGCATGCCCGACCCAAGCCATCGTGTTTGGCAACATCGCCGACAAGGATAGCAAGGTCAGCAAGCTGCGCTCAAGCATAAGGGGCTACAAGCTGCTAGAAGAAGTTAACACAAGGCCGAGAACCACTCACCTTGGCAAAGTCCGCAACCCGAACACGGAGATCACAGCCTAATGACTGAACCGATGAACAACAAGCTGATAATGGGGAGCCAGACGCTCGAAACCATCGATGAGATGGTAACGGACGTCGTCCTCGACAGCAAGCGGCACACCAAGACGTGGTTCATGATCGTCCTCGCCGCCTTTGGCGTACTGCAGTTGCTGCCAATCGGCGTTGGCTGGCTGCTTTACCAAGGTATCGGAATCTGGGGCAACAACCAGCCGGCGGCTTGGGGCTTCGACATTATCAACTTCGTCTGGTGGATCGGTATCGGCCACGCGGGAACTCTCATCTCCGCGATCCTCTTGCTGCTCCAGCAACAGTGGCGCAACTCCATCAACCGCTTCGCAGAAGCAATGACGATCTTCGCGGTTATGTGTGCTGGTTTGTATCCAGCGTTACATACAGGCCGACCATGGAACGACTTCTGGCTGTTCCCATATCCGAACATCATGGGCGTTTGGCCGCAGTGGCGTTCTCCGCTTATTTGGGACGTCTTCGCGGTTTCAACCTACTTCACGGTTTCGGCAGTGTTCTGGTACGTGGGCCTCATCCCTGACCTTGCCACCCTGCGAGATCGCGCAAAGCCGATGTGGGTAAAGAAGCTCTTCGCTTTCCTCTGCCTTGGCTGGCGCGGGTCGGTTAAGCATTGGGAGCGCTACCAGCAGCTTTATCTCATTCTTGCCGGTCTTTCGACGCCGCTGGTTCTTTCGGTCCACACGATCGTGTCCTACGACTTCGCCGTATCGATCGTCCCTGGCTGGAACGTCACCGTATTCCCGCCCTACTTCGTAGCTGGCGCCGTCTTCGCAGGCTTTGCGATGGTGCTCCTGCTTGCGATTCCGGTGCGCGCGATGTACGGTTTGAAGGACCTCATCACCGCCAAGCACCTCGACTGGATGGCGAAGATCATGCTTGCTACCGGCATGATCGTGTTCTACGGTTACATGCTGGAGCTGTTCTACGCTTGGTACAGCGGTGAAACCGGTGAAATGACGCTGCTGAACTGGCGTCTATTCGGTCCGTACCGATACGCTTACTATGCCCTTATTTTCTGCAATGGCATCGCCCCGCAGATCATGTGGTGGAACAAGGCACGCCGTAATATCGGCGCACTCTGGATTGTCAGCTTAATCGTCAGCGTCGGCATGTGGCTGGAGCGCTTCGTCATCATCCCGATGTCGCTCACTCGGAACTACCTGCCGTCGGCAGACAAGATGTACTATCCGAAGCTGTTCGATTTCGTAGTGTTCGGTGGCTCGATCGGCATGTTCATCACCCTGATGTTCCTTTTCGTAAGGTTCCTGCCGGCCATCAACATCTTCGAAGTCAAGGAGCAGCTTGACCACATGAAGAAGCACGATTCTGAGCACGAGCTCGCGGGGGTTCACTAAGCCATGTCACATGGAGTGATGGAGCCTGTAAAGAACTACGGCGTGGTCGCGGAATTCGAGACCAGCGACGCCCTGATCGCGGCGGCGAAGAAGGCAAAGGAAGCCGGCTATGCCAGGCTGGACGCCTACACGCCATTCCCGATCCATGGTCTGTCGGACATCATCGAGTTTCGGGATTACCGAGTGCGATGGGCGATGTTCTTTGGCGGCGTGATCGGCGCAATGACGGGAATAACGCTTGAGGTCTACACCGGCGGATTCGATTACCCGATCAATGCGGGTGGCAAACCGTTCCTTTCCTGGCCGGCGTTCCTGCCGGTTATGTACGAGTGCACGATTCTGTTCTCCGCGCTCACCGGTCTGCTGGCGATGATCACAATGAACGGCCTTCCGATGCCGTACCACCCGGTGTTCAACGTGCCGAACTTCGAGCGAGCCTCGCAAGATAGGTTCTTCCTTGCGGTGGAATCGCACGATCCGAATTACGATGAAGAAAAGGTTATCGAATTCTTCAAGAAGCTCAAAGCCACTTCGGTCTCTGTGGCATGGGAGGACCAATGAAGCGTAATGCCCTCATTCCTCTCGCCCTGATCATGATGGCGGGCTGCAACACCGACATGTGGGTTCAGCCCAAGCTCGCGCCCTTGGATAAGAGTGAGTTCCACAACAATAACGCCTCGGCGAGAGCGTTCGAGGAAGGAACGATCGCCCGCGGCAAGCTGCGAGAAGACGATGCCTTCTTCAAAGGAATTGTAGACGGCAAGCCGGTAACCAAGTTCCCGCTTCCGGTGACCAAGGAGTTGCTGGAGCGCGGCCAGGAGCGGTTCAGGATTTACTGCACGCCTTGCCACGGGCAGTTGGGCGATGGCCAAGGCATGATTGCAAAACGCGGCCTTGTCCTCAAGCGCCCGCCGGCGACTTATCACACGGACCGCTTGCGCAATGCGCCGGTCGGTCACTTCTACGATGTAATCACGAACGGCTATGGCGTGATGTTCCCCTACGCTTCGCGAGTGGAGCCAAAGGATCGCTGGGCGATTGTCGCCTACATCCGAGTTCTGCAGCGCAGCCAAAACGCAAAAATGAGCGACCTAACCACGGAGAACAAGGAAGACATTATCGGGACTGAGAAGGAGGGCGCAAAGTGAGCGATCACGCAGCAGAGCACTCGACTGGTTCCGGCGAACCGCTGAACTTGGCAAAGCTTGGACCGCTTGGCGGCCTGATTGCTATTATCGGCCTCGGAGCGCTCCTTGCCTTCGTGTTTAGCGGCGATAAAATGGCCATCACTTCCTACCTCTATGGCTGGATGTGCTGGACGGGCCTGAGCATAGGCTGCTTCGGGTGGACATTGCTCCACCACTCGGTGCGCGGCAAGTGGGCGCTTCCGCTTCTTAGAATTTTCGAGGCAGGCGGCAGCGCGACGAACTTCATCGCCCTGCTGGTGCTTTACATTCCTATCTGGCTGAAGGCGGGCGAGTTGTATCCGTGGGCAGATGCCGCGAAGGTCGCGGCAGACCCAACCCTGCAGCATCGCGCGGCATTCTACACGCCAACTTTCGTGCTCTTCCGCACCGCGTTCATTCTGCTTAGCTGGGCGTTCATCGCCAATAAGCTGAGGCAGTCGACGATCAAGCAGGACGAGACCAAGGACTTCAATCTGGAGCAAGGCCGAACGAACTTCGCAACCCCGATGCTGGTTTGGTTCGTGGTAACGCTCACGCTTGCGGTCACGGACTGGGTGATGGCGCTCTCCGCTCACTGGTACTCCACCATGTTCGGCGGCATCTTCGTGGACGGCACTGCACTGAGCGCCCTCTCGATGGCGACCTTTGTGGCTTGCCGCAACTACGGCAAGGAGCCGTTTGTCGAAAGCCAATTCTCCGCAAATCGCAGAAGGGACATCGGCAACCTGCTGCTTGCTTTCACGATGATCTGGGCTTACTTCAACTACAGCCAGTTGGTGATCATCTGGAGCGGCAACCTGCCAACAATCGCGCAGTATTACGTTGACCGTGGACTGGGCGGCTATCAGTGGATTGGACTTTCCACGATGCTTGGCCAGTTCTTCGTGCCCTTCCTAGCGCTGCTGGCGCCGCGTACAAAAGCGCGCCCTTCGATGCTTGCTAAGTTGGCGCTTTGGATTTTCTGTTTCCGATTCGTCGATCTGTACTACATCGTGGTGGCGATGGTTCGCAAAGATGCGACTCCGCAAATTTGGGACATTGTCGCTCTTGTGGGCTTCGCCGGCCTCTGGCTATGGGTGTTCGGAATGAACTTCCAGAAGGCTAAGGCCACGCCGCAGTACGATCCCCGCATCTTGGAGGTTGCCCACTAATGAGCCACGGACCGAAGCGCGATCCAAATCTGCTAGCCAAGATGGGCTACGAGAACGAAGAAGTCGATTTCGTGCGCCCGGTGGTTATTGCGTTAGCCCTGTTCACCGTCTTCACCATCCTTTCCGGCGTGTGTGTGGGCATTCTGTGGATGTTCAATCACGACTTCTTCAGCGGGAAGATGAACGTTGCGCGAACCCAATTCCAGGCTAACACGCCAATGCTCCAGTCGAACATCACGACCAAGACGGACATTGCCGACCTGCGAAGGGCGGAGGATCATGCACTGTCTCACGCAGGCGCGATTGATCCTAAGAAGGGCATTTATCGCATTCCGGTCGACCAGGCGATGAAGGAAACCCTTGAGAAGGGCATTCCGGAAGTTGGACAAAACTGGATTCCTGCCCCGCAGACCAAACCAGGAGGACCCGCTGGTGGCCGTTAAACGCCTCATTCTGGTCCTTTGCGCGGCTTTGGCTAGCGTGCTTGCGCTCGCGCAGTTGCCGTCCGATTATGGCAAGCGGATGGGCATTGATCAGCGCCTTGGCGAACAGGTTCCAACCGACCTGCGCTTCTACGACGACGCCGGTCAGCAGATCAAATTTGGCGACTTGCTCGGCAAGCGGCCGGTAATCGTTTTCCCAATTTTCTACACCTGCCAGAGCGTGTGCGATATCGAAGAGCAAGAGATCGTCGCCGTGGTCGCAAGGATGTACGGCAAGAAGTCGGCTTACAAGGACACGCAGTTCAAACTTGGCCAGGATTTCGACATCATCTTCTTCAGCATCAATCCGGAGGAGAAGTACGACGTTGCCCACTCCCGAGCGGGATTCCTCCGCGATGCCTACGCGGCCGTTTTGAAGGGCAAAACCAACGGAAGTGAAGTTGGCTTCCACTTCCTTACGGCGGTTGATCCCGCCGACATCACGAAGATGACGGACGCTCTGGGATTCCACTACGTTTGGGATGCCCCTAACCACCGCGTTTACCACCCGGCGGGGGCGATGGTCCTCACGCCCGAGGGTCGAATTTCGAAGTACTTCTACGGAGCGGACTACCCGACCAACTTCATCGAGTCGGCCGTCACTGACGCTTCGCAAAACAAGATCGGCGCCAAGGCAAACGTTATCCTGCTTGGTTGCATCAGTATTGATCCCGTCACCGGCAAACGGACGCTGGTGGTTAAGCAGGTTGTAAATGTGGCCTGCGTCTTTACGGTCATCGTGCTTGCCTCGTGGATTTGTCTTATGACGATCCAAACGAAGCGAGAAGAAGCCGCGAGGAAGCTATTGGAGGGCGCCCCTAAGAATGAATAGTACGATTTGGAATTTCCCGCTTGCGCCTGATCAGGCGTCGACCTACGCCGGTCCGCACGACGCGCTGTTCTACACGATTACCGCGCTGACGGTTCTCTTCACGCTTATCGTGTTCATTGCAGTGATCTTCCTGACGGTGAGATACCGCCGGGGAACCAAGGTGAACCGGTTGGACCCGGTCCATGAGCATCTGGCGCTCGAGCTCACCTGGTCGATCATTCCGCTCATTCTTGCCCTCGGCATCTTCTTCTGGAGCACCAAGAACTTCATCGATGTCCGCACGCCTCCGAAGGATGCGATGGACATCTTCGTAATGGGCAAGCAGTGGATGTGGCATGTCCAGCATCCGAACGGCGTTCGCGAGAACAACTCGCTTCACGTGCCGGTCGGGCGGCCGGTGCGCTTGATCATGATTTCGCAGGACGTTATCCATGCGTTCTACATTCCCGAATTTCGAGTCCAGTACATGGTTGTGCCCGGGCGCTACACCTATGAGTGGTTCCAAGCCACCAAGCCAGGCACGTACCACCTGTTCTGCAACATGTATTGCGGCACTCAGCACGCCGAGATGGGCGGAACGGTAACCGCGATGTCGGAGCGAGATTACGCTCAGTGGTTACAGAACCAAGGCGAGAGCGTTGGCCAGCTTTCTTCCGTCGAGCGCGGCGCGCTGGAGTTCGACCAGATGAAATGTAACAACTGCCACACCGACCATGACACCGAGCGCGGCCCGAGCCTAAACGGCATCGCCGGGACCATGCGAAAGATGAGTAACGGATCCACCGTTAAGGCGGACCTGGTCTATCTGCGCGAGTCGATTCTCCGTCCGTGGGACAGGTTGACGGCAGGTTACGGCCCCGCAATGCCGATGTACCAGGGCGAGATCAGCGAGGAAGACGTTGTTAGCCTCATCGACTACGTGGCAAGCCTCGGCAGCGCGCAGCTAAAGCCGCAAATGGCGAGCGATTCGCGCAACCTCGGCACGGTCTCGCAGAAGGTGCGAAAGGAGAAGCAGCCGCGGATGGCGGTTGGCGCGCTGGGAAGTGAGGAAGAGAAGTCGATGGGCAACCCGAAGCCTCGCGCACTGGCAGTAGGATCGTTAGCCGATGACGGGAAGGGAAGATAACCAAAAATGAGCAAGACATTGATTCAGCCAAGAGAGATTCCCGAACAGGAAGAACTGAATTATTTAAACAACGGGACCTCGCTTAAGTCGTGGCTCTTAACCGGCGACCATAAGCGGATCGCGGTCCTGTACCTCATCGGCATCAGCTTCTTCTTCTTTATCGGCTCGATTGCCGCCGGCCTCATTCGACTCCAGCTTATGCGCCCGACCGGCGTGTTGCTGGAGAACGACACCTACAACAAGGTCTTCACTGCCCACGGCATCGTGATGATCTTCTTCTTCCTGGTGCCTTCGATTCCGGCCGTGTTCGGCAACTTCTTCATCCCCCTCATGATAGGGGCGAGAGACCTTGCCTTTCCACGGTTAAACCTGCTGAGTTGGTACGTTTACATGCTCGGCGGCGTGATGTTTCTTGCCGCGATGCTAGGCGGTGGCGTTGACACGGGTTGGACCTTCTACGTGCCTCTCTCGAGCATGTATTCCAACACGAACGTCTCGCTTGCCATCTTGGCGGCATTCATGGCGGGAATGTCATCCATCCTAACAGGTGTCAACTTCATTGCCACCATCCACAAGATGAGGGCGCCTGGCATGACGTGGGGAAGGTTGCCTCTGTTTGTGTGGGCTCACTACGCTACCTCCATAATCATGGTGCTGGGAACGCCGGTCGTTGCAATCACCCTCGTTCTGGTCCTTTTCGAGCGCACCTTCAAGATCGGCATTTTCAGCCCCGAACTTGGCGGCGATCCGGTTCTCTTCCAGCACATGTTCTGGTTCTATAGCCACCCAGCGGTGTACATCATGGTTCTGCCGGGCATGGGTGTGCAGAGTGAGCTAATTGCGAACTTCTGCCGCAAGAAGGTCTTTGGCTACCACTTCATCGCCATCTCAAGCCTAGCTATCGCCGCGCTTGGATTCTTGGTATGGGGACACCACATGTACGTCTCCAGCCAGTCGATGTATCAAAGCACCGTATTCTCGCTGCTCTCGTTCTTGGTTGCCATTCCTTCGGCAATCAAAATATTTAACTGGTCAGCGACCATCTACAAGGGCGATGTTCGGCTGCAAACGCCAATGTACTACGCTCTGGCGTTCATGGGTCTGTTTACGATCGGCGGTCTTACCGGTCTTTACCTGGCAAGCATTGCGACCGACGTCCACCTGACGGCAACCTACTTCGTGGTAGCTCACTTCCACTACGTCATGGTCGGTGGCGCTTTGACCGCATATCTTGGCGCGATTCACTACTGGTGGCCGAAGATGTTCGGTCGGCTCTACAGCGATTCTTTGGGCAAGGTCAGCGCGTTGCTGGTGTTCGTTGGCTTCAACCTCACGTTCATGCCGCAGTTCATCGTTGGCTGGCTCGGTATGCCACGGCGCTACTCCGTGTACTACCTTGCGCCAGAGTTCCAGGCGTATCACATCATGTCCACGCTCGGATCGACGGTTCTCGGAATCGGCCTGTTCATGCCGCTCTGCTACCTCACCTACTCCCTGTTCAAGGGTCCGAGGGCGAGCGCTAATCCTTGGGGCGCGCATGGCCTTGAGTGGCTGACATCCTCGCCGCCGGTGACGGAGAACTTCAAGCAGATTCCGATCGTGACCGACGAAGTTTATGATTTCGACTACGAGCGCGATCATCGCGAGCACGCAGAAGAGGCTGACTCGGAGGAGGTTGAGTAAAGAATGGCATCAACAGCAGTAGATACCCACGCACATCATCATCCGGGCCTGCATCACCAGTTCGAGGATATCGAGCAGCAGAACGAGGCTTACCTAGTCGGCATGTGGTCGTTCATGGTGAACGAGATCATGTTCTTCGGCGGCGTCTTCTTGGTCTACTGCCTTTATCGGTGGCGGTATCAGGACGACTTCTACGCGATCCATCACGAACTGAACTGGAAGATGGGTGCGTTCAATACCACCGTGCTACTGTTTAGCTCGTTCAGCATGGTGATGGCGGTTCACTTCGCAACTCTGAAGGATCGCATGAAGACGCTGATGAATCTGGCGCTTACATGCGCCTGTGCATTCACGTTCTTAATCGTGAAGTATTTCGAGTACGGGGCAAAGTTCGAGCATAAACTATTCCCCGGCCCTAATTTCCGGCCCGAGCTTGAGCATCTGAATGGCGCGAATCCGAACGTAGCCCAGCTCTTCATGAGCCTGTACTTCGGCATCACCGGCCTTCATGCCCTTCACATCATCATCGGCATCCTGATCATCGGCATCCTCATGGGCTTCTGGTACAAGAAGAACCCGCTGGTAACCGAGGACTTCCTGCCGACCGAAATGGTGGGCCTCTACTGGCACTTCGTCGATCTTGTCTGGATATTCCTGTTCCCGCTGTTCTATTTGATTCCTAGGTAAGCGTTTATGTCTGAACTCACCCTCGATCCGCATAACGACTCTCACGACGAGCATAACCACCATGTGCATCCGGTCTCGTCGTATCTAAAGACCCTTGGGGCGCTATTTGTCTTGATGGTGATCACGGTTTGGGCCGCGCAGATTCCGCTCGGATCATGGGGCAATAATCTCGTGGCGATGGGAATTGCGACCACGAAGGCAACCCTCGTCGTGCTCTACTTCATGCATGTGCGATACGGCACCAGCCTGGTTAAGCTGTGGGCGATCCTCGGCTTCCTGTGGGTACCGCTGCTCGGCTTCACGCTCGCCGACTATGCGACGCGCCAATATGAAATGGTGCCAACTTGGAACGCAAATGATAAGGGCAGCGCTCTGGCTCGAGATCGCAGCGGAACGGTTGGCGATTCCAAGAAGAGCATGGAAGAGCAGACCGAAGCGAACGTTCGCGGTCGCTTCTAGTCCTCGATAACCTGATCCGTCAACTCTCTAAGCTGGGCTTCCGCCCAGCCCATGATGACGTCGTTGTCAGCGTCCTTCGCAAACGTCCTTGTCTCGCCCCAATTGGCGGTTATCCACCGGAATGCCGGGCGAGGCAAAACTTTGCCGTAAGGCAACACGCGATTGCTGTTCTTGAGTCCTACGCAGATGACGGGCACGCCCGTCATGCGGATGATAAGCGCAACGCCTGGCTTAAGCGGAATCAGCTCGCCGGTCTCACTCAGCTCGCCTTCCGGAAAGATGCAAACCGTGTGTCCTGCATTCAGTAGATCGACTGCTCGGCGTATTGCCGCCTTGTCCGGCTCGCCTCGCTTTACGGGAAAGACCTTATAAAGCCGCAAGCCGGGGCCAATGAGCTTCATATCGAAGAGCTCCGATTTCGCCATGAAGTACACGTTGCGCGGGCAAGCCATCTGGACGATAATCGGGTCGACGTCGGCGATGTGGTTGGAAAGAATTAGCAAGCCCCCGCTGCGGGGAACGCGATACTTACCCTTGCACTTAAAGGGCCCGAGGAAGAAGAAGAGAATGCCAAAGAGGATGCGCATCAGCGGCAAGCCCAGACGCTGCATCATGGGGCCGTGCAGTTCATACGTGTTAGTGGGCGGGCTCATGAGGCGGGCATCCCGCATACCATCTGCAACGCCTCAACGTAGGCCCGATGCTCCTGCTCTAGGACCCTTGCCTGGAGCGTTTCAGCGGTGTCGTCGGGCATCACCGGCACGTGCTTTTGCAGAATGATCTCTCCTTCATCGTAGTTCTCACTCACCCAATGAACGGTGCAGCCAGTTTCTGTAACGCCTGCGGCCAGCACCGCCTCGTGCACCTTGCGCCCGTACATGCCTTTCCCGCCGAAGGCGGGCAGCAATGCGGGGTGGATGTTCATCACGCGATAGCTTTGCACTATCGAAGCGGGAAGAAGCGAAAGGAAGCCGGCAAGGCACACGATGTCAGCGCCATGCTCCCTAAGCGCTGCCTGTAAGTCTGCCGCGTAGGTATCTGTGTTTGGAGCCAGAACCAGCGTCGGGGCGCCATTCTCGCGGGCGAATTCCAGCGCGGGCGCGTCTTCGCGCGGGGCTACCACAATCGAAACCGTGGCGGGGAGGACGCCGCTCTTGGCGGCCTGAATAATGGCTTCCATATTGGTGCCTCTGCTTCGGGGGCCGACCAAGATGGCGATGCGCATCATTCTCGTTAAGAGAGACGCTTCGCGCCCATGGAATTTGGCTGCTGACGCGGGAACCTGTAAAACCTTTCAGTGTGCGTGGGTGCAGGCAAGGCCAATTTGTTTAAGTACGGTGAAGCAAGAGCAAGTCTTTGGGGTAACCGAAAGTCTTATCCCTCAACTCCTGATGATGGATGTGATGGATGAGATTGGGGTGCTTCAGAACCTTGCCTGGCGCGGCTCCCGCATCGTCATCCACCCGGAGGGCGGAATTGAGCGGGTTGGCGGATGGTTTAGCCAGCTAGAGGGGAATCATATCGAGTTCCTATCCCTCGACCCGGTCGAATTGGCGCCTGGAAGTCGATGCTTGGTGCAAGTTCAAGGCGAGCGGAATACCGCCACATTCGTTGCCTATATGACGGGCAAGCCTAGTAGCCAGTCCCACCATCTAGGCGAGCTCGGAGCGGTTAACGTTTGGCAGTTCCGAATGTTGGCCACCTCTCAGCTCATGCTGACCTCACCGCGGCGAGCTTATCGCCGCGCACTCATGGGCATGGCCGTACATTTCGAGGGCAGCAGCATGCCAATTTATGCGGCAACCCACGACGTCTCCGGGCGTGGCATCGGCCTCATCCTGCCGCGCGAGCTGGACAGACGAGACCATAGCCTTCGGCTTTACACTGAGAAGTCGTACATTCAGTTCCAGGGCATCGTGCGGCATCAACAGCCGACTGCGTCGGGAGTCCATCGCGTAGGCATGAGCCTTGCCGCTGCGGATCGGATCAGCCTAAAGCTTTGGGAAAACCTTTTGAAGGATCGTAGGGAGCTCATCACACCCTCAACCAAGGCGAACCGCAAACCCGAGCCGCACACCGATGTTAAGTGCCAGTGCGCTCGCTGCCGAGCGGGTGCCGCCGCCGCTTAGGGTCCGGTGCTTACGTCGGTGATGGTGTTGAACTGCCCTTGGCCCGATCCGCTTGCGCCGTAGCTGGCGGTAACGTTCCCGGTGAAGTCGGCGATGCGTCTAACCTGATCGACTCCCGACAGCGTCTTCACGCCCACCCAGTAAGAGCCGTCAATGTTCATGGCAAGACCGGTGAAGACATCGGCGCCCTGACCCAACAGCTTCCAGTTAGACCCGGCAATGTCGTCAACGCGGATCACGCCTTGGCTGGGATCGACCGCGTAGATCTTGTTATCCGTCCCCGCCATCACCTTCGTTATCTGCGTGAACTTGCCCGCGCCCGTGCCAGCCTGGCCGTAGGTGATCCAGCCGGTGCCGACAAGATCGTTGATTCTGACAATGCGCTCGTTGCTTGAATCGGCGATGTAGATGATTCCGCTTGAGGTGATGAAGAGGCTGCTTGGCTGGTTTAGCTGGTTAACGCCGGGGCCGGGGCTTGCGTAAATGGTCCATCCTGCGCCGCTGATGTCGTCCACGCGCACGATGCGCGAGTTGCCGGTATCGGCGATGTAAACGCGATCAAGGCTATCGACTGCCACTCCCTGCGGGCTCGTGAACTGGTTCGTTCCTGAACCAAGCGAGCCGAGGGTCTTGAAGTTGGAGCCCGACATGTCGTCCACCCTCACAATTCGGTGGTTACCGGTATCGGCGATGTAGATGCGGTTCTTGGAGTCAAAGGCAATTGAAGTGGGATTCTTGAACTGGCCGTTGCCGGTTCCGAAGGAGCCAAACGTGGACCATCCCGCGCCGGTGATGTCACGCATCTTGACGATTCGCCCGTTGGCGGAATCCACGACGTAAATTGGCTTCGAAGCAGGGGTTGAACTGCCGCCTCCGCCCCCGCAGCCTGCCATCAACAGACCTAAGAGTGCCACCAGGAAAATGCCAAAACGCCAATGCCGAACTTGCATCAAGGTTCAAGACGAGCGGGAAGCTAGACTAGAGCCGCTTAAATTTTCGGAACAGATCGTCTTTGGTAAGCGAGATGGTGATTGGCCGTCCGTGCGGGCAAAGGTATGGGTTTTCCGTTGACGCCAGATCGATGATGAGCTTCTCCATTTCGGCGTGGGAGAGCGGATCGCCTGCCTTTACCGCCATCTTGCAGGAGGACATGATCCAAATCTGCTCGCGGGTGGGCACTAGTTTGCGGCTGACGCTGGATTCAACGAGTTCGTCGATAAGCTCGCGCAGCATCTTCACCGGATCTTTGGCGCGAAGCGCGGCAGGGACGCTGCGTATCAGGTAGCTTTCGCCGCCGAACGGCTCCAGATCAAAGCCGAGGGCGCGCACCTCGTCAACCCGCTCTTTGAACAGCACTGAGCTGCGGCGGTCAAGGTGCAGGGTTTGCGGGGTGAGGAGAGGCTGCCTTTCGATCGCGGTCGGACCTTTAAGGCCGCACAGATACTCGTAGATCACGCGTTCGTGAGCAACGTGCTGATCGATGATCGCGATGCCGTGATCCGTCTCGGCAAGGATGAACGTGTTCATCGCCTGGCCGATCACCCGCAGCCCTTCGATAAGCTTGGAGAACGGGAAGCGTTCGGAGGCAGTGACCTCGAAAGTCTGTAGCGGCTCGGATGGCGATTGAAACACCGGGGCGGAGAATTGGAGCGGCGCTTGAGCGAGGAACGATTCGTCCACCGTGTTGCGGCGGACTTCCGCCAGCGCCTCGTTGGCGATTGCGATCTGGCTTGCGTTGGGCGCAAGGCCATGCTCCATCAGCGCGGACTTGATACCGACTCGCAGTGCTTCAAATGCCTGTCCCTCCTGCTGGAACTTCACCTCGTTCTTGGTGGGAGAGACGTTCACGTCGATGCGCGTCGGGTCGATGGTGAGGTTCAACGCCACCACCGGGTAGCGCCGCTCCGGCGTGAGGTCTCGATACGCCTGGTCCAAGGCGGCAATGAGCGTTCGCGTCTTCACCGGGCGGCCGTTAACGCTGATGAACTGGTAGGCGCGCGAATACTTGGTGACGTGGGGCGGACTCACGAACCCATGCAGACCAATGCCCCCAATTTGAGTCGAAATCTCCGCCAAGCTGCGAGCAAGATCAATGCCCCACACCTCGGCCAGGGTTGAGAAAAGGTCGCCGGCTCCTGGCGTATCCAGCACCACGTGCCCGCCGTGGATCAGCTTGAAAGCTACGTTGGGAAAGGTGATGGCGTAGCGCGAAAGGGTTTCGATACACAGCCCAAGCTCGGTCGAAGAGCTTTTCAGAAACTTAAGCCGGGCGGGAGTGTTGAAGAACAGGTCCTCGACGACGATCTCGGTGCCCTTCGGTCCGCTTGCCCGCTCTACAGGCTCCATCTTGCCGCCAACCGCGCGGATGACGGTTCTGAGGCCGTCAGTCTCAGCGGTGGCAAGGCTAAAGCGGGAGACAGAGGCGATGGAAGGCAGCGCCTCGCCGCGAAATCCGAGGGTGCCCACCCTCTCCAGGTCTTCAACGCGCTCGATCTTGGAAGTGGCATGGCGCTGAAGGGCGGTGGCGGCATCTTCGGCGGACATGCCGCAGCCGTTGTCGCTGATCCTTATGAGGGTGGTGCCGGAATCCTTCAGTTCCACCGTGATGCGCGTGCTTCCGGCATCGAGGGCGTTTTCGACAAGCTCTTTGACCACGGATGCGGGCCGCTCAACCACCTCGCCAGCGGCGATTTGGTTGATGGTGTGAGGATCGAGGAGCCGGACCCTGGTCGTTACTGCGCTCATCTTTCTTGGAGTATGAGACATCATACGGCGAAATCGCGGCGAATGCGGCATACTTCCTGAGGGCTCGGTTGAGCCCGTGAGGATAACCAGATTTGAACAAGCCACAGTTGATCGCCATCAGCGCCGCCCTTCTGGCGCCCGCCATTCTTTCCGCCGATAAGATTTCGCTTGCCGTCAGCGGCGGCGTGTTCTTTCCCGTAAATTCGGAAATTCAGAATCTGTTTGGGAAAAGCATCCTCAAAGTGGGTGTTTCGCCTTCCGGCCATGCGCCGGGCTCAAACTGGAAGGTCGCAGCCGATATTTCGGCAATTTCGGCTGAGAAGGATGGCAATAAGTTCTTCGTGGCGCCCGTGCTTGCGGTGCTTGAGCGGTCCTTTGGAAGCACCACCGATCAGTACCGCCCCTACGTTCTCTTCGGCGGTGGAATCGCCTATTACGACTATGCGATCACCCGCAGCTCGACTCGCTTTTCCAACAAGACCTTTGGCGCGGCCGGCCTTGCCGAAGTTGGCGTGAATTTTGATAAAGTTTGGCGGCTTTCCGCTTCCTACACCGGCGCGCAGAAGCGGGACGATTTTGATTTCAGCGGATTCACTATCGAACTGCACTACACGTTCGCGCGCCTATAACAAAGTCCATGGTTCAGTCCTCTATTGCCGAAACTGCTGTTCTCGTTTACGTTAACGAGTACGAGGAAGAAGACAATTTCGCAGAGGAGGAACTTGAGGGCCTGTGCGAGGCGGCTCATGTTGAGCCGCAAGCGTCGCTCCGCCAGCGGCTAGATCGCCCCAGCAAGGGCACGTTCATCGGCAAGGGCAAGCTGCAAGAGCTTAACGCGGTTGTGCGGGAGACCGGCTGCGACGTGGTCGTCGTGGACGGCGAGCTTAGCGGCATTCAGCAACGCAATATCCAAGAGGTGGTTGGCTGCAAGGTCATCGACCGAACCCAGCTCATTCTCGACATTTTCGCGCGCCGCGCGAAGACCAAAGAGGGCATGCTGCAGGTGGAGTTAGCCCTGCTGACCTACATGCTGCCGAAGCTGATGTCGGTTTACACGAAGTTCGAGCGGCAGAAGGGCGGCATCGGCATGCGCGGTCCTGGTGAAACCAAGCTGGAGACCGACCGCCGTATGGTGCGAGACCGCATCGCGCGCCTGAAACTGGAGATCGAGGAAGTTAAGCGCACTCGCTCTCAGCAGCGTTCCAGCCGCCGCAAACACCCCTTCCCGTTCGCATGCCTGGTGGGATACACCAGCGCGGGCAAATCTACATTGATGAACCGGCTGGCGGGCACGGAGCTACTGGCCGATGCGATGCCGTTCGCAACTCTTGACCCCACCACGCGCAAGATCGACTTACTGGATGGCTACTCGCTGTTCCTCACCGACACCGTCGGGTTCATCCGCCACCTACCAACCCAGCTCGTGGCGGCGTTTCGCTCGACGCTTGAAGAGGTGACAGGCAGCGACCTGCTGATTCATATAGTGGACGTTAGCCAACCGAACTGGGAATTGCAGCGGGACGCGGTGATTGAGACGCTGGCGGATATCGGGGCAGAGGATAAGCCGGTGCTCACGGTGTTCAATAAGATCGACCTAGTGGCCGATACATTTCTGGCGCGAAAGCTCACTGCCGAGTGGCCCAACTCAACAGTGATTAGCGCCGCGACCGGGTACGGCATCGACGGGATGCTGGACCGGCTGATGGAGATGGTGAAGGGGATGCTCGCGCCAATTGAAGCGGTGGTTCCTTACTCGGAGTCCGGGTTGGTTCAGGAGTGCTACGATTTCGGTCGCGTACTTAGCGTGGATTATAAAGACGACGGCATTCATGTGAGGGCGGAGCTTGTCGCCGAGATGCGCCACCGGCTCGCCCGGTTTAGCAACCAATGATTGTTCGCGATTGGCTGGTTTTGGCTGAATCCGCTTTGTCTGGGGTCGAGTCCCCCAAATTGGAGGCACAAGTGCTTGCCGCCCACGCGCTGGGGATGTCCCGGGCTTCGCTCCTTGCCCATCAGGACGCGGAGCTCCCTGAGTTTATAGATGAGTTACTACAGAGGCGGGCGAACCACGAGCCGTTGGCGTACATCCTGGGCTACCGGGAGTTTTCCAGTCGGCGGTTTGCCGTGCGGCCAGGGGTTCTGATTCCTCGCCAGGAAACTGAGCTGCTGGTGGAAACGGCCTTACGCCTTGCACCGCAAGGCGGCCGGGTGCATGAGGTGGGGGTTGGCTCGGGGGCAGTCGCGATTACGATTGCGTTGGAGCGGCCGGATTTGGTGGTCACCGGCTCGGACATTAGCCCGGTTGCGGTTTCGACCGCAAGAGAGAACGCGGAGGCCCTAGGAGCCTCGGTTGAGATTCGCGAAGCCGATGGTTTGCACGGACTGGGGGTTTACGACGTAATTGTTTGTAATCCTCCTTATATCAGCCTAGCCGAAAGGGGCGCTTTGGAGGCGCAAGTGCGGGACTGGGAGCCGCCTGAAGCCCTCTTCTCAGGCCCAACCGGTTTTGAGTTTTATGAAATGCTCGCCGAGCGAGCGGCCGCGCATCTTAAGCCCGATGGTTTCATCGCGTTGGAACTCGGCATCGACCAGAGCGAAGGGGTTCGCGCGCTCTTCAACTCTCATGGATGGCGATTCGAGTCCTTGACGAACGACCTCGCCGGCATCCCACGCGTGATCGCCTTCCAGCGCGGTCCTTCCTAGCAGAAGCCCGCATCGGGTACAAGTCACTCGGGAGTGGATCGGTGCTGGTGTGTCGCTCGGTCTTCAAAACCGATGTGGTCCGACAACGGGCTTGGTAGGTTCGATTCCTACCCATTCCCGCCATACAGATTCAAAATAAGGCTAATGTTGGGTAAAATGTTGGGTAATTGACAGGAAACCCACCTTATGGCAACCAACACGAAGACTGTAAAACGACGATCCGCAACCAACCTTTGGCAGAACGAAAAGACGGGCCGCTGGCACTGGGAATTACTACTCCAGCGCAAAGACGGAACGACCTACCGGCGGGCTGGGAGTCGCAAGGAAAAAACGCAGGCTGCGGCTGACAGGGATCAAGCAAAGACCGAGTTCACGCGGTTTGAGGGCAGGGCTGGCTCCTGGACGGTTAAGAGCTGGGGCGAGCATGTTGCCGAGACGGTTTGGCCCGAAGAGTTGGCGGAGACCACGATGAACGCCTATGCCTACTCGCTATCCAATCACGTTTATACAAAACTTGGCGCGGTTCGGCTGGATGCCCTCACGGTTCCGCAACTTCAACAGTTCGCGACTGCTCTGGCGTCATCCGCTGGGCGTAACGTTGCGGGCAATGCTTTGAGTGCGTTGGGGTCGATCCTTACTCGCGCGGTCGAGGCCGGTCTCATCCCGACTAATCCCGCGCGGAACGTAAAGCTGAGAAAGGTTGCGGTCGAGGAAGAGTCGAAGATGATTCTTACGGAAGCTCAACAAAGGCGACTGATGGATGCTTCCAAGGGGACGTGTATGGAGTGGCCGATCCTACTTGGCTTGAAGTTCGGTTTGCGTATGGGCGAGGCTTTAGGCCTTCGCTGGATCGACATCGACCTGGAGGCGGGCGTGTTGCGAGTGCAACAACAGGCCCAATACGTAATTGGCAAGGGCGTTCAAATAACGGCTCCTAAGAGCAAGAAGGGATATCGAAGCCTGCCGATACCTCCAGGCCTCGTACAGAGCCTCTCAGAGGCCAAAAAAGGGGCAAACTCGTTGTACGTCTGCACTCGCAACGGGAAGCTCATTGGGGCAAAGAAGTCTTCGCACTACTTTAAGGACGTTGCGCTGGCTGCTGGCTTTGATGAAGAGAGCGGTATTCCCACTCACCACGACTGCCGGTCAACATTCCTGACGCATCTTGCGAACAATGCCAACGGTGGTCAGGGAGTTAAGCCTCACGTCCTTATGGCGATTGCCGGACACTCTTCGTTGGCGACAACGATGCGGTACTACCTAAGAGCATCTGATGATGATCTCCGCGCGGCAATGCAGTGCGTCTCCTAACAAACTGGGGCAGAGGTTTGGAACTGGTTCCACCATCCGTTTGGGAACCTCTATTCGTGGTATTCACGAATAACCTCTCGATGTCGTTGTCTCCTCAGGAACTCCTAGAAGTCATTAGCTTCGTCGCGGTGCTGGCGCGATTCGGCAAACGGAAGGCTCTAGGCTCTTCTTCGAACACTGGCAAATAGCCGTAACCGGCGCCTACGGCTCCAGATATATCGGCTCTCTGCTGTCCTACGTCCCGGGTAAGGTATCCCGGTTTGCTGCTGAGCTGCTGGGGCATCCTCCGTCAGCCGCTATGGCGTTCGGCGACGGGTGGGGGGGGTCCCAACCACACGGGTGGGGCGAAGTATTTGCTTGAAGCTGAGGCAGTCCTGCGAGCTGCTGAGAGTGTCACGGACTTGGCTCTGAGGTTTGACCCACTTGGAGACGGAGGAGTTTCACAAAGGTCGAAGCCAACTTACTGGAAATTACCGCTGAGATACGTAACATTGGCCAGGATAGGGACCGTAGATACCGCCGCGAGACTCACATTCACTCCTAGCTATCATTTCCGCGTTTTGTCGTGCCTCCCATCTATCAGCTTCTTTCTCTTGCTTCCGAGCCGCTTCCTCAGCAGCCTCTTTCTGGTGAGCCAGTTGAGCCTGCCATTCAGGAGATTCATATCGTGCCCTGGCTTCCCGGTCAGCTTGCCATTGCCCTATTGCTTGTTCAAGTCTGTAGGCCGCTAGACATAAGAAGAAGACAACGGTGAGGGCCACAATCCATGAGCCGATAGCATCAGCCTTCCTTTTACCGCTAGCGGGTCCGGCGTGCGATTGGCTTGCTCTCCTGTGAAGGTCCGTGTTTTGTTGCCCATTGCCTACAGTTTTGCCACCCCTTCCTATTTTGCACTTAGGGCAGTTAGTCATCGTCGGTGCCATTAGTGCACCGCACCTTGGGCAATGATTACCGGCCATAGAACAATCTTACTGCAAGAACTATTCGCACGCCTCATCCGTGGGGTGAGACGGGGGAGGTCCCCGCAAACTACCTCACAAGACCTTGCCTTTCCCTGCATCCACGGCGACCCAATTTTCGTACCCGATAACGTTCAAACAATCCCGGAGAAATCTCGGAGGCCAGGTTCAAGAATACGCCACCAGGCTTGTTAGCAATTTCCCTCGCGCGGGCGCGGGCGTTGGGCGTCTCACTTTGTCTCAACTTGCGGTGTTGACTCCCCCTTTTTTATTGCCTAAAGAAACTGCAATAATTCGTCCCTATCGGCGGCCAGGAAAGCCCGACAGAGCCCGTGACCCAGGTTCAAGAAAAAGCGAGACCACTTGCGTAAGCGCCCGCATTTTTGCAGCTGTTTACTTGCTTTACCGTTAACTTGCCCGCATTGGACCTTGTTTTCACGCATTCTCACTTGATTTGCAGCATTCTCGCGCATGGTGCAGCTTCCAGTCGGCCTTATCTTCGGAGGTTGCTTTGCCTTGCAATATCCTCACCTGCTCACGCCGTTCGAAACAAACACATTCCAGGCTCTCCGGAAAGAATCTTGGAGGCTCACGCTAAGAGCTGGGATCTTCCTTTGGCATGGCGCGCTTGGTGTGGAATTTGAACCTAATTTTGGGCATTCCCTGTGTCTCTTTAAATACCCCTAATATTCGTTCTTCTTCTAATTCTCTTAGTTTCAGGATATCTGTGAGTCTCTAGGTTTTCTTGGCATTCTTGGTTAACAGCATTTCTTCACAGGTTGGCAATTCGTCTAGTTTGATCGCTCCGGGATTCAGTTTGAAGTTCTTCGCCTTCTCACCTGTGAACGAGTACGAGCCGTCGGTTGCCAGATAGCCACGCTTCTCAAGGACAGTATTGATCCTCGAGATCTCCATTGACGAAATCCGGTTGTATCCTTCGCTTAACCAGTTGGCTAGAAGCTTGACAGGCAACTGAAACTCGCCGCCTTGGTTCTCGAGCGAGAGGTAATAGGCTAGACTCAAGACAAGGTTCGCACGGGGCTGGAGAGACGGAACGACCAAAGGGTGAGCCTTTGCTTCCGCCATCGCGTAATCCATAACTCCCGAATTTCCGTACTTGATTTTGCTGTATGTTGCTTCAAATTCGGTCAGTACGCTCTCCTCGCTGTGAAAGTAGATGCCGTCCTTGTAGCAACCGGGGAAAAGTCCACGCGAGAAGTATTCTAATGCGTCTACGAAAACCAGCGCAAACGGAGCCAGGGCAGCTGCTGTCATCGGCTGATTCCTTAGATCGCGGTGGAGACGGCCCTTTAAGCGTCGGCCCAAAGTGAAAAGGCACTGATACGACTCTTCTGGAATATGGCGCTCCACCTCCTTTCCGAACGCAATCGTGTCCTCCACTATGGCAACGTAGTCGAACGACTTGATTTGAGGGTAGCGAGTGACTAGGTTCTTGGCAGTCAACTCGACATCGGCGACGCTTTCGTCCGTCGTGAATTCCAGGTACTGAAACAAACCGCTGTGCCTTCCTGCGCACTAAGGGTGCCCAACGGCAGATCGCACAGGTGATCTTTCGGAGATGAGAGCTACCCATCCCTAGCCGTTAGGCGTCGCTCGTAGCAACTTCGCGAGTACGTAGAATTATACCCACCTCCAGTAAGCAAGGGGAAGCACATTGATAACAGGCAATATCTTGGTTCAACCGAATCTGAATCATGGTAAAATACGTCCTTAGGATTATGCAGACAACTGTGCTGCCTTTTGTTAGCCGTTGCAACCATATGTTCGTGCGGCTGATTTTGCTTGAATGCGTTTACAGGGTTGGCCCCGAAGCTAACAATGAATCTAAATCAGTCATCAGAACGAACTCAGAGCCCTTCCCAGGGCATCCCTTTCCTTGAAACGAAGGGTGATTGGCTAACACTCGAAGAGGCTGCAGTTGAATTGCGCTGCTCAAAGTCTCATGTCAACACGCTGTGCGGTTTTCGCGGCGGGCCCATCGAGCTTCCTTGGTTCAAACATGGAAAGCGGACGTTGGTCAAGCGCGCAGAGCTCGAGGCGTACAAGAAGCGCATTGAGTGCGCTGGCGTGAGAGCCATGAAGCAACGCCTTTGATCTTCATTTGAGCTGCACATGACGAACAAGCAAAGCCGGTTCGCTCAGGAGTATCTCATAGACCTGAACGCCACGCAGGCGGCAATAAGGGCGGGTTTCAGCGCCAAGACTGCGGAGGCAGCGGGCTCAAGGTTGTTAAGGAATGTTAAGGTTGTGGAAGCTATTCAGGCAGGACAGCGAGAGAGGCAAGTTCGCACTCAGATTACGGCTGATAGAGTCCTACAGGAGGTTGCACGGCTCGCTTTCTTCGATATTCGCAAGCTCTTCGATGCGGAGGGCAACCTAAAGCCAACGTGCGAACTGGACGAGGAGACTGCCGCTGCCTTGGTGCGAATTGACATTCAAGACGTAGTGAAGGATGGCAAGCGGATTGGCAGCACAAAGCGGTTCAAATTTGCAGACAAGACGGCCAACCTGAGCCTCCTCATGAAGCACCTCGGCATTCAAGGCACCGAGAAGGTAGAGGCAAGCGGGCCAAACGGTGGGCCACTTGAGCAGGTTCACATTTACCTTCCCGACAATGGCCGCAATAAGCCCATGACTGCGAGTCGAATTGATACGCAAGAGGGCTGGAAGTTCGTCGAGTTCGTCCCCAAAAACAGGAACGTAGAACCTTAGCATTGGGGGTTGCAATGGCCCCTTTTGGAAGGTCAAGGGAAGACGACAATTACTCATGTCGGCCAGGGAGGACGTCATGCCGCTTGTAGGTTCGGATCTGGTCCAAAATATGTCGGAAGCAGCTTTGACTTCACAAGTTTCGATCATGGAGCCACCACCGCCGCTTCAAAGCGCACAAAGGATGGGCACGATCTTAATGCTTCTAGTCCAACGTGGTTCGCGAGGAGCCGGTATTCGGTGCCATACGGCTGGCGGCCAAAATGGTCATCCCAGTACTTCCAAATAAAGTGCCGCTTCGGTTTCATAACAGACTCGGGAATCTTAACGGTCTTGATGTTGATACCGCTCTTGTTGCGGATCGACTTCAGAACTTGTCGGATCGCTGTGCCGTCGGCTAGAAACCAAGCCTCGACCTCTTGCCGGGCGCATACGAGCTCCACTCCATCTAAGGACTCATCGTTATCGATAATTACGTCCCTAATGCCTTGCTCCCACTCCGCAACGTCATGGTCAAGCTCAGCAACGTCAAGAGTCCACGGCGGGCTATTGTCCCAGACGAAGATAATCCGCTCGCAGCCAAGCTCGCGAAGGCTGCTTAGGTGGTCGTGGGCCTTCTCCTTGAGTTCCTTTTTGCTTCCACCAGCCAAGACTTCTGGAACCCGTGTTACGCCGTGGACGGATGCAAGCCTAATGCAAAGCTCTCGGATCGCAAATACGTCCCCAGCACTTCGATCGGACCCTTCAACAACGAATCCGACTTTCATCCCAGAAGCTCCTCCACGGCCTTGTCTAGAACTCCCATTGTGTACAGCTTGCCAGGGTCGAAACGAGAGACAAAAGCTTTTACGTGCTCGCTGTTTGACGGCTTGAGAAACTTGGGTTGCCCGTCATCTCGGTGAACGATCATGACCTGTTCCAGTTCAATTTGGTCAAGTAGATAAGGCGAATGAGTGGTCGCGATGACTTGAATTTTCTTCGACTCAGTTCGAAACTTTATCTCGTCCAGCAGCAGGCTCAATGTTCGCGGGTCGAGTCCGTTCTCAATCTCTTCGATGCAAATAACTGTGGGCGACTTGGGCCACCTTAGGGCTATCAGTAGAGCAATGATTCTCAAAGTCCCGGTTGACAACATCCAACCTGGGACTGTGAATTCTCGCTCATCAAGTTCGATGAAGCGATTCCGTATCGCACCAAGATCCTGGCGGGGGTCCATACGCTCCGCGTAGCCAAGGATGTGGCGCATAGTATCGACAATCGAGTCGAAAATGTCGCGGTTGTCATGCGCAAGCAGATTGAGTATTTCCG
Source organism: Armatimonadota bacterium (assembly GCA_018268315.1). GTDB lineage: Bacteria > Armatimonadota > Fimbriimonadia > Fimbriimonadales > Fimbriimonadaceae > SZAS-5. The sequence continues at coordinate 569,169 of JAFDWU010000002.1, read as the reverse complement.
CGACATTGCTGCCGTCCCGAAGCAAGGTCTTCGACCGAAGGGCCGTGCGACGCGGAACTGGCAAGCCCATGTGCTCCGGTACGAGCCCGAGTATCTGCCAATAGGTGAAGTATGAGCCAAGTTCAAAGCGCAACATAGAATCCGTTAGGCTGATGGCCCGTGCATCGGAGGGAGTCTTCTCGCCCCTATCTGTGATCTCAATTAGACCGGTCGAATCGCGCTCCAACTTCCCGCTGGAGCTCGTCAATTGTTCTTTGGTGATGAGAAGGCTCTCTCCCTGGCGAACGGTCGCCAATTCCGTCTGGAAGCTGAAAGCAATTCCGTCTCTGGGAATATCTCGACCGCCTCCTATTCCGTGAAGGTGATCGTTCGAGAATAAGCGGCCCGCTCCAGAAAACCTAAGGCGTTCGGACGGTCTGGCTATATCCTGACTCTCTGAGACGCGGCCGAGTTTCTTTGCTTTATTGACGACGTGTTCAATTGCGCGTGGGCCAACAAACGCGTCGTCTGTGGTCTCGGTGCCCAGTGATCGGAGGGCGTCGAGAGCCTCGATCAGACTGCTCTTGCCCGAGCCGTTGTTGCCAATCAGCAGAGTAAAGGGACTGAATTCGAGTCTTCCCGAATCGACTATTGCCTTGTAATTCTCGATGCGAACGGACTTGAGCGGCAACCAGTTCATTGAATCCTCCCCGCTTGAACTGAGCGGAATGCGGCAAGGGCTGCGTCTTTTACAGCAGGATCGACGAGCGGGAAGGTCGAGAGCACGTGTCTAAACTCTTCTTCCGTCAGTTCGTAGAGACAGGCCACAAGGCCGTCGAGCTCGGCTCGGAGTATTGCTCTATCATGCGATGCCGTCGCCACAAGTGAAACGTTCCAGGGTGTCGCTTTGAGTTTCGGTGAAGAGTTATTGGGCTGGAGCCCAATGTCGGCATCAACCTCATTCCAGAGATCCGCAAAGTCAGGCGTGGTGCAAACCAAGCGCGCTGCCCGCCGAACGATCGGCGCAAATGCGGAGTCCTTCTTTGTCAATCTTGGAACTGGCAATTGATAGACAAAGAACATCGTCAACTGCGTGGCTACACGTTGCCGCAACGAGTAATCGACCACGAAGGAACTCATCAATGCGTCTAGGAAAAGGAGCTCACTGTCGCTCAAGGCAACCCCGTTCCGCTTCGATGCATTGAGGCTGTGGCCATAGAAGACATTCTTTGGGAGAATCGAGCAGACCATCGTCCGTTCATTTGTATTGCCTGTGATCGAACGATGCGCAAATCGATAGCGTTGGTAGTCGAGAAGCTGACCGGTATCCTGAGTTCGCCCCAAGACTGACTTCCTTCCGATACTCTCCTTCACCCAGTAACGCGCGTCAGCATATTGATGGGTGAAATGCCAGATCATCTTGCCCTCATACAGAATCCGCTTGTCCGAGGATGGCGACGATTCGAAAAGAGCGGCGTCGTTGGTCATGTCAAACTCACGGGTGAGCTTGAGTTGCCAAGCTCCCTCAACTTCATCACCGAGCATCGGGAACCGGAGCATGTCGGCAGCGATCTTCGCGTCGAGAGGATGTTGGAACTCCACGACAGAGAGGGTTTCTGGAGATAGTGACTTGACTGTATCGAGGGTGATAGTCATTCCGATTGACTCAGGGAACCTGGACAGGTCGGATACGTCGAGCCGCATAAATGCAGCCGGGAAAGCGTCTGTCTCGCCACCCTTCTGATAGCTCAAAACAACGAACTTGAAGCTCCGGTGCACTCCCTCAAAAATCTCTTTGCGATTCTCAAAGCAGAAGATGCCCGTAACCTTGCTTTGCGTAAAAAGCAACCTGCGAAGCCCGGTCGTGCCAAGGTCGCTGTAGATCCCGCTCGGGATTACGATTCCGCAGAGACCACCCTTGCGAAGGAGCCTGTAGGATCGCTCCACGAATAGTTTGTAAAGGTTGACATCCGTGCCAGTCTTCTTGCCGCCGACGACTGCGGATTGGTTGGAATACTCGGACGCCGCCCTAAAATAACTGCTCTGGTGCGGAAAGCCGCTGAGGTACTTGAGGTAACTCGCACGAATCTCGTCATCTCGCAAGAGTTGCTTAAGAAGTGCGTCGAACTCCTTTGCGGTAGATAGCCTTCGATTCGCCTCTGGGGAATGCTCGTAGCAGAACTCGCGCGAAATTGGCTTGAGCGTCTCCCATGGCGGATTCGTGATGATCGCGTCGAACCCTCCCCTCAAGTGAAGAATTCGGTCGAACTCGAATCCCCAATGGAATGGCTTCAATCCTTCATCTGGGTCGGTAGGGTTGTCGATGTCTTCGACCGTTACCGCCCGCTTGATCGGCTTGCCCTCTTCCCACTTCTTCTCGTCCCATGTGGCCTGCTCAAATTTGACTCCAAGATCCGAGAACCGCTGCTCCAGCAAGGCGGCGAGAATTGGCCGCGCTTCTTGCTCGATTTCCTGAACTCCGTCGCGCATGAAGGCAAGGTCATCGACATAACCGCTTGCATGTCGGTACTGATCGACCTTTCTATTCCTCTCGTCGAGAATCTGACGATAGGTTTTCGTCGGCGCAAATAGACTGGCTTGCTTAATCTGCTTAGCTTCGAATTCAGCGTCCTCAACGCGCATCAGGCCGATCAGCGAGTTACCAGCAAGGATATTGAAGTCAATGTTAGGGAGTGGTTCAAGGTCGTCGACCGTGTGAGCCGACGCCACAAGAGTCATGAAGAGCCTGAGCTTGGCAATCTCTGTCGCCTCCTCCATCAGGTCAACGCCGTAGAGATTGTCCGTGATGATGGCCTTCTTGATCGCGTATTGAACCCGCGTCAAGTCAGTCTTCATCTTCGTTCGAAGATGCTCGTCAAGCCAAGCGTCGTCGTGGAATTTGAGCCATCCAATGACTGCTGAGTAGACGGTGATCAGTGTCTTTAGAGCGGCGACGAGGAAGGCTCCCGAGCCGACTGCGGGATCGAGAATGGTGAGGTCCGGCAGAATGTCGTGTAATAGCTTCCGGGCCGTCTGCTTATCGAGGCGCACAAGGAGTTCGGGTACGGACTCATACGTGCGACCCTGCGGCAATCCCTCAACGTCAGGCTCGCTCGTTCGGTCAAGAATGAGCTTGTAAATCGTCTGCTCACAGAGGTATTCGGTGATTTCAGGTCTGGTGTAGTAGGCTCCGAACTCCTTCTGGTTGATGTACTTCTCGAAGATGTAGCCAAGCACATCGGGATTGATGTCGTCGTCGCTCTCTCCGGGCACGTCGTTGAGGTTCCACGAGTAGCGCCCGAAGAGCTTGAACAGCTCGTCGAATGCTTCATCTGGCACTGCGATCTGATACCTCTGCTCCAGCCGGTGCGGCAGGAACAATCCACCGTTCAGGTACTTCACCTTACCAGTCAGTTGCCTTGCTTCCTTCGTGCGCTTTTCCTCTGGCTTGGCGAACGCTTCAAAGAAGAGTGCTTGGAGGAACTCGCCGTAAAACCTGTTTAATCCTCTTGACTTGCTCTGCCGAAGCTTGTTTTCTAGGTAGAGCTCGTCGCCACCATCTATGAAGAACTTCCGCTGAAGGAAGTATATGAACATGAGACGGTTCAGGAGAACGCTGGCATACCAGCGGCGGTCTTTATCATCAGGAATGCCCTTGATGAGCTTCGTGAACTCGACGCGTTGGTCATCGTAGTCTTTGAAGAACTTCTTGATGACGCGCTCAATGTCAAGCGCACGTTGGACCTTCTTTGCTGCTTCGAGCAATGGTAGTTGGCCCGAATCGTCAAGCTCACTGAGATCGACCGACATGCTGGCGATCTTTGAAATGAACAGGTCACCGGGTTGCCCCTTGAAGAAGTGGTGCTCACGGGGGAAGCGCTTGTTGCCGTCGCGCTTGACCCAGAACCAGACGCTTTGCGTCCGCTTCTCATCCACGAAGATGAGCACATGCTCAAACCTGACCTTGGCGATCTCTTTCGAGATGGCAAGCTGAGTCGCACGGCTTGGAATGACTCCCGAAGCCCCTTTGACTTCGAACGCTTCGATGCCGCCAAGTATTGCGACGCCACGATACGTGAAGTTCTCGTCTCCCACCGTGAGCGACTCGGCCCGTCTCGTGCCAGGGTTGTTCCAACCTAACTCTTCAACGAAGAGATCCTGAAAGGCAAATTCCTGGAGTAAGTCACGGACTCGGTTGACGTTGAGCTTGCTCAATTTGTGCCCCCAACGAGTCCGAGCGAGCAAATGATTCTTGGTTCGTGAACCTCTTGTTCGTCTTCCACGAAGCAAAGGCGTCCTTCATCGCGGAGCGCGATACAAAGCTCTGAGAGTGCCTCGTCTCCAATTCCAGCCTTTAGTTGCCGGTTCAAGGTGTCGGTTGCAGACTGCCTGAGCGGGAATCGGTAGACGTCCTCGATGGTTCGGTGCAGTTCCTCACTTTCCAGCAGAGTGCCCTTCACATGCTCGGCATACGCTTTGAGCCTCATGTACGTTCTGAAACGTGCTCCCGATTCTCTTCCCAGCTGGCCACCAGATTTGTCGGATAAGGAATCCTCTTCAACCATTCGCTGAACTGCCGAGCGAACAATCGTGTGGTGATTTGCCGCCTTCGGTCTTGAAGGAGTGTCGGGTTTACAAGCGGCAGCGCGAAGGATGGCTAGAGGTGACTCGGTCACTGGATCGCCCCGCTCGTTCACCCACGCCAGCGCGTCGTTGCCATCGGCGGTGCGCAAGTAAACCAGTGCCCCGTTCGGTCGAGTGGGCTCGCTTACGTGCTCCTTTGCGCTGAACACAACGTCAGGAAGATCTTCGATGACCGCCTTGAGCGATGGGTCGGCGTCCGTCGCGTTCTTCCAAATCTGAAACGCTTGAGAAGACAGGTCGACTTCGGAGTCGTCGTCTTGGTCCAGGATGCCTGCCTTCTCGTTGTATAGATCGCGATAGCGGTGATCGACCTTCATGTCCTCGAAGAAGATTTCGTCAGCACCGACAACCTCGGAATTCTCGCTGAGCCGTTGCCGCACTCGACCTCGAAGGTTGATGATTCGGTCAACTCCGTCCATTGGGTAGAAGCTATAGCAGTAGATCTGCTCATGCTTCTGGCCGATTCGGTCAACGCGACCGGCACGTTGGATGAGCCGGATGATCGCCCATGGGAGGTCGAAGTTGACCACGACGTGAGCGTCTTGAAGGTTCTGACCTTCTGAAAGCACGTCCGTCGCTATGAGTACACGAAGCTCGTCGCTTGGTTTCACGAGATCGCGTTTGTCGTTGCTGACTGGACTGAAGTGCCAAGCAAGTCGAGTCGGGTTCTCGCTATCTCCACTGACGCCCTCAAGGGCCTTCAAGCCGAGTTTCTTGAGTTCTGTCGTGAGGTAGTCAACGGTGTCTGCAAATTGCGTGAACACGATGACCTTCTCGCTGGCATGGGTCGTCGTCAGCAGCTCGAAAAGCTTTCCGAGCTTCTTGTCTTTTGAGGCATCCCAATGGCCGTGATCTTTTAGCACCTGGCAAATTGATTCGGCATCCGAACGAAGATCGTCACCGAGCTTCCCTACGAAGAGTTCCGGTCTGAGCCAGCGGAACCGGCGCTTGTAGCGTGAAGCGTAGGTGTCGTAGACCTTTTCTGCCCTCTCACGGAACGCCTCCTCGGAGCAAATTGGTTCGCGAACTGATGGAGGCTCCGGCACTGTTGCATCTTCTCCGTCATCGAAAATGCTGCCCGCAAACGAAGTGTCGTCGGCGTCTCTGTCGAACACATCCGAATCGAGCATCGACGGATCGCTTGTGCCAATCGGGATAGGAAGCCCTTGCTCAATCGCATGAAGGTAGACGTAATTCCGAAGGACGTGCCGCTCCAATGACTGAATGAAGGCAAGGCCGCTGCTCTCAAGTCGCTTGAACAGGTTCGTGCGACAGAACCCCATGAGCCTCTTGCCAGCGCGGCCCAAATCGCTCAACACCTTCGCTTCGGCCTGAGTGGGTGGTGTCGCTGGCGTGCTGGCGATATAATTGCCGAGTCCGTAACGCGGCAAGTTGAGCGAGTTGATCCGGGTGACGATGGCCGTGTTGTAGAGGCGGGCGTAGGGATCGCCGGCCTTGTCGTCAACCTCAAACTTCACTGTGCGCGGGATTCGATCCGGGAAGTAGGTTCGCTCACCGTTCTCGAGAACGAGGAATTTGCGTCCCGACGCCTCGTCGGTATGAGCGTAGTTTTCCTTGATGAACCCGCGTGTGCGCCGAACCATGTAGAGGCGCATGAGCTCTCGCCAGTCGTCGGGATACGGACTCTTTTCAAATGCGGCAAGGCTTCGGACCGGGCACTGGTGACGGGCTTGGAACTGAACCTCACCAATATCTTTGATGAGCAAGTCGGGCCGAATTCCGAGGTCATGTCCTTCGGGAACGAAGAGGCGAAGTTGGGCTCCGAGATCAAGATACGCCTTGTTGTAAGGAGTGGCGCTGAGAAGAATGCAGCGGCATTCGTTTTGGGAGATGTATTCCTGGATGGCGCGGTAGCGACTCCCCTCCCGGTTGCGAAGGTTGTGACTCTCGTCGAGTATCACCAGGCGGTACCGGCGCAAGTCGTGGAGTCCGCCTGACCTTTCTTCCTTCCCGTCTGAACCTGCTCGTGTGTGCGGGGCAACCATCGTGATCGGAACGACTTTGGCTCGAAGTCGGTAACGGTGCACGTAGTCCTCCCACATCTCAACGAGGTTCTTTGGGCAGATAATCAGCGTTTCAAGGCCGAGATCATCCTCGAAGATCCTCGCGAGCGCGGTCGCCATTAGAGTTTTGCCGAGACCGACAACGTCGCCGAGTACAACTCCCTTTCGACGGTCGTTGTTGAGGTGATGGGCGGCAATCTTAACTGCCGCGACCTGGTAGTCGAAGAGTCGGTTGCCGAAATCCTTCGGGATGCGGAACTCGGAAAGACCCGCCCTTGCTTCCTGCGCCAAGTGATAGGCGATCTTGAGATAGATATGATAGGGCGGGATGATCGACGGTCTGGCCCAACTTGCCTCGATGATTTCGGCAAGCTCTTCGGAGATGTCGAGACACCACTTGTCATTCCACCTGTCTTCGAACCATCGTGCCAGCTTCGCTGCGGCGTCGCCTTCGACCACGTCCACATTGAGCTCGAACTGCTTCATGAGTCCGGCGAACGTGAGGTTCGAGCTTCCAACGAAACCCACTATCGGCGCGGCAACGTCCTGGCGGTGGGTGAGGTAAAGCTTAGCGTGGAGGCTGTTACGGAGAAACAGCCTCACCACGAGCCTGCCGGATCGAAGCTGACGCGCAAGACGTTGGAGGTTGAATTCGTCGAGTTCGGACGGCGCTCCAATCGTTAGCTGCCGGCGGAACTGCTCGGCCATGCGCTTGCGAAGTTGAATCGCCTTGGCAGCGTCGAGGGCGTCTTCTTGCACAAGGCTATACACCTGACGGACCTCGTCTTCGCCTAGAGACTGCATGCCGACCAACAGGCGGCATCGGCTGGCGTCTTGGCCGCTAAAGCGCTCGTCAACCACCTGCCCCAGTCGGTTCCATCCGCGAAGGTTGAAGAAGCCGACACAAAAGTCTGCCGATACCGCAGTGCCGAGCATCTCTTCAAGAGATGGCAAGAACGGCAGATCAATGTTATCGAATATACGTGGCATTTGCTATTCAGCGGTAGTCGTTCGGATTTGCTTACTGAGTTGCCGTTACTACACCGACAGGCTACTTCTTGGGCTGCTTCACTTTGTCTTCGTTAATGGTGAGCCGATTTGTATCCGTAAACAAGCAGAGGTTTATGGCGCTTGCTTTTCCCTCGGCTGTGTTACGGTTGTACCCGTTGAGCTTGCCAAGAACTTGAAGCAGGCCGAGGTGGAGCTTCAATGCCTCCTCAAATGAGATCACCAGGTTAATTCCCTTCGGAGTATCTCCCGAAAGTGGCGGGCTGACGTGATCGACGCGTATTGTTCCAAAGGAACTCTTGGTTTTGATTTCTTTAGCCACGATTTGAGGTTTCCAGGACTTCTTACAATCGCTGGCTCGAATATCTGATTGCCTCCTGAGCCTAGCAAATGCAGGGAACTAGGGTACCCACTTGACCACGTTTGTGCATACTATTGCAATCTAAATGAATTCGGTTGGCGTTCGGCATTGGACAATCGGTTGGGGCTAAGCAGTGGCGAAAATCGATCACGGCCCATCAATCTCCTATTTGAACCACAAGGCATTCAAGGAGTGTCGGAGGCAGTGGCTGTTTCGCTATGAACCTGATGTGGCTGCCTCAGGCCAGGAATTTTGGGAACTGAAGCGTCAAGGAAATCTGCTGCCTAGTTCGGCGCTGTTGGGTCGCGTAGTGGATGACGCAATCACGGCGGCGCTGAGGCATAGGTTGCGCGAAGGGAAGTGGCCCAACGGCATTGGTAAGGCTGTCGAGAGAGTGATGGTCGGCTACCTAAGGTTTTCAGCCGAATGGGTTGCTGCCGCATTAAATCGGGACAGGTGGCCCAAGAGCAAGCAGCGTCAGGCGGTTGATCGTTTCTACTACAACTCGCCTCTGACCGAGCATGAACTGACTGACTTGAGACGAAGGGCTCAACAGTTAGTGGAGAGGTGGTTCGAACTGCCGCTAAGGAGCGAACTTGATTCGCTTCCAACCGAGACATGGCGTGTGCCAGAAAGCGGCGTAATCCCTTCGTTTGAATTGGAAGGGATGAAGGTATATGCCAAGTACGACTTCATGACCGTCGAGCCTGGCCGACTGCGCATCTACGATTGGAAAACTGGTGACGTGGCCAATGGGGAGCAAGGAGCCATCGAGCAGCTTCACGGCTATGCGATTTTTGCTCATCGCGAATGGGGAGTTCCCTATGAAGATATGGAGCTAATTGCAGTTTGGCTTTCGGCGAACTACTTGGGCAGGACCAAGGTTGACATGTCTCTCGTGGCGAGGCTTGAGCGAGCGTGGAGGCATCAAATAGGGGTGGTTGCCGAAGGGCTTAGGATGGTTGGTTCGGGAGAGGCAGACATTGATGCGGCGTTTCCGACGACAACCGAAACCTGGCGCTGCCAGGGCTGCATCTTTCGTGCCTGTGCTCGCCATCCCAAGGCAATAGGAAACCCGCCTGAAAATGTTGGGTGAAATGTTGGGTAATTGGGAGCTTTGACCTGCACTTTCCAACACAAACCTGCAACCAATTGAACCTAAAATAGGCTAGGTTGAACTCAGATTTTGGAATTCCTACCCATTCCCGCCAACAAGCGACAGTAATCTGCCTAAGCTTCCTAGTACCGCACAATCACCCAAAATATGGTTGATATCACCCAAATGGTGGGCATGTGGGCTAACTCACTCAAAGAAGGCGTTCAAGTTCCCCCGCCGTATTCGCGCTCCTTACCCACCTCGGATCAATGCCCCCCAGTCGCAACTCCTCGTCATCCACCTCCCGCAGCCTTAGCTGCTCAACCCACCGTATGAGCCGGCGCTCGGAAGCCGGACTCGCAACAAGCGAATCAAACGCCGACCGCGCGTAAAGGGCGCACAAGGGCTGCAACTCCCCCTCACAGCGGCAGATCGCCGCCTCAAAGCCGTCGATCCGCTCCCGCAGAAACCCAACGATTTCAGAACGAAACAAAGGCAAATCGCAGGACGCCACGAAGACGTAAGCAAGCGACGGAGTGAACGCGCGAAGCGCCGATCGCGGCCCGCCGAACTCCTCCTCATCGAGCTGAAAGGCGTAACCAGGAATTGCCTCGCGCCCGAGGACGGTCGTCTTTTCAACCGCGGCTGCAAGCTCGCGCGCGATGCGACGCCCCATCGGCTCTCCATGAATTATCAGAGAAGCCTTGTCCTGGCCCATCCTCTTGCTTTGGCCGCCCGTCAGCAGCACCGCCTCAACATCCCGCAGCACAAGTTCATTCTGCCAGAACCCGCGCTTCAGGGCGTATGATCGCGGTCATAGCGGCGGGCCGAAAACGAGTCGAAACTTCCTAGCATGGTGCTTACGAACTTGCCGCAGCAAACCATCGACTTTCAGCCTTATCTCGAGTCCCGCGTCCGCTACGAAAGGCGGAGCGACGTTGATTTCTCATCCGCGACTTCGGATGCGCGAAGCGACGTATATGCCCGCATCAGGCTTGGCGCGCGCTTCAACGCTCCGGGCGGGATTTCCGGCGAGGCGCAATACCAATTCGCCGACGACCGCTACTGGAAGCCAAGCGGCGATGCGAACCCTCACAACAGCGATCTTAGGTTTGCGTTCCTTCGCTACAAAGATGCCACCGGCGCTCTCACCGTCGGCCGCCAGCCCATCATCGTTGGCGATCAGCGCCTAATTGGCACGCTGGAATGGGTCAACACCGCCAGGTCGTTTGATGGAATCGATTGGAAATCCAAGACGATGGAATTCTTCGGGGCGAGGATCGGAACCGCTTCTCCCTATCCGGCGAATGCGCGCATCTTCGGCGCGATCCTATCTCACGGGAGCCAATACGTGGCGCTGCTGCAAAAACACGACGAAATTGCCGCCGGCAATGTGGACGTCACAACCCTCAATTACAACGGCAAATGGCGTCGCGGTCCCCTCAGCCTTGAAACCGAGGGCGCCGTGCAGACCGGAAGTGTTGCCAGTAAGCGCCTCTCAGCGTATGCGCTTCATGCCCGCGCAACCCAGGCGTTTCAACCCAAGATTTCCACTTTTCTGGAAGCTAACCTCGCCACCGGCGGAGGTGGGCCGAACAGCACGCGCACTTTCGATAACCTTTATCCCACCAACCACCCGTTTTACGGAACCATGGATCTGCAAGGATGGCGAAACATGCAGGAGTTGGCGATTGGAGCGGATTTCAAGCCTTGCCAGAACGTGACCGGGAAGGCGTCTTATCACCGGCTGTGGCTCTTTGACGCCGCCGATGCCTGGTATGCCGCCAATGGGGTTGCCAACGCCCGCCCGGGGGGGACCTATGTTGACCCAACCGGTGGAAGCGGCAAAGACGTGGGTCAGGAATGGGATGTGGAGGCCAGTTACACTTATCAGAAGACCCTCGTGTTCAGCGCGGGCCTCGGATATTTCCAACCCGGCAGCTTCGTCCGCAACGTGTTGAAAGGGTCGGCGGCGAATCAGACGTGGGTTTTCCTTCAAACACAATATCGCTTCTAGAGCGTCCTCCAATTAGCCCAATGAAAGTACGCTGGATGCCTGAGAGTCTGCGGATGAGGATCACTCCCTCGGAGTTGGAGATGCTTCTGGACGGACAGGCGGTTGCCCAACGGATATTCCGGTCCAGCGGATGGGGGATTGAGGTGAAGCCGAGCCAGGAAACAGAACTGATTCTTGAAGGTGAGGTAGTTACCGTCAAGCTCTCGCATGCTGACATCAAACGGCTAGGCGAGCCGAGCAGGGAGGGCATCTACTTCAACTCGGCCCACGAGCCATCCATTCGCTACTTCGTGGAAAAGGATTTTCCGTGCGCACACGAACGTCCTCCTGAGACCGGCGAACCGGAGACCGAGACGTTCAGCGCGCCCGAGGGGTTCAAGGCGCGTCACCGTCAACCATGACGGCCATCATGGCGCAGGCCGCCAAGACCAGCATAATGGGGGTAAGTAATGGAGCAACGCTTCTATATCGACCCTAGCCGATGCATTGGGTGCAACGCGTGCGTCGCCGCCTGCGCGGAGTGCGATACCCATGCAGGGGCTTCGATGATCCACCTTGAACAGATTCAACGCGGGTATACGGTTCAGACTACGCCGATCATCTGCATGCACTGCGATGAGCCCGCCTGCGCGGCGGTCTGTCCGGCTGATGCAATCAAGCGGACGCCTGATGGTGTGGTCCAGTCCTCGCTCAAGCCGCGATGCATTGGGTGCTTAAACTGCGTTTTTGCTTGCCCGTTCGGCGTTCCCAAGTACGAGGTTCAGCGCGACCAGATGATGAAATGCGACATGTGTTATGACCGTACATCGGTTGGCAAGAAGCCGATGTGCGCAACGGTTTGCCCCTCTGGCGCGCTGTTCTTTGGCACTCCGGAAGAGATTGCCGCCCAGCGCCACGGCACACCCATAAATGAATTCCACTTCGGCTCGCGCACGATCAAAACGAAGGTTTCGCTGATGGCCCCGCCGGGGACAAAGAGTATGACGGTGGACAGCGGCGCGGCAATTAGGAAGACCGACTTGCTGGCAAATTCGAGGTTGAAGTAATGGATCAAGAACTAAAGCAAAGCTTTCCCGTCGATTGGGTGGAAGACAACTACGTTTCGCGCCGTGAGTTCTTTAAGTTCCTCACGCTTGCCAGCGGCGGCCTTGCTGCCGGGTCGGTGGGGATGGCGGTCTTTTCTAGCATCAATCGTGGGCGTATCAGCTTCGAACCGGCGATGATCGCCAATGTTAGCGACGTGCCGGTTGGCGGCTCGCTCCAATTCTCGTATCCGCGGCCCCAGGATCTTTGCGTTCTTATTCAGCCCAAGGCGGGAGAATATGTGGCTTACAGTCGGCGCTGCACGCACCTTTCCTGCCCGGTTGAGTACCAACCCGAGCATGAGCGTTTGTATTGCCCATGCCACAACGGCGCATTCTCGTTGACGGATGGGCAGGTGCTGCAGGGCCCGCCGCCGCGTCCGCTACCCAAAGTTCTTCTTGAGGTCCGGGGCGCGGAAATCTACGCGCTTGGCGTAAGCCACCAGGAGGTGAAGGAAGGATGAAATCAGTCGAAGAGGCCCGCCACGAGCAGAGATCGGCCACATTCATCGGCCTCCTCCTTTTCAACCTCATGCTGGTGCTGATCCAAATATGGCTTTGCTTCGGCGTAGTCGAAAACTTGGTGGACGGCAAGCCGGCAATGGCGGTCCCGGCGGCGATCGGGAGCCTTGTCTGCTTCGGAGTCAATGTTTGGATGTACTTTGGAGTCGTCCGACTGGAAAAAGAACGCTTATGACGACGGTCATAGCAGACACGCGCCAACCGGCGCAAGATTGAAACATGAACGCCGAGAAACACGCGAATCGAGTTCTTTTCCTTAACACGCTGGCCTTCCTTGTCTGCTTCGCAGCTTGGACGCTCTATGCAGTGTTAATCACCTATTTGCAGGATCACCAGGTGGTCCATTTCGACAAGGGCCAAATTGGCTGGCTTATCGGAATCCCGATCCTGACGGGATCGATTTTGCGATTACCCATTGGAATCCTCGCCGATAAGATCGGCGGCAAGCCGGTGTACATCGCGGTGATGGTCATCGCTGGTATCGCCATGTATCTGACAAGCTATGCAAGCGATTTCACAACCTTCCTGATAGGTGGTCTCGCGTTCGGTATCAGCGGCGCATCGTTCGCAGTGGGCGTCGCCTACACTTCACTTTGGTTTCCTAAGGCAAAGCAAGGAACCGCGCTTGGTCTGTTCGGTATGGGCAATATCGGAACCGCGGTTACCGCGCTGCTTGCTCCGAAGCTGCTCGACTCGGTGACCCGCAAGGGTGAGGACATGGCGGCTTGGAGGCAGGTTCCTCAGATCTACGCAGGCGCGCTAATCGCGATGGCAGTGATTTTCGCGTTGCTGGCAGTGCCGAAGAAGAGTGAGGCGAAGGCCCGGACAATGGGCGAGTTGTTGAAGCCGCTTGCGAACGTGCGCGTGTGGCGCTTCGGCCTTTACTACTTCGTACTCTTTGGCGGGTTCGTAGCAATTTCGCAGTGGCTCATCCCCTACTATCTGAACGTGTACGGGCTGACGGTAGCGGCGGCGGGCGCGATGTCGATCGCCTTCAGCATTCCTTCGGCGGTAACCCGCGCGCTCGGCGGTTTCCTTTCCGACCGTATCGGCGCTCGTTCAACGCTCTACATCGTGTTCTCCGTTGTTTCGATTCTCTTCCTATTTCTGGTTGCGCCGAAGATGGAAATCACGTCTCCGGGCGAAGGACTCCTTGCCGATAAGAAGGGCGTTGTCACTGCTGTCTCCAATTCGCAGGTTGTTGCGGGCGGTGTGACCTACAACCTGAAGGCTAGAGGCGAGGATAACGTCGGGAAGTACGACAGTGAGACGGTGGTGTGGCCGGTCTTCCACTCATGGCAAGAGCCATCGGTCAAGGTGGGCGACACCGTCACAAAGAAACAGATTTTGGCCCGGGGACTCACGCATGTCTATTTCCAGGCTAATCGGATGGTGTTCTCGACGCTGCTCTTCATCGCCGGCATCATGATGGGCCTGGGCATGGCGGCGGTCTATAAGCACATTCCAACCTACTTCCCGAACGATATTGGCGCAGTTGGAGGAATGGTGGGCGTACTTGGCGGCCTTGGCGGTTTCGTGTTCCCAATCATCTTCGGTCAGTTCCTCAAGGCAACCGGTTTATGGACCTCCTGCTGGTTCCTGATCGCCTGTCTTTCTCTCATTGCCATGGCGTGGATGCACTTCTCAATTCTGAAGATGCAACACGAGTCAGCTGACGTCCATGAAGCGGACGAGATTCCGCTTAAGCCGGTAGCGGGGGTGCGCTAATGCAAGTCGCGCTGAAAGTGGTCAATCGTAGCGATGAGCGGGTAGTCACCGAGATGTACCGTCCCTTCTTCCTCGCCGGAGTTCTGAGCGTCCTTACCGCAGGATGCCTCCTGGGAGCGCTTGCCCTCGCCGGCATCAGCATGAAGGGAAGCTACACAACGCCAGAGTGGACGCCCTACGTCCTTGCTCATGCCAACGCCCAGCTTTACGGATGGGTTGGGCTATTCATCATGGGGTTCGCGCTTCAGCAGCACGCGCCACGGCGCAGCAAGGCTGAGCTTTTCTACAAGCTCGCATACTCATCCCTCGCCTGCATGATTGCAGCGGTTACTCTTCGGTTTGTTGCTGAACCGATTGTTGTCGGTAACCAGGGCGTCGGGATGGCGCTAGGGGTGGGCGCCTCGATTTTGCAGATCGTGGGCGTGATCCTGTTCTATGCGAATACAACCTTAACGCGCTACAACGACGGGCGCGGGCTCACGTGGCCAACGACCTTCGTGTTCGCTTCCATGTTCTGGTGGCCGTTGGTGGCGATCGCCGAGCCGTTCTACTTCTTCTATTCGCACTCGGGATCGCCGATGGAGCGAATTCGCTTCGTGGCCGAGTATTTCCCGCCCTATCGCGAAGCTCAATTCCTCGGCTTTGTCGCCATGATGATATTCGGCGTGGCCTTCGTGAAGATGAGCGATTGCTTCGGCGCGAAAGCGCCTCATCGGCAGCTCGCGCTGATGGGCTTCGTCGGCTGGACCGTTGGGCTCCTGATGCGGATGGTCGGTTGGGTTGTTTACTTCCGCGGCGATCTTGATCCAGCTCACCAGGGCCTCTACTTCAATGGAGGCGCAGTGCTTGCGGTGTCCGCCGGTGTGCTTCTGGTGGCGCTACGAATGTTTGAGCCGCTGGAGTTCAGCGTAAGGTCCCACAAGTTCATCCGAGGCAGCATGTTCTGGCTTGGCGTTTCGGGCGTCCTGCTTATTCTGGAGCCGCTGCATCTGGCGCGGACGGGCCAGGCGTTCTCCCACGCGTATATCGGTGCCGTCCGACACGCGGTGACGGTTGGGTTTATTTCTCAGATGATTCTTGGCGTGGGCGCTCACGTAGTGGCGAGAATGAATGATCTGGATATCTCACGGCTTGCTCCGTTGGCGACCGCTTTCTGGCTGCTTAACCTGGGCAACGCGGGCCGCGTGAGCCTAGAGATACTCTCGGATTACACGCCGAATGCATTTGCCCCGATGGGTGTAACCGGGTTCATCGAACTTACGGGACTCGTTATCTGGGCGGTCAACGTCTTTTCGCCCGTGTTGCAGAGGAAGGTCCTAGCCCATGCCTGACCCCGTTCTTACCGACTTCTCATCAATTCCGGAGCGGCCCACCAAGGCGAGTGTGCTTCAAGCATGCACACTGCTGAACCCGCTAACCGAGGCCCAGCGCGAAGACCTCATCGAATCCTCGTTCATGGCCTATGCGGAGCGCGGCGAGTTAATTTGGCACGCGGGCTCACCCGCTGAATATGCGGCGATCATCGGCGTGGGGTTCATCAAGATGACGAAGTTGAATCCGAGCGGCCAGGAAATGGCGGTTGAACTCCTTGGCCCGGGTCAGTGCCTGGGGTTAATGGTCGTGCTTGAGGGGCGCTCTTTTCCGCTAAGCGCGCTTGCTGCCACCCATTGTTGGTACATGAAAGCGTCGGCACGGAATCTGATTGCCGCCTATCAGGCTAACGATAAGCTGAAGGATCAAGTGGTACGTAACTTGGGCCCAAGGCTACGGCGCGCACACGACATGATGTCTCGCCTCTCGTCGGGAAAGGTTGAGCAGCGAATTGCCGCCATTCTGTTCATCCTCGCGGATTCTTATGGCGCACGAAACGGCCATGCCATTAATATTCAGGTGCCGCTAACGCGTCAGGACATCGCTGAGATGGCGGGGACTACTACCGAGACGTCTATTCGTGTGCTCAGCAAGTGGCAGAAAGAGGGCGTTGTCGCTACCGATAAGCATCTCATCTCCATCCTCGATGAAGCTAAGCTGACGGAGGTGATGTCTCAATGAGCCGGTCTCAGGCAGTGTCCCTCGCCGGCGGGATTTTGGCGGCCGGAGGTGTCTTTCTGGGAATCTACTTCGGATCGGGGCAGTTCTCGCGGTTTGATGCGCCCCTTGCTCCTTATGCGGCGGCTACCGTTCTTGCCGCCTTTGGGTTTGCCTATCGCTACCTGATGTGGATTCAACGTCCGCCGACCTGGAAATACTTTGTGGCCTCGTGGAGGCTGTTCTTCCGACCCCGTTTCCTCATCGGAAATTTCTTCAAGCTTATCAAGCTGACCTTCCACAACATCGTTTTGCAGCTATTCATTGCAAGGCGCGGTCGCAATCGCTGGATTGGACACATGTGCTTGGCGTGGGGCTGCCTGCTTGCGTTCGCGGTTACCTTTCCGCTGAGTTGGGGCTGGGTGCAGTTCAGCCCGGCCGGAAGCGATTATGCGGTCGAGTTCATGGGGATGCGCCAGTTCGTGTTCGACCCGCACAGCGCCCTCGGCTTTGTAATGTTCAACGCGCTGAACTTCAGCGCGGTCTTCGTTCTCATCGGAGTGGGCTTTGCGATGCATCGACGAATGTTCGAACACGGCGCGCAGGCCGTCCAAACCCTTTACAACGACATGCTGCCTCTGTTCCTGCTCTTTGCGGTTGCGGTTAGCGGGCTAATGCTAACGGCGAGCTACAAGCTGATGGGGGGTTCGCACTTCTCCTTCCTATCCTTGTTGCACGCCTTCACGGTAGTGCTCATCCTGCTCTACATGCCGTTTGGCAAGCTCTTCCACATTGCCCAGCGTCCGGCTCAGTTGGGCGTCCAGTTCTACAAGATGGAAGGTTCTGTCGGCCCGCAGGCGATTTGCGAAAGGTCGGGCCAGGCCTACCAGTCTCAGCTGCATCACGACGATCTCGTGGACGTAATGCAAGAGATCGGCTTTGATTTCGGTTCTCACCAGAACTTGTCGCCCCAAGAAAAGCGAAAGCTGATCGCGATCAACCAAGCAAATTTGTTCGAAGGCCAACCCTTCGTCGGTTAACGATTTATGGCAAAGCTACCAACCTCCCCTGAAGCGCTGATCCAAGAGTTCGGCCCGCATTTGAACTATGAGCCGCCTGGCGGCTGGCAGGGCCGTGGCGAGGCGGAAAAGCTGGTCAAAACCCATTGCTGCTTCTGCGGTCAGCAGTGCGGCATTCAGCTAAAGGTGCGCGGCAACAGCGTCATCGGGTTCGAGCCATGGGAGGAGTTCCCGTTCAACCGCGGCAAACTGTGCCCGAAAGGGGTGAAGCGGTACATGCAGGGCGGCCATCCTGACCGACTCACCTCTCCCCTGAAGCGAGTGGAGGGCGTGGGTTTTGTAAAGACCAGTTGGGAAGAAGCCCTCTCTCGCACAGTGGAGGCGATTCAAGCGGCTCAGGCGAAGTATGGCAAGAACTCGGTGGCGCTGCTCTCGGGTGTATCGCTAACGAACGAAAAGAGCTACCTCGTCGGCAAGTTCGCGAGAGTCGCCCTTCAAACGCGCGAGCTGGACTACAACGGACGGCTTTGCATGGTGAGCGCAGGGGCGGGGAACAAGAAGGCTTTTGGCCTTGACCGAACCAGCAACTCGTGGGCGGACATTCTCGATGCGGAAGTCATCATGTGCCTTGGCACGAATGTGGCCGAGTGCTCTCCCATCACCACCGACTACATTTGGCGGGCTCGCGACAAGGGCGCGAAGCTGATCATGGTCGACCCGCGCATTACTCCTTTGGCGAGAACCTGCGACCTTCATTTGCCGGTTCGGCCGGGAGCCGATTCAGCCTTGCTGCTCGCGATGCTCCGCATCCTGATTGAAGATAACCTTCTTGACCACGACTTCATCCGCGACCACACCAGCGGCTGGGAGGAGACGAAAGCGGCCGCGCTTGCGATGACGGTAGAGGAAGCCAGCCGGATCAGCGGCGTAAAGGTGGAGGATATCGAGAAAGCCGCGCGTATGTGGGGCCATGCCAAAACTTCGTTCCTCCTGCACGCACGCGGTATCGAACATCACACCAAAGGCGTGGACAATGTGGTTTCTTGCATCAATCTTGTACTCGCCACCGGGCGTATCGGCAGGCCGGGCTGTGGTTACGGAACCATCACCGGCCAAGGCAACGGTCAGGGTGGGCGCGAGCATGGCCACAAATGCGATCAGCTTCCGGGCAACCGCGATATCAGCAATCCTGAGCATCGCAAGTACATCGCTGATGTGTGGGGAATTCCTGAGTCGGAGCTGCCCGAAAAGGGACATACAGCGCAGGAACTGATGAATATGATCCACGAGGGCGAGATCAAGGTGCTCATCAGCATCTGCTTCAACCCCCTTGTGTCACTTCCAGACTCCAACTTTACGCGCGAAGCGCTTAGTCGGCTGGAGTTCTACACCGCTATTGATTTCTTCCTGAATGAGACCGCGCAGCACGCGGACTACGTTCTTGCGGGATCGCTGCACGAGGAAGAGGAAGGCACCAGCACGAGCGCAGAAGGGCGCGTTATCCGCATCCGGAAAGCGGTTGATCCTCCCGGTGAGGCGCGCGCTGACACTGAGATCATCCTTGAGTTGGCGCGAAGGCTAGGGCGGGGGCAATTTTTCAATTACTCCTCATCTGAAGAGATATTCAACGAACTGAGGGTGGCGAGCAAGGGCGGAACCGCGGACTACTACGGCATCACTTACGAGCGAATTGAAAACGAGATGGGCGTATTTTGGCCGTGCCCTGAAATTGGGCATCCCGGCACTCCGCGGTTGTGGGAGGACCTGAAGTTTCCGACTTCCGATGGCAAAGCCCACTTCAATGCGGTGACTTATCGCCCCAGCGCAGAAGAGCCTGATGACGAATATCCGGTCATCCTAACTACCGGTCGCGTGGTTTCGCAGTATCTGAGTGGAACCCAAACCCGGCGAATTGGTGGACTCGTTGATCTGTGCCCCGAGCCATACGTTGAGATTCACCCGACGCTTGCAACTCAGTACGGGATTGTTGACGGGCAGGATATGAAGGTTGAGAGTCGGCGAGGATCACTTGTGCTGAAAGCGAAGGTGGTGACCACCATCCGCCCTGACACGATCTTCATTCCGTATCACTGGGCAGGCGCGCAGTCGGCGAATTTGCTGACGAATCGGGCTCTCGACCCCGTGAGCAAGATTCCCGAGTTCAAGAAGTCGGTGGTCAAGATCTCCCCAGCGTCTTCGAGTTCGAACTCCGGAAGCTAGAACTTATGGGATCGCGTAGGCCGGAAGTCATCAATTACAACGACATTAAGTTACTAGAGAAGACCGCCCTGCTACACTGAACTCAGGACACGCCAGACAGGAATTCATTAGCTTGTCTGAGCGTTGGAAGATACGTTGAACCTTATCGGACGATTTCTGCTTGCGACCGTCATGCTCATCTCTCAGATGAGTTCAGGCGCGCTTGCGTGCATCTGTCCCGATTCTCCCCAGCCCACCCCCGCTAAAGCTATTTGCAAGATGAGCGGGCATAAGGCCTGCGCGTGTTGCGCTACGGAAACTAAATCCAGCCGAGGCTCCCAGCCCGAGTTGTCGGCGAGGTCAGCAGGTTGCAGATTGGCGGCCCAAGCCACTCTTCCTTCTGAGAAGGCGATGGGCTTTGCAGAATCGCCTGAGCCTCTGGCTCTACTGTCGAGTTCAGTCGCCTTAGCGATGGCTCCGATTACGTCAGTTCAATCGACGCCGATTCATCTCGAAATCCAAAGAATCCGACCCCCGAATTTACGGTTTAACGGCCTTCGTGCGCCTCCCCTTCGCTAGTCTCCGGCACTTGCCGCCCACTTATCGCTATGCGCGGCCAGGACATGACTATGCGAGGGAATTACCATTTTACGAACATCATCTAAACACACGTGCGGCTCTGCGAACTGCGGATGCAACAGCAAGGGCAGGCTCTTCGGGCCGGGCACTATCGTTGCGCTCCTAGCAGCGCTCGGCATCGTAGCATTCAGCTTTGTAAGCCCGCCTCCACCGCAGGTGGCGAGGGCCAATACGCCAGCGCCAACCAAGCCACTTTGGAAGCCCGAGCCTGGCTTGCTTTTAAGTCATCCTGGGCTCGGCCTTACTGCCTCACAGAAGGCTCGCATCGAAATGATCGACTCGGGCTGGCAGCAAGAAAAATCCCGGCTGCTCGCGGCGATGCAGCGAATCACCCCGACACGAGGAAGGATGGATCAGGTCCAGGCTGGGCTTCATGACTACTCCCAACTCTCCCGCGAATTTGATGCGGTGCGAGAAGCAAAATGGCAAGCCGCCATCGGCGTGCTTGACTCCGCCCAGCAGCGAGAGGTGAAGCGATGAATCGCAGCCTGACTGCACTCTGCTGGTCGCTTCTCTTCGCGAATGTCGCACTGGCGCAGACCAGAACGCTGAGCCTTGAAGATGCGCTTTCCCTCGCACGAACTTCAAGCCCAGTCCTGCGCGCTGCAAGGGCGGAATTCGCGTTTGCTCTCGCTGCCGAAAGAGGGGCGAAGGCGATGGCCGGCCCCTGGGTATCTGCAAACGGGTTTGCTTCGACCGGCAACAACTCATCGATCCTCACATCGGTCCCGAGAACCGAACCTTCGGCTTTGATGCAGATTCCTCCCGGCAGCTTTTCGGATGGGAACCTGATGCTCATGATTCCCATCATTGCGGGTGATGTTCGAGCGATGGCGGATTCGGCAAGATGGCAATCCAAAGCCGCGGCGGGCGATTACAGAGAAGCCGAGGCTGATCTGGCTCTGAAGGTGACCGAGGAGTTTTATAGCGTTGAGTTCATGCATGAAGACGTGATTGCAGCGGAAGCCAACCTAAACGCCGCCCGCGAACTGCTTAAGACAACTGAGGCGAGAGTCGAGAGCGGAGCGGCCATTGAAGCATCCGTTCAGCGTGTGCGCGCCGAGGTGAGCCGATCCGAGCGCGGATTAGCGACGGCAAGAAACAACGAGGCCAAAGCCCTGCTGGATCTGAAGCAAACGATCGGGCTCAAGTTGGAGACGGAGGTTGAACTCTCGGGAGCGCCGGTAGCAAAGATAGACCAACCTTCGCTTGCCGGCCTTCTTGAATCTGCCCGTAAGGAGCGCGGCGCCCTCCTATCCGCGAGAGCGAGAACCGAAGCCGCCGCTTCTGAGCTTTTTGCGGCAAGGGCTCTCGGCCTGCCAAGGCTTTACGCTACCGGCATGGCAGATGCCACCAACCGGCGAGATATGGGTGGCCTTACGCTTGGCTTAGCCATAAGCTTCCCAATCTGGGATGGTGGACGAGTTCAGTCAGAGGTGGAGAAGGCCAAGGCAATGAAGCAACGCGTGACGGCAAACCTAACCGAAACTGAGCTTCAGGTTGAGAAAGAGGTGCGCCAGGCCGCCCTTGACCAGGCTACCGCGATGGCGAACTTGACCTCGGCGGAGGCCGCCCAGACTGCGGCGGAATCCGCCTACACGGTCATCAAGCTGAGGGTCGAAGCAGGCAAGGCGATCTTGCTGGAACAGCTCGATGCGTTGGACGCCCTCACCCGGTCGAGAACTGAGCTCGCGCAAGCGAGACTCGACCTGTCGATTGCAACCGCCCGGCTTAAGCGGGCCACAGGAGGAAATCCGTGAAGGTAATCACCTGTCTGATTCTGTTCGTAGTTTCCGTTTCCGCCTTTGCGGTGGATGGCGTTGCGGGACCCTATAAAGTCTCCCTTCATTCGAGCCCAGAGGTTATCCCCGTGGGCAAAGCAAGGCTCCTACTCCAAATTTCGGACAGCCAGAACAAGCCCGTTTCGAAAGCAACCGTGAAAGTGTTGGCCAAGATGCCCGGCATGTCGATGGGTGAGCGCGAGGAGACCGCTTCGGAAGAAGCAACGCTGGGAACGTATTCCGCGCCCGCGGTCTTTGCGATGGCTGGCAGTTACGACGTTTCTATCTCCATCCTCGGCCCGTCGGGCCAGGGCTCAACCGTGCTGAAGCTGGCAACCGGCGAGGCGGGTGGAGGCAGCCCAGGGTCGCCGCTCTGGCTCTACCTCCTCACGGCAGCAATCCTTATTACCTTCGTGCTTTGGCGCATGCGAGCGACCGGCCAAAAGGCGAGTCTCTCGGCGGCCGTTAACCGCAAGACCCTTCTGCCGTTGGCTCTACTGGCGGCAGCTCTCCTGATTGCGGTCTGGGCGGTGCGAAGCTTCCGTCGGGAAGGGGCAATGACCCCACTTGAGGCTCAGGTCATGGAAATGAACACCCCTGCGCCGGAAGGGGTCCTTCCCGTCACTCTCGCCGAAGCCCGGGAGCAACCCTTTGCCGAGGCAGTGACCTACTCCGGTCAGGTAGTGGGATTCGTCGAGCAAGAGGTGATCCCGCGCGTTAGCGGAACGATCGTCTCGATGCCCGTCTACGTGGGGGATAAGGTCCGCCGTGGCCAGTTACTTGCTCGCCTTGACACAAGCCAGATCGATCCGATGATTGCCGAAAAGGCTGCGGGCGTAAGCTCGGCGAGCCAGGGCGTAAGCGTTGCCGATTCGGAGTACAGCCAGTCGCTGAACATGGTGCAACAATCGCAGGCTGAGATTTCGATTGCGCAGTCTGAGATTGCCGAAGCCCGCTCAATGCTTGACGCCGCGAAGGCGGGCAGCTCGTCGGCGGAATCCGGCGTCGAATCCGCAAGCGCGGACGCAAGATCGGCGGACGCAGACCTGAATGCCGCACAGGCGGACGAGGGTTATCAAAGGCAGGAACTGGAGAGAATGAGGACGCTTTATGCGAAGGGCGCGGTCTCCAAGGATGAGTGGCAGCAAGCCCAGGCAACCGCCCAAAAGGCCGATGCCGCGGTTGCCTCCGCCAAGGAGCGGGTTACCAAGGCGAACGCCATGCTTCGCGCCGCCAAGAGCGAGTTCGCTCGCGCATCCGCTGAAGTTGCCGCGGCCACGACCCGGGTTCAAAAGGCTCAAGCCAACCTCAAATCGAAACAGGCTCAGGCGGAAACCGCGAAGTCGGGAGTGCAGAGCGCCAGGGCGAAGATCGAGCAATCGCGAGCAAGCGTGAACGAGGCCGCGGCGGGCTTGAAGGGCGCTACAACCCAGAAGGCGTACGCGGAGCTTCGGGCTGAGGTTGACGGAGTGGTGACTCAGCGCCTCATTAGCCCGGGAGTCGTTGTAAACCCTGGCCAATCCGTCCTCAAAATCGCCCAGGTGTCTCCGGTCAGGCTCCAGGCCAACGTGCCCCAGCAAGACTTGGCAAGAATCCACGTCGGCGATGGTATTCGCGTGCTCCTGTCTCACAGCGACCCGCAGCCATTGCTGCTCAAGGTCACCTCGGTATCGCCGGTGGTTGACCCCGCTTCCCGCATGGGGACCGTCGAGGCCATCTACGACAACAAGAGCGGGCGCTTCTCTCCTGGGCAATATGTGTCGCTGGAGATCGCGGTCGGGAGCCAGGCATCTGCCTTAGTGATTCCGACGGAGGCCATTCAAACCGAAACGCAGGGCACTGAGACTCTTAGCTACGCATGGGTGGCAACCCCTTCCGGCGGAGGGGAGTTCACGGTTGCGCGTCAGGAAGTGCAGATTGGAGGGCGATCAGGCGGTTTCACGGCAGTACGCGGCGGGCTAAAGAAGGGGTATAAGGTTGTCGTTTCGCCCTATGGATTGGCGGCGGGTTCTAGAATCCGCCCCGTTGAAGCGCTGGCCGAGCCGGTAAACGGAGCGGTCACCATCGAAATCACAGAAGCAGGCTATACGCCTTCCTCGATCAGGCTGACTGCGGGCAAACCCACGAAGCTGATCTTCATTCGCAGAATCAAGGACACCTGCGCGACGTCAGTCGACTTTCCGGAGATTGGGCTTCACGCCGAGACCCCGCTCAACACGCCGGTAACGGTGGTAGTCCCTGCTCAACCTGCCGGCAAAGAGCTTGCCTTTACTTGCCCGATGAATATGTACAAGGGCAAGGCGGTATCTAAGTGAGCGAGGGCAAGGAACGCAAGCTCAATGCCCTCCACTTGATCCACAAGTGGTCGATTGAGCACGCCTATGCGGTCATCGCGTTCTACGTTGCGATGCTCGCGCTTGCAGGGCTCGCCGTCTCCCATATGCCGAGGCGGTTCGCTCCTTACGTTCAAAGCCCGATGGTCGGCATCGTCACGATGATGCCCGGCCTCTCATCGCAAGAGATGGAAATCTACATCTCCAAGCCGATTGAGGAGCAGCTTATCAACGTGAAGGGAGTCCGGTACGTCCGCTCGACTTCGCAAGATGGCTTCTCCATCGTAACGCTTGAGTTTCCGTACGGCACGGACATGCAGAAGGCGCAAACGGATGTGCAGGCGTTGATGAATGTGGTTCAGTCCACGCTGCCATCAACGGGCGCCAACCTAAAGCCATCGTGGGTCATTCCCATCGACCCCCTCAATCTGCCCGTGCTGACCCTTTCGCTTCAGGGCGATGCGGCTCAGGGCTGGGATATGGCCAAGGTTCGGGATTTCGCCGACAACACGGTAGTCCGCAAGCTGAAAACGGTGCAAGACGTCTACGCCGTTGTTCCATTTGGCGGGTATCGACGGCAGCTTCAGGTGATCGTAGATCGAGACAAACTTGCCTCATACGGCCTTTCCATCCTCGATGTCCGAAACGCGATAGACCGCGCGAATGTGAGTTCGTCGGGTGGGACTGTCACCAACGGCGAGCGAGAGGGAATTGTCCGGGTGGACACGAGGGCGATGAGCGCCCAAGACGTGCTCAACTATCCGGTCACAGCAGTAGGCGCGGCACAAGCAAGTCCTTCAAGCGGAGCCAACGGGATGGGGATGGGAGCCACCACTCCGCCGGTTAGCGCCAGGCCCACTGCCGGGAGCGCTATTCCGAGGGTGATTTACGTGCGAGACGTAGCGCGAGTTGAGGACTCTCATTGGGAGAAACGCTCGGGCTACCACTATCTCGACAACGCCTCCGGCGAGACCAAGGAAGGCATCGAGGTGAGCGTCATTCAGAATCCCGGCGCAAGCTCGGCGCTCGTTGTGCCTGCGGTCATGCAGGTTGTTAAGCAAATAGAGTCTGAAAACCCCGGCCTTCACTTCGAGACCGCTTATGACAATGCGCATTTCGTGGACATCCTGTTCGACAACGTTTGGCACGAACTCGCCGTCGCGATCGGTCTAACCGCAATCGCGCTGGTTCTCTTCCTCGGCGAGTGGCGGGGCACGCTTATCGCCCTAATCACGCTTCCCACGTCGCTTGCGATGGCGGTCCTGATGATGGTTCCGTTCGGGATGACCTTCAATAGCGGCACCCTCATCGGGCTTCTGCTGAGCATCGGAAGGCTTGTCGATGACTCCATTATCGATATCCACGCGGTAGAGCGACACCTGAGGATGGGCAAGACGCCCAAGCAGTCCACGATTGACGGCATTGCCGAAGTGCGGCTTGCGGTTATCGCCTCCACGCTGATGATCGTCCTTGCCCTTCTTCCTCTACTGTTCTCAGGCGGGATCGTCGGCCTCATGTTCATCGAGCTGGTTTGGCCGCTCATCTTTGGGCTGCTTGCCTCGATGCTGGTTTCGTTTACACTCACGGCGCTCCTCTGTGCGAACCTCCTCAGACCGGAGCACGTGAGGGCCAACGAGCGGCAGAAGCCGGTGTTCGCCCTCCTTTATCGGGTTGTCGATCCGTTCCAGAATGGCCTGGACCGGTTGGAAGCCAGCTACGGCAGGGCGATCGCTTGGCTATTGGAGCACCGATTCGCGAACTTTGCGCGGGTGCTGGCGACCCTCATCATCGGCTTTTCCTTTTACTATTTCCTCGGCTCGGAGATGATGCCTTTGGCCGACACGGGGCAGGCCTCGGGCTTTCTGGAGATGAATCCCGGCACGTCCTACGCGGGGACGGAGCGCGCCGTTCGGCAAGTCGAAGCGATTATCCGCAAGCACCCAGAAGTGGAGAAAGCGAGCGTGGAGCTTGGCGCAGAATCGATGTTCGAAACGTGGTCCCCCTTCTTCACCGGCTATCAGATGCCCGCCGTGAACGGGGCCGCATTCATGCTTACGTTTAGCGATAAGGACAGGCGCAAGAACGACATATTCAAGGTGATCG
The DNA here is from genome assembly GCA_018268315.1 of Armatimonadota bacterium. Classification (GTDB taxonomy): domain Bacteria; phylum Armatimonadota; class Fimbriimonadia; order Fimbriimonadales; family Fimbriimonadaceae; genus SZAS-5. The sequence goes on along the minus strand of JAFDWU010000002.1, from coordinate 542,606 downwards.
ACGCCATCCAGAAGGAATCGCTCGAATCGATACCTGGAATCCGCCGGTTTCAAATCAAGGAAATGGGTTCCGATGTCATGGCGACGTCTGCCGCTCCCGTCCATGTGAACATCTACGGACCCGACCTCGCGGAGCTTGACCGATTAGGCGGCGAGGTGCTCAAAGTTGGGCAGAAGATGCCGGAGTTGTTCCAACCGGGCCGAACGTGGGCGATGGGCGTTCCCGACTACCGCATCGACGTGAACTTGCAGAAGGCTCAGGAGGTTGGGCTCTCGCCTGACCAGATCGCGCAGCAGGCTTACTACGCTACGCGGGGCGGATTGACAAGCGAGTACTACCGCCTCCCAAATGTCCGCCAAAACACGATCCTGGTTCGGTATGAGAAGGATGAGCGTTCAAGCCTGGACGCCTTGGAATCGGTATACATTTCGACGCCAGATGGGAAGCAGATACCTTTGAAATCCATCGCCGATATTGTCCCGCAGTCCGCGCCAACGGTTATCGAGCACGACGGCCTCAGAAGAGTCATCGGGGTAACCGGGTACTACCGCATCGGCGGTTTGCCAAGTATGGACGTGGTCATGAATCTGGTCTCGAACGCCTATGGCGGCAACAAGAAGCTCGGCATCGAGCCGGTCAATTTCCCGCCTGGTTACGGCATGGAAATGCGGGGCGATATGACTCAGATGATGGATAGCTTCCGCCGCCTGGTTTCCGGGCTCGGGCTATCGATTGCGATGATGTATCTCGTGCTCGTCATCCAGTTCCGAGGTTTCCTGCATCCGCTGCAGATGATCGCCTCGTTGCCATTGGAACTTGCGGGTGTTTTCGTGGCTCTCTTCATCGCGCATCAGTCGTTCTCAACGGTATCGATTCTTGGAATCATCGTGTTGACGGGCATGGACATCACGACGGCGGTCCTCATGATCGATCTCATCATGAGATACCGTGACCAGGGAATGGCGCGCGATGTCGCCATTAAGCGGGCATGCCCGGATAGGCTCCGCCCGATATTGATGACCTCAAGCATCACCCTGCTTGTCATGCTGCCCGTGGCGCTCGCGCCAAAGACCGGGCTCGATGCTTACCAACCGCTGGCGACCGCCGTCGTTGGCGGCCTCATTGTAGGGACGATCCTGTCCCTCTTCGACATTCCCATCATGCACACGTATGTGGACGACTTCGTCGTCTGGCTGAACAGAACGTTCATGAACCGAAGCTGGTCTTGGCCAGTGACGGAAGCCTCCGACAATTCCGGCCAGCCCGGACCCGACCCATCAAGTAATCTATCATGAAGAACCAAACCACCATTCTCACTCTGGCTGTTGCGTTTGCGATAGCCGCCCAAACTTTCGCCGTTACGTCCGCTATCCAAGGGGGGAGTCCCAAAGCCGATGGTCCCGCGGTGGCCAAAATGGTCAAAGGCGTTCAGGCTATCACAGTGACGATCGATAACGGCAAGTACAGCCCTGCGGTTATCGAAGTTGCCAAGGGCAAGCCGGTTGAGATCACCTTCAAGGGCGGGCAGAACATGGGCTGCGGGTCAACTGTCGAGTTCAAGAGCCTTAAACTCAAGAAAACGGTTGATGCTGGTAAGTCGGTCGTTGTTAAATTCACGCCCAACAAAGTGGGTGAGATCAAGTTCACCTGCTCCATGAACATGTATCAAGGGAAGGTCATCGTCAAGTAAAACGTCAAAAGGAATACCAAACTATGAAACTCGCAATTACTACCGCTTCACTTCTCATGCTCGCTGTTGCTTCCATGGCCCAGATGGGACATGGCGTCTCCAAGACTGCAAAGCACATCATCACCTGCCCGGTCTCTGGCGACAAGCTCGACATGGACAAGGCAACGAAGTCTAAGATGTACGCTGATTACAAAGGCAACCGCTACTTCTTCTGCTGCAACGACTGTCCTTCAACGTTCAAGAAGAACCCCGCCAAGTATGCGGCGAAGCCTCATATTAAGACCCCGAAACCTACGAAGTAGCGCTCAATAAGCTCACCCGGGCGAAACACCCGGGTGAGCGACTTACACTCACTGCCGCTTAGCAGCGCATCAAGCGAGGTTCCTTCTTCCTTGGCTTAATGGCGCCCTTCGGATCAGGAGTCGGCTAAGATTCGACCCGCGCCTCGCTGATTTCCGAGACTCACTTACCTCTTTCTGCGACGAAGGAATGCTACGAGGCCAGCCCCCAGCACTGTCATGGTGGTCGGCTCAGGGACCGCGCCGCCGTACATCGTAAAGCTGACCTGGGCATTGTGCGCCCCATCGTTCACGTAGCTTTCGTCGCGAAGTACCAGGTGCGTAAGCGTTCCATCGAAGTAAAACGCCGTTTGTTGCCAGCGCATCGGAGTTGAAACTGTAAAGGGCGTGGCCTTGGGTGTTGCCGAGATGGGTCCAGTCACCGACGAATGTTGCTTCCAGATCGAATGGGTTTCCGTCATCCGGTGCTCCACCGCCACCAAAATTGGCATTTAGTGTCGTGAATCCGTTGTCCTGACCGAGCGACAGCGCACCGCCGATGCCCGGATGAGTTACATTCAGCTGGTACCACCCGAGCTGATTCGTTAGGCTTGCGATACTAACGGCGATTTGTTGGGATACGGATGGGTCCACATTCGTGATCGCGATATTCGCACCATCGCTGAAACAGGAAGAAAACTGAGCTCCTGGGCGAGTGGCCCAAACGTCAGTCTGCGTTTCACCCGCTGAATCTGCGTAAACAGCGACTCTGTTGCTGTTATCGTAGTAGGCATCGCTGAACTGGTTTTGATCGGTGAAGATAGCGCTGAAGCTCTGTTCGCGATGCGTATAGTGAAAATCAGCGAAAGAAGCTGTGGCCTGGCACATCAAGATAGCAAAGGCAATAGATTTAAGTGATTTCATGTTTCCCCTTGGAACGAAGATTGATCAAGGGTTTTTGTCCATTGAGGCACTTACTGTGACGTTAATCATCAAAATTTAACGTTATATTGCTCGGACGTGCATGTATTGGTTTACCCGGTGGCGGATACCATCCTGAAAATGCCGGGTGAGCTGGGTTGTAGAGACCGGCACTCTCCAATAACGGCTTGCGTCCAATCGAACCAATGTCTGACGAGGCACGACTTGAGAACAGCCTGAGTCACTGCAGGGGCAGGGAACGTCCGAAAGTCAGGACCGTGTAAGCTATCAGGTTCAACCCCCGTCAATGAGCGGGCGAGATTTTCGAGATGCGAGCCGACTTAACAGCAGAGAACCCAGCCAACACGAACACTGGCGAGCCCTGCTTTTATGTCTTCGAGCCGATCTCCAGGTGGGCGAAAGAAAAGCCCGACCACGTTGCCATTCAGACCGATACCCTCGGGCTAACTTACGCCGAACTTGAAAGCAGAACGAATCAGATTGCGCGGGCTCTCATCGACCAAGGCGTCGGAAAGGGTGACCGGGTTGCGTTCGTGCTGCCGAGAGGCATCGACGCCCTTCTAACCCTCATCTCAATCCTAAAGGCGGGCGCCGCCTACGTGCCGCTAGATTCAGAATCTCCGCCCACTCGAATTCGCGAGTGCCTGGAAGATGCCTCGCCGAAGCTCATTATTGCAAGCGAGCCGAGCCTAAGCCATCCGCTTGAAGGCGTGCCTGTCATTGGCGTCGAGCAATTGATGGAGGACGCCTCCGCGCTAAGCCACGAAAGCGCAGAGATCAGCCTCTCGCCAGACGACCTTGCTTACATCATCTTCACGTCCGGCAGCACGGGCAGGCCCAAGGGTGTGCCGATAAGCCAAGCAAGCCTTTCGAATTTTGTAGTTGGCGATCAAGAGGTGTGCATCCGTGTGGAAGCGCATGACCGCGTTTTGCAGGGCTTTTCGCCCGCATCGGACGGTCATCACGAGGAGGTTTGGCCAACGTTCCTTGCTGGCGCTACACTTATTTCCGCCACCGCGCGCGAGGTGCGTTCCGGCCCCGACCTCCTCGCCTTTCTAAACCGCCACAAGGTCACCATCATCAGTTGCGCCCCATCGCTTCTTTCGATGGTTGATGGCGAAATCCCAACCTTACGAAGAGTCTTGTTTGGCGCGGAGAATTTGCCGGCGGCGATTGTTGAGCGGTGGTGGAAGCCGGGTCGGGAGATCATCAATACCTACGGCCCCACCGAGGCGACCGTCGGTGCGACGTTCGGCTATTGCGTGCCGGGCCAGCCCATCAATATCGGTCGTGCTCTGCCTAATTACATCTGCTACGTTCTTGATGAGTCAATGCAGCGCCTGGGACCGGGAGTCGAGGGTCAGCTTGCTATCTCCGGCGTTGGTGTTGCAAGCGGCTACTTCAACCGCCCGGATCTCGATGTTGGGCGTTTCGTGCCGAATCCCTATGCAACCCAGGAAGAGCGAAATCCGACCCTCTATCTTACGGGTGATCGCGTCAAGCTGGCGGAGAACGGAGACCTGATTTGGCTGGGCAGAATCGACGCGCAAATAAAGATTCGCGGGCACCGCGTTGAACTCACCGAGATCGAAAGTCATGCGCTAGCGTTCCCCGGTATCTCCTCGGTGGCGGCCGTTTTACGGACAACCGGCGCGGCGGAACCTCACATAGCTGCCCTGCTTGTCCTGAAGCCAGACGCCGAATTCTCGGCAGCCAACTTCTGGGGGCATATGCGAGCCGCCTTGCCCTCCTATATGGTTCCGCAAGTCGTCGAGGAACTGGATCGCATTCCCCTGCTGCCGAGTGGCAAGATCGATCGGAACGCATGCCAGAAGCTGCACGGAAAGGCAATTCGCATCGACCGCGACGTGCTCCCGCCACGAACCAAGACCGAGGGCCTGGTCCTCGAAGCCTGGAAGCAGCTATTCCCCGACAGCGAAATCTCATGCGCCGACGATTTCTTTACCGATCTCGGCGGCTACTCGCTGTTGGCATCAAGGTTCATCTCTCAGATGCGGGATCGGGCGGGGATGGGCAAGGTTTCGGTCATCGATTTATATGAGAATCCCACCGTGCGCAGCTTCGCTGCGCATTTGGATGCCAACGTCAGCTCGGAGCACGACCAGCCCGAGTTTCACGCCGTGACTCCCGGACGCTTTCGGCTAGCGAAGATACTACAGGCAATTGGCGCGCTTACCCTCTTTGGCATTCAAGGATTTTTATGGCTCGGGCCAATTGTTCTTGCCATCTACTTTTCGGATATTGGATATTCAGAGGCTAACTCCGTGCTCATGGGCCTTGCGATCCGTGCGGCGATGGTTCCGCTTGTGCTGGGGCTGGTGGTGGTGCTTAAGTGGACGGTTATCGGGCGGTTCAAACCGGGGCGCTATCCGCTTTGGGGCAGCACTTTTCTGAGATGGTGGTTCTTCGGGCGACTGCTCGCCATCGCCCCCATCGGCTTCTTGGCGGGCACACCGCTCGCCGCCCTGTACATGAGGCTGCTTGGCGCGAAGGTCGGCAAGCGAGTCGTGCTTGAGTCGATGGATATCGACTGCCCGGACTTAGTCTCGATTGGCGATAACTGTAGCTTTGAGAACTCCGCGTGGCTTCACGCGGGGGCGGTTAGCCAGGGCGAACTCCACATCTATCCAATCCGCATCGCCGATGGGTGCATCGTGGGCGTTCGATCAGGTGTCGCCGGAGGCGCGGCGCTTGAAGAAGGGGCGACGCTGCGAGACCTGACATGCGTGGGAATGGGGGTCACCGTTCCCGCCTACGAGGAGTGGGCGGGCTCGCCCGCAGGCAAGGCGGATCGACAGCTGATTCCATCTTACGATCCGGCCAAGCAGCCCACCATGATTCGATATGCCTTCTTTGGCATCCTTCAGAGTCTGCTGGTGTTGGTTCTGACGATGCTCGAGTCGGTCCCCTTTGTAGTGACCGGGTTCGCGCTTTATAGCGCGAGCGTGGGCTTCAGAGAGTATTTGTGGGAGCCGGTCTACGCTATCGGCCTTGTGCTGATAGCGGCCGTGCAGTCGCTGGTGGTGAAGTGGGTCGTGCTGGGAAGGCTCAAGTCAGGCACCCTGCCTTTTCCAAGCGGTTACTCGGTTCGAAAGTGGTTTACGGACCGGCATTTAGACGCAACTTCTGCTGCGGTCGTGCCGATTTACGACTCGCTGTTTGCCCGCAACTGGTGTATGGCGCTTGGCATGAAGTGCGGACCAAGATGCGAAATCGCGCTGCCGCGGCGCATGCCTTATGACCTCCTCGAGATGGGCGAGGAGAGCTTCTTGGCAAGCGAGGTCAGCATCGGCATGCCGATTCGCCGTAACGGCCAGATCTTCCTCGAAAAGACGGTGGTCGGTAAGCGAGTCTTCTTAGGCAACGATGCGGTGCTTCCGCAAGGAACGTCGGTGCCAGATGAATCTCTGCTCGGCGTGCTTTCCGTTTGGCCGGATTCTAAGGTAAGCGGCCCAGAAAAAGGGCAGGCTTGGCTTGGCTCACCGGCGTTCAGCATGCCGAACAGGCAGGTTCACGACCAATTTGATATCAGCAAAACGTATCGCCCCACGACGTCGATGTATATTCACCGTCTGGCTCATGAGGCATTCCGGCTCGTGCTGCCAAGCATGTTCTCGCTCATTGCAGCTTCGATCTTCTTAGAGCTGTTCGTTCTGGTTTGGAATGAGTCCTCGCTTGTGTGGGCAACGCTAGCAAGCCCCATCATCTTCCTTATCATGTCGGTGGTAGCCGCTGCGATGTGCAAACTCACCAAGTGGGTGCTGGTTGGCAAGTATGAGCCTGCGGTGAGCCCGCTTTGGAGCGGATTTGTATACAGGGCGGAGACGTACTCGGCGGTGCTTCACGACTTTGGAGTACCGATCTTCGTGCAGGCGCTCGTTGGCACGCCGTTCCTTGCTTGGTTCATGAGGTTCCTCGGCGCATCGGTGGGCAAGCGGACTTTCATCAACACGACCGACTGGACAGAGACGGATCTCATCACAATTGGCCACGATGTGGCGATCAACGCCAACGCGCCTCTTCAAGCCCACCTCTTCGAGGATCGTGTAATGAAGATGGGCCCGATACGCATCGGCGATCGATGCTCAGTGGGCCACTACTCGGTTATCCTCTGCGACTCAGAGCTGCGCAGCGACGCTCATGTCGGTCACCTTTCGCTTGTTATGAAGGGAGAAACCATTCCCAGCAACACGTTCTGGACCGGTTCGCCGGTGCAGGCTTGTGACGATCCGGTGCGGCACCACGAGATTACTGAGACGGTAGCCTTGAGCAACTAATGGAAGGCGCGCCTTGGGCCAAGAAGATATACGATGAGGCTGGCTTGACGGTTTGGCAAGCGCCAATTTCCGAAGATGCCAAGGTGCTTTCGACGTGCTTTGAGCTGCTTTCAGCTTCTGAGCGCGCGCGCTTCGAACGGTACGGACACCGATGGAAGGCGATTACATTTGCGTTGGGTCGAGGAACTTTGAGACGAATACTTGGCGCCGAATTAGGTGAGGAGCCCAGATCGCTTCAAATTGAAACCGATGAAAATGGGAAGCCATTTCTCGTCGGACGAGCAGTTGAGTTTAGTGTATCGGCATCACGGGACCTTGCCTTGATCGCGCTTTCAACGTGCGGGGCGGTTGGGGTCGATATCGAATGGATAGATCCCAGTCCAGGCAGCTTAGCAGCGATTTTGCGGCACTGCAACTCCAAAGAGAGGCAGTATTTGGAAGGGAGTTCGTTAGCCGAGGCATTCCAGGCCTGGACGCTAAAAGAGGCGTGCGCAAAAGCACTGGGGATGGGAATGAAGATGCCTCTTTCGAGTCTGGAGGTTCTGTTTTCAGACCGGGTAGAGGCTGCTCGCCATGATCCATTGAGCACGACGCGCTTGGCCGTGCCGGAAGGATATTGCGGAGCAGTGGCAACTTTCCCCCAGGAACTGTGACTCTAGCCCCGGAGTTCAAGGGAGTTCTACGGCATTCCTAGGATCGTCGAAAAACCAGGGTACGTTGATGACTACAATACTGCTGCCCGCGGAGGAAGGCGTAAGTTGCTTACAGCGCCTCACGTACAGTTCTATTTCCCTTGGGTTGTTAGGGCTGTTCAGGTAGATTCGCCCCATGCTTTCCGTTTTAGCTGGCCTGCTAATAGTCGGCAAACAATTGCCAAGCGGCACTGCCGCCCCAAATTTGCCAGGGCTTGTGGAAGTTCAGAAGTCGGGCAAACCTCGACCCATTTCGCCTGACTTGCTCAAGGGCAAAGTGGCAATCGTCGACTTCTGGGCGACATGGTGTGCTCCATGCATCGCGACGATTCCAAAAATGAACGAGCTAGTGGAGCGGTTCAAGGGAAAGCCCGTAACATTCATCTCAATATCCCCCGAGGCCCCTGAGGTTATTGCCAAGTTCATGGGCAAGACCGAGATGCTTGGCATGATCGCAAGCGATCAGACGGAGACGACAAAAAGAAAATGGGGGATCAAGTTCTTCCCAACCGCTTACATCATCGGTGCAGATGGCCAAATCGCTTTCGTGATTGAGCCCGATCTGATTACTCCAGAGATGATCGAAGGGGTAATCAGCGGAAAGTTTAAGGGGGTCGGCGCTACCCTCGGCCACGGCTTTGATCCGAGCCGGGGAACTAGCTTCATCGAGCAGATGACCGGTGAGCCAAGGACCTTCCGGGGAGGGTTCGACCCAGCATATGATTACGTCGAACTCAAGGACGACCTTGTTATGCCGCCCTTTTGCACCGTGGTGCGGCCATCCCTCTTCAAGCGCCAAATGGGATTCCACTACGGCAAGAACAGCACGACCGTCGGTGCGACTGTTATTAACTGGAGCCCAATGGACCTACTTGAGAGTCTGACGGCAACGCTCGCGGCCTACATCAGGGTCGATTTCGACGATAAGTTCCAGCAATCGCGATGGGACGCGATTATTACTCGCCCCCTTGCCGGAAGGAGCGCTCAGCGAGCGGTTGGGGAAATGGAGAATGACCTTCTTACGTCGCTGCTTGCTGCATGGCAGGCGAAGCTGGACACGCGTGAGGAAGAGGTGAGTGGGTTATCCATGAGCGTCGCAAACCAGGGGCAACTAATCACGCAATCCGAATTGGACAAGCTGCCTGCTGCCAAACGCAAGCACTACCGCACGGTGGAGGACGCGCGGAGCTTTATCGCGGCCGGTCGCGGAGTTCCAATCTATTCCGCCGACCCAAGTCTGGATGGTCTTTTTTGGGATAACGAGTTCCCAGAAGACGGCACCCCCAATGGAATGAAGTCTTGGCTTGACAAGGTATATGAGAGGCTCGGGATCCGGCTCGAACCAGTTCGGCGCAAAGAAAAGATCATCCATCTCGTACCGCTTTCTAGCCCTAAGAGCTGACGATGTGGCATTCGTTAGCTTTTGCGGCAACTCGTTTTCCGCAAGATGGAATAACTGCCTTACTGCTCACCAGCGTATGCTGAAGGTATGACCCACAGTCCCCTCAATCGTCGAGACGTTCTCAAGGGCGCGTTCAGCGCCGCCATCGGCGGCATCGCCCTGAAAGTGATGGCCCAGACGCCGCCCGTCCAAGAGTACAAGCCAGCGGTTCATATTCCCGACGGTATCCCCGATTTCCCGTTCCGACGGCCACGCCTTGATCCCAAGCTGGTGAAAGCGTTCGTCATCGCCGCCCACAGCAACCTGCCGGCGGTTAAAGAAATGTTAGAGGCGGAACCGGGGCTGCTAAACGCCACCGTCGATTGGGGAAATGGCGATTTCGAGCAGGCGATCGAGGGCGCGGGTCACATGGGCAATCGCGACATCGCGCTTTATCTGCTTTCCAAGGGCGCGCGGATGAATCTGTTCTGCGCCGCCATGCTGGGAGAGTTGGATTACGTGAAGGCGGTCCTTACAGCGCATCCGAACCTGAAGGACTCATTGGGCCCGCACAAGATTCCTCTGCTGAAGCATTGCGAAGCGGGCGGCGAGCACGCGGTTGCGGTGCTCGAATATGTGAAAAGCTTGGGATAACCGAAACCGATGTAGACAAGTTAGCTAAACTAAAACTTAACTAAACTACCGGTTTACTCGTTATTCTACTGATGTATTATATTCCTGTCGGATTATTGATTTAATCTGACTAGGAATATCCATGCCAAACACACAAACAAAACCACGCCGATCGCCAATCTCGCCGTTCGGCAGTCCCAGTCATGCAAAAGCAGCAGTTCCAGATGACGTAAAGGCGAAGATCGCTGCTTTTAACAAGCAGTTCGGTAATCACGGTGATGAGCATGTTCAGGTGCTTTCCCAGAACCCCGTTTGGTCGCTTGCCGATATCGTTGGGCAGGCAGGTGCGGATGCGATTGAGAGGGCAGGCTCGATCAGCTTCCACTCTGTCGGCGACACCGGCTTCGATAGCTTCCCCTTAAATCAGCGGACTGGCGAGACTCGGTTCGACCAAGTGAACAAGCAATTTGCCACTGCTCAAGAGGCTCTCATTTCCGCCATGACGAGCGATACTGGCGAGAGAATCGAAGTTGGCCCAGCATTCCTTTTCCATTTGGGAGATGTGAACTACTTTGATAACACGCGGAGCGGCTACGCCCAGCAGTTCTTCGAACCTTTCGCGAACTACCCCCGCAAGATTATCGCCATACCTGGCAACCACGATGTCGAAGTGGCTATCAGCCAGCAGAAGTTTGCTTGCCAAGCATTCATTGAGAACTTCTGTGGGGCGGCGGTGCCCCCGGCTGCCGCAGGTGTGAGCCCGGTTCGCGAGATGGCGCCTCAACCGGGCCTTTATTGGCGGCTCGACACTCCTTTTGTGCAGATCATCGGCCTTTGCACGAATGTCGGCGAAGGCGGAGGTGTGCTCAGGAGTCAGGCTGCCGGTGAAGATCAATACGATTGGTTCAAACGCACTCTCAAAGAGGTAAAGGCAGGGCAGGATCAGGATGGGGCAAAGCGGAGGGCACTGATTATTGGATTGCACCACCCGCCATTCACGAACGGCAACCATGCTTCAAGTCCTCAGATGAACCAGGACCTTGACGACGCCTTCTCGGAAGCGGGTGTTTGGCCAGACCTTGTTCTAGCAGCGCACGACCACGACTACCAACGCTTTACGCGCACGGTGGAACTTCCCGGTGGTTCCACGGTCGACATCCCCTACATCGTTGCGGGCGGCGGCGGCCGGTATCACTCCCAATTCGGCGGAGGTGGCGGCGGTCCGATGGATCCCGTTCCTGGAGTTAACCAAGAAGCCTCGGAGAAAGGGAACGGATACCTCATCGTTACGGCAGCTCCGTTTCGTGTTGAGATCGCATACGTGGCGATTGACCATGCCAATCAGAACTCAAACGAAGCCATTTCTGTTGATCTGCGGACGCGCCGCATTACCAAGCGCTAGGTGAAGAAGACAATGCCACATCATTCTAAAGTTCATCCACATCACAGCCACGTAGCTGTGCTCGACCGAAAGAAGAAGCCTCAGCCGGGCCCCCAGCATCTTGAGCAAGGCAACTTGCCCCCGAATCGCTTCGGCGTTCTTGTTGGCTCGTACGACCACGTAACACTTTCTCCTCACGATGGAAGCCACCCAGACGACAACCATGTCTATCTTTGGCTCAAGGTGCCAGGCGGTGACTTCATGGGCCACTACGAGTGTGCTTTCAACACGATGTCTTCCAGGCCCGGATCACCGGTTCAAAAGGAGGTCGAGTATTTCATCCACGAGACACCAGATGAGGCAGGGCTTCCTTCTATCGGCTTTAGTGAGGCGGAGGTGTCCTACAGCAAGATGGGATTGAAGGATGGCGACTTTCGCAAAATTGAGAATGGCTCCCTTCGGAACCTCGTTATGGACTATGCACAGCGTGCAAACCTAATTGCCGCTTATGGTGTCACCTACAAGGAAGGCACTGGGCTGCACGACATGCACCTAAACGCAAGCGAGGACAATGGCGCCGCTCACGAGTCTCCTAACGACAATCACGACGGAATGCTGGTGTTCTACTTCCGAACCGAACTTAAGCCACCGGTGAAGACCATGATCTTCATCAAGTTCAGTAAGCAGCACATCTAACGCGAAAGAACGGGGAAGATCTGATCTCGAATGAATAACCCGTCCCTCGCCGCCTTGCCTGTCGGTATTAGTACTCCGATAGGCAAGGAAGAGGTCTTATGCAATTACTTTGAATCAGGAACGATCAAAAGGAATGTGGGCCCACGAAGGCCAGAACTGATAAAGGAATCTACAAATGATCCATCGGTGAGCCTGTATCGCAGCACTTGGTTATTTCGCCAAGAGGTTACATAAAGGAATCCGTCATCGCCAAACGCCATCCCGGATGCTCCCTTCAACCCGCCGAGCCCTGGCTGAACAAAGGTATCGATGAACGCGCCATCGGGTCGATAGCGAAGCACCTTGTTGCCGTTGTCGCTGGTAATCCACACCTTCTTGTCCCGAAACAAAATGGTTCGCGGTTGAGTTAGGCCGCCATTTTCTGCGGGAACAAATGCGTCAAGGAATTTGCCGCTGTTGGCATCGAACCGCAGGACGGCGCCGCCGTAGAAGCTGGGGACGTACAGCTTTCTATCCGGGCCAACCACAAGGCCAACGTCTGGACCCTTCATCTGGCCGCTTCCGCTCTCAACCAGAGTTCCAATCGGCTCGCCGGTTGGTTTGTATTTAGTGATGGAGCTGTTCTCGAAATTCCCGACAAGGATGTTCTTCTTGGCATCGAACGCGATGCCCGCCGGGTTCTTCAGGGTATCGCCGGAGACGATGGTGTCCACGTACTGATGCGTCTTTAGGTTGAATCGCTGGATAGTGTTGTTGGACTCGCTGCAAACGTAGAGCAGCCCATCCGGCCCCACTCTCATCGCCAACGGCCCCTTGAGCGATCCGCCATCGAGGATGCCGAGGAACTTGCCGGTGTGACTATCGAACCGCGAGACGTTGTTGCCGAAGTAGTTGCTTACAAGCAGCTCGGCTGGTGAGAACTGGCAAACTGCAAGGGCTCCCAAAAGAACTGAAAGCCGGATCAGGAACGGTTTGAAGCTGCCTCGCATTAGGAGTTTTGACGCGGTGACCTACGCTTCCGGGTACATCTCGAATGACTACTCACCAAGGACAAGTGTTAGATCGATTCGAATGGTTTGCGCACGTTAATCGCTCTGCCGAACGACTCACAGTCGAACTCCAAGTTCGCAGAGCAATTTCAAAACTGACTTTCCTTGCCAGATTCGAGGATCAGGCCCAAAGGCAGGCGGCTTGGATTTGAATTCAGTGTAAGACTGGAAGGCATGACTCAACTGCTCGCCCTCTTTTCAATTCTCACGGCATTCCCCGCCCAGCGCATGGCGCTTGATTCAACCAAGGGGCTGACGATGATCGGCACCGCGGAGATGTCAAGCACGACCTATCGAGGGAAGAAGGCGATTATGGCCGTCAACACCGATTTGAACGGAATTGGCCTAATACTTATTCCGAATTGCACTTTCCAAGATGGATCACTTGACGTCGATGTCGCGGCAAAACCCTGCAAGGGCGCGCGGCCCGATGCGCGAGGATTTGGAGGGCTTGCCTGGCGGGTTACCGCCGAAACCCCCAAGTTTGAGTACTTCTACATCCGCGCCACAAACGGGCGGGCTGAAAACCAGGTCTTGCGGAACCACGCTGTGCAATACGCTGCGCACCCGGATTTCCCGTTCCAAGTTCTTCGCAAGCAATCACCCGAGACCTACGAGGCTTACACCGACCTGGAAGTTGGAGAATGGACGCATCTGCACGTCGAAGTGAAAGGTCTTGAGGCAAAGTTCTACGTGGGGCACGCCTCTCAGCCTTGCCTCGTCGTTCACGACCTCAAGCTGGGCAATACATCCGGGCAGGTTGGGCTTTGGATCGGTCCAGAATCGGAAGCCTATTTTGCAAATCTCGAAGTGAAGGCCAAATAAGGCTAAGCAGCAATCGGGCCATTTCGTCTGATTTGGCCCGATTGAGATTTACTAGCGTAACTCAAGTTCCATCTGAACCTGGCTAAGCGGATCGATCTCTAGGCCGCAGGCCAGCGCCAACTCGCGGTACTCGCCTTCCGGAAAGAACGGGGGCAAGCGTAGCGTTCGGCCTGGGTAGATCCCGGCAAGGCCGGTGATCATCTCATTTAGCTTCGCCTCATCGTCATTGCCTGAGCGCGCAAGGCCGCGGCAAAGCAAGAATTCCTCCCCAATTGGCTGCACGACTACCGCAAGGTCATCAACGGCATAAGCCGTAGCCGGGTTTGCCATGTTGCCAACCGTCGCACTAGCAGTTTCCCACGACTGGGTTCCTCTTGGGCGCTTAGAAACTATTGCCACCACTTCGTCCAACCCAACCGGCCGGATCCGGGTCTGGCTCGCCTCTGTACCCAGCTTCTTCCGGAAGCCAAGGAGCGAGAAGACGGTTCTGAATCCGAAACCTTCATAGAAGGCGATCGCGGGGGCGTTCGAGGAGATTGCTTCAAGCACAAGTTGCTTATCGCCTCGTCCTTTGGCATCTTCGACTGCGCGTTGCATCAATATTTTGCCAACTCCCTGACGCCGCAGGGGTTTTGCTATCGCCATCGCGCCAACCCTTGCGACGGCATCGCGGCGGCAAATCATCAAGATGCCAACCATCTCGTCCCCTTGATAGGCAAGGAGCGTGTTGACCATGTCGATGGCATCCATCCTGAGCTTTGAGGAAAAGAGCTCGGGGGTGGTGTTGGCCGGAATCACGTAGTCCTCGAAGCACCGCGTAATGTCTGCGGCAAGCTGATCCACGGTTATTCCTATCGCATTGCGGATTTCTACGGTGGTGGCGGTTTCACTCATGTTTATTGTCCTGTTGGCTGGCTGAGGCGTAGTACGGCCAGATATGGAGCGAGATTATCCCCTAGCCGGGCATCCGTTAGGACCAGCCAGATTCAAATTGCGCACCGGATAGGCCTTTATGCCGGTAATGACGCACAGAAAGTCAGCGATCAAGAAAAACTGCGTTATACTACGAAACGTAACTAATTTCACATATGAACACAAGTTTTTAATTATTGGAGCCACCAATGCCACCCAAAGAATCATCTGCAGCGGAATACCACTATCACAAGATCCTCGCGACCGTTATTGAGGAGGTGCTGCGCCGCAAATCTGGGCGAGTGCGGGTTCCCGAGCTCGCTGCGGTTGCCGGCTTTTCCCGCTTTCACCTTACGCGGTTGTTCAACTACACTGCCGGTGAGACGCTGGAGCAGTTTCTTCGGCGGATCCGGCTTGAGCGGTCCGCCTATCTCCTCCTTCACACGAACCAAAGAATTACTCAAATTGCCAAGGAGAGCGGCTATCGCAGTCCGGAGGCGTTTTCGCGGGCGTTCAAACGAACCTTTGGATGCCTCCCGACCGAGGCGAAAAACCGCCTCGACAACTGGGAGCTGGCCTCCGCCTCCGATCTTCATTGGAATGCCGACTGGGTGCTCGGCAATCGCCAACCTGATCTCGATATCCATACGGTGGAACTGCCTACCCGATATGCTCACGTTTGGCGGGCAGTTGGTGACTACGCGAAGCTGCCTGAATCATGGGAGCGACTGAAAGCGCTGCAAGGCCCGGGCATGCCTACTACAGGGACGTTCATTACGATCTACCGCGATAACCTGTGGACCCACCCGGTTTGCCGCACAATGAGGGCTGACCTTGGTTGGTTATGTGATCCTGACGACGCGCCGCCAAGCGGGATGAGAAAAACGATGCTTCCAGCAGGCCGCTATGCATCAACCCGATTTGTGGATCGGAGCGAGCGTACCGAGGCTTGGAGCAGTATGTGGGGCCAGTACTCGCTATCCGGCACCGATTGGATTTGCTACGACGAGTACTCTGACTTCCCCCTTCCGTTCGATGACGTGAAGACGCGCCTTCTGGTGAGCCACCCTTAGCTCAGTTACTTGGTTCGTCGCACGACCGTGTACCAAGTGAACAAATCCTTGGCGACGTCCATCGGATGCGCGCCTTGATCCCAGCCGAAGGCATGGGCCATGTTGCGCGCAAACTCGTCGTCCGGCGTATTCATCGCAAGAACCTCAAGTCCTGCCTTTTCAAATTGCTCCTTGGTGAAGGGCGATTGACCATCCGCCCACGGGATATACGGCTTATCAAGCGGCGCCTGCGCCGGGCAAAGGTTGTAGATGACCAGCAAGCCGCCCGGCTTCAGGGCATGGTGCACCGCTTCAAGGAACGCTTCGTCACTGACTCCTAGATCGATGAGGTCGGTAGGCTTCGCCGGCCGCTGAGGGTGGATATAGCCCTGCTTCAACGTGTTCTTGGAGATGATCAAGTCATAGCCACCGCCAACTTGATTGGTGACAGACGCTTCGGCCGGAAAGCGACCGTTTACGAGTTGCACGGAGCCTCTTTGGTATCGACCGGTATCTTCCGGCAGCGAATACAGGATTGTCAAGAAGGGGTCAACATCGACGCCAACTGCGTGGGCGCCGCAGCTTGCGAAAAGCCTGAGCTGGCCAATGCCGCCGTATCCGAAGTCCATCACTTTCTTCCCCTTTAAGCTCTTTATGCCGAAGCTGGCAGTGAGATCAACGGCGCGGGCGTAAGCGATCGGGGTGCCGTACTTGGTGTTGTAGTAGATCGCTGCGTCTACTGGGACGTTGCGGACCTTCGACTTGGCTTCCGCATCGAGCGCGTCGTATTCCGCTTGGGTAAGAAGAGCTTGGCCGCGGTGCAGGGTTCTCGGCGTGGGTTCGGGCAGAGTTTTCGCCCCCGCAAGCCACTCTTTGGCAAGTCGACTCTTGACTAGCGGTTCGATTGCAACGGCTTGGGCCCTAATGTTGTCGATGGTGGGCGAGAACGCGGTCGCAAGAAGGCCTATAAATCCGAAAATCATGATTTGAAATTGTGACGCCGCTTGCAACAGGCGCTCTAGGACCGTCGGAACAGCCTAAATTAGCTGCTAACTGGGGTCATCGTAACAATCAACGAATTCCCTTCATACCAGTCCAGTTTCTGCACTTTGCCTTCGGTGGTCCAGGTTGCGCGGACCTCGCCATAGTCTCTAATTGCGAAGAACCGGTCTTCGGCGATCGGGACTAACACGGTGTTCCCGGCTAGCAGATAGCCATCGCGAACTGACATTTTGAACCGCTCGTTACCGATTCGATATTCGCCGACAAATTTGGCAAGTTGAGCCGTGGTTAGGTTCGCCTTCTTAACTTGGAGTCGCTCAGGCGTTGCAACGCTTTGCCCTCGTACGATTTTGGGAAGCGCTTCCCGAATACGCTCCGCCGCGCCCGTTACGGTGTTGGCGCAACAGATCACCGTCACTCCGTCAGCCCGGTCATATTGAACAAACGCCCGGAAACCGTCCGTCAGGCCATTCCAATAGATCTGCGGCGAGTCGCCAAGGTTCTTTCGCACAACCTCCCCAAGCTTGCCGGAAGTGACGGCTCGAAGAAGTTTGAAGAGATCGCGGGGCGTCGAATTGATGCAACCCGCACCTACAAGATACGAATAGTCTTGGGGCTGAGATGGCCACACGCCATCGAGGGTCTGGATGTAGCTTGGAGCGCGATTCTTGATGAAGTATTGCGATAGGCAACTGGTGGAATTCTCCATTCCGGCGGGCCGAAAAACTTGGTCGCGAATGATCTCATCATATGCCTTGCCCTCGATGAGTTCTAGCACCCGGGCGAGTACGGAAAAACCCGCCGAGCTATATTCTTCCTTGGTCCCCGGCTCAAAGAGGAGTTGAGCCTTGGCAGCCAGTCGTGTCATCGACTCGGCGTTTTGAGAAACAACCTCATCGGCAGGCATGGTAACGCTATGCGGAATGCCCGACCGGTGGTTGATAAGATCCAAGAGCGTGATTTTCTCGCCTTTGGGAAAGTCGGGGATGAACTCCTTGAGTGTGGCTCTTGGGTTCAGTTTATGGGTTGCGGCATCCTGTAGAACTGGAATCAACGTGATCGTCTTCGTGATCGAAGCGATGTTAAAAGATGTGTTGGCACGATTGGGAACTCCCAACTCGAAGTTAGCCATTCCATAAGATCGTTCGAAGAGCACCCGGTCCCCTTTGGCCACAAGGATGGTTCCGGAAAGTTGGCGATCCAGCACATAAGGCTTGATATAGGCTTCGATCCGAGCGGACAGGCTTGAGTCAGCACTGGATGCAAGGGCAGCACAAAAGACAAGCGGAGCGAACATAAGCCTATTGATGCCGAATTGCGCGCACAGTTTCTATAACGGAATCAGCGCAGTCTCTGCAAGCGATACTTAGATGGCGGTGCGCCAAAGTGCTTGCGAAACTCGCGGGTGAAGTGGCTTTGATCGCAAAATCCAGCTTCCAAAGCAACCTCTCCGAGCTTGCAATTGTCTTCATGCAGCATCTTTCTCGCGCGTGTGAGCATGTATAACTTCGCATATTCGTTGGGTTTGCAGTGAGTCCACCTTCGGAACGACCGCGCGAAAGATGCAGGATGAATCTCGCATCGGCTCGCAACATCCGAAACCGAAACGCCTCGCTCCAACAATCGCTTAGCCTCCTCAAGCCAATCCGGCTCGCGTGGCGCTTGGCCGCGGAATGTTTTTGAGAATTCATCAAAGAGCCCAGCAACTTTGGCCTCGATGACGGATTGCGCATGCTTCGTGCTGGAATCCAGATGGGCTTCGATCTGCCGAATCAGCAACGGAAGAATGCCGCTATTAATCTCTTGAAAGGGTTCAGCGCTGAGCTTAAGATCTCTATAGCGTGTAGCAGGAATACCCACGCTGATAACGTAGAGGTCTTCCTCTCCAATTGCGCCATCGTTCAATTCATGCGGGGGATGAAAGTGCACGCCGCCTGCCCGTCGCACCGTCGTTCCATGCGGCGTCGTTTCCGTGAAGCACCCTTTTTCAACTAAGCACAGATAGGCCATTGCGTGGGAGCTAGGGGGTGTTACAAGCTTCCGACCGTAAACAGCTTTCTGGGCGGCAAAACCGCCCTCGCCGCCGACGCTGCAAGAAGCCAGGACGCACTGCATTACTCTCATCCTACACTGAAGTGGTTCAATGTATAAGACCAAGGTCCGCTTCAGGACGAGTGCCTGCTAAAATGCAACGTGCCCAAGAGGTCCCGCCGCGCCGAACTCATCGCCCGCTTAGCGCGGTTTGAGAACTTCACCCGTCCAGTGCTTGCATCCACCTACTTGAAGGGTGAGGGAATCGAGATTGGCGCGCTGCACAACCCGATGCCGGTCTCATCCAAGGCAACCGTGCGCTATGTGGATCGCCATCCGCGCGAAGAACTGCTGAAGGATTACCCCGACGTGCCGGCGGCAGACGTTGTCCCAGTCGACATCGTGGATGACGGCGAGACATTAGGCACGGTTGGCGACTCCTCCCAGGATTTCATCATCGCCAGCCATATGCTGGAGCACACCGAGGATCCGATTCGCACCCTCAAACACTTTATGCGTGTGCTTCGGCCCGGCGGGCGCCTATTCTTAGTGGTTCCGGACAAGCGATTCACGTTCGACATTGACCGTCCGGTCACAGACTTTGCCCACTTGCTAAAGGATCATGAGGATGGCGGAGCATCCAGTTGCCAAAGCCACTACGAGGAGTGGGTTCGCTTGGTGATGCACATCAAGAACGAAGAGGAAGTCCAAACGAGGGTACGCGACATGATGAAGATCAAGGAAAGCATCCACTTCCATGTCTGGACCGAACTCGAATTCCTTGAGATGATGACGGGAGTACGCCGAGAGGCAGGCCTTCAGTTTGACGTTGAGATATTCGCCCGCAGCGGTATCGACTTGATGGCAGTTCTTAGCAAATCCTAAGCAGGATTGTCCCTGGAAGTCCCTACCTTGTAGACTCCAAAAAGCTGTGATACTTAGGGTATGGCACACAACCGTAAGAAGGGTGGCCAGCGCAAAGACCACAAATTAGAAAAGATGCATAAGGCAGTCGCCGAGCGCAAAGCGAATGCTCACGAACCTAAACCGCAAACTGACCAGCCCGATATTCAGGACTTCAAACCGGGCAGCAGGAGCGATGATCTCCGCAATTTCAATCCGAATATCGGAAGGTAACTGAACCATGAGTCCCAGCGGAAGAGTTAGAGGCGAAGTTGCTGTCATCACCGGAGCATCGCTTGGCATTGGCCGAGCGTGCGCCCTGATGCTGGCGAACGAGGGGGCGATGATCGCCGTAACCGACGTCCTCGATAAAGAAGGCGCTGCCCTTGTAAAGGAGATTCATCAGCAAGGCGGCGAAGCAACGTATTGGCACCTGGATGTTTCTGATGAAGCCGAGGTAACGGCGGTGATGGAGCAAGTTAAGGCGAAGTACGGCTCAATCTCCATCCTGGTTAACAACGCCGGTATTTCTGGAGCGGATAAGCCGACCCATGAAGTGACTTCGGAAGAGTGGGACCGCCTGATGAACGTTAACGTCAAGGGCGTCTTCTTCTGCACAAAGCACGTTCTGCCGCAAATGATGAAAGCCAAAAGGGGCAGCATCATTAACATGTCCTCCATCTACGGCCTAATCGGTGCCGCCGACGCTCCTCCGTATCACGCCTCCAAGGGCGCAGTTCGGCTGATGACGAAGACCGACGCCATGCTTTACGCAAGCTACGGTATTCGGGTTAATTCAATCCATCCGGGGTTTATTTGGACTCCGATGGTCGAGAATTTCCTGAAGTCGAAGGGAGATGTTGAAGCAGGCAAGAAGGCCATCGGTGGTCTTCATCCTCTCGGCCATATGGGTGACCCGGATGACATTGCTTACGGGGTCCTCTACCTGGCTTCAAGCGAATCGAAGTTCGTTACCGGTTCCGAGCTGATTATTGACGGCGGCTACACCGCTCGCTAGCGGCTACCAGATGACTTGGCCGAAGCGCTTTCGGGCTTCCTGCTCGAGAGCTTCTCGGTGGTCGGGATGGGCAATTTCGATCATCGCTTTGGCTCGTTGCCGCAGGTTCTTCCCGTAAAGGTTGGCTGCTCCGTACTCGGTGACGACATGGTGTACGTGCGCCCTTGTGGTAACCACTCCCGCGCCCGGCTGCAATTCGGTAACGATTCGCGACTGACCGCGGCTGGTGGTCGATGGCAGGGCGATAATCGGCTTACCACCTTCGGATAGCGATGCACCTCGGATGAAGTCCATCTGGCCTCCAACACCAGAATAGATACGGTCACCGATCGAATCTGCGCAGACTTGGCCGGTGATATCCACCTCAATCGCACTGTTGATCGCCGCAACTTTTGGGTTTCGGCGGATGATGCTCGTATCGTTCACGTAGCCGATGTCAAGAAGCACGACAGACGGGTTGTCGTCGACAAAATCGTAAAGCGCACGGGTGCCGTACACGAAGCCGGCGACGATCTTGCCGGGATGCCGCTGCTTTTTCACGCCGTTGATGACGCCTTTCTTGATGAGTGGGATGATGCCATCGGAGATCATCTCCGAATGGACGCCCAGATCCTTATGGTCAGTCAAAGCGCCAAGGACGGCATTTGGAATTGCGCCGATTCCCATCTGAAGCGTGGCGCCGTCTTCGATGAGAGCGGCACAGTTTAGGCCGATCTGGGTTTCGAGTGAGGATGCGGCCGCCATAGGGACCTCAAATAGCTCGGCATCTTGCTCCACCATTGCCTTGATATGGCTGACGTGAATGAAGCCGTCTCCATGTGTTCGAGGCATCCTTCGGTTCACTTGCGCGATTACTGTCTTGGCGGATTGAACGGCAGCGAGCGTTGCCTCAACCGACACTCCGAGGGTGCAGAAGCCGTGCTGATCGGGTGGCGAAACTTGAATGAGGGCCACGTCGAGAGGCATCGCTCCGCTTCGCAAGAGCGCGGGAACCTCGCTGAGGAACATGGGGATGTAGTCCGCCCGCCCTGCGTTCACCGCTTCTCGGCAATTGCCTCCTACAAACAGCGCGTTCAGCCGGAAGTGCCCTTCCATTTCGGGGGACGCATAGGGAGCGATGCCATCGGTATGGAGATGGGTGATTTCGACTTCGCGAAGCTCGGGAGCGCGCTCCACCATTGCAGCAATGAGAGCCTGCGGCGGGGCAGCAATTCCGTGAATATACACGCGGTCGCCGCTCTTGATCGACTTAACCGCTTCTTGGGCTGAAACCGGACTGCTCAAACTTGACCCACGCTCAGTTCAGGTTTACCCTGTTTGGGCGTAGGCAGTTGCTGCACAAAGTCAGCAAGGAAGCGATCAAGCGCTTGCCAGTCTGTCAATTCGTGGTCTCGAGACGTATCGGTTGAGTTCCCCTCTTTCGCAGCAATCCGTTTCATGATCATTCGCATAAAGAATCCGTATTTGGTGTACGAAAGAGCGCCCGCAACTGGTGCGACCATCGTCGGCTTCCAACCGGTTTCTTCTACAAATTCATCGATGCACTTTTGAACCGTGGCCCGACTTGTAGGATCGGAGTGGGCCGCGGTGAGGCTGACTGAAAGGAATGCGGTAGGGACAGTGTTAAGGTGGCTTGCGTGCTGCTTGGCGATCGCCACCAGTTCCTTCTGATGTTTGTGCATGTAGACAGGATCGGCAAGGACGTACGCTTGGTAAGTGTCGACGTCCAATGCAGGCGGCAATTCGTTGGTGCTGTAGATGTCGGCAGCCAACCCACGCTCGGCAAGATAGGCCTTTACATGCTGGGCAATCTTTCGTGTTTGGCCCTGGCTTGTACCGTAGAGAACGAGAATCCGGTGATCTTCCATCTTGATTTGCCTTTCTGAGCCTGATGGCCACCGATGAAGAGTGAGCGGCAGCGATGCGTGGCCACGCATACGCTGCCGCCCATAAGGATTAGCCCTGCTTCACGTGAATCTTCTTGGGGATTGCTCCCTCAACTTTTGGAAGAGTCACGGTAAGCACGCCGTTCTTAAACGTGGCAGAAATGGCGTCTGGCTTCACCGGCATTTCAAGTGTAAACGATCGGTGGAAGCTGCCGTAGTTCCTCTCGATTCGAACGTAATCTTCTTTGCGTTCTTCCTTGTTGAACTCGCGGCTTCCGTGGATCGTCAAGATGTCGCCGTTCAGCTCAACCTCAACGTCCTTCTGCTCTAGACCAGGTAACTCGGCGATGAAGATGACTTCTTTATCCGTCTCCTTCACGTCGACATTCGGCATCCAGGGACCTCGGAGATCGTTGCTGAAAATCTCCTCCATCATTTTGCTGAAGTGCTCAAATGCACGAGCCCTCTCTGGGGCAAGTCTGGTAAGTAGCATTGTATTTCTCCTTCCATTTAGAGGCTGAAAGTCTCTCAATGGACAACCTAATTCTGCTCGCTGCCAGAGGCTTGGAGAGTCCTTGGTTTCCGCGTCATCGATTCCCATTTCGTAAGCTACTACCGGTAATTGCACAGTGAGAGGCGAAGTTCAAATCGTGGTCCTGCATTCGCGTTAAGCGGTAACCTTGTCCCGTGAGGCGCGAGGTAGCAGGAAGTGAAGATGCGCTCATTGGCGATGGACTTTCGCCGCGCGAAAAACAGTTGCTGCTTCTCGCCGAGCGCGGCCTAACTGATCAAGCAATTGCCAAGGAGCTTGGCATCGGGCTCGCCACCGTCGGCACCTACTGGGGCCGAATTCGATTGAAGTTCGGGCCGCTTAGCCGCACGGAACTCGTCGCCAAATATCTCAAGGAAGAGGCGGCCAAAGTCGTCGAATCCCTCCGCGAAGATAATCAGCGCTTGCTAGCCGAAGTTGCTGAGCACTCACGGAACGCGAAGAGGCTGAAGGGCATCCTTGACTTCTTTCGCGGTCTTATCGAGACTGCGCCGGACGCCATCCTCCTCGTCGATCAAGAAGGTTACATCAGGCTGGCGAACCACGAGGCGGAGTCCCTTTTCGGGTATTCGAAAGACGAGCTGTTGAATTTGCATGTGGACCAACTTGTTCCTGAGAGACTGAGGCAGGTGCACGCCGAACACCGCAACGAGTACGACTCTCGGCCGGTGAAGCGCCGGATGGGGCAGCACCTGGCAACTTACGGCTTGCGCAAGGATGGAACCGAATTCCTGGTTGCCGCAACCTTAAGCGCAATGAGCACGAAGGAAGGGGTTTTTGCTACCTGCATCGTACGGAGCCTGAAGGTGGAGAAGCCTTAGTCTTTCCAATCAGCCACGAAGATATTTGTTTCGCGCGGTTCCTTATTGTATCGATTTGAAGCCCAGATAATCTTCTTCCCGTCCCGTGTGAACATCGCGAAGCTGTTGAAATCGTTGCTGTAGGTGATGCGCTCCAAGTTCTTGCCATCAATATCGATCGTATAGAGCTCGAACGCGCGGCCGTGCGGATTCATCCAGTTTGAGCTGAAGATGATCTTCTTTCCGTTCGGATGCATGAACGGTGCAAAGCTTGCGCCGGGCAGGTCGGTCAACTTCTTCTTGTTGGAGCCGTCCGCGTCCATCACCCAAATTTCCATGTGGGTGGGGCGGACGAGGTGCTGCTTCAGCAGAGACTTGTAGTCTTCAACCTGCTCGGGTGTGTCAAGCACGTCCCGGCGGTAAACAATCTTCTTGCTATCCCAGCTAACGAACGGGCCGCCGTCATAGCCCACTTCATGAGTAAGGCGTTTAACATTCTTGCCGTTCAAGTTACTGCGGTAAATCTCCAGGTCGCCCTCGAAATCACTCGTCCATACCATGTACTTACCATTTGGCGCGACGGTTGTTTCCGCAACGTAAGCGCCCGGTTTGACGATTACCGGCTTTAACCCGCTGCCATCCGGTTTTGCTTTGTACATCGCGTAATTCGGATTCACCATCCACACATAACCCTTCGAGTAATCGACTGGTGGCTGTGGCCCCGGCTGGGTGGCGTGGGTGCTGCTAAAGATGATTTCCTTATCGCCAGGCAGGTAGTAGCTGCAAGTGCATCGGCCTTTACCGGTGCTGATGAGTGTGGGAGTTCCTCCGCTTATCGGCAGAGTGAAGATTTGCTCATCCGGGTAGCCGGGGTAGCGGGCCTGGAAGCAAAATTTATCGCCCTTCACATTCCAGTACGCCTCTGCGTTCTGACCGCCAAAGGTTAGCTGGCGCACGTTGGAGAGATGGGTCTCTCCGGCGATGTCTGCCACAGGCTTGGCGGGTTCAGCGGCATGGAGGAGAAGGATGGCTGCGATAAGCATGCCAACTTTTTACCCCGTGAAGCATACGCGCCGGTTTAGTGGCGGTAACGAAACTATGCGGTAGCGATGATCCGACGAGGTGAATTCGGAGGACGCCAGAAAAGCGCGTCGTGTGTAGCAATTTCGTACATGGTCCCAACACTGTCAGTTTTGAATTTGGTAACTTAGAGTCCTTGCTATTCTGGAGGAACTAATTTGAATCTGAGAGCCCTCGGCCTTGCTGGCCTTTTTGCCCTTTCAACAGCGTACAGCCAAGCTGAAAGTTTAAAACTTCTTCGGCACCCGGCTGTAAACGGAAATCAGCTTGTGTTTGTTTACGGCGGAGATCTGTGGACATCGGACATGAGCGGCAGCGGTTTTGCCCGTCGCCTCACCAGCCGCGCGGGGATCGTCGCTTACCCGAGGTTTTCGCCGGATGGAAAGTGGCTGGCATTCACGGCTGCCTACGATGGCGCCCAAAACGTTTATGTAATGCCCGCTGAAGGCGGCGAGCCGCGCAGGGTTACCTTTGATCCAGAGCCTGATGAGGTGGCAGGGTGGACGCCGGACGGGAAGATTGCTTACCGATCGATTCACGGCAGCTTCACGAACCGCCAGGCGAGACTGTGGACGATCGATCCCAAGGTTGGCGGCGCTCAACCCACTTCGATCATCGAATTTGGCGAAGGTTCGTTCTCACCGGATGGCAGCAGGGTTGCCTACAACCGGCAGCTCAGCGATCGCTTCAACTGGCGCAGGTATCGAGGCGGCAGCCAGGGTGTGATCTCCATCTACGATCTGAAGAACAACACTTACCACGAACTCAACCATGAGCGCGAGAATTCTTGGCGACCGATGTGGGTTGGCAAAGATATCTACTACCTCAGCGATAAGAGCCTAAACACAGTAAACCTCTACAAGTTCGATTCGTCGAATGGGCAGACGAAGCAGCTTACAAACTTCAACGACCATGACATGAAGTGGGCGCAAACTGATGGTCAGAACATCGTATTCGAGCGCAATGGTGGTGTTTACACTTACGCAATCGGTTCCGGAGCCGTAACCGAAGTTTCGCCAAAGGTCGCCAGCGATGAAGTGACGGCACGGCCTTACTTCCGTCGAATGGGGAATGAACTAACGGCGCTCGCAATTTCGCCAAGCGGCGCTCGAGTGGCAGCGGTGGCACGCGGAATGATCTTTAGCATTCCTGCTAAGGCTGGTGAGACGAGGGTTATCTACTCGCATCCGGGCTCACGAGCGAAGAACGTGCAGTACTCGCCCGATGGAAAGCAGGTCGCCTTCCTTTCCGATGAGTCAGGGTCATACCAAATCCACACCATGTCCCCAAACGGAGGGGACGTCAAGAAGGTCTCAAATCACACCGGGGCTGCGATTGACAACTTTGGGTGGTCACCGGACGGCAAATCGATCCTGATTTCGGACATTCAGAACCATCTTGTTCTGCTTGATGTCGCAAGTGGGGCAGAGACCGAGGTGATGAAGACTGACTATGGATTCGGCCCTACGGATATTTCGCCTGATAGCAAATGGATTGCCATCACTGCGGCAACCGATAGCTCAAAGAGCGCGATTTTCCTTTACGATGTCGCTAACAAGAAGCTGACTCAGGTGAGCGAAGGCTACTTCTCCGATGGAGGCGCATCCTTCGACCAGAACGGCAAGTATCTCTACTTCGTGTCGGCCAGAACGGTGCACCCGACGCGTGGAGGGGACCCGCAAATCAGCATCGATTCCCTCGGCGAGAGAATCTATATGATCCCGCTCGCCAAGGACGCGACCAACCCGCTTAATCCTCCTGCGGATGACGAAGCAAGCGCGCCTGCCGCCACCCCTGCCGCTGAGCCACCAAAGAGCAAGGACATGAAGGTTGATCTCGATGGAATCCAGGATCGAGTGGCAGCATTGCCAATTCCTCCCGGTGAATATGGGCAGACACTGGGTGGTAAGGACGGCGTCATCTACGTTTCCAACGGCACGATCACGAAGTTCGATCTTGCGACGAAGCAGTCAACGCCGATCATTCCGTTAAGCCCGGAAATCAGCGTCAACCCCACGTTTACAAAGATCGCTTACCTCGCGCCTGGCAAGCAACTGTGCGTGACCGACGTTCATCCGAACATCACGCCTGGCGAAGGCAAGGTTGATACCGGCGGCGTATCAGCGATGATTGATCCGCGCGCTGAGTGGAAGCAGATGTTCTGGGAAGCTTGGCGGTACGAGAAGGATCACTTCTACGACAAGAACATGCTTGGCATGGACTGGAAGGCAATCGGCGATAACTATGCTTCCTTGCTCCCCCAGGTACGTCATCGCTCCGACCTGAACTACCTCTTGGGCATGCTCATTGGCGAACTTGGGACTAGCCATGCGTACGTTTCAGGCGGAGAGGTCGCTCCTGTTCCCAATCCGGTTCCGATCGGCCAACTTGGCGCTGATTTTGCGTGGGAAGGCGACCATGCGAAATTCGCCCACATCCTGCACGGATTCGGCTATGAGGAAGCAACTCGCGGCCCTCTCGGCGAACTCGGCGTAAACGTGAAGGATGGCGAGTATCTGCTTGCAATCGATGGGAACCCGGTAACTCGGGTGACCCCGCCGGAGTCGCTGCTGTTGGGTAAAGCAGACCGGCAGGTAACACTTACGGTGAACAGCAAGCCGAGCATGGACGGCGCGCGCAAAGTGGTCGTTAAGCCTATCGCAAGCGAAGTGAAGCTGCGGTATGCCGATTGGATTGAGACCAACCGCAAGCTTGTAGATAAGCTTTCGGGCGGCAAGATCGCTTACATGCACGTGCCCGACACGGCTGAAGAAGGCATCGTTGAATTCACCAAGGCGTACTATTCCCAGCCGAACAAAGAGGCTCTGATTGTCGACGAGCGATTCAACGGTGGTGGGTACATTCCCACCTTCTTCATCGAGAAGCTTCAGCGCCAGGCGATAGCTGGCGCCGTCGTTCGCAACAGCGGACCGTTCATCACCCCTCAGTTCCAGATTCCTGGGCCGAAGGTGATGCTTGTCAACGGATACGCAGGGTCTGGCGGCGATATGTTCCCATGGCTGTTCCGCGAGAACAAGCTCGGACCGCTGATGGGCACGCGCACTTGGGGCGGACTTGTTGGCATCAGCGGCGGAGTTGAGCTGATCGATGGTGGCAACGTCACCGCGCCCGAGTTTGGTTTGTTCGACTTCCGAACCGGCAAGTGGATCGCGGAGAACAACGGCGTTGAGCCGGATATCGATGTGGATGCGCGGCCGGATTTGATGGCGAAGGGTCAAGACCCTCAGCTTGAGCAGGCGGTTAAGTATTTGCTCGACCAGTTGCAGAAACAGGGTACGAGAAAGCTCATCTTGCCGAAATTCCCCAAAGTCGGGAAGTAAGATTGTCGACCTAGCCGTGCTGCGGAAAACCGCGGCACGGCTAGTGCTCTTTGCAAGTTCGCACAAACTGTCGGTCTGAGCCTGGGCCTTCGGTCCATCGACGCATATTCGGTTTGGTAACGTGGAGTCTCACCCTTGTGGAGGAACCTACGTTTGAACCTGAGAACTTTTAGCCTCGCCAGCCTCTTCGTCGTTGCGTCAGCCCTTAGCCAAGCCGGCACTTTGAAGCTGCTTCGCCACCCTGCCGTGAGCGGAAACCAGCTTGTTTTTGTCTATGCGGGCGACTTGTGGACGTCCGATATTAGCGGCGACGGGATGGCCCGAAGGTTGACGAGCCGTGCTGGAATAGTAGCTTTCCCCCATTTCTCTCCAGATGGAAAGTGGCTCGCGTTCACTGCTTCGTATGATGGCCCTCAGAACGTGTACGTTATGCCCGCCGAGGGTGGGGAGCCTAGAAGAGTGACCTTCGATCCTGAAGTGGATGAAGTTGCGGGCTGGACTCCGGATGGAAAGATCGCCTACCGAACGACTCACGGCAGCTTTACTCCCCGGAAGGCGGTGCTTTGGACGATCGATCCGCAAGTCGGTGGCGGTCAGCCGACCGCGATCCAGGAGTTTGGCGAGGGATCGTATTCGCCTGATGGACAGAAGGTGGCCTATTGCCGACAAACCAGTGACAGGTTCAACTGGAGGCGCTATCGTGGCGGGAGCCAGGGTGTTATCTCAATCTACGATCTTAAGAACAATGCTTATCGGGAGCTGGACCATGGCCGCGAAAACGCCTGGCGGCCAATGTGGATTGGCAACGATATTTACTACCTTAGCGACAAGAATCTCGGCACCGTCAATCTGTTCAAGTACGACTCTTCCAGCAACAAGACGTCTCAGTTGACGAATTTCAGCGACCACGACATGAAGTGGGCGCAAACCGACGGGAAGCAAATCGTTTATGAGCGCAATGGCGGTCTTTACGCATTCTCCATTGGAACCGGAGTAATCAGCGAGCTTGCGCCAAAGATTGCAACCGACGACGTGACGGCGCGGCCCTATTACCGCCGCATGGGCGAGGAACTCTCCTCAATATCGATCTCCCCAAGTGGAACTAGAGTTGCCGGTATAGCGCGCGGAATTATCTTCTCTATTCCTGCCAAGTCGGGCGAGACGAAGGTTTTGTATTCCCACCCTAGCGCGCGCGCAAAATCGGTGCAGTGGTCTGCGGACGGGAAGGAACTGGCCTTTATTTCCGATGAGTCAGGCTCAGATCAGATCTATGTTATCCCTGCTACAGGAGGAGAGGCGCGAAGGGTTTCGAGCCACGATGGCGGGTCGATTACAAGTCTCATTTGGTCGCCAGACGGGAAGTCTTTCTTGGTTCAGGATACGAACCAGAGGCTCCTCCTAGTTGATTCAAAGACCGGCGCTGAAACCGAGGTGATGAAGACGGAGTTCGGCTACGGTGCGCTGGATATTTCGCCAGATAGCAAGTGGATCGCAATAACTGCTTCAGTTAACAGCACCAAGTCCATTATCTACCTATACGACGTTGTCGGCCGTAAGCTGAACCAAGTAAGTGAGGGTTACTTTGCCGACGGTGGAGTGTCATTCGACCAGAACGGCAAATATCTGTACTTTGTGTCGGCTCGAACCGTGCAACCGGAGCTTAGCGCGGACATACAAATTACAACCACTTCGCTTGGTGAGCGCATTTACGTGATGGCGCTTACAGGCGACACCAAGAACCCTCTTGAGCCGCCGATAGAAGATGAAGCGGGCGCCCCTGAATCCAAGGCAACGACGACAAAAGATGGGCGGGTCGACCTTGATGGCATTCAGCAACGCATAGCGGTTCTGCCAATGCCTGCCGGGCAGTATGGGCAAGCAATCGGCGGGAACAATGCCGTGTTCTATGTGGCAAATGGCATGCTCACGAAGTTCGACTTTGCCACGCGCCAATCAACAACGATCATGCCCGCAAGCGAGCAATTCAGCATGAATCCCGGCGCGACAAAGGTCGCCTATGTGACTCCATCTAATGCTCTTTGCGTAACCGATATCCATCCGAATATCACACCAAGTGAAGGCCGAGTGGACACAAGCGGAGTGGCAACAACCGTCGATCCTCGTGCCGAATGGAAGCAGATGTACTGGGAAGCATGGAGGTTTGAGAAGGACCAGTATTACGACAAGAACATGCTTGGAATCGATTGGAAGGCGATGGGCGACAACTACGCGGCGCTCCTTCCTCAAGTTGGTCACCGCTCGGACTTAGACTATGTCATGGGCATGCTCCAGGGCGAGCTTGGGACCGGTCACGCTTATGTCTATCCCGCACCAGCAAAGGAATACGGCTCGCTACTGAATCCTGTGCCTGTTGGGCAGTTGGGGGTCGATATCACCTGGAATGGAGATACCGCTCAGTTAAGCAAGATCTACCGCGGATTTGGCGACGACGAACAGCATCGCGGTCCATTGGGCCAGATCGGAATCAACGTGAGGGACGGCGAATACTTGCTTGCTATCGATGGGAAACCGGTAACTCGAATGAATCCACCGGGGCTGCTTCTTATGGGCAAGGTTGGTCAATACGTTACTTTGACAATCAATGATAAGCCAAGCATTGAGGGAGCAAGAAAAGTTGTCGTCAAGCCGATAGGCAGCGAGGCAACGGTAAGG
Organism: Armatimonadota bacterium; assembly: GCA_018268315.1. Classification (GTDB taxonomy): domain Bacteria; phylum Armatimonadota; class Fimbriimonadia; order Fimbriimonadales; family Fimbriimonadaceae; genus SZAS-5. The sequence continues at coordinate 511,493 of JAFDWU010000002.1, read as the reverse complement.
TACGCGGAGTGGATCGAAGCAAATCGCAAGTTGGTTGATAAGCTTTCGGGTGGGCGTCTTGCCTATATGCACGTCCCAAATACGGCTCAGGAGGGCATTGTTGAATTCACAAAGGCCCTCTATTCTCAATCAGGAAAGGAAGCGATTGTTGTGGATGAGCGTTTCAACGGAGGAGGATTCTTCCCATCTTTCTTCATAGAGAAGCTTCAGCGGCAGTCGTTCTCTGGCCTTGAATATCGAAACTCCGCAATCAGCACCGTCCCTCGATTTGAAATTCCTGGACCCAAGGTGATGCTGATCAATGGGTTCGCTGGCTCCGGTGGCGACATGTTTCCTTGGTTGTTCCGCGAGAATAAACTGGGGCCGCTGCTGGGTAAGCGAACGTGGGGCGGGCTAATGGGCTACTTCTTTGTGCTCAACCTCATTGATGGCGGACAAATTACATCCCCTCAATTCGGAACGTTTGACTTCCGATCTGGTGAGTGGATTGCCGAGAATAAAGGCATTGATCCCGACATTGATGTTGACGCCCGCCCAGACCTCATCGCAAAGGGTCAGGACCCGCAGCTGGAGCAAGCGGTCAAGTATCTGCTGGATCAGTTGCAAAAGCAGGGGCCGAGGAAGATTAAGATTCCCGCATATCCCCACGTTGGCAAGTAATTCAGCTTCAAAGGGTCCAAACCTCAAGTCGATTGCGAGGTTTGGACCCTAAACCTAGTAATTCTTCCTGCCGATTCACATGGTGGGATGAACCGTGGAATTTATGCCGCAGCATCGGGGATGACCTCGATGGAACAGTGGATGGACGTTACCGCCAACAATTTGGCGAACGTTTCAACCACCGGTTTTAAGCGAGATACTCTGGCGTTTAACGATACGCTTGAGCAGCAGCTTGCCGCAAATTCCGGCCAGGGTAAGCCGATTGGCTCCGTGGGCTACGGCCCCGCCGCCGCCGGACAGTACACGTCTTTCGAAGCAGGCTCGATCAACCAGACTGGGCGCTCGCTTGACGTCGCCCTGAATGATCCTAACACGATGTTTTCGGTAGCAACCCCGGGCGGTACTCGCTACACCCGTGACGGCGCGTTCCAAATTAGCCAAGCAGGGCAGCTTGTAAACAACTCTGGAGACGCCGTGCTGGATAGCAGCGGGCAGCCCATCACACTTTCACCGAATGCGAAGATCAAGATCGACCCTACCGGGGCGATCACTGCCGACGACAAAGTGGTCGGCACCCTTGGCATATACACGGGATCCTTCATCAAAGAAGGGCAGAACCTTTATACAAGCTCGAACGCCGCGCCTTCTACCGGAGCAACGGTTACGCCTGGCGCGCTCGAAGGCTCTAACGTCAACGCCGTAAGTTCAATGGTGGAACTCATCACTTTGAACCGACAATTTGAACTCGCGCAGAAGTCGATCCAGCAACAGGACGATCTCTCGCAACGACTGATCCAAAGCCTCAACCAGTAACCGCTATTAATTGCCGGACCGACGCTCGCAAGGGCTAGGAAGCAAGCTCCGCCATGGATAAGGCGAGCGTAAGCGGTGCAGGGATGGGCCACGAACAAATAGGAGTTTGGCCGCCTTATGATGCGCAGTTTAACCACTGCTGCCACGGGAATGATTTCTCAGCAGCAGAACCTAGATACGATTTCGAACAACCTGGCGAACGTAAACACCAACGGTTTCAAGGCTCAGCGCGCTGAGTTTCAGGATATCGTTTATCAGACCGTTCGCGCCTCTGGCGCCAGTACCGGTGCTTCGTCCTCAAGCCCGATCGCAGTGCAAATCGGCCTCGGTTCGAAGTTTGCGGTGAACTCTGCATTCGAGGGTCAGGGACCGCTCACATCGACCGGCAACCCCACCGATCTTGCGATCCAGGGTCAGGGCTATTTCCAAGTTCAGATGCCAGATGGCTCAACCGGCTACACGCGAGACGGAAGCTTCAAGCTGGATTCAACGGGACAGGTCGTTACCAACGATGGCTACCAAGTCATCCCTTCGATACAGATTCCCGCCGGTTCAACTGCAGTCAGCATTAGCGGCAGCGGTTTGGTGACGGCAGTGCTTCCCGGGCAGTCTTCACCGACTACTATCGGGCAGATTACGATTGCCACTTTCTCGAACCCCGCTGGCCTCACCCGACTTGGTCACAACTTGTATGCCGCTGGCGGTGCAAGCGGTGATCCTCAAGTGGGCAACCCTGGTTCAACCGGATTCGGCTCTGTCGAAGCCGGTTTCGTGGAAGGTTCGAACGTTCAGGTCGTTGAGGAAATGGTGAAGATGATCGTGGCTCAGCGAGCCTACGAAGTTAACTCTAAGGCCATTCAGACCGCAGACGAAATGCTGCAGACCGTGGGCCAGCTCAAGCGCTAATGACTACTTTCGCTCTTCTTCTACTTACCGCAACGTCACCGCGTGAACTCACGGTGGCGGGACCGGGCTACTTCCGTTTGCTCCAAGCGGGGAGGATCGTGTTCGCCAAGAACCTTTCCCTCCAGGTGATCGACCACCGGCTGGGCGGGCAGAAGGGCTCGATCTTCTTTCCTGAAGTTACGTGCAGCAATCTGTCGCACGTGAAGATTGAGAAGAACGGCGATGTGAAGGAAGACGAGGTCACCGTTGGCCGCATTGTCCTTGCGCAGTTCAACAGCAGTTCCTTGCAGCCGCTTGGTTCAGGACTGTTTGCTGCTCAGGATCGTCCGAATCTCGCTTACCCTAGCGAAACCGCCGGTTGGATCGATAACTTGCAGGCTGCGCCGGAATCGCCGAAGGCTAACTTGCCGATGGTCACCGTGACCAAGCCTGTCAAGAAACCTGAACCGGTTAAGCAAGCCCCTGCGAAAACTGAAGTCAAGACAGTTATCGCGCCGTCAAGCCAGGATCAGATCGTATTTCACGCGACTACGACGATGGATGGCGATCGGATCACCATCGCTGATATCGCGGATATATCCGGTCCTCACGCAAAGGCGTTCGGCCCAATCGATTTGGGCGACGTTCCCGCAGTTGGAGTAGCCCGCCGGCTCGGCCAGAACTGGGTCTATGCTCGCCTGCGAGCGGCAGGATTCACCACCGATAAGATTTCCATCCAGATGCCGCCTTCGGTCGAGGTTAAGCGCGACTGTCAGGTTATCCCTGCCGCCAAGTTCGTTGATCTTGTTCGCGAGGAGGCAAAGAAGCGATTCAACATAAAAGCCCCTCTCATCGAGCCGCGATCGACGCCCGATTTCCAAGCGCCGAAGGGCAACGCAACTTTTGAGATTGACAACCTGAACCAGACAGCGAACGGCGTCAATGCCGGCGTTGCCGTGCTGGTCGACGGCAAACGCTTCAACTCTCGATTTGTCGTCCTCACCTTCGATTCCGCGGCGGGCAAGGTCCAGTCCGGTGAGATCGTGAAGGTTCTCATCAAGCTTAACGGCGCGGCGGTTGAGATTGGCGGGCACGCCCGCAACAACGCCTTCGTCGGACAACCCGTTTCCGTTACCACCGATACCGGCGCCACCTTGCAGGGCAAGCTCGTTGCCGTCGGCATTGTTGAGGTTCAACTATGAAGAAACTGCTTCTACTCTTAGCTGTGACGCCGTCTGTGCTGCTTGCGCAGGCTGACGACAACAACCCCGGCTCGTTGTGGCCCAAGCACTGCTATACGAATCCGCTGCTCGATCGCGTTGCTAAACATGAGGGCGATCTGCTGACGGTGATCATCAATGAAAGCTCGTCGGCAAACTTCAGCGCGACCACCAGCACAAGCCGAACTGAGAAGACCGACATTGGCAACATCAATGTGCCGGTGCTCACAAATTTCTTCAAGTCGCTTGGCCTAGATAACTCCAGCAGCTATAAGGGCGATGGGAGCAGCACCCAAACCGGCAATCTAACCGCTCAAATGACGGTGACGGTGAAGAAGGTGATGCCGAACGGCGTGCTCATGATCGAAGGCGTTCGCTGGGTGCGGGTGAATAAGGAGAACCAGAATCTCTTGATCACCGGCCTCGTCCGCCAGGACGATATCCGCTCCGACAACACGGTTCTTAGCTCCAACATTGCGAACGCAGAAATCAAGGTGGATGCCAAGGGCCAGATTGCGAACCAGCAGCGGCGGGGCATCTTCTCTCGAATCTTGGAGTGGTTGTTCTAAATGAAACTCTCAACTCTCACCCTAGTTTTTCTCGCTGCTGCAACCGGTTTTCCGGCTCAGCAAGGCGCTCCGGGAGCTGTGAGCCAGCCGCAAGCGCAAACTAAGCCAGCTGAGCCGAAGCCCTTGGGCATCCGGCTCGATTCCAAGGCGCTGTCTCGCGCTGAGGAAGCCGGCGTTGAAGTGCGCATCAAGGACATTGCCCGGTTCCGTGGTGTTCGAAGCAACCAGCTGACGGGTTTTGGATTGGTCATGGGCCTTGAAGGCACCGGCGACACCAAGAAGACGCCGATGACGATGACGCTTCTTTCCAACCTCTTGAAGGATTGGGGCACTATCAGCAATCCGGCGACCTTTGAGACGAAGAATGTGGCTCTCGTGATGGTTACCGCCGAGCTGCCGCCATTTGTTAAGCCAGGAACGACGATTGACGTTAGAGTGAGCTCTATCGGCGATGCCAAGAGTTTGCAGGGCGGCACCCTTGTCCAAACCCCGCTTTACGCGGCCGGGGATAAGGAGCACGCTTACGCCGTCGCCGAAGGCGCGGTGAGTATTGGCGGATTCAACGCAAGCTCCTCCGGCAACAGCGTTCAGCGAAACCACGTCACCGTTGGCCGAATCCCGAGCGGAGCGATTGTTGAAGATTCTGTTCCTACGAAGACCATCTTCGGTCGCCGCATGTATCTGGAGCTTGATTCAGAGGACCTCACCACCGCAAACCGCGTGGCGCAGGCGATTTCTCAGGCATACCCAGCTTTCTCGCCCGATGCCGAAGACGGTGCGACGATCTGCTTGAATCTGCCGGAAGGCATGACTCCGGTTCAGGCGATGAGCCTGATTGAATCGGTTAAGGTTTTCGCCGACATCGAGGCGAAGGTCGTGATCAACGAGCGCACCGGCACCATCGTTATCGGCGGCAACGTTCGCCTTGGCCCGGCGGCGATCGCTCACGGCAGTCTCAGCATCAAGATTGAGCAAGAGCCGATTGTGAGCCAGCCAAATCCGTTTTCGAGCGGCCAGACCACGGTCGTAAACGAAACCACCGTTCGCGCAGATCAAGACACCGCCAAGGTCGCCATGATTCCGCCGAACACCACGGTGGCTGATCTCAGCCGAATTCTCCAAACGCTTGAGTTAAAGCCGACGGAGATCATCTCTATCCTGCAGGCTTTGCGCCAGCAGGGCGCCCTCAAGGCAAGGATTGAATTGCAATGAGCAGCTTTAGCCCAATAGCCCAAGCGGCCACGATTGCATCGGCGGCCGGAAACGACCTGAAGAAGCTAAGGGGAGCGACCCAAAACATCGAGGCGATGTTCCTGAAGAACATGCTTGCCGAGATGCGGAAGGGCAAGCATCCCGACCTCTTCGGAAAGAGCTTCGGCGGCGATATCTACAAGGACATGATGGATCAGACGATGGCGGAGAACGCCAGTAAGTCGAGCCAGCTTGGAATTGGCGATGTCCTATACAAACAGTTTGCGCGCGACATTCTGCGTCAGGCGGAAAGCCGCGTTCGCGAAGCGCACAACCTTCAACCCAAATCCCAGGCAACTAGCCTGCAAGGAGACAAATAGACTCAATGATCACACGTGAACTACAGACCCTTTGGTGGGATTGGCTCGGCACGTCGGAGCGATTGCTTCGCTCTTTGTATGAGCAGACGGCCGCCCTTACTTTGCGCGACGTCGCCCGAGTTGAGCGAATTCAGCCCGAACTCGACGCGATGACCGCGCGAATGAAGAGCATTGACGAACAGGCTGCGGCTTGCGCTAAGAAGCTGGCCGGAGAGCTCGGTTGCGAACCGAATCTCCGAAGCTTGGTGCTGGCCCTGGATAAGGCAGAAGCGCAGCAGGTTCAAGGTCTCGCCAATCGAGTGAAGGTTGCCGCGCGCAACGTTCAGACCGTTATCGAGAAGAACCGCAAGCTCATCGAGAATGAGATGACTTATATCAACGGAACTCTGACCCTGATCGCTCGCGCGGCAGTGGAGTCGGAGGGCCGATTCGGCAATGCAGGCACGGGAGGCGTCCTCGTTAATCAGGCCGCCTAGGAGCTAAGTTATGTCAAGCGCGTTTCACGGTATTGACCTGATGAGCAACGCCCTCCGGGCGTTCCAGCAGGAGTTAAATGTGACGGGCAGCAACATTGCCAACGTCAACACCCCTGGCTACTCGCGCCAGACGGTTGACTTGACAACCCAGCCGCCCAGCATTGAATACGGACTGCACCAGTATGCGGTCGGTAATGGCGTTACCATTGCCGATGTTACGCGCATTCGCGACGCATTCCTAGAGGCTCGGCGTCAAGGCGCTGAATCGGGACTTCAGAAGGCAACGAATCTCACGACCAACCTCAGCCAGATCCAATCGCTGTTGCAGGATGCGAATGGAACCGGCATCTCATCTGACCTCGACAGGTTCTTCAACGCCTGGTCGGGGCTAGCCTCGAATCCGAACGATACCGGCCAAAGGATTGCCGTCCAGCAAGCTGGCTCCGTACTCGCGCAGGATGTTCGCCAGCTTTATGGCGATATGAGCAACATGCAGACCCAGCTTGCGGGCGAGGTGAATTCGACTTTCGACCAGATCGACCAGCTTGCGAACAAGGTTGATAGTCTTAATAAGCAAATTCGGGCAGCAGCGGCTACCGGCGCAACCCCGAACGACCTTCTAGATCAGCGTGATCAGGCAGTCCAAAAGCTAAGCGGGCTTACCGACCTGCGAACGACCACCTATGGCGACGGCACGGTCTCGGTTTATGTAAACCAGTTCACGCTCGTAGATTCTCAGGGAGCAAACGCTTTCCCGCGCACGTACAATGCGGCAGCGGGGACGGTAACCGACGGCAACCTGACGTATCAAATTTCAAGCGGCGGTCTCGCTGGGCTCTTCCAGTCTCAGACGATGCTTGCCGGGTACCAAGCGCAGCTCGATAGCCTTGCAAATAATCTGCGAACGCAGGTGAATACGCTTCATCAAACGGGTACCAACTCAGCAGGGCAGACGGGGTTGAACTTCTTCAACGACGCGAATCCCCAAACCGGCGCAGTGGACTTCGATCTTGATCCAACGATCAAGGCGAACGCCCAGGCGATTGCAGGCGGTGTTAGCGGGAATGCCGGCGATGGAGGCGTTGCCCTTGGTATCTCACAGTTAGCCTCAACAACCGTTGGCGGCCTTGGGAACAAGACGTTTTCTGATTACTACCAGCAGTTCGTGAGCCAAGTCGGCTCCGACAACACTTACTACAACAACAGTTTAGGGGTGCAGAAATCGGTAACAACGCAGATCGATCAGCAGATCCAGAGCCAGAGCGGCGTCAATCTTGACGACGAAATGGCGAGCATGCTTCGCTATCAACGTAGTTACCAGGCTGCAGCTCACGTTCTCAGCATTTTCGATCAGGTGACCCAGGACTTGGTGAATCTTCTCCACTAGGTGAACTATGAGAATTAGTACTGCCTTCCAATACGATAGCTATACGGCGGACATCTCTAATAGCATGTCTCGTATTAACGATTTGCAGAACCAGATTACAACCGGCAAGCGAATCCTAAAGCCGAGCGACGACCCGATGGGCTTGACGAGCGTGCTGTCTCAAACTTCAGTTCAGAATCGACTGAAGCAATATAACAGCAATCTTTCGGGTGCGAAGACGACGTTGCAGTTCACGGATAGCACACTGAATTCGGTATCGAACATCATTGATTCTGCCTACTCCGTTGCCGTAAACGGCGCCAACGGCACCAATGATGCGGCGAGCCGCGGCGCTTTGGCTTCTCAGATTAGCTCCCTCCAGGATCAGCTTTTGAACCTGGCCAACGCAAAAGGCGCGAACGGGCAGTACCTCTTTGGCGGCCAGAAGAACGCTTCCGTTCCCTTCTCGCTGAACAACAATGCGCTCACCTACAACGGAGACGGTAATCCGATAACTGTTGAATCCGGGCCGACAAGCACGTTAACCGTGAATACACCAGGTCAGCAGTTATTCCAAAACGCATATTCTCAGCTTGAGAACCTTAAGAACTATCTTACGGGCAACGATACGAGCTCCATTAGCGGAGTGAGCATCGATGCCCTTAAAACGATCAAGGATACCGTTAGCCAGACCAGAGGCGATGTTGGTGCAAGGTTGCAGACGGTGAGCCAGCTTAGCGTTGAGAATCAGCAGCGTATCGACGAGCTAACGAAGAGCATTTCCGGAACACAAGATGTGGATATGACGCAAGCGATTACCCAGTATCAGCTTGCGCAAACTGCGTATCAAGCGGCGTTGAGCGTCGCGAGCCACGGATTTGGCCTTAGTCTGATGGATTACATTAAATAAAAGAACTATGAAAACACTCGAAGGAACTCGCTTCGGCGAAATAACCTATAAGGCTAAGGAAGTAATCAACTTCCCTGTACCGCTTGTCGGCTTTGACGCACTCACGAAGTTCGTGGTGCTGTCCTCAGACGGCTCTCCGTTCCACTGGCTGCAAAGCGTTCAGGAACCCGAGGTCGCCTTCTTGGCCACCGTCCCCGAGATCTACGTGCCGGAGTATCAGCCGGAGCTGCCCAATTGGCTACGCGACGTACTCCAAATCGAGCAGGACTCGCGGATGCTTTTGCTGGTGACGGCAACGATTCCTCACGGAAAGCCGACCGATATGACCATCAATCTTGCAGCGCCGATTGTGCTGAACCTTGATGGAAAGAAGGGCGCGCAAGTGATTCTTGATGATCCGGCGTATACTATCAAGCATCGGGTTTTTAAGGAATCCGTCGAAGAATCAAGACCAGCTGCTTAACAACTGATTTTGAAAGCGAACCGAGCTACGGAAGGCGATAACGGGTGCTTGTACTTACAAGAAAAATTCATCAGAGCATAATCATCGGCGACGGCATCGAAGTCGTTGTCCTTGATGTGCGCGGAGAGCAGGTGCGGTTGGGAATCAAGGCGCCGAAAACGGTGTCTGTACACCGTAAAGAGGTGTATGAGCAGATCTTTGAGGAAAACCTGGAGGCGTCTCAGAATCGCCCAGAAGACCTGCCCTCCTAGTCTATGATTGCCCGATTCCAATTCTTCTCCGCCCTTGGTGCGGCCCTTATCGTAATTGCATCGCTCATCCTGGCGGCCATTCTCTGGCGTTTTTCTGCGCTTGACCGATACGCCCTAATTGGCGGGCTTGCGCCCATTTCCATGGCCACCGCCGCCTTGGTAATCGTAGGGACTCTTGTGGCGGGTATCAGCCCTGGCAACGACCTTCAGCACCGCAACTGGCTCGTCATCCCCTTGCTTCACTGTGTTTTCATATTCACTGCGGCTAACGCATTCTTAAATCAGAGCGATGTGCTGCAGTTGAAGGGCATTCACCTCGGCAACAGCATTTGGCAACAGCCAACCTCCTTCATTCTTCTTTATGTGGCGGAGGCAGGGATTCTGGGCCTTTACGCTCGCGCCGAGCATCGAACGGTATAGTAGGAGTCGCCTATGTTGGTGCAGTTTGGGTTCAAAACGCTTCGCGCCGAATGGTCCGAGTCGGTGGTCTGCATTGGCACCTTTGACGGCGTTCACCTCGGCCATCAGCAAGTGGTCAAGCGGGCCATCGAGACCGCCGCCGCCCAAGAACTCCCTTCCATCGTTGTCACCTTCGATCGTCACCCGGCGGCCCTGCTAAGACCGGAGGCGGTTCCCGCCGCGCTTTGCTCGCTGGATCAAAAGCTGCTTCGCTTCAAGGAACTTGGCGCGTCGATGGTGCTCATTCTCGCCTTCGACCACGAGCTGGCCGAGACCACCGCGGCAGACTTCCTCAACCACATCCTTGTTGAGAAGCTGCGCGCAAAGAGTTTGGTGGTTGGCCACGACTTCGCGATGGGCAAGAATCGGCAGGGCACCGCTCAATGGATAGCGGAGCGGATCCCCACTGAAATCGTCCCCGCCTTCGAGATCGAGGGCAGGCGTGTGAGCTCTTCGGTAATTCGTGAACTTGTTCACGAGGCAAATCTGCCGGAAGCGATGAAGCTGCTTGGCCACCCGTTTACGATAAAGGGTGTTGTGGTAAGGGGCCAGCGCTTGGGACGTCAGCTTGGCTTTCCAACCGTGAACGTCGCCCGCTCAGCGGATACCGTGATGCCAGGCTTCGGCGTATTTGCGGGATGGTGCGTTACCCCTCGTGGCCGCTACCGCGCAGCCATCAGCATTGGCGTAAGGCCGACGGTTGGAGGGGAATCCCCGACCATCGAAGCATTCCTCATCGACTATCCCGGCGATTCGCTTTATGGGCAGTCGGTTGAGATCGAACTCTGGCAAAAGCTGAGAGAGGAAGAGCGCTTTGAGTCTCTGGAAGACCTAAAAGTACAGATGAGCAAGGATGTTGAGCTTGCGAGAAGCGTCTAACGAAGCGTGAAAGTCAAATTCTGGCAGCTCGCACTCGGCGCGGTCGTCGCGTTTTATGGCTTTGAGTTCCTGAGGCTGAACGTGTTTGGCCCGAGCGATGAAACGCTCATTAAACGAGCTATCCACACCGCAGAGCAGGCAAGCCACGATGGCGAGCCTGGCGGAGTGCTGGAAATCTTATCGAAGAACTTCAAAGTGAACGATGTGAATCCGGGATCAAAACCCCAAATCATGAACTTCATCCGCAATAGCCACCCGGATATTCATGTGGGCGATGGCCAACTGACAGTTTCGGATGAGGAAGCGCGCTACGTGGCGCCGGTATCCCTTAAGATCGACTTTATGGGATTCAACATCGACCGGACAGTGCCGGATATCAACCTGATTTTCGAGAAGGAGACCGAGCATGCGTTCATCTTCCTTCCGGTGAAGAGCTGGAAGCTGCGAGAAGTGATACTTCCCAAAGAGCTAGGGGTTGAGAGCTTTCTGCCCGGAGGCTCCTAGCGCTGGCTCAGCCCTCGGCAGCCACACCGTAACCTTGGTTCCCACGCCCAGGTCGCTGGTGATTTCCATCCACCCGTTCGATGCTTCGACAATGCTGAAGCAGATCGCAAGCCCCAACCCGGTGCCACCGCCTTCTTGGCGCGCGCGAGACTTCTCCACCCGATAGAAGCGCTCGCCAAGGTGCGCCAGATGCTCTTTCGAAATCCCCTCGCCGCTATCAATGACTTCTACCTTCACAAACGCGCTGTCCTTTAAGCTGTGGATCAGGATGGCGTTTTCGGGAGCTGTGTGGCGAACGGCATTGTGAATCAGGTTCGAAAAGAGTCGGAGAAGGGCAGCTTGATCTCCAAGTACGTGCAAGCCGCTTGCGCGGACATCCACCGCGACATCCTTGGGGTTAGGCACGGAGCGGGCGGCGTCACGCAGGAGATCGTCAAGATTGAGAGTCTTGCGCTCAAGGTCGAGCTGGCCGGAATCCGAACGCGCCAAGAGCAGCAGGTCTTGAACCAAGTTCGACATGCCATCCGCCGCCCGGTTGATTTCGCTTAACGCCGTCTGCGTGTCTTGCCCGGGCTGCATCCCGAGGGTTGCATTTCCTTTGATGACGGTAAGCGGGGTCTTGAGCTCATGAGAGGCATCCGCCGTAAACCGGCGAAGCTGCTGAACAACCGCACCCTGGCGGTTGAAGGCGGCCTCTAGTCGGTCAAGCAGGCCGTTAAACGCCTTCGTAAGCTCGCCAAATTCGTCATCGCCAAGGTCGGGAAGGCGCTCCGTAAGGTCGTCCTCGTCGATTTGGGTGGCGGCCTTGGTTATTTGTCCCATTCTGCCAAGCATGTTGTTGGTCAGCACGAACCCGCCAAACACCGAGAGCAGCAGCGCCACCGGGGCCAGTGCCAGCAGCAGCATATTCAGCTGCCCGGCGGCAGTATCGATATCTGCCATCGGATAGGCAACCTGAAGCGTTCGCCCCTCGCTCATAAACTGCGTCATCACCCGCAGATGGCGGTTATCTTGGGTTGTGACCTCGGTAAAAGTCCGCCGCTTGTCGCCAAGGTTGCTGAAAGCAACTGGATCCCACGGGCCGACCAACTGCCCAAAGAAATCCGCCTGCCCTCGCTCATTGAACACGAGAGGGCCGTTCGCAAACTCACGCTCCGCGCCTGGCGGAGGCGATATCTGCGGAATGTGGCGGCGGGACCGGCGAACCAATTCGTTATCGATGGTGCGAGCGGTGAACGCATGGAAACCTTCCTGGATGGCAAGCCCAAACAGCAGCAGAATTGCCGCAAGAATCGCAGTGTTTCCCAGGATCAGCCGACCACGAACGGATCGTATCATGCCTCGCCGGGCTCCTTCGGCCGTAGGCTGTAGCCCAGTCCGTAGATGGTTTGAATCAGCTTAATCGGATGGTCTTGATCCACCTTCTTTCGAAGCGTCCGGATGAAGGCGTCTACCACGTTGCTGACTGCATCGGAGTTCTGCCAAATTCGGTCTTGGATTGCCTGGCGGGTGAGCACTTGCCCCTCATGAGAGGCGAGAGCCTCCAGAAGCTCGTATTCGCGCGCGCTGAGGTCAAGCTCTTTCCCGGCGCGTCTTGCAACCCGCGCCCCGGTGTCGATCTCAAGATCATCAATTTGAATCACTCGCGACTTTCGCGCCCGATCCCGTCGCGTAAGAGCGCGGACCCGCGCGGCAAGTTCCATAAAGTCGAACGGCTTGGGGAGGTAATCGTCTGCCCCAAGGTCCAGGCCGGTCACCTTGTCGGTCACCGTGTCTCTTGCCGTCAGCATCAGAACCGGGGTTGAAATGCGATTGCGCCGAACTTCCTCGCAGATGGCAAACCCATCCTTGCCAGGCAGCATGATGTCGAGGATGATGAGGTGGTACTCGCCGCGCAGAGCCATATCGAGGCCGGTAAGACCATGCTCCGCGTGATCTACCCGGTAGCCGTTCGCCTCAAGGCCGCGCTTAACAAATCTGGCGATGCCAAGGTCATCTTCGACCAACAAAATGCGCATGCACCTCTATTCTGTAATCTTTTCGTATCTGCGCGAGTTGCGGTCTCGCGAAAAGTATCCTGTTTAGCGTTATGACCGTTCGCTACTTCGTCGCCGATGTCGATCTATCCATCAAGTTCTACGAGCAGCTAGGCTTCGCGCTCAAGGAAAAGTGGGGACCGGCGTTTGCAATCGTCGAGCGTGGCGGCGGGGAGCTTTGGCTTAGCGGTCCGGGAACCAGCGCCGCCAAGCCAATGCCGGACGGAAGAACGCCTGAACCTGGCGGTTGGAACCGGATCGTTGTCGAATTGGGCGACTTCGATGCGCAAGTCGCAGCCCTGAAAGCAAGCGGGACAGTATTTCGCAACGAGCCCCTCTCCGGCCCGGGTGGAACCCAGGTCTTGATCGAAGACCCCGATGGCAACCCGATTGAGCTTTTCAAAGCCCGCTGATTACAGCTTCGGTTTAACCGCGCTGGCCGCGCGCTTGGCTTTCTCTCGGGCTTCTTCGATGGTCGCCGCTCTTGCAAGAGCCACTCCCATTCGTCGATGGCCCGCCACTTCAGGCTTTCCGAACAGCCGCAAAGCCGTACCCGGCTCGGCGAGCGCCGCATCGACATGCGTGAACTCCACCTGTGTGGAATGCCCATCCACCAATATGACCGCCGAAGCCGAAGGTCCGTACTGGATGATTTCGGGAATTGGCAAGCCCAGAATCGCTCGTGCGTGAAGCGCAAACTCGGAAAGGTCCTGGCTGATCAGCGTCACCAGTCCGGTGTCGTGTGGGCGCGGGGAGACCTCGCTGAAGTACACCTCATCACCTCTAATAAACAGCTCGACGCCGAAGATGCCCCTTCCGCCAAGGCGGTCCGTTACTTCGCGGGCGATCCTTCGAGATTCTTCAAGCGCCGCCGCCGACATCGGATGGGGCTGCCAGGACTCCACATAGTCGCCGTGAACCTGGCGATGGCCGATTGGCTCACAGAAGCTGGTCCCGCTTGCGTGGCGGACCGTTAGCTGGGTGATTTCGTAGTCGAAATCCACGAACCCTTCCACGATGACCTTGCCGGCGCCCGCGCGACTGCCTTCCTGCGCGTATTTCCACGCCTTCACAGCGTCCTCGGATGTGCGAACGGTGCTTTGGCCCTTGCCGGAAGAGCTCATGATCGGTTTCACCACGCATGGGAAGCCGATCTCTTTCACAGCGTCGTTAAAATCGTCCAGATTGTCGGCAAAGCGGTAGGGCGAGGTCTTGATGCCAAGCTCTTCCGCCGCCAGCCGCCGGATGCCTTCGCGATTCATGGTCAGCTTAGTGGCGCGAGCGGTCGGGATGACGGTGAATCCTTCTGCCTCCATCTCCAGCAGAACATCGGTGGCGATCGCCTCGATTTCCGGCACGATGAGATGCGGCTTTTCCATCCTGATGGCGTCCCGCAAGGCGTCGCCATCCAGCATGGGGAAAACGTGAGCCCGATGGGCCACCTGCATCGCGGGAGCGTTGTTGTAGCGATCTACCGCGATGACCTCCACGCCGAGCCGCTGCAATTCAATGACTACCTCTTTGCCAAGCTCGCCGGAGCCGAGCATCATCACGCGCGTCGCGGTGGGAGATAGCGGAGTGCCGATTGAAACCATCGGCTGATTATCGCCGATTTAAGAGGCCGCCGCCCCGAAGGGCGGCGACCATTAGACGAGCTTACGACTTGCAGCCGCCGCAGCCGGAGCTACAGCATTTGCCACTATCGCAGCTTTTCTTGCAGTCTTTGCTGCAGGAGCAGTCAGCACAGGACTTACAGTCCTTGCAGCACTGCGAGCAGCAGGGCGTGCAGTCCGCCGTGCAGGACGGCATCTGGGCATGAATGCCCTGAACCTGGCTGAACGCCATGGCTGAGTAAACGAGTAGTGATAGCATTGAATTTCTCCTTGCTTTGTCGTGGGCTTTCGCCGGTGACGAGGAGGCGCGTTCGCAGGTAGCGAACAAGCCTAGGCAAGGGAAGCAGGCGGGGCTCTTGCTAGCCGCACGCCGAATGTAGCAATCTTCGGCGGGCCGGAATCGGTGCGGGTGAAGCCCGCAGTGAGCTCGAGGATATCTTCCGTAGCTACGCGAATGGCAGTCGGAAGGCTAGCGTGGCTGACTAAAGCAGAATCTTTGCCAGGCTCTTTCGTTGTTTGAACCGCTTGAATCGAGGTGGTTCGCGGCCGCTCACTACAGGAACAGGTGGGCAGATCGGAGTGATGGGTAGCCCTGGCGGAAACCGGCTTATTGTGGAGCTTGCAACAACCCGAATGGTGGGGTTGCATCGGCTGTGCCTCTACTGGCTTAACGCAGCAGGGTGTCGAACCGAGGCTATCTTTGGAAATCGCCGGCGAACATGCGGGTACTTGCCCAATAACCAGGGCAATCAAGGTAAGACCATTTAGAGTGATAGGTCCGAGCCTCATGTACGCTAGTATTATGCGCCTTAATTCGCGATTAGAAGAGCATGGTTCAAACGATTGCCGGTGAAAACAACGACGGCGTCGCCCGCAACCTGGTACTGGCTTCAGGTTGGAACAGCACCTGCTACCAGATACTGAACAGCGGTATCAGCCGCTGGGTTTCCGCGGATCAATATGCACTGGTCGGGTTTGTTCGCGCGAACGGCATCGCGGTTGTTGCAGGAGCGCCTGTGTGCCAACTTGATCGCCTTGGCCAAACCGCGAACGAATGGGAAGGCTATGCCGCGGGGCAGGGGATGGGTGTCTGCTATTTCGGAGCGGAGGGTCGCCTGCGAGAGCACTTGCGCAACCGGGCGGGCTACACGCTTGTCGTTTTGGGTTGGCAGCCGGAGTGGACGCCGAAGAGTTTTATCGAGAAGATGCAGTCTGAGCCTTCGTTACGAGCTCAGCTGAACCGAGTGCGCAACAAGCGGGTGACAATTGAGGAGTGGCCAAGGGAGCAGGCCGAGAACCATCCGGGCTTGCGACTGGCGCTTAAGGAGTGGCTACAGCATCGGGGCCTCCCGCCGCTTCACTTCCTGGTTGAGCCCGAGACACTCTCTGATTTGCGCGATCGGCGTATCTTCGTCGCCCATCGCGATGGCGAGGTGCTTGCCTTCGTCACCCTTTGCCCGGTGCCTGCGCGGAACGGCTGGCTGACCGAGCAGTATGTTCGCCGCTCATCAGCCCCAAACGGGGTCATCGAGTCATTGCTGTTTCGCGGGGCTTCGGCCATCGCGGAGGCGGGAGCGGAATACCTCACCATGGGTATGGTGCCACTTGCCGAGCGGGGCGTCGTTGAAGGAGCGAGTACTCCGAATTGGATGCGCCCGATCCTCGGATGGGCGAAGGCGCATGGGAACCGGTTTTACAATTTCCAAGGGTTAGAGGCGTTCAAGGCCAAGTTTCGCCCCGACTCTTGGCAGCCGGTAAGCGTTATCGTGAAAGCGGATACCTTTCAGTGGCGGCATCTGCGCGCCATCGGTGCAGCTTTCGCCCACGGCTCCCCTGAGCTTGCTGTGGCAAAGGGTCTTTTGCGCGCAGCGGCTCATGAGACGAGAAGCCTGATCGCTCGCAACTAGTCGTAGCCGGAGACACGGCCAAATTGAGGAGCAAAGCTTGGCAGAGGCGCTTCCACGCGCTGCTCCATAAAGCGCTGGAGCAAGGCTTCGTATAGCGGCGTTGACTTCATCCCTTCCGCTACCGCGTACGACGTAAATGCGGTGATGAGCAGGGGCAGAAGCAAGTCGTAGCTGCCCGTCATTTCCACGATCAAGATAACTCCCGTCAGCGGCGCGCGAACAATGCCGGAGAACATCGCCGACATCCCGGCGACGACGCAAGCTGCCAGAGCAACGCCCTCGAGTCCGCCAAATTGGGCGGCCGTGCGCATCATCACTAACCCCATTACCGCGCCAAGCGAGAGCAATGGCGCGAAGACGCCGCCGGGCGCGCCGGTTGCGTAGCAGAGGTGGATGAGCAGGAAGCGGATGGCGAATAACCCGAGGGCAAACACGAGCGGGTAGGCGCCAGCCAGCGCATGCTCGCTCATGGTGTGGCCGCCGCCGAGCAGATCAGGCGAATAGATGGCGGCTCCCGCAAAGATGAAACCCACGAGCGCGCACAACGTTAACGGTGAGCGTTGCCTTGTGCGAGAGAAGAAGCTCATGGAGCCCAGGAGGCAGCGGTTGAACAGCACGCTCAGCACGCCGCCAGCGAGCCCGATGGCAATGAAGATCCAAATCGAACTGAGAGGAGGCGCTGGGATATCGGGCAGTGAAAACACATTCGCGGAGCCTGACGCAAACCGAGACACGACGGTTGCGACCGTCGCGCAAAGCAGCGCCGCCGCAAAGACCACGGGCTGGAAGTCTCGCTGCAACTCCTCAAGAACGAACGTTACTCCTGCAAGCGGCGCGTTGAATGCCGCCGCCAACCCCGCGCCCGCGCCTGCGGCGGCAAGCGCGCGTTGCTCTCGCCCCGAGACCCCGGTTAGTCCCGCGATGCCGTGTCCAATTGCACCGCCCATCTGGACAGTTGGTCCTTCGCGCCCCATCGCGAGCCCGCTACCCAGCGCAACTAGCGCGCCCGTGAACTTAACCCAGAGCAGGCGCACCCAGTTCAAGCCAAGGTGTCCCTCAAGAACCGCCTTCATTTGTGGGATACCGCTGCCGGAGGCGTCCGGCTCCAGCTTTGCGATCAGTACACCGAAATAGGCTCCGGCGGTGACGATGAGCCAGGTTAGGGCGAACCACTGGAAAGCATGCCCTCGGGCGGCAGTGGCAACCGAGAGTCTAAGCGCTTTCAGCTCGTCGATTCCAAATCGGAAGGCAACCGCAACCAGCCCGGCGGCTATGCCGACCAGCACCGCGCGGGGGAGCAAACGGCTTCGTACGGCTCTCGTCTCAAGGTACTCGGCCTCTTCGATATGCCTGGCGTCAATGTTGGCCTCGCTCATGATCCCATCTCCCCCTCTGGCATGCCCTTCAGTCCGTGAATGTCGCAGAACTCCTTAAGCGTTTCCAGAATCTGACGGACCCTGGGTCCGCGCAGTTCGTAAATTCGCTTTGCGCCATCCTTAGTGACCTTGAGCAGCCCGACCCGCTCTAGGATCGCGAGGTGTTGGGATGCGTTCGGCTGGCCAATTGCAAGCTCCTGGGCAACGCAATTCACGCTCATCGGCTTTGCGGAGAGCAGGGTCATGATCTGAACCCTGGTCGGGTTCCCCATCGCCCCAAATAGCGCCGCCATACGATCTACAGTTCCGGTATCCACGCGCATAGTATATGCGAATATCTAAATATCTTGAACTCCGTAATTTTGCTAAATCTCTCTAAAGTTTCTGGTATGAAGGGGCATGAGATCACTTCTTGCTTCGCTCCTCTTCGCTGGCGCGGCCATCGGCTTCAGCGCGCCTCCTACGTTCGCCGTAACCCACAAATTCGCTCTTAGCGGCGAAGGCGGATGGGACTGCTTGACGGTCGACGGCGTAGCTCACCGGCTCTATATCTCCCGCGGAACGCGGGTTCAGATCATGGATACCGAAAACGGAAATCTGGTTGGCGAGATCACCGATACCCCCGGCGTCCACGCCATCGCGATCAACCACAAGAGAAACGAGGGATACATCTCCAGCGGAAGGGACAACTCGGTGAAGATTTTTGACTTGAAGACCATGAAGACAACGGAGTCGGTGCCGGTTGGCCAGAACCCGGACGTGATCATGTTCGACGCCCACTCGAACCAGGTCTTCAGCTTCAATGGCCGCAGCAACGACGCAACCATCCTTGATGCAAGCACTCACAAGGTCGTTGGAACGGTGGCGATTGGCGGAAAGCCGGAATTCGCCGCCTCCGATGAGAAGGGCAGCATTTTCGTGAACGTGGAGGACACCAGCGAGATCAAGCAGATCGATGTTCACAAGCGAGCAGTGGTGAAGGTGTGGTCGATTAAGCCGGGCGAAGAGCCGAGCGGTCTTGCTTTTGACATGAAGGGGCATCGCTTGATTAGCGTTTGCTCTAATCAGACGATGGTCGTTTCAGATTCCGCGAAGGGCTCGGTGGTGAGTTTTGTTCCCGTCGGGAAGGGACCGGATGGCGCGGCTTGGGATCCGGCTTGGAAGCTGGCCTTCAGTCCGAACGGGCAGGACGGCACTCTCACGATTGTGAGCCTTGAGGGCAAGGAGCCGAAAGTCGTTCAGACCCTTGAGACGATGAGAAGCGCCCGCACGATCGCCTACGATCCGGCCCGGCACGCCGCGTATCTGATCGCAGCAGAGTTCGACGCTCCCGCACCCGGTCAGCGCCGAGGGAAGATGAAGCCGGGCAGCGCGGTGATTCTGGTGGTTGAACCAAAGCGCTAAGGCCCGCTGCAATCTAAACATGACTATGGGCGCTTGCCGGAGCTGTCGCCCCGGAAAGCGCGCATGTGTACGTCTGAACGATCTTAGATCGCTTCCAAGTAGGCTGTCTCGCCGTGCAGGGCCTCGTCGAGGCCCACGTCTTCGGCGCTCGCCTCGACTCGCACCGGCGTGAACTTGTTGATCAGCCACAGCATGACGTAGGTGAACAGGAACGCCCAAACCGACGACACCACCACCGCAACAAGCTGCTTCACAAAGAAGCTGCTGCCGCCGTACATAAGGCCATTCGCGCCGTTCGGGTTGAACTCCAGCGAGCCGAAAACGCCGAGCAGAATGATGCCCAGCATGCCGCCTACGCCGTGTACGCCCCAAACATCAAGCGCATCGTCCAAAGCTAGCTTGTTCTTAAGCGCGACCGCCATGTAGCAAACGAAGCCCGAAATGCAGCCGATGACTACCGCCATCGTCGGCGAGACATAGCCCGCTGCTGGAGTGATGGTGGCCAACCCCGCCACCGCGCCGGTAAGCAGGCCAAGGAATTTCGGTTTGCGCGCCTGCTTCCAATCCATCAGCATCCACACAATCGCCGCGAAGGAAGCCGCGACGTCGGTATTCAGGAATGCCACTGCCGTAACCGAATCGACCTTGAACTCGCTGCCCGCATTGAACCCGTACCAGCCGAACCACAGAAGGCCGGTGCCAAGCGCAACAAGCGGAATGCTGTGCGGGCCAAGATCTTTGGCGTTTCGCTTACCCACAAAGATGACCGAAGCCAGCGCCGCCATGCCGGCGATGTTGTGAACCACGATGCCGCCGGCGAAATCGAGTACGCCCCACTTCTGCAGCAGCCCTCCGCCCCAAACCATGTGAACGAACGGGAAGTAGACGAACACCAGCCAGCCGGTGAGGAACCACATGTACGCCTTGAAGGTCACTCGGTTAGCGAACGCGCCGGTGATGAGCGCGGGCGTGATGATGGCGAACATCATTTGGTAGGCGATGAAAACGATGAGGGGAATGGTGGGGTTCGCCGGAGATGGCGACATCAGGTTAACGCCCTTCAGGAATGCCTGATCAAGGTTGCCGATGATCCCGCCGACGTCTCCGCTGAAGCAGAGCGAGTAGCCAAACGTGTACCACAGCACAGTGGTCCAACCCATGGAAACGAAGCTTTGCATCATGATGGTCAGCACGTTCTTTCGGCCAACCAGTCCGCCGTAGAAGAACGCCAATCCTGGCGTCATGAGCATAACGAGGCTACTGCACAGCAGCATAAAGGCGGTATTACCGGTATCGATATTTGGCATTGCGTCTTCCTCCGTGATTTCGCTTTTCGCCGCACTTTTGCGGTTTTGTTAGGACGTTGGGGTTGCGCGAATCGGCGCGAAGCGGCTGAGTTTGAATCTAGAGACAGGTGCTTGGCCAGTACGGCCACTGATAAGGTCCGTTTATCGATCCATCTTCCAAAACGAGCAAATAAGTCTGATGCGGTGTCTCGCCAGACCAGTCCCCGCTGTTGACGTATAGCCCAGAGCGGAAACGATAGCGATCCGGCTTGTGGGTGTGTCCGATGGTCAGAGCTTGGCCCACATCGGTCATTGAGCGCGCTCCTTTTTGCAGTGTTCGCAAGTAGAACAGCTGCAAGCGCGCAAAGAATCGGAAGATCATTTTCGGAGCCTCGACTTTAGGTGGGCTCTTCGCCAGAGGATCGATTTGCCGAGGATCTATATTTTGATTCGCGGGCGCGCCAACCCCGGTCTTGCCTCCCCTTTGCATTCCGTTATTTGATCGGCTCGTCATGGGCCTCAGGACGTCCATCATGGAGTAGCGTAGGTACAACCAGAGAAAAATATCGAATCGATGCCCATGCTCGATTCTGAGCACACGCTTTCCATTTGCCGCGACGGAGTCTGGGTCCATCCAATCAAAAGAGATGCTTGGCGACCATGAAATGTCCTTCGAATGGCTAATGAATCGGAGACCCGACATCGTGAAATCGTGGTTACCAGCGCCGTAGATCAGGTTGCACCCGCTCGCGCCGAGTGCGGCTAGCCGGTGGAGAATTGGCTCGTCCCAATCCTGAAAGATGCCTGGGTGGCCGATGCCACCAAACACCGGCCAATCGGACACGTGAAGCGCGCCGTTCAACTGGTTTACTTGGAGCGGAGTCGGGTCCATCTGATTGAGTTGGAATGGTGGCGCATCCCACAAATCGCCGTTCAATATGAAGGTCGGGATGCCGGACTCTTGAACCTGGTCCAGAAAAGCCAGGAATTCCGGGCTCTTATCTGTGCGCTGGCCCGTTGGATCCTTCCAAGTATCAATATGGAGATCGGAGACAATAACCGCCACTGGTTTAGACAGGTCCTTGCCTTCATTGGGCTCATATTCGGGACCGAAACCGGTAAGTCGATCCACCCATTCCATGAGGAATTCGGCGATCAGAATTGCCAGTACTACTCCAAGCATGCCGACTAAAATCGAGCCAGCGAGCCCGACCATCCAACCAACGATTTGAAGGAAGAACTCCAATGGTTAATTCCGCAAGCGAAAAGCCAAGTGGTTATAAAGACCAATAAGGCCGTTGACGAGTGAGAACACAATGCCTAAGCCCAGCCCAAAACCAAGTCCTTCTCGAAAGGATTTGTCAAAGAGGCCGTTCTGAAATGAGACATAAGATAGGGTGCACAGAACGCCCAACACCGAGCCAGCAATCACCCCGCCTAAGATCAACCCGCTATTCTTCATGACATCCTGCTAGGGTAGGAGGTTATCATAAGACGGTACTTAAACACAATTCATTAGCTGTTGACATATTAAGGATTTGAATGTCGAGCTCATTCTTCATACTTGAGAAATGCTTCTCCTAACCCAGTCCGAGATACGGAGCCTGCTGAATCTCGACGATCTCCTCGACGCCGTCTCGGGGGCGATGGCCGATATCAGCGCGGGGAGGGCGTCTCAGCCGCCACGAATCGGCGCGAGCGTGGAAGGCGTGGGATTTCTGGGGGCGATGGCGGCGTATTGCCCTTCGGCGAACGCGCTTGCCTCTAAGCTGGTCTCCGTTTTCCCTGGTAACCACGAGAAGGGGCTGCCCTCACATCAGGCGGTGATCGTGGTGTTCGATCCCGCCACCGGTCAAGCGATTGCGATGCTGGATGGCACGGAAATTACGGCGACGCGGACCGCCGCCGCTTCGGCGCTATCTGTCAAGCTGCTTTCCCGACCGGAGTCCTCGGTGCTCGCGATTTTGGGGACCGGCGTGCAGGCGGAATCTCACGCCAAGGCGGTTACCCGGGTGAGGGATTTCAAGGAGATTCGCATCGCCAGCCGCTCCTTGCAAGCGGCAGAAAAGCTGGCCAACCGGATGAAGGCGGAGCTTGATTTGCCGTTCCGAGCGGTGTCCAGCTGGGCGGAGGCCACGCAGGGAGCGGACGTGGTTTGCGCTACCACCCATCCTCACGATCCGGTGGTGCGGCGCGAGTGGCTGAGCCCGGGCGCGCATGTCACGTCGGTCGGATTAAGCGCGGAGGGGCGGGAGGTGGACGCCGAAACCGTGCGCCAGGCGCGGATCTTTGTGGAGCAGCGCTCTACCGCAACCCTCCCATTCTCGGCGGGCAGTAACGACCTCCGCTTGCCGTTTGAGGAGGGGGCGTTTACGCTCAATTCGCTCACCGAAATCGGCGAGGTGGTTCTGGGGGTGAAGCCGGGGCGGCAATCGGCGGAGGAGATCACGCTTTACAAGTCGGTGGGGGTCGGCGTGCAGGATGCCGCCGCAGCGAGTCTGGTTCTGCGCAGGGCAAGAGAATTGGGGGTTGGGAAGAGCGCGGAACTATAACCGCAGCCCTCGAACGTGCGGAGACCAAACAATCGTCCCGCATATCAGGGAACCAAAAATGTGAACCGCTCGCTTAGATCCATCATTGGGCAGGCGATTGCAGGGCTGCTGATTTTGGCCGCCGACTGGATGCTGTACGAGACCGCTCGCGATCACGTTCGTCTTCGGGGCATTGAAATCAACGGCGTGCTGCGGCGGGATTGGCTAGCGACGATGCTTGCGATGATCCCGGTTGGGCTAGTGGCCCTGCTGGGACTCTACGCCCTCATCTCGCTATTCTTCAGTCCGGGCTCCGCTGAATGATGAGGTTCGGATGGGACGTCGCCGCCTTTGCCCACCCAACCCCCGGCAGCGACTTCGCCGCTGCCTCCCGCGGCGACGCCCTAAGACCGCGAGTCGGGGTGCTTGTTAGGGTCTGGTCTAGGGACGAGTTCGGGGATATGAGTGAATTCGTATGCTCCTGTTGCGTCTCAGCTAAAGCAGCGGGACCTTGCCTGGATAGCCAAAGCATTGTCCCAAAAGCCGCCCGGGATAGGGCGGCTTGCGCCTTCTCACTTGGCAGCAAGCTTACGCGCCGCTTCGCGGCCCTGACGCACGCAGTCCGGGATGCTGTTGCCCCGGTACGACGAGCCGACCAGGCTAATCGGCAGACCCGCCAGCGACTCCTCGATGCCCGCCAGCAAGGCAAGATGCCCAAGCTCATACTGTGCCATCGCCTTCGGCCATCGATCCAATCGGGTGAACAGAGGCGGCTGGCTCGGCTTCACTAACACCGATAGCTCATCCGCAGCCTGCGCAATCAGGGAATCATCATCAAAATCGTCAACGTTAAGCCCGCCGGTCCGCCCCATAAACGCTCGAATCAAAAGCTCATCTTCCGGCGCGCGAGAGGCCCACTTGTTCGAGCTCCAGGTGCAGCCGGTGATCGCGGATGGCTCGCTGAAAGGCACAAGAAACCCGTTGCCGGTAAGGGGCTCGGGAAAAGCGCTTCGCTTGTATACGAGCGTGGCGATGGCGGTGGAAACGTACTGAATTTGACCAAGCTTTTCCGCCGCGCCCGGGCGACTTCCGGCCAAGAGAGAGGAAGCAACGTTTGCCGGTACCGCGAGGATCAAATGGTCGAACACGAACTCGCCAGACGAGGTTTGAAGCCGAACAGCCCCTGATTCCGGCGCAAGACCAAGCACTTCGGTCGAAGGCATGCAGCGCACGTTCGTTAGGGCGTTGGCCAGGCGCTGCGGGAAGGTCGCCATGCCCCCTTTCAGGGTCAGAAAGCCAACCTTACGGCTCGGCCCACTCGCGTGCTGCCGCTTCGCGGCAGCCTCGGCAACGCTCCCATGCTCCCGCTCCATGCCCAGATAGGCGGGATACATAGCGGCCATGCTCAGCTTTTCGGGATCGCCCGCGTGAGTGCCCGCCAGAAGCGGCTCCGCCACTAGCTCCGAAAACTTGCGGCCAAATCGACGGCGGAAGAACGAGGCGATCGATTCATCTTCGCCCGCGCCAGGTTCAACCTCTGCTTCCTTCAGCGCTCGCCGCTTGGCGGCCGCGCTCAGAAAGCCCACCTTTTCCAATGCGCCCGAGGCCGAAGGAATGAAGGTGGCGAGAGCCCTTGGCACCTTATGCAGCTTGCCCTTGGTGAGAATCGAAAACTCGCTGGACAGCGGCTCAACCAGCTCATCTTCCATGCCAAGCTCGCACATCAGGTCAACCGCCCACGGTTTCGCGGAGAAGATGGAATCGGGACCCTGCTCGATCAGGTAATCGCCTTCGCGCACGGTTTGGATCTTGCCGCCGACGCCCGCGCTCTTATCAAATAGCGTGACCTCGAAACCCTCGAGCTTCTGAAGGTCGTAAGCCGCCGCAAGTCCGGAAATACCTGCCCCAACAATCGCGATTCTCAATTTACGGTTTCCTTAATCAATCTAGATTCATTCTGGCTTGCGGAGGCGGGCCCGAAGGCCCTCGTCGTTAGAATTAACCCCAGATTCGAGGGAGGCTGTGCTACCCATAATGATTCTAGTCATTTAACGATGACAGTTGCTGAACATACACACAGCGGGAGGTCTTTATGAATCCAACTGCAATCGATTTTTCTAAGAATCCAATGCTCGTTTATTGGGAAACGACGCGAGCCTGCGCTCTCTCTTGCCGACACTGTCGCGCATCGGCCATGCCCACTCCTCATCCCGAGGAACTCACTCACGAAGAGGGTTTGCGCCTTCTCGATCAAATCGCCTCGTTCGGCGAGCCGTCGCCGCACTTGGTGCTTACCGGTGGCGACCCGCTTGAGCGGCCGCGCCTATTTGAACTCATCGCCTACGCTCGCAAATTGGATATTAAAGTGTCCATCACGCCTGCCGCGACTTCCAAACTAACCCGCGAAATCCTCGCTCAGCTTAAGGAAGCTGGGGTTGATAGCATCGCCCTTAGCCTGGATGGCCCGACCGCTGAGATTCACGACAGCATTCGCCAAGTGCCTGGCTGCTTCGAGAAGACGATGCAGGCCGCTCGGTGGGCTGGTGAAGTTGGCTTGCCGCTTCAGATCAACACCTTGGTCTCTGAAGAGACCAGCGAGAATCTGCCCGCGGTATACGAACTGCTTCATGGCTTCCCGCTGATGCGATGGAGCCTGTTCTTCCTCATCGCGATCGGCCGCGGCGCAGAGCTGAACGAGATGGACCCGGTGCACGGCGAAAAGCTGATGAACTGGATCTACGATCTCGCGCAGAAGTCTCCGTTCCAGATCAAGACGACGGAAGCTCCGTCTTACCGCCGAGTCGCCCACGAGCGAATGCTTGCTGCAGGCATGTCTGCCCAAGAAATGAGACACACAAGCGTCCATCGCGGATATGGCATCAGGGACGGCAATGGAATCGTCTTCGTATCCCACATGGGCGACGTGTATCCTTCCGGCTTCCTGCCTTTGAAAGCGGGGAACGTGCGGTTGCAAGACCTCCCAACGATCTACCGCACCTCAAAGGTGTTCCTGAACGTGCGCGACGTCAACAACTTCGAAGGCAAGTGTGGCGAATGCGAATTCCGCAAGATTTGCGGCGGAAGCAGAGCCCGAGCCTTTGCCCATACCGGTAACCCCGCCGGTAGTGATCCTTTCTGCTCCTATCAGCCAAAGGCGGCTAACCGCGAACTGATCGGCGCAGCGTAACTGGTGCATTGAGCCCCCAAGATGGATCTCATCTTGGGGGCTCAATGTTGTCTGGGCCTATTAGGCCGAGGTGGGGGCCTTGATCAGGCCCATGCACTGTTCGGCAAGCGCGTCCATCACCTTCGGATCGGCGCCGATGGTGCTTGCCCTTCGGTAGTTCTTGATCCCGACTTGCTCGCAATGGTCGCGGGTCTCAATGCCGAGGTCGTACAAGACTTCAAGGTGATCTGAAACGAAGCCTACGGTGCAGGCGAGGACGTTCTT
This sequence comes from Armatimonadota bacterium, assembly GCA_018268315.1. GTDB lineage: Bacteria > Armatimonadota > Fimbriimonadia > Fimbriimonadales > Fimbriimonadaceae > SZAS-5. The sequence goes on along the minus strand of JAFDWU010000002.1, from coordinate 484,863 downwards.
ATACTTGTCCTTTTCTTCGTCGATCACATCCAAGATGTCCGGGCCAAGCCAAGGTTCGCCGGTTTTGCTCGCGCTTTGGAAAGCAAAGCGCCAATTCGGCACCGCGGCGGCATCGGCGACTAATCGGCTTGTGGCCATCAGCTCCTTTACGTAAGGATCGCCTTCCGCCATGATGCGCCTTGGCAAACTGTGGGCGCTGAAGATCACCAGCGTCTCATCCAAATTCCAATCCTTCACGGATTCTTTCACGTGGCCGGCAAGCGCCTCGATGTAGGCGGGAAGCTCGCCCCACCGCTCCAGAAAATAGATTTGCATTTGGGGACGTGATTCCTCAACGGCAGCAAGGGCCGCCTTTCGATAAGCGGCGATGCTGAAGGAAGAGTATTGCGGAGCGAGCACTAGGCCCACTGCTTCGTCGATGCCGTCTGCCGCCATTTGGCGCACCGCGTCACCCACGAATGGCGGAGCGTGCTTCGCGCCGATGTAGAGCCGAGCGTCGATGCCGCGCTTCTTCAGGCCCTCCAAGATGAGTTGAGCCTGCTGCTCCGAGGTAGCCGTTAGCGGCGACGGGCCGCCGATGGCCTGGTATCGGGAGATCAAGTCTTCAAGGTCTTCTTTCTCCGGCGGACGTCCGCGGCGGATATGGGTGTAGTAGGCCTCCACGTCTTCCATGGAAGCCGGGGTTCCGTAATGCATTACCAAGAGGCCGATGGGTTTCGAGTTCATATTAAATATCCTACGCGACGACGGTCGTCGCCTTAAATGTCTGTACGGTTTCCACCAGGGTTTGCACGCCCTCAAGCGGCGTGTGCTGAAGAATGCCGTGACCGAGATTGAAAATGTGGCCGGGAAGGCTCTGGCCTTCTTGAAGAATGCGAAGCGCCTCCCTCTTGATGACCTCGTTGCCCGCAAACAGCGTTGTTGGGTCAAGGTTGCCCTGCAAAGGCACGCCGGGAACCATCTGCGCGGCAGTTGTGAGGCTCACCCTGAAGTCAACGCCAACAACATCGCCGCCCGCTTCGCGCATCACCGGAAGCAGCAACGGATTCCCCGTTCCGAAATGGATGACGGGAGCGCCCAGGGGCCGCAGGCGATCAAAGATCGACTTCATGTGCGGTAGCAGATGCTGCCGGTACGCCTCCGGAGAGAGGTTGCCAACCCAGGAATCGAAAATCTGAACGGCGTCCGCGCCTGCGTTGAGTTGAGCGGAGAGGAAGTCGACTACCACGTCCGAAAGGAGGCCCATCAGCCGGTTCCAAGCCCTAGGCTCACCCAACATCATCGCCTTCGTGTATCGCAAGTCTCGCGAGGGGCCGCCTTCAACCAAGTAGGAGGCTAACGTGAACGGAGCACCGGTGAAGCCGATGAGTGGAACTTCTAGCTGCGTCTTCAGCGTGCGAATGGTCTCCATCACCGAGCCGAGTCCTTCTTCCGGCTCGAAGCGATGGAGGCGGTCCAGGTCTGATTCCTGTCGCACTGGGGCGAAGATGACCGGCCCAACGCCTTCTTTGATCTCAAACGGAGCGCCCATCGGTGTGAACGCCACCGTCAAGTCCGAGAAGAGGATGGCGGCATCGAATCCGTACCGGCGAATGGGTTGCAGCGTCGCCTCGACGGCAACGTCAGGGGTACTGACTGCCTGCAGCATCGTAAGGCCCTCGCGCAACGCTCGATATTCAGGAAGGTAGCGACCGGCCTGGCGCATCAGCCAAATCGGTGGTCGCTCCGTAGGCTCCCCGCGGCAGGCTTTAAGGAACAGACTGTCTTTCATGCTCTTGCCTCCCGAAGCGAAGCTTCAAAAGCCTCTGCCGTGCGGTCCATATCTTCTTCCGTGTGCTGCAAGGAGAAGAACCAGGCCTCAAGCGCGCTCGGCGGAAGGTAGTACCCGCGTTTAAGCATGCCGTGGAATACCTTAGCGAATAGTGCCTTGTCGGTGGTTTGCGCGGTGGTGAAATCGGTTACCGGTTGCTCGGTAAAGAACACGGAAATCATGGAGCCGACTCTTTGAACCTGAGTCGCTACCCCGACGTTCGCGGCCGCCGACCTAAGCGCGGTTTCCAGCCGGTTGCCCAGCGACTCCAACCGAGCGTAAGCCGAAGCATCAAGCTCTTTAAGGGTAGCAAAGCCTGCCGCCATCGCAAGCGGGTTACCGCTGAGCGTGCCCGCTTGGTACACCGGGCCGAGCGGGGCCACCATCTCCATCAAATCTCTGCGTCCGCCGTAAGCGCCGACCGGGAGGCCACCGCCGATGACCTTGCCCATGATTGTGAGATCAGGCTTGACGTTGTAGCGTTCCATCACGCCTCCGACGCTGACGCGGAAACCGGTCATCACTTCATCCAGGATCAGTAGCGACTTGTGTTCATTGCAAAGCGCCTTCAATCCTTCAAGGAATCCCGGCTGAGGAGGAACAAGCCCCATGTTGCCGGCCACGCCTTCCACAAACACGGCGGCAACCTGACCGGCGTTCGCCTCAAGGAGAGCTCGAACAGCCTGTAGGTCGTTGAACGGCGCAACAAGCGTGTTGGCGGCGGTGTCGGATGGCACTCCGGCACTATCGGGGAGGCTAAACGTCGCCACGCCCGAACCCGCTTTGGCAAGCAACGTATCCACTGCCCCGTGGTAGTTGCCTTCAAACTTCAAAATCTTGTTTCGGCCGGTGGCTGCCCGCGCAAGGCGAATAACTGCCAGCGATGCCTCGGTGCCGGAATTCACAAAGCGCACTCGATCCAGGAACGGCATGCGCTTTAGAATCTCTTCGGCAAGCGTCACTTCGCCCTCATGAGGTGCGCCGTAGCTAGTTCCTCGGGAGGCCGCATCGCCGATGGCGGAGATCACCGAAGGGTGGGCGTGCCCCAGGATAATTGCGCCCCAAGAGCAGACGTAATCGACGTACTCGCGGCCATCGGCGTCGGTTAGGCGGCTGCCCGCCGCCTTTTGGAAGTAAAGCGGGGTTCCGCCAACTGCCTTGAACGCTCGGACGGGGCTGTTAACGCCGCCCGGCATCAGCTCGCAAGCTCGCTCGTAAAGCTCTTCCGACCTAGTGCGCACCCCGGTGTTCACAAGCTAACAAACTCCTCCGGGGTCCTGTAGATCGCGGTGATCAGCGGGGTATCCAGGGCGGTGTGGCGACGGGCTTCCGTGGAACGAAGGGCCCTGACGAGGTCCCCGAACATTGGCAAATCCTCAGTCTCATAGGCGACTACGAATTCCTGGTCTTGCAAACCGAACGAGTAAAGCAGAAGCTGCTTGATGTCGGGATACTGCTTGCCCAGCTTGATGTGCTCGTTCATTTGGCCCTGGCGGGCATCCGGGCTCATCAGATACCAATCTTTGGTCTTGCTGAACGGGTAGACGATGAAATAGGTTCCGCGCGGTCCCTCGAACGGGTCGATATCCTGCTCGCTCTTGCCTCGGGCGTAAGTTGAGATGCCCGTGTAGCCCCATAGAGCTTGGACCGGCTTGATGTATTGCCTCCAACCTTCTGCAATCTTTGCGTAGTTGGTAAAGGCTTCTTTGGTTTTGCCCACGGTGTCGTTCTGCCAAGCGGACCAGATAAGAATGTCCACATCCGACCGAGCCGGGTAAACCGAGTAGAAGCTGGTGCTTTCCGCCAGCTTCGCCGCTTCGTCGGCAATCTGCTTGCGGACCTTCTTGCGGGCGTCGGCGCTTAACGCGAAATAAGCATCGGTATAGGCGAAAGTTGAATATAGGTTTAGTTGTCGTTCAGCCAAATAGCAGCCTCCAAAGCGTGATAGGTGATGATGAGATCGGCGCCTGCTCGCCGGAAGCTCGTCAAAATCTCCAATACGGTGCGTCGCTCGTCCAGCCAGCCGCGCTCGGCAGCAGCTTTCACCATGGCGTACTCGCCGCTGACGTTATACACGGCAATCGGCAGGTCCGTCTCGGCGCGCGCCATCTGCACGATATCTAAATACGGCAAACCCGGCTTGACCATCAATATGTCCGCGCCTTCATCGATATCGGCAAAGAGTTCGAGCCGAGAGTGACGGGCGTTCCCCGGCTCATGCTGATAGCTGCTGCGATCTCCAAAGGAAGGCGAAGAATCGGCGGCCTCGCGGAATGGACCATAGAACGCGGAAGCGAACTTGGCCGAGTAAGCCATGATCGGGGTGGTCTGCAAGCCGTTGGCGTCCAGTCCCTCGCGGATTGCGCCTACTTGGCGATCCATCATCGAGCTTGGGGCAACCACGTCCGCGCCCGCCTGGGCGTGGGATACCGCCATCGCGGCAAGCAGTTCCAACGACTGGTCGTTGTCGATCTGATCACCCTTCAGAACCCCACAATGGCCGTGAGGAGTGTAAGCGCAAACGCACACGTCGGTCATCACTACGAGGTCGGGACAAGTCTTCTTGGCAAGCCGTATCGCTTGCTGCACGATGCCGTTTGAATCGGCGGAGGCGCTGGCGCGATCATCTTTGTGGGCGGGTAAGCCGAAGAAAAGCACGGCGGGAACACCCGCCGATTCCACTTCGCATAGCTTGTTGGCAAGCATGCTGAGCGGAAGACGGCTTTGGCCGGGCATCGATTCGATCGGCTCAATGCCGGTAGCGGTTTCGCTTACGAAGATGGGATAAATGAAGTCGCTTGCGCTGACTTCCGTCTCCCGGAAGAGCGATCTTAATTGAGGGGTCTTTCGCAAGCGGCGAAGGCGATCAGGCATGGGCAGCCTCCTTACCAAAGAGCTCGACGAGCGCGGTGATCAGGCCCGGCTCGTCGTATTGGGCGGCAACCGCCGCCGGTTCAAATCCTAATTCGCGCACGGCCGCCGCCGTGATCGGCCCGATGCAGATGATCGATGTCTCGCTCATCCATTGGATTTTGCCTTTGCGCTGCAGCATATCGTGGGTTGCGCGGGCAATCTCGGCGCTCGTTAGCGTGATCGCATCTGGCGCTTCATCGGGAAGGTCTACATCAGCGGCGCGCACGATTCGGTAAGCGGCAACTTCGTCGACCACAGCTCCCCGGCTCCTCAGGGTATCGGCAAGATCTTTGCGGGCCAGGTCCGCGCGAGCAAGCAGGAATTTGACCCCGCGCACATCCGGCATTTGGCTTGCAATCGCTTCCGACACGAATTCATCGGGGACGAGGTCAGGAGCGCGGAACGCTTCGGCCATCGCTTTCGCGGTTGCCGGCCCAATGGCGGCTAGCTTACGCTCAGCAACAAAGTTCCTGGGTAAGCCGAGCGCTTCCACCTGAAGCCGCACGGCTTCCACGCCGTTAACGCTTGTCAGCACAAGCCAATCATAGTTCGGCAGGTTCTTTAGCGCTGTTTGTAGGGCGCCAAGATCAGGCGGCGGGCCAATTTGCACGACGGGAACGCCGAAGACTTCTGCGCCCAGTCCCTCAAGTTTCGTCTTAAGATCGCCGGACTGATGGTCCGGTCTCGTGATCATGATTCGCTTCTTATTTAGGGTTTTCATCGCGCCTCCGCGGTCAGCGATCGAATAATTTCGAAGGCTCCTTTTTCGCCCAGCTCTTGGCCGAGTGCAAAACCGAGTCCGGCGGGGTTCTCCAGCGAGCCTGATTGCACGCCTCTTACCACCGATTTACCATCGGGCGAAGCCACAAGCCCGGATAATTCCAGCTTGCCAGCCTTAACCTTGGCCATCGCCGCCACCGGTATCGAGCAGCCTCCGCCAAAAGCCTTCAGGAACATACGTTCGGCGGTTGATGCCGCCTCGGCTTCCGCATCGTTTAGTTGCCCGCAAAGCTCGTTCACCGCCGCATCGTCTTTTCGGCACTCCAGAACGAGCACTGCCTGTCCTGGCGCGGGAAGCATCACGTCGGTTTCAAGCGGCTCTACCGTCAAATTCGAATGATCGCCTTCAGCCCAGCTGTCCAGGAGCCCAAGCCGCTTGAGTCCGGCGATCGCGAGGATAATCGAGTGGTATTCGCCCTCCGCCAGCTTGCGGAGACGCGTATCGATGTTGCCGACCAGGGGCTTAAACCTCAAATCAGGGCGGATGAAAGCGAGCTGAGACGAACGGCGCACACTGCCGGTGCCAACCACCGCACCTTCGGGAAGATTCTCAATCCCCCGCAGCGGTCCGATCAGCGTATCGCGAGGGTCTTCGCGCTCCAAATGCGCCACGAGCCGAAGGCCGGGAGCCCCTTCGGTCGGTAAATCTTTTAGGCAATGAAGGGCGACGTCGATTCGGTTATCAAGAAGGGCGATTTGAAGCTCGTGAACGAATGCGCCAAGCTGCTCTCGAAGGCCCTGGTCTCCACTCGTCTTTATCACGACGATCTCAACCTCTGTGGAGGGGTCAAGGGCTTGAAGTCTGGCCTGCATCGCGCGCGCTTGCGCCATTGCCAGTTTGCTGCCTCGCGAACCTAAGCGCAGGGAAGGGATTTCATTCACCCCCGTCGATGGCGAATAGCCGCTCAACCAAGTGTCTGCGCTCGTTCCAAGCGGCATCCGTCTTTAAATTGTGTATGGGTGATTCCAGCAAGCCGATGATCGTCCGGCGGGTGAGTTCGTCGATTACGCGCAGGTGACGCTCATCGAGATCGGGTAGCCGCTCTTTGGCCCACTCAAGATTTCGCTGGCGAACGCTTTCGCCGAGGCCCATGAGCGCTTTGATGGTTGGCGAAGCGGAACGCTCGATGAGAGCCTCACCGAACCGACCGATTTCTTGGTCAAGGATGCTCAAGGACGGCTGCACCGAGGCATGCCTCGTATCATTGTTTACCGCCGACTTTGAATTGAGCTCACTCAGCCCGATAACGGTTACGCCTGCTGGCATATTCGTGACTTTCACGTTCGGCGGAACACCGAGGTCCACAATGACGAGCGGTCGGTTGGCTCGTAGAGCCATCACTTCATCAATCAACGGCGTATCGATGACAGCATGGCCAGCGCCTACTGCGGCGAATGTCACATCGGCTTTCGCCAGAGTGACTGCCAACTCGTTGAAGTCCCGCGCTTCGGCATTCATCAGCTCGGCGACCTTCTCAGCGTGCTCTCGGGTGCGATTTACAACAAGCGACTTGGCGGTGCGCTTGCCAGCTACCTCTTTTGCCACGCGCTCGGCAATCTTTCCTGCGCCGAGCAGCAAAACGGTTTTATCGTCGAGCATGCCCGCCTTGGCTTCTGCCTCACGAACGGCGAGGGTGGCAGTGGATACAACGCTCTTGCACAGGTCGGTCTCGGTTCGAATTCGTTTACTTGCTTCCATCGCGCGCTTGAAGAGCAAGTCGAGCATCGGCCCAACCATCCCGTGGCTATCGGCGATGGACCAGGCTTCCTTCACTTGGGCGACGATTTCAGTCTCTCCCAAGAGTGCGGAATCTAGACCGGCAGTCACTCGGAAAAGGTGGCAAGCCGCGCAGACGCACGAGCGCTCATAGAGATACTCGCGCAGGACTTCAACCGGCATTCCCGCGTAATCGGCAAGAAGTTCAGCCGCCGCAAGCCCGCTTCCGCCGCTGAAATAGAGTTCGGTGCGGTTGCACGTGGCAAGGATAATGCACTCATGCAGTCCTGCTTTTCTTGCTCGATCCAGCAGTTCGGGAATCTGTTCTTTGGTGAAACCGAGGGTTGATCGAAGGTCCAGCGGGGCGGATTTGTGGCTGAGACCGACCACGCCGAACGGCGCAAGCGATCCGCTCGCTGAGAGCGGGGGTTCGGCCATTTCGCAAGTGATTCCACCGTTGGCGCGCGTCAATTTCATTACCGACGGGCATCCATGGCCTGAGTTTGTAGAAGAGCTGCTTTCCAAAGCTGTCCTGGTTTGCGCCACTTTGACTTGATTTTGAATTGTCATCGGCTTGGTTCCGAGCGCGGATTTGACGGATTTAGTCGGCAATAACGGAATCAACCCTTTTTGACCGTGAGTTTGACCCGGAACGCCTTCTGTTCCGCCTTTCATGAAAAGTCTGTCATGCTTTCGTTTTCCTTTCAAGTCATTTGAACCCGTGTCAGGGTTTTCCAGGGCATACAAAAGTTTGATTTACTGAACCGCCGGGGGTTATGGCGGTGTCCTTGGGGTGAGGAATGGCTAAACCTACGGAGACTCGCACCTTTCGTGGACAGATCGGCCAGGCGCTCGCTGGGGCGATGCTCCTTGCGGCGGACTTGCCACTGTACATCACAGCCAAGGAAAACGTCCGCTTGCGCGGCGTTGAGATTAACGGTCTGCTGCGGCGCGACTGGCTGGCGATGGCAGTTTCCTCAATTCCGATCGCCATCCTGTTCGCGGTCGGCGTTTTCGCCATCGTGAGCGCCTTGCTGAAGCGAGTGCGCGTTTCATCGGAAGGCATCACCCTATATGGTCCGCTTGGCACGCGTCAATTCCATGCCGACTGGAGCGAGCTTCGGTTAGAGCGAAGCAAGCGAGGGTGGATACTCATCAGCGGCGATCACAAGATAAGGATGCCGGTTGTGGCTCTCCAAACCGATCTGTGGCGAATGCTCGCGCAGAATTTGCCAGCTACTGCATGGCCGGAGTCGACTCGCAAACAGCCTGACTTTGACCCCTTCCAGGCACAGCTACTAACGATGCCAGGGTGCTTTGACAGTTTTCTGTCGCCGCCGGTTTACGGCGGGCTCATGTTGCTGGCGATCCTGATACTGGCTGGCGGGACATTTGAAAATGGGGAAATTGGCCTCGTCCTTGCTATCGGGCTCTTCCTGCTCATCGTCTTCTCGTCCCGTCGGCCCTCGAGCATGGTTGGGACGCTGCTTGCCGACAAAGACTCACTTGAATTCCTTAACGGAGTGAAGACGCAGACAGTGAGTTGGAACAAGGTGATCTTGGCGCTTGACGACCGCTCCGAGCCGTCCGGGTTTAATCGCCGCGGACTGCACCTGATCACCGCGAGGGGGAGTTACGATATCGATGGGAGCATCGAGCAGTACGACCGGTTGGTGCGGCTGGCATCGGCGGCGCTGCCGGAGGGCGCTCATGTTTACCTGTAACGCGTTTCAGTAATAATTGGCCTACGATGACCAGGACTTTCCGGGGGCCGAGGGGCCCTCTATACGCAGGTCTATTATTTGGGGGCATGCCGCTATTCATAGCGATTGGGATGCTCCAGTCCTTTCCAGCCGAAGGCATAAAGATTAACGGAGTGGTGAGTCATGACCCCACGGACCTCATCGGGCCGATGGCGCTGATCAGCATCTTTCTCCTTCTTGGGGGAGCGATGTTAGCAGCCGCGATATTCATAAGGGTTGAAATTGGTCCACAAGGAGTCGCGGTTTTCAATCTGTTTAATCGGCGCAAATTCAGCGCTTGGGATGAGATTAGCCGTCTTGAGCTGATCAGCAAACGCGGTGCCAAGACCTGGCACATCATGAAGGGGGACCCAAAGATAGGGTTGCCTACCGTTGACGACGAGTCATCGCTGATGCAAGTGCTTTTGGACAATGTCCGCCCAAACTGCTGGCCACCATCTGAGCGCTGCAACCCATCGATTTCGACCATTGACGCAAGAACAAGGTCGGGCCAAGATGGCTACGCCCTCTTTTTCGCGACCCTTTGGTATTCGTTCATCGGCATCTTCATTACGGTGTTGGTATCGACGGTGCTCAATGGGTCGAGTCATGGAGCAAGGCAGGCTGGAATGACTGCCAGCGGCTCTGTCCCTTTTTTCTTTATCATCACCCTGTTCGCCCTGCTTCCGTTTTCATCTTTCAAGGCTGCCTATTTCCGATTCGTTGGCGGCAGTCTTACCGCGGATCAAGATCACATGGCGTTTTCGGACGGTATTAGGCAGCGGGATATCCGCTGGTCGGAAGTAAAGCTGGCATACGACGACTCCTATGTTGCCCGTTCGGACGGACCAAGCAACATGGGCGGCTTAACACTTGTCACTGCCAACGAGGCGTTTGAAATCTCGTCGACAATTCCTCAATACAAGCAGCTTTGCAGCCTCGCCTCCGCTGCTATCCCCGAGGATGCCCACGTTTACATCAATCCCTTCGGACAGAAGTGATCTCAATCAGACCGAGACCTGCGGCTGACACCTGGCGGAACGTCGCCGAGGGAGGAAGCGGCGGAGCCGCTGCCGGGGGCAGGGTGGGTAAACGGCGACGTTCCGAAAACACCCAAGGCTAGAAGCAAAAGAAACCCACCCGACGAAGCCGCCGAGTGGATTAATAAACCGCACAGCAAAAACAAAACGGACCAGAGCCTAGCTTCTGCGGCGACGGCGAAGCAATTGAACCACCCCGACGCCGAGAATGCACAGCGTCGCCGGTTCCGGCACCGCGCTAAATTGGACCTTCATATCGTCCATCGCGAGTGCCTGTACGTTGGGGTCAAAGCTCGTGCTGATCTTGCATCGCAAGCGAAGCTCGTCAAAGCCGGTCACGTCGGAAAAGCCGACCACCGTCCCCACCGGTAACTGCGGGTTTGGTCCCACCGTGCCCGACGACACGACATTCCCATTCACCAGGGTTTCCCAATCCAGATAGGCGTTGTCGTTGCCCCATGGCACGCCATAGATGTCTCCAGTGGTCCATCCGTTGCCATAAAGGAACTCCAGCGCGTGGATCTTCTGGCTATCGGTGGCGTAAATCGACACCCAACCGAACGATCCGCCATCGGGGAAGTAAAAGCCCTGCGGCGCAGGGTTGCCCTGAATGTGGAACGGATCGAAGTAAGGAGGTGAACTGGTTCCTGCCCAGCTATCGCCGTTCACCCCGATGAACATGTTGTCCTCGGTGTAATCGCTTAGCGGGGTGCCGTTGTGGTTCCAATCGAGCAGGTCAAAGGTCGCCATCCTGTCCACCGAAGTAACGGCAGAGCCGCTTCCGATGGTCTGGACCGTCTGCGCATTCGCCGCGCAGACCATAGCGAGGCAGGCGATTGCCGCTTCTGTATAACGTAATTTCATTTAATCCCCCTTCGGCGTCGGATCAGCGCCAACGCCCCAAGTCCGAGAACGCTCAGCGTGGCTGGCTCCGGAACTGCGGTGCCCGAAAGAAGCATCGCTCTCCCTTCGGGGAGCGCCCGATACAGGTCTCCTCCTCCTTCGTTACCGCCACGGACGAACTGGAAAGTTCTATTCGAGCCGCCAAGGCCCTGAGCCCAATTCCACTCCAGATAGGGCACATCGGTAAGACCGATAACCGCCACGAACCAGCGCGGATTGGAGGCATTGTTCGCGGCAAGATTCACCGGGCTGGTGAAGTCGAAGCTGTAATGGGTGGTGCCGCTGGGGTCCCCGCTGAAGCTGTAGCTCGTTGTGGTTGTTGCGAACTCGGGCTGGGCGCCCTGCTCCCTAAAGACCGCATAGGGCTGGTAGGCAATCGTTCCCGGATCCTGCTTCCAGAATTCAATTTGGAAGCCTTGGTTGGGCGGGCCGTCTCCCCACCACTCAATGTGGTTGATGCTGGAGTCGTTTGCGAGGGTGAAGTCCTCATAGCAGATGGCATCGCCGTCCAGATTGTTCTGGCCGTTAGGGTCGACCCAGAGCTTGGACCATCGGCCCACGCCGCCGCCGGGGGCAGGAGTTTGATTGACGAAGATCATGCCCTGTACAAGAGCCGTGGAAGCAAATATTGCGAGCGGAAGAACGGCCGCCCGCGTTGAGAAACCGCAACGGGTTAAAAGCATAAGTCACTCCTTAACGCGCTACGAAATCGCGGCGCGCAGACAATAGAATTGACTCCAGATTAAGGGCGTCGGGGGTTCAAAAGGAGTGGTGAGTTTCGATGTCAGAAGAAGGAGGGACAGGCT
>JAFDWU010000002.1:0-473114 GCA_018268315.1 Armatimonadota bacterium | reverse complement strand
GCCCCCGGCAGCGGCTTCGCCGCTTCCTCCCACGGCGACGCCTTCGGAGGGAGGCTACTGGATGTCTCCCGTCATTGCCCTCTCCGCGTACTGGATAGGGCTTTGATCGGGAAGCTCACGGTTTCGGGCAATAAAGTCTTGCAGCAGAGCCTGGCACATCTGCTTTATTTCGTCGTCATCGCAAGGCGAGATTTCGTGGCCAAGAGCGTGAATGGCGGATAGCCATAACGTGGGATTCTTCGACTTGAGGCAGTCGGCAACGACTTGGAGATCCTTGTGAAACGCTATTGCCCGCATGTCTGGGCTCTTGTAGGCAAGATAAGGGAAGTGAGGTACTTCGCACCACATATAGCAGTAGCCTTCCATCGAGCCTCTAATGGAACGGGGATCGAAGAAGGGCTCACATGCAGACCCGAAAAGCTGGAAGAACAGGGTGGGTAGCGCTTCAAGGGCCCGCAGCTTTAGCTTGTCCGCAAAGTAAGGCGCGCCACGCGCCCAGTTGTCCTGAATTTCCAGGCCCTGCGTTATGCGATCCTTGCCGAAGTGCCGGAGCAAGTAACCCGGATTCTCCCAAGTCCATACGATGTACTCACCATAGGAGTCGCGGGTCTCGAAATGGTCTTCCGGCAGACCGTATTCGTTGCACGCAAAGACCGTGTCAAGCCATTCCTCAAGAGAAATGACCGGTCTTGTGGCAATGAATTCGGGGGTGAAGTCAATTTCCACGGCCGCGACGCCTCTGACGGCTTAGATGCCTTGCTTGCGGATGCGCTGGCTCGTCTTCTTCTCGGTCGGCTGGCCGACTTTCGGCTCAGGGAGAGCAGCCTGTCCGCTGGACTCACCCTTCAATTTCTTGACTGCTTCTTCGATTTCCTTCTTGCTGGGGCGCTTCATACCTACAGGCTACCCGCCTTCGAGAGGCATACCACCGCCTACGTACCGAAGCCGACTAGATGACCAACAACGCGAGCGGGTTGGCCCCTCTTGTACGGGATGCTTAAGCGGGCTCTTGATATAGTGCGGTTGTCCCTGTTCCGGGACGGAAATCTTTAGGGCAGTGCCTCGATTTGAATATCCTGCAGTACCAGTCTGGGCGGCCCCACTAAAGACGTGAACTTTGGCACGAAGACGGTGAAAATAGCAGTCCCCTGCGGCACGAAAAAAATGTTGCTTGCGGGTCCTGAGACTGTCCAGGTCACTTGAGACAGAGTCGTCCCAGTTGGCCCGAAACAACTCACCACAATGTTTGACGAAGTGCCACTGCTATTCGGGAAGAAGCCTTTGACATTCAGCGTAAAGATATAGTTCGATTGAGCGGTGGGGGGTGGCCCCGAAGCCGGTTGCGGTCCAAACCGCACGATAGCGTAGCTGCCGCCGAATACGGTGATGAAGGGATCTGGCTTTGCCCATGGATACCATCCCGGGGAACCTTGCGCGGGCGCAAACAACTGTGAACCAGGGTTCCAAGTGTTGAGGTTTAGCGCGCCTGTTGGGGGCACATTCTTTTGCACTGGAGTCCTGGCATCCAAGATGCCAACCACGTTTGGAGCAATATCCGGATTGCTGAAGTGCACTGCCATCAGCAGGGAACGCCGCTTTTCCGCCGAGACGTGTTTAGGTTTTAGCAATTTGGCCAGTTGAGCCATGTCTTTTGCTGTTCCCGGTTGCATGCTCTGCAGCAGCTTCGAGGGTAACGGACTTTGAGAAGTTAGGAGGATGGCGAGGCAGGTTAATTCGGTCATCATGTTATTAGCTCTAGATATAAGGATCAAGCTCGATCTGCTTCACGAAGAAGTAACCGGCGGTCGGAAATATGCCAACAAATTTGGTTCCTGGCGGAACTAAGACCATCATCTGTCCACTTCCGCTTGTCTGAGCCGTAGTTGTCAAATTGCCGGCCGAGTCGATAACGGAGACATTGAATCGATTGGTTAGCCCAAGAGAATCGAAGTCGATGGTGGCTATGTAGCCATGGACTGACGGTCTTTGGGGGCCATTGGCTGCATCGAATTGGATCACGAGTGCCTCTCCTGCGCTCCTCGTTAGCGAAATGAATCCCGCTGCTGAACTCCAAACATGAGCCTTCCCGCCCAAAGCGACTCCCGATCCTTCCAGCACAGCGCCCATGTCGGAGTCAAAGCTCTGCCGGGGTCCAAGGAAAATCGACTGAGGTCCGCTGAGGTTGTTAATGTTGAAAGCGACCTTTTTCTTCTTGAGAAACGCCGCTCTAGCAGCTATCGAAGGTGGTCGTTTAAGCCCAGGCTTGAACTTCAGCAAGCGTTTGTCTTCGGAAGGTAAAGGAATCTTCTTTGTCACCGACTGGCCAGTAAGGACAGTTGGAATTGCGATTGCGCCAATGCAAAACGCGAGAGTTGTCCGCGTGAGCAACACGCTTGAAATGAGCGGCATGTTTTGCGATCTCCTGTTGTCGCTGAAGAACTGTTTGCGCCCTAGTCAGCGGGTTGAGCGCAATAATATCGCAAAGTCCAAAATAATTGCAATCTCAAGTGCCGGTACCTGTGCCCGCAGGATAATTACTTCATGCTACCGCTCGGTCGTGCCATGCATCCCCCCAACCGCGAACAGCGTAGGTGAGAGTGCGTCGCGCTGATTGTCCACCGGTGCGATTAGGAGTTGCCACGTGAAAGCAATCGTCCACTACGAATACGGCTCACCCGATGTTCTTCGCTACGAGGAAATTGAAAAGCCGACCCCAGGACCTGATCAGGTTCTCATCAAAGTTCGCGCGGCCGCCCTCAACCCCGTCGATGTTCACCTGATGAAGAAGATGCCATTCCTCGCGCGCAAGTTGATGAAACTGCCAGAGCCAGGCGTTGCTCAACCGGGGAAGATTGGCCGCGATGTAGCCGGTACGGTGGAAGCAGTGGGTGCGAACGTCACCGAATTCAAGCCGGGAGACGAAGTGTTCGGTTCGAGCCCCGGCGCATGCGCCGAATATGCGTGCGCATGCGCATCCGAGCTGGTTCACAAGCCCGCGAATGTGTCGTTTGAAGAAGCGGCAGCGGTTCCGGTGGCTGCCTACACCGCGCTACAGGGTCTGCGCAGGGGGTTGATTCAGTCCGGCCAGAAGGTTTTAATCAACGGCGCTTCGGGGGGAGTGGGCACATTCGCAGTTCAGATCGCTAAGTCGTTCGGCGCAGAGGTGACCGGTGTCTGCAGCACGCGGAATCTGGAGTTGATTAGATCCATCGGCGCGGATCACGTCATCGATTACACCCAGGAGGATTTCACTGAAACGGACAACCGTTACGACCTGGTTTTCGACTGCGTCTGGAACCACTCTTGGTCGGCTTGCCGACGCATTGTCAAGCCAGAAGGCAGTTACGTAATCGTTGGGGGCCCGGTGACCGGGCCGATGGTCGGATTTCTGTCGCGACTGATGGGAGTGACCATCTTGTCAAAGTTCGTCAGCCAGAACTTCGTCACGTTCTTCATGGCTAAGTCGTGCAAAGAGGACCTTGAGGTGATGCGCGAGCTTATGGAATCGGGCAAGGTCAAACCAGTGATCGATCAGCGGTTTCCGCTGTCGGATACGGCGGCCGCGATGCGGTATCTGCTCGAGGGCCACGCTCGCGGCAAAGTGGTCATTAACGTCGGGTGAGCGAGCCTCAGGTGTTGGCGGGCTAGGCCCGCCCAACAACCCTTTAGAAGCTTACTGGCCCTGACCGAGCGAGTAGCCGACTTCGCCGTCGAACGTGCACAGGTTTTCCATCTTGATGAAGTCGATGCCGTTCGCAACCAGCGCCTCAAGCAGCTTAATAACCTGCTCGTGAGTCGTTTCAGACTTGCCCATGAACCGGCAGCGCCAGTGGTCCGTGCAGAACGTTTCCGGCATGCCGTTTGGCCAAACCTTCACCCCTCGATTCGTAATCATTTGGAGCGTAAGGTCGCCCTGATTGGGGACTTGCAGCTTGGCGGCAAGCTCCTCCACTCCTCCGGTCCAGTGAGCGAACACATCCACGCCAACCAGCTGCTTCTTCGCGGGCGCAGCTCGGCGAACGGGCTGCAAGGCCCGCGACATATCTACCTTTTCCTCGTAGCGGACCGGCTGTAGCAACTCCGGCTGCTGGCCCAGGCGACGGATAACCTCGTCGGCAAACTCCGTGGTGCCAACCAACCTCGCGCTGGCACCCTCAACATATACGTCTGCCGTGTGAATGCCTTCCTCGATCGTTCGCAGCCAGGCGTTGTGGGCAAGCTGCGCGGCATGGGTTTGGCCGAGGTGAACCAGCATCATCACGCCGGCGAGGAGCAGGCCGCTTGGGTTGGCGACGTTCTCCGGCAGCCCGGGCGCGCTGCCATGGATGGCCTCGAACATCGCGCAGTGCTCGCCGATATTCGCGCTGGGCGCGAGGCCGACGGAACCCGCGACCTCAGCAGTCACATCGCTTAGGATGTCGCCGTACAGGTTCGGGGTCACGATGACATCGAAGATTCCAGGCTGATTGGCCGCTCTTGCCATGCCGATGTCGATGATCCAGTGCTCCTTTGCGATCTCCGGATACTCCGCGCCGATTTCGTCGAAGACCTTGTGGAACAGGCCGTCGGTCAGCTTCATGATGTTGTCCTTCGTCATGCAGGTGACCTTCTTGCGGCCATAAGCCTTCGCGTATTCAAAGGCGTAGCGCACAATCCGCTCGCATCCGGGGCGGCTGACGAGCTTAAGGCACTGGAACACCTCGTCGGTCTGGCGATGCTCAATACCGGCGTATAGGTCCTCTTCGTTCTCGCGAATCACCACCAGGTCCATTTCGGGGTGAAGGGTCTTAACGTAGGGATGGTAGGTGACGCAGGGGCGCACGTTTGCGAAGAGCCCGATGGTCTTGCGGATGGTGACGTTCAGGCTCTTGAAGCCTCCACCCTGGGGAGTGGTGATCGGCGCCTTCAGGAAGACCTTCGTTTTGCGCAGCGACTCCCAGGCTTCGGGCTTAATGCCCGCGGTGAAGCCTTCGCGATAGACCCTCTCACCAATCTCAATCTCTTCGACTGCCAGCCGCGCGCCTGCCGCTTCCAGGATGCGCAAAGTTGCACGCATGATTTCGGGGCCGATGCCGTCGCCATACGCCACGGTAACTGGGGATGGCTCTATGGATGGCACGAGGGTAGAGATAGGATTGTTTAGACTTGCGCTCTTCATTACGTGTATAATATATCACGAATTGTATGTCGGATGTCAAGCATAAAAAACTGGGTTGGTCTTTTTTAAGCAGCACATCGCTTGTGCTGGTGTGCCTTTCCAGCAATCCAACGATGAAGATGAAGGATGTTGCCAAGCGAGTTGGCATCACCGAGCGTTCGGTACAGAGGATTGTCGCGGAGTTGGAAGCGATGGGAGTTCTTAAGCGGACCCGGATTGGGCGGCAGAATCGATATGAGATCGATCCGGGCGTGCCGATGCGGCACGAACTGGAGGCGCACCGGTCGGTTGGGGACCTTCTGGAGACGCTGCTGCCCTGCGAAGCATTGGAGGTCAGCGCCGCCGCAACGCGGAGCAAGAAAGAGAAGCGAGAAGTTCATCGCGAAGCTTGCCTCGCTGCAACTTAACTCCCGCTCTCTGATGCGCGCTTGAGCCCTCTGAGCATTCCGCTGAAGACAACGGCATGAAGCGGGAGCACGGAGTACCAATAGAGAATCCCCGCCAGTCCCCGAGGGCGGAACCGCGCGGTCATGATCAGTTGAGTGCCGCCGGTTGGTAACGGTTCAATCTCGAAGCTCAACGTTGCGAGACCCGGAAGCAGCATTTCCGCCGTCAACACGAGGCAGCTTTCTGGGCGAATTTCGCTCACTCGCCAAAAGTCCACCGCGTCGCCAAAGCGCAAATCCGTCGCGTGCCTTCTTCCGCGCCGAAGTCCGGGGCCGCCCCATAACCGGTCAATGGCGCCGCGTATCTTCCATAGCCAGTTCGCTCCGTAATAGCCCCGATTTCCCCCAAGGGAGCAGACTTCAGACCAGACTCGCGCGGTACTGGCTGCCGTCGTTATCTCGCGGCGATCAACATATTCGGTTCCACCCGCCCAAGATGGATCACCGGGCATTACGCCGGCATCGGACCATGCCGTCTCGATCGTCCCCGCTTTTTCGTGAGCGATGGCAGCGTCCATCGCTTGACGGATGGTTAGGCATTCGTGCGGCATAAGCCGCTTCGCTTCGTCAGATCGGCACACAACGCGATTCCGAAGGCCCTCCGCGAGGGGTCGTGCAATGCTCGCCCCCAGCGGGGTTACGAGGTGTATCCAAAGCGAGCTGAGGCGCGGCGTCAACACCGGAACCCGGATCACCAGCCGCCGCCGAAGGCCGAGCGCGGAAGCCATTTCCCGCATGATCTGTTCATAGGAGCATATGTCGGGACCGCCAATATCGAGGGTCTTACCAATCGTGGCGGGCGTTTCGAGAGCGGCAACTAGGTAGAACAGCACGTCCCTCACGGAGATTGGCTGGGACTCGGTATTGACCCACTTGGGAGTGATCATGACGGGGAGCCGCTCCACCAGATAGCGCAAGATTTCAAAGGAAGCTGAGCCTGATCCGATGATCATCGCCGCGCGGAGCACGGTCACCGGCACGCCGCCGATGGCGAGAGATTTTTCCACTTCTCGTCGGGATGAGAGGTGTTCGCTTAGACCTTCGCCGGTTTCGCCCAAACCGCCTAAGTAGATGATCCGGGATACCCCGGCAGATGCAGTGGCCCTCCCGAAGTTTTCCGCAATCTGGAGGTCATGCGCGCGATACTCCGCTCCCGCAGCATCCATCGAATGGACAAGGTAGTAGGCCGCGCTGCAACCCTGCATCGCGCGCGCCAACGCAGTTTCATCGGCAACGTCCCCCTCCACGACTTCCACTCCCTCAAGCGTGGCCCACGGGCGAGCCAACAATTTGGCGGGACTTCGGGCCAGGCACCGGACTTGGTAACCGCATTCGAGAAGGCGTGGCGCCAATCGCCCACCGATATAGCCGGTCGCTCCCGTAAGGAAGACCCTCGCCTTGGTCGGGGAATCGCCCTCTCCCTCAGCTTTCTGCTCAATCTGATTCTTCACGGCTTCCTCTGACATCTACGTGTCCTGAGGAGCATTTCAGACTTGGTCCTTACAATCGCATATCAGTAGGGCAGTGTTCAGAAGTGCCTAAAGTCGCTGGCTCCAGTCAGATTTTGCCTGGGTGGTTGAAGAAAAGTGGCGGCATAGGAGGGACTTGCCCTCGGCCATACGTGAGACCTCAGGGCTACTCGTATTCCCTACCCCTTCAAGGCATTTGTCAGGCTTTCCAGAGCATCACTGTAGGCGCACCAATTTGCCATCCTTAAACCTCACCAAATCTCCGGCCCGGAGCTTTCGCCCTCGGCGATCTTCTGGCTCCCCGTTAACCGTGATCCCGCCTTGCGAGAGAACCCATTTGGCTTCGGCGCCGCTACCAGCTTGGTCGGAAGCTTTGATCAGCTGTCCTAGGGTGATGTACTCGCTCGTGAGCCGGAATAAGAGCTCTTTGGCCATTAACCTATTATGAGTCTTGGCGGCCTCGGAGGGACTCGAACCCCCGACGCCCTCCTTAGGACGGAGGCGCTCTATCCCCTGAGCTACGAGGCCGATTCGCGGCTCCAATCGGAGCCTTCCCCGCAGGTACGGGGAAGGCAAAAGTATACCAGTGGGCTCGAAACCTAGCCGCCGCTTGCTAGCTTCTTCATGCGCTCAAGGGCTTGCATCATCAACGCTCGCTCGTCATCATCCTTAGCTTCTTTCACAGCCTTTTCTTGGAATTCAATTCCCTTGGCTTTGTCGCCATGTTTGAACAGCACCCTGGCCATTGCGTTGCTCACGTTTGCGTTCCCCTGGGGGGCAAGGGCAAGCGCTCTATCAGCGATTTCCTTTGCCAAATCTAGCTCGGCGAGCGGCACTGCTGGACGAGACAACGAAATACTCCGAGAAATGTTTGCCAGGATATCTGCCGAATCCTTGCCAACTCCTGCAATGACTCGTCGCGCAAAAGCCAACGCATTCCGAGGGTCCTTTCCATCGCCGTAAAGCTCCCGCATTGCCGCCGAAGCCCACGAGGCGCTCTCAACCGGGTCCGCCTCCAGCAGTCCGTAAACCGAATCGGCAACCAACTTAGCGTTGCCGTCGACCATGCCCCTATACGCGGAGACCCTCAGTGGTTCGGTCTTTGCTGCAAGCAGCATTTCAGCCTCGTATTTTGCTTTGAACGCCGCTTCATCGAACGTGCCATCGACGATCTGGGCAAGAGGCGCATCTAAGTCTTTCGGATGGCCCAGCCAAGCGATCTTGCCTTCTCGGTCGATTACGAAAATGAAGGGAATGCCCTTTGAGTAGTTCCCGGAGGCAATGATCCAATCCTGCACGAACCGGCCATCCATCGATGTCTTCCCGGTTGGCACTTGGTCCTGTGCCGAGCGGTAGCGCATTGGGTTGCTGCCAGAGGCAAAGAACTTGTCGCCGTCGGCTAGGTTCTGTTCAAACCCATCCATGCCGATGACCAGCACCTTGCCCGCATATTTATCCTGCAAATCGGACATGTGCGGCATGTAGTGTTTGCAGGGGCCGCACCAGCTTGCCCACGAGTCGATAACGTAGACGGTTCCCTTCTCGAATTTTGAAACCTCGGGGCCCCGCAGCCACTTGCCAACTCTCAGAGGTGGCGCCGGACTTCCCACCGTGAGCGTGAAGGGAAAGGGCTGCAAGACTGCAGCAGCTAGCAAGGGAAGGATCATTCTGGGTTCTCCATTTCAAAAGGAAAGCTATCTTTTCAGAATAGAAGTGTGAGCTGAAGTAACCTTTCTTGACTAGTCGAAAGACCTACCACCGGCTTCGAATGAAGAGGGTCAGCTGCACCAGTCCAGGACCGAGACATCTGACCCTGAGAGCGGGAGTTATTCGACCGCGTACATGTAACCGTCGGTGCTTCCGAAGTAAACGACTCCCTTCGACACCAGCGGTGTCGAGAACACGCACCCGGCGGTAAACAGCTTGTTCACCGCTTCGGCTGATTGAAACGCCGAGGTCGACAGCATGGGCACGTTTAGGAAATTGTCAGACGTCAGCACCCAATAGGGATTCGCCTTGCTTCCATCGGTCTGGAATATCCATAGGGACTTCCCGGATGCCAAATCTCGCGCTTCCACCGTGCCGTTATTGCCCCCAACAACGACCACGTCGCCGGCAATGGTCGGCGACGAGAACATCATGCCCTTGCCAACCTGTCGATACTTTTCCTTTCCAGTCTTTGCATCGACGAGCCGGAAGACCCGCGAATCGCACGTCGAATAGAGAACGGAATCCCCAAGCAACGCGGGGGTGCTATTCACCCAGCTACCTTCGTTATTGCTTCTCCAAACTTCCTTGCCGGTTTGAACATCCAGGGCATAGACATTCGAGTCTCGGCACCCGGTGTAAACAATTCCGTCCTTCACGGAAGGCGAGGATTGGAAGCCAATCTGGTTATGAATAACGGGATCCTCCCCGCCCTGGAACTTCCATTTCAGAGCTCCCGTGGCTTCATCCACCGCATAGAAGAAGCTATCCCAGCTACCGAAGAAGACAACGCCTCCGGAAACCGCAGGCGAAGCGTGAACCACATCTCCGCACTTAAATTTCCATTTCAGCTCGCCGCTTTCCGCGTTCACCGCATACACGTTGGTGTCGCCGCTTCCGAAGTAGACGGTCCCGTTCACCACGGTTGGGCTGGATTGATACATGTCGTAGGGATCGGCGAATGTTTGGGTCCGGGGCTGGAAGCCATGAATACCCTTGGCTTCAAACCTGCGCTCGCCTTCGGTGATGAACTTCCATTTCGTATCGCCCGTCGCGGCGTCCAGGCAATACAGGCGTCCATCGTAGCTGACCACGTAAAGGCTGCCGTCAACGACGGCGGGTGTTGAGTCCACCGGGCCGCCGGTTGCCGCCATCCACTTCTGAACGCCAGTGGTGGCATCGACGGCATAGATGTTGCCGTCGTCGCTGCCAAAGTAAATCAGCCCGTTCGCGGTAACCGGAGAAGAGAATATGCGTCCGCCGGTGGGGAACTTCCACTTCACGCGGTGAAACTCGCGCGGCGCTTGCTCGCTGGTAACGCCCAAATGCTCGGGCCCGCCGCGAAACATTGCCACTTCATCGGCAAAAGATGCCGCAGCAATCAGCATTGTCGCGGCCATCCACATCAGCTTCTTCATTATTTGCCCCCCTTCTCGCGGTGAACCATGAACGGCACGTCAAAACCCGCGTAGCTAATCGTCAGCTTGAACTCATCGACGCCTTTCTTATGCGGCCCTTCGATCGTCATCCCAAACGGCGCGGACTGGATCGTTAAATATCCGCCGACATCCCGAATGCGATCTACCGGCACCTTGGTGACCTTCTTGCCCTCAATCGTAAGGTCGGCGACAGCGACTCCGCCCTCGTTCTTCAGAACGAGCGTGAAGTGACGCAGATAACCAATGGTGTATTCACCCTTCCAAGTCCCCACCAGATCATCAGAAACTGGGGTCGGTGTTGGCGGAAGGTCAACCTGGGCGGCGCCAGTTCGCTCTAGGTGAAACGTCGCTGAATTGCCGCCTTGCTTGAATTCACCATCGAGCCCTGAATTGGTGAGCGTAGATTCGATCACTAGGCCTCCGAGCACATCGGGAAACTCCCAATGCACCTTGCCATCCGCTACCGTTACTTTGGCTGCGGGTGCGCCCTTAACGTTAAGCCCGGGCAGGATGATGGAGCCTCTGGCTTCGCCCTTCGGTCCGTGGTCGATATCGAGTACGACCGTCTGGTCGATCATTGGCATGCGCATTACGCCCTCATAGCGCCCGTCCACCGAATCTTGGGGGAAGGCTGCCGCAAGAGCAAACAGAATTAGCGAGTTCATTATCATCATTATGAGTCCATCAATTTCAAGAAAACAAATTCAATTTTAAGATAGTTTCGAGGGCCCACCGGCTACTTTCCAACCCGCGGGAAGCGAGGCAGAATGATCTTTGGCGGTCCCAGCTTCTTCAACTGATCCATTAGGTACTTGACCGCCTCCTCCAGCTGAGGGTCTCGGCCATTCGCAACAAGGTCGGGCCGCGCATCGACGTCAAAATCGGGCTCGATGCCTTTGTTTTCCGCAATCCACTGGCCGTTTCGGTGATCGAACAGCCCAATCGCAGGCGAGGTGACGGTGCCTCCGTCCAGCAGCAAATCAATGCCTGTGAATCCGATTAGTCCCCCAAAAGTGCGAGAGCCCATCAGCGGGCCTAGTTTCCACTCCTTGAATAGCCAAGGGAACATATCGCCGCCAGATCCGGCATACGCGTTGATCAGCATCACTTTTGGCCCGGATATCTGATAAGCCGGAGTCAACCGTGGCCCACTGTTGCGGACCATCGCGCCCGATATCGACTGACGAAGCAGCTTTTCGATAAAGAAAGTCGGGATGTACCCACCTCCATTGAACCGCTCGTCGACGATGATCGCGTCTTTGCCAGTCTGCGCGTAAAAGGCCTTCGTGAATTCCACAATGCCGTCATTAAGGGTATCGGGGACGTGCATGTAACCGATGCGGCCACCGGACATCTGGTCAACGATTCGCCGGTTCATTTCAATCCAGTCAGCGTAGCGAAGATCAACCTCGCTTGAGATCGGCTTAACGACCACCTTGTGCGAGCCCTCCAAGCTAGGCGATTTGCCAACGGTGAGGGTAACGATCCGGCCCACCTTACCAAGCAGTAGCGCCTCTGCCGGCCGTTGTCGAGTCACCTCCTCGCCGTCGACTGCAAGCAGGTACTCGCCTTCCGTCACATCGACGCCTAGTTCTCCCAAAGGACCCCGACGGGCCTCGTCATAGCTGAATCCGCGATAGATCTTCTTGAACTTAGCATGATCGCCAACCCACTCGATATCAGCGCCGAGTTGCCCAACCGGCACTGGCTTCGGCACCGGGAAGATTTCGCCTCCATCGACGTACGCATGACTGGTTCCAAGTTCAGAGACGAGGAGCCCAAGAAGGTAGCTTAAGTCGGAGCGGCTACGGACTTGGGGAAGCATCGCGGCGTAGTTTTCGCCGATCGCTTTCCAGTCCATGCCAAGCATGTCTTTGTCGTAGAAGTGGTCTCGCTCGTACCGCCACACTTCCCAGAACATCTGCTTCCATTCCGCGCGAGGATCAATCGTTGCGGCGACAGCACTCGTATCGACTTTCCCTTCGCCTGGTTGGACGCCTGGGTGGATATCCGCTACGCAAAGCTGCCTACCGGTGGCGAAATATGCCACCTTCGTGCACGCGGCGTTAATGTCGATTCCGGGCGCCATGGGCATGATCGCAGTAGCTTGTCTGCTGGCGATATCGAACTTGTTCAAGCTGCCATTTGCGGCGTAGAAAACGCCGTTCACACCCGCGGTCGTCGGCCCGTAATTGCCAGGAGGAAGGGGAAGCGGAGTAATCCTTTGCTGAATTCCGTTTAGGTCTACCGTTGCTGGCTCCGAAGCTGCCTTGCTTGAGGGAGCTTCGTCGTCTTGCGGAGGCGCAAGGGGATTGGACGAAACCTTGGCAAGGGGAATCATGTAGATTCGGCTTTGCAAAGACTCCTGCGTAATCTGCACATCCGTGCTCGCGCCCGGATTGACCGTCCTCGCGGAAACGAAATAGAGGTACTTGCCGTTGCGGTCAATCGAGACGCCGGTATCTGAAAAATAGCCTTCGCTCACCTTCGTGAGCTTCCGAGTGGCAACTTCGTACAGCGAAATCTCGGCTCTAATCGGGTCGGCAAGGTGGGAAACTGCAAGCCACTTGCCATCGGCGGTGAAGCTGGCGGAATCGATGCCCCACGGTGCAGTGAGGATATTGATTTCAGTCTTGGTGGCGAGGTCCACCAAATTAAGCTGCCCAAGCGCGTCGGAGAGCAGGAGTGATTTCCCATCCGGCGACCACCAATACTTTACGATCGGCGCGTCGTTGTGATCGGAGATTTTCGTCGCAACCCCGCCTTCTCTGGGCATCGTATAGAGCTGCTGCGAGCCGGATTCATCGGAGAGAAACGCGATTTGCTTGCCATCCGGCGCCCACTGGGCTTGCCTCGCCCTTGCACCCGGATGCGAGTAGAGCGTTCGCGTGTCCCCATCCTTGGCGGGAATGCTGAAGAGGATGCCGCGCGCGGTTCCAACCACCCTTGCCCCGCTTGGCGAAATCGAAACGCTCTCCAGTTCATTGCCAAGCTTGCGGAAGTAGGGACGCGTGGCAACTTCGTCGCTTGCGACCTTTGGCTCGACCGGGTTTACGACGCCGTTGGCAAGCGAATACGTGTACAGACCTCCGTTGCGCTCAAAAATAATGCTTCGGCCATCGGTTTGCGCCCACTTCATGTCGTGGTCGCTGAAGTGCGTCAGCTCTTGAGTCTTTCCCGAAGATGCGCTGAATCTGAATAGGTTTACCGTCCCTAATGATTTATCGCACAAGAAGTAGATATCATCGCCCACCCACATCGGTCGCCAAGAGTTCTCTCGCGCGTGGGGAAGCTCGCGGTAAGCATTGTTCTTGAGGTCGTATATCGAAATTACGCCCTGGCTGCCCCCGCGATATCGGCGCCAATTGAAGCGATCTGCGTACTGCCGGGTGTAGGCGACTTTGTTGCCATCGGGAGAGAAAGAGCCTTCGCTGAATTCGAGGATGGGAGTTGTCTCTGAGCCGCCAACGTTCGGGTCGACCAGCCATAACCTTGCCTGGCGGTTCGTGAAGCTGCCGTGGGCAGATCGATATGCGATCTTGCCGTCCGGAGTCCATCCAATCGCAACATCCGGTTCTGGGTCAAAGGTGAGTCTTCGAGGCTCGCCCCCCTCAGCGGGTATCACATACACGTTCTGCGCGCCATCGTAGGCGGCGGTGAACGCCAGTAGCTTGCCGTCGCGCGAGAATCGCGGGTTGCTTACAATGCCAGCGCCGCTTGTAAGCCTGCGCGCGTACTCGCTTGAGCCAAGCTCATAGGTCCAGAGGTCGCCCGCGTAGACAAAAACAACCTGGCTACCGTTTATGGCCGGCTGCCGAAGCAGCTTAAGCTGCTCGGCATGGCCGACGGTGGAAGCAACTGCAAGTAGCCCAAAGAAACTAACCTTTCCCCAATTCATTTTCAAATACTCTCGATCAGATTGAAAATACCACATGGAGCCGTGGTGCCGTGGGGCTAATGGATCCGCTCAGTTTTCATCTTCCCTTCATGGTTGCAGCGCTATAAACAGTGCAGACAAGCAAACGTCACTGCAAAACAAAGGAAAGAACAAATGAAAATGAACAACCTGAAACTCGGCTCCTACACCCTCACCCTCGCCGCGATTTCTCTAGCAAGTGTCGCGATGGGCGGCAAGGTCCAGCAGCCGCAAGACGGTCCCCCACGAGGTGGCGATCAGCAGATGCAAGGCGGGCCGGGCGGTGAGCACCGACAGATGCGCAGAATGGGTCCGCCGCGCAAGGCTTCCCTAGTCTCCATTCCGATGAACGTTCTGGATTCCGAGCTAAAGCTGACCGAAGATCAGCGCGGCAAGATCAGGGACGTGATGGATGAGCTTCGCGATAAGCACGAATCCATGCGACCTGAGCAGGGCGAAGAGCGACCGACGGCGGAGCAGATGAAGGCAGCCCACGCGAAGATGGAAGCCGCTGAGAAGGAAGCGATCGGCAAGATTGAGGCGATCCTTACGGATTCCCAGAAGGCGACCGCTCACTCGCTGATTCAGACGATTACCGTCTTCCAGCTTGCGGGCTATCCTCCGATGATTGATCGCTTGGGGCTAACCGAAGATCAGCGCGTGAAGATCGCGGCTTTGGCTCCGTCGGAGAAGACTGAAGACGAGGACGTCAGGCCGTTCAGCCGGGATGAAATGCAGGCGAAGCGCAAAGAGATGCGCGCCAAGCTGGAAGCAATCCTGACCGACGCTCAGAAAGAGCAGCTTGCGAAGATGCCGATGCGCGGCCCTGGCGGCCCCGGCGGCGGTGGTCCTGGCGGACAGGGTGGCCCTGGCGGAGGTCGTGATGGCGGTCCTGGCGGCGGCGGCCCGGGAGGCCCTGGCGGACAAGATAATGGCCCCGGTGACGGCGGCGGCGATCTGATCTAACCCTCAGACTTGCTCGATCATCCCAATCCTGAAGCCGGGCCCTCGGGCCCGGCTCTGATATTCTTTGACCCGGAAAAAGCAGATATCCCGGCACGAGGCTGGGATATCTGACCCTACAAGCGATTAATCTATCGCGTACATGTTTCCGTCAGTGCTGCCGAAGTAGACAACTCCCTTCGAGACCAGCGGTGTCGAAAAGACGACACCTGGCGCAAACTCCTTGACCGTTGCCTCTAGATAGAAGTACTGCGTATTGAACACGAACTGAGTATTCATATCTCCCGTAGGCGTAAGCGCCCAGAATGGATTCTGCTTGGCTCCGTCCGTACGGAAAGACCACAGCAGTTTCCCGGTTGCCAAGTCTCTCGCCTCCAAAGTGCCTGCGAAGGTGCCATGCACGATCACATCGCCTGCCACGGTCGGGGAAGAAAAGATGAACCCCTGAGCTTTCTCAAGATACTTGTCCTTGCCGGTCTTGGCGTCCATGGCCCTGACAACGCGACTGTCGCTAGTGCCGTAAAGGAGGGTGTCGCCTACAACCGCAGGGGTAACAATAACCCAACTTCCTTGGTTATTACTTCGAAATACTTCTTTGCCGGTTAGGGCATCAAGCGCGTAAAGGTTCGAATCGCGGCAACCCGTATAAACAATGCCGTCCTTCACCGTTGGCGACGATTGGAAGCCAACTTGGTTGTGGATCACGGGGTCTTCACCGCCCTGAAACTTCCACTTAAGGGCGCCGGTCGCCGCATCGATGGCATAGAAGTAGCTATCCCAGCTCCCGGCGTAAACGATGCCCCCAGCAACCGCCGGTGAGGAGTGGACAACGTCATTGGTCTTGAACTTCCACTTCAGCTCGCCATCGCTGCCGTTTACTGCGTAGATGTTGCCATCCCCGCATCCGAAGTAGACGACGCCGTCCACCACCGCCGGGCTGGAAAGGAATGTATCGAACAAGTCGGGAAAGGTCTGGTTGCGAGGCTTGAAGCCGTGAATGCCCTTCGCCTCGAACCTTCGCTCGCCTTCGGTGGCAAATTTCCATTTGATGTCGCCCGTCAACGCATCGAGGCAATAGAGGCGGCCATCGAAGCTAACAACGTAGAGATTGCCATCAACGACGGCAGGCGTTGAGTTCACGGGACCACCGGTGGTTGTCATCCACTTTTGAACGCCGGTTTCGGCATCGACGGCGTAAACGTTGCTGTCGTCACCGCCAAAGTAGATCAGACCATTCGCGGTGACCGGCGACGAATAGATGCGCCCTCCCGTCGGGAACTTCCATTTCACGCGGTGAAACTCGCGTGGCGCTTGGTCGGAAGTTACGCCTGGGTGCGCAGGGCCACCGCGGAACATGGCGACGTCGTCGGCGAAAGCCGCCACCGCAAGAACTGCCGTTAAGGCCATCCAAATCAGTTGCTTCATTGTTATTTCCCCTTTTCGCGGCGGACCGTAAACGGTATCTCAAGCCCCGCGTAGCTAATCGTCAATTTGATCTCGTCTGCGCCTTTCTTGTGCGGCCCTTCGATCGTCATCCCGAAAGGACTGGCCTTGATGACCAGATAACCCCCCGCGCCCTCCACGTGGTCTACCGGCACCTTCGTGACCCTCTTACCAACTACCGTCACTTCGGCAACTGGCAGCCCACCCTCGTTTTTGAGGACAAGCGTAAGGTGGCGCGTAAAGTCGGCGGTGTAGTCGCCCTTCCACGTGCCGATTAGGTCATCGGGTAGGGGTATCAGACTTTTTGATAGGTCCACTTGAGCGGCGCCTATTCGATCAAGGTGGAACGGGGCGACGTTTCCGGCTTGCTTGAATTCAGCGTCAAGTCCCGAGTTGGCCAGGGTGGCATTAACTTCGACTCCGCCATAGATTCCCGCGAATTCGCAGTGGATCTTGTCTCCGTCAATGGTGACTTTGGTAGCAGACTCGCCCTTTACGTTTAGTCCGGGCAGGATGATGGAGCCTCGGGCTTCACCTTTTGGTCCGTGGTCGATGTCGAGAATGACCCTCTGGTCGATCATTGGCATGTGGATCACGCCCTCGTACCGCCCATCCACCGAATCCTGGGGATGGACCGTCGCAAGGGCGAACAGAATCATCAAGTTCATGTGCATCATGATGCAAAGAATCTTTTCAGAAAATTGAAAACTGCTTTGGGCCTAGCAAAAGGCGCTGTTTCATGGGCAATCCCGGTGCCTACAGGTTCGCGGAGCGAACAAAACCCAGTCCAGAAGGCGTAAGTTTTCAGCGTGCCGCCGGTGCATTAAGCGCCCACTATTTTAAAAGTTGGCACGAAATGACAGCCGCCACCGATGTGCTCCAGGCGGGAACAAAAACTCTTGCTCGGTTCGTAATGTTTGTTAACTGGACAAGTCATGTGCCTTGGGGCGAGTTGCTCGATAGAAAAGTCTGGAATGAAGAGTAACGCTGCGTGGGCTCTATCCTTGCAAAATGCTTCACGAACGGGAAGACGTTAAGATGAGAGTATTCAGGAGTCTAGGAAGAAAGCGAGCGTGGCTTGCCGTCCCACTCGGACTCGGGCTTGCGGGCCTTGTCCCGATCGACCCAATTGTAACTAAATACTTTGTTTCGGCGCGATCTCGCGCTGATAGCGAGGTTGCCTCTGATATCCCGCAAGGTAAGCAGACAGATACTTACATTTACGACGCACGATACAGTTCAATTCCTGAGTTGAGCGCTGCCGATTGGGCATCCCTTATTGCTGTTGACCGTTGCGTGGCTTCGCTTGCTTACACTGGAGGTCATGATGGGTACCTTCTGATCGCCGTTGGTCTCAGCGGCCTCCATCCCGCCACCTGGAGTGGGCGGCACTACCAAATCGAGAAGAAAGTTGGCTCTGGAACCCTTAGCGATGCCGAGGTTTGGGATGGGCCAGTTAGCAAGGTATTGCTCTGTAAGGATGTCTTAACCCATTTTTGCCAGCAGCCGAATGACTACGCGCCACGGGTTTGGGACAAATTAGCCTCGCGCATCAGGTACGTCGAGATCGAACCAAAGCCCATCTACGAAAGCGATTTCTATGAACAGGGTTATGTCGTTGGGGTCTATGCAGAGTTCTCATCGAAGAAGGAGGCATCATCGGCAGTGTTGCACCCGGTGGCCTCCCCACTGCTTCCGCCGTAGTCCTGAACGAAGCTCTCCGCGCCTGATCAACTTCTAAAATGTATTCCGACTACAGCCTTTTAGACGACGATGACACCCCGCCTCGCCCGGCGATCTGGGCTATGGTCGTGCGGCTTTCGTTCGCATTTTCGGCTCTTGCCAAGTTGATGTACCACTCTGCTAGCGATCCGATTCGCTATACGCCGACGACTTACGCTTATAACGTTTGGCGAAAGAACACTTATGTCTATGGCGGATCTCCGGAGTCGATTACGCTGCTTTACAGACAGCCATACGATTTGAATCCAGAGCTAAGCGATGAGCGCTGGAAGAACGTGATATACAGGGTTAGGCTTGCTTCAAAGTTTGGCCGCATTGGTCAGCCGAT
This sequence comes from Armatimonadota bacterium, assembly GCA_018268315.1. Classification (GTDB taxonomy): domain Bacteria; phylum Armatimonadota; class Fimbriimonadia; order Fimbriimonadales; family Fimbriimonadaceae; genus SZAS-5. Next base: position 454,502 of record JAFDWU010000002.1, on the reverse strand, counting down.
GGGTTACATTCAGGCGGTCGAGTGCGCGCACAAAGACCCTGTGCGGGATTGGGGAGGAAATCGGGTACGGCTATCTGTTAGTAATGGCCCGCAATCCGAAGCGTGTCGCGAAATTGAGAACTGCTTCGAGGGGGCAGGCGACGAGTTTGTGCCCGGCTTAAGTGGCCTCAAGTCGGCCTATACTCCACCACCCTCTGAGGATAAACGCGACTTCACGCAGGAGCTCCCGGGGCTGGATTGGCGCAATTTGCACGGTCAAGCGCACACGGTCACTATCACGCCGCCTCCTGCATTTGAGCGGGATGAGTATCAGGACGGGGTCGTCATTGCGGTTTACGCCGAGTTTGCGAATAACCGTGACATGGACGCGGCGGTGCTGGTTGAGAATAAATAAGCGCGGTAATTGTCAGGCGGAGACTCTTTAGGATGATGGACAGGATGATGGGTGGCGGTGTCCATTTTCGAAGTGACAGATCCTTAAGGGCTTAGGTGATATCTTGCTGGTCGAACTCCTTGCTTTCTTTGCCTGCTTTCCAATTTCGATCTTCCTTCAGTTCCGTCTGGCGCCGTTCTTTCGCGATTGGAGCAGAGGCGAGCGCGCGAGCGTCGGCTGTGCGGTGTCAGCGGCCACCATGATTCTGTTTGCGCTAACCAGCCACTTCTTCCTTGACTCCACCGCCAGCGGGGTTATTTTCTGCCTTGTCGTCATACCCATCTTCAATGTCTTTGGGAACCTCGCTTTGAACCCACCGACACCAAAGGATGGACCGCTAGATACGCCGCACAGTGGGGACGGCAAGAGTAGCTAGTAAGACCGGTTGTAGCATGAGTCTTAAGAACACTTCCGTTGCCGAACTCTTTGACCTCCTCATTGATCAGGAGATCACGCTTGAATTCGCCTCCGATTCTGCGCGAAGCATTCTCGGTACCGACGCCTGGCAGATCTGGGTTCTCGATAGAATGGTTGATCACGGCTACTCGGGCAGTTCGCGGGGGGCCTTTTTCCACCGCTCTTGGATGACTTACACCGACCTGGAAATATTGGCGGCCGCCCGAGACCTTACGGCTCTCGAAGCCAGAGTCGAAGAGCCAATCTTAGAGCTGATTGATGGAGCCAAATATGCCGCCGAGAGCGACAAACCGTTCCTGCTCTATCCGCAGATGGCGAAACGGATCCCGGATTGGCCGTCCGAGCTGAATGAGCGCGACCGGCTCCGCTTCTGGCACAGGACTCTGACCGACGTTCTGAAGGAACCCAAGCTTGCTAACCAGGCGCCAGCGAATCTGTGGCCAAGTGATCTAACCCGAACCGAGGTAGAGTGCCGATGCCTTGACTTTCTTGAATCTTCTACGGTCAGTCAGCAAGACCTTCTTTTGCTCCTCTCAGAGATTCGGACTTTAATCGGCCCATGAGCAGCAGAACACCATCGGACGCTTTGCGCGGGCTAGAAAGCCGGGTTCTGTTGGCTTACTATTTCGGGCTAAAGCCCATTCCGGCCAATATCGGGGCGGACGTCTTCGATATCGAATCAGAGCTGCTGAACCGAACTGAGTTCTTGAAAGAGGACGCCGAGATGGTTCTGCTTGGCCTTCTAACTGATAGCGGCGAGCAGGCAGTGGCGACGGCGGGAACCCATGTTCTCTCGCTCACCAATGAGGTTGAAGTGATGCGGGCGGCAACTGCGGTGCTGCAAGGTCGGCGATCGCGGGCGCTTCCGTGCCTTTGCCACGCATCCACTGGCCAGCTAGACCTGATTCAGATCGTCATCCGAAACATGGACGAGGAGTTCGCCGAGAGCTGGCTGCGCCACATCTCAACTTGGGCGGTGGTGTGGGAAATCCTCTCCGCGCCGGGGCCGTTCATCCGTCTGACCCTTGCAGCGAAGAGGCGTGCTCGCTAAGCCAAGCCCAGGAACTGCTGCAACCTGGGTTGATGTTGCCAAACTCGCCTGAGTTCGGGTACAGTCTTCCTCCGGCTCACCAGGGCCGCACAATTCTGCCACGAGGGTAGCAGCGCCGCCAGCCAGGCGAAACGCTGAACCCACTCGAGAACGGCGGGGAACGAAACATATATGGCAAAAGAATGTCTTAGAAACAAACAAAGGCTTAAGCCCAAGTTCAAAACCAGGGCTTACAATCGCTGCTCCATCTGCGGAAGAGCGGCCGGTTATTTCCGATTCTTCGGCGTCTGCCGAATCTGTTTGCGCGAACTTGCGCACCAGGGCCAGCTCCCAGGTGTGAAGAAGTCCAGCTGGTAAGGAGGAATCAACCATGCACAGCGATCCTATCGCGGACCTATTGACGCGCATCCGCAACGCCTCCCGGGCGAAGCAGATAACCGTACAGGCTCCGCACAGCAAAATCAAAGAAGAAATCGTTAAGATTCTCGTCTCCGAGGGTTACCTTCGGGGCTACGAAGTCACTACAGAAGCTAAGTTTCCGCTTCTGAAAATGGTGGTCAGCTACGACGAGAAACGACAACCCATCCTGAAGCGAATTGATCGCATCAGCAAGCCGGGTCTGCGAGACTATCGCCAGACTACGGAGCTGAAGCCGTTGCGAAACGGCCTTGCCACGCGAATCATTTCCACGAGCCAAGGACTGATGACCGACCGAGAGGCGCGCAAGCGCAAGATCGGCGGCGAAGTCCTGTGTGAGGTGTATTAATGTCGCGAATTGGTCAAATGGGCATTACACTCCCCGCGAACGTCACTATCTCGGTTGACGCGATGAACGTGGTTACCGTCAAGGGCCCGAAGGGCGAGCTCAAGGAGCAGATCGCTCGCGAGCTTACGGTCGCTCAGGAAGAGAACATCGTTAAGGTAACTCGGCCGGACAACCTTCGCCGCGCTCGAAGCCAGCACGGCCTTGCGCGAACGCTTATCAACAATATGGTTGAGGGCGTAACGAAGGGCCACAGCAAGACGCTGGAAGTCATCGGCGTCGGCTACCGCGCTCAACTTGAGGGTCGAAACCTGCTTCTAAGCATGGGCTATTCGCACCCGGTGAGGATTCAAGCGGTTGACGGAGTGAATTTCGAAGTTAAAGCGGACGACAAGTCGCGAACGATGCAGGTCATCGTAAGCGGCATCGACAAAGCCAAGGTCGGGCAGCTTGCTGCCGATATTCGCAAGGTGCGAAAGCCTGAGCCGTACAAGGGCAAGGGTATTCGCTATCAGGGCGAGACCGTTAAGCTGAAAGCCGGTAAGAGGGCGGCCGCTAAGAAATAAAGGAGGGCAGAATGGCAACTAAGACTCGAGAAGAATTAAGAGTTGCGCGCCATAACCGGCTGCGCAAGAAAGTCGAAGGAACTGCCGCTCGGCCTCGCCTAGCGGTTTTCCGGAGCCTTAATCATATTTACGCTCAGCTCATCGACGACACCGTGGGCCACACCATCGTGGCTTGCAGCAGTCAGGAGAAGGGCATGAAGAACGGCGGCAACCTGGCCGGCGCTAAGGAAGTTGGCACTAAGCTGGCGGAGAAGGCGAAGGCGGCAGGCATCAAGTCGGCGGTGTTTGATCGCGGCGGATTCCGCTACGCCGGTCGCGTGGCAAGCCTTGCAGAAGGCGCTCGCGAGGGAGGGCTGGAGTTCTAATGAAGATGATGAACCGCATGAGCGGTAAACGCGAAAGCAGGAACACCGAAGGACCTCAGCTTGATGTCCGCGTGATCCGCACAAACAAAGTTTCGAAGACCCACAAGGGCGGCAAGACGATGTCTTGGTCCATCCTGGTGGTTGTTGGCGATAACAAAGGCAGCGTAGGCGTTGGTCTTGGAAAGGCCCGAGGCATTCCGGATGCAATCCGAAAGGCTGAGGAAGCGGCCCGCAAGGCGATGTTTATGGTTCCGATGATCGGCTCCACGATCCCTCACGAGATCGTCGCCATCAGCGGCACTTCGCAGATCGTTCTTCGACCGGCGGCAGCCGGTACCGGCGTCAAAGCCGGTGGCGCAGTGCGCGCTTGCCTTGAAGCGGCAGGCATTCACGACGTGCTTTCGAAGAGCCTTGGCAGCCGAAACGCCATCAACATGGCTTACGCCACCATCAAGGCGTTCCAGAGCCTTAGCTCGCCGGAAGCCGCTGCCAAGCAGCGAGGACTGGAAGCGAAGGAGTTGGTGCCGTGGCTAGAGCGAGCACGTAAGGAGGAAGCAGACAATGCCCACTTTTCTACGAATTAAGTTAGTCAAGAGCACGGTGGCGCAAACCCCGCGCAATCGGGCAACGGTTGCCGCACTTGGGCTTCGCAAGATTCGCCAGGAAGTCGATCACGAGGATACGCCTACGATTCAGGGCATGATCCAGCACGTTCGACACATGCTTGAGGTGACTCCGATCGCCGAAGGCGACGTGCGTCCGCGCCGCCGCCAGAAGGTGGCCGCGTACCGCAAGCAGCAGGGTTCCGCGCCGAAGGCTGAGAAGGCCGCTCCGAAGGCAAAGGCAGAGCCGAAGCCGGTAAAGGCAGAGGCCAAGAGTCCTACCGTGGAGAAAGCCGCGCCTGCAAAGAGTACGACTAAGAAAGACGCCGAGCCAACCGCAAAGAGGGCCCCTGCCGCAAAGCCGGCAGCTAAGCCTGCGGCGAAGGCTCCCGCCAAGAAGAGTCAGGAGAAGAAGAAGTGAAACTGAACGAGTTTAATCCTTCAGAAGGAAGCAGCTTCCGTAAGCGCCGCATTGCGCGCGGCATCGGTAGCGGCATGGGCAAAACCGCAACTCGCGGAACGAAGGGCCAGAAGGCTCGCCGACAAATTCACCCGAATTTTGAAGGCGGCCAGACCCCGATCCATCGCCGACTTCCGGTAAAGAAGGGCTTCCGAAACGTTAACCACAAGGAATACGCAATTCTGAACCTGGACGACCTGGAGAAGTTCTTCAAGGCGGGCGAAGAAGTGACGATCGAAAAGATCATCGCTACCGGCCTTATCCCGGGCGTGAAGGATGGCGTGAAGATTCTTGGCTTCGGCGAGCTTACGAAGAAGCTGAAGGTCTCTGCGCACAAGTTCAGTAAGTCAGCTGCGGAAGCAATTGCCGCGAAAGGTGGAGAGGCGATCACTCTGTGAGCATGCTGGGTGGCTTCGACGGCGGATCTGGCGATAAGGGTTTATCGCTTCCGCTAAGCCAAACCTTTCGATTAGCATGGCAAGACGAGGATTTGCGAGCGCGAATCCTGTTCGTTCTTGCCATGTTCGGCGTTTTCGTTCTGGGCGTCCACATTCCGGTGCCGATCCCCGGCATCTCGTCGGCGGAACTCAGCACGAAGCTGCAAAGCAACGCCTTCTTCGATCTTATTAACACCTTCGGTGGTGGCGCGCTGCGGCGCATCTCCATCTTCTCCCTTGGTCTGAACCCGTACATCACGGCTTCGATCATCATGCAGATCCTTACGCAGTCGAGCCCGGCTGCCAAGAAGGAGATGCAGGAGGGAGGCCAGGACTTCCGCAACCGTCAGGCAAAGAAGACTCGTCTTCTCAGCCTCGCCCTCTGCTTCCTGCAGGGCAGCGGATTCCTTCAAATGTTTTCTGGTGGCCTTGGCCACGCGCTCTCGCTTGGCGATCGCCTGATCGTTCTGTCCTTCTGGACTGCGGGCGCGATGTTCATCCTCTGGCTTGGCGAGCAGATCACCGAGCGCGGCATCGGAAACGGCGTCTCGCTAATGATCTTCGCGGGCATCATCGTTTCGCTTCCCAACCAGACCGAAAGGCTTTGGCAGGGTCTGCAAGATGGCGTGGTTGCTTGGTGGCAAGTCGCGATCCTGGTCGCGGTATTCCTTGCTTCAACTTGGTTCACGGTCTTCTTCACCATCGCCCAGCGCCGAATTCCAGTTCAGCATATGCGGCGAAACATCGGAACGAAGGTCGTAGGCGGGCGAACGAGCTATCTGCCGTTCACGCTTAACCTCGTGGGCGTTATCCCAATCATCTTCGCAATCTCGCTGATGTACTTGCCGGCCCAGTTCGCCAGCATGGCGCCGCGCGGCTCTGTATTTTCCGAAACGCTCATGGCTATCGGCGAATGGCTGAACCCGCTTGGCCGATGGCCCAAGAACTTGGTTGCCTGCGGCATCTACACCACGCTGATCTTCGCGTTCAGCTACTTCTACACGGCGGTGCAGTACAACGTGGAGGACATTGCCGATAACTTGAAGCGACAGGGCTCGATGGTGCCGGGTGTAAGGCCGGGCAAGCAGACCCGTGACTTCCTAGATGGCGTGCTTAGCCGCATTACGTTCATGGGCGCAGTCTTCCTTGCGATCATTGCGCTTGTGCAGTATGTGGGACCTGCGATCACCGGCGTCTATCGCCTTAGCATCATCGGTGGCACCACCCTTCTCATCGTTGTAAGCGTGGCCCTTGAAACCATGCGCCAAATTGAATCGAACCTGCTGATGAAGCAGTATGGGAGCTAACGTAATTCGATGCGTCTCATTCTGGTCGGCCCACCGGGAGTAGGTAAAGGCACTCAGGCCGCGCTCATTCAGGAGCGGTTGGGCCCGATCGCCATCTCTTCCGGTGACATCTTCCGAGCAGAGCTTCGCAACGAAACGGAGCTTGGCACGCTCGCTCAGGGCTACATGGAGCGCGGCGAGCTCGTTCCCGACGACATCGTTATCCGCATGATCTCTGGCCGCTTGCAGCAGCCGGATGTTTCGAAGGGCGGATTCCTTCTTGACGGCTTTCCCCGCACGGTGCCCCAAGCGGAAGCGCTTGACGGCATTTTGGACGTCAGCGGCATGGAAATCGAGGCCGTGATCTCGATGGAAGTCGACGACCAAGTGGTGGTTGATCGCCTCGGTAAGCGCCGAAGCTGCCCGAACTGCGGCGAGGTTTATCATCTTGAGTCCCGCCCGCCTGAGGTTGACGGAATTTGCGACCGCTGCAAGCATGAGCTGATAATCCGCGAGGACGACCGCCCGGAGACGATCATCCGGCGTCTTGCCGTCTTCCGCGAAAGCACCCTGCCGGTGGTGAACTACTATGAGCAGCGCGGCATCTTGCGCCGGATCAACGCCGGACTTGCTCAGGAAGATGTTTACGCTCAGATTGCCAAGGCTGTCCGGGCATGATCGAGTTAAAGTCGCGCAGCGAAATCGAAATCATTCGCGAGAACGGGCGCGTTGTTGCCCGTTGCCTTCGAGAAATGTCGGAGGCGATCGTTCCCGGCAAAACCACGCCCAAGCAGCTTGACCTTCTGGCCGCCAAGATCGTCGCCGACGCCGGAGGCATTCCCAGCTTCCTGAACTATCGCGGCTTTCCCGCGAACACCTGTATTTCCGTTAACGACACCGTTGTCCATGGCATTCCCAACGACATTCCCCTTCAGGAAGGCGATGTGATCAGCCTTGACATGGGGGTTTACCGAAACGGCTTTCATGCCGATGGCGCCTGGACGTACGCGGTGGGCGAAGTTTCGAAGGATGCCACCAGGCTGTTAAGTGTGACGAAGGAAGCCTTGTACCAGGGCATCGCGAAGGCGCGGGTTGGCAACCGGGTTGGCGACATCGCTCATGCGGTGCAGAAGTATGTGGAGTCGTTCGGCTATGGCGTTGTCCGCGACCTTGTTGGTCACGGCATCGGGCGCCAACTACACGAGGAGCCGCACGCGATCCCGAATTTCGGCCGCCCTCACACCGGCGACGTCCTGAGAGAAGGCATGACCATCTGCATCGAGCCGATGATCAACCAGGGAACTTACCGGGTGAACCAGCTAGACGATGGCTGGACCATCAAGACTGCCGACGGCAAGCTTTCCGCCCACTTCGAGCACACGGTGGCGATTACAAAAGCCGGGCCGGAAATCCTGACCCTGGAATAGCTCAGCCCTTCGAGCGGCGGTAGATCGCGTCGTACCCAACTTCCCAAGTCTTTCCGCCATCTTTGGATCTTTCGATCACTTGTCGCACGGTTCCGTCCGGGTTCAATGTGAGCGTTGTGCGGTCGTCGATCGTTCGCCCCTTCGGGCCGAACGCCTTGCCCGTGAACCGGATGCCGCCAGGTACTAGCTCCGACTCCTTCTCTTTGTACATTCCCACTGGCGTCACCCAAACCTGCTTCCAAGAGCCGAGGAACGGGCGGTAGTAGAACAGGCTCATGCCTTCGTCGCCGGGCGAGACGCCTTTCCAGCGTTCGGTTATGGCGTTGCCATCCAGTGATTTTTCCACCATGTCGTGGCCGTCAAGGTCCTTGCCTGAGTAGACATCCCATGAGCCGACCCAGAAATCGAGGGCCGACTTTTGGCTAGCAGCTTGGGCGGTGAGAACGAGGGCAGCGATAAAGGCAAGCATGTCCTTCATCTTAGGCCACCAAGGAACCGAAGCCAAAGATACAGCTAGAGGGTGACAGGCTGTCCGCCAGCGATAACCGTATGGACCAGCGGCGCGCCGAAGTAATAAGGAATCTCGGCGACATCGCTTACATCCCACAGAACCAAGTCCGCCCGTTTGCCCGGCTCAAGACTGCCGATCTCGTGGCTGAGGCCAAGACTGTAGGCGGCATTGACGGTGCAGGCGGTCAAAGCTTCTTCGGCGGTGAGACCGCAACTGTGGACGGCGAGCGTCATTGCGAAGGGAAGGCTTGGTGTGGGCGATGAGCCTGGGTTGAAATCAGTGGCGAGCGCCAGAATCGCGCCGCTATCGATAAGCAGCCGGCCGTTTGGATAGGTTGTCTTCGTTAGGCCGAATACGCTGGCGGGCACGATCACGGCGCAGGTCTCGGATTCGCCCAGCCTCTTCGCGCCGGCGGCGCTCGTTTGCTCCAGATGCTCGGCGCTGACCGCGCCGAGTTCGACGGCGAGCTGCGCCCCGTTTCCATCGGTGAGTTGATCCACGTGCATTCGCAGCTTCAGCCCGTGCTGTTTGCAGGCGGCGGCAAGTTTTTCGGCGTCGCCCGGCGTGAAATAGTTCTGCTCAACGAAGATGTCGGCAAATTGGGCTAGTCCCTGCTTGGCGACTTCGGGAAGGACCTCGTTCAGAATGAGATCAACGTAGCCTTCCCGGTTTCCCTTGAACTCGGGCGGGATCGCGTGAAGACCGAGGAAGGTTGGAATTGCTCTTGGGGACCCGGCGTGTTCGGTGATTGCCCTTAGAAGCTTCAGTTCGTTTGGAAGGTCCAGGCCGTAGCCGGATTTCACCTCCACGGTGGTGCTTCCGCACTTCAAGCACCATTCCAAGTGCAGCTTCAATGACGCGCGAATTTCTGCTGGCGTTGCCGCCCGAACGGCTTTCACCGAGTTCAGGATGCCACCACCTGCGGCGGCGATCTCCTCGTAACTGCGCCCTTGCGCGCGCATTTGAAATTCGTTTTGTCGGTTGCCGACGAAGGCATGGGTGTGGCAATCCACTAGGCCGGGGGTCGCAACGCGCCCCTGGGCGCCGATGATTTCGGCGCCCACGGCATCAATTTCTGCTGAGTGGCCTACCGCCACAATGCGATCGCCCTCGATTAAGACACCGCCGTTCTCGACAATAGCGAGGTCGCGCATTTGCCCGCCGCGGCGAGAAGGGGGACCCGCAAGCGTGACTAGCTGGCCGCAGTTCAGAACCGCGAGGCGGTTCACCGTTCGCGAACTCCGGCGCAGAACTCAAGCAGGCATGCCGCCGCATTCAGAACGGTGCTGTCGGCGACATCATTCCGGGGGTCGATTTCTACGATATCCATCATCCGCACCTTGTGGTGGCGCCCGCAAATCCTTACTGCTTCTCTAAGCTGCCAGGGCATCAGGCCGCCGGGTCGGGAACCAGGGCAAGCAGGAGCGAAAGACCGATCAAGCACGTCGATATCGAGGTCGATGTAGATCGCATCGACCGCTTCCGAGAGCTTCACCAGCGCCCGCTCAACATGGTGGCCGATGCCTTCAGCATGCACTCGCGGCGCGGTCACGAATTCAATGCCCGCTTCGCGGGCGACTGCGCCATACGGCGCAGAATTGGCAAACGCCTGAATTCCAATTTGCACGATCTGGCTGCCCGGCAAGCCGTCATCGAGTAGAGCGCGAATGGGGTTGCCGTTGATGTAGCCGAGTGAGAGATCGCGCAGGTCGAAATGGGCGTCGAACGTGATCAGCCCAACGCGGTCAATCCGACCAAGCGCCCGGACCCCTGGGCGGGTAATCGCGTTGTCGCCGCCTAGCAGCACCATCGCCTCGGATTGTTGCAGCGGCAGTTCAAGAGCGTCCGCAATGGTCGCCACACTTTCTCTCGCGGTTGAAACATGCAGATCGCCCCAGTCCTTGATGCCGAGAGTTGAAACATCGAGGTCCGCGCCCGGATCGTAAGGCGAGAAACGGGTAAGGGCTTCGCGAATGGCGCCGGGGGCCAGATCGCACCTGCCTGGCGAAATCGAGGCGTTCAGGGGCACACCCATGATTCCAACGCCGCCTGTCTTTGCCCGAGACAGCCACTCGGAGGCGCGAAGCCAATGCGGATCGTTGAAGAGCAACTATTTGCCCCGCATGGGAATCTTCACTCCCTTCTTTGCTGCGGTATCGTTTGCGATCTCGTATCCGGCGTCCACGTGCCGCAGCACTCCCATGCCGGGATCGCTGGTCAGCACACGCTCCAATCGCTTGTCCATTTCCGCCGTGCCATCGGCGACCACCACCATTCCCGCGTGCTGGCTGTAGCCGATGCCAACCCCGCCGCCGTTGTGGATCGAGACCCACGAAGCGCCAGCGGCGGTGTTCACAAGGGCGTTCAGCAGGGGCCAATCGGCAACCGCGTCGCTGGTGTCCTTCATTCCTTCCGTCTCGCGATAGGGCGAAGCCACCGAGCCGCAATCGAGATGGTCGCGGCCAATCACGATGGGCGCTTTGATCTCGCCCTTGGCGACCAGGCGATTGATGGCCATTCCCATCTCGGCGCGTTCGCCGTATCCGAGCCAGCAGATGCGGGCAGGCAGGCCCTGGAAGGCGATGCGCTCTTTCGCAAGCGCGATCCAGCGCTGCAAGCCTTCGTTTTTCGGGAAGAGTTCTCCTGCCAGCTTGTCGGTCCGGAAGATGTCCTCCGGATCGCCGGAAAGCGCCGCCCACCGGAAGGGACCCTTTCCTTCGCAGAACAGGGGCCGGATGTATTCCGGTACGAAGCCGGGGATATCAAATGCGTTGGCGACGCCCGCATCATGCGCCATCGTGCGGATGTTGTTGCCGTAGTCGAAAGCGATCGCACCCTGGCGTTGCATCTCAAGCATCGCGCTTACATGCTCGGCCATGGAGGCCATGGAGCGCTTCACATAGCCCTCAGGGTCGTCCTTTCGCAGAGCGGCGGCTTCGTCCATCGAGAGCCCCTTCGGCACGTAGCCGTTAAGTGGGTCGTGGGCGCTGGTTTGGTCAGTCACGACGTCGGGAATAACCCCGCGCCGAACTAGCTCCGGCAGAACCACGGCGCAGTTGCCCACCAGGCCGATGGAAAGCGCCTTCTGCTGGGCTTTGCATTCCTCCACCAGTTCTAATGCATGGTCAAGCGACTCAGCGAGAACATCGCAGTAGCGCGTGTGCAGCCGCTTTTCAATTCGCGAGCGATCAACGTCAATGCCGACAAACACCGCGCCGTTCATGGTGGCGGCAAGAGGCTGAGCGCCGCCCATGCCCCCCATTCCGCCTGACAAAACAAACTTTCCTTTCAGCGATCCGCCGAAGTGGCGCTCGGCGGCAGCGGCGAAAGTCTCATAGGTGCCCTGCACGATGCCTTGGCTGCCAATATAAATCCACGAGCCCGCCGTCATCTGACCGTACATCATCAGGCCAAGCTTCTCCAGCCGGTGAAACTCATCCCAGTTCGACCACTTGCCAACCAGATTCGAGTTGCAAAGTAGCACGCGCGGGGAGTACTCGTGGGTCCGCAAAACGCCTACCGGCTTCCCGGACTGGATTAGGAGCGTCTCATCGTTCTCGAGCTCCTGAAGTGTGCGGACGATCGCCTCAAAGCACTCCTTATTGCGGGCGGCTTTTCCGGTGCCGCCGTACACCACGAGGTCGTCGGGCCGCTCGGCAACATCCGGGTGGAGGTTGTTAAGGAGCATTCGAAGAGCGGCTTCCTGGTGCCACCCTTTGCAAGAAAGCGTCATCCCCGAGCGCGCGGGGGTAGGCGTCGTTAGCGACATGCCTTCATGTTATCCGAACTTGCTGTGACCGAACCTAGCGGTCTTCGCGGTTGATCTCGCCGTACACCAGTGCGGCAAGGATCGCGCCGACGAAGGGCCCGGCGATGTAGAGCCAGAGGTGGCTCCAGTTGCCTCCACCTACTAATGCTTTAACAAGCGTGGCGGAAAGCCCAACCGCGGGGTTGAAAGCGCCGCCGGAAATCGGCCCTCCGGCGGAAGCCGCCGCGAAGATGAAAAAGCCGATGGCAAGGCCAAAGTAGCTGTTCCCCTTGTTCTGGGGGGAGGTTACGCAAAGCACCGTCATAACAAGGCCGAAGGTGAAGATCATCTCCGTTATCAGTGCTTGGGGAATGGTTGCGTCGAGAGCGGGGGCGATGCCCGGAGTCTTGTTGGTAAGCCACCAGCCGACAAGGAAAGCGGAAACGCCGGCGGCAAATTGAACCAGCATGTAGGGAATCACATCGCCCGCGGGCATCTTCTTGCGAAGCGCGACGCCCAAGGTGACGGCCGGATTATAGTGAGCGCCGGAGAAGGCGCCCCCCATGAAGACCATCACCATCAAGATCGTGCCGATGACCATCGCTTTGGTCGGACCATCGGGCGTGATCGAGATGACAAGTAAAAAGAGGAACGTTCCGACAAATTCGCAGAGCAGTTTCATGCTGTAACCAGTTACAGCAAGGACGTAGCAAAAGTCGTTTGAGCCGCTTCGAGTTAAACCCGTAGGTCTCGCACGAACTCGGCGAGGGCGGCGATGTCGCCCGAGAGGATGCGGTCTTCCTGGAGGGGCGCCACTCGCTTGCGGATATCTTGGTACACGCTCTCAACCGCTTTGCCCGGACGCAACGGCTTGCGGAACTCCAGTCCCTGAGCAGCGCACATGAACTCGATGCCGATGATCGTTTCCACGTTTTCGACAACTGTTCGCAGCTTTGCTGCGCCGGTAGTTCCCATTGAGACATGGTCCTCTTTGCCGCCGGATGTGGGGACGCTGTCCACCGAAGAAGGATGGGAAAGCACCCGACACTCGGCCAGCAGCGCCGCCGCGGTGACCTGGGCGATCATGAATCCGCTGCTGACCCCCGCGCTAGGCGAGAGGAAGGCGGGCATGCCTTCGTTGGCATCTGGGTTCACCAGGCGGTCGATACGGCGCTCGCTGATCGCGCCAAGATCGGTGAGCGCGATGGCGGCGAAATCCATTACTTGGGCGACCGGCGCGCCGTGGAAGTTGCCGCCGCTGATGACCTCGCCGGTTTCAGGGAAGACGATGGGGTTATCGGTTGCCGAGCCCATTTCGATCTCAACCACTCGCTTGGCATGGCTAAGTGTGTCGAGGACTGCGCCATGAACCTGGGGCATGCAGCGCAAGGAATAGGCATCTTGCACACGCGGGTCGTTCTCTCGATGCGATTCTCGAATCTCGCTATCGGCGAGCAGGGAGCGCAGGTGTGCTGCTACGGCGATTTGGCCGGGGTGGGGGCGAGCCAGGTGCAGCCTTTCGTCGAATGCGGCAGGAGTGCCCATGAGAGCTTCCAGGGACATCGCGCCCGCCGTCGTGGCAGAACGGACCGCGCGAAGGCCCCGCGCGAGAGCTAAGCCGCCCAAGGCAAGAATTGCCTGCGTGCCGTTCAGCATCGCCAGCCCTTCTTTGGCCTCCAAGTGAATCGTCTCAATGCCGGCCAGCTTCATCGCCTCGGCGGAAGGCATGCGGACGCCCTTGTAGAAGGCTTCGCCTTCGCCGAGGGCGGTGAGGGCAAGATGGGCGAGGGGGGCGAGGTCTCCGCTAGCGCCTACCGAGCCTTTTTCCGGCACCACCGGAAGCACACCGCGATTCAGCATCAGCAGCAGGGTCTCCGCGACAACCGGCCTTGCGCCCGTCAGGCCCTTGGCAAGCACGTTCGCTCGCAGCAACAGCATCGCGCGGGTCTCTGGCTCGCTGAGGGGCTGCCCAACTCCACAGGCGTGTGAACGGACCAAGTTAAGCTGTAGCGCCTTCAACTCGTCATGGCCCACGCTGACGTCGGATAGGCGACCAAACCCTGTGTTTACGCCATAAATCCGGTTGTTGCTCTCAACAATGTCGCGAACCACGGCAAGGCTTCGTTCCATTTCCTTGCGTGCAGCGGAATCGAGCGAGACGACTCGCCCTCGATAGGCAACCTCTTCGAGTTCTTCAAGGGTCAGCGATTGGCCAGAGAGCGAGAGCATAGCGTTGAATTTACTCTCCCCGGCATCAGTTTTATCTGCACGGTTTCGTATAGAATAGAAAGAGCGCGCGTGATGCAGGTGCTGCCTGGTGGACGTTGACGCTAAAACAACATGAGTGAACAGGAACTTGACGCTAGCACAGCGTTATTAGAGCAATTTGCCAACCGCGAGTACGAGCATGGATGGTCTGTCGATGTCGACGCCGATCAGCTTGCACCGGGACTGAACGAAGACGTCGTCCGCACGATTTCCAAGAAGAAGAATGAGCCGGAATGGCTGCTTGAATGGCGACTGAAGGCTTACCGAAAGCTTCAAACAATGACGGAGCCTCACTGGCCGAACGTCAAGTACCCGCCGGTGAACCTGCAAGACATCATCTACTACTCGGCGCCGCGCATGAAGCCGGTTCTGAATAGCCTTGATGAGGCCGATCCAGAGATCCTTCGCACCTTTGAAAAGCTCGGTATTCCGGTGGACGAGCAGAAGGTTCTGCTGAATGTGAAGGGCGCCGCGCCCTCCGCAGCTGATGCCCGTCAGATCCCGCTTTCCGGCGTCGCGGTTGACGCTGTCTTCGATAGCGTGAGCGTGGTCACCACCTTCAAAGAGAAGCTGAAAGAGATCGGCGTCATCTTCTGTTCGATCCAAGAAGCAGTGAAGGATCACCCTGAGCTGGTTCAGAAGTATCTCGGCTCGGTGGTGCCGTACAGCGACAACTACTATGCGACTTTGAACTCCGCCGTCTTCTCGGATGGCTCGTTCGTTTACATCCCCAAGGGCGTTCGCTGCCCGATGGAGCTCAGCACCTATTTCCGAATCAATGCGGAGAAGACCGGCCAGTTCGAGCGAACTCTCATCATCGCCGAGGAAGGCGCTTATGTGAGCTACCTCGAAGGCTGCACCGCCCCGATGCGCGATGAGAACCAGCTTCACGCGGCAGTGGTTGAGCTTGTTGCCGCGGGCGATAACGCAACCATTAAGTACAGCACCGTCCAGAACTGGTACCCCGGCGACAAAGAGGGCAAGGGCGGAATTTACAACTTCGTTACGAAGCGTGGCAAGTGCCAGGGCAAGGCGTCGAAGATCACCTGGACTCAGGTTGAAACGGGCTCCTCGATCACTTGGAAGTACCCGAGCGTGATTTTGCAGGGTGATGACTCCATTGGGGAGTTCTACAGCGTTGCACTTACCGCTAACCGGCAGCAGGCAGATACCGGCACGAAGATGATCCACATTGGCAAGAACACCCGCTCGACGATTGTGGCCAAGGGTATTAGCGCCGGGCACGGCCAGAACACGTACCGCGGGCTAGTGAAGATCAACGCAGGCGCGGAGAACGCGCGCAATTACAGCCAGTGCGATTCGATGCTGATGGGCGACCGTTGTGGCGCGCACACGTTCCCGTATATCGAAGTGAAGAACCCAACCGCGACGGTTGAGCACGAAGCCTCAACGTCCAAGATTGGCGAGGACCAGATTTTCTACTGCAGCCAGCGCGGGATTCCCACGGAAGACGCCGTGAATATGATCGTCAGCGGCTTCTGCAAGGACGTCTTCAGAGAGCTACCAATGGAGTTTGCCGTCGAGGCTCAGAAGCTCCTTGGCGTGAGCCTTGAAGGCTCCGTCGGCTAATGCTTACTTGGGCTTATACGCGGGTGGAACCGATGGCACCGGCGCCGTGCTGTTGAGCTTGTTGGTGACGTCGGTGAACACATAGGGTAGCTCCCAGGTGGAGTAGTAGCTGCGGTCGGGATAAGTTGGAAAGCTGGTTCCGAACAAGGTGTTAAAGCCAATGGGGAGCAGGTTGACGAGCGTGCTGTCGTCCTTATAAGCGTTCTTTAGTTCGTCAGGACCATAGATTGCGCATAGATTCGCGAAGCACTCCCTGGGATCGGTGTTATGGATGTCATCGTTGTCCATGTATAGCTTTGAACCGTGGTCTCCCACAAGAAAGATCACGACGTTCCCATGGGACGCATTGATGATCGCCCGCAGGGCGTTCCTAATCTGGTCATCGATGTACTTAACTTGTCCCGAGTAGCCGGCACGGTAGCTCTCAGGTGTTCCCCCAACTGCAAAGTAGGTGTTGCCATCAGCAAGCTCATCGGCAACTCGCAGCTTCGTGTCCTCACCGGACGCCGAAAAAACGAAGTCTGGGTGCGGGCACAGGATGTGGCACATCACGAATGATGGGTGACCGGATCGCGACGTAATGTCCGTGAGGTTCCTGAGGGCATTCTGGATATAGGCCCTGCGCTCAGAGTTGCGCACGAGTGACAAATTGTGAAAAGGGGTAAGCCCGGCTAACAGCGTCTCGAAGTTAGAGAGCCCTGTTATTCTGGTGTTACGGACGTCGGCATGCTTGAAACTGACCCCATAATAGCCGGAATCGATTGCCGCAACCGAGTAACCCATCCTGTTCAGAAAAGCCGCGCTACCGCTTTGATCGATCATTTGACGGAGGATAAACCGATCCGTCGATTGGGGATTGAACGCCGGTATCAGTTGGTCTAGGGGCAGGCCATTCAAAGCAGCGCTGATGGAGAGCTCCGTTTGGCAGTAAGTTGAGTTTGATTTGGGAAGAACTCGGAAGCCCATTGCCTGCAAATCGGCTGTAAAGCTGCTGGTGTCGGTCTGGATGTACTTCTTGAGGCTGTCTTCTCGCCCATGCCCGTCAAGGACGATGAAGTACACGTCTGGCTTGTTTTTTGCTTCGACCTTAGGTGCCTGAAAGAATGGGGAATTTCCTCTGCCGGTATTGCTTGACTTAGGTCCATCATGCCGCAGAGCAATCGGAACTGCGGCTGCTACAAGCACAAGCCCGCCAAAAACTGTCATCTTCTTGGTCACCGCCGGGCCGGCTTTCCAGAAAAGCATCCCGGTTACTGCGAGTGCCAGAGTCCAAAAGATATAGGGGTAGTTCTCTATGCCGACTATGGCGAGGATGACGTTGTTCCTCCTTAGTGCATCCAGGACGATGCCATACATGAAGATTGAGAGAAACACCATGGTTGTGAGAATGGCGGCTCGGTGCGGATTGCGCAGGATCGCCCACAGCAGGGACCAGACAGCCAATAGTAAAACGCCGGCTACCGCCATGGGCCGATAGACTTCGCTTATCAGGATCGTGTTTGCGTTCGCCGAATAGATCGAGAGAATCGGATACGCGGCAAAGAAGACCGGGAAGATGGGGAGGGCTGCGCTTAGCTTTTTCGCTCGAACAAATAGAGCGTTCTTTCGGTTTCTGAAATCGACGCTTTTCGGATCATCTTCCATCGCTTTGTCATCACCTCCTCGAAGTTCGCTTGGTCGTAAGTCGTGAAAATGTCCTCGCGGTGAAGGAGCAGGCGTTTCACCTGGCTGTCGTGCTTGGGCACAAACTCAATGATCAAGTTCTTACCAAGATCGGCGAACCAATCGGCGATCTGGGGAAGGGGTACGTTATTCCCAATCGCCAAGTGGTGGATTACGGCAAGCGCAAGAAGCGTGTCGGCTGGCCCTCTCTGCATGAGCCCTGGGCGTTCGGCGTTAGCCCATCCGATTGAGGCAGATGGGTTTGAAAAGTCCTGGATCAGTGGAATCAAGGTGGATTGCTTCGGGCGAGCATAATTACGCTCGACCGCATTCGCGTCGATATCGAACGCAACCACGTAGTTACCAGCCTCGACTGCAATCTGGCTCATAACTCCCGTGTTGGCGCCCAGATCCCAAGCGACTCCTGGCTTAACTTCGGCAAGAAATTCCTTCACCAACTGCTTCTTAGCTTCGAAGCCAGCTTCGGTGTAATTTGTGTCGCTGTAATAATCGCCCCATTCGGTCTTGCCTCCGGGAGGGGAAAGCTTCTTGATCAGACCCTTCAAGCTGTCAAGCAAGCCGAGCATCGCATTCTTGCCAAAGGCGCGCGTAGGCGCGCTTGATGGCTCTCGCGCATTTACCTGCTTCAATTCAGAGGCGGCATGCTGGTGAATGTGGAGGAGGATTCCTGGAGAAAACCTAGTGGAACCCGGAAGAAGCTTAGAAGCAAGATCAAGCGGTACTCCATCGATGAAACTTCTCATCAACTTGTTTAGCCGCGCATCATCGTGGCTCATCAAAAGTAGCGGAGCGAGGAAGTGCCGACAGAACTGGCCGTAGGCTATCCAGGGCTTGGTCGCGTCGTACTGCTCAAACGACAGGGTGTCAATGAAGACAGGACGGTTGCCTATGAACTGCACGTTATAGGCGCTTGCGTCCTTCAGCACCATATCCGCCGCGATTGCTCTCTCAGCGATGTCGAGGGTCAGAAGGGCTGCGTCGCGATACTGACTGAAGCACCATTCATAGGGGTAGCTGATGAACGGAACTAGCTCCGGTCTTAGAAGTTTGTAAGCATCTTCGCCAAGCCCTGAGGGCAAGGCTATTTCTTCATGGCGGACTAATAAACCGCTGTCCGAGAGTTCGGCGTACAAACCGCTCTCCATCAAGCGGTCGTAATGCGCGGCGTAGACGGCTTTTACCAACCGACAAAGGCGTCCATCAATATGAATCAGGTATCCGCTCGGATCTCTGAATGAGGATGCCAGTGGCCCTGACCGTTCAGGCGTCTGAGTTGTCACTTAGCGCGAGACTTTCGCAGGAGGCCGCTGGTGACGCTACGGATCGTGGCTTTCATCGTATAAAGCCCGCCCAACACGCCGGCGACGACCATTTGAAGAAGGAAGCTTCCTGAGCCCGGATCAAGGTAGCCATAGGCCTGACGGGTACTGATGGAAGCTACAATTGCGGTCATTAAAATTAGGTTGGAAGCTCGATTCATAATATCAACTCAAAAAATTGGATACAAATCCTAGAACGATTCGTAACCCCAATGGTTCAGCGCATTATGAAGTGAGCACAGAAAATCCGACTTAAATGTCAGTCTTCGTCGACCCAACCGGTCTCATAGCGTGATCCGCCACCGAAAACGGAATCTAAATCACTGTGGCCAATAAGGACTTCTCGGGGGCGAGGGCCATCTCTTTGGCCGACAACTCCGCGTTCCTCCATTAGGTCCAATAGCCTAGACGCACGTTGGAATCCAATCGAGAACCGGCGTTGAAGCATTGATGTCGATGCCTGTCCGCGGTCCACTACCCAGCGGACGGACTCTTCCCACAGGGGATCCGCATTGTCGCCAATATCACCTGCTTCACGCCGTGGGTCCTGAACATCCTCGATCGGCTGAAGCGTGAAGTGTGGCGTTTCTTGTGCGCGCCAGAAGTTGCACACTCGCTCAATCTCGGCTTCTGAAACAAAGCATCCTTGGATACGCACGGGCTTTGAGGCATCCACCGGAAGAAAGAGCATGTCGCCGCGGCCAATAAGGGATTCGGCGCCCTTTTGGTCCAGAATCGTCCGCGAGTCAATCTGGGACGAGACCGTGAAGGCGATGCGCGAAGCGATATTGGCCTTGATAGTGCCCGTGATGACGTCAACAGACGGCCTCTGGGTGGCGATGACCAGGTGGATGCCCGTTGCTCGCGCAAGCTGGGCTAGGCGACAGATGGAGGTTTCAACCTCTTGCGCGCTCTGCATCATGAGATCGGCTAGCTCGTCGATGACCACAACAATGTAGGGCATCTTGTCTTGGAAACTGGCCTTGGCGTTCCAGCCTTCAATGTTTCGCACCGAGTTCTCGGAGAATAGATCGTATCGGCGGTCCATCTCGCGCTGAACTGCGCGCAGAACGAGGGGTGCTTCCTTTACATCTCGAATGACCGGGCACATCAAGTGCGGGATGTTGTCGAACATGGTCAACTCGACCCGCTTAGGGTCGATCATCACCATCCGGACATCCTTTGGCGTGTTCCGCACCAGCAGGCTCATGATGATGCTGGTGAGGCCGATTGACTTTCCGCTGTTCGTCGCGC
This sequence comes from Armatimonadota bacterium, assembly GCA_018268315.1. GTDB lineage: Bacteria > Armatimonadota > Fimbriimonadia > Fimbriimonadales > Fimbriimonadaceae > SZAS-5. The sequence continues at coordinate 434,322 of JAFDWU010000002.1, read as the reverse complement.
CACCGATCAATAGGTGAGGCATCCGCGTAAGATCGGCAAACTTGTTTTCGCCGCTGACGTCCTGGCCCAGCGCGATGGTAAGGCGCGAAGCGCTCTCCATGAACACTTTGCTATCGCAGACTTCTCTCAGCAGGACCGGATTGGGTTGGGCGTTTGGAACCTCAACGCCAATCGCCGCCTTCCCAGGAATCGGCGCCTCAACGCGCACATGCGATGCCGCTAGGTTCATTGCGATGTTATCGGCTAGGTTAACGATGCGAGAAACCTTGATGCCGGGGCCAAGCTGGATTTCGTAGCGGGTGACGGTGGGGCCGGCGGCAACCTCAACAACATTCGCATCGATGCCGAATTCTTCGAGCGTCCCCTCAAGCCGCTCGATATTTCGCTGCATCTCCTGCTGACTCCTCTTTGGCCGGTTTGCCGGTTCGGAAAGCAGAGTAATAGGCGGCAGTTGGTAGCCCTCCTTCGGGCTCCCGCTTTCTAGGTTGTAGCTTGCCTGGGCAGCGGTCTCCTTGAAGACAGGCGCTGGCTTTGCTCGGCCCTCCTCCGGTTGGTCGTCGCCTCGGAAGTTGCCAACCATCCTCTCTTGAGTAGGGCTAACCACGGCGTGGGTGCTTGCTTGCTTTAACGGTCGCTCGGGGCGGTCGGCGCGCGCATTTCGCGAATGGTCTACCAAGAACCGAGTCATGGTCTTCAGCGACATATTCGCGCAAAGAAGGATGCCAACCATGCCGACTGCACCAAGCGCAACGAAACGCGCCTCACCAAAGAGGCCGTGAAACGCCCATGCTATAACTGCGCCTACATAACCTCCGCTGGTGGAAGCACTTGATACATCCAAGAAGTCGCCGGAGCCATCGCGCGCAAGCGCGCCGAGGAAGGATAGGAAGATGAGCATGAGCCCGAAAGTGAAGTGCGTAAGCGTAAGCGCCTTCTTTCCGGAAATCATCGCATAGCCGATCAGGGCAATAAGCACCGGCGCGGCAAAGGCGCCTTTGCCAAAAAACAGGCTGAAAACAGAGGAGAAGAACTGGCCGAAGATGCCGGTATTGCTCAGCACCAGGGACAATCCTGTAATGACCGCTAAGGCAAAAACGAAGATGCCAAGATACTCGGAGCCTCGATGGGCGGGAGGGGTCGGCTCAGCGCGACGGCGTACCGGCGTTCGTGTGCTGGTTTTCATCCTGAAATGTTCCTTACCACCAAATCCCTGGCAGTAAGACGATTATACAGCCAGGAATGTATAGGAGCTAATACATTTTCGGTATTTCTTGGGATCGAACGCTCAGAAGCAATCCAATGCACGCCATGCATAACCATAGTGCGGTTCCTCCGTAGCTTAAGAATGGCAGCCATTGCCCAACAACGGGCAGCAGTTGGAGCACCATCCCTAGATTAACAAAAGTGTGGAAAGCGAGAAGGCCGAGAATGCCGGCGGCGATCATCCGGTAGTACAGGTCTTGTGTTCCTACCACCACGAGCCAAATGCGGTAGAAGAGAAATCCAAACGCGGCAAGCACGAGCGTGCAGCCCACCAATCCACCCTCCTCGCCCATAACGGTGAAGATGAAGTCCGTGTTTTGTTCCGGGATGTAGCCGCCCCGCTTCTGCTCGCCCTTTAGGTATCCCGTGCCTCCAAGCCCGCCGGAACCAAATGCGATCTCGGCGCGTAACGCCTGATACTTGTTTGATTGGCTGTTGCCATGCATCAAGCCCTCGACCCGTTCCAACTGGTAAGGCTTCAGCCACTGAAATTGAATCGCCATCACAAGCATCAGGACAATTGCGCCGCCGGAGCCTAAAACAAATTTCAAGGGAACCTGGGCGACCAAACAGATTGAAAGCCAGGTGGCAAGCAGAACCAAGGACGCTCCGAGGCTTGGTTGCTTCATGATGAGCACCAGAGGCACAAGGACGTGCAGGAAGGACAAGGCAAACGTCGAGAACTTGTGGATTTGATCCCGCCGATTGAGGAAGAAGGCGGCAAGAGTGAGGATGATCAGCAGCTTGGCCATTTCGCTTGGCTGAAACTCGAAGCCGTGAAACTCAATCCACCTTTGCGCGTTATGCGATCGCCTGCCCACGACCAGCACAGCACTTAGCATCAGCAGGTTGAGGCCATAAAGGTAGGAACTGAGGTGAATCCAAGATCTTGGATGGATGCGTAGGAATAGCCCGAAAGGGATGAGCCCGATCGCAAAGAACACCATCTGCTTGCGAAAACTGCTCAGGTCTCCTCGGCTGAAGCCCTCACTGAAGATTAGGGCGAGTCCGAAGGCGATGAGGATAGCCGCAGAAAGCAGCAAGAAGGGATCGCTAATGCGAAAGAGATCGCGCTTTCCCCGCTGAACGGTCATGCCACCCGGGGGAAGATTAGTCGCCGTCATAAGTCAGACCGTTCAATCGAGACGCCCTTTTCGATGTCTCGTTTCACGAGACCTAGGCCGGGCGAAAACCAATACTTGAACACCCTCTTGCTTGTTCCTTTGCCAGTGTCAACAGTCAAGTCCACTTGCACCCTGAGCCCGCTCACTTGATCGATGCCTACCGTCGCCGTATCCGGCTGGTAGCTCACTTTGGCTTCGCCCGCAAGGTTTAGGTTGTTGAACCGGGAGGCGCCCTTCCACGCTACACTGCCTGTCACTGCACCGGATTTTGGGAGCAGAGGGATAGGCGGATTAAACGCGCTGTCTGATCCGTCCACGAGCGCGATACCGGCGGCGGATTCGGCAAAAACTTCGCGGTCGATCCGCTCCTCATCGGCCCACAACTCCAAGGTCATGGATTCACGGTCTTTCGCCCAGTTGAAATCCACCGGGATCTTCTTGCCAAACGCCAATATCCGCATTGCGCCCTTTTCCTTGGGGGTGAGGCTTATTTCAGAAAGATCTTTGGGCAATGCGCCAAGGTGACGAGGAGCGGCAGTGGCATCCGCATCGGGACCGTCTTCACCAGTCGGCGTAGGCGCTCCACTCTTCTTGGTGCAGGAAAGAGTGGAGCACAGGCCTACCGATACCGCCAATGCGATTAAAAGGGAGCTGCGAGCAAGGCTCCAAGTCATTGTTTTCCGGTGAAGGATTTTAGGCGCAAGGTTTGGGCAAAGCCAACCTGACCGGCCATGATTCTTTGAGCACTGCGGATGAGGCCAAGTTTGGGCGCAAGCCAAACAGTGCCGTCCGTCTTGCCTTTCACCAATTGCTCAGGCTTGCCCTTTCCGGGTGATGCCATGAACGAGAAGTTTGATGTGCTTTCAATGGCAACGCCTGCTAGACGGCCCATTCGTGTATCGACTTCTTGCGATCCCAACACATGGTTTTGCGCTTCAATCGGTCCCGTCTTCCCCGTTGGCACAAGCCCCGTCCCTTTCCAGCTGAACGTATCGCCTTCCTTAACCGGGAACAGGATCATCGGCTGGGGGGAAGTGTATTTCTTCAGATCCTGGCCCATTGCCACCTGATAGATACCTTTTGCATCCTCACGCCAAACCTGCTTGTCCGCGAGCTTATCGCCGTTGTAAATTTCAAATGTCGCGAGGGTGCCATCGCCATCTTTCTCCACCTTAACGATCTTGTAGGTCAGGTTGGCTTGGTTGGTGCGGCGGTTGTTGCCCGCCTGGATGGTGGTTTCGACTTCGTAGACCCATTGGTTGCCTTCTTGGAAGGGCATCAATGTCTCTGCAGTCAGCGAAGCGAGATCGACGGGAGCGACTTTGGCTTCAGTGGAGGCGGCTGATCCGCCTTTGGCGCCGGCTGTATCTCCGCTGGTTGAGCCAGATTGGCATCCCACCACCGCGACGGCCGCTAAAATTGAAATTGCACTGGTACGGATATTCATATAGTGTTTACTATTTTCCCTTGTTGATCTCGTTTACCGCTGATTCGGCGAGCCATTTATCCTCTAACTGAGTGATTTGCAACTGTTGCTGAGTTAATTCGTGTTCTACCCTTGGCGCGGCAATCGCGGCACCGTTGACAATCAGAAGTAACTGATTTCCTACTCGATTCCTGCTATATTGCCAGAGTCTATTAGCGCCCTCTTCCGTTAGGCCAATGTTGAGCGTGTAGCGCTTACCTGCGTTCGTATCGTCGGTCTCGAGGGTGGCCTTCGTAACCATGCTCTCGTTGATGACGACTTTCGCGTTTTCGAGGATGCGGGTTGGCTCATCGGACAGCTTCGTCAGGCTCTCGGGCGAGATAAGCGCCCGGATGTCCTTGGCTACATCTTGCTTTTCTTTCTTCCCCTCAAGAACATTCTTGGCCTCTTCTTGGTAATAGCCTAGCTGCATTGTCTTGTCAGCTCCAGCTTTATCACGATAACGCGCCTCTACGGCTTGCATGAGCCTTGGCTTGAAAGGAATGAGGACGTTCCCGTGAAGGGTCTTGACTTCGGCCCCGACGTTGGTCCTGACCGGCACAGAAAGCTGGATGCAGATGCCATTTTCAAGCGCGCGAGTTCGCAGCTCGGGGATGGGCGTTCCGTCGAGCTTTACATTCAAGTCTTTGACCAGTTTCTCTTGAAGGGCTGCATCCCCATCAAGCGCTTTCTTTAAGTCTTCAGCTTTCCAGATGATTTTGATGACGGGCAAATCTTCTTCTTTGAGGTCGTTTACGGATGCGACAAACTCGCCGAGCGCTTCCTCGTTGCCTTGCAACGATTGAAGCATTTCCTTGATCTTCAGGCGCTTCTTCGAGCCTTCGTCCGATTCGCCCTCAGCGGAAGCGCTTCCCATCTTCGTGCTTGCGCCTTGCACAAGCTGGGCCATCTGGTTTGCGACAATGATCCGGAATCCACTCTTGAGTTCAACGCCGAGAAGATTCACGCGACCTGGTTTGATGGGATCGAAGTGCATGTTCGCAACCCTGTAGCCGGCGTACATGTTCCAGCCACCATAGGCGGCGCCAATGCCCACCGCGAAAACTATAATGCCTTTCGTTGATCCTCGCATACCGTCGGTTGCCTGAACATTCCTTGACGCTCAGGAGTTCCCGACAGATTCTACTCGCTTGGGTTGAAAGAACCGTACATGCCGCCTCCGGCGATCGATATTGCAAGCGCCATCAGCAGTTGAATGACGCCGAGGGCTGCTGCTGCAACCAAGATCGCGTACGGTGAGCCACGCAGAAGGAAAAGGGCCCCACCAAAAGCCGCAGCTCCCGGGATTGCAAGAACTGCAAGGGCAATCAGGCTCATCACGCCGCGAAAACCTCGTTGGGTGGGGTCGTCCAAGTCAGGAAAAAGGATGGTGATTAGGAAAATCACGCTGGACAGCCAGATTGCTGTGCCCGGCCCAGCAATGAGAGTGCCGAGCGCTGCCGGCCAGTTCTGCCAATTGACGACGAGGGCAGCAAGGAAATTGGCTGTCAGGAGAGGCAGAACAAGAATCCCGTTCGAGATGATTTCGTAGGCGATGATGGTTGGCGGGGCAAAGGGTAGGGGCTTCTGGAGATCGACGCGCCTTAGCACCTCCATGAAGGTCATCTGCGAGGCGGTGGTGGTGATGATGAACGTGCCCACCATGCCTACCGCAAAAAAGATATTGCCAGAGGCCGCCTGCACGGCCTCTGGGTTATCGGTGGACATGCCATACAAAATCAATCCGCCAACGAAAAGCGCAACTGTGCTGAGAATGCCAACCATTAGCCCGATCGTGCGGATTTGGAGAACGAGTTGCTTCCAAATCAGCCCCCCGGGGCCGTTGAACCTGAGCCGGGTGTACCATCGCTCGGTTCGATACTTCATCTTGCCTGAGCGCACATGTTCGGCGATGAGTGAGGCGGCGTCTCCCTGCCTTTGCAGCGCCCTTCTCGTATTGACCGACTCGCTCATCGTCGCGGCCTGGTCGTACATCCAAGGCGACTGAGCCATTGCGAGCCACAGTGCAAACGCGGTTAGGCCCATGAGCAAGACCACGCAGGAGTAGCTGAGGAGCATGTTGCTAGTTAAGGGGCCGGCGACGATTGAGCTGGCGAGGGTGGCCGGGAAGAAGAGAATGCGCAGGATCGGATCGTTTGCGATCTCAAAGAATCCCGCGTGGGAATAGATGCGAAACCATATATAAGCGACATTAAAGACTTGTGCGCCGATGGTGAATGCAATCCAGGCTTTACGTCGCCGGTCGCTGCTCTCATCGGATCGGTTAATGAACAGGCTGATTGCCTGATTTGTGCAAACCCAGAAGAGCGATAGGAGGAGGAACGCGATCGTTAGGGCTCGGAACGCCATGCCACCGCTTTCAGGAAAATCTCGGAACGCGGAAAGCACGATGTTCTTTGTGTTGCGCCAGGACAGCAACCCAAAAATGAGCGGGAGGAGCAGAGTCGCTAGGTATTCCCTGAACATCTTGAATGCGAGCACGGTCTTCGGCGAAACCGGCGTTGGGAAGAGCACATCCACATCGGGCGCCCTCACAAGCGTCCTTACCGATCCCATCAAACTGAAGATGAGCGAGAGCCCGGCGAAAAGGATGAACAGCGTGCCTTGAATCTGCGCTGGTTCCGGCATGTGGAAACGCCCGCTGCCGGCCGGGAATCGTCCTGGTGAACTCGGCGACCCAATAATGAACCGCATTCCGAAGAGATATATGTAGTATCCGATAAGAAAAATTAGCCCGATCAGCCGCTTGGCATCGGTGACCGCGCGCTTTACTCCGTTCAAAATAGAACGAACACTAAGAAAGATCAAAGCTTGCATTGCTTTCTGATGTGAGCTTGAGGAATACATCCTCAAGGCTGCGGCCCTCGCTGCCGCTGAGCAAGCGCAGTTGCTCAAGAGTGCCTTCCGCGACCTTACGCCCACGGGCGAGAATGATCACGCGATCACAGAGCTTCTCCGCAGTATCGAGCAAGTGGGTGGACACCAGAATCGATGCGCCGCTCTCTTTCACTCGCAGCATCTCTTGCTTTAGCTCCGCAACGCCGGCCGGGTCGATGCCGATCATCGGCTCATCGAACAGGAACACGTTCGCGTTGTGAATCATTGCGCAGGCGACTGACAGCTTCTGCCGCATACCCTTCGAGAGGGTGGCAACCAATGCGTCCTTCTTCTCCATCAAGGCATAGCGAGTGAGGAGTTCATCTCGTTTTGCCTCGTAGGTATCCAGCGTTTTGAAGCACATGGCAACGAAGCGCAGGTGCTCATCGACGGTTAGCAATTCGTAAAGGGAAGGGACTTCAGGAACGAATGCGAGCCCCGCTTTGGCCTTGGCCTGGTCAGCCACTACATCAAAGCCGTTGATCAACACTTGCCCAGAAGTGGGACGCAAAATCCCCGCGATGCAGCGTAAAGCTGTGGTCTTGCCCGCGCCGTTCGGGCCAAGCAACCCAACAATTTCACCCGGGTTCAACGTGAGGTCAAGGCCATCGAGCGCGCGATGTTTCTTGTATTGCTTAACGAGCTGAAAAGTTTGAAGCAACCTACTTCCTCAACGTCGTTATCGGGGAACCGGTTGCGCTTCCACAAGAGCGGTAAGTACGCGATCTGCGGTTAATCCTTCCAGTTCAGCCTCCGGCCGAAGCAGGATACGGTGCCGTAGCACGCCGAGAGAAAGCTGCTTGATGTCGTCCGGAATCACATATGCCCGTCCGCGCAAGGCGGCAATTGCTTTGCCGCAGTTCAGCAGCGCGATGCCAGCGCGAGGAGAGGCGCCCACCAGGATATCGTGCGACTTTCGAGTCGCTGCGACGATGGCCTGGATGTAGTCGAAGCTTTTGTCCTCAACGGTGACACCTTGCACCTGCTTACGCAATTCATCAAGCTGCTCGCCGGAAAGAACGTGTTTTATTCCCGCTTCGTCAAGGTTCTGCGGCTTGAAACCGCTATGGTGCCGCTTCAGCACTTCGATTTCCTGAGCGGGCTCTGGATAGTCAACCAGAACTTTCAGAAGGAACCGGTCTTGCTGCGCTTCGGGTAAGGGGTAGGTGCCTTCAAAATCGATTGGGTTTTGGGTGGCGAAGACGAGGAACGGTTTAGGAAGATCAAGTGGTTTACCGTCCAACGTGACCTTGCGCTCCTCCATCGCTTCCAGCAGTGCCGATTGGGTCTTGGGCGGCGTGCGGTTGATTTCATCTGCCAGCAAAATGCCAACAAAAACTGGGCCGGTTCTTAGTTCAAATTCGGATGTCTTCTGGTTCAGCACCATGGTGCCGATGACGTCGCTAGGCATCAGGTCTGGCGTGAACTGGATGCGCCCATACTCTAGGCTCATCGCGCGCGCAAGCGAGCGCACCATCAGCGTCTTCGCGACGCCGGGAACGCCCTCCAGCAGCACATGCCCATCGGCAAGGATGGCCACGAGCAACTGCTCTATAACTTCGAATTGACCGGAAATGACTTTGCCAACTTCCGCGCTAATGGCCCTTCCGGCCTCCTCAACATTCATAGATGACGGATTATCGTACCTTGGCCTTCCGGATAAACTGACGCAGCTAGGTGTTTCAAATATGGTTTTAGCGGCGCTGCTCCTTGGTCAACTGGTTGGTCCACTCGCAATTCCCTCCTCAAACATTCGAAAAGTTCCGGCTCCCGAAACGGTTGTGTTGAAGGTCAACGGCAAGGGCATTACTGCGAGCCAATTTTCAAGTCTTCTGTGGGATTGGGGCTATGACGCGGTTGCGCACGACGTCGCCGCCTATATCTCTCTGCTGCAGGAAGCCCAGAAAGCCGGAATCACCGCCTCCGAAACGGAGATCAACGCGGCTTACCAGAAGAAGAAGCAAGACATCGTCAAGACTTTGCCGGTGGGCAAGACATTTGAGCAGGCGCTCGCCGCCCAGCAATTCACATCCAGCAAGCTTTATCTTTCCGTGAAAGCAGAGTTGCTGCTCAACAAGCTTTCCGATGTAGGTTTTGATCCCAAGAGCTACGTGAAGGTGGCGACGATCATTTTCAAACCTGTGAACGAGCAGAGTCCCGCTCTCATTGAGGCGATTCGCCGCGCGGATGACGCCCTGGCCCGGCTCAAGAAAGGCGAGGCGTGGGCAACCGTCCTTAAGGGGGCGACCACTGATCCCAACGTTTTGAAAGCGGACGGCTCTATCGGCTGGAAGAACTTTTCTGCGTTTCCTAAGTCGGTTGCGACCGAACTTGGGAAGCTCAAGCCGGGCGAGTACACGACGCCCGCCCAAACCGCGAGCGGCATCCAGATATTCAAGCTGGAAGCTTCCGGAACCTCAGCCAAAGCCGGTGAGCTTGAAGAACTCCGAAAAGGCTATCGCGCGATGCGCCAGCGCGAGGTGCTGATGAAACTGCAGAAGGATACGAAGATTGAATACACGTGGGCCACTCCACTCAAGGGATAGCAATGCCAGACTCTCCACGCTTTAGCGCCGAAGTCGTTTCCGTAGGCACCGAACTGCTGCTTGGCCAGATCGTGGATACCCACGCCGCCACCGCCGCACGGGTCCTTGCCCAGGCGGGAATTGGCTGCCAGCGGCGCAGCACGGTGGGTGATAATTTCGAGCGCATTGTTGGCGTTCTCAAAGAGGCGCTGAGTCGCGCGGATGTCGTGATTGCCATCGGTGGCCTTGGACCGACTCAGGATGACCTGACGAGAGATGCCATCGCGGCGGCGCTGGGCGATGAGCTCGTGATCGACCCGGCGATGGAAACCAAGCTGCGGGACATCTTTGAACGGCGCAAGCTGCCTTGGCAGGAATCGATACTGCGTCAAGCCCAAAGACCCGAAAGCGCGGAGTTGATTGAGAACCCCAACGGGACTGCCCCTGGCTTGCACTGCCGCAAGAATGGCAAAACCGTGATTGCCCTACCCGGGCCGAAGATGGAGTTCGAGCCGATGATGCAGGGTCCCGCGCTCGCGATTCTGGAACGGCTATCAGGATCCCAAGTGATCCACTCGCACATCCTGCGGATTTGCGGATTGGGCGAGAGTACGGTTGAGCAGATGCTGCTGGACCTGATGGAAGGCACAAACCCTACGGTTGCGCCCTACGCCCAGCCTGCGGAAGTGCACCTGCGGGTCACCGCCTCGGCGGCCAGCAAAGAGGCAGCGGAGGCGATCATCGAGCCAGTGGCGGCAGAGATCAAAAGTCGCCTAGGCTCGGCGGTGTACGGCATTAACAGTACGACGCTTGAGGAAGCGATGATCACCGAAATGAGCGAGCGGGGACTCACTGTGGCAACCGCTGAGAGCATGACTGCGGGCTTAGTGGCTGCTCGGCTTACCAGCGTGCCGGGGTCATCGAAGGTTTTTGGCGGAGGCGTGCTGCCCTATTCGGTAGCTGCAAAGGAAGCCCTCTTGGGACTCGATCGGGCAAAGCTCGCGGAAGAGGGGCCGGTTTCCCCATGGGCGGCTATTCAGCTGGCCAAGAGCGTGCGCCAGAAGCTGGGGACTAGCTTCGGTGTCGGAGTTGTAGGAAACGCGGGGCCGACGGTTGATGTCGACAATAAGCCGGTCGGCTACGTCTGTATCGCCATAGATTCAGAAAGCGGAACTGAGGCCGAGGAGCTTCAATATCGCGGAAGCCGCGAGCAGATTCGGTTCCGCGCCTGTCAGCAGGCTCTGGTCATGCTTCGCGAAGAGGTTCTTAAGGTTAAGGTAAACAAAGCGTAATGGGCGAGTTCTTGGCATGCTTCAAAGCGTACGACGTTCGCGGCAAGGTGCCGAGTGAATTAAATGCAGACATTGCGTATCAGATCGGGCGAGCGTATGCCGATGAGACGGGTGCGAAAACAGTCTGCATCGGCTGGGATATCCGCCTAAGCGGCCCCGCTTTAGGTTCAGCCCTGACCTCAGGCTTAACCGACGCTGGGGTGGATGTCGTGCTACTCGATTTGGTGGGCACCGAGATGGTCTATTTCGCCACCGCCCACTACGGCTATGACGGCGGCATCATGATTACCGCAAGCCACAACCCACCGGAGTACAACGGGATGAAGATGGTGCGTGCAGAGAGCCGTCCTATCTCAAGCGATACCGGCTTGAATTCGATTGAGCGCCGCGCGTTTGAGCAGAAATGGGAGCGCAAGGGTGCGGGCCGGGTTTCAAGCCAGGACGTTTACAAAGACTTCGTAGCGCATCTGCTGAACGTGGTAAAGCCAAGCCAGCTTGGGCGCCAGAAGGTGCTGCTGGATGCCGGGAATGGCGCGGCGGGGGTTGCCTGCAACGCGCTGTTGCCCCATCTGCCGCTTGAGGCAACCAAGCTCCAGTTCGAGCCTGACGGCAACTTCCCGAACGGCGTTCCCAACCCGATCCTGGTTGAGTCTCGGCAAAACGCGGTGAACGCGATGAAGTCGGGCAATTTCGATTTCGGCGTGGCGTGGGATGGCGACTACGACCGGTGCTTCTTCTTTGATGAGTACGGCAATTTCATCGAAGGCTATTACATTGTTGGGCTTCTTGCTCAGGCGGTGCTGATGGCGCAGCCGGGCAGCGGCATCGTTTACGACCCCCGTTTAACCTGGAATACGCTGGATATCATCAAGAAGCTGGGTGGACGCGGGGTGCTGTGCAAGAGCGGGCACGCCTTCATCAAGGAGAAGATGCGCGCCGAAGACTGCGTTTACGGCGGCGAAATGAGCGCCCACCACTATTTCAAAGCCCACTGGTACTGCGATAGCGGCATGATCCCGTTCCTGCTGGTGGCGAGCCTGGTGAACCAGACCGGCCGAACGCTTGGCGATCTCGTAAACGAGATGATTGAGAACTACCCGTGCTCGGGCGAGGTTAATTCCGTGGTTGAGGACCCGGTTGCGGCAATCGCACGGGTTGAGGCGAAATTCAAAGATGGCCAGGTCAGCAAAGTGGACGGTATCAGCATCGAGTTCCCCGACTGGAGATTCAATTTGCGCTCTTCCAACACGGAGCCGGTGATCCGGCTAAACGTGGAAACCAGGGCAAATCGAGCCCTGCTGGAAGAGAAAACGGCAGAATTGCTGGCCCTTATTCGTGCCTGAAATGGAACCCAAATCCTTGGTCTTGTCGGCATTTAGCCGGAAGCCAGGGATTCCATGCGGTCAAGTAAGAGAGCAGGCTTCAATCTACTTAGCGTTGTGCAAACCGTTGCGATAACGGCGGCAACGATGGCGGTCATTTCTCCGGTACTCAAAACCGCGCGCAGCGCCGGCTTCCAGCTAATGGCCACGCAGTCTCTCAACCAACTGGGCAAGGCTTCACACCTGTATTTGATGGACAACGAGGATCGATTTCCGCCCGCGATGGAAGCGCGAGACCACAGCATCCACGCATGGTTCGGCGAGGTTGACGACTCAAAGCACACGGACCCGAAAACCGGCGTTTTCTATCCCTACTTGAAGGGGCCGACTTTCCGCGATCCGTCCGCCAATTACAAGCCTTACCTGGGCGATGGAACCGGCTTTGGCTATAACTGGTGCACGTTGGGCAGCGATGCATGCGCGACGGGCAACTACGAATCGTTTAATCATTCGCAAAACCCAGCGGAGCTGTCGCAGCTAAGCCATCCGGGCGAAACCGTGATGTTCGCGTCCAGTGTTTACGTCAACGCTCAGTGGGCGAAAGGCGATGGGCAGTTTTATGATTACGGTTTTGTGAGCCCTCCCAGCCTTTGGAAAGGCGTTCCCGATGTCGATTTTCGCTATCGAGGGGCAACAAGGGTCGATTTAGACAATAAAACAGTAGAAAGTGATGGAATTGCCCTGGTTCTTTTCACAGATGGTGCGATAAAACCGCTCAAAAAGGGTGACCTTGAGGATAAACTATTCCTCCGTTGAGCGCCGCAGTTTTGGGCGGGCCCAGCGCGATAAATCCCCTTGATTCGACGTAATTCTTCGTAAGGGAGCGCCGGGCTTCGTCACGTTGCACTCACCTGAAGATTTGCGTTGAAAACCTTAGCTACCTACTATGAAGTGCTGGGTGTCGCCCCTAGCGCTGATACTGAGACACTCCGACGGGCCTACAGGCGGCTTGCCCGGGAGCATCACCCCGACGTCAGTCGTGATCCTGGCTCGCATGAGCGCATGGCTCGCATTAACGAGGCGTTCGAGACCTTGATTAACACCGATAAGCGTGTGGAATACGATGCCGCGCTTGCCGGTGGAACTCTGGAGATCGAGGACAAGGCGCCGACCTACGAGCCTCTGCAAGTCAAGCTTGCGGCGCGGCTGAAGGGTCATGCCACCCCGATTTATGCGCTTACCTTCGCTCCCGATACCGGCGAGCTGATCTCCAGCGCATTCGATAACGAAATCCTTTGGTGGAATATGGCGACGGGCGAGTACCGCCGCCGAGCAAAGCTCGATTCCGGCGTGGTCTCTACGCTTCGCGCGTTTCCTGAGGGCCGCCTGGCCGCTGCGGGAGCCGCTGAGAACCTGATTTCCTACTGGCACTTGAACGATAACCATGTTGATTCCTGGCGCATGAACCACGAGGATTGGGTTTGCGCGGTGGCAATCTCGCCCGATGGACGACACGTCGCCATGGGCGCCGTTCAGCACTCGCTTACCATCGCCGACGGCTACACCGGCGAGGAAAGGCTGAAGAAGTACGAGCATTCGGATTCGGTAACCGCCTTAGCTTGGTCTGCCGATAGCAAGGTGCTTGCAACCGGCTCCTCGGATACCTCGATCAAGCTTTGGAGCGCCGCTACCGGCGCAATCCTGCAGACGCTGCATAGCGTTCGTGGAACGATCACCGCGCTTGCCTTCAGCAACGACGGTGCAAGTCTTGCCGCCGCTTCCGTTGACCTTTCGGTTCGCATCTTCGATCTTCGCACCGGCAAGCTCAGCAAAGTGCTTTTCGGCCACGAGAAGCCGATCGAATCTCTGGTCTTCCATCCGAACAACTGGCTCCTTGCCAGCGGATCACGCGATGGATCGGTTGGGCTTTGGAACGCAGCGAAGGGCCTCGGCCACGTTCGGCTTGAAGCCAGCAGCCGCCCAATCACCACGGTAGGTTTCAGCCCGGACGGAGCGCTGCTTGCCGCCGGTGGTCAGGATAAGCTGGTCCGCCTTTGGACAGTCGCTGAGAAGGATCGAACCTAAGCCTCGGGAACAAGCGCAACTCCAATTGTTTGCCCGCTAACCACGGCTGTTCCCAACTGTAACCGGGGATATTCTGCTTTGGCGACGCTAGCCGATTCCCGCGCCCTGCTTGCGCAGCAAGACGAGAAGAGTCGGAGCGCCCAGTATTGCAGTGACCGCTCCAACCGGCAGCTCCGTTTGAAGGATCGTTCGCTGAGCAAGGGCATCTGAAAGCAGAAGAAGGATCATGCCAAGGAGCGTTGCTACCGGAAAGACTTGGGGCCAATCGGTGCCAACCAGTCGCCGCCCCAAATGAGGAGCGATCAGGCCCAGAAAACCGATAATGCCCACCGAGCCAACCGCAATCGAGACCATGAAGGTGGTGACGAGCATTAATATCATGCCAACCCGGCGGCTGTCGATGCCTAGTGATCGGGCGGTGTCTTCGCCAACCGAAAGCGCGTTCAGCGCGAAGAGTTGCCGCCAAATGACAGCGACCCCTACCACGAGGGCAACCAGGAGGAGAAGCACGCGTGGCCAAAACATGGGCGTGAGGCTGCCAAGCAGCCAACGCAGAACCTTGTTCGTGTCGTTTTGAGCAGCGATGAGAGTCAGCGACAACGCGGCCGCCAGGAACCCGCCCACCAACGTGCCGGCAAGAAGGACGCTGCCAGACTGAAATCCGGTGGCGGATCGCGTTAGGGCAAGCACAAGCAGCAAAGCCCCCAGCCCGCCAATGAATCCCGCTACGGGGAAAGCAAATTGGAGATAGGGCATGGCTGGCGCAAGGGTCATCAGCAGGACGCCGCCGATTGCCGCGCCGGAACTTACACCAAGCGTATAGGGCTCGGCGAGAGGGTTGCGGAACAGGGCCTGAGCGACACATCCACCCGCGGCAAGAATGCCGCCGACGAGGAGCGCGGCGCTGGCACGCGGCAGGCGGAGCGTCCAGACAACGAAGTTATCGGTTCCGCTTCCGTTCGGGCCGGATAGGAGCTCTCGCAGCACGGTAAGCGGAGAAAGAAGCTGGGAACTGCCGAGCCCCACGTGGAGCACCACTGCGGCAAGGGTTGCAGCGACAAGGCTGCTCACCACAAGGCGGTACCGCTGGGCCTGTCCTAGGTTCGACACGGCGAGATTATAGCCGGAAGGTAGAATCCAAGCTGTGCAACCCCCCGCTATGGCCGCGCGAACGCGCCTTTTGCAGCCATCGCCCACCCTCGCGATGACCGCTAAGGCTGCGGCAATGAAGGCTGCGGGCGAAGATGTCATTTCTTTCGGCGCGGGCGAACCTGATTTCGACACCCCATCACCGATTTGCGATGCGGCGATCGACGCCCTGCGCGCAGGCAAAACCAAGTATTCGGCCACCTGTGGCCTAAAGGAGCTGCGGGAAGCAACTGCGTTGAAGCTGGTGCGGGAAAACGGAATTCATGTTGCCGCAGATCAAATCGTGATTTCGAACGGGGCAAAGCAGGCGATCTTCTCCGTTTTGCAGGTCCTTATCAACCCCGGCGATGAAGTGGTGGTGTTCGCGCCGCTATGGGCGACCTACCTACAGCAGATAGAACTCGCGGGAGGGGTCGCGAAGGTTGTCCATTGCTCTGCTGACAATGGGTTTATTCCCCAGCCCAAGGATATCGAAGCCGCTATCGGACCCAAGACCAAGGCAATCCTGTTCAATTCGCCGAATAACCCAACGGGCGCGATCTATCCAAGGGAAATAGTCGCCGAGATTGCGCGGCTGGCCAAGGAGCACGATCTTTGGATTGTTGCGGATGAGATCTACGAGAAGCTGGTTTACGAAGGCAAGCATGTCTCAATCGCTTCCATTTCGGACGATGCCGCCGCACGAACTCTTACAATCGGAGGTTGGTCGAAGACCTATTCGATGACCGGGTGGAGGATCGGCTTCGTTGCGGGCCCCAGGGACATCATGGCGGCGATGACGACTTACCAAGAGCAGGTTACGGGCAATGTCAACACCTTCATCCAATACGGGGCGCTCAAGGGCCTTCAGATGCCACCGGAAGACGTGGAGGCAATGCGAGAAGAGTTTATGGCGCGCCGGGACTTGATGGCATCTCTTCTCAGCCAAATTCCAGGGGTCGGGGTCGGGAAGCCGGGCGGAGCGTTCTATCACTTCGTGCGCGTCGGCGAATTTCTTGGCGGCAAGGTGGCAGATGATATCGCGCTTACCGAGTATCTGTTGCATCATGCCAAAGTGGCAGCGGTGCCGGGCTCGGTATTTGAGGGTCCGGGACACATTCGCCTGAGTTATGCAAACAGTCGGGAGGCGATCAAAGAGGGAGTAAGGCGTCTTGCCGAGACCCTCAGTTGTCTAAGAACATGATTCCCACCGCGATTCCCCTCAAAGACGAGGAACTGTTTCGCATAGCCACGCATCACCGCTCGGCGGCAGACAATGTCCTGAAGAGCTACGAGCGGCTGGAGTTCTTTGGTGACTCCGTGCTGGGCCTTGTCATTGCCGAATATTTGTACGAACATCATCCTGACTGGGATCAGGGGATGCTTTCTAAGGCGAAATCGAGCGTTGTGCAGGAAGGTCCGCTCGCTGAGGCTGCCCTTAAGCTTGGCCTTAGCGAATTCATAACCCTTTCGGTTAGCGAGGAAACCACCGGCGGACGGAAGCGACCATCGATACTCGCGGACGTTCTTGAGGCCATCATCGGAGGGATTTACCTCGAATCGGGACTTGATGTTGCCCGTTGGTTCGTGCTGGAACAGCTCCATCCCTATCTCATGATCGTCAGCGCGGGCGATGTGAACCCAAATGACTATAAGTCGAAGCTGCAAGAGATGGCGCAGGGGCTATGGCGCAAGACTCCGCAGTATAAGGTGACTTCAGAAGTTGGGGCCGCCCACGACAAGCGCTTCCATGTGCAAGTGTCGTTTGATCATGAGGTGATGGGTGAGGGAACGGGGCGCTCTAAAAAGGAAGCTGAGCAAGCCGCGGCTCAGGATGCCCTCAACCTGATCGAGCGCCATCAGCGCATGCGGCGGGAATACGGCATCGCCGAGCAAGAAATCGATCTGCCGGACTAGCCGGTCAGATTGCTGGGAGTTTTCCGGGCTCCGCGTTTGGCACCCTTTATGCGAACAAGCTTTGCATGATCAAGCCAAGGATTAGGCTTGCCACGAAAAGTGCTCTGTTTGTACTTGCACTGTGTTTGAGTATGAGCGCGGTTGCAATGCCGCCAAACTCTTTCCTTCGCAAGCCAGTGAAGTCAACCAGCCAACTCGTGGCCCAAGTGAATAGCGATTCTGAAGTGCGGGATAGGTATCTTCGCCACTTTGGGATGACGCGTCGTGAGCTCTCTAACTATTTTGCGGAGCTCCATGCGACCGTTATGAAGCAGGACGCCTATTCTCTTGTTTACAATGTGCCGGTCTCCGGGCTCATCCGAGTTCGGCGTCTGAAACTTCACAAGGGCGAGGTTGTGCTCGTAGACACGAAAGGCAATCGCGTTATTCGTGGTCTCTGCGGCAATCCGCTAACTCTTGGTCCTAAGCGAGTGGTGAGCGTGCCGGTGGAAGCGCATATTTTGGGCAACCTCCACGACATGAACATCCCCGATGCCGATAACTTCGTGGCCGAAAACGCACCTGAGGCGACCAGCAACGATGAGCCTGCGATGGCGCAAATGATGCCGGATAACCCGCCAACCGATACTCCTACCGACACTCCGCTCCACGAAGCCCCTCAAACGATCACCTCCAACCCCCGCCCAGGCTTCCCCATTGGCCTGTTCGGGCTACCCATTATCGGCTTACTGCACCATGGCGGCTCAAGCGGCGGCGGCAGCGGGCCCCCCGATAATCCTGGCAACCCGCCCCCTCCGGTGCCGGAGCCCGCTCCGTTCCTGATCCTAGCCGGCGCCGCCGCCTACCTGATCGCAACCAAGCGGCGTAGCTAGAGAAACCGGTCCCTGGATTCGTAGGTTGCTTCCCCCCGCGAAGTCCAGGGACCTTTTGGCTTGAAAATGGCGTCAAATACAATAAATGGTCAAGCCAAACATGAGGCTTGCCACAAAAGCTGTTCTGTTTGCTTGTGTCCTTAGTGTGAGCTTGGATGCGGTTGCAATGCCGCCTAACTCTTTCCTTCGCAGGCCGGTGCATAGCGTTCGGCAGCTTGTGGCGCAAGTCGATAACGATTCCGAGGTGCGAGATAGATATCTTCGCCACTTCGGCATGACTCGTCGCGAGTTGCGCATCTACCTTAACGAGCTTCGACCCAAGGTCATTCAAAAGGATGTCGAGACACTGGTCTACAACGTTCCCAGCAGCGGCCTAATCCGCGTTCGTCGCCTTACGATCCATAAGGGCGAGACGGTCTACGTTGATCGAGATGGCAATCAAGTGCTTTGGGGAAAGTGCGGCAATCCGCTAACCCTTGGACCCAAGAAGGTGATCAGCGTTCCGATTGACGAGCGCTTGGCGGGCAACGAACATGACCTCAAGTTCCCCGACAGCGAGAATTTTGCTGCTGAGAATACGCCGGATGATCAAAAGGCGGGCGAACCAATACTGGCGCAACAGATCCCCGTTGAAGTTCCAACCGAAATTCCGCCCGAAGAAGCGCCGCAAATATTTTCGCCTCCTTTCCAGCCTCGGATTCCGATTGGCTTAATCTTTCTGCCGATCATCGGAATAATCCCTCCTGGCGGAGGATCGGGCGGGCCACCCCCACCGGTGCCGGAACCTGCATCGTTCCTGATCCTTGCTGGCGCTGGCGCTTATCTAGTCGCCAGGAAGCGCAGCTAAAGCACTTCGATCAGAATTTCGCTGGGCGGTTCATTCATTGAAACCGCGCCATCGCGGCCGACTGAGTAAATATTTTCGATTCGCACGCCGAACTCGCCGGGGCGGTAGACGCCGGGCTCAATGCTGAAGCAGTTGCCCATTACCAGCGGTTCATTGTTGCTTGAAGCGATATTCGGGTCCTCGTGAGCCCGCATCCCGATGCCGTGCCCAGTGCGATGGATGAAATACCTTCCCATGCCCGCGTCTTCGATGACGGCCCTGGCTTTGCGATCGATCTCCGCCCCACTCACGCCTTCTTTCACGGCGTGCCTTGCCGCCTCGTGGGCGCGCCATACGGTTCGGTACACCTTGTGTGCCTCTTCGCTCGCCTTGCCGATGGCCACCGTCCGCGTGATGTCGCTGCAATAACCCTTGTAGGTGCATCCGAAGTCAAGGATCAGGACATCGCCCTCGCGAAGAATCGTGCCGTCAGACCGATGGTGGGGCTCAGCGCCCATCGCGCCGGTGGCGGCGATGGCAAAGAGCGGGACTCCATCCCGCTTGGTCATCTCAGATTCAAGCAAACTAACTACTTCGCTCTCGGTCATCCCTGCTTGCAGCTTCGGAAGGACAGCCTGGAATGCGGCGTCCGCGATTGCTCCCGATTTCTGCATGAGGTCCAGTTCATCTAGCGATTTAACCGCCATCAGCTCCGCAAGGATCGCCTGTCCAGGGCGGAACAGCGCCGCCGGAAGAACGTCCTGAATTCCCAGCAAGATATCGGCCCGCATCTCGGCGTCTACGGCAACGACTGCGGTCTTGAGGTTCCAATCTCCTGCGAGATCTCGAATGAGGTCGAAGGCATTGTCGCTATCGGTGTGGGTTACCACTTCTTCCAGGCCAACGCGTCTCGCCTGCGCTTCGGTGAGCGCCGGGCAGAGCAACCGGTATTCGCCGCTTGAATGGATGGCAAGGGTTAGCAATCGCTCATGGCCGTCCTCGAATAGGCCGCACAGGTAACCCATCGTGATGGGGTGGGTGGCCAGAAACACGTCGGCTCCGTTGTCCTTCAGAGCTTTGCCAAGAATGGATATCCTCTCGAACACGCCCCTATTATGAACCTCAGTCGCAACGGCAAGCGGGGGCCTAGGAGTTGGAAAGAGTAATGGTTACCGTTCAGTGGAAAGGCGGCATGGCGTTTGAGGCGGTTCCGCCGTCTGGCAACAGCATCATCATGGATTCTCACCCGGATTTCGGCGGCACAAATCTTGGCCCGTCGCCGATGGAGACGCTGCTTGCCGCCGTTGGCGCGTGCAGCGCGATGGATGTGGTCAGCATTCTTAAGAAGAAGCAACAGGAGTTTTCGGATTATCGAATCGAGGTTGTCGGGCATCGCGCGCCGGAAGGCGAGTATCCAAGGCCCTATTTGAAAATAGAAATTAAGCACATTGTAAAGGGCAAAAAGCTTGATCATGCGGCGGTTGCGCGCAGCGTTCAGCTTAGCGATGAGAAGTATTGCTCGGTTGTTGCGACTCTGAGAGCCGCCCCTGAGGTGACTTCTAGCTTCACTATCGAACCTGAAGCGTAGCTCTGTTGTAAACTGGCGCTATGCCAGCGGCCAAGAGCCAACACGAACAAGATTATCAAACCACCGTCGACTTCCTTCGCGTAACGGAATCGGCGGCCCTCGCATGCTCCCGGTGGGTGGGCAAGGGCGACCGAAACGGCGCAGACGATGCGGCGTGTACCGCCATGCGGCGTGAACTCGGCCGCATCGACATGAAGGGCACGATTGTGATCGGCGAAGGCGAACGCGACGAAGCCCCGATGCTATACATTGGCGAGAAGCTCGGCACCGGCGACGGCGCTGCCATCCAGATTGCGGTCGATCCGCTTGAAGGCACAAACCTATGCGCCAACGGTTTGCCGAATGCAATTTCCGTGCTTGCCGCCGCGCCGGAGAAGGACGGCTTCCTGATGCACGCGCCCGATTGCTACATGGAAAAGCTGGTGGTTGGCCCCGAGTGTGTGGGCGTGGTGGATATCACCGTTCCCGTGCGGTTAAACCTGCGCATGATGGCGAAGGCGCTTGGCAAGGATGTTGACGAGTTGATCATCGGCCTACTCGACCGCCCGCGACACGAAGATTTGATTAGAGAAATCCGCGAGACGGGAAGCCGGGTGCACCTGGTGAGCGATGGCGACCTTTCGGTTGCGATTGCCGCGCTTGATCCCGATGGCAACGTGGACGCTCTGATGGGAATTGGCGGCGCGCCGGAAGGCGTTATTACGGCGGCGGCAGTTACTTGCTTCGGCGGCGAAATGCAGGCCCGCTTGAAATTCCCGAAGGAAGAGATGCGGGAACGCGCGGAGAAGATGGTCGGCGGCGATCTCGATCGCGTATTCGAAACAAAAGACCTTGCCAATGGCAACGTAATGTTCGCCGCAACCGGTATCACGACCGGCGATCTCCTTGCTGGCGTCAAGTATCGACGAGGCTATGCGATTACCGAATCGATCATCATGCGAGCGAAGGAAGGCGTAATCCGCCGAATCGAAACGATTCACCGCCGCCCCGAACAGTACGAAGCCTAGTGGCCGGCGCCAACTGAGCCGCCGGTTAGGATCACGCGCTTGGGCTTCGGCTGCTGGCGTAGCCACGAGGTGTATGACTTCATGCCGTCGGGGGCAACTGCCCCGTTCTTGAACAAGGCTTTGAACACTGGCAGGAAGTCTTCAAACCGGTGGCTGTAATCGAACACCATCACGCCCTGTGAACTTCCCATCGCCGCTTGGAGCGCGCTGGCTAGACCATCGGGGTCATCCTGAAATGAGCTGAGCATGATGCCCGCGTAGTGCCAGCAGTTGTGGGCGATCACCGAGTTGGCAAGTGATGCGGCGGCTTCCACGTTTTGACCCAACGGTTTGCCATCCTGAAGCGCCTGATTCACGGTGGCGGTGGTGTAGTAGCAGCCGCTGATGAGAAGGTCTAGCTGGCGCGCCACGGATTCAGCGCGGTACTCGGGGGTTAGGAACCAGAAGCCTGCGTTGGTCTGGGGGTCGCCGTAGTTTGCGCCGAACGCTTGGTAGTCGGGGTAATTCGAACCCACGTAGAGGCCGAAGCTGGCGTTGGGCCGGAGCGCCCTCATGAGGACGCTTGCCCGCTGAACGTACGCCTTCAGGGCTTGCGAGCGGAAGGCGATCCACGCATCGAACAGCGGTCCCGGCTTGATTCCCCTCACCCCATTCGGGTTGAGTGTTCTGGTCAGAACCTGCTCCATTTGAACACGTGGCTTACGAAGGGAATGGGCGAACGAGGCGAGAGTCTCGTCCGAGAAGTCAGCGCACAGGTTCGCGAAGCGGAAGCGGTCGTCGTAGAGCAGCCCATCGATGGGGTACTGGCTGGCGATTTCGCGCACGAATTCAAGCTCGCGGTCGCGAACGTCCAGCGAGTGTGGGTTCACCATCAAGGGAAATTGCTCTTGGTTGGTGGCGGCAGTTTCACGCTTGGGCTCCAGCCTCAGCAACACCTTTAGGCCGTGGGTGTGGGGCAGACCCTTGCCCACCACCGCGTATCCATTCCGCATCCACCGCTTCGCGGTGACGCCGCTTGCCGAAACAAAGACGACATCGGCGGGAGGAATATCCGCGAGCGCCTCTTTGGTGGTGAAGGTTGCCGCGAATCCGGCGGGCGGCGCGGCGTTTGGTTTCTCAGTTAGAGGAAACGTCAGTCCGCCTATCTTTGCGTACGGCGTTCCCCGCAGGATGGTGGTCTGCCAATCTGGCCGCTGATAACCCGGCCCCTTGCCGAACTTGCCATGTCCCTCGCTGAACGCATTCAGCGAGACCAGCAGCCGCAAGCCCGCGAAGTGGCACTGGTTGATCATCTCCTTGAGCGGATCGAAGCCCTTGGGCATCGTTTGGCCCTGCCAGTCGGTTAGCTGGGCGGTCAGGCGGCTGGGGTAGAGGGTGTAGCCAACAATCGGCTTGACATCATAGACCACGGTGTTGAACCCGGCATCGCGCACGTTGGCCACCAAATGTCGGATGTTCTCTTCTGAAGAGCAAGCGGCCAGGTTGGCGGTGCCATCCACCCAGATGACTCGCCCTTGCATGTAGCTAGGGAGAGTCGGGTTATCCTCGTGAAGCTGGCGGTCCAGCACCACCGGCGGGTAATCCCCGATGCTCGGCAGCGGTTGAAAGCGCCCTTGCGGGGTGGAGAGGAGCAAAGCCAGCAGCGGGATCATTAAAGTATGAGGACGAGCCGGGCAAGGGTTAGGGAAGCAGGGCAACTGCGACTTCGGAGCAGAAATGCCGACCTTCTTTCGTTAATTGCAATCCGCCCGCGTCCTGCGTAGCCCAGCCTCTGGCTAGAATCGTGTCCAGCCCTTTCTGGTCAAGCTTGAGCCCTTCGAGGTTCAGCGTTTCGTTCAGCCGGATGCCCAACATGATTCGCTCGGCATTCAGCTCCTTTGCGCCAAGTATTTCCTCTTCGCAGTTCGGGCTTGCGCCGGTTTCCAGCGCCGCGCTGTAATGCACGGGGTGCTTGATGCGGGTCGTCCGTAAACGCTGACCTTCGATGTTCAGCGCGCCGACCGCGCCGGGGCCGTACCCGGCGTACTCCTCCCCGCGCCAGTAGCAAAGGTTGTGCTGGCACTCCTCGCCGGGCTTAGCATAGTTGCTGATCTCGTATGGAAGCAGGCCATGCCTACCTAGAAGCTCTTCGCAGGCTTCGTACATCGCGCGTTGCTCCTCTTCATCCGGCTGGATGAGTTCGCCGCGAAGCTGTTGCTTGTAGAAGGGGGTATTGGGTTCGAGGGTGAGGCAGTAAAGCGAGAGATGCTCGGGCTGGAGCGCGAGGGCCGCTTCCAGGTTGTGCTGCCATGCTTTTCTTGTCTGGCCGGGGAGGGCGAACATCAGGTCGAGGTTTATTCGGGTGAACCCGGCTTCTCTTGCCAGCTTCACCGCGCGTTCAATCTCGTTTGCTTGATGGATTCTTCCGAGCCTTATGAGGTCTTCGGGTTTGAAGCTTTGCGCGCCAAGCGAGAGTCGGTTGAAGCCTGCCTCGCGCATGGCCGCGAACTTCTCGGCGTCGATGGTGCCGGGATTTGCCTCGCTGGTGATCTCCGCGCCTTCGATTGGCGGATGGACTTCCATCACCTTCTTGAGGATGGAAGTGAGCTGCTCTTTGGGGATGTGGGTGGGGGTTCCGCCGCCGAAGAAGATGGTTTTGGCGGGGCGGCCCTTGGCGGGGCTGGTTTCCAGGTCCTGGAGGATGGCGCGGGTGGTGCGCTCCATGATCTCGCCCTCCATCGCGTAGGAATTGAAGTCGCAGTAGCCGCATTTGGTCGGGCAGAAGGGGATATGGACGTAGACCGCCACGGGCTGCATGGGAGAGAGTGTATTCGGTTTGCTGCGGCGGGTTGGTTGCTCTCTAATCCGGGTGGTTTTTGGATCCGGCGTTTGCTCTTTTGCCGGGGCCTTGATGTGGCGGCCTTTAGTGCGGTTATCGCTTCGTGGATTTGAATATGGTGGTTTTCTGATGGGCGTTCGGCTTTGGACGCCGCCGCCTTTACCCACCCACCCTCGGCAGCGGCTCCGCCGCTTCCTCCCGCGGCGGCGTCCCTTCGGAGGATTGAGCTACAGCTGCTGCTCATAGCTACTCCCCTTTGCCACCAGGTTCGCTACCACGAATAGTGCAGAGAATTTCATCTCTATCACTTGGTCTACAAACACGGACTAGCCCCGTGGATTTCATGTTTCAGGCTTTCTAGAAGACAAGCAGTCTCCCTTCCGGCGCCGCCGTTGGGAGGAAGCGGCCACTGGCCGCTGCCGAGGGAGGGTGGGTGAACGGCGGCGGGACAAGATACTGAACGGCGCAACACTAGGCGGAAAGAAGGACCCGTGACCAGCTCAATATGCCAAGATTGCTCTCGTGGCGATTCTGGAAGTCCGCGACCTCGAAGTCTCCTTCGGGCCAGTGAAAATCCTGCGTGGCGTGAGCTTTGACCTCAACGCAGGCGAGACGCTCGGCGTCGTGGGCGAGTCCGGCTGCGGGAAGTCGATGACCGGCTTTGCCCTCATGGGCATGATCCAAGCGCCGGGGCGCGTCACCGGCGGCTCCATCAAGCTGGAAGGCAAAGAACTGGTCGGCCTATCAGAGAGAGATTACAGAGAGATACGCGGCTCGGAAATCGCGCTCGTGATGCAAGACCCCTTCACCAGTCTTAACCCAATGATGCGGGTGGGCGACCAGATCGCGGAGGCGATCCAGCTTCACCAGCCGCTGAATAAGCAGCAGGCGCGCCAGCGCGCCATCGAGATGATTGGCGAAGTGGGGGTGCCCTCGCCAGAAAGCTCCGCGCGTAAATATCCGCACCAGTTAAGCGGCGGCCAGCGCCAGCGCATCGTCATCGCCATCGCCTTTGCGTGCAGGCCCAAAGTGCTCATCGCCGATGAGCCCACTACCGCCCTCGACGTAACCCTGCAAGCCCAAATCCTAAGGCTGCTACGCGATCTTGAAGAGAAGGACAAGACCGCGATCATGTTCATCTCCCATGACATCGGAGCGATTGGCGCAATCTCCCACCGCGTAGCGGTGTTCTATGCGGGAGAGATTGTGGAGGTCGGCAACACCGCCGACGTCCTCAGACATCCCGCGATGCCCTACACCAAGGCGCTGCTTGGCGCGCTGCCAAGCGTGGGCGCCACTCGGCTAGAATCGATCAGCGGGCAGCCGCCGCTGTTCTCAAACATGCCGGAAGGATGCAAGTTCGCCCCCCGCTGCGAGTATAGAGTTGATAAGTGCGACCAGGAGCCGCACTTGCTTCCGCTAGATCCAACCCGCCAGGCTGCATGCTGGCGGAAAGAGGAAATCTTGCAATTAAGCGAAACAGTTGGAACCAAACACGAATAACGTTTCATTTTAAGTGACGTAGGAAGACAAACGTTGAACGAGGCCGCGTGTACCCGGTTAACCCTTGCCCAGGCGCTTGAGGAGCTAAAGCGACAATCCCCAAGCGCCAAATTGCTTGCGCTTGGCCAAACCGTTTTTTGGGATGAGCCGATGAAGGTGGGGGTCGCCATTGCGCTCCAGAAGCTGAACACCGGCCAGAAGTTCGTCGCGGGCGTTCACGACACGGACTACTTCGCCAAGTTGCCCCGCGGCAAAATGGCGAAGGGTGAGTTCAAAGCTTTCCCCCATAACGACACCAAGACGAAGGGCCTGTGGAGCGCCTCCGCCGAGTTTTCGGCTCTGTTCGGCTCCGAGACGGTTATCACGCGAGAATCCCTGGCTTCCGCCGGACTTCGAATTGCCAAGCTTTCCAAGAACGACCCCGACCTGCTCGACTCGGCCACCGAGGCGTGGGGCTGGCGTGGAATCGTCGCTTTGGGCGATACCGCCCCGATTGCCGCCGACGTTCCGCTTCGCGGCGTATTTGCTGAGCTTTTCTCAACCCTGAAATGGGCGCTTGATCTCAGCGTTCAATCGTTTGCGCCCGAGGATAGGGCCGCCGCGCAGGAGCGCGCGGATCAGTTCCTTCGGCTTATTTGCGATTCCGCGGAAGCCGCGAACCAGAATGCGTCGCTCACGGACTGGTATCGCACGCTGCTGAGCGAGATTTACCGCTATCTTGCCGGCGACGACGTGGATGTCCATGCCACTGTCACCACCGAACTGCTTCGCTTTAACTCGACCACCTGCGATTTGCCCCGCTTCGATCTCTTGAAGCTGTTCGTGGATTATCGAACCCGCGAGCAGGTTTGCGAGGCTTATAACGAGGCGATCAAGGGCTCCGGTATCTTCGATCTGCACAAGTTCGGCACCGGCGCGATCCCGTTCGATGCCGTCATCCCCGGCGTCGGCCGCGGCACCATCCGCTTAGGCACCCGCGGCGCGGTCATCGAGACGCCGAAACCGAGTTTCCTCAGCTTTTCCAAGCCGATCGAGAGCCTGACTGAGTTTGCCGTAGCGCTGGAGCGCAAGTTTGGCCCCGATTGCGTGATCGTCGGCAAGGCGGTCACCCTCATCGGTACGCTTGCCCGCGAATTCTCATTTGTTTTCCACGAAGGGGCGAGTCCTTACGTGAAGAACGCGATCAAGTTCCACGCCAAGCTTGCCGAGATCGGCCACCCGCTGGAACTGAACCCGATTCTGCGAATTCGCTACGAAATTTGGGATGCATTGGAGGGCGTAGACGCCAACTTCCAACTGCCGGATTCGATTGCCAGCGCTTTCCCGGAGGAGCACATCTCGGCGAAACAGTTCGCGGGAAGCTGGCGGGCGACCAAGGACACCCAGTGCCAACGACTTTGCGATCTCGGGGCGGCTCGCAGTTCCGGCGATCTCATTGAAAAGCTGGTCGAGTACGGCCATCCGGAGTGGCAGGCGGTGCGCGGCACGTATCGAGAGCTGCTTGAAGAGCTCAAGGCGATGCAGGAAGAGATTCAGCGATTCCGTACCGAGCGCCATGCGATCTACGCGCAGCTAAGAGAGCAGAAGCAGAACCTTGCCAATCTGGAAAAGGAGAAGGGCAATCACTTCCGCGCTGAGATTTTCGAAAAGACTCCAACCCCTGAAGCGCTTGCCAAGCGCGAGGAGTACGGCCATCGAATCCATGATCTGCTTGCCCAGAACCGCCAGTTGTTGCATGAAGCGAAAGAATCGCTTAAGCGCCAAGAAGCGTACGTGCGCTCGGAGCATGTGATGCAGCTTCATCATCGCCGAGAGGAGATCGAGCGCAACGCCGAGCGCGAGCGGCTGGAGATTATCAAGGTCGCCATCACTGCCAGCAAGGGACTTGCGAACGCAAACCGCCGCCCCAGCGCCTGGTGGTTTCCGCTAGTCTCACCCGATGGCGAGTGGTTCCGGCGTACAATTGCCACCGCGCAATGCTATTTGGAGCCCCTAGTCTGAAATGAGGTTCACGAAGGTCGAATCCATCGGCAACGACTTCGTGCTTGTCGAAGAAGCTGACATCCCAGGCTTGCCTTCTGACCGCGAGCACATGCTTGCCAAGATCGCGGTGCTCACCAGTGAACGCCATTTTGGCGTTGGGTCAGATGGCTTGCTGGTGGTCTCAAAGTCCGGCGAGAACAGCGTGAAGCTTCGGATGTTCAACCCCGACGGGACGGAAGACTTTTGCGGCAACGGCATCCGTTGCGCGGCCGAGTATGCGTGCGCGCATGGTTGGGTTGCCAGCCAGTTCACGATTCAGCACGGCGGGCAGGATATTCCAATTGAGGTCAACCCCATCGGCATGATCACCTCAACTCTCGGGCGGGCCAGTTACGCGCCGGACGACGTGCCGCATACCGGTATCGCCGAGCTTTACAACGTGTCGATGTTCGTGGACATGATCGACGGCATGCCGATCCACCTTTTCGGAAGCGCGCTCACAACCGGTAGCACCCACGTGGTTTTGCCAATTGCCTCGCTACCCGATGAAGACACATTCCTGGCAGTGAGCCCTCGCCTTGAGGTTGACCCCCGCTTTCCTGCACGCACCAGCATTATCTGGTCGCAGGAAGTCGCGGAGAACAGCCTGAAACTGCGGATTTGGGAGCGTGGCGTGGGCGAAACGTTTGGCTGCGGAACCGGCTCAAGCGCGGCGGTTGCGGATTATCTGCGAAGGAAGAATCGCGGCGGCACCGTGCAAGTGGAAAGCAAAGGTGGCCAGCTGGAAATCCGGATGGATGCTTGGAATGCGCCGATCAAGGTATCGGGCCGGGCGCAGATTGTGTTTGAGGGCGATTACTTCCTCGACGAACTGACCCAGAATCTGCCGGCGTCCTTGAACTCCGCCGCCGTGCCCGCCGAGTAGTTGCTCATTACGGCAAAACGCCCAAAGCCGTAAATCACGAAAACCGCCAGAACCCAATTCATCAAGCGGCTGGTTGGCGGCACATCGATTCGGAACCGCATCCCTTGCCAAAAGCCACGCGCGCAGGCCAGGGCGATCACCGTAAGGAACACGAAGAAGGGCGGCCCCAGTAGATGGGCGTGGAACGCCAGCGGCAGGTTGCCGTGAAGCAGCGCGCTGAAACTGGTGGTGAGTCCGCAGCCGGGACATGGTCGGTGGAAGAGCAGAACAGAGGGACAGGGCGCAAAGCCGAGTTGGGTGTGGGTTCCGTGCCCATCCGGGTTTGGCTTTAGGGCAATGCCAATCGCCACCATGCCCGCCCACGCTGAAAAGTAGAGCGCCTGCGGCCACAGAAATCGACGGCTGGGAACGGGTTCAAACAATGCCTGCCTCAATGGGTATAACGCAGTCCGGCTGCAGGACGTTGCCGTGACGCCTCCCAATACCCACTACCTGGCCATTATCTCCAACGAGCCCGATCAGCTTCGCCTCCGGCATGTCGTTCAGGATCAGCGTCCGCCCGTCGCGGATGTAGGCGGTCTGGGTTGGGTTCAAATCGAGCAGTGGCATCGGGGGGAGAGCTTCCTTCAGGGGGATCAGATCCTCCATTTTCAGGTTTTCTAGCGCCACCGCGTCTTTCAGAAAGAACTTGCCGACTCTTGTGCGTTCCAGGCGCGAAAGGTGGGCGCCGCATCCTAGCGCTTGACCCAGGTCGTGAGCCAGCGAGCGGATGTAAGTGCCCCCGGAGCACTCGATTTCGATGCGCAAGGTGTTCCCCTCGCCGCCAAGGATATCGAAAGCGCCGACGTGAACGGTGCGCGGCTCGCGATCCAATTCTTTGCCCTGACGGGCATAGGCGTACAGCGGCTTGCCGTTCAGCTTCACCGCGCTGAACATCGGCGGAAGCTGCTCGATCAGGCCCATAAATTGCGGCCGCATTTCTTCTACCGCTGCCCGAATGTCGGTCGGGACGGGGCCGGTGAAGGTGACTTCGCCTTCCAAGTCGTAGGTTGAAGTTGCAGCGCCGAAGGTGAAATCGGCCACGTAGCCCTTGGGCTCCAAAGGCAGGTATTGCAGGAAGCGGGTTGCGGGCCCGACTGCCACCACCAACACGCCGGAAGCTTGGGGATCAAGCGTGCCGGCATGGCCAACGCGCTTGGTGCCAAACACTTTGCGCACCCGGTTGACGATATCGTGCGAAGTGCAGCCGGTTTCCTTGCGAATTACGAGGACGCCAAGCATGCTTTCAGCCTCGGAACCAATTGGGCCACGGCATCCTCCATTGAGTCTTCGAACGTGCACCCAGCGGCGTTGCGGTGGCCGCCGCCTCCGAATTCTTGGGCGACCTTTGCCACATCGTAATTGTTGCGAGAGCGCATGCTCACCCG
The DNA here is from genome assembly GCA_018268315.1 of Armatimonadota bacterium. GTDB lineage: Bacteria > Armatimonadota > Fimbriimonadia > Fimbriimonadales > Fimbriimonadaceae > SZAS-5. The sequence continues at coordinate 404,354 of JAFDWU010000002.1, read as the reverse complement.
AATCTTGCCCGGCTTCGCCTCGCGGGCGAGGAAGGCAATCTGCACGGTGTCGATCGACAGCAGTTCGTTTACAAAGCCTTCGGTGTCTTCATCGGTCGCGCCCGTCACCTGGAAATCTTCGAAGTGGATTCGGCTGTAGCAAAGCTGGTTATTAGCCTCCATCGACATCGTATCCAGCATGTGGCCGTAGAGCCGAACGGAAGAATACGGTCGCTTCTGGAAGACCTCTTCGCTTATCAAATTGATGTTGCCACCGACTTCCAGCAGGGAGGCGGCAAGGCTCAGGGCTTCGGAATTTGTGTTGCGGAAGCGAAAACTGCCGGTGTCGGTCACGATGCCGGTTAGCAGGCAGGTTGCAATTTCTGGTGTGATTTTCTCACCGGAGGCTAACAGCAACCGGCCCAGGATGGCGGCGGTGGCGGCTGCGCTTGTATCGACAAGTCTTAAATCGCCCGGCGAGTGGTGGGGCAGATGGTGGTCGATCACGACCATTCGCGGACACTCGACGAAGTAAGGCTCCGTGCTACCCAGGCGCTCCAGGGATTCCAAATCCAAGATCAGGGCCAGGTCGTGTTTTTCCTCTTTCGGCCTCTGGCGTACTCGCGAGATGCCGGGCAGGAACTCCATGTTCTTCGGGGGCGCGTGGTGGCACAGCACCTCGTTGGCAACCCCGAGTCCATCCAGGAATAGGGAAGCGGCGAGCGCGCTCCCGAGGGCATCGCCGTCCGGATTGAGGTGGGTGCCGATAAGAACCGAACTGGCATTTCGGAACTCGTGCATTAATTGTTGGGCTTGTTCTTGAATTGCCAAGTTCATTCGAGCGTGCGGCCCTTAAGACCTGCGTGAGTGTACTCTAGCCTTTCCACGAGTTATACTGCGCTTCATGCCGCCCAAAATCCGGATTGTTGTAGCTGACGACGAAGCTCCTTACAGAAGCGCCCTTCAGCGGACCTTCACATTGATGCCGGAATGCGAAGTCTTGGCCCTTTGCAAAGATGGCCAAGAGGCGCTCGACGCTTGCCTTGCCGATCCGCCCGACGTGCTGCTGACCGACATCAACATGCCGCGTGTAAGCGGCATCGAGCTCACTCGTCGCCTCACCCGCCAGGAGAAGGATGTGCGCATCGTCATCCTCACCGTTCGCGAGGACGACGACACGGTTTACGAGGCTTTCCGAGCCGGCGCTTTGGGTTACCTTCTCAAGACCTCAACCCCGCAGGATGTCATCGAGGCGGTACGCCTTGCTATGAAGGGCGAGGCGAAGATCACGCCCCGAATTGCCACCAAGGTGCTCGAAGACTTCCGCCGTGTGAAAGAGGATGAGGAAACCGACGACTCTGAGCTTTACGTGCTGAGCGATCGCGAGCAGGAGATTCTTGATCACATCGCCCAGGGCCAGCGAAATAAGGAAATTGCCCTCAAGCTGGGGATTGCGGAGAAGACGGTGAAGAACCACGTCTCCAACATTCTGAAGGCGTTGCAGGTGAACAGCCGAACGGAAGCGGCGATGAAGGCGGTGCGCTCGCGCATGGCGGATAAGCTCTAAGTCTCGAACTGCCCGGAGAATGGGTTGATTCGGATCGCCTTTAGAAGCCTTCTCCTCCTCACCCTATCTGTTTGCGCGTCAGCTTTTGGCGCGCAGGACGTTGTCATCTGGGGCGATAGCTACGGGCCAGATTCTAAAGGCACCGAGGCGGTGGTCAACGAGTTTGTACGCCTGCACCCGGAGTATCGAGTCCGGCTATCCGGCATGGGCGCGGGAAAACGCGACCCCCAAAAGCTGATGACCAGCATTGTGGGCAATGTCGCCCCCGATGTGATCGTACAAGACCGCTTCGCGGTTGGCGATTGGGCCAGCCGAGGCGCGTTTCTGCCTCTTGATGGTCTTATCGCGCGGGATTCTGGGCAGGACCCGTTCTGCCCCCAGCCGAAGCAATACTATGCGCCCGCCTGGCAGGAGGGAACCTACCAGGGCCATATCTACAGCATCCCCACCGGGGCGGATGACCGCGTGCTGTATTGGAATCGAGGGGTGTTTCACGAGAAGGCGAAGGAGCTTCGCGCCGCCGGGCTCGACCCTGAGCGCGCGCCGCGAACGTGGGATGAACTGCTGGCCTATTCCCGCGTCCTGACTGAATTCGACAGCGCAGGAAACCTAACACGGGCGGGGTTTATTCCGAATTTCGGCAACTCATGGCTGTACATGTTCGCCTTCCAAAACAACGCCCCGCTGATGTCAGCCGATGGACGCACGTGCACGCTCGATAACCCGTTTGCGGTGGAGGCGCTGCAGTTCATGGTGGATGGCTACAAGCTGCTTGGCGGGTACGAGAAGGCATCCGCCTTTCAGGCGGCTTATCCGGGAGGGTTGAACGACGCCTTCATGGTCGGCAAGGTGGCGATGAAGATTGATGGCGATTGGACCCTGGACGACCTAATGCGATATGGCCGCGGAGTCGATCTAGGGACTGACCCTGCGCCGGTGCCCGCAGATCGCTATAACCATGTGGGGCGGTTCAAGGACGAGAAGGACACGTTCGTCACCTGGAGCGGCGGCTTCTGCCTTGCCATCCCCCGAGGGGCAAGGAACCCGGACGGCGGATGGGAGTACATCAAGTTCGCCACCAGCCTGCGCGGGCGAATCGTTGATGCTCAGGCGCAATACGATTGGAACGTGAAGCGCGGCCACGTCTATATGCCGCGCATGGCGGCGCAGATTGCCGCCAACGAGTGGATTCTGAAGAACCTCACGCCGAAGGACCCCAAGTTCGCGAAGGCTCTCGCGACCCACGCGGAAATGATGCGGCACGCCCGGACGCGGCCCGTCACCTTCGTGGGCCAGCGGCTATGGGCGGAGCACGCCCGAGCGATCGAGAACGCCTGTTTGGGGCGCATGACGCCGAAAGACGCGCTCGCCGACGGACGGCGTATTGTTCAAGGCGAGCTCGATGCTTACTTTGACCGCGAGAAACACCCGCTGGTGGATATGCGGCTGCCCCAGTTCATGTTCATGGGCGTGCTTGCCGCAGGCATTGCGACCTTGGTTGGCGCTTATAAGCGTGCAAAGTTAAGCGCGGTGGGCCGTCACGAGGCGCGCTGGGGTTATCTGATGATCGCGCCGTGGCTGCTCGGGTTTGTGCTTTTCACCCTCGGGCCAATGCTGGCCTCACTCTTCTTCAGCTTCACGGAATACTCGGTGCTCCAGCCCGCGCGCTGGGTAGGCGCCCAGAACTATGCCGACATGTTCACCACCGACAAGGTGCTGGTGACGAAGGCTTTGTTCAACGCCGCCTATCTGGCGGGGATGGGGGTTCCGCTGGGAGTGATGACAGGGCTTGCCGTCGCTCTTTTGATGAACAGCGCGGTGCGCGGCATTCGGGTTTATCGCACGATGTTCTATCTGCCCGCGATTGTGCCGACGGTTGCCGCCGCCATTCTTTGGAAGTGGATTCTGAACGGCGATCCGAATTCGGGACTGGTGAATGGGGCATGGTCGGGCACGATTACCCATTGGCTTGGGCTTGCGGCGCCACCCTGGATTGGCTCAGAAACGTGGGCGAAGCCCGCACTGATCGTTATGGGACTGTGGGGCGCGGGCAGCGGAATGATCATGTGGTTGGCGGGCCTGAAAGGCGTCCCATCTACGCTTTATGAGGCAGCCGCGCTGGATGGCGCGAGCCCCGGTCGCCAGTTCTTCAACATCACGATTCCTCAACTCACGCCGCTTATCTTCTTCAACCTCGTGATGGGAGTTATCGGCGCGGTGCAGGATTTCGACCGCATTTACGTGATGCGGCCATCGGACGATGGACCGGTGGGCGTGGGGGATTCGATGATCACGCCGGTGTATCACCTGTTCGCGAATGGCTTTGCCTACTTCAAAATGGGATATGCCAGCGCACTCGCCTGGATGCTGTTCCTCATCATCCTTGGGCTTACTCTGATTCAATGGCGGCTGCGCAAGCAGTGGGTGTTTCAGGAGGTGGAAGACTGAGTCCCGACCTCCTGTACCTGGCGGCGACGGTCCTGATCTGGGTTGGTTTCGGCGCGCTCTTCGTTGCCGTGCTTCGGGGGCTGGAAAGCTTGTCTTCTCCCGCTGGTCCGGCTCGAGCGCTAACCGTGCGTTCGGCGATTTTTGCCGCCCTAACCGCCGGTTTGTGCTTGTTTGTGGGCACGGCAATACCCAAAACGCCCGGTTCGGCGGATGCCTTCAGCGCAAACGCATTGCTAAAGCTGCCCATCGTGTGGCCGATCATGCCGTTCGCGGGTTGGTGCGCGGTTGTTGGAATCTGTGCGGCAGGCTATCAGCTTTTCCGGGCTTCAGTTGAGGGCTCGATTGGCTTCGCAAAACCCGGTCAGCGCCGTCTTTTCGCAGTATGCTGGCTGGCTTTCGCCCTGGCTGGTTACGGCGTTCTGAGATGGAGCCACGACGACGTGACGCTGGTGCGAGGCGTCATCCCCATTTCCGCCACCGGCGCGGCGGCATTGCTGGCCCTTGCCGCTGCCGCGCTTGGCATCATGGTGCTGGCGGGCCGCGCAGTTCGATTCCGCAACACGGGCGGAAAGCTGGTGGCTCATGTGGTGCTATTGGCCGGGTGCGTGGTTTTCGGATTGCCCATGCTCTGGGCGCTGGTGACCAGCTTTAAGGAAGACGACGACATCGTCTCCGTGAACGGCCTTGCCTGGGTGCCCAAGCGGCAAGTCACCGTCCCTTATCGCGACCCGAAAGACCCTCGTTACGAGTTCAAGTTTGAGGGCCAAACCGTCCAAGCGCTCGTCATCGAAAAGCTGCCCGATGGGCAGCTTAAAATGGATATTCAGCGGCCCCAGATGTACCGAGGTCGCACTGCCGTGCGACCCTTAAGCGAACTTAAGGAGGTCGCCCAGAACATCCCAGTGGTCTTCGGAAACTACCAAGGCAATCGCATTACCGGGCGGGTGATCAAAGAGAACGAGGATGGCTCGCGAGTCGTGCAGGTCACCGATCCTCCGGCCGAGGCGGGCCAGGTCTTCACCGCAAAGGCGAACGAGGTTGAGAACTACCGGGTGCCAGGCTTGCGGTGGGAAAACTACCCTGAAAGCTTGGAATATCTTCCGCCGGAATCTCACAGCGGCCTCGTTTTCCTCAAGAACACCGTGCTTCTGGCTTTGCTTGGTATTGCGGGCACGCTGCTAAGCTCATCACTGGTCGCTTACGCCTTTGCGAGGGTGAAGTTTCCCGCCCGAGGCGCCCTATTTATGGTGGTGGTCAGCACGATGATGCTGCCCGCAGCGGTGACGCTGATGCCCACCTTCCTCATCTTCCGTCAGCTTGGCTGGATCGATACGCTTTATCCGCTTTGGGTTCCGGCGTTCTTCGGCAGCGCGTTCAACATCTTCCTGCTGCGCCAATTCTTCTCCACAATCCCGAGCGAGCTAGAAGACGCCAGCAAGATCGACGGCTGCGGGTATTTGAAGACGTACTGGTCGGTGATGCTGCCGCAAATCAAGCCCGCGCTCGCCGTCATCGCCATCTGGACTTTCCTAGGGGTTTGGAACAACTTTATGGGGCCACTCATCTACATCAACTCGCCAGAGAATATGCCAATATCGTACGCACTCCAGCTCTACGCTTCGGATAGATCGAGCGAGCCGGAGTTGCTGATGGCCTTCGCCATGCTAACCATGATTCCCGTGCTCGCCCTCTTCTTTACCGCCCAGAAATACTTCTTTGAGGGCGTGACCTTGACGGGATTGGGGGGCAGGTAATGGCGGGCGTAGCATTCGAGGGCGTAAGCAAGGTTTACAACAAGCAGGTTCGCGCGGTTGACAACCTAAACTTGCAGATTGCCGACGGCGAGTTCTTGGTCCTGGTTGGACCTTCCGGCTGCGGCAAGACCACCGCTCTGCGCATGATTGCAGGCCTTGAAGAGATTACCGACGGCCAAATTCGAATTGGCGACCGCGTAGTGAACGATGTTGCCCCGAAAGATCGCGACATCGCGATGGTGTTTCAGAACTACGCGCTGTATCCGCACATGAACGTGTACGAGAACATCGCGTTCGGCGTGAAGATTCGCGAGCTGAAGAGCTGGTGGTGGCAACTCAGCCATGCCGGAGAAGCGAAGCGCGTTCGCGTGAGTATCGACGAGCGGGTGAAGGAAGTGGCGAGGATGCTGGGTATCGAGGGGCTGCTGGAACGGCGTCCAGGTCAGCTATCGGGCGGTCAGCGCCAGCGCGTGGCGCTTGCGAGGGCGATCGTACGCAAGCCGAAGGTCTTCCTGATGGATGAGCCGCTTTCCAACCTGGACGCAAAGCTAAGAATTCAAACCCGCGCCGAGCTAGTGCGCCTGCACCGCTCGCTGGGGGTTACCACGGTGTACGTGACGCACGATCAAGTTGAGGCGATGACGATGGGCCAGCGGGTGGCCATCATGAACGATGGCCTTTTGCAGCAATGCGACGAGCCCCAGGTGGTGTACGAACGCCCGGCCAATATGTTCGTGGCAAGCTTTATCGGCTCCCCGCCAATTAACTTCCTAGAGGGCACTGTAGAGGCAGGCAGCTTGAACTGCGGCGCGATTAAGCTTGCCGTTAAGGCGGATGGACTGCAGGCTGGCCAGAAGGTGATGGTTGGCGTGCGGCCGGAAAGCATTTACGAAACTACCGGCGACGGCTTCGAGGGCGTGGTTGACGTGCTGGAGCACCTTGGGCACGAGTTTGTTGCCTACTTAAACGTCGGCGATAAGCAGCTAGTGGCGACGCTGGAGAACACGACCAGCCTTCAGGCGGGAAGCAAAGCGCGGTTCGCCATTAAGGCGGACCGCGTCTTGCTGTTTGATCCGGAATCGGGCCTGGCGATCCGCTAGGCTTCCCACTTGTACGGGTTTGCATCGGTTACGATGCGCGCGTGCTCTCGCTTTGCCTCAAGCAAGTATTCAGGGAGCGTGAACACCGAATGGTGGTATCGCGGTGTGTAATAGCGGTTCTTAACCCCGCGAGCTGCGAACCGGGCGGCGATTTCGGCTTCGGTTAGGGCAAGAGGATCATGTTTCTTGCTCGCCAAAACAAAGCCCCACGGCATCATGAAGCTCGTAACAATACCGTAATAACCGGCGACGTAGGGGAAGACTTCCTTCATGCTTTCCAGCGTTTCGATCATCGAAACCATGCAGAAGGGATAATTTTCGTTAGCGCAGCCTGCCTGCATCGCGAAAACTCCGTCATCAGACATCGCATCGGCGGCGATTTGGAAATATTCCTTCGTGAACAGGAATTGGGCGGGTCCATCTTCGTGCGGGTTTGGCAGATCGCTCAGGATGACGTCAAAGCCTGCGCCCTTGTGATCAACAAGCCACTGGCGGGCATCAGTGTGCACCAAGGTTGAGCGGGGGTCGTCGAACGCGCCCTGGTGCCATTCCTTCATGTGCTCCTTCACCATGTCGACGAGCTCTTCGTCGATATCCACCATCGTGGCCTGCTTCACGGTGTTGTGCTTCAGCGCCTCGCGCAGCGTTGCGCCTTCGCCACCGCCGCACACCACAACCTTCTGCGGGTTCGGGTGAAGGGTCATGGCCGGTTGAACCATGCACTCGTGGAAGATGTACTCATCCATCAGCGAGCTCTGGATGTTGTAATCCAGCAGCAGCGACTTGCCAAAGCGGGGGATTTCGCAGATTTGGTAGTTCTGATATTTCGTTTTGCCTTCAAGGATCATTTTTTCGATCGTGAAGAGCCAGGTCACTGCCGAGGTGTGGGTTTCGGCGACAAACATTCCGGTTGCTTGAGTCATTCGAAATTCTTCTCCGTAGATTTGCGGGTAGGGACAGGGGAATGACCAGCCGTTTGAGACGGCTGGTTATTCAGAAGTGAGGCTTGGCCTAGGGGTGCGTGACTTCGCTTTGAAGTCCGCGGCGCACGACAAGAAATTTCATGCGCTCAGGCTGGAATCGCTTGCGGAGCAGGTTCACGGCTTGGTGGACTTGCACGGTTCCGCCGCAGTAGAACAGGTCTACAGCTGCGTACTTATGCTCGGGCCACGTGTGAATCGTGTAGTGCGATTCTTGGATGATCACTGCGCCAGAAACGCCCCACGGCTTGAACTCATGGAAGGACTCGGCAACGACGGTTGCTTCGCTTTCCACGGCGGCATCCCGCATGGCCTTTCCTACTGAATGTTCGTGCTTAAGGCTCTGCTCATTGCAGCCATAAAGCTCGATCAGTAGGTGAGAACCTAGCGAATCTTCCTCGCCCATCATGTTGGGGAGGCCGTGCTCGTCTCGACGAAGCCATTCGTCGAACGCGAATTCATCATCGCAGCGGATGAACTGCCAGCCGCCTTCCCGGGAAAGGGTGGGCGCGCCCGCAATTTCTGAGGGTTGTGCGCGGCGAAATAGACCGCGAAAACGTTGTTGAATTTGGCTCCCAGTTGGGAACGCGATTACTGCGCTAGCCAGAGCACTAGCATGGATGAAGATGTTTGCCAATCAAATTAACCTCACGTATAGACCTTTCGCAGACGACGACGCCTAGGGCGTCGGCGCGAGAAACCCGACGAACCGACAGACATGTGACGCAGGGAAAACAGGTTTCACTGTCAGGCTGAGAAGGAGTTCTCTTCTGAACCACCCATGTTCCATTTGCCTTACGTCTACACACCTTTGGATCTCTCCTAAGGGAGAGGTGTACTCCCTTTAGCCACCACGGTCATCCCGTGACGCAAGGCGCATGATACCCCCCTCCCCCCTGGGTGTCAACCTGATATTTCGCAAAGCAGGCACTTTTCTTATCTTTCCCTTAACAATCGGAAAAGCCATAAGAATGCAAGTTGCCCGCCTCTAAGCAAGCTCGGCGGTGAATTGCCGCTTTTGAGTTTGGATGTCTTTACAATGTAATAACTAGTGACTTTGATCCCGTTAAGGCCTCAGTCCTGAACGCCCTCGGCGAGATCTGTCTCCAGCGCCTCTTCCATTTCGTCGGAAAAATCCTCGTCCATCGCTCGGCCCATTTCCTTCATCGATTCTCGCATCTCGACGTAGCTCTCCGGCTGGGTCATGTTCTCAAAGCGGTCCGCCATTTCGTCGATGCGCGCATCCTCGTTGCGGCCCCTTATAAAACGGCTGACGAGCTTTGTAACCAGGGGACTTTGGCACGCCGGACAATCGACGGCTGCCCCGTCTTGGGTTACGCCGACGAGCGTTTGGAACTTCTTCCCGCAGGCTTCGCACCGGTACTCATAAACTGGCATCGTCGTAGATTTCGGAACAACTTAATTCTATTGCGTCGTCCTAACCAACATGCTGAAAGAATTCAGGGAATTTGCAATGAAGGGCAACGTGATGGACCTCGCAGTAGCGGTGATCATCGGCGGCGCTTTCGGCAAGATTGTCGATTCGATTGTGAAAGACGTCCTCATGCCTATTCTCGGCATCCCTGGAAAGCTCGATTTCGCGAATGCGTTCGTGGTCCTGAACCCGGGCAAGTCTGGCGCCACGGCCTATGCTTCGCTAGACGCTGCGGTTAAGGACGGCGCGAACGTGCTTGCCTACGGCAACTTCATCAACACGGTCATCGCGTTCGTTACCATCGCGATGTGTGTGTTCCTGATCGTGAAGGCGCTCAACAAGATGAAGAGGGAGAAGCCGGTAGAGGCAGAGGCGCCAGCCGGTCCGAGCAGCACCGACGCCCTGCTGATGGAAATCCGCGACTTGCTGAAGAAGTAGTCCTAACCGCCGCCTCGGGCAGCCGCCATTCCGCCAGCCGCAAACCATGCGAAGCAAAGCACTATACTAACAACAAAGATCACGATTCCCCAGGTGTCCCATATTTTCTCGCACTCTTCAAGGTGCTGGACCGAGGAAAACCGTCCGCTTTCCCACGCCCACTGATAGCCGTTCTTGCCAGCCCAGATTGCCATTATAAGGCCGCCAAAGGGAATGCACGAGACAGGAATGATTGCGAGGAGGATCGGTTTCTTATGGTTCAGTCCCCAAATCCAGTGGAGCCCGAACGCGCCCCAGCTGAATTTGCGAGCCAGCCGATCCGGCAGCATTCCGCCCACCTCGCCGCCGCGCGGATAAGCCGCCATCCCGGGCGTATATCCGGTCTGAACGGGAGCGGCCATCGTCGGAGCGGACATCGTTGGCGCCTGTGCGGCGAAAATGCCTGGCACCGATGAAGCTACCACGCTATTGCCGCTCATTTCTTCGCGCAACATGGTCGTAGCCTGCAACCGATTCTCTTGCGCCCACTGAGCAAGTGTGGGGATGTCCGCTGGCCCATATGAGCTACCGTCAGGTCCGATTACGAAATACCGCATTGCTCGTTATCATAGTCGAAATCGAGTTGTCGAAACCAGCTAGCGTTAGGGGAGCCCGTCCATCAATGGCTGAAAATGTAGATAACCTGGCCCAGCTTGACTAGAATGACGAGCATTACGAAGCTAAGCACGCTGATTCCCCAAACATTCCAGTGCTTTTGGCACTCCTGCATTTCCTCAACCGTGCTGAACCGACCGCTTTCCCAAGCCCACTTATTTCCGCTAACCCCTGCCCAGAAGCACAGAATGAGCGTTCCAGGCCCAGATAAGCAAAAGGACAGGATGAACCAAAGCAATAAATTAGGTTGATTGTGGAATGGCCCCCACAAATAAGGGAACGTAAAGGCGCCCCAGTTAAACCTCTTTGCAACCTCAAGGGGCAATACAGATTGGACGCTGGGAGAGAACAGGAGCGGAGGCGCCGTGTTCTGTACAGCCGCGGTTTGCGTCTTAGCGATGACTCCCTCGACCGTCGAAGCCTCAACCGTCTCGCCGCTCTCCTCTTCGCGAAGGATAGTGCTTGCTTCAATCCGGCCCTCTGCAGCCCACTGCGCAAGAGTGGCAACATCTGCGGGTCCGTAAGCTGCACCGTCAGGTCCGATTACGAAATAACGCACCGCCCCCATCTTAGTCGAAATCCGCTCCTTGAAACCAGCTTCGCAAAGGTAAACTTACCGGCGTCAAAGCGTTCCGCTTTTCAAGCTTTTTATGCCTACAAATATCAAAGGGCGTCGCCGCAGGAGTCCCAAGACCGCTTCAACTCCTACGCATGGCGCTAACGTAACCGAAATCGTCGTTGACGTTTCCAATCGAGAAACGCGAATTGCCCTCCTTGAGGACGGCAAACTGATGGAGTATCGCGTTGAGCGCGAGGAGCGAGTGGTCGGCTCCATCTACAAGGGAATTGTTCAAAACGTGCTTCCGGGAATGGATGCCGCGTTTGTGGACATCGGCCTGGAGCGCAACGCCTTCCTGTACGTCGCCGACATCCTGCCGGATGAGAACGATGGCAGCCCCGCCAGCCTTAAGCGCAGCGAGTTGCGCCGCCGCAAGATCAAAGATCTCCTTAAGCCAGGCCAGCAGCTCATGGTGCAGGTCATCAAGGGCGCACATGGAACCAAGGGTGCGCGGGTTTCCACCCGAATTGCCCTGCCCGGCCGATATGTGGTGCTTATGCCGGAAGCGAATCATGTCGGCGTCAGCCGTAAGATCGAAGATCGCTCCGAGCGAGAGCGCCTTCGCCGAGTGGGAGATCGCATCATCCCCGAAGGTTTCGGCCTCATCCTTCGCACCGACTGCGAGGGACGCACCGAGCAAGAGCTTCATGCCGACGTTCAGTATCTTGTCCAGCTTTGGGCTCAGGTTCTTAACGGCGCAAAGCGAATGCGCGCGCCGGCTTGCGTCCACCGCGACCAGACTCTGCTTTTCCGCACCCTGCGCGATATGTTCGGCGACGAAATCAAGCGGATGGTGATCGACGACCCCGATGAGTACGAGAAGGTCAACCTTGTGGCGAGCGCGGTTGCGCCAAACCTCAAGGACAAGATCGAGCTCTATGACGGCGAGGTGCCGATTTTCGACTACTTCAACGTAGAGCGCGAGTTGGCCCGCCTGCTTCAGCACAAGGTGCATCTCAAGTCGGGCGCTTACTTGGTGGTCGATGAGATGGAAGCACTTACCGCCATCGATATCAACACCGGCAAGCTGGTCGGCAACACCTCGCTAAACGAAACCATTTTGAGAGCGAACATGGAAGCTGCTGAGGAAGTGCTCCGTCAGCTTCGCCTTCGAGACATGGGCGGCATTGTGGTGGTCGATTTCATCGACATGGAAGGCGCGGAGGACCGCAAGAAGGTTATCAACTACTTCACTGACGGCCTGGATCGAGACCGCGCGCGAACCCGTGTTGGAAAGATTTCATCCCTCGGCCTGGTTGAGTTGACGCGCAAGCGCACAGGCGAATCCGTGACCGAAACCATCAGCGACACGTGCCCGATGTGCCTCGGCCGCGGTCGCATCTCAAGCAAGGACACCGTTTCCCTGTGGATCGAGCGCGATCTGTGGCGCAAGATTGGCGATCAGGGCAATGCGTTCTTTGTCGAATGCCATCCGTCTGTTGTAGAAGCGATCATTGGGGCCGATGGTGAGAATGTTGAGGAGCTTGAGCACGAAATGCGCCGCGGAATTTTCATCCGCGCGAACTTCGACATGGAGTACGAGGAGTACGACATCCGCTCCGGCACCATCGAAGAGTTCGAGCACGCCTATATGTCCTACCGCCGCGCGCAGGTGCTGGAAGTGAACGTCCGCCGCTCATCGTTCGAGAACTTGAACAAGATCGTTGGCTGGACCGACAGCGGCTACTATGTCGAGCTTCTGGATGGCTCCCAGTACGTGGGCCATCGCGCAAAGGTTTGCTTGCAGGATATTCGCCGCAGCTACGCGGTGGCGGATCTGATTCTGCCTGGAGTCCCAACGGGGGCTCGTGCTTGAACTGGATTCGTCCAGCATTCCTTTCTCTGCTCGCTTTGATCTCTGGTTCCCATCCGGGCGCTCGGCATCAGGGGCTAACGCCTCCTACCCCTCAGCAACCGGTTACGCCTCCCGTGCCGCTTCGCATAACGAATCGGCCCGCCAACACCGACGGCAAAGTGCTGATCTTGATGTATCACAAGTTTGGCGCGCACGAGAGCCGGTATACGCGTACTTACAACCACTTCTGGAACGACCTCGACCGGCTTTACAAGATGGGCTTTCGCCCGGTGACGATCCGGGAGTATGCGGATAACAAGATGAACTTGCCGCCTGGCTCGAGCCCGGTGGTCCTTACCTTTGACGATGCCCATCCGAGCCAACTGCGCTTCTTGAAAGATGGTTCGATCGATCCCAACTGCGCGGTGGCGATCTGGCAGAAGTTTGCCAAGCTGCACCCTGACTTTCCGGTGAAGGGCGTGTTCTATGTGGTGACCACGATGATGTGGGCGCAGCCGAAGCTGGTGGATAAGAAGATTGAGCTACTGAAATCGCTCGGCTCGCAGGTCAGCAACCACACAATGCACCACCCGTTTCTGAACAAGTGCAGCGACGAGAAGGCGAGAAAGGAAATTGCCGGCGCGGCGGTTTACCTGACGAAGCACCATGTTGACGGCGCGGATTTTGCTTTGCCTTACGGAGCGTTCCCCCGCAACCACGCTTTAACCAAACAGTTCAAATACAACGGCAAGATTTACACGAACACGACGGTGGCGCTGGCGGGCGATTGCCCTGCTCCCTCGCCGACGAACAAGCACTTCAATCGCTATCGCATCCCGCGGGTGATCGGGCAGAACGAGTACAACGGCATCGAGACCTGGCTAAAGCGAATTCAGGCAGGGAAGGTTTCGCTATACGTTGCGCCGTAACGGGAACCCAACTGCAAAAAGCGGGCTTTAGATTACGGGTTGATGAACATTCGCTAACGCGGGGTTAACATGCCTGAAAGGTAGGATAAGTTCAAGCGGTCATGGATCAAACATTAAGAGAGCGATTTGACCGGGAGCTTGAGCCGGTGGTGGACCTAGCCTACCGCTATGCCCTGCGCCTCACGCGCGACTCTGAATCGGCCATGGATTTGGTCCAAGACGCCGTCGTGCTGGCCTACCGCCACTTCGAGAACTTCACGCCGGGCACGAATTTCAAAGCTTGGCTGCTGCGCATCCTCACCAACAAGTTCTTGAAGGACCGTCAGCGGGCGGCAAGGGCGGTTCAGGTTGCGTTTGACGAAGTTGAGGAAGCCTACATCGCCCGTAAGATGCTGGAGAACGGCATCGAAGAGGATGATCAGAATCCCGCCTCCGTTCTGATGAATAAGCTTGGGGTGGAGGAGATTGCCGCCGCCATCGACACATTGCCGGATGAATTCAGGACGGCCTGCTCGCTCTACTTTCTGGAAGAATCGCCCTACCAGGAGATTGCCGAAGTGCTGGAGGTGCCGATCGGTACCGTGCGATCGCGGTTGCACCGTGGCCGTCGCTTACTTCAGAAGGCGCTTTGGGAACTTGCGGTGGCAAAAGGGATTACGATTAATGGAGCAGTGAATGCCTGAGATGAAACCGCTAAATTGTGAAGAAGCGTTCGCGCGGCTGGACGACTTCATTGACCGCGAACTGTCTCCAGTTGAACAACAGCTGGTGCAAGAGCATTTGAATGTCTGCGCCCACTGCCTAGCGGAATACAAATTTGAGGCCGCCATAGTGGACGGCATTAAAGAGAAGATGCGAAAGATGCAGGTCCCGCAAGAGCTTAGTGCGCGGCTCGGCCGCGCACTCGATTCCGCTTAGCGCTTGATGTGGCAGCTCGGCGCGCCGCGCTTCTCCAGATACTTCTGGTGGTATTCCTCAGCCTCGTAAAACTTGCCTGCCGGCACGACCTGTGTCACGATCGGCTTCTTGAACTTCGGCCCGTACTCCACGATTGCCGCCTTCGCGATCTCCGCCTGGGCATCGTCATGGGTGAAGATGGCGGAGCGATACTGATCGCCGATGTCGGGGCCCTGGCGGTTTAGCTGGGTGGGGTCGTGCATTTCGAAGAAATGGCCAACAAGGGTTGCGTATGAAATCTCCGACGGGTTGAAGGTGATCTCAAGGGCCTCGGCATGGCCGGTGTCGTTGTAGCACACCTCTCGGTAGGTTGGGTTATCGGTCTTGCCGCCCGTATAGCCGACGCGGGTTCCGACAACGCCCGGCATGGTGCGGAAGTATTCTTCGACGCCCCAGAAGCATCCGGCGGCGAAGGTGGCAAGCTGTCTTTCGTTGTTCATTTCAGTTTCTTATAACGATGAGTTTGATGGATGGTTCCCAGGGCTCCCGCCCAAAGTCCCGAAGGATTACTCAGAATTTACGCCAATGCTGGCGCGTGTGTGGCTAAGCAGTCGGATAAACACGGTAGGTGGTCCAATTTGAATCAGCACCATCATGAGCGCGAAGAGCCAATTGCCCTTATTGCCGACTTCGATGTGGATGACCTCGTCTCGTTCGGCAAAGAATTTAATGGTCTTCGACTTTCGCAGTCGATTGTGGACGTAAACGGCGTGCTGGCCAGGCGGAAGTGAGAGTGTGAGGTCATCCTCATAGGCAAGGTTTGCCACCTCGATACCGTCAAGGTAGATGACCGCCTCGCGGAAGCCAATATCCCTCTTGGAGAGCCGACTCAGGCGCAATGTAGCGACCGGGCTTGGATCAATCCGGGTCTTTGCAACCGCCATCCCTCAATTCTACGACAGCGAAAGCGCGTTTTGAAGCGCGTTTAGATAGCCTTTACGGCTTTCAGCTTCTGAGTCTCAAGCTCAATGACTCGTGTCGCCTGCTCGCTGGTCATCGAGGAGTCCTCGCCTCGCAGCGCGCGGTGAGCCTGCTCAAGGTCAGCCTTCGACTTCGCGATATCAATTTCGCCGGCCAGCGTCGCGCTATCGGCAAGCACCGTCATCCTCGTACCCGAGACCTCAACGAAGCCTCCGCCTACGACCACCGCGTGGGTGACCGAACTGGTTTCAGTGTAGGTCATCACGCCGGCGCGGATCGCGCTGATCATCGGTTCGTGATTGGCCATCACGCCGAAGTAGCCGTTAACACCGGGCGCAACCGCGGATACGGCGGTGACTTCCGCCACCAGCCGATCCGGCGCTACGATTGACAAAGTGAAAGGTGTCGACATTGCTTAGACAGTGGCCATCAGCTTCTTGGCCTTCTCGTGAACGTCCTCAAGACCTCCGCAGTACAGGAACGCCTGCTCCGGATAGTGGTCAAGGTTGCCGTCAACGATCTCGCGGAACGCGGCGACCGTCTCGTCAACCGGGACGTATCGGCCGGGGTTACCGGTGAACTGCTCAGCAACGAAGTTCGGCTGCGAGAGATAGCGCTCGATCTTTCGGGCGCGGGCTACCAACTGCTTGTCGTCGTCCGAAAGCTCGTCGATACCAAGGATCGCGATGATGTCCTGAAGTTCCTTGTATCGCTGCAAGGTTTGCTGGACTCGTCGGGCAACCGCGTAGTGGTCGTCGCCAACGATTCGCGGGTCAAGGTTCTTCGAGGTCGAAGACAGCGGGTCAACCGCCGGGTACAGACCCTTCGAAGCAATCGATCGCTCCAGATACACGTAAGCGTCAAGGTGAGCGAACGTGGTTGCCGGGGCCGGGTCGGTGGGGTCGTCTGCCGGTACGTACACCGCCTGAACCGAGGTTACAGAACCCTTGTTCGTGGAGGTAATGCGCTCCTGCAGGAAGCCCATTTCAGTAGCCAGCGTTGGCTGGTAACCGACCGCGCTTGGCATTCGGCCAAGGAGCGCGGATACTTCCGAACCTGCCTGGACGAAGCGGAAAATGTTGTCGATGAAGATAAGAACGTCTGAACCGACGACGTCGCGGAAGTATTCCGCCATCGTGAGAGCGGTCAGAGCGACTCGGAGCCGGGCTCCTGGCGGCTCGTTCATCTGGCCGAAGACCATTGCCGTTTTATCGATAACCGACTTGACGGTGCCGTCCTTATCGGTGAACTTGGCTTCCTTCATTTCAAGCCAAAGGTCGTTTCCTTCGCGGGTGCGCTCACCCACGCCGGCAAACATCGATACACCGGAAGCTTCTACCGCGATGTTTCGGATGAGCTCCTGAATCAAAACTGTTTTGCCCAGACCGGCGCCTCCGAAGAGACCGATCTTTCCACCCTTGTTGAACGGAATGAGAAGGTCGATAACCTTCAGACCGGTTTGCAGCAGCTCCACCTTGGTGGACTGCTCTTCGAATCCCGGCGGCTGGCGGTGGATTGGAAGGCGCGGAGCGTCCGCGATGACCTTCGCCTTCTTGGCGGCGGTCTCGGGATCGTCGGCATGCTCGCCCGTCGTCACGATGTCGATCGGCTTGCCAAGCAGGTTGAAAACTCGGCCAAGCGTCGCTTCTCCCACCGGAACCATGATCGGGGAACCCGTATCGGTGGCTTCCATGTTTCGGACAAGGCCATCGGTGGTTGAAAGGGCAATCGTTCGCACGATGTCATCACCCAAGTGCTGGGCGACTTCACATACGAGGTCGATGCCTCTCTTCGCGTCCTTGATCTCAATCGCGCTAGAAAGCTTGGGAAGGGTGTCGGTGGAAAAACGGATGTCAACAACCGGACCCATTACTTGAATTACTTTGCCAACTCCAGGCATGCTCTTACCTAAATCCTCCAGGCGCGGTGCCCGCGCAACGGGGCAGATTATACCAGACTCACAACGGCGCGCTGGCGCGTATATAGGAAAGGCATGGTGGCAACAGATGATCAGCTTCTCAAGGTTCTGCGGGCTCTCTCAGAACCGAAACGCTTAGAGATATTGGAGCGGCTGAAGGAGTACAGGTGCGTTTGTGGAGGCGAAGAGTGCGAGGCGACTTGCGCGCAGATTCTGGAAACCATGTCGATCTCACAGCCCACCTTTTCGCACCACCTGTCAGAGCTTGTTGATGCAGGACTTGTCACCTTGCGTTATGAAGGGCGCTACGCCTATCTTAAGTTCAATCCGCGTTCTTTGCAAGAAGCAATGGGTGTGCTACAAAGCCTACTGATTTAGGGCGGGCCAATTTTGGCAAGCAGTTTGCTTGATGTTGGCGAGATGTGCGGGAAGGCCATGTTGTAGGCTTCGAGGGCGGTCGATCTCAGCGCAACCAACTTATCCGCCACCGATGTGAGGCTGGCGATTGCAAATTTGGCGTTCGCTCGGTTGCGAAGAAGCTCTTCGTACGCGACTTCGACCTTCTCAAGCTCAGATGCGCCCGGCTTGCTGATTGCGGAGTGCGCTTGGCCGACCCAGGCAATGTAGCTGATCCCGCTAAATGCCAAGTTATTGGCAATTGGCGGTTTGCTTTCCGGCCACTTCTTGGTTAACAACGCCGGGGACTTGTTGGTGAGCGAGAGCTCCTGGTCCATCAGGCTGACCAGGTCAAGATCCGCTTGCCGTCGCTCGGTCTGGACAAGGTGGAGATCAGCGTCGGTGCGAAGGGCTATCTCGCTGTAGAGAAGCGCATGAAGGGCGGTGTTGAGGTCGTCAAATTTTGGGAACGCCTTGAGAATCTCCTGTTGGGCCACCGCCCATAACCTGGGTTCTTTGCCACTTAAGTAGTTGCGGGCGATTGTTGCTGCGAGCGCGTGAACCTTTGGCTGGACCAAGATCGGGACGTTCGCGAAGAGGATGGCATTTTGAGCCTGCAAATCGGCAGGAGGCATTACGATTTGCATAGTCTTTCGCGGAGCGCCAACCCCTGGCCTCACCGCGGGCACATTCGTTCCTTTCGGGCTGTCCTGGCTAAGCAGAACTAGGGCAAGAGGCAAAAGCATGTCTCTGAACTGACGCGTACGATAGGGCTATGCGTTCGCTTTGATGTGGCCAACCAGCAATGCAATGTCAGTTGGGCGAATGCCGGGTATCCGGCTTGCTTGCCCGATCGTCTCCGGCCGTACACGAGAAAGCTTGTCCAGGCTCTCGTAGCTTAAGCCTTTCACCTTGTGGTAGCTAAAGTCCTTGCGAATCTTCATCGCCTCGGTTTTGCCGGAGCGCTCGATCAAGGCGATTTGCTTCTCGAAGAAACCCGCGAACTTGCCCGTAAGCTGAATCTGCTCACGGATGTCTTCGCGCTCTGGTAGGTCAAGGGAGATGTCCATTGCGCTAGCAAGCGCCTCAACGTTCTCAAGGTCGACCTCGGGTCGGCGCAAGAGGTCGAGGAAGGAGCACTTGTTCACCGGCGGACGCATTTCAACGCGCTCCAGTGCTTCCATGTTGGCGGTGGAGACTTCGTACCGCTTTAACTCCTCCACGCCTTTGCTCACCGCTTCCTGTTTTTCCGAGAACGACTGCCAGCGATGGTCGTCGCAAAGGCCGATAGAACGGGCAATAGGTGTTAGCCGCGTATCCGCGTTATCGTGGCGCAGCACAAGCCGGTGTTCGGCGCGCGCGGTAAGCATTCGGTAGGGATCCTCGACGCCCTTTGTCACGAGATCGTCGATCATCACGCCGATGAACGAGTTGGCCCTGCTCAGAACAAGCGGCTCCTCACCCTTAGATAGCAAGGCGGCATTGATGCCCGCAACAATCCCCTGCCCGGCGGCTTCTTCGTAGCCGCTGGTCCCGTTGATTTGCCCGGCAAGGAAGAGGCCGTCCAACTGACGCGACATCAGGGTGCTGTTTAGCTGTAGCGGATCGGCCATGTCGTACTCCACGGCGTAGCCGGGCCGCAGCATGACAACATTTGCCAGGCCGGGCAGCATCCGGAGCATCTGAAGTTGGACATCCGCTGGCAGCGAGGTCGAGACGCCCTGCACGTAAACCGATTCGGAGTCCCACTCTTCGATTTCAAAGAAGACCGGATGGCTTTCCTTCTCGGCGAATCTAACAACTTTGTCTTCAATTGATGGGCAGTATCGGGGGCCGACGCCAGTGATCGCCCCGCCGTACATCGCGCTTTCACCAAGGTGCGCGCGCACGTATTCGTGCATCTCGGGGTTTGTATGGATTTGCCAGCACGGATATAGCTCGCGGTCTACTTGGGGTCGCTGGTTAAGAAAGCTGATTGCGCCGGCTTCAGGCTCGCTTGGCATTTCCAGGCTTTTGGAGAAATCGATGGAGCTTCGGGCTATTCGCGGCGTAGTGCCGGTCTTGAAGCGGCGGACCCGAATGCCGATGTCCAAGAGGAATCCCGCCAGCCCGATGCTGGGCTTATCGTCATGCCGAGCCGCCGAGGTCTGAGTATGTCCCTCATGGCAGACGCCGTTGAGGAAGGTACCGGTGGTGAGCACTACCGCGCGGGTCTCAATGCGGCTACCGTCGCCCAACAAGACTGCGCTCAGGCATCCGTCGGAGCGCTCGATGGATTCCACCGTCGCTTCGATGACCGTCAGATTGGGTTCCGCCTCTAGCGTTTCTCGCATCAGCTGCGGATAAAGCGATTTACAGACGTGGGCGCGTGCGGTCTGCACCGCCGGGCCCTTGCCGGTTCCGACCCGCCGGATGTGGGTCATTGCTCGGTCGGCAGTCAGTCCCATTTGGCCGCCAAGCGCATCGACCTCGCGGGCGATGTGCCCCTTTGCCGGGCCGCCGATGCTGCAGTTGCACGGAAGGTGGCCAATGCGATCTTTGCGCATCGTGACGCATGCCGTCCGCACCCCAAGGCGCGCGGATGCGAGGGCCGCCTCGATGCCGGCATGGCCCGCCCCAACCACAACTACTTCAAATGAGTTCACTCTTCCGGTGGAGAGTTTACTTGGGTGGCAGGTTTTGGACGACGCTGAATTCCGGTAAGAAGAATGAACACCGTTACCGCGGTTGCCAAGAGTGAAATTGCAAGAGGGGCATACCGGGATCCATCGCCTACGTACAAGGCCGCGTAAGCGGGGGACAAGTAGTAAAGGGCGTAGGACGCCCACAGGAATAAAAGCCCGCAGCCGTAAGCAAGCAGCCGTCCAAATTGCGTTAGATAAATGTCGATCACCGCGGCGAACACAAAAACGCAAAGGCCGATGACCAGAAGTTTGTCGTTTATCTGGATCGCCGGTTGGTTAATGCTCCACACCGCCAAGGCAACCCCGATACCCGCAATGAGCGGCGTTGCCCGTTTCAGTGTTCTATTCGAAGAAATTGAGGGCAGTAGAAAGGCGCCAATCGCAAGGAGCACGTACGCAAGGCCGACAAACGGGCTAAGGCGATGATTCTTCAGCGCGCCTAGCCAACCGGCGAGGCCAAATGCCAGGCAAATGAGGGGAACCGTTGCTTGTTGGATGCCTCGACTTCTCATATCACCGAACTTAAAGGAAGGACGTTGCTTCTTCGCTTCAGGATGTTGCCGACATCGGCTCCGGGGTTGCCTTTTCCGTCCAGCGGTCTGCTAAAACGACCGCGATTTCGTTTAGGAGCGCCTCATCGGTTCCGTCAAATGCGCGGGGGGTATGGCCGTCGATATCTATTTGGCCAAGAATCGTCTGCCCCTCTCGGATCAAAACCACAATCTCGCTCTTTGTTTTGATGCTGCAGGCCAGGTAATTGCCTACTTGAGAGACATCGTCGACCACTTGGTTGGCATTCTTTGCTACGGCCGTGCCGCAAACGCCTACGCCAACTTTGATTCTCGTATGATCCGTGGCTTCGCCGACGAACTCATCGAGGATAAGTTCTTCTCCTTCCAGGCGATAGATTCCGCACCAGTTGTAGTTCGGCAGTTCCGCAAGACGCTCCATGGCAAACTTGCGAAGCGCGGCGCCACGAAATGGCGCAACCTGAACTGCATGAAGGATCGCCAGGGCTTCCGATGTGCTCACCATAATGAAGATTGAATGTACCCGCGATGAACCAGGACGCTTCTAAGCCAGAATAGGGAGGTGAGCGGGAATTTCGCAGCGATTGTACTGGCCGGAGGCGGCGGTAAACGGTTTTGGCCGCTTAGTTCAGCCGAGGTTCCCAAGCAATTGCTGGCGCTTGGGCCATCGGGCCAGCCGCTCCTTACCGACACTCTTGATCGCCTGAAGCCGGTCTTTGGCTCAAAAGTGTATTCGGTGGCCGGGCGCTCGGTTGCCCGCAAGATTGTCGAACTGGGAATTGCTCCTGCTGAATCTATTTTTGAGGAGCCGGAGCCACGAGATTCGCTGGGCGGCATTTTGTGGGGAGTTGCCAACCTTATTGCCAAGAATCCTGGCAAGTGGCAGGAAATTACTGTAGGCGTCTTTCCAGCAGATCACCTTATATCCGGCGACGTGTTCGGCAAGCAAATGGGTCACTGCCTCTCGGTCGCCTCAGAGGGTCAGGTTTTCTGCCTCTTGGGCATTCCTCCATCGCGCCCGGAAACCGGGTATGGCTACATAGAAGTAAAGGGTTCTTCCGCTGAGAACGCTGAGGGCGTCTTGCGGTTTCACGAAAAGCCCGACTTAGAGCTGGCCGAGCAGTATGTGCAGGCTAAACGGTTCCTTTGGAATTCGGGAACAGTTTTCTTCCGGCTCGATACGCTAATGCGGGTGCTCCAAGATGTTGCTCCGGACACCGCCAACACGTTGGTGATGCTGGCGGATGCGATGCCGTTCAAGGAAACGGCGGTGTTGGCCAAGCTCTTCGGTCAGATTCCGCGGCAATCGTTTGATCACGCGGTGCTTGAGAAAACCCTGCTCCTCAAGGTGGTGAGGGGCGAATTCGAATGGGACGATCTAGGCTCTTGGGAGGCGATGCTTCGCAACGCTCCGCCTGATGAGCATGGCAATCATGTCCGCGGTTGCGCGCGGCTGGAATCGGTGCGCGGCAGCCTGATAGTGAACCAAAGGGACGATATCGAAGTGGATGCCCTTGGGCTGGAAGATTTCATTGTGGTGGTAAGCGGCAAGCACGTGTTGATTTGCCCGCGCTCGCAATCGCAGAACGTTCGGCTTATCGCCGATCGCGCGACTGAGCAGTAGTTCGCACCGCTTCCAGCAGCCTGGGAGCGAGCTTTTCAACCGTGAAGTGTTCTTGAACTCGCAGGCGCGCGGCCTCGCCGAGGCGTTTCGCTCCTTCGGGGTCCGCAAGCAGCTCGCAAACCTTATCCGCCATCTCATGCACGTTTCGCCGCGAGGTGAGAACCCCGGTTTCGCCTAGTTCTTCCGCGGCGCCGCCGCCATCCGGAAACGCGATTACCGGTTTTTCAAGCGCCATGTTCTCAAGCACGACGAGCGGGCAGGGGTCTTCCCAGGAGGTCATCAGGAAGATGTCGAACGCCTGGTAGTGATCGCCGGGGTTTTCGCAGAGCGGGATCCACTCTACAACCTTCTCTAGCCCAAGAATTTTTGATTTCTCCTTGGCGGTCCAGGAATCGTAATCGTCAGCGTAGCCGACCCAGCGAAACTTCACCTTGCCATCAAGGCGGGTCGCAACTTCCTTGGCGGCCAGCAGCCACAAATCGACCCCCTTGCGCCATTGCGGCAACCCCGCGCCACCCACCACGGGATGGGCTTCCTTGCGCGGCTTAGGCGTCCAGGATTCGAACGGAATACAGGCGTTGATGATCTCAACTTTGGATTCATCAACTCCCAGCCGCAAGAGGTCGTTGGCGGCGGCTTGCGACACCGTGACGTACTTAGCGGGCAGGCTTAGGAACTGCTCTCGAACAGGCCGAACGTATTCGTTTAAGACAAACCCCATTTCGTGGGCGTGGAAAAGAACTGGAGCTAAAGGCAATAAGTCTTGGTTCAACACCGGCAGCGAAGCTGCCGAATTAATGTAGACCACGTCCGGCGCAAAGTTCGCCATCCAAGACTTCACACTGTTGCGCTGGCGGAGCAGTTTTAGCTTGCGATCTGGCCGGCGCGGTTGGGGGCCGATGAGTGCGCTGATTTCTCGCCAATCGGTCTTGCTCAGCCGTGAGGATAGTGGTCCGCCGCGAAGCGCCAGAACTCTTAGCTCAATGGCGCGGCCAAAGCCTTCGAAAAGATCGAGGATGACGCGAGGCGCGCCGGTGAGCGAGAGATCGTGGACTACGAGAAGAACCTTCACTTTACGTTCCTCGCGTCAAGCATAGATTCAACTACCTGCCAAATCTTGCCCGCCTGATTTTCCGTGTTGAACTCCGCCTGTACTCTGGCTTGGGCCATTTCGCCAAAGCGCTGGCGCTCAGCAGGGTTTTGAAGTAAGTCTGCCAGACGGGAAGCCATCTCCTCAATATCGAAGTTCTGGACCACGATGCCGGTATCGCCGATCTCCTCCCCGGCTCCGCCGCTTCCCGCGAAACCCGCGCACGGAATGCCTAGCTGCATGCACTCAAGAACAACCAGGGGGCACGGGTCCATCCAAGACGAAAGCAGGAAGATATCGAAATTCTTGTAGTAGTCGAGTGGCTTACTGGTGGCTTGCACAAAGCTGACCTCCAGGCCAAGCGTCTGGGCCATGATTTTGAACTGCTTGTCGCTGTGGGCATCGCCGATTCCAACCCACTCAAAGCGCACCGTGTCGCCCAGTCTTTCGCGAAGCGCGGCAGCGACCATCAGCCATAGCTCGCATCCCTTGCGCCAGTTCGTCTGGCCGCTTCCGCCAACCAGAAACGTCTTTTCATCCGGGTTCATGGGCTTCGCGGCGGGCTTGTGAGCTGGAATCGAGGCAAATATCCGGCTCACGATCGCCGGGTCAAGCGGCGCTCGCTCAAGCAAGGAATCTCTAGCGGCGTCGGAGACGGTAATTACATGGTCCGGCCAGCTTGAAATGAGGCCAGGGAATTCCTTCTGCGCCAGCTCGACGCTTAAGCCCATCTCGTGAACGTGCAGCAGACGCTTGGCGGCTGGCAAAGGCAGCTTCGCCACCATTTCGAGTGAGCTTAGGCTGTTGCAGTAGATCAGATCGGGTTTGAAACTCGTTACGAAGTCATCGAAGAAAGCCTGCCGCAAGCCGGACCGCGTCACCGGCTTGAACACCGCATATTTCGGCTCGGGATGGAAGAATTCTGAGAACTCGGCGGTCTTCGCGAAGGCGTTGAATTCGGCGCGGAGAGGGCCCGGCCGCCCGCCGATCACTCGCATTTCGGCCTTCTCCTGCCACGTTCGGGCGATGTCGAGAATGAGCTTTGGCGCACCCGTCAACGAATACTCGTGGGTTAGGATGAGAATGCGCGGCTTTGCCATGGATGCAGCCGCGAGTATACGCCGGGCGAATGCAGCCGGGAATAATGATGAGCGTGGGAAGTTCCTTGCGCCTTGAGCCCGGATTTCAGCAAGTAGCGGCGATGGTCGCTGCCGGAGGCATTGGAAAGCCTGCGCATGGCCGCTTGATCATCCAGATTCCCAACCGCATCCCCATCAAAGAACTTGTAGAACGCCACTTGTCACGGGCGCTGGATTGGGTCCTTGAGGCTCTCGGAGAAGTCGAAAATATGGATGTCAGCACTTTCGCAGATGGCTCGGGCGTCTTAGCGGTGCTGAAGACCAAGGGCGGCGCAGTGGTCCACATCGAGTGCGCCAGCGGCTACCAAGATTTGAAGCGAATCGACGTGAGCGGGAGCGGCGGACGACTCTACTACGATTCTTTGGAATCCGCAACCGTGAGAGACCACATTTCTGGCCACAGCTTTTGCCCAGACGCGCCCGCAGGGATCCCGCCCGCGCCTACCGAAAGGCTTAACGAACTGTTGCAAGAAGTTCTTGTGGCAATCGGCTAAACTTGCCCGATGCGACCTGACGGGCGAGACCTCGATCAACTACGATCCTACAGTTTTCAACGCGGCTTTTCCAAGTTTGCGGAAGGCTCCTGCCTAGTCAAAATGGGCGAAACCCACATGCTGGTGACGGCAACCGTGGAAGAGCGCGTCCCCCCGTTTATGAAAGGACAGGGCAAGGGCTGGCTCACCGCCGAGTACGCAATGCTTCCGCGTAGCGGACGGCAGCGAAACCAACGTGATCAGATGAAGCCGAACGGCCGCTCGATGGAAATCCAGCGGCTGATTGGGCGGGCGATGCGAACGGTGGTTGATCTCGACCGCATGGGCGAACGCACCATCACGCTGGACTGCGACGCCATCCAGGCGGACGGCGGAACGCGCACAGCGGCGATTACCGCCGCCTATGTTGCCGCCTACGACGCGATGCTTTACATGAAGAAGCAGCGGATGATCGATCAAATCCTGCTGCGCGAGCCAGTGGCAGCGGTTAGCGTGGGCGTTTACCGCGGCAAAGAAATTCTGGATCTGAACTACGACGAGGACAGCCAGGCAGATACGGATATGAACGTTGTTATGACGGAGTCGGGCAAGTTCATTGAGATTCAGGGCACCGCCGAAGCCGAGCCGTTCAGTCCGGAGACCCTTGGTAAGTTGCTGAAACTTGCGAAGAAAGGCATCGATGAGCTGATCAAGGCTCAAAAGGAAGTTCTCGAAATCGCATGATCAAGCGGGTGGTCATCGCTACCCATAACGTAAAGAAGGCGGGCGAGATGCTGACCATCCTCGGCGCCCGCTTCCCAGAAATTCAATTCCTCACACTCGCTGATTTCCCGGGCGCGCCGGAGCCGGAAGAGACCGGAAGCACTTATCCCGAAAACGCGATGATCAAGGCGGATTCTGCTGCCGCCTTCACCGGCGAATTATGCGTAGCCGATGACGCCGGCCTTGAAATCGACGCGATGGGCGGGCAGCCAGGCGTTCACTCAAAGCGGTTCGCAGGTGAGGGGTTGCCGTTTCCTGAAAAGATGGCGATCATCCTTCGCGAACTGGAGGGCTTGCCGCTGGAGAAACGTTCCGCGCGTTTTCGCTGCTGCGTTGCCGTACGCCTTGGCGACACCATAAGAGAAGTGTTCGAGGCAACCTGCGAGGGACAGATTGCCGAGCAGCCAAGCGGCGGCGGCGGCTTTGGATACGATCCCATCTTCTATCTGCCTGAGCTTGGCTGCACGATGGCGGATCTAACCGCCGAGCAGAAGCATGCGATCAGCCACCGCGGCAAGGTTTTGAAGCTGGTGGGCGATTACATCGCATCGATCAATCAACCGACCGCCCCAAGCGTCTGCTAAATTCAACAGAACGAAAGCCTCACACTGGGCTTTGTATACCAAGGAATATAGGCTATCCTCATCGGACGGGGACAAATAAGTTTTGGCGGTAAACGAAGCAAAAACGCTGGTGTTCCTTCTCACGGATATCGAGGGCAGCACCAAGCTCTGGGAAACTCAGCGCCGCGAGGTTAGCCAAGCTCTCGAACGCCACGACCTCCTTGTTCAGCGTGTTGCCAGCGAGTTCATGGGCAAGTGGATCAAGCAGCGCGGCGAGGGCGATAGCGCCTTCATGGTCTTCACCTCCGTTGCGAACGCGGTTCGAGCGGCCGCAGCTTTGCAGCGCGCGCTTCTCAATCCCGGCGAGAATCAGATGGTGCTGAGTGTGCGGTGCGCCATTCACGTCGGGGAGGCGATCCAGCGCGACGGCGACTACTACGGTCCGACCGTTAACCGCTGCGCCCGTCTGCGCGGTTTAGCGCATGGCGCTCAGGTGCTGCTTTCAGACGCTGCTCACCAAATCTTCGCCGAAGCCCGTGAAGAGGGCTTTGCCTTTATTGACCTTGGCCGCCATCGCTTGAAGGATCTTCTTGAGCCTGAGCGGGTTTGGCAGCTCAAAGCCGAAGGGCTCCCAGAAGCGTTCCCGGAACTGGCTTCGCTGGATTACACGCCGAATAACTTGCCGCTCCAGCACACCAGCTTCATTGGGCGGGCAGCGGACATTGAGAGGCTTGTTGAGGAGGTTCACGCCCATCGGCTCGTGACCCTGATGGGGGCAGGTGGAAGCGGCAAGACCAGGCTCTCGCTGCAAGTTGGGGCAGAGCTTCTTGAGGCGTTCCCTGACGGCGTTTGGTTTGTGCCGCTGGCCGCGTTAGAAGACCCCGGCTTGGTTCCGATGACGGTGGCGCAAGCCATGCGCGTTGACCCCACTCTGCACGTTGACGCCAGTTCGGTTGCGGCGGCAATTGGAAACCGAAAGTTGCTTCTGGTAGTAGACAACGCGGAGCACCTTGTGGATGCGGTTGCCGATCTTGCCGCACGAATTCTTGAGCAGACGACTGAGACGCGGTTACTCGTTACCAGCCGCCAGGCGCTGAGGGTGGCGGGTGAGAAGACTTATCGGGTCGATCCGCTTTCGGTTCCTCCCACTGGGTCGTCCCACGACCCGACCGAACTTTTGGCATTTGAAGCTGTTCAGCTATTGCTTGATCGCGCGAGGCTGAGAAACGATTCTTTCAAGCTCGATGGGCATAATGCCGACGCCGTTGCAGAGATTTGCCGTCGGCTAGATGGGTTGCCGCTGGCGCTAGAACTTGCGGCGCCGAAGCTTGCCGTGCTTAGCGCGGGGGAGCTTCTGAAGCGCCTGAAGGACGTTTTCGGCGTGCTGCAGGGCGGCCCTCGCGAGAGCTTGCCCCGGCATATGACCATCGAGGCGGCCATCGATTGGAGCTACCAGCTTCTTGAGGATGATGAGCGGGCGCTGTTCAATCGGCTGGCAGTATTTCGCGATGGATGGACAGTGGAGGCGGCGGAAGGCATTTGTGGGTTTGGCGAAATTGAGCCTACTAGAGTGCTTGATGGGCTTGAGTCACTTATCGAAAAGTCGCTCGTAATCTCCCACCAAGGGCCGCTTGGGGCAAGGCATCGATTTCTTGAACCCGTTCGCGAATTTGCGGTTCGCAAGGCCGCGGAAGAAACCGCAATGGCGGAGCGTGCCGCTCGATGGTTCTTGGAGTGGCTCAGGCAGAAGGAAGGCTCGATTGGGAGTGAAAACTGGCTGGCGGCTGTCGGTGACGAGGCGCAGAATCTGCATGCGGCCGTTCAGGAACTCATTGAACTTGGTGATCGCCAAAGCGCGCTGACCCTATGCTTGCTCATCCACATTTGGTGGCTGGCAAGGGCTCAGTACGTGCTGGGCGTAAATGCGATCGAACAGGCTCTCGCATGCGCAGGAGAGGCTGAACCCGAGTCGGTTGGGCGGTGCTTGAACATTGCTGGGGTGCTGAAGTGGAGACTAGGCGCTATGGCACATGCCGAGCAATATTTCCTTCAAGCCCGAGACATCTTTGCGCAGGCAAATCTGTCATCTCGGGAGACGGCGACTCTGAACAACCTCGCTTTAGTGGAGATGGATCGTGGGAACACAGAGTCGGCAAGGGGCTACCTTGAAACTTGCCTTCGCTTTTACGAGTCTCAGGATGATTTGGCGAACTCCGCCAAGGTGCTAACCAACCTGGCGTATTTGTCTAAAACCAAGTCGGAATTTGAGACGGCGAAGATCGAATTTGAAAAGGGCCGCCTGCTGGCGCACAAGGTTGGAGAGCCTGATCTTTACATTCGGGCAACCACAAATTTGGCCGACGTAATGATGCTGCTGGGTGAATACCGGGCGGCGGAATCCCTTTTCCTGGAAGCGCTTCAAGTCTCCGGCTGTGAGAGCGAAGCGTGGTTTCCAGGGGTTCTAGAGGGGATTGCTTACTTAGCGGGAAAAACCGGCAACTTTGAGCGGTCGGCAACTCTATCGGGTGCGGCGGAGCATCTGTGGCAGTCGGTGGCCGAGAAGCCAGACGCCCATGCCCTTGCCCTGCGTGCAAGCTTGGAATCGATGCTGTTGGATGGACTAGGGCTTAGCAAATTGAAGGAGCTAAAGCGCAAGGGCCGAACTCTGAGCCCTGCCCGGCTAGCAAGTACAACCCGTGCCTGGCTAGAGGGTTGCTCGCCAAGTTCTTGAAGGATTTGCCTGCAACAATGGTACGATATCGTCCGGTGGATCATGAGACTTTGTAAGAGATTTTTAGTGGCGTCGCTTTTTGCGTTGGCTTTGTCCAGCGTGAGTCTTGGGCATGGAACTCCGGCCCAAGCCGACCACAGCGGGCATACCAAGCAGACCCAGGCAAAGAAGAAGACTTCTATGCACCAGGAGCATTCGAAGAAGTCTTCTCGGCATGAGGAGATGCGTAGCTGCTGCAAGCATGGCTGCAGTTGCTGCTGTTCCTGCGATAAGGAGAGCGGAAAGCAGAAGAAGACAAGTTCGGGCGGATCGACACATGCCGCAGGACCCGTCAGTGGACCTCCTCATCCCAGGGATATCCACTCCGGTGGCCCAATCCCAATCACCGGTCAAGGGGATCTCGTCAGCGGCCCGCTAACCGGGACGATCACGTTGAGCTTCACTACAGCCAATCCGTACTATGTGCCAGATGGCTTCCCCGTGTACATTGGATACAAGGATCTCGCGGCTCCGTTCAGCACGCAGTTCACGCCGGTAATTACCTCAAGCTCAACGGGCAAGTTCTTCCCAGACACCAGCGACTACAAGAACTTCACCGTTACGTTCCCTGCTGCGGTCTTAGGAGCTCATGCGGGTCAGAACTTAATCTTCGAGTTGATACTTCCGTGTGACACGGGCTACGGCGTAGCGTTCTATCTCCGCGGATTTGCCGCAGCCGCCCCAAGCGATGCCAAGAAGACTTCGAAGCAGAAGTAGGGGTTGATGACAGTGAGCCGGATGCAATCCGGCTCACTAATTCCAACTGAATAGGTATCTAACGGCCGGAAACGTCGCCGCTGCCCGTCTTGCCTTCGAAGCTCTCACCAGCGTGAGGCTTGCTCATGTCTTCCACCGCCGGGCCGCGGGTGTTCTGATCGAAGATTACGTCGTCGCCGCCGAGCGGGTACTCCTTGCGCAACGGGAAACCAGACCAGTCATCGGGCAGTAAGAACCGCTCGCCGCGAAGCTCGTTACCCTCGAAGATGACGCCAAACAGATCGGCGATCTCCTTCTCCGGGTACTCAGCGCCAAGATAAACGTGCTTGGCCGTTGGAACCTTCTGGCCATCGTCCACGCCGATCTTCACAAAGATGCGGTGGTAGCCGTTCAGGGTCATCAGGTTGTAAACAACCTCAAACCGCTCGGTAAAATCTCTCTCATGCTTCCAGGTGCTGTAATCCACACCCAGGCACTCGCTGAAATATTCGTAGCCGAGGTCGTCTTTCAGAAACTGAAGAACGTCCACGATGGCTTCGCGCTTAACGCAGACGTAAAGCTCGCCCCGTTCAACCTTAGAGCTCACGAAGGCCTTCGGGAAGGCGGACTTGATCTTCGACGCTTCGGTGCGGTCGGCGGCGGCTTTCGCCATTAGGCCACGTTCTCCTTCTGCTCATCGGCATTGTGCTTCTTGCCAAGCTTTTCCGGCGCAAGCGAAGTCGTCTCATCCCAGTCGATCGCTCCCACATGGAGGGCGTAGACGTAGCCTACGACCCAGGTGGCCATGTAGCCCAGTAGCTCGAAGAAGCTGAACACCATGAAATTGGTATCCGCCTTCTTGAAAGCGGTCATCCAGCTCCACAGGAACACGACTTCGATGTCGAACAGAATGAAGAGAATGGCGACGAGATAAAACTTGATGGGGAAGCGCTCGCGGGCGTCTCCGACCGGGGTTACGCCGCACTCGTAGGGAGCTTCCTTGTAGGGTGTCTTCTTCTTGGGGCCAAGCAGCCAGCTCAGGGTCACCATCGCGCCGCACACGATCGCGGCAATTACGATGAGAAACAGAAGACCGAGATACGTTCCCTGCATGAGTTGATTGTACCTACGAGTTCGGCCGTCGATTTGATCCGCTTTGAACTCGCCCGCATTTGCGTAGAATGGGTAAGTGAAGCACGGATCAGGCATCTTCGGGGTTGAAACGGAATTCGGTTGCCTGGTCGATGACGAAGCGCTTGCCGCCTCCGGCAGCAAGATCAGAAACCCCGAACAGGCCGTCGAGGCGATCAAGGACCACCTTTTCTTTGAATCGCGCATCGGCGCGATCGACATGCACTCCCGCGACATGGTCTTCGAGCCCGCCCAAGCGGGCGGCTTCCTGATGAACGGCGCGCGGCTCTATATCGACGCCGTCGGCAGCCACCTTGAATACGCGACCGCCGAGTGCCGCCAGCTTAAAGACCTTGTGGCCAACGACCGTGCCGGGCAGCGCCACATTGTGAGAGCCATCAAAGAGCTTGGGCTAAGCGAGGGCGTACGGGTTTACAACAACAGCGTCGATCACTTCAGCGGGCACACCTTTGGCTGCCACGAGAACTATCAAATCTACGCTTCGGACGAGTTCTACAACCTCCAGGTCTTCCAGTTCTATCCGTTCCTTGTAACCCGGCAGATATTTGCCGGAGTTGGCCGCGTTGGCGGGCATATCCTCACCGCGGGCGGACGCCCGAACATCGACGAAATGAACGCAAACCCAGTGGATTACATCTGGGTGAGCAACGTTTACAACGTGATTGCCGATGACCGCATCCATTTCCAGCTAAGCCAACGCGCGGATCACATCATCAAAACCCTGGCCACGAGGGTGCGATTCAACCGCGCCCTGATCAACCCCAAGTGGGAGCATTTCTACAGCAACGACGGCATGACCCGTTTGCACCTTCTGTTCGGCGAAGGGAACCAGAACGAGTACGCGTATGCCCTCAAGGTCGGCACGACCGCGCTGGTAATCAGGTTGCTGCAAGATGGCCTTGTTCCGCCTGACCTCGTGCTTGCGCAGCCGCTGATTGCCCTGCGTGAGGTTAGCCGCGACCCGGAATACAAGTGGCTTGTGATGATGGCGGACGGCGTCACCATCCGGGCGGTGGACGTCCAGCGAATCTATCTGAAGCTGGCAACCGATGCCTACAAAGGCGAAAGTGAACAGACTAACTGGGTGCTGGCGGAATGGGAGTCGATCCTCGACGGCCTTGAGAAGAACCCGCTCGAGCTTGGGGACCGCATCGACTGGGTCGCCAAGAAGCGGGTGGTGGAGCAGTACATCGAAGACGCGGGTACCGACTGGAGCGACGACGCCCTCCACTCGGTTGACCTCGAATATCACAACATCGACCCCGCCGAAGGGCTGTTCTACGCTCTGCAAGAGATGGGCGAAACCAAGCGCGTGGTAAGCGAAATGGACATCGTTACCGCGATGACCGATCCGCCCCAAGATACGCGCGCAAAGGGTCGCGCGAAGCTGGTTGAAAAGGTGGCGAAACCTAAGGGTCCGAGGGATTATCTCATCGACTGGAACGGGGTGGTTATCGGAAGCCATGTTTACGATATGCCTGACCCCTATGAGACCTACGCGCACGAAAACTAGCTTCGTTTGAGCCTGCTGGCCCGTTATTACCAGTGCATGGCAGATCAAACCGAGAAGGAACCCATTGATTTCTTCCAAGTCTTGATGATGATGTTGGAGCAGTCTGCCTCCATCGCATGGCAGAAGCTCGGCTTGCAGCCCGACCTCATCACGGGAACCATACACGCCGATTTCGCCCAGGCGAAAGTCGCCATCGACGTCACCGTCGATCTTGCTAAGCATCTTGAGGGGAAGCTCGATGAAAGTGACCGGCGGGAAGTTCAGAACCTCATCCGCGATCTTCGTCTCAACTACGTTCAGAAATCTGGGGGTCAAAGCTAATGGATCGTTCCAAACCGGTGAAAGCCGCGCTTGAAATTACAGGGAAAGCCGCAAATTGGCTGAAGGGCTCGCTGGCTGGTGACCCGTATCGCACCGACCCCGAGCTCATTCAAACGCGGCAGGAAGAGTTGTTGAGGTTCTTCAGGAATTTTGAGGACTTGGTAGATGTCATCCAGATGTCCGACGAACTCGGCGAAGACGAGCGGCTAGGAATTGCTTACAAGGTTTGCCAGAAGCGCTTCGATGCCAACTATGGTTGTATCCAGCCGTACGTGGTCGCCTATCTGCGATACAGTTCAACGGATGCCGCCATGGGCCTACGCTATCGTGGGCTTGGCACGGATGCGTTCGAGGCGTTGGTGGTTTCGCCAACCTTGTGGGAGTTGCTAGCCAACGACCGCGACGATTTGAACTGGCGCATCCAGCGGTGCCGAGAAGCCCTAACGTTATATTCTGAACACTTGAAGCAACTTCTTCGAACCGGAAACGAGTCTTAACCAGGAAGAATTGCTGGTTTCAATCTCCGCTTTCCGTTAAGGAATGGCATTCGCAGATACACTATCTTCATGCGTTTATTTGTGGCTTCCTTGGTGGCTGTCGGAGTAGCTTCGCTTGCTTCGGCAAATCTTCTTGTCAATGGGTCGTTCGAGAACGGAGATTTCCAGAACAATGGTGGCGGCGCTGACTCACTTGCCCTCGGTAGCACGGCCATCACGGGTTGGACCACGGTCTCAAATGAACTTGTTTGGCTCAATGCGACGAATTCATATTACGTGATTCCACAGGACGGCTCATATTCGCTGGACCTGACCGGCTACCACGACGCTTACCCCTATGGCGGTGTGTCGCAGACCGTTTCTACGGTGGCTGGAGGCAAGTATCACCTCAGCTACTACTACGGCGGATTGGTCCTGTACTCCGGCAACGCCGGTGTTGAAGCAACTGCCGTTGATGGCTCTACTTCGGCGGTTCTGCTGGATCAGGTGAACTACGATACCTTTGCTGATAACAGCAATACCTATAACCGAGTTGACCTTGACTTCGTGGCAACGGGAACTTCCACCATCATTAGCTTTATTGGCGCAAGCCCCAAGGGTGGAACGAATTACATTGGCCTCGACAACGTAGACCTCGAGGGAGGAAGCGCCGTCCCCGAGCCGGCTTCGATGATTGCCATTAGCGCGGGCATCGCCGCTTTGGTTCGCCGCAAGCGATCCTCCTAAGCACCAATTCTTTGCAAGCCATTTCTTGGCCCGTCGGTTTTCCCGACGGGCCTTTTTACTTTCAGCCCTTCTTGAACCGGATTCTCTTGTTCTTCCGGTCGATCGTCACCGCGTAGTTCTGGAGAACACGCCCGCCGATGTTGCCCATCGGGAAGGCATTGTGCATTTCAACGGTTGTTATATCGAAGGGAACCCCGCCTATCTTAACTTTGCCATTGAGCTTTGCCGCGTAGATATCGAAATCGTTGAACAGGGAACGGGCATGGCCAACGACATGTGGCTTTTCCGCCAACGGAAGCTGGTCCTGATAGCTTAGGGGAATCATCAATCCGCCGTCGGAGCCGGAGTCAACGTGAGCATCGATCTTCACTTTTCCAACTTCAACGGTCAACGCGGGTACTCCATTCAGAACTCGATATGGCATGGAGTCGGACGGCAACGACCCATTCTCAATCTCGATCTGCTTGCGCGGAAAGTCAAGGGTTACAAGGAGGTCTCCAAACGCGTTCGTGCCAAGCACGCCATCGGAATCAACTCCATGATCCCGCCCTTTGGAGCCAATCATACGCACGCCGTAAAGGTGCGCGTTACCAATCACGATCTCTGGAATCTTGTAAAGGAACAGTCGCTGAGAGTTCTTGCCGCTCGGATCGCCGGCGCGGACCTCTCCGATGGGTTGCAGGCCGAGGGCTTTGGCTACATCTTCCGAAATACGCCCGCCCTGGCCCCCGGTATCCAGAAGCATGCGATACGGTTTTCCGCCAATCTTGACGGCAATCAGCGGCGCTTTACGCCTGCCGGGAAGAATAGGTGCGATGACCTTGCCAATGCAGGTTGCGCGGTCCACAACAACCTTCTCAGAGCGTTGGGACAAAAGGGCGAGGGTAAGGAAGGGTAAGACCATATTAAACCGGGGAACGTCTAGTAATTCTAGAAAGTTTCTAATAATTAGAAAAACTTATGAATGAAATGCCCTTGGGTCTTCGCCAGCTTCGAGCCTTGAACAATCCAGTGCGGATTGAACTCCTGACTTTGCTGCGCAGCAGCGAGCCTCTGACAGCCGCGCAAATCGCCGCACGGCTTGGTATCGAGGAGCATCTCATCTACTACCACTTGGCCCAGATGACCGAGGTCGGCTTAATCCAAAAGTCTGGAGCCCGCCCTGGCTCAACAAAGCCGGAGACTCTTTATGCCGCTGGTCCTCCGAGCAGAATGGAGGGGCTGGACTACGAAGATGAGCAGACACGTCGCGAGATCACTAAGAACGTCTCGACCGTGCTGAGCACGGCCGCAAAGGAGTACGCAAAAGCCATCGAGGTCCGCCGTCAGAAGGCGGACGAAGAATGCTCGCTCTTCCGCCTAACCGCAATGCTGAGCGAGGATGAGCGGCGAGAACTGAGCGCAAAGCTTCGCGAAATTACGGCCTGGCTGCACGAGCGCCAGCAGGGCGACGGGAATAAATACAGCGTGACGATTGCGATTTCGAGCCTAACCGCCGACTAGGTGGCTTTCGAAGCGGCCCGAACGGCAGCAGGATCCGCCGAAGGACGCCAGAAGCGGTATCGGAACAGGGTCCAAAACGCCTGAGGCGCATCCGTCCACTTGATCTTCTTGCCTTCAAGGGTGGTGCGCGGCGTGTAGCTAATCGGCACTTCCGCGATATGCTGCCCCATGCGGAACGCCTTCGCAGTGACCTCTGGGCAGAACTCGAAGCGCGTGCATTGCAGATCCATTCCTTGCAGCAGGTCGGTGCTGAACGCCTTGTAACAAGTCGCCTCGTCCGTCATCCGCCGGAAGAAGAGCAGGCGCACGGAAAGCGCCAGCAGCACGTTTACGATCTTGTTCGGCAAAGCCATCTTCGGCGGCAAGCCATGGGCAAACCGGGTGCCGTAAACCACCGTCTCGTGCCCGGAAAGTATTGGCGCGACGACCTGCGGAAGCTCTTCGGGAAGGTATTCAAGATCGGCGTCCTGAATGATGGTCACCTTGCCCGTGGCGTAAGGAAGGCCCTTGCGGATTGCCGCGCCTTTGCCGCCCGGCTTTGCATTCTGAAGAAATATGATCTTGTCGCCAAACTCGGCAAGGATTTCGGGGGTTCGGTCGGTGCTGCCATCATCGATGACGATGACCTGGACGGACAAAGGAACCGCCAGCACTCGCGAAACAACTTCGCGAATGGTGTTTTCTTCATTGAGGGCCGGCATGATCACCGAGACCTCAGGGCGGTTCTGAGACATCTGGCCTATTCTGACGCTCTTTGCAACGCAAATGTTGTGCCGAACGCTCCCGAGGTTGCTTAGAACCTAGCCCGAAAAGCTATAATCGTGCCTCACAACTCAATCCCTTGGTAAGGGAAGGAAACGGAAAATGAACAAAGAATCTTACGAACAGTCGTACCTGTATCGCCTGCGGCACTCCGCCGCCCATCTAATGGCGCAGGCTCTCACCGAACTCTATCCCGGCGTTAAGCTGGCTATCGGGCCACCTATCGAGAACGGTTTCTACTACGACGTCGAGACGACCGAAGCCCTGAAAGAAGAAGATTTTGCCGCCATCGAAAAGCGGATGAAGGAGCTTTCCAAGCTGGATCAGCGCATCGAGCGCAAGGTCGCCAAGTCTCGCGACGAAGCCCGCGAAATTGTGCTGAAGGAATGCACGCTGGGCCAAGGTGAAGCGGTGGCTGAATATAAGCTGCAGCTTCTGGATGCCGTGCCCGAGGGCGAGGACATTAGCTTTTACGACCAGCAGCGGACCGACCGTGAGGGCACGTTCCACCGGTTTATCGACCTATGCCGTGGCCCGCATGTGGATTCCACCAAGGAGATCAAGCACTTCAAGCTGATGTCTCTTGCCGGCGCTTATTGGCGCGGCGACGTGAAGAATAAGCAGCTCACGCGTATTTACGGAACGGCGTTCGAATCGCAAGAGGAACTGGAGCAATACCTGCACAACTTGGAGGAAGCGCGTCGGCGCGACCACCGCATCCTCGGCAAAGAGCTTGGTCTCTTCATGTTCTCGCCGCGCGTCGGCCCCGGCTTGGCCCTTTGGCTGCCGAAAGGCGCGCAGCTTCGCGAGACGATGATCGAGTTTCTGCGCGACGAGCAGCTAAAGCGCGGCTACGAGCCGGTGATTACGCCGCAGATCGCGAGCATCAAGCTGTACGAGAAGTCCGGCCACATCCTGACGTTCCGCGAGAAGATGTTCCCGTTCATGGAGGATGAAGAGAAAGAGACCTACATCCTCAAGCCGATGAACTGCCCGTTCCACATCGAGATTTACGCGTCGCAGATTCGGTCTTATCGCGATCTGCCGATTCGTTACGCCGAGTTTGGAACTGTGCACCGATACGAGCAGAGCGGTGAAGTCACCGGCATCTTGAGGGCGCGCGGCTTTACGCAGGACGACGCTCACCTCTTCGTCACGCCGGATCAGCTCCTGGACGAATTCATCGGAGTGGTGGACATCATGAACACTGTGCTGCGAAAGCTTGGCTTGACGGACTTTCGAGCGCGCCTTGGCACCAAGGATCCGAAGAGCGATAAGTATGTGGGGCACGATGACAACTGGGTGGCCGCCACCAACGCGATTATGGAAGCGTGCGACAAGATGGGCATGGAATACGAAATCTCGCCTGGCGACGCCGCGTTCTACGGGCCCAAGCTCGACCTCATCATCAAGGATGCGCTTGGGCGCGATTGGCAGATGGGAACCGTGCAGGTGGATTACAACCTGCCCGAGCGCTTTGGGCTGGAATACATCGCCGAAGACGGCAAACCGCATCGCCCGATCATGATTCACCGCGCGCCGTTCGGCTCGCTGGAGCGTATGATTGGCCTGCTGACCGAGCAGTATGCAGGGGCGTTCCCGCTGTGGCTCGCGCCGGTGCAGGTCGCGGTGCTGCCGATTGCGGATCGCCACGTGGATCATGCCATGGACCTTGCTTCTCAGCTAAAGGGCTATTCCGGCGACCTCGGCACGAAGCTGCGCGTTTCGGTCGATGATCGACGCGAGACGCTCGGCAAGAAGATTCGCGAGAACCAGCTTCAGAAGATCCCCTACATGCTGATCCTTGGCGACAAGGATATCGAAAACGGAACCGTTGGCGTTCGTTCGCGCGAAGAAGGCGGCAAGGACCTTGGCGCGATGACGCTTCAGGCGTTCGTCGAGATGGTCGAGAAGGAAATGGATTAGCGAGAGACTGCGGCCGCCATCTTGCGGTCGCAGATTTCTGCAAGCTGCCTCAGGTCCTGCATCAGCAGTTCAAACTGCTTGGGCAGCAGCGCCTGGCTGCCGTCGCTTAGCGCCTCATCCGGGTTCGGGTGGACCTCGATCATGAGTCCATCCGCGCCTGCCACCACTGCGGCTTTCGCCATCGGCGGCACGTATTTGGCGACGCCGGTTCCATGGGACGGATCGACGAACACCGGCAGGTGCGAATAATTCTTCAGCACCGGCACGGAGGCAAGATCGAGGGTGTTGCGGGTATAGCTACGGTCGATTGAGACGATGCCGCGCTCGCAAAGGATGATGTTGCGGTTGCCTTTCGAGAGCAAATACTCGGCGGCAAGCAGGAATTCGTCGATGGTCGCCGAAGGCCCGCGCTTCAGGAAGACCGGCTTCTGGCTCTCACCCGCTTTAATCAGCAGCGGGTAGTTCTGCATCGAGCGCGCGCCGATCTGAAGGATATCGACATAACTTGCCACCATGTCGACGGCGTCCGGGCTCATCACTTCGGTAATCGTGGCAAGGCCGGTCTCGTTGCCGACGCGCTGCATGATCTTCAGCCCTTCTTCGGCAAGGCCCTGGAAGCTATAGGGCGAAGTTCGGGGTTTGAATGCGCCTCCGCGAAGCACGGTTGCGCCTGCTTTCTGCACGATCTCGGCGGTCCTCGCCAGCTGCTCGTAGGATTCAATGGAGCACGGCCCGGCCATGACGGTGAACGAGTCTCCGCCAATGGAAACGCCTTTCACGTTGACCGTAGTGCGGGCGCGCTGAAACTCAAGGCTTGCTAGCTTGTAGGGCCTTGAGGTTTGGGAAATTTTGCTGATGCCTTCGGCGCGAGCGAGAGCGGATTCGATGTTTTCGCGCTGGTCCGGCGTTAGGCTTTGGGGGATGCCGATGGCGACTCTATCTTCGCCAGGCAGGATGAGTGGCTCGACCCCGTGATCTTTAAGGATTTGCGCGACAGCGTTAACCTGCTGGTCGGTCGCACCCAGCTGCATCACGATGATCATTGGTTCAATTCTACCGAGAACGGCCAACTCTCGGCAGAAACCGTGGTATACGAGAGATATGACGATTACCGCAATTCTGCCTGCTTTCTGCTTGCTAGCGGCAAGCAATGAAGTTAAGTCCTGCTGCAGCGGCGACATGAGCCAGTTCCTGAACGACCCGGCTTTCCTAGCCGCCCACATGGAGCCAATCGCCCCCGCGACGCCCGCCACCGGCGGCAAGATGCGGACCTTTGATGTCCCGACCGTCGGCAAAGTCGGCGCGTACTGGGTCGCCCCGAAGGCGGGATCGTATGCCGCCGTTATCATGATCCACGAATGGTGGGGATTGAATGAGCAGATTAAGCTCACCGCGGAAAAGCTGAATCAGGAAGCGGGTTACGGCGTGCTTGCCATCGACCTTTACAACGGCAAGTCCACCTCGAATCGAAACGAGGCGGGCAAGCTGATGGGCGCGGTGGACAACGTCACCACCCGGCTTAAGGTTCAGGAGGCGGTAAAGGCGCTTAAGGGCGGCAAATTCGGCTTTAAGCCAGCCAAGATTGGCACCGTCGGCTACTGCTTCGGCGGCGGATGGTCTTACTGGACGGCGGCGCTTGGCGGCAACAACGTGCAGGCGTGCGCCATTTACTACGGAATGCCAGATTCCAGCCCGGAAGTGGTTTCCAAGCTCAAAGCGCCGGTGCTGTTCATCCATGCGAACAAGGATAAGTGGATCAATAACGACGTGGTGAATGCGCTCTCGGCGGAGATGACCAAGGAGCACAAGTCGATCAAGGTCTTGAATTACGATGCCGACCACGGCTTTGCTAATCCAAGCAATCCGATATTCGACAAGGCAGCAACAGAAGACGCCTGGAAGCACTTGATGGAGTTCTTCAAGGCGAATCTCGGCCGCTAATGCGGCTCGTTGAACTCGTAAAGGGTTGAGTTCTGGCTGCCCGGATGCGAGCGGTATCGCAAACCGCTCGCAACCGAGTCGGCGTCCCACAGGAAGCTTTCCGGGTTAGGGTCGTACCAAACCAGGGTCGCGCGTTCGCCTGCTTCTATTCGTTTCTTGAAGTTCGGCAGGGAGTCGGGGTCGGGCTTGCTGGATTGGTAGTAGTGCTGTCTGGGCGAGAAGCTGCACTCCCGCCCGTTGATGAGGTAGATGCCCCATGGGTCGTTGCTAAAGATCTTGCTGGCAGGGTCAAGCGGCACGTCGAGCTTGGATTGGGCGATGCGAGCGGGGTCGGTGTAGAAATTGCCGTGCCTTCGCATCTTCAAGGCATTCGCTCCGGCATAGGCGCCCATCACGCAGGTCGAAAGAGCCAGCAAACCCGCCGCTGCGCGGCGGAAGATCAATCGCCCTTCTTGCTGGATTGCGATACCGGCAAGGATCGCAAGCGGCAAGAAGCTGGCGCTCAGCAGGCGATCGTTCAATGTGTCGATACCTGTTCGGGAAGCGGCAAGAATCATGAAAAGCAAGTTGCCCGCCGCCACTAAGCCGAACAGATCGCGGGCAGGGGTGCGCTTCACTGCGTAAGCGGAGATTCCGAGCAGGCTTACGATGCCCCATTTGGCGACCACCATCCCCGCGTCCACCACTTGCCGCGAGAAAGGCGTGATCGACGGGGCGCGCTCGCCTGCGGCGTGGCCGGTGAGAAGCTGATTGCGAACCATCCACAAGGCAACGGGAAGCAGAGAGAGAATGAAATAGCGGGCGACTAGGGCCGGGCGCTCTCGCTCAAGGATGAAATAGAGCCCAACGCATCCCACAAGCGCGATTCCCGCATAGCGTGTGAGCGTCAGCCCGATCGAGAAGGCGATGAGCCATCCAGAGTTGCGCTTGGTTAGCGCGACCGTCAAAACCCCGATGAGCAGGGCATTGAAGAGCGGTTCGGTCCAGGTCTCTATCGAGGTCTCAAATAAGGGGCGGGAAAACAGAATCGTGCCCGCAATAAGCACGGCGATTCGTGGTGTGGCCAGTTGCGCGGCTAGCAACCCACCAAAGTAGATGGTGCAGGCGAAGAGCAAGGCGTTGAGTACGCCGCCAAGGGAAGCGGGGTCCTGGCGCGTTACAAAGGAAATGGCGGCAAGCAAGGCGGGAAATAGCGGTGGTTGCTCAACAAACGGTTGGCCGGACCAATCCACAAAGCCTTGCCCACTCAGAATATGACGGGCAACCGAGATGTAGCCCACGGAATCGGGCGTGATACCCGCCCCGTGGGGAAGAACGGCAAATATGACGAGGCCGAAGCCGAGCGCCGCCAGTACTAGGAGCAGTTTGTGGGTTTGGGACTCAACTTTCATGCTTCAAGGGTAGGGACGCTTCGCCGGCAAGCGACGGACCAACTCCCTCAAAGCCGAACACCTCAATAAAGGCTTGAATCAGCTTTGGCTCAGCTTCTTCCAGTGAGACATGCCGCTCAAGCTCTTCGGTTAAGGAGGTAACGCCATAGCCTTGAATGCCGCACGGAACGATGAGCTGGAAGGGCTTCAAGTCGTTTTCAACGTTTAGCGCAATTCCGTGCATGCTCACCCACTTTCGGGCTTGGATGCCGATGGCCGCGATCTTGCGATCGCCGATCCAGACACCCGTGTGGGGGGCGAAACGACGGGCAGAAAGCCCGAAGGCGCCGCAAGTCTGAATAAGCGCTTCCTCGAGGCCGCGCAGGTACCAGTGGAGGTCTTGCTTATGCTTGGCAAGATTGAAGATTGGGTAAGCGACCTGCTGGCCGGGGCCATGGTAGGTCACGTCGCCGCCCCTGCGGGTGGGGGCAACTTCAATTCCGCGTCGGGCGTAGTCGTCGGGTTTGAACAGCAGGTTTTGCTCGTGGAAGCTTGCGCCAAGGGTGAGCACAGGCGGGTGCTGAAGCAGAATAAGCGTATCGGGCGCGCCAGAAAGAACCTCGGCGTGAATCTTCTCCTGAAACTGGAGAGCTTCCTGGTACGGCACAAGGCCTAGGCGGATGAGGCGCAGCTTATTCGTCAACGACAGGATTGTACGCCAGCAGCACTTCGTGGCCGTCTACCGGCTCTTTGAGCGGAATCAGCTCCTCGTCGCCCAGTTGCTCCGCAACTTCTTTTGTAACGAGAATGCCGCGGAGGGGCGCTTTTGCCTGGACGTGGGCGGCGATATCAATGACCTCGCTGAACTGGACTTCGGAAAGCTCGCCCGGCACTTGCCCGGCGTGGATTCCCACTCGAAGGCGGAATTTCGACGGCAATCGGTTCACGCTCTCGTTGAACTCGCTGATCTTGGTTTGGATTTCTTTCGCCGCTCTAAACGCCGAGGATGGCTCTTCGAACGTAAGCACCGCGCCATCGCCCGCGGTTGAATGCACGGTGCCGCCGTAAAGGTGCGTGATTCGCGCCAGTAACTGCTGGTACTCGCGGAAGCTGTACTCGGCATCGAGCGGATCGGAGTTCGCCTTCATTTCCGTGCTTTTCGCCACATCGACCACGAGCACGGTGACTTCTCGCTCACCGGCAGCAAGGCTAAGCTCCAATCGGGCAAGCTCGGCGAGGAGCGCGGCGGGGTCATTCTCGTGCAATCGCCGAGATTTCGCTGCCCGCTCTTCTACCGCTGCGCCCACCGAACCAAGCACCGTCGCCGCGAATAGCAGGGCCATTTGGGGAATAAGCATCTCCGCGCTCAAGAACCGTTGGGCGAACGCGCTTCCATAGGGGGCGATCGGGAT
Source organism: Armatimonadota bacterium (assembly GCA_018268315.1). Lineage (GTDB taxonomy): Bacteria > Armatimonadota > Fimbriimonadia > Fimbriimonadales > Fimbriimonadaceae > SZAS-5. Next base: position 360,989 of record JAFDWU010000002.1, on the reverse strand, counting down.
GTACATCGTAGCGGTGCTCCACGCGGTTAGCCAAATCAGATTGATTGCCGCACGGCTAAAGCGCCCAAGCAGGAACGCAATTCCGACCACCATCGTGAGGTTAAGAGTGGCAAGCGAGGTGAGCGCCATCAACTGAGTGAGCGACGGAAGCGAGGCAGGTTGAATAGAAGTGTTTGTAAGGCGCAGAACCGCAAGTCCCAGAAGGCTGCTGGAGACCCCTAAAACTGCAGAGTGAAGCCATGGCCGAGCGCGATACTGTGCCTGCCAGACTGCCGTCATGCGAGCTGGCCGCACGGGCTTGTCTTTAACTTGCTGGTCCCGAATGATCCGGCGGATTTCGAAGAGGCGCTGAAGTTTTTCGTGGCGCGTAAGGTTGGCTAGATGATGTTCAACCGATTTCCAGCACCGATAGCCACCAGCGACTGCCGCCAACGAGGAGGCAAGCACGTAGGGCGTCATCAGCAGGAATGTGGTGAGAGATACCGCAGCTAGCCAATGCAGTTGGTGGTCAGGCTCTTGATCCCAGAGTTCAAAGGTTGCCAGACCCACGATCATCAGCCAATTGACAAGCGACCCGTATAAAGCGACCCGGGCCAGTCCGTGATGATAGTAAGTCGAAAGCTGGGCGGCGAGGGTGAGCAGCATCGCGGCATAGATGCCATTGGCAAGCGCGGGATGTGCCACGGAGGCCGCTTTAAGGCCTAAGCAAACGCCGATACAGACGGCGGAACTAGCTGCCGTGAAGAGAACCGGTCTTGCGGTCAATCGCGAGGCGAGGTCTCTCACGTAATCGCCCAGTTTGCGCGAGTCCTTCAGAAAACTGTCGTGCTTGTCGAGGTCGTTTGCCTCGCGCATTTGCTGAAGCGTGGTCGAAACAAGCGCGTAGCTAAGGCCGGTTGCTTGGGCCAGAGACCCAGCATCAACCGCGCCGATATCCTTTCCGCGAATCTCGCGGATCAGCGAATTAGCCGAATTCAGGTTAAGCGGCTCCCCTCTTATCGGTTCTTGAATTATCCCCACGCACCTTCTTCTACACTTCGAACCCGTCCGAAGGTTCCAGGCTGGGTCATAATTCCTCCACGAGTCGGCCGGGTGACGGCTGCTGGGCTTCGGTCCAGGGGAGGAAAGTCCGGACTTCAAAGAGCGCAGTGCCCGGCGCAAGCCGGGGCGGGGCGACCCGACGGAAAGTGCCACAGAAACTAAACCGTCTTGGGGAAACCCAGGATAAGGGTGAAAAGGTGAGGTAAGAGCTCACCGGAACCTTGGGTAACCGGGTTGCCGGGCAAACCCCACTGGAAGCAAGACCAAATAGGGAGGGGATGAGGCTGCTCGCGGACCCTCCGGGTTGGTCGCATAGACAAATCGTCACACAAAGACAGAATCCGGCTTACAGGCCGACTCGCCTGAATTCAACTCACCTGCTATTTCTTCTTGCGGCTGGCAAGGAGCTTCTTTTCTAGGTCCATGAAATGGGAGGAGGCATCGAGCGCAAGCGGCGCGCCTTTAATCGAAACCGCGCCGTAAGGCAATAGCCTCCAGCCGGTGTCCGAGAGGAACCAATGATTTCCCAAAATGTCGGTTGGGCTTGCGACCCAATGCCCATTGCCGACCGCTTTGGGCGGAGCGAGGATGCTGCGGTAGATAAATTGGCTGAGCACAAAGATGTCCTCCTCTCGCAACGCCAGTTCTGTTCCCATTTCGTAATCCTTCCTGGTTGGCTTGGCGCGGCCGAGATAAATATTCAATGAATCCCAGATCTTGGTTCGCGGCATTCCACCAAGGATCTTCATCCTGAGTTGAAATGAGAGCAGAGGGCTTGGAGAGGTGCTTGCCGAGGCGGTTCGGAAATGATCGCCATGCAAGACCTTGTCGATAATGTCTGTCGATTGGTTTGGAGTCTGGGCGGACACCAAAACTATGAGAGTCAACGCATTCAACGACATTTCTGACGACTCCTTGCCGGACGTCCGGCTTTAGGCCTGATTGGGCGACTTTACTTCGGCGCGCGCGAATACATTCTCGCCGTTAAGCCATCTTTGTTCGACGTCTTTTTCGGTTAGCGCAATCGCAATTGCTCCCCCGAGAACGACTTGAGGGGATGGCTTGCCCATTTCGTGGATCTTTTGGGCGGCGCCAACGCGGTGCATCACTGCGGCATAGAGGGCCGGGCTATTGTGATCGACTGGTTTTGAATCACCATGCTCGAAACGCTCGATACACTGCTCCAAGCTAAATGAGTGATATGCCCTACACATAAAGGGGCGAGCCTCATAGCCGGAGCAACGGTGATCCTTCAGAACCGGACAGGCCGTTCTCGCGACATCCGGGTATTCGCCGAATCCTTCGCATTTCTGCATTGCGTTTAGATATTCGCTTGCTCTTTTTGAAAGATCATCAAGGTCGGGCTTCTTCAGATTGGCTTTCAGCCAATCGGCGAGCGCGAAGACTTCAAGGGGCGTAACCATCACCGGTTGGCGGCAGCAATAATCGCAACCGTCTTTGCAGGCCATTTCGTGGGAGTCGCCGGATTGCTTGCGCATCTCTTCCCACTCTTCCAGTGCCGCGTCGGCCGCCAAGGCAAGCTTGGAAAACACCTTACCGGTTCGTTCCAGCGCGTCTTCCTTCGCGAGCCATGTGCCAACGTAGGCGCTTGCGAATTGCCGGTTGCCGTCGATTTTCTGTTGAACTGCCTGGTTCTGCCCTGGACGCATGTATCAATCAGTATACATTCGCCATTTGAACTTGCGGAGGCGCGCTATGGGGAAGGTTTGTATTCCAGACCGGCGAAGACATTCTCGCCCGCTAGCCACCTATCCAAGCAGCACTCTTCTCTGAGTGCGATTGCAACTGCGGGCCCCAAGTAGACCTGCGGCGAAGGGCGACTGAGTTCACTGATTTTCGCTGCCACCTCATTTCGCATGAGAGTGGCAGTTAAATAGGCGGGATGGTTGTGCGGGATGCCTAGATCAGCATTCTCCTGCTTGAACTTCGTTTCACAAGCTCCCAAATCAAAGGAGTGGTAGCCGCGACAAATAAAGGGACGCCCACCATATCCGGAACAGAGTCCATCTTTCAGCACCGGGCAGGGGGAAGTGGGCAGAGATGGGTCATTTGAAAGAAAGAGTTCGAGGTAGCGCTCCGCTCGATCTTTAATCTCGTTTATCTCTCCATCGGTTCGGTTTTCGCGAATCCAGGCAATCAGCGCGAAGACTTCCATTGGTGTTGCAACCACCAGTTGGCGGCAGCAGTAATCACACCCGCTTTTGCACGCAACGGTGTTTTGATCACCGAACTCAACTCTCTGCCGCTCGAATGCAAAAATCGCATCGTCGCAGGAGATTGCAAGTTTCGAGAAGACCGTTGGGAGCCGGCTCGCTGGGTCACTATGGCGCAGCCATGAATTGGCAAACGCGCTCGCTACCATGCGAATGCCATCGAGTTGCCCCTTGATCTTCTCCTGTTCTTCTTTCACCTTCTTAAGAACTCGATTATGACTAGGCTATCGGGTTCTTAGTGTGTCTTGATATACTCAATTTCCGAACGATGCGCGCCGTAGGGAAGTTTGAATTCAAGCCCTTCAAAGAGGTTTTCACCGGAAAGCCACCTCTCCAAGCCTTGCTCATCTCGTAGCGCAATTGCAAGCGCGGCTCCAAGCACGACTTGTGGCGCGGGAAGGTTGTGCTCGCTGATCTTTGCGGAGATTGATCCCCGCATGTGCCCCGCGGCTAAATATGCTGGCCGGTTGTGCGGGATGGTGTCGTCCAGCCCTCGATACTTCCTTCTGCAGCTGTCGAGGCTGAAAGAGTGATAGCCTCGGCAGATAAGCGGGCGTCCGCCGTAGCCCTGGCAGCCACCATTTTCCAGAACCGGACACGGAAGGCAGGAGGGATCGTTTGTCCGAAAGTGCTCAAGGTACGCCTCCGCGCGCTCCTTGATCCGGTGAATCTCGAGGACTGTTCGGTTCTCGCGAATCCATGCGGCCAATGCGAAGACTTCCAAAGGTGTTGCAACAACTGTTTCGTGACGGCAACAATGATCACAGCCGCTCTTACATGCCAGGGTGTGCTGATCGCCCGTTTCGATCCTTTGACGCTCAAAATCGGTGATGGCCTTGTCGCACACGACCGCCAACTTCGAGAAGACTTGTGGGAGGCGATCAGGCGCATTGCTGTGCCTCAACCACGACCCGGTAAAGGCAGTTGCCACCGAACGAATGCCGTCAATTTGGGCGTTGATTCTTGCTTGTGTGTCTCTCATTTTCCTAAAAGGAAAAGTGTGACAACATTTCAAATGAGGCCCAGATCTTTTGAAAACAGTAAGTATTCCGTTTGGATTCAGTCAGGTTCAATGTCTGACATATATAACACCTGGATAGTAAGTACATTGACTCCGTGCGTTGAGAGTATGAGAGCTGGGTTAGTTGCCCTCTCCTTCAAACAAACTGGTGGTGCAATAGGGCCGGAGGCTTGTCCCCTAAGAGAATAGGAGAAGATCCGTAAGGGCAGGCAATATCTTATGGATAAGCGCAGGCAGTAGCTGAAGAGCCTCCTTTGGTCCGTTCAAGGCTCTTGACGGATAGCTTTAAGTTGAACCTTTGAATTCAAGGCCGCTAAAGAGGTTCTCACCCTTTAACCAACGTTCAAGGCCGTCATCCAAGCGAAGCACAACCGCCAAGGCCGGGCCGAGGAACACTTGAGCGGAAGGGTATTTCAGATCAGCGATTCTCGCGGCAACCGAGATGCGCATGTACGCTGCCGTAAGATAGGCGGGCCGATTGAAGGGAATAGTGGTCGAGGAATCCCCTTTCTCGTACTTCTTTTCGCACGCTTCCAAGTTGAACGAGTGATATCCGCGGCAAATGAAGGGTCTGCCACCATACCCCTGGCACATGCCGCCTTCTAGGACAGGACAAGGATAGTTCAACAACGAAGGGTCGTTGTCCAGAAAGAGTTCTAAGTAACTGTTTGCTCGCTGTCTAATTTGGTCAATTTCCGATGGGGTTCTGTTCTCCTTGAGCCAAGCAACTAATGCAAATACCTCCATCGGAGTGGCTACCACGAATTGCCGACAGCAGTAATCGCAGCCGCTTTTGCAAGCTAAGGTAAAGGTATCTCCTGTCGCGACCCGCTGACGTTCAAACTCGCTGATCGCGTCGTCGCACGAGATGGCGAGCTTTGAAAAGACTTTGGGCAACCGATCTGACGGATTGCTGTGGTGCAACCAAGAACCGGCGAAGGCGCTCGCTACCAAGCGGATGCCGTCGAGTTGGGCATCGATCTGTGCTTGTGCGCCGCTGATCTTCTGCACACCACTATCATAACAAGAGAACTACAATGTTATTGCAGTTTTCGGCGGGAATTGTCCATAAATTTCAATTCTTCCCTATAACAATCGCTAACTGTGCTGGATAGCAGAGATTGGGAGGTTTGCAAAGGTTACGCGCACTCAACCAGTCCGATAAGGTGGGTCAAAAGCTTAAATATTCAATGCTGCTTACAAGAGCCCGTCGCTCAATCCACTCCATGCGGTTGGATAGGTGTATTCCGCAAGAGGAAAGAGGGTCTTTCGGAAGCGCACATGCGGCTCGATATGCGGCGGCTCGGTTCCCAAATCCCTCGTAAAGCCGGCGCCATTGACGGCGGCACATTGCAGAACTTTCGCCTGCTTTCCGGTCTGGCCCAGATACCTTTCCGAAACCTCGGCGGAGAACTGTGGAAAAGCTTCTGATCGGATAATCGCCACTAAGGAACCACCGAAGCCGCCCCCAGTGAGCCGAGCCCCTATGCATCCTTCCGCCGCCCAGCAGATTTCCGCCATCGTATCCGCCTCTTGGCAACTCACTTCATAGTCATGGCTCTGGCTCAGGTGACTTTCCTTCATCAGGCCGCCGATGGATGCCAGGTCTTGCTTTAGAAGCGCATTGGCCATGAGAGCCGTCCTCTTGTTCTCCGACACAACGTGTCTCGCTCGCCGATAGGGCACATCGCCCAGTTGCGACTTTGCCGCTTCAACGTCTCCCAGCGTTACGTCTCGCAGCATAGGCTTACCTAGAGCCTTGGCGGCGGCGGCGCTCTCGGCGGTGCGCTTTGCGTAGTCGCCGCTGCCTAAATCATGCCGAATCCCGGTATCGCAAACTACGATGCTGAACCCTTCTGGCAGCTTCACGCTGTGGTAGTGGCCCGGATCGCGCAGGTCAATGAACATTGCGCAACCCGCCTCTCCGCCAAGGACCGCTAAAGGATCCATTAACCCGCAGGGGACGCCGGCAAATTCGTTTTCGCCTGCCTGCGCCATCTTAGCGAGCGTCAAGGCGTCGTACTTGGCTTGGGTGATCTCGTTGTAATAGACCGCGAACGCGCATGTAAGCGCCGCGCTGCTGCTTAGGCCGGCGCCAACCGGGATGTTGCTCTCAACAAAAGCCCTTGTATCGTCAATTGCGTGGCCAGCCTTAATGAATTGATGCGCTACTCCAACGCCATACCTTGCCCAGGTGTCTTTGCCTGCGTCCGGGTTGGAGATATCAAAGGTGACGGGCCGGAGGCTCGAACTTGTAAACCAGCGGGACTGCGCCCCTGGCGCCTGGTGCAAGGCGATGACCACGTATCGGTTGATGGCCACCGGTAGCACGAACCCCTCCTGATAATCCGTATGTTCGCCCATGAGATTGACCCTGCCGGGTGCATAAACAATGGCGTGGGGAGGCTCTTCAAAGTGGTCCATAAACCGGATTCGCGTGGGGCCTAAGAGTTGTAACATTGCTGGACCTTAAAAGAATTGGGAGTTGGTAAGACCATCTTACCAACTCCCAATTCCCCGATTTGTCGTGGTTATTAGTAGGAGTAATCGCCGTTGTGGGCGTCTTCGATGTACTTAGCCAGCAGCTTAACAGCGTTGTCCACGTCGTCTCCGTGAACCGTTTCGTTTACGGTGTGAACATAGCGAGTTGGCACACTCAGCGTGAAGGCGGGGATGCCGCCATGCAGGCGCTGAACGCCGCCGGCATCGGTGCCACCTAACGGCAGAACTTCAATCTGATGCTTGATCTTGTTCTTCTCGGCAAGCGACTTGAAGTGGGAAACCATCTTGGGATGGCAGATCAAGGAGCTATCCATGATCTTGATCGCTGCGCCTTCACCAAGCTTGGTGATGTGGTCTTGCTCGGGAATTCCCGGAATGTCGTTAGCAAGCGTAATGTCGATCGCAACGACAAGGTCGGGAGCAATTGCGGAACCCGCCGCTGCCGCTCCGCGGAGTCCGATCTCTTCCTGCACGGTGGCAACTCCGTAGACATCTACTTCGTTGCTCTTAGCCATGCGCATGGCTTCAATCATCACATAGACGGCAACTCGGTCGTCCATCGCCTTGCAGGTAAGCAGATCGCCGGTGTGCTGGAGGCCGCGGTTCATGGTGACCATGTCGCCAATCTGGACCTTCTTCTTAACGTCCTCTGCGCTCATGCCGAGGTCGATGAAATAGTTATCGAACTGTGGTCCCTTGTTGGCTTCTTCCGGCGTCAGCAAGTGCTTCGGCTTTGAGCTCAAGGTCAAAATTCCAGGGAGAGGGCCCTTCTTGGTGTGGACCAAAACTCGCTGGCTGGCCATTTGGCGCGCGTCCCAGCCACCGATGGCCTGCGGACGAATGAAACCTTTGTCGTCGATGTGCTTGACAAGGAAGCCGATTTCGTCCATATGGGCGGCGATCATAAGCTTCTTCTTGCCCTTGCCCTTGCGATGGCAAATCAAATTGCCCATCCAGTCGGTGCGAAGGTCGCCCATGCCTTTCATTTCCTCGCGGACAATGTCGCGTACTTGGTCCTCGAAGCCTGAGACACCATGGGCTTCGACCAGTTTCTTAAAAAGGGGAAGATTCATTTGAATGAGATCGTACCTTCGTTACTTTGCCGATGCGCGCGCGCTTTCTTGCACACTGTGCTGACTTTCTGCATACATCTTGATTCCGCGCGTTGCGATGAGCGAACTGATGAGGCTCATCACTACAAGCAGGATCACGTCTCGAAAAATTCCGAAGGCAGATTCACCGGTCTTTGCAAGATCGATTGCTGAGCCTTTCGAAATGCCAAGCGCCGTCTGCGGTGGCGTGGTGAAGAGCGCGTAGGCTCGGTAGAACGTGAATACGAGGAGGGCGATGCCCCCAAGAAACACGAGCATCCCCACCAGTGAACCCAGCCAATCGCGCTTGTGCTTCATCTAAATCTATTTTGCCTTTCGAGAACCAGCGACAACGCTGCCGTTTGACTCTGGTCCTCAATGAATGACGAGCCGACAATCCATTAAGAGTCGAGGTGAATTGATGGGTTCTTGCCAACATTGCGGGGCGCCGCTTCCTGCCGGTTTTAACATGTGTGCGAATTGCTACTATGCGTTCGTTGCCCAGACCCATTCATTCCAGCGGAATCAGGTTCAAAACATCGTCTATCGTCGGCCCAAGAAGCGAGTTAAGGGTCTGTTCACTGCGATCCTTCTAGGAGTGGCGATGGGCGCGCTAGCCTTTACGGTAAGCAAGAGCCCGGTAGTCGCGGCAATCAAGGGTGGCGGCGATCTCGCCAAGCTTCTTGGTGGGAACGGAGCAGCCAATGACCAGCTCGCGAAGCAGGCTCAAAAAGAAGTGAACGCGCTTTCAAGCGATGCCGAGGGGCAGCCAGCCAGCCTTGCCGCAAATTCGGAAACGATTAACGCCCTTGCAAATGCAGCTCATCAGGCGCTGCCAAGTTTGCTTAAGGAGCAGGCGGTTACCTCGCCCGCCCTCGCGCTCGATTCGACAAAGAAGCCGGTCACTCTTGCCGAGCCTACCGATATCGGTCAGATGCCGCTTGATATCAAGGAATGGCTCCAGCACCTTCAGCGAATCGAAGAAAGCCGCGCAAAGCTTGCCAATTCGCAGGTTGCAGCCGCCGCTCAACAGCTGATTTCCTATCAATCCCAGGACCAGGCGGCGGCTTCGTCAGAAGACAGCACCGACCGTTCTGGCCAGCGAAAGTCAGAAGTTGTGAATAACGCCCAGAATATCGACAGCGCCTGGGCAAGCCTTGAGCAAGACTTTCTTTCAAAGAATCCGCCCGCCGAGTGCGGCGCGTTGGCGGATGCCTATAACCACGTGCTCGGAGAAACCCGGGCGATGATCACCGAGATTGCCCATGCCGTGCAGAGTGCAGGAAGCGATCCGACGGCGGCAATCCAATCGCTCAGCGCGATGCAGGGACAAAGCGGGGCGAGGATCGATCAGCCGGCGCTAGCCTCTGATGGGTTGCTGAACGGAATCTGCAACAAGTATCACGTGCAAAAGTGGTTCTCAATCGGTAAGGACTACGGCGCCAACCTCTCCGGCTTCTGATTCCGCTAAGGGAACCGCAAGCGGCAACGGCTTCAGCCGCATGGAAAGAACGGCGGCGATGCCAATAATGCAGGAGCCAGCGGCATACGGTCCCCACGGGGCCATTTTGATCAGTGTATTGCCGGAAATCGGGCCGACGCAGCGGGCAACCGCCCCCAATGCCTGAGTTATGCCGAATATCCCGCCCTGCAAGTTCGAGGGCGCCTTGCGGGAGATGATCGATTGGACGCTGGGGTTTGCAATGCCGCTCGACATTCCAAGAATCCCTACCACGCCGAGGGCGGGCGCCCAAAGCGGCGCCCAGGGAACCAGGAGGAACGCAAGGCACATGCACCAGTAGCCGATTTTCACCATCTTGACTTCGCCTAGCACTGGGTTCAGTTTCTGCACTAGGAAGCCTTGGGTGAAGGCGAGAACTAGGCCCACGACGACCAGAATGATGCCTCCCGTCTTCTTCGCCGTCAGCGGATCGAGGTGGAAGATCGAACGGCTGTCGGACAACAGAACAAAGAAAGTTGTTTCGAGGTGCGTAAAGCCGAAATTCACGGCGAAGAACATGAGGAGAAGCGCAGCCAGCTCACGGTTCCCAAATGCGATCGAGAAGTTTCGTCGCAATGACGGCTTCGGCCCTACGTGGGGCGCAGCCTCTGGAAGCCCAAAGAAGATGTAAAGCCAGTTGATCACGCAAAGACCCGCGCCTGCATAGCCCAATACCAGCGGGGAATCGTTTCCAAGATGCAACAGCAAGACACCAAGCCCCGGTCCAAGCACAAACCCAAGGCCGAAAGCCATGCCGAGAAATCCCATCCCTCTTGCTCGCTCTTCCGGTTCGGTCACGTCGGAGACATAGGCAAACGCCACGCCAACATTGCCTGCTGCAATCCCAAGCAGAATGCGAGAAGCAAGGATGATCGGCAAACTCACCGCATGTGCGTACAGCACATAGGCGCAAATGGAAAGGAAGGTCGTGATCAGCAGGACCTTGCGCCGACCGACGGTATCACTTAACTTACCGAGGTATGGGCTGGTCATCAACTGGGCGATTGAATAAACGGCCATGCCCAGGCCAAGCATCGTTCCTTCTGCAAGGAAAGTCTTGAGCCGGATCTGAAGGTCTGGCAGGAACATCGCGAACCCAAGCAGGTCCACGAAAATCGTGATGAAGATCGGAAAGACGCGCTTCTGAATTGAGCTACGTGGGCTCGCAAAGGTGACCGGCTCGCTCATCTCGGAATAGTATGGTCCACCGGGTTCTTAGAACGCCCTGGACTGGAAATATTCTGGCCTGACTGGAATTAAATTCCAAAATCATTCGTCCAGTAAGTATATGATCACCATCGATCGATCTACGGTGCCCCTTCGGTTGCCGCTCGAAAATCAGCCCGAAGCACTAGTTCTAATGGAGAATCAGCCAATTGTCGAAAGCCTCGAACTGCTCGATCTGACGGATGAAAACATAGGATCGTTCATCTTCAATCCGGTGGATAACTTCCATCGTCTGCTCGCCAATGACGTGGCCAATGCCGTGCTTGAAGGCGTAAAGGCTTTGGACTTCCTTAAGAATCAGGGGCTGGATGACCACATGTTAGATTTCACGATCTTCTTTAGGAAGTCAGATAGCAGGGAGCTCATTGAAGTCAGAAATCAGGACGACATACTTTTTCGGCAAATAGACGGTGCCACCGACGAGTTCCATATGGGACCATGGCTCGGGCGACTATCGAATGCACAATTGCAGTGGCGGCAGCGCTTGCTAGCTAAAACTGCGGAATTGGCACAAGGTGACCCTAGTGGTTTGTTTCCTAAGTTTCACCCAACATCCTTTTGAACGCTGGCCGACAGCTTGGGGGCCGCCCGAGGGTCAAAACTAGAAGCGGATGATTATGTCCGCCGCCAGCGTCCACTGATCGCGCCGCGCTCCCACGTCGTACGGAGTTGCGCCATAAGCGTGCTCATACCGAAGCTCGGGTCGGACTGTGATCATCGGAGATAAAAAGCGCACGTAGCCAAGCGTGTGGCTGCTGTAGGCAGTCTTGTAGCCGGTGCGATAGCCGCGAGGATCGTTTAGGTAGTCGTTCCTAATCGACACGTAATCCTTATCCGAAGTCAGTATCTGGAAGTAGTTCACTACGCCGGTAGCGTCGGACTTTCCGGGCATGATCGGCCCGGTTCCGCCGCCTGTTCCAAGCAAGGGTGGACCATCAATTCCGGTTCCCCCGAGGGGCGCATCGTACTCCCACATGTAGTACGCCTCCGTCATCATGTGCAGCTTCTCGTTGAACTTGTGGCCCCAGGTGCCAACGATCTGCTGAAGGTTGTCGTGCTCGTGCCGGGCTTTGCCCACGCCAATGGAATTGACGCCCGCCCAAATTCCGTCCCTGCCATCTAGCGAAGCCCAGCGCGCCATCAATCCAACATTAGGCGAAGCCGAATCTGACCAAATGGCCATATCATTGCCGCCGTGAATTTGCGCCATGATTTCCCACTGCTTGCTCACGCGGATCATCGCGTTTACGCCCATGAACGTGTACGGGTCGACCGAGAACATCAGCGAGTGGCTGTACATGTAGTTCTGCGGCGTTAGCTGCGCTTCGATATCGGGCGGGGAAATGTAGCGTCCAAACCGAACGACCATGCCTTGCGCAACGTGCGGGTAGTACACCGTGCCGTACATCTCAACCGGGTCGTAGCCGTACAGGTGGTTGTGCTTCAAGAGCTGGTCGCTTAATATGCCCTTCATGATCGTGTAGCGGTAGTTCGTTCCGTAAAGCTGAAGGAGCCGAAAGCCGTAGTCGACATGGTCCGTTTGCGTAGTGTCTGGCTGCTTTTCAAACACGAGAACTGCTTGATCAAGTTCCACCTTGTTGGCAGCAAGATCGTAAGAAAGCGGAACGTTCGAGTAGCTGGAGCTGCTCTTGTTGATGGATGGGTTGATCCAGCCATAAAGCAGGATGTTCTGCTTGCCTAGCTTGTCCTTAACTGCGCATTGGAAAGCGGATAGCTGGGCGATGCGCTGTACGGAGCGCCAATCAGCGGGAACCCGAGCCAATCCGAGCCGGGGAAGGGAGGCGATGGCAACGGGGAGGGCAGCGCGCGGCCGTTGCTTGGCGCGGCGGCGGGGGGAGCTTGCGGCGCCTTCAGCAGGGGGCTTTCTTTCGCGAAATCAAGGCGAGCGCTAAGGCCGATCGTCGGCGTTAGGCATAGTGCAATTGCTGCGGTGGCGAGATGCGGTCGGAAGTACCTCACAGGGAGAGATTACGGTCCGGTCCGAGCCATTAATAGGTGTTTGACGCTTTCTTGATGCAGGCTCAAGACCGCGCTGATTGAATCTTGACGGCTATCGCAGTTCATTCCGCCAATAAAACTTGAGGCCGGACCAAGTGGCGTCGACCGCGCAGACCTTAACGTCGACCAAGCCGGTTGGAAGGCAAACTGTGCGAAGCACATCTTCCGTGATGTCTGTGGGAACGCCGCTCGCCTTCTTCGGCCAAGAAATCCACAGAATCCCGGTCGGCTCCAGGTTCTTGATAACGCCTTCAAGATGTTGTTCTAACTTTGCTCGCTCACTGGCGAACAGGTGGATGAAAGTCGAGGGGCCGGACAGGTGGTCGCGCAATATGTGAGCGCCATCCGGCAGTGGGTCGAGAAGCTCTTCGTAATGGGGAGGCGCGTCAAGCGCGTGGACGGCGACCCCGGGCTTGATCCCGAGTTTCTGCACCAGCGGCGTGCCCGAGTATCCCGCGCTTTGCATTTGCCCATCCTACCAAAAGTGCGAATCAGTGGGAGATTCCGCTAGGATAGTACGTCGTAGTATGATGAACCCAGCGGCGCAACATTGCCGCGAGCCCGGCGAGAGAAGAATTGAGCGACGCTAACCGAACCCAAATGCTGTCATCCGATCCGAACCGCACCCAACTGGGCGGACCTCCGGGCTCGTTTGACCCCAATAAGACTATGCTCGGCGCCGCGCCGACCCTGAACGCAACCGTCACCATCAAGCCGACTCAGTGCCCCGTTTGCAAGACCTTCAATCCGGCGGGCGTGATGTTCTGTGTTGATTGCGGGCTCATCTTTGACCGCGCGCTTCCGGATGACGCCTTCGGCGCTCCTGCGATTCAGCTTCCGGTGCTGGTGGATTCGAATGGTAAGGAGTATCATCTCCGGCCTGGCTCGACTTCGATTGGCCGCGAAGGGGATATCTTGCTGGCGGACAGCCGAGTAAGCCGTCGCCACGCCCAAATCTTGAACGAGAACGGTTCGCTGCTTCTCGAAGATCTAGGCAGCACGAACGGCACCAAACTGAATGGCAATCGAATTCAGCAGGGCGAGCGAAAGACACTGAGCGGCGGAGACACGCTGAGTTTTGGCGGGCTTGAAATGAAGCTTTCGCTGCCGGGCGAGGGAACCGGCAAGCAGACCCAGGCATTCGGCGGCAACAAGACGGCGGCGATGGCCGCCGCGCCCCAGGTCGAGGCGGCCCCCGCAAAGCTGGTCGGCGAAGGGAAGGAGTTTGCGATGAAGGCGGGAATGAACTCGTTTGGCCGCAAGGACGGCAATGACATCGTGATCGCCGATCCCTATGTCAGCGGCAAGCACGGCATCATTGAGATTGCCGACGACGGCCTTTTCATCACCGATATCGGAAGCACCAACGGCACGATGCTGAACGATGCCAAGCTTGTGCCGAACATGCGAACGCGCTTCACGCCAGAGGACGTTATCCGGCTTGGCAGCATGGAATTTCGCGTCGTGGTCAGCGCCCCAGGAAAATAAGAGATGTCTGAAGAAATCACTGCCGATTACGCGGTCGAACAGCTCGTTCCCGCCCAGGACCTTACCGCTCTTGCCCATGTAACGGTCGCCTGCAAGACCGACCTTGGCCGGGTTCGCGAGAACAACGAGGACAAGTTCGAGTATTTCCAGAGCGAAGATAACGCGATCCTTGCCTCTCGGGGCAAAGTCTTCGTGGTTTGTGATGGAATGGGTGGGCATGCGGCTGGACAAATCGCCAGCGAGTTGACCGCCAAGACGTTCATCGACGTTTACCTTCACCATCCGGCAGCTGAGCCCGAAGCCGCCATGCACGCGGCGGTTGCCGCTGCGAATCGGTACGTGTTCGATGTCGGTCAGGCGATTCCCGCGCGTCGCGGCATGGGGACGACTTTAAGCGCTTTGGTGCTGCTGAATGACCGCGCTTACACCGTGCAGGTTGGCGATAGCCGCATTTATCGCCTGCGAGGCGCGGAGATGAACCAGCTAACTCACGATCATACGTGGGTGGACGAAGCGATTCGCCAAGGCATGCTAAGCGAGCAGGAAGCAGAAAACCACCCTTATAAGCATGTGCTAACCCGCGCAGTTGGAACCGAGGGCACGGTGGAAGCCGATGTCGAGGTGCACGATCTTCAGGAAGGCGATGTCTATCTTCTTTGCTCGGATGGGTTGATCAACCATGTGGAGGACGTCGCGATCCATCAGTTGCTTGCCGAGTTTCATCCCGCCGAGGCGGCCTGGCGGCTGGTCGGCGCGGCATTGCAGGGAGGCGGTTCGGATAACACAACCGTTATCGTCGTGCGGATTGATCGCATCGAACGCTTCTCGTAATAGCCTGTTTGTGTGGCATAATGACACATAGATGGCGATACCTCACGATTCTGGCGGAGCCTATTCGCGCCTAAGCTGCCGGGTCAGCACTCAGATCAAGAAGAGGGCTGAAGAAGCAGCCGCGCTCTTGGGTCAATCCATAACCGACTTCACTGAGTCAGCCCTTGCCGACAAAGCGCAAGCGGTGCTTGCCGAACATGCGCGAATCGTTCTGACAGAGCGCGACTTCAAGCTATTCGTCGATTCGCTCGCCGCGCCCGCCCCGCCGACCGCCGCGCTGAAGAAGTCGGTCGAAGAGTTGCGAAAGGCGACGGGCGAGCGTTGACCTTCGCTTTTGAACCCCTCGCGGCACATCATGACCGCGAGTCGTTCGATTGCGGGACTCCCGCTCTCAACGAATTCCTACTTCGCCAAGCACGGCAAAACGCCGACCGCAATGTTGGCGTCACGCATGTGGCGGTAAGCGAGCCGGGCCATGAACGAATTCTGGCCTACTACACGCTCGTTACGCGGACCGTGGAAGCCGCGGATGTTCCCAAGAAAAACTTGCCGAAAGGCGACATTGGAGTCGTTTTGCTAGGCAGGCTTGCAGTGGATCAGTCGATGCAGGGCAAGGGTCTGGGACGGTTATGCCTCACAAGAGCGATTCTGCAAGTAGAGCGCGCTGCGCGCGAAATAGGCATTCATGCCCTGGTTTTGCACGCGAAGGATGAGCGGGCTCGGGATTGGTATCTCGGCCTTGATTTCGGGTTCATGGCGCTGCTGGATGATCCCAATCATCTTTACTTGACGGTCGCGACGATACGACAGCTTTTCCCTGGCTCTTAAGTAGACTCTAGGGTGTGAAACGATGCGTTGTTTTGCTTAGCGGGGGGTTGGATTCTGCGACTTGTCTTGCGGTGGCGAAGGCGGAGGGGTACGAGGCGACCTGCCTTACCGTTTCTTATGGACAACGCCATCGCGCGGAGTTGGACGCCGCCAAAGCAGTTTCGGCCTCAATTGGTGCGCATCGGCACGTATTTCTTTCCGTTAACCTGAACGAGATTGGTGGCTCCGCGCTCACCGATGCTTCGATAAGCGTTCCCAAGGATGAGCCATCGCATCGAGCGGGCATCCCGGTCACCTACGTGCCCGCTCGCAACACGCTTTTCCTTTCGCTGGCGCTTGGCCTTGCCGAAGCCGAAGGCATTCACGACCTATTCATCGGGGTGAACTCGGTGGATTACAGCGGCTATCCCGACTGCCGCCCGGAGTTCATCGCCGCCTTCGAGACGCTTGCCCAGTTCGCCACCAAGGCAGGAGTGGAGGGGCACCGATTCCACATTCACACGCCGCTCATCGCTCTCACGAAGTCGGAAATTATCGCGATGGGGCTTGAGCTTGGCGTGGATTACTCGTTGACTCATTCTTGCTACGACCCCGACCGAGATGGGCGGGCATGTGGCCACTGCGACTCCTGCTCCCTTCGTCGCGAGGGCTTCGAGGCGCTGGGCCTGCATGACCCCGCGTTGGCTCATCTGATGAAGCGATGAAAGGGCGCATTGCGGAAACCTTCCTGAGCCTGCAGGGCGAGGGCATCTGGGCAGGAACGCCTTCCTTCTTCATCCGCTTCAGTGGATGCAATTTGCGCTGCCGCTGGTGCGATACGCCTTACGCGAGCTGGAAGCCCGAAGGCCCAATTCGGGAGATTGAAGAAGTGGCGGCAGAAGCCATCAAAGCGGGTTCCAAGCATATTGTAATCACCGGCGGCGAGCCCATGCTGTTCGATGCTATTGAACCGCTGGCCACATCGTTACGCGCCGCTGGAAAAGTGATTACGATTGAAACCGCCGGCACGGTCTTCCGGCAGGTGGAGTGCGATTTGATGTCGATCAGTCCAAAGCTCAGCAATTCTGATCCCGAACTAAGCGAAGATGCCCTGACTGCCAAGCATCGCGAAACAAGGAAGAATGTAGAGCCCTTGCGAAGGCTAATCGGCGCTTACGATTACCAGCTTAAGTTCGTGGTCGCCGAAGCAGGTGACCTTCCAGAAATCCTTGAGTTGCAGCGAGCGTTGAAGGCGCCTTCGGAGCGAATTCTCCTGATGCCGGAGGGCACGGAATCGGAAAAGCTTGCGGACACTGCGAAGAAACTCACGCCAATTTGCATCGAACACGGGTTTAGGTTGTCGCCCCGGTTGCACATCGATTTGTTTGGAAATACCAGGGGAACATAGCAGGGCTAGGATTCGTAACGGAAAGCGTATGAAGCATCGAACAATTGGTTTGGATTCTGTTGGAGAGATTGGCTTAGGCTGCATGGGGATGTCGTGGGCGTACGGCTCGCCGGACGATGCGGAGTCGATCCGCACTCTCAACCGCGCTCTCGAGCTTGGCATCAACTTTTGGGACACCGCCGACGTTTACGGTTCAGGCAAGAATGAGGAGCTTCTTAGCAAGGTCTTGAAGGACCGCCGAGATGACGTGTTCCTTGCCACGAAGTTTGGCAATGTCTTCGACCGCGCGATGACTTCTCACCAAGATTTGGTTGCCGCAAACGCCCCGTGGATTGTGGATGGCACTCCCGAGTACATCAAAAAGGCGTTTGATCAAAGCATCAAGCGGCTTGGAGTGGACCACATCGACTTGTACTACCAGCATCGCGTGGACGATCGTGTGCCGATCGAAGAGACCGTCGGCGCGATGAAAGAGCTTGTGGATCAAGGCAAGGTCCGCTACATCGGGCTTTCGGAAGTAGGGGTTGAGACCATCGAGCGAGCGCGCAAGGTTGCGCCGATTACCGCCGTTCAGAACGAGCTCTCGCTTTGGACCCGCGACTTCGAGGACGATGTGCTTCCGTACACGGAACAGAACGGCATCACGTTTGTGGCCTATAGCCCGCTTGGGCGAGGCTTCCTAACTGGCGAGATCAAGAAGTTTGAGGACCTGGCCGAAACCGACGGTCGCCGCAACATGCCTCGCTTCCAAGGCGATAACTTCGAGACTAACCTGAAGCTCGTATCGGTGGTGGAAGAGATCGCGGCTCGGAAATGCGTAGCCCCGGCGCAGATTGCGCTTGCATGGGTGCTTGCTCAAGGTGAGCACGTTATCCCAATTCCTGGCACGAAGCGCGTGAAGTGGCTGGAGCAGAATGCGCTATCCGCCGGGGTCCAGCTAACCAGTGAGGACTTGGATGAGCTCAAGTCTCTGGAAGGAACCGGCGACCGCTATGGTATGACGGGCATGGCGTTCCTAAAGCGGTAAACGCTGTTGCTTGACGGCGCTTTAAGCGCCGTCAAGCCTTAACAAACACCCAAGGTACTGACAGTTTCCAGCGGTAAACCCAGTAAACTTACCGACCCATGGAATTCCGAATGTGGTCTTACGACTTGGCAAGGGAGCAAGCGCCCACCCACGACCACCTTCGTCGAATCTGCGAACTTTCGCTTTCCTCGGGCTACAACGCTCTAGGCCTCTATCTGGAGCATCGTTTCGCTTATCCAAGCGCGCCTTGGGCGGCGGGAAACGGGGCGCTGACCCCAGAAATGGTCGACAAGCTGCAAGACGAATTCCCGGAATTGACTCTTGTCCCGATGATCAACCTTCTTGGGCATCAGGAAGGTTTCCTTAGAACCGAGCAGGGCCGCAAGTTTGCCGAGGAGCGGCTGAAGGGGCTGCAAGCCTGCCCAAGCAATCCGGATTTCCTTGAGTTCGCCGACAAGATTTTGCGGGACATCATGCTCATCTTCAAGAGCCCGCTCATACATCTTGGCGGAGATGAAACTGATCAGCTTGGCG
Source organism: Armatimonadota bacterium (assembly GCA_018268315.1). Taxonomy (GTDB): domain Bacteria; phylum Armatimonadota; class Fimbriimonadia; order Fimbriimonadales; family Fimbriimonadaceae; genus SZAS-5. The sequence continues at coordinate 342,258 of JAFDWU010000002.1, read as the reverse complement.
CATGTCCGCAATGCGCGGCGCGAATCGCCGAGTTCGAGCAGGGTGAAAATATCGACGGCAAGGCGCGCCTTTACGGTCTTCACTTCGGCGAGCTAGCCCGCAAAGCGCTGGAGTCGGGAAGGCGGCCCGCAATTTGGGCGGATATGGCAGCGAAGCACCCGCAGGCGCTGGATTACATCCCCAACGACACGATTCTGTTCCACTGGGATTACTTCGGCGTTCCCCAAACGAATTTGGGCGGAACGAACAAGCATCAGATGGTGCTTTGTCCATCGATTCAAACCTACAACGCGATGTGGGCCAACGTGCCGCAGTCGGAGCGCAACATCCGGGCTCATATGGCGGTGGCGCGCTCGAACGAGCAAGATGCCTATGCCCGGCCGCTGGTCATTGGCGTTTGCGTAACCACTTGGGAATGCGCGCTCTTCGGCAACTACGAGACCATTTTCCCCATGGTGAAGATGGCCGGCAAGCTCATCAACGAAGAAACGCCCGTTCATCCTACTGCGCACATCAAGGCGCAAATCAAAGCGCCAGATGATGAAAGCTCCGATACCGAGCACGCCCCTCCGGTGGTCAAGCTGGCGAATGCGCTCGTCGCGGAAGCGGTGCAGGATTCCGTTCGCCGCTTCACGCTCCGGCAGGCTGGAAAGCTGCTGGAACTGGTTTACGAATGGGAGAACGGCGCCTCCGAGCTTGCCATTACGATGCCCGCGAACCTTTACTCGCCGCTTCTCGGTCGCTTGATGGCGATTAGCGGCATGAGCATGATGGGCCGGAACCTCGAGCAATTTGGCCAGATCGAGGGCACCCTCGGCAGCCATAAGTTTTCTTACCGTACGAGAACTTATCACACCGATAGCGGCATGGCTTTTGAAGGTGAGTTGGTGGACAAGGTGCCGATGCTGCAGTATCTCAGCAGCCAGGCGGTCGATTCGCTTGGCGCCTACGAGGATGAAGCCGAAGGCTACGGCGAGTGGGCGCGCATCATGGGCATCGAGCTTCAAACGCTCGGCGGCCCCTTTTCCTTTTCCTCTCACCGAAGTTCGCTTAAGTGCCGCCTCCTGCTGCAAGGCAACCCGTTCCTGGCGTGGAAGCATCACGCTAGCGAGCTGGGCGGAGAAATGGGAGAGCGGGCGATTGCGCTTGCCGAGCGTGCGACTGAGATGGCTCCGAACCCGTCAGCGCGCGGGGTCAGCCAGTTCTTGAAGTATTCCATCGAGTTTGTGGTGCTTGCCGAGCAAGCCCATCAGGCGTATGCTCAGAGCTTGCCGGGGGTGGCAGTCTCGTGCCTAGCGCCCGCTCGGCAGATATTCGAAGAGCTTGCGAAGATCGCGCAGGCAACTCATCTTAACTGCGGCGGCTCGCTCGCCGATGTTGAGCGCTGCCACTTCGCGAAGGAGCACGTGGAGCGGGTTGTGCGCCGAATTAGAGACTTTGGCGATGGCGCGCTGGGCTATCTGCCTGCCTTCGAGCACCTTGTCTCGCTGCACTTCGTGCCGCATGACCAGGGCGCATGGAACCTGGTTAACGCTTGGTCCCGAGACTAGTTATTCGGCTCCGAAGGGCGTGAGTGATCGCAATTGCGAGCGCGTCTGCCACGTCGTCTGGCTTCGGGTCTTCCTGCAGCGATAGCAGCTTGCGAACCATGAACTGAACCTGCTTCTTATCGGCGCTGCCGTTTCCTACAACTGCCTGCTTCACTTCGGGCGGGCTGTACTCTGCCCACGGAAGACCCTGCTCTCCGGCGACCATGAGGATTACACCCAGCGCCTTGGCGACCTGAAAGGCGGTGGTCTTGTTGGCGGCGAACAGTAGTCGCTCGGTGGCAAGGGAGTCGGGGTTAGTTTCCGAAAGAAGCGTCCGGAACTCGCGATGGATGAACGCCAGGCGATCGGGCAGGTTGATTCGAGGAGACAGAATGAGTCCGTGACGGAGGACTTCGAGGCGCGAACCCTCCGTCCGGACAAGGCCGTAGCCTATCCGCTCAAGCCCAGGATCGACGCCCAAAATCACCATCGGTGATGATTAGGACGCTCCGGCTTGCGGCTTTAAGCTGCCAAATCAGAATACGAAGCGAAAATCGCCGATTTGAGCTCGTTGAACAGCGGGTCCAACTGACTCCATTCGCACGGATTTTCAGTGCGAAGCGCAACTTCGATCTGCTGACAATACTCGCCAAGGCGGTTTGCGCCTACGGATCGCGCGCTGCCCTTGAGGGTATGCGCGGCAACCTGTGCGGCGGAAAAGTCGCCCTTCTCCAGTCCGTCTCTTAGCTGAGTGATTAAGTCGGGCGCAGTATCCAAGAAAATCTGAAGGATTTCACCCTCAAATTCGCTATCTCCGCCCGAGATGTCCGCAAGGTGAGCAAAGTCTAGGACCTCGCCCGTCAGATTCGCCGCTGATACGGTTTGACCCGCCAGCGCATTGGCCAACGAATCGGCCTTGATTGGTTTTGTGATGTAATCGTCCATTCCTGCCTCGATGCATTTTTCGCGATCCCCACCCATTGCATTGGCAGTTAGCGCGATGATTCTTGTGCGGCGGCCCAGCTTGCGCTCGGTCGCACGAATGCCGCGGGTGGCCTGAAGGCCATCCATTTCCGGCATTTGCACATCCATAAGGATCACGTCGTAAGGGTTCTCGCCTGTTGCTTTCGCTAACGTTTGCACGCCATCTGCCGCAACATCGGCTTCGATACCCAGGTTGTTGAGGTGGCGCATGGCCACTTTCCGATTAACTTCGTTATCTTCCGCAAGCAAGACGCGCAGACCCTTCAGCTTTCGCGTTTCACCGGCTTGTCCGGATTCGTCGTCCGAAGATCGACTTGCAAACGGGAGCGGGATTTCTACCCAGAATTCGCTGCCCTGACCCTCGGCGCTTAGCACGCCCACTTCACCGCCCATCAGGTTGACAAGCTGGCTCACGATGGTAAGACCAAGGCCCGCGCCGCCATAACGTCTTGAGTGAGAGCCATCTGCTTGCGCGAAGCTCTCGAAGATGGTGTCGAGTCGGTTTGGCGGGATTCCGATTCCAGTGTCTCGGACAGTAATTCGCAGCTTTTCGGAAGGCTTGGCGATTGACGCCTGAATCTCCACGCAGCCGGAATTCGTAAACTTAACGCCGTTTGCTGCCAGGTTCAAAATAACTTGCCGTAAACGTAGCGAGTCGCCGAGGAAAGTCTGGTTTGCTTCCTGCGAGATCGCAACTCGCAGATCGAGCCCTTTGCGCAGTGCTTCGTGGCGCAGAATAGCCGCCACGTCTTCAAGTGCGGATTGAAGTTCGAAAGGCTGGCTTTCCAGCGTCATCTTCCCCGCCTCGATCTTCGAGAAGTCGAGGATGTCGTTTATGATGCCGAGCAGCCCTTCTGCGCTCTTTCGGATTGTGAATGCAAATTCGCGCTGCTCGTTATCAAGCTCGGTGCCAATCAGCAAATCGGTCATGCCGATCACGCCGTTCATCGGCGTGCGGATTTCATGAGACATATTGGCAAGGAATTCCGACTTCAGGCGAGCGCTTTCTTCCGCCATTTCGCGCGCCTTGACCAACTCGTCTTCCGCCACTTTGCGGTCGGTGATATCGCTGAGGGAGCCTGCCATTCGGTATGGGACACCATTTGCATCGCGAGATGCCGCGCCACGGGCGAGAATCCAGCGATAGCCTCCGTCTTTGTGTTTAATACGGTACTCGCCTTGGTAGTTCGGCGCCTTTCCTGAGAGGTAATTCTGAAAGGCTTCGGTGGCGCGGGCAAAGTCCTCCGGGTGAATAAGGGCCCGGTAATCCGCGGAGGTTGCGGGAAGTTCATCGGCGCCGTACCCAAGGAAATCCATCACCCGTTCGGAAAGGTACAGGCAGTCAGTCGTCAGGTCAAGGTCCCAGATTGCATCGCTTGAGCCGGCGACCGCAAGCTCAAACTGCTCTTTCGCTTGGCGCAGCTCGATTTCCGCTCGTCGCTTCTCCGTGACGTCGATGCCCATCGAGATCACGTACTGAATGGTTCCGTCCGGCCGGACGAGGGCGGTGTTCGACCAAGCGATGAGCCTCAAATCACCATTGCGGGTTCGCCAGTTGGTTTCGTAGAAGCTGGGGAACATGCCTGCCGTCAAGCGGCTGAACAGCCACTTCTGGCGTGGAATCTCATCTTCTTCAAGAAACAGGTCCCAAAATTCGCAGTTCTTGACCTCTTCATAGCGAAAACCGGTGGCTTCTTCGCAGGCGGAGTTGAAGCGCACGATCTTGCCGCTGCTTTCCGTAACCATGATCAGGCTGCCAGCGTTGTCGACAATAGCGGAAGTTAGGTCGCGCTCGTGCTTGACCTCGTCTTCTGCAAGCTTCCGCTCAAGCAGGTCGATCAGGGCGCCTTCGATGCTCTTTACTTGCCCCAATTCGTCGTAGGTAATCCGAATTGAGCTCTCGACCCAAACCGGGTGACCGTCCTTGTGCCGATAGCGAATTTCGTGGCGGCCATGGGTTTTGCCAAACTTCTCCAGGCTCTCAAATTGGGTGCGCGCGAACTCGACGTCTTCGTGCCAAATGTAGTCAAGGTAGGAGTCGCCAAGAGTTTCCTTGATGGTGTAACCGGTTAACTCGGTCCAAGCTGGATTTAGGAAAAGCCATTTGCCGTTTTGGTCGCGGCGGAACAGCACCTCATGCGCCTGCTGCACGATCTGTCGATACTGGTTCTCGCTCTCAAACAGCTCATCGGCAGAGACTTTGCGATAGGTTGTATCGCGGCCGGAAACCACCAGGCATCCCTTTGTTTCAGCGTATCGCGCGATCCAAGAAGCCCATCTTAGCTCGTCGTCAACGTTCAGTCTCGCATCGAACTCGACGGCGCTGCGGCTTCGGCTCGCCTCGGCGATGGTTCGCTTTACGCTCACGCGATCATCGGGGTGAATCCAAAAGATGAAGTCGCTGGTGGACATCGCGGTTGCCGTCTGCCTCAGCACGCCTGCAAGGGCGGCATTCACCCGCAAAATTCTGCCATCCGGGCTCACTTCACACCCGTAGTCGGCGGTCAAATCGAAGAATTCATCGCGTTGGGAATGAGCGCGCTTTCGCATCCACTTGGAAGGTTGGACACCCCCAACCATGGTGAGGATGAACGTGGCGGAAGCGGAGAAGCCAACGAGCCCGACGATGCACTTGAGGAGAGGGATCTGGTTTGCAAGCAGCCACGGCATTGCGACGCCGACCTCGAAGGCCAGCGCAGCAATGAACATCAATATCCACTCTTTCTGAGGCTTATTAGAATTCAGCGACACGGAAAATCCCACGAGAATTCTCGGCAGATTCAATCAAGTTCCCTAGTCACGATGGGCCCTGTAACGCGCATTTTGACAAGGTTCGAATCAACCTGGATATGTCACAATGAACGCCCATGAGCGAACTGGGAGTAACCCCCCGAAGTAAGAATTACAGCGACTGGTACAACGAGCTAGTCGTCAAGGCCGACCTTGCCGACCACTCCGCGGTACGCGGATGCATGGTCATCAAGCCGCATGGCTACGCCATCTGGGAGCTGATGCAGCGCGGCCTGGACGACATGTTCAAGGCCACCGGCCATGTGAATGCCTACTTCCCGCTGTTCGTTCCGAAGTCCTTCTTGGAGCGAGAGGCTGAGCATGTGGAAGGCTTTGCCAAAGAGTGCGCGGTGGTTACTCACCATCGCCTTAAGGCGAACCCCGATGGAAGCGGCCTGATTCCCGATCCGGAGGCGAAACTGGAAGAAGAACTGATCATCCGCCCAACCAGCGAGACGGTCATCTGGAACACCTACACCAAGTGGATCCAATCCTATCGCGACTTGCCCATTTTGATAAACCAGTGGGCAAACGTTGTGCGCTGGGAAATGCGAACTCGTTTGTTCTTGCGCACCGCTGAGTTCCTCTGGCAGGAGGGCCACACCGCCCACGCTACTTACGACGAGGCGGAAGCCGAGGCGATGCAGATGCTTGAGGTTTACCGCACGTTTGCAGAGGACTTCATGGCAGTGCCGGTGCTAACCGGTTTGAAGTCAGAAGGCGAGAAGTTTGCCGGCGCGGACCACACCTATTGCATTGAGGCGCTGGTGCAGGATAAGCGCGCGATTCAGGCGGGCACGTCTCACCATCTTGGGCAGAACTTCGCAAAAGCTTTTGGAACCCAGTTTACGAGCGCTGAGGGCAAGCTGGAATACGTTTACGCGACCAGTTGGGGTGTTTCGACTCGCTTGGTGGGAACGATGATCATGGCCCACTCGGACGACAAGGGTCTGGTTGCGCCACCACGGCTCGCGCCAGTTCAGGTTGCGATTGTGCCGATGGGCAAGGATCCGGAAGTGCGGGCACGCACTTATGAGGCTGCCGATAAGATTGCCGCTGAGCTTCGCGCCGCCCGCGTCTACGACACCCCAATTCGGGTGAAGGTCGATAAGCGCGAGAAGGAGAGTCCTGGCTTCAAATACAACGATTGGGAGCTTCACGGCGCATGCTTGCGAATTGAGCTAGGCCCGCGCGATCTCGACGCTGGCACTGCGGTTGTCGCCATGCGCGATGGCGGAGAGAAGGCATTTGTGCCGCTTGGAGAGCTAGTCAGCCATATCACGGCTGCCCTCCCGGCTCTGCAGGATCGCCTGTATCAGAAGGCGCTTGAGTTTCGCGAGGCATCCACCCAGCGCGTGGACACCTGGGCAGAGTTTGAGGCCCTGTTCAAGGCCGACGAAGCCCCGGGCTTTGTGGTCGCTCACTGGGACGGCACCGAAGAGACGGAAGAGAAGATTACGGAGCTTACGAAGGCCACCATCCGGTGCATTCCGCTGAAGCCTCTGCAACCCAGCGACGCGGAGCCAGGGGCATGCATCCTAACTGGCAAGCCGAGTCAGCAACGGGTAGTTTTCGCGAAGGCGTACTAAAGCGCGCCTTTCCAGACGTCTTGACCCATTAGGTGATCGATGCGGTCGGTCGCGACGCGAAGACGGGTTGTAAGCACTCGTCCGATATTCGCGAGAACAACAAACCCCATCGAGCGGTTCGAATTCAGCAGCGAGCGGAACGCGAGGGCGGGGAAGCGAGCAATCTTCGTTTGGCCGATGCACACAACGTCGGCCGAGCGGGGCATATCGTCAATCAACGCGACTTCGCCCAGCATGTTGCCAGGACCGGCTTCCGCGATCTTTTCGCCGCCTTGGGTGATGACGTTGGCTTTGCCATCCAGAATCAGAACCAGGTCGCCGCTCTTCTCACCCTGGCGGATGATCATCTCGCCGGCAAGATGGGTGTTCACCTGGGCGAGCTCGGCGATCTGCTGGACCTCTTCATCGGTTAGGCCCGCGCAAAGGTAGGTTTTCTTAAGGCTATCGACAAGTTCGCTCATGGTTCTATTTTCCCCTATTCAAGGAAGTAGCGCACGTTCGTTACGACAACGTGATCGCGTTCTCCGAGCGCTTTCTTCAGCTGCGTCGCCACATTTTCCTGCAGCAGACGATGGATGGTGCGCTGCGAAACCGCTTCGGGAACGATAACGGTAATGACTTGGTCCGGGTTTTCTCGCTGAAGCTTGTCAATGTAATCCAGGACAGGCTGCATCAGCGAGCGATAGGGAGATTTCAGGACGACCATTGGCACGCCCTTGCCGTAGGTCTCCCAGTCGTGGGTGATATTCGGCAACGCCTTCTTGTCGATTGCGACGTGAACGGCCTTGCAGTCGAGTCCCATGAGAAGCGCGTAATCGAGCGCGCTGAGAATTCCTCGGTGGACTCGTGGCACCAGGATCAGCGAAGTGTGGTTAGTCGGGGTGGTTGGCGCGCCAAGATCCAGCGAAAGCTGGCGTGACATCTCGTCGTAGCGGCGCTTGATCGCCCGGAAGCCCAGGTACATGAACGGCACAAGAATAGCGACAATCCACGCGCCTTCCGCGAACTTGGTTACGAGGATGATGATGGTAACGACAAACGTGGCAACCGCGCCAACGCCGTTAATCACCGCTCGGGTGTGCCATCCCCGGTCTTTCAGCCGGAACCAGTGCACCACCATGCCGGTTTGCGAAAGCGTGAAGGCGGTGAATACGCCCACTGCATACAGCGGCAACAAGTTATCCAGCTGACCCTGGAAGTACCAGATGAGGGAGCAGGCAAACGCTGAAAGGATGATGATGCCGTTATGGAACACCAATCGGTCACCTTGGCGGGCAAGCGGGCGCGGCAGGTAACCATCGCGTGCGATGAGGCTGGCGAGGCGAGGGAAGTCGGCAAAACTTGTGTTGGCGGCAAGGATCAAGATCAGGGCGGTAAAGACTTGGACCACGTAGAAAAGCGGCGTCTTGTATCCGAACGTCCAGGCAGCGAGCTGAGAAACAAGCGTCTTGCCGCTATCGTAGAGGGTGATGTCCGGCAGGTGGCGGACGAGGATGCCGGTGCCGAGGAACATCAGCGCCAGAAGGGCAGCCATCCATTTTAGCGTCTTGCTTGCGTTGTCGGCCTCGGGCGCTTTAAATGCCTGGACGCCGTTACTCACTGCTTCGATACCCGTTAACGCGGTGCAGCCAGCGGCAAAGGCGCGCAAGATGATGAAGAGCTGGGCGTAGTTAAGCTCTTTGCCAATAACATTCTTGCCGTCTTCTAAGGCGGTCAATACTGGATTCAAGATCACCGGGGTATGGGTTGCCTTGATCGCGCCAACTAGGATGAGGAGCACCATCGAAACGATGAAGCCGTAGGTTGGCACCGCAAACACGGTTCCCGATTCTTTAAGACCCCGCAGGTTCGCCCACATGACCAGGAGCACCAGCACGATGGAAAGGGCGACGATATGATTCTTGATGATGCTTTCGGGGAAAGCAGAGGCAATAGCCGCAACACCCGCCGCCACGGATACCGAAACCGTCAGCACATAGTCGATAAGCAGTGAAGCGGCCGCAAGTAGGCCAGGGGTCTCGCCTAAGTTCTCGGTTGCGACAATGTAGGAGCCGCCTCCGGAAGGGTAGGCATGAATGGTCTGGTTGTAGGAAAGCGCAACGATCCAGATCAGCAGCACGATCATCGCGGAGATCAGGAGCTGATGCTGAAGGAATGCGACGGAATAAAGCACCAAGACGCCCAAAATCGCCTCAGTAGCGTATGCGACCGATGAGAGCGCGTCCGATGAAAATACAGGTAGCCCGAGAATCGGGCCAAGCCGTTCGTGGTGTGCCAGCGCGGTTGGAATCGGGCGTCCAAAGAAGACTCGGCGAATCCTGCCGAAAGGCGTCAGTTTCTTATCTCTGTCAGGCATTCATTTGCATGCGACAAACATTGCAGCACGCAAGGACAGATGATAGCAGTATTTGATGCGGCAAGTGAACCCATGAAACGGATACGCTATGCACCTCATGGACTTTGTTGCTCTTGCCGCCGAGTTGGATGCTAGCGACGAGCTTCGCAGCTTTCGGTCTGAGTTTGCCCCCATCGAAGAGGGGCTTCTTTATTTGGATGGCAATAGCCTGGGTATTCCGCCCAAGGCTTCACTGGTCCGCGCCGCGGAAGCGGCGGCCGAATGGCAGCACCATCTAGTTCGTGGATGGTCCGAGTGGATGCACATTCCCGCTCGAATTGGCGGTCGGATAGCGAGCCTTATCGGAGCACGGGCGGGCGAGGTCGTAATCAGCGATTCGACAACGGTGAACCTATACAAGCTGGTGAACGCCGCGCTTGATCTTCGGCCAGATCGAAACGTAATCGTGACCGACGACGAGAATTTCCCATCTGATCTCTATGTGCTTCAGGGCATCGCTCGAACGAGGGGAGTTCAGCTGGAAATCGTGCAAATTGAGCCGGATGCCGACCGGGTCGCCGCTGTGCTTTGCCGCCTTGGCCCCGATGTTGCGCTGCTCACTCTCAGCCACGTCACCTTCAAAAGCGGATGGATTTACCCAATGCAGGCGATGACAAGGGCTACGCACGAGGCGGGCGCGCTCGTGCTTTGGGACCTTAGCCATGCGGTAGGCGCGGTGCCGGTTGAGCTTAACAAGGCCGATGCAGACTTTGCGATTGGCTGCACCTACAAATATTTGAATGGCGGGCCGGGCGCTCCGGCTTTTCTTTATGTGCGTGAAGACCTCATCACCCAATGTCAGTCGCCCATCAACGGCTGGATGGGACAGCGCGATCCGTTCCGCTTTGGGCTGAAATATGATCCCAACCCGGACATTTCGCGGTTTATGGTGGGAACGCCATCGATTCTCTCGATAGCTGCGATTGAGCCTGGGGTAGAGATGGTCCAGCGCGCGGGAATTGACCGGATTCGGGCCAAGTCGAAGAGGTTGACCGACCTGATGGTCCAGCTTTGGGAAGCAGAGCTCAAAGACATTGGCTTCGCCCTTCGCAGCCCACGCGAGGCGGAGAATCGCGGCGGCCATGTCTCGCTTGGCCACCCCGACGCGCTAAGTATCGATCTCGCCCTCATCAACGATGCCAAGCTGATTCCGGATTTTCGAGAGCCGGACAACCTGCGCCTTGGCATCTCGCCGCTTACGACCTCATTCGCGGATGTGGTCGAGGCTTCCAGGCGAATTCGGGCGGTGGTTAAGGATGGCCGGGCGGCAAACTATGCGGGTGCGCGCCCCCACGTCACATGAGCGAGCAACTTCCGCCAGAAGAGGTGGCGCTACGCCTAAAAGCGCTTCGCATGGCGAACCTGGACGGCATGTTCGCAACCACCTTTCTTGCCTTGTTCACCGGCACCTTTCTGATTTCGTTTGTTAAAAATCTAGGTGGCAACGATGTTTGGCTCGGGCTCTTTGTTGCGATTCCGACCGTCACCGGAATTCTTCAGTTTCCCGGCTCGGTCATCAGCCTTCGGTTTCGGAGCCCCAAGCTCTTCGTGATGCCAGGCGCGCTCCTTTGGCGGCTGCTTTATATCCCCCTGATCTTCATGCCGGTGGTTTGGGCAAGCGCGCCGAATCGATTGCTGATTTCTCTGGCTTGCCTTACGGTAGGCACGGCGGCCGTCAACATCGGCAACGCAACCTACACGAACTGGCTCGCCGACCTTGTCCCCGCAAGCGCACGCGGCTATTATTTCTCACGCCGAAACGCAATCCTCATTGCCTTCCCGGCTCCGATCGCGATGCTGGCTGCTTTTGCCTTCGATTACTATCAGCGGCGGGGGCAGGCCAATGTGGGGCTGCAATGGATCTTCCTGGTCGGAGTGATCTGCGCGTTTATCAGCCAGCTTTTCTATCTGCTGACGCGCGACGTGCCTCATGAGCCAAAGCCGACTTCCGGTCGCATGGTGCTTTCCGAGATGAGGCAACCGCTTCTCGACCCGAACTATCGGCGCACCTTGCTTTTCCTCGCGATAACGCTCATAGGGCAGAACCTAGCGGCGCCGTTTTACGGCGCTTTTGCACTGGAATCGCTGCACTTATCGTTGTCGACTCTCTCTATCTTCATGCTCATTATTTCGGCGTCGACGGTGCTGTCGACGCCGTTCTGGGGCAGGTTTAACGATCGTTTTGGAAGTCGCCCGGGTTTGGTGCTGGCGGGATGCTCATTGATCGCGTCGGGATCACCTTGGCTGTTCTGTTTCCCGGGCCGCGACAGTTGGAATTTCTTGATCCTCGCGATCTTTCACACGTTTGCGGGGTTCGCTTACTGTGGCGCGAATCTTTGCCAAATGAACCTGGTGCTAGCGATCGCTCCGAAGGATCGGGTGAGGACTTACCTCGGAACAAGCCAAACTCTACAATCGATGATGGTGGGGCTTGCGCCTCTTGGCGGGGCGTTCCTACTTCAGTCGTTTCGGGGCATGGTCGACGCCGTTACCGCCTACAAAGTGCTCTTTGGCATTGTGCTGCTTGTTCGGCTAATCGCAATTTTTCTTGTCCTACGAGTCAGCGAGCAAAACAGCACACCCTTCAAAGAGAGCCTGAAGAATTTGAGGCGCGCCTAGATCAGTTGATCAAGTGGCCCATCTTCTCTTTCTTCGTCTGCATGTAGCGCTCACGCTTTGCGTTCGCCGGCGCGATGATCGGGACGTTCTCCACGATCTCAAGCCCGTGACCGGTAAGACCCGCGATCTTCTTCGGGTTGTTAGTCATGAGCCGTAGCTTGCGAACCCCCAGATCGGCGAGAACCTGCGCGCCAAGGCCGTAATCGCGAAGGTCAGCCTTGAAGCCCAAAGCATGGTTGGCCTCGACGGTATCGAGTCCCTGGTCTTGCAACTCATACGCCTTCAGCTTGTTCACAAGCCCGATTCCGCGCCCTTCTTGGGCAATGTAGAGCACAACTCCCAAGCCCTCCTCTTCAATCATCTGGAGAGCCATCTCAAGCTGATCGCCGCAGTCGCAGCGCAATGATCCCAGCAAATCGCCGGTTAGGCAACTTGAGTGAATTCGGCCAAGGACCGGCTTGGGGGTGTTCACATCGCCTTTAACGATGGCAACGTACGGGTGCGGCTCAACGCTGGTTTCGTAGGCATAAAGCTGGAAGTGACCGAATTTGGTGGGGAAGTCGATAGGCCCTGCCACGCGCGTGATCAGCTTCTCAGTTTTGCGCCGATAGGCAATCAGATCCGCAATGGTGATGAGCTTGAGGTTGTGCTTTTCTGCGTAAGCGGTTAAGCCATCAAGTCTCATCATCGTGCCGTCCGCGTTCAAAATTTCGCATCCTACGGCCACAGGCTTCAACCCTGAAAGAAGGCATAGGTCAACGGCTGCCTCTGTGTGGCCAGCTCGGCGCAGCACCCCGCCCTTCTCCGCCCGAAGCGGGATTACGTGGCCGGGGCGGCCGAGGTCGGTGGGCTTTGCGTTGGGATCGACAAATACGTGCACCGTTGCATTACGATCAAAGGCGCTCACGCCAGTTGTCGTCCCGTGCAGGGCGTCGACCGTCTCCGCCATGGCGGTGCCAAGGCGAGCAGTGTTCTGCTTCGTCATCATCGGAATGCCAAGTTCCTGTAGCCGCTCGGCGGTCGTCGGAATAAAAGGCACGCCGCGCCCCTCGACGATCATGAAGTTCATAGCCTCGGCGGTGCACTTTTCGCCGGCCATGATGAGGTCCCCCTCATTCTCTCGATCGGGATCGTCGACCACGACGATCATCTCGCCAGCCTGAAGCGCGGCGAGCGCCTCAGGAATTGATGCAAAAGCCATATCGAACCATTCTACGCCCTGGACTTGGGGTGTGCGCCGAGCTTTGCTATACTAACGCTGAATGGATTGGGAGGAGCCCCGCTTTTTTGTGAAGATTCCAGCCGATACGGCAGCGCTGTTGCCGACCGGCGTGGCTCTCGATTTGCTCGTCATCGAAGTAACCCAAGCCATCAACGCGTGCAACGAGAATTATGCGGCGGTGCTGATGGATCTCGTTCGCGAGGGATATCCGGTCCCCGCCGCCTGGTGGCTTGTTCGCGAGGCAGCAGTCCGCGCGGCAGTCGCCCACGTTTAGGTACCCTCAGCCCTCAGGAGTTGATCGAAGAACAGTGCCTTACGTTGTCACCGAGCCGTGTGTTGGAGTTAAAGATAAGTCGTGCATGCAGGTATGCCCAGTCGAGTGCATTTACGATGGTGGAGACATGGTCTATATCAACCCCGACGAATGCATCGACTGCGGTCTGTGCGAACCGGAATGCCCGGTAACTGCGATTTTCGTGGACACCGATGTGCCGGCCAACTGGAAGAGCTTTATTGAAAAGAATGCGGAGATTGGCCGCAAGCTTTCCAGCGAAAAGTAAAGCTAGGCTGCGTTACTAAACGATTTTCGGAAGGTATCCCAGCGCGCGCTGTCCAGTCGCCCGCTTGAGCTCACAATGAGTCCGCACCGATAGTTGCCGCTGTCCTTTAGCTGGCGGCAATACCGCACCGAGCCGGTGACGCTAAGCGTTTGCTTGCCGGTATTGATTTCAAGCTCAACTTTTGAACCCTGAGTCAATGCAACCGGCGCAATAACGCCCAGCCCCTTTTCGGAAACATCGCCCACCGTGATCGGATGTTCTTGTCCATCGATGGTTAGCTTGCCTTGGATGCCTTCAACCTTGATTCTCGGCGACTCGTTGGCAGTAAAGACTTTGAAGCGATCAATCACGCGCAGAACTGCGAAGTTGCTCTTCGTCTCTGCAACGCTAGCCTTGAAGGAGGCGCAGCCGTCATCGCCATGAATTTCGACGAGAACGGTTTCGCCGTGAGCAAGCTCGGGGACCTGCGTGAATTCAAGAACTACTTGGTTTTGAGTGATCTGACGAATCCAGCCGGAAAAGTTCTTCGCATCCCGATGGCGTTGAACGCGCGCGCGCCGCTGGACAAAATTCGCAAAAGACATAGATTCTGAGTTCGCCTGACAGGTTCAAAAAGAATTGTCGGGCTTACGGAACCGTATCTTAATGGCCGTTTAGCCTGACTATGCTTAAGCAGCATTTGTGAACGACTTTCGGAAGGAATCCCACCGCGCGCTATCGATCCGTCCGCTTGAGTCGACGATGATTCCGCACCGGAAACCGGCTCCTTCCTTGAGGGATCGGCAATATTTGATAGTGCCTTGCAGCATCAAGTGCAGCTTGTTTGCGCTGATTTCGAGTTCAACCGTGGACCCGTGGGGCACCACAACCTGCGTGGTAATCCCTATTCCCTTTGCAGAAACGTCGCGAACTGCAATTGGATGTTCTTGCCCGGCGAACCTGATCGTTCCCAGGACGCCCTCCACCTTTATTCGCGGCGCTTCGCTTTGCGATAGCACTTTGAAGCGGTCCAGCAGCGACAATATGACGAAGTTGCCCTTAGTTTCAAGAATAATTGCGGTGAACGATGCGCACCCGTCGTCGCCGTGTACCTCAACGAGAACTACGTCGGATCGAGCTAGTTGGGGCTGGTCAACGAATTCCAGAACAATCTGGTTCTTCGTAATCCGGCGGATCCATCCCGAGAAGTTTTTTGCATCTCGCTGGCGCTGAATCCGCGCTCGCCGCTGAACAAAGTTAGCAAAAGACATGACAATACTCTTGCATTAAAGATATACCTTTGTAATTGTATGGCTGACAGCATGGAATTCTTTATCCCGCTAAATGAAAGTAGTGAGGAAATTTCGGCGTAACATGGAGGTCGAGTGAAGGACCGGACGCATCAGGACGTGGCCGCGCTGGAGCGGGCGGAGGACTTATTCATCCTGGAATGGGAGCGGATGAGTTCAAGTTGGGGCATCAACCGAACGATGGCCCAGATACACGCACTGCTATTCATAACCGGGCGCCCGATGGATGTGAACGACATCATCCTTCGGTTGGGTATCAGCCGTGGCAACGCCAGCATGAACCTGCGAGAACTGCTCGATTGGGGAATTGTGCGCCGGTGGCGCAGGCCGGGAGATCGCAAAGACCTTTACATCAGCGAAGCTGACCCGTGGCAAATGTTCGTCCGAGTAGTGCGAGAGCGCAAGCGCCGCGAAATTGATCCCACTATGGACGCGATAAAGGAAGTCATTTCCAAGCTTCCCAATGAAAAGACCGAGCAGGTTGCGATCATGCGAACACGCTTGGAATCCCTCATGGAAATCTTCGATCTCATTGACGTCGCCTACAAGCAGGTGTTCAGCAGCGACGAGACGTTAACCCAATTTAGGCAGTTGCTGAAAAGCGAACCTATATAACTTGGCCGTCCTCCGATAATAAGAACTGATCGATGGCAATTTCCCCGACATCCAAGGTCTCATCCCGAGCGCCGGCGCTCGCAATTCGCGATGCCGTCCACTTTCCGGGGCAAGTAAACACCGTCCACGTCGTGCGCGAGACATCACTGCGCGCGGTGCGCCGTGCGATGAGCGGAGAACGACTCCTTTTCGTGACGCTTCAACGCGAGACGGGCGGCGAGGAACCCAAGCCAAAAGATTTAGAAGCCTTTGGGGTCATCAGCGAAGTGCTCCAGGCTTTACCAATGCCGGATGGCGGACTGCGCATTGTCGTGCGTGGCTTAAACCGGGCGAAGGCGGCCGCCGTTGAGTCGAAGCAGGGTCTATTGTGGGCAGACTACACGGACCTCGAAGAGCCCTTAGGCGAAGATTCGCCCGAGCAGGAGGCGCTGATGCGCCTCGTCACTCAATCTTTCCAGTCTCTCGTTGAGCTAGGCGCGAATATCCCCGCTGAGACGCTTACGTCAGTGTTTCAGGTTTCAGGCGGAGGCCGACTTGCCGACGCGGTCGGCCACCATCTTCCCGTGCGCTCAAGCGCAAAGCAAGAGTTGCTTCAGACCGTCGATCCTTTCGAGCGACTGAAGAAGGCTTATGACTTGCTGAAGCGAGAGGAGCAGGTGTTGTTGCTCGGCGCGGGAATCAAGGACCGGGTTGAGCAAACGCTGGGCAACTCGCAGCGCGAGTATTACCTTCGAGAGCAGCTTAAGGTGATCCAAGGCGAGCTGGGCGGCGCATACGACGATTACACCGCTCTGCAAAACGCCGTTGAGAGCAGCGCGATGCCCGAAGAGGCCGCGCACCGCGCTAAATCCGAACTGAACCGGCTAGCGCGTGCCAATGCGGTGCCAGAAGCGCTCGTTCATCGAAACTATTTGGAGACGCTGCTGGCGGTGCCGTGGGGCAAATTCAGCGAAGACAAGTTCGATTTGGCGGGGGCATCCAAGATTCTTGAGGCGAACCACTACGGCCTTCAAGATGTGAAGGAGCGAATCCTCGACTTCCTTGCCGTGCAGAAACTGCGCGACGACCGAAAAGGCGCGGCGCTGTGCCTTGTGGGTCCTCCGGGCGTTGGCAAGACGACTTTTGCAATTTCCGTGGCTGAATCGCTTGGAAGATCCTTTGTCCGTGTTGCCCTTGGCGGAGTGCGCGATGAAGCCGAGATAAGAGGCCACCGAAGAACCTATGTTGGCGCGATGCCGGGCCGGATCGTGAACGCACTGATTCAGGCCGAGTCCATGAATCCTGTCATCCTGCTGGACGAAATCGACAAGCTCTCCAACGACCTGCGCGGAGACCCCATGAGCGCACTGCTTGAGGCGCTTGATCCAGAGCAAAACGACGGTTTCGTTGACCATTACCTCGACGTTCCAGTTGATCTTTCGCAGGTGATCTTTGTGGCGACCGCAAATGTCCTTTACACGCTTTCGCCTGCGCTCAGAGATCGCCTTGAGATAATCGATTTCCCCGGCTTCTCGCAGCACGACCGGATTCAGATTCTGGAGCGATTCCTGCTGCCAGCATCGCTGAAGGACCACGGCTTCAAGCCGGACGAGATCAAATTTAAGCCCGATGCTGAGGAGCAGTTGGTTGCCCAGTACACGCGGGAATCGGGTGTTCGTCAGCTTCGGCGTCAGCTTGACGCGGTTATCAGGCGCTTGGCCCGCAGCAAGGCAGAAGGGAAGAAGGTGCCGGCAACCGTCTCTGCCAGCGACGTGGTTGAGCTTCTTGGCCCTCCGGTCTTTGTCGATCCGGTCATCAAGAAAGATGGACAGGTTGGCGTCATCAAGGGTCTGGTCGTTACTGATCAGGGCGGCGATGTGATCGAAATCGAGGTGGGAACGCTCCCGCCTAGTGGCCCCGAACGGCGTTTGCGGCTTACCGGCTATCTCGGCAACGTCATGCGCGAGTCGGGTGAAGCGGCCCTTACCGCGGTTGAGCTTCGAGAAGGCGCGGCGATCCTCAAAGATATTCATCTCCACGTGCCGGAAGGCGGCATTCCGAAGGATGGCCCGAGCGCGGGGCTTGCAATGGCGCTCGCTCTGTATTCAGCTTTGCATGAGAAGCCTATTCCACCGAATGTGGCGGTTACCGGCGAGATTACGCTTCGCGGCAAAGTGCTGGCGATCGGCGGCCTTCGCGAGAAGCTCTTCGCGGCTCAGCGATGTGGTATCAAGCGGGTCATCATCCCTAGCCTGAATGCGGATGAACTGAAGAAGATGCCCGCCGAGGTGCTTAGCGAACTGAAGCTTGTTCCCGTTGACACGTTTTCGGAAGCCTTAAAAGAGCTGTTCGGCGCTTAAAGCTCCAGCATTTGCTTCAGAGCGACCAACGCGGGCTCCTTGATTGCCTGCGGAACCTCGATGATGTTGGCTGGCTCCCCGGCTGCGATTCTATCGAGTGACCAGAGCAAGTAGCTTGGGTGAATTCGGTACATAGTAGAACAGGGGCAAATCTGCGGGTCCAGGCACACGATGGTCTGCTCCGGATGCTCTTTGGCAAGGCGGCTAACCAAGTTGATTTCGGTCCCAATTCCCCACACGCTGCCCGCCGGCGCTGCTTTCACCTGGTTGATGATGTACTCGGTTGATCCAAAGAGGTCGCTTTCCCTTACCACCTCGATTGGGCACTCCGGATGGACAAGAATCTTGATTCCTGGATGTTCCTCGCGGGCCTTGCGAATTTGGTCGACGGTAAAGCGCTGATGCACGGAGCAGTGCCCCTTCCAAAGAATCGCCTTCGACTGAGCCAGCTTCTCTGGCGTGTTGCCGCCAAGCGGCTTGAACGGATCCCAGAGCGCCATTTCCGTTTCTGGATCAATGCCCAAATTCGCGCAAGTGTTGCGGCCCAGGTGCTGGTCGGGGAAAAACAGAACCTTCTCGCCCTTTTCCAGCGCCCACTTCACCGCCTTCGGCGCGTTGGTGGAAGTGCAAACGGTGCCTCCATGCTCGCCCACGAACGCCTTTAGGTTGGCGGCCGAGTTGATGTAAGTGACAGGAATGATCTTGCCCTCAATCGCCCCCAGTGTCTCACCAAGCTGTTTCCATGCGCTGCGCACCTGGAAGTTGTTTGCCATATCCGCCATCGAGCATCCGGCGGCAAGATTTGGCAGGATTACCTTCTGAGTTTCCGGCGTGAGGATGTCGGCGCTCTCAGCCATGAAGTGAACGCCGCAGAAGACGATGAATTCGGCGCTTGGGTGGCTGGCGGCGTCCTTCGCAAGCTTGTAGCTATCGCCACGGTAATCGGCGTGCTCGATGATTTCGTCTCGCTGGTAGTGGTGGCCCAGGATTACCACCTTGTCGCCCAGCTCTTTTTTCAGCCCTCGAATGCGGTCTCGCGTTTGTTCTTCGGTCAGGTCGGTGTAGGTGGATGAAATTGGCTCTTGAAACATGTGACCTTTGGCCCGGTGGCCGCAACGCGTTCTTACCCGAGTTGTATCTCTTTTTACGCTGAACTTGCTAGGAATTGGTCCTAGGAAACGCCGTACATCGTCAGAATTGGGCGGAAACGCCTATAATAGTGCGTGCGAGGCAAACCGAGCAGGCCAGCCGTCCGCGAATAAGAGCATGAAGAGATTTTTCAACTGGGTTCGAGCGCTATTTAACCGCGCAATGGATAACGTCGAGCAGCCGGACATGATGCTGGATCAGGCTCGCCGCGACATGCAGAACGCGCTTGTTGCCAATCGCGAAAAGGCGGTCCAGGCGATCACCCAGAAGAACCGGTTGATCATGATGCTGGACGAGGCCAAGAAGAAATCCGAGATGCTTGAGAGCCAGGCAACCGCTGCGCTGAAGCAGGACAAGCGGGAGCTGGCGCTCCAATTTATGCGCGAAAAGGCCAGCAACGATTCCACCGTCGCCACGCTGCAAAGCTCCTACGAGCAAGCCACGCAAGCCGTCGAGCAGGTGAAGGCCGCGATCAAGCTACAGGAAGAGGAAGTCCGCAAGAAGACTGCCGAGGCGCTTGCAATGAAGGCTCAGTGGCAGCAAGCACAGATTCAGAATTCGATTTCCAAGGCTCTTGAGGGGCTCACTTTCGAGAACCAGTACGAGTCCTCCTTTGGCGTTGCCAAAGAGAAGATTCAGAACATGCAGAGCGAGGCCGCCGCAAGGCAGGAGCTTATGGCAGGCAGCCTTCAGGGCAAGGTGATGCAGCTCCAGGATTCCGCGATGGATATGAAGGCAGAGCAGGATTTGCAGATGTTGGAATCCAAACTTGGAATGGGCACTTCCGCAACTGCTCCCGCACTTGATGCCGGTCTCGATCAGCACATTGAGCTTGGCGGAGAGACGAAGACTCCGGAAGGCGCGGCTGGAACTCCGCCCGCTACGCCGGAGCAGATGGCTGAGGCAGATCGTCAGCTTGACGAACTTGAGAAACGCCTGAAAGGTTCGTGAGAGTCGCCGACGAGGCGGCAATGCTGGCCCTTGGCGCGAAGCTGCTTCCGAAATGGAAAGCAGGGGACGTTATCCTCCTTTACGGTGATCTCGGCGCAGGGAAAACCACCTTTGTTCGCGGAGTTCTTCATGCGTTGGGCTATGAGGGCGAGGTGCGCTCGCCAACTTTCAACCTGATGCAGGTCTTCGCAACCACGCCGCCGGTGCTCCACGCAGACCTGTACCGCGTGAAGGAGAGCGCTTCGCTGGGTCTGGAGGATTTCTTGCCGGACCACCTTAGCATCATTGAGTGGCCGGAACGGTTCAGGTCCAGGCCGCTCGAAGCCTGCTGGAAAATGCGGTTTGAATTCGATGGTGACGCGCGAACGGTAACGCTGGAAGAGCCAAGTCGGTAGAATTTCCGCGTGGTCAGGATCGGCATTGTTTCAACCGCCCATCTCCACGTCAACAGCTACGCAGATGTCCTGAAGAATCACCCGCGCGCACAATGCAGCGGCTTTTGGTGCGATTTGCCGGAGAGCGCCGCCACCTTTCGCGAGATTCACGGCTATAAGCAGCTCAGCACTCTTGATGAGCTGTTTGCACACAGCGATGCGGTGATCATCACGAGCGAAAACGCGCGCCATGAGGCGCATGCGGTTGCCGCGTTTGCGGCTGGCAAGCATGTGATGTGCGAAAAGCCTCTCGCCACCACCATCGATTCGGGCGCAAGGATGATCGAAGCCGCCAAGGCTGCGGAACGATTGCTGATGACCGCGTTCCCGTGTCGCTTTTCGCCTGCCTATCAGCATCTAAAGGGCATGATCGCCGAAGGGAAGCTTGGCAAGGTGCAAGCCATTGCGGCCACAAACCGCGGCAAGTGCCCGTTTGGCTGGTTTGTTAAAAAGGAGCTTTCAGGAGGGGGGGCGATGATTGACCATGTGGTTCACGTTGCCGACCTGCTCCTGGATCTATTTGGAGAAGCTCCCGTCACCGTCTGCGCGCAGGCCGGCAACAACATGCACGGACAAGATTGGGAAGATACCGCCATACTTTCGATGGCTTATCCAAGCGGGATGGCGGTTACATTGGATTCAAGCTGGAGCTACCCGGCCAGCCATCCCACTTGGGGCGATGTGAACCTGCGGGTTTTCGGCGAAAAGGGCCTCGTTGAAATAGACCTTTTTGCGGAGAACGTGGAGGCTTTCGCGGCCGGGCATCAGCAGATTGGCGTTGGCGCAAACCTGGACGAGAAGATGATCGACCACTTTGTCGCTGCCATCCTTGGCGAGACGGAGCTTGCCGTTACAGGGCAAGACGGGCTTGACTCTCTTAAAATTGTATTGCAAGCGATTGAAAATGTGGATTCAACGAGGCGGGCAAGGACGTAGGAAGAGGGCGTATGGAAATTAAAGTTGCCCACGACGTTACTTGTGGTTTTTGTTGGATTGCTATCTTCCAGATTCGGCAGTTGAAGATGGAGTTCCCCGATGTCGATTTCCGTTGGGTGGGATACGAGATGATGCCTCTAGAGCTTGAGTGGGAGAAGGCATCGACTCCACCGCCTGCGCCGCCAGCCAACAAACCGAAAACTCCGACGCGGTTTGAGTTTGCGCTCGAAGCCTCAGGCGTTGAGTGGCCCCAGGTTCAGCGTCCCCGCTTGATGCGCACGAATAACATCGTTCATGCGTTTGAGTTTGCGTACGATGCCGGAGTGGGAAATGAATTCATCGAGCGCGTTTACGAGGCGTATTACCGCGAAGGTCAGGAAGTAAATCAGGTCGAAGTCATTGTTGCGCTAGCCGAGGGTTTGATCGAAGATATTGAAGGTCTTAAAGCGGCCATCGAGGAAAATCGATACGCGGATCGCGTCGTGAAGTTTGACGATGAGGCGTATTCCAAGGGGATATATAACCTTCCAACCTTCTTTATCGGCGACCAGCGATTAGCTGAGCAGCCAACCAGCGTTTTACGGAAAGCAATTATTGAAGCCAGAAATTTACAACCAGCTTGAGTTCCCCGCCGCGCCGCCCGATCGGCCCTATGTGCTGATGAACATGGTGGCGACGATTGACGGTAAGACGGTTTCCGGAACGAATGAAGAAGACGTGGTCGACCTTGGTAGCAAGTTCGACCACCTTATTTTGCGCCACCTGACCTCGTGCTGCGACGCGGTTCTTATTGGCGCGCAGACGCTTCGCGGCGTTGCTCCAACTTGGGATCCGCCCGTCAAGAAGCGGGTGGTGGTTACCCGGTCCGGCAAGTTACGCGGAGGTATCGGCTTTACTTCGCGTGGCTTGATCGTGGCCGCTCCGGCGGGCACGCAAGTATCAGGTGTCAGCGAGTTTGAACTCTTGGAAAGCGGGAGACCGCGACTTGATTGGGCTTTGCTGATGCAGCGCCTGCGCCAGGACTATGCGGTCGAGCGGTTGATGGTGCTTGGGGGAAGCGAAGTCAACGCAGAGGTTATTCGAAAGGACCTCGTCGATGAGCTGTTCCTCACCATCGCCCCTAAAGTGAAGTTGGGGCGGGATGTAAACACCTATGCGGGCGGTGAGCCGCTACCCAGGAACGAGATGAAGTGCTACGATCTTCTGGAAGTTCATCGGGTGGATCAAGAAGTGTTCTTAAGGTATCGGAGAGGTTCTTGAGGAGCGGCCCGCTCGGAACTCGCACCTACCTTTCCCGCAACGCGGGGAAGACGGTCCCCCTGGTGGCGGTGATCATGCTTGCAGCGATGCTCATCTGCTCAATCGTCGCGCTGATGAACTCCATCCCGCTCTCCATTCGCACGATCTATCGCTATACGGAAGAATCGCTGGTGGTCGGGCCACGCGGCGATCCCACCCAGACTCCTCGCATCGTTCAAAAGCTGAACGAGGAAGCTCCGGTTAAACTGGACCGAATCATCCTGTGCCGTGTGGTTAGCACGGTGGTCCACAGCATCGTCGGCAAGTGGCCCTTTACCGTGGTCGGACTTGAAAAGGATGACATGATGTACATCCTGAAGCGGCAGGGCATCACGTCATGGTCGGGACGGCTGCCGGACGATGGAGCCGCTGAAGCGGTTATCTCGGAGCCGGTCGCCCGAAATCTCAATTTGAAAATCGGCTCAACCTTGCTGGGTCCGGATAAGGATGATGGCTACTCGCCTCACAATGTTAAAGTGGTGGGCATCCTGCACTCAGATCGTTGGATGATGTTCACCGATGTGGAGTATGTGCGCGAAAACCACTTTCCGCCTCTGGACGTTGTGCTCGCCTTTGCCCCTGACCTAAAACAGCAGCACAAGCTTGACCTCTGGGCGGATAAGGCGTTTAAGGGAGACCGCGCTGGCGTGTTCACATATGAGCAGCTTGACCGCGACACTACCCAAATGTTTCACATACTATATAAGATTCTGGATGCGGTAGTGGCGATATTGGTGATGGTCATCACAATCATGATGGGAATGCTCATTAACATCCATCAGTCGCAGAGAATCGTCGAGTTTGGTCTCTTGCAGGCGCTTGGATACACCAAGAAGCAGCTCATCTATCGCGTCATCGGGGAAACCACCGCCGTCATGGCGCTCGGCTGGATCTTTGGGTTGATGGCTTCCTATGTATTGCTAAATATATTAAAGCGAATCCTGATGGACCCGAACGCCTTCGCGCTCGACGTATTTGACCGGATGGCGTACGCCTACACGATTCCAATACCATTTGCAATTCTCCTGGTTGCGATCGCCACCGTAAAACAGAGATTCAAGCGATTTGACCCCGTCAGCGTCGTCGAGCGGAGGCTCGTTTGATCATCCAAGCGCGCGGGGCGTCGCTGACCTACAACGATCATGGCAAGACGGTTTACGCTTGCCGGGATGCGAATGTTGAGGTGCATCCCAACGAGTTTCTCGGCATCCTTGGCCCCAGCGGCTCGGGCAAGTCTTCGCTCCTGTATCTTCTCAGTGGCCTCAAATCGGCAACGTCTGGCTCCATCGTGGTCGATGGCCAGAGCATCGGCCGGATGAGCGATGAGGATCGCAGTCGCCTGCGCCTCAAGATATTCGGTTTCATCTTCCAGCAGCCGTTCCTGCTGGGTTATCTCACGGCTTTGGAAAATGTTGCGCTTGCCTTTTCCGGGCCAACCGATAGAGATGCGGCTGCCAAGCTGCTTGAGCATTTGCATCTGGGAGACAAGCTCGACCGCCTTCCCCACGAGCTTAGCGGCGGCGAAAGGCAGCGCGTATGCGTGGCGCGGGCGTTGATCGGCCATCCCAAGGTGATCTTCGCCGATGAGCCAACCGCCTCGCTGGACCACGCCAACGGCGTGCAGGTGGTGAAGCTCCTGAATCAGCATCGCGGCGAGGGTTCGCTCGTGATGGTGACCCACGATCCTTCGATGCTCGAAGGAGCAGACAGAATTCTTAGAATCGAAGACGGCTGCGTGGTCGAAGAATAGCCAAAGTAGGTTCCTTCAACCGTCCGCCAAAACCCAAGCACAATTACCGGTTTGGGTTCATTTCCCCCTAACCCTACCGGGAAATCGCGCCGAAACCTAAAGTAACACTTTATGGTTGAGTTCGGAATTAGGCTGTTGATTTCCTCGCTTTTGATCTTCTCGGCAGGTCTGTTTGACGTGCCGCAGATGAGCGCGGCGTGGCCAATCGCGCTTGCAGTCTCTGTACTTGGGTTCGTCCAGTACAAGATGGATGAGCGCGGCTATCGCAACACCGGCGTTGCCGGTTACATGGCCGCCTTCGATTCGGTGGCAATTTCGATGGCCCTCGCCTCGTTCCAGGCTCTCCGCAACTTTGGTTTCCTCTGCATCATCCCTCTCGCCATTGCTACCAAGCGGCGTGGCGCACAGCCGGTGTTAATCGCCCCGCTTGCGGTCGCCGGCATGTGCTTGGCCCACTCGATTTTCTACGGCGACCCTATCCCGAGTCCGATCCTGCTTATCCAGATGGCAGGCGTGCTCACGATCGCCATCCTCTTCCCAACTCCCAAGCCTGCTCGGTACGACCACAACCAGCCGATGCCAATTGCCCCCGCCCTGGTGTTGACTGAAGAAGTGGGAGCCCCCATGGACGAGTTTCTTGACTTGCGGGAGAACTTCCGCCAGTTGAAGGACGACTACAACGTGCTTGAGCGAAAGTATAAGGGCAACCGCTACGCTTCGCTACTTGAGGAACTGCGTTCCAGCGCGCCGAGCGAATATGGCGACTTCGTCGCTGAGCGAATTAGGAAGGTGTTCAACGTCGAGACGGTAAGGCTGTTCACCGTTGTTGAGGCCGAGTCAATGCTGAAAGCAGAAGGGATGGCCAACGAAGCCAACCCGGCGATTCTGCATCTGGCTACCCAAATTGATCTTCGCACCAGCGTAGCCTCCATCGCCCACGCTCTTACCGGCGCGATCAAGAAGCTGATGGCGCGAGACGATGCCAGAAAGCAGATCAGTTTCCCGCTTGTAGACCGCGGACGCTTAGTGGGCGTGATCAACTTCGCCGATGAGGACGGGCAGAAGCTCGATAAGTTTGCCTCCGAGATTGAGCACTTGACGCCTGGCCTTGGCCGCCTAGTTGGCGACTGGCAGCGCCGAAATGCCCTGGAGCGCCGCGCCCGCGAAGGCGAGTTGCTTTACGAATTGACTACCGTCACGTCCGGCGCGACCACCGAATCGACGCTTGCCGCCCGGCTCGCCGCAGACCTTAAAGAATCCACTAACGCGGATAACGCTGCGATCTACCTGGTGGATGGCGAGGACCTGATGTGCCTTGCCTCCGCTGGAGAGAACCTTAGGCTTATCGATGCCATGAGCTTCGGCGATGGCCCTGGCCTTGTAGGCTGGACCAAAGCCGGACGCCCTGAGCTTGCGATCTTCGTGACCGCGGGCGATATCCGCTGTGCGGGCAAAGAAGCCTTGTTACGGCGCGTCGGCTCCTACTGCTTGGTGCCGATTGAGACGGCGAACGGTTTCTACGGTTTTATGACCTTGGCTACGCGCATTGGCGGCGGCCTAGAGGCACGCGCCCTTGAAACGCTACGAATCGCTGCCGGCGAATTTGGCCGAGCGCTTGATCGAATTAAGAATAACACCGAGGAAGACGCCGGAATCATGACCCAAACCGAGTTCGCAAACCGAATTCGCAAGGGCAAGGGCTTCCTCATTACCCTCGACCCGATCCGCCGAGAGCACCTCGAAGCCTACTACGGCAAGCCTGCGCTGCTGAATGCTATGCGAAAGCTGGCAATCAAGATGCGTAGCGGATTGCCTGCGGGCGCAGCAATCTGTCGTAGACAAGAAGGCGGCTTCCTGGTCTACATCCCCCGCATCGGTGAGGCCAGGGCGAGAGCATGGGCCAACGAGGCGGCCGCAACCGCGAGCCTGATATCGCTTTACACGCCGGATGGCACCCAGCGAATCCCGCTTGGCCTGAGGGCAAAGGTGTCCAAACTTGGCGCTGAGGCGCCAGAGATTCACGACGAGACGGCCGAAACCGTCGAAAAACATCAGGAGATATACGAGAAATTAGGCGAAGAAAGTGCGCTCAAGTAGTTTTGCGCGTCCCTTCGATATCAAATCTTTGTTAAGCTAGCACGAGGCGAGTATCTGTATGAAAATTGAGAAAGAAACCCGACGCCGACAGCGAATCGGCAAATTAATGTCGGAGGCAGAGCGATTGGCCGCATTTGGCCAATACCGCGAGGCTTCCAAACTGGGTCGGCAGATTCTGAGGTACGACCACGCCCATCTTGGCGCGCTGGAGCTAATGGCCCGCATTTTGTGGCAGACCTCGCAGCTGGACGATTTGCTCCCAACCCTTGATTGCCTGATTGTCGCCAACCCTTATGAGCCGGGCTACCACCTGATGAAGGGCGCGGCCCTCCAGTCACTTGGCAGGTTAGGTGAAGCGGCTTCTTGCTTCAAGAGAGCGGTTGATTTCGGCCATGGGCCGGATCGTGAGAGGGCGCTTAGCGCGCTTGCCGAGCTTCAGGAGTGGCAGAAGGCGCTGCTTAGCGATTTGCTTGCGGAAGATCCTGCTTTTGTGGCGGGCTATGCAATCGATCCTGAGCGGGCATGTCTTGATCGCGGTTTCGTGTTGATGCCCGATCTGCCTCAAGCGCGCGCCGCAGGCGCGGTCGGCATCCCGAGCTAAAGCCGGGCGATGAGGCGCGCGTAGTGCGCGTCTTCCTCCCAGCTTTCTATGTGCAGACCCTCCACGTCATCTCGTCGCAACACCAGTCGCTCGTCTTTGGGTTTACCCGTGCTTGCCCGGTGAGCTTGGGAATAGCTTTGCGCCACTACGAGTCCACCCTCTCTTAGCCATTTCCTGGCGTGTATGGCCAGTGGGTACGGGATGGACATGAGGCAAACCATCGCATCGAACGGCTTTTCGGTTTCAAATGTTGCGTAGCTTGCCCTTACCCACTTGATCTTCGGCTCGCCCTGGTGATAGCGCCGCTCTAGGACGCGACCGCGCTCTACGGCGTCAGGAAGGCGGTCGAAGGCGGTGACCTGGAGACCCAAGTCGGCCAAATGCACGGCGTTGCGCCCGGTTCCGCAGCCGACATCCAAAATACTACCGGCAAGCGACAGGGTCTCCAGCCACGGATTGGGCGACCATAGCCGCAATCCGCCCGCCGGACCGGCGTCGGGCGCGGCAATACGGCAAGTGCGCTTTCGCGCGCACAGAAACGCGAGTGTTGCCTCGGCATCTGGGCCCGGAACCACTAGAATTTCCACAGAGGGATCGGGCAGTTCGTGCATGCGCAACGGTAATTCCTCAAAGGGAATCGAAACCGCTCCCTGAACCTGGGCCGGGTTCGGATTGAGGTACCGCGTCGAAGAAAGTGGCATTTTGGGGGTTGTTCTTACGCTTTTAAACCGTCTAAATTCTTCCCTTATGATGAGACTCTTAACAATCCTGATGCTGGCGCATCGTGCGACGGACGCCGGGTTTGTAATTAGCGGAGGCGCTCCTCGCTTACTCAGCGGCCCCAAGTCAGTGCGCATTACCAGCGAGCAGGTGCGCTTGGACATGCGGGACAACGACGGCGTGTATGACTGCACGTACGTAATCCAGGCGCCAACCGCGACGCAAATAAAAATCGGATTCCCCGATCGCGGCATTGGCGATGAGGAATCTCGCTTCATGGATTCGATTGATGCCGCTGAGGCAGTGGATAGGAAGAGGCCGGTTTATGAGGGCTTAGAATTCTTCCATCTAAGCGTGGACGGTGTCGATGTCTCTACTGCGCTCATGTCACAAAGCAAGGCAAGCAGTCTGCATGTGCGGCAAATCAGCTTAAGCAAGGGAACCCACCGCATTAATGCGAATTACCACGTTCGGATGGGCCAGGCGAATGCGCTTTCTGGTGCCGCGATCATGACGATGCGTTACGAGGCTAATTACGAAGGCTGGGCAGCGCCGCCCATGCGTTCAACAGTAACCGTCAGCTTTGATTCCGTACTCTTTGATGGCGATGTGCAGCCATTCGATCAACATAAGTTGGATACTCCAGGAGCCCCGGAGAACAGTCAAAGCTGGGCTCGCTTCCCGGCGGGAACCGTGGTTTGCTCATTGAAAGGGGCAACCGCTATGGGTAAGACGCTCCGCTTTTCATTCACAAACGGGTTGCCTACTGATTTCCGCATTTGGTTATTAGGTCGCTAAAGCGCGGGCAGAACGTATACTAGCGCCAATGATCGCCTGCAGCGGCCTCGGAAAGCGCTATGGGGATCGATGGCTTTTTCGAAACGTTGAATTCCAGGTTACGACCGGCGAGTGCCTAGTCGTCGTTGGCCGCAACGGCTCCGGCAAAAGCACCCTGCTGAAGATTCTTGCCGGTCTGCTGCCGCCTACCGAGGGTAGTCGTCGAGTGGTGGGCGACCCTCGAACCTCCCTTGGGTATGCCGCGCTGGATCAGCCGGTCTATCCCGTCCTCACGGTGCTAGAACACCTTCAGCTTGCCGCGGACCTGCGCGGAGTGGAGTGCGACAACAAACAGCTTCTCGAGGAAGTTGAGCTTGGATATGCCGCAAGCACCGCGGGAGGCAATCTCTCGTCGGGAATGCGCGCCCGCCTGAAGCTTGCGATGGCCATCCAGTGCCCCGTCTCGGTTCTGCTGCTTGATGAGCCTACCGCCGGACTTGACGCCACCGGCCAAACGATGTTTAAGCGGGTGGTCGATAGCCGACGTGCGACGACCGCGTTGATCCTCGCCACGAACGACCGCCGAGAAAGGAGTCTTGCTACGCATGAAATCAACCTGGGACTCTGAAATTCGGGCGATGGTCCGCAAGGAACTCCAATGCGAGTTCCGAAATCGGAGCGGGCTTTATAGCGGTTTGCTGTTAAGCCTTACTACGGTGTTCGTGATGTCCTTTGCGTTCTACGGGCGTACGCTAACCGGCGAGGGTGCCGCGGGCATGTTGTGGGCGGCGCTGCTATTCGCAGGCGTTGGCTCGCTGAACCGGGCGTTTGTAGCCGAGGATGAGAATGGCACCGGTGACCTTTTGCGTCTTTGGGCGCGGCCCTACTCGGTCTACTGGGGCAAGATGATCTTCGCGTTTCTGGTGATGACGGTCACCGCCTTCCTCGTCACCCTCCTATTTGTGGTCACGTCTAGCCTGGACGTAAAGAGCCCGCTACTGCTGGTGACTTCGCTGGTGGGCGGCTGCGGATGCCTTGCCGAGATCGTGACCCTCTCCTCTGCCATCGTTTCGCGTGGGAACAGCCGCAGCGCGTTGGCGGGAGTGGTAGCGTTGCCGCAACTGATTCCGCTGGTAGCCCTTGGCGCAGGCGCTACCCGGGCGGCATTCGGTGTTGGTGACCTTGGAAATGGGTTCTTTACCTGTGTCGGAATCTGGGCGTATACTCTGCTCGTTGTCTCTTTAGGACCGCACGTGTTCGCGGCAATCTGGAAGGATTCTTGAAATACATTCTGTTCGTTCTCGTCGCAGTGCTCACGGTTATGTCCTTCACTGCGCCTCCCGCCAAGGGATTTGCGGAGCCTGAACTCGCCCGCATCATCTTCTTCCATCTTCCGGCTGCGTTTGCCACCACGATTTTCTGCATCGTTTCCGCGATCGCGGGCTTGCAGTATTTGCGCACAAAGAATTGGCTGTGGGAGCTGAGATGCCATGCATCTAGCGACCTTGCCCTTAGCTTGGGCATCGCAACAATGCTTTCAGGCATGCTTTTCTCCAAGGCCCAGTGGGGCGCCTGGTGGCACTGGGACCCTCGCCAGACCTCGTTCCTGATCGTGCTCTTTCTGCTGGCGGGATACTTCGCCGTTCGGATGGCGTTCGACGACGAGCAGCTTCGTGCTCGCGCCGCGTGCGCCTATGCAACGATTTCGGTGTTGCCCAATTTCTTCTTTATCGCGGTGTTCCCGCGGCTGCCGCAGGTTGCGGATAAGAGTCTTCACCCCAGCGACACTGTTCAGGGTGGCAAGTTCTCCGGCGAGTACTGGATGGTGATTCTGCCGCTGTTCGCCATGCTGCTCATCATCTCGTTCTGGATCTACAACATGAACGTGCGCGCAGGGCTTTTGGCCCGAAAGGCGAAGGACCTTGATGGAATGAGCGAAGCGGGCGCTGGCGCTACAACTTCGTATCGAGTTGAGCGGCAGGCAACCGAGAATTAGCTTCATTTGAATTCGGTCTTCCCGGGCCGTTGTCCCCAATTCTGGGCCTACGCACTCATTGCAGGAATGCATAAGCTGGAACTGTCTTGGAACCGAATCTCGTCTTCCAAGCTGTAGGCAACTTTAATGCCAGATTACATAGAACGTAGGCTTGACGAAATTACGACCCACCTGGAGCGGATAGAGGCCCACATGGCCGAACTCGCCCTCGCCGTTAAGGTTGCGCGAGCCAACCAGATAAAGGGGCCAATCCGAGAGAGCTCTCAGCCGCCCCCGCCGCCGCCAATTCTGGTTAAACCCGTCACCGCGCCACCCGAACCGATGGCTGAGCCAGCACCCGCTGCGTTCGTTGAAGAGGAAGTAGCCAAGCCTCCATCAAGCGCGCAGTTCCCCAGCTTCCCGGGTTCGAAGCCCCGCACCAAATCCGACAACGACAGCGCCGAGTATCTGATTGGCGCGAAGCTGCTGCCAAAAGTTGGCGCGGCGATGATGGTGATTGGCACGGTGTTCCTGGTCGCTTGGGGTTACTCGAGCGGTGTCATCACCAAGCAGATGATCTTCGGGTTGGAGGTCCTTGGCAGCGTCGCGCTCATCGGTCTCGGCTTGGCGCTGAAGGAGATGCGGGAGCGCTTCGATGAACTTGTAACCGGCATCGGATGCGCGGGGCTTTACGCCACCTTCATCGGCGGCAAGTTTGAATACAACCTATACGGCGGACCCGCGCTTGTGGGCCTGACCACCGCCGTCAGCGCGCTGATGATGGCGATCTGCTTCAGGCGAAAGTGGAGCGGGGTGGGCACGCTTGGCGTCATCGGCGGCTTCCTTTCCTCCACTATGCCGTACCACGATGGCGCGGTGAATTTCGGCCTTATCCTCCATTTCATTTTCCTGGTCACCGGTGCGGCGGTCGTAATCCGCTCTCGTCGCGAGGTCTTCACTCTCGGCATTTGGGTCACAGCGCTGACAACGTACTACGCCTTCCCATGGGCTGACAATGATGTTGTTGGCGCTTGGGCGATGATCGCCGATGGTGTTGTTTGCGCTGCCGCCGTCTTGTTCGCAAGCGAGGAGAATTACAACGCCAGCCTCGGGTTTGGCTCGCTGGTGATTATTCATAGCCTCCTCGCTTATCGTCCGGAACAGCCGTGGTTCATTTCGGCCTTCTGCGCGGCGATGAGCTTGGTGCTGTATGCGTCAAAGCGCAAGGCGGTGTTCGGAGTCGGTTTTGGGACGGCGCTGGCCGCAGTAGCCTTTCTGGTGCCGGCGTGTTACAAGTATCCGGTCCCGGTGGTGGAGTACGGCGTCGAATGCTTGGTGTTCGCGATTCTGGCTTGCTTTGCCTTTCCGCCGTACCTTCTTGGCATGGCGGCGGTTAGCTTCATGTGGGCCTGCCTTTGGGCGATGGGACAGGCTGATGACTTCGTGCATGATTCCGCCCTCGTCTCGCTGCTGATCGCGGCGGGAATGGTTTCGATGACGAGCACATTGGCCACCAAGGCGCTCTCGCCGTCTCTCAAGAACCTCGCCCTCTTCTACCTTCTGCCCATCTGGTTCCTGTGGACCAGCTTGGCTACCAACTTGACGGTGGGCGGCGTCTACGCTATCAGCCTTTCGTGGACCGCGCTTGCTACGCTTGTGCTTGTGGCAGGGGCTGTGTTCAAGCAGCAGAACCTGCGGCTGTGCGCGTTTGGGTTGTTCGGGGCGACGACTTTGCGGGTCGTGATGGTGGATATGAGCGGCTTGGAGACAGGCTTCAAAGTGCTCGTCCTCATGGCGCTCGGCGCTGTGCTGCTGGCGGTGGGATACGCCTACACCCGGAAGACTAAGACGCCTCCTGAGGAACCCAATCCGAGACCCGGGCCCTCGGCTTAGCGCCCTAGTAGCTGCTTCAGCGTCGCTTCAACCTTCGCGTGGTTATCAGGCGAGGCGCCGACCAGCGACTGCACCAGCCGACCGTTGCCGTCATAGATGAACATCTGCGGGATTGAGACGAAGGAGCCGAACTTGGCCTGCACCTCCGCTGAACCCATCGCGATGATCGCGTGGCTTGGTTTTTGCGCCAGATACTCGCGCACTTCGCTTTCCTTGCACATCACCGCTAGGCCGACGACGGCAAGCTTATCGCCCTGCTTCTTTATCACGCCCTCAAGCCAGGCAAGCGTCTCGCGGCAGGGCGGGCACCAGGGCGCCCAGCACTCCACAATTACCGCCCTACCCTTCAGCGTTTCAGCGTTTACCGGCTTGCCGCTTAGATCCGTAAGCTGGACATCCGGGAAGAGGGTGGCTTTCGCGGCGACGGCCGGAGTCTCGCCAAGCTTCGCGGCGGCGTTCGCATCGCCCTTGCGGAACATGTTGATGACCTCGCTCACGTCGGCCATGAACTTGTCCTGGTTCTCCTTCTTGTCGAAAGGAACGTATTTGCCGCTTCGCTTCTCCGCCCAGAAGGTGGTGAAGTCGCTTGGCTGGGCAACCAGCACGTCGTTCACGAACAGCGCGGGATACTCGGTGAGGTTGTAGCGTTTGGCAAGCTCAGAGTGGGTGAGGTCTTCGCTGACGAACTGCACGTCGTGCGGGAACTGGCGGACCACGTTGCGCGCAAGCAGGCTCGCGGGGTCGGAAAGGCTGCAGGTGTATGGCCATCGCACCAGAGTCACCGTGATCTTCGCGCCTTGCTCCTTGGCGGAGACCGGCATCGCGGGCTTGGTCGTCAGAATCGCGCGGTAGCGGGGAAGGATGTCAGTGATGATCGCTTGGGCGTCTCCTAGGCGGGCTGGGCCGCCGGCTAAGTACGATTCGGCAGCTTCCACATACATCTGGCCAATCGTGTTGTCGCCGGGAAGCTTGGCGATCTCCAACTTCTCTTTCTCAAGGTTTGCTTCAAGAACCTCCCGGGTCGCAGTTGCGGGCGTACGATGAGCGAAGAGGAATTCAGCGTCTAGATAGGCGACGATTGCCCCGGCGTACCAGCCGCGCTCGTTCAGTTCGTGGCCCTCCTTCATCGCATCGTTGATGGGAATGAAGTCGCCGCGCTGGGCAGCAGTGGATTTGTCGAACTCACTCAGCACTTTGCTATCAAGCTCGGCAAGCTCGGGCTCGACCGAGCGGAGGCCATAGTTCGCTTCCGGAGTCTGGAAGGGGGATTCAGCGCACCAATTCGCGTACTCCAGCAGCCCGTCGGCAAGGCCGAGATAGGAGAGTCCTGCTTCCAAGCCAGCCTCGTAGCCGTAAGGCTGACCGGCGTCGAAGAACGGCTTTGCCTTGTTGCGAGATCGCTGGGCAAGCCCCAACTGGGCGAGCGGTAAGTCGGCGTAAGGCTTCTCCATCTCGGCTTGGAGTTTGGGGGCGTAAGCGGCGAACGCCTTGTCGTAGGCATCCCGTTCTTTGGCGGCTGTGCCTTGCGTGCCGGGATAGGCCATCGCCCTCAGGTTGGTGATGGAATAAGACAGGACCTTGAGCGCGTAATAGTTTCGCCCCGCTTTTGTCTCTCCTCGGGCGCGCTCCAGCAGACCGGTTAGCTGCGCTTTTGTGTCCTTATCCAGCTTTGAACCCTCGATTTGCCCCTGCACGGCGGCGTACTTAGGCGCTAGCCAATCACTGGGGCTGCTCTGGGTTGCCCCCATCAGCAAGGAGGATGCAAGGGTGGTGACAAGAAAAGCGCTGGCCGACATGGTTCTAAAAGTATGCGCTAAGTTTTGAAAGAAATGAAATGCGGTAGGTCCTATTGATACGTATACCCCCTTAGGGTATATATCTTGGCGGAGCAGCAGCATTGAACCAAGTACTCGAATTTATCCACAACGGCGGGGTCATGATGTACCCGCTCAT
Organism: Armatimonadota bacterium; assembly: GCA_018268315.1. Classification (GTDB taxonomy): domain Bacteria; phylum Armatimonadota; class Fimbriimonadia; order Fimbriimonadales; family Fimbriimonadaceae; genus SZAS-5. The sequence goes on along the minus strand of JAFDWU010000002.1, from coordinate 307,792 downwards.
CCTTTGCTCGATCATCCTGATCTCGCTTACCTTGGAGCGGGCGATCACCTTCCGGAAGCTCACAACAGATGGCGACGACTTGCTGGACGAGATCAAGGAGCTTTATAAGCCGGGCGGCGATCCCACGAGGGCCATTGAAGCCTGCGAAAAGCAGGGAATTCTTGGCATGATGTTCGCCCGCGGCTTGCGAAACAGCGCCCGCGAACCGGACGCCATCGAGATGGCGCTTGAGTTCGAAGCGGCAAGCGAAATCCCGAACCTGGAGGCAAATCTGCCGGTCGTGAAGACCATTGTCAACATCGCCCCGCTGCTCGGGCTGCTGGGCACGATCTTCGGCATGATTGCCTCGTTCAGAGTCGCAAGCGCAGCGGGCCTTTCCAACCCCACCCAGATTCTCGGCGGCATCAGCGAGGCGCTGGTGAGCACCGCGTCCGGCATCACCGTCGCGATCATCGGCTTCCTCGTCCACAACTATTTCGCGAACTTGGGCAAGAAGACGATGGACGACCTCGAGTATTACGGCGCTGAGTTTGTGAATTACGTTAGCGGGAGGGTGGACTAACCCATGGCTTCGATGCGCCGCCGAGTGGCGCTGGGCAAGCGCCGCCATGTTGAGGAGCCGGAGATCATCGTGATCCCGATGATCGACGTGATGATGTTCCTGCTTTTCTTCTTCATGGTCGCTTCGCTGGCGATGGCGGTCCAGAACGGCATCCCCGTCACCCTGCCCAAGGCGGCAAGCGGCAAGGACACCAATATGCAGACCTTGACGATAACGATCACAAAGAACCAGCGGGTGTTTTTGAACACCGCGCCTTTGGCGGTCGGCCAGCTTGAGGCAAAGCTGGAAGGACTAGGCGTCAGCAGCAGGAACGTGGTGACCGTGAACGCCGATGCCGCGGTGCCGCACGGCCTTGTGATCGCCGTGATGGATGAGGCGCGCAAGGCGGGCATCACCCAGTTCGCGTTCGCGACCTCGAAGGGCTAGGGCATGAGCAGACGCAGGCGAAAGAAGAATCCGCTGCTTGGTCGCATCATTGCGATCTCCGTTGGCCTGCACGTCATCGCTTTACCAATTCTTGCCCACTTCGGGGCTTTTCAGAAGCTTCAAGATGCCGCCAACAAGGTGAGCGTGGTCATGCTGACTTCCGCGCCGGAAGAGCAGAAGGAAAAGCCGAAAGAGAAGCCCGCTCCGCCAAAGAAATCTGCTGCTAAGTCCGTGGCCCACCGCGGCGGTGCGAATCTGAACGCGCCGAAGGTCGTGACCAGCGATGCCGCGCCCGATAGCGCCAGTGGAGACGGTCCGGCCGCGGTCGAGAGCGGAACCGGCAAAGCCGGTGTGGTCCCAACTACGAAGGAACCTACGCCAGCTATGCCGCAACCTCAGCCTCAGCCGGAAGCGGTGAAGCCCGCTCCAAAAGCTGATGTTGAGAAGCCCGCGCCGACGGAGCCAACGGCTACGCCGCACGTGCCGGTCTTCGCCGGGGCGAAGCCGATTGCCCAGCCCTTGCCGGTTATTCCTGATGACTACCGCGCGGAGGACCTTTCCAAAGATTTCGTTGCCGAGTTTGAAGTGGGCGCAGATGGGGTTCCGACAGATGTGAAGGTCGCGCAATCGACCGGCATCTTTGAATTAGATCGCCTAGCCCTGGAAGCGGCCAAGAAGTGGCGATTCCAACCGGCCACCCGCGATGGACAACCGGTTCCCGGCAAGGTCCGGCTAACGATTGAGTTTCGAGTGGAGGGCGGATGAGATCACTTTTGACACTGGCGCTTGCCTTGGTCGCCACTGCGGGCTTCGCCCGCACCGTACGCTTTGCGGTGGCCGGGCAGGACGGAACGCATGTTGCGGGCGAGGTCACGGTTCAGGATGTCGCCGGACGACAACTGCTATTAAGAACCGGCAAAGATGGCTGGACGCCCGCAGTCGACTTGAAGCTGATGAAGGTTGTGAAGGCGGTTGGCGAGAGCGTGGTGCTAAAACCCAATTCGACCAAGCTCCTAGCGCAAGAGCCGCCAATAACGGAAATCAAGGTGCGGGTAACCGCCACCAGGCTTAAGCGAAGCGCCCAGCCAACTGCGGTTGGCACCGTGCGCGATAAGAGCGAAATATCAAAGTTTGTGAACACCACCTCCGGCGACACACGGGCTCTAACCAAGGGTCAGCCGGGCGTAACCGAAGACTCTGCCGGTCAGCAGCACGTTCGCGGCGCCCATACGGACATCACCTACGTGACCGATGGCGTGCCTTTGCCGGATACGCTCTCGGGCCGCTCTGGCTCCGTGATTGTGCCATCGACGATTGAAACGCTGGAACTCCTGACCGGCGGGTTCGCCCCCGAATTTGGTGGCCAAACGGCGGCGGTGCTAAACGTAACCACGGTCCCTGCCAGGAAGAACAGCACGGAGGGGACGGTGCAGGGCGGCAGCTACGGCACGTTGAATAACACCGTCACCGTCGCCGGCCCAATCGGCAATAAGTGGAACATGGTGCTGAACCTGGCCACGACCGCCTCCAACAGCTTTCAAGAGCCATCCCAGCCGGACCGTCAGGCAGCGCATAACCAGGGGTACACGCAGTCTGCCTTCATGAAGCTGGGCTATCGGGCGACGCCGAGAGATCGCTTGACGGTCACCGTTAGCCACTCGCCGGATGGGTTTCAGGTGGGCAATCGGACAGGGCTGGGCGAGCAATACGCCTCGGCAGGCGAAGGATACGGCTTCCAGGGTCTGCGGAATGCGGACGGCACGCGCCCAGATGCCATGGATCCCAACCTGCTCGGCGCAGGGCCACTCGTGTTGAAATCTCAGCAGGACGCGGGAATGGATATCCGCGTAACCGAGGTCACGACCTTCAGCACTCTGAATTGGCAGCACGACGTTGGCAATGGAAGCCAGCTTCAGCTTGCAGTTACCTTCCTTCACTCGGGGCAGGATGTTGATAACTCTAATCCGGCGGTGGACTTGCTTAACCTTCCGGTCGACAATAGCATTGAATTCAATCCGACCTCTCGCCGAAACGCCCATCACGTGCAGTGGGTGGGGTCGTACTCCGGCAGGGCGCAGGCCCATCGCTGGAAGGTTGGTTTTACACTGGATCAGCAGAGCGGGAATGAATCGTATCAAATCACGCCCGACAGCCAGCTCGCTTTGGATGAGCTCGCCGCAATCGATCCCGGGCTTGCCCCGGCTGGCCACGCCACCGGCGCGAAGGACGTGAACGGCAATCCGGTCTACGTCGCTACTTCAAACGTAACCCCAACCCTTGCAGTGAACCGTTCAAGTCGTTACTCGGCGCTTTACGCGCAGGACACATTCTCGACTGGCCGCTTTAGCGCGAACTACGGATTGCGGCTTGATACCTATCACCAAACCGAATCGCTACAAGCTGGAGCGGTTGACGCCACTTTGCTCTCGCCCCGGGTCAACCTTCAATACCGGCTAAATGGCCGATCGACGCTGAAGGCTTCGTACGACAAGCTGTTCAACACGCCGCCGCTCGCGCAGGGCGCTTTGGTTGGTGTTGGGCTGAAGCCCGAGAAGGTCTCACAATACGACCTGAGTTTGGACACGAAGCTTGGTCGAGGGCAAAGCTTGACGGTGGCCTACTATTATAAGAAGATTCAGGATCAGGTCGATGTCGGGCTGCTCATCCCGGGTAGCCAGATTGGGCTCTATTCGGGCGTGAATTTTGACGAAGGCGCAGTTCACGGGCTGGAAGTCTCGTATGACGTTGCGGCAATGAAGGGCTTTGATGGATACCTCAACCTGTCCCACTCTGCCGCCAAGCCAGGCGGCTTCGATAACACTGGCGCGCCAGCGCCGGAGTTTAACGACCATGACCAGCGAGACACCATCGGTGCGGGCATTGCCCACACCTGGAAGAACGGGGCAACGGCGGCGTTCACTTATACGTTCGGAAGTGGGCTTGCCAGCAGCATCGTGCCGCCGTCGATTAACCGCACGCCCCGCTCGCAGGTCGACTTAAGGATGGCGACCAGCAATCAAACGCTTTGGGGGCATGGCAGCATTGGGCTTGATGTGACGAATCTGTTCGACTCCCGAAAAGTGATCAATTTCCAGTCGGCATTTAGCGGCACGAGATTCCAAGAGGGCCGGCGGATATTGCTATCAGCCAACTTCACCTTCTGAGAATACAGTTCGGTCGTTCGGCAAAAGACGGGTAAGTGTTAGGCGTGAAGACGATTGGCCTGATTGGCGGCATGAGCTGGGAATCGACTGTCCCGTACTACCGCCTGATAAACGAAGGCGTTAAGGCGCGGCTGGGTGGGCTGCACTCGTCGCGGTTGCTGCTTTACAACGTTGATTTCGCGGAGATCGAGGAGTGCATGCGCCTTGATAAGTGGCAGCGCATTGCAGAAGTGCTTAGTGGGGCGGCGGGAACCTTGGAGGCTGCCGGCGCGGATTGCGTCGTACTATGTTCGAACAGTGTTCACCGTGTTGCGGCGGAGATCGAAGCCTCGATCGACGTGCCTTTTCTTCACATCGTGGACGTCACCGGGGCGGCAATTCAGGCTGCGGGGTTCACGCGGGTTGGGCTGCTAGGCACTCGGTTTGTGATGGAGCAGGATTTCTACAGCGGCCGCCTCGCCAAGCATGGGCTCGAGGTGATGACGCCGGAAGATGCCGACCGCGGGATTGTCCACCGAGTCATTTTCGAAGAGCTTGTTCTTGGCAAAGTGATTGAGTCTTCACGGAACGAATACCGCCGAATCATGAAAGATCTGGCCCATAAAGGCGCGCAAGGCATAATCCTTGGCTGCACGGAGATTGGGATGCTCGTGAGCCCAGAGGATTCACCCATCCCGCTCTTCGACACCACCGCTATTCATGCCCGAGCCATCATCGACTGGGCGCTGGCAGAGTAACGAAAGAAACCCCGCCCGACTCGTCCAGGAGTCAAACGGGGCTTTCCACTTGTTTTGCCGTTGGCTTACTTGCGGCGCTTGCGAAGGAGCGCTGCGACGCCGAGGCCGAGAGCAGCCATCGAAGTCGGCTCCGGGGTTACCGCGAGGTCGTAGCCGCTAACATCCAGCATTCGCCACTCAGACGGGCCGAGGTCTGGGTGAGAGCCGCGGGTAGCTCGCCAATCCTGTACTTCCGGATTAGCGGTGTGCTTGATCCAGTCTGCATAGTCTCCGCCGATGTAGCCGAACTGATTGAATTCGTCAATCGCGTTGGTGCCATCGATCGAAAAGTAAGCGTGCTGAGTAGGATCCTGATTGAACGAGCGATTGCCGTTGCCGTCATATCGGAACAGGTCCAGCATTGCCGGGTTGTTCGCGTAGCCAAGGTTAGAGCCGGTTCCGCCGCCGCCAAGAGCCTCATCGATTTCGTGCTCAGCAACCGCTTGGAGGTCAGCCTTGGTGGGGTCGCCACCGGTGTGGACCAAGTTGCAGAGGCTGACGTTGAGGCCAACATAGCTGTCAATCGCTTCAGGGGCGTTGTAACCCATCGCGCGTGCTTGCGCTGTAGCGATGTCCACGCCGCCGTTGCCGCCGGTAACCGGGTCGTTCACCTGGTTCGGCAGGTGTGCAAGCGCGGTTGTGTCGTCGCCAGAAGTAGCGTCCGCAGCGAAGTGGCTGCGCAGGTCCTGATAGCCCACGTTAATGGTGTACGTGCTGCTCTGACCCAAGCCACTGGTCATGTTGAAGAAGTAGATGCTGACGCTGATGTTGTCCTTCAGGTTGGCTTCGTACTGGGCGATGGCGGTGTTGATTACGCCTTCGATTGCAGCTGCCTGCGCGTCACCGGTGATGCTGCCATCAAAGATCGGGTTGATCGTGATGTTTGCACGGGCAAGGGCCGCCCCAAGGGACAAAAGCGACAAAGAAAGGAATTTCAAGTTTTTCAAATGCATATTAGGAAGCTCCTGTGCCTCAAAGCAGGTTCAAACAATAGTGTCTATTGTATCAGCCGATACATGAGTTAACTAAACCTTCACCAGCAATCCCGTACAAATACCTGGCGGATTGGAGTTAGGCCCAGTTAGGCGCGCGCTTCTCCGCAAAGGCTTTCAGGCCCTCCGTGGCTTCAGGTCCCTTTCGAACTTCCTGATAGACCCGCAGGGATTCAGCCATTTCCTCCCGAAGCGTGCCCCGAGATAGGTGGGCCGCAAATGACTTGGTTGCCTTAACCGCGGATGGGCTCGAGGCAACGATCAGGCCAGCAAGCCGATGCGCTTCTGCAAGAGCTTCCTCCATGGTCGGAAAAACGCTGTTCACCAGGCCCGCTTGCAGGGCCCTTTGAGCGTCCCACAACTCCCCGCTTAGGGCGAGGGCGCGGAAATCGCGGTCTTTAAGTTCATGCCGCAGGAACGGCATGCCCGGGGTGGGAACGATGCCAACCTTAAGCACCGGATATCCAAACTTGGCGCTTGCGGCGGCGATGGCGAAATCGCAAGACGCAGTGATGGCGCCGCCGCCGGCAAGAACGTACCCATGAACGGCGGCGATGACGACTTGGCTGGCTTCTGCGATCGTTAGCTGCGCCTTGACCAGCAGCTCCCCGTGCTTGAGGGAAAAGCTGAGGTCCTGCCCCTCTGTGAGGTCGAAGCCGGTGGAGAAGTCGTCCTTCGCTCCACGCAGGATAATGGCGCGGCAGGATGCGTCTTGGGTGGCGCTGTCGAGGGCGGCCAGCAGCTGCTCTAGCATCTCGGCGGTGAGGGCGTTGCGCCGTTCGGGGCGATTGAGAGTGATGGTGGCAACGCCGCCTTCGCGGCTCGAGAGTATGAGGCTCGACATGGTCTTAGATTAGCTAATTCGCTCAGGATTGGAACAAAGTTCTTACGGAATCGTCCCAGTGTAGGCTGCAACGCCAGCCTCATCGCCCAAAAGCCGTAAACTAGGGCCGCACGGATGCGAATAATTATCATCAGCCAGTGGTTCGAGCCCGAACCGATATTCAAAGGCTTGCCGTTTGCCCGCGAACTCATCAAGCGGGGCCACTCGGTGCAGGTGCTTACCGGATTCCCGAACTACCCCGGCGGCAAGCTCTACCCAGGCTACAAAGTCAAATTCCTTCAGATCGAGAACATGGAAGGCGCGCGGGTCATCCGGCTGCCGCTATTTCCCAGCCATGATCAATCGGGCAAGAAGCGCATCCTCAACTACATCAGCTTCGCCATGTCGCTCTTCTTCATGGCCCCGTGGCTGGTGCGGCAAGCCGACGTCGTTTACGTCTACCACCCGCCCGCAACCGTGGCAGCGGGGGCGCTTGCGCTCAAGTGGTTCCGACGCATTCCGTTTGTGTACGACATCCAAGACCTATGGCCAGAGACCCTTGAGGCCACCGGGATGGTGGGCAGCAAGTGGATATTTAGGGCCGTGAGTTGGTGGTGCAACTTGGTTTACAAGCAGGCTAAGCACATCACAGTGCTCTCGCCCGGGTTTAAGCGCGCGCTAGTCGAGCGTAGGGTGCCGCAAGAAAAGGTCAGCGTGATCTACAACTGGTGCGACGAGGATCAAATCAAGATCGTAGACCGCGCAATAGCTGCGGAAGCCGAGCCTGCGATGCGGGGGTGCTTCAACGTGGTGTTTGCGGGCACGATGGGGAAGGCGCAGGCGCTCGAAGCGGTTCTTTACGCTGCAATGTGGCTTCACGAGGAGCTTCCTGCGGTGCAGTTCGTGTTTGTGGGCGGCGGCGTGGAGGTCGAGCGACTAAAGGCGTTCACAAGGGAAAAGCACATCGAGAATGTAATCTTCCTTCCCCGACGGCCGTTTTCTGAGATCGGGACCGTGCTCGCAATGGCGGATGTGTTGCTCGTACATCTGAAGGATGACCCGCTCTTCGAGATCACGCTGCCCTCCAAAACGCAGGCCTACATGGCGGTCGGTCGGCCGATTTTGATGGCGGTGAGGGGCGACTCGGCAACTCTCGTGGAGCACGCAGGCGCCGGACTGACCTGTGAGCCTGAGGACGCCGCGAGCATTGCCGATGCGGTGCGGACCCTGTATAAGATGCCCCGAGAGGAGCGAGAGGCGATGGGTCAGGCGGGGCTGAAATTCTATCGCGAACGGCTGAGCCTAGCGGTCGGGACGGAGCGATTTGAAAACGTTTTCTATGCGGCGTCTTACAAAGAACCCAAGCCGATCGAGCCGGAAGAGTATGAGTGAATCCTTAACTCGGGTACGCCGACGTATGAGGTAAGCCAGAAGGATATGCTCGAAGACATCGTTGGGTTAGGATCAGCCTTGAGCCACCCGCTACGCGCGCGCATTACATTCTGCGTACGGCGCGATGAGTTATGCCTTTGCGAGCTTTTCGGCGCTTTTCCCGACGTTCCCCAGAACACGATTCGAGACCATGTCTCGATCTTGGCGAAGGCCGGGGTGCTAGATAAGCGCAAGGGTACGAAGTGGATGTTCTATCGAATCTCTGATAGGGCAAGACCGCTCATTGACGCCTTGTTCGACGAATTCGCGGTTAACGTCGAGTGGGATCCCCAGCTATCTAAGGACCTAGCATCACTTCAGAAACGGCTGGAACAGCGGCCGCTTTCCCCTTGCGAGTGACAAATGCGCCCTTAAAGGGGCCTTAACATGTCGTAAACGCGCCCTTAACACGCCAATTAGATCATCTCGCCTGGAGACGTTACTGTTCCAGGAGAATCAATGAAGAGATATGCCTTTACGCTCATCGAGCTTCTTGTTGTCATTGCAATCATAGCCATTTTGGCCGCCATCCTTTTCCCGGTTTTCGCCCAAGCTAAGGAGCAGGCAAAGAAGACCACCGCCCTTTCGCAGGCCAAAGAAATTGGTCTTGCCCTCAACATGTATCTGAACGACGCAGACGATACGTTCATGCCGGCTTACACCTATCGTAATCCTTGTGGAACGAACAACAACTGCGCCGCTCCGACCAATCTCGATGCAACCGGCATCAACCACTGGTCCGGCGTCATCCTCCCGTACGTAAAGAGCGAGAAGATGTTCGTTTCGCCGATGGATCCGACCGGCGGTCTTGCTCCGACCAACTTCAACACAGCCTCCAATAACGAAGGCTACGGCGTCAATAACGGCGCCATCTCGTTCACGAATGCGGCGGTCTACGGCGCTAATCCGAATGGAGGCGTTGATGGAACCCAGGACACCCAAGCTCACCGAATCAGCTACACGGTGAACGAGGCAATCATGCCCCGACCTCGCGGTTACATCGGAGGCGTTCAGATTGGACAAGCGCAGAACGTTGTTGCCGCTACGTCCATGAACAGCCCGGCGGGAACCATTGCGATCACTGATTTCAGCAACTATGCTGACGCGGTGAACGGCACCGGCCCTGGCGGCACCACCAACAAGTCCCACCGCCCGACCGATGCTTACGCGATCGATGCGAATGGGACGCTTGCCTATGACGTGAGCAATCAGATCACTGGCTCCATCTTTGCGATGTCGCCGGCAGCTGCAAAGGCGATCTTTGCGCTTCAGCCAACCTACAATGCAACGACCCATCCGGGCGGCACCGTCCCCCATATCGTTTACGCGAACTCTGGTCGCTACTCGAGCAAGACGCAGGATGTGTTTATCTTCGCTGATAGCCACGCCAAGGCAATGGCCTTTGAAAACACCTTGAAGTGCGATAACTTCATGTGGGGTGACAAGGCGTACAACCAGGGCGGCAAGGACGTTCTGTGCGCAGCGACCGGTAACCCGGTACAAGTCGGCAACTAAGCCAAATTTTCACCTCTGAATTACATTGGCCGCTCAGTGAAATGGGCGGTCTTTTTCTTTGCTACCGAAGGCAAAAAAAGAGAGCCGCACTAATGCGCGGCCCGGATTGGATGTGAAGAAATAGCTTTTCTTACGAGACAGACACTTAAGTCGATGAAGAACAGTATCTTCTTGGGAGTTATTGTATTCGGCTGCATTACCAATGCAGGCATAATTATCGGAAACCAGGCAACATTGCGGTCTATTTTCAAGAAATTCGGGCGCAAATGTTATTTCGGTAACGAATAAATTGCCGCCGTCGGTCTTCGGATGGTTCCGTGAAGTAATCGCGCATTCGCCTTGTCTTTTCAAATTCAGGCAATTTCCAGAATGAATGCCCTCCTCGCGGCAGCCGCATTTTCGCCTGAGCGGTAATCTCCCTGGTGTGTCTGCCATGAAGCTCGGCGCGCATATGCCGTCTGCGGGAAGCCTTGCCAAAACTCTGCAAAGCGGTCTTGATATCGGGTGCACGGCCCTTCAAGTTTTCACAAGCAGTCCGCGCCAGTGGGCGGCAAAGCCGGTCGACCCCGAGGCTGCCACCGAATTTCGAAAGCTAGCCGATGCATCGGGTCTCCAGCCCGTGATAAGCCACGACAGCTATCTGATCAATATCTGCGAGCGGGAACCAGAGCTTAGGCAAAGAGCGATCAACGGCCTAAAAGCCGAGATGGGAAGATGCGCGCAGTACGGTATCCCTCTCGTGGTGTCTCACCTTGGGGCATGGAAGGGATACGAGACCGAGGAAGCCGCCCTGAAGGTCATGGCGGAAGGCATCAAGGAAATCCTAGCCGACACAGACGGATCAGTAACTCTTCTTGGCGAGACGACGGCAGGACAAGGCAGCTCACTGAACTACCGTTTTGAGCACCTTGCATTCCTGATTGAGGCGCTAAAAGGTGATGCGCGTTTTGGGGTTTGCCTTGACACTTGCCACATCTTCGTCGCTGGATACGATCTTCGAACCGATGATGCGTACGATGCAACCTGGGCGGCGTTCGATCGAATTATCGGCATCAAATATTTGAAGGCCATCCACTGCAACGACAGCAAGAAGCCGTTTCGCAGTCGGGTGGATCGTCACGAGCACATTGGGAAGGGCGAAATTGGCATCCAGGCGTTTGAGAGGCTCGTAAACGACCCTCGATTCGAGCAGATTCCCATTGTCTTGGAGACTCCCGACGCGCCCGAGGGCCATGTGCGAAACCTGAATCTGCTCAAATCCCTGCGTAGGCCCTGAGGCTAATCGGAATCCACGCCCGTCACTAGAGCCAAGGAGTGTGCGCCTAGTGGGAGAAATCTGCGGGAATCTGTGGGACTATAACTTCGCCAAATTGAAAGTAGTGGACGTAACCGATGACTATCGGTTCATGCAGCCCCCGATGCCCTCTGATTTCTATCCGATCATCCAAGAGATTTGGGTGCCAAAGCACAAGCTCGAAACAGCCCTAACCGACGAAAGCCTTATTGCGGGTTATCTGTACGATTGGCACGAGTCCCCGAAGGATGAGAACGGCTTCTACTACGTCGGAGTCGTTGAAGAGACGTTTCTTGCGCAAATGCCCAAGTACACGGTTTCTGCTTCCGAACTTGTGAGTGAGCTCGGTTTCGCCTAGGGCTTAGGCCGGTCGGCGGCCGCTACTCTCATTCCCATCTACCGTCTTGCGGATCAGGTTCGATAACTGGCGGATTTCGTCTTCACGCAGTCCTGCAAGGGCGAGTGCAGCCTGCTTTGAGGGGCTAGTGGCTCGCATCATCTCTCGTCCGCATTTGGACAGTCTTACATGCCGCCGTCGGCGGTCTCCAATCCCCACGACCTTCTCAAGTATGCCAAGGTCTTCAAGTCGGTTTACGGCCTGCGTCGCGGCGCTCACCGTCATCTTAAGCGCTCTCGCAATTTCCGTAATGGTGCAATTCTGAGCCATCACGAAGCGGACTAGGCGCAATTGCCCGGGAGACAGTATCTCGGCCGGATCATCCGGATCGTTTAGGACGAGCTTTGAGAACATCGGAAGGATTCCTTGGATCTCCTTCACCACCTCTTCTCGACTCTCTGGATTCATGCTTGCCCCACTTGAGTACGGTTTAGGTTTGTTTTCATTGTTGATCTCGCTAGCCATGGGGCGTTCTTCGGAATTGCATTTTCTTGCAATTCAGCACCCTCTGAAAGTTGTTACCGGGCTAGTTCGATTTTTTGTTCCCAAAAATCAAAAAAATAAAAAATTGCGAGCGGTTTTTAACGCTCGCAATTCTTTGAGGTGCTCCTGGCCGAATTTAATGCAGTTCTATTGCATCCGATCGGCGATGTTTCGGCGGATCATGATGTCGGCAATCTCTTCGCCAGTAGGATTGTATTCGCCAGCTTCTACACGCCGTTTAAGCTCGGCAACCAGTTCTTCGCGATCTGGCATGTTGATCACATCTTTGGTGACCTGGCGGATAAGGGGTCGATCTTGCTCACGTTGAGCGAGGTCCACTTCAATTTCTTGAAGCTGATTGCTGATTCCTGTTTGATCAAGAACCTTCTTAAGTTGTTCGTCTGAAATGCGCATGTGATTCCGTTCTCCAGCTATTTCAGACAGGTAACCCGGCTTTCTCGATTCTCACGAGACCCTTAGGCTTTGCGTGTGTAAGGTCGCCCTCACCGTGCCTTTTTCTGCCCTGTATGGACCTTTTGAGTCCTATTGTATCAATCGGCAGGCCAAAGCTCCTTCTTTAGAGCAAATCAGAAAGTTTTTCTAGTTTTTTCTTCGCGAACCTGAAGAATGGGTGAAAACTTGCCGACTAGGCTCCGCCGCCGCCCTTTTGCGCTTCGTATTTGGACGGACACTTCACAAGCATCTTGTCAGAGTGGAAGACGCCTTGCTCATAAGAGCCGATGACGACCACCTTAGGAGCTGATGCAAGCGAGGTGAGGGGCGGGCCCGTGTAAATCACCGGCATCTGGCCGCTTTCATCGGTGATGGTGAATTTCGCTTCACGCGCACCCTGCTGGAGCGTGTGGTCAACAACCTTGCCCATCACGTGAACATCGCTGCCACCCTTCTGGGCATCCGCTACCGTCACGTAGGGGGAAGAAACCTTTACAAACACGGTGCATAGGCCAGCGGCTGCGCCGATGCCAAGAATCGTGGAGATTAGAGCACCTTTCGTCATAACAACTGTATTTTACTTCGTAGATTCCGGCTTGGAGGCCATAGAACCTGCTGTGTGGTTGATATTCGCCTCTAGCTCGTTCAGCTTTGTCTGAACTCGGTTTAGGCTGAGGTACAGCACGGCCCACACGATGAGAGGCGGAACTGCCAGGACGAGCATCGTTGGATTCATTTCAACTTTTAGCATACACGGATTCAGCCTTTACTTTGCGCGTTCCGTGTGACATGAAATACTTGTCGGTTTTGGCCGACTGGGGGGTAAAGTCGGTAACTCATCCGCTGCAAGCGGAGCGGGAGGACAACTACCATGAGGCGATTCTCGATGACGGCTTTGGCCCTAGCGCTTGGAGCATCTTGTTTGGCTAAGCCCGAATTCCTGGACATCTTCCAAAAGAAGTATTCCGTCAAGGATTCCTCGAAGCTCGGAACGCTGTCATGCGCAATCTGCCATGTCTCCGAGGAGGACTACTCGCTGAACCCCTATGGCCGCCAGCTAAAGGGCAAGCTTGCCGAATTAGGGAAGGAGAACATGGATGAGGGAGTACTCGCATCCGTGGAAACGCTCTCTGCAACAAACGATGGCAGTTCCAACCTCGATCACATCAAGAAGGACCTTCCTCCCGGCGTTTCAACTGCAGCTAACAGCGCTCCAGAGACACCTCCGCCGCATAAGAGCTGGTGGAGTCAGGTGTTTGGCAAGAATGCCTTCCACCCGGCGATTGTCCACTTTCCGATTGCGCTCTTGATTACCGGTCTTGCCTTGGATTTCGTCGGCATGGTGCGCAAGCAGAAGACGCTGCTCTATGCTGGTTGGTACAACCTTGCCGCCGCCGCTCTCACCGCTTTAGGGGGCTTGGCCTCCGGCTTTGCGGCTCTTGTGCTCCTTAAGGTTCCTTGGAAGGGAATCATCTATAAGCACTCGCTTGCGGCAATCTTTGTCACCGTGCTTATGTGGGTCATGGTGGCAGTGCGAGTGCACAAGCATGACGAGATGAAACCGGCCCAGCGGGTGATCTATTACGTGCTTGCAGCGGTCGCTTTCGTCGTAATTGCATGGGCCGGGCACGTTGGCGGCAGCTTCGTTTACGGCGACTAGTAAACAAAAACGAAGAGAGCCTCTCCCCCAGGGATTGAGGAGAGGCTCGATTGGTTAGGAGTTTCCAGTCTTATTTGATGCCAGGGTTAATATCCTTCTTGATCTTCTGGCCATTCGTCATGCCGGTCTTCGTAGAGTCCATCGGCTCTACCTTCACAAGCATGTCGCTGCTGAGCTTCTTGGAGCCGGCAGCTTTTAGCTGAGCCTTAAGATCAGTGCCATAAGCGTTTAACGCCTTGCCCTTCGGGCTTGTGTGGCACAGCATGCATCCAGCCTTGTCAAGGTTGCTGCCCTTAGCTACCTTGTAGTGCTCCTTAAACGTCGCGCTGAACTTTGGTAGCGCGTCAGCGATGACGGCAATGCTACACAAGATCACTATCATTGACAGTCGTTTCATTGTTAAATAACCTCCTTAGTTGCTATTTCTGGATCGGCCTCGTCAATTTCCGTCGAAGTCTCCTCTAATCTGACGACCGGCTCGTCTACGACGGCTGGCCTTCGATAGAGAGCAGACATTCCGGCGGCAATCGCCATGAGCGCTGCTCCAAACCATACAAAGCTTGTGAACGGCTTATGGAAAATCTGAATTGGAAACACGAGATCATCCGTTTGCAGCTTTAAGGTTACCGATCTGTCGGCTGCATTCATGCCATCCATTACAACCTCAACGTCATCCAATCTTGCCGGGTGAGGAACCGGGCCGCCACCGCCAAGCTCCATCATCGGAGTGATCGTGCGGCTCTTAGCACCGGGCTGATCTACTCGAAGCTGGGCGCCAAACATGGTTCCCGGCTGCCCAGGTTCGCCCTTGCGTACCATGGATAGATAGGTGAGGGAGAACTTGCCAAAGTCTTTTGTCTCGCCGGGCGCCAGCGAGAACGGGTCTGTTTGCATTCGCTCCGGCGGTCGGATAGATACGTAGATGTCGTTAAACACGGTCCGGTGGATATATGGCCAAACCATCACGTTTTCTTGGCCATCGGGAAGGACAACCTTGTAAACGCTCGGCATCGCGGTGAATATCTGCTTGCCAGTGGTATCGGTAATCGTGAACTTCGCTCGGTTTTCGCGATCATCCATTGTCGAGGTCAGGCCCTGATACTGAACACGGTAGTCCAGAATTTGGGCGGGATGCTGTCCCATTGCAACGGCATCGCCCTGGCGCTCGTAGCCGCGCGAGAGGATTAGGCCAGCCATGAGAATCGCAACCCCGATGTGGGCTAGGAACGCGCCTGCGCCGAGCTTAATCTGCTTTCGGCTTTCGTAAAGACGGACCAAGTTTGCGCAGATCGCGAAGATACAGATGAAGGCAAGGACCAGCATCCATACCTTGCCGTCCATCTTGTTCCCGCCCGGCAGATTGATTACCGGAGCAAGATCAATGAGTTTGCCAAACGAAGTGCGGACGATGAGCAGCAGCGCTACGCCCGTAAAGGCGATTGCGAAAGTGAACGGCGTGTGAAGCTTGCCAAGCACATCGCGGAAGCGCATACCGCGCCAGGAGACGAATGGGGCGATGGTCATGCCAAGCATGAGGGGAACGAAGAGATAAGGCAGAACCAGATGGTAGAGGCCTTCCTCAACGACCTTCGGCTTTCGTCCTTCCAGCGCCATGATGAGCGGAACGCTCATGCCGATTAGCGCCATCATGCCAAGCATTGAAAGCATCAGAATGCCAAAACGGTAGAAGCCCTCACGGCTGAGTCCCGACTCTTCTCGATCCGGCGTTTGAGCGCGGAACTGGAACATTCGGGTGAACCAGAGTCCGAGGAAACCGAGGGTGGAAACCGCCATGAGGCCAATCAGGAGCTTGAGAGCGCTGTGGTCCATCTCCGCGAAGCTGTGGACGCTGCTGTCGGCGAGGAATCCAGAGCGAGTCAGGAACGTGCCGTACACGAAGGTGATGAATGGCAGCGCGCCCATCAGCAAGTTGCCCATCAGCCACTTGCCGCGCGAAACTTGAACGATGAGGCCATGAACGAACGCAGCTACGAAGCACCAAGGAATGAAGCTGACGTTCTCAACGGGATCCCACATCCAGAAGCCGCCCCAGCCAAGCGTTTCGTAAGCCCACAGGCCGCCCATACATAGGCCAAGGCCAACGAGACCGGTTGAGAGGATCGCCCAAGGGCGAATAATCTTGACCCAACCCGTGTAATCGCGGATGGTTAGCGCCGCAAATGCCGCGGCAAATAGCACGGTAAGCGATCCGAATCCGAGGAAAATCGTCGGCGGGTGGATCGTTACCCAATAGTTCTGAAGGGAAGGGGCGAGGCCGGCGCCGTCGAGAGGAACGATCGGCTGCCCATCCACTAAGTTGAGCTTAAAGGGAGATTCGGCTACCAGCATTCCTGCAAGGCTGCCAAGGAACGTTCCGTAAGCGACGGTAAACCAGCGGCGATACTGCGCCATCCGGTAAGAGGTCAAGAGCCCAAAAACGGCGGATGCAGAGGCCCACAGCAGGAAACTGCCTTGCTGGCCAGACCAGATTCCCGCGATTCGGTATTGGATTGCGTTCTTGAGGTCGCCGTGGCCCCAAATGTATTCGTATTCAAAGCGATTGTTGGCAAAGAGAATAGCGAGGCAAACAAAAGAGAAAAGGATGCCAACGCATCCTAGGGCAAAACCTCGCCAGCACCAGCGCTGTAGCTTTTCGTTGTTCTTCGAGAAGATTAGGGCGAGGGTTACCGCCAGGAACAGCCCGGCGACAAAGATGATTGATGAGCGGCCGAGATCACCGACCCATAAAGACCAGGCGGGGGGCGTCATTCGTTCCATAAGAAGTTAGACGCCCCCCGAGGTCAACCGGCAGGCTTTTTTTGCCTGCCGGTATTGGTTGTTGGGAAGGAGCAACTTACTCCACTCCCGGGTCATTCTTTGACTTGGCTCGATCGGCTTCAATGATAGCCTTCTTCTGAGCGGTTGTCAGACCGTTGTAGTCTTTACCCTGGGCCTGTGCGTGTCCCGGGATGTTGTTCTCAGCGATCGTGAGCAGGTTGTCAACATACTTGTAGTTGTGGACTCCGTAGTCTCCGCAGTTCACGATGAAGTAGTAGTTGTAGCGAGCTCGCTTCACGCCGATCGGGATCAGGCTCTGGTTAGGAGGAGTCTTGCCGAGCGCGGTGATGAAGGACGTGTAGTCCCACAGATCCGGATCGTGCAAGATTGCCTGCGACCAGGAACTGAGATCAGCCCTGAGCTGGAGCAGTCGGTTGAGAGTTTGAGCCTGTACGGTATCTACCTTAGCGGCTGCAACAGGAATGCTGTGGCACGGAGCGCATCCTTCGTAGCTGACTACGAACGAGTGGTTTCCGCCTGCCATGTGGCATTGCGAGCATTGTCCAGCGGTCGAACCGTGAGTGACTTCTCCCTTGTTGCCGTTGTCGACTGCGCCTACGCCCATCAGCATGTTGTACTGATTGCTATAGTGCATTCCCGGTCGCGCGGTGCTTGTGTTCAGCTTGGCATCGCCCGGATCGGTGCCGCGACCGTTATGGCACTGGGCACAAATCTGGTTGAAGTGCGTGAACGTATCAGGCGTCTGACCTGGGCCAACGTTGGTCGGGTCGAAGTTGGCAACCGGATGATAGAGTTGAGCTTCCTGTCCAGATGCCGTCAGGTTGCCGGTAACCGAGTGCGCATCATGACACGTTGTACAGGTTGCCACGTAGGGAACTTTGTGCAACGTATTGCTTGCGATTTTCGAGATATCGGCATCACTGATCGCATTGATGTCGCCTTCTTCATAGATTTGAGTCCTGAAGAGACCGCTGTGGCAAGCGATGCATCGGCTCGCACGACCGTAGGTCGCCGGATTTGTTATCGCCTCGTCAACTGGAGTGGTCAGCAGAAGCGAGTGCTTCGCGAATTTCCACTGGTCAACTGTTGGGCCGTGGCACTGAGCGCACACCGTCGGAGAGGTGATTCCTTCGGGATTCGAAGGCGCCTGGGTTGCATCGGCAAAATCATGGGCGTAGGTTAGAACCTTGTCCTTGTTTGTCGGATCTGCAACATGCAGACTTCCCGGCCCGTGGCAGTTCTCGCAGGTCACACCCTTCTGGTAGTGCATGGTCTGCTTCCACTGGTCGATAATTGACAGCTTGGGGTTAGCTACGCTGCCCTTGTAGCTGGCCAGCTTCGCCCCGCCGTGAACCTTGGCGGAGTCTGTCGAGTGGCACTCAGCGCATTTAGCCACACCTACATAGGTTGCAGCTTGCTGAGCAGGGGAAAGCAGTGCTAGGAAGGTTGAAGACGTACCGCCTCCTCCTCCCCCACCGGGTCCGGTCGGCCCTCCAACGCCGCCGCAGCTTTCCAAGGTGAGAATTGCTGCGGCCGCAGGCACCGCTGCAATAAGTGTCAAGAGCCATCGCTTTCTCATTGTTGTCCTCATTTTCATGTCGATAAGTCCTTTATTGAATTCAGAATTTCGTTGTAAATCGAAGCGAAAACAGCGTCGCGTCGTAACCCGTCAGGCCGTAAAGCCGGTCGGACATCCTCCAAGGCGCTAAACTTACGTCGAAACTGTTTGCTGCACTCAGGCTGCGCCGATAGCTCAGCGTTACTTGGTTGCCCACCCAGTTGTCAGTCAGGAAATACTGCATCACCCCCGAGAAACTTTCACGCGGCGAGCGCACGAACGTTGCTCCGGTTGTTAGCGATACGGACTTCGGGAAATATGCCCCCAATGGATCAGCCGTGTTAAGCGGATCATCTCCAATCGCAAACGTATCTTGCGAGCCTTCGGCAAATACGGACAGCTTGGGGCTGATGTCTTTGCTCGCGCCAAGGGTGAAATTATTCCAACCAATGGACACGTTTCTTCCGAAGTTTTGTCGAAGTCGATAGGTGTAGGAGAGGTAGGAAACCAGGCTTGGCGTTCCACCTTCCAGCTTCGCCGTCAGCATGGCCCTGTCGTCCCAGGCGAGCTGCCTTGGGTCGTCCGTTTGGTATGTCGCGAGAGCGAGAGCTCGGTCCCACGTTCCGCGGACGGTGAGGCGCCATGTCGGGCTAAGGCGTTGCTTAAGGCGAAAATCGTACGTGTTCCATTTGGGAACGTCAACGTACGAGTGATCCTGGCGCATACGCTGCACTTCTCGATGATGGAATCCTACATTGAGGCTTCCTTCTTCCCAGAAAGTGGTGTAGCGGGCGCCAAAGCTGGTGTCCTGTTTGAGGTACGCGCTTTGCGTGACGTCGCCTAAGCTGTAGTGAACTCCGCAAGCGTCAATTTCAAGAGAAGACAGCTCGTTGAGGTCAAATACGCCGGAGAACCCAAGTGATCCGATACCCGTATCACCCTGCGCGCGCTGTTGAATCTTCGTATAAGAAGCAGTTGCGCGCAAATCTAGCGCACCAGATTGCATCGTTGCTTCAAAGTTGCCGGTATGCCGAGCGGTGGTTGGTAGCGCGCCGCTTTCGTCATTTAGGCGACTTTCGATAAACGATGCGCCCATACTGCCGGACTTATTCCGGTTCTCGATGCTCGCCGCGTATGTCGAGGTAACAATTCGGTTTGAGGGGAAGGGCGGAACGAAGTTCTCGTCCTGGATATCCCGTCGCCACATCACGAATCCGCCGGTGGTTGGCCCAAGAGTCTGCTCCCAGTAGATCTTGGCAACGTCGTCAAGACTTGTCTTGGTCGGTTCCCACGCCGTGTTGTTGTAGTCCGAGGTCGATCCTTCCGCCTTCACGATTGCATGGAGGCTTGGGAAGGCCATGTAGAGTTCGCCAACTCGGTCCTGCCCGGGGTTCCCGCGAAGCACCGCGCGTACAAATGGAGACATTGTTCGCGCTGGCATTCCGATGACTAGCTCGCTGAGCGTCGGTGGGCCGTCCAGCTTCGCATACTGCTGAAGCCTGCGGTCCGAGCCGGAGTATCGGAAGCTATTCAGACCAAAGGTGATGCTGTTCCAGAGGAGCTTTGGCTCTTCAGAAGCCTCTTTAGTGTCTTTAGCTTCTTTTGCATCTTTGGCCGGTTCGGTTGCCTGCGGCGTCTCCTTTGCATCTTTAGCCGGGTCGGCAGGTTTCGTATCGTCCTGGGCGAGAGCGCTGCTAAAGACTAGCAAGAGGGCCGTTAGAGGCAGAAAACGATTGGAGAAGACTCGCATTATCGTCCTCCTGACTGATCTAGGAAGTCTGGGTTGATGTTGCTGCCGTGGGTTGAGACGTGGCAGCCCGCCGACCAGCAGGTCTGGCCTGGGTGGTGGGATGATGCCAACTTATCGGTGTGGCATTGTCCGCAGAGCCCACGTGTTGTCGCCACGAGGAGCATAGGATTGTTTGCGCCGTGCGGTCGATGGCACTCAAGACATCCGGTACCGCTTGATCCGGCCACCGGGTCGTGTTCGAACACGAACGGTCCGGCCTTCTCGTTGTGGCACGTCACGCATTTCTCTTTATAAGTCACGCCTGCGCGGACCTTTGAGTCCTTACTCGGGTGCGGAGTATGGCAATCACTGCACACCACTCGGCCTTCCGGCACTGGGTGATGGAATGCTTGCTTGAATTCCGCAGCCTGGGTTGCGTGGCACTGCGCGCAAAGCTGCGCTTCCTCTGACTTGAGCATTGCCTTTGGCGATCTGCGCGCGACGAAGAAATTCGTCTTGGCGTCGGTCACGTCGCCCTTATTCGGAGCGTTCGGCTCGCGCGTCTTTTCATCGCTCGGATGGATCTGGTGGCAAGTAACGCAAGCCAGACCGGCGCGAGCGTGTTCCGTTCGCTTCCAGTGGCTTTCGCTCATCGTTTGAGCGTGGCATCGCAGACAGGCGGCATTGGATTCAGCCGGAGTCATCTTCGTAAAGGAGATAACTTGGGCATCCTTATCCGCCTGATGGATCTTGCCTGGGCCATGGCACCCTTCGCAACCGCGCTGCTCGACCGGAAGTTTCGGGTCTTGCATAAATGCGGCATGGGGCGATGCGGCAAACTCGTTCACGGTGCTTGGGTGGCACTCTGCACAAGATTTGTCGCCGGTGAAATCGTCTGGATGAGCGCGGGCAAACAGGTCAGCTGCTGCGTGCGGCTTTATGGGTGGGGCGCTCATTTCGCTCGAGTGCGCTACTCCGTAGAGGAGAGCTGCGATCCCGAAAACTGTAAAGATGCTATTTGTGGTCATCTTCATTGCACCAATGCGGAGATTCTATCGCAATGGTCGGCTGGAATTGCAAGATTTAATGATCCTTGACACACATGACGTGGGAAACCATTACACCCAAATGCATCCATCTTGTAAGAGAAATAGCTTGGAAAAGAAAAAGCAAAAAAGGTTGAGACATGATCCGATTCAACCGAAGCTCGGAGTGAAGCTAATGAGAGGTAGCCAGCGTTGCGCCCAGAAGGAGGTCAAGCACATCGTCTGCCGAGTAAGTTGATTGCCCGGGCTTAAGGTAGCGACATACATTTGCGACGTCGTCGCCGGCGGTCACCAGAACCGGCTCATGGACCCCCTCGCGTACCTGTCCCATGCCCACGGTGGCCATGAGGCCATTGCAGATGCAGATCCGACCCTTGGTCGCCTCTATATCGCCACCTTTGCGAAGATAATCGTCAACGTCTTCTCCGGGGCAGCGGTAACCGATCTTGCCATCGGGTGTCTGATACGTTTCTCGGAGGTAACCAAGGTCGCAGACTCGCTTTCTATTTTCAACTACTACGGGGTCGGACGTAGACCCGGGGATATCCACCACCTTAAAAGGAAAACCGGTTGGGGAAGCGACGGGATCGGTGAATACCTTTGCGTGGTGCTCGAGGCTGCGCTGGATGACTTGCGCCTTAATATCAGGGGTAATGCCGGACTCTTCGCAGAAGGCAAACGCAGTGCCTACCTGTATGCCTTGAGCGCCTACCGTCAATGCCTCTTTAAGTCGCTCATGAGTGCCGTATGATCCAGCGAGCCAGAAGGGGAGGCCAAGTTCCCGGAACTTCTCGTAATCCGGTTGGTCTCGCTCGCCGTATATGGGTTCTCCGCGCTCGCTTAGCTGAAGGGGGCCGCGGGGTGGCGCATTATGACCGCCGGCAGTGGGGCCTTCGACAACGAAACCATCGGCCGGAGGCGTGACTTTGCGCGCAAGAATCGTCGCGAGGGAAGCCGATGAAACGATCGCAAGGAACTTTGGCCGTTTCAACTCTCGCACCATGAAAGGCTTTGGATCGAAGTGCGTCGCCACCGGCTCACCGCCGGTAACGTCGATCATCAGTTCGGTTGGATTGCCTGAAGCCAAATCATCGAGCACACGCGGGATAGCGCGCGGAATACCCGCCCCCATCAGCACAAAGTCGACGTCGGCAAGCATTGCGCCAAAGAGAGAAGGAACGGTCGGTAGTTGAATCTTTTCAAGCAAGTTGATGCCAACCAGACCGGTATGCCCGCGCTTTGCGAGCCACACCTCAACAAAATTAGCAACGACGGTTAGCTCAATGAGCGCTTTGCCCGATTTGACGGCGGGCAGAGGCTTTGATTTGAAGGGGGCATCATGGGCTTTGCCACCTTCAATATAGTAGTGATCCCAAATGCGCTCCGCCATTTCCGGCACTGGAAAATGGGCTAGCGCTTCCTTCATATGCCCGCCGATATCGCCAAGCTGCAAGCGGCGAGTCAGGATAGTATCGAGCCCGGTGCCGCTAATTACCCCTAGCTGACCTCGCTTTGCGACTGCATTTGCGAGGGGCCATGCAGAAACGGCAACGCCCATTCCGCCCTGGATAATTCGGGGATAGTTCATCTATTTCAGGGTTTACCTGTCGGGAGTGGAGACGCAATGACATGCTTTTTCACCCCAAACCAACGCTTTTTGGGGCTACCGGACGGTTGGCAAGGTGAACCAGAAGGTGCTGCCACGGCCCAATTCGCTGTCAACGCCTATCTCGCCTCCGTGAGCGTTGACGCACATCTTGCAGAAGGTGAGCCCAAGTCCGGTGCTCGGAGCCTGATAATTCTGTTTGGCGCCTTCCACCCTTCCGTATTTGGCGAAGATCGTTTCCGTCATCTCTGTGGGGATGCCCGGCCCGTTATCGATAACGGAGCACTTGATGCGATCGCCAACTTGTTCCGCAACGACGGTCACGTCCGTCCCCCGGGTGGTGTAGCGCAGCGCGTTTGAAAGCAGGTTCGTCAGCAAGCGGCTAATGAGGACCCGGTCGCCTTTGACCATCGGGAGCTCTACAGGAATGCGCGCCTCAATTCTCACTTCGACTTCCTTTGCGATTGGGGTTACGTCCCGAATCGCCTCGGTCACGAGTTTGGCGAAGTCAAACTGCACGGCGTTTATCCGTATCTCACCATGCTCGAAGCGCGAAACATCAAGGAGGTCGTTCGTGAGGACCTGCATTCTCTGCGCGTTCGAGGAGATGATTGAGAGCATCTCGCCGACCGAACCGGGGTCTTCCTGGGCGGTTTCCGCTGCCACCAGGATGGAGGTGAGCGGGGTCTTGAAATCGTGGACCAGGAGGCTCGTGAGTCCGTCACGAAAGGCCTGTTCAGCCCCAAGTTGGGCGGTAACTTCGCGCAGTTCAATTTCCACCATCGCCGCGCCCCTCAGGTCCTCCAGGATGCCAAGCTCCGTCGCAGTCCATTGCCTTGGCTTATGATCTAAGACGCAGAACGAGCCTAGTGATTGACCGTCGGACGAGATCATCGGCATGCCGGCATACGCGATTACTTGAAGATCGCGGATGGCGAGGTTGTCTTTTGTGATGTCGTTCAGGCGGGAATCGCTGACGATGAGTGGCTCGCCGGAAGTCACGACGTGCTGGCAGAAAGAGTGAGAGAGGGGCGCCTCGATAACGTCTGGCAGGCCCACCACGCTTTTATAGAACTGGCGGTGGTCGTCAACAATGCTGACCATGGCGATTGGCGCTTGCATGAGCGCGGCTGCCAGGCGCGTGAGGCGGTTAAGGGCGTCGCTGGGGGTTGGACTCAGTAGGTCCAGGCGTTCAAGCGTACTTAGCCGCTTCGGATCGTTAAGAAAATGCTTCTTAGTAACAGGCGCCGACACGTTCTTGCTTCCCCCGGATGTCTCGGACGATGGTTTAGTATACGAACTTAGAGTCGCCTGTGATCCACCTTCCTGCTACCAAGAGGAAATGCATGAACGAGAAGCGCCGTAGAATCCTGAAGTGAGAGTTGAGACGCTTAAGTTCGAGCAGGTTCTGAACACGGATATCGACACTGCCTGGGCGTTCTTTTCAGATCCGCGCAATCTGGCGCGGATTACTCCACCGGAGATGGGCTTTGCGATCCAAAGTGAACTGCCCGATCATGTCTATTCGGGGCTCATCATTCGGTATACCGTTCGGCCCCTGCTCGGAATTCCTGTGACATGGATTACCGAAATCAAACATGTTGAGGAAGGCAGATTCTTTGTCGATGAGCAGCGCGCGGGGCCCTACAAGATGTGGCATCACCAGCATCACTTCGAGGCCGTGAAAGAAGGCGTGCGTATGACCGACGAGGTGAACTATGCGATCGGCTTTGGACCGCTTGACCGCATAATTAGCCCTCTGATAGTTCGCCCTAAAGTAAAGGCAATCTTTGCTTACCGTGAGAAGGTGATCAAGGATCTGCTGCCTACCAAACAACCTATCGGATGAGGTTTCGGTTCGGAATCTGGACTGGCTCTGTGTAGATTTCGTCCATCGTCACCGGAACCAGGGCGACGAACCACGGCTCCCAATCGGTTCGACGGCCCCGCTCTAACCACTCCTCCAATTCCTTTGCTGGAATGACCGCGCTTAGCCGCTCTTTGGTGCAGTCCTCCATCATTCGGTCAACTGGGTCCGCGGCTACGCCGGATGCTTCTCGCATTCCGAAGCCGCCACCAGCCAGCATCGCCGCAACTTCATACTCTCCCAGGTCAAGCGCAAGGTGACCGAAGGCCATCAGGAGATGTCCGCGAGCAGCTGGGTAGATGCCGTTTGAGGTTGACCTGCGGTTGAGTTCCAGACTCGCTTCGATTGCATCCCTTAAGCTGCCCCTCACGGTGTGAACCGTTACCATGTTTGAGAGCCCCGCCACGCACCCGCGCTCGTCGCCAATTCCTCCCAGACCCGCGATGCAGGCTCGGTAGGCAGTCAGCGCCTCGTCAAATCTGCGAAGGGCGGCAAGGCTGTTGCCCTCATGCATATATAGGTAGTGGAACCACGGCGTGCGCTCCGCTTCGCCTTCAATCCGGATTCCTGCACGGACAAATTCAATGTCCTCTTCATATCGGCCCGCCATGAAAAGCGCGTGGCCAATTGCGATGCGCCACCGAGCACGCCATTCGGGATCGAGTTTGTCGAATTGGTCTCGCGCCGCGAGTGCGTCTTCAAGCCCCTGAGGGTCCCCGGTCAGCGTTTTGCAGATCGTCAGAGTCAGCCTTGCGTAGGAAAGAGTCTCCGGGTCTAATTCGTCCGGATCTTCCAGCAGCGGTTTCATCATGCGGACGAACTCGTCCGGGCGGCCGAGAGAGTGGAAGCCCTGAGAGGCGGCACTGAGAGCCTGAATCGCCGTTTGCCGCCCGCCTTCCTGCCCGGCTACCCATTCAACCGCGGTTCGGAAATTCTCGTAGTCATTGGCAAACTTGCGGTGCGCGGCAACAGAGCTTTCAGTTGTGTGCTTGCCAACCAATGGCGCGGCGAGCTTGAGAAAATGCTCGGCATGGCGGTCTCTCAGCGCTATCGTCATGTCGGTTTGCTCAAGCCGCTCCAGGGCGTACTGCCGAACGCTTTCCAGCATGCGGTAACGGTCACTGGATCGCTCATATACGACAAGGGACTTGTCGACGAGGGCGGTCAGCAGGTCCAGCACTTGCCACTCTTCAGTGCCCGCGGCTTCATCGGTGCAAACGGCCTCGGCGGCGTCGAGATTCCAGCCTCCGCCGAATACCGAGAGGGTGACGAAGAAGCGGCGCTCCTGCTCGTCGAGAAGCTGAACTGACCAGTCGATGAGCGCTCGTAGTGTTTGCTGGCGGGAGAGAGCGTTACGGCTCCCACCGGTCAGCAGCCTAAAGCGATCATCAAGCCGCTTTTCGATATGCTCAAGGCTCATTGCTCGCCCTCGGGCGGCGGCAAGCTCAATCGCTAATGGAATGCCATCCAGCCGGTTGCAAATGTGGGCGATGGTGCCCGCCTCCTGGGGCTGCAGCTCATAAGAAGGGGCGGCGATGGAGAGGCGGTCAACGAAAAGAGCAGTCGAACCGAAGCGATCAAGGTCGTCAAGGCTGAGCCTTCGCGATGGATCGGGCGAGGGCAGGGAAGGCACGCGGAAGGGGACTTCGCCCCGCGCCCCTAGCGGCTCGCGGCTAGTAGCGACGATGGTGATCAGCGGGCAGCTAAGAATGAGGCTCTCAGCAACTTTGGAGGCAGCGTCCAGAACGTGCTCGCAGTTATCCAAGATGACGAGGCTGCGCTTGCCGGAGAGGTACATCACGAGCCTGTCTTGCAAGGTCCCGATGACGTCGGGGGCTCCCACTGCGGCAACAATGGCTCTCAGGACATCTTCGCGTTCTGGCAGGGGAGCGAGTTCGCAGAACCAGACGCCGTCGGGAAATCGCTCCATGTTCTCCGCTGCAAATTGAAGAGCAAGTCGAGACTTGCCAGTGCCGCCTGTTCCGGTAAGCGTTATGAGGCGAGACTTTTCCAGAAAGCCTTGAAGCTGCTCCATCTCTTCGGTGCGACCCACAAATGAGGTGGTCTGAAGTGGCAGGTTGTTACGGATGGAAGCCATGCCCCGCAACTCCCCGAAGTTGCCCGATCCGAGTTGCCACAGATTCGCCGGCTCCAGGAGGTCCTTCAAGGCGTGGGCCCCCAGGCTCTTGACTGCAAATTTGGATGGGAGAAGCCCTTTGGTGGCATCGCTCATCACAATCTGGCCGCCATTGGCAGCGGAGAGAATTCGCGCCACACGGTTCAGCGGCGGGCCGAAGTAATCGTCGCCGGTTGGGTGTATAGAGGCCGTGTGGAGAGCCATCCGAACCAAAAGCGGATCCGGCGATCTTGCAAGATTCTCCTGGGCGGCAATGGCTGCGGAAGCAGCATCTTCCGCGCTGCTGAATGCGATGCAGTAAGCATCGCCAACCGTCTTGAAAATCGCGCCAGAGTATTCAGCGGCGATCCGCTCGAAGACCTTGTTGTGATCGGCAAGCGCCGCGCTCATCCGCTCGGAATTGGCTTCCCACCGGGCGGTACTTCCCTCGATATCCGTGAAAAGGAAGGTTACAGTTCCCGCGGGCAGCATGGGAACAGTATACGGATAATGTGCCGACGGCGAAGCGAATTCGCCGATTCAGATTATTGGTGTAGTACCATTGAGAGGCGTGGAAGAAGATAGCTACCCACCACTCGATAAGTCTGGTGTTGCCGCCTCAAACGTGCTATTCCTGTTTTGCTGTGGGGCGGCAGTCTACGTTCTAATCCGGAGCGGCTGGAACGATGCTTTGGTATTTGCCGCCGCCTGCGCCTTTGGTCGGTTCGTGGGCGGAGAGGCGTTGCTTGGACTCATTTACTTGCTGCCCCGCACATTCTTGACTCTCTTTTGGCTCCGGCGAAGACTTATGGTTCTTGCTCGCTCCGTTGCGCCTCTTGGGCCCTATATGGTCTTCACTCTGGCCCTTAATGCTGTGAGCATCCTTGTTCCCCAAAGCCGCAACGTCAACTTTCCCATGATCCTCTACGGCTTTGGGTTGGGGACCGTCTCTTCCGCACTGCCTATTGCAATCTGTAAAGCTGGATGGAAGAGACTTGACGTCTACTTTAGGTTCCGAATTGCAGTGGGGCTGTGGAAAGATCAGCGCGATGGGTATGTCTGCAATCGAGATGGCTCGGTGAGCAAGATATCTCAAGGTCCGGAGGGCGGAGAGGGCGCGCGTGAGGACGTTCCTCACGCGCGCTCAGGTTTTGCTAGTGACCGAGGGCCATTAGCTTGATCGCGTTGATGCTGCCGTCAGGCTGAATTTGCCCAACCACGATCACGGGGCCGCTTGCGGCCAAGGTGACGAACTGGTCGACGGTGATCACGTTCATATGGGAATCCTTGAACACGGTGTTCTGATCCCAATGAACCGTGACCGGCTGCCCGCTTGTCAGATTGATGTCCTGCCAATGGGTGGCGGTGATCACCAGCGACTTGCCGACGGTATCAATGCTGCCTGCCGGGCCAGAGACGAGGGCGCGAACGCCATCATCCGAGTTTTCCTTATCGATCTTCGCGTGGCTAACCGAAAGGGTCTTGGTGTCGGCATTGTAGGTGCCCACCACTTGCACTTCCTGGTTGTTCGTAATCACGGATTGAAGGTCTGTGAAGAAGGTGCTCTGGTCCACCGAGTTATAGTTCTGGTCTAGCAACTCGGCATCGGGCAGGAGCACGACATGGATGGTTGGGTGCTTGTCGGCATCCACGTACATGCCATCGGCTTCATCAACTTTAAGGTCGAAGGTTCCCGCCACCGAATCGGGATTTGACGGCACACCCTTTGCCTTTGCATCCGCCTTGTCGCCAGGAACGATGTCGCGGGCATAGGAGGCAGTTATGGTGTTTGAATTGGCATCATAGGTTCCCACAACCTCTACCGCCGCTGCAGTTGAGAGTGTGGCGTAGAAGTCCGCCGCGCCAAGCGATCGCCCAAACCAGGTGAAGAACTTGGTGTTGGCATCGGTTGCGATGTGGACCACCGCCCCGTTCGGCAGGAAGCCGTGGCAATTGTTGATGGTTACGTCGAACGTGCCGGCAAGGCTATCGCCCGATGGCGGCACAACGTTGGTCGGCGGGCCGAAGGCGCGCGGATTGTCGTCGTCATCGACCACGAGGATGCGCACAACATCGGCGTTGATGACGTTGGTTGCGGGGTCGGCAAGACCGCGCACATTCACTTTCTGACCGTTGGCGAGGCTGGGGTTCGCGCTGCCATTGTTGTTGAACACCGCCGTTGCGCTGGATGTTTGAATGGTGATGCTATTCCCGCCCTTTGTGGTCAGCGTAAAGGTCTGGTTAGGCACTGCTCCCGAAAGCCCGGATACAGTGCCGCGCCACTCGGTTTTGACATGACGATGCTCGTCTCCCAGTGTCGAGGAGTCGCCGGATCGCGCGACCGGCGTCAACACGCCGCCGCTCAACACCCATTGATCCAGCGGAAAGTCGATAACAAAGCCCTTGCCGGAGAGGTCCTGATGGATTGCAAAGTTGACGTCAACCAGCCCATTGGCGTCGGCGCCCGCGATGGTTGCGGAGATGGCGTTCTGCTGGCCCGTTGGCAGCAGGCTCACGTGCTGATCCACAAAGATATGAACCTTGGTGTAGGTATCGGAAGGCAGGCTGGCGGTTGCAATCAGCGCGAACAGCGATCCACTGTTATCGTGCAGGCTGCGGAGGTCGAGCTGGGTTCCTGTGCTGTCGTTGTACGCGACGACCGACTTGCCAGCCGCGTTATCGAGGCTGATCTTCTTGACCGTCACCCAGACGGAACTATAGGCTGAGCTGATGTCATCGGTGATATACAGGCTGGTCATTGGGCCTGAAGCGCCACCACCGGAGCTTGTGCCGCCACCACCGCATCCGATGATGAACGCCAGAAGTCCAATCAGGACTAACAATCTGAAGCGAAGGGTCATTTTCAATTCTCCTTGGGGCAAAGGGTCCCCAAACTTTCAAAGCAAGTTGTAAAAGACGACGAGCATGGGCGTGCCTTCTGATCGTTTCCCTTGAGGGGAATGTCACGGACAAGGAGAAATTTCCGGGTTCGGCGGGAAACCGGCACAGATGCGGGTGCTCTGCTTGTAATGAGGGCATGCCGAAACTTGTTATTGAACGTGAAATCCCGGGCGCAGGGAACCTCAGCGCCGCCGACCTTCAGGGCATCTCGCAGCGCCGCAAGCACGTGGCCATGGGCGGATTTCCTGCGAATGCGGTGAACGAGGTTCGGACGATCATCGATCCGACCACCTCGGAAGTTCCTGCGCGGGTCTAAGCTGACCGCTTACTGGCGCAGGCTTTTCGCCCACCGTAGGGCAAAGAAGATCGCGCCGCTTACGACGATGTCCAGAATGGTGGCGAGAGTCTCCATTACTGGATTCGTTCCACTGTGCCTCCCGCATTTTGCCCGGTTAACTACCGGCTAAGGCGCAAGATTTCAGGTTAACTTCCGCGCATGACGACGTCCGACTTCCCGAGCCTGCAAGACTTCACTCCCAAATCGCTGATTCAGGCGGCTCAGGATCATTACGAGATTGCGCTGGATGTGGCTCTTTCGAGCCAACCGACATTCCGCCGGAAGGGGGGAGTTCGAGAAATGCTGAGCGGGGTGATGAACCCGTTTGGCAACATGGTGTTCGGAAACGACGTCCCGAACGCCGAGTCCTATATCGAGGATGTCACCGCAAGGCTCAAGCAATCCGGCGCGCCTGCCTTCTGGTGGGTTGGACCGAATACGAAGCCGACAAACCTGGGCGAATTGTTGTTACAAAAGGGTTGGTCCGAGCCCGCTGCGTTGCCGGCCATGATGATCGACCTGACAACCATGCCGCATCCATCGACGCCCGAGGGCATGGAACTAAGGATCGTTGAAAGCCAAGAAGATCTAGAAATTTGGCAAGGCGCGCTTGCGGCGGGTTATGGCTTGCCGCTGGAGGTCGCCCAGCTATTCGGGCTCCTCGATCCCAACGTGGCTCTGTATTACACGGCGTTCCTTGATGATCAGGCGGTAGCAACCAGCGCGGTCTTCTTCCATGGAGGTATCGCAGGAATCTACTGCGTAGCCACCGTCAGCGAATTCCGGGGCAGGGGGCTTGGCGCGGCGGTTACCGCGTTGCCGCTCATTGAAGCTCGTAAACAGGGATACCGCACCGGCACCTTGCAGGCGTCTCAGATGGGGCATCCCGTTTACAAGCGATTAGGGTTCTATGATGTCGCCGAAGTGAATATCTTTACGTTCGGCGCTCCTGCATCTACCTAGCTGCGGCGACGGCGACGGAGCACTCCAAGAACGCCAAGCGCGAGCGCGCCCATGGTGGCTGGCTCCGGCGTTACTGTTGCTTCGTTGAACTCCATGCCGTACATCTTCACGCCGTTCGTTCCGTAGCTGGTTTGCTGAAGGAAATTGCCAACCTGGTCGAACTGGTAGATCGTACCCGGCGCGAACTCATTGTTCATCCAAAGGGTTCCATCGGCGGAATCGTAGGCAAGGCCGACGATGCCACGGATGCCCGAAACGAAGGAGCCTAGCAGCGTTCCCGAACCGGAAAAGTGTTCGATGAGCCCAATGCCGCCGTACTGGCTGAGCCAAAAGCTGCCATCAGAGACATTCATGGTAATGCCGCTGTGATCGGGCATGTTGTTGTCCACCCACAGGGTGGTCGGGTTAAGCCAGTTGCGATCATAGCGAAACAGGCCGCCCCCGTACCGACCAACTCCATAGTTGTACGTTCCGTCCGAGGTTCCGTCGTAGATCGGATCAGCGGCGTAGGTGTTGGCGTAAGGGCCGCCCGGAAGGGGGTTGCCGTTGAGGTCGAACCGGCTTCCGGTGGCGCCGCTGTAGTAGCCACAGGTTCTAACATCGCCCCAAACGGCGATGGCGTAATCGTTGGTGTTGCCGGTGTTTCCGCTGGCATAGCTTGCGCCCTGGATACGGTCAAGCCCGGTGTTCGGGCCGAATTCCAGGTCGTTGACTGCGTACAGCATGCTGGTCGGGCCGACTGCCAAGAGGCTGGAAGCAAAGGCGACAGCGAGCGAAACTGAGATTAAGCGAAGGTTGAGACTAATCATGGTATTAACATGAGTTGTCTACGGGCGCGCTTACTGTGACGGCCTTCGCTTAAAATTGCTAAACCTTTAGAGCATACGATGGCAGAACATGGTAAAAACGCGTGTGATGCTAAAGACAGTTTTCACACTCACCGCACTGCTTGCAATCGTCCCATTGTTCGCTCAGGCGAAGCATAAACCTGCTCGAATGACCGATGAACAAACGATTCTTGCTTTGGACGATAAGTGGTCGCAAACGGCAGGCGCGCATGACCTGAAGGGGACCATCGCGTTCTATGCGGATGACGCCGTGCTCTTGTTCCCAAACGCAGTCACGATTACGAACAAGAAGGATTTCGCTCCCGCATGGGCGCCACTAACGGCCGCGACGTCGACGGTTTCCTGGAAGGCGACGAAGGTTGAAGTGGCTCGATCGCACGATATTGCTTATAGCTACGGCACGTACCAGCTTACGATGAAGGATGCTCATGGCAAGACCATCGCCGATCACGGCAAGTTCCTGGAAATCTGGAAGAAGCGTCACGGCAAGTGGATTTGCGTGGTCGATACCTTTAACACTGACCTTCCCTAAAGGCCGATCGGCGTAGGAAGGGGCAGATGTCGTCTGGACTTGCCCTTGTTGTTTCAATCACGATTGCCATAGCGGCAGGGGCACTGGGCGGCATCGCTACCTCTAAGGTGATTCCAACATGGTATGCAGGCTTGAAAAAGCCTGCATGGAATCCTCCTAGTTGGGTTTTCGGTCCAGTTTGGACCGTGCTTTACATCATGATGGCGGTGGCGGCGTGGCTGGTGTGGGAGCGGTCTGGGCTCACGGGTCTTGCCCCTGTCTTCTACTTCGTTCAGCTAGGGCTGAACGTGCTTTGGTCATTCATCTTCTTTGGCATGCGCAAGCCTGGCCCTGCGTTTGCGGAGCTCGTGGTGTTCTGGCTTGCCATCTTGGCCACGATGGTTGCCTTTTGGCAAATCGATCCAATCGCCGGTCTGCTATTGGCCCCCTATCTGTTGTGGGTGGGCTTTGCCGGAGTTCTCAATTTCACGATTTGGCGACTTAACGGGTGAGCATTGGCTCTGGCGAAAACGTTTGCCTCCTGCACGTGTCTGACGGAGGTCCTTACAACGTGGATTCGCGACTAGTAAAAAGACTTGCTTCCATTTTGCTACAGATGCGATAAAATAGTCGAGTTAGCTGAACCAAAGTGGTTCTGCTGCATTGGAGAGACTTATGAAGATTGCATTTCGCGCGGCTTTTTCAGCCTTGTCGCTCACCATCGTTTCGTCGGCATTCGCAGGGACGGACATTGCTTACCTACAGAACAGCGACTTTGGCATTTTGGGGCTGGATGGCTACTTAACCCAGTTCAAAGCGGACTTAGTTAATGACGGCAACAACGTTCACGCGATCAGCGATGTTACGGCCGGCAGCTTGTCTGGTGTCAATACGGTTTACCTTCAGCTGACGAACACCGGCAACCAGTACCCTCTTACGTCCGGCCAGTTGGCGGCGCTTAGCGCTTTCAACGCGGGCGGCGGTCGAGTGATCTTCCAGCTTGAGAATTATCTCTGGTCAGGGATGGGCAATAGCCTATTTGCAGACCTCGGCCTGGACATGACCCAGGACACGAGCGGAGGCATTGCCTTCAACGGCCAGGTGACCTTTGGTGATCCATCGAACTACTACCTTCACCACCCGAACGGAGATGTAAACTCTTTCAATTGTCAGTGGGCAAGCGGCGTTGTTTCGATCAACGACAGCCGTGTGTTCAGCCTTGCTGATATGAACATTGCGGCGAACGGAGGCGGTGGTTATACCAGCGTGCTACCAGCGCTCAAGCGAAACGCTCTCGGCGCAGGTAGCGGCGAAATGTTCTTCCTGATGGACGTGAACGGCATGTCGGCTGGTACGAGCGCAGACCAGTACCTGCTGTATCGAAACATCTTTGAGGGTGCGGATAACAACGCCGCGGTTCCAGAGCCAGCTTCGATGGCCGCTCTTGGTCTTGGCATTGCCGCTCTTGCTCGCAAGCGACGCAAGCTGGCCTAAGCCTCTCTTAAGCAACAGACTCGCCGCGCTCCTTCCCGGTCAAGGGAAGGGGCGCGATTTGCTTTGAGTTCGCACATCCTTGGCAAGCACAAAGCCAGCAAAATCACCAGAATTGCGGTTAGGTACTTTTAAGTGTCACACCGTTCTCCGGAACCTAGTCCAACTTGCAGTATCATTGAAGTGTTATGAGGAAATTTGGAATTGCTGCTTTTTGCTTAATTGGTTTCGCGGGCTCAAGCCTTGGTGCCACCTTTGTCGTCGGATCGACCGTTGGCACCGTTTCGAACATCGCTACGTTTGACAATGTACAGACCGGGCAAGACCTATCCGCTTATTCGGAAGATGGGATGAATGTTACGGTTGCGAAGGATGCCTTTACCGGATGGTATTTGTTCCCCAACTTTTCCGGTAACTTTTTCTATCCGGATGGAGGCGCTAACGGGGCTAACCACATCTCTCTTGTAGGCGGCGGCTCATTCGCTGCATGCGATTGGAATATGGGATCGGGATACGTCTTAAACGGCGATCCTAACTGCTACTTCCACGTATGGGCCTATAATGGCGCTAGCCTTGTAGGCGAAGCATCCGGTTTCACCGCTATGGGCGATCAGGTCGGCTTCTACGATGCTGCCGGCATGACCGACATCTACGTGGGTGTTTATGCAAATCTTGGCACCGCGCAAGATGCCCTCGTTGCCTCCTTCCAGGCAGCCGCTATGGACAATGTTCGAATCGGTTCGGCTTCGGCAGTACCAGAGCCGACGTCGATGGCCGCTCTCGGTCTTGGCATTGCCGCTCTTGCTCGCAAGCGACGCAAGCTGGCCTAAGCATTCTCTGAAACAAGAGACTTTTCGCGCTCCTTCCGGTATCGGAAGGGGCGCGATTTGATTTGTGCCAAACGCGCAAAAGCAATGAGGGCTCTAGCAATCTGCCAGAGCCCTCATCCATCCGAAAGGTTTCGTTTGCTTAGCGAGTCTTTCGACGTCGGATCAGCGCGGCGATTCCAAGGCCAAGAGCAGCCATGGAAGCAGGCTCGGGAACTGCGGTGCTTGTTCCGTAGTAGGACACTTGCTGGGTGCCGTCCGGGTTGAAGGCAAGCGAGCCATCGCCCGCCCATTCGAAACAAACGTCGGCGAAGAACACCTTTGTGCTGGTGTCAAGGCCAAAGGCTACGAAATCCATCGTGCCGGAACTGCCTACTGCGATGCCGATACTCGGATCGTAAATGCTAGCCGCATAGGTCCAAGCCACATTCGGGGCGCCAAGGTCCAACATGTCGCCGGTAGGCGCGCCATTGTAAAAGCCACCAAGGCTTCCAGCTCCGCCGCCAGTTCCTGTCGTAGCACTGTAAACACCCCACCACCAGACCGCATTCACGGCGGACACGTTAGTCATGGTGTAGCTGTAATCGTAGAAGCCTCCACCCAGGTCGGTAATGCTCTCCGAAAGGGTTAGGTCGCCGCCGATCGGGCGCAATCCGCTGATAGCAAATGCACTGCTACATGCGAGCGCGAGGGCCGCGATAGAGACTGATTTAATCATTTCTCCTCCAAATTCGACGCAACACTATGTCGATTACCACTTATTAAATCTCATCAGCGGCAAAACACAAAGATGTTCACCCGCGAACAAGCATTTTTACTTGCGGTGTCCAGCAGAATAGGCTCGTGAACCTTGATACGCAGTCGAGCCAAAAGGGATCGTAAGGGGCGAATAATCTTGATGAACAAGGAAGGGGCTCTCGATGACGCCAGAGCCCCTTGTCAATTCAGTAACTTTATCACTCGCTTTGATCGCGGGGCGCAGTTCCTTCCAGTTGTTGCCGGAAGTAGTTGGTAGGAAGCCGGACAGGAAACCCTCCTATGGACAAGGTGAAAATCTATCGGAGTTCGTCGGCAACCTGCCGATAGGCCTCGCGGAAGGAGATGTTTCTCTCTTTCGCCAACTGGAAAGCCTTTTCTGCCGCGTGCATGCTGGGATCGTTGGCTTCCTCCGTTCGCTTGCGGATGAATTCGATGCGAGGCACGGCGTGAGCCATCGTATCTAGACAAGCCAAAGTGCGGTCGATGAGCCGGAAGAGAGGCTCCTTCAGAAGCTGAAGGTCGCGGTGGTAGCCGCTCGTCATCTTGGCGGTTATCGCGAGGATCGCGTTCAGTTCGCCGACGCTTTGCGCGCTGTGTCCGCGCACAAGCTCGAAGACGTCGGGATTGCGCTTTTGCGGCATGATGCTGGAGCCGGTCGTGAACTCCGCCGGCAGCCGTACGAAGCCGAATTCAGCGGTGTTGTAAAGGCAGAGATCGGCCGCGAGGCGACCGAGGTCTTGTAGGATCAGATAGAGCCCAAGCGCAAGGCTGGCCTCACCCTTGCCGCGCGATAACTGGGGCGCGGTCACTGGCTCATGGGTTTCGCGAAAGCCCAGTTCATGGGTGGTTTGCTCACGGTCTAGGTTCAGCCCAGGTGTGCCGTATCCCGCGGCGCTGCCAAGCGGATTCTTGTCCAGGAAGATCAGCGGTGCTTGCAATGCCTGCAAGCTATCCCCTAGCTCACTGCTGAAAGCCGCCGCCCAGTCCCGAACGCAGCTCGGCATCGCTGGCTGCATGTGCGTGTAACCAGGCAGAGCGATATCGCCCTGCTCATCAGCCAACGTGGCGAGCGCGGCTTGGCACTGCTCGATTTGCACGGCAACCACGTGGATGACATCTTTTAGATACAGCCTTAGCGCGGTAAGCACTTGGTCGTTGCGCGAGCGGCCGAGGTGGACCTTGCCGCCGAGCTCCCCCAGCCGTTTTTCAAGCGAAGTGTGAGCGTCCTCATCCTCAAGCTCTACTGTCCAAAGGCCCTGATCGAAATCATTTTGCGCTTGATCCAGCGCCTCGACAATAGCCTGCACATCCGCTATAGCCAAGTGGCCGCAAGCGCCCAGCATACGGGCGTGCGCCTTGCTCGCCAGAATGTCGTAAGGCACAAGGCGGCGGTCCAGTAGGTAGTCGCTTCCCACTGTGAATTCCAATATCTTCTGGTCGAGCGGCAGCCCCTTATCCCACAGCCTCATTTGGCCATCTCCTGAAGCAGATTCCAGTAGAAGTCCACCGCCTCCAAAATCTCGCTTTCCAATACGAACTCGTCGCCTGTGTGACTCCTGGCTGAAACGCCCGGACCGCACTTGATCGCATCCTGGCCGTGAAAGAACGCCTGGTCCGACATCGTGGGGCTCGCGAACGTGGCGCTCGCCGGTCGCGCGCGGAGCGCTGCCTGGACGATCGCGGCTTCCGGAGGACACTGGACCGCCTGTAGGCGCAGCGACTTGCGCTCCACCTTACAAGACACCGCTTGCTCGACACGGTCCGCAAGCTCTTCATGGCTGAGGCCAGGAACTGTGCGCAGATCTAGAAGGCAAGACGCCTCACAAGGAACCTGATTGTGGGTTTTCGAGCCTTCCAACACCGTTGGCTGGAGGGTGGTTTTGCCAAGGCACGGATGCTCAGGGCCAAGGTCGATGCCACGTAATCTCGTGATGTTCTCTGCCAGGTCCCATACCGGGTTCTTTGCGCCAAGGCGATCTGCGTTCGCTGAGTGGCACGCCATGCCCTCCGCGATGAGCCGCAGGATCATCAGGCCCTTCTGCGATACACCGATATTCAGCTCGGTCGGCTCGCCAACCACAACGCCCACCGGCTGATAGCCAGCCTCTTGAAGATGCTTCCAGCAGAGCTCGGTGCCCTCGCCGTTCACCTCTTCCATGCTTGCCAGAATCAGCGTCAGTTCGCAGGGTCCGCCCTCCACGTGGACGCGCTCGAGGGTGGCGATCATCGCCGCCGCGCTCGCCTTCGCGTCGTTGCTGCCCAGCCCAAACACCTTGCCGTTAACTGATTCGACGTGAAAGGGGTCCCTGGTCCAGGCGTGGGTGATCGGCACGGTGTCGAGGTGGGTATCGAATAGAACCTTCGGGCCCTTGCCTGCGGTTGCGATGAGGTTATTTCCCAGCCGTTCAACCGAAATTCCCAACCCCTCGAACACGGCTTGAACGAAATCCATAATCGGCCCTTCCGAACGTGAAACGCTCGGAATACCGACAAGCTCGCGATGCAGGTGGAGAACGTCAAGCATGTTCCGAGGGCAGAAGCTCCTTTTCCTCTCGCACGATGAGGGTGCCGCACCCCTCATTGGTGAACACCTCCAGCAGCAAGCTGTCTGGGTTGGTGAAGCCGACGACATGCACGCGCCCCACTCCGCCCCGCAAGGCAGATTCGATGGAAGCCGCCTTGGGAAGCATCCCACCATCGAAGGTCCCCTCCTGCTCCAGCGCCTTCAACTGCTTCAAATCTAGCTGCGAGATGATGCTGAGAGGATCGTTCAAGTCTTTTAGGATGCCGGGCGCCGAGGTCACTAGGATCAGCTTGGTCGCGCCAAGCGCTACCGCGATGGCGCACGCCGCGCTGTCGGCATTGATGTTCAGCAATCCGCCCTTTGCATCCGCTGAAAGCGGGCTTACGATGGGCAGGTAACCGTCGGCGAGCAGGTGTTGAATGACGCCAGGGTTCACCGTGACCACGTCGCCGACCTGGCCATAATCCAGCCCGTTCTTGGGCTTTCGTTTTTCCGCGATGATGAGCCCGGCATCAAGTCCGCTCAGTCCGACCGCTTGGTGGCCCAGCTCGCGGCAAGCCGAGAGCATTGTGGCCTGCGCCTCACCGTTTAGGGTGTAGGTCAGCACCTGAATCATCTCCTCGTTCGTGACTCGTCTGCCTTCAACGAACTCAAACTTAACCCCCATGCGGGCGGCAAGCTCGTTTGCTTGGGGTCCGCCTCCGTGCACGATGACGGTTTTAATGCCAAGCTGGTGAAGAACACCGATCTGCTCGAGGACGGCCACAAGGTCGTCGTGCCGTCGCAGCACCTCGCCGCCAAGCTTGATAACAAACGTTTGGCCCCGATAAAGCTGGAGGTAGGGCACCGCCTTTCTAAGGCCGAGAAAGCTTTGTGTATTCATTGGCTTGCATCTCCCAACATGGCGGCCATGACCGCCTTTTGAACGTGTAAGCGGTTCTTCGCTTGCTGCAAGGTTGCCGAGCGGGGGCCATCGATAACATCGTCCGTTACCTCGACATTGCGCCGGACCGGCAGACAGTGCATAAATCTCGCGCTTGGGTCGGCGTTTTCGAACCAGGATTCATTTGCACACCAGTGTCTAAGCTCTTTACGGGCTTCCGCTTCCTCTTCCGGCTTGCCGTAAAAGGCAGGCGCGCACCAGCTTTTGGCGTAGATTGCATGCGCTCCTTCGGTGGCTTCGAGTGGGTCGCGGGTGACCGTTACCTTTCCGAGCTTGCCGAGCTGGTGCATGGTTTCCTGCGGCAAGTCGAAGCCTTCTGGAGCGCTGATTGTAAGGTCCATCCCTCGGAGCAGCGCCATTTCCGCGGCGCTGATGGGTACCGCGTAAGGCAGGGGGCGAGGATGCCACGCCCACGAGAGCACGAATTTGCCGCCCGCTCTTGGTGCTTCTAGGTCGTCAAGAGTTTTCCAATCCGCGAGCGCCTGGCAGGGATGGGCAGCAGCGCTTTCCATATTGATAAAGGGAACCGGACTCATGGCCGCCATCTTACGGATAAGGCCGTCGGTAAGGTCCGTCGCCAAGTCTTTGCCCGCGGCAAAGCACCGGACGGCAAGGGCATCTGCGTAGCCGCCGAGCACGGGGATTGCATCGCGAATGTGCTCTTGGCTCGCGCCGTCCATCACCGCGCCATCTTCTACTTCCAGGTTCCACGAACCCGCTCCAGGTTGGATAACGAATACATTGCCACCAAGCTGGGCAACGCCTGCTTGGAAGCTGGCAAGCGTCCGTAGCGATGGGTTCATGAACAGTAGTGCGACCGTTTTGCCCTTCAGGCTTTCATTGATCGGGCTCGCTTCTAACTGCTTTGCCAAGCGTAAAAGCTGTTCGATCTCTTCGACCGGCATCTCGCCAAGCGTGATGAATTGCTTCACGGCTGGATCTCCTTTAACGTGTAAATGAGTTGATCGACGGCGGCGTCATCGAGGATGAGCGGCGGCAGCAGCCTGACGACATTTGGGTTCTTGGCATCGCCGGCAAGAATTCCGCGCTCGCGCAGTGCGGTCAACACCTCCGTCGCCGGCTTGTTACAGTGGAGTCCTAGCAGGAAGCCGCGACCGGACACATTCAGAACCGGCGCCTCAACCTTCATTCTGGTAGAAAGCCTCT
The DNA here is from genome assembly GCA_018268315.1 of Armatimonadota bacterium. Classification (GTDB taxonomy): domain Bacteria; phylum Armatimonadota; class Fimbriimonadia; order Fimbriimonadales; family Fimbriimonadaceae; genus SZAS-5. The sequence continues at coordinate 267,824 of JAFDWU010000002.1, read as the reverse complement.
GCACATTGGCGAGGAGTTCAGGCGTAACTTGTTTCAACGTTGCCGAAATGAGCGCACAGGCCATCGGCCCCGCACCAAACGTCGTGCCAAGGTGACCCTTCGGGATGGCGTCCGCCCACTCTGCCGGCGCGAGCAGCGCGGCAGCGGGGAAGCCGCCCGCGATGCCCTTGGCCACCGTCATCAGGTCNNCGTCGGCGATCATCACGATGCCGTTCTTCGTGCAAGCCTCGCGGGCAGCTTGCAAAAAGTCCGAAGGGATTTCAGTCGCCCCCGCGACCCCTTGAATAGGCTCGTAGACAAATGCGGCCACGTCTTGCGCTAGTGCGCTAATCTGGCCAACTTGAGCAAATTGAACCGTGAACGGGCGGTTCGGGAATCCATACCAGGCATCAGACCCATAGGTGATTGCAGCCGCGGCGGCGGTCCGACCATGGAACGCGCCCTTCAGCGCAACCACTTTTTTGCGACCGGTTTTACAGAACGCCATCCGCAGCGCGTTATCGATCGCTTCCGCGCCGCTGTTGACCAGAAACACCCTATCCAGCCCAGTGGGGGCGACTTTCACCAAGTCTTCGCAGGCCCTCGCCCTCACGGCATTGCCAACCGCGTTGCTGGTGAAGATGAGGTCGTTTGCCTGGCCGCGCGCGGCTTCCGTCAGCGCCGCGTTGCCGTAGCCCAGCAGGGCGACCGCGTGGCCGCCGTAGAAATCCAGATATTCGCGCCCCTGCTCATCCCAAACTTTGTAGCCTTCGCCTTTGACGAGGGAGATGCCGACCCTGCTGTAGACCGGAAATTCTGCCATCAATTCCACCCCAGCGCTGGTGAGAGCAGTCCCGTGGATTGATCGAGCCCGAAGAGGCGGTTCATCCACTGAATTCCGCCGCCCGCCGCGCCTTTAATAAGGTTGTCGATGACGCTTGTCAGGATCAGCTGATCGTCGGTAACTGCAACCCCTATTCGGCAGCAATTCGAGCCCACTGCTTCCTTGACATTCGGCATCTTTGCGCCAACCGAAACAAACGGGGTGCGCGCATAATATGCGCCAATCTGCTCGATGATCTCTTCCTTGGAGGGGCTTCCCTTTAGGCGGGCGTAAATCGTGGCGTGAATCCCGCGGGTGAAGGGCCCAGAGTGGGGCACGAAAGCGAGCTTGGGTTCAACACCAGATGCGCGCTTGAGCATCATCTTTACTTCCGGCGTGTGTCGATGGGTTAGCGGCTCGTAAGCCCAGATGCCTCCATGCCGCTCGGGGTGGTGGGTTCCTGGCTTCGCAGTGCGCCCGCTTCCGGTTGAACCGGTGACCGCGCTCACAAAGAATTCAGGTTCCGTCAGTCCCAGCGCCATCAATGGCGCAGTTGCGAGCGTGATGCAGGTAGCAAAACAGCCGGGATGAGCGATGCGACCGCTAGTGGGGGTCTCGCGCTCAATATCCGGCAGGCCGCAGAAGAACGGACCACCCTCTTGGAAGCGGTGATCTGCCGAGAGATCGACGACCTTGACCGCCTTACCAAGCTTGCTAAGAATGTCTGCCGCCTCGCCGTGGGGCAGCGCGCAAAAGACAGCCTTAGTCTTGATTTCCGCATCCGCCGGGCAGAACTTCATGTCCTCCGCCAGCGGGCCGAGGTGCGGGAACGCATCTGAGACCAATGAGCCAGCTTGCGTTGAACTGGTGATGCTGACCACCTTGAAAACCGGGTGAGTGAGGAGGATGCGAAGGCACTCGCCCGCAACATATCCGCTCCCGCCAAGGACGGTCACCGGGATGAGATTAGCCACGCGCCACCGCCAAGCGGGCCTTCACACAATCCGCGAGGGCCTGCGCGTTTTGCCTTGCGTTGATCGCCGGAACTCCCAGGATGTTCTGAATGAGCTCGGTACCCGCGAGGTTATCGGTCGCGGGCCCGGTGATGACGGTGGGTGTCAGTTGATATCTTTCCTGCAGCAGCTTGTATCCGCCCCACGCGGCAACCGGATCGCCGGCGGCGAGAAGGATGCAGCTGAAGGCGTTGCGAATATCGGGAGCTTCCAGGATCGCATCGACCCCGTATTCGCCGAGAAGCCCGTCGCCGAGTTCAAGGACGATCACGTCTGGTTTGTGCTCGGACAGGCGATTGATCAGCGTACGGGCAAGTCCGGGCGCGGAGCCGCGATCGGTGGTGACAATGCCCAGGTCGGTAAAGATCGAGCTCTTGAACGCTCCCGCATCTTCCATGCCCAGCACGTCCCGCCTTAGGCTCACGCCGGTGGTCTTCGCCGCCGCGACCTTTAGACCCTGCCGGGTGAGTTGCTGAATGAGGGTGGTGCACGCTTCGGTTTTGCCTGAGTTCATGCAAGTGCCCGCGACGGCGATGATCCACGGTCCTGGCTTTAGCTCTGCGTCAAGCGCGCCGACTTCGTGGCTGATGTTTGCCGGGACTCCGACCCGGCTGGCTAGAAAAGGGAAGTGAAGCACTTGCCCCAAAACCTCGCACTCGAATGGCGCTCCGACAATCGGCGAGAAGCTTGTGCACTGACCCAGGACGCCGCCCAGGTTCAAGAGGTGGATCGTATCGCCGACCTTGATTTCCTTCGGCACGACGCCGGAGTAGCCTTGGAGCGCGTTGCGGTGGCCAAGCGCGCCTGCAATCACATCGCCTGCTTTCAGGCTGGACATGCGGCCCGTGGATAGCTCCAAAGTGTTGTAGGTTCCCTTGGAGTTCAAGATGCGAACCGCCAGCACATCGCCTTGGCGGCAAGGGAAGTCGTCGCTGACGCGCACATCTTTACGCAAGGGCACGTTCGACGTGACGGACGCGATCTTGTCAAGCAGAACGGTCTTCACGACTTGCCTCCGGCGCGGGCGTGGAGGATGCTTGGCAATCCATATATTCGGGCGAAGCCCTTGGCGTCTTCTGAACTCCACTCGCCGACCGCTTCGCCGTAGACCGCGCGGCTTGCCGCGTGCAGCGAATAGGGCGATGAGACGCCCTCGACGAAGGCAAAACCGGTTTGCAGGCAAACCTTAACCTTTCCTGTCACGCGGGCCTGAGTGCTTGCAAAGAACGCTTCGATATCGCGGCAGGCAGGCTCGGTCAGCAGGCCGCTGTGGACCATCTCGCCGTAGGCGCTCGCCAGCGAATCCTTGAGGTTGATCTGCCTTCCGGTGAGTACCAGCTTTTCCAGCTCACGATGGGCCATTAGGAGGACATGAGCGGCGGGCGCTTCGAAAGCTACCCGCCCTTTGATGCCAAGAATGGTCTCGCCAAGGTGAATGCCGCGCCCGATTCCATACGCTCCGGCGATGCCATCGAGAATCTCAATAATCTCGACCGGGCCGCTCTTTTGTCCATCGATGGCGGTCGGGATTCCCTGTCTGAATTCGATGCTAAGAGTCTTTGCTGGCAGCGGCTTTGCAAAGGCGTTCTTGGTGCGGATCCACTTGTCCTCGGGGATGGTGCATTCGCTTCCGGTGGTTTCCGCGCCGCCGATCGTGACTCCCCAAAGCCCGGAGTTGACCGAGTATTCCGCGCCATGCGCGGGAACGGGAAGTTCTTTCTCTTTCAGGAAAGCAACCTGCTCCGCGCGGCTCGGCGTCAAGTCGCGCACCGGAGCAAGGAGAATGAGGTCCGGGGCCACGCACCGACAGGCCACCTCAAAACGAATCTGATCATTGCCAGCAGCGGTGCATCCATGGGCGATGGCAACGGCGCCAAGCTGCCTGGCTTTTTCTGCAACAAGACGCGCTTGAAGAGTTCTTTCCGCCCCAACGCACAGCGGGTAAGTCCCGCCCTTGGTGACGTTGCCCGCGATGAGCCAGCGCAGAACTTCGTCGAAGAAGATCTGCTTGGCGTCAATCGTGAAGTGGGCGACCGCGCCAAGCTGCTTACTAAGCTCGGAAAGGTCCTCAACCCCGCCGACGTCGACGGTGACGGTGATTACTTCGTACCCGCGCTCCCGCAAATAGGGAATGCACCAACTGGTATCCAGACCGCCGGAGAAGGCAAGGACGACGGTGCTCAATCTTCCTCCTGCAGCGCTTCCATAATCGCTTTCTGGTACTCCGCACCTCGCAGGGCGATGAAAATGGTGTCGTCACCCGCTACCGTGCCCGCGATGCCTTCGAATTCAGCTTCATCGATGCGGTAGGCGACCATTTGCGCCGCGCCAACAGGGGTTCTGGCGACAAGCATATAGGGCCCGGCGGAGACGATGGAAACGATTCCCGCGAAGCCCTTCATCTTGCTGGGCAGCACGTAGCGTCCGGCCTGCTTGAGCACGCCAAGGGAAGCCAAATCTCGGCTTACGCTGCTCTGGGTGGCCTCGAATCCCTGCGCGTTCAGGCGCGTTACCAGGGTGGATTGGCGGCAGATGACCTCCTTCTTGAGGAGGTCTTCAAGGACCTTCAGGCGCGCGACTCGGCTTTGTTCTTCGACGGACATGCCGCATATTATGCATTATAAATCGCATAATATGCATAAACTTTCAACGGTTATGTCGATATTTGTGAGGATCGCGATGTTCGACAGCTGCCAAATCATTTGAGTCGAAATGGTTATCTTGTGCACTCGGCCGACGTTCTGTAGATGCTCAGGCTTGCAGTAGACTCCATCAAGACCCTTTCAGCATGGATATCGAACGCCTCATCAATCGGCACAAAGACGCCGTCTACCGTCAGATGGTGCGTACCTGCGGCAACATGGATGATGCTGAGGACGCTCTGGCGGAAGCGCTGTATGCTGCCATTAAGGCAGCCGACCAGTTGAAGAGCGCTGACCACTTTCAAGCCTGGCTTGCGAAAATCGGGACCCGGTCGTGTCTGCGCATGAGGATCAGGGAGCGACTAGCTCGATTTACTTCGGTAGCAGAACTTGAAGCCAAAGGCATCGAGTTCGCCAGCCCGGGCCAGGATCCATCGGAGGTAGCCGAGTTGGCGGCTCTCAAGAACTGCGTAGCCGGAGCGATCGAACTCTTGCCCGAGGCATATCGCGAGGTGTATGTTCAAAGGGAAATCATGGGCGAGAGCGCAGAGGATGTAGCTCGTAAGCTCGGTATCTCACTGCCTGCCCTGAAGTCAAGGCTGCACCGGGCAAGAGAAATGGTGAGGGAAGCGCTTGACGGTGGACTTGGCTGCAGGAACCTTGTAGAAACCACTCCAAACTAACCGCTTTCCGATACGGCAACACGGCGCTTTTCGGATTTACTTTCCGAAAGGAAATAGAGAACCGGAACCGCGATGCGCGATAGAAGGGTCGAGGCGATTTCACCCGCCATCAGCGCGATTGCCAACCCTTGGAATATCGGGTCAAACAGGATGACAAAGGAGCCGACGATGACCGCCGCTGCCGTCAAGAGCATTGGCCGGAACCGGATCGCGCCTGCGTCGACGACTGCTTGCTCAAGGCTTGAACCTTCCCGGCGGCGAAGCTCGATGAAATCGACAAGGATGATGGAATTTCGAACGATAATCCCTGCGCCGGCAATGAATCCAATCATTGAGGTCGCGGTGAAGAATGCTCCCATCAGGGCGTGGGCCGGCAAGATGCCGACGAGGGTCAGCGGGATAGGCGCCATGATGACAAGCGGCGTCTTGAAATCTTGGAACCAAGCCACCACCAGGATGTAGATAAGAACCAGCACCGCCGCAAATGCCGCCCCCAGATCACGGAAAACCTCGTAGGTGATGTGCCATTCCCCGTCCCATTTCATCGAGGAAATATTCGAGTTCTCGGGGAGGTGGGTCGTGAGGACGTTGAGCTTTGCCCCGTGGGGCAGATCCATCTTGTCGATGGCTTCATTCATCTTAAGAATCGCGTAGACCGGGCTCTCCTGTCTGCCGACGACGTCCCCCGTGATGTAGACCACCGGAAGCAGGTTCTTGTGATAGATGGCCTTATCGGTTGAGACCTCGGTGGGGGTTACTAGCTCGACAAGGGGCACCATTTGGCCGGTTTGAGACCGTACATTGATTTGGCTGAGCTGATCTAGCCCGCTTCGCTCCGACCTTGAGAGGCGCGCCATAACGGGAACATCCTCTTGTGAGCCCTCATCATGAAGCAACCCCATTTGGCTCCCATTTAAAGCGGTCGAAATGGCGCTAGTAATGCTTTGAACGCTCACTCCCGCAAGGGCAGCCTTCTCCTTATCGACGCTGAACTGATAAGTTGTCTGATCGTCGTCCACATACCAGTCCACATCCGAGACTCCCTCAGTTGAACTGAATATCTTCTTTACCTTCGTCGCGACATCGAGGCGCGTTGCGGCATCGGGGCCGTAAACCTCAGCGACGAGGGTCTCCAAAACCGGCGGTCCCGGCGGAACTTCTGCGATCTTGATACGGGCGCCGTATTTCGCGGCAATCTTGCTGAGGTCACTGCGGATCCGCCTCACGATGTCGTGGCTCTGGGCCTTGCGCTCGTTCTTATTGGTCAGATTGACTTGGATATCTGCCTGATAGGCCGCGCTGCGCATGAAATAGTGCCGAACAAGGCCGTTAAAGTTAAACGGGCCTGCGGTGCCGATATAGATTTGGTAATCGGTTACCTCAGGAACCTTGGCGCCGTAATCCGCCAGTGCTCGGGTTACCGACGCGGTTTGCTCAAGGGTCGTGCCCGTTGGCATATCCACGATCACCTGGAACTCGTTCTTGTTGTCGAAGGGCAGCATTTTCACGGTGACGGCTTTGATGCCCACAAGGGCCATCGCGAAAAGCAAAAGCGCGACCGCCCCGAAGAAGAGAGAACGAACCTTCCAAGACCGCAGCAACGGCGTCATGATTCGGCGGTAAAGCCGGGTGAGCGAATCTTCCGGCCCCTCGCCATGGTCGCTCTTCTTGCCCCTATGCCCGCCCTTGAGGATTCTGATTGCCGCCCAAGGTGTGACGATAAATGCAACCAGCAGCGAGAAGATCATCGCAGCCGAAGCTCCAACAGGAATCGGCCTCATATAGGGCCCCATTAGGCCGCCGACAAACGCCATCGGGAGGATCGCGGCGATGACGGCGAAGGTTGCCAGAATCGTCGGATTGCCAACCTCGTCCACCGCGTGAATCGCGGTCTTCATCACACCTTCGGATTGGGCCTGAGGCATCCGCAAATGCCGCACGATGTTCTCGACCACGACGATCGCGTCATCCACGAGAATGCCGATGGAGAAGATGAGCGCAAAGAGGGTAATCCGGTTCAGCGTGAACCCGTACAGGTAGAAAACAAGGAGCGTGAGGGCCAAGGTGACGGGAATCGCGATAAGAACGACGAGCGATTCTTTCCGACCAAGAACGAGGGCGATTAGAAGGGTTACCGAGAGAACCGCGATGCCCATGTGATACAGCAGCTCGTTCGATTTCTCGGCAGAGGTCTCGCCGTAGTTTCGAGTCTGGGTGACTTCAACATCGCCGGGAATCACGGTCCCCTTAAGCGTCTCAACTTTTGCGAGCACGGCATGAACCACGCCGATCGCGTTTACGCCCTGTCTTTTGGCGACGCTGATGGTGACCGCCGGTTCTAACGCGGACCCAGTCTGTTCTTTGCTCGCGGGGCCGGTACCGAATAGAACATAGTTGGTGGCGTCTTCTGGACCATCGACCACGCTCGCGATATCAGATATATGCACGGCTTTGCCGCCTTGGGAGGTAACGACCACCCCTTCAACATCCTTCGCATCGCGAAAGAAAGCGCCGCTCTTGACCGCAATTTCGTTGTTGTTCAGCGCAAATTGCCCGCTTTGAGCCTGCTGATTCGCCGCGCTGAGCCCCTGCATCACTTCAGCGGAGGAAAGGCCGTAGCCAGCCATTCGGGACTTGTCAAGGACGACGCGCATCTCCCGCTTTCGCCCGCCGATGATCATCGTTTCGCTTACATCGGGCACGCTTTTGATGGCTTGTTCAACCCGGCTTGCGATTTGGCGGAGCGTGAACGAGTCGACGGTTTTGCTGTGCAGGGTGAGGGCAAGGATCGGGACGTCGTCAATTGACCGCGCCTTGATTAAGGGCTGGGATGCGCCAGGAGGGATGATGTCGTAGTGCCCTTGGAGCTTCTCTCGTAACCGAACGAACGCCTTTTCTTGATCTTGCCCGACCAGGAACCGGACGACCACCATGGATTGGCCCGGGCTGCTGGTGGAATAGACATACTCGACGCCCGGCACCTCCCAGATGAGTTTCTCCATCGGGGTGGTGACCCGCATTTCAACGTCCTTAGCGGTCGCGCCCGGCATTTGCACGATGACATCGGCCATCGGCACGATAATCTGCGGCTCCTCCTCGCGTGGGGTTTTCAGAACGGCAAAGAGGCCAAGAAGAAGCGAGGCGATGATGAATAGCGGGGTGAGTTTGCTGTTGATAAACGCGGACGCGAGCCTGCCCGCAAAGCCGGTCTTGGTACTCATTTGGCCTCGACCTTGACGCCGTCTTCGATACCTGATCTATCCCCGACGACTATCCGATCACCGCCGCTAAGGCCGGACAACACTTCGACGCCGCCGTTGATCGGCTCGCCAAGCGTGATAATTCTCAAACGGGCGATTCCTTCGGCGTTCACCGCAAACACGTAATTGAGTCCTTCTCGAACCCACGTGGAGTTTTGCGGGATGCTGATGCGGCTGGACGCCTTGGTGGCAAGAACGGCTTTGCCAAACATCCCCGACTTGACGCCCGGAACTGGGCTGAAGGAGAACTTGACCAAGAAACTGTGGCTTGAAGCATCCCCCTGAGGCACGATTTCTGCAACACGCCCGGATAGCTGAGCGCCAGGCAAGGCGTCGATTCGGATTGCGGCGGTGTCGCCTTTGCGTAGCCCGGCCAGGAGCGACTCCGGAACCACCGCCTCAAGGCGATAGTCGCCTCCTTCAACCGCTAGGAGCGGTACACCAGGGCTAGCCATCGAGCCGGGGTCAACCATTCGCGCCACAATCCGCCCATCGAACGGAGCCGTCACCTGACCGTAAGAGAGACTGACACGGGCGGATTGCGCGGCGGCGGCCATCTGCTTGGCTTGCGCAGAGGCGACCTCAATGTCCTTCCGCCGCACATCCACCTGCATTGCTGCCGCTTTGGCCTGCAGAACCCCCGCCTTTGCTTGCTTTACGGCAGCCTGAGCCTGGGCCACCGCTTCTTGGGCAGCCCTGATATCTTGCGAGCGAGAGCCTTCGCGCGAGATGCTTTCTGATTGCAAAGCGGCGTCATGTTGGCCCTTGGCCAAGTTGTATCGGTTCTGCGCAAGGTCGAGGTCTCTGCGGGCGATTGCGCCCGCTTCGAAGAGCTTGCTCGCGCGATCCAGCTCGATCTGAGCAAGTTCAAGGTCAGACTTTGCTTGCAGAACGGCGATGTGGCTTTGGGCAACTTCTTGCGGCCTTGGCCCGGCAAGGGCAAGGTCTCGACGCGCCTCGGCGGCGGAGAGGGCTGCTTCTGCCTGCTGGACCTGCGATTCGGCCAGTGAGATGCGAGCCTTGCTTGTCTTATCCTCCATCGCGGCGGCAGTGGCGGCGCTGCCAACCCCCACCACGGAGGCGTGATAGTTCGCATCGGCCATGTTGACTGCCGATTGAAGCTCTCGCGAGTCGATCTCAACGAGCGGACTTCCTAGCTTAATCTGATCGCCCTCTCGAACATTCACCGCCACGACCCTGCCCATCACTTTCGAAGAAAGGGTTGCGTTTAGCTTGCTCTTGACCGTGCCAGTCGCGACATAGGCTCCAGGCAATGATCGCTCACCGATAGTGAGAAGCCTTGCCTGAACCACCTTTGCGGGTTCCGTGCCGGTTTTCGCTTCTTCGGCTTTGCCGCAGCCGGTGATGCCTCCTAGCAGGATCGCGAAAGGAGCGATCACGCCCAACATCAACATCTTCTTTCGACTTACCATTTGCAACCTTCTTATAGAACGCAAGAGGCATTGCGCGCGAAAAAGGATTCAAAGCGGCGCGCTGAATCCTTCTCAGGACTCCTTGTCTCTATCCTTGTATGAAAAGGGACATAGAACCGAAAGAGCTTCAACGAAGATTGGCGTCAGGCGAGCATCTGCGGATTATCGATGTTCGCACGCCTTCCGAGTTTGCCGCGGGGCATATCCCCGGCGCTTTGAATATTCCGTTGAGCGAGATGAAGGATGAGATTCCTGGGCTTGCCGCAGGCGATCAGGTTGTCTTTGTTTGCCGAAGCGGGAAGAGGTCGGTGGCTGCTTGCCAGAAATTGGCAAACCAGCCGGATGTTCTCAACCTCGCTGGGGGGACGATGGCCTGGAAGGCTGCCGGACTGGAGATTGAATCTCCGCCTCAGGCTTCCCGACGCCTTGACCGGCAGACCCACTTCGTCGCGGGGCTGCTGCTTCTGGCCGCATTCGGATTATCGCTGACGGTGAGCCCGGGCTGGATCTATCTTGCGTTGCTTCCGACCTTTGGGCTTATGCTGGACGCCTTGACCGGCATCTGTCCGATGACGCTGATTTTGAAGCGAATGCCCTGGAATGCCCCGACTCATCACGGGCATACGTTAACTGTGGCAAAGTGAGGCGCTCGGCCGCGTTGGTGATCGGGGCACTGGACCACATCATCGTCGGCGACGGCGGGGTGTTTAGGTCATTGTGCTAGGCATTACCAACCGGTCCACCTGCTGGCTCATTTTTGGGGCGCGGATGACTCCTTGGCGAGGTCATGCCAGAACGCAGGTCCCAGAGACATATCAGCTAGCCCAAGCCAGCCGTCAGAATAGGAGACCATGAGAGGGTCCCGATCGGGAAGAGCTTTGCGGAAGACCTCAAGCAAATTGGCCTGAATCTCAACGCACCCTGGCCACTCTCCTTGCATAGGTAAGGCTTGGGCCAGCGAGTCAACCTCAATAACAAACATGCCCTCGTGTACATACAAAAGAGCTTGGCGACTCTTTCCACGTCCCGTGCATCTTTTGACCTGAATTAGGGCCGTTTCCAAGTCCGATCTCGGCACCACTAATCTCAGAGTGCCTGGAGGTTCTGAAGGAGGTAGAGCGTTACGAGGTCCCACCGGTTCCCCTAAGGTAGCTGAGTATCTCCCACATGACTTTGCAGTCCACTTCGTTATAGGCTGCGATCTCCCGCATGAGAGGAACCTTAGTCATACCCACGCCCCGCCGCAAGGCTTCAGCGGCGCAAGACCACGCGCCGACCATCGCGGCAAGTCCGTCCAGCGGGCCGTCCTCCCACTTCGTGGAGATCAAGCCAAGCGCGTACATGGCCTTAGCCACCGCCTTCAATCCAAACGCCATCGCACCGTTTGCAACAAACGGTTGCGCCTTCACGACCTTGGTAAGTAGGTCGTACCAATGGACTTCTGGCCAATCTCCGCTTAGCCGGTTTACAGCGGAGTTATAAGCGGTAGTAAGGAACGAATTTTCCGCGTGCGACCAGTGAAAAACCAAGGGTCGTTCAACTTCCGGCGCCAGGCGGCGTCGAACAGCCTCCATGTGCTCAAGCCACTCGCAAAGAACCCGCCGCTCTTCGTCGTCGGTCATTGCGTCGGCGGTGAAGATCGAGAATCTCCATTCGCCATCCTCGATGTGCCCGCAGCCGACCATGAAAATGCGTGGGCTTCCGCCTTTTTCCGGCAGGCTGTCAAAAGGATCGTCCAGGTCGCTAACCGTCTCGAAGTCAACATAGAACTCGACTCCCTTCGGCTGGCCCCAGACCTCAACATCTGCATCCACCTGATGCGGCGGGGTAGTGGTGAATCCCGGCCTTTGCGCGGCAAGAATGTGCCCCAGCTTCTCGCGATAGCCCTCCGCCAGGGCCGTAAACCGGTCTGCGGATAGCGAAGGATGGTCCCACCGGTAAACGCCGGCTTCAAAAAGTGGCGCCGCCTTTGTCGGCGAAACTTGCCAAAGAGCCGTCAGCGGCTTCAGCTTTGCCGCAAGCTCCTTCTTTGCCAGATGCCAGGGCGAGTCTTGGGCATTGCTCAAGTTAAGCTGCATTTCGGGGATGGTCGTGTTGGCGATATCCCATGCGTGCCCCTCGCGCCGTACGCGGCGCGCCCATTCCGCCGCCTCAAGCACTTTCGGGAGAACCGCAGCCACATCCACCGGCGCGAGCCTTCCGAAACAGGAGCGATTCTCGCCTTTCCCGTTGTGTTCGTCAACGCAACGTCCAAGCAGAAACGCCTTCGGCGGCATGTAACCTTGCATCTCGCCAAGCGCCGAGCCGTAAACGGCAACCTGCACCTGCTTGGTCAGCGTGCCCGCCCCCAATCCGCCCCTGGCGGCAAGAGTGAAAGCCTTAAATTTGATGTCCACGACAACGTAGTGGAAGTCTCGATGCCCGATGGCGGGCGCGCCGATCGCCGCTTCATGGGCGCCAAGCGGCGGATTCTCTATTAGCAGATCAAGCCGATCTGAGCGGATGAGCAGGTCTGGCTTGCCCCACAGGGCAAGCTCGTGATTTCGCACAACCGGCTGGTAAATGGCGTCAACCCCGGCCTGCATTAGTTCCAGAGTCCGCTCGTAGGCTTCATCCTGCCTGCGCTCAGCCTCGCCCTCCCGCTGGTACGCACTCTCGACGGTAATCTTTTGCGAGATCAGTTCGAGCACGGCTGCTTCAAAGGCCTGCCCCTTCTCGCGGATGAAGACCGACATATCGGTTTCCGGCCGATAGTCGGGCCGTTCGGAGTCTTTCACGTACCCGTTCGCCTTGCCGTACAGGTTCAGCCAGTCAAGCGCCGGTTCGCCTTCGCACCAATTGCGCAGGTCAGACGCTGACACCCAATCCAGACCGATACTTTCTGATCGGGATACTTCTCCTAAGCTCACGAGTGCACTATGTCACATATCTTGCACTGAAATGGCGCGATTCGGTACCTCACACATAGTATTCTCTCGCGTAATCCCCTATGGCTGATGTGGTCATCCAGAATCCGATCCTTAACTCGCCGTTCAAGGAACCTGAACGTCACTTCAGGTTCGACGAAGACGGCATTACGGATGAGGTGGTAAGCCAGAGAAGAGTCAGCGCCTACTTCATCCCGATTGCGCAGCCGAAGCGGAAGGCAGGCGGGCAAGCAACGCTGCCCGCAAACGAGTGGACTGCGGAGCGGATCAAAGAGAACGACCTCATCAACCGCATCCGCGTTCGCGTTGGCCAGTGGCGAGCTGGCGGATATGCAGGGGTCACAAATACGACGGCGCGGCTACTTGAACACTGGACAAACCCAGAACGGGAAAGGCGGCTCTTCTTTTGCCAAATAGAAGCGATCGAGACGATCATCTATCTCACAGAAGTCGCAAGCCGGTTCGGCGACTCCTGGATACATAACGAACTCAAAGAAGCAAACGACACCTCAAATCCGGGTCTGAACCGAATTGCCTCCAAGTTAGCGACGGGAGCCGGGAAGACCACCGTCATGGGCACGCTCATTGCCTGGCATACCCTCAATAAAATCGCAAACCCGCAGGATGCAAGGTTTTCGGACTGCTTTCTCGTCATAGCGCCAGGAATCACGATTCGCGACCGGTTGCGCGTGCTGCTGCCAAGCGACCCAAGCACGATTTACAAAGCGCTCGACCTTGTCCCCGTCGACCTTTTCGATCAACTCAATCGCGCCAAGATCGTCATCACGAACTACCACGCTTTCAAACAGCGAGAGAAAATCGAAGCTCCTAAACTCGTGAAGAGCGTGTTGGGCCAGGGCGAGAATAGCCTCTTTACCGAAACGCCGGATGAAATGGTCCGAAGGGTATGCCGGGAGTTCGGGAGCAAGAAGAACCTGGTGGTCCTCAACGACGAGGCTCATCACTGCTACCAACGGAAACCCAACGGTGCAATCGAGGAGAAGCTCTCGGGTGAAGAGGGGCAGGAAGCTAAGAAGCGAGATGAACTGGCTCGAATTTGGCTGCGCGGAATCCAGGCCGTCAAGAATAAGCTCGGGGTTCGGGCAATCTACGACCTCTCGGCAACCCCGTTCTTTCTGCGCGGCTCCGGCTGGCCCGAAGGAACCCTCTTTCCGTGGGTTGTCTCCGATTTCTCGCTTATAGACGCCATAGAGGCCGGCATCGTCAAGGTGCCGCGCGTCCCAGTCCAGGATAACGCCGGAGACGGAATTCAGCCCACCTACCGAGACCTGTGGTCGAGAATCAAGGAGGACCTGCCGCGCAAGGGCCGAGGGACGGAAGCGGTTGGAGGCGAGCCAGTTCCTCCCAAGGAATTAGAAGGGGCGCTCAAGAGCCTTTACGATAACTATGAGAAGTCGTATCGTCTTTGGGAAGCGAACGAGGAAGCCAGAGCAAAGGGTCACACTCCGCCAGTATTCATCGTGGTTTGCTCCAACACCAACGTAAGCAAGCTGGTCTACGACTATATCGCCGGTTGGGAGAAGACGCTCCCCAGCGGAGAAACCGTCATCGTTCCCGGCGCGCTTCCGATCTTTAGCAATGAGGATGCCGGTGGCTGGGCATCCAGGCCGAACACGATCCTCATCGACTCGACGCAGCTTGAATCCGGCGACGCGCTTTCCGCCGATTTCAAGAAGATCGCCCATCTGGAAATCGAACGGTTCAAGTCGGAGTACATCGCCCGATTTCCTGGCCGCGATGCGGACGACCTCAAAGATGAAGACATCCTCCGCGAAGTGATGAACACCGTCGGCAAGGTTGGCAAGCTGGGCGAGAATATCCGCTGCGTAGTCAGCGTTTCCATGCTCACCGAAGGCTGGGACGCAAACACGGTGACCCATATCCTTGGCGTCCGCGCCTTCGGAACGCAATTGCTGTGCGAGCAAGTCGTCGGGCGTGGCCTACGACGCCGGTCCTACGCTGCGACTCTGCAAACGGTGGACACGCCCCAAGGTCCCGTCGAAATCGAGGCATTTACGCCCGAATATGCGGAGGTCTATGGCGTTCCATTCAGCTTCATCCCTTGCTCTGGTTCCGGACCCGATCCAAAGCCGCCGGTGGATGTAACAAGGGTTCGGGCCCTCGATGGCCGTATCGCATGCGAAATCACGTTCCCGCGGCTGCTCGGTTACCGCTACGAGATCAAGTCGTCGAGGCTCCCCTACGAGTTCACGGAAGACTCGCGCATGTCAATCACGACGCGCGATGTTCCAACTTCCACCACCAACGCGCCAATCGTCGGCGAAGTCAGCATCCACAACCTGGATGACCTCAAAACCAAACGCCCTCAGGAAGTCGCATTCCTCCTTGCAAAGCTCACGCTTGAGAAATACTTCCGCCAAGAGCCACCCGACGGGGTCGAAGTTAAACCCGGACAGGTGCAAGACGTTCAGGCGTGGCGCTTCCCGGAAATCCTCAAGATCGCCCAGGAATGGCTCGCAGAGTGCGTCACGTGCAAGGACGACACCTTCCCACAACTCCTACTCTTTACCGAGCTAGCCCACAACGCTGCCGACCGCATCTACCGTTCAATCGTCGGCGCATCGACCTCGGAGCAGGTTCTCAAGCCAATCCTTCGCCCCTACGATACGTTCGGTTCAACCCGCTACGTCGATTTCGACACCACCAAGAGCACGATGCAGACCGATCCGGGTAAGTGCCAGATATCGCACGTTGTTGGCGACAGCGGTTGGGAGTTCAAGCTGGCGGAAACGCTTGAAACCATGCCGGAAGTGGTGCGGTATGTGAAGAACCAGAACCTCGGATTCACGATTCCCTACACGATCGATGGCGCACAGCGAAACTACTTCCCAGATTTCATAGCCGTAATTCGAGACCGGGAAGACCCCGAAGACTTGCTTCACCTCATCATTGAAGTGACCGGCGAGAAGAAGAAGGAAAAGGAAGCGAAGGTCGAAACCGCAAAGAGCCTCTGGGTTCCGGCCGTGAACAACCACGGTGGGCTGGGCCGGTGGGGGTTCATCGAGATTCAAGACCCGTGGGAAACGAGGAGATTGATTCAGTCTTTGCTAGCGTCGGCGGTAAGGTCATGATAGCGCAGGTTGATACGGCTACGCCGATCTTGGCTGCATGTATTGGCGCGATCGCAACCTTTCTCACTCTAATAGCGAATCTGATATTCAATTCATTAATGCAGCGAAACCACCACCGTTGGGAGGTTTTGCGGGCAAATATTGCAGACCTTGAATCCAAACAGGCCATGCTGTCGACCGCCGTAAAGTTGAAAGAGGCAAATTTGACGAATGCCACTGTGTCAGCCTTGCTTGCAGAGGAAGAGTTCCTCGCTAATTGGATCGTGTCGTCGCCACATCTCTTTGATGCCGACTTGATTGATTCAGTACAACGAGTTATCCATAGCTTGTCAACTGATGTCGACGAAGCACCAGGATTGAAGCTTATTCGCCGCGTAAGATTAACCGAGATACGAGGGAAACTGATTGGAGCGGTCATTCACGAAGAATTGCTCAGGCACAGGGACCAAATTTCTCACATAGTTGATAAGCGCGGTCACCGAGCAAAACGCGTCCCGAGAGCGCTCGACCCCA
Source organism: Armatimonadota bacterium (assembly GCA_018268315.1). Lineage (GTDB taxonomy): Bacteria > Armatimonadota > Fimbriimonadia > Fimbriimonadales > Fimbriimonadaceae > SZAS-5. The sequence goes on along the minus strand of JAFDWU010000002.1, from coordinate 251,438 downwards.
ATGCCCTTTAGCCCGAATGAGTTCACCATGAAGAGAGGACCGGAAAAAACAAAAGTCGAATACCTTCGGCACGACCACGAGGGGAGGGTTAATATTCCGACGCAGGAGCTCAAGGACTTCGTCGCAGACGACGAGGTTCGAGAGACAAGAACCCTGTATCCGCGAGACCCAAGCCTAGACCCTCAGCTTGTTTGGAAAGGTAAGGACGAGCAGGATCGAGAAGACCTAGCCGTCCCCACCGTTCCCATCTATATCCAAGAGAAAATCCACCCTTCGGCCATCATCGAAGACCTCAAATCTCGCCAAGCCACCAGCCAGCAACCGCTCGACCTTAACCTTTTCAGCGACTTCAACGGAATCGAGGACTTTGAGAAGAAGGTGGACTTCTACCACCACGAGGGGCACTGGACCAACCGCATGATCCTCGGTGATTCGCTGCTGGTGATGAACTCGCTGGCCGAGAAGGAAGGGCTCAAGGGCCGGGTGCAGTGCATCTACTTCGACCCCCCCTACGGCATCAAGTTCGGCTCCAACTGGCAGGTCAGTACGCGTAAGCGGCAGGTTGGAGATAAGGTTGAAGATGCTACCCGCCAGCCGGAGCAGGTGCGGGCGTTTCGGGATACCTGGAAGCTCGGCATCCACTCCTACCTAAGCTACTTGCGAGACCGGCTCGTTATCGCGCGGGAACTGCTGACCGAGTCGGGAAGCATCTTCGTCCAGATTGGGGATGAGAATGTTCATCTAGCTCGGAATGTGTTGGATGAGGTCTTTGGTAGCGAGAATTTCATTTCCCAAATCACATTCGTCAAGACAGGCGGATTAGTACAAGATTTTCTCAAGAACAAAGCGGACTTCATTGTCTGGTATGGAAAGAATCGACAGGTCACGAAGGCTAGAAAGCTCTTTAGCGATAAAGAAGCCGGTGGGGAAGGAGCCGATAAATATACAAATGTCGAGCTCCCTGATGGGACAAGAATGACTTTCGCTCAAGCATTGAGCAAATTCGGATCGGATTTACCAGCCGGCACCAGAACATATCGTTTGGCTACGACCACATCTGAGGCTAACCAAGATGCCGAGGTAGAACTGCCGATTGGAAGATTTACAGGCAAATTCAAAACGAACCCAGCAGGTATTCAGAAGCTTTGGATTGCCAATCGCATCGTGCCGAGTACAAGGATACTAAACTACGTTCGATTCATTGAAGACTTTCCGGCGCAGGAACTGAGCAATGTTTGGGACGACATTGGAGGAATACAAAGCCGACTCGATCCAAAAGTTTATGTGGTCCAAACGGCCCTAGAAGCTGTAAAGAGATGCTTCTTGATGACAACTGACCCAGGTGACCTTATCTTGGACCCAACATGCGGAAGCGGAACAGCTGCGTATGTCGCCGAGCAGTGGGGCCGTCGATGGATAACGATTGACACCAGCCGGGTTGCCTTGACCCTTGCCCGAACCCGCCTGATGGGCGGGCGCTTCCCCTACTACATCCCTACAGATTCGCCCGAGGGTCTTGCTAAGGAAGCCGAGGTCACCGGCAAGATTGCGCCAAGCTACGTGACCGAAAACGACATTCGAAAAGGGTTCGTCTACAAGCGGGTTCCTCACATCAAGTTGAGCGATATTGCCAATAACCCGGACATAAAGGAAGGTATGAGTCGCGCGGAGATTGATCAGGCCATCCTAAGGCACGCGGGATCTGAGCTACTTTTCGATCAGCCTTACGAAGACCCCAAGCGGGTTCGGGTTACCGGCCCGTTCACGGTTGAAAGCCTCGCCCCGCACAGAGTGCTTGAAACAGACCCTGGCAGCGATGAACCCTCAACGAATCAAAAGTCGGACGCAGAGCGCCCCGATTTCTCTACCATGATCCTGGACAACCTTCGCAAGGCAGGGGTGCAAAACCAGCGGAAAGGCGAGAAGCTGAAGTTCGACGCCTTAGAACCCTACTCGGGCCTGTATCTGCAAGCCAAAGGAACCTATACCGACGCGGAAGGGAAGATCAAGACGGTAGCGGTAAGCATCGGGCCGGAATATGGCACCGTCGGTCCTGACTGGGTGAAGGAAGCGGCCAAGGAAGCGGTGAAGGGTGTCGGCTTCGACCTGCTCATTGTCTGTGCATTCAGCTTTGACGGCTACGCAAGCGAGGAGGCAAAGCAGTACGGCAACTTAACCGTCCTCCCAGTTCGCATGAACAACGACCTGAGCATGGGCGACGATCTGCTGAAGAAGACCGGCGCTGGCAACCTGTTCATGGTCTTTGGCGAGCCGGATCTGACGATTCATGCGCAAGCTGACGGTAAGGTTGTTGTTGAGGTGCGCGGGTTAGATGTCTATGATCCAACCACGGGCCAAATCCGCTCCGGCTCGACCGACGACCTTGCGGTGTGGTTCATCGATACGAATTACAACGGCGAGAGCTTCTTTGTCCGGCACGCCTACTTCCTGGGCGCGGACGAGCCTTACGCGAAGTTGAAGCGCGCTCTTCGCGCGGAGATCGACGAAGGCGCTTGGTCGGCTCTGTACTCCACCACGAGCCAGCCTTTCCCGAAGCCGGAGACAGGCAAGATCGCGGTGAAGGTGATCAACCACTTCGGCGACGAAGTGCTGAAGGTTTACGAGGTTGGGGAATGAGGCGCCATCCATCGGATGTCGCAAACCTCATCTGTTTGAATTCAGACAGCAGGTGGCGAACAGGGGTGCCTCGTTCGGAGGAAGCATTCATGAACCATATTACCGGTGGGTTCAGCAGGGTGTGTCCGGGTGTCGTGCTTCATCAGCTTCATCGCAAAGGGCGCAATCAAAAGGATCTGTTCGGTTCCGACATAGCTGTACTTCTATTTGTTGGAGACAAATTGCTCAAATTTGCGTTTATCCAGTTGAAAGTTGCAAAGGCGGGTAAAGCTACTTTTGAGAAAAACCAGATTGTTGACGCGCTCCGAAGCGGTTATCCGCCCGGAGCTTTCTTCTTGATGACCATTGAATCGACCCGGTTTGACTGTAGTGTTACCGAAACGTGCAATGTCAACAACGCCATGATCAAGAAGGCAACCGTGAAGCAGCTGACAGTCAAAACTAGCGGAGCTAGGTGGTGGAGCTTCAGAGACTGGGTCAAGGCTTGGATCAGTTGTAGCATTGGTACTCTTCACAACAACGTGCTAGCACGCGACGGTCCCTCCCTTATCCAGTTAGCAAGGCTTGATGAACTTGACGAGGAGAAGCCTGGGACATGGGCTCCTTCCATGGTAATCGAGGTGCACCTCGAATCTACTGACTCATTGGAAATTGCGAGGGAATAGGCCCTTGGTGTCCCTCCCTATGCCAAATCCTACGCGCTGGCACCAAAAACCACCAATGCCTCCCGGTTTGGGAGGCATTTTAGGTTCAATTCGTGGCTGCCGCACCTAGATTCGAACTAGGGACCCGCTGATTAACAGTCAGCTGCTCTACCGCTGAGCTATGCGGCAACAAGGCATTGATAATACTCGGCTGCCGGGAGGCGGCGCAAGAGGGACAAGACCGCAAAACCCCAACAAACCCCCCAGAAATGGAATCTAGTAGAATCCAGCCGATGCCGAACTGGGGCGACATTGCCGAAAGCTATCTGCGAATTTGCGGGCCGGGGCCGGTGGGCCTATCGGGCGCAAACACGAACGCCCTCAAGCGCGCTTTGAACCTATCGGGCATTCCCATCAAAGAGCCCAGCAGCCACGGCCACATCGCGGTGTTCGAATCAACCCCCGACAGCAAGGCCATCAAAGAAGTGGCGGAAAAGGCCCGCCAGAACAACATCCCCAATGTCTGCGTCGTCGTCGAGCAGGCGCCCGCCGAGGCAAGAAGGACCATCGAGCAGGAGTTCATCGAAGCCGGCTTCCGCAAGCATCCGCTAACGTTCCAGGGCATCAACTACAGCGAGCTGGATGAGGACGGGCAAACCCTTCTGGCAGCCTTCGAACTCATCCCCGACGAAGTCCTGCAGCGAAGGACCCTGGCCCAGCTGAAGGCGGAGCGGGACCTGCACATGGACCATCTGCGCGAGGCGGGGCGGCGGTCCGACGCGCACCTGGTGAGATACGATTTCGCCTTCAATTACATCCAACCCGGCGATACGGTGCTGGATGTCGCCTGCGGGCTTGGCTACGGCGCCTACGCGATGGCGCAGGGAACGCCCGCCGCCAAGGTCATCGCCATCGATAACTCGCAGGGCGCAATCGAATACGCCCGGGATTGCTATAGCCTGCCGGGCGAGCGAACCGAGTTCCTGGTGGGCGATGCGGAAAACCTAACCCAAATCGCGGATCAGTCCATCGACTTCGTCGCCTCATTCGAGACCCTGGAGCACCTGCCGCATCCGGACATCTTCCTGGCGGAAATCAAGCGGGTGCTAAAGCCCGCGGGCCGAATCCTTGTCAGCGTGCCGAATCAGTGGCTGAACGAGGAGGGGGTCGACCCCAATCCGCACCACCTGCAGGTTTACGATTGGCGTTCGTTCAAAGAAGAGGTCGGGCGGGTTTTCCTGCCGGATGTCGCCATCGCCCAGTATGCGGGCGGGGGCATGAAGCACACGAACGAAACGCGGCGCATCCACCACGTGGATATTAACTCCCAGGAGCCGCCCGTCGACCCTGAGTGGTGGCTGCTTTGCGGCGTCAAGACGCCGATCGGCGGCACGAAAGAAAGCTATCAGGAAACGCTTTATCCCACGCCGTGCGGAGTGGAATCGAACGTCACCGCATTCAAGCGGGACTACGCTAATCCGTATCTCATCCGTGGTCTAGTGTCCATCGGTTTGCGCCCGTTCAACGGGGCATTGCTTGGCCCACTTGCCAAGGAAGCGCTTAACGAAGCGACGGCGGGCTCGGTGGATGAGGGCGCGGCTCTTTGCGTCCTGGGCTATGACGTGCTTGGCTCGGGCGGGGCAGTTGAAGAAGTTGCCGGGCGCATCAACAAGTATCTTGCAAGCGCCGATGATGGGCCTCACCATGTTCGCTGGCGAATCTCTCTGCTGTACATCTTGGGGCTGCTTCAGCTTTCGCAAGGCGACCTCGATGGGGCAAAAGCCAGCTTCGCGCAGGGCGCGGCGATTGATCCGCTTGAATACTCGCCTCTTATTGCCACCAAGACAATCTCGTGCCATCTGGAGCTTGCCAAGCTGGCAGCGGGCCAGCGCGATGTCCAGGAATGCTTGGCGCGCCTGCGCGCGGGGTTCGAAGTCGCAATCAGCGTGCTGGGCAAGAACTGGGCTGACGTTTACGGCTGCCCCGAAGCGCCGTTCTCGTTTGGAATGCCGGAAGTGGCTACCGTCGCCGATCTCGCCTCGCGGTGCGCCTACGCAATGCGGGTTATCAACGGGCGAAAAGAGGTCGACGGTCTTTTCTGGAAGAGCCTGGGGTTTGACCGCCTCTCGCGAGAGAAGGCTAACGAGCGAGAGCTACAAGAACTCAGACCCTTTAAGTGGAAGGCCCCCGTTGCCTGGCGTTCCGCCAGCGATCCCGCTGCTCTGCGCGCCAAGATCGCCGAGCAGGAAGCGGCCCACACCGCCGACGTCCAGCAGATCCAGCAACTGCAAGCTGCGCTTGATGCCGCCCACGCCCACATCCGGGCCATGGAAGCCTCAACCAGTTGGCGGATCACCGCGCCACTTCGCAAAATCAAGGGTGGGTAAAAGCACAAGCGGCTCCCATGAAGGAAGCCGCTTGGTTGATGAAGAAGCTAGAAGCTAGCTTGCCTTTCGGAAATCTTGCTGCTGTTGAGTAAGCAGCTCCTCAGTGGTCTCGAAGAAGACCTGGCGTCGCGCTTCCTGAAGCGTGGTAACTCCGTTCAGCACCAAATTGATGGCCGCATCACGCATCGGCTTGTAGCCGTACTGCTCCGCAACTTCTCGAACCTCGTTAAGCGTTGCCCGCTCGGCGATTGCATTCGCAATCGGCGCGCTAAGGGGCATGACTTCGTGAACCGCTTGGCGACCCTTGAACCCGGTGTAGCCGCACTTCGCGCAGCCCACGCTCTTGTAAAGCATCGGGATCTCGTTGTCGTTCAAGTACTCGCGCAGGAACTTCATATCCTCGTCGCTCGCCGCCGCAGGTTCGCGGCACGACGTGCAGAGGTTTCTGATTAGGCGCTGCGAGCTAACGCCGAGCAAACAAGTGCTCAGCAGGAACGGGTCCAGGCCCATGTCCAGCAATCGCGGCACCGCGCTTGGGGCGTCGTTACAGTGAAGCGTGCTCAAAACAAGGTGACCGGTAAGCGCCGCGCGGATTGCGATGTTGGCGGTCTCGCCATCACGGATTTCACCGACGAGGATGATGTCGGGGTCTTGGCGGAGAATCGCTCTAAGCTGCAAAGCAAAGGTAAGGCCGACCTTCTCATTCACCTGCGATTGGTTAATGCCCGGCATTTCGTATTCAATCGGGTCCTCGCAGGTCATGATGTTGTTCGCGGTTGTGCGAAGCTGATTCAAGGCGGCGTAAAGCGTGGTTGTCTTTCCAGAGCCGGTCGGGCCGGTTACCAGATAGAGCCCGTAAGGCTTTTCAACCTTGCTCTTGAAAGCGTCGTACTGCTCTTGGCTGAAGCCAAGCTGATCGAGCGACTTAATCGACGCGCTCTTATCAAGAATTCGAAGCACGATTCGCGAGCCATGCTGGTTCGGCAGAATCGAAACACGAAGGTCGATCAGGCGATTGTCCACCATCGCGGAGATGCGGCCGTCCTGCGGAATTCGGTGCTCAACAATGTCAAGTTCCGCCATGATTTTAAGGCGAGTGGAGAACATCGGATGCAGGGCAATCGGGAAGTCTCGAACCGGCACAAGCTGGCCATCCACACGGTATCGCACTTCAACCTTGTCGGGCCGAGGCTCAATGTGAACGTCCGAAGCGCCGAGGCGGATAGCGTCGGCAAGCACCTGGTTGATAAGCCCGACCACCGGGCGCTCATCAACTTCGCCGGTCAGCTTCTCGCGCTTGGCATTGACATTCAGGTCGATATTAAATTCTTTGATCGCGCTGGCAACCAGAGTGTCCATGTTGCCGGCGGCGCCGGGCTGATCGCGATACGTTTCGTCGATCGTCTTCATCAACCGGTCGGCATCGACGAGCACCGGTTCGATGCGCATGCCGGAGAAGTTGCGAATAAGGTCGATCGCGTCAAGGTCCGCCGGATTTCGCATCGCCAGCACCAATAGGTCGTGGCGCACGGCAACCGGGAGCACTTGGTAGGTTCGGCAAAGGTGGCCGGGAACCTTCGAAACCGCTTCGGGAGTCGGCGGATTATCGCCGAGCGTCCACGGGGAAACGCCCATTTGAGCGGCAAGCGCCTTCAGCAGCAGGTCTTCGGTAAGGAAGCCAAGCGAAACAAGGATGCTGCCTAAGGGGGCGGGGGAGTCCTTCTGCAGTTCAAGAGCGGTGCTAAGCTGATCCTGATTGATCAGCTTAAGCGCAATGAGGTGGTCGCCAAGGCGTCGTCTTACATTTGACATTGGTTCTAATCCCGGGTGGTGCTAGTTGGATTTTCGGCAAGGCACGGCAACTTATACAGGCGGATTTGCGAACTAAAACTGCACGAGATTTCTACAAGTAGTAGAAATATGTCTCATATCGGGCGGAATTGTGGTAAGATAGCTCCCGTAACTCTCTGTTCCGCCCAGTTGCGGAATCGCCGGAGTCCATAGGGAGCTCATGAAGAAAACTCAGAAATACGAAACGATGTACATTGTTCGGCCCGAAGTATCGGATGCCGACCTCAGCAAAGTAACCCAGCGGTTCAAGAGCGTGGTTGAAGATCACGGCGGAACCGTTAGCCATGCCGCAAAGTGGGATCGCCGCAAGCTTGCTTACGAGATCGACGGTTGCAAGGAAGGCAATTACGTGCTGATGAGCTTTGAAGCGCCGACCGACCTTCCGGCTGAGTTAAGCCGCCTGCTCGGCATCGCAGACGAAGTTATTCGACATCGAACCTTCAAAGTAGAGGACTAAGACCTTGACTATTAATCGTGTGATCCTTATTGGCAGATTGGTTCGCGACCCTGAATTGCGAACCACTTCGGGTGGAAAGAGCGTAACCGACTTTTCGATTGCGGTTCGCAAGCGAATCAAACCGCAGGATGGCAGCCCTGACGCGGATTTCTTCCGGGTTACGGCTTGGGGCCAAACCGCCGAGTTCGTTTCCAACTATTTGAATAAGGGTCGCCTCGTGGTGGTTGAGGGTCGCTTGCAGTCCCGCAAGTACACAACCAGCGATGGTCAGAACCGCGAAGTCGTTGAGATTGTTGCCGACAACGTCGATGCTCTCGACCGGCCGCGAGAAGACGGCGATAGCGGATCAGCAATGGCAGCAGTTGCCAGCGGTCCGGCGCCGGCGCTCGAAGATGACCCGTTTGCCGAAGAGTAATTCGGCAGCGGATGAATCTGGACGATCTGCAAAAACTTGATTCGGGTGGTATGTACGCCCATGCTCGGGCATTTGCGGACCAGTGCGAACGCGCGTTAACCCTTTTTGATCCAGCCTGCCTTCCCGCAAAGGATTTCCGTTCCGTAGCGTTCTGTGGAATGGGCGGATCGGCCCTGGCGGGCGAGTTTGTTCAGGAGCTAATCGAGGATTCCTGCCCCATCTCTTGCTCCGTCGTCCGCGGCTTGCGCCTCCCTCAGTTTGTTGGTCCAGATGCTCTGGTTGTCTGTAGTAGCTATTCGGGCGACACCGCCGAAACTCTGCGCCTGATGCAGCAGGCGGTGGAACGAGGTTGTACCGTTGTGGCGGTTACGTCTGGCGGCGAGATGCAGCGACGGGCTTCGTCTCAGAACTTGTCGCTGATTCAACTTCCGAGCGGGCTCCCGCCGCGCGCTGCCTTTGGGCTTTTGCTTGTCCCTCTTATCCAGATGGCAGCCGGTTTCGGTTGGCTCGAGATGCCGGATTACAAGAGTATCAGCGCCTCCCTTCGAAAGAGTATCGAAGCGTGGTCGCTAGAATCTGCCGGAAAGCAAAACCTGGCCTTGGATCTGGCCACTCACCTACACGACAAGAGCGTGCTGGTTCTGTCGGTGCGAGAAGTGGCTGTCGCCTACCGCTGGAAAACACTGCTAAACGAAAACTCGAAAATGAAGGCGTTTGCAGGCGCCATTCCAGAGTCAAACCACAATGAATTGATGGCGTGGGGTGAGAAGGATGAAAAGGATTGGCGGATTTTGTTTCTCTCCACGGCTACGGAATCGGCCGAGGAAACGCGGTTCAAAGAGGCGTTCGAGAGCCAACTTACTGACGGCACCATATGGCACGAAACCTCAGTCGCGGAAGGATCACCGCTCCAGCGCCGTCTGGGACTTTCCTTGTTAGGCGACTTTGTGTCGATATACTGTGCAGCTATGAGAGGAATTGATCCGAGCGATATTGGCCGGATCGAAGCCTCAAAGCGGTTCACCGGGTAATTCGAATGCACATTTTGCTTGCTGATGACGAGGAAGGAGTTCGCAAAGCGCTGGCGCGCCGACTTGAGCGGACAAACCTGCAGGTCACCCTCGCTGCCAACGCCGAAGAGGCGATCAAGTTCATTCGCGAGGCTGACCAGCCCTATGCAGCGATCGTCACCGACATGAGCATGGAAAAGCCGCAAAGCGGGTTGGATGTGCTTGATGCCGCTCTTCAACGAGATATGTTTGCGCAGGTGATCGTGCTGACCGCCTACGGGACGGTTGCCAATGCGGTGGAAGCGATGCGGCGAGGCGCCTTCGATTACCTTGAGAAAAACGCGCCGGACCTTGATCCTTATGAACTCATAGTGATCAAGGTCAACCAAGCGCTGGCGCGTCGAGGACGCGATATGAAGTTTCTGCAAACTTATATGAGTCTGAACCGGGCGTAAGTTGTTGCCAGCACAGCGCTTGGCTTACAGCCATTACTTGCGCTTGCGTCGAACTGCTGCGATGGCGACGGATGCAATACCCAGGAGGCTCGTCGGCTCAGGCACCGCAGTCATCTGGCTTTGGCCGCAACCGTCCATTGCCTGAATGTAGATTGCATTTCCATTGCCGTTCTTCATTGCGTAGTAGGTTGATGCGGCTGAAAGAACGCCAGATGAAGCGTTGGTCACTTTGAAGCTGCCGCTACCGGTATTGAAGCTGACGCCGTCATCGTAAACCGCTTCCCAAACTGCAAGCTGAAGGCCGGCAGCCTTGTCGTTGGTGTTGGCTTCGTTGAAGCCAGCGGCAACGATGTGGGCGGCATCCTGCAGGTGTGCGGACAACGTGGACGAATCCATGATGATCTGGTCGGGCCAACTCTGGCCGATATGGATTACGTGCTCCAGGTCAACACAAACGCTCTGAATGTGCCCAAGCGAAGTTTCGTTGAATGAGAGCTTTCCGGCAAAGAATGTGCCGCTTTGGACTCCCGCGATGGTAACCGCCTGGCCAAGTCCCGTCCCCAACAGGGTCATGGTTCCGCCAAAGCTCAGTGCGCTCAGGGTTGCGAGAATCGAGATAATTGCAAACTTCTTCATGATGGTCCTCGCTTCCTCGTGGTGCAATGCGCATGCCAATTGCAACGGAAATGCGATGAACCTGGCGACTTTGCGAGGCACAAAAAAGGCGCCGTCAGGCGCCCTTTTCCTTGATGAAGAAGACCGTCAGTTCCTTTTGCGACGGCCGGCGATCAAACCCAGGATCCCAAGCGCGGCCAAGGTAGCGGGTTCTGGAACAGGCGTGAGCTGACCCTGCCCTTCGCTGTTAGAAGACGGCAACAGGTAAATGGAGTGCCCATTCTGATTCCTCATGCCATAGAAGGTCGAAGCATAGGATATCGCGGCTGCACTCGCGTTAGTGACCCTAAACGTGCCCTGGTTAGGGTTAAAAATCGCGCCGTCGTCATACACGGCTTCCCAGACCGCCATTTGGAGCCCGGCAGCTTTGTCCGCGGTATTGGCGTTGGCAAATTCTGCGGCAACAATTCGGCCTGCGTCGGCAATGTTCTGGCTCTGGTTGGCGGAGTCAAGTATCGCAACCTGCCAGCTCTGTCCTGCGTGGATGATGTGCTGAAGATCGGAGCAGAAAGTCTTGATGTTGCCAAGCGTTGTATCGTTGAAATCGAGCTTGCCAGCAAACACGTCGCCGTTGTAAACCCCGGCGATAGAGACCGTACTTCCAATATTCGTGCCCAAGAACGTGAGGGTTGATGCTGAACCAATGCCCGCAAAAATCAAACCAGCCAAGACAAAAGAATTTTTCATAACAAACAAGCCTCAACAAGAGTTGAATCATTAGTATTGACGCCATGGGTGGGGGCGCCGTTCTCGCCAAAATCTGGTAATTACTCCGGCTACTTCAGCGATATACGAGGCTCGCCCGCAAAGACCTCGCCAATGCAAGGATATGCATCCGTTTCCTGATTACTGAAGATGGCAAGGCCGCCGCTCGTTTGCGGGTCAAACGCCAGTTCTTCTAGCCAGGCGGGCACTTTGGCATCGCGCGTGAAGGCGGATCCGATAAAGGAGCGGTTGCGGTCAGCGCCTCCCGTTCCAACTCCTGCCTCGATAAGTTCCTTCACGCCATCGAAGACGGGCAACCGATCAGCATAAAGCTCGACGCGCACACCCGAGGCTCTTGCGACGTTGTAGATGTGGCCCACCACTCCGAACCCGGTCACGTCCGTGGCGCATCGCGCTCCGATGCTGGCGGCAAACTCCGCACCGGCGCGGTTAAGGGTCTTCATCGAAGTGATCGCAGGCTGAAACTGTTCTTGAGAAATCTTGTCTTGCTTCGCGGCAGTTGCGAGGATTCCTGTGCCGAGCGACTTGGTGAGATAGATGCGATCGCCGGGTTTTGCGTTGGAATTTGCCAGAAGGCGATCCTTATCTACCAGGCCGGTCACCGCCATCCCGAACTTCGGCTGAGAATCTTCGACGGAATGACCTCCCAGTAGGGTTGCGCCCGCCTCTACGGTCTTGTCGTAAGCCCCGCGAAGCACCTGAGCCCACACTTCGGCGGGAATCGAAGAATCAAAGCAGCTTATGTTCAGAACCGAAAACGGCGTTCCCCCCATTGCATAGACATCGCTTAAGGAGTTTGCGGCAGCGATTGCCCCGAAATCGTAGGGGTCGTCGACGATAGGTGTGAAGAAATCGACCGTTTGCACAATGAGCTGACCGCCAGGCAGCGCCAAGACTCCCGCGTCGTCCGATGTTTCGAAACCAACCAGCAGGTCTGGGTTGCTATTGCGCGGTAGCTGGCGGAGAACCTCCGTCAGTTGGCTTTGGCCGAGCTTGCTCGCTCAGCCAGCCCCGGATACCAAATGGGTCAATCTCATACATGGGGAAGTTTACATAGTCCCTAACGGTTAGGGTTGAAAGCGGTCACAATTTACGGAAGTAGTGCAGCCCCCTGTCTTCGAGCTATCGCCCCCGGCCCCCCCTCTCATCCAAAACGAGCCACGCCGACCCATCGTGTGGGCTGTTCTCGCCTTCATCTTTGCGTTGCTCATCGTGGGGCAGCTTTACGACTACTTTTCCCCGAATCGCGCTGCCACCAAGCGATGGAAAGAAGAATCCAGCTTTGAAACGCAGCTTAAGATCGCGGTCGCAACTGGGCAAGTAATGCCTATATTTCCTGGAGTCGGCACGCGAAAACCATTTGACGATATTAAGAAGGACATCGACCGCACTTCTGGGCCTGAGGCGGAAGTCGCGCGATATCGCGCGGTGATTGACTTTGAAGCAACCGGCAAGGCGTCGCAGGCTGACCTGAAGACGCTGAACGCTTCGGATAATTTCCGGGACCGGCAGTTTGCACTGGTCTATAGCGAGCCGATGACAAAGGGCGAAGCCGAAAGGCTCCAGCGCGTGCTCACGTCCGACAAGATGGTCGACCGTCTGGCGGTTGCTCACGCATTTCTTCGGGCGGGTGATCGCACCTTGAGAAACAACGTGATTCCGAATGACCAAGCGGTAGGTTTGCTGTTTGGTCTGGGGATGTCGGTTGTCGTTGAGTTCTTGGGCGTCATCGCGCTCATCGTCGCTCTCGTGTTCGTGGCCAAGCCGCTGCCAGATACACCCTTTGGCCGACCGGTGAATGGCGCAAACGCAGATCGCCTGGCTATGCGGGCACTGCAGCTCCTTTTAGTCTTCCTTATCGTCTCGCTGATACCGCCGTTCAAAGCAATCTGGATGACGCTCCTGCTGCGCTCCGTTTTGCTTGGCATCGCACCGTTTGTCTTGATCAAAACTCCGCTCTGGGGCAAAACGGATCAGTTCTCTGACTACGGCATCCATTTGAAAGATGGGGTTCGCAATGTGGGTCTCGGGTTGTGGGGTTGGATTGCCGTGCAACCCATTATCCTTCTCGTCGAAGGCGTTTCACTCAAGGTGTTCACGAAGCTCCCCGCGCCGGAGCACCCGATTTCGGTCGAACTGGCAAGCAAGCCTTCGATCATGCTCTTGGTCAGTCTCTTTGTTGCGGCGGCAATCCAGGCCCCCCTGTTTGAAGAAGTGATGTTTCGCGCCTCGCTCAGCCCTGCGCTTCAGGGGTTGCTGAAGAGCAGAGCGCTTGGCGTGGTGGTGAGTAGCCTAATATTTGCTTCAATTCACCCGACCGGCATCCCGGCGTGGCCTGGTCTTGCTTGCATCGGCGCCGCGAGCGCCTATCTCACCTACCGTTCCCAATCGCTTATCCCCTCGTTCGTTTTGCATGCGGTGCATAACGGGGCGACGCTGCTACTGGCTTACTTGATCACCGGTTGATGGCGCGCGGCCATAGAACTTCCAGAACGCTGCCCAGGCGATGATCTCGACGATCGTGACGGCAACCTTGATCGGCGAGGAGAATACCGGGTTGAAGCTGAAAAACCCTTCAATCGGAGCGGCGATGAACATGAGGGCAATAGCCGTGCAGGTCAAGGTAATCGCGTCCTGCCCCGCCATTCCCAGGGCTCGCCAACGGGAGAATCGCCCGGGATTGATCAGCGCATAGCCCATGCGCAAACCGGCGGCTCCTGAGAAAACTAGGCCGCTGAGTTCGGGCACACCGTGTGGAAGAATCGAGGCGAAAAGGAACCCCAGCTTGCCTACCGTTTGCATCTCGTAGCTGAGGGCCCCGAGTATGAATCCGTTTTGTATCAGCTGCATCACCGTGATCAGGCCAAACGATGCTGCCGCAGAAGCGGCGGCCAAGAGGGCTACCTCGGGGTTGTGGGAGGAGTAGAGGGACCACATGGTCGCCGACTGCCCAAGGCCCCGTTCGGGAAATGTTCCTTTCTTCCACTGTTTGAAAAGGTCGCCCATCATCCCCGGTTCAAGCGCCGTGCGCGTTGATGGCGTGGTGATCATCAGCCAGAAGGAGAAAATGCCTGCCCCGAGGAAGAGGCCGACGGAGACGATCAGGAAATATTTGTTTCGGCGCGCGGTGTCAGTTGCAGTGTCTAGCAGATGCCGGATCCCGTCGCCGAGTGATCGTCGCTTGGCGGTGTGGAAGGTGGTGTAGGCCCCGCCCACCAAGTCATTCAAGAATTGGATTAGCGTGGGGTTGGTGGTTTGGGTCCGCGCAATCGTTAAGTCGCGCCCAGCTTTGCGGTAAAGGCTGATGAACTCGGTTATCTCTTCATCCGAGAGTTTCCGCAGGCTCGATTCAGCCCGAAGTCCGAGCTCATGCAATCTTGCCCAGTCCTGCTGGCGCTTTTGTACGAAATTCTGTTCGTTCATTGGAGAAACAGTATTTTCACGAGAATTTGACGAAAAGTTCTAACGCGTTGAAAACATACCTCGCGATAGGGTATCCCAGCCGTATTCTAGGGTAAATGGCAATCTATGACTTGGACCTGTTAGAGTATCCTTGTTTTTGAAACATTCTTTTTGATTTGCCGTCCAAATTGAACACGGACGGGTTATGACAATGAGCGCGTTGGCACAGTTATTGCCTATTGGTTTTGTTTGCAGCCTGCAATGCTGCACGAAGCATAAAGCATGAGCGTTAATCCACACCTGCATCAATCAGATGATGGCCTGCCGAGTTACTTGGCGAGGTTGACACAGATGCCTCTTCTTGGACCTGAAGAAGAAGCCGAATTGACGCGTCAAGCTCGTGCTGGGTGCGAGACCGCCAAGAAGCGGCTCATTGAAAGCAACATGCGGTTGGTGATCAACATCGCCCGCAATTATCGAAGCCGCGCCTTCTCTCTCGAAGATCTGATTCAAGAAGGCGCAATCGGCCTTATGCAGGCAGTTGAACGCTTCGACCCCGACAAGGGGTTTAGGTTTTCAACTTACGCAACCCATTGGATTCGCCAGTCAATCGGCCGCGCCATCGATAACAAAGCCAAGGCCATCCGCCTTCCCGCCCACGTTTCACAATCGTTGCGCCGCATTGAGCGCGAAAGACAGCGCCTTTCCCGTGAGCTTGGCAGAGAGCCGAGCCCCGAGCAGATCGCTCTTGCTATGGGTATCAGCCCCAATAAGCTGCTTCGCATTGTGCAGTCCTCGCAAGACCTTCTGAGCTTGGACATGACAGTCAGCGACGGCTCGATGATGACCCTCGGCGCGCTGATCCGCGATGACGCCCAGCCGAACCCGGAGGCATCAGCGGTTAGCGGGGAGATCACCGAAGAACTGAAGCACATCGTTCGCGAGCTGAACGACCGTGAGCAACGCGTGATTCGCGTTCGCTTTGAGATGGATGGGCAAGACTCCCAAACGGAAGATGTGGCTCAGGAACTCAAACTCACTCGAGAGCGAATCCGCCAAATCGAAGTTCAGGCGATCAAAAAGCTACGCTTGCTGGCGCAGCGCCGCCGTCTTCGCGAGCTGCTGAACCCTTAGGAGGGTCCAGTCGTGAAACTCCACCGCCGCCGAACCTGCTGACCGAGGTCGTTCTTTGCTTGCACGTCCACCGTGTACTTCGTCATCGGCGATAGCGGCTTTTCCGGGATCAGAATGAGCGCGAATTTGAGATTGGAGTCGGTTTCTGGGGTGTTCAAGTAGCAGGGGATCGACTCTCCGTTCATGGTCAGCGTTGCCGTGACTTCCTTGATGGGCTTGTCGTTGGGGTTGAAGTGGCAAAGCATGATTGGGTAGCCCACCGCGCCGTAGACTTCGCGCCCAACCAAAGGACTTGGATGCTCGGAATTGCGCCATGAGCAGGGAATTCCCGTTTGGCCATCGGCAGGGGACACGACGGTCTGACGCGTGTGGACCATTTCAAACTCAAGCGCCACCCGCTTGCCGCCAAAATCCCCGCCCGCGATGAGTTCGCCCGGCTGCATGAAGGGAATTCGGTGATAGGGCGCGTCAAAGACGCTTCGAACCGCATCATGCATTGAGTCGTCGCCATATGCCACGCATTCCCACGAATCGCCGAGGAAGTCGTAGGCCTCTAGACGCTCCTGAGGGATTTGGCCAAAGAAGCCTCGGTCTCCAATAAGTTCCTGGTGCCCGTTTCGGTTGTTCAGGACGAGGTATTTCACGTGACCTGCACCGGCTGAGGCAAGGCGCGCATCAATCTTGAAATCCGGAAGCCCAAGGTCTCGGCGATACCGATTCACTTCCGCCATTAAGGCTAGTTGCGCCTCGCTCGGCTGCTGTAATTCAGGAACGGCGTCTGAGTGGACGTCGAAACTCCAGTGGCGATCCATGCGCAGGATGCCGTCCACCTCAACGTCGCACTTAACGTCGTAGCTGCCGGGGGACAAGGGCGCAGGCGGCGTGTAGCGCATCGTCTTGGTTTGCTCGTCGTACCTTGCGGGCACGACGGCGCCATTCACGCGCATGCGATAAGACGTGATGTGAGAACCTTCCTGAGCCCAAACCTGCCACTCGACGGTCGGGCGGGCATAGAGGACGCGGGAACGTGGCCCGTAGCCCCGGCTAAAGCCGACGGCATCGCGGGCATAGGCCGATGCGGCCAGAAGGCTGGACCCCCACGCTAACAAGACTCCCACAAATCGCGCAAAGCGCATAACGAAAAATCCCCTTTCGGATAACCCCCTTTCTACCGCATCAGAGGGGCTGTAGTACTGTTGCTGCTGCGAGACGAAGAATAACCCGGCAATTTCTTTAGGTTAAGCGATGCCGCAACCTTTTCATCGACCCTCCTAAACCAATAATATAGGGGACGCGGCAAGCGGGTTTAAAACGACTGCGGTGGTTTGCGCGTCTTGAAAGTTATTCTCTTCGGCCCCCAATGAATACGCCTCCCCAGACTCTAGGCAAGTACCAGATCATCCGGGAGATCGCGCGCTCGAACGACATCGTCTACGAGGCATACGATCCGGCGATGAACCGGCGTGTCGCCATCAAAGAGTTGGCGATGCCTTCTGGATCAAGTCCGGTCCAGCAAGAAGAGAGAATCAAGCGATTCATGCGCGAGGCGCGCGCGGTTGGCAGCCTCACCCATCCGAACATCATGACGGTGTTCGAAGTGGGGCAGGAAGGCGATCGGTACTACATCGCGATGGAGTATCTGGACGGCCATACCCTTCGCAACGAAATCGATACCAAGGGCTTCCTTCCGGTTGATCGCTCGGTTGAGATCACCCAGGAAGTGCTTGCTGGCCTCGGCTACGCGCACGAAAAGGGAGTTATCCACCGCGACATCAAGCCGGACAACATCCAGATTCTTTCCACCGGCAAAGTCAAGATCACGGATTTTGGAATTGCGCGGCTCACTTTCGAGCCAAACCTGACGATGGACGGGCAGGTGTTTGGAACACCAAGCTACATGTCTCCTGAGCAGGTGGTGGGTAAGGAGATCGACGCCAGAAGCGATCTCTTCAGCGTTGGCGTGATGCTGTACGAGATGGTGGCGGGTTCAAAGCCATTTGCGGGCGATAGCGTGGTGTCCATCACCTACGCGATCATGAACAAGGAGCCGCAGCGGCCCCAGCAGGTGGAAGTTGGCCTGTGGAACGTGATCGCAAAGTCGCTCGACAAGACTCCGGGCATGCGCTACCCCAGTGCGGAGGCGATGGCGAAGGCGATTACCGAAGGCATGAAGCCTGCCGTCATGCCGTATGACAGCGATCCTACGATTCTGCCCTCCAACACAACCTATACCTACGGTCAAAGCCTGTATCCGGCGAATGCGTACAGCCAGCCGCCGATGACGCCGCCTCCGGTGGTAAACCCATATCTGCCCAACGTCACCCCCTACACTCCTTCGGTGGGAACGCCTTACCAGGCGCCGCTGGGCGTACCCTACCAACCACCCCAGCCGCAAGGCTACAACCAAGTGACCGGGTTTGGAACGAACCAGACGCAAGTTCCAATCTACTACCCGCCTCCTCCGCGGAAGATGGCTTTCAGTCCTGAGGCGAGGTACACGATTGGGCGTGTTCTTATTGGCCTGTTTGCCGTTGGAGCAGTCTTTGGAAGCCTTTTCATGGTTGTGAAATATGCTTCCTCTTATACGGCGCCAAATTCAAAAGCGCCTGCGCAGCAAGCGCCTAGTTCCGCCCAGGACATGCCTCGTGATCAGCAGATTCGGCTTCTCGAATCTCAGCTAAACGAAACGAAGGACGTTGATCAGATAGCACGGGAAAATGCGACGCTGGCGCAGCTTTATGAAGAAGAGGCGGCGGATCTTCACTCACTAAACGATGTAACCGGCGAAGAATCCAATCTTTTGAATTCCCTCAAGCATGATCCGAATAGGAGTTCGGCGTGTGTGAGCCTTGCCTCGCTCTACGACCAGCGGGCAAAGGTTGAGCCGGATTTGGGAGAGCGGAAGAAGGTGCTTGAACGCGCGGCAAACTATTGGCAACGAGCCAGCACAATCGAAAAGGACTCTTTGAGCAACGGGCAATATGCCGAGAATAGCTGCCTAAGCCTTGTTGAGCTTGCGAAGGTGCTCGCACAGCTTGGCGACAAGACCGAGGCCAGGAAACAGCTTTATGCTGCGATGGCGATTGCCCCGGCAGGATCGCGCGGAAAGCAAGTGGCGTCGGAGTATCTGATTGTGCTCGGCGGTTAGAGCTTAAACGCGGGCACTTCGGCTTCCGGCTTCACGCTCGCGATAATCGGATCGGCAACAAGTTCGTCGTTGACGATGCGGCCATCTCGAAATCGGATGATGCGCTTGCAGTGGTGGGCGACTTCGTCCTCGTGCGTGACGATGATCACGGTTTTCCCCGCTCGGTTCAGTTCTTGAAATAGCCCCATGATCTCTTCGCTGGTGCGGGTGTCAAGAGCGCCGGTCGGTTCATCGGCGAGGATGATTGCCGGTTCATTGACTATCGCGCGCGCGATCGCGACTCGTTGCTGCTGTCCGCCAGATAGTTCGTTCGGACGGTGGTCGACTCGGTCGCCTAATCCAACCGACTCCAGAGCTTTGCGGGCCAGTCGCGGGCGGTCACGCATGCCCCCGTACATCAGCGGTAACTCCACGTTCTTGAGCGCAGATGTGCGCGGAAGCAGGTTGAAGGTCTGGAATACGAAGCCAAGCCGCTTGTTGCGGATGTCGGCAAGCTTGTTGTCCCCAAGTCGGCTGACCTCCTCTTCCGCCAAGTAATACTGCCCAGTGGTCGGCCTATCGAGACAGCCTATGATGTTCATCAGCGTGGATTTGCCTGAACCGGACGGTCCCATAATCGCCACCATCTCGCCTTCTTTGATGGTGAGGTTCACGTCCCGCAGAGCATGCACGACGTTCTGGCCCATCTCGTAGTCTTTCGTGATGCCGTGCATCTCGATTAGCTCTTTCACTGAGTCTCACCCGGGACCGTGCGGCCCGTCAGTAGTCGATAGTTGGCGTAAGCAACCGCATAGTTGTATTGAGCTTGGATCAGGTTGGTTTGGGCCGTCACCAGTGTTACTTGAGCGGTTGAAAGGGTAACCGCGTCAACTCCCGCCGCGCCAAGCTGGCGCGCTCGGAACGTCTTGTCAAAGTTCACCTGGGCGGCATCGAGAGCGGCTTTCGCGGCATCGACCGTCTTCGCGTACAGTCGCAAGTCGTTCAAGTTCGCGAGGATGTCTGACTGCGCTTGCAGCTCAGACTGCTTAAGCGAGAGCGCCGAGGCTTCCTCGGTTGATTTTGCCGCTCTTGCAGCAGCCCGCAGCGCACCGCCATCGAAGAGCGGATAGGAGAAGTTGAGGCTGGCGACCGGCTGGTATTGGTTGTTCGCCAGGTAGCGCCTTGAGGCGTTTACATCGAATGCGAAAGTGAGGCCGGAAGCAATACGTGCCTGCTCATAGCTAGCATGAAGGGAGGCAACCTGCTGCCGCTGAGACTGAAGGTCCGCCCGGTTTGCAAGGCCGTACGCTACCTCCTCGCTGTCAGTGCCGACCCCTGCCACATCCACCGTTGAGGGGATTGGATCGAGCAGAGGGAGCGTGTCTGCGCTCGTCATACCGATGGTGGCTTTCAGGTTCGCCTTTGTTCGAAAAGACTGGTTCTGAGAACTTAGCAGGTTGACTTCGGCGTTCAACTCGTCGGCATGGGGCTGGAGCGTGTCTTTCTCCGCGGCTGCGCCATATTTGGCTTGAGCCACCGCCTGTTCATACACCTTCTTGGCCCGTTCAACCTCTGCTTGCGAGACCTTTTCCAGTTCTTGTGAACGGACTGCGTCAAGGTATTGCGTGTAAATCGTGACCAGGGTTCCGCGCAAGGTTTGAAGGGAGCTGAACTCCTCCGAGCGGTAGGAGGCTTGGAACTGCTCGAGTCTCGTGATCCTTTCTCCGGTATCCAGCAGGGTCCACGCGGCGTTGGCGCTTGCCGAAGTTCCGCTGTTTAGCAGCGTGGTTCGGTTGGGCTTCACCAACGTGTAGTCCGTGACCTTGCTGTCTTGATAGCTCGCATCGAGCGTGACAGAAGGGAAGAATGCCGCTTTTGCCAGCGTAACTCGCTGTCGCGCTGCTTCGAGGGTGTGGAGGGCGGACTGAATGGTTGCATTTCGGTCTTTGCCCAGCTTGAGCGCTTGATCGAGAGAGAGGTGGTCGCCTTGAGAAGCCGGGGCTAAGCAAGAAAGCACAAAAACAAATGGCGTTAGCATGCAAACCCTACTTTACACCCGTTATGACGGATTGGATTCGCCGTCCTAGGACTCAGGCCGCTTTGTGGTCGAGCTGTTCAAGCGCGGCGAGGTTATTTTGCGCCTCTTCGTAGCTTGGCTCTAGGTTCAGCGCCTGCTGATAGGCGATCTTTGCGCCGGCAACGATTCCCAGTTTGGCAAGGCTGTTGCCCAGCACAAACCAGCCGGATGCGTTCATGGGCTGGTGCCTAAGCCCAGCTTCGTAAACATGCGCGGCGTCAGCAAAATGACCCATCTGATACAGGAGATCGCCACAGTTGAAATAGGCGTTCGGGTTTTCTGGATCTCGTTTCAGCGCCTCAGAGAAGCAGTGAAGGGCCTTTTCCTGTTGCCCATTTTGAGCCAGCGTTCTGCCCCAGTTGATAAGCAAGTCGCCATTCGGATCGTTGATGTTTGCGTAGGATTCGTACGCTTTCAAAACTGATGCCGTATCCCCGGCGCGTTCGGCGCTGGTCACCCAAGCAACCCACGCATCGCTCGACTCCGGCCTAAGCTTCCAAGCTTTCTCAAATTTGGCGGCAGCCTCACCCGGCTTGTTGTTGTGAAGCAGGATTCGACTTTCGCCGCAGAGGCAGTCCGCTTCAACTTCGGGCACAATCGTAGCGGCCTTGCGATAGTGGGCAAGCGCCTTGTCGAATTCGCCGAGGCGCTCAAGAGCGATTCCCTTTGAAAGCTGGGCAAAGGCCACTTTCGGGAATTCGTTCAGGATGGCGTCAAGCTCTACAAGGGCTTCCTTGGTTTTGCCCAAGTTCATCAGAACCTGTGACTTGATGAGCCTTCGCTTGTAGGTGTAAATCGTATAGTCGCCCGAATCGGAAAGAGACCAGGTTCCTTTCAGGCTCTCGTTGATGGCGACGAGCGCTTCTTTGTCCCGACCAAGCTGATGCAACGCGCCTGCGCGATAGTAATCGTTGATGAGCCCGCCAAAGCCGTTCGCTTTCGCTTCATCGCAAAGCATCAAGGCTTCCGGCTGACGACCGAGGTTGCAAAGCGCGTCCACCGCAAGGTGATAAAGCGTGCCAACCCATGACTCTTCGATGCCGCGCACAAACTTAAGCGCTTGGCGACTGGCAAATTCGGCTTGGGTGTAGTCGTGATTCACCAGATGGGCGTTTGCAAGGTTGAACCAGTGGTAGCCGCTGCGCGGATTCTCGCGCAACTCCGCCTCAAGCATCTTGAGGGTGCGCTCCATCTTGTTCTTTTCCTGCATCGCCTGCGGCGTGTAGCCGTAGTGCAGAATTCGTGCCTGTTCAAGGGTGGCAAAGGGCAGGCCGACCTTGGTCAGCGATTCTGCGATCTGCTCGTGAACCTTGCCGGTGATGCGCGCTTCCGGGACTCGTTGGAAAATTCGCACCGGCGTGTGCACGTAGGTTTCCGTGTGCGAGTCGTCCGTGAAGTTGATCACGGGAACGTGAAATCCGATGAATTGGGGCCGCATCAGGCCCTCATAGATGTAAGGAATCGACTCTTCGCTTACGACCTCGTCGCAGTCGATGGCAAGCGCCCAATCGCTGGTGCACATGTCCAGCGAGAGGTTTCGCGGAGCGGCAAAGCTGCCGTCCCACTGGTAGTAGCCCAGCTTGCAGCCGTATTTCCTGGCGATCTTGACGGAGTTATCCGTTGATCCCGTATCGACGATGACGATCTCATCGCAAACTTTCTTCAGTGCGGTGAGCGTGCGATCGAGGTTCTTCGCCTCGTTCTTCATGATCATCGTTGCACTGAGGGTTATGCCCACTTTTCCGGGCTTTAAATCTGTGATCGCTTGCGCTTTGGCAAGAAGCTCTCTGCCTTCATCACTCTTTGCGCCGAGCTTTTCGGCAAGCAGAGTGCGGCAATAGAAATGGTTGACCAGTTTCTGGCCAAGTTCTTTACTTTCCGGGCACTTGCCCCAGCTTTCGGCAAGGAAGGGGAGAGCCTGCGGCTCTCGCTGGAGGTGAAGGTAGCAAAGGCCAAACGCTGCCTGGTGGAACGGGGTCTTCTTATCCGCTGCCGACAGAGAATCTAGGAGCTTAAGCGCCTCGTTGTAGCGAAATTGTGCGAGAAGCGCGCGGAGTTCCTTTTCGGTCTTCTTGCCCGCTGCCATGGTTGTTTTCATGCTTATGCCGCTTCTTGCAGGGCTTCCAGCCGCCGCTTGGCGCCTGCAATGCTGAACATCTCGTCGCGCAGGAGCCGCTTGATCATGAGCACCGCGCGGACGTCTTCCGGCCGGTATCGGCGCTGGCCGCCATCCGTTCTTTCCGGATACAGAAAGGGTTCAAATTCCTTTTCCCAGTACCGGAGAGTGTGAATCTCAACGCCCGTGATTTGGCTCGCGGCGCTGATGGAAATCGTCTGCTTGTTTTCGGTCACCATGCTTTTCGGTCGTCCAGGCGGGTGGACAACCTAGATTCTTGGCAAATCCCGGTGTTTTTGCAGGGTCCTACTCAGCGTCTTCGCGAGGAACGTATTCGAAGTGCCCAAACCACCAAACCGAAAGCGCGCTGCAGGCAAGCGAGACTACAACTAAGCTTATGATTGCGGTGGCGGTTTCCATCGGGTGATCAGCGAGTTGGCCGCTGATCAAGGTGAGGCCCTTTTCGCCGGCGCCCTTCATCACTGGGTGCTGCGCGATGCCCTGAGCGTAGCTGAACAGAGATATCTTGTAAAGATCCCCTTGCAAACTCGGTGCGATCATTTCCACGCCGAAGGCATAGATGAGGCACACAAGCATTGCGCGATTGAACATCAAGCTGATGAGTAGGAACAGCGAACAGTAGGCAAGCGATGCGAAGCCGAGTGCGGGAATATCGCGAAGGAACAGCGCCTCGCCAAGCGGCAGAGTGTGATAGACCCCCAAAGCGAGTCCCAGCGCGCCGAGCAGCCCGATGATGAAGGTGACGATGACGCTCGCCCCAAGCCGCGCCAGCAGGAGTTGCCAGCGGGGAATTGGCCGCGTGAGCAAATAGACGACCGTCTTTTGCTCAATCTCCTGGCTGATGATGTTTGTTGAAAGAATTGCCGCGGCAAGCGCCAGCATCCGGAAGACGATCATCGAAGAGAGCTGGCCGTACCGTTCATCGGCAGTGCCGCCAATGATGGCCTCCCATTGTAAGCCCAAGCCAAAGCAGCCAACACAGAGCAGGAGCCAAATCAGGAAGCGCCGTGGCTTCAAGCTTTCTCTCAAGGCATCGAAGAATGCGAAGGTTGCCATTATCGCTCCACCAAATAGCTGAAAACAGCTTCCAAGTTGTTGTCAGGGCTCTGGAAGCCGTTGACGGGCAGGTTCTTATCGAGAATCGCCTTGTTTAGGTTCCTATAGAAGATGTCCGGCTCCCGGACTTCGAGATCCAGCACCCCGTCTATGCCAAAGCGCAGGCTTACGATGTTCGGGAACTCGGTGATGATTCCGGCGAGTCGCTTCGCATCGTCGGTTTCAATCCTCACCTTGTGTGGATATTTGTCGATGAGTGATCGGATTACCTTTAGGTCGCCGGTCGCCAGCAGCCTTCCGCGATGAAGGAGCAGGAGCGAGCGAGTCATCTGTTCGACTTCGTAAAGGATATGGCTTGAGACGAGCACCGTGCGTCCCTGCCCTGCAAGCCAGGCTAGGAGATCGATCAGTTCGCGCCTACCGACCGGGTCGAGGCCATTCAGCGGCTCGTCTAGCAGGATGATCTTGGGGTCCAGCAGCATCGCCTGCGCCAGCTTGATGCGCTGCCGCATGCCTTTGCTGTAGCTGGCGATGGGCTTGCTGGCGCGGTCGCTCATGCCGACGATTTCAAGCACCTCTTCCGTCCGCCTCTTGGCATCGGCGGCAGACATGCCGCTGATGCGCGCCAGGAAGTTCACGAACTGTCGCCCAGTTCTGCGCTCGTAGAAACGGTCGATTTCCGGGCAGTAGCCGACTTCCTTGTAAACCTCAGGGTTTGCGAAGGGGTCCATGCCAAGCACTTTCACGTCGCCGGTTGTCGGCCGTAGCTGACCGGTAACTAGCTTCATGAGTGTGCTCTTGCCAGCGCCATTCATGCCCAGTAGAGCGGTGATGCCGGGGCCGATCTCGCACGTGATGTCGTTAATGCCGATGACCTGGCCGTACCACTTCGATGCGCCGGTAAGCGTAATCACGAAATCACCTCCACCGGGCGAACCCGCACATAGGCAATCCATATCGCGGCGGCGCAGATGCCGAAGTACACGGGCAAGATAAAGCCGATTGACGGAATCGGAATCGCTCCATTCCCTCCCTTAGGTGAGCCAACGATAAGCTGACCACCATCAGACTGGAAGATGATTTTAGCTAGGCCAATTTGAATTCCATCTACCGCGAAGTAGTAGGCATTTGCGAGCGACGGATTTGGCGTCCCAACTGAATGGCGGCCATGAGGGTGCTCACTTATGATGTAGGCAACTTGGATAGCCTTGGTAATCAGGTTGCTGATGAAGTAAATTCCCGCATACGCGCCTCCGGCGAGCCGACCCTGGTCGAAGAGAGAACTAATCCCAAGGCAAAGAGATGCGTGAAAGAAGCCAGGAACAAAGCTGGCGAGAAGTATCTTCGGCAGCAGGAACATGTCTTGGCCGATGACGCCATAAGTGCGGTAGCTCATCAGGCAGTAGAAGTAGAAGAGAACTGCCGGGACGGCTGCGACGATTGAAATTGGAAGGCATATGCCAACCCATTTGCCAAATAAGTAGTCCGCCTTGCTGCAGGGCTTGCCCAGGTAGACCAACAGCGCATTGGCGCGCCGGTCGTTGGATATCGAGCCAATTCCGATAAGAAGGGCAAGGCTGAAGAGGACAATCTGAGCCAGCGAGAAGGCGTTCACAAACTGGTCTGGCCAAATGACCTGCTTCATCAGGTTAATTTGGCCGCCGGTGAGGGTGTCCATGAAGTAGAACATCACCAGCAAGATGAAGTACCAATAGGCGCCCATCGTGGCCCAAACCCAGAAGCCGCGCTTCTTGATCGCCATCCCCATCATCGTCTTGGCCACCACCCACCAGCGGAAGCCGGGGGCGGAGAGCGGGCCGTCGTAATTTCGGTAGCTTAGATCAGCAATCGGTGAGTTCATTAGTTGATCGCCTCCAAGAAGGCTTCTTCAAGGCTGCGCTCGGCCACGTGGAACCCACGCACCGAGAGATCAAGCTTTGCCGCCGTCGCCAGCACCCGGTGCAGAGCCTCCTGAGGCGAGCCGGGGGACTCAAGGCGGTAAGTTGCGAGCTTGCGGTGGATAACCGGCATTCCCGCCTGCACGATCATCGTTTCAAATTCGGGTGAAGGTTCGCCAAGCTCAACTTCAACCGGATGGCCGTCGACTTTCTTCAAGTTTTTAATAAGGCCCTGTTCTCGCAGCTTGCCGCGAAGGATAACGAGCGCCTCATCGCAGGTCTTTTCGATATCGGGAAGCAGGTGGCTGCAAACAAGGACGCTTAGGCCCTTGCCGTGCGAAACCTCCCTCACGAGTTCCAGCATTTCAACGCGACCAGCGGGGTCAAGTCCGTTGGTGGGTTCGTCTAGGAGAAGCAGTTTGGGACCGTGGACGATAGCCTGCGCCAGCTTGATACGCTGCCTCATGCCCGTCGAATACGTTTCAACGTTTCGGTATCGCGCTTCGCCGAGGCCGCAATACTCCAGAACTTCGTGAGCGCGGCGCAGCGCCTGTTCTTTCGGCATTCCCGCAAGCTCACCTGCGTAAGCAACGAACGCGACGCCGCTCATGCCGGGGATGTGGCAATCTTGCTCCGGCATGTAGCCAACAAGCTGGCGAATTCTCCGCCAATCGCTGAGGTCAGTTCCAAGGACGGAGCCGCTGCCGGCCGTCGGCGTCAGGAATCCGAGCAAGGTCTTAATGAGGGTGGTTTTGCCCGCGCCATTCGGGCCGAGCAGACCGACGCAGCCTTCCGAGATGTCCACCGTGAAGTCATCAAGGGCCACGAAATCGCCGTACTTGACGGTTAATTGGTGAAGACTCGCTACTGCCATCGTAATAACGCATAATTTACCAATAAGGGCAAAGTTGCTCGGGGCATTAGGCCCACACAAGCTGTGAATCTAGACTCGAGCAGCAACGTCTAACAGGTGGACCTTATGAAGTTTGCGTTCTTTCTCGGCGTGTCTGGGCTAATTTTCATTGCTGGCTGTGGCGGAGCTGGAGACACCAGCACTTCTGCGACAACCATGCGCCCCGCTTCACCTGAAGAGGTAAAGGCCGCGGAGGCAAGCGTGAAGGTAGATAAGAATTTTCCGAAGGTGACAGCGGGCCTCAATACGCTTGGGCTTAAGACTCTTGGCAGCCTGATTAAAGATCAGGGCCAAAACCGGCTGATCAGCCCGACAAGCATTAGCCTTGCGCTTGGCATGGCTTACACCGGCGCGGGAGGCACAACCAAGAAGGAAATGGAAACCGCGATGGGCCTGAACAAGATCCTGGATGCGGATTATCAGGCGGCGGTCAAGACGCTGATGACGCTCACTCGAGATGCGGATAGCGGCGTGGTTTTGAACATCGCGAACGGCCTCTGGACTCAGACTGGCTTTGAAATTGATTCCAAATACAGCAAAACAACCCAGGACGCCTTCCTGGCGGACACCAAAACACTCGACTTCAAGCAGCAGGACGACGCGGGTAAGGCAATCAACGATTGGGTAAGCGAAAAGACAGCGGGGAAGATTCCCTCGCTGGTCGATAAGCTCCCGACCGACACCAAAGTTGTGCTGACCAACGCCGTTTACTTCCACGGAATGTGGACGACCCCATTCAAGAAAGAAATGACGCGGCCCGCAGACTTCACAAAGAGCGATGGCAAGGTGAAATCGGTGGACATGATGCAGCTAAGCGGGATGATCGCGGGCGGAGAATCGAAGGACGCCCAATGGATCGTTCTGCCGTACGGCAAGGGCAGGGCTCAGATGACGGTCGTCCTCCCTGCGAAGGGCGTTAAGTGGGAGGATTTCCTTAAAGGGCTGACTGCTCAGCAGCTTACGAAATGGAACGCTACCGCGACGAAGCACGACAGCCTGGTGCGCGTGCCTAGCTTCAAGTTCGACTCGACGCTTGACTTGAAGGCCATCATGCCCGCGCTCGGTTTGAAGGAGACTTTGAGCGACAAGGCGGACTTTTCAGGAATTTCCGTTAAGCAACGCCTCATCATCGACCAGTTCATTCACAAGACCTACATCGATGTGAACGAGGAAGGAACCGAGGCCGCTGCGGCGACCGGTATCACGATGATGCCGACCGCTGTTCGCGTGCAGGAATTTACGTTTACGGCAGATCGACCGTTCCTCTACTTCATCACCGAGGCAACCTCGGGTGCGTTGTTGTTCGCGGGCTACGAAGCTGCCCCGCCTGCCAGCCAGCCGAAAGAGACGGGCGAGACAAACGGCGGAAAGTAAGTCTCCGGGTACCCTATGCAAACGCTTGAGCGCTGTTGCGCTCAGGCGATTTGTTTGCAAGAGCGCACTATGGAAACGACTTTAGTTTTAATCAAGCCAGGCGGCGTTAACCGCCGACTTATCGGAGAAATCATCCGCCGCATTGAGGCTCGCGACCTGACGGTTGTTGGTCTCAAGCTTGTCCGCCCCAACCGCGCGTTGGTGGAGGAGCACTATGCTGAGCACCGTGGCAAGGGCTTCTTTGACGACGTTGTGAATTATCTGACCAGTGGCCGGGTTGTGGCAATGGCGGTTGAAGGCGTGAACGCGATTCAGGCAGTTCGAACGATGATGGGAGCTACCAACCCGCTGGAAGCAACTCCTGGCTCCGTTCGCGGCGATCTCGCGCTGTCGATCGACGACAATCTCACGCACTCCAGCAGCGATGCCGATGCCGCCGCGCGAGAGGTCAAGCTTTGGTTTAGTGAAGGCTTGCCAAAGTAAAGGCTTAATTGGGGGTCCCGGTAGCGGGACTCCTACCTACCCTCTAATTCCTGATTCATTTTCGCGACCGCGTTCTGCATCTCCGCAAAGTGGTCGTCTAGTTTCTGCTCCAGTTCTGTTTGGCTGAGAGAGAGAATTCTCACCGCAAGCAATCCTGCATTCTGCGAATTTCCGATGCCCACCGTGGCAACTGGCACACCCGCGGGCATTTGCACGATGCTGTGAAGGGAATCCACGCCTGAAAGATGCTTGCTCGGCACCGGCACGCCGATGACGGGAAGGCTAGTGAAGCTCGCCACCATGCCCGGAAGATGTGCTGCGCCTCCGGCCCCGGCGATGATGACTTTAAGGCCGCGCTTGCGAGCGGACTTTGCGTATTCGGCCATTCCATCCGGAGTTCGATGAGCGCTCACGACGTGAGTTTCAAAGGGTATTCCGAACTTGGCTAGGATGTCTTCTGCCCCACGCATCGTCTCGTGATCGCTCAGACTGCCCATAATAACTCCAACGATGGGATTGCTCATCGAATGAGAGCATACACCGCGCTATGGAAGTAAAGACACCGGTAAGACCCCACGGCACCTTGGTCGCACTGATCTTGGCGGTTGTAACGGTCGGCGTGTTCTGGTCGCTCAGAAACTACGGCCCTGAATCAGCGATCAGGGAGTTTCACGAGGCAATCCTCCTGAACGACCCGCGCGAGTTCGAGCACGTTTGCCTTGATGTTCAGTCACCCGCTACTCAGGTGCTGGCCCTGCGGGTGAGCAGCCTGATTCGTCGAGGGGCGACTTACCGTTTGATCCGTGTGGATCGTTCGCCGCGAAAAGTGTTTGCCGACGCCCAATATGTGTTGCCGAACGGATTTCGCGTGCAATTAATCTTTGTGGTGCAGAAGGATCTTCACCAGTGGAAGATCAATACCGATGAGAGCGAGCGCATCGTGAGGGAATCGTTTGGGATGGAGCCTTGAGGATTGGGGTTTAATATCCCCGCATGAAGCAGGCTGGCCGAGTTCCGTGGATACTGATTCTCATCCTTGCCGGAGTTGCCGTGATCGGCAGTGTCTTCCTTGTAAATGCCGCCGGGCCTCAGCCGGTCGCGGTTAAATTCATGGATGCCCTTGCCAAGCAGGATATCGATAAGCTAACTGAGCTCAGCATTATTGGAAACGACTCCCCGGAAATGATCCACAAGAAGTGGGAAGAAACGTTTAAGTACGCCAAATACTTCAAATTCAGGTATCAAATTACCGATGTCGTTATCGCCTCTGATAACACGGCCAATGCCAAGCTGACCTATTGGGACAATTACATGGTGCGAGCAACCACCGACAAGAACTTTCAGATTCCAATGATTAAGCAAGACGGAAAATGGAAGGTCCACGTGGGCGAAATTAGCCGCGAGATGTTTCCCTTCCTGCCGCGCTAATCAGCAGTGGCAAATAGGGTGGGCATGCCGCCTGTATGCCAAAACAGCACCGGTCCTTCCAGCTTTCCTTTTCTTGCCAACCTCAGCAAGCCCGCGAAGGCTTTGCCTGAGTAGACCGGGTCGAGAAAGATTCCTTCTCTTGTGGCCATCAACCGGATTGCTTCTTCCCCCTCAGGGCTCGAAACCCCATATCCGGGTCCCACTGAATCGAAATCGAGAAGAAAGGCGTTCGGTCCAAGTGGCTTGACGCCAAGCAGTTCGGCAAGGCCCTCGCCAATCTTCACAAAGTCGTGGACGATCTCCGGTTCTGGATCACTTACGATGCCCACAACCTTGACGCCTTCGGAGGCAAGCGCGTAGGTAAGGCCAACTTGGGTGCTGCCACTACTGCTTGCGGTTACCACGGTGGCAATCTTGACGCCCTGCGCAAGCATTTCTCTGCCCGCTTCGTAGAACGAAAGGGCGCCAAGCGGTGACGAGCCGCCAACCGGAATTCGATAGACTGTCTCGCCTTTCGATTCAAGGGCGAATGCGAGGGTCTCAGCGTACTGATATAGCACTTCCCAGTCGTCATCGGGGAAATGATGCAACTCAACTCCAAGCCAATGGTTCAGAATTTCGTTCCCACCACCAGAAGGATGGGCCCCTCTCGGCTTACCGGCAGCCGAGTCAAAGGGCAGGTCCATCACGGCGGCCACGCATCGGAGTCCGTGCATTGCGCAGGCCGCGCCAAGCTGCCGCACGAAGTTGCTTTGTCTAGAACCGCAGGTAACAACCACGGTTGCTCCTTCTTTAAGCGCGTCCGCGATCAGATATTCCAGCTTCCGCCCCTTGTTTCCTCCCATCGCAAAGCCGGTAAGGTCATCTCGTTTGATCCAAAGGTCGACCCCGATTTCAGATGAAAGATTGTTGAGCCGATGTATAGGAGTGGGAATGATCACAAGCGGCAATTTGGCGACCGGCATAAGGTGGAGTTTACGCGCTCTTGCCAGTGCCGTTGCGCTTGGCGTTGCCGTTGGTTGCGGTGACCTTCGGCTGCCCAGCAGCCAGCCCGACGAAACCCCCATCGTAAAGCCTCATCCTCTTGCAGAGCACGTTCTGGTTGTGGTGAACAACAAGAGCCCCGATAGCCTAGCCATCGGCGAGTATTACGCGAAGAAGCGAGGGATTCCCGCCACCAACATCGTGCACGTCAATTGTCCGCCCGAGGAAGAAGTCTCCCGCTACGAATATTACGATTTGATTGAGGAGCCCGTGGCCCACCGGCTGCACGAGAGTCGGTTTACTCTTGATTATCTGGTGACCACGAAGGGAATTCCGCTGCGAATCAAGAACTCGGGCCTTTCGATTAACGCGCTTCTCGCGGCAATTGACCTTTCAGACCTACAGCCGCCCCGCACGATCGACGAGCAATCGCTAAAGAGCCTAATCAATCCGTATTTTGGGAAGCAGGAGCACTTCTTGCACCGAGACTTCAAGCTCTTCCTTACAACGCGGCTCGATGGCTACTCGCTGGCGGCAGTCAAGCTGATGATCGACCGAAGCGTGGAAGCCACCGCCGAGAAAGGTCTTTTCTTCTTTGCCGAGGCCGAAAACCGGAGAACCGGAGGATTTGCGGCAATGCAGTCAACCCTTGGCCTTGCGAATGCCAAGCTTCAAACCAAAGGGCTCGTTTCACGCATCCAGACGAGCGGCGTCTTTTCGGCGCCTACTGAGGAGTTGATGGGTTACGCCTCGTGGGGAAGTAACGATGGCTGGTTCAATGCCGACGTCTATCACAAGCTCAAATTCAAGCCCGGCTCGATTGCTCAGACATTCGTGAGCACTTCCGGGCGCACGTTTAACCACACGACCGGTGGGCAAAGTCTCATGGCGGACTTGATTGATCAAGGCTGCTGCGGTTGCGCCGCCTACGTGAGCGAGCCGTACGTGTTTAGCCTCAACCGTCCCGACATCTTGTTTGATCGATACACCTCTGGCTATAACCTCGCCGAGAGTTTTTGGATGGCTTCGCCGATCCTGAAGTGGAAGGAAGTCATCGTTGGCGATCCGCTCTGCAATCCCTACGGCCACTAGGTTCGTCAGTAAGAACTGACATGAGCAACGGGCGCAAGGGAATTCGAAATGTCATTCTGCTGCTGGCAGCAGGCGGCCTTGCTTACGGTCTTTGGGGCCCGGTCTCTGTGCTGATCACCGCCAAACAGCGCGGTTTTCTCGACACTCCCCAGCAGCGCGAGTGGGATGCTACCGTCGATAAGAATCTGAAAGCCCTTTATACGGCGATGATGCTCACTCACGACTCGGATGGCCAATTCCCGGCCGCCGATCACTGGCTGGATGCAATTGAGGCGCGGATTCGCACCAGCGACATGAGCGAGGACGAGGCCGAGAAGAAGAAACATGACCCTTCGGTCGCGCACAAACCCAACGAATTTGGATTTGCTTTCAATACCTCGCTCGCGGGCAAGTACAAGGGCGACGTGAAGAATCCCGACACCACCCCGCTTATCTTCCAATCTGCGGATTTGCACCGAAATGCCCATGGCGATCCCGCCAATTCCGGCGCTAAAGCGCCGCGAAACCACGCCATCAGTGTGTCAGGGAAACTCATACGCACGACGCCGTAGCTGTACGTGCTAAAATTCTATGTCCAGGCTAGCCTCGGACAGCAATTTTAAAGATTTGTTCGAATACTGAGGTCATTCATGTCTATTCTTCGCGCCCAAGGCGCTGTCAACAAGCTCGAATTCCTGAAACTTATGCTCCTTAGCCGCGAGGGCGATCGCCGCGAGGGCATCCTTCTGCGCCAAAGCAAAGGTTGGTTCCAGGTCAGTGGCATGGGGCATGAGCCCTTAGCGGCATTTGCCCATCTGCTGCGCGAAGACGACTACCTCTTCCCGTACTATCGTGATCGCGCGCTGATGCTTGCTCAGGGCCTCTCGAATTACGATCTTGCTCTGGCCTACTTTGCCAAGCGATCAAGCTCCTCTGGCGGCCGCCAGATGCCGGGTCACTATTCGGACCGCGAACACAACGTTTTCAGCGTTTGCACGCCAACCGGTGGCTCACTAATTCCTGCCTGCGGCACTGCGTGGGCGATGAAGCTTGCGGGTACCGACAGCCTATGTCTTGCCAGCGTCGGCGACGCCGCCTCGCGCCAGGGCGAGTTCTATGAGGCCGTAACGTTTGCGATTCAAGAGAAGCTGCCGGTGATCTTCGTGATCGAGGATAACAAGTACGGCATTTCCACGAATACCGAGAAGTTCCTGCCCTTCCACCTCGACCTCTTCAGCGAGACCCACATCGTGAAGGTGGACGCTCGCCATCCGGATCGAGTCTACGCCGCCGCGCAGCCTGCCTTCGAGAAGGCGCGAAAGGGGGAAGGGCCAACAATCCTCTGGTGCGAACTTGACCGGCTTAGCAGCCACACCAGTTCGGACGATCACCGCGTTTACCGCGATCAGGCGGATATAGACGAGATGATGAAGCGCGATCCGATTCGTGTGGTCGCCGACGAACTCATAGCTGCAGGCCAGCTCACCCAAGACGCCTGGATGAAGCTTCAGGAAGAAGTCCAGAAGATGGTCGATGACGATTATCTGAAGGCTGAGAAGGAGCAGGATCCGGTTGCCTCTGAGGTGATGGATCACAGCTTTGGCGAATCTCGCCCGGCAGAAGTACCGCCGATCCAAACCGGCCGCATGACGATGGTCTCTGCGATCAACCAGACCTTGAGAAAGGCGCTTGAAAGCGACCCGAAGGTCATCATGTTCGGAGAAGATATTGAAGACCCCAAGGGCGGCGTGTTTGGTCTGACCAAGGGCCTCTCCGAGAGCTTCCCCAAGCAGGTCTTCAACTCTCCGCTTGCCGAAGCCACTATTTTGGGCACTGCGGTTGGCATGGCCTCTTACGGCTACCGGCCGGTGTTCGAGCTTCAATTCATCGACTTCATTTCGCCGGGCTGGAACCAGCTTGTAACAAATATCTCGACTCTTCGCTGGCGCTCATTCGGCCATTGGAAGTGCCCGATGGTGCTGTACGCACCATACGGCGCTTACTTGCCGGGTGGTTCGCTGTGGCACTCGATGAGCAACGAGGGCATGCTGGCGCACATTCCGGGCATCAACATCGCGATTCCTTCCACTCCGGAAGATGCCGCCGGCCTTTTCTGGACCGCTATCCAGGCGGACGATCCTACAATCATCCTGATTCCGAAGCACATCTTCCGAAAGAACGTGGATGTGAACGCGGTCAACCCGGTTCCGCTTGGCAAGGCTCGAATTCAGAAGGAAGGTTCAGACGTCACGCTGGTTTCATGGGGCAACTGCCTTGAGCTTGCCGAAGAAGCCGCTACTGCGCTTGCTTCCGAGTGTTCGGTCGAGATCGTCGATCTTCGCTCGATTCTGCCGTGCGACTACGAGACGATCACGAAGTCGGTCGAAAAGACGGGACGACTGGTGGTGGTTCACGAAGACAACCGCACCGGCGGATATGGCCAGGCAATCATAGCCGAGATGACTTCAAATCCGGACCGATGGAATCTGTTCCTCTCGCCGCCCCAAATCGTGGCTCGAGAAGACTGTCAGATTGGCTACAACCCCATCTACGAATATGCCGCGCTACCAGACGTGAATCAGGTGATCGCTGCAATTCGGTTGACGATGGAGTAAGGCTAATCTTCGGCGATCTTGTAAAGGTCGATCAAGATTTGGTGGGCATCCGGGTCAAGCAGCACGTAGCGAACGAACAGTTCGATCCTCTGCTCATACGAAACCTTGTCTGGATCGGTGGTAATCCCGTAATCGGCTGGATGCAGTTCGTTGGCCATTACCTTCAACTGCCCCCGATCGCATACCTTCTTGACCACGCCTAACATTTGATCGACATTGACCCTGGCGGTAATTTCTCTTGCGCTGTCGCAAGCTGAACTTGCTGCCTGAATGTCCTTCAAAAGGGCCTGGGGAGTTGGCTTGCCTTCCTTGGCCAACTTAAGCGCCTGATCGAGTTTCGGCATTTGCATCCGCATCAGGGTGTTGTTCTGGCTAATCGTCTCGTCAACACGGTGTTTACAATCGGCAAATGCCTCCAGTACTGCGCTTAGCTGAGCCTTCTTCAGAAGCAGCGGTTGGAGCAGCCCCGAAGATGTTAGGCGATGCAATTTGCTGTAGAAAATATCGGAAGCGTCGCCAACCTGATAAACTCTATTCGAAGAAGCAAAGCTGGAGGAAGTTAGGGTCACGATTGCGAAGAGCAATCCCGAGCGGAACCACGAACGGTGTCGATGAATCACGTCCTAATTGACGAACCACCTTTCCGCGAGGGTTCATCCCTAACTGAGTACGCGGACCAACTCTTTGCGTTTCTTTGGGCCGCGCACCCCCTAAAACACGTGCCCATCCTCAAGTGGAAGGCGCTTCGCGTCAGCGCGGGGCTGGCAAATTACCGCACTTTCCAGATCACCTTGAGTTCAAAAATACTCGTGGATGCCGAGCGCGTTAGGATAACCCTTCTTCACGAGTACGCCCATCTGATGGCGTTTTCCAAGTACGGTCGAAACGGAACCGGACATGGCGCGGCGTGGCGAGAATCTATGAATTTGCTGGGTCTGCACCCGCATGTGCGTCATCGCTACGAGGTTGAACGTAATCAAAGTCGGCAGGCTGTGATCTATCGTTGTAGTCGATGTAATCAAGAGCTTGCACGTTCCCGTAAATGGCGGCGCGGCACGCGGTATATGCATGTGCACTGCGGGGGAACTTGGCGATTCGTCGCAAGAAAGCCAATGACGGAGATAACTCAGGATGCGTAAGGTTTGGGTCAAATTAGATGGCCAGCACTGCCCTTGCGCAGCAAGAGACGGCGTAAACGCCATGTGGATCGGAACATCCGAACACTGCCGTAGCGTAGACCGCCGCTCCAGTGAAGATTTTGGATTACCCGCCAGCGTTCTTATGGAACGGGCGGGTTTCGCGGTTTTTGAGGCGGTCACGAAGATGCTGCCTTCGGGCGGCAAGATCGCCGTGCTATGCGGACGCGGCAACAATGGCGGTGATGGATTTGTCGTTGCTCGGCTTGCCGTGCAGGCGGGTTATCAGGTTGAGTGCCTGGTAGCGGCGACTGAGAAAGACCTGCGCGAAGATGCCCTGAACCAGTACAAGGTGGCGCGCGCGACCGGCGTGCATCCGATTTTTGCCGATAATCCGCGCTGGACTCGCAAGATCGATTGCCTTGGTGGCCATGACTTGCTGGTCGACGCCCTGTTAGGCATCGGCGCCGTCAGCCAGGTCCATGGCACCGTACGCGAAGCGATTCAGGCAATCAACCGAAGCGGGGTGCCTGTTGTGGCAGTGGACGTTCCCAGTGGAATCGACTGCAATACCGGCGAAGAGCTTGGCGAAAGCGTTTGGGCGTTGCGAACGGTCACATTTGGCTTCCCCAAGCCGTTCCTGTTTGAAGGCATCGGGCTGGAACACAGCGGCTATTGGACGGTCGCCGATATCGGATACCCCGCCGCCTTGCTGAACGAAGTTACAGAGTCGCGGCTGATCGACGAGGACTGGGTTGCAAGCCTTTTGCCGGAGCGGCTGAAGTCTGCCCACAAGGGCGATAGCGGCCACGTGCTCATTGTCGCGGGTTCTCGATGGATGCGGGGAGCGGTGACGCTTGCCGCCAAAGGCGCATTGCGCGCCGGGGCGGGCTTGGTTACTGTTGCTTCGATTCCAAGTGTGCTTGATGCTGTGGCTGCGCAGCTTCCCGAGGTTTTACTGCTGCCGCTCCCAGAGGATAACGGCGTCATCAGCCCGATGGCGGTGCACGATTTGCTTGAGTATCAGGAGCGTGTGGATAGCGCCCTGTTTGGCCCGGGCCTAACTCACGACAAGCCGGTTCTCGACCTCCTCAAGGCAACCTGGCGAGAATGGCGGCGTCCCTGCGTGATTGATGCCGACGCCCTGAACAGCGTGAGCCATGGCGTCACGCTCCCGCCTGTTGAGTGCATCCTTACTCCGCACCCGGGCGAGATGAGTAGGCTGCTGAACAGCAGTATTGCGGAGATTCAGGCAGATAGATTCCGGGCGGTGGACTCCGCCGTCAGCGAATATGGCCAATGTGTGCTGCTGAAGGGCCCGCACACCATCGTCGGCGAGCCGGGCCAGCCCATGATGGTGAACTGCACCGGAAACCCGGGCATGGCCTCTGGCGGCTTTGGCGACGTGCTGAGTGGAATGGCCGCAACTCTGCTTGCCCAGCAACTGCCTAGCTACTACGCTGCATCCTGTGCCGTCTATTGGCATGGGCTTGCGGGAGACATCTGTGCTTGCAAGGTTGGAGGCGTCGGCTACCTGGCTTCTGATCTGGTGGAGGCGATTCCTTCGGCCCGCTCACAGATATTAGGAAATTGCGACACCGACTCTTAGCCTGCGTACTTACTCTGATGCCCGTGCTGCTGCTCGGAGCGCAGATCGATTTCGGGAGCGAATCCCCCCACATCGTGTTCCTATCATCCGGCTTGCCAAAGCAGCTTCCTGCCCTCGCTGAGCCAAAGACCGAGCGATTGTCGAACCTGGATACCGCGTCTGCAAAGCCGGGTGATTACGTTGTGGCCTGGGATCGGGACACCAACAATATCGCCTTGCGAAAGGTCAGCCAAGTTGCCCAGGGCTGGGTCATTCGGAAAGAAGACTTCACCCGCGTTGGCTTTGTAAGCCTCCGTATTGAGCATGCCGGCGATCCGGTTGCGGCCGCGCAGGTTGAGGTGAAGGATGGGGAGCACGGCGTAAGCCAGATTCTTGATCCGTCGCTAAAGGGCGAGCTGAAGTTCTTTTGCTTCACTCCCGGCGAATTAAAGGTGACCGTGCATTACGGATCGAAGGGGCAGCAGGCGGAGCCCCTGACCCAGGGTTTTCAGCTTGAACTAAAGCGCTCGAAGGTGGAGCCGAGGTTTGTGGTTTCCATCGCCGATCCGGTGGAGACGGTTTCTAGTCCGAAGACTCCCACTGACAACGGCAAGGATGCCGCCAAATCCGATGCGCCGATCATTGCGCCCACCAAGCCAGTAGAGCCCGAGAAGCCGAAAGCCAGCGAAGGCGGGGGAATTGGCAACTCCATTCTTTACCTGCTCGTTCTGGGCGGACTGGGGTATGGCGGCTACTTGCTGTACAAAAAGGCGCAGGCGCAACCCGGCGATTTGACCGACAAACTGAAGAGCATTGGTGTTCCCGTCGCTCCAGAGCCGCCGACAAACCTAGACCCCGGCGCTTCGGTGGTGCCGGATAATTTGCCGCCTCCTCCGCCCACGAAAATCTTGCTACCGGATGCCGCGCCGGCGCCCATTTCGCAGACTCCCGTTTCATCCGGAACGCCCACCCTTCGCGCGGATTCAGGCGCGAGTTACGTCCTACAGGCAGGAGAAAATGTTTTGGGCAGGGAAGATGGTCTTGCAATAAGCCTAGTGGGCGAAAGCTCGGTTTCTCGCCGTCATGCCGCTTTGATCGTTCAGGGTTCGCAGGTTACGGTGCGGGATTTGGGCAGCACCAACGGCACATTTGTGAACGGGCAGAAGGTGACGGCTGACATCGTGCTGCATTTAGGAGATCGCGTGCAATTCGGCGCGGTGGCGATGCGTTTGGAAGGATGATGGGCGAAATTCTGAAGCGGACGATATTCGGCGCAATCTCCGGGCTTTTCGCCTGGGCGATCTGTGAGCCGTCCGCGCCAAAAGTCTTCGGCGATGCCGGTTGGGAGCGCTGGGAACTCATCTTCATCTCGCTTTTAAGCGGGCTCATTGGCACCGGGCTTGGCATGTATCCTGGTCTCTCATCAGGCAGCGTCCCCAAAGCGCTTCGTGGCGCGGGGGTTGGCGCGTTTCTGGGCTTGCTGTTTGGGAACCTGGGTCACGGATTTGGCGGCTCCCTCGTCAGCGCGATCGCGCCTCATCGGGAAGTCACCGGTTTCTTGCGCATCATTGCTCTAACCCCGCTTGGGGCGGCGATCGGCCTTGCAGTGGGTATCTCAACCTTTGAGCCGAAGCGAATCTTGCAGGGTCTCTATGGCGGCGCTTTGGGCGGTTTGGCGGGAGCCGCCTTGTTCGACATTATCGGCCCGATGACGGGGTCGGTCATTCTTATCGCCCGTGGGCAATCGACCGGCGAGGCGGGCATGTTTTCGCGCGCGGCCTACACAATCCTGGTCGGAGGCGCGATCGGTCTCTTCATCGCTCTCATCGAGCGGATGGGCCAGAAGGCGTTCGTCCGGCAGGTGCTGGGCCGTAATGAAGGCAAGCTTTTCCCCGTAGATTTGCCAGAAACGCGCATCGGTAAAGATGAAATGGCGCAGATTCCCATCTTCGGCGATCCGTCCGTACAACGTCATCACGCTTCGATCTTCAAGCTAAGCGACGCCCAGTACGTACTGAGGGCTGTGCAGGGTCAGGTCATCGCGAACGGGCAGCCAATCCAGGAAACGCCGCTGGCGCACGGCATGCAGTTCCTCATCGGATCCAACACGTTCATCTTTGAGATGAAGCAGGTGGCGGCGACCCAGCCCGCGATGGTTCAGCAGTACGCGGCCCCGATGCCCTATCTGCCTGAGGGACCAATGGCGCCGGTTGCTTACGCGCCGACTTCGCAGCCAACGGTGGTATTCGCGCCTCATCAGCCCGGCGGATGGATACTGGTGGCGACGGACGGTCCCCTTGCCGGGAATCGCTTCCCAATCGCGGCGCCAACAGAAGTTGGCCGCGACCTACCGGTTATCCCATTCGCTTCCGATGGCGGCGTTAGCCGCCGCCACGCTCGGCTTGAGCCTGCGCCAAGCGGAGTCGCCGTGCAGGACCTCGGCTCGACCAACGGCACCTTCGTGAACGGACAGCGGGTTCAAAACGCATTGCTCGCCCCCGGCGGCCAACTCAAGATTGGAATGACAACATTCCGGCTAGAAGGCGGCTAAACTTTAGTAGAAGAAATCACACCATGGATCCAACCCAAAAGATTGACCCTAACCGCACGATGCTTACCGGCGCCGTGCCCAATTTCAACGATCCGCTGAAGACGCAGATGATCAGCGCGGGCGGGATGGATCCTAACAAGACCAGCGCGATGGCGATTCCATCGTTTGGCGGCAAGGCGCTTGCCGTTGAGGTGATTCCAAGCCGCGAGGCGACCATGGCAAACGGCCCCGCGCGCGAGCAATTCCTGATTTCCATCTCCGCCGCCGGTTCCGGAGCGCTTACTCTTGGTGGCGGGCCGAGAACGCCGCTAAACCTTTGTTTGGTCATCGACCGTTCAGGCTCAATGGAAGGGCAGCCGCTTGAGTATGTGAAGCAGGCGTGCAACCACGTGGTGGACCTGATGTCGCCGGACGACGTGCTGAGCATTGTCACGTTCGAGGAGGTGGTCGACTTGCTGATGCCGCCCCAGCGCGTCACGAACAAGCAGATGATCAAGGACGGCATCCAGCGCCTGATGCCGGGCAACACTACGAACCTGTATGAAGCCATCAATATGGCGCTCGCTCAGGTGATGTCGCTCCAGGAATCGGGCCGAGCGACCCGCGTCGTGCTGCTTACCGATGGCGACCCAACTGCGGGCATTAAAGACTTCCACGCCCTGACCCAGCTTGCCAGCGATGTGAAATCGCGAGGCGTCAGCATCACCTTCCTTGGCTTTGGGCCAGATTACAACGAAGAGCTGATCGCCTCGATGGCGAAGAAGGGCGGCGGCAACTACTACTACATCCCGCGCCCGGACCTCATTCCCGAAGTCTTCCGAACCGAGCTTGAAAAGCTGATGACGACCTCCGCGAGGAACCTGAATTTGGAAATTAAGCCCGCCCGGTGGGTGACGCTTCGAACGGAACAAACCACTCAGCTAACCGACCTTGAGCGCGGCTCAACTATCGAGCAAGTGGTCGATCTGGAATTCTCCAATCACCCGCTTGGCCATTACCGCGTTGCCGTGGGCAAGCTGACCTACGACGACATGGTGACCGGCAAGACGGAAACCGTGGATATGGACCTTATCGCCGAATTCACGTCGGACCAGGTGCGCTACTCAGTCGAGCCGAACCCACGGGTTCGCCAAGCGGCGCAGGTTGTGATGGCCAGCAAGGCGGTTGAGAAAACCATGATGGGCATGAAGACCGGCCAGCTAACCGCGATGGGCGCGATCTCCGAATTGCAGAAGACCCAAGCCCTGCTGCTAGGCGAAGGCAGAACCGCCGAAGCCCAGGAGGTCACGATGGCCCTGCGCGCGCTGCAAAGCGGGGACGCCGCCGGGGCGGAAAAGACCCTGATGGGCGCGGTGTTCAACCTCGATCAAGGCAAGCGAACGACCTAAACCGTCGGCTGCCATGCAATCAGGTTAAGCTCGCTGCTTACATTCACGCTGTCGTGATACGGCACGATTCGCACCGTGTAGCCTCGGTAACCCGCCTCGCATAGCTTGATCTTGCACTCGTACACGTGGTTGCCGCCATCGGCTCTGACGTGCTGTAGGGGAACGAGCGTGCCAGAAACGATGTCGCGGTTCGGTCCGATCTGCCCGAATACGGCTTCAACGCGAACATCACCAGGCTCAAGGCCATCGATATGCACGGTCGCCTTAATCGTGAACTCCGCGCCAAGGCGGTTCTGAAGGTCCGCCGTGTCCTCAACATGCAGCACCCGCACTTGAGACCAGCTCTTGCGAATTCGCTGCCGCCAAGCAAAGGCGTGTTTCGCCTTCGCCATGCTGTCGGCGGTGAGGTTCAGATAAGCCTTCGCTGCGGGCACGTAAGACATGTTCGTGTAATCCGCAACCATGCGGCCGGTGCTGAACTCTGGCGCAAGGTTCTTAATCGACGCCTTGATCATGTTGATCCAGAGCCGAGGCAAGCCGTTATCCACCCGGTGATAGAACTTCGGCGAAATCTCATTCTCGATGAGGGCGTAAAGCGCGCGGCTGTCCAGCCAATCCTGCTGTCCTTCGTCCGCCAAATCTTCGCGGCCGCCGATTGCCCAGCCGACTTCCGGCGTGTAGCCTTCATCCCACCAGCCGTCGAGGATCGAGCAGTTGAGGCCGCCGTTAGGCACCACCTTCATGCCGCTGGTTCCGCTGGCTTCCATCGGCCTGCGCGGGTTGTTCAACCACACGTCCACGCCCTGCACCATGGCGCGGGCAAGCTGCATGTCGTAATCCTCAAGGAATACCATTCGGCCCTGGGCGCCATCGGCGATGAAGCTCATGATCTCTTTGATCAGCCCCTTGCCGCCGCCATCGCGCGGGTGGCTCTTGCCGGCAATCACAATCTGCACGGGTCGTTCGGAATGGAAAAGCAGCGCCTTCAGCCGCT
Organism: Armatimonadota bacterium; assembly: GCA_018268315.1. Taxonomy (GTDB): domain Bacteria; phylum Armatimonadota; class Fimbriimonadia; order Fimbriimonadales; family Fimbriimonadaceae; genus SZAS-5. The sequence continues at coordinate 208,825 of JAFDWU010000002.1, read as the reverse complement.
CAACGTCGCGCATCATCAGCGTCGCTCGCTTGTAGGTCGCGAAGCGGCGGGCAAAGCCGATGGTGAGCACACGCGGGTCCAGAACCTGCCCTAGCAGGTTGAAATCGGCCCGGCTCATGTTGCGGCGCTCCATATCTGCTTGCAAGTGCTTGCGCGCATAGCGAACGAAGTCGCCGCGCTGGACTTCTCGCACCGCCCACAGTTCCTCGTCGGGAATCGCATCGACCTTCGCCCAGGAGGCGGGGTCTTGCGGGGCGCGCCGCCAGGCGTCGCCTAGATATTCATCGAAGAGGTCTTCCATGCGGCGCGAGACCCACGTGGTGGTGTGGATGCCGTTCGTCACCGCCATAATCGGCACCTCATTTTCGGGGTGATCCGGCCAGCGAGCGCCAAACATCGCGCGGGTAACCGCCGCGTGCAGCTTGGACACGCCATTTACATGGTTCGCGGTCTCCATCGCGAGCACCGCCATGTTGAACTTCTCGGCGTCGTCGTCCTTATCAATCCGCCCGAACTTCAGGAATTCCTCAAACGGGATGCCGATGGTCTGCACCATCTTGCCCATGTACCGCTCCAGCAGTTCCTTATCGAACAGGTCGAAGCCGGCGGGAACCGGCGTGTGGGTGGTGAAGACGTTGCCGGAAACGATGGCCTGACGCGCGGTGCGGAAATCCACCTGGTTCTCGGTCATCGTCTGCCGAATTCGCTCCACGGATAGGAAAGCCGCGTGCCCCTCGTTCATGTGGCAAACCGTCGGGTTAATGCCAACCGCGCGCAGGGCGCGAAGGCCGCCGATGCCCAGGATCATCTCCTGGCGGATGCGCATTTCCTCATCGCCGCCGTACAGCGTGTCGGTGATGCTCTGGTCGTGCGGCGCATTCTCCAGCACGTTGCTGTCCAGCAGGTAGAGCGGGATGCGGCCGACGTGGGTGAGCCAAATCTGGCAGGTGACAATGCGGTCCGGGAACTCGACGCCAACCCGGATCGGCTGCTGATCAGGCCCGCGCACCAGCTGGATCGGGAATTGGTAGAAATCGTATTGAGGATAGACCTCGGTCTGCCAGCCATCTGGCGTCAGGCGCTGGCGGAAGTAACCGCGATTGTAAAGCAGCCCAACGGCAACTAGGGGCAGCCCAAGATCGCTTGCCGCCTTAAGATGATCGCCGGCAAGGACGCCAAGGCCGCCGCTGTAGATGGGAAGGCATTCGGAAACGCCAAACTCCGCACAGAAGTAGGCGATGGACATCTTGTCCTTCATGTCCTTGTGGTTCGTTTCGAACCACGTCTTGGCGCTGAGGTAGTTATCTAAATCTTTCGAGCAGCTCTCGAGCTTTGCAAGGAACACGGGGTCCTTAACCAGCTTCTCAACCTTCTCTTCCGACATTCCCGCCAGAAGCTGAATTGGGTTATGGCCGGTGGTTCGCCACAAGTCCTTGTCTATCGACTGAATCAGGTCCCGAGTTTCGGAATGCCAGGTCCACCGAAAGTTGTGCGCCAGCTTTCGCAACGGCTCAAGCTGCTTTGGAAGGGCGGAGACCACTTCAAACGAACGGCTAAATTTCGGGTGTTTCATGAGGCTTGAGGAATGCGTTGAGAAAGATGGGACAAAAGCAGGGACGAGCGCATAGGCTGGGCTGATTCGGGTAGAACGCCAGGAGCATCTATGCTAGAGCTGTCCGACATCAATGTTTATTATGGGGCGATCCAGGCTCTACGAGAGGTCTCGATCCGGGTCGAGAAGGGCGAGATCGTCGCAATTATTGGCTCCAACGGGGCTGGTAAGAGTACGTTGCTTCGCACGATCAGCGGCCTCATCCGTCCGCGAAGCGGAACGATCAAGTTCAAAGATAAGAATATCGTGGGCTGCCCAGCCTACGAAATCGTGAAGCTCGGCATTAGCCATTCGCCGGAAGGAAGGCGCATTTTCACCAATATGTCGGTGCTGGAAAACCTTCAACTGGGCGCGTTTACTCGCAAAGATGGCGAGGTCGGAGAGGACATCGAGCAGGTGCTAAACCGATTCCCGCGCCTGCGAGAACGGATTAAGCAGAATGCGGGCACCCTCAGCGGCGGCGAGCAGCAGATGCTGGCGATTGGGCGCGCGCTGATGTCGCGCCCCGAGCTACTGCTGCTGGATGAGCCGAGCCTGGGCCTCGCGCCGAACTTGGTAATGGAAATCTTCCGCATCGTAAGCGACCTTCACGATAAGGGCACCACGATTCTGATAGTGGAGCAGAACGCCCACCGCGCGCTGGAAATTGCCGACCGCGCCTACTGCTTGGAAACCGGCGCGGTGGTGCTGACCGATACCGGCAAGGCGCTGCTGGATAATCCGAAGGTCAAAGAGGCCTACCTAGGCGGCTAACTCGGATGGCCAAAGAATCGTTGGGGTTCATCCGTTTTGAACCTATCAAGCTAGAGCATATCCCGCGAGTGCTGGAGATTGAGAAGGTCAGCAATGGCTCGCCATGGAGCGAGCGGGCGTTTCAGAACGAAATCAACCATGAGAACGGCATCTTCCTTGTTGCTTTTGCGGGAGACAGAATCGTCGGCTTCGCCGGGGTTTGGCTGGTCATCGACGAGGCTCATATCACGACCATCGCGGTTGCGCCGGATGCGCGCGGGCATGGCGTCGGCCGCGCGCTGATGATCGAAGTTCTGACCCGCAGTCGGGAGAAGGGAATGCTTTGCTCGACGCTAGAGGTGCGAGCGGGAAACAAGGCGGCGATCGCGCTTTATGAATCGCTTGGCTACAAAACCATCTCCACGCGCAAGGCGTACTACCCGGACAACAAAGAGGACGCCCTTGTGATGTGGCTGTACGAGCTGGAGAAATGGACTCCGGCCTAACTTTCTTTGCTCGCCCGGTGCTGGCGATAGAGACAAGCTGCGACGAGACCAGCGTGGCGGTGCTTTCTGGCGACCGGGTGCTGGCCAACGTGGTGAGCAGTCAAGCCGAGCTTCATGAGAAGTGGGGCGGCGTGGTGCCGGAGGCGGCTTCTCGCGCCCATGTCGAGGCGATTCTGCCGGTGCTGGAAGAGGCGCTTGCCATATCCGGGCTGCGCGAGTTTGGAGCTATCGCTGTAACGAACCGACCAGGTCTGGTTGGGGCTTTAAGCGTCGGGGTCACGGCGGCGAAATCGCTCGCTTACGCCTGGGGGATTCCCTTGATTGGCGTGAATCATCTGGAGGGGCATTTGTGCAGCGTCTATGCGGGCGGCGGGCGCACCGCCTATCCGTGCCTGACCCTGATGGTGAGCGGCGGCCACACGGAACTGGTGCTGGTTCGGGGTCCGCTGGATTACGTGGAGGTTGGGCATACGATCGATGATGCCGCCGGTGAGGCGTTCGATAAGGGCTCTCGGCTGCTGGGGTTGGGATATCCCGGGGGCAGGGCGATTCAGGAAGCGGCTCGCTCGGGTTCGGCGGGGCGCTATCCGCTGCCGAAGGGGCTCTCGGGCGATACCTTGGATTTCAGCTTCAGCGGTCTCAAGACTGCGATGCGGCGGCTGGTGGAGACCCACGGGTCTGCAATCAGCGTGCCGGATGCGGCGGCGAGCTTGCAGCGGGCGATTGTCTCGGTGCTTGTAGAGAGGACCGCGCGGGCGGCGGAGCGCTTCTCGGCGGCTTCTATTGCGCTGGTTGGGGGCGTTGCCGCCAACGAGGCGCTTCGCGCCGAGCTTGGCGCGGAGGCAGCTCGGATGGGGCTGGCGTTTTCGGTTCCTGCTTTTGATCTTTGCACCGACAACGCGGCCATGATCGGGATCGCGGGGTCGCTACGGCTTGCTCGCGGCGAGCGGGACGATTTCGGGCTGGACGTGTTTCCGAACGCGGCTCTGCCGCGCTAGCCGCACAGAGGTCTTAACGCGGAGCGTCGACCACCCGCAGCTCATTGTAATCGTCCGCGAACTAACATGTCTCGTCGCTTGCAAAGTGAGACAACGCCTTTGGTCAATCGCTTGATGGGTAATCAGAAGCGGCAGGTCCGAGGAGGGGCTTAACCTGATCAGGTAAGTACAGCTTTCCCGTCAGTTTCAGTGTTTCAAGCGCGTTAAGGGGCAAACCGAAAGAACCGAATGTTCTCGGTTCTTGCTGCGGCCATCGCGGGTCCCCGATTGTGTAGTTATCTGCATGATAACGGAACTCTTCCTTGCCTTCTGGCAATGGGATTTCAACGCTTCGAACTCTTAGGAACCCGTTCCAATGATTAAAGCAGTATTCAACCAGCCTCTGGTTCCTTGCTAGGTCGCGTCTCACGGCGGACCTTAAGCCGAGATGTGGTTTCAAAAAAGTGCTCTCACAGTAAAGAACGTAGTTCAAGACGCTCACGAAGGAACGTTCCTTCGGATGTTCGTTGTCCTCTTCGCTCAGCGGCGCCTTGTATCGAAGTGTGTACCCACTACCACGGTGATCAAAGCAGTAGACAGCTGGCTGTACGGGGCGAATATAGGTGTTATCGACGACAATGACGTACGCTGTATTGCTTTCGCAAAACGGAAAAAGGACTTGTACGCCATCAACAATCGGCACAACTCCCCGGAAGTTGGGGGCAATTGCGGACAGGAACCTTAAGCGTTCCTTTTGAAGTCTCTTGACCTGTACATCACCCGAGCGACTTGGGGCTTTCAAATGCTCTTTTGGAATCCTGCTCGCTTGAGCCTTTGAAGCGCAGGGAACAGATAGCAAGATAAGAAGGAAGAATGGGAGTTTCAAGTACTGAAACCCACCTGTAACGTTGTGAACTGGCTCATGCTTGGTTTCACTGTACTAAATTGGAGAATATCCTTGTGGCGCGCGCTCTCAAACCATAGTCTTTTAAGGGTGCGGAGTCTTGGAGAAATCTTGCTTCCGCTTGGTGCTCGCGGTGAAGATTCTTCTGAAATGAACGCTGTCTAAGGTAGTTACTACGATAGAGGCTGCAAAACACAATGCGCTTAGCGCGGGGCGTCGACCACCCAAAGCTCGTTGTAATCCTCCGGTGATTCGCATAGCGCTTCACTCACTGGCGCGTCCAGAATCGCCTGCCAGCGCTCGTCTAACTCCGCCTCGTCCCGAACGATGCGGTCGTAGCTCTCGGTGTAGAACGGGGTGAACCGCTCGCCGGTCGCCTTGATGATCTTCCGCCCCGCTTTGTCCTTCGCCTTCTCCACGATATCGGAAAGCTCGTAGGGCACGCCGGGCGACTTCTCGGTGACGGTGAACAGAATCTCAGTATTCTCTGGCAGAACGCACAAAATGAGGATGTTCCAGCGGCGGCCATCCGGATTCAGCAGGGCGCGAAACAGAAGCAGGCGCTCGGCGGAGTCTAGCGGGCGACGGTGACGAAAGGTGACGTAATACGTCTCATCATCGGCGCGCCAGTGAGGCAGCCGCTTTCGCCACATACGAAAGTTCTTGAACGGCATGCAGATTCAGCCTACCTGGTTCGCATCGGTACACTGTCCTTTGATGGTGAAAACCGCCCTTGCCGTAACCTTGTTGGCGGGCGCTCCCCCAATGCAGCGAAAGCACATTGAGTATCCGGGCCAACTCACCGTCGAATTCCATCACCAACTCTCTAAGCCCGCTGAACAACTCGTGGTGTTTGATGGCGGCGTCAAGGCCATATTCGGTCCCACTACTCTGGAATGCGATCAGCTAACGCTGCACCTAGATCCCACGAAATCGTACGGCGAAGCGGTGGGGCATGTGACTCTCAACGACCCGATTGGCCAGGCCACCGGCGACAGACTTCAGTTCAATTGGAAGGATAAGACCGGCATCCTTACCAACGCGAATATGCACGGTGGGAATCTGAAGGTCTCCGCTCAAACGGTTTATATTTCGCCCTCCCACTGGGATTTCATTGGCACGAGTGGCACCAACTGTTCGCTGAAACGGCCTGTTTATCAAATCAACGCGGAAAGTGCGCGCGTTTATCCTGGTCGTCGCGCCGACCTTCACGGAGTGTCCCTAAAGATATTTGGCGAGCAGGTTCTGAAGGTGCCTAAGACTAGCTTCTCGCTCGACCCTCGCGAGACCGGCTTCAACCCGCCTTCGTTTACCACTCGGCAGGGAAGTGGCTTGGGGATTACATGGGCGAACACCTTCCTCATCAACCCGCACACAAGCATTTTCAGCGCCTTCAATCTATTCAAACGCGAGTACCCGACATATGGCCTGGTGGTCACCGATTCGCTTCTAAAAGGCAAAGCCGGCAGGTTGGCGATCACTCCTCGCAGCGACCTGGACGAGCGGCAGGGAGGCAACTATTTTGAGGATGTGAGCGTGAAGGGCCCGCGTGATTCCAACCGCGTGATGTTTGATACCCGCAACTCGGTTTCGGCGGGCTTCACGTACAACCGGAATGCTGCCGACCGCGACCCCGGCCACACCTACTCCAAGGCGCTTGATGTCGATTACGAGTTTGGGCACACCATCTTGGGGCTGGGGACCAACTTCCAGTTTCGCGCCCACTCGGTGCGTCGAGATCGCGGCTCGTTCAAGAATCAGGGCCAAGCGTTTGTTTCCATCGCCACCAAGCCGATGGATTTGATTCCGTACACGAGCTTGATCGCCCGCGGCGACGTGGCAGGCTATGTGGGGGAGTCCACTTCAGGCTGGGCTCAGGGTCAGGCAGGCGTCTTCGCGGAGCCGGTGAATTTCTTGAGGTTCTCAGGGGCTTACACCGTTGGGGTTCAATCCGGCACGGCTCAATTCCCAATCGATGCGCTTGAACGGAGTCACTACTTTGCCCTTCGTGGAGACTTGGATTTTGGCGAGACGCACTTCAGCCTGATTCACAAGTTCGACACGGACAGCAGGCAGTGGTACGACCGCGAATACATGATCACCCAGGGCATTGGCTGCGTTGAGTTGTTTGTTCGGTATCGGAAGCAGCCCAGCGATTACCGTATCGGCTTGACGTTGAAGTTCGATAACTTCCTGCAATCGCTGCAGGATCGCGAGATTAAGCGCCCTTAGGGGTAAAGCTGGTGCCGCAGCCGCAGCTTCGGCTTGCGTTCGGATTATCGAACACGAATCCGCCGCCGATGAGGTTGCCGGTGTACTTGAGGGTGGCCCCCCGCAGGAACTTCTCTGATTTTGGATCACAACGAACCACGATGCCGTCTGTTTCGAGAATGTGATCGCCTTCGATCTGGCGCTCATCCAGCTTCATCACGTACTCAAGACCGCTGCATCCTCCGCCCTTCACGCCGATACGCAGGAAGACACCAGCGCGACCGTCTTTAGCGACAAGCTGTTGAACGCGGGTGACTGCTTCGGGGGTGAGGGTGACGGGGAACATCAGTTATTGAGTACGTCGACTGCGCGCGGACGTTCCGACCACGCTACGTTTGTGGTTGGGCGTACCATGTCGGCGAGGGTAAGGGGGGCAAGAACGTGGTCAACCGCTTGCTGGACGGAGTCCCACAGCCCGCGAATGGTACAGCCGATATCGTGTGAGCACGAGGATAGCTGGCCTCGGTGGCGACGGCAAAACTCGTCGTCGTACAGCTTGCCGCCAAGCGAGTAAAGCACGTCGTTCAAACGAATCTCGTTCGCGGGACGCGCAAGCTGATAGCCTCCAACCTGTCCACGGGAGCTGGTCACGAAGCCTGCCTTGCGAAGCAGCGCAAGCATCTTAGCAACGTGGGTTTGGCTGATGCCCTCGATGCTGGCCACTTCGGGAATGGTGAGCGGCTTCGGGGATTTGGCGATGACGAGCAGGCATCGCAGGCCGAATTCTTCTTGCGCGCTGAACTTCATTACATCAACCCCAGCATCAGTCTCACGTCTTCGGGGATGCGCTCGATGGTGAAGGGCGGATCCCAAGTCAGCTCCAGCGTTACCTTGCCGATTCCGGGCGTTTCGCGCGCGGCCATCTCCACTTCTCCCGGCAAGCTGCCGGCAACCGGGCAGGCGGGCGAGGTGAGGGTCATCACGATATGGACGTTCTTCTGGCCGTCCACCTGGATGTCGTAGATCAAGCCAAGGTCGTACACGTTCACGGGAAGCTCAGGGTCGTAAACCGTGCGGATCTGCTCGGCAACCTCGTTAGCGAAGAGCGAGCGCTCGATGGCGTTCAGCTCGGGCTTCTGGTCGTCCTGTGGCAGCGGTTTAGGCAAAATCGTCACTCCGTAGAAACCTGCTTTTCGTTCCGCAAGGCGGCGCGAAGGGTGTGCCAGGCAAGGGTTGCGCACTTGATGCGGACTGGGTGTTCGTGGACCCCGGCAAGGGCGCTCAGCTCGGAATCATCGTCCTCTTGCGCTTCGCCCTCGATAACTAGGCGATGGAACTGCTCGAAGACGACTTCTGCTTCTTCAACCGATTTGCCTTTCACGGCTTCGGTCATCATCGAGGCGCTGGCGCAGGAAATGGCGCATCCGCAGCCGTTCACGCGGATGTCTTCAAGCACCCCGTCTTTAACGCGCAGGAACACGCTGATGCGGTCTCCGCACAGCGGGTTAAAGCCTTCGGCGTTGGCATTGGAATCGGGCAAGTCTCCCCAATTCTTGGGTTGCCGGTAGTGGCTTAGGATCACGTCCTGATAGAGATCGCGCAATTCGGAGTTCATCCAAATATCTCCTTGGTCGCGCGGATGCCCTGCACGAGGGCATCGACGTCGTGCTCGTCGTTATAAACGGCAAACGACGCGCGAGCGGTGGCGGGGATGTTAAAGCGCTCCATTAGGGGCATGCAGCAGTGGTGCCCGGCGCGAATCGCGACGCCGTAGCTATCCAGCACCGAGCCGATATCGTGGGGGTGGGCGCGCTCCATCACGAAACTGACGATGCCCGCCTTCTCCTTGGAGTTACCCACAATTCGAATACCACCCAGTTCTGTTAGCTTGACTTCCGCCAGCCGGGCCAGCTTGTTCTCATATTCGAAGACGCGGCTGCGGCCGAGTCCCATCAGGAACTTCAGCGCCTCGCCCAAACCAATTACTCCGGCGACGTTCGGCGTGCCGGCTTCGAATCGGCTGGGGATGTCCGCGTAGGTGGTGCCAGAGAACGAGACGGTCCGGATCATGTCTCCACCGCCGTGATACGGCGGCATGGACTGCAGCAAGTCGGTCTTGCCATACAGGACGCCAACGCCGGTTGGCGCATAAATCTTGTGGCAGCTAAGGGTGTAGAAGTCGGCGTCGACGTCTTGAACATCGATTGGCAAATGCGGCCCTGCCTGTGCGCCGTCCACCATCGCAATGGCTCCAACGGCGTGGGCCATCGCAACCATGCTCTTGACCGGGTTGATGGTGCCGATGGAATTCGAAACATGCACGATAGCAACCACCTTCACCCGCTCGCTGAGCATGGCTTGATAGGCGTCGAGATCGATTTCGCCGTCCTCGGTGATCGGGATCGGGCGGACGGTCGCGCCGGTTTGTTCGGCAACGATCTGCCACGGCACGATGTTGGAGTGGTGCTCCATCGTGCTGACGAGAATCTCATCGCCAGCCTTCAGCCGGGGCCGGGCGTAAGCCTGCGCCACCAGGTTAATGCCTTCGGTGCATCCTTTGGTGAAAATGCATTGGCGCGCTTCGCCAGCGTTTAGGAATTCGCGCACGGTCTCGCGAGCGTCGTCGTACTCTTTGGTCGCCTCTTGGCTAAGCGTGTGCACCCCGCGATGGATGTTTGCGTTGTAGTTGCGGTAGAAGTGATCGACCTTCTCCAGAACCCGGATCGGCTTCTGGGAGGTTGCCGCGTTGTCGAGATAGGCCAGCCTTCGACCCCGAACCGTGCGATCAAGGATTGGGAATTGATCTTGGACGGTCTGGATGGGGAAGGCGGCGATTTTCACTTGCTTAATTTCTCGAACAGCATTTCTTCAAGCGCTTCGGTGACGCCCGGCGTATCGATTGCCTCGATCACTTCGGCGGCGAAGGCGTAGATGAGCAGATCTCGTGCTTCGTTCTCCGGAATTCCGCGAGACTGCATGTAGAACAGAGCGTCGTCTCGAATCTTGCCTACGGTCGCGCCGTGAGTGCACTTCACGTCGTCAGCGAAGATTTCAAGCTGCGGCTTGGTGTTGATGGTAGCGGTTGGCGAAAGAAGGATGACTTGGTTCGTTTGCTTGGCGTCGGTCTTCTGTGCGTCTTCGTAGACGAAAATCTTGCCGTTGAACACGCCAGTGCCGTGGTCATCGATGACGCCCTTGTAGACCTCAAAGCTCTGGCAGTTCGGCACTCGGTGATCCAGGCGGGTGTGGCAATCCACAAGCTGCTCACCGCGGGCGACGTAGCACCCGTTCATCCAAGTTTCGGCGTATTCGCCTAGGACATCGATGTTGAGGTCCAAACGGCTGGCGGAAGCGCCGAACGAAGCGGTGTGGGTTTCAAGAACCGATTGGCCATGCTGCGAGGCGTAGACGCCTGCGATGTGGATGGCTTCCGGTGTTTCGGTTTGGATGCGCGTGTACTCGACTCGCGCGCCCTGTCCAACGAAAAGCTCAGTGACGGGCACGTTCAGGTACTCGCCGTTGATGCCGACGTGTCGTTCTACGATCTGCACCTCGGAGTTTTCTTCGGCAACGATGAGGATGCGCGGGTAAACGGCAATCGGGCCTTGGTGGGCGTCGATCACAGAAAGTAGTTGAACGGGAATATCGAGGGTGACACTCTTCGGAACGAAGAGGAAGAGCCCATCGGCGAGGTACGCGCTGTTAAGGTAGGTGAACCGCTCATCGTTGGTCGAGCCCAGCCGTCCATCAAGGGTCGCCGATTTGCCCAAATACTGATTGACGAGCTCAGGATGGTTCGTAATCGCTTCTTCAAGGCCGCAGAGGATGACGCCCTTCGGCAGGTTTGCCAAGACATCAAGCTCCGGTGCGATCTGGCCGTTCACGAGAGCAAGCGTGGTTGTCTCCAGCTTACTGATGAGCCCCTTCGGCAAGTGGCTGCGATAAACGTTAGCACCGTGCGCGAGCTGCCATTTGACTTCGTTTAGTCGCGGAGCGACGAAGTACTTGAACTCTTCATCCTTGGTGGTCGGAAGCCCGAGAGCGTTGAACCGTTCCAGGTTTGCACGTCGCCACGCGTGGAGGTTGGCGTCGCCAGTTGCCGCAAGCAGCGATTCCAGCGGCCCGAAATGGCTGCTGAGAACGCGCGATCGATCAAGGGTATCGACGGGCACCGGTTAGACTCCCGCCTTCGCTTGCTCTTCAATCCAGCCGTAGCCTTTCTCTTCAAGCTCCAGTGCGAGCTCCTTGCCGCCGCTCTTTACGATGCGGCCATCAACCAGCACATGCACGAAATCTGGAACGATGTAGTTCAGCAGCCGCTGATAGTGGGTGATGACGAGCATGGCTCGCTCGGGCGATCGAAGGGCGTTGACCCCGTTTGAGACCAGCTTAAGGGCGTCGATATCGAGGCCGGAATCGGTTTCGTCAAGAATCGCAAGCTTGGGCTCTAACACCGCCATCTGGAAGATTTCGTTTCGCTTCTTCTCGCCGCCGGAAAAGCCTTCGTTCACGCTGCGGCTCAGGAGCTCGTTGTCCAGCTCCAAGAACTTCGTTTTGGACTTGATGTAGGACATGAACTTCAGGGCGTCCATCTCCGATTCGCCGCGATACTTGCGGATGGCGTTGTAGGCGCTGCGCAGGAAGTAGGTGTTGCTTACGCCTGGGATTTCGACCGGATACTGGAAGGCTAGGAATACGCCTTCGCCTGCCCGCTCTTCAGGGTCGAGGTCAAGAAGGTCTTTGCCCTCGAATTCAACTGTGCCGCCGGTGACTTCATAACCCGGCTTGCCGGCGAGAACGGAGGCAAGGGTGCTTTTGCCAGAGCCGTTCGGCCCCATGATGGCGTGGACTTCACCTTTGTTGACGGTAAGGCTAACGCCTTTGAGGATGGGCTTATCTGCGGTTCCAGCTTCTAAATTACGAATCGTGAGCATCTATATTTGAATCTTTCCTTTGTTGTATAGATTACTCTACGCCAGCTTCCCCCGCCAAGTTTACGGTTCCAAAACCGGCACAGATTAGTTGAATTTAGGACAAAGCCTGAGCAGCTCATCGCTCTCGGGCCAAAATAGTGCGACGACTAGGGCTGGGGAACTCTGACTACAGCGCCAGGCATGAGCATTGGGAGTAGTAGCAATATGCCAGGCGCCATCGCTAACATTGCTGTTCGCGTCTGATCTTTCGGTGAAACAATAACAAGCGAAATTCGCCTGCCGCTGAGATTTTGTTGATAGGGAATATTGCTGTCCTTGGTGATCAGGGCGTCAAAGCCGTTGCTTTCGGCAAGGGTAAGCAGGTTTCCGTTCGTGATATGCCTCCAACCAAGTTGGCGACATGGCTCACATCGTGACCGACAAGGAGAGAACCAAGGCGGGGAGTGAGCATTTCATCAAGAAGAAGCTTCACGAAGCCCTTATTTCTAAGCCGGCCGGCTTGCGAGCGAGCGCTAATTCCCATTGCTGAACAGCGCGAATATGCTCCTCCGTGAGGGAAGGGAAGTCGCTAAGAATTTCTTCGATGGAATAGCCCGCGCCAAGATTGTCAACAACCGATTCTAATGGAACTCGGGTGCCATTAAAGCACGGCTCGCCGCCGAGAATCTCGGGGTCAATGCTCATGACGTGCTCTAAACCTTGGGGGATGGCTCTTAGCATAGAATCATTGTACAAGACGATTCAGCAAAGCCAAGTTTCCCAGCGCGTGAACCCATCGCTGCATTGCCTAACATAGTCCTATTTCCCTATGGGAACAGAACGGCTAGAATCGGCTTGTGAAGGTCTTCATCTCGACAGACATCGAAGGAATTACGGGGCTCGTGGGCTGGTCGCAATGCGAAGGACCGGGCGAGGGCTATGACTGGCCGTTCGCCCGCCGCATGTACACCCACGACGTGAACGCCGCGATTCGCGGCGCAAGGGCGGGCGGCGCGAGCGAGGTCGTGGTGAAGGACTCCCACGGCTCCTGCCGCAACCTGCTTATCGATGAGCTCGAACCGGGAACGACGCTGATTTCAGGTATTGGCGCGGGTCAGAACGGAATGATGGAGGGTATCGACGCCTCCTACGGAGCCTCGATGCTGGTGGGCTATCACGCGATGGCGGGGACCCCTGAGGCGGTGATGGAACACGCCCTTGCCGGTGGGCTTCACCGATGCTGGATCAACGGAGTTGAAGCGGGCGAGATTTTAGCCAGCGCCGGAGTAGCGGGGGCATTCGGGGTTCCGATGGTGCTGGTGACGAGCGACGTTGCCGGATGCAAGGAGGCCATCGCCGCAATCCCAGGGGTTGAGACTTACGCGGTGAAAGAGGGTATTGGGAAGTTCATGGGCTCACTAGAGCACCCCTCGGAGACGGGCAAGGGGATCGAAGCCGCCGCCAAGCGCGCGGTTGAGCGGGCGAAGGCGATTAAGCCTCTGGTTATTGAAGGTCCTGTGACCTGGCGCATAGAGTTCCACACTGTGAACGAGGTGGACTTGTGCTGCCTGTTGCCGGGGGTTAATCGGGTGAACGGCTACACCGTCGAGTTCACATCGCCGACGTTCCTTGAAGCTCACACACTGGCATACGCGGTGTTCAATATGTCGATCCGCGGTCGGGCGAGCGATCGGTAGCTCTGTAGAGAATACGGCAGACCCCGAACAAAAAATGTTAGAGCCACGCGGGGTTCAAGGCGGCGGGAGAAATAGTGGTCGGGATGGCGGGATTCGAACCCACGACCTCCTCGTCCCGAACGAGGCGCTCTACCAAGCTGAGCCACATCCCGACAAGCGGAGCCTAACGAATATACCCGCAAGAACCGTGCCGAAATGTGGAATCCTATGCGTATCCAATATGGAGCCTAAATGGATTTAGGGAAATGCCCACGATGTGGAGTGCCATGGCCGAAGGGCCAGGAGATGTGCCCAAACTGCAAGCACATCCCCATTGGCGCGGGTCTTCGTACCTTCAACCAAATGGGAAAACGGAAGCGCAGAAAGCTGCGTGGCCCAACGATCGTTTTTCCAAGCATTGGGGGGCGTTCCCATCGACAAAGTCTTTTTAGCAAGATCGATCTCAAGCTCTTACGAGAATCGCCGGAGTCGCGACCGCGACATATGGTCGTCGCTTCTGCCTCACTCCTCTTGCTTGCGATGATTGCGCAAGTGGCGCCCTGGAACAACGATTGGGAGCCAATGCGCCTGGTGATGGGCGAACCGCCGGTACAACCCATAACCGGTTACTGGGAGATATCCCAAAACACTCCCTACCGAGATTCCAGACCTTATCCGTTCGATATTGCGCTATCTGGCTATCTGGGGTTCCAGAAGGACGGATCGATGCGCCTTGAGTTCCAACGTGGGCGCGATTACCTTAGCGCAAACGGCTTCTTTGTGCAGGCGGGCGATAAGCTTTTCTTCCGAAATCTGCAAAGTGATCCAGGAATGCCACAGCTACCGCCACTAATCGAGATTGACTTGGCATGGCGTGATGGAAACACGGTTGTGGCAAGCGTCGAGAAGCGAGAAGACTTGTACCTGAACAGGCTTGACCATTCTCCGTTCTAAGCAGCCTTCTTCGGCGCAACCGCAATCGTCACTCGCGCTCTTAGGATTTGGCCCCTTACCAGCGCATAAACCGTGGCTGGGCCTGCAGCAACACCATGAACCAGGCCGCCTTGATCGATCCACGCAGAGCCTCCTGCCGCCCAGAACACTTGGCCATTAGGAATCGTCTCACCCTTTGCATTGACTATGGTTGCGTAGGCGTTTGAGCCAAAGGGAACGTCAGAGGCAACTTTGAGCGTGAAGCTTTCCGTGCTGGCCGCTCCGGTCGGGCTCGATAGAACGACCGCGTTTGCAACGGGCCGCTCGACTCCGTTTTCGCTTGGGCGGCTGATCGTGAGACCCATCAGGTTCAAACCACTACTGCCACCGCCATCCAGATTGATGGCGTCAACGCATCCGAGGCCCTTCATGATGTCGCTTAGCTCACCGAGAGTAGCGCCCGCACTAAATGTGGTGCGGCCTTCCACCACCACTTCCCAAACCTGGCCGTCGGCCGTTCGGCCAATTGCGGTGCGAGGGTGGCGCTTGTTGGCAAATGCATCCTTGAATTTCTGCGCTTCCCAGTCATTGACCACCTTGCCGTCCCTCAGCAAGGTTGGCCCGCCTCCAACCGCCTGGTTGGCATGGCTCCAATCAACTCCTTCCAGCTTCGTAGAAATCTTAACGGCGGCATCTGCCTTCGCGCCCGCAAGGCTGGCCGCGCGAGTGCCGGTTGCGACGAGGATTACCTCGCCTTCCTTAGCACTTGCGGTTGCCGCGTCGCTGGCGCTACTAACCACGGTTGCGGATACTTGGCCAGACGGCGCCACATCGCCTGATTTCAGGGTCACCACCGTGTTCGGCTTGGATAGCGGGACGGTGCCAGCGACATGGGTAATCAGCACCATCCGATCTGCGGGAGGCGCTTCATCAACCCCGTCGAGCGTCAAGGCGGTGTTACCGAGCCCTTCCACGAAACCCGACCAGGTGGGGGTCGCAAAAGTGAAATCAGGTCCGGACCAAGCCACCGCTGAGCGCGAGAGAAGCGGGGTGGAATACAGAACGCCGTCGTGCACCATGACGCCAAGCGGATCGCCCGTAAACGGGAAGAAGTCGCCATTGATCGCAACGAGCGCCTTAGTGCGCTTTGCGATGTTGCTTAACGTGTCGCAGCCGCTTGAGGAATCCGTGGGGAACATTACGCCTTTGGCAAGCTCAGATTTCAGGGTAAGGCCAGGCGCCTTTGGCGAGATGCGAACCGCGTGGATGATGCGCGGGGTCTTGGCATCCCATTCCATGTGATACACCACCCCTGGCGCAAGCGGCTTCTCCCAAATTTGGGCTGGGCTCGCGGCGGCGACGATAAAAGCAAAGCAGAGGTTGGCGGCTATTCGCATAGGTCTTCCAAATAGGTGAGACGGCCTGCATCGGCATCGAGTCTCGCACGTATGCCCAGTGGCATGGAAAGCATCCCCGTAAAGTGGCCAAACGGGTAGTCGAGAATGGTAGGAATACCCAAGCCTTGGAGCCGTTCGGTGACGATCTCCCGCCAAGGCACGCCACCGATACCAGGGTCGGTCTTTTCGTCGGTTCGCGTCATCTCGCCAACAACAATTCCCGCCGCCTTTTGCAACGCGCCGATGTTGAGAAGGTGAGTTAGCATCGCGTCGACGCGGTGGGGTGATTCATCCACGTCCTCAATCAGCACTATCTTGCCCTTGGTGTCCATCTCCCACTGCGTGCCGATGCTGTCAGTAAGCAGGCAAAGGCATCCGCCGGTCACGATGCCTTCGGCGGTACCGCCCGTTATTGCTTTGCCCATTGGGGCGTCTGCCGGAGTTGCGGTTCGCCCATGCAGTATTTGCTTGAAGCTGTCGAGAACGTAAGGCGGACGCTCGACGGTGAAGGAAAGCGCCATCGGCGCGTAAGCGGTGGCAAGGCCGGCCCTATTGAGGCCAAGGTGGAGCACGGTGATGTCGCTGAATCCGATAAAGAACTTTCTTGTGGCGGCCAATGCGGCAAAGTCAAGATCCGCGGCGAAGCGTGATGCGCCGTAACCGCCCCTTGCGCAAACTATCGCTTTTACGCTTGGATCATCGAAGGCTTGGACCAAGTCGTGGCGGCGGGCTTCATCCGTCCCCGCAAGGTAGCCGTGCCTATCCAGCACGTGTTCGCCTAGCTCAACACGAAAACCCTCTGCGGTCAGCAGGTTCTGCATGGGTTCAAGCTGATGCGTTTCAAGTGGCGAAGCGGGGGCGACGATGCGGATGAGGTCGCCGGGTTGAAGTCGGGTGGGCTTGTTCAACAAATGCATTTTAGCCTCAGGGGGTAAAGTCTGAGGCATGCCAGACGAGGTTCTGACCTACCAGTCCGCCGGGGTGGACATCGACGAAGCCCACCGAGTGTTGCGGGCGGTTACCGGCGGTATCCAATCCACCCATAGCGCAAATGTAATCGGCGGTATAGGCGGATTCGGTGGACTATTCCGAGCCCAGTTTCCCGATATCGCGAACCCGATTTTGGTTAGCAGTATCGATGGCGTTGGCACGAAGACCAAGGTCGCCGCGATGGTTGGCAAATACGATGGACTTGGAAAAGACATCGTCAACCACTGCGTAAACGACATTCTTTGCCAAGGCGCAAAGCCCATTTTCTTCCTCGATTACTTTGGCGCTTCTCACCTCAGCGGCCCGATTTTCGAGGCGGTGATTACCGGCCTTGTAGATGCCTGCAAGGAGAACGATTGCGCGCTGATCGGCGGTGAAACCGCCGAAATGCCGACGGTCTACGTGGATGATGAGATCGACGTGGTCGGCTGCATTATCGGAGTCGTGGATGCGGATAAGCGGCTGCCCAAAAAGGTTAAACGCGGTGATGCGATCATCGGGATCGCCAGCAGCGGGCTGCACACCAATGGCTATTCGCTGGCCCGCAAGGCGCTGTTCGATATGGCGCTGCACTCGGTGAAGGATGAAATGCCAGGAGTTGGTGCAACCATCGGCGAGGAATTGCTGAGGCCGCACAAGAGCTACTTCCGCGCCGTCTATCCCATCTTGCAGGATTCGGAAGCCATCAGCGCAATCGCGCACATCACCGGCGGAGGCTTCTTCGACAACATCCCTCGAGTCCTGCCATCGGATGTTAAAGCGATCATCGATCGCCGAACGTGGACCCCGCTGCCAATTTTCTCGATGATTCAAGAGTGTGGCAATGTGCCCCCTGCGGAAATGTATCGCATATTCAACATGGGCGTGGGCATGGTGTTGTTTGTTGACCGCGAGTACGCGCCGGCAGTCGTGCAACGAATCAATCAGGCGGGAGAATCTGCCGCGGTTATCGGCGAGGTCGCCGAAGGCTCAAAGGACGTACAGATCGTTTAGGTTCGCTCAAGCGTCTGAAGGTATTGATGCAGACGGGCGTTGGTTATATAGTCGTTCTTTTATTAGCGATGATCGTCGCGTGGAACGTTAGCAAGAAGATCGTTAAATTTGGCTTCTTCGTGCTCTATTTCCTTATCGGCTGTGGGCTCGTGGAAATCGGCTCCTTTGTCGGATCAGGCAATTTCGTGCCATGGCAACCTGCTCTCGTCGGCGGCCTTGCATTCGCAGTGCTGGTGAAATCGGTGAGGTCTAAGGTGATGCGGGTGGTGGGCGTGGTCACCGCAATCTGTGTGGTGCAGTTCATCGGGCTGTTTCTGATGAAACCACTGGACAAGAAGCTGGACGCTAAACAACAAGGCGCGGCGGCCCAAAAAGTGAAGGGCCAGCATGAGACAAAGCGCCCGTGACGCCATAGCGGATATAACTAGGCCGTGGTCAGTTCCTCGGTTCCGTCGATTTCCGAAATTCGCGCGCAATTCCCAAGCCTCAAGCAAGACTTCGCCTTCTTCGAGAATGCGGGCGGCAGCCAGGTCCCCAAGTGCGTAATCGATGCGATTTCGGCATATTTCACGGACACCTACGTGCAACTTGGCGCGGGATATCCGGCCTCAAACAAGGCGACCGAGATCGTGGCGGCCGCCCATGATTTCGTCAACCGCATGTTCGGGGGCGAGGGCATCGGCACGGCAGTTCTTGGACCATCCAGCACTCAACTGATGGCAATGCTGGCCGAGTGTTACTGCCGCTATCTGAAACCCGGTGAACGTATTGTGGTGGCGGAGAATGCCCACGAGAGCAACATAAATCCGTGGATGCGGATGGAACGGCTGGGCTACGAAGTCGACGTTTGGAAGATCGATCCGAAGACGCAGACCCTCCACATCGAAGACCTCGACTTCCTTCTGAAGAAACCCACTCGATTGCTATGCTTTCCCCACGTCTCAAACCTGCTGGGACACGTATCGGATATAGCAAGCATTACAAAGAAGGCGCATGAGTACGGCGCGCGCGTGGTCGTCGATGCCGTCGCCTATGCGCCGCATCGGCCGCTCGATGTGGCGGCGTGGGATGTGGACTTCAGCTTCTACAGCACTTACAAGGTTTACGGCCCCCATCTGGCGGCGATGTTTGGCAGGAAAGATGCCCTTGATGAGCTAGTTGGCCCCAACCACTTCTTTGTGCCAAGAACCGAGTGGCCCTACAAGTTCGAACTCGGCGGCGCCAACCATGAGGGCTGCGCGGGGCTTTGCGCGCTGAGTGAATACATCCACTTCCTGAACGGCAGTGGTGGCAAAGGCTTGGCTACCCGTGAAGAGATCGTCTCGGCTTTCACAACGATGGGTCAACTAGAACTGCCACTACAGAAAGCCATCATGGATTACCTGCGGACGAAGGATCAAATTCAGATCATCGGTCCCGCAACCGGTGGCATGGAGCGGGTGCCGACGATCAGCTTCGTGCACAAGGCCAAGAAATCCGAGGAGATTGCGGCGCAAGTGCAGCAGCACGGCATTGGCGTTCGCCACGGCCACATGTATGCCTACCGCCTGTGCGAGGCCCTGGGGATCGAGCCGAATCAAGGCGTGGTGCGAACAAGCCTTGTCCATTACAACACCATGGACGAGGTCGAGCGGCTGATCAAGGCACTTGAAGAAGTCTTGTGAAAAAGTAGGCCATCCTAGCCTGCGCCCGCCATTCCCTTGGCATTAGCTAGGACGCACTATGTAAACAGACTGCCTCAGCAATCCAAGGTAATTCCATCAAATCCCGCGATAACCCCGTGGGGCTCCAGTAGCTTCACATACTCTTCGTATGTAACGTCGCCGTGATGACTGTGGTGGGTGGTGACAATCTGCGAGCTTGCGGTGAGGGTGCCTTGGCCATGCATCTTCTCGATAACAGACAGAAATTCCTTGAGATCCAGATGTCCACAGTAGCCGGAACTACATATTCCATCCGTGCATTCCAACACAAGAATGTCCATCGGTAGCGACTGCAGGAATTCCCAAGTTTCGGGTTTATAAACGCCGGTATCGGTGGCATAGAGGATGCGCTTGCCATCCTTCTCGAAGATCAGGTTATGGCTGTCCTCGTCCTCCAAGTGATTAGAACGGATGGGAGTGATGGAGTAGCCCGCGTGAACAAAGGATTCAAAGCTGCGCGTCACCCGCAGTTCCATCGGCCACTCGGGATACATCCTCCACAAGTCGCGCATTATCGTCTCGTTTGCAGCAATCGCGAACGGCATTAGTAGGTTTTCGGTGAACGGATAGAGGGCATATTGCAGTTCAAGCGGGGCGAAGTGGTCGGGGTCAGAATGAGTGAAGATGACGAGCGACCAATCAAGCGGCTGCAGACCTAGCGCGCTGCATTCGCCTTGAATATCCGGCGTGTAGTCAATTTTTATTTCGCCATCAATCAGCGCCGAGGCGCGGCGGCGAATTTCTCGACCGCCGTGCTGCCGAGCGAAGCTGCTGACGCGGCTATCGCTGTATAACGACGGTATGCCGTCGGCGGCCCCGGTGCCGAGTAGTTGTATGACCATTTAGAAGTCGTTGAGCGACCAAAGCACCAACCCGCTAAGAACCTTCGGGAAGTAGTAAGTGCTCTTTTGCGGCATCTTCTCGCCGCCGGTTGCAATCACCTTCATATCCTCAACGGTGGGGGCATTCATCAGGAACGCGCAGGCATGACCCTCATCCGCGGCGAGGATTGCCTCCTTGGGGTCGCGGGTGAACTCGATACTATCGAGCCCCTTCACCTCAAGGAGATGCTCCAGGATGACCTTGTGGAGCACCGTCACGTCCAGGCTGCTCAGGTGCTTGCTGCCGACATCGCTCGTGAGAGCATTGATCTTCGACTGATCTTTGGCGCGAAGGATATATCCTTCGCCGCCGGGAAGGGCGAGGCCGAAGACTTGCCCATCGGCGGCCCGTAAATCAACGCTGAGGCGTGTGCTGTGCACCGCCTGCATATCGTAGAGGGTCTCAAGGCGCCGCAGGATTTCGGCCTTGCCATACGGCAGTTCTTCAATGATGCGGTGGGTTGGCAGCAGCAGTAAGCCCGGATCGGCGATGGAGCTGAACGCCATCAAAATGAAGTCTTCAGGAATCAGCCCGTCCTTCTCGCCCAACGTTTCGCGGAACTCGCAAGCTGTCTCGTAGCGATGGTGGCCATCGGCAATCCACACCTTCTTGTCGCTCAACATGTCGCAAAGCTTCTTCACGGCTTCGCCGTCGGCTATTGGCTCAAGAATTTGGGTTGTGCCTTCGTCGGAGACGCAGCGGTAGCTGCCGGTAGCAGGCGCAGATTTCAGCGCTTCAAGGATGCTGCCGCTCGGGTCTTCGTACAGGCCAAGAATGCACTCCAAGTGAGCACGAGTGGCTTCCAGAATCCGCATGCGGTCAGCCTTGTGCTTTGGAAAGGTCTGCTCGTGGGGGAGCACAATGCCCTTCGAATATGGCTCAGTCTTCAGCAACGCGATGAAGGATGAGCGCGTGTGGCTTTCGCCGGTGTAGGGATCTTTGAAAGTCTGCAGATAGCGATAGATGGCCGGTTGCGGCTCTACGTTCAATATCCCTTCGCGCCGCCAGTCGGCGAGGGTTGCCGCGCTGCGGGCGTACTTCACGAACTGGCTACGGTCGTCGTCATGACGTTCCGGCAGCGTGAGTTTTACAACGTTGTAGGGGCTTCGGCTTTCGAGTAAGACCCGCTCGGTGGCAGAAATTACATCGTAGGGAGGAGCGGTAAGGCGGTCAAGTTCGCCGGCCTTCTCGCTGTATCGAAGCCCTTTCAGGGGTCGAATCGTAGCCATGGCCCAGTCTACCTATGCCTTCAAGCTTAAGCGGTAGACTCCCGCCAACCTGTGTTTGAAGACCGACTTAATGCCTACATTTCCGAAGTGGATAAGCACCTGGAGAAGCTGCTGCCTGCCGCCTTTAAGGTGCCCGCAGAGCTTCACAAGGCCATGCGCTACTCGTGCCTCGCGCCGGGTAAACGCCTGCGCCCAATTCTATGTATGAGCAGCGCCGAGGCGGTCGGCGCCCACAGGAAGACGGTGATGGACGCCGCGTGCGCGTTGGAGATGACGCACTGCTTCTCCTTGATTCACGACGACCTGCCCGCGCTGGATAACGATGCCCTGAGGCGCGGCCGGCCAACCTGTCATGTTGAATTTGGCGAGTCGATCGCCATCCTCGCGGGCGATGCGTTGTTCGCGCTTGCCTTTGAATCGCTTGCCGGCAACCCGGGCGAACCTGCCCGCATCGTTCAGGCGCTAAGGCTGTTGGGCGAGGCGTCGGGCTCGGATGGCTTGGTGGGTGGGGAAGTGATGGACATTCTGAATGAGGGGCAGGATGTGGACATCGTGACGCTTGCTTACATCCACACCCGGAAGACCGGCGCGCTGATTGCCGCAAGCTGCGAGATTGGCGCGTTGCTCGGCGGGGGCGATGAAGCCCAAGTTGAGACGCTGCGCGAGTACGGCCGCAAGGTCGGCCTGGCGTTTCAGATCGCGGACGACATTCTGAATGAGACTTCGACTCCGGAAATGCTTGGCAAAGCGGCGGGTTCGGACCGCGAGCGACAGAAGGCAACGTACCCGACGATCCATGGAATCGAGGGCTCCCGAGAGGCGGCCAAAGCGGCGGCAGACGCCGCCGTTGAGGTGGTTTCGGGCAAGTTCCCCAATTCCGAGTGGCTGCAGGACCTTGCCCAATTTGCGATCGACCGCGTTAGCTAGCTTTTAGCCTGCCAGCTCTTCCAGTAATCGGGGTCTTCGATGCTGAGCGCGTTCTTTGCGATCTTCAGCGCATGGAAGGTGTCCAGCATGACCGCAAGCTCTTCGGTGCGCGTGTGGGGCATGGAAGCCTCTACTGCGCCTGGCTGCGGGCCGTGGGGAATTCCGAGCGGGTGCATCGTGATCGATCCTTCCTCGATACCCTTGCGGCTGCCGAACTTGTCATTGCAGTAGTACAGCACTTCATCTGAATCGATGTTGGAGTGGTTATAGGGAATCTTGATCGCGTCTGGATAGTAATCCAGCATTCGCGGGCAGAACGAGCAGATGACGAAGCCGTTGCCATCGAAAGTCTGATGGATGGGCGGCGGCATGTGGATCGCGCCGGTAATCGGCTGGAAGTCGTTGATGTTGAAGGCGTACGGGAACACGTATCCATCCCAGCCGACGATGTCGAACGGATGGTAGGGGTGGATGTAGCTGGTAAGGCGGTGCCGCGAGCGGATAAGGACCTCGTGCGGCTTGCGCTCATCGATGGTGACGAGTTCGCTCGGCGCGCGGAAGTCGCGCTCCTTGTATGGCGCGTGCTCCAGCAGTTGGCCGTACTCGTTGCGATAGCGGCGGGGAATGCTGACCGGGCCATAGCTGACGATGGCGAGCATGCGCACCGGAAGCGTTTCGAACTGGAGCTTGTAAATTGTGCCGCGCGGGATCACCAGGTAGTCGCCCTCACGGAACTTGACGGTTCCGAACATGGACTGCAATTCGCCTTTGCCGTCATGGATAAACAGGATTTCGTCGCCGTCGGTGTTCTTGAAGAACGTCTTCATCTGCTCGGCAACGTAAACCTGGTTCCACTCGCATTCGTGGTTGCCCATTAGCAGTACACGGCCGTTTACCGCGTCTCCATGTGGCTTCATCTTTGCGGTTTTGAAGTGGCGATGCCTTAAAGGCTCTTCTTCAATGTAATCGCGCTTGATCGCGCCTCGGTCCTCGAACGAGGAGACCTCGGTGGGTAGGTTGATGTGGTACATCGTGGACATCGGTCCGCTGAATCCGATGGTGCTGAAAAGCTGCTCGGCGTAGAGGCTGCCGTCAGCTTTGCGAAAGGCGATGTGGTGCTTGCGTGGAAGTTCTCCGAGGTGGTGGTAACGCATGATTTGGGCTCCTAACTTGGTCGGTTATTAAGCTCATTGTAGCCCGTGCAGGGGTTGGGCGTCTTGGCGGGTTTCTTGGAACTATTCTTGCCGGATCGCCTTCTTCTGGCTACAGCTATATCTGTGGCGGCTGGGTAATGACTGGAGGCGGCTGATTCATGAGCTTTTCGCCAAGTTCCTCGGCCGCGCACAAGAGGATAGTGCTGATCAGCAGCACGATGGCGGAGAGTGCGAATAGCGGCGAAATGTGCCAAAGAATGGTTGCTTCGGATGGTCGGTATTCGGGCTCAATGCGCCAATTCACGAGTCCCAAGTCCAAGGTGAACATCAGGTATGTAAGCAGGATGTTCAACCCCAAGAGAATCCAGAAGGGGCGCTTCCTCAGTACGCCTTTCAGGTGATGTATCAGGGTCTTCGCGGCGCTGCCCCTTTCAAGCCCCTCGCCGCTTCTTTCCGGCCTTAAGATGAAAACCGTCCAGAGGAACAGCGCCAGCCGCATCAATCCGGCGGAAGCGGCTAGGAGCACCGCCGCGATAACCAGAAGGGGAAGAGCGATACTGAGACCCCTATTTATTGCGAGCAGCACCGGGTCTGGCACAAGAAATCTGAATGATCTTGAGCCGAGCGTGGCTGCGAAATCGCATAGGACCATCAATGCTGTCCACCCGCTCGCCCTCATGAGTTGATCGGGCAATGATCTCTTTGGCATATCTTTGTCGTCCGTGGGTTCAAATGGAACTCGCGCCTGCAAGCAATTGGCCACAACGACGCCCCAAAAACCGTAAAGGAACCAGCTGGACCACAAGAAGAACTGGATCGCAAAGTCGGACATTCCCTTGCCGTAGCGAGGTTCGCTTGTAAATCCCATACCGATAAAGGTAAGCGCGAGGGAGAACCAAGAGAATGCCCCGGCGACGCAAATGGCAACCCATCCTGCCGATTTCATATACTCACTGTTGCGACTTTGTTCATCTTCCTGACTTTAGTCATCCCATTGTAACTCACGCCGCGACGGTACCCAGTCCGCCAGCCTCGACCCGGCGTACAATCTGAGTGTGCGTCGAGTTGGCTTCACCCTGATTGAACTCCTCGTGGTGATTGCCATTATCGCCATCCTCAGCGCGTTGCTGTTTCCCGTTTTCCTGCAAGCGAAAGCCGCCGCGAAGAAGACCACCTGCCTGAGCAATATGCGCCAAATCGCGACCTCGTTCGCGATGTATCTGAACGACTCCGACGACAAAATGCCGGACCGGCGCGACCTCAAGACCAGCATTGCGGGCGGATATCGCCCCTGGACCTCCTGGCCGCCGAGCGATCCTCGCGCGGGGTGGGCGGAGGTGGTATTGGCTCCCTACGGGACTAAAAAAGGAGTTTGGAACTGCCCAATGGCGGCTTCCAAGTTCGAGAACACGGTGCAGGCAACTCAGGGCGACGTGAACATTTGGATGTGGCGGTTCGACCGCCCAGACGACCCAGTTCCCATCGACGACTTCTGGGGGAAGACGCCGGAGGACGCGGTGGCAGACTTGCAGCGAGATAACGACCCCAAAATCGGCTACCCGCAGGGCGTTTCCGACGTGGAGCTGATTACGGACGTCTACTTTCCCGCCACCATTCCCAGCGTGCCGAAGGCTTTGAAAGGGAAGGCCTCGCACGAGCACGGCAGGAACCGCGTGATGCTTGATCTTCACGCGAAATGGCAGCCCGATCCGCGCTTCTAGCCGCGCGCCGCGCTTTCGCCCGCTACGTAGCCCGTCGAGTACGCCGCCTGCAGGTTGTATCCGCCCACCGGACCCGCAATGTCCAAAATTTCACCTGCCAAGTACAGGTTGCGCACCAGCTTGGAGGCCATGGTTTGCGGGTCGACCTCGTCCAGGCTCACGCCGCCTGCCACCACTTCGCCCTTCTCAATCGGAATGTCTCGCACCGTGCCCACATTCCAGGCCTTCAGGGTTTCCACCAGCCGGTTGCGGTTCTTCTTGGGGGTCGCGCCTGCCATCGCCTCGTACGGAATCTCGCACTCAGCGAGGATGATCTCAAGAATGCGCGCAGGGACGCGGTCGCCGATGAACGCGCGCCAGATGCTCTTCGGCTCTTTCGTGGCAAACGCCTGCATTTGTTGGTTCAGCGTGTCGTTCGGGATGGTGGGGAAGCAGTCGACCTCCAGCCGGACCTCGCCCTTGCCCGCGTTCTCCGCAATCTCGCGGCTGATGCCGAGCGCGCACGGCCCGCTGACGCCGTGATGGGTGAACAGCAGGTCCTCGCGCCACCGCGCGATTTCCTTGCCGCCTTGTTTTGCCTTGAATATCACGTCGCGCAGGGCGACCCCGCTTAGGTCCGGGCGCAAGTCGTCCTTCACCAGGTGAATCGGCGCGAGAGCGCCGCGAATCTTCTCAATCGTGTGTCCAGCTTCCTTCATCCACGGATAGCCGTCGCCGGTCGTCCCCGAACCTGGGTAGGAAGAGCCGCCTACGGTTACGATCACGCGATCGGCGGCAAGCTTGCCGCTTGCCAGCCGCACTCCGGTTATCGCGGCATCCTTGAGCACCAGCCCCAGCACGGGGCAATTCAGCCTTATCTCTACGCCTGCCTCGCGGACGGTGTGCTCGAGGATCGCCACCACGTCCTTGGCGGTCTTATCGACCGGGAAGATGCGGCCGTTCGGGCGCGTGTAGGTGGTCAGCCCACCCGCCGAGAGAATGGCAAGGATTTCCTTGTTGAAGAAGCGATGGAAAGATGGGCGAAGGAACAGCGCCTCGTTGCGACGGAACGCTTTCAACACCTGCTCCACCGTGCCGTCGTGGGCAATGTTGCACTTGCCGCCGCCGGAGATAAGAATTTTGGTGCCGATGCGGGGCGTTTTCTCCAGCAGGGTGACCGATGCCCCGAGATGAGCGGCGCGCCAGGCGGCGATGAGGCCGGATGCTCCCGCGCCAACAACGACGACTTTCAAGCCCCGCCTAGGCTAGGCTGACGCCTTCGCACTTTCGAACGGCGGCGCGAACCAAGCCCTCGAACAGCGGATGCGGTCGATTGGGCCGCGATTTGAACTCAGGATGCGCCTGGGTGGCGATGAAATACGGGTGCTTCGGCAGCTCGATCATCTCCACCAGCCGGTAGTCCGGCGAGACCCCGCTGATGACCATGCCCGCCTTCTCCAGCATGCCGCGAAAATCGTTGTTCACCTCGTAACGGTGTCGATGGCGCTCGGTGATGCGGCTTTCCGCGTAAATCGAAGCGGCAAGCGAGCCAACCGTCAGGTTGCAAGGGTAGCTGCCGAGGCGCATGCTTGCGCCCTTGTCCTGAACTTCCTTCTGATCTGGCAGCAAGTGGATGACCGGGTAAGCGGCGTTCGTTTCGACTTCTTCCGAGTTCGCACCACTCAGCCCGCACACGTTGCGGGCGTACTCGATAACCGCCATCTGCAACCCAAAGCAGATGCCGAGGAACGGGGTGCCGTTTTCCCGCACGTGGCGGATCGCCTCGATCTTGCCTTCAACGCCTCGCGCGCCGAAGCCGGGAGCGACGATCAGGCCGTCGACGCCGGAAAGGAAATCTTCAATCGGGCGGCCCTTCTCAAGTTCGTCGCTCTCAATCCATTGCACCTTTACGCGGCAATGGTTCGTGATGCCGGCGTGAATCAGCGCTTCGCTGATGGACTTATAGGCGTCGCCGTTGCCGGTGTACTTGCCAACCACCGCGATGTTGACCTCGTGGCGCGGGTTCTTGATGATCTCCACCAGCTCTCGCCACTTGTTGAGCTGCTCTTCCTTCGCTGGATGATCTTCCAACCCAAGCCGCTTGGAAACGTAATCGCCAAGGCCGTACTCTTCGTACACCACCGGCACTTCGTAAATCGTTGGCAGCGTCATCGACTGCATAACCGCCTGCGGCGGTACGCCGCAGAACAGGGAAATCTTCTCTCGGACGTCTTGAGTCAGCTCAACATCGGTGCGGCAGATAAGCAAATCGGGTGAGATGCCGATTTCGCGCAACTTGATAACCGAGTGCTGAGTGGGCTTGGTCTTAACCTCGCCCCACGGTCCGACCGATGGGATAAGGGTGACGTGGACGTAAAGCGTGTTCTCGATTCCGAATTCGCCGCGCATTTGGCGGATTGCTTCAAGGAAGGGAAGGCTCTCGATGTCGCCGACGGTGCCGCCGATTTCAGCAATGACGATGTCGGCTTCCTGCTCGCGGGCGATGGAAGTGATGCGGCGCTTAATTTCGTTGGTGACGTGCGGGATGACCTGCACAGTCGCGCCGAGATAATCGCCTCGCCGCTCAGCGGCGATGACGGATTGATATACCTTGCCTGTGGTAACGCTGGAACCACCGGTGCAGTTCACATCCATGAACCGCTCGTAGTGGCCGAGGTCGAGGTCGGTTTCCGCGCCATCTTCGGTGACGAACACCTCGCCGTGCTGGTAGGGGTTCATGGTGCCCGCATCGACGTTGATGTACGGATCGAGCTTAACGGGGGCGACGGTGTAGCCGCGATTCCTGAGCATGCGCCCGAGGCTGGCGGTGGCGATGCCTTTGCCGATCGAACTTACAACACCACCGGTAACAAAAATAAACTTAGCCATGCTCTTTTTGCGCGTTCCTCCCCCACGTCCACGCAAACGGACGCACCAGAACACACAATTGCGCCGCGAAAACCGTTGGGGGGTTTAAGAAATTATACCGCCGTTGCGTTGCGTTAGCTGGTGGCGAGGTTTAGGAGGATGTCGGCGGCCGCTTCTGCTTCTTCAACGGTGGAGGTTCGCCCGAACGTGAAGCGCAGTCCCTCGCGGCATTCTTCGGCGGAGTAACCCATCGCTTGCAGGACATGGCTCGGCTCCAGGGAGCCACTGGAGCATGCGCTGCCACTGCTGGCGGCGATGCCCGCGCGATCGAGCCTTATGAGCAGCGTTTCCGCCCCGGTTCCTGGCAGGCGCAGGTGCGCGTGACCGGGGAGAATATTGTGGTCGTGGCTGACGGTTTCCACGAACCGACTTCCTCTTAGCTTGGCCAGGAAGGCGTCGCGGGCTGGTTTTCTTTGGTCTTTGGTCTCGTCTTGCACCGCTGCTGCGAAGCCGGCGATTGCCGCAACATCTTCAGTGCCGCCCCTCATCTCTCTTTCTTGACCGCCGCCGCTAATGAGCGGAGCGATCTTAACGCCTGCGCGGATGTACAGCGCGCCCGCTCCGCGCGGCCCGCCGATCTTGTGGCCGGTGATGCTGATGAGGTCGGCGTCAAGATCGCTGGCGGTGAAGGGAATGGTGCGGTAGGTCTGGACGGCGTCGCAGTAAAGCAGTGCACCCGCCTTGTGGGCGATTTCCGAAAGCTGTCTAACTGGCTGAATCGTGCCGACCTCGTTGTTGGCGTGCATGACCGCCACCAGCAGCACACCTTTATCAACCATGTTGGCAAGGGCTTCCTGTTCGATGAAGCCTGCGCGGCTGCACGGAATGGTCTCAACCTTATAACCCAGTTTCTGAAGGGTCTCGGTAGTTTCGAGCACACAGGGATGCTCGATCGAGGAGAAGATAATTCGATTCCGAGCGCCGCCAAGGGCGGCGACCGACGCGCCGAGAATCGCCATGTTCGCGGATTCCGTGCCGCCGGAGGTGAAGATCACTTCCGCGAACAGACAGCCAAGCGAAGCAGCGACGACCTCTCGCGCCTCGTCGATTCGAGCCTTGGCCGCGCGGCCTTCCGCGTGAAGGCTGGAGGGGTTTCCGTATAGCGCCAGCGCGTGTTCCATCGCCGCCTTTGCCGAGGGCAAGAGGGGAGAGCTTGCGGCGTGATCCAGGTAGATTCGGCGCACTACAGCAGCTTCCTAAAGGCGGATGGGGGCAGGTAGGTGGCGGCGTATCGCAGATACGATTTGAACCTTCCTGGCAGCAGCTTCATCGACTTTGCGTATGCCGCTCGCCCTTCGCTGGGTTTGCCGTTGAGGGTGAGCACCGTGCCAAGGGCGGCGAAGTTGTGGGCTTGCGCCTTGGCCAGACGATCGGCGGGGAATCGCCCATTCAAATTTTCCAGCCGTGGGGCGAGCCAGGTGCGAAGCATCTCGTCGTCTCGCCAAATGCGGTCCAGCTTATGGCTGGCGTTGCCGCCATGAACTCGGTAGAAGGTGAGCGGCTCGGGCACATAGCCCACATCCCACTTCTCGGAAATCCGCAGCCACATCTCCCAATCGCCGGATCCGAAGTAGGCGTCGTTAAACCCACCCTCCGCGAAGCACTCTCTTCGCACCAGCACTGCGCTCGCGATGATCTTGTTTTGGTAAACGAGGTCAAGCAGCACGTCGCCGGTTTCCGTGCGCGGGAACTCGAACCCTAGCGGTGAGCCGGGCATTGGCTTATCGTCGCCATCAATGAAACCGCCATCGGTGTGGACAAGGCCGACCTTTGGGAACCTGGCTAGCAGCTCCAGTTGCCTTTCAAGCTTCGTTGGGGCCCATAGGTCGTCGTCGTTCAGGATCGCGATGTAATCGCCGGTTGCCGCCGCCAGCGCCACGTTCAGGCTGCCGTAGGTGCCGAGGTTCTTCTCGTTTAATATTCGCCGCATGGGCGTTTTGCACGCGCTGAGCCACTCGCGAGTCTCATCCTTCGAGCCGTCGTCAATGGCAATAATTTCAATGTCCTTTTCAGTCTGGGCAA
The DNA here is from genome assembly GCA_018268315.1 of Armatimonadota bacterium. GTDB lineage: Bacteria > Armatimonadota > Fimbriimonadia > Fimbriimonadales > Fimbriimonadaceae > SZAS-5. Next base: position 178,436 of record JAFDWU010000002.1, on the reverse strand, counting down.
CGATGGAATCCAGCGCCGCAGGCAGAAAGCGGATGTGGTTGTAGCAAGTCAGGAGGACGGAAACCTTCGGCATAGGCGCTACTGGAGGTTGACGTTGATCGACCAGTCGATGATGTCGAGGTCGGGATCGGGGCAGTCGCCGCTTGGCTCGAGGTTGTTGAATCGCTGATTGTTATAAAGGCTGGCGACGTTGAGCGGGATCGTCACCCAAGTGTTGATTTCGGTGGCCGATTGGGAATCGCCGAGAGCATCCCAAACCTTCGAGCCGCCGCTACCGCCCTGGGGCACGCGATCCATGGTGAGCAGGTTCACCTGTAGGCTCTGATACGCCTGGGCATCGGGAATCGAGTTCGCGATTTGGCTCAAGTCGATATCGAACTGCAGGGTGCGGCCGCCGGGCTGGACGTCCACGTAGTTGACCGGCGAGCCGATCGAGAAATACTGCGTCAGGTTCACATCTTGGAACTTGTAAATCTGATACTTCGGCGATTGTAGGGGATCCCAGCGAACAAAGTAGCTGCAGTTGCCCGCAACAAAGCCGTTCCCCCAAGGCGGACCGATTACGGGAATCGGGCCCTGATCGGTCGGGTTGACATCGTTGGTTGGCCGCAAGGCGAAGATGTAAACGTAGTTCGGATTGATTTCCCGGTTCACCGTCATCGTGAAGGTGAGCCGCTTGCCAGAAGCGCCCGACCCTCCCGACGGAAACTTGGCGCAACTTGCCAGGGCAAGCCCGAGCAAAGGAGCGATCCAACCCAGTTTCACAGCAGACCCTCTGAGTAGTACAGGATGCGCTTGCACTCCTCGCAGGTGACGGCCTGGTCCTTGCGGGCGGCTTCAATCAGCCGCTCCGGAAGCAGAGTGCCGCAAACGCCGCATCGTGAGTTCTTGGTCACCTTCGTCATGCCGATCCCATGCTGATTCTGACGAATAGCCTCGTAGCGGGTAAGCAGCGGCGGGTTCACCTTCTTCGCGGCTTCCGGGCGCAGCTTGTTTAAGCGCGCGAATTCGGCTTCGAGGACGCCCTTCTGCTCCATCGCGATCTTTCGCTTGGCGGCAGCTTCCGCTTTGGTTTGCTGGATTTCGGGCTCGAACTTCTTACCCTTGGCTTCAGCCGGTCCAATCTGATCCATCAGCGCGAGTTGCTGGTCTTCCAGTTCGCTAATCTTACGCTTCAGGATTTCGATTTCCTTTTCGAGGTTCATCACCTCTTTGGCGTTCACCACCTGTCCGCTATAAAGCTCCTTATCGATCTTCTTGATCTTCTCGGCGTGCGTTTTCTGCTGCAATTCAAGGTCCAGCATTTCGCCGTTGATGCGTTTTGCTTCGCTATTGGCGGCTTCCTGTTCGGCTTCCAGCTTCTTCAGCTTTTCCATTGCGGCCTTGCCTCCATCGAGGGCGGCAGCCTTATGGCGGATGTCTAGGATTGCGGAGTCGATTTCATGAAGTTCCCAAAGGCGACGCAAATCCATGGATGACATGGGTTCATTATGCGGATTTTTCGATTACCAGGTTTGTGGCCCTGGCAAATCAGCGGGGAAAACCGAGGGGTAACCTCTGCCCTTCTTTTGCTCAAAGGTCAATGCTCAAACATCCCGATATCACGCGTCGGCGAATAGCCTCCTTTCAAAAATATGAACTTGCCGACCAGATAATTGCCGACTCTCGACCGCTGGCGGTTGAGATGTTGGATGGGAAAGCCTGTACGTACGAGGAGGCTCTGAAAGGCTCGTGGAAACCAGTCGAGAAAGGGTTTCGCTACGGTCCGGCCTACGAGACGTTCTGGTTCCGCGTAACCGGCTCGGTTCCCGCTGAATGGAAGGGGCTAGATGTCGCCATTCGGCCCGAGGTTGGCGGTGAGCGAACTTGGTACAAGGACGGCGTGCCGTACCAGGGCATTGATGGCGAGCATGAACTTGTTCGCTGGAACCCCGCTTCGAAGATTTCGATGGTGCTGGAGGTTATCTCGCGCAACCCCCAGGCGAGGGTTCACGGCAAGGAGCCGCCTCGCGATGCCCTAACCGAAACCATGAATGGCGCGGAGATCGTGCTGGTTCGGCGGGGGCTGGAGCAGCTTTGGTACGACTTCGATTTCGCCTCAAACTTGCTGGATCAGCTCGATCCGAAAGACCCCGGACATGCGACGATCCTTCGCGGTCTGAACGATGCGATCAACGTTTTCCAGGGGACGGATGAGTCTATCGAACGCGCTCGGAAGATCATTAAAGAAGCTTTGAACAGCCTGGATGGCGACCTGAAGCACACGGTTTTCGCGGTGGGGCACTCTCACCTGGACACCGCTTGGCTGTGGCCCATTCGGGTGACCGAAAAGAAGATGGCCCACACGGCGGCTTCCCAGCTTCGGCTGATGGAGCGCTACGAAGAATACGTGTTCGCCCACAGCCAGGCGAGCCAATACGAATGGATTGAAAAGCAGCATCCGAAACTGTTCGCTGAGATCAAAGCGGCGGTTAAGCGGGGGCAATGGGAGCCGGTCGGCAGCATGTGGGTGGAGGCCGACTGCAATCTGCCGAGTGGGGAATCGCTGGTCCGGCAATTCCTCTACGGCCGCAAGTATTTCAGGGAGAAGCTGGGTGTCGAAACCGAGGACATGTGGCTGCCCGATGTGTTCGGATACAGCGCCGCGCTGCCACAGATCCTTGCCAAATTTGGAATCCGCGCGTTCCTAACGCAGAAGATTTCCTGGAACCAGTCGAACCGCTTTCCCCACAACACGTTCTGGTGGCAGGGAATTGATGGCACCCGCATGTGGTCGCACTTTCCACCTGCGGATACCTACATTGGCAACTGCGAGCCGAAGGAAATCCTGCACAGCGTGAAGAACCATCAGGACCACGCACGTAGCGATCATTCGCTCTACCTTTTTGGTTGGGGCGATGGGGGCGGCGGTCCGACCGAGCGGCATCTGGAGTTCCTGCGCAGGGCCCGCAATGCGCCCAACTATCCGATTTTGGTGACCGGCCGCAAAGCAAGCGATTTCTTCCGCGAGGCCCGCGCCAAGAGCAGAGACTTGGCCGTTTGGGTGGGAGAGCTTTATTTGGAGTTCCACCGCGGCACCTACACCAGTCAAGCGGCGAACAAGAAAGCGAACCGGGAATGCGAGTTTCTGCTGCGGGATGCCGAGTGGCTTAGCTCGTTCTGCCGAGATTTACCCAAGCAGTATCCCGCCGCCGAACTGGAGCAGGCTTGGAAGCTTGTCCTACTGAACCAGTTTCACGACATCATCCCTGGCTCCTCGGTGCACGAGGTTTACGAAGATAGCGCAAAGGATTACGCGCAAATTCGGGCGACCGGCGAAAAGATTATTGAGAATTGCCTGACAAGGATTGCGCAGGGACTCGATTCAAGCGCGATGGAGAACCCGATTGCGCTGTTCCATAACTCACGAATGGCGTCGCAGGCGGAGGTTCCATGGACAGAAGATTGGGCGCCGCTATCCATTGAGTGCGAAGGCGACGCCCAGCCGGTGCAGCTTATCGAGACGTTTGGTGAGCGAAAGCTCATCTTCGCAACCCCCGAGCCCGCGTTAGGAACCGTCACCCTTGCCGAATTTAGCGGAGAGCCCGCGCCGGTTCGCCACCGGCTTAAAGCAAGCGGCAGCACCCGCCGACTTGAGAACCACGAGATCTCCGTTCGATTCGACAGCAACGGCAACATCGTCAGCATCCAGAGCCTGGAAGACCGCACGGAATTCATCGAGCAGGGCAAACTGGCAAACTTATTCCAGCTTTTCGAGGATAAGCCGCTGTTCTGGTCGGCGTGGGATATCGACATCTTCGCTTTTGAGAAAAAGACAGACCTGATCAAAGCCGAGAGCTTCGAAATCATCGAACGCGGCCCCGTGCGCGTCGCCGCCGAGGTCGTGCGAAGGTTTGGCAACAGCACTATCCGTCAGGTGATCTCCCTCGGCCCAACTCCGGGCATCCGCTTCGATACCGAAATCGACTGGCATGAGGAAGACAAGCTGCTGAAGGTGGCCTTCCCGCTCAACGTGAATGCCAGCCGAGCGACTTATGAGATTCAGTATGGCAATGTGGAACGGCCAACCCACTTCAACACGACTTGGGATCTTGCCAAGTTTGAGGTCTGCGCTCAGAAGTGGGCCGATATCAGCGAAGGCGATATGGGCGTTGCTCTTCTGAACGATGGCAAATATGGCCACGATGCCCGCGGCAATGTGCTTCGCCTCTCGCTTCTCAGGGCGCCGAAAGCGCCCGATCCTGAGTGCGATATGGGGTTGCATCGCTTCACCTACTGCCTTTATCCCCACTTCGGCAACTTGATTCAGGCTGAGGTTGTGAAGGCGGCTTATGCCCTAAACGCCCCGGTTCGGGTTGTCTCCCTAAAGCCTGGCAACGGGGAAAACGGAACGTTGCCCCCGCTGGTGGAATGCAACGACGACAACATCGTTGTCGAAGCGGTGAAGCTATCGGAAGACGCCAAGGGCATCATTGTGCGGCTTTACGAGTGCCACAACACTCGCGGCCAGGCGGAGGTCACCTGCGCGCGCCCGTTCAGCCGAGCATTCCTTTGCGATCTTGAGGAGAACCTGATCGATGGCTTGGAAGCTGACGGCAAAACCGTTCAGTTCGACTACAAGCCGTTCGAGATCATCACTCTGAAATTGATGCTCTAGCTGACGAACTTGTAGCCAACTCCGCGGACGGTGAGGATTCGCTCTGGCGTGTGGGCATTGGGTTCAATTCGCGAGCGTAACCATCGAACGTGAACATCGACGGTGCGTCCGCTCACGTAGGCATCCTGGCCCCAGACACGGTCCAGGATGGTTTCTCGCGAGAAGACCTGCCCCTGATGTTTGGCAAGGAAATAGAGAAGCGCGAATTCTTTCGGCGAGAGGTCAAGCAGCTTGCCATCAAGGTGTACTTCATGGCTGCGCGGGTCGATCTTCAGATTGCCGCGCTCGATCGGCTCGCGCATCGGCTCGCCGGTTGATCGTCGAAGAACCGCCTTAACGCGGGCGGCAAGCTCCGAGAGGTTGAACGGCTTAACAACGTAGTCGTCGGCGCCAAGTTCAAGCCCTTTTACACGATCGGTTTCATCCGACTTTGCGGAAATGAAGATGATTGGAATCGAAGAATCCTGACGAATCGCCCTGCAGAACTCGTAGCCGGAGCGCTGGGGAAGCATGATGTCAAGAATGATGAGGTCCGGCTTGACCCGCCGAAACAGCCGCATGCCTTCTTCCGCCGAGTCGGCAGTGAAGGTCGTGAAGCCTTCCTTCCGCATCCGGTTTTCGACGGTTTCGGCGATGATGGATTCGTCGTCGATGATAAGTAGTTTCATAGGCTAAGAACTCAGCGGCTTTGTAACAGCTTGCGGTTGGGCTTAGCCTATGATCGTGAGATCACGCCAAGCCTAAGTGGCGATAATTTCCACGTTTGCGCGTGGAACCGTGACCTCCTCTTGGTTTTCTAGCTTGGCGCGAAGGACTCGAACCTCGGTGCCGGATTCAAGCTCCACGAGGGTTGGCGGAAGCTCAGTAACCGCGCCGATGCGTCCGAAGTACGGCTCGCGGATGACGCGAATCGGAGTACCGATTGTGAGCTCGAACACCTGGCCTGCGGCGTGGGCGGCGCGATGCTCCTCAGCGAGGGGGACAATGACTTCGGGGCGGATGACGCCTGCGCGGATCTGGGTGGCGCCGTTGATGCTAGCGTGCTTTCCGCTCAGGGTCTTAAACAGTTCGAATGTTCGCTCGGCCATGGTGAGGAAGCCAAAGCCTTCCGTAACGAGCATCGTAATTCCGATTGCTTCCTGACCGGTGATCGCAACGCCGATATCGTAGCCGATGAACTTGGTGAGGTCGCTGTCCTTGATTCCGCCTGCAACCAGGCCCGCCGCGCCGACTTCGACCGCTTTGGTCATCGCTTCATAGGTGATGCCGTTACCGCCAATGAGAATCTTGCCTGCATCATCAGCCTGGATGTGGCCCGCATCGAGTGTCTCGTTGGGGCTCGATACGGCGACCCGAATGGTGCCGCGGCGCTCGCCGCCGACTCCGAAAATGCCTTGAACCATAGCGCCGCGCGCTTCAACAATCGCGCCTTCTTCCGGCATGATGTCCACGACTTCGCCTTCGATATAGGCGTCGATGTCGACAGGGATGGAGGGTTCCCGGATGAGCACGGAGCCGGAGACTTCGGAAACGGTTTCAACAACGCCGGTGTAATCGGAAAGAATCGTTTGCTTGCCAAGGCCCAAGAAGCCCTTGCTCTCGGCGATCTTCTGGCCCTTCTCGATGGAATCGCCGACCTTGAGCTGGAATAGCTGGACGGCGTCCTTCGCTTCCATGCCGAGCTTTTCGCTAAGCTTTATGGTTTGAAGGGGGCCCGGCAACATCGCACGGGCGATGGTCGTGTCAGGCGTAACTTTTGCACCCTTTGCAACAAGCACCTCGCCCTTAATTGGCAGACGGCGAGTCCGCTTGACGGCAACATCGCCGCTAACCGTTAATCCGGGTGTATATGCGCTTCCCAATAGTTCTGTTTCCTCCGCGCCGAGCCAGGGTCTGTGGCTTACGGCGCATAGAGTTTACTGCCTTCTACGATCGACCTTAACAATTGTGGGGCCCTCGGGTTAAGGTGGGGTTAAGGATAGGCTTATGCTTGCGAGAAATGAGCTCCAAGCTCAAATTGAGGGCCGGAGACCCGGAAATCCGGGATTGTTACCAGGCTGGCCACGCTGATGCACGCGGAAATACTGAGGTTGGAGCCACCCTTGCGGGCGGCGAATAAGATTTCACGCGGGATTTCCGCGCGATTGCTTCGGCCAGGAAGGCCGATTGCTTTGAGAGAGAAAGGTGAATAGCAGACTCCATGAGAGCCTGCGCGCAGAGAAAGCAAAACAGTCGTCGAGAAGTCGACGCGCTTGCGAATCAAGAAGGCCTGCCCAATTTGGGCAGGCCTTCGTCATTTGGCGTCGGTCACAATATCGCTGAATGTTCATAACTCTGGAGGGACCGGACGGCTCGGGAAAGAGCACGCTTGCCAAGGGCCTGTGCGCCGCGCTGCAGGCGCGAGGGTTTTCCGTTGTCCTAACCCGGGAACCGGGAGAGGGCGAATTCGGCGCGTCCATTCGCAGCATCCTTCTCCATGGCGGCGACATGTCCCAGAAGGCCGAGCTATTTCTTTTCTTGGCCGACAGAGCCGAGCATGTAGAGAGTTTCGTGAAGCCCGCCTTGGAGGCGGGAAAGATTGTGATTTGCGATCGCTACGCGGATTCGACGGTCGTGTACCAGGGGTATGCGCGTGGGCTGCATCTTGACCTTCTGCGAGAGCTGAATACGTTTGCCACGACCGGCCTCGTGCCTGATCTCACGCTGCTGCTGGACTTGCCGCCGGAAGTCGGCATTAGTCGGGTGCCAGAGAAGAACCGCTTGGATTCCGCTTCTGCCGACTTTCATATTGCGGTGCGCAACGGTTTTCTTGCCGAAGCCAAGCTTGAGCCGGGCCGGTTTGCCGTTCTGGATGCCATGCGTAGCGCAGAAGATGTGCTGGCTGGAGCCCTTGAGGTTGTAGACGCGCGGCTGAGGATGGCCGGGCGTGTTTAAGGTCGGTGACATCACCGTCGATCCGCCACTTCTACTCGCGCCGATGGAGGACGTGACGAACCTGGCGTTTCGGCTGATCGCGAAGAAGATCGGGCAGCCAGGCATGGTCTTCACCGAATTCGTAAGCGCGATGGCGATTCATTACGGCGCGGAGAAGACGAAGGCGAAGATGCGGGTGAGCGACGAAGAGCGCCCGATTGGAATTCAGATTTTCGGCGGTGACCCCGACGTGATGGCGGAAACCGCCCGCGTTGCGGAGGCGATGGGACCCGATCTCATCGACATTAACATGGGGTGCTGGGTGCCGAAGGTCTGCCGAACCGGCTCTGGCGCCGCGCTGCTGAAAGACCCCGAAATGGCGGAGAAGATCGTCAGCGCGGTGGTGAAGGCGGTAAAGATTCCCGTCACTGTGAAAGTGCGAGCAGGCTGGGATTACTCACTGTTCGCCGCCCCAGACCTTGCCAAACGATTCGAGGGTGCGGGCGCGAAGATGCTGACGCTTCACGCCCGTTTTGCGAAGCAGGGCTTCGACGGCGAAGCCGATTGGAAGTTGATCGAGGCGCTGCGAAAAGCAGTCACGATCCCGCTCGTGGGAAATGGCGACGTGAAAGCGCCCGGTGACGCGCGAAGAATGATGGAGCAGACCGGCTGCGATGGTGTTATGGTCGGGCGGGCGGCGATCAGCAATCCGTGGGCGCTTGCCCGAATACGGGCGGGGCTTCTTGGGCAGCCAATTCCCGCCGAGCCAACACTGGCAGAGCGCATCGACGTAGCGTTGGAACACTTACGGATGATGATCCAATTCGAGGAGGAGACCTCCGACGACGGCGCTCAGGCCGAGGTACGCGCCTGCCGCGCGTTGCGCGGGCAGATTCCCATGTACATCAAGTCGGTTTACGGCGCTGGCGCGTTGCGGGCTAGCCTCACTGCTTGCTCGCGATATGAGGACTACGAACAAATCTTGCGGAAATTTGCCGATACTTCCATTGCTGCCGAGCTAGAACGCGGCGCATAGTGGGTTCGCTGTCGAACTGTTGTATACAGTTAGGGTTCTCTCTTCATTCTAAAAAGGATAGTCCCGGTTTGAAGCAGGCAAGGCGCATTGAGCGTAGATAATTGGATGGTGGGCAAGTGTCGCTAGTTGCGGAAAGGGAAGGTGAAGACCAACATGGCCCTGAAATCTATGAAAATGCTTCCGCAATCGTGTGGGCGCTGGCCTGGCCCGCTGTCGCCCTAAACTCTCTCCAGGTCATCAACGGCCTTCTTGACCGATTTTTCATTGGCCATCTAGAGACTGCGGCCGCCACCGCGCAGAGCGCGGCGATGAATGTGATGTTCTTCGTGATTACGCTTGCGATGGCGCTCGCCACTGCCGCAACCGCAATCATCGCGCGCGCATTTGGCGCGGGCGACATGCGGGAAGTGAGGCAGGCGGGAAGACAGGTTGTGGGTACCTCGCTGGTGGGTGGCGCAGTTTGCGGTCTCTTTATCATTGCGGTTGCGCCCTTTGCCAGCCGAATGTTAGTACCGTCTGGAGATGCCCAGGCGATCAATCTTAGCGAAGGCTTTCTGTTCAATTTCAGTCTTGGCTTGCCGGGGATATTCATTGTCCAAGCACTGGCAGGTGCGATGCGCGGCGTGGGCGATACGAAGAGCCCGATGTGGATATCTGGGATCCAGATATTGCTCCACATAACGTTGAACTACCTTCTGATCTTTAATGACCATGTGCTGTTTGGGATTCATTTCCGAGGAGCAGGCTGGGGGCTTGCCGGCGCATCGGCGGCGCTGAGCATTTCCGCTACGCTTTCGGCGATTGGCTACATTTACTATGCCAAGCTGACCCCGCTCGGCAAACTCAGCAACATCCGGCTCCCTTCGCGAGAATGGCTTTTCCGAATCATCCGTATTGCCGCGCCCGCCGCGATGATGGGCTTGATGAGGGTCATCGCTTTGACCACCTTCACCTTGATTCTTCGGGCAGTACCCGGGGCATCCGCTGCCATTGCGGGCATGGGTTTCGCGTTTGCGATCGAGTCCATCATGTTCATGCCTGCCTTCGGCTTGCAAATGGCGGCCGCCGCGCTGGTTGGGCAGAGCCTTGGAATGAAGCGACCGGATCGTGCGGAGCGGCTGGCCTGGAATGCCGCTCACTGGGGTGGCGCGGTCGCGCTTAGCTTCTCGGTAGTGATGTTTGCGCTTGCGCCCTACGTGGCCCCAATCATGCTGCCGGGTAAGCCGGAAGTGATCTCGCATGTGGTCATTCTGCTGCGTGCTCTCTGCACCACTGAGGTGATGTTCGCCTACTACATGGTGTTCATGGGCGCGATGCAGGGAGCGGGCGAAACGAAGATCCCCTTCTGGATCACCTTCGTTTGTATGTGGGTCTTCCGGGTGCCAGCTGCGTACCTGCTGGCAATCACGTTTGGATACGGCGCGCTTGGCGCTTACATTGGGCTTGCGATCGGGCAGTTTGTACAGGGTCCGATTGCCGCGGTCGCCTTTATCAAAGGAACCTGGAAAACCGCGCGCGTCTAGTCGCTTAGCCGAGCGATGAGCTTCGCCGCTTGGACAGCTTCCTTAACCCGATGCGTTCTAATGATGGAGGCGCCCTTCAACTGGGCGTATGCCTGCGCAGCGATGGTAGCGGCTTCGCGTTCGTGCAATGGCGCCGCCAAGCTTTCGGAGCCAATGATGCGGCCCAAAAACGACTTTCTGCTGACGCCGATCAAGACCGGATAGCCCACCTCAACCAGTTCTGGGAGCCCTTTTAGCAGACTTAGGTTGTGCTCGGTGGTTTTGCCGAACCCGATGCCGGGATCGATCCAGATGTTTTCCTTCTTGATTCCCGCGTTGATAGCGAGCGCGGCGTGAGCGGCAAGGTAATCCCGCACCTCCGCAAGCACGTTGGCGTAGGTCGGCTCGGATTGCATCGTCTGCGGGCTACCCAGCATGTGCATAATGCAAACCTTCACGTCGGCGGAGGCAATGACCCGCCGCATCACGGGGTTGCGCAGGCCGGTGACATCGTTAACAATACTTGCGCCCGCCTCGATGCACCGCTGCGCTACCTCCGGCTTGTAGGTGTCGATTGAGACGGTCGCGCCATGTTTTGCAAGCTTGCGGACGACCTCAAGCACCCGGGCGAGTTCTTCTTCTTCCGAGACGGGCGCGGCATTGGGACGGGTGGATTCTCCGCCGACATCGAGGATGTCCGCCCCATCGTTCAGCATTTGCAGACCTTCGCGCACCGCGTCTTCGGCCGTGGTAAAGCGCCCGCCATCGCTGAAACTATCGGGAGTGACGTTGATCACCCCCATGATGAGGGGCTGCTTCATGCGGTTACGCTCAGACCAAATACGTCGTGAAGCTTGCGTAGCGCGCGCCGCATTTCCGCCTCGGGAATAAGGCAGCTGATGGAGAAGTCGCTATCGCTGGTTTGGTAAACCGGAATTTGCTCTTCGCTGAGCGCGGTGAGCAGCTTCAGGAACACGCCCGGCTGGCCCATGTAGTCGTGCCCGATGACGGAGACCATCGTGCAGCCCTCCGTCAACTCCGCCACAATCGTTTCCACATTGCCAACGGGTGCGAGCAGCTTCTGCTGGGTCATCACCTCGTGAGAGGCCAGCCGTCCGATCTGGAACAGATAGAAGCGGCCATCCACCGGGAGAACGAGTCCATCCAGCAACTTTTCCACCAGCGCGTATTGATCCTTCGCGACGGCAAAACCCGTGCCCGATGGGTTCAAGCCCACCATGTAAAGGTTGATGCCGTTTTGGGCCAGCAGGTCGTACAGTTTCAGCTTGATGCTGGTGCTGTCGCGGTCTTTGCAGTTGCCGAGATCGAACGCCAAATGGGTGAGCTTGCCGGTGTGGCTGACGCCGGTAACCCGAGAGCCGGGATACGCTTCGCGCTCCACTATTTCCGTGCCGGGGTCGTCGCTGAACGTGTTCTTCACCCAAAGCGGAATCTTATAATTCATCGCGATTTCCGCCGCCCGTGGATGGACAACCTTAGCGCCAAGGTGAGCAAGCTCGGCAACCTCGTCGTAGGTCACTTTGCGCAAGGTTGGCGGTTTCTCGACGAAATTTGGGTCGGCGCTTTTAACGCCATCGACGTCGGTGAAGATTTCTACCGCCGCCGCGTTGAGCGCGGCGCCGATTGCGGACGCGGTGGTATCGCTGCCGCCTCGCCCGAGAGTGGTCAGCTCGCCGCCTGGACCGCCGTCGCCAGGAACCCAAACGCCCTGAAAGCCGCAAATAACCGGGATTTTTCCTTCGGACACCGCTCGCTCGATGCTAACGGGGTGGATTCGCGTGATGCGCGCGTTCCCGTAAACGCCATCGGTGCGGATACCCGCCTGGCCGCCTCGGAACGAGAGCGCGGCATGGCCCATAGTCTTGAGCGTGTGAGCGAGTATCGACGCGGCCATGATTTCGCCGCAGCCAACCATGAGGTCCACTTCTCGCGCATCCGGCTCCACATTCGGATCAACTTGGCGGAGCAGATCAAGAAGTGTGTCTGTGGCGTAAGGCGAGCCTTTACGGCCGATCGCGCTAACCACTACCACCGGGCTGAAGCCCTGCTCCTTTGCAGAGACGATCTTCATCGCGGCGGCAAGCCGGGACGGGGCGTCGGCGACGCTGGTGCCCCCAAACTTCATCACCTTAATTCGCATAAGCTCCCTCCAGAAACGCCTTGCGGAAGCCATCGGCTAGACGTTGAGCGCTCTCAGTGGGCACAACCAGCAGAACTCGGTCGTGCATATCGCCGATTTGGTCTACGTCGACATCGCTTCGGATGGCCTCTTGGGCGATGCGCGCGATCATCCCTTCTTCGTCGCGGATGTTCACCGCGTAGACCACCACGATGCTGCACTGGTGGTGGATGGTGAGTTTGCCCTGCACCCCCTCAAGCGCCTGCTGGGCTTGGGCGGCCTGGCCATCGGCGACGAGGAAGCTGATGCCGTCGGGGGCCATCTTCATGAAGTCCAACGAGATACCTGCGGCATTCATTCGGCGCAGGACCTCAAGCCTGGAAGAGAGGATCGGCGTCGCCAACTCTTCAAGATGGAGCTGGCTGTAGCCGGAGCGCACCTCGACTGAGCTTACGCCTCGCTGCTTTTCAAAACTAGTCTCAGCTACTTGGGCCATAGAGAATCTCCTCCGCTTCGTTCCACACCTCGGCGGGGAACGAGAGTTCAGACGCCTTCACATTGTTTTCAAGTTGGCTAACCTTGGTCGCGCCGACGATTACGCTGGCAACGCCCGGCTGGCGCAGAATCCAGGCAAGCGAGAAGGAGGCCAGATCCGTGCCTTTGCCTTCCGCGTACGCTTTCAGCTTCTGAACGCGCTCCAACTTTTCGGGCTCCAAGTAGCGTTTCATGAAGGCGCTCACCGCTTCATCGGCGCCTCGGCTCCCTTCGGGGGCGGCGTGGCCAGGCAGATACTTACCGGTGAGGACTCCTTGAGCAAGTGGCGAGAAAACCACAAGGCCCATCCCAAGCCGCTCGCAGGTGGGGAGAATGCGATCCTCAACCTTTCGGTCGAGCATGTTGTAAAGTGGCTGATCACATATTGGCGCGAGGCAATGGGTTTCTCGGGCGATGTGATGCGCTTCCGCAATTTGGTCAGCTTCCCATTCGCTAACGCCCCAATACAGAACTTTGCCTTGGCGGATGAGGTCTTCAACTGCGCGAATAGATTCATCGACGGGAGTTTCGGGGTCAAAGCGGTGAAATTGCATGATGTCCACGTAATCGGTGCCGAGGCGCTGAAGGGAACCATGGACGGATTCAATGATATGCTTTCGGCTGAGGCCGCGATCATTGGCGTTATCGGTCATCGGCCAGAAGCACTTGGTGGCGATCACGAGATCGCGGCGGCGGATGTCTTTGATCGCTTTTCCGAGCGCGGTCTCGGCCGCGCCGCGAGTGTAGATGTCGGCGGTATCGAAGAAATTGACGCCGAGGTCGAAGGCGCGTTTAACGATCTGCTGAGTGGTGGCGTCATCGACGGATCGACCCTGGGTCAGCCAATTGCCTAACGAAATCTCGGATACCTTGAGGCCGGAGCGGCCCACACGCCTATACTGCATTCCGCGAAGGTTACCGGGAAGCGGCGGCGCTTTACAAAGCCTCACAGGGCGAAGCGGGGCTGAAGCGGCGCGCGCTCCTTCATCGCGCAGACTTCATGTGCGCTTTCTAGCGAATTCACACCCAAGTTCACCAACGCCCGGTGGGCCTGAGCGCCATCGCTATCTTTCGGGGCAGGCATTATGCCGATGGGGCCGAGGCGAGCCCTCAGGGCTTGGGTTGCGCCCGCCCAGGTGCCTCCCTGCATGTAGTTTGCTTCGAGGATGACGGTGGGGCCGAGGGCATACAGCAGGAGGTTGCGCTCGTGGGCCGCCATCGGACTGAAGGGCTCGTCTGGCGGACGGGCGGAGAGAGCTACTTCTGACCGCGCAAACTGAATTCCGCTTGCCAGCACTTCGAAGAATGGGGCGCCGGCGGCGGTGAATGCCTGCTGAGCGAGGCGATCGCAGCCCATCGCGCCACCGGATGCACCGGTTATCCCGTTTTCATCGGCTACTTCGGCAATTTGCCGCGCCCACTTAACTGCCTGGCGGCTGGGGTTGCGCCTTCCTACCAGCGCGAGGCATTCCTTCGTGGAGGGCATCTCACCGCGCAGCCAGAAAGCGGGCGCACAGCGCCCGCCAAGGGCTCGCCATCCGGCGGGGAAGTGAGGATCGCAGGCGAGAAGGCATCGCCCTTCTTCAACTTGTTCAGCGGCCCAATCAAGGAGCTGTTGATCTTCGAGCAGGAGCGCCTCGAGTGCGAAACCGCGCCGATGAAGGATTGGGGAAGCTTCTGAAATGCCGGCGCCCTCAATACGCACGCACTCCAATACTGAGGGCCAGGCACGGCGAACGGGCGAAATAGTTCTTGGCCCACCCGGAAGGTAAAGAGCGGTATGAATTACGCGCAGATCATCGGCCAATATCGCCACAAAGAGATTGTACCAAAGAACTAATCTTGGCGGCTCAATCTGTGGCTTGGCGTTCGTGAGGCAACCAGCCGCTCTCGGAAGTCGTTAAACGGGCAAACCGCCCGCACTCCGAATATCTGCGCGACCTGCACCGCCTGATCCCAGCGATCAGGATTTACCTTGCCATCCATGCAACGGTTTGATTCCTTATCAAAACGGTGGCAGTCTTTACAGTACACGTCTCGTCACAATATCAGAAACGATGATCCAACTGCTACCGATTCTTGCCCTGTACGCCGCCCCGCAATCCCCGGATACGCAAATCACTTTTGAAAAGGATGCGTTCACGGTGGTGCGAAAGGGGGCGAAAGCCACCGTGCCCGCGGGAGGAAAGCCAGACGCGAATCCCCACGTGGCCTACCGGCGGGATCAGAATTGGGCGGTGTGGGATGCTCGCGGCCTCACGGTGCGAGTTGGCTCGCTGGTGCGTTCTAGCCATCTTGGAGAGCTGGCGGTTTCGCCAAAGCTGACGCCGCGTGAGGAGATCAGGAAGAATCTGTCGCGCTTCAAGGATGGTTCCCGAACCAAGGATGCCTCCGCCATCAGCGGCTCGTTGCGGGTTGGCAACGCCGCGTATTTCCTAGTGCGGTGGGACGGCAAAGACCACAAGCCTTGGCTCGAAGCCCTTGTGCGTGTCGATCTCACTGAGAAGAAGCCGACTTGGAGCCTTGTCGGCAAGTTCGAGGGCCTTACCACCTCCGATAAGTTCATCGGCAATCAGCTTGCGGCAAACGGCGAAAGCCTTACGACCTGCACTCAAACTGCCGATGGCTGGGGCATCGCATCGTACGACCCCGCCGAGAAGAAATTTGGATTCAAAAAGGTAGGCAAGGAACTCGTTCAGTTCGCGCCGGGAACGGCGCCTACCCACGCCTGCTACGTGGAGAAGAGCGGCTATGGCACCCTCGTTGGCGGTGGGTTGAACCTAACTTCCGGTGTGAGGACTCGGCTCGTGGAGTCGCCCGGCAAGTTGGAGGCGATCGACGGCCTCGCACCAAGCGTGTTCCTTATCGATAGTGCAAGCGGGCGAGTGCTGGCAAACGGAGTCAGCGGGGCGCAAATGCGTCTTGACGCGGATACGAAGATCACGCGGACGCCTTTCGGCATCCTCGCTTGGCAGGGCGCGCCGAGTTCGGCAAGCCTCTACGAGTCAAGCCGATGGCGCGCTCTTGCGCAATGGCATCCCTAAGCGGCGCGACGTTGCGGCGCCTCGCCGTCAACCGGCGGATTCAAAACGGCCATGAGCTCATTTACCGTCTTGCCATCCTTCGGCGCGGTAGCCTGCTGGACTGACATCTCGATGCATCCGCTAGCCTGCACGCGGTCGTTCATCCATTCTTCAATCCTGCCCATCAAGCGCTTGTGCGCGTTCTGAGCGCTGACGCTTGCTCCTGGCAGGAGCACACCGAACGAGCTGTCTCCGCATCGGGCCAGGATGTCGAGCCGACGCACATTGGACTTCAGGAAGTCCGCCGCGTCGGAAAGGAAATCTCGCACGCTCGCTTCGCCATAGAACCGCTGGAGGTGTTCTAGCCCTGAGAAGTGCACCATCACAACCGAGACGGCCCCTTGTCCGCTCATCGCTCGATGCAGCTCTTCCGTGAGCCGAGCGTGGAAGTACTGCTCGGTGTAGGCACCGGTCAGTGGGTCAATCAAATCGTAATTCGTCTCAACCGCGCGCAGCTTGCGATCGTTCTCTTCCTCGCTGGTGAGAATCTTACGTAGCTTGGCAAGCGATTGCCGCAAGATGTGGGAAACGTAGTTGCAGCTTAGTCCCAACTCGTTCGCGATCTCGGTCTGGTTCATCGCCCTGAAGTGGAAGAGAGTGAGAACCTCTCGCTCCAAGCTTCGCAGCTGCGCCATCGCGTGCTCAAGAAGCAGGCGATCTTCTACGCTTAGCTGCTCCGCGCACATTGTGGAGGCGTCCAGCTTATCGTGCTCATCGCCATCCTCATCCGGCGATAGCCCCTGGTCAAGACTTGCCAACTTGAGCATGTCTTGAGTCTGATAGACCTCGTTCACGGAGGCCTCGCTTACCCCCAGCTTGTCGGCAATTTCACGCGCAGACGCCGTTCGCCCTAAAGTCTGCTGAAGCAGACCGGCGGTGCGGTTTACCTTGTGGCGAAGCTCCTGCAACCAGGCAGGGTGGCGGATAGTGAGGGAGCGATCACGCAGGTAGTGCTTGATCTCGCCGGAAACAAGGTAGGTGGCATAGGTATTGAAGCGCACGCCCGCTTCCGCGTCGTACTTTGTAAGGGCGTTGAGCAAGCCAATAAAACCTACTTGAAGCAGGTCTTCTATGGCCTCCATGCCGCTAAACTTGCGGGCGGTTCGCTCGACCAGTCCAGCATAGTGGACCATGATCATATCCTTCAGGTCCGAGCGCGGGTCCTGCAAGTAACGAAGCACCAATGCTTCGCCATCCTCATGCCAATTAACGTTATCCGACATATCACTCCATGATTCCAGCCAGCTTCGCGATCCTTGCGAAGCCCAGTCGTCATCGTCATCCTGACTCAGACGAACTGTTTGTTTACGATGCGTTTGGAGGGCCGCTATCCTCGCGGACCCTCAGAATTATCAGCTTATTTCACGCTCGTCACCAGCTTAAAGATCGGCGTCATGATAGAAATGGCGATAAAGCCAACGACGCAACCCATAAAGATGATGAGCATGGGTTCGATCATCGAGGTAAGACCCTTTACAGTCGTCTCAACCTCTCCGTCGTAGAAGTCTCCCACCTTGACCAGCATCTCCGGCAATCGACCGGATTCCTCTCCGATGTCGATCATGGACGTGACCATGGTGGGGAACAGGCCGCTTTGTTCTAGCGGCAGGGAAAGCTTTTGGCCCTCGCGAATGCTTATGCGAGTCTTATCGATAGCCTCCGTAAGCACCGCGTTGCCAAGGGTTTCGCCAACAATCTCGAGACTTCGGATCATCGGTACACCCGCGCTAATCAGCGTTCCAAACGTTCGGCTGAATCGAGCGACGCTCATCTTGAGCGCGAGCTCACCGACGATTGGAATGCGCAGTTTCATAAAATCGACTTGATATCGTCCCGCCGGTGTCTTAGCCCAGGCCTTGAACGCCACAAACGCTCCGCCCATCATCAGCAGTACGAGCCACCAATAGGCGCCCATGAAGTCGCCCATGACGAACAGCGCCTTGGTAACCGGCGGTAGTTCCACGTTCATGCCAGAGAAGATGTCTTTGAACTTCGGCAAGACAAATGAGAAGAGCGCAAACAGCATGACCTGGCTAAAGATGAGGACCAGGACCGGGTACATCATCGCCGCCTTGATCTTGCCGCGAATTTCGGCTTCGTACTCAAGGAAGCCGCTAAGCCGCTCAAGAATCTGATCAAGGATGCCGCCGACTTCAGCCGCGCGGATCATGTTTACGTAAAGCTTGCTAAACACGCGTGGGTGCTTTTGAAGAGATTCGTTCAGAGTCATACCGCCCTTTACATCGGCGGTGATCTGGAGAATTGTCTCGCGCATCAAAGGATCGCGAGTTTGGCCGCCAAGGATTTCTAGGCAGCGGAGAATCGGGATACCGGCATCGATCATCGTGGCAAACGTTCGCGAAAAGACGATAACGCTTTTCGGCTTCAGTTTTGCGGGGCCAATGCCTCTGGATTTAGCGATGGGGCGGATTTCGGTGCAGGTAAGCGACTGATCCCGAAGCTTGGCGAGTACGCCCTGTTCGGATTCGGCTTCCATGATCGCCTTAACTCGGCGACCTTTTGCATCCACGGCTACATAAGCAAACTGGGGCATCCTTTTCTCCTAAATCCAAATAGTTTTATCGGCACTCTGTTGGCCGACTCACACGCCTTCGCGGCAATTCCGCGAAAAAAGCTTCGTAAGTGATTTCCGGGTACACGTAGGAATAACCAATGTCCGAAGTCGACATCACCATTATCGGCGGGGGCCCGGTTGGGCTCTTCGCTTCTTTTTATGCCGGTTTAAGAGGCATGTCGGTTCGGATTATCGACAGCCTTCCAGAACTCGGCGGGCAACTCACAGCGCTGTATCCCGAGAAATACATCTACGATATGCCCGGTTTCCCAAAGGTTTTAGCCCGGGATTTGGCACAGTCTTTTATCGAACAAGGGATGCAATTTGGCGCCGAAGCCGTTTTGGGCTCCCAAGCGGTTGCGCTTGAGAAGGCTGGCGAAGGGTATGTGATTGAGAATGCCCGAGGCGAGCGGATGCCAACGCGGACCGTCATCATCGCCGCAGGGGCGGGAGCATTCTCGCCAACGAAAATCGGCGTTCAGCGGGAAGAAGAGTTCGAGGGCAAGGGCCTCCACTACGGGGTTCGGTCAAAGGATGAGTTCAAAGGGAAGCGAATTGGGATCGTAGGAGGCGGCGATAGCGCGCTCGATTGGTGCTTGAACCTTCACCCGATTGTCGATCGGATTGCCTTGATTCACCGCCGAGACCAGTTTCGCGCCCACGAAGATTCCGTAAAGCAGGCGATGGCGCTGGACATGGATACCCATCTTTGGTCAACTGTGACCGAACTTCACGGCGACGAGCGACTCGAAGCTGTGACCCTTGAGAACTCGCAAACGAAAGAGTTGTTGAAAGTGGATCTAGACGCCTTGATCGTGAACATTGGGTTCAGGGCGAGCCTAGGGCCGCTCAAAGACTGGGGTCTGGAGATTGAGAAGAATCAGATTAAGGTGAACGAGCGGTTTGAAACGAACCTGCCCGCAGTATTCGCGGTGGGGGACGTATGCAGTTTTCCGGGCAAGCTGAAACTGATTGCAACCGGAGTTGGCGAAGCCGCCACTGCCGTCTGCTTCGCTAAAACGCATCTTGATCCCGAAGCCAAGCACTTCCCAGGGCACTCCAGCGATATGGAACTGCCTTCTGCGGCTCATTAGGAAGTGGTGCCGGGGGTGGGATTCGAACCCACACGAAGTTGCCCCCAGTGGTGTTTGAGACCACCGCGTCTACCGTTCCGCCACCCCGGCGCGAAGATCAATCGTACCCAAACCGTGGGGCCTCGAGAGGGGCCACTTTCGACAGGAGTAAACTCAGGCTCCGATGAAGGTTCTTGTTGCAGACAAATTTGAGAAAGTGGGCCTGGAGGGTCTTAAGGCGCTTGGATGCGAGGTGCTCAACGAGCCGGATCTAAATGGCGAAACGCTGCAAGCTCGCGTAAAAGAAAGCGGGGCGGAGATTCTCATTGTGCGCAGCACCAAGGTGCCGCGTGAGGTCATCGAAGGTTCGAAGCTGGCAGTTATCATCCGTGCCGGCGCGGGCTACAACACCATCGATGTTGAAGCCGCAAGCCAGCTCGGCGTACGAGTGGCAAACTGCCCCGGCAAGAACAGCATCGCGGTGGCCGAACTTGCTTTTGGCCTCATTCTTAGCGCCGACCGCCGAATTCCCGATAACGTGATTCAGCTTCGCGAGGGCAAGTGGAACAAGAAGGAGTTCTCCAAGGCTCGCGGCATCTATGGCTCGACTCTCGGCCTCGTTGGCATGGGCGCAATCGGCCAAGAAATGATGATTCGAGCAAGAGCCTTCGGGATGAAGGTAGTTGCCTACAGCCGATGGATGACCCCCGAAGTTGCCGCTCACCTCGGCATCTCAATGGCGAATACCGTCGAGGATCTTGCCTCGCGCTGCGATGTCATCTCTGTGCATGTGGCCCTGACACCGAAAACCAAGGGGATGCTGGGCAAGGCATTCTTTGAGGCGATGAGGCCGGGCTCGATCTTCATCAACACCAGCCGCGCGGAGGTTGTTGATCAGGCGGCGATGGAAGCCGCCACCAAAGAAAAGAACATTTTCTGCGGCCTCGATGTTTTCGAAGGCGAACCGGCAACCGGGGAAGGCGTGTACGAAGGCAGCCTTCGTACGAACCCTCGCGTGTACACGACTCACCACATTGGCGCGAGCACCGAGCAGGCGCAAGAGGCCATTGCGGCTGAGACTGTGCGAATCGTGCGCGAGTTCAAGAACTCAGGCGATGTGCCGAACGTTGTGAACGTGACGAAGGGTCCGGCTGCAACGCACGTGCTCGTCGTTCGTCATTACGACAAAGACGGGGTGCTGAACCATACTTTTGAAGCATTAACAGCAGACGGAGTGAACGTTCAGGAGATCGAGAAGATCATTCTTAGTGGGGCGCGGGCGGCAATCGCACAGATTGCGGTGGATCGCAAGATCACTGAGGAAGGGATGACGCGAATTCGAAAGCACCCGGACGTACTGGACGCGAGCCAAATGGAGAACAGTTAATGATTACCGCATTGCTCCTGAGCGCAGTTTTGACTGCGCAGCAACCAAGCCCGATGGCTGGGCAGGAGCGCTACATCGACCTGAACGGTCTTCGATTGCACACGATTGACTGGGGTGGCTCTGGAACCGTTCTGATCTTCCTAACGGACTTTACGGATAGCTGCTCCATTTTCGGGGAGCTTGCGGCGGACCTTCGAAACCAATTCCATTGCATCGGCATTACGCGTCGGGGGCAGGCAAAGTCTTCCCGAGCGGAAGACTACACGGTATCGCTGTTCGCGAACGATATCGAAGGCGTAATGAACGCCTACCAGCTTAAGGATGCCGTACTCGTTGGCCACGGTATGGCGGGCGATGAGATCACTTATTTTGCAAAGGTCAATCCAGACAGAGTGAAGGGGCTGATCTATCTTGACGCGGCCTATCATCGAGCGAATCCGCCTTATTCAACCCATCTTCGCGACGGGTATCAGCCTACGCCAAAGAAGTTCCTCGTGAACTTCGGCACCTACTTCGATTACTGCATGCAGGCGTTTCCAAAGGGGTTTGGTGAGAGCGCGCTCCAGAACATCCGCGATAAGTGCATTGAACTCAATCCGAACACCAACCAGAAAGAGGATGACGAGGCCTATCGTCCGGTGAAGGAGCGGATGGACCGGGAAACGGGCGATGCTTTGATCCGCGCTCAGCTTGCCTCTAACTCGGATTACAGCGAGTTGCAGGTTCCTGCGCTTGGGATATTTGCTCTGCTTGGGCCGCCTAAAGAAACCCCGCGCGAAGCGCGAAAGACCGTCATGGAGGAGCTTCAGCCTTGGCGAGACTGGGA
Organism: Armatimonadota bacterium; assembly: GCA_018268315.1. Classification (GTDB taxonomy): domain Bacteria; phylum Armatimonadota; class Fimbriimonadia; order Fimbriimonadales; family Fimbriimonadaceae; genus SZAS-5. The sequence goes on along the minus strand of JAFDWU010000002.1, from coordinate 156,710 downwards.
AATGGAAGGCATCAAGCAGTTCAAGAAGGCTAAGCGTACAACGACGGTGATGATGGAGGGCGCAAGCCACTACCCGTTCATTGATCGCTTTGCCGACGTGAAATCGGCAATGCGTAAATTCCTGATGACGCTGAAGTAATCAGGGCCGGATGTCGTCGCCCGGCTTCAGGCGCTTCCAGACCAGTCGTCGTTTGCTTTCTGATCGCGGAAGCAGCTTGCCGTCCTCGTCCTTCTCGACCGGCTTGAGAACCAGGGTGTCTTCGCTCACTTCGAAGTAGCGAAAGTTTGTTGTGCCGGTCTCGTTGGGAAAGAGGCTGGCGTCGACCGTGATCTTTAGCATGCCTTTATCCTTGTCGACCGTATAGCGCCCAAAGTAGGAGCCGAACGTCTCAAAGGCTCGGGCACGCTCGGCCGCTTTGGCGGATTTGATATCGTCCGAATCGAATTTCTGCCGAAAATCCTTTCTTGAGATTTGAAGGGAAATGTGGCCAGATTCAGTGAGGATAAGCAACCCGAACGGGTTGTTTGCTTGCTTCACGCCGTTGTCTTCGATTAGTACGAGCCGCCATACGCCTTCGAGCTTGGGGCCGACGGAGGCCGCTTGCGGCGCAGGAGCATCTTGACGACCAAAGCACAGAGCCTGGATCAGCAGGATTATTGCCAGGAGGGTGGGCTTCATAAACTAGAACATACCTGGCAAGAAAAGATGAAAGTTCCTGATAAGGACTCTAGGCAGAAATGGGCAAGCTGCCAATACTTTTCCTAAGCGCACCTTCTTGTCTGCAATCTTGCGGGCTATTAGATTTAGAGCGGCTGATTTAGGAAAGCGAAAGAAAGAATGTTTACGATCATCGGTGTAGTGGTTGTGATCGGTGCAACCATGTTGGGCTACATGATGCACGGTGGCAACATTGCCGTGCTCATCCAAATCAATGAGATCATCATTCTTCTTGGCGCGGGCTTTGGCTCATTTCTCGCTGCAAACGGCATGTCTGCCGTAACCGGCACGATTCAAGCCGTCATGGGGCTGCTCAAGCCCGATCCTTACACCAAGCAGGCTTATCTTGACTTGCTCAAGATGATGTACCAACTCTTCAACGTCGCCCGAAAAGAGGGCTTGCTCGGCCTTGAAAAGCATATCGAGGAACCTGAGAAGAGCGACATCATCAGCAAATACCCCTCGTTCTTGAACAACCACCACGCCGTCAATTTCATGTGCGACACGCTTAAGGTGATCCTCACGGGCGCGGTCGGCCCCCACGATCTCGCTGAGATGATGGAGATCGACCTCGAGGTCGCTCATAAGGAAGCTCACGTCCCCGCGAGCGCCATTCAGACGGTGGGCGATGCGATGCCGGGCTTTGGAATCGTTGCGGCGGTGCTTGGCGTTATCATCACGATGGGCAAAATCGGTGGCGAAGCCGCCGAAATCGGCCACTCGGTTGCTGCTGCGCTTGTCGGAACGTTCCTTGGAATTCTTCTTGCCTATGGCATCTTCGCGCCGCTAAGTAAGGCGCTCGAGACTCGCATGAATTCGGAAGGTTCATACATGAACTGCATCCGGTTTGCGCTCTTCAGTTTTGCTCGCGGCGAATCGCCGATTACCTGCGTTGAATTTGCTCGCCGAAATATCGAGCCTGCCGTTCGCCCTGGCTTCGTCGAGATGGAGAAGTCCGTGAAGGAGAAGGCGGCTTAACATATGGCTGACGGCACCCCGATTATCATTAAGAAGAAGAAGGGTGGCGGGGAGCATGCCCACCATGGCGGCTCCTGGAAAGTTGCCTACGCCGACTTCGTTACGGCTATGATGGCCTTCTTCATGGTCATGTGGATCATGGGCCTGTCTGATCAAACCAAGGCTCAGATTCAGGGCTATTTCAACGATCCGCTCGGCATGAACAAGAGCATGCCTCGTTCGAAGAACATCATCACTTTCAAGGGCATGGCGGCGCCGATGAAGGGCCACTCGGATGGAAGCGGCTCGAATACGGTGCGCGAAGATCAGAACGAATTAAAGAAGGTCAAGAAAGAAATTGAGTCAAAGCTTGCTCAAATTGACCAAGAAGCAAAAGCTAAGGGGCAGACCCAACTCAGCATTGACGACTTGGTGAAGAAGGTTGAACTTTCGCTTACCGACGAAGGGCTTCGCATTGAGTTTCACGAGGCGCTCGGCGCTATCTTTTTCGAATCAGGAAAGGCGGTCATCCGCCCGCAGGCGCTCGCCCTCATCAAGGACATTGCGCCAATTCTCGTTAAGTCTCGACGGCTTATGCGGGTGGAGGGGCACACGGACGCAAAGCCGTATGGCGGCGCTGGGTACACGAACTGGGATCTCTCGACGGACCGCGCGAAGGCGCTCTACCACGCCTTGCAGACAGACGGGATGCCTGAGAGCCGTTTTGAAGGCGTGATGGGCTACGCGGACACGAAGCTCAAGAACCCCGAAAACCCCTATCACTTTAGCAACCGCCGCGTGACGCTTCTCTTGCCGTTTGGCCACCGTGTTGACGGGACTATCGACCTCCCGAAGGCAGCTTTCAAGAATGAAGTTCAAGGCGTATTTAGGGACGATGTGGACTTTGGCCCACAGGAAGTAAACCTGCCGGATCAGACGAAGAAAAGCAGCCAGTATATCGACCGTTAAAGCCCGGCTTTGGGCACCTTATCCCAATCTAACTGCGACAAAATGGGCGCATGAGGGGTATAAAGATGTAGGAGTCACCAGGGATGGTGGAAACGGAGGTCGGAGCAGGATGCTCCCTCCACTTAACCTCCTACTTTCCTTTTCCTTTCCTCGGTTTAGCTTCTTCGGGCAAGAATATTGTTCCCAGCACCTTGTTGCTAACCGCGCTCTTGCCGAGATAAACCTGCCTCAGAATGCCTTCCTCGAAATAGTAGAAGGTTGGGCTGGCCGCTACTACCAGGCTCTTCATCGCCTCCTCGTCGTAGGTGAAACCTTGCGCGCCCTTGCGGCTTGTGGACATCCAGATTGGCTTGATTGATCGCGCCTGAAGTTGGGAGTTGATCGCGCTTACAAGGCTCAATTGGGAGGGCTCGGTTGGATCAAGGAAGCACACCAAGACCTTCCCACTCTGCACTTGGCTTTGAAGTGGTCCTTTTACTTCTTTCGCTCGGCGGCCCACGCCTAGCGGTTCTTCGATCAGCGGCAGCGAGTCGGGAACTGATCCCGCAGGGATATCGCAGCTGAAATTCGCGGCAGTGAAAGAAGGCGAGAAGTTGTAATTCTTGAAATCAAGGAACCCGATCCCGCGGCCGTAGTCAAAGCCGTACCTGAGCAGCTTTCCTTCCTTGTTGATCCAAGATAACACGATCTTGTAAGCCCCGTCGTTGCCCACATACATCGAGCGAACCTGATCACACGGCTCACCTCCGATGGAGTCCGGCCTCATATAGCTCAGCCTCGCGCCCGGAACGTCAATAAGCTGGCTGTTGCGCAAGATCAGCACATTCGGAGAGATGTACATCGGCACCGTGCTGATGATCGATTGGGGAATGCCAATGGGCTTGCGGTTCAGTTCCTGATAGATCTTGCTGTTGTATTCAATCTCCAGACCACCCTCGCCTGCGTTAACGTAGTATCCGTAGTCCTGATCACCCCACTTGAGGCGAAATGCGGCATTGCCCTCCGGCCCAACTAACAGAGTCCCTGTGCCGACCCCTTTGATTGCCTGATGTACTGCGGTGCACTTGACCGAAAAGATGGGGTGCTTCTTGTAGAACTGATCGAACCTGGCGACGACGGCATCCGCCTTCGGATCACGGACAATAGGCGCCGGCCGCCGGGGATCAGAACCCTGGCTTGGCGACAAAGCGATCAGGAGGGTGATGGCCGGAAACAGCATGACTCATTATGGACGCCTCTTTTGAACGAAAGATGCTATTAAATTTCTGCTTCGTTTCTATCTGCCCCAGCGTCCTCATTTCCATAACGAGCGCCGCTCGTTTCTGCTTGGAGCGTGATGACACCAGAGAACCTGTTTGAGAATCGAGCAATTATTAAAGTGATCGGCGTGGGCGGAGCCGGCAGCAATGCCGTCAACCGCATGATTGAAGTCGGCGTTGAAGGCGTCTCGTTCATCTCGATGAACACGGATGCGCAGGCGCTGAGCGTCAGCAAAGCCGATACCAAGATTCAGCTTGGCGATACGCTTGCCAAGGGCCTTGGAGCGGGCGGCGATCCCACGGTAGGGGAAGCAGCGGCTCGCGAAAACGAAAAGCAGATTGATGAGATTTTGGAAGGCTGCGACATGGTCTTCATCACCGCCGGTATGGGCGGTGGTACTGGAACCGGCGCTGCGCCGGTGGTTGCCGAGAAGGCGAAGAAGCGCGGCATTCTGACGGTTGGCGTGGTTACCAAGCCGTTCATTTTCGAGGGGCCGCGTCGCAAGCGCCTCGCGGAAGAAGGCGCTTTGAGGTTGCGCGAGCACGTTGACACCCTCATCACGGTGCCGAATGACCGCCTTATGGGATTTGTTGAGAAGAAGACCACGATGCAGCAGGCGTTTGCCGCTGCTGACGACGTGCTTCGCCAGGGCGTTCAGGGTATCAGCGACATCATCATGCAGCCCGGCCTCATCAACGTGGATTTCGCCGACGTGCGAAGCGTCATGAGCAACGCGGGGGTGGCGCTCATGGGCCTTGGCAAGGGCGTGGGCGATCAGCGCGCTCGAATGGCCGCTCAGCATGCGGCAAACTCGCCGCTTCTGGAAACGAACATCAGCGGCGCGAAGCGAGTGCTCGTGAACGTGACCGCAGGCTCTGATTTCAGCATCGGTGAGGCACACGAGGCGATGGAGTACATCCTCCAGCAGATCGATCCGGACGATGCCGACGTAATCATGGGCCACGTGATGAAGGAATCGAGCGACAACGAGGTGACGATCACCTTGCTGGCGGCGGGAATGGACCCGGCCGCATATCGACCGGTTCGCCGAGATCAGGACGTGTTCTACGGAACCGGTCAGTCGCAGGCTCCGCAGCGAATGTCTGCCCAGCCGATTCAGCTAGACGAAATCGATCTCGATATCCCGAGCTTCCTACGAAGGCAGCGCTCGGGAGGATAAGACTTAAACATCCGCAGGACACTCGGCTTCAGCCGAGGGGCTCATCCAACGCATACCCCGTCTCACTCCAGGGAGACGGGGATTTTTTCGTTAAGATCTGCCGGTTGGCGCGGGCTTCTTGCCGAATATCTCTTTGTTTGGACCCGGCTCAAGCTGGGCCAGGAACTCTTTCGTCATTGCCGCCGCTTCCGACTCGAAGCAGTACGTGCCGTCGATCTCGCCTTGCCAAATTGATTCCACAACCCAATGAGGCACCGGCAGGAAGACGATCCGCTCGTCCGTCGGGATAGTGACTGTAATCACCATTGTCTCGCCCTGACGCCCCGGATAGACGTATTCCAGAGCAACCGAATCAGGTGCAAAGCGGGTCGTCCCCATTTGAGGGGCGACTCCGCTCGCGCGGGCTTCCTTCAGAAGCTCGGCGGGGAAGGAACCTTCAGACGGATCGCGGCCGGCAAGGAGGTCTTCGAAGATCGCCCGCTTCTTACCGGCCACAAATACCGCGAGGGTTATAGCGCCTCCACCAAAACGGCAGTGGCTTCGCCGCCGCCGATGCACGGAGTGGCAATGGCATACTTGCCGCCTCTTCGTCGCAGCTCATGGAGAGCGGTCATCACCAGGCGCGCGCCCGTCATGCCGATCGGGTGGCCAATCGCCACTGCGCCGCCGTTCACGTTCAGCTTCTCGTGCGGAATGCCAGCCTTCTGGGCGACCACCATCGCAACAACGGCGAACGCCTCATTGACTTCGTAAAGGTCGATGTCGGCAGCGGTCAAACCGTGCTTCTTCAGCAGCTTGTCGATAGCGAACGCGGGAGCGGTGGTGAACCACTCTGGCTCTTGGGCGTGCTGGGCATAGCCAACAACCTTTCCAATCGGCTTCAGGCCGTGCTTGTCGACTGCGGCTTTGCTTGCGATTACGAGCGCGCCTGCGCCATCGTTGATGGAGCTGGCGTTACCGGCGGTTGTCACGCCGTCCTTCGCAAAGGCTGCTCGCAGGTTGGCGAGCTTGCCAGGATCGCCACGGCCCGGCTCCTCATCCTTATTCACCTCAATCGGATCGCCCTTGCGCTGAGGCACCATCACCGGCACGATCTCTTCCGAGAGGCGGCAGTTTGCCTGGGCGTCAAGCGCGCGGCGATAGCTCTCAGCGGAAAACTCGTCAAGCGCCTCGCGAGCGAACTTGAACTCAGCAGCGGTAGCGTCGCCGCAGGTTCCCATGTGAACGTTCTTGTAAGGATCCCAGAGGCCATCGTGGATCATCAGGTCGGTGATCTGCCCGTGGCCCATTCGGTAGCCGTTGCGCGCCTTATCAAGCGCGTAGGGCGCGTTACTCATCGATTCCATGCCGCCGGCTACAACGATGTTGGCGTCGCCTGCCTTGATCGCCTGAGCGGCCATCATGACCGTCTTCATGCCGCTGCCGCACACCTTGTTTACGGTAGTGCAGGGAACCGAGGTGGGAAGACCCGCGCCGAGAGCCGCCTGGCGCGCGGGAGCCTGGCCCACGCCTGCCTGCAACACCTGGCCGAACAGCACTTCATCCACATCGCCTGGCTTTACGCCTGCCTTCTCCAGGGCCGCTTTGATTGCGATCGAGCCCAATTGCGGCGCGGTAAACGAGGCGAGCGCCCCCTGAAAAGAGCCGATAGGGGTTCGCATGCCGCTAACGATAAAAACTTCTTCCATTGCCAATTAATTACTCCTGAAACTAGCCCAAAGGGTACCGCGCGCGCGGAAGGCCGCGCAGGAACGAAAGAACGCCTTGGCGCGTCGAAGCATTTGGATGAAGTTGCTATTCGCATTGATGGGGTTGCCTGGGTTGCTGTTTGGCCAGCAGTCGCCGCGCCTGCAGCACGCGCTGGAATCTCTGCGCTCGCATCCTGCGATCTTCATGCGATTGCAGGGGAACACGACCCTAGGAATGGAAACCCATTCCGAAACCATTGATCTTTATTGGGATGCCACCAACATGGCGACTTCCCAGACGGTTCGCATCAAGCTCACTCACTTTAAGGACGATGTCGAGCAATACCGCCTTATTGCGGACGGAAGAACCCTTTACAACCTGGACATAGCGCGAAATGAGTACACGGCGGCAAGATATGGCGATTTCGGCCAAGGGCCGCCCGCAAACCTGGTGGATAGCGTTCTGCAATCGGTTGTCAGTCAATCTAAGGGTGACGCCGGATTTCCCGCCAGGCTCCTCCGCGACATCTGCAATTCCTCGGCCGCGCGGTTCACCCCGTGCATCACTGGCGTCGACCCGATCGAGGAACCCAACGATGTGGTGTATCAAGACGACCCCAACACGCCCCACCGAACGATCACCTACTATCTCGATCCACAGACCCACGAGCTTTCCAGCATCGACTACTACGACTCGGTGCCGCTGGGGAATAGCCAGCGAGTAACGAATTGGACCACCACAATTTACACTTTCGTCTCGGCTCCGGCAAACTGGAATTTCGATTTCGTTGCCCCGGCAGGCTCACGCGCAATTGAAGCTAAGGGCGGCTAGTGCCGCGATCGGTAGGGCTTCGCGGGCGTTGGCTTATCTGGGGTCGCCGGACGTCTGAGCTTGCGCTTCTCCATGCCAATTCGTCCGTCGGATGTCCCTAGGAGCTGGCGCAGATTTTGGATTTCGTCGCGAATCTCAGCGGCTTTCTCGAACTCCATCGCCTTGGCAAGGTCCTTCATGTCCTTCTCAAGGGCGGAGATCAGCATCGGAATGTCCTCGATGCGAATGGGAAGGTTCTTGTCCAGCCCATCTTTCACCGACTCGTTGTACTGCGCGGCAACCTCGGCTACCGCGTCGTAGCTGCGCACGGTTTCCCGCACTTCCTTGATGACAGTGGTCGGCGAAACGCCATGCTCCTCGTTGTAAGCAACCTGGATGGCGCGGCGGCGGTTCGTTTCCTCGATTGCCCGCTCCATAGAGCCGGTGATCACATCCGCGTACATGAGGACGACACCATCAACGTTTCGAGCCGCGCGGCCGATGGTCTGCACCAGCGAAGTTTCCGAGCGCAGAAAGCCCTCCTTATCAGCATCCAGGATGGCGACAAGGGTGACTTCGGGAAGGTCCAAGCCTTCTCGCAGCAGGTTCACACCGACGATGCAATCGTAAACGCCAAGGCGTAGGTCGCGCAGTATCTCGGGGCGATCCAGCGAGTGGACATTCGAGTGGATGTACTGGACCTTGATATTGATTTCCTGAAGATAGGTGGTTAGGTCCTCCGCCATCTTCTTTGTAAGCGTGGTGACGAGCGATCGCTGCTTCTTCTCGGCCCGAATTCTTATCTCGTTGATCAGGTCGTCGATCTGGCCCTTGGTAGGGCGAATGATGACCTCGGGATCAATGAGGTAGGTCGGGCGGATGATCTGCTCTACCGTCTGCCCTTCGGTTTCCCGCTCGAATGGGCCGGGGGTCGCGCTCACGTAGATCACCTGAGGGACTCGCTGTAGGAACTCGTCAAACTTCAGCGGCCGGTTGTCCAGCGCGCTTGGCAAGCGGAAGCCGTAATCCACCAGCACCGATTTGCGCTGGCGGTCGCCGTTATACATCGCGCGAATCTGCGGCAGGGTTTGGTGGCTTTCGTCGATGAACACCACCGCGTCGGAGGGAAGGAAGTCGAGCAGGGTGTAGGGCGGGGTGCCGGGCTCGCGGCCGTCGAAGTAGCGCGAGTAATTTTCGATACCGGAGCAGTAGCCGACCTCGCGCATCATTTCGATGTCGAATGTCACGCGCTGGCGCAGCCGCTGAGCCTCCAGCAAACGGTTCTGGGAGTTGAAGAACGCCACTTGCTCATCAGCTTCCTTCTCGATTTCGACTATGACCTCATCTAGCCGCGACCACGGGGTGACGTAGTGGGTGGCGGGGAAGACAGAGACGCGGGCGGGTTCATCCAGCACGTCGCCGAGCAGAGGGTCGATGAGGCGAATGCGGTCGACCGTGTCGCCGAAGAACTCGATGCGGGTGACAATTTCCTCGTCCTTCGGGCGGACCTCAAGGGTGTCGCCGCGAACGCGGAACGTGCCTCGCTCCAGGGTGAATTCGTTACGCGAGAACTGCATCTGGACCAGCTTCTGAAGGGCCTCATCCAAATTGAACGGCTCGCCCTTTACAAACGTGACCACCGCTTCCGCGTACTCGCTGGGCGAACCCAAGCCGTAGATGCAGGAGACGGAGGCGACCACCACCACGTCCCGCCGCTCTAGTAGCGCGTGGGTGGCGGCGTGGCGCAGCCGCTCGATTTCGTCGTTGACGCTGGAGTCCTTTTCGATGTAGAGGTCGGTGCCGGGAATGTAAGCCTCCGGCTGGTAGTAGTCGTAATAGCTGATGAAGTACTGCACCGAGTTCTCGGGGAAGAACGCGCGGAATTCCTGGCAAAGCTGGGCGGCAAGGGTTTTGTTGTGGGCCATCACCAGCGCGGGGCGCTGAAGCTGCTGGATGGTGCTGGCCATCGTGTAGGTTTTGCCGGTGCCGGTCGCGCCGAGCAAAGTTTGAAAGCGCATGCCCTCCTCAACCCCTTCGCAAAGCTGCTGGATTGCCTTGGCCTGGTCGCCCTTCGGTTGGAAGTCCTGGCTCAGTTTGAAGGGCGTGTTGTACTGCGCAATCATGTGTCTACTATTCTACGCCATGTGGTCGACGATGCTGTCATCAGTCCACGCACAGGCTAGTTCAGAATGGAAAATCCCAGTGATTGATTATTGATTCCAGCTGGGGTATGTCGCGAGAAGGAATCCATCCGATTAGACTGCCTTCATAACCCATAACTTTTCTCAAGGTCTTGCCGTCAAGAAGTTTCACGATATGGCTACCTGGCATACCGCGTCGAGTTTCGTCGACAGCAAGGTATTTACCCGTGGGCGACCAACGCATAGCCCTTCCAATGATCTCGCGTTTCTTCGGCTCACGTTGGACAAAGTCAATCACAAATCCCGTTTCCCAGCTACCACTGTTAGCGCTGCCGACCCAACCAGCAAGTTGCCCCGTCGCTTGGTTTGAGTGAAGTTCCTTCACCTCACTGGGCTCCCAGTTTTCGTACTGTCTGGTCCGCATTAAGCCAAGGGGGAGTATGCGAGCAAGGTCCCACCAGGGATCTCTTGCTGCGAGCGGTACATCCACCGCACTACTTGGCCCACTGAACCATTCATTTGGCTCGCCAGATCCCCACAGGTCTGGCCCGACGCCCGCGAAGAATCGGTGATTTGTGACATCAACAGCAAACGCTGTCACCGGTAAGAATCCGTAATTGTTGTGAAACTTAATGCCTCCCTCATCGAAGAGTGGCAATAAGGTGAGGGGCTCTTTACCTGGAGGTAACTCTAACAGGAAGACGGAAGGTCTGTCGGTGTCATCGGATTTCAACTGAACGACGAAGGAATCACGCCCCATATAAGCGCATCCGGTGATCCCCCTTTGCTCTAATTGCCACTGTCGTTTCGACTTGACGGAGCATATGGTGAGCATTTCTAGGTTCCATGCCCAAACAAATTGGTCCGTCGCAGAAGCGCCGCGAATTCCCTTCATAGGAAGCTTCCTTACCGCCGATCCCCGTTGGTGAATCAAGAGTTCTGAAGCACCTTTGACTAATACTGCTCCTTCTGGAGGGGCATTCAATCCCTGAGACAGCAGAGCAATCAGTGCAGTAATCATGCTTCTACTTTTGCACTTGTTTTTGTGAGGCTACACGCCGACCGTCGTTCGGCGACCCTCTTCAAACATGAGGTTCTCCAGTCCGACGACAAAGCTATCCAAGCTCGCCACGTTAAAGATCGCCAGCCGAAGTCCATCCAGGTACGACGTGTAGTCCAGTGAGTCGTGCTGAAGCACAAAGGTTTCCCCGCGGCCGCTAAACAGCACACGCTGATGTGCGTGAAGGCCCTGCAATCGGACGGCGTGAATCTTCACGCCGCAATGCTGCTCGCACTTGCCCGCAGTCTCGGAATCGTTCACCGCATGCTTGCCTTCGCGCCGACCCTTTGCGATCATCTCCGCCGTCTGCTGCGAGAGAAGGCCGGTGGGCATTTTCTCCTGGGTGCTTTGCATTTCAATGATTTCGACCTGCGGCAAGTAGCGCGCGGTCATTTCCGAAAAGCGGATCATCAACACTGCGCCGATGGACAGCACCGGGCAGTAGATGCCAGGCACCTTCGCTTCACGAGACTTGAATTCAATCTCCTGTAAGTCGTCAGATGAGAGGCCGCTTGCGCCGATGACGAACGGAATTCCGCGCTTGATTGCGGAAAGGGCGTGCTGGGCTGCCGCGCCATGGTTTGAGACATCGACAAGGACATCCGGGCGCAGGCGATCCAGGCTGGCGCCTGTCTTGTCCTCGATTACGAGATCGGGCGCGCGGTGGCTGATGACGTCTCGGCACCGCTCTCCGGCTCCAAATAGGTCGATAGCGGCGACGATTTCGACGCCTTCAACCGGCTTCAGACGCCGCATTATCTCTCGCCCAAACTTTCCGGCTGCGCCGACTACGGTGATGCGCACAGGCACATCAGGAACTGCTGTGATCATGTCTTTTCTCTCTCAATACGTGTTTGGTTTCGGACAATGAGCAAGGGCATTCCGTTGCTATCCAGGTAGGTTTCACTCTTCACCCCATCCTTCTTGTTCACGACAAGAAAAGCCGAAACATCTTTGCCATAAAGTTTCGCTTTGGCTACCCCTTGAAAATATGACTTCCCAATACTCCAAGTGTTCGATGCTGTCGAAAAATCCCAGTAGCTCACCGTTGTTCCCGGCTTCGGCCGGGTTGTAAGAAACCAAACGCTCGATGGATCGCCCGGCGTCCCCGAGCATTCCACTTTTGTGACTTTCCGCCCACCGCCTTCAAGCGTGACGACCTGAGCGGCCTTGTTTTCAAAGGTTACAACGATCTCTTTGTGAGTCGCGCCCAGTTTTTGATCGACAACCACGCGCACAAGCTCACCCTTACGAGTTCGCATCGAGAACTGGCGCAGTTCATTCTTGCCCGCCGTGATAAGGAGCTCTTGGCTTACCGAGGTTGGCGAAACTTTTAGCAAGATCGACATGCGACCGGCGGGCTTGCCGCCTTCGGTCCAAAGGTAGTTAGCCGTATGCGAGATTTCCGGAGGCGCAAGAATCATTAAGCCAATTCTATCGCTGATTGGCAAATCACATACGGCACGCCTGATGCTTTCCGAATACATGAGATTTTTTGAAAATTACAGAACCTAGCGCCAACAACGGCGCGTCGGAACTACGAGGGTTTTCGTAGAACAATGATCAAGGGTCTTCAATTTCGTCTGTTTTGTGTCTTAGCCGGGGTAGCTATGGTGGTCACTGCCGCGCGATGTAGTAGGGCTTCCGCTTCGCCGGTGGCAGTTGCAAAGGCTCAGTCGGGCAGCCTGACATTGCATCCGCAGCAAGATGATTTCCCGAAATCGTGGGGCACGAGCTATTCGGGCAAGATGTTTTCGCAGGCGCTCGGTCAGGATCGTGTGATTCACGTATACCTCCCGGCTTCCTTCAATACGAATACTCGGAAGTATCCAATTATCTTCTTGGGGGACGGCGAGTATTACTACGAGGCGACGGTGACCGCCCAGCGCAAACTGGCAGCGGTTGGGCATATACCGGAGTGCATCGTAGTCGCCGTTGAGACCCCCGAGCGGCGTAACGACATGACCCCCAAGCTGATGGGGAATCAGAATTCGGACGGCGATGCCCGCGCCGAGAAGTTCCTAACCTTTCTCGCGAAAGAGCTTAAGCCTGAAATTGCGGCGAGATTTAGGGGCGGCGCTCCTTGTGTGCTGATTGGCCACTCTCATGGCGGCCTCCTTTGCCACTACGCCGCCGCAGATTGGCGCAAAGATTTCCCCTTCATCGTGTCGCTCGATGCTCCAGCGCATTTGCAGGACCGTTGGCCGGAACGCCGCTTAGCAAACTCGATCCCGGCTGGAGGAAACTTGCGGCTGGTGTCTCTCGAAGTGAGATTCGGTTGGACGGACAAGGATTGGGCGAATTTCACCGCCAAAGCGCCGAAGAATTGGAAGCTGATTCGGGCCAAGCTGCCCGATGAAGACCATGAAATGATGTATTTCGACGGCGCTTACAATGGCCTGAAGATGGTGTTTGGCGATTACTCTGCCGCAAAGACGAAGCAGTTGCCGGGCCCTGATGTCTTTGCTTACTACGAGAACCTTGCCAAGGAGTACGGCGCGTTTCCGATGCCGCCCAAGAGTCTTCTCGATAGGGCGATGTTTGAACTCAGTTACACCGGGAATGGCCCAGCTGCCCGCCGCGCATTGGCGATGATGACCGAAGGATACGGAGAGCCTGAGGATCGGGCGAAGCTGGAACAAGATATCGACAAGGCGGAGCAAATGATGAAGGGCAAGGAGTCCGTTGCCCAGCTGCTGGCCTCTCCCCATCCCACCGAAGAGCAGATGCGTCCATATCTCGGCGTTTGGAAGGAGATTAAGGCGCCCGATGAACCTGGGTCAGAGGCGGAAACCACGGTCACGCTGAAGACTGTGAATGGAATCGGCCAAGGTCAGATGATTACAACGATGCCAAACGGCGAAAAGCTGGTTCAAGACCTCGTTTTCATGCGTATGACTTCAGATGGTATCGAGTTCGGATTCATGAATGGAATGCATCCGCGCGGCGTGATCGCGCATGGAGTTCGGCTGAATGGGGGCAAGCTCGTCGGTAAGTGGGATTTCAAAGGGGTGTACATGGAGATGCCAGGTATGCAACGAAATCGCTCACTCGAATTCGTCCGGGTTTCTGGCTGATCAGCCAACGAGGAGGATCTGCGCGGCTCTCAGCCCCGACTGGTAGGCCTGCTCGACGCGCCCGCCGAGCAGGCCATCGCCAGCGATAACCACCTTCGAGCCGGGCTTATTCACCGACTCAAAGGAGGCTAGACCTTCAGGCTGACTGTACTTCCAGCGCTTAACCTCTTTAACGGTCGGCTCCGCCCAGCCGGGGCCGATGACTCTCGCCATCGAGTCAAGGGTCCATTCGACGATCTTATCGTCGGCGTCCTCAAAGTGCGTTTTGCTAAACGGGGCGTTGAGTTGGGCGACGATGGCCGTGCAGCCGTTCGGCGCTCGATTTGGACTCTTCACGCTTTCGATCGAAAGCCAGCCAAGCGGGTTTCGGCCCTCCGGATCGAGAAGCGCATGGAAAGGTGGCATCTGCTCAAATTCTTTGGTGAAGCCAAGCAGAATGCTGAGGCAGGAGCGGAAGCTTGAGTTGGCGAACGGCCTTGTTTCCCCAATTCCCCAAAGTAGCGGGGCGGCTTGCGGGATGGGGGTGGCGGTGACTACGCGATCAAATTTCGTATCAAGGACGGCAAAGCCGTCATCCGCCTTTTCGATGGTCTCGACGCTTGTATTGAGCCGGATATCTAGGCCATCAACGAGTAAATTAGGAAGAGTCGCGTTGCCGTTGATATAGGTGTACCGCGGCTGCGAGTTGCGAGCGTGATCGCCTACTGAGATATGGTGGTTTTCGAAGATATAGATTGGCTTCTGGATTAGGTGCAGTTCGTCCTGAGGAAGTTCATTAAGCAGCACGGATTGCAGAGCTAGGCCGCGGGGAACGATACTGCTTGCGCCGGTATCGAATACAAAATCTCCGACCTTACGAGTGGCAACGCGTCCGCCAACCTTGCCGGACTTTTCAAATACAACGACCTCTGCGCCGCCTTGGTGAAGTGTTCTTGCTGCGGCAAGTCCAGAAACCCCCGCGCCGATTACGGCAACCTTCAACGCCAGACTCCGTGCAGTTCCACCACGAGTCCCAGTATTCCCGATGTGCGTAACGTTCGTTATTCCGGCGCCGTCATGACTGTTGTCAGTCGGTAAACTGGCCCGCAGCCGCAATGCATCCAACACTTTTCAAAATCGGCACGTTTGAGATTCCCACCTACGGCGTAATCCTCATGGTCGCCTTCATCGTGGGCCTCGCCTTGGCGCGAAAGCGGGCGGCGAAGTTCGGCTTTACGCCAGATCAAATCGACAACGTATCTTTCGGGCTTATCATTTGCGGCATCCTCGGTGCGCGCATCCTTTTCATGATTCAAGAATGGCCCTACTTCCAGGCTCATCCGAGCGAAATCTACACGTTGCAGATGAGGGGCCTCACGAGTTTTGGGGGCATCATCGGAGGGGCAATATGGCTGATCTACTGGTGCGTTCGAAGGCGGCAGTCGATTCTTGGCTTGATGGATTTGATGGCGGCGCCGATGCTAATTGGGCATGTAATTGGGCGCGTTGGGTGCCTGATGAATGGGTGTTGCTATGGCGGTCCAACTACCTTGCCTTGGGGCGTGGAATTCAACCATGAGGCATTCGCCCGCCACCCGGCCCAGCTATACGATTCCCTGGTGAATCTCGGAATGCTCGGGTTGCTGTTCCTATTTGAGAAAGCGCCGAGAAAGGTTGGGCAGAGCGCGGGCATGTTCTTCATGCTTCACGGCGCCAGCCGTATTTTCTACGAATTCTTCCGGATTGGGTCCAGTTCAACCACCATTGGCGGTCTGCCCATCACCGATGCTCAGGTTGCCGCCGGCATCTTCGTGCTGATCGGCGCGGTGATCTTCGTGCGAGCTGCGCGTAAGCCGCTGCCAACGTCTGAGGCTATTCCGGTTTGAGGCTTGCCGAAGTCCTCGATAGGATCAAAGGCTGCCGCGCCGCCGTAATTGGCGACGTGATGCTGGATGAGTATCTGTTCGGGACCGCGGCGCGCATAAGCCCGGAAGCACCGGTGATGGTGATTCGTCGCATTCGCGATTCTCATGCTCCGGGCGGAGCGGCTAACGTAGCCCACAACATCGCCGCCCTCGGCGGGACAGCATTTCTCGTCGGCGTAATCGGCGATGATGAGCCGGGCCAGCGCCTATCGAAAGCGCACGCCCCAGCGGGCGTTACCCATCGCTACGTTGTGGACAAAGATCGTCCCACTACCTGCAAGACCCGCGTGGTCGCGGATCAGGCGCATCAGGTTTTACGCATCGATACGGAATCGGAACAGCCGCTGACCGGCAAGAGCTTGGAAGAGTTCTTGAACGCGGCCCTGAAAGCGGTTGACGACGCGGATGTGGTGGTGCTGAGCGATTACATGAAGGGCGCTCTGAACCATGAGGTGTGCGCGGGAGTTATCGAGCGCGCGAAGGCGCGCGGCATCCCGGTGGTTGCCAATCCCAAGCCGAAATCGGCGCGCCAAATGAAGGGAGCGTCGCTTATTAGCCTGAACCGAAGGGAGGCTTCAGATCTGATGGATGGTGAACTTGGCGAGCCTGCATTGGCCGCGAAGAAGCTTGCCGCAGGGCTTGGCGTCGAGCATGTGCTGATCACGCTTGGCGGCGAAGGGATGGTTGCGGGGCCGGAAACCATTGAGGTTGATGCCCATCATGTCGAGGTTTACGATCCGGCCGGCGCGGGCGACACCGCGATCGCTACCGTTGCTTTGGGTTTTGCGCGGTGCGGATATACAAAAGCAGTTTTCGAGCTTGCCGCCGCGACGGCAGCAGCGGTGGTAAGACACGTAGGCGTCACCGCGCCATCGGCGGAAGACCTCGCTCGAATCCGCGAGGTATAGTATCCAGCTAGCAGTTTAGGTACAAGAATGAGAGTTCGGAACAAAGAATTACGTCAGCGCCGCCACCGAAAGGAGCAAACCATCAAGGCGGCTAACAAGGCCATCCAGGCTCAATTTGCCGAGAAGAAGGCAGCTCCCAAGAAGGAAGTCGTAGCTCCTAAGAAGGAAACGGCAGCCAAAAAGGAAGCTCCGAAAAAGGAAGCCGCCGCTAAGCCGGAAGCAGCCGCCAAGAAGCCCGCTGCCAAGAAGCCCAAGGCCGAATAGCCTTAGTTCGGTAGGAACAAAGAGGCTAGGTCGCTGGCCCTTACTCGGTAGTAGGATTGCTCCTCGCCCGAGCTTAACAATTGCTCCTGCAGGCGCGGGAGCAAATCTTCCACGCGCTCGCTGGTGCTGGTTGTCTCCAACAGTCGCTGCTTTTCAAGGTTTTCAAGCGGAAGCAGGCTCGCGATTGCAAAACTCAGCGAGACGGGATCATCACCGGGCAGGCTGATATCGATCGAAACTTCCTGCCTTCGCAGCACTTGCTCGACGAAAAGCTTGAAGATGTTCTTGGCTTGAGTGAAAAGCTCCTTGGTTTCTTGAGTGAGCGCCTCGCTCTCAACAAGCGGTTCAACCTTGCCCACCAAGTACGGGCGGGTTTCATCCAACTCACGGATCCTAAATCGGCGTTCACCCTGTACGACGATATCCATGCGGCCGTCGCCGAATTCTTGGGCGCGAACAATTCGTACGGCGGTGCCGACTAAATAGGGATCGGCGGCTGCGCCCACCTCAGATCCACTGCGAATGAGAACAATTCCGAACGGAGTGTCGTATTCAAGGCAGTGGCGAATCATCTCGCGATATCGGCGTTCGAACACGTGGAGATGCATCTGTGAGTGAGGAAAAAGCACCGCATGGAGCGGAAATAACGGCATCTCTTCAAGGCGATTAGCCACAACATGCATTATAACTTGGGTAGGCGAATCTGAAACTGCGAAGGTGCGTAGGCTATCGGGTACCTTCTTAGGCGAGTTTTGTCTTTGCTGCCCTAATTTGAGGTTGGAACCTATATATGTCGACGGAAACAATGGATTATCCAAAAGATTTAGAAGCGCTAAGAGCGCGAGTTGCTGAGCTTGAGGCGCTAAATAAGCAGATTGGAGACAAGGCTCGAGAGCGTGTTCAGCACCTTGAAGCCGAGCTCAAAGATCTTAAGGCCCGCCGACGCGATGCTGAGGAACGAGACGCTCGACGCATCGACACTTCGATGGAAGTCACGCCGATCAACGAGGCGGACGTCACCCTTCGCCGCCTTATTCAGCGCGTTGCGATGATCCTGCAGGCCGAGAAGATCGTAATCATGTTCCACGAGCGAGATGCGCAGGAGCTTGTGGGTATGGCTCCAGCTTACGGTGTCGACGAAGATCGCCTGCCTTTCTTCAAGGTTAAAGTCGAAAACGGAATTAGCGGACAAGTTTTCCGCGAAGGGAAGCCGGCCCTCTTTCTAGAGGCAAGCAGCGACAGCCGCACCCAGAAGGACATGGTTAAGCTGCTCGGAGTGCGCAACGGCATTACCGTTCCGCTGGTAATCGAAAAGCGGGACGATGAGAACCGCGTGACCGATCGCACCACCATCGGCGTATTGCACGCTTTCGATAAGCGGCACGGCGAAGAATTCATCGAAGAGGATGTGCGCCTGCTTGAGCGCATGTCGCGCAATGTAGGCTCCATCATTGCCAACCTACAGCTCTACCGAGAGATTACGGAAGAGCGCGAAGAGCTCCTGCAGACCTTTGAGTCTTTGACCTCTGGTCTCGTTTTGGTGTCTCCAGAAGGCCGCGTCAGCCAGATGAACGCCTCCGCTCGCGCAATTTTCGGCCAGAGCCACGAGGCAATAGGCAAGCAGGTGACGGAGGTCATCGAGCATCCGGCGGTTATCGAACTTTTCCAGCAGCAAACTTCGGGCGAGGACTTGCCGAAGGTCGAGTTCAACGTAAATATCGCTGGTCTTGAGCGCATCTTCGAAGTCCAGGCCGCTGCGGTACGCAGCGAGGACGGCAAGAGCCTTGGCACTGTCGCGATTTTCAGCGATGTGACGGATATCCGCAGCATCGACAAGATGAAGAGCTCGTTTGTTGCGATGGCTTCGCACGAACTGCGAACGCCGCTTACTGCGATCAAGGGTTTTGCCAGCACGTTGCTGCTGGATGACGGCCCCGACGTCGAGTCGCGCATGGAGTTCTACAGCATCATCGACCAGGAGTGCGATCGACTTACGCGCCTGATCAACGACCTGCTCAACACGGCGCGAATCGAGGCTCGCGAAAGCCTGAAGCCGTTCTACGAGGAGGTCGATCCGAACGAGGTGCTGGTGAAGGCGATGAAGATTCAGCAGCAGACCACTCACAAGCACACGCTTGTGCTGGATATCCCCGAGCCGCTGCCGATGATCGTGGCGGACAAGGACAAGCTGGATCAGATCGTTACAAATCTTCTGAACAACGCGGTGAAGTACTCACCGAACGGCGGCAACATCACCATCCACGGTACGTGCAAGGATGGCGAGTTGCTGGTTGGAATTGAAGACCAGGGCCTTGGCATTCCTAAGGACCACTTAGGCAAGGTATTCGAAAGGTTCCACCGCGTGAACAACGAGGACAACCGCAAGATTTATGGAACCGGTCTTGGCTTGTTCCTAGTGAAGCACTTGGTTGAGCAGATTCACCTGGGCAAGATTTGGGTTGAATCTGAGTTGGGCCACGGCTCAACGTTTTGGTTCAAGATGCCGATCAACATCGACATCACCGAAGCAAAGCGAATCAACGAGTAAAGGCCTTCGTCATCGCCACAAAGTTCGAGACAATGGTCATGCCATGCTCGGTTGCGATGCTTTCCGGATGGAACTGGATGCCTTCAATCGGCTTCGTCTTGTGCCGCAAGCCCATGATCTCGCCGTCATCCAGTGAGCGGGCGCTTATTTCCAGGTCCGGGCTTAGGCGGGCTTCATCCACAACCAGCGAGTGGTAGCGAATCGCATTAAATGGGCTTGGCACTCCGGTAAAAACGCCTTTGCCGTCGTGCTCGATGGGGCTGGCTTTGCCGTGCATCATCGTCCGGGCTGGCCTCACTGATCCGCCGGTCGTCGTTCCAATTGCCTCATGGCCAAGGCAGACGCCAAAGATTGGGCAACCCATTGCGCCGGGCTCGTCGGACAGCGCTCTCTTCAGGATATCCAGGCAGATGCCGGATTCTTCCGGCGTGCAAGGACCCGGCGAGAGCATGATGCCCTGCGGGCGCAGGGCTTCGACTTCCGCGAGAGAGAACTCGTCGTTTCTCCTTACGGCTACGCTGACCCCAAGCTCACCCAGGTACTGAACGAGGTTGTAAGTGAACGAATCGTAGTTATCAACGACAAGGACCATTGGTCCCCTTATGCTACTGTAATTCGCTCATCCAGATATACGTCCTGGATGGTATTCAACAGTTTCACACCATCGGCCATCGGCCTTTGGAACGCCTTGCGGCCGCTGATCAGTCCCATGCCGCCTGCGCGCTTGTTGATGACGGCCGTCTTGGCGGCGTCCTCAAAGTCGCTGCTGCCAGAAGCGCCGCCGGAATTGATAAGTCCGGCTCGGCCCATGTAGCAATTAGCCACCTGGTAGCGGGTGAGATCGATTGGGTGATCGCTGGTTAGCTGGGTATAGACGCGCTCATCGGTCTTGCCGTAATCGCCCGCCTCGCCCTTCAGCGCCTTGTAGCCGCCGTTGTTCTCAGGCAGCTTCTGTTTGATGATGTCGGCTTCGATGGTCACGCCAAGGTGGTTCGCCTGACCGGTCAGATCGGCGGAAACATGGTAATCCTTGTCCTTCTTGAACGCCGGATTTCGCAGGTAGCACCACAGGATGGTTGCAAGGCCAAGCTCGTGCGCGTGGGCGAATGCGTGGCTCACTTCCTGAATCTGGCGGGTGCTTTCATCGCTGCCAAAGTAGATGGTGGCGCCAACGGCAGCCGCGCCCATATTCCAAGCCTGCTCAACCTGGCCAAACATAATCTGATCGAATTTGTTGGGGTAGGTGAGAAGCTCGTTGTGGTTCAGCTTCACGATGAACGGAATCTTGTGCGCGTACTTGCGCGAGCAAGAGCCGAGAACGCCAAGAGTTGAGGCGACGGCGTTGCAGCCTCCCTCAATGGCCAGCTTGATGATGTTCTCGGGGTCGAAATAATCCGGGTTCTTGGCAAAACTCGCTCCCGCGCTGTGCTCCACGCCCTGGTCGACGGGCAGGATGCTCAGGTATCCGGTGCCGGCAAGGCGGCCGGTGTTGATGAGCTGATTCATGCTCGAAAGCACTCGGTTGCCGCGGTCGGTGGGAGCGAAAATGCGGTCCACGAAATCCGGTCCGGGCAGGTGCAGGCGAGCGCGGTCAATCGTCTTGCAGGTGTGGTTCAGCAGGTCGTTTGCGCTCGAACCAAGAAGCTCAACAATCTTTTCATAGGAATCAGACTTGGTGGGGGCGAGGGTGGCCATATTCTTAGGTTACCAAATTGCGGTTTAACCTGTCTGAAGTTGACTTCACTGGTAAACAAATATATACTAGTTTTCAATGCGGATTGCCCATCTTAGCGATACTCACGTCGGCTTTCGGCAGTACACCCGCACGACGGCGGCGGGTTATAACCAGCGCGAGGCCGATGTTCTTGAAAACCTCCAGCGGGTTTTGGATGACATTCTTGCCTGCGAGCCTGACATCGTGATCCACTCTGGCGATTTGCTGGACATGGTCCGGCCAAGCAACTACTCAG
This sequence comes from Armatimonadota bacterium, assembly GCA_018268315.1. GTDB lineage: Bacteria > Armatimonadota > Fimbriimonadia > Fimbriimonadales > Fimbriimonadaceae > SZAS-5. The sequence goes on along the minus strand of JAFDWU010000002.1, from coordinate 135,255 downwards.
TGGTGAAGCTGTTTCGCGCGCTTTCGGATTTTCAGCGTAAGCGTAACGGCAAGCCGTTCGTGATCATTGGGGGGAACCACGATACTCCGCGACTGGTGGATAGCGGAAACCTGCTTGATCTTTACGGGTCCCGTGAACTTCAGGGCTCTACCGGAATTGCTGGGATAACGGTTGTGCCTCGCGAGGCGAAGGCTTTGCAGTTCAAGGATTTGGATTTGGAACTGCTGGCAGCGCCTAGCGATGCCGTGATCAGGAACAAGACCGAGTTCGCCCCGAAGACTGATGCGAAGGTTAAGGTGTTGACGCTGCACGGGGCGATCCAGGGAATTGGCGATGGCCGGATTCGGCCGCATTTGACCGAGCAGGACACGCAGGCGCGCCGATGGGACTATGTTGCCCTCGGTGACTACCACACCTTCACCAAGCTTGCGGAGAACATGTGTTACTCAGGTTCCACCGAATACACCTCCACCGATATCTGGAGCGAGGCGAGGACGCCGAAAGGCTGGGTCCTCTTCGATACTGATAAAGGTGAGATCGAGCATCGCGCGGTAGCAACAAGGCTCGTACTTGACCTTCCCGCGATTGACGCCAAGGGAATGGGGCCGGGCGAGGTGAGCGAAGCGATTGAGAAGGCGGCAAGGTGGCCCGCGGACCAAATGCCGATTGTGCGCCAGGTCGTGAAGAACCTCCCGGTTGAAGTCGAGGCGCAGATTGACTTTGAGTTGCGGCGCAATCTGTCCTCGAAGGCGCTGTTTTACAACCTGTCTGCAGTGCGGCCGGAGGCCGAGAAGCGGTTCCGCATGCGGGCAACGAAGGAAGGACGGCAGTCGCTAACCGGAGAGTGGGAGGAGCATATCGCGGCCGCAACGCTGCCGTTCGGTTTGGATCGCGACGAGGTGAAAGAGACGGGCCTTGGCATTTTGAAGGAGGTGGAAGAACTTGCAGCTGCTGCGCTTGAAGCTTGAAAACTTTCGCCAACACGCGAATACCGAGATCGACTTCCGCGATGGGATGACGGCGATCATTGGTCCAAACGGTAGCGGCAAATCCACCCTGTTGGAGGCGATTACGTTCGCCTTGTTTGGAGAGGCGGGAAAGGGGCGGACGCTGGACCAGATTGCGTTCTATTGGGCAGAGAGCGCCCGCTTTACGGCGGAGCTTGAATTCCAGTTTATCGATGGCATCTACCGGGTGATGCAGGGCCAAACGAAGGCGAAGTTGGTTCAGATCAAGGATGGCGAGCATGTTGTGCTTGCGGAATCTAAGAGCGGCGTCAGGGCGGCAATTCAGCGCCTGCTGGGCTTCAATGCGGAGCAGTTTCGCAACTCGTTTTGCACGAATCAGAAGGAACTCGCGTTCCTGGCCGGTAAGGCAAGCGGACGAAGGGAAGAGATCGCCCGAATGCTTGGCCTCGATATCCTTGAGCTTGCCGACAAACAGGCGGACGGCTATCGAAAAGACGCGAAGAGCCAGTTGCAGGCGCTACAGGGGCTAACGCTCGGCAATTTGGAAGCTCTGCGTACAGCAGTTAAGGAAGCAGAGAAAGTGCTGGCAAGCTGCGAGAAAGAAGTGGCGGCCAACGAGCAGGCGCTGCAAAGGCTGACGGTCGAGCTGACTACGGTGCAAGATCTAGCTAAGCGGGCGGAGAGCTACCAGCGATTGCAGGAGAGATTCGGCAAGCTATCGGAGAGCCTGAAAGAAAAGGCTAGCCAGGAGGCCGCCCTGCTTAAGAAGGCGGCGGAGCTGGATACGCTGGCAAAGCGGCTGGCGGAACTGGCGCCGCTCGACGCGGCGTATCGGCAGGCGGAAGAGGAGATCAAGCGTCAGCAGAAGTTTAAGGACCAGGAGCAGGAGCGCGCCCAGCATGAGGCGGTTCTGGCCCAAGCTCATCAGCAGGTATCGCAGCTTAAGGCGGAGATTGAGGCGATGTCGTTGCCCGATTTGCTGCTGCTTGAGGGTCAGCGAAAGCAGGCAGATCAAGCGGTTGCCGCGGCGAAGAAAAGCCTGGAATCGGCGCGAGAGGCGTGGATCAAGGCAAAGTCTGCGCTGGACGGCGAGATCAAAGCCAATAGCGATAAGGCATCCAAGCTAAAGAAGGAAATTGAAATGCTTAAGGCGGGTACATGCCCGACTTGCGGACTGGAGACCGGCCCCGAGACTCCGGCGCTTGTGCGCCATCAACAAGAATTCGATGCCTGCGCCAAGCTGAATCAAGAGCTGAAGGCTCAGAGAGTTGCGCTTGAGGTCGAGCCAGCGGACCTAAAGGAAGCCACTGAGGCAGTTGCGAAAGGTGAAGCAGACGTTAAGACCGCCACCGACCACCTGGTCCAAGCGCAATCGTCACACCGGGTAGCGAGCGAGAAGAAGCGAACCAGTGATGAAATGCAGACAAAGGCAGCGCAACTTGAGAAAGTCATCGCTGGCCTGCCGAAGGAATTTGATGAAGCCAAGCTTAAAGCCGCGCAGAAGGCGCTAGAAGAGCAGCAACCGGCCCACCAGGAGTATCTGCGGCTTGCCTACGTGCCGGACGCCATCAAGACCGCGCAGGACGAGCTTGGGGCGCTCCAGCAGCAACAGAAGGGCCTTAAAGAGCAGCAAGCCGAAATCCAGTCGACGCCGGATTTCGCCGCCTTTGAAAGCAGCAGCAAGGCGCAGGAAGCGATCAGCACGGCGGCGGCTTTCGCCGAGAAGGTACGGGGCGCAACCCAGCTGCGAGATAATGCGGTCCGAATGCGGGCTGAAGCGCAAAGGACGCTGGAAAGCAACAAGGCCCAGCTTGCACTGCTTGAGGAGAACCAAGGCAAGATCGCCGCGGTGGGGCACCGATTGCAACTGATGGAAGTCACGCAGAAAGAGTTTCGAACGCTGCGCGACAGGCTGAATCTGGAAATTCGACCAAGCCTCCAAGTCCACGCCTCACAAATCCTTTCCAGCCTAACGAACGACCGTTATCGTCGGCTAGACATCAGTGAAGATTTCACACCGGTGTTGGTTGATGACGACGGGCAGGTGAAACCCGTGATTTCCGGTGGCGAGGAAGACGTGGTCGCGCTCGCCTTACGGCTCGCGCTCTGCGCGATGATTCAAGAGCGACAGGGCTACGACATGTCTCTGCTGATCCTCGACGAGGCTTTCAGCAGCCTTGATGGCGACCGACGAACCGCGGTCATGCAATACCTCTCCGCGATCAAAACTCAATTTCGCCAGATCCTGGTGATCAGCCACATTCAAGAGATCAACGACGTGGCGGATGCGTGTCTGTACGTTCGGCGAGACCCAAAGACTCGGGCAAGCGTGGTGACTGATGCTGCCGCCGAGGAAGATATTCCCGGCCTTGCGGCGGTCATGTATGATGGTTCGCGTGATACTGCAGAACTTGACATGGCAAGAAGTTGACGCCCTTTCGCGCGAAATAGTGGTAGTCATCCCTACCGGCGCGGTGGAGCAGCATGGAACCCATCTGCCGCTTGTGACGGACAGCCTAATCGCGGGGCGCATTGCCGAGGAGGCCGAGAAGCGTCATTCGAAAGATGTTTTGCTCACACCGTGCCTTTGGCTGGGCGCCTCAGCCCACCATCTTGGCTACTCGGGCACCCTCAGTGCAGATTTCCCAACCTATCAGGGCGCCATCAAGTCGGTCATTGAATCGCTTGTGCCGCATGGCTTTCGAAAGTTCGTGGTGGTGAACGGCCACGGAGGCAATATCGACCCCATCGGCGTAGCCCTGCGGGAACTGAAGCACACGCGCGAAGAACTTCTGCTTTGTAACTTCTGCTACTTCCTTCAGATTCAGGAACAGCTGGCTGCTATTCTGGATGGTCCCGACAAGGGTATGCACCACGCCGATGAAGCGGAAGCTAGTCTGGTGCTGCATCTCTCACCCCAACTGGTGAAGAAAGACAAGTTGCGCGATGACGGACTTAAGCCGCCGGTGGCGGGGATGGTCCACAACTTCAAGGAACTCAGCGAAGAGGGATCGATTGGTTACGCTTCTTTGGCAACCGCAGAAAAAGGAATAAGAATCTTTGAGGCGGCGGTTTCCGCGCTCGAGACGACGATCCTTGCCCTTGCGAGCGGTTATCGGCTCACCGCGTATCCCGCCAAGTAAAGACCCTGTAAAAAGACTGGTTGTTTGCGATTGGCAAACCGACAATTGTAATTGCAGACCAAAAGGAGGAAGAGATGACCAACATCATGTCAAGTCCGCTTGTAGCGCAGGCCAGTACTGGAAGGTACGCCCATCACGGTGGATTGCATCATCGTGTGGACGCTCCGCCAGCCGGGGCAGCAAATGCTACGGCGGGTGCACCTGCTTCGAAAGATCAGGGATTCAGCTCGACGCTCGTTCGACCGCCGCAGAGCGGTACGGGCGGTGGCAACGGATATTTCCAGCCGTTTTCGGGCGGATCGCCTGTGGCTGATCCAATCGACGTACTCGCTTAAGCGCGTGCGAATGATTGTCCTCGGGGTTCATTTCGCCGACGGCGGAATGAACTCCCGAATTAGCATATTCACGACTCGGTCCAAATCCGGGTCAACCTTGATCAACTCCTGAATTCGGTTATAGCCGTGCAGCGCCGAGGTGTGATCTCGGTTGCCGAATACTCCGGCGATGAAATTCCAAGAATCGTGAGTTACCTCACGGGTGACGTAGATTCCGATGTGGCGCGCCTTTGCAATCGGCGCCTTCCTTGAGCCGCTCTTGATCTCGTTCACGCTAATCCTTGTTTGTCTTGCCACTGCCGAGAGCACTTGCTCGGCGGAAGGCTTTACAAAGGTCGGCGCTTGGTAGTGCTGGCTAACCACTTCCTTCGCCAGATCGATATCGATTGGCCGATTGTCCAGGCTGCTTTGCAGTGCGAGCTTAGTGAGCGCGCCTTCAAGAATTCGAATGTTGCCGGGAACGTTGTCGGCTAGGTACATAGCCACTTCGTGGCTGATGGGAAGATGCTCCTGAAGCGCCTTGCTCAGAACGATTGCGCAGCGCGTCTCCGTGTCCGGCATTTGAATGTCTGCGACGAGGCCGGCCTCGAAACGAGACTTCAGCCGCTCATCCATCGCGAAAAGCTCGCGCGGTGAGCGATCCGCGCAGATCACGATTTGCTTGCCCAGCGAGTGCAGCGTGTTGTAGGTGTGGAAGATTTCTTCCTGCGTCTTATCCTTGCCAAGGATGAACTGGATATCGTCAACGAGCCATACGCTGGTGTTGCGCTGGACCTTGCGGAATTGGTCAACCTTGTTGTTCTGAATGGCGACGATGAACTGCTCGGCAAATGTTTGCGCTGAGGTGTAGGTGACCTGGGTGTTCGGATCGATGGTCAGAACGTTCGCGATGGCATGCAGCAGGTGCGTTTTGCCAAGGCCGGAAGGCCCGTAGATGAACAGCGGATTGAATTTGCTGCCCGGCGCGGCGGCGACCATCTTGGCGCCGGCGTGGGCCATACGGTTGCTTTGCCCGACGACAAAATTGTCGAACGTAAAACGCGGATTCGGTTCCATGCGGGCTTCAAGCAGCGGCCCAGGAATGGTAGCGCCCGAAGTTGCGATGGCGGCGGTATCGGCAAACGCTAGCCCTTCGTCTGGCTTTTCCTGAAGCGTCAGCTTGAAATCGATCTCCACTCGGTGTCCGAGTTCTTCCTCAAGGAAGCTTTTCAGGGCTTGGCTAAAGCGTCCGGTCACCCATTCGTAGCAAAATCTTCCGGGGACCTCGACGGTGACAACATTGCCTTCAAACTTCACTGGGCGTAGCGGTACAAGGAAGCGATTGAACCAAGCGGTGGGGGTCTCAACGCTGAGGCGCTTTAGAACTCGATCCCATGCAGCGCGAAGATGTATCAATTCAGCAGTGTCGTAAAGTGTGTATTGTTTGGACATTTCCAGTAAGCCCAAAGGGGGGTGGAGAAGTGCAGTATACAGGCATGATGTACAGGATGCAACAGACAAAAGCGGGGCAGATTTCCCCGAATTTTTGCGGGCGTTATGACGGGGTGAACTAGAACACTGCTATGAAAGTTTTAGGGGTTCTTGGTGGGGGTGATCTGAGCAAAGAAAAATTGCTGCGATGGGCGCAAACAGCGGACTATGTACTGGCGGCAGACGGAGGAGCAAACGCCTTCCTGCACACACCGGTACGGCCCGATCTGGTAGTGGGGGATTTTGATTCGGTATTGCCAGAGGCGCTGTTGCACGCAAAAAGGCACTCTCAAAGCGAGGACCAGCACACCACCGATTGCGACAAGCTATTTGCGGAAGCTCAAGAGCTTGGGTTTCATGCAATCACTGTCACCTGCTTCGAGGGAGACGATCTTGCCCACGTTTTGGCAACCGTCCATAGTGCGATGCGCAGCAAACTTGATGTTCGGCTCCTCGGACGTCGCTCCCTCAGCTACGTGGTGCATCCCGGCACGGTATCGATTGAAGTGAAGTCCGGGGCCAAAATTGGAGTCATTCCGCTGCTGCCATGTGAACATGTTTCGGTTACGGGCGTCAAGTGGCCCTTGAACAAAGTGGCGATGACGCCAGGCGGCCTCACAAGTATCTCGAACGTGGCCGATGGGGGCCGAGTGAGCCTCTCACTGGCATCGGGCATTGCCTTGCTCGTGCAGGAGTCAGATGAGGAAGCCGCCCCGACCTGGGAAGAAATTGCAGTCGAACGTGCAAAATGACGGTTACCGTCGTTAGAAATGATGGAGTTACCCGATGACAGACGAACCCGCAGTAATTGACACCGAAGCCGCCGATGAAGCCGTTCACGAAGAGCCGCAGGCCGAAGCGCCCGAGCAAGAAGCTCCTGCCGGTAACGCCCGGATTGTTGTTAAGCGGGGCGGAGTCGAAACGGATGACGTTTTCCCCGTGAACCCGCCCGCGATTATCGGGCGGTTTGACCCTTCCGTTGGGCCAATCGACGTTGATCTTGCGAGCATTCCGGAGAGTTCTTACGTGAGCCGCAAGCACGCAAAGATCACGAATGAGGACGGCGCGTGGATGATCCACGATATGGGCTCCTCGAACGGCACATTTGTGCTCCAGGATGGAGATTTCGCGCGAGTTGAAATGGCGGAATTAACCGACGGGACAGAATTTGCCCTTGGGAACGCGCGATTTTTATTCCGCGTTGACTAAAAAGTCGTCTAAATTTCTCGGCGCAGCCCACTGGTATCCTTGATGCCCGGGCGTAAGCCGTAATAACAGGAGAAACTCATCAAATGATCAAGAAATTTATCGCACTCGCACTCGCGTTGTCGCTGGTACCTGGCCTTATGGCTCAGGGTCCGGCTCGAGACCCGAAGACCGGCAAGTTCATGAAGAAGGATGCCAAGACGGCTTCGAAGAAGACCGCTAAGAAGCTTCCGCCGCGCGACCCGAAGACGGGCCGCTTCATGAAGAAGGCTGATGCCAAGATGGTTAAGAAGGGTCCGGCTCGCGATCCGAAGACCGGTCGCTTCATCAAGAAGACTGACAAGAAGACCGACAAGAAGGCTGGCAAGAAGAAGTAAGCCAGGACGGGATTCGAAAATGGCGCGAGGTGACAAGAGGCCTCGCGCCTTTTCATTATTGGGCATGGCTAAATAGGTTCGCCTGCTTCTGCTCCAGTTCTAACAGAAACTCCTTGCGTGGTAGCCCTCCGCCGTAGCCGCCCAGCTTGCCTGAAGCATTGATCACGCGGTGGCAGGGAACGAAGATGGAAACTGGATTGTGCCCGTTCGCCTGGCCAACCGCCCGTGAAGCCTTTTCCGAGCCAACTCTTTTTGCAAGCTCTTGGTAAGAGATTGTTTCTCCGAATGGAATTCGCTCAAGTTCTTGCCAAACCCGCTTCTGGAAATCTGTGCCGATCATCTTAAGAGGCAAATCGAAGGTCGTGCGCTTGCCTGCGAAATACTCTTCAAGTTGCGTCTTGGCCCGTTTGAAGAGCGGAAGTTCATCGTCTTGTTGCCAGCCTTCTTCAACCTCTGGGCCGTATTGGTTCACTTCCATGGTTAGGCCGGTGATTGCCTCGCCGTCGCTTGCAAGCATCAGCCTTCCAATTGGGCTGGGGATGTAGGTGTATTTCATTCTTTCTCCTTCAGCGATTGCCAGAGGTGCATCGCCGCATAGCTTCGCCAGGGCCTCCATGCTTGGGAGGCGGCTTCGATTTCTTGGGGGGTGTTGAGACCGAGGGCTTTCTGGATGCCAAGATCGCCACTGGGAAAGGCGTCCGGCCAGGCGGCTGCGCGCATCAGCAGGTATTGGGCAGTCCAGTCTCCGATTCCCGGCAGCGCAGTGAGGCTGCTTGCAAGGCACTCCGGAGGCGCTCCGGGCCGCAGTTCAAGACCATCCGCGACGGCTTCCGCAAGCGCCTTGATCGTTCGTGCCCGGCTCGCTGGGATGCCAATGGTGGCGATCTCTTCCGTCGACGTGGCGGCGATGTCCTGAGCTTGCGGCGTAAGGGTCGTGAGTTCCGGAAACGGAGTCTCAATCGGCTCGCCAAACTTGGCGGCAAACCGCCCAGCGAGCGTACTAGCGCCGGTCACGCTGACCTGTTGGCCGAGGATCGCCCTGATTGCCATCTCGAAGCCATCGGCGCATCCTGGCACTCGTAATCCGGGCGAGCACGAGGCAAGCGGGCCGAGGGTTTGCGCGATGACATCCGGCTCGGCGTTGAGATCGCACAAGTTGCGTATGACGGAAATCAATGCGGGCACACAGCAAGCCAAGCTTGCGGAGACGCTGACCTCGACGGATTTCTTTTCTGGAAGATTCCGAACCGCAAACCATCCGGAGTGCTTGCGGTGTCGCCATGTTCGGCGATAGACCCCGTCCGCGACATGTTCGACGCCCTTAATTGCCCTCGGCGCCAGGAAGCCGATGAGCGATTCCCAATCGTATGGCGGCCGATAGCCAAGCGTGAAGGTGAGGATATCTGCCTCGCTTACGCGCTTGCGCCGCATCTTGCCTGGAGTTAGCCGGTAATGCTGGCGGAAGGCATCGTTGAACCGCCGCAGGCTGCCAAATCCGCTTGCCATCGCAACTTCGCCGATGGGCATGGCGGTATCTGCCAGCAGCCGTTTTGCGTGCAGCAGCCTTGACGTTTGAAGAAACTCGACCGGCGAAACCCCAATCGCCGCGTGGACCACGCGGTGCAGGTGGCGCGGCGTGATGTTCAGCTTTTGGGCGATGGTCGCGACCGATTCCTCACCGCGCTCTAGCCTTCGTAGTGCGTAATTCGCGAGCGTGTTCGAGGAATCGATGATCGAGCGGCCGGGGGCAAGTTCGGGTCGGCACTTCAGACATGGTCGGTAGCCCGCGCTTTCCGCCATCGCCGCATTCTCGTAGAACGTGCAGTTTTCCCGCTTCGGCGGCTTAACCGTGCAGACAGGGCGGCAATAAATGCCAGTCGTCTTCACCGCCACAAAGAAGAGTCCGTCGAACCGCGAATCGTGGGCGGCGAGAGCGCGGTGGCAAGCCTCGTAATCGAGAGTCATGCCATCAGTATAGTGCGGCGTCTTGGTTGAAACTCGCCGTTTTCGGACACCAAACGGAATTAACTATGAGTGAGCGATGGCTTCGTGCTTGCGGATTAGCAGATGACGCTCAAGTAAGTCTCGGTAGGCGGCAAGACCGCGTTCGGCGCTCGCATCCAAGGTGTAGTCGATGGTCTGGGAGAGGTAATTCAAAGTCGTTTCATACGGCCACCGGGCTTGCACCGACGCCAGCCGGGCGACTTCTTCCACATTGGAAACGCCCCAATCCCTTTCTTCTTGCAGCAGGCGGGCAAGCTCTGCAGGCGTTTCGCCCTGCGATACCCACAGCGCCCAAACGAACGGCAGGTTTGTGTGCTCAACCCACTCCGCGCCTAGATCCATCACGACGAGGCCTTCTGAGGGAGCCATCATGCCGATGTCTCCTATGAGGACGCACGCATCGAAGTGCGCAAGCATTCCCTCTAACGAAGGCGGAGCCGTGCGCGCGTTCGGATGAATGTGATAGCGATCCGCCAATAACCCAAGCGCGAGGTTGTTGCTCGTAAGTGAACTCTGATCAAGAGCCAGCGACTCAATGCCTTTGATCGGGACCTTAGAGAAAAGCCGAACGCTCTCCACCGCGCCGCGAGAGCCGATGCATACGCCAGGAGCATAGGCGCGACCGGGAGTGGAAAGGTAATCGTAGCTGCTGACGAGGATGGCGTCCGCATTTCCGCTTTCCAGCAAAGTGGGAAGCTGAGAGGGGACTTCGAGCACTACATCGACAGGGGAATCGGGTCGGCCAAAGCGATGAACTAGAGGCTTGGCGTTCACGTAAGGGACTGATCCGACTCGGTATTGCTTCATTTAGCTTCTTCTACGATTGGTTTGCGGGCAACGGCGACCACGCTGCTGCCCCATGGCAGAGGGACCGATTCAATGAGCTTCGCCTCGAAAGCTTGGAGCCCAATCAAGGCGCGGTTCATCCAGTCCGGCACGCTTGGCAGCGATGCCTTCGCTTCGCCTTTGCGCCGCTTTTCGAGAAATCGGATAAAGATGACGATGGGGAAGAGGAAGAAAACCGAATAGCTGAGGCGCTCGATCTCAAAGCCAACCGCCTTCAGGCGGGACGCCATCAGAGAGCGGGTGTAACGCCGGAAGTGGTGCAGAGCCACGTCGTGCGGCCCCCACAGCGCCATCAGCGCAGGGACGCTGAGCACGAGAATGCCTCCCGGTCGTAAGGCTCGGAATGTTTCTCGTAGCGCCTGCGAGTCATCCTTGAGGTGCTCGTAGACATCCAGGCATATCGCGGCATCGAACTGGTTGTCTTGAACGGGCAGGTGATGGGCGTCCGCCTGCACTATCGGCTCAAGCCCGCGCTTGCGGCAGTATTGCAGAGCAAGACGGCTGAAATCGAACCCGACGGGGTCGGCAACTTCCTTCAGCTTGCCAAAGATCACACCGGTTCCACAGCCTAAATCTAAGGTTTTCGGAGTGGCTACATGGGAGTACTTGCGCAGTAACCCGAGGGCCAAAGTGCGGCGGCCGACGAACCACCAGTAGCGGTCCTCCAGCTCGTACATCCTTGTGTACTCTTCAGGGTTCACGAATCTCCAGCCGCGACTGCTTGCCTTTCAGTCGCAGAGCAATAAGATCCTTCAATGCGCGCGGATAATCGCGCCAGAAAACTACTTTCGAGCCTTCTTGGTGCGCCCATCGAATGGGAATTTCCTCAATCTTTAGATTCAAATCGCGGGCGATCATCAGCGCTTCGAAATCAAATGAAAAGCCGTTCAACGCGCAGCGCTTGAAAACCTCTTGGCATGCTTCACGGGTGAACATCTTGAACCCACACTGCGTGTCGTGGATGCCCTTTACCGCCAGCATCTGGACAAGCTGGTTCGACATGCGGCCCATCGCTTCCCGCAGGAACGGCTGATGGACTTCGAGGTTGCTTTCCTTCAGCGGGCGGCTGCCGATGGCGATGTCGGTGCCTGGCCTCATGTGCTGCAGTAGCTTCTCGGTTTCCTCGATGGGCGTGGCGAGGTCGGCATCCATGAAGAGGACGAGATCGCCCTTGGCCGCCAGCATTCCCTTACGCACGGCGAAACCCTTGCCTCTGTTAGGCTTATAGCTGAGCAGTGTAAACCGCGGGTCATCCTTTGCAAACGCAGCTGCGATTTCGTCGGTACGATCAGAGCTGCCGTCGCTCACGATCGCGACGTCCCAGGGGTACGACTGAGCGGCAAAGTACTCGCGCACTTTGACAAGGCTGGGTTGGAGCCGCGCTTCCTCGTTGTAAGCGGGGATCACTATGGACAGATGGCGGGCTTCCAAGGCAGGCGTATTCTACCGCGTCAGGTTCTACACCTTAGTCATCGAAGTGGAAGACCACCTTTCCGGCTTGTCCTGCCTTCATCAGCTCCATTGCGGTCTGGAATTCTGTGTAGTGCATTTCATGGGTGATCACCGGATCTAGGTTCAGCTTGCCGCTTTCATGCAGCTTCGCCATTTCCTTCCAGGTCTTCCAGAGATTCCTTCCGACGATGCCCTGAAGGTCAAGGCCCTTGAAGATCGCCTGATTGATGTCCACCGGCTGGATGTTCTCCGGGAAGATTCCAAGCAAGCTGATGCGTCCGCCGGGTCTCGTGTTGCGGATTGCGAGCGAGATCGCGGAGGGATGGCCCGACATTTCCAATGTTCCATCGAAGCCTTCCGGCATGAATTCATAGATGCGCTTGTCGGCATCCTTCTCGCGCATATCGAACACCGCGTCCATGCCCATCTGGGCGGCGATGTTCAGGCGATAAGGGCTGACCTCGGTGCCTGCGATCTTCTTCGCGCCAAGGGCGCGGCACACGGTTGCCGCAAAAAGGCCAATTGGGCCGAGACCCGTAATGAGAATGGTCTGACCCTCGACTGGGCCCGCAGTGGCGGTGTGAACGGCATTTCCGAGGGCATCCTGAAACGCGGCGATGCGTGGGGGAATCGCGGGGTTAGCGGGCACTGCGTTGTCGGCAGGAATCACCACATACGGCGCGAAGCCGCCATCGATATCGACGCCGAGAATGCGGGTGTTGACGCAAACATGGCCCTGGCCGTTGAGGCATTGGCGGCACCGTCCGCAAACCACGTGCGATTCGCTTGAAATGTATTCGCCGACTTGGCGGTTGACGCCGGAGCCGACTTCGACAATCTCGCCACAGAACTCATGGCCAATGATGCGGGGAGGCTGAATACGGCTTGCGGACCATGCATCCCAGGAATAGATATGGAGGTCCGTCCCACACACGGAAGCTGCCTTGAGCTTCACTTTGACCATTCCCGGTTGAATCCGGGGCTCATCGACTTCGATGATCTCGACGCCGGGCGCGGGCCGCGTCTTTGCGATCGCTTTCACGGAAGTGGATTCTACTTGGATTACTTCACTTCAAACAGGAGGGCGCCGCGTATCTGGTCATTGGGCACGAGAACGAAGTTGCCGCTGGCTACCGCGTCGGCGAAAAGCCGCTTCCATTTCAAGCGCAGGTCGGCATCAAGAGCCTGTCGTTCCTCGGGCGTAAATGGCCGCGCGGGCGCGCCAATTCCCATCGCTTCCAGCCAGCGCTTGATGAAGTCTTGCTGCTCCATTCCGCCGCCGAAGTTCAGGTAGGCGTGGGTAATGCCGAGGCTCCTCAGGGAAGCGGCAAATTCAGGTCCGGTTTGCAGGGTTTCGTAAGGAATCAGGGTGCTGTGGCCCGGGTTCGCCCACATGTAGGGCACATCGAGGAAGTAGCCGAAGACCTCGTTGAACAGCGCAACCTTGCCGTATTTGTTCGCATTGATGAACTGGGCGTTCTTGTAGAACCGCGCGGTGGCGTTCAGATAATCCTGCTCCGATTGCTTTCCAAGCAGCACCGGTAGGCGCGCATCCAGCACGAAGGTTTTCACCACATACAGGCTTGCCATCGCCTGAATAGCGATCGCGCCCTGCACGAGACGCGAAATGGTGAAGCGGGTGGTCGCGCCGCCGGCGATGATGCACAAGGGAACCGAGAAGCCGATGACGTAGCGACTCTGCTGGCTAAGGAAAAACCAAAGCACAAAGCTGAGCAGCACGTTTGCAATCACTGCGCCTTCAAGCGCGGTGAGCGAGCCGCTAATCAGCCACAGCAGCAGGATGGCGGCGGGGATGAAGCCGACCGCTCCCATCGGAAATCCTCCGCCATGAAGCTGATCTGGGTTTGTGTAACGACCCGGCTGATAGGCAAGCCCTAGCACGGCGTGACCGAACTGCTTGAGATCATGCCCGCCTCCTTCCTTGCGGGCGACGCCAAACGTTTGCTGCTCCTCGGTGTAGATTTTCGAGTTGAAGTCGCTCCAGTTTTTGCCGCCGATCTTGGAATAGAAGAACGGATAAACCGGGTTACCGGTGAACGCGACGTTCTTGATATACCAAGGCGCGCATAGGGCAAGGGCAATGACGCCAACGGTGGCGGCGCTACGAAATCCGCTTGCCGCCTTGCCAGCGAAGGCGCCGGCGGCAAAAAGCACAAGCGCCGTCGTGCCGATGGTCTGCAGGCCGGTGTATTTGCTTCCTGCTGCTAGGCCAAGCAGGATTCCGCAAAGGACGAGGTTCTTGGGGTCTTTCTTCGCGATGAATCGGGCGGCGAAATACATCCCGAGACCGGCGTAAAGGCCGTTGCCGACATCGATATAGGCGGTGCCCGATTCCCAAAGCGCGACCGGGATTGCGATAAGGCAAAGCGCGGCCCAGGGGGCGGCGGCTTTGCCGTAGTTAGCCCGCGCCAACCCAAACAAAGATAGAAGGCCGAGGCTGAAGAACACCGCCTGAAACGCCTTAGCCCCCGATTCGCCGCCCCAGGCGAGACCGAGGAGAGACAGATGGTCGATGGTCTGCGGGAAGTTGCTGTGGTGGATGTAGGGGATGTACTGGATCTGCCCAGCGGTAAGCCACAGCTTTGGCACGGCCAGGTGGTAGGCAAGGGTGTCCCAGTCCAGTGTGTTGCTAGGCGTGAGGACCATAACAAGCGCGACCAGTACTGACACTAGAAGCGTGGCGCCAAGGCACTTCTCTTCGATTGAATACTTACGCTTGAAGTAAGCAGGAACCTCTTTGGATAGCAGGAATAGACCGTAGAGGGCAGGCAGCCAAGCGAGAGCGGGGACGATCTTCAGCCCGCCTGGGATAAGGCCAATGGGAAGCACCATGAGGCCAACAAGCCCCAACCCGACTAAACCGCCGACGCCCCAATCGGAAACTCCGTCGCCGGTTGACCACCGAGCCTTTACGAAACTTCTTCCAAGCGCGCTAATGCCTTTCGCGAAGATGAAGGTTATGAGCGCGCCGAGCATCGAGCGTTATTCTACTTGCGCCTAACTGCTTGCGGATGTATAGCTGCGAACGGCGAATCGCCAGAAATAGCGGCCAAACAGAAACGCGGCAGTTGACCATGCCAGGGAAAGGCCAAGCTGACTTGGCGTGATGGCCACGATTAGGCTCTTAGCGGGGAAATAGGCGAGGAAAGCAAGAGGCACCACGTTCGTCATGAACTGCTTAATGCCGTTTGAGAAAATGTCCATCGGGTAGCGCGCCACCTGCAGGACGGACTCCCCAAGGACGAAAAGATTGTCCACCCGCACCAGCCAAATGCCGGTCGCCATCAGCGCCATGTTGAACGAGTAGAAAATAACAATCGCGCTACATAACTGAAAGAGGTAGGCGCTCCACGAAGCGAAGTTTGGATGGATATGTGATGTAGTTTGTCCTATAAAAACAACGACAAACCCGCCCAGCGCCCCGCCAACATTTGCGAAGTTGAACTTCCGGCAGCTTATCCAGAACTGTGAGTCGATGGGCTTAGTCACTACGAAATCGAGGGTCCCCTTTCGGACCTGCTCCGGGATTTCGAGCAGCGAGTAGAAGAACGTGTTCTGGACGTACTCGATGATGAAGCATGTTCCTGCCATCACAAGCGCGCCGCCGCGTCCCCACCCGGCCACGCTACTGGTGTTTCGATAAATCACCAGCAGCATCATCAGGAAGAAGAACATCCAGCCGACGCTCTGGAACACCTTAGCGATGAAGTTGGCGCGGAATTCTAGCTCCCGTTGAATCGAGCTTTTAACAAAGGTTACATATACACGCCAGGCTCGCCGCATCAGAAGTCACGTCCGGTCCCACCGCCAATCGGTTGTCCCTGGCGGCCAAGTCCGAAGGAATTATCGAACGGAAGGATCTTTAGCCGAAGGAAGATGCCGATCTGCTTTCCAGAGTTGAAGCCGGTGGAAGCGTCGTCATACGTTACCACTAGCTCGGCATCGTGAAGGTCGTAAGTCATCGCGTACTGCTGGGCGGCAAACCGCTTGAGAAAGCCATCATAGGCCGCCCGCATGTCAAAGCTGGCCTTACCGTAGCGCAGCGCGGTGGCATAAAGGTTGAGCGCGGCAAGCTGATGGCGGATGCCGTCGTAGCGGGTGCCAATTGCCATGAAGCTTGGTCCTTGCCGCAGGCTAAGATCGGCCCGGATGTTCGACCATGTTCGCAGCGCGGGGTCGTATGAGGAAAGAGTTCGAAGTAGGAAATCTTTGCGGATGTCGTAGTCCGCACGAACGCCAAGCTGTTGGAAATGGGTTTGCAGCCCCACGTAATCAAGGAAATCGTATCCGGTTTGCGCGCCAATCGTGAGCTGACGGGTGGCCTTCCAGGTGAGATCAGAGGAGAGCAAATTCGTGCTGCCGAATTGATCTGATCCGAGCGGGGAGAACCCTTGCGGGCGGTTGTAATTGTATCGAAGGTTAAAAGTTGATCCGGCGCCAAAGCGGTAGGAGTAGCCAGGGTTAAGGCTGACGAGAAACTGCGCGGTGTCGTCGGAGTTGAAGCTCTGCCGAAACTTGCCGCTGAAGTCAAATTGCGAGGCTTGCTGCGGGCGGCTCCGTCGGCTCCAATCAATGTCGAACATTGTTTGGTCCACGAGCTGTCGGGATACCGAATCGACGAACTGGCCGTAAGAAAGCGACGTTTGGAAGGGGAATTCGAAAGAGCGATTGCTGATCAGCTTTGTTGAATCCGACTTCAGCGTGAAAACCGGCGTTTTGTCGGTGGTCGAGTAGAAGTTGCTAATCGTTCCTACCGGAATTGCTCGCTGATATTCGAGCTGGGCGGTGGCAAATCGAAGGTCGTCGGAGACTTTCAGATTGACGTCGAGCTCTTTGCGTTCCACGTTTGTGTTGTCCGAAAAAGAGCTCTTGTTGTCGGATAGGATGGAACTCCATTGGGTTTGAAATCTGGGCGACCAGTTGCGGGTGTCGGAGAGAGCCACCGTGTCGCTTTCGGTGGTGAAGGAATTGCCGTCGTTGCGATATCGGGCAAACGAGATTGTTGAACTCCCCGAACGCGACTGCACGTATGCCTGGAACCGGTTGTTGACATTGACGACGCCGGGAGCGGACAGGTAGTTGTTGCTATCCAGGGAGTTGTCGAATTGAAGGCTGCCCCAACGGTACTGAGCCCGGTTATGCGTTTCTAGCTGAAACGACTTCGGTCCCTCGATCAAGCCATACGCTTTCAGTTCGTCCTGCTGGTTCTTCCCGTAGCGATAATCTCCGCCGAAGGCGTTGCCAAGCCTCGTAAAGTAATCTGTGCGCGCCCGCAAGGTGTTGTCACCGGGGACATCGAGACTGAACGTGTTCTTGATGTAGTAGCCCTCGATTTGGGTATGTCCCACAACGGGCAGAGGGTGATCTCGCGGATCTTCAAGGGGGAGGACAAAGTACGGCAGGTCGAGAATCTTGTGCCCGTTGATGAAGAGCTTTGAATGCCGAAGGATGGCTCGCTTGCCGGGAATGATCTTCGCATCCTCACTCTGGAAGTCGTAATGCGGCTCGATGTTGCCGCATGAAGTGAAGTCCGTGTCTCGGGCAAGAATGATGTTTTCGCTGCCCTCACTCTCGCGGCTGTTTAGATAGATACGGTCCTTGAGAATCGTGCCTCTGAACCCAGGAAGGATTTCTGCTTGCGATTTCCGAGAGGCATAGACCTTCTTCTTGAAATCGACCGTGATTTCATCGCCTCGAACCACGGAAGTCTTGCTGAGAACCGTGACATTGCCACGGAAAGTGAAGACTTCTGTGTTCTCGTCTCCTTCGGCTTCGTCGGCAAAGCAGTGGTAGCCCTGGAACCGAATTTCGAGGCTGCCGGAGGCGTGGACATGCCCTTTGGTGTCGCGGCTTGCTTCGTCCGCGTGGATGATTCTAAAGAGGCGGTTCTCGTCGATCGGTTGGCCCAAATTCCCGGTTTTAGGCTTGGAAGGCGGAAAGCCGCTGGGTCCCATGGGATTGCTTGGTTCTTGCCCTTTGGGAAGCAAACCGGAGCTTCGCAGAGCTTCAATTGCCGACTGCGTAAAGAATGCCGCTCCGCCATCCCAGGTTGGCCTTGTCACCATCAGGAGGGCAGCAAGGAGGGTGCTCACTCAAGCCTCCGCAAGGCGAAAAAGCCCAGGGCGGCAAAGATAAAGTTGGGTAGCCAGGCGGCGATAATGGGCGGCACGAGTCCCGTACGGCCAAGGATTTCGGTGGAAATTACGAAGCCGTTGTAGTAGGCAAAGACTAGGATGATGCTGAGAAGCACACCCGCAAGGCCACCGTGCCGCGCAAAGATGATTGAAAAGATTGGAGCGGTAAACGCGAAAATCATGCATGCCGCCGGCACGGAGAACTTGGTGTGATACACCACTTCCATGCTGTTCGTGCTTTGCCCAAGCTTATGTGCGCCGTTAATCGCTTGTCTAAGCTCGGCGGCATTCTGCTCTTCCGGCATCGGGGCCATGAACAGGTCTTGGAGGGGAATCTTCTCGTTCAGGATCATGTCTGATCGCGACTCGGCAAGCACCAAGCTCTTGTCTTTAAGCACATGGACGTACGGTTTCTGAAGCGTCCAAATCCCGTCCTTAAATCTTCCGGTTGGCGCCGTCATCAGCACCTCAGAGCCGGAAATGTGGCGATCGTAAAGCAGGATGTCCGAGAGTTGGGCTGCCCCATCGCGAGCCCGGCTTACGGTGCCTATGAAGGCAACGTAATTCTTCAGCTTGATCGTAACATTGGAGGCAAAGTCGGGGGCTGCGCCAAGAACGCCTACCTGGATGGAAAGCTTGCGGAATTGCCGCTCGCTTTGCGGCATCAGCTTCTCCACGATGAAGAAATTGCCAACACCAACGAGGAGCCCAAATGCGGCCGCCGGCATAACCACCCGCAGTATCCGCGCGCCGGCGACGCGCATTGCGGTGAGCTCGCTTTCCCGGGTCAGGCGGCTGAAGGCAAGGGAAGTCGCCAGGGAGACTCCGACCGGCAACGTGAGCTGAAGGTAGAACGGCGTTTTCAGCAGGACCAATTGAACGATTGCAATGGTCGGCACATGCTGGATGGAGTACGTTTTGAAATCGGCCATCAGCTGATTGGCCTGGAACATCAGCACAACCGCGAACGTGCCAATGAAGAAGGGGACTAGAAGTTCACGGATTACGTAGCGATCCAGTCGTTTCATGAAGTGCTGGATGGCTTCACGGCCAAATAGGTGAAGTAGCCCGCAGCCCCTCCGAGAATGATGACGGCAGGGATTATCAGGACCCGATTCAAGGTCATAGCAGCCGCTGGAAAGCCAACAATAAGGGCCATCGCCGCAACCCATCCATTCAGAACGCGCTTCGTAAGGTCCGGGCCAAGCCATGCGCCACGAGCATAGTAAAGCAAGAACGGGGCGCCGCAACGCTTGCAGTGAAGGTTCCCGGGGTCATTTTGAGTTCCGCAGTCAAGGCAGGGAAGACTGGTTGGCTTTTCGCGAAATTGGTTCTTCCATGAGGTCAGCATCTTGAACTCCTCATGAAAGACGTTTTCGGGGAGCCCCCGGAGCGTCTTTTCGCTAATAGCGATAGCATATCCGTACAGACCGCGTCCCCACAGTAGCTTCGCAAGCTTCAGCTTGGCGCCAACGTTATCCGGACGGAATGCTAATTGCTCATAAGCCTTTTCAACGCCCTGAACTTCCAGTGCCCCAAGTTGCCGCTTCTCGTTCATGTTTCGGAAATAGGGATACAGCAATACGGTCAAGAAGGCAGCCGCAGACGCAAGGGGGGTGCAAAACGGGGCGGGTGGGACAATGGCGAGAATGCCCAGGCCCAACGCCGTGCAGACGCCAAGAAACGCCGTGAGTACATCAATTTCACCGCTAACGGCCCAGTGGACCATGGAGATGATCCACACCGTGATCGGTATCCAGATCACGATTGACATCACCACGTAGGCGGGAGATTCGAGTAACTGCTGCGTGGTCATCCGCTAAATGGCACCACTTCTTCGGACTTTGTTTGGGACTGGAGGGGTTCCGGCGGACCTTCGACGGCTGCCGTCTGGGGAGCGCCCTTCAGAAAGAATTTAGGCTCATTTCCGCTTCTAAGCCGTTCGATGTTCTTGCGGTGGCGCAGGACGACAAACAGGGTGAGGCAGCCGAGGCAGACGTTGACCGCTAAAGGCTCGTGGAAGGCCAGACCAAGCGGGACTAGCGCAAGGCTTGCGATGATTGATCCCAGGCTGAGGTAGCGGGTGACCGCCAAGACGACTACGAAGATTGAAAAGGCGAGCCCCGCAACGGGTGGCACGCTACCAATGAGCACGCCAAGCCCAGTGGCAACGCCTTTGCCGCCCTTGAATTTGAGGAAGATGCTGAGGCAGTGCCCTAGCACCGCGGTCAAACCGACCAAGAAGGCAAGATCGGATCGGCCGAAGGAAGTCAGGGCAATGAATGAGGGCACAAAGCCTTTGCCAACATCCAGAAGAAAGACAGGGATGCTCTTTCCCGCTCCTAGTGTGCGGTGAACATTGGTGGCGCCGATGTTGCCGCTGCCGGTTGTCATGATGTCAACGCCTGAGGCACGAGCAACGATCACCCCGAAGGGGATCGCGCCGAGGACGTATGCGAAAGCAAAAAGTGCAAAAAGCATGCGGGCGAACCTAGGCTTTGAACCGATCCAATGTACCTAAGAATATCTGACGGACGGTCTCCATTGAACGCTCGTGCTGTTTCAAGAACTCATTTCCATCCTTCACCTGCCACAGTTCGGCGAGCAGCGCAAGCTTGTCGGGATTCTCCGGCACCTTCTCAACGCCTAGCACCGCAAGATATTCGCGAAGTCGCAACCTTTCGTCATGGCCCTCCAAAAGCACCTCGAGTTCCAGCGCATTGAGGAATCCCGATCTTGCGAGGCTGCGCAAGCGCTCCTTCATATCAAGCGTGGTGCCTGCCTGGGTTGCTCCGGGGTAGCGCAACTCGTGCATGTGAACGAGCCACTCAATATCCTGCAGGCCGCCGTGGCCGTGATACAAATTGCGCAGCTCATTGGGGGGTTGGAGGTGGGTGTTCTCCTCATGCTTCTTAAACTGGCTGAGTTCTCGAAGCCGGTCCGGCGTTAGAGGGACCGCATAACCAATCCGTTGAACCTGCTCTCCTAACGGCCGGCCAGCTATCAGGCGGGCTTGACCCAATGCGAACCGTAAAGGAAGCGGCAGCGCCATCAAGTCATATTCTTTCAGGGCTTCTTCATTGACCACGCCGTTTAGTCCGATGAGCCTCGCGGACAGTTCAATGCCGTGCTGCTGTAGAGCTTGGAAGAACCGGACCAACCGCATCGCTTCGGCCTCGGAAACCTCTTGGTTGTCGGCTCTTGCAAGAAGCATTAGCTCGATCTCCATGCTCGGCCCAACCTCAAGCCGGGCGAGTTCGCCGAGGGCGAAGACATCGAAGTCGAGGCCCAATCGCTCAATGGAGTGGACGATCAGGGCTTCCGTCAGCCGAGAGGTGGCAACCCAGAGGTCAAACCCTGCATTAAGCAGCCAGTCGGCCTGAAGAAATTGGTGGCTTGAGACAAATGCCTCGGCAAGATCTGGCTCACTGGTGCTTATCGGGAGAGCCTTGAAATTGTTGACAACCGTGTCGACCGAGACGCGCTTGCCGCCGACAACGGATTTCAACACCGAGGGCCGCCAGCCGAGCGCCGAGACTAGATGGGGGGCAAACTTGACCAGCCTTAGGGCTCTATCACGAGCAGCTTCGCTCGCTTGCATCTCGGTATAAACCTCATCCGGGTGGGCAATCGCCTCCACGACATCGATCAGTCTTTGACCCCACGGCTTAAAATCGTTTATGAGCTTGATTTTGAATTCTTGCAATGGGATTTCCAACTGGTGCTCCTTAACTCGCGACTCCTTTAGTTTGGCCCGGTCCTTGCGGTATTGTCGAGGTATGAATCGAAGGTTGTTGATCTTGCCCGTAGCCCTCGTACTTTTTGCGTGCGGTCCTCAGAACAACTTGGTTGGTTCCTGGGTGGGGCAATTGGGCACTATTGCTACAAAAATGACGTTCAAGGGCGATGGCAAATTAACAACGGAAATCGGCGGAGCGGGCATCCAAATAGACGGCACCTACAAGGTCGAGGGAGACAAGCTCTCCTTTGACTTGGATTACGCGAATGCAAAGCTGCCTGAAGCTGATCCGGTTAAGCTTAACGTTGCTCGCGAGCAATTGGCGAAGATGCGCCGCACGTCAAATTCGACAATCCGTTGGATTGATGGCGATCACTTCATCCTAAAGAATGAGAAGGGGATTGAGGAATCGTTCCAGCGTTTCGGGAACTAAAGCTGCTGACCGATAATTCATTCAGGATGTCCGTTTTCGGGAAAGTATCCGTAGGCTTCCTTGCGCTAGTGGCTTGCGGCTGCGGTGGTTCGCATTCAATCGTTGGCGAATGGGAAGGAATCATGGCGGTGCCGCATAACGGTATTGCCGCCAAATGCCGCTTCAACGATGACCAGACGTTCTGGATGCAGGTCGACATGGCGGGCATGTCGGGCAAGGTCGGCGGCAAATACCAATTCGGCGGCGATCAGCTTAGTCTGAATTCAAATCAGGATGCCATTGAGTACAAGGGGCTTGACCCGCACCTAAAGAAACTGTTTGTAGAGCAAGTCAAGATGGCGACTGCTTCGCGGAAAGGCAAGGTCACATGGCGCAAGGATAACCAGTTCATTCTGGTTTCCGAGGAAGGCACTTCGACCTTTACCCGGTTGAATCAGAAGGACCCTTCTTAAACAACTCGGCCAGTTGCGATCTCAACTTTCGCTCATGGCGCTCCGCCATGATCCGTGCCTGGCGAAGGGAGTCCAGCTCAAATTTCAGCTCTTGTCCTGGGGTTAGTTGGCCCATCTTTGGCCAATCGGCGGAGATTACAGCCGCCACCTTTGGATAACCGCCCACGGTGGGGCCATCGGGGCCGTGAATGATCAGCTCCCCGGCCGGCGTAAGCTGAATGGCCCCCATCACGCTGGGTTCGGATGGAAGCTCCGGCGCGCTCCCAAGGATGGGGCCCTCAAGTCGAATTCCCACCCGATCCATCTTTACTCCCAACTTGAAGGTGGAGGCTTCTAGTTGGCTAAAGTCGATCAGGTTCGCGTGGGGACCGGGAACAATCCTTAACTTCTCATTGGCAAGCGACGAGGGCTCCGGCGCTTCTGATGCCGCTGGCGGGCCTTCAAATATTGCCGACTCAAGTTCCGCCCCTCGTGGCAGCGGTCCTTCGAGCGTGTGAAAGAACCCTCCTTTTGAAGCCAGATAGAGGCGACAGCCTCGGGTGAAGGACTTAACTTCAATCGAGTCTCCCTTTGAGACCAGAAAAGACCGTCGATTAGGCAGCTGAGTGCCATTCACGAGGATTTCCGCCTCGGCTCCTACGGCTGCCAGTAGGTGCTTCGATGTCGATTCAAAGGTGCCGGTGAACAGCGCCAATTCGACGGTGGGCAAATCGGAAACATTGCCAACAAGCGCGTTCGCAAACGCAAGCGAAATCATGTCGAATGCGCCTCCCGGCGGTACTCCGAACTTACGGTAGCCGGGGTTGGGAGCGCCTTGGATCGTCGCAATGCCGTAGCCCTGCCGCAAGATAAGGCTCAAGCCCTCACCTCGATGTGGTGTTCTCGCATTGCCTTCACAGTCGCAGCGGCGTGCTCAACGCAGTGCTCTCCATCTCCATGAAGGCAGATGCTGTCGACTTTGCCGACGAGGGCGAGCGCCTGCTTTACAATCATCTCTTGAGACGAATGCACTGCTCCCGGTTCGGAACGGGGAACCAGCCGCCCATCTGGGCCATACGCCCGATCCGCAAACCCTTCTCGTATGGTTGGAATGTGATCCGCGAGGGGGCAGGGGAGCAGCATCATGGGCAGCTTTATCTCGCAGCATGCCCAATCCAAAAAAGGGCGCAGTGCCGGATGGCAGGGGAATTCTTGGCCAGGGTAGTCCGCAGTCAACCATCGGTAGAGCTCTCCGTGTGGCTTCACGTAGGCGAACCCATGGCCATCATCTAGAAAGGCTTGGCACTGGCTGATCAGGTTCTCTGCAAACGATTCTAATTGATCTTCGTCAACTCGGCCGCGTCCCATCGTTGCGCGATCGTTAAAGCCTGGGTGGAGACCAATGCGCACTCCTTTTCGCTTGCACCTCTCGATAGTCCTAAGAGTGAGTTCACGGTTGCCGGCATGCACGCCAAGGCAGATGTTGGCCGAAGTGGCGAAATCAAGCAGCGCCTCATCGTACGGAAATCCTTCCGCGATATCGACGTTGAGATCGACCTTCAAAACCGCAGCCCCTTGAGCTTGTTGAACTCACTCTCGTCAATGCGCCGAAACAGAATCTCGTCACCGGCATGGATTGGAAAGTAGTGGGTTGCTTCATCCACGAGGGTCAGCGGTGTTCGGGCGATGATTGGCCAGCCGCCGGGGCGGTCAATGGGGTAGATGCCGGTTTGGCGGCCGGTGATGCCCACTGATCCCGGTTCGGTATGGGCTCGCGGCGACGGCAGGCGCGGGACACCGGAAATTGGGCGGCTGAGATAGCCCAGGAACGGGAAACCCGGGCAGAAGCCGATTGCGTAGCAAAGATAGGCGTGAGAAAGGTGTTCTGAAATCACCTCATCCTTGCTGATTCCCAAAGAATTCGCCACCCCCTGTAGGTCCTCGCCTAGCTCGTAGCAGATGGGAATCGACAGCGTTCGCCTTGGCTTTTCGCTCTCGAGGACGGGGAGGCCTTCAAGAAGGCTCTCAAATCCTTCGTAGTCAAACTCGGCGGGGTCGAGGAAGACGCCCACCGTTTCGTAACTTGCGACTGCCTCGATAAGGCCGGGAAAGCGGCTGACGTTCAGCAGATCGGCGACGTGGTACGACGGCAGAACCAGATCGCGAACGATTAACGCGGTGTCGCCGAGGGGATCGATCTGCATGACGGTGAAGATATGTTACAGTCTCAAGTTATCAAGCGATGGTAGAAGGTCACACGATGGGTTGGCGTAGCGAAAAGGTTGGCATAAAACGGTTAAGAGATGTTCCGTTGCCGAAGTATCAAACAAGCGGTTCGGCTGGTTTGGACCTCGTTTGTGCGGAAAAGGTTTCGCTTGCGCCGATGGAGCGGGCGATGGTGCCGACCGGAATTTCGATCTCTTTGCCAGAAGGATTTGAAGCTCAAGTGCGCCCCCGTTCGGGGCTCGCCGCAAAATATGGTCTCAGCATGGTGAATTCACCTGGGACAATCGATCAAGATTATAGGGGGGAAATTTCGATAATCTTGATCAATCTGGGCTCAGAAGTCGTCAAACTGGAAGTAGGCGAGCGGATAGCGCAATTGGTTGTTGCTCCAATTGTGAAAGCAGATTGGATTGAATCGGAGGATCTAGACGCTACGTCAAGGGGAACAGGCGGGTTTGGCAGCACAGGTACCTGAAAAGAAATTTAATGTTTGCGACCGATGTTTCGCGACGATTCCGGTCGGCAAGTCGTTCTGCCCTGAATGCGGCGCCCCAATCGCTGTTGCAACTGAAGAATCAAGCGATCAGGCTGTCTATACCGAGCTTTCGCGCGCAAATCTACTCCGCATGCGCGGCGAGTACAAGAAGGCGGAAGATCAATGTCTTCAAATCCTGAAGCGATTTCCCAACAACGCAAGCGCGAATACGCTTTTGGGCGACATCGCCGCCGAGCAAAACGACTTTTCCCAAGCGATCAACTGGTATGAGCTTGCGCTTGACCTTACGCCAGATTCCGCCGCCCTAAAAGGCAAGCTAGAAGGCGCTAGGAGTCGCGTTCATGAGATGGAAGCGGTTGAGACTGCCAAGCAGTTAGGCATCCCGATGTCTCGCAACCGGGTTAATGCCTACATCGTTTCGGTTCTCGCTCTAATCTTGTTGGTTGCTGCCGCTGCCTACTACTTGGGCGCCAAGCAAAAGGCGCATAACACTGGCCCGGCATCGCTGGTTGCAAACCCCGTGAGCGTCGGCGGAGATAATCCGCCGCCAGCTGATAACCCAGGCCCAGGAAATCGAGCGATCGGCGACCCATCTCCGGCTGGCGAAGGACACTTGCTCCAGCGCCTGGCTTCCGCTACTCCGGAAGCATCGAAGGTCGTAGCAATGATGCAAGACCCGCGGGATAAGCGGATGACGCTTGTGTTCGTGGCTGGCGATCCCGCCGAAACGCGCGGCACAGCGGCCCGTTTGGCGCGCGCCTCGCTTGACCTGTTCTCGGACGCAGTGATGATCACGGTGCGAGGCATGCACCAGGGCCAGCTTGTTTACACAAGCGATGTCCTACGGGCAACGCTCAACGAAACGAACACCTCGATTTGGACCAATGACCACAAGGATCAGCCTAACGCCTGGATTGACCACATTCTCGGCAACGAATGGTCCGCGAATCCAGCGAAGGGACGTCCAGGACTAGATGACGAGAAGGACGGCCCACCCGCGGATACCGCAGGCAGTCCGTCAGGCGGTCAGGCTCCGGACCCAAGCGGTAAGAGCCCCGACACGACAAAAGGCGATGGCAGCGACCAGGGTGGGACCTCAGGCACTGGCAACGGAAGCACGCCGACGTCGGGCGCAGGCTCAACGACGACCGGGTCCTCTTCGGGATCAACCGGCGGATCTGGTGGCGGCTAACCGGCCGGGCGCAAATTAGACTCGCGGGGTACCATTGAGCGGGAATTACCGCTTCATGGGAGAGCAAGATACTCACATTACAGCCCTCGGCTCTACAACCGCATCGGTAGCCGGGGCGCAGTCGCTCATCCAGGAGATTTCCCAAATCCCCGAGGTTCAGGAACAACCACAAACTATGCCTAGCGATAAATTTGACGCCGACATTATCATCATTGGATCAGGCCCCGGCGGCTATGTTGCCGCTATCCGCGCTGCTCAACTTGGAGCCAGCGTTATTTGCGTGGAAAAGAAGTGGCTCGGCGGAACTTGCTTGAACGTGGGATGTATTCCGAGCAAGGCGATGATCGGCTCTGTTGAGCGACTGAACCATGTAAAGCACGCCGAGAAGATGGGCGTTAAGGTAGGCGAGGCCACGATGGATTTCGAAGCGATGATGGCCCGCAAAGAAAAGATCGTCGTCACCCAGCGTGGCGGCGTTGGAGCCTTGTTCAAGAAGAACGGCGTTCGCCACGTTGAAGGCTTTGCCTCGTTCGTCAACGCCAACACAATTGAAGTTGAAAAGGACGGCAAGAAGGAAAAGCTGACGGCGAAGAACTTTGTCCTCGCTATGGGTTCTGCGGTTATCAAGCTGAATATTCCGGGGCTAGATGGTGGCCGCGAAGAGGGCGTTTGGACTTCGGATGAT
Source organism: Armatimonadota bacterium (assembly GCA_018268315.1). Classification (GTDB taxonomy): domain Bacteria; phylum Armatimonadota; class Fimbriimonadia; order Fimbriimonadales; family Fimbriimonadaceae; genus SZAS-5. The sequence continues at coordinate 108,097 of JAFDWU010000002.1, read as the reverse complement.
GCAGTCACGGCGCCATTTGTTCCCAAGCGAATGCTTGTCCTTGGCGGCGGCGCGGTTGGTTCAGAGTTTTCTTATGTCTTTAACGGGCTTGGCGCGGAAGTCACGCTTGTTGAGATGATGCCGAACCTGATTCCGATGATGGACTCTGATTTGGGAGTCGAGCTAGGAAAGCTGCTAGGCCGGCAGGGCATTAAGGTTAAGACCGGCGCGACGCTGGAGAAAGTTGAGCGCAAAGGCAAGGCTTGGAAGTGTTTTGTAAAGAAGGGCACCGAAACGGAAGAGATCGAAGTTGACGTAGTGCTGCTGGGCGTGGGCCGCAAGGCTTGCACCGACAACATGAATCTTGAAAAGATAGGCGTAAAGGTCGGTAGGCGTGGAGTTGAGCTTCTGGACGACACGATGAAGACCCACGTGCCGAACATCTACGCGATCGGCGACGTGACCGGCCGCATTCAGCTTGCCCACGTGGCTTCGGCAGAAGGCATTCTGGCGGTGACCAACATCGTCAAGCAGACAAGCAACCTGATGGATTACAAGGCGGTGCCGAACTGCGTTTACACGGTACCGGAAGTGTCCTCGGTTGGCCTCACGGAAAGTGAGGCGCAATCGAAGGGCTACGACGTGACGGTTGGCAAGTTCAACTTCCGCCCGCTGGGCAAGGCGATGGCCACCCTTGAGCAGGACGGCTTTGTGAAAGTCGTTGCCGAGAAGAAATACGGCGAAGTGCTTGGCGTCCACATGATCGGCGCCCACGTTACCGATATGATTCACGAAGCGGTCGCCGCGCTTAAGCTGGAAGCAACGGTGGAAGTGATGGTGCAGACCATCCACGCTCATCCGACGATGTCGGAAGCGGTCCTGGAGGCGTTTGAGGACGCGGAAGGGCACGCGATCCACAAGATGTGATGTCAGTTAGCCTCATCGAGACTTTTCCGAATCCCGCGCCTGCGCGGAACTATGTCATCCGGCACTCCTGCCCGGAGTTCACGAGCGTTTGCCCGAAGACCGGCCAGCCGGACTTTGCGACGATTGAGCTTGAATACATTCCTGACGCAAGCTGCATCGAGCTGAAATCGCTGAAGCTGTACTACTACTCGTTCCGCAACGAAGGAATCTATTACGAGGCGGTGACGAACCGCCTCCTTGATGAGCTTGCTGCTTCTTGCTCGCCGCGCTGGATGCGCGTGACGGGCAAGTTCAATGTGCGTGGTGGAATTTCTTCGGAAATCATCGCCGAAACCGGCCCCAAGCCAGCCTAACCCAGTAGGCGAGCGTAGGTGGTGAGTGTAAATTCCGGCCCGACAGGTGGGCTGAAGCGAACGCCTTCAAAGGTTGCAACAAACGCCCCGTTTGCCGGCGTCGCTTGCCAGGCGGATTCATGAAACACCTTGGTATCCGAGGCCGCAAACCATTTGAAATGATCGAGCGGTTCGCAATCCGGACTTGAAGCCTTGATCGAAAATGCATCGCCGGTGAGGCTGAAATGCAAGTTCGGAAATTCAAAGTCCCTGGCGCACGAGCGTGCAAAGGCCGCGACTGCCGCCAGCCCATCCGGGTGGGTCACTACATCATGCCCAGCGTTTGAGATAACGCAGGCTGCTTTTGGTCCCCTGATGTCGTGGAAATAGAGGGAAAGGGCATCCACCGCCCAATAGGGATCGTTCGCCCCGTTCACGATGAGCACCGGAATGTTGATGAGGGGCAGGTAGCTGTAGGGATCAATGAGGTCGCTTAGCGCCTGTAGCTCGGCCTCTTGAGCCGCCCTATCGGGCAGATCGCGCGAGGTGTAGTCGGCAATCTTGCCGCTGTACTCGCCCCAGCTAAGCCGCTGGTGCTCCATTTGGCGCGGGAAGTTCAGATTGTCGAAGACTTGGGGAGCAATACCGACGATGCGCGGATCGCCAGTCGCCGCACTGAGCCAAGCGGTCCAGCCGCGCTTGCTGTGGCCGGTGACGACGAAACGCGAAATCTGCCCATCCGTTGCCTCTTGAATGGCGTCCATCGCAGAAACCACGCTTGCCGCCATCGGCATCAGCAGCAGCCAAGTGGGGTCGCCGGTGCGAAGCGCTTCCTCGATTGTCTCCGCAATCAAATCGTCTTCATATCGACCTTCAAGCAGGGGCTGGTTTGGAATGTGATAGAGGGTCCCGACCGGCATTTCTGTTAGCCGGGATAGCTCGGCTTCGACCGCGAGGTCGACCTCATTCGGGTCGCCGCCGGTAATCATCAGGAGAGCGGTGTCGCGGGTCGTGTTTTCGGGAAGTGTGACCGTAACTTCGTGCATCCAAGGGATGTCCTGCCAAACTTGGCTCATCAGCTCGATGCGCAACGCCTGGTGGTGAATGGACGCTCGCCAAGTAACTTGCGAGGCTCGCTGGCGCACGAATTCGGAGAGAACACCGGGGTCTTTGACCACGCGGTTGATGCTACCAGAGAGGAAATGAATGCGCACTGAACCAATCAAATAGTGGATTTCGTCTGAAAATCGTTGACCTCTTGCGCTCAAGCGTGAGAAAATGGGTCGTTTGGGGAATTCGCCTCGGTTTGTGGGGAAGTTATGCTAGGGTTAAAAAAGGTTTATCATCGCGCGGCAATGCTTGCCGGGCTACTGGTTAGCGCATCATCAGCGCTCGCCCTGACTCTTGACGGTCAGATCATCATCGACCGCTCGCTAAACAGTCCAACCCTCACGATAAGGTACAGCGGCGCGAACGCCGCTTTAGCCGAGTTGCGCGTGAATGGAGATAGCTACAGCACCCGTTCCCTTAATTCTTCGGTCAATAGCGGCGAGACGACGTTCACCATCAACTTAGCGAATCTGCTTGATGGGGACAACGAAGTTGAGGTTCGGCTTTATGACAAGGATGGCAAGATGGTTGGTTCCAAGCAGACAACCATGACAGCCGAGCAGGCAGGCGCAACCCCAGTCTTCCTTAGCGCGCCGAAATCCGGCGCGACCGTTACCGGCCCAATTGAAATCAAGGTTGGGTTCGGCAAGGAACTCCACAACGTTTACGTTTCGTTCTTCATCGACAACGTCCACAAGTCGACTTCCAACGTGCCCCCGTTCACTTATGTGTGGGACACCAGCAAGATCGCAAACGGCTGGCACGAGATTGAAGCGTGGGTCGTTGCTGACGAGACGAGCGATTCCTACAAGACCAAGAAGCTGAAAATTTTCGTCAACAATCCTAGCGGCCACACATACCGCCGCCCGATCATTACCGCCCCTTCCAACATGGGCAAGGCGACGCCGTTCAAGGCGGTGCCGATCGTGCCTACCGTGAAGACGGTTGTTCAGTTGAACACGGTTGCCAACTCAGTGAAGGCAGGCCTCGGAGTGGCAAGCATCGCGACGCTTAAGCCAACGGAATTCGCAACGTCGATTGCCATGGGTCCGAGACTGCTGATGCCAACGCAGGTAACCAGGGTTGCTGTAGTGGCCCAACCTAAGGTGGTGACCCCGAAGGTCCCAATTTCTGGTCCGATCGGGCCCGTGCACAAGGCGGTCTCTGGAATTTACGCGCTTCCGAATCCGGCTGACTATCAAGTTGGCGGCGTTGCCGCTGGGCTGAAGGCCATCAGCGCAAGCCAGGTTGCTAACTCGGCTCGCGCGGCTATCACCTCGGTGGCGCCAACCATGGTCGCTAAGCCGCAAGTTAAAGTTGTTCCCGCCAAGATCGCCCAGACCGCCAGCGCTCCGGTGCTGGAAATTAAGGTGACCCGCGTTGCGAAGCCGCAAACGCAGGCGCCGGTTACGGTAACAAAGGTCATTCCTGTGGCGCCGAAGACAACCGTTGCAATGGCAACGATTGAGAATCCGGTTATGGCCGGACTTGCAACCAAGCCAGCAAGCACGCGGGTTGTAACTGCTACTACTGCATCGGCCGCCGCCGCTGGCAAAGCCACCACTTTGGCCCCAGTGCTTCACACAAAGGCCGTGGCTACCGCTGTTCACACGGTAACGATTCCGGTAATGATCGCTGTTCGACAGGGCTTCAGAATTCCTAGCCTCCAATCGATTGATTTCAACGGCTCGCCACTTTCTTTCAGCGACGTGCAGCCGGAGATCACGCAAGGCATCCCGTTTGCCCCATTCCGCGGGCTCATCGAGCACGCCGGCGGATCAATCGCTTGGGATGGCGCGAGCAAGGCGGTTCACGCGGCAGCGAACGGCAACGAAGTCGACCTGAAGATCGGTCAGATTTCGGCTTTCGTGAACAAGCTTGAAGTGAAGCTGGAAATGGCGCCTTACCTTCAGCGAGGCCGAACGATGGTTCCGCTGAGCTTCCTGCACGATTCGCTGAATGTGGACGTTGCATACGATAAGCGAACCGGACACGTTCTGATTACGAACGCAGTCAAGAACTAAACCTTCGCCCAGGGATATGCGATTATGCATCGCTCAACCTGGGCGAAGCTGCGTTTGAGTCCGTGCACATTCCGAAGGTTTCACCCTAGGACGGGCCAGGGTATGCACGGCGATGGACCCTAAGACCGCATCTAGAGGGCCAAGCCACAGGCTCCGCGCGCGCAGGTAGAAAAAGACATTTTGCGCCGTGAAGCAAGAAATGGCTTTTTGGATGAGAAGATTGCTGGGAATGTTGCCGACATAGTAATTCGAGGGGCCTGTTATGGAAACCGGGTATGAACCGGCGGCCTCGCGATATTGAAGGTGGCAACTTTGAATTCACATTACGGCATTGATCAGCGGCGATACATTCGTTACGAACTACTTGACTACGCGCTTGTGCACGTCAAGGGTGCGGCGAACCCGATTCGGGCAATCATCGTTGACATTGGCCTTGGTGGATTGCAGCTTCGATCTCGCGATCCGATTCCTGTGGGCCAGATTGTCGAAATTCGAATGGGCAACGTTGAGAACGAACCGGTAGCGATCCGCGGTGAAGTTCGCCACAGCCAGCAGGTGCCGGCTTCGGATCTCGTTGCAAGCGGTATTCGCTTTGTGCCTTCAAACCATGAAGAGCGCCGCGCAGTGGCGGAATACGTCCATCAGGTGTTCCAGCGTCAGGCTGATCTGCTGACCGGTTAGCTTAGCTGTTGCATCCGCAACTGCCGCATCCACCGCCACCGCCTTCTGAGTCGGCGGTTTTGAAGCTGGAGCCGCATCCGCAGCTGCTGGTTGCGTTCGGGTTTTCGATCTTGAACCCGCCACCAAGCACGTCGTCAACGTAGTCAACGGAGCTTCCATCCATATACTGGAGGCTCATTTTGTCAATGTAGACTTTGAGCTGATCCTGCTCGTAAACCTCATCGTCTTCCTCGGCGGGAGAGTCATCTAGCGCCATTCCGTAGGAAAGGCCTGAGCAACCTCCACCAGCAACCCAAACTCGAAGGGCGGAGCCCTCTTTGCTTTGGCTCTGGATCAGGTCTTTTAGTTCGGTGACGGCTCGTGGGGTTAGAGTGATCATTTTTGAATCTCGCAAATCTGTGCTACTTCCTATTTTACGCTTTGGATTTCTGGTTCGTCGCGCTTCCCGACAGATTTGCCGGGTTTCTATAGTGATCGTTTTATAAATATTGCCGAACGTGACACAATGGTTTCGTGGCTCGCGGCTCAGGTGAGGGAAAAGAGAAGCTGCTGGAATCAGCAGCCAGCCTATTTGGAAAGGAGAACTACGGCGCGGTAACCGTTACCATGCTGCTGGACGAACCTGGGCTTCAGCCGCCAACCCTCTATTACCACTTTGGAGATAAAGAAGGCCTGTTCGTGGCATGGGCGGAGCGCGCGTTCACCCGGATAGAGCAGGTGCTTCCGCGCGCGCATGGCACGGAAGACTCAACTGCGGAGCTGCTGACAAAGTTTGGACAGGTCCTGCTTGCGAACTTAGCCCTTGATCTTCGCCAATTCATGCGCGACGCTGAATCGCTAAGCAGAAATGAGAGTCGCCAGGCCGCATTGACTGCCTATGCAAATGGCGTCTATTCGCCGCTTTGCGAAATTCTTCTTCGCGGTGTTGAGCGGCAAGAAATTCAGATTGACCGCCTTCCTTTTGCTGCGGAAACATACTTGGCAGGGCTGTTTGCCGCTTTTGGAGCCTTTGGCGAGGACGGCGAAAGCGCCGCGCGAGAGTGGGCGGTTCGCTTCGTCAGGGGTTTTTCGGCATGAACTTCAGCGAAGCTGAGTTCATGCAATAACGTAAGCCGGTTGGTTTGGGCCCGTCTTTGAATACATGCCCAAGGTGCCCGCCGCACTGCGAACAAATGACCTCAGTGCGGATCCCGAATGAATGATCAATCCGCTCCGTAACGGCATCTTTGCGCACGGGCTGGAAGAAGCTTGGCCAGCCAGTTTTGGAGTCGTATTTCGTGGCGGATGTGAATAGCTCGTTGCCGCATCCAGCGCAAACATACTCGCCGACGGCATGGTTATCCCAGTAGACGTTCTTGAAGGCATCCTCAGTGTCCTGCTCACGCATGACGCTGTAAGCCTTCGGCGAAAGGATCTTATGCCAATCCGAGTCGCTGTGCATCACCTTGAACTGCTCCTCGGCGGGCATGCGAAGCCAGCAACCACTAAGTGTCAGAGTAAGTCCGATGGACGTACCAAGGACGAGCGCTTTGCTTGCCATTCAATGACATTATAATGCCGTTTCTCGCGCCTTATGGTTTTGCTTTTGGTTTGAAGACCATCGCCGCCGAGTTCATGCAATAGCGCAAGCCAGTTGGCTTCGGTCCGTCTTCGAAAACATGGCCAAGGTGGCCGCCGCACCAACTACAGACAACTTCGGTCCGAACCATACCGAAGGTTCTGTCGGTGTTTTCTAAAACTGCGTCCTTCCGGATCGGCTTGAAGAAGCTTGGCCAGCCCGTTCCGGATTCAAACTTGGTGTCGGACGAGAACAGCTCATTGCCGCAGCCAGCGCAGACGTAGATTCCAGCTGCGTGGTTGTCCCAATACTTGCCGGTGAAAGCGCGTTCCGTGCCTTGCTTGCGAAGAATGTTGAATGCATCGGGGGCGAGAATCTTGCGCCACTCGGCTTCGGTATGAACGACTTTGAACTTGTGGGCTGTCGGAGGAGCGGAATGCGTGGCCAGTCCGGTTACCGCTATTCCTGCGCCAAGCAGACCGATTAACTTTGCAAGCGAGGCTTTCATCACTAGCTGTAAGCCCTAGCTCGTCTTTTTAGTTCCGGCTGGCGCGCTTACCGCCACGTGATCGAGGGCCTTTCGGATGCTCCACTCGTTTTCACGGAGAACCACACGCGCCTCATCGGAGTTCAAGGAAGTCAGTTCGGTCATGATGCGCACGCACCGGTCTCGCAACTTGTCGTTTCGCGCCTGAACGTCCACCATCAGGTTTTCGACAACCTTGCCGCTAAGCACCATGGCGGCGGTGGATACCTGATTCAGAAGCAGCTTCTGGCTTGTGCCAGCTTTCAACCGGGTCGATCCGGTGAGAATTTCGGGGCCGGTATCAAGGAAGATGCCGAGGTCGGCTTGGTGCAAGAGCGGAGTCTTCGGGTTGTTTGCGATTCCCGCCGTCCAGATACCTTTCGCTTTAGCGTGCTTGATGGCGGAGAGTACGAAGGCGGTTCTTCCGGATGCGCTGAGTCCCACGACGATGTCGGACTTGTTGGCTCGCAGTTCGTTCAATCCAATAATCGCCGCTGCTTCCTTATCTTCAGCGTCTTCTTCGGCTTTGGTAAGCGCCTGTGCCCCGCCGGAAACAAGCGAGACGAACTGGCTCGGCGCGGTGCCAAATGTGGGAGGCATCTCTGCCGCGTCCATGGTGGCTATACGGCCGCTGGTTCCTGAGCCCACGTAGATAATGCGCCCACCATCAAGATAGGTCTCTGCGACCTTCTCGGCAAGCAGCGCAGCCTGTTTTTCAACTGCCTTCAGTGCGCGGAGGACGATGTGTTCTTCTTCGTTGGCTAGGCGCACGATTTCCAGCGCGCTCATGCGGTCGAGGCCATAAGACCGTGGGTTACGGGATTCAGTCGCCATAGGTTCTCGCGATTGCGACGGCGCCGTTGACGGACGCCCTCTTCATAAAACGTAAATCGATGGGTTTACGTGTCCGAATTCGTGAAAGTTGCGAAGAAATGCCATCGCGGTAAATGGCGGAGATTTTCCACAGCCCGCCGGCCAGGAGAATGCCGGTGTCGCCGAGGTCTTCTTTGTTGACGGCAGCGTGTTCTTCAATCACCTCCGCAAGCCGCGAAAGATGCAATTCGACGCTGGCCAGGGCGTACTCTTTTCCGTCTCTCGCCTCCTTGGCGAGAATAGGCGCCATCTTGGCCACAAGGGCAGCTGGTGTTGCCGATTGATACACGGCGCGGGTGATTTCAGTGGGGCTGGCGGGGCCAAATAGCGCCATGATGCCGTCTTGCAAGGTCGCAGAAGCCTGTTCAGGGTTGCCGAGGTATTCCGCGATGGCATCTCTGCCAAAGTGGAAGGCGGAGCCCTCGTCGCCAAGTAGATACCCTTTGCCACCACTTTTGCGGAAGCTTTTCAGACCCATCTCTTGCCCGGGGACGGGGCGATAAGAGGCCACCAACGAGCCGGTGCCCGCAATCGCGCAGACTCGGTCCGTTGGGCCTTCGGCAAAGAGAGGCGCTGCGTAATCGGGAAGGGCGATGACTTTCTTAGCCGCAAACCTCTTGCCTAAGGACTCTGCTGCAAGCTGTTGCTGGCCCTCATCAAGCAATCCCGCGAAGCAGCCGCACAAAGCGCGCATCGGGGGGCATCCGCAAGCAACCGTTTCAAGGCTCTTCTCAATTCGCCCTATGGGCGTGCTGCTTAGGTTCGCCGGCCCGGATGTCGCCTGAAAGACTGGTTGCCCATCCGCATCCACGACGAGCAGGCGCGTGGTCGATCCGCCGCAATCAAGGCCGCCGTAATAATCGCTCATTGAGTTGAACAAGCAGCGGACAGGATAGCCTTTGCCACCTTCTCCGAAATCCGCTCTACTTCCTGGACGACTTCCGCATGGTTGAGAGTCTCGCGGGAAAGTCCGGCGGCAAGGTTTGTGACCATTGCAACCGCGGCCAAGGCAACCCCAGCTTCGGCCATCGCAACCGCTTCACTGGCGAGCGTCATTCCGACCACATCTGCGCCGAGTCCGCGGATTGCCGCCACCTCGGCAGGCGATTCATATCGCGGCCCGTTCGTGCAGGCATACACGCAGGGCTGAAAGGCAGATAAGCCTTCCTTGGAAAGTGAAACACCCAACGCCTTGCTTAGGCTGCGATCGAATGGGTGGGAGATATCCGTGTGTTGGACGCTTTGCTCGAACAGGGTGAGGTTACGACCGCTGAGATCAATGATATCCGTGCAAACCGCACAGGTTCCTGCCTTCCATTCGGTACGCAGGCTGCCAACCGCAGCGGTTGAGATGCAACGCATAACGCCAACCGACTTCAGTCCCACTGCCATGGCGCGGTAATTGACCTCGGCTGGAGGAACCTTATGTCCAGAGCCGTGCCGTTCCACCAACCAAAGCTCCGTGCCTTCCCGAACCAGCCGCCGAAAGCGGGCCAGTCCAAACTGAGTGGGAACGTGGACAAGTTCGCCGCCGAGGGCGGCGAGGTGGTGGCCAATGCCGCTGCCTCCAATTAGAGCGGTGGCGGAAGACATAGCGCATTATGGGCGTAAACTAGCCGGGCATGACACTACGGGAGATTCTGCACGCGCACGCGCCAACTTTGAGTCTGGAATCGACGATGCGAGACGCCGTCGATAAGATGGACATCTACCAGTTCGCGGCCCTCCCGATTCTGGATGAAGATAGTAAGCCGGTGGCCGTAATCACAGAAGGCGATATTTGCCGACTCGCGGATAAAGAGGGAAGTTTGGTGCGGATTGCTAGCGACCTTGCTTTCGACCACGCGACGAAATCTCCGACAGTTGCTCATCCCGATGAAGAAGTTTCTGAGGCGCTACACCGAATGCTTCGTAGCGGTTTAACCGTCCTACCCATTGTAGAGCATCAGCGTTACTGCGGGATTGTGTTGCGAGTGGATCTTATGCAGGCGATTTTGCAGGACATGGCGACAGATCGCGCGTAGAAAGAGCAACAGGAGACAAGAATGTTAGGTATCGGAGACAAATTCCCAGATTTCAAGCTTCAGGATCAGGATGATAACTGGGTTACCAAGAGCGATACGCTCGGCTCGAAAACGATTTACTACTTTTATCCGAAGGACGACACCCCCGGTTGCACGGTTGAGGCTTGCGAGATTAGGGACTCGATGCCCCACTTTGAGGGAGTTAAGGTCTTTGGAATATCGCCAGACAGCGCTAAGAGCCACAAGAAGTTCGTGGACAAGTTCAGCCTTAATTTCCGTTTGCTTTCCGACATTGACAAACTGCTTTGTGAAGCCTGCGGAGTTTGGTCGGTGAAATCCATGTATGGTAAGGCCTACATGGGGGTCGAGCGAACAACATTCCTTGTTGACGAAAAGGGAGTTGTAATCAAGGTTTGGAACAAGGTTAAACCGCAGGGGCACAGTGCGGAGCTGCGGGAAGCCCTGAGTGCTCAGATGAGCGCTTAACCCCGCTGGTAGAATCGCCCAACAGAACTATGCCTAGCAAGATCACCGCCCCAATGCTTCGCGAAATGAAGCGTAAAGGGGAGAAAATCTCCATGATCACCGCGTACGACGCGGCATTCGCGCGACTTGCCGACGAGGCGGGTGTAGATGCGATCCTTGTTGGAGATTCCCTCGGAAACGTAATGCTTGGCTACCACACAACGCTGCCGGTTTCGATGGAAGCAATGGTGCACCATACGCGAGCGGTGGCTAGCTCCCCCCGGCGCGCGTTGATCATAAGCGATATGCCATTTGGCTCGTACCAGGCCTCGCCTGAGGACGCTGTACGTGCAGCTGTTGAACTCGTAAAGGCGGGCGCGGAAGTAGTGAAGCTTGAGGGGCCGTATCATGAGGCGATTCGTGCGATAACTCGTGCGGGAATTCCGGTGTTTGGCCACGTGGGGATGACCCCGCAATCCGTTAATCTCTTTGGCGGCCACAAGGTTCAAGGTCGTAACGGCAGGGGCCAACCGGTTATTGAAGCGGCAAAGACGGTGGATGAGGCGGGGGCAATCGGCATGGTGCTGGAACTGGTGCCTCGCGCCTTGGCTTGTGAAATCACACGCTCGGTGGGGTGCGCCACCATCGGCATAGGAGCCGGTCCGGAGTGCGACGGCCAGGTGCTGGTGATGCACGACATGTTAGGTTTGGGAGAGGGCGATTTTAAGCATTCCAAGTTTTACGCAAAGCTGGGCGAACAAGTAGTAGCAGCGTTTAAGCAATACAGCGACGAAGTGAAGAGCGGCGCTTTCCCTGATGCGGAGCACAGCTTTGAAGATCGCCCGTAGCGTCGCTGAAGTTCGTGCTTCAGGTTCGACTTCTTGCGGGTTTGTCCCCACAATGGGGGCATTCCATGAGGGACATCTTTCGCTAATGCGAGCAGCTAAAGCTGATTGCGGGTTTTGCGCCGTAAGCCTTTTTGTTAATCCTACGCAGTTTGGGCCACACGAAGACTATACGAAGTATCCCCGTGATGAAGCCAACGATATTGCATTAGCGGAGGCAGCAGGTTGCGATCTCTTGTTCATTCCCGCTGCGGAGGAGATTTACGCAGGTGATCAAATATCGGTATCGGTAGGTTCGCTCGCGGATGTGTATGAGGGGTACGTCCGCCCCGGGCACTTCAACGGCGTTGCAACGGTAGTTTCAAAACTAATCCATATTTTTGAGCCGAAGGTTGCTTACTTTGGCCAGAAGGACCTACAGCAATGCGCGGTTATTCGGGCCTTATTTAAGGAGCAGTTTTTCAACTCGACGCTTCGGATTTTGCCAACAATGCGAGAACCAAACGGGCTAGCACTTTCAAGCAGAAATCGCTATTTGACCCCCGAACAAATTCAAAATGCTGGATTATTGAATAGAGTACTCAGGCGGATAGCTGGCAGCGATGATGCCGTGGAGACTGCGATTAAATCGGGGATTCAGGCACTGCAATCTACAGGCTGGCAGGTGGACTATCTTGATTTGGTAGATTTTGATACTTTTGAACCGCTAATCCATAGGACGGAGCGCGGTGCGGCCATCGGAGCAGCCCGGCTAGGGAATACGCGCTTAATAGATAACGTCCTCATCTGCGATGACTTTTTCTTCGCTAAATGATATACTACGGTCGTTTATTGGTATTACCGCAATGGTGCGGTGAGGATTTAATATCGAAATGAAGACTGTACAGAGTGTTAAGAATTCACTTAAATTCAAGGCAGACCCAAAGGCGGGCGTCTTGTCTGTTAAGGTTGGCGTGAAAAAGTACTCGCTTCCCGTGGAAGCAAGAGTGCTCAGTGATGGAAAGTATGTGTTCCTGTCGTTCCCGGCTAGTTCAGAGCTGTATCGAGTGGACGGTAAGGGGCTTAAAGGGATGGCTTCTAATGAGGATGCGTCCGAAGCGCATGCTGCGCTCACGCCTTCCCGACGCCGAGGCAGGCCGCGCGGCCCTCGCGCTGTGAGCCTTCCGGCAGAGCTGGAATCGGCGCTGAAGAACATTCCGGCTGGCTACAAGCTTGGCTATGGCCCCGATGGCGTTCCGCGACTCGTTCGTTCCCGCCGCCGCCGCAAGTAGTTCCACCGCAATGATTTGAACGGGAGAAGCAGGATTGCTTCTCCCGTTTTACGTTTGGGTATTGACTTTGGCAAGCAAGTCACCCACAATTCAACCGACTGCCGGCGTAGCTCAGGGGTAGAGCAGCTGTTTTGTAAACAGCGGGTCGCGGGTTCGAATCCTGTCGCCGGCTCCAGATATCCAGTATCGACGATTCGCCCTTTCCCTCCTCCTCTGGTACCCAGGACCGAACTGACTGGGCAGTTACAATGGCTGAACGATGTTCTACTCCGCGCTCCTCATCGCTGCCTTAAGCCAAAGCTCGCTGTCGCAGTTCGAATCTAAGGAGAAGCCTTCCGTTCTTCTGGTTGGCTGTTACCACTTTGCTAATCCTGGCCTCGATATGGTCAAGTTCAAGCTCGACGATCACCGCAGCCCAAAGCGGCTCAAGGAAATCGAGGAGGTTGTCAATCGTTTGGAGCGCTTCAAGCCAACAGTTGTTGCCGTGGAATACCCGGCGAACAAGGACGGGCTTCAAGATTGGTTTAAACGTTACTCAAGCGGCATTCAGGCAATGCAGGCCAACGAGACCGAGCTGATTGGTTTCCGGATCGCGAAGGATTGCAGCGCGAAGGTCGTTGGCGTGGACGTGAAGATGGACATGGATTTCGACAAGCTCATGAGCTTTGCGGCCAAGAACCACCTTGACGCGCAGCTTGGCGGCTTCATGAAGGCTGTTGGAGCAGCGCAGGACGAGATGAATCACCTGTTCCAAACCAAGACGGTGGGGCAGATACTTGGGGTTTTGAATTCTGATGAGATGGCTCGGCTTAACCGTGGGTTCTATCTGCGGCTGACCGATTTCACCGCTAATCACGAATACCCGGGCGCCGAAGTCTTGGCGGGCTGGTATCAGCGCAATATGGCGATGATGGAAAACATACTGCGTAGCGCGACATCGCCAAAAGATCGGATTCTGGTGGTGCTGGGAGATTCCCACGTGGCGATGATCCGCGGCTTCTTGCGAGATTCGCTCGATCTGAAGGACGTGCCTGCAAGCGAGTACCTTGGGAAATAGGTTTTGGTTGTCCTCGAAATCGTTGTCATCTAAACCTCATAAGCGAAGTGTTGGACATGTTAATACCGACTAGCGTATGGGCACGGCTGTCGGACAATCTGTAAGTGGCATATTTGCCAACCCAAAAATGACTCTGCAAGGGGCCCAAATCACAGGCTGGCACTCTGCCAATTAGTAAGACGCAGGCACTGCATGAGTTCAAGTGATCGCTTCGATCAGGTCGTTGCTCAACACGACCCCAAGCGAGATCCGCCTCAGTCGATGCCTTGCTAACCGTTGACCGGACTGGAATCGCTTACGCGAAAGGCGGCAGTCAAGGAAGAAAAGGAACAAACGCTATGCTTATCAACGCGAAGACAATCACCGGGTTCAAGCTTCACAGTCTTGATGGAGATATTGGGTCCGTTAAAGAATTCTATTTCGACGACGATTACTGGGGCATCCGCTACCTCGTGGTAAACACCGGCAACTGGCTCATGGGAACCCAGGTGCTGATTTCGCCAAAGGCCATCGACCGAGTGGACACAAAGGCGCGAGAGATCGGGGTTAGCCTCACGAAGAAGCAGATTGAGGAAAGTCCGCCATTAGATAGCGATAAACCGGTTTCCCGGCAGTTTGAAGAAAGCTACCACCGGTACTACGGGTGGCCGACCTACTGGGGCGCCCCCACCATTACTGGTGGTTACCCGTATACAATGAGCACCCCTCCTCCTGAGCCCGAAAAGGACATGCCAAAGTGGGATCCGCATCTGCGCAGTACCAACGCAGTGGAGGGCTACGCGATCGAGGCCACGGACGGCGAGTTAGGCAATATCGTCGACTTTATTGTTGACGACGAAACCTGGACGATTCGATATCTGGTTGTTGATACAGGCTCCTGGTGGCCGGGCAGGAAGGTCCTCATCCCGACGCGATGGGTTGACCGTATTAGCTGGGGCGACGCGAAAGCATACGTCTCGATTAATCGCGAAACGATCAAGGATTCTCCCAAGTACACGGATCAGTCTCTCCTAAGCCGAGAGTACGAAACTGAATTGTACCGTCACTACAGTCGCGAGGGCTATTGGCTCGACGACAAGAAAACCGCTTCGCATTCCTCTCGTTAACGTGCAGTCCCGGTCCATGGCTTTAGGGCCGTGGACTGGACACGACCCAATTAGTTAAGTGCGAACGGTTCCGCGAGCGAGCGTGTATTGGCTAGCGTCCGGCTCACGTACGCTCCTGCCGCCACCACGCCAAGCACAACGCCGGCGAGGATGAGATACACGCTGTAAAGCGTCTGCACGGCGCCAAAATTCAACCCTCCAAGCCGCAGGAACTGGCCGTAAACGCTTAGATTAAACGGCTGCCGCAAGTAAGCCGCGCAGCAGCCAAGGCAGGTGTAATCAAAGAACCATGCGATGGCGGAAAGGAAAAGCGCAATTGCCCATCGGCTGCGCAGAATGCCCATCGTCGTGGAATGAACCTCATTGGCCACATGAAGGTTTCGCAGCAGAAAGATGGAAGACGAGCCGTTGCCCTTCACGATGAGGTGCAGATTGAAGAAGCGGTAGAAGGACGGGAATCCGATGAAGGCGACGCAGAAGGTGACGCCAAACAGCATGATCGGCGCAAGTATCGCGTTGACAGTTGAAGGCTCGGATAGTAGCTGGATAGCGAACAGCGGAATCAGCACAAGGACGTCGGACATGCGGTCCAGCAGCACGCCCATGATCGCGCGCAACTTCTTCTTGGAGCGATACGCGAAGCTGTAATACCGGAATAGTTCGCCCAGCTTGGCGGGAATGATGATGCTGACAATGGTCGTCTTGCAGTACAGCGCGACGAAGGGGATGGCAGTGTTCTCCTCTTCGATCAGCAGCATGTTGAGGCGCAAGGCCTTGATGGCCTGGGAGATGATCAGTAGCATCGCGGCAAGGCCAAGATAACCCGCGCCAGCAAAACCTTGTAGGTGACCGAAGGGTCGCGGCTCTACGATGAGGACCCCAAGGTAAAAGAGGCACACGAACAGTACCAGCAGGTTGAGGGCGATGTAGGTCGGTGTGCGCTTCATAGGCCCTGCTTGAACTGACTTTCGAACGGATAGGTGTCGCGAGGGGTCATCCGCATTTCCTTCTTCAAGAACGACTTGCGTAGGAATGCGTACTTGGCCAGCATCCCCAGCACGCGCCTCGCCTGCGAGAACAGCTTGACGTTGGAAATCTGATCTTCCTCTCGCCAGCTTATGGGGAAGAAGCGGGCATCTTGCTTGTAGCCGGAGATCGCCAGCACCATCGCATAGTTGAACGTAAGGTCATCGGGAAAGTTCAAGTAGTAGCGAGAAGCCAGCATTGAGGTTTGGTAAAGGTTCAGCCCTGAGCCGAGGTCGTAAACCGTTCTAAACAGCACTGCCGAGAAAAGCCAGTTGAAGACCCGATTGCCAAAAATGCGAAACGCGGAGTAGCCAATAAGGCTAGAGCCGGGTGCGAAGCGCGCCCCAAGCCAGCACTGATGGGCGCTCGTGTCCTGCTGAAGCACGGGCAGCAGGTCCTGCACCCGCGCCTGGTCGTCGCCATGCAGCACCACCACTTCCTCAAATCCATTCGTTAGCGCGTATTCAAACGCCACCTTGTGGGAGCCGCCAAGGCCGTAGTTCTCGCTGTTCTTCACGATCTCGACAGGTATCGGCAGGCTTTTTGCCGCCTCGATCGCGGTGTTTAGGGTGGAGTCGGGGCTGCGGTTATCCACCATCAGAAGCTGCTGAAAGTGGGCGGTTATTTCAGGTGTGAGCTGCGTGATGACGCGGGGGATCTGCTTCTCGCAGTTGTACATCGGGATGAAGAGAAGGCGCTTCATGGGGTTGGGCTCACGTTTTGCAGGCGGAACGCCTCGACCTCTTCCGGTGTGCCGAGGGCATGAACCTTCGCGGCATCGAGCAGGGTCATTGTTACGAGTCGCCCTTGTTCTAGCAGCGAACCGTAAATTGGCGCGATATACCGCTCCTTCAACTCAGGATGCTCGTGCGAGAAATAGGCTTTGTAAGCATCCTCGAACAATCGGCAAGACGAAAAGTAATACGCCCCAACGGAGCAGTTGTCTGAAATGCGGTCTTTCTCTCGAACCTCAACAACGCGGCCGGCTCCATCGGTGCGCACGAAGCTCCAGTGGTTTCCTGGAGCGTGGAAGCAAGGAATGCAGCCATCGCCCTGCATCTGCGCAGCTCTGACTTGGCCGGGTTCGACATAGGTGTCGATGTTGAAGACGAACATCGGCTCATCCGCTTGCCAATGGCCCCGAGCCTCCATTGCGGTGGTTGCTTGGCCGTCGGTGGGCGCCTCAAGCTCGACGAATTCAACGTCGTGCTGCCCTAGTTTGGTCATCGTCTGCCGTACGAACTGTGGAGCATTTGTTTCGCGGCGGCTGATGAATATCCAGCGATGATCTTCGCCGATGAAGTCGGTAAGGCTGCTCATCGACCACTCAAGCAGTGAACGACCCGCAACCTCGATTTCATATTTGGGCTGCGTGTAACCCGCTTCCTGAAAGCGCCTGCCGAAGCCCGCCATCGTGATGACGACGTTCACTCTTTGCACCTGTCCCGTTCGACGACCCCTTCAAACTCGTTGAGCTCGAGTTCAAGAAACTCTTTGGGCCGGATCGTGCGGTCGTCAACGTAGTAGCCGTTGTGCCCGGGCCACGGCTTGCCGTAGAGCAACTCATCACAAGGGATTTCCCACTTGTCAATCCAGTCAAGGAGCACACGGGCGGTGTTCAAATTAATCTGACCCAGGTTCCCGCCGTAGGTGTTCATGTTGCGGGAGGTGTAGAGAACGATCTTCGCGCCTTGCTCCCTCAGCTTCCGCAGTTTTTCGACCATCGAGGGGTAGGGGACGAGGTCCTTGTAGTGCTGGTCCTTCGCCTTGATCGGGCACAGGGTGCCGTCGATATCGACGATGAACGTGTAGCCCTCAGCCATTGCGGCACAGCTCCTGTAAGATTTGTTGCCCACGCAGGGCGAAGGCAACCATCTTCTTTGGCGACTCGTCGTGGAGCGGGAGCATCGAAAGGAAGAGGGAAGCCTCATAGAGCCGGGTGAGCTCGCAATCGAACCCAGCCTGGTGCAGCTTTTCGATAAACATCTGCCGGACGTGCACCGGTGGCTCGAAGGTCTTTACCTTCACATTCAAGCTGTCGCTTAGCTGAAGATCGAAGGCGGACGCGTTAATAAAATCGTAGCTGCCCAGGACGCTGTGGGAAAGCTTCGCAAGGTCGTAATAGGGGTCTTGCCATAGGTCGGCCTCGACCCTGGCGCCCTTCGGGTCGATCAGCTTAATTGTCCCAAGACCGCCCGAATAGAGGATGTTGGAAAAGCAAAGGTCGCCATGACCGATGGCGAGTTCGCCAAGCTTGCGCTTCTTCAGTGACTTCTCGAAGAGCGACACGTAAAGCTGAAGGATTTGGCAAAGGTCGGTGCCGTGGTTCTTTAAGAGGCTCGCGGCGAGGCGGCCGTTGGGAGATTCCTCGACCCGCGCCACGCGATCCTTAACCTTCTGCAAATACACGTCCTGCAAGACCGCGAGGTGCTGGGCGCTTTCAACTTTCTTGATCGGACGGGAGCGGACGAATTCAAAAATATGCCCAAGGACCTGCTCTAGTCGCTCACCCGCTAGAGCCTGGTTGACCCATTGAATGGCGAGATCGGGCGCGGAAAGCCGCTCCATTTGGTACGAAGCCGAATCAGCTTCAACCACCAGGTTGTACGGCATCACGAAGTAGCGCTTAAGCTCATTTGGCAGCAGCCAGTAAAGGTCGTGCTCGGCGCAAATCTTCTCGACGAGGTTCGATTTCTTTGTGACCGTGGCACCAGCAAGCGAGACGGAATTAAAGTAGCGGGTATCGAAAACGTTTGCTAGGAAGCGAACGAAGCGGTCGCCTGAACCAAGATCGCAGAGCCCGAATGCGGGCGCGTCCGTAATAATGCCGCTATCCGCCGGCTCGCCGCCGTTGCTTCGGACCAGCAAGCGAGCGGCAAGTTCTTCAGCTTTCGTTGTGGCGAACAGGGGTACGTCTTGAACCTTGAAGGTTGCGGTTTGGTCGGCGTAGTAAAGCCGCTGGAGCGCCTTGCCAAAGTCGTCGGCATGCATTACCGCAAGCCGAGATGGAACGTGGAGGAAGACGGTGTCTGTTCCGACTCCTTCTATCGAATCGAGGAAGCCCTGCACCTCGCTGGCATCTTTGATTCGCTGGCATCGTATGGGAAGCGGAATGCTTGTCGCGGCATCGGAGAAGAGTTCGTAAAGCGGTTTGCCGCGGTAAAGGACTTGGCCAAACAGCTTGTCGCCAACAATGGATTGGACGTCTATCGGTGGACGCCCGAGGTCATCGTAGGCAATTACGAGGGTGCGCATGAATCCACTTGTCCGCAAGACGCAGCGAGAGGGATGTTACCCAGTCGCAAAAACAGGCTCCTAAACTTCAGGCTGGTTCTTACGCATTTGCTCGAACCAACTTAGTATTAAAAGTATCGGGCCTCCAATGTAAACAAAGTAGTAGTAGAAGAAGAAGCTTTGCGGTGCGGTGATGAAAATACCAAGTGAGCAAAGGAGCATCGAAATGCAGCCGCCAACAATCAGGGTTTGCCTTCGCATCAGACCGAACGTGAGAGCCAGCAAGAGGGCGATGAACGCCGGGGCAGAGTTGTAGAGCACGATGCTTCCGATTGTGGACTCGCGCGGATCGGCGGCGTAGCGCATTTGCAGGTAGGACACCACCTTCCTCCTGAACTCTTTATTGAAAGGCTGCAGGCTTGGCAGCTTGCTGATGGTCAGGACCATGATCGGTTCAAGCTGCGAGTTCGGCGCGGGGTCGAAAACAAGGGAAGTGCTTCGCACATGGCAAAAGCCGTGGAACCCCATCGATGCGGTGAAGTTATCCCACCGCTCCGCCAGCACGAGGCCCGGATACATTTTCGCCAAGTGGATGAATGCATTGCGCCCGGCGATGAAATCCTCCTGAGTGAAGCCCTCGCGCATGCCTTTGTTCCAGAAAGCCTCTCCACCCTGCTTCGTTCGGAACGGCTCAAAGTTGAAGAGCCGGGCGAGTTGGGCCATGTCTTTGGCGGCAGCGGGATCGTGCTCGTGGGCGACGACAAGCGGGGCAACCGGCGCGACAAAGGAGGTGATCTCATACCGGTGGGCGGCTATCTCGGGATCCTGCTTTTGCTCCAAGTTCAAGAGTTGCATACCGGCAATCGGCCCGAGGGCGATGAGCCAGCGGGCTTTCGGCGAGAGTTGACGCCAATAATAGGCGAGCAGAAACGGCAGGAAGGCTGGCATTAGAATCACCGCTTCCGACCGCCAAGCGCCGATTACCGCCAGTAGGATAACTAACGTTACGATCTTGAGCCTTGAGTTGAGAGCCGTTGATCTCTCGAACGTGAGCAGCCAAGCCAGCAGCCCGATGATCAAGTAGGTCCATGGCGTGGTCCGCATCGCGTACAGGTTGTGGTCCAGCGTGGGAAGCATTAGGAACGGAACAAAGATGAGCAGAGCCCACTTGCGGGTGGCCTGCTTTAGGGAGTAGAAGGCTACGAGATAACCAACAACCGCCGAAGCCATTAGGCATTGGAAGATCACCGGCGCTGAATACAACGGGATCACGTTCCACGAAGCCATATAGAAAAGTGATGTGAGATAGTGCTGCCAGTAGCAAAACTCATAAGCCAGACCCAAGCGCGTTATCACGAACTCATCAAGGCGGTACGTCCCCGGCCAGGTTAGGAGAAGGAGAATGAGGTTGAGCGCAAAGTAAAAGGAGCCATAGCGAAGCCATCGCTTGGCGAGCGGGTTGTCCGCTCGGATATTACGGATCAGCCAATCTGCGCTTAACCCAAGAATCGAAACGAGCAGGACGGTGCACAGCTTAATGACAAGAAGCCTTGATGCGTGGCCCGGCATCAGTGAACTTGGAACAAAGGTTAGGCTTTCGTATTGATAGGAGCCGATCGTGACCAGAATCGCAAGCACGAATGGCCAAATTCGGAAGCGGCCTAGCTTGGCCCCAAACAGAGGTCGCAAGTCAACTTTTCGGGAGTCCTGCGGCATCAATACCTATCATAGTCCAAGGTCAGCGGTGGCAAAGCAACAGAATGCAAATAAAACTCGCCGATTGCTTTGGGAAGGGCGATCATCCGAATTGTGAAGAGAGCACAAGATGCCAGGCGCGCAAACCAGCTGTTACGCTGAAAAGAATTACTTAAGGCTTGTCATGAATTGCTCAAGATCATCGTGAAGCTTCACATGTGCCTCCGGCTCCAAGTACATCATGTGGCCGCCTTCATAAACCTTGAGTTGCCAATGGTCCTTGATTTCGTCGGGCAGTCCAAGGTGCTTCATGGTGTACATGGAGCTGAAGAAGGGCGTTGCAAAGTCGTAGCAACCCTGGGCAACGAACACCCGCAACGAAGGGTATTTCACCAGCGCGGTTCTTAGTCGGTCCATTACGCTCGGGGGACCGCCAAGGGCCGAGCCCCATTTCCAGTTTGCATTCGCCCGAATGTTAAGCGGGATATATTCGCCTTGTTCCGTGAAGCCTAGTTCTTTGTCAAGATATTCCCGAAAGCGCTCGATCGATGGCTTTGAATCTGGGAGGAAGGCGCCGATAAGCGAGCCATTGTAGATGTCCACCGGCTTATGCTGGCTGGCGGTAATCAAGGTACGGAATCGCTCCGGATCAAGGCGGAGATGGGATTTCTCATAGGTATCCGCATCGATACCCGTTAAGGCGGAAAGCTTCTTGGCCAGCTCCTTGCGCTCGCTGGGGGCAAGTTCATCGCCCTTAGCAAGCGCGGGCAGGTATTCCGATTGGGCAAACCGCATTGATTCGCTAATCGCCTTCTGAATATTGCCGTTCAATTCGGGGCCGAGCTTCTTGTGGAAGGCTGCCGTCGCCGTATAGGTTGGCAAGAAGCCAACATACATCGCGTCATTGTATGAGTCTGCCATGTGGGCGCTCATGCGGATGGCGTTGGAAATCAGGATCAAGCCTCTCACGTCGATACCGCGTTGAAGCAGTGGATAGGCGAGACCAGCCGCCCGGAACGTTCCGTACGATTCTCCGGCAAGGAAAACGGGGGCTTTCACGCGCCCCGTGACCTCCAGATATCTCTGGATGAATCTTTGTGTTGCCTGCAGATCCTCGTTGGCGCCCCAAAAAGATTTCTCATCCACGCCAACCGCCTTACTGAATCCAGTGCCCACCGGGTCCATGAAAACGAGATCGGTGGTTGGCAAGAGTGAATTATCGTTGTTTTCGACACCAAATTTGGATTGCTTGTCATCGAGCGCAACCAGTTTTCGCGGCCCGAGATTGCGCATGTGCATCAGCATGCTGGATGCGCCTGGCCCACCGTTCCAAACGAACGTTATGGGGCGGTTTGGGTCAGATGGGATGCTATATGAGGTGAAGAAAATGCGCGCCTGGACATCGTCCTCCTTTTCACCCGTGAGGTTCAGATAGCCGGTTTTGGCTGCGTAGTGAAACTTCTTGGCACGGATTACGACGTCGTGCTCCGTTTCAGACCAACCGCCTTGGCCAGAAGGCCCTGCGACGGCAGGATTGAGCACCAAGCTTAAGAAAAGAGTTGCCGCGAACATTTTGTTGAAGATTACAGGGCACATCAAATGGTTTGGGACTGGGCGCGAATCCTTGCCGAGATACTCTTGGAACTGGGCACAAAAAGCTAAAGGTTTTCAAACCTCGCAAACAAAAAGTGAACGGGGCCTCACCAAATGGTGAAGCCCCGAAGGAAGCGCTGAGTATGAGACTACTTTAGGCTCGTCATGAACTTCTCGATGTCATCGTGCAGCTTCACGTGCGATTCCGGTACGAGGTACATCATGTGGCCGCCTTCGTAAATGTTCAGCTTCCAGTGATCCTTAATGTTGTCCGGCAGCCCGAGGTGGAGCATCGTGCGCTCTTCTCCGAAGAACGGGGTAGCCAGGTCGTAGCATCCCTGAGCCACCAGCACGCGCAGGGCCGGGCTCTTTACCATCGCTGTCTTGAGCCGATCTGAAACGTTGGGCGGGCCAACGATTGCCGTGCCCCACTTCCAGTTAAAGTTGGCAACGAAGCTCAGCGGCACGTATTCGGTCTTCTCGGTGAAGCCGATCTCATCCTTCAGATACTGGGTGAAGCGCGCAACCGCCGCTTTCGACGCAGGCTCAAAGTTACCGAGAATCGCGCCATTGTAGCGATCAACCGGCTTGTGGGCTTCTTTCATGATGATGTTGCGAAATCGCTCAGGATCAAGCCGCAGGTTGCTTTTGTCGAAGATTTCCGCATCAATACCGGTCAAGGAAGATAGCTTCTTAGCCAGCGCCATACGCTCGGCAGCGGTGAGTGCGTCTCCTTTTTCGAGGGCCGGGATGTACTCTTCTTTGTCGAAGCGGATGCTTTCGGCGATTGCTTTCTGTGGATTCTTGTTCCACTCGTCGCTGAGCTTATGATGGTGGGCGGCGATTGCCGTGTAAGTTGGCAGGTAGCCCAGATACACCACGTCGTTATAGTCGTCCCCCGCGAAAGTATTCAGGTTCACCGCGTTTGAAATCAGAACGATGCCTTTCAGATTCACATCGTGCTGAATCAAGGGGTATGCAACGCCGGCGGCGCGGAACGTCCCGTAAGACTCTCCGGCGAGGAAGACCGAAGCACTCTTGCGACCGGTCTGATCCAGATAACCCTGAATGAACTTTCGGGTTGCCTGGATATCGCCCTCAACACCCCAGTAAGTCTTGGGGTCGGCCTTATCCGCTTTGCTGAAGCCGGTACCAACCGGGTCCATGAAAACGAGGTCGGACGTAGGCAAGAGCGAGTTGTCGTTATCGACGATGTCGTACTTCGTCTGCTTTTCATCCATCTGGACCAGCTTGCGCGGTCCGAGGTTATACATGTGCATGAGGATGCTGGAGCCGCCCGGTCCGCCGTTCCACACAAACGTGATCGGCCGGTTCGGATCGGAAGGCATCGTGTAGGCCGTAAAGAACATGCGGGCAGCCACTTCGCCTGCCTTCTCGCCAGGTAGGTTCACATAGCCTGCGGATGCCGTGTAATGGTAGCGTTTGCTCCGAATAGTCACATCTCGATCGGAACTCGTCCAACCGGTGGGAGCTGTGGCTTGCATTGGCGCGTGGGCCAAGGTTGTGTAAAGTGCAAGGGTAATCATCTCTGGCTATAGGTTACAGTGCCGAAATCGCCCATCTGGGCCTAACGGTCCTCTGCCAAAGCCACTTTCAACGTATCAACAAGGTAATTACGGCGGAGAGGCAGCTCTCCGCCGTAAGAGATGCCTTACTTAAGGCTGTTCATGAACTGCTCGACGTCGTCATGCAGTTGAACGTGAGATTCCGGAACGAGGTACATCATGTGGCCTCCTTCGTACACTTTGAGCTTCCAGTGACCCCTCACTTTTTCTGGAAGATTGAGGTGGTTCAGCGAGCGCTCAGAGCCATAGAATGCGGTGGCGAAGTCGTACTTGCCTTGGGCAACAAAGGCGCGCAACGCCGGATACTTGGTGAGCGCAATCCTCAGCTTGTCCATCACTTGTGGGTAGCCGCCAAGCGCAGAAGGATATTGCCATTTGCTGTTGACCGCGAAGCTTAGGCCAATGTAGTGTTCCGCACCGGGATTGAATCCGATCTCTTCCTTCAGATACTGCTCGAACCGCTTGACCGCAGGAGGCGGAGAAGGATTGTAGAAACCAAGCAAGGACGAATTGTAAACATCGAGGGACTTGTGGGTCTCCTTCATAAGCGTGTTGCGGAACTGATCTGGGTCAAGCCGCAAATTCGACTCCTTGATCGTTGCCACATCGATGCTTGTAAGTTCAGAGAGCTTATTCGCAATCACGTCTCGTTCGGCGGAACTGAGTTCGTCACCCTTCTCAAGCGCCGCCGCATACTCGTTCTTCGTAAACCGAACGCTCTCTTCAATCGCAGCCTGCGGGTTGTTGTTCCACTCTGCTTTTAGCTTGTGGTGGAAGGCCGCGGCAGCTGTGTAAGAAGGAACGTAGCCCAGGTAGTAAATATCGCTGAATCCGTTTCCGCCCGCGAAGGGTTCGTAAGAAAGGGCGTTCGAAACCAGAACCAGTCCCTTAAGGTTCACCTTTCGCTGAAGGAGCGAATAGGCGATGCCGGATGCTCGGAAGGTGCCGTATGATTCGCCATCAAGGAACACCGGCGCATTCTGTCGCCCCGTTAGCTCCAGATACTTCTGGATGAATTTTCGGGTGGCCTCCTGATCGCCTTCAACGCTCCAGTAGTCCTTGCCATCACCCTTCACCGCCTTGCTGAAGCCGGTGCCGACCGGGTCCATGCAAACGAGGTCAGTCGTAGGCAGCAATGAATTGTCGTTGTCAACGATTTCGTAGGCGCTCTGCTTTTCATCGACTGGCTTCAGCTTGCGCGGGCCGACATTGAACATGTGCATCAGCAAGCTCGAACTGCCGGGGCCACCATTCCAAACGAACGTGACGGGCCGGTTTGGGTCCGACGGCATCGTGTAGGCGGTGAAGAATATCTTGGCTTCGACTTCGCCCTTATCGTCGGTCAGGGGCATGTAGCCTGCCGTCGCCGTGTAGTGATAAGCCTTGGAACGAATGGTCGCATCCCGCTCGCCGTGCGCCCAGTCGGTGGGCGCACTTTGGTGGATGCTCGCCGGCGCAAGCGCCAGAATTGTATTTAGAGCAAGGGTGAGCATGGACCGCAGGATACTGCGAGGGCTTGTATCTATTTTGGGACCATTGGCCCACATGCAGGATAATGCAGTAATGGCGCGATCAATTTGGAATGGAGTCATCAGTTTTGGACTCGTGAGCATCCCGGTCGGACTACAGACGGCGACCCAAGAAAAGGACTTACGATTTAACCAGCTTCATAAGGTTTGCGGAACCCGCATCAAGCAGCAGCGATTCTGCCCGCACTGCGAGCGCCTCGTCGAAACCGACGAGATCGAGAAGGGTTACGAGGTCTCGAAGAACAGCTACGTGATCGTGAACGAAGAGGACTTTGAAGCGTTGCCGGTGCCGTCCAAGCACACGATCGAAGTCACCGCGTTCGTGCATCACGAAGAGGTTGACCCCATCTATTTCGACACCACCTATTTCCTCGCGCCAACCGAGACCGGCCGCAAGCCGTATAAGCTGCTGATGAAGGCGCTTGAAGAGAAGGGCGTATGCGCGGTCGCCAAGATCGCGGTGCGGAACAAGGAGACGCTTTGCTTGCTGCGGCCCTCGAAAGGGCAAGTGCTTCTGGAAACGCTGTTCTATCCGGATGAGATCAAAGAGCCGGAAGTCAAGGTGGAGGACGTGGCAGTTGACGACCGCGAATTGCAGATGGCGCTGAGCCTGGTCGCCTTGCTTGAGAAGCCGTTTGACCCCGCCGAGCACAAGGACCTGTACCGCGAGGAGCTTATCAAGCGCATCGAATCGAAGGCTCAAGGCGGGGTGCTTACCAGCGCGCCAGTGCCAGTTGAGACGGCGACGATCGACCTTATGGAAGCGCTTCGCCGCAGCCTGGAAGATGCCGAGGCGCGCAAAGCCAGCGGATAATTTATGCTTGAGGAGTACCGGCAGAAACGCGACTTTGGCGTAACCAACGAACCTGCCGGGGGCGTGTTGGGGCCAACCGAAGGCCCACTGCGCTACTCCGTGCAAATGCACGACGCCACCCGCCTCCACTGGGACCTGCGGCTAGAGTGCCAAGGCGCCCTCTGGTGCTTTGCGGTGCCCAAGGGTTTTTCTCGAGATCCGCACGAAAAGCATCTTGCGGTGCATGTTGAGGACCACCCCCTTGAGTATCTGCGGTTCGAGGCGGTTATTCCCCCCGGCCAGTACGGCGCGGGGCCGATTAACGTTTGGGATGCCGGAATCTACACCCCTGATGAAGGCGGAGTTCTGGCTTACGACAACCGAGCGGAAGCGGAGAAGCGGATGGTAGCCGACTTCGCGGCAGGGAAGCTTTCGATCACGTTTCGCGGGGCCAAGCTGCGGGGCTCCTACACGCTGGTTAAGACCAAGACCGACTGGCTGCTGATCAAGCATCAGGATAGCTTCGTGAAAGAGGGCGAGGAGTTCATCGACGACCCTGCATCGGTTCTTTCCGGGATGACGCTGCCAGACCTCGAAGCTGCTGCGGCGGGTTCGTATCAGCCGCCGATGAAGCCAGAGGATTTGAAGGGCGCAGTGCGCTCGCCGGGCTTGAAGAACGTCCACCCAATGCTGTGCAGCGATTTAAGCGCGCCGCCGAGCGGCGATCAGTGGCTGGTTGAGCCGAAGCTGGACGGCATTCGATGCATCGCCTACTATCACGGAGACTCGGCGCGGCTGCAAAGCCGTAATGGGCTGGACATCAGCTACAAGTTCCCCGGAGTAACGCGCGAGCTTGCCTGGTGGATGCGGCCGGACATGGTGTTGGACGGCGAGATTGTGTCGATCGACGCTAACGGGTTACCGAATTTTGGTCAGCTGATGCAGCGCTTCCAGCTTGGGGACGCAATGGCGATCAACCGGGCGGAGGCGGCGCAGCCGGTGGAGTTTTGGCTGTTCGACATCCTGTATTACGGAGGATGGGATTTGCGCGGTGTGGCGTTGCGGGATCGCCGCAAGTTCTTGGAATCGTTGGGGCTGCGCGGGTTTCATACAAAGCTGGTTTCCTCGTTCGTTGGCAACGCGCAACTGGTTCATGAGCACTCGGTCAAGGTTGGCTTTGAGGGGATCGTTGTCAAGAAACTCGATTCTACGTACAAGGAAGGTGTGCGCTCCAACAATTGGCAGAAGATAAAGAAATCCCACTCCGACGAGTTCGTGATTGGCGGCTATACGCGGGGCAGCGGCATGAGGGCGGCGACGTTTGGCTCGCTGATTCTTGGCCGCAAGGATGAGAAGGGGCTTACTTGGGTTGGGTCGGTTGGCTCAGGCTTTAGCGATGCGGATTTGCAGGACATCCGGAAGAAGCTGGACACGATTCGCGCTTCGTCGTCGCCGTTCAATGGCCCAATTGAGGGCGAGAGCCCGACATGGGTCGAGCCGATTCTGGTCGCCGAAGTGCAGTTTCAGCAGATGACCGCCGACGACAAGATGCGCTTCCCGGTCTTTAAGCGCTTGCGCCTGGATTTGATGGAAGCGCCACCGGCTGCGCAGGCTGACGACCCGCAGGCGCCCACCGGCTCGGGGAAGGCGGACGTCATCCATCAGCTATCGCTTGATCATCAGAAGGATTTTTCGCTGAACGTTGAGGGACAGATTCTCAAGATCACGAATCCTAAGAAGGTGCTGTGGCCGGAGTTTAGCGGAAACCCACCGGTGACGAAGCTCGACCTGCTGCGCTACTATGCCCGCGTCTCGGATGATCTGCTGCGGCACACGCGCGGGCGCCCAATGTCGTATGTGCGCGGGCCGAACGGCATCACTGGGGAGCTATTCTTCCAAAAGCACCTGGAGCAGGGGCGGCCCGACTTCATCCGCACCATCCCCATCTACTCCAGCCACAACAACCGAACGACCGATTACCCTCTTTGCGACAGCCTTCCCGCGCTCATGTGGTTTGGGCAACTCGGTACGCTGGAGCTGCACCCGTGGTACTCGCGCGTCGATCTAACCGGCGATGGGATTGGTCATCACGCCGACACGGGGTCTTCGGAGCAGGCGCTTGAAAGCTCAATTCTCGATTTCCCCGACTTCATGGTTATCGACCTAGACCCTTATGTCTATTCGGGTGAGGAGAAAGAGGGTCAGGAGCCGGAGCTAAACCCGAAGGCATTCCGCACCACTGTTTCGGTGGCGCTTGAACTGCGGGAGATGCTGAAGGTGCTGGGCTTGGAGGGGTTCCTGAAGACCACCGGCAAGACTGGCCTTCACATCTTCATCCCGATTGTGCGGAACATTGGTTACGACGCGGTGCGGCTGCTGTGCGAGACTCTGGGGCGACAGGTGATGGCCAAGATGCCGGATGAGGTCACGATGGAGTGGTCGGTGAAGAAGCGACCCGCCAAGGTGTTCTTCGACCACAACCAGAACGTGCGCGGCAAGACGCTTGCGGGAATCTACTCGCCCCGACCGATTCCGTTTGCGGGCGTGAGCTTTCCGGTTAGCTGGGAGGACCTTCCCACCGTGTATCCGACCGACTTCACGATCTGGAACGTGCCGGATTACTTAGAGGCACGTGGCGACCTTTGGGCGGGGATTCTCGACGCAAAGCAGGACCTGCGCAAGATATTGGGCGGCTAGGCCAATTTGTAACCGAATCCGCGGACGGTTTGAAGGTGATCTGGGTTGTTGGGGTCCTTTTCCAGCTTCTTCCGAATTCGATAGATGAGCACATCAAGACTGTTGCTGCTGAATTCCATGTCATAACCCCACACGCCCTCGAACAGGGATTCTCGTGAGATTGCCCGGTTGCGGTTCTTGCAAAGGTAGGCGATGATTTCAAACTCCCGGTTCGTGAGCCCACCGGATTGCCCATCGATGAACACCTGCCGTTGAGCGTGATCGATCACCCAATTCCCAACGGTGGTTTCCGCCTTCTGCGCAGGCTGCTTTTCAAGGTATTCCGTGGCCCTGCGAAGCTGCGCCCGTATTCGGGCGGTGAGTTCACTGGGTTCGAAAGGCTTAGTGAGGTAATCGTCGGCGCCGACCTCAAGACCAATAACCTTGTCCATCGAATCCGTGCGGGCGGTCAGCATGATAATGGGCATCGTCCACTTCGCCCTAATTCGGCGGCAAGTGGTAATCCCATCGATTCCCGGTAATCCGAGGTCAAGGACAACCAAATCCACCGGTTCATCGGCCAAGAGGTTCAATGCTTCCTCCCCAGAAAAACATGTACGAACGACATACTCACCGCTGCGCTTCAGCAGCGCCTCTGCGTTTTCAAGCAGGAAGTGGTCGTCGTCGACAAGAAGAATGGTTGTGGGCATCAAGACTCCTTGGGGATAAAGATATCGAATTCCGCGCCTTTGCCTTCTTCGCTGCGCGCGGTGAGGGTCCAGCCATGGTCATCGGCAATGCGTTTGCAGCTGTACAGCCCGAGACCAAATCCATCCTTGCGCGAGGAGACAAACGGCTCGAAGATGTGATCCAGGAGGTCCGCCGGAATGCCCTTGCCGCTGTCTCCGATAACGACCCGTACGCCTTCATTCTCGATCGAGCAGGTGACCTTAATGCAGCCGCCCGCACCCATCATCGCTTGGAGGGCGTTCATCAGAAGGTTGACCAGCAGATGCTCGGCCTGACCGGGATCAGCCTGGACTTCGGGCGAAGTTGGCGGTACCACCACTTCAATGCTTGCCTTGGCGGCGCGCGCCTGGCTTTCAATAATGCTGATGGAGCGCGAAATGAGATTGATGAGATCGACCGGCTGTCTTGCCACGAACCGCGGTTTGACGTAAGAAAGCAACCGGTGAGATAGAACGTTAAATCTCTCGGTCTGCACTCGCACCTTGCGAAGATTCTCGGCGGGATCGCCGGGCGCGCTTGCCGCCAACGAGACGGAGGAGAGGATGTTCCGGATATCGTGGGCGACGCTGGCCGCCAATGTGCCAACCACGCTTAACTTTTCCGCCTGAATTAGGCGACCTTGTGCTGCCCGCAACTCCCGATGAGCCTCTCGCAGTTGGTGCTGCATCCGGAATGAACTGATGGTTAAGGCAATCTGGTCGGCAAGCGCCGCGATGTGGGCGTCCACGAAACCCGGTGGAAGTGAAACAGATGGCTCGGCAAATTCCAGCACCAGTCGGTCGCCCCCTATTTGAATTTGCTTTCGCTTTGCGGTCTTGGAGCCACCTTTACCGCCTGGAATCAGGCGAACAGACTCAAACCCCAGCTGACCCTGGAGGATCTCTTCCTGCCGACGCAGAAGCTGCTGTTCGCTTTCGCATTCATCCAGCAAAGACACGCCTTCGTTCATGGCCGCAAGCACGCGCTCGGTGTGGAACAGCTCAAGCTGTTGCCGGGCAACCGTCTCGGCTTGAGTCCGCGTTCGCTCCACGTAAAGGCGCTCGCGCTCTAGCTCCACCGAAATGCGGCGGGCCATCGTGGCGATGAACTCAAGGTCCTCGCCATCAAGAATCTCGTCGCTTTTACTATCGAGAATGCAGAGGGTGCCAATTGGCTTATTGTCTGAGCCGATGATCGGTGAACCCATGTAGCGGGAAAGCCCCATCGCCACCGGTGGGATGTTGCACACCCGGGGGTCATCCTTGCCGTTCTGGATGATGATGGGATGTTCAGAAGTCATCACGGTTTGGCAGTAGGAATTGCGAAGCAGGTTCTCGGTCTGGCGCGGCACTCCTGGCGGCAAATTTGCAATGGAGCGGAAGACCATCGCGTCGCCTTTCAAGATCGATAGAATCGAGATTGTTTGGTACACGCTGGCGACGGTCTCCGTAACCAGATCGCAGATTTCGCTGGGATCGGCGTTGTGGAATAGGCTGACCTGTTGGGTAGCTTCGCGGAATCTTTGCCGCTTCCGCTCGCTCGTAATGTCCTCAAACGTCCACAGGCGGCCCACGATTTCGTTACCGGCGACAAGGGGGCCGGTAATGCGCCGAACCCACAATCGCGGGTTTTGCAGTTCTAGTTCATCGCTGTAAGTTCGGCCTTGGTCTTGATAGATCGTTTCAAGTTGGTCCACCCATTCTTGTGGCTCCCGCAGGCGAGGGTAGACGTAAGCGCGAAGCTCCTCGACATCCATGTCGGGGACGCTGGCGGGATCAACCTTGTAGATGCGCCCGAACTCGTCATTGCAAGCCAGCGCCTTGTGGTCTAGACCGGTGACGAGAACACCATGCGGGCTCATTTGAAGCAGGGTGCGCAAAAGCGCGCCCTGCTCGGCCTCGGAAAGCGGTCCCAGGCGAAAGTGAGCCTCATTGAGAACTCGACGAACCGACTGTTCGGTCATTGCCACTGATTCTATCGCTTCTTCATGCCTTTCGGAATGAAGTTGAACGCGGCGGAGTTCATGCAATACCGCAAGCCGGTGGGCTGTGGGCCATCCTCGAACACGTGGCCGAAGTGGCTGCCGCACCTGCTGCAGATGACCTCGGTGCGTCGTGTTCCTTCACTGTCGTCGGGGCGGGTGATGATGCGATCCTTGGCGATCGTCTGGTAGAAGCTCGGCCAGCCGGTGTGGGAATCGAACTTCGCATCGCTGCTGAAAATCACCTGTCCGCAGCCCTTGCAGGCGTACGTACCAGCTTCATGGAAGTCCCAGAAGGCGCCGGTGTATGGCTTCTCAGTAGCCGCCTTGCGCATGACCAAATACGACTTCTTCGGCAGCATCTTCTGCCATTCGGCATCGGTGTGCTGGACCTTGAACTGCTGCGCGGGAATCGCGAGCATTAGGAGAGACAAGAGTACGGTTTTCATTTCAGTCCTTGAAAAAGAAGCGCCCATGCGCGGTGATGCGCATGGGCAAGGGATCAATCTACTTGGGTAGTAAAACCTTGTCGATGACGTGGATGACGCCGTTGGACTGCATCACGTCGTAAGTCGGGATGTTGGCGGTGCCGCCGTTCTCGTCGGTAACGACGATGTTGGAAGGACCGTTCATACTGATCCAGAGCATGCCACCGGCAACCGTCTTGAGTTCAGCCTTTCCGTGGCCCATCTGGATTCGGCGGCGAAGCTCCATGCTGTCCAACCGTCCTGCCACCACGTGGTAGGTCAGGATCTTGGTGAGGGTGCCCTTGTTCTCTGGCTTGAGCAAGTTCTCAACCGTGCCTTCGGGAAGAGCGGAGAAAGCGCTGTTAACCGGTGCGAAGACCGTGAACGGGCCCTTGGACATAAGAACGTCCACAAGGCCGGCAGCCTTGACGGCGGCGACGAGAGTCGTGTGATCCTTGGAGTTGACGGCGTTCTCGACGATGTTCTTGAGCGGGAACATTGCGTTGCCGCCGACCATTACGGTGTCGTCATCGTTGCCGCGAGTGTTGAGGCTGGGCGCAGCGAAGGCGCTGAGGGCGAGGGACGTGAGTGCGATAAGCGTGAGTGTTTTCTTCATCTTTTGTTCCTTGTTGAGATATCTCTCTTGGGTTACAGAGATATTCAACTCGGGCAAGATGAAAGCCCTCTGACGCCACTATGAAAGTTCTATGAACGTGGTGGCCGCGGTGTATTCGGCGAGGAAAATGTTGTTGACTTCAAGGGGGGACAGCGGGACTTCGGAATCCAGCCACCAAGCGAGGATTTCCATGAATGCCCCAACCCAAACATGAATTCGAGCGACTTGAAGAGGGGTGTATGGACTCTTAAACTGCAGGTCCTGAGCGAACATGTCGGCAAAGATGATGCGAAACCTGCGGTTAACAACCTCAGCCGCTTCGGCCCCGATCATTCCGCGCCACATGTCGCGAGACTCATTGACGTGCTGCAGGAACGGGGTTAGGAACGAAGCCTTGCCAAGCTCCCCTGTTCCGTCTTTTAGGGAGGCTCTCCAATGGCTAACAATAACATTGTGGAGATCATCTAGGGAGGCGCGAAGCACGTCTTCCTTATCCTTGAAATGGACATAGAAAGAGGATCGCCCAACGTCAGCATGCTCACAGATATCCTTAACGTTGAAATTCGCATAGCCTCGCTCCTTGGTGAGCATTATCATTGCGTCCTTCAAAGCCCTGCGCGTGCGGACTACGCGGCGGTCTTGGGCTTGGATGAGGGGTCGATGCTGTGCGTTAATAGACACAACCTATATTTTGTCCGCCATCTAACCAGGCGGGGGGCGTAAGGTCCCATGAGATGAAATCATTAACTCCCTATTTTGTGTTGGCATCATGCCTGTTGGCCCCTTTTGGAAGCGCTCACTTTGTTTGGCTTACGGTTGACGCCAAGGACGGCAAGGCGACCATGCAGCTTGCCGATTCCCCGGGCAAAGACATCGCTCCGATCCTCTATCGAATTCAGTCGCGCATTCGCCTCAAGAACATTGGCGCCTTAAGCGATGCGCAAGACCATGCGCTCATGACAGCGCCGGTGGTGGCGAAAGGCAAGCCTGCGGCTTTGGAGGCTCTTTACGGCCTTCATGGAACTTCGCTTGTTCACTGGTCCGCGAAGGGCGTGAGCAAGCCGGAACAGGCGGTTGCTGCGCTGAAGACCGCCGGTGAGATCGTGCTTAAGAAGTCGGGCTCGGGTTGGAAAGGGGTTGTCCTAAATGGCGGCAAGCCTGTGAAGGACGTCTCGGTTGAGACCTACGTAGATGGCGGCGACGAGGTCGATGTGAAAGTTGGCAACGACGGATCGTTCGCGCTTCCTCACTTCCACCGTTCGCTTGCCCTTGGCGCGATGGTTCACATCCCGAAAGGCGGCGATTACGAAGGCAAGAAGTACACCGAGTACCTGGAAGTGATCTCGCTTTGCATCAACCTACCGAGCTCAGTCGCTGCCGCTCCAGAGGATGGAATGGCAGCCCACATGCGCCAGAGAGATGCCTTGTTTGCAAAGCTTGATTTGACGCCGAAGCAGAAGGCACAGATTAAGCAGTTCGAGGCAGAGCTTGCGGCGGAGCTGAAGAAGGTACCCGCCGGACCGGACGGCGATGCGAAGCGACAAGCGCTGATGATGAATCATGTGGCCCGCTTCCAGACGATTCTGACGCAGGAGCAGAAGATGATCTACCGGGAAGAGGTGACCAAGCTCGGCCACGGCGGTTAAGGTTCGGGTGGGGCGGAATCGGTGGTAAAGTTGATTCTGCCTTTGGGGATGTAGCTCAGCTGGGAGAGCGCTGCAATCGCACTGCAGAGGTCGTGGGTTCGAATCCCATCATCTCCACCACTCGCCCCACTCATTGCGCGGGCACAAGTAACGAACTGCCTAGCCTCACAACCGCCTCCACCAGCACATCGAAATCTTCCCGCGACGTGCGATGGTTCGTATTCGCCACTCGGATTGCGAACTTGCCGTCGATCACCGTGCTTGAAGGCAGCGCGATACCGTCCTCCTGCAAGCGCACCAGAATCGCCTGATTCAAAGCGTTCGCTTCCGCCTCCGGCGCGCGGTAGCGGAAGCAGACAATGTTCAGCGGAACCGGCGCAAGCAACTCCAGCTCCGGCGTAGCGGTAATTCGCGCCGCCAAGTACTGGCAGTCGTCCACGTTGCGCTCGATAGCCCGAGCCCAGGCGTCCACGCCCTGGTTCTTCAGCGCCATCCACAGCTTCAGCGCCCGGAAGCCGCGCGAAAGCTGAATGCCCAGGTCAGGGAATACCAGCGGTTCCCTCGCAACGCCTCCGGCGATTGCGTTCAGATAGTGAGCTTTGGTGGCGAAGGTGCTGCGGTGAACCGCGGAATCCCTCACGAAGATGCAGGCGATCTCGTATGGCAGGTAGCCCCACTTATGCAAGTCAAATGCGAGCGAATCCGCCCGTTCCATGCCTGCCACCTGCGGGCGCAGCTTCGGGACCAGCGCCGCCAAAGCGCCGAAGGCGCCGTCCACATGGAACCACAAATCCTCGCGCTCACAGAAGTCGGCAAGGGCGTTAAGGTCGTCGGTCGCGGCGGTGTTCACCGTGCCCGCATTGCCGATAACGCAGAACGGCTGCATGCCTGCCGCCCTGTCGGCGGCGACCTGCGCGGCAAGGTCATCCAGCTTAATCCGAAAATCGCTATCCACCGGAACCAGCCGCAAGGCAGCCTTTCCGAGCCCCATTAGCTCGCAGGCTTTTGCCGCCCACGAGTGGGTTTCGGTGGACCCGTAAACCGTCATCTGCCGCCCGCCAAGGCCGCTGGCGCGAATCTCGGGATCGGCGGCATGACGCGCAACCGCAAGGCCGATGAGATTGGCGGTGGTGCAGCCCGAGACCAGCACGCCGGTCGCCTCCATCGGGTAGCCCAGCATCTGCTTAAGCCACTCAAGGGTTTGCTCCTCCACTATGGAAGGGCTCTGGTCGTAACCCGCCAAGTGGGCGTTCATCGCCCCGCCCAGCATCTCTGCAAGCATCGCGGTGGGGCTGCCAGTGCCCATCACCCATCCCCAAAATCGGGGATGGATATTGCCGTTTGGATAGGGCAAAACTAATTCTTTGAACTGCGAGTAGACCTGCTCAAGCGGCTGACCTGTTTCAGGCAAGGGCTCGCGCAGAGCCTTCTTCACATCCTCGGGTACGGTCCGCCAAACTGGCCGATCGCCGACCGTCTGCATGTAGGTGATGGCGTCGTCCAGCGCCTGGTGGGCAACCGCGCGAAAAGCGTTCCAATCTTTCGGGTCCAGTTCAGAAGGCATGGGATCGGTATACCAGCGGTTTTCGCAAAGCGATAGGCACAATCAGACATATAATTCGCATTACGGCAACCTCGTATAATGGCGGGCATGAGGAGACTTCTCACAACGTTGTTGCTCGTCTTGGCTTCGATCTCTTGCTTCGCTGAAGGCAATTCGGTTTTCGAAAAACTCAATACCGAATTAGGGAAAGAGGATAAGGACTATCCGAATCAATGGGACGGACGGGAGTCCGTATTCAAGAAAAAGTACAACGGCAAAGACTACGATGCCATTGCCCGTATGGAGATAACCTACAGCTGGTCCCTGAAGCCTAAGTACAACGGCGAGCCAGAAGACATTGCGGAGGACAAGTGCACGTCGGCGTGCCAGGGCGGCAAGCACAAGGAGCATAAGGAGTGCGACACCAGCTGTGACAAGGCTTGCACAGTTGATCACAAGAAGGAATTGAAGGCGATGTCTCACTTCGCGCCGATCGGGCGAGGTCAGGGACGTGCGAACGGCAGGCAGATTCGAGAGAAGGTGACTGCAATTGCCAAGGACATGGACATAGAAGCCATCGCCTACTGGAATTTGGGCACGAGCGATAAGGTGGCCGAAATCCAGAAAGCGATGAAGGAAAAGATCAAAGTTGATCCCGGCCATCCATCCAAGGATAAGCCGTGCACTTCGGTGGCAATGAGATATGTCGAGCGGCCCTATACGCTGAATGTTCAAGTCAACATCAGCGTTATTGTTCGCGACGTAACCGGAAAGAAGGAGACCATTCGCAGCGATGAAATCAACCTTAACTGCGGCTCCGTTTACGTTACCGACCCAACACCGCTGCTTACGGATACTGTGAATTGCCTGTGCAAGGAAGAGAAGCCGAAGACGGCTACGGGGTTGCCGCGCATTTGGGACGGCTCGACTTATGATGGCTTTCTTGCAGATAATTCGCTGGAAGGTTATAACCACTTGTCGGGTTACGTGAACATCACTGGGCAGAACATGAACTACTGCACAGTCGGCCTTGGCGAGATGACCCAGCTTTGCGAGTTTCCCGCCGGTACGATCTTCGTGCCCGACGACGGTTCTTCGCAGCGAATGGTGCTGAGCCAGGACGTCTTTATGACGAACCCGCGCTGGGGACCGCTTGCCTCGATGATTCCTGGCTTCACCCAGGATTCGCCTCCAATGAAGGTCCGCGTGCTTTGCACGCAGATGGGCCTGCACGAGCCCAGCTCGCGGACCCACTTCCGGCCGGCGGTTTCGGTTGACCCGGTGGTGGCGCAGCTTGCGCGGATGACCGCCGCATCTCACTTCCACGGTCCGTGGGATCAGATGAGGATGTGGATTCACACCGATAGGGCAAGCTATGACCAGATCAAGACCCGCCTTATCCCGTGCCCGGGCGGTGGCCGATATCGGGAGCTTGCGGAGGATGTTTACAAGGTTGAAACCGACCCCGCCGCTTCAGCGGCGATCGAAAAGAACATAACTGCGGACATCCTGTTCCAACCGGGAACGAGAGAGGATGCGGTGTATTGGGCGGCGGAAATGGTCGCGTCGCGCGATCCCGGTTCGCTGATCAACGCTGCTCGCCAGTACGGAGACGCGGTGTTCCAGAATCCTGACACGGACTACGTCCAGTTCGCGGCGTACCTTACGAACGCGTTGCTGGCCAACCCGCAGAAGGAATCGCACGAGGCGGGCTTCATCCTGTTGGATCACCTGCCGAAGGCGATGGTCGAGCAGTTCCGCTCACTCGGTGGGCTTGATCAGCTTGAGGCGATGGTCTTCGAAGGCACAGAAGCCGATGAGCTGAAGGCGCTTCAGTATTTCCAGAAGTTCGGCATTGGTGATCTGAAGGATTCGATGGCGGCGCTTGCCGCCACCACCAAGTCAGAGAAGATCAAGGCTCTCGCCCTCCAGCTTGGAAGTTAAGCCGCAGGGGCTCGCGGGCGGGTTAACCGCCCGCGGGTCATAATTCTGCAATGCCTGAGTTCAGCGAGGTCTTTCGCACCCATCGTTCCATCCGCAAGTACAAGTCGGACCCAATTCCGCAGGCGCTGATCGACGAGGTGCTGGAAGAGGGCATTATCGGGGCGTCTTCCTCGGGCAATCTGAACAGCGTTTCTATCGTGCTGACGCGCGACGTGGAGCGCAAGAAGAAGCTATACGAATTTCATTTCGAGCAGCCGATGGTGCTGGAAGCGCCGCTCGTCATCACCTTTTGCGCGGACTGGCATCGAACTCGCCAGTGGCTGAAGATGCGCGGCGCGCGCGATAACTTCAACAACCTGATCGGCTATCACGTGGCATTGGTCGACGCGATCATTACCGCACAAAGTGTCTGCCTTGGCTTCGAGGCACGCGGGTTGGGCATTTGCTACATGGGCACCACGCTGCACTCCATGCGCAACATCTCCGAGTTTCTGGAGCTTCCGGAAACGTGCGTGGCGGTGACTTCCGTGGTGGTGGGCTACCCCAACGAGGACCCTCAGAAGCGCGACCGCTTGCCGATGGAAGCGTTCATCCACGATGAGAAGTATCACGACCCCTCTCCGGCAGAGCTTGAAGAGCTTTATCGGGCAAGGGAAGTTAACGGCTGGAACCGGTACATGGCGTTTCCTGAGCTGAAGGCGGAAATCGAGCGCCTCGGCATTACGTCGCTCGCCCAGTTCTACACCAGCGAGGCCAAGTACGACCCCGAGACTTTCATCGAAGACTCGGCGGCATTGGAAGCGCTGCTGCGCGAAAAGAAGTTCTTTTGAACCTGCTGACCACGTATTTTTGACGTTCTTAGCTTTCCTTGATAATTTTGATGAATAGGGTTATGCCCTCGTTCGTCTTTTGTTGGTGCCGGGAATTCCGGCTCACTTATTTAAGGAAACAACTAAAACAACAATGAAGTTAAAACGATTTTTGGCAGCCGCTATCATTGCCGGGCTCAGCGCAGCCTCCTTTGCAGAAACGTATGCGGTCTGCATCGGCATCAACCAATACGGATCCTCGAAAGATGCCGACGGGCATGAGGTGGACCACAACCTTCGCGGCGCCGTGAACGACGCGAACTCGATGCGCGACATTCTGGTGAAGCACTACGGCGCGCACGAAGGCAACATCAAGATGCTTCGCGATAAGGACGCCGACGCCGATAACGTGGTGGACGGCATCCGCTGGCTCATCAAGACGGCGAAGCCAGGCGACCAGGTGGTCTTCGCCTTTAGCGGCCACGGCGGACGGCTAGAAGATAAGGATGAGCCAGATGGCCACGAGTCGGTCATCGTTCTTGCCGACGGCAAATTGCTGCCGGGCAAGCTTATGGGCGAGTTTGCGAAGATGGAGGCCGCCAACGGCGTCCACGCTACCATCGTGCTTGATTCCTGCTTCAGCGGCGGCATGTCCCGCCCGGGCGGTGAGATGTTCCAGCCCCGGCTAAAGAGCTATGGCGACATCAAGGTTGGCCCTCGCTCCAAGAAAGTTGATCTGACGAAAGCTTCGATGGCGAATCTGGTGCTTCGCACCAAGGGCGACGAAGCGCCGAAAGGCAGCTACGCATTCTATTACGCGGGTAAGGCGGATCAGCCGACGATCGACCTGCCGCAGCTTGGCGACACGCCTCCTCATGGCTTGTTCACCACTCTGCTGATGTCCGTCATCGAGGACAACCCCAAGACTCCGATGACCGATATGTTCGAAGCGATTAACGCTACGATCGCAGCTTTGAACAAGCAGATCAAGGAGAAGCGCCCGGACTTCGAGGGCTTCAAGCAAGCGCCGGATTTCGAGGCTTCCACGGAAGCGCGCGCTAAGCAGCCACTCGTCGTCGGTTCGTAAGGATTGTTATTTGGGAGGTCGCGCAAAGCGGCCTCCTTTCTTATTTGGAATTATCATGTTTAAGTCTCATGCCTTCGTGGGTCTGCTGCTTGCTTCAAGCTTGCTCGTGCGGCAGGAACCGGCCAAGTCTCGAATTGAACTTGTGCCGATCAAGAGCGACCGCCGCCTGGAGGACATTCTCGAATCGCCGGACGGCACTCGGTTGCTCACGCACGACCGCGGATTCGTTCCCAAGCTGTGGGATCCGCGCTCAATGCGGATTCTGAGGAATCTCGGGGGAAGCCATGAATCCATCGACTGGGTGGATTTCTCTTGGAAGGGCGATTACATCCTCACCCACTCGTCGCTCGGGGTCGGGCTTTATGATTCGAAACTGGGCCTGAAGCGGTATCAGCTAGCTTCGGATAAGAGCCACTCGATTGTCGCGGCTCAGATTAGCCGGGACGGCAAACTGATTGGCCTGATTACCCAAGAGGGGCAGTTGGGCTTGGCTGACATGAAAGCGCCCGAAAGCTTGACGTGGTACGAAGCCGTGCCTGATCCGCGCAGCATCGATATCAGCGCAGACGGAAGCCGAGTGCTTGTTGCCGGAGCGAAGGGGCAGGCGGCGGTTCTAAGCTCGCAGGGCCAGGTTGTGTCCAAGATGCAACCAGGCGGGCTTGTGAAGTGGGGCTACCTCAGCGAAGACGGAGCCCAGGCGTTGCTTACTACTATTTCGCCAGACAATGACTCTGCCGAGGAACTTGCGGTCTTCGGCAAGGGCGGCGCATTTCTGTACGATGTTGGAAGCGGGAAGAAGCTGGCGACACTACCGCACTACACCGGCGACCGCGGGGTCGCCGCCACGATGATGGCCGCTCGCTTTGTCGGCCCGACCCACGATGGCGTTCTTTATTGCGAGCGCTCGGGGACGATGCCTGTCATTGACCGCAACACCCTCAAACCGGTGATAAAGCTGGAGGGGCACACCGACGCCGTTCGTGAGCTTAGAGTCTCGCGCGATGGCAAGTCGTTGGGAACCTATGGCAGGGATGAGCAGCTGAAGCTGTGGAATATCGAGACCGGCAAGGAGTATTCCTTTGATCGGCCGAGCGACCTTCCAACGGCGGCCGATTTTAGCGCCGCAGGTGCGCATTTCTGGGTCGGCTACAGCAACGGCAGCATCCGCCGCCACGAGCTTGCTACCGGCAAGGTGAGCAACATTACCTACGGCGCCATGAAGGACCTTGACGACTTCAACGTGATGGCGGGAGGCAATCGGCTTTTGCTAACCACCGCGGATCACTCCGCTTTTTCAAGCGCCACGGAAAGTGTGGCCGTCGGTATTACAAGCAATGGGCGCACCGATTACCCCCGCTGCAGCGGGCGGCCCGTGATTTCCCCCGATGGAAAATACGGCTTCTTCCGCTTAGATGGTGAGCATGGCTATTTGATCGACTTGGTCCGGGATAAGAAGCTTTGCGAATTCAAAAAAGAGGCTTCTTCCCCCTCCTTCTCCCCCGATGGCTCCCTGTTTGCATGCTCAATTGAGCAGGATGTGGTGGTCGTTTTATGCGAAACGGGAACGCCGATCGCAAGCTGCAAGGCCGCCGATAAAGGCGAGATTATGGGAGTAAACGTTCGCAACGCAGGAGATCTCGCGATCGCCGTGAACGAAAGCGGAGAGGCTCTCCTCTGTCACCTCGATTCGGACAAGGTCACGTCGCTTGGCAAGTTGAAGGGATTGGGGCTGGCGTCCAGCTGGTCGCCTGATGGCAAGTGGGTGGCGATGGCGACGAACAATGAGGTGACCGCCTGGAATGTTGAAACCGGCAAGTCGATCAGCCACGATCTGGGCAATGAGCCTCAATGGGGTGCGCGAGCGCCGATCTTTGGTCTTGGCGGACGCCTGGTTTGCGTTGGCCGCACAGCTACTCTCTCGCTGGATTTGGCGACCGGTCAGGCGATATCAACTCCGTATGGAAATAAGGATTCGGGTAACCCCAGCCCCTCGCAGTCGCTGATGCCGCTGGTGAGCGGAACCCAGGCGCATGTTTGGAACTACCAAACCGGTGCGCTAACTTCAATCGACCTGACCGATGAAGCCCGAGCGGCAACTTTCACGCCGGACGGAAAGCGGCTTCTTGCCCTGGACGCCACCGATGGTGTGACGATTTGGGATATTGACGGTTCGACGCCCAAGAAGCTGGGGTCGCTCCAGATCGGCGTCGATTCAGGGTGGCTCGCGATGGATAGCGAGGGGCGCTACGATGCCAGCGATCCCGCTCATGTGGAGGGCGCTTCTTACGTTTTGCAGTGGGATGGCGGATTGGAGCCGATCTCGGTGAATCAGCTCAAGAGCCAGTATTACGAGCCGGGCCTTCTTGCGAAGCTGCTGGGAATTGATAAAGACGCGGTTCGCGCGGTCCCGAACCTTGACTCGTTGCGCTTGTTTCCGGTGGCAAGCATCAAACCCGACCCCAAGAACAAGAACATCTACGCCGTGAGCGTGGAAGAGCGCGATGGCGGTGGAGTGGGAAAGGTCTCGGTCTTCGTAAACGGCAAGCTGGTGGTGCGCCGGGATGGCGACGGCTATTTCAAGATTGATCTGAACGACTACGTGAAGTACATGCTGCCGCAGGCGGAGCTTGGCGGCGGCGGGAATCAGCTTTCGGTCGTGGTTGCCAACGATTCCGGCACCCTCAGCAGCGACCCCATTACTACCGACGTTGGCGTTCCGGCCCAACTCGCGAGCCCGGATGTGAACCTGTACGCTTTATGTGTTGGCGTAGGCGACTATGCGGGCTCTCAGGGCGACCTGAAAGCGCCGCCAAGCGATGCCTCCACGCTGGCCAAGGGCCTGGAGAAGGTTGCCAGCAATCTGCTACCGGGCAGGGTTCATGTGCGGACCCTCGTTACTGGCAGCGAAGCAAAGCCGACGAAGGCGAATATCACTGCGTGGTTTGATGAAGTCAGCAAGACGGCCAAATCCACCGACATCGTGGTCGTGTTCTTATCCGGGCACGGAACCAGCGCCATCGGCGACAAGAAGGACTACTTCTTCCTGACGATGGAGGCCGACCCGACCGACGTGAATGCGGCCACCGCGATAACCGGCGCGATTTCGGGCGAAGAGCTCAAGTCGATGCTGGCAACCATCAGCGCGAATAAGCAGGTGGTGATTTTGGATACCTGCCACTCCGGGGCGGCGGCGAAGGAGCTGATTATGGCGCGTAGCGTCTCGGGCGATTATCAGCGGGCTTACGAGGGCATCAAGGATGCCACCGGAACCTGGTTGCTGGCGGGCACGGCGGCGGACCAGCTTAGCTACGAATCCTCGAATGTTGAGCATGGAATGCTGACTTACGGTCTGCTGGAGGCGCTGGATACCGCCAGCCCAACCGGCTTGCGGCAAGGTTCGGGTTCGCAGCTATTTGTGGATGTCGAGCGGTGGCTGACCTACGCGGCGGACCGCGTGGAGTCCCTGAAGAACGAGGTCGGAATTTCCGGCATTCAGCGACCCGAGTTTAAGCGCTCAGCGGCGCGGGCGTCGTTTGATTTAGGCGTGACGACCACAGAGAGTCGCGGCTTCATTGGGCTGCATCCGCCGGTTCCGATTGTGATCGTCGGTCCGTTCGAAAAGGATCAAGAAGACCCGGCGGGGCTTGAACCGGCGGTGGGGAAGGCGCTTCGCAATGCGCAGGGCTTCAAGGCGTGGTTTGATGTCGCCAAGCACCCGAACGTGTTTCGGGTAGCGGGGAGCTATGAGGTTGAAGGCGACGCGGTGACGGTAAAGGTTGTGATTCAGCGTTTCGACGCCGCCCAGTCTCGCAAGACCTTACAGACGTTTACTGTGAAGGGTTCCGCTGCCCGCCTTGATGAGCTGGCGGAACAGGTGAGAACCGAGCTCGAAACCCGCGTGAAGGATTTGGCGAAGGGCTAATTCGGCTGAGTTTCCATCGGCTGCCGCAAGTGCGGCGGCAGGTGCATTTGGACGAACATGACGAGGGGATCGAAATAGTCGGAGCGGCTATCGAAATCGATTGAGACGAGCCCGGTCGAGACCCTATAAACGCGCCCATAAGTTGGGCTGAAGGTTTCGCCGCTGGCGGCAATCTCCTCCCACAGGATCATGCGCTTGGCAAGGCCAAAGAAGTCGATTTTGCGGATGCACCGCTCGTCCGCCGAGATGGAGTAGATGCTTCGGCAACTGTAGAGCGAGTAAACCAGCGGCAGCAAAACATAAAGTATCGGCGGGCCGATGACGATTGAGCCTTGGCGGGTTGTTAGTGGCGGCAAACCC
This sequence comes from Armatimonadota bacterium, assembly GCA_018268315.1. Lineage (GTDB taxonomy): Bacteria > Armatimonadota > Fimbriimonadia > Fimbriimonadales > Fimbriimonadaceae > SZAS-5. Next base: position 64,083 of record JAFDWU010000002.1, on the reverse strand, counting down.
ACAGTGGCTTGAAAGATGGCGAGCACAACCGCCAAGAACAACGAGGACAGACCGCCGCTTATTTCTTTGCCGGAGTAGAAAAGGACCTTCACAAGATTTCTCCCGCATGATACAACTTAACGTGGCCATTACAGTTCCATCGCGTTGTCGCTTACGCGGCCCTGACCCAAGTGGCGCTGTGTAGCATAAGCCCAATGTTGCGTGGCTGCCTGATCGTATTCCTCAGCATCGGGCTGGGAGTTGCCGCTGTTACGCTGTTCTTTCAGTTTGGAGTCAAGGACTACTACCGAAATAGCGGTGCGCCTCCTATCATTCCTGGATTCTTCTTGGGCGGTCCGGTTGGGCTAGTGGCGGGTCTGGTGTTGTCGTTGGCCCTACAGGTTCGAAGAGCCGGCAAGAAATGAGCGGGCCGGCCAAGCGATCAGGGTGTTACCCATGTGTCCAGAACGGACACACACGGACGCGCAAAGGAAAATGGTGGGCCGGATGGGATTCGAACCCATGACCAACGGCTTAAAAGGCCGCTGCTCTACCGCTGAGCTACCAGCCCACAAGATCGGGAGATAGCGATTTTACTCAACCGGGGCGACGACCACGCAGCGGTTAGGCTCTTCGCCCTCGCTGTAGGTCACCACGCCTTCGAAGGTCGAGAGCGCCTTGTGGACGATCCTTCGCTCGAAAGCCGGAAGCGCATTCAAAACGGCCTCTTCCTGGCGGTTCTTCACTTCGGTGGCAATTCGGTTGGCCAATCGGCTTAGCTGCTCTTCACGGCGGCGGCGATAGTTGTTGCCGTCGATCGTCGCGCGCACGCCGGGGGTCACCTTGCGGCTGGAAATGATGTTGACCAGATACTGGAGCGCGTTGATGACTTCGCCATGCTTGCCAACCAGGTGGGCTACGTCTCGGCCATCAAGCTCGATGCTGACGTAGCGTCCGCTTAGCTCAGAAACCTTCATGTCGACCGTCAATTCCGCGGAATCGATGATCTTTTTGACCACGGCAAGCAGTTTGTCGGCGTCCTCCTGGGTTGCGACGACTTCGGACTGCGGCTCACCGCCTTCTTCGGTCTGCACAACGGCGGTCGGAGCTTCCTTCTTGGGCGCGGCAGAGCGGCCACGGCCCTTAGGCGCTGCGGCAACCGTCGGTTCCGGCTCAACAGCCGCAGCCGCAGGCTCTTCAGCCGCTGCGACCGGCTCGGCAACTGCCACGACCGGCTCAGGCTTGGTCTCAACCGCAACCTTAGCCGGAGCCTCGGCCAGTTCGCCGCGAACGCGGACCACCGATTTACCGAAGAGGCCTTTGCTCTCCTCGACTACGCTCCATTTGATCTTGGAAACGTCGGCCCCCAGCTGCTTCGCAGCGTTCTCCTTCGCTTCCTCTAATGTCTTGCCAGTTGCTTCGATTGCTTTCATTCGTTCTTGAAGTGTCTCCAAATCCCTATCCCCATCTTACTTCCGCTTTTTCGGTTTGTGCTTTATTGGCTTCCCGGTGCGGTTGTTATCTACCAGCTTTGGTGTAACGACGCCGTTTGAGCTTCCGTTCGAAACGCCGTTTTGCTGCTGCATCAACGCCTCAAATTGCTTGGGGAAGAACCCTCCGCCGGGCGCAGACTTCTTTTCAAGCGGCGGCATCGGCAGGCGGTACGCCCTAAGCGATTGAATGGTGGCGAAGATGTTGGTGAAGGTCCAGTAAAGGACGAAAGCGGCCGGAACCGGGAAGAAGCCAAGGAACATGCTTCCGCCGAACATCAGGGCGAAAATAATGCCCATCATGCGTTGCTGCTTTGCCTGGTCGGGGTTAGTAATCGGCTGTAGGTAGGTCGAGATGACCATCGAAATCAGATAAAGCCCAATCAGCAGGTTGTCTTGCTCGCCAAGGTTAGGAGCGAAGAAACCGTGGGTTGCCTGCGAGGTTCCGGGGCTGATCCAGAAGAAGAAGCCTTTCTGGAACTCAAAGCGGTAATGCAGCATGCACCGGTAAACGGTAAGGAAGAAGGGAAGCTGGATCATCGCCGGCACGCATCCCGCCATCGGGTTGATGCCGTACTCCTTGTAAAGCTCCATCGTCTTGGCCTGCATCACCGTTGGCTGATCTTTGAACTTGTCCTTGATTTCGTTGATGAGCGGCGAGAGTTGCTGCATCTGGCGGCTCCACATCATCTGCTTCTGGCTCATCGGCCAGATCACGCCTCTTACGAAGGTGGCAAGAATCAAGGCGGCCAGCGCGTAGCTGAAGCTGGGATTTGCGCCGGTTAGGTGGACCAGGAAGTCGATGAGGGCAAAGCCTGGGATGAATCCCGCGACGAGATCGTTTCGATTTGCCTCGCTAAGGGTTGCAACCGCGGTTTGGTAAAGGGCTTCGCCGGTCCAGGTGGTCTGCGGCAGCTTATCCATCGGCGCGACGGTGACCTGCTGCTCCTTCCACATCGGCTTGTCTGAGCTTTGCTTTCGCAGACGGTGGAGGGTTTGGTAAGCGGCATCCAGGCGGTTGATTTCGCCGGTTTGAAGGCCGCCGCGGAGTTGAGTATCGGCCACCAGCATGCTGGATTCGAACTTCAGCGCCGTCGCTTGGTCTTGCGAAAGCGTGCCCGCCTTTACTTCCGCATCAATTTTCGATTCGTATATCCTTGATTCGGCAACGATGCTGAAATCCTTGTTCTCCTTATTCATCGAGCGAATCGATTGCAGAACGACGTCAGCGGTGCGGGTGTCCTGCGGGCCCTTGTTCGAGTTGAAGATCAGCTGGAACAGCAGGAAAAGCGTAGTGATCAGCAGCAGATTGGAAATCAGCTGTTGCTTGGGCGATTGGGCTGGCTTACTCATTGAATGTAAAACTAAGGAACGGGGTCATGTCCGCTGGAGCCCCAAGGGTGGCAGCGGCAGATTCGCTTCAGGCCCATCGCACTGCCCTTCAGGAGGCCGTATCGGTTAATGGCTTCCATGGTGTATTCAGAGCAGCTGGGGGTGTATCGGCAGGTGGGAGGCATCCAGGCAAAGCCTATTTGATAGCATCGTATCAGGAACATTCCTATGCGCCTTCCCATTGTTGAGTGATCTTCGACGAAAGCTGCGCCCACTCCTGCGCCAGATCTTTGAAGCTGAGCTTCTGGCCCTCTGCTCGCAGAAGGACAATCCAATCATAGCCCGAGGGCAGGTCGCTAGTAAGACCTACGGCCTCTCTAACTTTGCGTTGCAAATGATTTCTACGCGCGCGACAGCCTAGGGATTTCGACGTGGTAAAGCCCATTAGGCCGGAGCCAGGAGCTGAATACACACGAAGGCCGGTTCCCGATACTCTTCGACCTAATCGAAAAATTTCGTCGAACCGGCGCTTGGATGGGCCGTTAAGCCGCAATTCGCTTGCGGCCCCGGGTACGTCGGCGCTTCAAGACGTTTTGGCCGTCGGTAGTTCGCATGCGGACCCGAAAGCCGTGGGTCTTATGTCGCTTGCGGTTATTCGGTTGGAACGTTCGCTTCATTTTCTAAACTTCACTCCAGGAAATAAGAGGGGCAAGTATACCACGGCCCTTTTAGAGCGGAGCGAAAAGATCGACAACGTTGCCGTCGGGATCGAGCACCTGGGCGTATCGCTGTCCCCAAAATGCGTCGAACGGCGCCTTGTGGCTGGCGTATCCCTTGCTCGTGAGGCTGTTGTAGAGGCTGTCGACCTCGGCGGGTGAATCGGTTTTGAACGCCAGCCCCATTCGGAATCCTTTCGGCTCCTCGTAATGTGGGTCGATCTCCTTGACCATCGTGAGGGCATTCAGGCTAATTCGCAAGCCGCCCGGCCCTTCAACTTCGATATAGGGCTCGTCGCCGGGTTCTTCGAATGGAAGTCCAAGCTCGCGATAGAAGGCGGCCGCCTTCGCCATGTCCTTGCAGACAATGCCGATCATGTCTAGTTTCGCCATGTCAGGAAGTATGTTCCAGCGCGGATCGAAGGGCGGCGATAATCTTCTGGTTATCCTCCACGTCTTTGACCGCCGTGCGGATGTAGTGCCCCTGAAAGCGATCGCTTAGCGAATCGCAATTTCGCAGGAAGACTCCTTGTTTCTCGGCGTGCTGGCAAACGCTTGCCGCAACCGGTTTGTCGAGGCGCATCAGAAGGAAGTTCGTGATGGAAGGGAAGACTTTCACGCCCGGCAGCTTCTTTAGCTCGGCTTCCAGGCCGACGCGCAGTTCGGCGGTTTTCGCGGTCATCTGCTTGTAATAGGCGTTGTCATCCAATGCGGCTACCGCCGCAACCTGGCCGATGAGGCTGACCGACCACGGCGGACTGAGGCTCTCCCATTGCGCGGCAAGGGTTGGCTTGCAAACCAAATAGCCGATGCGCAAGCCGCTTAGCCCGTAGTATTTGGACATCGACTTGCAAACGATGAGGTTGTCATGCTCAGCCACCAGCGGCTCAGCGCTTGAGCCGTCAGGGGCGTAGTCGATATAGGTCTCGTCAACCCAAAGCTTCGTGGAAGGGTTGAGCTTGCCCAGCAGCTCAACAATGGCGTCTCGGCCCACGTAGGCCCCGTTCGGGCTGTTGGGGTTCACAAGGATCACCAAGTTGGCATCCTTACACTCATTGGCAAGGGCGTCAATATCGATTCGGAAATCCGCCAGAGGGTCAAGTTTGAATCGGCGTGTTCTTGCTCCAACCACTTTTTCCGCAAGATGGGCGTATTCGCCGTAAGAGGGGTCGAGGACGACGGCGCGCGAAGCTCGACCGATGAGCCGAGGGAAAGCGAGGAACATCAGCGAAGAGGAACCTGAGCCGATAACAAGTTGGTTCTCCTGCACACCCCGCGCCTTAGCGATGGCGGCCCGGAGCCCCTCGCCATGGGTTGGCGGGCTGGTTCGGATGAGCCAGGGTAGGTGCGCCTGAATGGTGCTAATCACTCCAGGAGCGGGGTCGTACCAGGCGTCAAGCACGTCGGCATTGACGATGTCCTTGCGCCTTTCGAGGGTTGAAAAGTCAACGCCAATCGCCTCGAAAAACGCGCCACCATGCTCGGCGTGCCTTGCTCCATCATCCTGCGATGTCATGCCATAACCATTATGCCGAAGCGTTCTCAGCGAGGCAGATTACAGCCGAGAACCACAGTTAATTAGTTCAGAATTGCGATAATCAGCGCAAATTCATAGCGTTCGACAATATTTATAAGTTTCATTCGTCTTTCCGCGCTATATTCTCCGCATTGCCCGAGGGAACGGGCAAGTTTGCCAGTTACGAAAGACCATATCAATGGTTCAAGGAGGAACGATGACCTCAACGCAGACGTTGTCTCCCATGTTGGAGACCAAAGGGCACCGAGAGGCAGTAACGGCTCTCGCGTTTTCCCCTGACGGCGACAAGCTCGTGTCAGGAGATGCTGCCCACGACATTGTCCACGACGGCCACCTTAGGCCGATCCAGAAGGTCGTTTGCAAGAATCCTCAATCGCCCATTGGCCCGATGCGGTCACTCGCATTTAGCCACGATGGACGGTCTTGGTTCTCAGCGACGCCAACTCACATCCAGAAGGTCGATACCGAAACCGGGGCCACCCAGTGGTGCTACGCGCCGCTGACCTCGCTAGGAGTTTTTCACGACGCTCCTATGCGAATCGCAACCTCGGCTAACGGCAAGCTCGCAGTCTGTTTTGAAAGCGGCGAGATGGCGATTTGGAGCTTCGATGAAGACGTGCCACGGAGGGCGCGCGCAAATGCGAAGGGCCATTTCCTCGCTTGGCTTGGAAACGACTACGTTGTGTCTGCCGATGGATTTGAGGTTCAGGTAACCGAAGCAACAACCGGACAGCGAGTGCGAACTTGGCATCTGCAAGAGCGCATCCTCGGCCTTTCCGTCGAGCCAGAGCGCAGGCTAGCGGCCATCCGGACGCTGCATCAATTGGATCTCATCGATCTAATGAATGGAGCGCATCTTGGATCCGCCCCCGCCGGCCCTGGACTGCCGCTGGTTGCATTTCGGCCTCGATCGGACTTTCTTGCATCTCCAGGTGTTGACGGTGTGAACCTTACAACGCTCTCGGGGATGAACGTCCTCAATTTCCCGATCCGCGATACTCGCGCCACATCCATTGCTTTCACGGGGGATGGTTCACGAATGGCGATTGGGTGCGCAGACGGCTCGATCCATCAAATCTTACTTCCGTACGTGGCTTAGGCCTCTCCATAACGTTGGCCCCGGGGTTATCCTCGGGGCTTTTTCTTTGCCGAGCGCACTTTCAACAAAAATAGCAACTTTGCTACATTATCTACTAAAGAGTTTTAGTTATTCGCCGGATAACTAAACTGGAGATGACGGTTTTCACGCCGAAAATGGCCGAATTTGAAGGTACGCGAGCGCGCTTCCAGCGCCTGCGCGACCTCAAGCTGTTTTCTGGCTGGGTTGAAAAGGCCTCTAATCTTGAGCTTATCCTTCTGATTGATGAGCCTCATCCGCTGGTGGAACAGGACCAGTGCAACTTTCAACTGTTCTCGGAAGACTCCTCAGCGATGGTGCAAGGCATCGTCATCAAGACCGTTGCGGATATGGCGAAGGGAAAGGATGGGATTCTGTTCCGGTTAACCTCGCAACCGCGAAGGCTGCCGGCTCAGGAAGCTCCCCGATACCTTGTCCGAAATCTTGAAGGCTTTGTCGATGACTTGGCCGGACATATCCCATTCACCGTTCTTGATGTCTCAAAGAATGGACTGGGCTTGGTCACGGACTTCGAGCTGTTTCCAAAAGATGAAATCGCCATCAAGCTGCTGTCAGCTTTCGGCGAAATCATCATGAAGGGATCAGTGCGCTATGTTCGCAAGGTCCCGAAGACCGGTCGCTTCCGTGCAGGCGTTCAAGTGCAAGGCGCTGAGCGAACGGACGTCAGCTTGTGGAGACAAGTAGTGCAAACCAGAAACGGCGCAACCGACCGGGCGGCTTAGCGCTTCTTGGCGTTTTGAACGCGCGATTCCAACTGAGCCTGTTCCAGGCGTCGTCGAATCTGCTTGTGCGTTCGGTGCAACCGCGAGCGAACCGTTCCAACTGGCTTATCAAGAAGCTCGGCGATGTCGCGGTAGGGCATCTCTTCAACATCCGCTAGCTTGACCAGCAGCTTCTGCTCGTCGGAGAGAGTGCTCATGGCGCGCTCCATTTCTTCGCTCAATTCGCCTTCGAACAGGGCGTCCTCTGGGGTGCCACCCACGTCTGCCTTCTCGAAGAAGAGGTGATCATCGGCGCCGTCATGCTGTAGGGGCGCATCGTAAGAAACTGTGTTGACGCGGCGGCGTCGGTATCGAAGCAAGTCGAGGTACAGGCGCGTTACGATTCGGAAAATCCAGTTTTCGAACGGCTTGTCGCCCTCGTAGTCGTTAAAACTTCGGTAGGCACGGAAGAACGCTTCCTGCGTCAAATCCTCCGCGTCGGGCCGGTTGCCGGAAAGACGGTAGGCCATGTTGAAAACCTTCCGATAAGTAGCATCCATCAGTTCCTTGAACCGCTGCTCATCAAAAGGGCCACCACCCTCAAGTCCTGTTATCGGAGCGTTTGTCAGTTTATTTGCAACCATTGTCTTTCTCCAGCCGTGACCTCATCCTTGAGGTTCACATATATTGAACACCATCGATAGGTCTTCAGTTCCCGTTTTTCAAGTGTTTTGGACGAATTGTCCTAGGAACGACCCTGCGCGCCTTCATGGGTACACGATTCAAGAAAGGCAAGCGCGCGTTGCTTTCCATCTGTATGACGTACCAGAGGGTTCGGATAGTTGTCTCCCAGGCTAATTCCTGCCGCCGCAAGGGCCAAAGGCCCAGCTTCCGCAGGGAAGTGGATGTCCTCGTTGCTTAGCTCGCGCAGTTCCGGCAGCCATTCGCGAATGAACGCCCCCTCGGGATCAAAGCGTTTTGATTGGAGAATCGGGTTAAAGATCCGGAAATAAGGCTGAGCGTCGGCGCCGGTTGATGCGGACCATTGCCAGCCGCCGTTGTTGCTGGCGAGATCGAAATCGAGCAGCTTGCGGGCAAAGTACGCCTCGCCCCACCGGTAATCGCACACCAGATCCTTGGTTAAGAAGCTGGCGACCACCATCCGGAGCCGATTGTGCATCCAACCGGTTTGGTTTAGGCACCGCATTGCGGCATCGACGATGGGGTAGCCTGTTTGACCTTGGGCCCATTTTTCAAAGTCTTCGCGGGAACCCGGCCATTCTAGTCCCCGATATTTGGGGTTGAAAGCTTCGGTGGCGATATTGGGGCAATGCAACAGGATGGCTTGGTAGAACTCGCGCCAAATCAACTCGTTCTCCCACTTTTCGGCGTTGGCTGCTCGCGCGAAGCGGAAGCAATCCCGAATCGAGATCGTGCCGAAGCGCAAATGGACGCTCAGCCCGCTCGTGTGGTCGCCGTGAGGGAAGTCACGCTTTGCTCCATAGTCGCTTGCCTTATCCGCGAACTTGGCTAGCGCCTTGTAAGCAGCGGCTTCGCCGGGTGCGGTCCAAAGGCTGGCTTCTTGAAACCCTAGCTCAGCCAAGGTAGGCAAGGCGGGCAGCCCCTCCATCGAAGAAGCTTTGGCAAAGCGGCTGCTATCCGGTTCTGCTGACGTGCCCAGGGGATGAGAATCGAGGCGAGCCCGCCAGGCTTTCATGAACGGCGTGTAGACGCGAAAGGGCTGGCCCTCTCCGGTCAAAATCTCGTCTCCACGAAAGACGACGTGGTCAAGATAGGCGTGAAAAGGGAGTCCGGCTTGCCGGACTTTGGCATCGCGCTCGAGGGCATAGGGTTCCCAATCTTCGTTCGTGAATATCGCTTCTGCCCTCAGGGCGCGTGCAAGCTTTGCTATCTCGATGGCGGGATCGCCATCCAAAACCACCAGCCGGGAGTCAATCGTTTGCAGCTTTGAATCGAGTTCAGCCAGGCTTCGATGGATGAAGGTAAGCCGTCGGTCGTCGCGATCTTCTAATTGGTCGAGAATCTTGCGATCGAACACAAAGACCGGCACAACTTCCTCAGCCGCTTGCGTAGCGAAAAAGAGTCCAAGGTTGTCGCCAAGGCGAAGATCGCGCCGGAACCAAAAGAGCGCGCGTTTGTAGCGTTGATTGATGTCTTCGCGAAGCGGCGCCTCCATGACTTCTGGATTCTACGCCTGCGCTTCAGAAGTTGCGGCGGTGAACGTGGGATACTACGTCAGGATCGTAAGACGATGGCGACGATAACGGAAAAGCGCAGCCCCCTCCGCATCTATTTGGAGATGATCAAGTTCGAGCATTCGATCTTCGCGCTGCCGTTTGCGATGATCGGGATGATGTGGGGCGTGCATGGATGGCCCGGCTGGCGGGTGTTCCTGTTGATCATCGTCGCGATGGTCTCCTGCCGTAGCGCGGCAATGGCTTACAACCGAATCGCCGACCGTGAAATTGACGCTTTGAATCCTCGCACGAAGAGGCGCGCGATTCCTGCGGGGCTTCTGAGTCTGCGCCAAGTGAATTTGTTCTTTTACGCCTCGTGCGGAATCTTCCTGCTGGCGTCGGCCCTGCTCAACCACCTCACGTTAGTGCTGTCGCCGATTGCGCTGTTCGTCACCCTCTTCTATTCCGTAACGAAGCGGTTCACGCCCCTTTGCCACTTCGTTTTGGGCCTCTCCCTTGGCATCGCGCCAGCCGCTGCCTGGATTGCCTCAACGGGGTCGCTTGGCTTGCCTGCACTATATCTTGTGTTTGCCGTGATGTTCTGGACGGCGGGTTTCGACATCATTTACGCCTTGCAGGATGTGGACTTCGACGAAGGGCAGCGCCTGCGATCCTTGCCGCAAACGATCGGCCGGATCAAAGCCTTGGGCGTTAGTCGCCTTTGCCACCTGCTTGCCGCCGTTTTCCTGGTTCTCGCGGGACTGTCATTTGGGGCGGGGCCGGCCTATTTCGCGGGCACGGCGTTCGCGGCTGCCCTATTGGGTTATGAGCAAAGCCTAGTGAAGCCTGACGACCTCTCGAAGGTTAACCTTGCCTTCTTCACCCTGAACGGATTTGTCTCTATCGGCGTTTTTGCCTTCGCGCTACTCGACCGCCTGATCTCGAAATAGGTACAGTCCTTGCCGTGCCAGCCCCTTCTATGCAACCGGTGACACGAGTTTGAGCGCGCAGGAATTCCAGATGTATTTGCGCTACGGCGCAGGAGTCGCGCTCTTGCTGGCGATCTTCAACGCCTTGGCCTACAAGACACGGGGTCCAAGAGCGTTCGCGATGTCGGCGGCGGCTCTGGGCCTTGCGGGATTCATGATCCTTTACAGCAACGGGGCGAGTATGCTAGCGCTCGTGGGAGTTGGGGGTCTAATCGTTGCCTTACTTGGGGTGGATTTAGCCCTTCGCCAGCCTAGGGAGAAGCGCCGTTGAAGGTTGCCATAGTCGGCCTTGGAATTGCCGGCCTCCGCGCGGCGATGCTTCTTGAAGCCTCCGGCGCGACCGTTGAGCTCTACGAAGCTCGCGGGCGTCCCGGCGGACGGCTGCACACGATCGATGAAGGCGGCGGCGCAATCTACGAGGCGGGCGGCGAGTGGATCGACAGCGATCATAACCGCGTACTTAGCCTGCTTAGCGAATTCAACTTAGAGCCGGACCCTAAGAGCAACCACTGGCCCGGCCGGGTGGTGTACCGAGGCAAGTCGATTTCCGAAGACTCCTTGTGGAGCGACGCCATGGAAGACGACCTGCGGGTCGAGGCGGCAGCGAAGGAGATGTGCCGCGAGTTGAAGCTGCCTGCTTGGGACAATCCGCAGCATAAAGAGCTTGATGAGCGCACGCTTGAGCACTTTCTGCGTGAGCATACGCAAAGCGAGCGCGGCCTTTGGTGGGTTACCTCCCGCTACCGCTCGGACGAGGGCGACGATCCCGAGAATATTTCGCTGCTCGGCTGGCTGAGCATGTACAAGCTGTATGTGGACCGCGATGGCGACGTGATGAGCGCGTTCCGATTCCCGGGCGGAGCGAGATCGCTGTGTGAATCCATGCTTGGAAAGATCCAAGGACAGGCGCATTTTGGAAAGGTTTTGCGGAAGGTCCATCAGGATCCTCTGGGAGTTACGTTGACATTCGACGGCGGGGTGACTACCAAGGTCGACAAGGCCATCCTAACCCTGCCACCGCCCGCGCTTGAGCGGGTCGTATTTGAACCTGCTCTCAGCGTGCAGAAGCGGTGCGCGGTCGAGGCGTGCCGGATGAGCAGGGCGATCAAGATTGTTTGGCAGTTTAAAGAGGCTTGGTGGCGCGACCAGGGCTGGGGCGGCGGAATGCATTGCGACGGCCCGCTGCAGCAAACCTGGGACGGTGGCCTCGGCGAAGCCCCGATTCTTACCGCATATGTTTGCGGAAGGGAAGCGGCGGAATGGGTGCGGCTCGGCGATCCGGTTCGCGCAGGCGTTTTCGAGCTTGCCAAGATCTATCCAGAGGCCGCTAAGACCTTCGAGCGCGGGTGGGTTCACAACTGGATTGGCGACTCGTTCGCGCACGGCGCATTCTCCTCGCTGGCGCCAGGATACGTGCTGGAGTTTATGCAGCATATCGGCGTGCATGAGGGCAACGTTCACTTTGCGGGCGAGCACACTGCGAACTGGGCCGGATTTATTGAAGGCGCGCTGGAAAGCGCTGAGCGCGTACACGCAGAATTGATTGAGCCTCAAGCATGAACGTTCCCCTATTTGTCGATCCGCATTGCCATATCCTGCCAACCGGCCTGGATTTCCTGAAGCTGCATCTGGGTTCGGCTCGCTCTCGCGAAGATGTGCTTGAGCTTGTTCAGCAACGGCTCGGAATGCTCAGCGAAGGTGAGTGGCTGCTGGCCGTTCATTACGACCAGAACAAGTTTGATGACGGCGTCCATCTGACCCGCCACGACCTTGACAAGATTTCCGCCTCGCGTCCAATTCTTCTTCGCCATTCCAACGGGCACGCGGGCATTGCAAACACGGCCGCGCTTCGAGCCGCAGGAGTCTCAGCGGAAACGCCTGACCCCAGCGGCGGGGAATATCGCCGGGATGAAACCGGCGAGCCGGATGGGGTGCTGTTTGAAAATGCTTCCGAAGCGGTAAGCATGGCGATCCCCTCAGCGCCTTTCGACACGATGGTCGAGGCGATTATGGAGGCGGGTAGGCGCATGGCGGCGCTTGGCATCTGCTCGGCGGCGGACATGATGACTGGCCAGCGGGGTCTCGAAAACGAAATAAAGGCGTACAGGCAAGCGGCCGAGCAAGGTTGCGAGATCAAGTTGGCCCTGTATCCGCTCTGGGCGAGCGTCTTCGGCCCGCGCGGCGTCGGCCCTGAGCGTCTTGCGGAAATGAAGGCAGAGCTTGATCCTTCGCGGATCAAGATTTGCGGCGTGAAGCTTTTCGCTGATGGAGCGATCGCTTCTGGCACCGCAGGCATCTACGGCAGCTACGTGGGCGGCGATCCCAATGCCAAGACAAGCGGCTCGATTATCTATGCCCCAGAGAAGCTGAACCAGATGGTGAAGACCGCCACCGATGCGGGCTTGCCGGTTTCGATTCATGCGATTGGCGATCACGCGGTGGACCTGGTGCTGGACGCCTTCGAACTAAGCGGGGCCGCTTCGCGGCACCGGATCGAGCATGCGATGCTGCTTTCGGACGCTCAGATCGAGCGGATGGCGAACCTAGATGTGCAGTGCGTGGTGCAGCCGGAGTTTCTGCTTCGCTTTGGTCACGCCTATGTCCGGCAGCTAGGGCCAGAAAGAGCCTCCAAGCTGAAGCGACTTCGCAGCCTTGTGGATGCGGGGGTACGGCTTTCGCTCAGCTCGGACCGCCCGATTGTTCCCGGCGATCCTCGGGACGGTTTGCGAGCGGCAATTCAGAGGCCCGAAGGTTTTGACCCGGCTGAAAACATTTCGTTTGAAGAAGCGGTGAGCGGTTACACGACTTGGGCCGCGGCGGTCCTTGGCGAATCGCCTTCGACACAGCTGCAGAGCATTGATAGAGAATCTTTGCTTGGCGCAAGCATCTCGCGATAGACTCACGAAGTTGAGTAGTGTTTCGCAAGGCAAGAGATCGTGGCTCAATGACGGCACGCTTGGCTTCCTGCTTTTGTGGGCGGCCCTGCTTTTCGTTGCGCTCATCAACGCGGCCCTATTCATCCGCACCGCGAGGCTCGCTGACGACGCGATGATGTGGCAGCGGTACGCCGCGAACCTGTTTTCCACCGGTCGCCTCGCTTGGAACCCCGGCGAGCCCCCTGCCTACGGCCTAAGCGCACCGCTGTTCCTGGTTGTTGGCATTCCTTGCCGCTTGCTGTGCGCAGGAAACGCGGCGACCGCGGCCCTTCTCAGCAGCGTTGCAAGCGGAGTCGTCATGTTGCTCGCGCTCCCAATGCTCGCGTTTGCTGTTTGCCGTCGTCGTTTGGCCGTCCTATTTGCCGCAGGCGCCGTTGCCTACGGATCGACCTTGCTAGCGCCGCATTTTGGATCGGGGATGGACACTTGCTTTAGCACGGCGTGTTTGGCGGGCTACTTCGCTGCCGTTGCAAGGCGAATCGATTGGCGGTGGCTTGCTGCCAGCGGCGGGATGATGTTTTGGGTCAGGCCCGATCTTGCCCTGTTTCCGGTTGCTGCTTGCCTCGGCCTCGCCCTTGAGGAGCCCTCGTATGGCAGAAGGACGCTGGTCGGAACGTTTTTAGCCCTGGGCCTGGTGCTCGGGGCCAACTGGATGTACTTCGGCAGCCCGGTGCCGCTGCCGTTTTACGCAAAATCGACTGGCATATATCAGCAGTCGACGGTCTACCTGCGATACCACCCGCTGGGCATCACAGCTCCTAGGCTATTCCTTGCTGCGTTTTGGCCGTTAGCCCTTGTGGCGTTACCAGCTCCTTTTTTAAGGCGGTCGGTGCTTGATGGTGCAGTCTTGCTAGGCTGTTTCGGATTCGCCGCTTACTTCAGCTTCGGCGCGCTGCAGATCATGGGCGAAAACGCCCGCTACTACATCCCGCTGGTCGCGCCATTGAGTTATTTGGCAGCACGAACCATGCTCTCGCTGCCTGCATTTAAGTTTTCGCTGCCTGCTTGGGGACTCGCCGTTGGTGGCATTGCCGCTTTCGGATTCGTCGGCCTTGGCATTCCTGATGCGATTCCTCCTTCCTTCACCTACACGCGGACCGACCTTCAGCACTTCCAGGAGTCCTACCGCTACTACTGGGAGGGACTTGATCGGGTGGCGCAGGTTGCGCCTGGGCTTACATTGGCTTCTACCGAAGTCGGGATGCCCTCCATAATGATGCCAACTTGGCGGATCTGGGATCTCTCGGGACTGAACGATAGCGAAATTGCAAAGCGCGGCTACCAACCTGAAATGCTTGCAAAGAACAAGCCCGATATCATCTACATGCATCCGGAATATGAGCAGCTCAACTCAAAACTGACTCACAGCCCGGGGTTTGAAGATTACGAAGTAATCCACCTGCGTTCAGTGATGCCCTGCGCGCTGCGTAAGACAGGTAGCCACTATTCAGAGCTGCGAAAGGCGCTCTTTAGCGGCTAGGCGGCGCGCTGATTCTCGCCGTTCATCCGCTTCTTCTGAATGAACATCAGTTCGTCTGCCCGGTTGGTCGCTTGTTCAAATGTATCCTTAGGGCTGATCGAAGTCACGCCCACGCTGGCGGCAAGCGTCATCACGGCATCAAGTTGGCCTGGGATCGGGAAGTCGGTCTTACTCAGCTCAATCTGCAATTTCTGCGCCTGCCTTTGAAGGGCAGCCTCGCTTTCCTTGGCTATCACGACAAACTCATCGCCGCCTAAGCGGGCAACGAATCCAGTCTTTGCGAAGCTTCGCTTGAGCAATCGCGCGAACTCCTGCAACGCCCGATCACCGGCAACATGGCCATAGCGGTCGTTAATGGGTTTGAAGCGATCAAGATCGAAGATCGCCATGGAATAGGGCTCTTCGCCGCTCGCTACGCGATCCAGAATAAACAGGAAGTGAGCTTCAACCGCTGCGCGGTTGGCGACTCCGGTGAGGGCGTCGGTCTTGCTTGCGGCTTCAATTGACTGCAACTGCTCCTGAAGAGCGGCGACAGAAGCCTCGTATTCTCGATGGAGGTTCTTTTGAACCTCCTTCTGGGTCATCACCATTTTCTGAAGGAGGCCGCTTTGTTCGGTAAGCACGGTTCGCACTTGCTCAAGCGTTGGAGCCTGCGCTGCCCTTCGTAAATTCTCTTCTAAACCGGCGAACTCTTCTATCGTGGTTTCGTGGGTTCCGGCAGTTTCCTTTAGTCCGACGACAAGGTTCTGAATCGTGTCGGTAAGGGAGGTTAGAAGCCGGTCGACTTCCGCGTTCTGCCAGCGCGAGAAGCGCTCTACGACATCGCGGATGTCCTTTCTGACCGCGCGAATCTTTTGCGGCTGCTCGCCGGACCGCTCAAGCTCGGCTTCGAGACGCGCAAGCTTCGCCCAAAAGTCTTTGCTGGTCTTGCTATCCGGGCTGATTACGAGATGCCGGGGCAACCTCAGGCCAACCAAACTCAGCTCATACAACTCGGTGGCGATCTCTTCGATCTGCTCCCCGAAAGCCCGCCGTTCGGAAACGGTTTCTGGCGAGTGAAGCTTCTTAAGAAAATCGCGCAGCACACTTCAATTTTCGGGTTCTTCGAGCGCGATTTTTAGGCAGTTCTGCCAGGTACACGGGAACTTATTGAGCGGTTAGGGCAAAATAAGACCTTGGAAAAGTTTCAGGCCCCTCGCGGAACCTTTGACGTGTACCCCAACGCTGCCGAACCGTGGCAGCGCTCTCACTCGTGGGTCGAGATCGAAGCCGAATTCCGCAAGCATGTGGCCTTGTACGGTTACGGCGATATTCGTACGCCCATCTTCGAGGAGACTGAGGTCTTCACGCGCTCGGCTGGGGACACCAGCGAGGTCGTGACGAAGCAGATGTACACCTTCAAGGACAAGGGCGATCGCGAGATGACCCTGCGTCCGGAAGGCACCGCCGGATATGTGCGGGCGGTGATCGATCACAATCTTTGCCCACCTGGCTCGACCGTGCGCCTGGCCTACTTCACGCCGATTTTCCGTTATGAGCGCCCGCAAAAGTTCCGCTATCGCCAGGCGCACCAGCTTGGAGTTGAGCTGCTGGGTAGCACGTCTCCGGCGGCCGACGCCGAAGTGATCGAGCTGACGGTGAGGTTCTACGAGCGCCTCGGACTGAAGGGCATCACTGTGCTGCTGAACAGCATCGGGCGCGATGAGTGTCGGGCGGCCTATAGGGACGTGATTTTGAAAAAGGCAGAGAGCTATCTGAAGGATCAGGAAGCAGAGGACCGTGCCCGCATGGAGCGCAATCCGCTGCGGCTTTTGGACTCAAAAGATCCCGCGTTGCAGCAGCTCCTGAGCGATATTCCTCCCATCACGAATTACCTTGAAGAAACCGGTAAGCAGCAATTCGAGGAGGTCCAAGCACTGCTATCGGCGGCGGGAGTGGCTTTCACCTTGGCCCCGCAGATCGTTCGCGGGCTGGATTACTACACCGATACGGTTTTCGAGGTTCAAAGCAACCAGCTTGGCGCGCAGGCTTCGCTGTGCGGAGGTGGGAGATATGACGACCTCTTCAAGCGCATGGGCGGGCAGCAGACCCCCGCAGTGGGCATGGCGCTTGGCGTTGAGCGCGCGCTTGGGGTCCTTCAGGAGCAGGAGTTGCTATCGGAAGCGCCAAAATTGGACTTGTTTGTGGTTTACACCGAAGCCACCAAAGCCGCCGCTTTCCTGCTAACGCGGGCGATGAGGGCGGAGGGCTTTGCCTGCCAAACCGACCTTGATTCACGAAGTCTAAGGGCCCAGTTCCGACTCGCGGATAAGTCGGGCGCGAGGCTGGCTTTGATCCTCGGCGAGGATGAGGCGGCAAAGGGAGTTGTTAAGCTGAGAGATCTTGCCAGTGGGGATGAGAAGGACGTGGCGCGCGAAGCTGTGGGCGACGCCGTTCGTCAGTCGCTGAAATGAAGCCGCTTGCCATTCTGGTTCTCCTTGCAACGTCTGCCCTTGGCACGGCCCAGATTCCCGATATCCGCATCAAAACCGACATTCGCTATTCCTTCCGCTTTGATGCCGACCGCAGTACGGGGCAGGCTTGGTACGACTCGCTTTCTCGCCACAGCCTAATTGGCTTCGATTTGAACTTAGAGCCAGGACTGCATGCCTTCGTGTCGGAAAGGGTTCAGAAGATCCCTCACGACGGCGATCCCGACGGCATCGACGAAGCCTTCGTGGAGGACACCGGCGATTGGCGGCTGGGCAAACAGGTTCTGCCCTTCGGGCGCGGCCTGATTCGAGAGTCCTGCTTTGCCGCCCGCAGCGATACCTTCTTGTTCCTTCAGCAGCTGCCGCTAAAAGTGGCCGCTTGCGACGACGCTACCGGACGTCCGCGCGGCATCATCGGGCGAATTGGCAGTCGGCAAGTGGGAGTCAACTTTGCTGAGGGCGATAACTTCGGGGTAGCGGCTGAAACGCTAGCGATCTTTCGCAAGCCAGAACTGACAGCGACGCCGATTGGCTACCATCGCCTGGTTGGCGCCGATGCCGGATGGGTGAAGGGACGGACGCGGCTTGATTTAGAATACGTGGGCTTAAGGCAACCTCAATCGTCGGAGCAGCAAGCCGAGGATGTTGCGCAGGTAGCGATTTCCTACGTGCCCAAGAACCGGTTTCTGGTTAAGGCGGCTTTCGCCCAGCGTTTTTCAGACAACGTGAACATGCTCGCCCTTGAGGGCGAGATTCCGGGCAATTTCGGGGCGTCTGGGGTCGGGGTGTTGCGGTACCGACAAGGCAAGTTCTTCGATGCATGCCTAGAACTTCGGGTTCGATACTGAGGATCGCTGGTACCTTAGAGATTACAGATGCCTCAGCCCATTGAAGATTTAACTCCGCGCCAGATCGTAGCGGCCCTTGATCAGTACATCATCGGCCAGGCAGCGGCAAAGCGCGCGGTCGCCGTAGCGTTGCGCAATCGTTTCCGTCGCCAGCAGCTTCCTATCCACCAGCGGGATGACGTTCTGCCAAAGAACATCCTGATGATGGGACCGACCGGTGTAGGCAAAACCGAAATCGCCCGCCGACTTGCTCAACTTGCGAGAGCGCCGTTTGTGAAGGTGGAGGCGACCAAGTTCACCGAAGTCGGGTATGTAGGCCGAGATGTTGAATCGATGGTACGCGACCTTGCCGCCGCCGCTTTGCGCCTTGTCGAACGGGAGTGGATGGACGAGAACCGTCCGGAGGCGGAAAAGCGAGCAGGCGAGCGATTGGTGGACTTCGTCGAAGAGCTTCACCCGGCGCCGCCGAAGAAATCGAGCCATGCCCCCGTTGCTGATACCGGCGAGTTCAGCAGCGCATTCGGCTCGTTTGAAGAAGAATCAAGCGAGACCCGCGAAGAGCGTAAAGCTCGCCGCGCCAAGCTGGCTGAGGAGATTTCCGCCGGGCAGCACGATCACGAGCTGATCGAGGTCTACACGGAAGAGAACGTCAGCCCGTTCCTACAGGTCTTCACCCCCCAGGGGATGGAAGAGATGGGCCTAGAAAGCAGCGGCATGGGGATGGGCACCCGCACGATTTCGCGCCGCATCACGGTGAAGGAAGCCAAGACCTACCTAGTCGAAGAAGAAGCCAAGCGCATGATCGATCAGAACGCGCTTCGGCGCGAAGCGCTTATCCGCGCGGCACAGACCGGCATCATCTTCATCGATGAAATCGACAAGGTAGCTGGCAAGAGTGGTGGCAGCGGCCCCGACGTTAGCCGGGAAGGCGTTCAGCGCGATTTGCTGCCGGTGATTGAAGGCTCGACCGTGCAAACGAAGTTTGGCCCCCTGGAAACCGACCATATCCTGTTTATCGCGGCGGGCGCGTTCCACATTTCCAAGCCAAGCGATCTCATCCCAGAGCTTCAGGGACGCCTTCCGATTCGCGTTGAGCTTGAGCCGCTATCGCAGGGCGATTTCGCGCGCATCCTGAAGGAGCCGCGCAACTCGCTGGTGCGGCAATATCAGTTGCTGCTGGGCGCGGATGGCGTGAAGCTGGAGTTCAGCGACGACGCCGTGACTGAGATCGCCGACATCGCGGCCGCGATGAACGAAAAGGGGCAGAACATCGGCGCAAGGCGATTGCACACTGTGATGGAGCGATTGCTTGAAGATATTCTCTTCGACGCGCCCGACAAGGGCACGAAGCACTTGGTGGTGGACGTCATCTTTGTGAAAGATCGTTTGGAATCGCTTTTGACTCAATCAGCTTCGGGCCACGCCATTTTATAGCAATATTACGTGTCGACCGTGAAACCTGCACAGGAACCTATAACTTTGTGAAGGGGATTGCTCTGTTGTTGCTTGCGCCTGCCTGTTTGTTAGGCGCCACGGCCTCACCGCACATGTGGGCGGATGAATCAGGGCAGGTTCGCCAGCGTTGGGAGCAACACGCGGCCTACATGGAAGAGACCTCCGACGATTTGGTTGTCGGCATGACCCCGGAAGGCTCCGTTTGGCTTTGGAATTACAACAAGGCTCGCGGAATTGCCAAAGCGAACCCAGTGACGGGCGCTCCGGCAGGCCAATTCGACGATTGGATTAAGGCGAAAGCCCAGTGGGATAAGTATCTGGCCGGAGACTCAACTCAGGCCTCAGATCCGGGGCCGTGCCCCGATGATTTGGTGAAGCTTGTGGGTTGCGAGCCGCCTCCCTTCTATCGCAAATATGAACAGACGACCTACCTTGTTCGCTTTGACGACGGAGTGGCGGTGCAGATGCGCGACCATCATCCGGTTCCAGACCGCTATCCTTACTTCCGATTCCCTCAGGGCGTGGAATATGACGGTACGCCGCTAAGCAAGTGGAAGCCTGATGACCTTAAGGCGCAGTTCCAGCGTGCGGGCCTTATCCCAAGCGAGCAGAAAGTAATGATGGCGGTTTCGACGCTCGAAGGCGGTTTTGACTCGCTGAATACCTACGATACGGGCTACGTCTCAGCGGGCTTTGTCCAGTTCGCCTCACTTCAGGAAGGTTCAGGCTCCTTGGGTGAGATGCTGTACGAAATGAAGTCAGCGAATCCCGGCGAGTTCAAGGCCTATTTCCATGATTTCGGCGTTGATGTTGACGACAATAAGGCGCTTGCGGTGATGGACTTGGCGAACGGCGGGGAACTGCATGGCCAGGATGCCGCTGCCGCGATTATAAACGATAAACGGCTGAGCGCGGTGTTTATCCACGCGGGTCAGAAGTCAGACGCCTACCGCATTGCCCAGATCCTGTTCGCCAAGAAGCGTTTCTATCCTGCCGAGGATGCGTTGACGATTACCACTCGTCAGGGAACGCTAACCTGCAAGATTAAAGATGTGCTGCGCTCAGAGGCCGGCATGGCTACCGCGATGGATCGCAAGGTGAATGTCGGCAATTTGCGGGCCCTGCCCAGCTTGTTGCAGATGGTTGCGGACTCGACTGGAGTTTCAACGGTTGACGATTTGGCTGCTAAAGAAAGTTTGGTCTTGCAGAGCCTGACCTATCGGCACGACTTCACGAAGGACAGTTGGCTTACGCAACCCGCGCCGGTTGATCGCCCAGCTTCGCTTGGCGATCGCCATAAGTCGAAGCGCAGCGGCCGCAAGAAATAGCGCCTAAAGCAGCGAAAGCATCTCGCGGGCGTTCGTGATTGCGCCTTCGGTGATTTGCTCACCGGCCAGCATTCGCGCGATTTCCGTAACCCGCTCCTGCGCGCTCAGGTAGCGCACTTCGGTGACCGTCCGCCCGTTTACCTCTCGCTTTTCAATATGGAAGTGGCTTCGGCCTTTCGCCGCGATTTGCGGTAGGTGGCTGATGACGATGACTTGATAGCGGTCGGCAAGCTGTTCCAGCTTCTTGGCGACCACTGCAGCGGCTTTGCCGCCAAGGCCAGCATCGACTTCGTCGAAAATCAGGGTAGGGACACCCGCCGTTCCCGCGCCCACGACTTTTATTGCCAGCATGACGCGGCTGATTTCGCCGCCGCTGGCGATGCGCGCAAGCGGGCGAGGGTCCTCGCCCGAGTTGGAGCTGAACAGAAACTCAACAACATCCGCGCCATCTGCAGCGGCCGGTTTGGATTTGAAATCAACCAGGAAGCGCGCGTTCGGCATCGCCAAGTCGTGCAGCTCATCAGCGATGAGCCTTGCAAACTCGGTGGCTTTCTCCTTTCTGAGCTCGCTTAGCTTTTGGCACTGATCATTCAGAGCCTGGGAGGCGTGTTCAACCTTCTCAGCAAGCGATTGCTCGCTGGTTTCCGCGTCTTCAAGTAGCGCCAACTCGGCGCCGGCTTTGGCATAGAAACTGAGAATCTCCTCTTCGGTTTCTCCGTATTTGCGGCGAAGCTTGCGAAGGGCATCAAGGCGATCGCCAATTTCGTCGATGCGCTCAGGGCTGAATTCAAGCGCCTGCATCCGCTGGTCCACCACCCGCTTTGCGTCCTCAAGATAGATGAGGCTTGAGTTAAGGGCCTCGATAGCCGTCGATAGCTCCGGATCATAGCGGGCGGCTTCTTCCAGTCGCTTTAGCGCGACTCCCAGCAGTTCTTCCGCGCTGCCTTCTTGCAGACTCATGGATGAGACCCCTTCCTGCAAGGCGAGCTGAATCCGCTCGGCGTTCTTCAGCCGTGATAACTCAGTCTCGAGCCTTTCGAATTCGCCGGGCTGGACGCTGACTCCCTCAATTTCTTCGACCTGGAACCGTAACAGGTCGAGCCTCTGCTCCCGCTCTCTCATCGAGGCGCGGATTTGCTTTAGCTGTTGCTCCGCCTCCGCCAGCTTCTGGTGCTGGTCCCTAATCTGTTCGAGCAGCGACAAGGCAGGCGCCCCGATCCAGCTATCCAAGAACTCGACATGCTTATCTGGGTTGAACAGAGATTGATGCTGGTGCTGGCCGTGGAGGTCAACGAGAAGGCTGCCAACTTGCTTAAGCACAGAAATGGGGGCGAGTCGCCCATTGATGCGTGCCTGAGAGCGCCCCTCCGCGAAGATTTCCCGCTGGATAATCAAGAGATCGTCTTCGCAGCCGAAGCCAAGTTCCTCGCAAGCGGCTTGCAGGTCTTTGCGCGAAGAGAGATCGGCCGAAAGATCAATCACGGCCCGGGCGGAACCGGTGCGAACAAGGGAAGAATCGGCCCTTTCGCCCAAAGCGAGTTCGATGGCGTCGATCAGTAGGGACTTGCCCGCGCCCGTCTCGCCAGTCAAAACGATAAAGCCGGGGCCGAATTCGGCCTCAGCTTGTTCAATAATCGCGAGGTTCTTAACCGCGAGCTGAACAATCATCTACTCTTATGAGAGACGTTGCCAGCGGGCGTGGCGCTCTTACTTGTCGTCTTTGAATCCCGGCAAACGGCGACCTTTGTAGTAGCCATCTGGGGAAGCGTTGTGGCGCAAGCGGAACGGTTCGCCGCCAACCTGCTTGTTGGGGGTGATCTCCGGCATTTCCGCCTTGTAATTCGTTCGGCGAAGAGCGGTGCGCTGATGGGAAAATCGTCGTTTTGGATTCGGCATTACTTCTTCTCGCGGTGCAGCGTGTGCTTGCGGAGGTTGGGGTTGTACTTCATCACTTCCAACCGCTCCGTAGTGTTGCGCTTATTTTTCGTGGTCGTGTAGTAATTCTTCCCGTCCTCGGTGCACACAACTCGAATGATTTCTCTTACTTCGCCTTTCTTGGCCATGGCATATATCCTGTTTCGGACGAGGTCCGCGGAACCTTCCCATTATGAACGCTCGGTCATATGAGAATCAAGCGCTGCCCGCCGACTTGCGGCGGACAGCTTCAATTTTCGTTAGGCGGTTACGGGTCGGACTGCGTAATAAACGCCGTCGAGGGCCTTCCACATAGCGTGAGCCATCTGCTCGCAAGCATCTAGGGTCTTGGCAAACGATGCGTCATCCATCTTCTCGATAACGGCGGAAAGGTCCTGCACCTCGTGGAAGTCCTCGGCGTGGACGGCGAAATATTCGCGGCCAGCCTCGGTGAGATTGTAGTGCTCCAGCAGTCCTTTCAGCTTGACGGCTGAAGTGTTGGGCTGCTGGGCCTCGAAAGAGTAGAGCGCGCCGGCGGCAGTGTCCTTCGCTTCAAATAGCTTTGTAGCGAGCGCGTAAAGCTCTTCCGTCTCAATCCGGTTGGACCGCGTGGTGAAACCGAGGTCTTTCTGGAAGCCCTTCCAAAGCTCCTCGTGGTATCGCTCTTCGTTGGCATAGTCGGGGAAGCCGAGAGTGTCCCAAGCCTGGGCGACCGTGGCGACGAACATGCCGTACTCGCCGGAGTAGTCGACGAGGGCTTCCTTTGGAAGCGTGCCCATCTTCCACTCCTGATAGAACGGATGGTTGTTAAGTTCCCACTTGGCAATTGCCGCGTTCAATTGATCAATTCGTGACATGCAAACACTTTGCACCTTTCTAGCGCGCCCGCGCAAGTGCAAACCGGGCTGGTTGTATAATCGGTGCCCAGCGGGCCCGGGTGGTGGAATGGTAGACACAGCGGACTTAAACTCCGCAGGCCTTAAAAGCCGTGCGAGTTCGACTCTCGCCCCGGGCACCAGCCATTAGGTTCCGTTTATGACGCGCTTGTTGCTTACCGCCTTTGGCCCGTTCGGGCCGTTTAAGGTTAATCCTTCGCAGGAACTCCTGCGCGCTTGCGGGTTGCCTCACAAAGAGCTCACGGTTTCGTATCAATTTGTGGGCGAATTTCTTGGCTCGCTCGATGGCAGATCATTCGACGCCCTTGTTCTTGTCGGTGTGCATGGCCGGGCCAGGAAGTTGAGGTGGGAATCCACGGGGCACAACGTCATCGGGGCTAAAGAAGACCTAGGCGGGGTAGTGCCCGAGGGCAAGATTTCTCAGAACGGCTCCCCGAAATTGCACTCCACATTGAAACCGGCCCGGGCGTTACCGCAAGGGGCGATTCGCACCCGCAACGCAGGCGATTACCTCTGCAATTTCAGCCTCTACTCCGCGCTGCAGCGTTTTCCAGAAAAGAAAGTGGCGTTCATCCACATTCCTCCCGCCGAGCGTTTGTCGATCAGCGATCAGAAACCAATATTCATGGGCATCATAGATGCCTTGCTGCCCGAGGGCTACGAAACCGTCGATCCCAGCAAGCTTCGCGCGAACTGAATTGAGCGGGGAACCGCGGTCATCGGGTCTTCTTCGCCTTCATATTCCAGGCTAAGCCAACCCTGATAGCCTTGGGCTTGCAAAGCTTGCAAGCAGGCTGGAAGGTCAACATCGCCTTCACCAAGCGCGGTGCCCACATACTTCTTGCCTTCGGCTCCTTCGTAGGCAAAGCCTTCCCAGCCGGGCTCGGCAAGTTTGAAGTCCTTTAGATGGCACATATAAGCGTATTTGGCAACGGCGGCTACGGCCGAGGCGCTGTCTTCGCCCACGAGCATAAAGTTAGCAGTGTCCGGGTTGGCCCCAAGGGCGTTGTTGCCCGAATTCTTGCGCACCGCCTCAATAATTTCGGAAACTTGCGAACTCCGGCCAGCTAGCTTCCCGTGGTTTTCCAGCGACAGAGTCACGCCAGCGCTGTCCGCTCGGCGGCTCGCTTCGCTCAGGTTGTCCACAATCCATCCAAGAGCGCTATCGTACGAAACTCCGTCTGCCGGGTTGCCGGCGAAGACGCGCAGAGTGGACGCGCCCAACTCGACGGCATCCTCGAGTCCTCGCAGGATCGTGTCCATCTCCGCAATGCGTTCGGCGGCGTCCGCCTTCGCGAAATTCGGCGAAACGGAGAAAATTGGGCAAGGAAAACCCTCGTTGTTCAAAATGGACTTCAGCAGTTGCCGATCTTCTGCGCGATCTTTGTAGAAGAAGTCCAGCAATTCAACCCCTTCGGCTCCGACTTGCTTTGCTTCGATCACAAATCCAGTCAGGTCGATGCGGTCCTGTTTCCAGGCGCGAAAATAGCTCCACATGCTGATGGCGAGACGCATTTAGTAAAAGTACCTGGCTTTGAACCTGACCTGCCGAGGTAAATCAGCCGAAACTACAGCTGGGAAAGCCAAGAAGTGGACAAAATCGTTTGGAATATTTCCCGAACAAAGTGGGGTGGGACGTCTTCTGAATAACTTGGTAAGTAATTTGCGTCAAAATGGGAAGCAGACGGTGGGAACGCTATATTTCTCTGATTTTTTGAATTCGCCAGGTAGCCGATGGTTACCTGCGGGGCGAACGGAAAGCACCCCTTTTGCCGTCCAATTTCATGCATTCCCAGTAGGGTGCTGAGATGTTATTGGGTGTATCGATGGTCTACAATAGGCGTTTGGCGGGTTCGTGCAGGCTCGCTTATTCGCGAGTGATTGACTGGGTGTTGATTTAAAGAATGGCGTTGCCACGCGTATCCATGGTTCAGTTCCTGGTGCAAAAGGGCTACCTCAAGCAAGATCAGTTTGAGGAGGCCCGGAAGGTTCAGGATCAAACCAAAAACCCGGATTTTGGCCAGGTACTGATAGACCTCGGCTTCGTCGGGGAACGTGAGGTCCTCCAGGGCAAAGCCCAGGAGGCCGGCATCGGATTTGTCGACCTCGACAACACAACTCCAGAGTCAAGCGCGCTCAACGTCGTACCTGAAAAGGTCGCAAAGTCTCACCGCCTCATTCCAGTCAAGAAAGATAACAACACCCTGTACGTTGCACTTACCGACTACCGCAACATCCAAGCCATCGACGCCGTTCAGGCAGCTTCCGGTCTGCGGGTGATTCCGGTTCTCGCGGTTCCTGAAGCGATCGACAACGCAATCCGACAGAACTACGGCGGTTCCAACGGGTCCGCCGGATCAAACGGAGCGGCTAAGGGCGCCGCTGCCGCCGCCACAAAGGCGCCTGTTCCAGCTGAAACAGGCTCGTCGGTCCAGAACTTCAACAAGGATATGCGCGCGGCGATCGCCGAGTTTGGCGTTTCGCGCGGCTCGCAGACTGACGAAGAAGACGAGAAGGCGGGCGCGGAGCTTGCCGATCAAGCGCCGATCATCAAGCTTGCCAATGCTCTGATCCAGCAAGCGATTACCGACCGAGCTTCGGATATCCACGTTGAGCCCCAGCCGAAATCCGTTCGCGTGCGATATCGCGTTGACGGCGTTTTGGAAGAGGCGATGACGGTTCCTAGGAACCTGCTCGCTCCGCTAGTTAGCCGCTTGAAGATCATGGCGGACATGAACATTGCCGAGCGCCGAATTCCTCAGGATGGCCGTATCGAGGTTCGCCACAACAACAAGGAACTCGACCTTCGTGTGAACTCGATCCCAACTCCAAACGGAGAGAAGATCGTTATGCGTATTCTCGATAAATCGGGAACGCAGATTGGCCTTGAGAAACTTGGATTCTTGCCTGAGAACCAGGTGAAGATCGAGGAAATGAGTTCGCAGCCGAACGGTCTCTTCCTCTGTACGGGTCCTACCGGTTCTGGAAAGACCACCACGCTTTATTCCGTACTCAATAAGCTTAACCAAGTTGGCGTGAACATCGTCACCGCTGAAGACCCGGTTGAGTATCAGCTACAAGGCATCAATCAGGTTGGTATGAACCGAAAGGCGGGTCTAACGTTTGCGACCGCACTTCGCGCCTTCCTTCGCCAAGACCCGGACATCATCATGGTCGGAGAAATCCGAGACCTTGAAACGGCTGAAATCGCTATTGAATCTTCGCTTACGGGACACCTTGTCCTTTCCACCCTGCACACCAACGACGCACCCTCTGCCACCCTACGACTTATCGATATGGGTGTTGAGCCGTACCTGATCGCCGCTACCCTTATGGGTGTTCTTGCACAGCGGCTTGCACGCCGCATCGACCCAGACAGTCGTGAGCCGTATACCGTTAAGGCCATCGAACTCCGAAAATTCGGAATGACGATGGAGAATCCGGAGGAAGATGTCACGCTATATCGAGGTATCCCGAGGCCGGAGAACCGCGATACGGGTTACCGTGGACGAACCGGTATCCATGAGCTTCTGACAATGAACGCGGAAATCGCGGAACTTGTTGTGCGACGCGCGCCTCTAAACGACATCAAGGCGGCAGCGAAGGCCAACGGTATGAAAGAATTACGCGAAGACGGGCTGATCAAGGTATTGCGAGGCGATACCGACCCCGAAGAAGTCATGCGCGTCGTCTTCACTGCGGGCTACTAATAAGGCCTTGCCATACGTAACCTATAGTATCGATATCCACATAGCCATCATAAACACATGCAACAACAGCCACCACCCCAGAACCCATTAGGTCCCGGGAACGCACTGCCGCCAATGCAAGGGCAGGCTCCTAGGCCGAATGGACAAATGCCGCCTCCTGGCAGCATGCCCATGCAAGCGCCGCCTCCCGCGCAGCCCGCTGAAATCATTGCGCCGCGATTAAACGAGGACGGTTCCGCGCCGAAGAGTCTCGAAGATCTGCACATCGACGAACTCCTTCATATCGTTGTCGATCGCAATGCATCGGACCTTCACATATGCTCGAATTCAGAGCCGGTTATTCGCGAGGATGGAACCCTCAAGCGAATGAACTATGAGAAGCTGACGGCTCAAGACACCCAGCGAATGATGTACGACATCCTTTCGGATGAGAACATCAATCGCTTTGAAACGAGTCTGGAACTCGACTTCTCCTATCAGCTTCCACGGCGCGCTCGCTTCCGTGTGAACCTGTACCGAGACAAGGGCGCGTGCGCGGCAGCTTTCCGTCTTATTGCACAGAAGATTCCGACGGTCAAGGATCTCGGTCTCCCGCCGATTCTTGAAACACTCACCGAAAAGCCTCGCGGACTGATCTTGGTGACGGGCCCAACCGGTTCCGGTAAGTCAACCAGTCTTGCCGCGATGATCAACCACATCAATCTCACTCGCCCGGTTCACATCATTACGATTGAAGACCCGATTGAGTACATCCACCAGCATAAGATGGCGCTCATTAACCAGCGCGAACTTGGCTCGGATACCCGAAGCTTTGCAAACGCTCTGAGAGCCTCGCTTCGTGAAGACCCGGACGTTCTGCTGGTTGGTGAAATGCGAGACGTGGAAACGATCGCCTTGGCGATCACGGCCGCAGAAACCGGACACCTTGTGTTCGCAACGCTTCACACGAACAACGCCGCCGAGTCGATTGACCGTATGATCGACGTTTTCGCTCCCGAACAGCAGGAACAGATTCGCGTTCAGCTATCCAATAACGTTCAAGCCATCATTTCGCAGCAACTGCTGCCAAAGCTGAATGCAAAGGGTCGTGTTGCTGCCAACGAAGTTATGATCGCCACTCCGGCCATCAGAAACCTCGTGCGTGAAGCTAAGACTCACCAGATCACCTCGACAATCCAAACCGGCGCGCAGTCGGGAATGTTCACGATGGACCAGTGTCTCAGGGACCTCTATTTGAAGGGCCTCGTTTCGCTTGAGGAAATCATGTCTCGATGTACAAGCCAGGAAGAATTGAAGAAAATGATCAATACCGCCGCACAACCGCAGCAGCAAGTGCGTCGATAGTCTAAGATATCCAGTAGGAGAAAGTCATGCCTGTCTACAGCTACACGTTTAGAGATGCAACCGGCTCGGTTCAAAAAGGAACAGCCGAAGCTGAAAGCGAGGAGCTGCTTAGGCGCAGGTTTGAAGAGCAAGGGTTCCAGATCACGGAACTCACGATGCTCAAGGCAAAGGTCAAAAAGCCGCGAAGCACCGGTAAGGTCAAACTTCAGGAGCTTTCAATCTTTTGCCGCCAGTTCTCGACGATGGTCGATGCGGGCGTTTCTCTGGTTCGCTGTCTGGACGTTCTTGGTGAGCAGAGCCAGAACCCAAGGCTTAAGCGAATCATCAAGGATATTGGTGAGCGTGTTGAAGGTGGTGAAAGCCTTTCTCGCGCCATGCAGCGCCACCCAAAGTGCTTTAACAGCCTGTTCCTTGGCCTTGTACGTGCCGGTGAAGTGGGTGGTGTTCTCGAGGAATCTCTTCAGAGGCTGAGCCACTTCTTGGAAAAGGATGTTGCGCTTCGCCGAGAAGTGAAGGCAGCGCTTACTTATCCGACGCTGGTTCTGATCTTGGCGATGGGTATCGTGTCGTTCCTCATCATTTGGTTCGTACCGCAGTGGGGTTCGATTCTTGAGGATCTGCTCGGCAAGGGAGCAAAGCTTCCGGCAATTACCCAGTTCCTTCTTGATCTTTCCGATATTCTGGTGCATCGCGGTTGGATGGTCGTACTCTCGGTGGTAACCATCATCTTTAGTTGGAGAGCTTTCACCAGCACGCGATTTGGCCGTCGTGTAGCGGACCGAATCAAGCTGAAAATGCCGATTTTTGGCGCGCTCCATCACAAGATCTGCTTGGCTCGCTTTAGCCGAACGATGGGCACGTTGCTTACTTCGGGCGTACCGATCCTGCAGGCTATGGAAACGGTTGCTGGCACTGTCGGTAACACGATCATGGCGGACGCAGTTCTCGAAGCCCGCGCAAAGATCCGTGAAGGTGAGCGAATTGGCGACCCGTTGGAGCAATCAAGGTTGTTCCCGCCGATGGTTGTCCACATGATTGGCGTCGGCGAGGAATCCGGTTCGCTGGACTACATGCTTCAGAAGATTGCCGACTTCTACGAGGCGGAAGTTGAAGCGTCCCTCGCAAGCTTAACGGCCGCGCTTGAGCCGCTAATGATCGTCTTCTTAGGCTTTGTCGTTGGCTTTATCGTCATCGCAATGTTTATGCCTCTCATCGATGTTATTAAGAAGCTTTCCGAGGGTGGTAGCGAGGATGATAAGGCGACTCCCGAGAAGGCTGGTGGCGCCGATAAGGGCGGCGCATAGCCGAGCCTTCCTCACCAAACGTTTTGGCCCGACAATCCACATTGTCGGGCCAATTCATTTTAAGTTCGGCAAACAGCCGCATGGGTGTGTCAAGCTAACGCAGGATGTTTTATCCTTGGACGTGGGTGGTCGGGCTCTTCCTTGGCGCAACAATAGGAAGCTTCCTGAACGTCGTCATTTACCGGATGCCTCGCGGCATTTCCCTGTCCAACCCAAAGAACAGCTTCTGCCCTAACTGCAAGCATCAGCTCGGACCGGCTGACCTTTTCCCGCTCCTATCTTGGCTGATACTCGGTGGCAAGTGCCGCTACTGCAAGGTGAAGGTGCCCCCACGCTATTTCTTAGTTGAACTGCTCAACGGCATCATTTGGGCGGCGATTTGGTATCAGTATATGGTCGTTCGCTGGGATGTGGGTACGGCCGTAGCCTATGCGGCGGTGGCCTCCTCCCTCGTCGCGATTATTTTCATCGACTGGGAGTTCTACATCATCCCAGATCAGATCAACGCTTTCCTATTCTTTGTGGGCCTTGCCTATAACTACTACCTCTTTGCGAGCCATCGGCCGACAGCCTTCGCCAGCAACGGGCTTCCTAACTCGATCGCAGGCGCGCTACTGGGCGTGGGAATCCTCTGGTTCATCGCCATGTTCGGGCGGCTTATGTTCGGCAAAGACGCCATGGGGCACGGGGACATCAAGATGGTTCGCGGCTTTGGCGCAGTCCTTTTCCCAGTGATGACCTTGTGGAGCATCGCCCTTGCCGTGCTTGCCGGCGCAATCCTTGGCGGCGTTCAAGCGCTTCTTCTTAAGGGCGATTCGTATAGCCCAGCAGAGGCCGCAGGAGGTTCCAAAACAGAGCCTGGCGATGATGCAAAGGGTGAGGCCGATGAAGTGTATGAGCCTGAATCTATAGGTTCCTTGATCAAATGCGGTATTGGCTACGTCTTATGCCTAGACATCATTGGGCTATTTATTCCCAAGTTCTATATTTCTTACTTCGGTGAAGATCCCTATCTTCCGGTTCAAGAAATGGAGGACTATGAGGTAGAACGAACGATGATTCCGTTCGGACCATACCTGGCAATGGGGGCGATTGCGGCGGTGGTGTTTCAGCACCAGCTGATGGGCGTTTGGAATGCATATCTAGCCTGGGTGACAGGCTCGAGGGGATAGAAACGAGGGAACAATTCGGGTTCGGGGGCGGTCCGAAGACAAGGGAGAGGACGAGTTAAATGAAGTTAAGGGCTTTTTCGTTAGTTGAACTGCTGGTGGTCATTTCGATCATCGGCATACTTGCGGGCCTAACTTTCTCCGTTTTCTCTCGCGCCAAGGACCAGGCCAAAAGGGCAACGGATGCCGCCCAGATGGCACAGATTCATCAGGCGCTCCAGCTTTATCGTTACGATCAAGAGGCTTATCCTCCGGCCCTCCTGGGATATGCATCCCTTTACACTTCAGACGGGTCAGTTGTGCCAGCAGAGAAGGTTAGGGGATTCCTTTATCCGAAGCGCATCGGCGGCATCGGGGATATGAAGCCATCCATGGTTTCCTCAGCAAGCAACGCTTACACCTCGGCTGTCTGGCCGAATATTGATCCGACTCCGCTTGGCCCGGGTGAGGATGCAAATCATCGTCAGAAATACGGTCCGGGAGTTACCGTTTCACGCATCCTGCGCAGAACGGACATCGATATTGACAGTGCCCTTGGCATTAACGAAAACATCAACTCCGAAGGCTCCGGCTCGGGCGATCGAACGATCACTTCCTGGTTCTATAACGTTGACGGCTACGACATCGGCAAGGTCCGATTGCCAGGCAACGGGACGCGCATTGAAATTCACTATGCGCCGTTCTGGACGGGTTGGGGATTGACGAGCGGAAACGCCAACGACGATCCGCGCCAGCTAGGGTATTCAAGCCCTCCGGATAATACGATCATCACTTGGGACAGCTATTTCCGGGAATACACCGGAGATGGAGACACCCTCCGCGAACGACGCGACTACGTTTTGACACTCAGTGGATCGGTGAAGCTCATCGACTCTCTCGAAATAAGCAATAAATCCTTTAGAGCGATTCCATAACTACGAGAAAGAGTATGAAGATGAAACTGCGCCGCACCGCTGCGACAACGCTCGTTGAGTTGCTTGTCGTCATAGTGGTCTTCTTGACCGGCATCCTTGCCGTCGCAAGGATATTCCCGGGGGGTATTCGGCTTCTGGCCCAATCGCGGTTTCGTCTAGCTGCGGCATCTCTTGCTGCGGATGTGCGAGATGAACTTCTGCATAACTCAGAAGATCTCCCAACTGCGATTCTGCCGGTGAAGTACCTCTATCAGGCTGGCGTCGTCTACGTCGATTCCGATCCCACGCGGTCGCCTCAAGACTTAGGTATTGCGGGAAACCAGATTAACCAGAGCGGAATGGTGCTCATCAATGGGCATCCGGCTGGGCTGTGGCCCTATGTATCTGGCGCGAATCTGTTCCGCCGGGTAATTGATGATCAATACCACATCCCTTCACCGCGGTCTTTGGGCGGAGTTGATTTTGGATCGCTGGTGACTTTGCGCTTCGGTCCGGTTTTGACCTCCTCTGATACCTATGCCTCCGGCCTGACCTACGTGCCGCTGTTCGAGATATTTGGCTCGGAGATGGAGCAGATTGCTAACGCTTCTGCTGATGGAAATGCTCTCAACTATCAGTATTTCACCACCGGGCTTGACGGCGATCACGCGAAGATCCAACTGCCCATTATCAATGGTCCGTCATCAGGCCCTGCGAATACGTTCCGGGTGACCTTCGATTATTGGGTTCAACCGTTCAGCGGAGATAAGGTTCGCCGAACGTTTACCGGCCAGATTGTTCCGCCTTCCAGCCCCGGCGGCGGTTACTACACCTACTACATCGTCCAACCATCTGGCGACACATCCCTGCCCGGCATTATCACGCTGGGAGCGGGCGAGTCCCTGCTCAGCGTGGATCAGTTCACGATTCACGTACTGAAGCAGTTCCGTCAGGTCACTGCATTCTCTACCGACCCCTATGAGTACAAGCTGACCGATTGGGCGCATGGACTCTTGCTCTTTAACCCTGCAGGATTCAATACGTTCCAGTACACGTCAAAGGGCCGCCAGCCACTAATTGCGAAGGTTTCCTATGACGTGTACGACTGGCGAATCCTTCACGAGAACCTTTCTGTGGCGGACACCGCTAATGTCGCCCTGCGCGTGTCCTCGTTCGGGATCAAGGCGCGTGAATCCCAGAATCCGGACTACACCCGCTTCAAGGGCTTGAACGTGCCTACCCTGGATATTGACCCGGCTCAGGTTGACACGTCTGTTTCGGCGAATACGCCAATCCCAACGATTACAACTAATCCGACTGTCATCGTTGAAGATCAGGAGACAGGCGCAGTGGTGCTATCGGATGAAGTAGTGCTTGACTCTGTTCACGGCATTATCGGATTTCGGAACGGTGTCACGA
Source organism: Armatimonadota bacterium (assembly GCA_018268315.1). GTDB lineage: Bacteria > Armatimonadota > Fimbriimonadia > Fimbriimonadales > Fimbriimonadaceae > SZAS-5. The sequence continues at coordinate 30,836 of JAFDWU010000002.1, read as the reverse complement.
AATCGAAGGTTGCGAAGACGGGCCTTCCAGAGGACGCCACAACTGTGGTGTTGGTGGTCTATCCGGGACAGACTGGCGTTAGCGTGCAGCAGGACATGACGAAGAACCCAAACGCTTTGAATCTCACGGGTCGCAAGTTGCGAGTGCTTTACCGCGCGAACCAGGAAGTTGCCGCTCAGGCGTTTAAGGCTTCAAACATCTATCAGCAGACTTATAGCGCCCCGAACGTGGGGCAGTATTACGTCGGCGGATCTGACGGGACAACCGGCGGCCACACGAACCGGATGTATTTCCCAGGCGTAACCGTTGGCCAACGTGTGATGCTTCAGCAAGGCTGGTATCGAACAGGCGCCGAGTGCGGGAGCCCAACCAGTACAACGCAGCCAACGTCGCTTAACGATTATTCATTCGTGGTTCAGCGACCAGATACTACGGACATTCCGTATCCATTTGTTGACCTAACCGAGGTCGATGCCAGTGCCTGCTTCGATTTGCCCTCGGGGACTTATCAGCCGCCCTACGGCTATGCCGTACGGGGTGTGAAGGGCGTATCTCTGACAGCAAGAGTCGTCACTAATAGCGGCTTCTTGAACCTGGGTAACGATCTCGTGAAGAATCTCGCCGCTTTCGAAGATTACGCGCGCAACTTTAGAGTTGCCTCGACCCAAACGTTTATCCAAGGGGGCCAGCAGTGAAGATGATGCGACGCGCATACACGCTTGTTGAGCTTCTAACGGTCTTGGCGATCACGGCAGTCTTGCTCACCGTGCTCATCGTGCCGCTGATTCAGAGCTTTAACGCCACACGGCAAGCTCAAGGCATCGCCGATTCGCAGGAAAAGGCGCGCCAGTTAGGAGAGCGAATTTCCAGCGAGATCAAGCAGAGCGTGGGCGTTCGCGATAACAGCGGATTGAAGGGCGCGATCACCATCGTTTACCCGGCTGCCATTGGCGACCAGGTTCCGGTGACGAACCCTCATCCAACTGCCACGTTTGACCTCTCCTACGCGAAGCTGGACATTGTCAAGCCTGCTGAAGGATCTCCCGTTCTTGATGGCAGCGGCAACCCGGTTCTTACGGACCCAACCACCGGCAAGGTTGACCCAACGCTGACGGCGCCGAAGGGACAGATCGTGCTTCCCGTCGCTCCCGGATCGACCATCATTCGATACTGGATCGGCCTACGCGATCCTCTTGAGCTCAAGACAGGATATCGCGAACCGTATTCTGGGGTCCTGATGGCAGTGGATTCCACCCAGGATAACCTCTTTGTCCTCTACCGGGCTGAAGTTGCTCCCTACCTCTATAACGGCGTTGCGAAAACCTACTTGCCGAATACTGATCTGTTCCAAGCATCGGGCGGGCAGGTGACGGACCTTGATGACCCGACGTTCTTTACGATGATTCCGGGAACGGACTACAACCCTTCCACTTTTGCGTTGACTCCCTCGGGAGCCGCGAAGCAAACACGAATTACGAACTGGCTCAAGAAGGCGACAATCCAAACCCAGGCTCACCGCTACGACCAGGTCATTGCAAGGACGAGAAGTGTGAAGACGGGTCCCGGTACCACGAAGACCATCCTTGACGGTGTCGTCCCGCTGATTCAGTTTAAGCCGGAGCGAGTTGCTTCTGAACCCGCGGAGGCGCAGGTTGCCGTTCGCCAGGGCGAAGAAACCGACAATGCTCAAGCAGTTGCTGCCGACGTCTTCCGAACCCAATTTGCATCTTGGAACGATCCCGTCATTCGGGTGTTTAACAGCACCTGGACGGATGGGCTGCCTTACCTGGTTGGGCGCAATGACGCCAGCAGTACCTTCCCTGGCTGGAGCATTGTTGGAGTTGACCCGGGAACCTATAGCGCAGGGCAGAGCGAGTTCAATAGCGGCGTAGAGTTGTTTAGCATTGATGCCTATCAAAACGGAATCGCCGGAACGAGGAACTACCCTTATTCGCAGGCACTCCAAGCGGCAAGCGGTCGATCGAACTGGCTTGCGGATTCAACCAAGCGGGCAAAGTGGGGTCCCCTCTTCCGACCGCTGGTTCCGGATTACCGCAACGGCAAGGTGACAACCAGCTTCAAAATTTCGGAAGTCGGCAACACGTCGTCGGTTAGCCCGGTTCCTGACAACCAGCCCTTCGTCTTCACCGGTTTGAGTCAAAGCCCACTTGTGGACTCGGGGGCTGGCGCTACGTATTCCCCGAAGGATTCCGGCAACCCGGACTACCAAATCAACCACTGCTTCAATCGAGTCTGGAACGACCCCGCTTATGCGTTCTTAAAGCCGGACATCCATCGCTTTATCGATCTGCGCGCGGTCTGTCAAAACGATGGAACGCTGCTGCTCACCGATGGCACGGCAAACAAGTACGACGGAACGCCAAGCCCCCTCGATCCGCTGGTGGGCTTCCCTGGATCAATCGCTCCTGGCAGCGAAGTGGTGATCGGTCCTGATCAGAACCCCGGCCCGAATTATGGCAATCCCGTGCGCTACACCAGGGTGACAACGAGCCCAGGCGTAAATCAATACAAAATCAACTACACGGACCTGCCCGAGCCTGCGGACTACACCGCGCTGGGCTTCAGCTCCGGACCACCGGCAACTTATACGCCGGGCGACTTCTTGAGCGCTGTTTATCAGCCGCGGTTCAAAGCAGGTTATATCCAATTGAACAGCGACCCGAACGTGCCGCTGCCGCAAGGCGCCTTCCAGGTTTCCTATCGATTCCAGTTCAACCAGGCCAAGGACTTGATTGCGGTGGATTACGATACCAAGCAGCAGCTTGCGGTGATGATTACCGTTCGCAACTACCCGGGCGGCGTCTCGATGTTTGCGAGCCAGGCGGCTCAGCAAGTGACGGTCAAGGTGGACGCAACCGTGAGGAACTTCCTGCGCTAGAGGATTTATGACGATGCAAACGACCGCCTACAGAAATCGCCTCCAGGTTGCCGGCCAGACGCTTTTCATAGCGCTGATCATTCTCGGCGTGCTACTGCTCCTGTCTCTTAGTTTTCTTGGCATCGTAAGCCGGGGCCTCCGATCCGGCAATCTGACGGTGCGCAGAACGCTGGCGGGAGACCTTGCCGAAGCAGGAATTCGATACGCGCATTCCCAGCTCCTTAACAGCCAAGAAGGCGCAGACTGGCGGGGAACTCCGACAGCGCCTCTGCCAAACGATCCCGATGCGAAATATCTTCGCGCAAGTTTGGGCTTTCCTGATAAGGGCGGCCCCGATGGTCTTGGCCCTTACAGACGAGTTCGGTTCGACAACGGCCGTGCTCTCATTCGCGTACGGTATGCGCCAAGCGACGCGACGGTTTTCCAAACAAGCGCGCCGGGCACGATTCGGCAGCCGAATCTGCTCCGCAACTACTTGATTATCGAATCAGTTGGTCGAACGGGCGTTGTTAACCCAAGCGATCCGACGACCCTGCGAACGCCGTTCTCCGGAGAGGAGACGAAGCGGATTGCCTTCGCCTCAATTGGAATCATAGAATCGGCGCGCTATATAAGCAACAAGTACAACGTTTCGCGTCCGGCTGAAATCGGCTTTCCGTTCAACCTCGGGACAACCTACACGCCCCACACGACGCCAGGCGGTGTCGATACCTGGACGACTGAGCCAGTGAACACTCCGATTAACCTCGGAGGCCGGGTGAAGCTGATTAATCCGTACGATCCGAAGACCTCATCGCCCACGGAAACAAGCTCAACTTTTCCATCGATGGGCTCCATGTACGTGAATGCCGACTTGAAAATTTACGGCAATGTGGTGGCGGCCATCACGCCATACGTTGGCGATGGTATCAGGGTTAACGGGACTATTGAAGGCGTTAACGAGGATGGCGTGATCTCAGATCCGACTAAGCACGCCTCGCTTACGCTCAATACTTCCTTCTTCGGTCTCTGTCCAGATGGTTCCGGCACCGCTGGCCAATGGAACGAGTGCACGGCAGTTCTTAAGAAGGAATCAGGGAATCCAGATGGAGTCCTTGATAGCCAAGACCCTGGGTTCAGTACCTACCTGGGCGTGCTCCGCGATTCCCAGGAAAAGACCGACACGAAGGGTTTTACGCGAGCGGTTCCGTACAAGGCGCCTCCTTCCATTGAGCGAATCGATCCAGACAGCGGAGAGAACCGTTACGTCCTAATGACTGCTCTTAGCGGAAAGCAGCTTGGTGGTACCAATAACGGCAAGTATGGTCATGGACGCGGCGTGTACGTGGACAATGCGGATGATCGCCAGGTTCCCAGCGATGAAGCCGGTCGCGTACAAGTCGGCGCTTCGCAGTCCTTGGTTTACGATTGGCTAAATCCGAACAACGGTGGCGCTTACTCTGGCTGGCAGGGCCCCTACTACGTTCCACGCGGCGCATATCTCACTTTCTTGCCCGACGGCTTCATTATCACTCGCGATCAGCGCGGATCGAACCGAACTTGGAAGAAGCCGGACGGCACTGACAGCGGCCAGGCTCAGTTGAGATTCAAGCTTGGAAAGATTGGCAACCAGGTTTATATCGTGAACTCCTTGACGCCCGGCGTGGATATCAATAACACGACGCGGTCCAGTGTTAACTTCACGAATGGGCTGCCTTTCAATGGCGTTCTCTACTTTGCAGGCGACGTTCGGGTGCGCGGTCAATATCCGACCAACACGCAGATTACGGTGGTCTCTGGCGGCTCGATCTATGTCGAGGGCAGCCTGACAAAGGGCCTTGTTCAGAATATGATCACGGACGAGAACCCGGATCCAAGCAAGCTGATTACTACGCCGCCGACTGCGCTTATGGCCCTCTTGGCAAAGGACTACGTGGTGCTCAACACCACCCAGTTCTTTGGCACTGCGCAGGGAACGACTCCTGCCGAGGCAAAGGAAGTGCTTTCAACGCCTGCCTACAATCCTCTTCGCATCCCGGCAGCGGCTGGGCAGATTGGACTTAGGACAGAGTTCTTGCTGGACCCCACCACGGGAACCCCTGGCGACCCTGCAACTTATCAACCCTACGTTAAGAGCTATAACGCAGGCGGTACTTCGTCCGACGTCGTACCAACCGATCTCCTTTTGATGCTGACGCATACGATGGATGACGGTCCGGCGAGCAACAGCTTTATCAACCTTAATGTGAACGCAGGTCTTGCAACGCCGCAGTATTTGTTCGAGCGCAAGGTGACCGCGCCCGGCAGCAACTACTACTATCCGGGCCCGGGACAGCCGAACGCTAACATCAACTATCGGTTTTCAAACTCTGCCGCGCTCTACGCGCCATATCGAGACGTCGATTCGCCAGCCGCCCAGATTCCGTTCTTGGGGCTTGGCGCTCAGGCGTGGGAACGAGCGCCGAAGTTTGAGACCGAGGTCTATCCGCTACTGAGCGGCGATCCGACAGCGACTTTCACTTTCCCGAATTTGACAGATGCACTGACCCGAGGCACTTACACCGCGCTGGCCGAGTCGATGAATGTCCTTGAGATCGTTGCCTCCAGCATCGGCAGCATTGCCACCAATGACTATCTGCTTGCTCGCGCGGCAATCGTCCCGCATGACATTCGCATCGAAGCGGTGATGTACGCCGAAGAAGGCAGCTTCTTCGTCATTCCTGGCCCGTGGTTCAACCCGAACCCGAATGATCGCCACGACAATTACCAAGCTCTTGGCGGCAGTCAGGCGGATCGCGTTTTGGCCCGCCGAGACAACTACGGGACTTCACCGTTCACCCCGTTCTACGGTGAACCGATTGATGAGCGAATTCAGATCATCGGAGCGATTTCGGAAAACATGCCTCCTCCTATCGGCCAGCAGGCTGAGTGGCTGAAGAAGTGGGGCTGGATTCCGGGCCAACTTGGGGAGAGCGGATATAACATTCCGACAAGTCATCGACCGGCAGGGTGGGATTTTGCCACGAAGCTTTACGTGCCGAACCTTTCGGTAACGTTTGATCCCGTCCTGGCTACCGGGCGTCCGGGAGGATTCTTGGACAACCTTACAAACCTTCCTATTAGAACGGATGCCGCAGGGAACGTGTTGCCCCCGCTACCACGTCTACCAGTGTGCCCCGTTCTCTCCTACTTCGGTGAGGCGAATGCGCAATGAAATCGCGATCTGCTTTGATATTTGCTTTGGTTGGGTTAGTTTCTTTGGCCTGCGGCCAGGCGGTTAAATACGCCAACACTACGACGACGGTGCGAGCGGGCATTGGCTTGCTTGACGCCAACAAGACGCTTGCGGAGCCTGGCCCCGAGAACTTAACCCCTTATGTTTGGTACAACCTCGACCGGCTCCCGGTAGGGAAACCCAATGGTTGGGTCTTCCAGAATCCGGCAGCGCCATCCGTTCAGAAGTCGGATAAGACGTATTGGGAAATTAGGATTTCGCAGACGAGCGACACCCAGTTAGCGCAGTTTGACGTTCTCTGCGTTCCCATCTATCAGAACATCTCCCTCTCCCCATTCGAGCGAGAACGGCTGCGGCGATTTGTTGATCAGGGCGGGTTGCTTTGGATTGATCTCACCTCAACGAACCTATCGGTAAACCAGGATAAGACCAACGGATTCCCGATTCCTTTCCAGGTGAACGCCACGATGGGTTCGGTTCATTCCGCGTCGGATCTGTTCCATCCCCTGCTGAGTTTTCCAAACCAGCTGACGGCGTCGGACGTTTCGCTGACGTTAACGACGGCATCCGGCAGCATCGCAACGCCGCCGCTTAGCGGTGGTTCCGCGGACCCCCTGCTGCTCCCCGTCAGCGCTGCCGGCCAGTTTGAATCGGTAGTCGGCGAATACGACGGCAGCAATGCTTACACCGGGTCCATCGTCTCCGTTGCCAAAATTGGGCACGGCCACGTCCTTGTAACGTCTCGCGGCGTTGCCCAGACCCTTAACCGCGGGCTTGATAGCTCGGGCAATCTGGATCTTGCCAATAACGGCCCGACGGCGGATACTCCTTTCCTTGATCGCGCCTCTCAGGCGGCGGCTAATCTTATCGTTAACGCCTTCTATCTTAATTCTTCCTATCCTGAACTAGGGGCTGGGTCGAGAAAGCTTGGCGGACAGCCGGTGAACCTGCCTGCGCCGCTTTCGCAGAACTTCAAATCGATTTCCTCGCCTGGCGATCTCAGCAACGCCCCCACCATTTACAAGGGCGTGATGGTGGTCGTAAGCTCGCTGCACGGCATCTGGACTGTTTCTGCCTACGATGCGAACCCTGCGAAGGACCTTGACGGCGACGGCAATGCGGATGATGGTGAGCCGGACTTCTCTCTTGGCAAACCGTACGACCTTCTGTGGCATTACAGCTTCCCGAACACGGTCACTCAGCTCTCTGCGCCCTCTTGCTTCACCGTCAACAACCCGAACACCGGTATTCCCAGGAACCAGGTCGTGGTTGTGGACCAAACCGGCGCCTTGTACGCTTTTGATCTCTTTAATATCGGCGCAGGCGGACTGATCTCGACGGCGCCGCCCTCGGGTCCTGCCTATTCCTACACGCCAGCCACCGCAGGTTCGGTTTCCGCTAATCCGGGCGCACATGCCATGGAGGCGGTGTTCCAAGACAATCTGCTCTATCTGGTTGATAACGAAGGAGCCACCCCATCTGCCCGACTTACCGTTCTTGATCCAAACCTTGGGACCCTTGTTACCGCCGGCGGCAACAACTGGGTGATTGGCGGATCGGCGGCAGCGTTTATCCCCGAGGCTTCCGCAGCGCCGACAATCGGCTACATTCCGATCTTCGATGGCAGCGGTGGTGTCGACAAGGTTCTTTATGTTCCTTCGCTTCCTAAGCCGGGCGTGACGTGCGGCGTGGCCAGCCTTTTTGTAGGTGCGAAGGGCGAGGCGGCGAGCTATCAGCAACTAGCGGGCAATGTTCTGCGGATTACAACCAGAGCGTCCATCAACTCGCTTGATATTTATCAGCCGCTAAGCTATGCGTCACCCGATCCGCTCTCTATCAAGCTGACGCTTGTGCGCGCAAATGGCGACGTATACAACCAGACCGACATGAACACCCTGTTCACCGGCGTCTGGACGCAGAATCAGGGTGTCGTCGATATCAACATGACCTCTCCGCTTCCCGCGGATGTCGCTAAGATCTATATCGACTACAACGTTGACATCGGCAAGGTGGCGGCATCCGGGAACTTTGCGGCAATGATTCGCGGGAATATCAACTTCCCGGATGACACCGGCCACTTGCTAAGGGTTATGGACCACGTTGCGCTTGGCCCCGACGGAACCATGTTCGTCGCGACAAGCAGCGCGGATAATTCTTCCGTTAACGCCCATCCTGGCGGAGCGTTCTACGCGGTTCGCGAAGAGGGAAGAGGGCAGTTTAAGCTGAAGTATCGGTTTGACTTGATGGATTCGCACGTCATCCAAGTTTCAGGCGGCGACACCACGATTCCAAGCTCATTCCGCGATATTGACGGCGTCTCGCAAATTGATCCTTCCTTGACCGGCGACATCGAGAAGATGACCTTCATGGGAGGGCCGACGATTGCCTCCGATCAGGTGTTCGTTACTGCTTCTGGCTTCAAGGTAGGCACATCTACGCCTTCCTCGGTGCTGATGAGCTTTAAGCTAACGCCGGAAACGCCTATCATCCCGGTTGGCGATCTTCCCAACGGCGTTCAGGTGATCCAATACGATTACACCGCCAGCTCGATCAAGTCGAACCCAACATCCACGGTTTCCATGCAGCCCACCCAGTATTCGTACGAACTGGAGCAGGGAGCAGCTAATGGGGCGATCAGAGTTGATAGCCTGATGAGCAGCATTAATGGGCCGATGCAGAACGCATTCTCATCCAGTCTGCCGGTAGTGCTCAAGGTTCCCGGCAAGCCGGATCAGGTGATATGGCCCGATCAGGTCGGGGGCAGATGGAGCCCGCTTAACTGGTTTACCGTGTTTGATGGCGCGAGCCTTACGGGACGACCCGCGGTTGCAGGGTCGACGGTCTACCTTTCGGGGACTTCCCTGCTCGGCAGCCTACTGGCCAATGCAGTGCCCGTTCAGAACGGTTTCGTGGCTGCGATGAGCACGGCTCAATCGGCTGGGCAGTTTATTTCGCCGGATTCGGCTCGTCCTTGGCAGAACGAAGTTCTCCAAATGCTTTACACAAGCCCGTCGAGCATTGAGACCAACCCGGTTGTGCTTTGGCCGCAAGGGGCAGGAACCGTTGCTGACTACACAACTCATCTGCTTCAAACCTTGCCGGATTCATCCTTGCCGGCAGCCTGGTCGAATTCGAGCACCTACAATACCGGCGATCTCGCGATCGGTTCTGACAACAAGATTTACTACAGTCTGGTCGACGGTAATTCGGGGAACGATCCCACTATTGCCGCTGCGGGCAACTGGGCTCAACGCCGGATCGTTGGAACGGTAGCCGGAGAGGGCGTGATGGGCGCTTGGGGCAATGATGCCACCTATGCCTATCAGCCATCGGTCTATCTCGTTTGCGATCAAGGCCGTTTGATCGAGGTCGATAGCGCGGGCAATCCAATTTGGTCGCTCGAATCCACTTACCAAACGGGACCTCAAGGCGATCTTACGAACGCGGGCCAAATACACAAACTGTTGCGGCCGTCGCGGGCGTACTACCTCGACGGCGGGGATATCCTCATCGTCGATTCTGGGGCGCAACGGGTTGTTCGAGTGGACCGGTTCGGACGAGAGGTCCGTAGCATTGATTCTTTCATCCTCGATCCCGTCTACCGGCCGGATGGCTATCAGGCCAGCGAGGCTAATAAGCTTGCCGATCCGGCAGATGTAGTGACATGGAGCGGCTATGTGCTTGGCGCCGGAAACCTGCTCAATAGCCCGAACGCATTGGAGTATTGGACCCATTACCTGGTCGCGGACCGCGGCAACCGCCGGTTGCTCGAGTTGGTTGACCGCTACGTAGCTGATCCATCAACTAGGCAGATTCTAGGACCCGTCGCGATTAGCGGCGTTCCGCAGCTCGGCGTGCTTTACGGCCATAGCGCCAACAGCGCAAGCGGCAAGGGCTTTGAATACGGAAGCCTTGCCCGAGTTTACGTTCCCGGCGTGTCGCCGCACTACGCGATCGCGGCGGGAATTGGTCCGGAAATGCCGAGTAGCGGGCAGCAGGGCATTTCGACGATTAGCGGCACGACTCCTGATATCTCCGGAACCGGAAACAGCGGCATCGTATTGTTCGACGGCCCGACTACCATCGTCATCAACCAGTACGACATCACCTCGCTGACAAAGGACTGGTCGACGAGCGCGATCTTGACCGCTGACACCGACCCTGTGATTCCAGCGAATATGTTCTGGAACGACGATTCGGGATCGTTCGCATCCGATGCCATTTCGAAGCGCCTGAGCCGCAAGATTAGCGGCTTGAACTCGCTGACAATGCAAACCAAGGTGGACACGGGCGGCAACGCCTATTACACGATCATGTTCACCGATACCAATGGCGTATTTGAGCTTGAGCCGGAGGACCACACCAACATGGCTACCACCGCCTGGCGCGTGAACTGGATGCTTCCAAAAGAAGCGTATTCTCATATGCGCGGGCTCGCGGAAACGTATCCGCTCGATCCGGGTTCACCGAACTCATCGAACGTTCGATCCTTCCATCCAACGTTCGCGAAGCGCATGGCCAACGGCTCCGTGCTCATCGTGAACTCGATCGAAGGGACGACTTACGGGAACAGTGCCTTTTCCGGCGAAGTCTTAGAAGTGAGCGGCTTGCTGGATCCGCCGGTTGGTGGAGGTTCGGTTGACACCACTGTTCCAGGTTTCTGGTTCACTAAGAAGAACTTGGGATTCGGTACAAGCAGCATTAGAGTTTCAATTTCCTCGGTTCAAGGGGCGAGGGGTCTGCAAACACCATTGTTTGCCATTCGCAAATGATTCTTGAGGATTAGAAATGGGAGTTTATTGGACTGTGAAGCGTGCGTTTATTGTTATCGCCGCATTGGCGGGTGTGAGTTGCTTAGCGTTTGCCCAAGACAGCCCAACCTATAAGGGTGAAAACGGGCGAAGCGGCAAGACAGTCGATCCGATCTCGAACGATCCCACAATCCAAAGCACCAACGGCCCCGGCCAAGGCGATCTCTTCTGGTTCCACCCAACCATTGCCGAAAATCGCGGCCACAGCTACCTCGTCGACAACACAAACATCGCCGCAACATCTTTTACCGCGGGCTGGACTGTGCCAACTACCGGTTTGGCAGGCGGCTACTACTTCCCATCGGGCTATGCGGCCGGTACGCCTCCGTACCTCTATGCTCCGACGATAGCTTCTGCGCTTGGAAGCGACCCCACGCTGAAGCTGAATCCTAGCGACAGTCTGGAAACCGCAAGCTTCACTGTGCAACCCACTGATATCTTGCCGCGAGGTTATGCGCTTTCTATCAACGTGCCAGTTGGCCCCACCAATGGCGTGTACCAGCAGCGGTACATGGTGGTGAAGATTCAGTACGGCGCGGGCGCAAGTGAGATCGACGTCGTTGACACCAACGTATCCGGCGGCGGCTGGGTAAGGCTTGGCAATGGCGGCAAAGCCACCGATCGGCTCTACGATTACGACGGCACCCACCCGTTTATCATCACGATTTACAACACCATCCCTCGCGATGCGGGCGGAGCGTTGCTTGGCACGCCTGGCCTGTACGTTTACGCGGACGCGGTGCGAGCCATTCCCGACGGTGGAAGCATCACAGCCACCCCGATCATCCGCGGATGGACGACTTCATCGGTTACATACAAGCGCGCAATTACGGTTTACAACAAGAACACCAGCGTTATCAAGGATGGCAAGCCTGCGACGGTGGTTACCGCGTTGGCAAATTGCTACAACTTGGGGGATGGTTCGCTTGCTTGGTCTTACAGCCCACAAACCAAGGATACGGGCGGAATCATTGACGACCTCAGCTCCGGCGTTACCTTTTCAGCTGGCTTTACCTCGGCGACCACGGCTTCGAATTACTACGGCACCGATTATTTGGCAGCCCCGATTGTTAACAACCTAGGAACTGCCGACAACGTAACCTACGCGCCCGTGCTGCAAGACGGCCAATACGATTTGTACGTGTGGCTGCCCGGCGATAGCAACGGTGAAACCTTTGGCCACAGCGTTCGCTACGAGATTCACGAAGGCGCGACCGTCACCACTGTCACTATCGATCAATCGGTTGCCAGCGGTTGGTTCCGCCTAGGAACGCGGAAGTTTACGAGCGCGAACTCAATTGGAAATCCGCTGTCGGTGGTCATCACCAACTACAGCGCGGACTCCGGCGATCTCACAAGAAAGTCGTACGCCGACGCCGTTTGGTTTGTTGGAACCGCTAACCACACGGTTAAGTCCACGCCGGTTCTCGCAACTGTCGATCTCAAGCTGTCGCCTTCAAGCTCGCCGGTTCCTACCGATGTCGCCGTATTTGCGGGCGAAGACGGGAAGATCTATTGCGTCGACGCGATTGGCGATGGGCTTGGCGGCACCAAGGTTTATTGGACATACCCAAGCACTCCAGACCCCGCAAATCCGAGTTGGACGGACCCGAACCACGTGGCGGGCCTTGACGGTCCCGGCGGAATCGCCGTCATGCCGAACGGTTTTGACATTAGCAGCGCGATGATCCAGCACTTATCCGTTTCGGGTGGGCAAGATCGGCTCTATATTGCTGCGTCGAACGGGCGTGTTTACTGCATCGACATGACAGGCCGCGGCGACATGGACTTGGTCAACAACAAGCCGGGCACGACCACGCGCTATTGGACTTATCCGGATGACTACCCGGCCACGCCGATGTCGAGCGCGCTTGGCGCTTTCCGGGGCTCAGTTGCTTTTGCGACAACGACGGGTGGCCAGGCGCTCGTAATCGTCCCTGCGCCGCAGGGAAGGGTCTATGCGCTTGATGCGGTAGGGAACAGTTCCAACCTAACGACAACCCCGCTTTGGATGTACCCCTCCGCAACATCGCCCACACTTGGGGCGATTGTCAGCACCCCTGCCGTCGATTTCGGCTCGGTGTTCGTTGGAACGCTGAAAGACAACTTTGGCAACCCTGGCAAGTTCCTATCCTTGAAGGTTGACGATGGAACCGTGAACTGGACGTTCACCGGCGAACCGTCCTTGCCAGCCGACGACTTCCTTGGCGGACCGACGACGGCCAGCGACGCCAACATGAGTACAAGCGGTCAGGGCGATACCGTTTTTGTGTCGAACGAGAATCTCACCATCTACGCGCTCAAGGCGTCCGATGGCACGATCCTGTGGAAGACCAGTGAATTGCAGGCAAGCGTCCATGGACCGCTTACCTTTGCGTGGTTCAACGCATTCGACAATTCTGGAGTCCGCAATCCGTTCCCGCTCATCATGGTTCCGACAACTGACGGGCGAATAGAAGGTCTCTTTGCGCGGACCGCCGATGTCAATCGTCGCGGAGCCCGCGAAGCGTGGGAATATACCGCCGCGGGTGGATTTGAGAACAGTTTTGCAGTTGGCCAGACCTTCATGGTGACCGGCGATCAGGTTGGCTACACCATGGCCTTCCACGGTAACGGTGGCTTGGCGGGCGGCTATGATCCGACGGAGGCCCCTGGAAACCCGGGCGTGCCGCCTAACGACCCAAGCAACGTGACCTTTAACCAAGCCAAGGTTAAGCTGATCACGAAGACGGAGTTTGAGAAGCTTCTCACCGGCCTATCCAGCGATTACGCGGAAGCCACGGGTTCGGCGGCAGCAGATCCTTCAACCGCATTTGAGTGGGGGCAAACCCTGTACCTGATGTTCTACGATTTCCCGGCAGACCCACAGACGGTAGGGGTGAATGCCCTGGTAACCGCAACTCTCAGTGTAGCCGGCATGACTTCGCCGGTTACGACTCCTTCGTTCAAGTTCTCGGTTAATGCTCCTTCGGATTCGGGCAACTCTTACAATCCGTCCGGCGTTCTTGATGGCTTCGCGCTGGTCCAGTACCCGCTTGATGGAAGCGGCCAGTTTGCCCTTGCGCCGGGAAGCGCCACGGTGTTCTTCTCGTTGAATTACAAGGGTGCGAACTACTCGACCGACCCCACATCCTCGATTTTTAACTTCAAGATCGGCAATCCGCTCGGCTTGGTGATGAAGGTTGATGGATCGGGCGATCCAATCGATAACCAAAGCATTGGCTACACCACCGACCTTACCAAGGCGGAGACAACAACCAACGATTCGACCAACGTATATAGCGACCCGAGCAATGACAAGAGCCGCCTAACGACAACGCCGGGCAATATCGTGCACGGCCAGAACGGCATTGCCAGTGTCTACTTTGTTGATCGCTCGGTGCTCAGTTTGCTGCACGGTGCGGGCGGCCTTACCAACGTTCGCGTCCTTCGACAAGACCTTGCTTGGATGAACGGACCAACCGTCGTTAAGCCACTGCCTGCGCCCTTCGTGGGCTTTGAGGACTTGCCAACGAATTTCCCCAACACGAGCCTTGACTACCCAGATATCAAGCGCGAAAGAATTGCCGTGACCCAGCAAACGGGTGGCTCAGGCGACCCTGTGTTCTCCGGCGTCTCGCTAATTCCGCCAACGATTCCCGATCCCGCAAACATCGCAACGCGAACGATGGAGCTGACCCAATTTGATTTCGAGGCGATGGTGCCGAAGTTCCAGCCGCCCAACGCGTTCAACAGCTGGACGGATAGCTCGGGAGCCAACGTGCCGACCTCCAACTACGTTGGCAAGATGGTGGTGTACATCGATACGCTTGGAAACGGCGTCTTCGACCCGCTCAGTAAGCGATCTCCGTATCGAACGTTCAACTACGCGCTTGGAGTGCCGATTGACGAACGATTCTCGGTTGCCTCGCCGATTGTGGACCTTGGAACTCTTGGTTCGGGCGTAGGTTACACGCCAATCAGCCCGGGTACGGCGGGAACCACGTACGATCCAACGGCGTTTGCGCCGATATTCAAGCCATTCATCGTGATGAACGACGGCAACGTGAATCTCATCAACATGAGGCTTGCGAAAGGCTACCAAGTCGCGTCGAACATCTATCCTTGGCCGGTGTACTCCCAGACGAACGAGGCGAATAGCTGGTTGGACGGCTCAGTGAGCCTCCACTCAACTCTGGATTCGCAGACCATTCCTACCAATTTCGCGCTGACGAATCCGGTAGTGGCGATGAAATCTCGCGTTAGCTATCTGGGCAGCACAAGGCTTGACGTCAATCCCAAGTCGCGCATTGATGGGCACCAAGCAGTAAGCGGGGCCTCAGGTGATGCGAAGATCAGCGTTTCTGTCCCCGTCGGTTTCCCGGCTGGCAGCTATACCCAGCGGGTTGGCATCATCGAGGACACCGGCACGTCTGACGAAATCTTGCAGACGGGCGAAAACCAGGCCGATCCGTTCCTTACGTTGAAGTTCGTGGTGGGCGAGTCTCGTATGACGACGACCGTCCAGCCGTACGCAGCGCCGATGGTTGATAACTCATCGATCTTCACCTCCGGCAACTTCAATTACGAGAATCTTCAGCCGGCGGCGGCGCGAGATGCTGCAAGCGGCCACCTTGTGATGGCTTTCGTCTCGGATCGCGATCAGTTTGTGCCGTCCACCACCGCGAACCCTGATCCGTTGCCTCAGTTGAGGCTGTATCTTACGAGCATTGCGGGAGCACTTCCCAATTGGCACAGTCTGCCCAGCGGTGGCGTTCTAAGCCCGCTAAACGATCTCTTGGGTTGGACACCGGCTTCGTCAAGCCAATGGATGAACCAATCGGTCGGTCCGTTCCCGGATACCAATCCTTCTGATCCGTCCTACATTTCGCCGGATGTTCTGTTCGACTCGGCTACCACTGGCGGCTCGATCGTAGCCGGTACGGCAAGGTTCCACAGCGCTTCGTTCCCCGAAACCGGCACCGTTGATCCGTTCAATCCGACCGGCGCCCCATTCTCCTCGCTTACGATGGCTTTCGTGGGCGACGCCCAAAAGCAGACTCCGGTTGGCAGAATCACAGAGAATCGTCTTTTCGCTTCGATCCTAACGATTGGAGCGGGCGGCGCAATTACGCTGACTGACCTGACGTGCAACGGCTCAACCGCGAAGATGACCGACATGCAATCCGAAACGCTGCTGCCAAAGCGCAAGACGAGCGTGGTGCAGACGGCTTCCAATGGCGCTGCGGTGATCTTCTACGGCACCGACAAGGGCATTCAGTACGTAACGTTTGATGGCACTTCGTTTGGAACGCAATCGGCTATCCCGATGCCGGCGGCGATGGAATCGGTATCGAGCCCATCCGCGGTCGGAAGGCTATACCGAGGCACGTCGAAGGTGATCGATGTTGCGTTCTCTGGCAAGCTGAACGGCCGTCAGGCGCAGGAAATCTACATGTGCCGCCTCAATGCCGATGCAAGCGGCAACCCAACTGGGCTCGCTTATCAGCCATTAAGAACGCGAGATCTCCTGGAATACGACACTGCTCATAACCAGTACGAGACCCAGGGTCTTGTTTGGAATCCGAATCCATCGACTCCGGTGACTTTGGAAACCGTTGTGAACGGCGTGTACACAAACATTGAGGTTGCGGGAACCCGGACGACTGATCGCTCAAGCGGCGTGATCAGTTTTACAACAACTCTTGGCGGTACGGCGATAATCGATCCCAACTCCGGCGTGGTGAGGTTGTCCTCGCTTCGCCTGCCACAAGGCATTCAGTTGGCGCTGACCTACCAGCCTACGTTCCTTCGCGTAAGCTCCGGCCAGAGCGGGTTCAGTGATCCATCCATGGCGTTCGACTGGCGACTTGTTGGCGCTCCTCAAGGCGCTACTCAGTTCAGCTATTGGGCAAAGCCGGATAACACGGCGGCGCTGACGACTGATCCGAACCAGCCAACGGCAGACAGGTATTGGTTCACATACTCGCGCGGAGCTGGCGGATCGAGCGACGCGGCCCGACCCTTCATGTCAACTATGAGGCTGGGAATTGCGCTGCCTACGCCGGTCTACACGAATGCAGGAGGCTCGATTGCGAGCTTCGCAGTATCCGGCGCCACTAGCTTCTACCAAATCGATCCCTCGGCGGGGAAGGTGTACTTCGAAGCCGCGGACGAGGACCAGACGGTGACGATCACTTACACGGGCGCCGATCCGATCACCGGAAATGCCCTTACCACGCCGATCGTGGTTACGGCGCCGGTCAGGCTCATTTCGGAAAGGTCTCAAGCGCCGGTAATCATGGATCACCCGGTTAACGAAGCAGGTTTGACTTTGTTCGTAGATCCGTTGCAGCAGGTTCGCGATATCGATACCAGCACGACGGTTACCGCTCCTTATAACATGCGGCGCGGCCTAGTTTGGATGTTCTGGCACACCACTCGGTTTGGGCGTGGAGACATCTTCTTCCAGACGCTGTCACCGCAATTCGACTCGGTCGTGTCTGGCGGATAGTGCCATTCACTTTCAAACTCAGGGAGGGGTTGAACCAATACGAACTCAACGTACGTCCATTGCTTCAAGACTGGAATGTCTTCATTTGGTTCATTTGAAGTTGACACTCCACGGGCAGTACGGATAAGATAGAGCGGCTTGGGGGAACTAACGGGAGCATATGGCTAAGCGACTAACGAGCGTTGTTGGGGTTGATATTGGCAGCCAAATGATTAAGGTAGCCGAAATACGCCTCAAGGGCCGGTCTCCTGAGATCACTGCGGTCGGTATGACGCCCACTCCCGAGGGCTCCGTTGACCACACCGGCGTCTACAATCCCGACGAAGTCGGCGCTGCCTTAAAGAAGCTCCTATCCGAGTGCGGCAGCACCACCAAGCAGGCGGTAGTCTCCATCGCCGGTCAGGCCTCCGTTCTTGTACGCACGATCGAAGTGCCGCGCATGAACGACGAAGAGCTCAAAGACCACATGCGCTGGGAGATTGAGCGAAACATTCCTTTTGCCGAGAGCAATGTGCTTTCGGATTACAAGCCCCTTCCCGACGAAGACCCCAATTCGCCGAATATGGACGTGGTGTTGGCAATCGCCCCCCAGTCCGCCATCGAGACGGTGGTTTCGGTGATGAAGAAAGCCGGCCGGGCTGCAGTCGCTATTGACGTTGAGCCCCTTGGCATTGCGCGCTCACTCACTCAAGGCTATGAGGACGACTACCGAGATCAGATGATCTGCGTCGTTGATATGGGTCACAAATCGTCTTCGATCAATATTTACAAGTCAGGCAAGCTCTTGCAGCCGCGCCAAATTCCGATTGGTGGTGAAATGTTCACCCGAGCGATAGCGGATAGCTTCGGCATCACCTTTGAAGAGGCTGAAGAAATCAAGCTAAACAAGGCTCGCATTCCGGATTCAGTCATCGCTTCGGCCGGTCAGGACAACCTGTCTGCCTTTGGGTTCAGCTTTGACCCTTCGGCTACTTCGGGCTATGCCGATCCGAACGCCCCGGTTGCGAACCCATTCCTTGCCCCGCCGGCCGCCGATATTCCGGCGGTACCGGACAACCCATTTATCGCGCCGCTTGATACCGGCGCTGAGCCGGGCCCTGAACCTTCCGACGCAGGCGATATGCAAGTGCCTCCATCTGCATACGAGGCAGAGGTTCCCCCTGCGGCTCCCGAGCCAGCTGACGCGCCTGCATACACGTACGGCGGCCACGACCCCTATGCAGGAGCCCCCAGCGGCGGGGATGTCCATGCGGCTCCTCCTGCCGACCAGCCCATGGCTCCGCCTCCGGCGACGGACTACGCGCCGCCCGTGGATCACGGTCTCGCGGTACCCGATCATGGCTCAGATGATCCGGACACCTTGCGGATTTACAACGCAATGAGCTCCGTACTCGACGAATTCCTGGCTGAAATTCGGAGGTCGATTGATTACTTCCGGAGTCGAGGCGGCGAGATCAACCGTATTATGATTTCGGGTGGAGGAACGAAGCTTCACGGAATGAAGGAGTATATTGCCGCAAGTTTGGGTTTGGAGTGTGACGCTATGGACCCCTTCCGTCATCTAAATCTAGTGGGGAAGAAGGTTGCAAGCGGCTACGTTCATGAGCATGCTCAGGAATTTGCTGTCGCGGTGGGGAACGGCCTCTTTATCGTTTATTAACCATGAAACTGAACCTACTGCCTTCAAGTCTCGGCCCAGGTAAATCCATTCTGCCTGCGATCTTCTTGAGCATCGTCATGCTCGTTGCTTCGACTGTGGCTTCGATCATCATGATCCGCACCTCTGCGCAGGCGCTAAAGGACGAAACGGATCGTGCCAACGGGTTGCGTCCTCAGGTTGATAAGCTGGCAACGGTGTCGGCCAAGGCGGACGAGATCGCTTTGCGGGCGGTGCCGATTGTCCGCAACATCAATCTCTTCAATGCGATGCAGAAGGCGAGCGATGTTTATCCTGCGGCATATGATTCGGTGTTGCCGTACATCCCGCCGTTCTATCGAATCTTCACTCTCAACGTTGCTCCTTCGGGTGGCAACATGGTTGTGAATATGTCAGGCGTCATCAAGGGGTATCAGCAATATAACGACCTCTTGCTCGCGCTTTTGAGGATTCCCGGCGCCACCGGTATTACGCGCAGCGGCATGGGTATTCGGACAAAGATTACGCCGGGCATTAGCGTGATTGACCAAGAGGGACGCACCAAGTTTCCAGATGAAGGGGTTATCCCTGACGATCCTGAGGGGCAGGTGAATCGCGCGATTTCGCAAGGCGGCGTAACCGGTTTTGTGAATGCGGGCGGCTTTGGTACCGCCGGTAACGGTCCGCGCGGGGCAATGCCGCTGGCTACCTTAATTAATGTGCAGTTCACAGTTCCACGGAATATTGCGACGATTCCAAACCCGAGGGCTACGATCGCTGAGGCGGGGCCAGGAACTCTACAGCCCGTCGCAGCGCCGGCTGCCGGCAGCGGAGGGAAGGGCGCCAGTACTGGTGGAGGCAATCCAGGTGGTTAGCAGATGAAATTTAGACCTATCTTTATCATCATCATTGCGTTTGCCCTCTCGATTGGCATTCTTGATTACGCGTACGTGATGAGGTACTCGCCAGATATGCAGCAAGCTAAGAATCAGGCTGCTTATGGCGATGATCTCGCAACCGAGCTTGGAAAGAAGACGCGCGTTCAACAGCGCGTAAAGGATGCCGAGAAAATGGTCGCCGACAAGGTTGCCGAGTGGCGCGCCATTGTTGCAACGAATACCCCGCCAACCAGTTTGAAGGACGGAGGGATTGATCTGAGCGTGCCGCCGGAGCAGCTCATCTTCGATGCAAGAACCTATCGAAATCACCTGCAGTCGCGAATTAACGAGCAGTTGAAGTACGGAGGAATTAAGATACTGACCGGCCCGACTCTTCCGGTGCCTGGCGAGTCGCAGCAAGCTGTCCTGACTCAGTTCTTTAACTTCCCAACAATCGCCTTCCCAGTGGTGATCCTTGATCTTGGCAACATCACGGTTAACGGCACCTACGAGCAAATCATGAAGCATGTTCGTGGTTGGAAGAACTTCAAAGGCTACATGGCCCAAGCAACGCGGTTGACGCTTAACGGAACATCGCCGCATCTAGTTGCAACTTATAATTTGCAGATCGTAGGATTCATCCGGTCGAAGGACATCTACCCCGGCCCACCGAACGTTTCTCTGGCATCGTTTGCGGCAACCGCTCCGAAGGCGACGACACCAGGAAAGCCTGGCGCGCCTACAACTCAACCTGCTCCAACGAAACCAGTGCCAGGCAAGCCGGTAACCCAAGGGAAGCCTGGCGGCCCCGGTGGCGCTACGAGCAAGCCTGCACCAACGCCGCCTAACCAAAAGCCCGCAGTTGCGCCTCCTGCCAAAGGCAAGCAGCCCCCAGCAGGTCCCGCCGGGAAAGTAGGAAAGACGCCGGGCGGTCCGGGAGGCAAACCGTAATGCCATTTGTGTGGAATAAGAGCTATCTTGGAGTGCTCGCATGCGCAGTTCTTGGGGGATGCATCAAGGTGCCGCCCCATGCAGCGGAGGCGCCCCCAGGTGGAATTCCTGATGTGAAAGAATCTTCGCTGGACTTGAACGCAGACGCGGGCGTACCATTGGTGCCAAAGATGTTGCCGACGGTGTGGGTTGGCCGCGTGGCCGCCTTCAACTTCGTTCCAAGAAAGGATCCATTCGAGTTGCTCGACATCGAAAAGGGTTTCGAGTACCGGCAACAGGCGGAACGATTCGTAAATGAGTCCGGCGGGTTCCACGATGAAATTCAGATCACAGAGAATCCAGTCGTTGAAGCCACAACCGAGGTTGTGGAGCCGCAACCTCATCGGCGGCTTGCAGGAATCGTGGTTTCGGATTCAGTCTATGCTATTATCGAGATGGGTGATGGCAAGCCTGCCGAACTTGTGCGGCCGGGCCAGAAGATTGGAAATACGGAATGGACGGTGATCTCAATCGACCAAGAAAAGGCGGTAATTCACCGAGATGGCAATAAGCTTCCTCATGACGTAACGGTGAGGCTGGAGAGCCGTCCACGTTAAGAGGCGATCAATTAAGCGCACTCGTTGCGTCAGTAAAAAAGAGAAAACAATGAAAAACAATATCGGAACCCTTTGGAAGATATTTGCGCTTGGCGTCGTAGCCATGACGGCGGTGCCGCTTATCGGGCAGAACACGGATATCTCACAAGTGACCGTTCCGTCGCTTGATCTTGACCAAGCAGACGTTCGCGATGCTATTCGAGCCCTGTTTAAGAACGTTGGCAATCTGAGCTTTACCATTGCGCCCGATGTTCAGGGTCAGATAACGATGAGCATTAAGAACAAGCCGTTTACGACGGTTCTTGAAAGTATCTTGGCTCAGGCGGATGCAACCTACCGGGTGGAAGGTTCAACTTATGTGATCATTCGACGCCCGCAGCAGACACAAATTACGAACGAGACGAACACGGGCACTATTCAAGGCAGCTCAAAGGTTTACGCCTCCATCAAGATTCAGCATGCTGATCCGCTCTACATCTTCACAATTCTCACCGGATCGCAGGGTAGGGGCTTGCCGCTTGCCCAGATTCAGTTGAAGCCGGAACCGATGATCGGTGGCGGCGGAGCAGGATCCACCGGAGGATTTGGTGGCGGCGGCGGTGGTGGACGCGGCGGCTCACGAGGCGGCACGACCGGCTAATTTGAAGGAGTCTTTAGGGGCAAAAGAAAGAATGAAGAATTTGAGGGTTTTAACTAAGTTCGTGAGCGTTAGCGCCTTGGCGCTGGTCATCGGCTTGCAGGCCGGAGCTCAGTCGGGCCAGTCGCTTGATGACTTGCGTCTGGACCTCTACGTCAAGGAGGCTGACATCCAGACCGCGATTAGGCTGGTGACGCTGAAGACGGGGATTCAGTTCCTGTTCGAACCGAGCAGCGATAAGTACAGCCCAATAACACTGAACCTCGTTCAGCAGACGCCCGACGAAGTTGTCCGACACATTTGCCAAGCCGCAGGCGCCTTCTGCCGAAAGGATGGCGATGTCTTCATCATCAGCCACAAATCGCCTCAGGAAGGTGCGATGGTCACTCAGTCGGCGCCGGTTCGCCCCAGGGCCGAGAAAGTTCTGGCTCACATCGACGTCAAGTACGCAAACGTGCAGCAGGTTGTTACTCAGCTTCGTGGCAAGATTTTGGCTGAGTCAAAGAGTCCGCTGGAAGATCTTCGCCGTTACAGCAAGCTAACAAACGACCCCACTGCCTTCCAGCCGGGTGAGACATCCCAGACGATGTCACGACCGCAGGGGAATGCCCAGGGAGTCGTTCACTACGAAAGCGGCAGCGATATCAGCCTAACGACCCCGAGTCTGCAAGATCAGCCGCCGGGAACTACACCGCCGGGTGGACTTGGAGCCGGTACCGGATTCAACCCCGGCCAAGGTGGAAACCAGGGTGGCAACCAAGGCGGCAACTTTAATCCGTTTGGACAGAACGCCCAGGGAGCTCCGCTCGATACTCAGAACCCGGTTCTCATTCCCCAGTCTATCGACTACATGACGTTCGACCCGAACACGAATCGGTTGATCGTCCACGGCGATCCTGAGGACATTGAGAAGCTTCGCGGTTACATCGCGGAATTCGACGTTGTGCCGAAGCAGGTTATTGTCAAGGTTGAGTTCATCACCACTGGTACAAGCTTGACCCGATCGCTCGGTTACGATCTCCAGTATCAGCGCGGTACGGTCTTCTGGGGCACGAACTACACTCGTGCGACGGATCCAATCTTCCTTAGCTACAGCACCGGCAATATCGTAACTCGATTCCGTGCGCTATTGGCCGAGGGTTATGGAAAGACGGTTAACGCGCCAATTGTTCGAACTATGAACAATACGCCGGCCACGGTAACCGCCGGTGGAACCACCACGATCTTCCGATCCCAGACGGTATTTAATAACAACCTGGCGATCACGAACATCATTCCGCAGCAAATTCCTTTCGGAAGCACGCTCACGGTGACGCCGCGTATCAACGGTGATAACTCCGTTTCGATGAACCTGGCGCCCCAGCAGACTGACCTCGGTCAGGTCCGAACGGACTCGCTTGGAAATGAGTATCCCGATACGACTAACGAAGCTGTCACAACCATCGTCCGAGTGAGAAGCGGAGAAACGGTGGTCATGGGCGGATACACCCGCAAGCAGGATACAGGCACGCAGAATCGTTATCCGATTCTCTCCGACTTGCCGATCATCGGCCAGTTCTTCCGAGGTTCCCATACGGACCGCACGAATAACGAGCTCTTGATCTTTGTAACCGCTACCGTTATCGAAGATGAAGGCAACACCGGACTAGGGCCGTAGGCTGTTGTTCGCCAGCGAAATTATTGGGGGTAAGAAGTATTCTTACCCCCAATTGCTTTTAAGATGACGAACTCGGTCAGTTGGATATTGGTTGGAATGATGGGCGTGGGCAAGTCCGCGGTCGGGAGGGAGATTGCAAGCATCACCGGACGTCAGTTTGTAGATACCGATATCCTCATCCAACGTAGGCTGGGGCGAAGCATTCAAAGCTTCTTTCAGCACTACGGTGAGGCTGCTTTTCGCGAACACGAGACCCGGGTTCTGGAGCAGCTCAAGCCGGGGAATACCATTGTCTCTACCGGCGGCGGCATCATACTACGCGAGGAGAATTGGGTTCAGTTACACCGGATAGGGGTCGTGATTTACCTTAAAGCTTCCGCCGAGACGCTTACCGAAAGGCTAGAGCGTAGCAGCAAGAAAAGACCTTTGCTGCAGGTTGAAAACTGGAAGGATAGGGTTGTCGAACTTGCTGAAAAGCGAGAAGAGTTCTATTCAAAAGCCGACTACACGGTTTTGGTGACGACGCAGACCATTGCGGAGATGGCTCAAGACGTTATTAAGACGTTGGGTGGCCAATGATTTCAGTTAAGCACTCGCGCGGCGCCTACAACGTGCGCTTTTGCTCTTTTGCAGAAGTGATCGGGGGAATACCATCCGACGCACTTGTGGTCGTGGATGGAAATGTGGCAAAGCTCTGGCCACTGGGCCAAGAGAGAACCTTTTTCGCCCCACCGGGAGAGCAAACGAAGTGCTTTGCGGAGCTTGAGGGGATCCATCGCTGGCTGGCCAAACTTGGCGCGGACCGAAGCAGCATCCTTTACGCAATTGGTGGCGGCGTTGTTGGCGATCTTGCTGGTTTCGCGGCAGCCACGTACATGCGGGGAATTCGCTACGTGCAGGTTCCCACCACGCTGCTCGCCATGGTTGACTCCAGCGTGGGGGGCAAAGTTGCAATCGATATCCCCGAAGGCAAGAACCTGGTCGGCAGCTTCTATCCGCCAACGGAGGTCCAGACGCCACTCGATGCGCTCACCACGCTGCCGCCTCGTGAATTTACGGCGGGGGTTGCCGAGATCGTGAAGGCGGGGCTTATTGCAGACGAACGCTTGACAGCAAGGCTCAGTACCGGCAAGTTGACCCTCGACTCCTCTGACCTTCAATCGGTGATCGAGACAAGCATTAAGATCAAAGCAGCGGTGGTTGAAGCGGATGAGGAAGAGCGAACCGGCCTCCGCGCAACGCTTAATTTCGGCCACACGATCGGGCATGCGCTTGAGGCTCACCTCGGCTATAAGGATTTGCTTCACGGCGAGGCAGTGGCAATCGGGATGGTGGTCGAATCAGCGATCGGCGTTCGGTTGGGGATCACGCCTCCAAGTGTTTTGGATGTTGTGAGGCAGTCCATCGATGTTCAAGCACTGCCATCAAATCATACGGTCCTTGCAAACGCCGACGAGCTAATTGCGTTGATGCGCCGCGATAAGAAGTCAGAGGGAGGTCACATTGCAATGAGCTTGCTAACGGGTATCGGCCAATGTAAACTAGTGCCGAACGTAGAAGCAACCTTGATTCGAGAAGTGCTCAATGAATTCGCTAAAGATCAGTGACGTCCTTCAGATTCTTGTTGTCATGTTGTTGGCGGCGGGCTATTTTGCGTCGCTGAGTGCCTCCATGAATGACCGGGCGGCAGAATACGCCAAACAGGTCGACACTCCGCAGATCGCGCTGATTGCCACCCTTACGCTGATAGCCAGCGTCGGCTACGCATGCTATCGTGGACTTCAGGCCAAGAAAAGCTCGTGATTGGAGAACTGCTCCTTCAGCGATATCAAATTGAGACCTTCATTTCCGAAGGACCCATCTTCATTCTTTATGCAGGCGTAGATCGGCTACAGAATCGTCCCGTAACCATCCGGCTCATCAAGGAACCTTTCGCGTCAGAGCCTGATTTTGTGGAGGCTATTGCCCATGCAGTGGCACACCAAGCCAGTTTAGAATCTCCGTACCTCGAGAAACTTGAAGAGGTAGTCCACCAAAAGAAGAGCCACTTCATTATTGGCGCCGCCGTTGCCGGGCAACAGCTACCTGAACGACTCAAGAAGCTCATCAGCTTTTCGCCCCAGACTTCCATAGGCATCCTCATCTCCCTATTGCAGGGGCTGTCCGTGCTCCATCAAGCGGGAATCGTCCATGGTGATGTCTCCGAGGCAAATGTCTCGGTGGCTCTGGATGGCACGGCAAGTCTGCAGCTGGGTGGAATTTGGACCGCGTACTCCATGAGCCGGACCGCGGGAGCGGTTGTACTGCCGTCCATTTGCCCCTATCTTGCCCCGGAGATCAGCAAGGGGCAAATGCCCTCCGCGCAAAGCGATATCTATTCTGCTGGGGTTCTGCTGTTTCAAATGATCTCGGGCCGCTTGCCATATCTTGCGGAAACGCCTTTGGCGATGGCGCTGATGCATGCAACCGATCCCGTTCCCAACTTGCGCTCTCTGAACCCGAGCGTTCCGGTCGTGCTTAGCGAGATCATAAGGAAGGCGATGGCCAAAGAGCCCGGCTATCGCTACGCGAATGCAGCGGAGATGCTCTCCGACCTGCGTCGGATGCAAGACGCCATGAGGTTCGGAAGGCAGCTCACGTGGCCGCTAAAGCCTTGGGCGGAGCCGCCCCATGATATGGGGCAGGTTGCGCCAACAATGTCCGCTACGCGCATCCAGGAGCAAAAGCGGAGAAAGCGGGAGAAGGCGGACTACCAGGGCGATGTTCCAAGATGGGTGCTGGGGGTTATTGCGTTCCTCGCCCTCGTGGTATTCGTTGGCATCCCCTACTGGTTCCTTGCCGGCGTGAGCCGGCCGAAGACCGTGGTTGTGCCGCGCTTGCAGAACCTATCCGAGAACGAAGCGAGCAATCTGCTGAAATCTCTCAAATTGCGAACCCGCATTGTGGGTCGAGTGCCAAGCGAAACCGCACCCGCCGGCACCGTAATCGACGCTTATCCGCCAAGTGGCGAGAAGGTTAGG
Source organism: Armatimonadota bacterium (assembly GCA_018268315.1). Lineage (GTDB taxonomy): Bacteria > Armatimonadota > Fimbriimonadia > Fimbriimonadales > Fimbriimonadaceae > SZAS-5. The sequence goes on along the minus strand of JAFDWU010000002.1, from coordinate 4,044 downwards.
GAAGGGGGATTAATCAGCCTTAAGCTGAGCGCGGGCAGCAAGTTTGTTCAGGTACCGGATCTGAAAGGGCAAACCTTGGATGGTGCTCGATCAGTGCTTGGCGCGCTTGACCTGCAGCTTGACAATCGAACCGACGATATCCGCTCGCCTCTTACGCCAGGCACCATCGCGACGCAGGCGCCGGGAAAGGGTGAAAAACTCGAACGTGGCGGCAAGGTGAGGGTGGGCATCAGCAATGGCCAGGGTTCAGCCGATGATGAGAGGCCCAAGGCAGAAGAGGTGATTCCGAAGAATCGCCACACGTACAAACTCAGCTATGACCTTTCTGACCTTGCCGAGCCGATGGTCGTTAAGATAACGGTTACGGACGACCAAGGAACCCGAACGGTCTATTCAGCGAGGCAGCAGCCGAATGATACGATTGAGCTTGATGCCGTAGCTTATGGCGCAAAGGCCACGTTCAAGGTTTACTATGGGAAGGAAATGGTTAAGACCGAAGAAAGAACCCCTGAGGACAATAATTGAGTATTTCGATAGCACCCTCCGTGCTTTCCTTTCCGCATGGCAGCTTGGCGGCTGCGGCGGGTAAGTTGGCTGCGGCGGGGGCGGACTGGATTCATCTTGACGTGATGGATGGGCAGTTTGTGCCACCAATTACCTTTGGGGCAGAGATGGCTAAGGACTTGATTGCCAGCACGCCTATTCCGTTTGAGGCGCACCTCATGGTCAATACGCCGGACCATCAGTTCGAGGCTTTTGCGGAAGCAGGCTGCAAGCGGATTATCTTTCACGCAGAGGCCACGTCTCACAGCCATCGCCTTGTGCAGAAGCTGCACAGCCTCGGGGTCGAGGCGGGCATTGCTATCAATCCAGGCACACCCGTTGGGGCAATCGAGCCGCTGCTAAGCTCTCTCGAAATGGTTTTGATCATGACAGTGAACCCAGGGTGGGGTGGACAGGCCTTCATTGAAAGCGGATTATCGAAGGTCGAACAAGTGCGCAAACTTGCTCCCAAGATACACATTGAGGTAGATGGCGGGGTGACTCCCGAAACGTTGCCCCATGCGCGGGACGCTGGCGCAGACTTCTTTGTAGTCGGCAATTACCTGGCCAAGGCAGCCGATATCAGCGCAGCTATGCGATTACTAAGGCAATGAGATTCCTTACGATCCTCTCCTCCCTTTTCCTGTTTGCCGGTATTACGTTGCTGTTCGCGTTCCCCTGGCTGGTTCCCAAGCGCCCGCCGTTGCAGGATAAGAAGGCTTACGCAGACTATGCAGTTCACTTCACCCTCTATGCCGGGTCGGCGATTCTGTTTTTTGGCGGCGCGGTGGTTTCATCTGCCTTCTTGGTTCGCAAGGGATTGCTGATCCTCAAGGAAGAGAGAGAGGAAAACCTGAGGCTGCTTATCGAAGGCACTCTATCGGATCACAAGAAGAAGCATGGCGGCGAATCCAGCCAATCCTGAAGCCTTCATGCGCCGAGCGATTCAGCTTTCGCGCCGTGGCTATCCTGCGCCAAACCCGCGCGTTGGCTGTGTTCTCGTGCGTGGGGGGAAGATCGTTGGGGAGGGGTATCACCAACACGCCGGCGGGTCCCATGCCGAGGTTGTCGCCTTACAACAGGCTGGCGCTAACGCGAGGGGCGCAGATGCCTATGTCACGCTGGAGCCCTGCAACCATCGGGGCAGGACCGGTCCGTGCACGGAAGCGCTTATGGAAGCCGGTGTGAAACGCGTTATTTATGCGGTGGACGATCCCAATCCGGTGGCAGCCGGAGGGGCAGCGCGGCTGCGTAAAGCGGGTTTACAAGTTGAGTCTGGATTGCTGGCGGAGGAGGCTGAATCAGTTAATTCTCAGTTCTTGACGGCCGTTCGCAGGCAGCTACCGTTTGTAACGCTAAAAGCAGCGATGGGTTTGGATGGGCGCTCCGTATTGAGTTCGGGGGACTCCAAATGGATCACCTCACCAAAGGCGCGCGCGCTTGCCCGCAAGATGCGTGGCGAACGCGGGGCGGTCCTGGTTGGGTGTGGCACTGTTTTGGCGGATCATCCCAGCCTCACCGCGAGATCAAGGGGCATTGTGAATGAGCCCACCAGGATCATTCTCGACCCTCAAGGGAGGGCACAGAGTTATCCATGGCCGAGCGGGGGGGAAGTGATTCGCGTTACTGAGCCGGGACGCGGTGGAGAGATCGAACAGCCCTTGGTTGGCGGCGTTTTTGACTTGCGCGCTCTGCTGACCCAGCTGTATGCGCGCGGAATTCGTGGCGTCTTGGTTGAAGGCGGTCCTCCAACGATCAACGGATTTCTGAAACAAGGGCTGGGCGACGAGCTCGCGCTTTTCTCAGCCGGGAAGATACTTGGCGATGGGGCAACTTGGACGGGAGTGATGCCGACCGGGCGAATTAGCGAACGGCCTGAGTGGAGTCTAGAGACGGTAAAGCGGGTGGGACCAGACCTGCTTACTTGCTGGCATCGGATGTAATTTCCTGTGGCCTGGGACCATGGCACGCTTTTTGCGGCACAAGCGTAGTAATCCATAGAGTCTTAACTCCCTCCCCGAACGGCCCCGTCTCTCCCACCCTCAAGAGCGGGGCTTCTTACTTTGTGATACATTAGTTGCAGTGCGCTTTTGGGTGGGACTGCGGGAATTTATTCGAAGCAAAGTCGGTGCTGAAGCTGTTCCTGGATTGGAACGCCTGAGCCTTGCTTGGAGGCTCTCCTACTTGTACGTGGCCCTGTTGGTGAACCATTCCTGGGCAAATTTTGTGGGTTTGGATAGTTGGCCGCCTGGCGCGATGAGCGCGGTGATCGGTGGCTATGGGCAACGCCCCTACGTGAACCGAATGTTGGTTCCCTGGATTGTTCAATTTTGCCAGACGTTCTTGTCTTGGCTCATCCAACCCATTTCAAGCACTATTCGACAAGCAAGTGTTTGGGAGGATTTCGACCGAAATTTCTATCCTGAGACGAGGCTAGTTGTTTACGCCATTTCTATTTCTTGTTTCTTCTTCTTTGCAGTCCTCGTGCGCGCAATAACCGCTAAGGTTTATGGTTTTCAGGGGCTACGGGCAACTCTCGCGGGCCTTTGCGGAATGCTGCTGATCCCTTTGTTCTTCCGCTACTTCAACTACATCTACGACCCGATGACAATCTTTCTGTCGGCAGCGCTTATTTACGCTCTGTTCTTGGAGAATCTAAACGCAGCCGCGCTCATTTTTCTGGTCGCCGCCGTGAATAAAGAGAATGCGCTCTTCTATTTGCCCGTGATATACCTAACGTTCAAGCGGCAGGGCAGTGAGAAACAACTTGAGCTGACCATGGTTTTGCTGTTGGTCTGCTACGGGGGAATCCAATACGGCATCCAGAGCCTTCATGCCTCTAACACTGGCGATCCGATCGCGATAATGAAGGATCACAACCTAAAGCTCTTCTCATGGCGGCAGTGGCCCGTTCCCCTGATGCTCTTCGTGATCGGCCTTGGCTTTTACAAGCTGATTCGGCCAAACTGGGCGACTGCGCCGTATACGCTCAAGCTGGGCCTGTATTTCGTGCTTGCGCCACTTGTATTCGGCGCGATGATTATCGGTTTCCTCGACGAATTGAGGGCCTACTATGAGGCTTTCCCCTACCTGATCCTGTTGGCCATGCCAAGCTTCATGGATCTGATCATTGGGCCTATGCCATCACCAAGTATCGAAACGACTGCTGGAGCCTAAAAGGGCGCGAACCAAATGGGGATTTGCGGATCGCGCCTGGGAGATTGAGTATCGGTTTCGCATGCCTTACGTCTTGCGATCTGCTATAGACTCGAAAGTCAAATAATAAGAGGGCCCCAGACTGGAGCCCTCTTAACTCATTCGGTTCGCTGCTAGTCGTGTATCGCTTTGTCCGGCACCCAAATCATTCGGAGGGGAATGGGGCCAAGCATTACCATCAACAAATAGCTAGCGTTCCTTGTTCTTCATCACCCTTAGTTAACGCGATCCGGGCGGAAGTAGCAAAGATACTGAATGGTGTTCACGTTGCCGTTGGTGATCGGG
>JAFDWU010000001.1 GCA_018268315.1 Armatimonadota bacterium | reverse complement strand
GATCACCTCCTTAAAGGATCTGCACTCGGAACCTGCAAGTCAGGATCCGACATATCCAGGTCGAAAATTTTTGAACGAACCCTTACAAGCTTAACGGCTTCATCTTCGGATGAAGCCGTTGTTCGTTTTTTCTGCGAGCCGATGGGCCTGTGGCTGGTACAGTTTTTCCATTGGCGGTGCGTAGCTCCTATGAATAATGATATGCCGGCTCTCGTTGACCAGCTTCATCGAGCGAACCTCGTGAAAGACGTTGGCGACCTCATCCACAGTTGCGAACCACCGCAAGTATTTGGCGTCAGCGGGGACTGGGGAAGTGGAAAGACAAGCTTCCTAAGGCAATTGCAGCGGTATATTTCTGGAGAATGTGGGGTATGTCCAGAATGGAAGCCGACTGGGTTGCATCAGCGCCATCCTAACCATGAAAACGTAATACCGATATGGTTTGAGGCCTGGCGATATGAGCATGAGAGTTTGCCTGTTATTGCGCTTCTCCATGAAATCCGCGAGCAACTCTCAATCATCGCAAGAACAAAGAACGAGCTCAAGAAGATTGGCGAGGTGTCGATCCGAGCCGCTCTGGCCATTCTTGATAAGGCTGGCGAGGGTATCAAACTCAGCGGCTTGACCAAGGTTCAAGGCATCGGCGAGAAATGGGAGGCTGACCGGTACTACACGCCGTTGAGCTCTGAGGCCATTCGCAAGCAGCTCGAATACGCAATTGATCAACTCTTAGGCAACAAGAAAGCTAAGGCCAGTAAGCGCCTGGTTATTCTCGTGGACGACTTGGATCGCTGCGAGCCAAGTACCGCATTCCGCCTGCTGGAAGGAATGAAGGTGTATCTGAATCTTAGCAACTGCGTCTTTGTTCTCGGAATGAACCAATCTGTCGTAGAACTTGGTATTGCTCAGCTCTACAAAGATCTCCCGGGAATTCCCAATCACATGGCGAAGGAGTACCTTGAAAAGATTTGTCAGAACGTATGGCATCTTCCTGTTGGAGGATTCGACCCACAGCAGTTCCTCGAAGCAACCTTACCGATGCCAAAGCTTACGAATGATTCGCCGAAAAGTGAAGTTTTAAGACATGAGTTCTTTTCTGAAGCCCTTGCAATCGTCAAAGAATTTGATTTCCTCCCTCGAAACGCTCGCCGCATCAAGGCGTTTGCCAACGTTATTGACCGGATATCGAAGTGCTACCAAGGAGCACCAGCCGGCCAAGAGCGAAAGGATGAGGTTTCGCAGGCCCTTATATTCGCCTATCTGTATCAATACTGCCAGCCCATCTACAGAATCCTTCAGGTCAACAAGGACTTCTATGGCACTGAGGTTGTTGAGTGGCTGAAGAGCCCGAAAGACCCGCGATCTCTTGTTGGAGGAGGGCCAATTAGGGCCAGGCACCCGGCCTTTGCAAACATCGAGCCCATTCGCGCCGTTAGAGATGACAAAGGAGCCATCCCAGCTGACGACACAATGGCTGACCTGTTCGTTGACCCGGCGAGCGAAGGGTTCATTCGCATCCAGGGTCTCATTCTTAGGTACCAGGAGATCACCAACTCCGTCTACAACCGTTACTTAACTCCCTGGTAAGCCATGAAGAAGCCAAAAGCCTCAGCAGATGCGCAAATGGATCCGTTTGACGATCCGGCGATTCTTCGCTACTTCACGAGCATAAGGGAGTGGCACGGATACTTAAGGTTTATTGGCCAGACTGCAATTTGGGACACTCCTGACTTGCCAATTGAACGGCTATTTGTCATGCCCCGTCTTAGTGAGCGGGCGCTGTCACCAAAGGCCGAAGATATTGATCCCTCAGAATCCATCCCCCTCTACGATGCACTAACTAAGAATTCGCGAGTCGTAATTCTGGGTGACCCCGGCTCGNNGCAAGAGCACTATAGTAAGTTGGCTGTCTGACAGATTGACACGTCGCGAAACCGGCGGCCTTTCGGACGCAATAGGTCGACTTGTTCCATTTCCAATGGTTCTCCGGGAAATGGATCTTGCAAACGTCAGCACCTTTGACGATTTACTTGCTTCATTCCTCAGTCACAGGGCGGCGGAACACCTCACTCAGTCCCTTGCCAAAAGGATTATCGCAGCAGGTCGCGCAATAATCCTCCTTGATGGGATTGACGAACTTCCATCGGTGGCTGTGCGAGAAAAGCTACGCTCGGCTGTGATTGAGGGAATGACATCAGCGGCACCCTTAGGGATTAGATGGCTGATGACCTCGAGAATACTTGGGTACGAGCAAGTCCCGTTTCACACCGACCCTCTGCTAAAAATGCTTAACGGCTTTACGCTGCATGACTCTGCCCATTCAAAAGATAGTATTGATAAAGATAGTTGGAGAAAGCCTTTTCCGACTCTCACATTTCACGATGACTTCGTTAAGCAATTCTACATAGCGCCTTTTACAAACAGCCAAATCGCTCAATATGCCGAGAATTGGTACTCCGTTCGCGACAGTCGAAGCTCTCCCGATAATCGCACAGCCAGTGGATTCTTGATGTCCATTTCGCTGGCCAGTGATACGAAAACTTTGGCTAGGATCCCTAACCTCCTCGCCATGATGCTTCTCGTGTACCGAAACAGGCAACGCTTGCCGCAAGCGAGGACGCAGCTTTATTTAGAAATAACACAGGCCTACTTGGAGGGAATTGATGCGTTTCGAAAGCTAGACTATCTCGACGAGTTCGATCTTAAGAAGAAGCGGGAGTGGCTGGGCTACGTGGGCTACCGAATGCAGATGCGTAAGAGCAACAACTCGGCTGTTGTAGCTTCAAAGTCCCACGTCAAGAAATGGATAATTCAGGCTATCAAGAGGACTGAAGACGTTCCAGCGTCGGCACCTGCCATCGCAGATCGCTTTCTTGACTTTGTAGCGCGCAGAAGCGGACTCCTTATTCCTCGTAGCGAAACACAGTACTCGTTTGTTCATTTGAGCTTTCAGGAGTTCTTTGCAGCAATCCATCTAGCCGATCATGTTGCCTCTTACGACTGGGGGAGGGGTACGGCTTGCGATCCCACACCAACGGAGTTTGCTGCCTGGGCGACGGACCCGGCTTGGCACGAGACGCTGCTATTCTTGCTGCCGCTACTTCAGTCGCACCCGAAGGACGTTTCGCAGACGGTCCTAAGTCAATTATTCCCTGCCAGGGACCTTGCAAAATCAACGATTTCTGCTCGCGTTGGATCCCCTTCCCTCCTTCACGAGGCAAACCTGGCCGCCCCCTTGGCAGCAAATGAGTATGTGTCCATGCCGCCGCGCCTTCGCAAGAAACTCTTCTCCCTTTGTTGGATGGCTGGGAGCTCTGAGGAGGCTTCCGTTTCTAACAGCGCCTTCCTTAGCGCCCACTTCATGTGCGACGCTAAGTATAAGTACCTCTCCCTCGAAGCTCTTGCTAATCTTGTCACCTCCATCCCGGGCCTCCAGGTCAGAGTTCGAGCGGCAAGCGACGGCACGCTGGCAGACATCGCTGGGATTGCCTCAATTGAGAAACTGGACGTCGAGGGGCTCGGTGTTACAGATTTGACCCCCCTTACTGGCCTGCAGTCGCTGATGAGTGTTAAGCTGACCAATACTAGGCTCACAGACCTCGCCCAACTAGGCGAAATCGATACGCTTCAATATCTCTCTCTTGACCGGAATCTATCCCGACTCCAAGGTTTAGGTAGTCTGCGCCAATTGCGCTCCTTGATAGTACGTTATGTCGGCCGCGACCGAACCTTTTCAGATATTACTAAACTGACCAAGCTTAAGGAGGTCGCAATTCTTGCGTCTCATGTCGGGCCCATGCCGGACTTTTCTCAACTACACGACTTGGTGAGCCTGTCCCTTGCTAACTCAGAAGTTACCGACTGGAACGTGGCTGGTGTCATGTCGCAGCTCAAAGCATTGCAAATATCCGACACGCGCCTTGGCCAGGCATTTCCGGCGGATCGTTTCCCGAATTTAACTAGTCTTGCGGCCGATAAGAGCCTTATTGAGAAAGTGGCAAGCATCTGCAGCCTTGAGCATCTAGAAACTCTTACACTGAGTAGCAACAAACTATCGGGCTTCGATGATCTCGCGAACTTATCTCAATTGAGGGCCCTCGCGTTATCAAGTACTGGATTGAAGGATGGTAGCTTTATTACGCGGCTTTGCCACCTAGAGCGCCTGGTCTTGTCGAATAACCCAATTCGTGATATTTCGGCTTTAGCTAACTTAGGCAATCTGAGGTACTTGGGCTTAATGGGCACCAACATCCGCGACTTATCTCCGCTAAGAGATTTGCGCAGACTATCTTCTATTTCGCTCGATTTTTCGCCGGTCGCCGATCTGGCGCCACTGAAGAACATTCGCTCACTCCGATTCCTTTCAGTTACGAGGAGTGCAGCAGTGGAACGGCAGGTCCAGTCATTACGAGAGGCTCTTCCAGGATGCCAAGTCTTCTTCAGCTGAAATGGGGACCCTCTTTGGCTGGAACCAAGCAGTACCGGAGCCGACCTCGATGGTCGCCCTTGGCATTGGCCTCGTTGCACTTGCGCGACGCCGCAAGAGCGCCTAAGTCTGGGAAATAAGAAGAGGCCCGTCTCGTCTGAGACGGGCCAACATCTAGAAAGAAAATCTTTGGTGGAGATAAGGGGGCTCGAACCCCTGACCTNNGCGCTCTCCCAGCTGAGCTATATCCCCACGGACCCTTAATTGTAGTCGGAATGGCCCTAAAACCGCAAGGCGTCCTTGTTTGAGCGCGGGTTCAAATGAGGACGGTGATCGTCTATCAACACGTAGTAGCATCTAATCGCATGGAATCCCTACCGCGCCGATCCGGCGTCCTTTTGCATCCCACCTCCCTGCCCGGCCGCCACGGCATGGGAGACCTTGGCCCTGCCTCACGTGATTTCATCGACCGGCTTGCGAAAGCCGGGCAAACCTATTGGCAAATTCTGCCCCTCGGGCCGATCAATGCAAGCCACTCTCCGTACCAATGCCTTTCCAGCTACGCGGGCAGCGAGAACCTGATTTCTGTTGACGATCTTCTTGCCCAGGGTTTGCTGACGGAGCGAGACATGGAAGACCCGCCCCACTTCGCTGAGCGAGAGGTCTCGTTTGAACGCGCGGGCCATTGGCGGGAACGGCTGCTTCGGCTTGCTTATGAGCGGTTTTTAGAAGCAGGGGATACCCATGAATTCAACGCTTGGAGCAACCACCGCAACCAAACCGCCTGGCTGAACGACTTTGCCCTTTATGCGGCCCTGCGAACCCAGAACAGCAAGGACACATGGAACAAGTGGCCAACCTTCGACAAGGACTACGAAAAGGCGTCGGCCTTTTACCATACGCACCCTTACCTCGGCGCCTACTTGAACGAGCTGAAGTGGAGACAGTGGGTCTTCTTCAAGCAGTGGGAAGCGCTGCGAGCCTACGCCCGGGAGAAGGGGGTCAGCTTCATTGGAGACTTGCCGATTTATGTTGGCTTCGATAGCTGCGATGTTTGGGCGCATCGCGACCTCTTTGAGCTAGAGGCCGATGGGCATCCGGAAGTCATCTCCGGCGTCCCGCCCGACTATTTCAGCCCCACCGGCCAGCGATGGGGAAATCCGCTTTACGATTGGAGCCGTATGGCGCAAACCGGCTTCGTTTGGTGGCGAAATCGGCTTCAACACGCGCTCAGCATGTTCGACTACCTGCGCATCGACCATTTCCGCGGCTTTGACACCTACTATGAGATTCCGGCCGCCAGCACGACGGCGGATGAAGGAACGTGGCGCAAGGGGCCCGGCGAGTCCGTATTCCACAGCCTGCCGGCAGCTTCCCTTCAGCGGCTCATCGCCGAGGACTTGGGCGAGGATCTTGAGGAGACGATCGCCCTTCGGCGAAAGCTAGGCATTCCTGGTATGTCGATCCTTCAGTTCAACCTACACTGCGACGACCACGTGCCAGGCGAGCCGGACGCCACCGATGCTTGGAGTACCGACGTGGTTGTGTACACAGGCACCCACGACAACCGCACCGCCCTTGGGTGGTGGCTGATGGACTCCACTAATCATGATCGTAACCGAGCCGAGGAGTTGTGCCGTTTGAAGCCGCCTCCTCATTCGGATTGGCTTCAGCACCCCAGTTCAAAGATGTGCTGGCTAGCGATGAGCCACCCTTCGCCTACGTGCATCCTGCCCCTGCAAGATGTTCTCGGCTTGGGAGAAACGTGCCGTATGAACACGCCGGGAACCGTGGAGAATAACTGGGTTTGGCGGTGTCGGCCCTCCGAACTGGACGATAAGGCAGCGTGGGATCGCCTTGCCCAAATGACCAAAGCGGCGGGAAGAGCGCCTGCAAAGCATGCCTAAGCTGCCGGTTGATCCGAGCCTGGCGAAGATTCGCGAGGCGGCCGACAAGTTTGGAATCAGGCAGTTGTGGTTGGTAGGCGGTGCAGTGCGGGATCAACTCCTGGGCCTTGAGACCACCCCGGATTTCGATCTGGCGATTGGCGGCTCCGCTCAGGATTTCGCGGCTTATCTTTACAAGACCGGCGTTTCCTCTATTACACCGGTGACGTATCCGCAGTTCGGCACCGCCATGGTGCGGGTCGATCAGCTTCAAATTGAGCTTGCCCAGCTTCGTAAGGAGAGCTACCGCTCCAAGTCTAGAAAGCCGATTGTTGAACCGGCCACTTTGGAAGAAGACGCCGCCCGGCGGGACATCACGATTAACGCCCTCTATCTTGACTTGTGGACGGGTGAGGTCGTCGATCCTACCGGCCACGGGCTAGCAGACATGGCCAGCCGCATACTGCGAACGCCTCGAGAGCCGTCGGTCACCTTCAATGAAGACCCCTTGCGTATGATGCGGGTGATCCGCTTCCGATGGCAATTTGGTCTGACGCCGGTCGAGAGATTGTACGAATCCATTAAAGATTGCAGCGCAAGACTTTCAATTATCAGCCTGGAGCGCATCCGCGACGAGCTTTGCAAGATGATGGTCGGTCCCGCCCCGGATAAAGCCTTGGAAGACCTGCGCCAGCTTGGGCTTTTAGCGCAGTTTGCACCGGAATTCTTAGACATGTTAGATGTTGAGCAAGGATCTTTTCATCATCTGGACGTTTGGTATCACACCCTTGCGGCGGTCCGGCTGACGGAACCGGATTTGGTGCTAAGGCTGGCCGCGCTCTTCCACGATATCGGTAAGCCGCCCACCCGCACAGTGGAAGACACCGGGCGGACGCGCTTCTTTGGGCATGAGGTCGTGGGCGCGAAGATGACGGCGCAGGTGATGCGGCGGCTGAAGTTTGCAAATGACACCATCGACGAAGTTTGCCTTCTTGTGCGAAATCACATGCGGCTCGGCTCTTCGCCAAATCTAACCAAGCCCGCGCTAAGACGCCTCATGAGGGACTTGGGAGACGAACTGCCAAGGCTTTTCTCGCTGGTGGAAGCGGACTCCAAGGCTTGCAAGCCAGGATTGCCTCTTGTAGATGTCAACACAATACGGGAGCGAGTGAAAGAGATAACCCTCACCACGCCCGCAGCAAAGCTACAAAGCCCGCTGGATGGAGAGGAGATCATGCGCCTAACCGGCTTGCCCCAAGGACAAAAGGTTGGCGAGATCAAAAGGCGGCTAGAAGAGGCCGTGCTCGATGGCGATCTTGGCCCTGACGATACAGAAGCGGCAAGAGCCCTCGTAAAGAAGTGGGCCCAAAACCGCTAAACCTCAGGAGTCCATAATCGGAATATCCATGCGTCGATTCGCTATCTTTCTTGCCCTTGCTTCCGCCGCGCTCAGCTCTGCTCAGAAGCTCAAAATTGAGCAATATGTGTTGCCCAACGGCATGAAGGTGATCCTCAATGAAGATCATCGATTGCCCTCGGTGGTTATCAACACTTGGTTTCGCGTCGGCTCCAAAGACGAAAGGCCCGGCCGCAGCGGCTTCGCCCACCTCTTCGAGCACCTGATGTTCACGGGAACGTTCCGGGCGCCAGGAAATGGATTTGATAAGCTGATGGAGGCTGAAGGAGCAAGCAACAACGCCAACACGTGGTTTGACCGCACCGAGTATTACGATTTCGGCCCTGCCCGCACCCTGCCCCTCCTGCTTTACCTTGAAGCGGATCGCTTAGAGCAGCTTGGCAACGCGATGGACCAGAAGAAGCTGGATGTACAGCGGCAAGTTGTGCTTAACGAGAGAAGGCAAACCAGTGAGAACCAGCCTTTCGGCAACGCCGAGCTAATGGTCAACGAAATCCTTTATCCCGATGGGCACCCATACCACTTCGATACGATCGGCCAGCCGGTCGATCTGAACGCAGCCACTGTGCAGGACGTGAAGGACTTCTTCGCAACCTACTACGTGCCCAACAACGCGACGATGATCATTAGCGGCGACTTCGACCCGAAGGAGACGAAGAGCCTTATCAACAAACTATTTGGCGGATTACCGCGAAAGAACGACCCGATCCATCGCGATGCTCCCATCCCGGTGCTCACGAGCGAAAGGCGGGTCACATTTGTGGATGCCAAAGCCGCCCAACCGCGCGTTTACATGTTCTGGCACAGCCCCGCGGCGTATAAGCCTGGAGATGCCGACCTAACGATCGCGGGATCGATTCTTTCTGACGGCGTATCGAGCCGCCTCTATACGAAGCTTGTGAAGGAGCTAGACATTGCCACCGATGTGCAAGCCGGCCAGCAAAGTTTTGGGCTGGGATCTCTTTTCGGCGTTCAGGTCACGGCAAAGCCAGAAGCGGATTTGAGCAAAGTTGAAGCGGCCATCGACGAAGTGCTGAGCGAACTGGAAGCCAAGGGTCCCAGCGCTGACGAGGTTCAAAGGCAGGCGACAAAGGTGCAGGTGGGGCTCGCGAACGTGATTCAAGACAATGCGGGGAGGGCTGCCAAGATGAACGCCTACGAATACTACTGCGGCGAGCCGAATTGGTTTGAGAAGGACCTTCAGCGATTCCGCGCGGCTACGCCGGAAAGTGTGCGCACCGCCCTTGCGGCAATCGCGCATAAAGATAACCGCCTGGTGATGACGGTGCTTCCGGCACTCCCACCGGCGACTGGCGCCTCACCGCTTGACACAAAGCCAACGCTTGGGCCCAGCAAGACACCGACTTTCCCACAGCCTGAAGATTTCACGACGGCAAGCGGTTTGAAGGTGCACTACTGGTACCGCCCGGACGTTCCCCTCGTCAGCAGCACGTTCTACTTTCCTATTGGCTCGCAGACAGAGACTCCCGCCAAGCGCGGTGTTGCATCGCTGCTTGGGGCGATGATCGGCCGTGGGCCGGAAGGCATGACGGCGCAGCAGTTCCAGGATGCGCTCGATTCTCTTGGAGCGAATTTCGGCTGCGATGCCGACCTTCATGGCGCGCACGTCTCGATTTCCTCGCTCGATACCAACTATGCCAAGAGCCTAGAGTTGGCCCTACGGGCAATTAATCATCCGGGCTTGCGCGAGGATGACTGGAAGGAGGTCAAATCGCAGACGCTGGCGGCTCTTGAGCAAGAAGACAAGAACAGCGCCGTGAAGGCCGACATAGAGCTCTTCAAGCAGCTTTACGGAACGAAGTCTCTGTACGGCTATCCGGGAGGCGGAACCCAGGAGACGGTCGCTAAGATCGAGCTGAGCGACTTGCGGACGCAGTATCAGCACTCCTTGCGGGCGGAAGGCGCGGAACTTTACATTAGCGGCAACATCACGCGCAAGGACCTTGAGCAGCTTCTGGTCAAGGCCAGCCTGCCGTCGGGCGAGAAGGCAACGGTGAACCCCATAGTCGCCAATGCTTCTAGGCCCACACGAGGTCTTCGAGTGTTGCTGGTTGACGACCCAGATGCGCCGCAGACGTCCATTCGCTTTGCCTTCCCGATTGAGACCTTTGGTGGTCCGAACCGGCTTGGAATTGGGGCGATTCAGACTGCGTTTGCCGGCACCTTCGCCAGCAGATTGAATCTGAACTTGCGCGAACAGCATGGCTACACATATGGCGTGTTTCTACATGTTGATCAGGACGATGCGCGAGGATTGGCAACCATCCGCTGCAGCGTAAGAAGCGACGTTTCCGGCGAATCCGTGAAGGAAATGTTTGCGGAGCTTGCCAAGATCGGGAAGGGCGACATCACAGATGGCGAAACTAGCAAGTCGATTGCCACTCTGCGAGACGGTCTCGTCCAGCAGCTTGCAACCCTCGACAGCACTATCGGCGCGGCAATCGCCGAGCGCGAGCATGGCAGGAACTTTGCGGCAATGAGCCAGGATTTCGCAAACTATGGAAAGCTGACAACTGCCGAACTGAACCGGCTTGTGCAAACCTTGTTTAACCAAGAAAGCGCAACGCTGCTGATGGTTGGCGACGCCAAAAAAGTGAAGGAGCAGTTTGCTAAGCTGGGGCTGCCGCAAATCGAAGTGATCGGCGCGATCAAGAGGTGAGAACTGTACGTTCCGAACTACATTCCTGACCCAAGCGAAGTTCCGGGAAATATCACGGAGCGGCCCTATCTCGAGCGGCTGACCTTTATCCGGCGGGTTTGTGGTTTCCACTTTGCCAGCATCCTTCTGGTTGCCGGCGCCAGCTTCTTGCCGGGTCCGAATCCGCCCGCTATTCCCGCCCTTTGGGCGTGCATCCTCTATCTGCTTTTCTTAAGCTTGGTGCGGACGCTCGGCCGCGGTCGCCCGCAAGAGCATGTTCTTTCGGGAGTGCTGCTGCTGCCCTTCCTCATCGCTCTGGGGCCATGCATCCGATCTTGGACGGCGCTCGGGTTTCAGGTTTGGCCGCCGGTGTACGCCGCAGGCGGAGCGCTTATCTACTCTCGGCTCTGCGGGCGGGATTTTAGCTTTGTGGGCCAGTTCATTCTCTCGCTCATCTTCAGTTCATTCTTGGTCGCGCTGATTTCTACCGCCAAGGGATTACCGCCAAGCGAGGCCGCAGAAGCGCTTGCGTGGAACGCCGGGTTCCTTGCGTTCTTTGAATACGACCTGGCTTCCCTGCTTGCAAGACGGCGTCCAGGCGAGGAAATCGGGGCTGTGGTCGATCTTTATCGGGACATCTTCAACCTGTTTGGGTACATCGAGCGATGCCTAAAGCATTGGCAAAGGCACAAAATCTGGACCCTTCCTTGGCAGAACTGAGGGTATGGTCTTAGCGCATGCCAGGGCAGATTGAAAACGCGCTCCTTGAGGCCGCTCGCCTTTTAGAAGCTCTCCGGAATTCACCCGACGTCCTTGAGCGCCTGAACCAGTTCGCGGGCGATCTCGCTGGGGTCTTTCAAGCCGGAAACAAAGTGATGGCCTGCGGGAATGGCGGGAGCATGGCGGATGCGATGCACTTTTGCGAGGAGTGGACAGGGCGGTTTCAGAAGGACCGCCGCCCGTACCCGGCCTTGGCGCTCTCCGAGGCTTCTGCATTAACCTGCATCTCAAACGACTACGGGTATCAGCAAGTGTTCGCAAGGCAAGTCGCCGCATATGGACAGCATGGCGACATCTTGCTGCTGCTCTCGACAAGCGGGCAATCGACGAATCTGGTCGAGGCGGCGCGCGAGGCCAGGCAATACGACGTGAGAACGGTCGGATTTCTCGGCAGAGGCGGGGGCGACCTCGCCGCGCTTTGCGATCTCGCGATCCTATTTCCAGGCGAAGCCGCGGACCGCATTCAGGAGCTGCACATGCTTGCCCTTCACGCGGTAATCGCCGCGACTGAATCTTTGCTGGGCCATGGCTAAACGGGCGCTCCTGCTCGCGCTCCTTGTGGGGGCGGTTTCTTTTCTTGGCTTCTGGGCTTACGGCCTGTTTGATCTTGATGAAGGCTTTTACGCCGCGGTAGTTGGCGAGATGAACCGGCGCGGCGAGTGGATAACTCCCTTCTACAACGGCTCGCCTTGGTTCGAGAAGCCGATTCTGCTGTACTGGCTGGCTAAGCCCACGGTAATGCTATTCGGCACGGCGCTTGGGCCGAGGCTGCCAAGCGTGCTCGCCTCCATCGGCACCCTGTGCCTTGTTGGTTGGATCGGCAAGAGAAAGCTTGGCGAAAATGGGGCGATCGCCGCCGTGTTGGTGCTGAGCGCAAGCCTTTTCTTCTCAGCTGCTGGTCGCCTTATGATTGTCGATCCGGTGCTGGTCTTGTGCCTGAGCGCCGCGTTCTTCACGTTCTATCTCTCACTCTACGAGGACCCTCGATGGCGGCTGGTTACCGCGCTTAGCCTGGGCTTCTCGGTGCTCGCCAAGGGGCCGGTTGGGCTGCTTCTTTTCGCGGCTCTGGCAGGAACAACCTATTGGCGCGAGCCCCTGCTTCGGCCCAAGTTCAAGGGCCAATGGCTGGCGGGAACCGCCTTGATGCTGCTGGTCATCGCAAGCTGGTACCTGCCAGCGTACATGGCGAACCACGCCCAGTTCGTCCAGAAATTCTTGATTGAGCAGAACCTCGACCGCTTCACCGGCGGCGACGAGGCGCACCAAATCGGCGCCATCGGCCTCCTGATGTACCCCCTGGTCCTCGCCGTTGGCATGTTCCCGTGGAGTCTATGGACGCGCCGCGCGGCAAAGCTGGACGAGTGGCCGGAGGATCAGCAACCGTTCGTCCGCTATCTATGGCGGTGGGTGCTCGTCGTGCTCATCTTCTTCACCATCAGCGGCACTAAGCTGCCGCACTACGTGCTGCCGTGCACTCCCCCCTTGGCGCTACTCCTTGGCGGCACACTCGCGCGGCGATCTACCGACCGTAGAGCTCTGTTTGCCTGGCTAGCCGCGGCCGTCCTGATTGTGGGCGCGCTGGTTCATAGCGGCTTAACCTGGTGGTATGGGGCATCCGGGAAGGCGGAGCTTGACCGCCTGGCGCTCTACGTCAAAGCTCAGCCCGGCGCGAAAACGATCAGCGCCTTCCAAATGCCTCGGCGGCAGAAGTCGCTCGGCACCGGCAAGCTAAAGATTCAGGAAACCAGTCAGCCGAGCCTTGCGTTCGTTCTGGATCAACCGCTACTGCTAACAGAGAATCTGGACGAGCTCCTTGCGCTTCACCAGCCGGTCTGGATCATCACCCGCCAAGGGCGAATCACCACCGATGATGTGGGGTTGGCACGCGGGAGCGGCATGGCTCTTGAAGACTCTACGCCGCCCGGCGATTACTCGAACTTCCGCCTGTTCCGGCTGCTGCCAATCACAAAGCGTGAGAACTAAGCCTTAAGCGCCTGTTCCCAATCTGCGATGAGGTCTTCAAGGTCCTCGATGCCCGCCGAAATGCGCAGCAGGGATGGCGTAACGCCCTTGGCAAGCTTCTCGGCGTCGGAGACCATTTTGTGGGACATCTGCATGGGGTAGCTAATGATCGACTCCACCCCGCCGAACGAGGCGGCGACCGAGAATATCTTCAGGCTCTTGGCGATCCTGCTCGTCTCTTCGGCGGTGGCGTCAAGCTCGATCGCGAGCATGCCGCCGAATCCGCCCTTCATTTGCCGAGCGGCAAGCTCATGACCGGGATGCTCTTTCAGGCCAGGATAGTAGACCTTTCGCACTCGCTTCGCGCCTTTGAAGTACTCGGCAAGGCCCATCGCATTCTTGCAGTGCTCTCGCATGCGGACATTTAGGGTTCGGACTCCGCGAACGGTGAGATACGCCTCGAATGGGCCAAGGTTGGCGCCAGCGGTCTTGGCGTACTTGAAGAACCGCTCGCCAAGCGCCTCACTGTTTGTGATGAGAGCGCCGCCAATCAGATCGGAATGGCCGTTGATGTACTTCGTCAGCGAGTGCATCACCACGTCGATTCCGTACTCAAGCGGGTTCTGCAAGATCGGGGAGGCGAAGGTGTTATCAAGCACCGAAATCCAGCCCTTAGACTTGGCAAGCTTTGCTATCGCAGAGATATCGGCGAGGCGCAGGACCGGGTTTGTCGGCGTCTCGAATACGATCATCTTCGTGTTGGGCCTGGCAACTTCTTCAACAGATTCCAAGCAGATCGCATCGAATTCCGACCACTGAATCCCGCTTCGCTCGAATTCCTGAGCGGCGAAGAAGGAGGTGCCGCCGTAGATATCGGAAGCAATCAGCACATGATCGCCCGCTTGAAGCGCGCTGAAGGCGGCGGTCATCGCCGCCATACCGCTTGCGTAACAGGTGCAAAACCGGCCGTTCTCGAGGCTTGCCAATATCTTCTCGAGCTCTGTGCGGCTGGGGTTGGTGTAGCGGGTGTAGACGTATTCGGGCTCTTGGTGCAGATTCTCCCAAGTGAAGGTCGAAGCCAAAGTGATGGGGGTTACCAGTGGCGCGGTCCCCTCGCTGCCATGCCCTACGTGGATCGCCTTCGTGCCCGCTTTCATTAGGGCTATCTTACTGCCGCCGCAATTTGGCACAGATACACAAAATGCCGATTCTTGACATATCGTGCTCTTTTGCGAAAATCAGATCAACGAACGTTCTTTCGCTCGGAAGTAAAACGAGACGAGAGC
Organism: Armatimonadota bacterium; assembly: GCA_018268315.1. GTDB lineage: Bacteria > Armatimonadota > Fimbriimonadia > Fimbriimonadales > Fimbriimonadaceae > SZAS-5. Next base: position 1,032,993 of record JAFDWU010000001.1, on the reverse strand, counting down.
GGCAGCAAGGTCATCCGGTTCCGCCTCGAGGTGGTGTATCCCCGAGTTGCCGAGCACGGACGCCACCGTCTTTCGTTCATCCATCACTAGGGCTACGGCGGCGCGGCTATACATGGTTGCCACCTTTCCAGGCGGAAGGTCGTAAAGCTCATGCAGTTTTGGATCGCTTACCCGGCCAAGAATCATCAAGTGCCGCTTGGCGATGGAAGAAAAGCAGCGCACCCATTCTTCGGCATCTGCTTTGTCCTCAAGGTCGGTAAAGGCGATGACCAAGGACCGACGCTTCCAGCGGGTGGCAAGGTAGGCAGAGGCGCGCGCATGATCGGTGGCGATCGGCTCAGCGAGGAGATCATGAATCGCCTCGATAATGATTCCCACCTGAGCTCGGCCCCGCTTGGGCGGAATGTAGCGGATGACGGTATCGGCGTAAACCATCAAGCCCACCGAGTCGCCCGACATCGCCACTGCGTTGGCGATGAGCAGAATTGAATCCAGAACCCGGTCGATCTTGCGGACGCCATCAACTTCGGCCAGCATCGCCCTTCCGGCATCAACAAGGAGCATCACGGACTGGTTCTTCTCCGCCTCATACTCGCGCACGATCAGCTTGCCGCGCCGGCCCGACGCCTTCCAGTCGATCTTGCGGAAGTCATTCCCCGGCGTGTACTCCTTTAGCGACTCAAACTCGCTTCCCAAGCCGCGTTGCCGGGAGCGGCGGATGCCCATCGTGTTCAGGCGTCCCTTCTGGTTCAAGAAATCAAACTTGCGCAGGGCAAGAACGTTCGGATACACGCGCACCGGCTCTGCCGGGTGAATGGTCGCGCTGATCTCCACCAGTCCCAACGGGCCGCTGATACGCACAAATACGCCTCGGAAGAAGTCGGCGCCGCGCTCCAGCGGCGTGAGGGTCGAAGTTATTTCTTCCGTCTTGCCCGGCTGGATTGTAACCGTCCGCTCGGCGGTTTCCTGCAAGCTCAGCGCGGGCAGTTCGTCGCGAATTCGAAGCTTGATCGGCTCGTTGCCATCGTTGGTTAACCGCGCAAGTATCTTGTTCTGCTGCCGAACAGAGAGAACGGGATCCATCTCGCGCTCGAACCTAAGAACCTCGGGCGATGGCGTAAGCGCGGCATCCGCCAGCCCGAAAGCAAGAACCAAGAAGTTGTAGAGGTAGATGAGAAACGGCCTGCCCGACGCTTCGGCCAGCATCGCAAGCGGAATGCCCAGCGCGAGCGCCAGCCAAAACCACTTGGTGGGGACTATGGATTGCAGGAAGGCTTTCACGCTTTTGTCAGCGCCATTTTAGCCCACTGCGCTCGCCCAAAAAGGTCCCATTTGCAAGTTGTCCAGCTAGGGTAACAAAGCGAGATGAAGAGTCTTGCCATTCTTGGGCTAGCCCTGGTTTCGTTAAGCCAGGCCCAAAGCTTGCGCCCGAGCCTTACGACGACAGCAATCGTGGGAGCGCGCATTCAAGTCAGCCCAACCCAAGTGATCGAGAAGGGTTCCGTGCTCATGCGCGGCGGAAGGATTATCGCGGTTGGAGAAAGCGTGGTTGTCCCGCCGGGCGCAATTGTGACCGACGGCAAGGGGCTCACCGTCTATGCCGGATTCATCGACGCCTTCACCACGAAGGGGCTTGGGTCGGTAAAACTGCCGCGCCATACAGACGTGCCCTCGATAAGCGAGGACGTAGTGACGCAGATGCGCGTGGCCTATCCCGAACAGACCGGCCTCGGCGCAGCTCAACTTTATGACCCCGATAACGATCAGTGGAAGAACCTTCGCGCAGGCGGTTTTACCGCCGCGCTGGTAGCGCCATCGGGAAGCTTTATCAATGGACCCGCCGCCGTATTCAACACCTCGGGCAAGGCCGGCGCTTCGGCGCTGCTACAGGACCGAACGGCCCTGTTTGCGGATATCTTTGGCCCGGGCAGCCGCTATGGCGGCGAATACCCGGGTACCGCGCTCGGCCGCTACGCAGGCCTTCGGCAAGCTCTTCTAGATTCGAACTGGATGGCGGAAGCATCGCAAGCCGATTCGGGCGAGCGCCCAGCCCAAGACCCCTTCATCGGCTCTCTAGCTAACAGCATCAGCCAGGGAATGCCGCTGGTGTTCAGTGCTGGGGATATCTCGAATATCCAGCACACCATACGGCTTGCAAAGGAGCTCGGCGCTCCTGCGTTGCTAGTTGACGCTGGGCAAGGCTACAAGAACCCGGGCATCCTGAAGGGCGCTTCGGTGATTCTGAAGCTTGCATTCGGCAAGGAGCCGATTCCGACCGCCGTTCAGCCGCCGGGCGGGGCTGCAAAGCCTGCTGAGGCAGCGCCGGTTCCGGAAAACCCGGACGAGGATCCGCTGCCAATCAAGCAAGACGCCGAACGCAATTTCGTCGACCTTGTCCGCAACCCCTCTGTGCTCGCCAAGCAGGGTATTCCGTTCGCCTTCTCGGCCGATGGCGTCCCGGGGACCGATGAGTTCTTCAAGAACCTTCGCCGAGCGGTGAAGGAGGGCCTGAGCCAGGAGGACGCGATTGCCGGCCTCACCACGAACGCTGCCAGCCTTCTTAAGCTGAAGGGGCTAGGGCGCATTGAGGCGGGCGCGATTGCAAATCTCACGGTTTGGAACGGGAGCCTATTTGACGACAAGTCCAGCGCCGCCTTCGTGTACATCGACGGCATCAAGCTCGACCCGAAGAAGAAGCGGCTAGGGGCGCCGCTTCAGTTTGATTTTGACGAGGAGTAAGCCAATGAATTTATCACGCACCCTTCCCATCATTGCCTTGGCGGCAGTTGCCGCTCAGGCGCTGCCGCAGCAAGCGGTATTTGAATTCGAAAACGATCGCATTCCTGCTCTAAAGACTGGAGGAAACTGCCTGATCAAGCATGGCAAGCTGATGACGGTCACCCACGGCACGCTCGCGGATACCGACATCCTGGTGAAGAACGGCAAGATTGCCAAGATCGGGCGCGATCTTGCTGCGCCTGCCGGCTTCGCGGTCATCGACGCCAGCGGCATGATCGTTACGCCGGGAATCGTGGACAGCCACTCCCACCGTGGAATCACCGAGGTCAACGAAGGGACCGATTCCGTGACTGCCGAGGTCCAGATGACCGACGTGATCGACCCCCAGCAGGACGGACTCTTTTATCACCTCGCCAACGGCGTTACCAGCGCGCTAACCCTTCACGGAAGCGGAAATGCGATCGGCGGGCAGAGTGTGGTGACCAAGCAGAAGTGGCATGGAACGGTGGAAGACATGATCTTCCCCAACGCGCCGCGCATGTTGAAGTTTGCCCTCGGCGAGAACCCAAAGCGACCGGATAGGGATTCCTCCGGCCGCTACCCGGTCACCCGAATGGGTGTGGAGTCGATCTATCGCCGCGCATTCGCGGATGCCAAGGCTTACATGAAGCTTTGGGACGACTACAAGAGCCATCCAAATGGCCCCGCGCCACGCAAGGACCTGCGGCTAGAGACCCTCGCCGATATCCTTCGCGGGCGAATTTGGGTTCAGTGCCATAGCTATCGGCAAGACGAAATGCTGATGATGGCCAGGTTAAGCAAGGAGTTCGGCTTCCGCCTAACCCTGCAACACGCGCTCGAGAGCTATAAGATCGCGCCCGAACTTGCCGAAATGCACATTCCGGTTTCGATGTTTGCCTCCGCATGGGCATATAAGATTGAGGTCTATGACGCAATTCCGCTTGCCACCTCCCTCTGCATTCGGGCGGGGGTGGAAACCGCCGTTAATACTGACTCCTTCACCGGGCTTGCGCCTTTGCAGCAAGATGCAGGCAAGGCGATGCGCTACGGGATATCCGAAGATGACGCGTTGAAGACCGTCACCCTTAACCCAGCCCGCATGATCGGGATTGGAGATCGCGTGGGATCGCTGGATGAAGGCAAGGACGCGGACATCGCCATCTGGAAAGGCAACCCGCTCGGCGTTTACTCGCGCTGCGAGACGACGCTGGTGGATGGCGAGGTGATGTTCCAGCGCAAGGATCGCTTTGGCCTTGATGCGCAGAGCACGACCCGTGACGAGGTCCACACCACCCAGCAGGTTGAGGACGAAGCAGCTCCGCTCGCTTGGTCTGACACCTACGTGATTGAAGGGGCAACCGTCCACCCGATCGACGGGCCTGAGATTCCGAACGGCCGAGTGGTGGTTCGCGGAAACAAGATTGTCGCCGTCGGCGCGAACGTTTCAGTGCCGTCCGGCGCGGTGGTGCTGAACGCAAAGGGCATGCACGTCTATCCTGGATTCATTGACGGCGGCAGCGACCTTGGCCTTTCGGAACTTGGCGAGGTCTCGGCTACGCAGGACAACAGCGAGCGCTCTCCGTTCAACCCAGATCTGCTTGCGGTGCATGCGATCAATCCGGAAACCACGCGCATTCCCATCGCCCGATGCTCCGGCATCACCACCGCGCATGTTGGACCTGGCGGCGGGGTGTTCAGTGGCACCAGCGGCATCATCGATCTTGCCGGATACACCCGCGAGCAACTGACGGTGAACGACCATGAAGATTTGGTAATCCAGTGGCCGGGGAAGATCTCTGGGTTCGCGCGGTTCTTCTTGCCGCTGGATCAGATTGAGAAGGCGGATGCGGAAGTTGTGGATAGGCGCAAGGAGATTGAGGAGTACTTCGCCCAAGCCAAGGCGTACGCCGAGGCGCGGAAGGTAGACCCTGAAGGCACGCCGCTATCTACCAAGTGGGAGGCGCTGATTCCCTACGTGAACGGCGAGAAAACCGTGATGCTGATAGCCAATGCCGCCTCTGAAATCAAATCGGCGCTTGCGTTTGGCAAAAAGCTGAATCTGAAGATTGCGATCTACGGCGGCAGTCAGGCCTGGCGCGTAGCGAAGGACTTGGCAGATGCCGGGGTGCCGGTAATCCTGAACCCTCCGGCGTTCTCGTGCCCATCGGCAACCGGCGCATCTGAGGGCGATCCGTACGACGCTCCTTTCAGCAACGCGGCGTTGCTTCGCGCGGCAGGGGTTAAGATTGGAGTCGCTTCGGGCTCTTCCGAACAGATTCATGATCTGGCGAACCGCACGGGCATGTACTGCGCTCGCGGCCTTTCCCACGACGACGCAATGCGGGCTTTGACGCTGAGCAACGCGGAGATTCTGGGAATCAGCGACCGGGTTGGCAGCCTGACTCCGGGCAAGGTGGCGAACATCGTGGTGACCGACGGCGATCCGCTTGAGACCACTACCCACGTTCGGTACGAGTTCATCGGCGGTAAGCCGATCACGCTGAAGAGCAAGTTCACCGAGCTGTATCGCAAGTACGAGAAGCGGCTGAAGAAGTAAGAGACGCAACTAGAGCCGTCCGGCGTCAGCCGGGCGGCTCTGTTTCGTTTTTGATGGAGTTCTTTACCGAGCGGCAGCAGCCGATTTCGGCAGCAGTGCCTTCACCATGTTTGCCACGTAGGTGACCTCTTCCACAGTAAGGTGCTGATGAATCGGCAGGCTGAGGCACTCCAGGCTCACCTTCTCGGTGACCGGCAGGCTGCCCTGGCCCTTCGCAAAGCGCTTGTACGGCTCATGGTAGTGGATCGGCACCGGGTAGTAGATCATCGAGTCGATGCCCGACTCCTTCAGGTGTGCCTGTAGCTCATCGCGGCGCGAGGTGCGGATGGTGTACTGATGCCACGTCGTGGTATTGCCTTCCAGGAGCTGGGGGGTTACCACATCGGCCTCGCGCAGCAGGTCCTGATAGACCGCCGCAAGCTTCGCGCGGCGCTGATTCCATTCGTTCAGTTTCGTCAGCTTAACCGCCATGATGGCGGCCTGAATTTCATCCAGGCGGGAGGTGTAGCCCAAATAATCGTAGTAGTAGCGCTCCCGACCCATGCCGTGAACGCGGATCGAGCGGCATTTCTCGGCGATCTCATCGGAATTCGTGATGATCATGCCGCCATCGCCGGCTGCGCCCAAATTCTTGGTTACATAGAAGCTAAGGCCCGCCGCGACTCCGTAGGAACCCGCGTACTTGCCGTTACGGGTGGCGCCGATGGCCTGGGCGGCGTCTTCCACCACCACAAGGTTGTGCTTGGCGGCAATCGCCATGATGCGCTCCATATCGCACATCTGGCCAAAGAGGTGGATCGGCACGATGCCGCGCGTACGCGGTGTGATCGCGGCTTCCAGCTTCGCAGGGTCCATCTGGAACGTGGTCTCATCAATATCGACAAACACCGGAGTCGCGCCGGTCTGGACGATGGTCTCAACGCTTGCAACGAACGTAAAGGCGGTGGTGATGACCTCATCGCCAGGGCCGAAACCGGCCGCATCGTAGGAAATGCGAAGGGCATCGGTGCCCGAGTTCACGGCGATGGCGTGCTTCACACCTTGATACTTCGCCATCTCCTCTTCAAACTTCTTGTGATGGGGGCCCATCACGTACGCGCCGCCGGAAATGACCTCGTGAACCACCTGGTCAAGCTGGCTGGACAATTCTTCGTATTGCGCTTTGATGTTATAGAAAGGAACTCTCATGGTCGGGCCTGCGATTAGGTTCATGTTACCAATCCAACGGCTTCAATCGCTTGCCGTTACAGTACAGTTCACGACCATTCTGAGAGGTGCGACAACTCCTTGCGAAGCAGGGAAACCGCCACTCGGTAGCTTCGGTAATCCCAATTCCACTCCCGCGCGGTTCTCAGACCGGCATCGCGGGTTGAGGCGGCAAACTTGCGGTCCGTGTCGTGAAAAGCGCCCACAACATAGCGATCTGCCGCCAGCTCGCGCAGCCGTTTGCCAAACCCAGTGGCGTCCCGCAGTGGCAACAAGGGAGCGAGGCAGATCTGCGTGCGGATTCCCGCATCCTTCAGTTCCTGCACCGCTTCAAGCCTGCGCTCAATGCTCGGGCAGGAGGGCTCGAAAGCGCGGCGGATGTCGTCGCAATCGGTGGTGACGCTCATGTTTACCTGAACCCAATCGAAGCGCTTCAGCAGGTCGATATCGCGGGTAACAAGCGGGCTGCGGGTTTGCACCGTTAGCATCGGTTGGCGGAACGGCTCCAGCATCGCCTCTAGCAGCGAGCGGGTGAGCATTGTATGCGCCTCAACCGGCTGGTAGGGGTCGGTCGCCGAGCTCATGTAGACGCGCTTATTGCGAAGGTCGGTCTTCCTCAGCTCATGGGCTGCCGAAGTCTTGACCTCTACCCATTTGCCCCAGTCCTCGCGCTTCTCTTCATCTGCCACGAACGCCGCCGCATAGCAATAGCTGCATCCAAACGCGCACCCGATGTAGGGGTTGAGCGTGAAGTCGAAATCCTTCAGCATGCCGACGCCCTTCTTCAGCGCCTTGGCGTTGGGGACCTCTGAAATGAATGCCGGACCAAGGCGGCGATTCCAGCTTGGCTCCAGATCAATAAGGATCGGCTGCGCAGACATATCATATTATGTCTGCATATTTCGCGTATATGTCTACTAGTTGTCTACTATATTTCTACTTTTATTTGTCTTCTTTGCTGTGGCTGCTCTTCAGGATCAGCCGAACCGGTGTGCCGGGCATCGGATAGACGGCGCGAATCTTGTTCATCAAGTAGCGCTGGTAGGAAAAGTGCATCAGGTCGGGGTCGTTGCAGAACACCGCGATGGTTGGCGGGCGCGTGCTGACCTGGGTTGCGTAGTAGATCTTCAGCGGGCGGCCCCGAGTGGTGTAGGGGCGCTCGAACACGGCGTCTTGCACAATGCGGTTCAGCTGGCCGGTGCTGATGCGGAAATTGTAGTTCTCAACCGCCTGAATTGCGGCATCAAGAACGGGCTCCAGCCCCGCGCTTTCCTTCGCGCTGGTGAAAACCACTTCGGCGTATGCGAACTCCGGGGTCTGATCCCGGATGATCCGCACGAAATCGCGCTTAAGCAGGCTCTTTTCTCGCGGATGGCCGTCCGGCGGCTCCTTCGTATCCCACTTGTTTACCGCAAGCACCATCCCCTTGCCGGAATCAACGGCGATCTTTGCAATGCGCTTATCGCCATCGGTGAGCGCTTCGGAGCCATCGATCACCACGATGGCGCAGTCGGCGCGCTCGATCGCTTTGGTGGCGCGGTCGACCATGTAGTACTCGATCGTGCCTTGAATCTTGCCTCGCCGCCGAATGCCAGCGGTATCCACCAAGCGAATGCGCTCGCCGCAATAATCTAAGGCCGTGTCGATGGCATCGCGCGTAGTGCCCGCGATGTCGCTGACGATCATGCGCTGCTCGCCGGTGAAGGCGTTGACCAAAGAGGATTTGCCCACGTTCGGACGGCCGATGATGGCGATGCGGATTTCATCCTTGCCCGCCTCGGTGGTGACGTCCGGAAGATGCTCCACGACCTTATCGAGAAGGCCAGCAACACCCCGTCCATGAAGGCTACTTATGGGGAATATTTCCCCAATGCCTAGGGAATAAAACTCCGTTGCATCCAGATCGCGGTTCGGGTTATCTGCCTTGTTGACCACCACATAAATCGGTTTCTTGATTCCGCGAAGCTGCTTGGCAAGGTCTTTGTCGTCAGGATGAACGCCCGCGGTGGCCTCGGTAAGGAACAGCACCACGTCGGCTTCTTCAACGGCGACGTTAGCTTGCACGCGGATTTGCTCGGCAAGGGGGTCGGTTTCCTGGAAGACGATTCCGCCGGTATCAACGACGGTAAAGCGCTTGCCGCGCCATTCGGTCTCGGCGTAAAGACGGTCCCGTGTAATGCCGGGCTGATCCTCAACAACCGCCACTCGGCGGCGCACAAGGCGATTGAAGAAGGTGCTCTTGCCCACGTTGGGCCGTCCCACGATAACGACAACAGGCAATTTCGATCTCATGGGCTTGTGTCAGACTACCTGATCAACCTGAAATGAACGTGAACGCACTCAAACCTACCCTTATCCTCGCCCTTGCTTCGTCCGCTTTTGCCGCTCAGGCGCAGCACTTAATGGATGTGCGCGACCAAAGCACCTACTTCGGGCTTTTCGCGGGCCGCTCGCTGAAAGTGCTCGGCACGGAGGAGATTCGCACCGGTATCGGCTTTCTTTACGGCTACGGCCGTCCGGATAGGCGCTTGAGCTTCCATGGAATACCCGCACAGATGGTTTACGAGGTTTATGGCGACTTCACCCACAGCAGCGGCGTGGATACGAACTCCTCGACCTTCGATTTTGCGGTGGGAGCACTGGCGATCGCGCGGTATCGCACGCCGGTTGAGAAGGATCACGGCTTCTATTTCGATATTGGTTTTGGGGCGCAGTATGTTAGCCAGACCAGCCACGATTTGAATCTGAATATGAATACGACCCCGATGCTGGGCTCGGGCTATTTTTATCCGATGGGCAAGCATGAGGCGATGCTAGGCATTCGGCTGCTGCACATCTCGAATGGGGGCAGGAAGAAGCCTAACGACGGCCAGAACCAACTGTATGTTTTGGGGATGATCCGCTTTTAGGTGCGCAGCCTACTTTAGCTTAGCCTTAAACGCCACTCTCAGGACCCCACCAAACATCGCCAGCCACTCTTCCAACTCGGTGTTTGTCCAAGTTTCGCCCTCAGCTAAAGGCAATGTCGTTAGAATTCCAGCAATGGCTGGTGGAAGGTTTGGCATGTCAATCAATCCACTCGCCTGCCTGGAGGGACCGTCTTGCGCGACAGGCCGCCGGGCTTCGAAATATTGGGAAGATCCATCTTCGGTGCATCCGATTGGGATGATTAACCTAGATCTGTTTGCACCGGCAAAGAATCCTGCCTGTTGCGCTGATCGCTGAAAGGCCTGTCGTACCCGACCAGCCTGGGTGGCAACCACGCCAACGCTGACTAAGAACCCCTCTAACGCGGCGTCCGAAGGAAGGAGATTTCCCCTGTAGTTGTCAAAGATGCGGCGGTAAAGTGGAACGCTTAGGAATGCATCTACCTTAGCCTGAGGAGAAAAGTCTGGCTGTAAGATGGCCCACCCAAGCTCAGTAAGCTCCAACGTCGTTCCATTCCTTACGATCACTCTAAAGATGCGCGCAGTTCCTATCTTCTGGACAAAAGCTCCGCTCCGTACATTTTCATGGCCGAGCATTTGAGCGAGTTGGTCTGGACTGCATCCGCCGCCATGCTCCGCGACCGCTTTTGCCACAGCAATCGCGTCATCTAGATCACCGTACGGAAACTCGATAGTTGACCTATCCCTCTTCTTTTCAATTTCACGAGGGCGGGACGCAATGACTTCGAATAACCCGGCCTCCACGAATGACTCGAGATTTAGCGTGTCCAGGTCCACATCGATGATAGCTCCGGGGGGAATTGACTTAGCATCATAGCCAAAGTTACTGATAGCTCTGACTCTTGCGAATCCTGGCTTTAGCCCATCCAATTCTAAAGCTGCTTGATCGAATGACTGCTGATTGGGCGCTTGATTATCTCGACTCATGCCAACATTATAGCCGCATTATCAGCATAATTAAGAATATTTGTGCAGAATTTCGCATAATCAAGCGTTATCACTGTAATGCATGCTACAATGTCGCTGAGGGCAAGAGTCATGCCCATAAAACGAAAGCCCGGAGGAGTTTGGAAGCGCTCCGCTTGAACAACGAGTGCCTACTCCCCGGGCCACAAACTCAGTCAGCAAAACTTGCTAATCTGAAGACTTAGCTTACCGCGGAACTGTATCTGGTGAAGGCAACGGTGGCGGATCACGCAAAGAGCTGCTTTGCGGCCAAATAATTGGATCACATCCTCACTACGATGCGTCTTTATGGACAACAAACCCGCTCCCATCCCATTCTTATATGGGTTCGAGCGAGCCGATTTGGGGCCGTTCCTAAGCAGAACCCCGGTTCTCCCCGGATATGCCATGGTCTAGCCACGGCCCCAACTGATTTGCTCGGCTTTTCTTTGACGCCTTTATAGCTCTAGACGTTCACACTTTGAAAAAGCCGCGCGGAATCCATGAATTAATTATCGGATTGGTAGCTCTCGGGTCCTGGTCCATGCTTGCCCCGAGCTTTCGAATACTTCTTTCCCCGTTCCCTTTCTCGCTGATCCAGCCAGTTTCCCGTAATGAACTCAATTAGGTCTGGCAAACTGCGCTCTTCCCACCAGGCGGCATTATAGAGCCTCCGATGAAGCTCAGCCGAAATGAGCACCTGCTTGGCCTCATCCTCTCTAAGCTCATCCCCGCGTGGTTTTCGACTCATAACGCCTGTAATCTCTATATTAATTCATTAATTGGTGATCCGAGCATCTTTGCGCCTGTAAACACCCGTTGGAGTATCCTTTCACTCGCAAACCCACTATGGCCAGATTCGAAATCGATACTCACTATCTCGTCCAAACCCTGCAGGACCTGCTGAACACGCCAAGCCCGACCGGCGATACCGAATGGGCGATCTCGTTCGTGCAGCAAGAGCTGGAGGCCATGGGGATCACCGCGCAGCGCACGAAGAAAGGCGCGCTGCTTGCCAAGATCGACGGCATCCGCAGCACCCGCAAGCGCGGCGTCTCCGCCCACGTCGACACCCTTGGCGCGATGGTCGCGGAAATCAAGCCGAGCGGCAGGCTGAGAATGACCGCCCTCAACGGCGTGATGTGGCCGACGGTGGAAAGCGAGGGAGTCACGATTGCAACCTCAGGCGGAAGGCAGATTAGGGGCTCGATCGTCCTGACAAACGGCGCGGTCCACGTGAATCCAGAAGGCATTAGAACCCAGCGCGACGACCAGAGCCTGGAAATTAGAATTGACGAGCGTACGCGCTCTCGTGAGGAAACTCGGCTGCTGGGAATCGAGGTCGGCGACTTCGTCTACTTCGACCCGAGGGTGGAAGTAAGCGAAAGCGGCTTCGTTCGCTCCCGCTTCCTGGATGACAAGGCGTGCGTTGCCATCGCGCTGGCCAGCTTCAAGGCGCTGAAAGATGCAGGCGTCGCGCCTGCAGACGACACTTACCTGCTCATCAGCAACTATGAGGAGGTCGGGCACGGCGGCGCGGACTCCATGCCGCCTGACTTGGACGAATTTCTCATCCTCGACATGGCCTGCGTGGGCGTTGGCCAGAATGGCGACGAGCACCACTGCTCAATCTGCACAAAGGATAGCTCTGGGCCATACAGTAAAGCGCTCACCGACCGCCTGCGCGCGATCGCTGATCACCGAGGCATTGATCTGCGAACGGACATCTACCCGCGCTACGGCTCAGATGGCTCCGCCTACTGGCGAGCGGGCGGCACCGCCCAGGTCGCCCTAATCGGCCCCGGAGTCGATACCAGCCACGGCTACGAGCGAACGCACACCGAAGCGCTCCGCGACACGGCTCTTCTGCTTGCCGAATACTTGATGGAAGACGAGTGAGTCTGGACGCAGTCTTTTTCGACTTCGACGGCCTAATTCTCGATACGGAAACGCCGGAAGTCATCGCCTGGCAGCATCTTTACGCGGACCACGGCCTTGAATTCCCCGACGAGATCTGGCAGAGGATGATTGGCGAGGCGGGCACCGAGATCGGCCGACTCCCGCTCACCCACCTAGAAAGAATGTTGGGCCGGCCCATTAACCATGCTGAGCTTGAAGAGGCGAACCGCATAAAGCGTCATGCGATGATTGAGCAGCAGCCGGTTATGCCGGGGGTTCAAGAGCTGTTGCAGGAGCTAAGAGCGAGGTTTGTGCCGCTTGCTGTGGTATCCAGCTCCCGCCATCCGTGGGTTTTTGGGCACCTTTCTCGCCTGGGACTTGTCGATTATTTCCAAGCGCTGATTTGCCGCAGCGAAAGTCTGCCGACCAAGCCTGCGCCTGACCTATATTTGGCGGCAAAACGGCAGTTTGGACCGCAAGCGGTTGCGATCGAAGACTCTCCCAAGGGCATCGCGGCGGCGAAGGCCGCCGGACTCAGATGCTTCGCGGTGCCGAACAGCCTTACCAAGCAGTTAGACCTCAGCGGGGCGGACCGGGTGTTCAATTCGGTAGGCGAGATCACCTACGAAGAATTGTCTCGGTGGTAGGATCAAAGGGTGGCGCAAGAGCTGTACCTATTGAGCCCTGAAAAGGCGCTTCTCAGCCTTCCGTTAGCTTCTCTTGGGTCCCGCATCGCCGCCCAGCTCATCGATGCGGTGATTATCTACGCAATTCTCACCGCGCTCATCATGCTCGCGGCCTTTACGAACACGATCGTTCCCTTAATGCCGGTCCTCGTCGCGTTCCCATTCCTATATTTCATCCTGCTTGAGTGGCTGTGGAACGGCAAGACGATCGGCAAGCTCGCCCTGAGAATCCGGACACGAATGGCGGACGGGACACCGCTCACCGGAGGCGCGGCGGTCGGGCGAAACCTCATGCGCATGGCAGACTTCCTTCCCGGATTCTACGCGGCAGGCTATGTCACCACATTTCTCAATCCTCGCTGCCAGAGACTTGGCGATATCATCGCGGGCACGGTCGTGGTCTCAGTCAGGCAGCCTTCCAACATCATGGCGGTGGCGCCGCATCAGGCAGGAATTCACGCAATGGAGGACCAGGTCGGCGAACTGCGAGGCATGACGAACGACGAATACGTGGCGCTGAAGCAGCTTGCGGATCGGTTCTACGAGCTGCCTGCGGCGGTTCAGCAGAAGATGATCAATGAGGTCTATTTGCCGATTGCGCGCAAGCGCGGCGTTCCCCAGCCCGCCGGCATCCATCCGATCTTCATGCTGGAAGCTACGGTAATGAAATATGGGCGTATCCACGGGTTGTTGTGAGATGAGTGTGAATGGATTGTGGATATCCCGAAGGGCCAAACAGTGTTGAAAAGACACTGCCAAAAACTTCTACATAACGGTGGTTTATCCACATGGTTTTCCACACCCAAGTTAACACCTGATCTTCACTTCGTAGATTCAAATACCTTAGGATTTGTTAAGCTTTCTCAGGCTCGATTGAAGTTATCCACAGTGGAGACTGCCCCTAAGAATAATAGTAGTCTTGATCTCTATCTCTCTATCTTTTTAAATTCCGGGTGTGGATAGCGCATGGGCTTTGGACTGAGCCACCTGCGGCTGGAGAACTATCGGAACTACGAGCATCTGGACCTTGAATTGGCGCCTGGCTTCAACGTGTTTTATGGGCGAAATGCCCAGGGCAAGACGAATCTGCTTGAGTCGATCGCCTTGCTTTCCACAACGCGGATTCTGCGGGGGAAAAAGGATCATGAGGTCGTTCGATCAGGCGCTGAATTTGCATTCGTGGAAGGAGAGCTCCTTGACGGCGCGCATATTTCGATTTCGGTTCCTTTGAGCGGCCGCAAGCGAGCGGCATTGAATCGAAACCACCTCCCAAGGGCGGCGGATTTGCTTGGCCGCTTGCCTTCGGTTTGTATCACTACCGAGGACTTGGCGTTCGTTCGCGGCGAACCCGCTGACCGGCGTTTAGCACTGGATCTGGCGCTAAGCGCGCTATATCCAAGCTATTTGCGCGATTTGACGATCTACAAGCGGGCGGTTGAGCAGCGCAACGCCCTTCTGAAAGAGCGCGATTACATGCCTTCGGCCGCCGAAATGGAGCCTTGGGAGATTGAAATCGCCCAGCACGGTTCTTCGCTGAGGAATGCACGGCTCCAGTATTTGAAGGACCTGCAGCCGATTGCGGCGGCAGCTCATGAAGAAATTGGCCGTAACGAGCACCTTTCGATGAACTATGCGCCTTGCGACGCCTCCACAAGCGCAGAGGAGCTCCTGCGGGCACTGGAGGGGGCGCGGCGGGCCGATCTTGCGCGGGGAGGGACCTCGGTGGGGCCGCATCGAGACGACGTGGTGCTTTTGATCGATGGCAAAGAAGTGCGGCTGTTTGGCTCGCAGGGGCAGCAGAGAACGACGCTGATTGCCTACCAAATAGGTTCCATGGAAGTCGCTTCCAACGTGCTTGGCGATCCGCCTATTCTTCTGCTGGACGACATGCTGAGCGATCTGGACGCAACTCGTCGCAAGCTGCTTTCGGAAGCGGTTTCACGGCGGGCATCGCAGGCCCTGCTGACTTGCACTGAACTTGAAGCCGTGGGGGACGCGATAGGGAAAGTCGCGGTGGCGTTTGAAGTGGAAGCGGGCAAGCTAGTACGCCGAAATTAGTAGAATACGGATCATGCGGCACGCGGGCAAACTGCTGGATAAGGCGATTGATCGCACTGAGGTGCTTCGCGCCGCCCGAGCGGGAGCTTGCCTCCGCAATTGGCCTTCGATCGTTGGCGATTTCATCGCCGAGAAAGCCCAGCCCAGCCGATATGACCAAGGCGTGCTTTGGATCTCCGTTGCCGGCTCGGCTTGGTCTCAAGAACTTCGATTAAGAAAACTTGATCTGATCGAGCGCCTAAACTCCGCGGCGCAAGAGAAAGACTTGTTCACGGACCTGCGATTTGAAGTCAAGCAAAAGCGTGGCGAGGAGCCCCATGAAGAAGACAAGGGCGAGGCGATTCGGCTTGCGTACCGTGCAACTTTGAAGGGCAAATCTATTCAAGAACTCGCGGAGCGCCGGCTCAAGAAGCAATGAGAGACTGGCTGCGGGCGCGGCCTTTGGTTTCCGCTTTTGCGGCCATGGCGGTGGGCTCAACGCTCTGGTATCACCCGTGGTCGGCGCTGTGGCTGGTTGCGTTGGCGCTCTTTGTCTTCGATAAGCGGGTTCTTTTCGCTTTGCTGTTTGGATTATTGGGGCTCTGGATCGGCCCTCATCCGCCGGCGGAGAAATCGAAGCGGGTCGAGGTGCTTGGCATGGTGATGGCCGTGACCCAACGCGCGCCAAATCTTGCGAAGATTGTTTCGCTGCGATCCGATGGAGGGTGGATTAAGGTCGCTATTGAGGGCGATTATTCCCCACAGATTGGGGATAAAGTGGCGGTTGAAGGGATTCTTTCGCGCGACACCGATGAGCCTAGCCAGTATGGCGGCACCATCCGGCATCCTTCTTCGGTGCGGCCTGTTCCGGATTCAAGCATTCAGCTAAGGTGGGCGGCCGATGTGCCCGGTTGGATGGAAGAGCAGTGGAATCGCAACTTGGCGCCACCCGCCAATGAGATGGCGGAGGCTCTTGTGCTTCGCTCTCCTCAGACTCTGCCGCGCGAAGAAGGCTCGGGTCCTTTCAACCGCCTAACCGCAGGGAGCCTGCACGTGTATTTGGTGGGGTACTGCGCGATGCTGCTTGCTCGGCTGCTTCCTATTCCTTGGAAGGCTCAGCTCGCGTTTGCAGGGGTGCTGCTATTCGGCTATTGGGCAATGACGGGATTCCAGGTGACGGCGCTTCGGGCGGGATTGATGTTCATGATCCTCGGCTTCGGGCCATCGATCGGCCGCGTTCCCGACCTAATGTCCGCGTTCGCGCTCAGCGGCATCATTTGCTTGATTTATCGTCCGGATTGGGCGTTCACATTCTCGTTTCAATCCAGCGCGGCGGCGCTAACCGCGCTCGGCCTGTATGCGTCGCGACTTTCGCGCTTCCACGGCTTGCCAAGGATGCTGGCGGGCTCAGGAATAGTGTATTTAGCCATAGCGCCCCTCTATATCTTCTGGTTCGGGCAAGTCCCGCTGTTTCAGGCGGTTATTTCAGCAGGCATCGTCTTTTTGGCCCCGTTTCTTTCGATCGCCGCGCTTCTCAGCCTGTTTTCGCTGCCCGCCAAGCTATTTGAGCCCATCTTTATTGGCCTTCACAATCTGCTCGGCGCGCTCGGCGGCCTGCCGGGGATGGTGGTTTCCGGTTTGCCCGCGTTCCATCCCGCCCTGCCGATTGCCTTCTATCTTTGTTTGCTTCTAACCTGGAGGCCGCATGCGCGTCCTGCATAAGCAAGCAGTTGCCCTTCTCGCCGCGGTTGGCATTGGCGCGGGGGTCGGGCTTTGGAATCCGGGAAGCGGCGCCGATGAGGAGCTGATCTTCATTTCCGTTGGCCAAGGGGATTGCACGGCGATCAAGGAAGGCGCCAGCGCGGTCCTCATCGATGTCGGCCCTAAGGACGAGTTCACGGATGCCGGCGAGCGTTACGTTGTGCCCGCGCTGCGTCGGTATGGCGTTCAGGCGGTTAGCCTCATCGTCCTGACCCATCCCGATTTGGATCATACCGGCGGCTTAAGCGCCCTGCACTCACACTTCCCGGATGCCAAAGTGGCGATTTCCGACCAATTTCGAAGCTACAAGAAGCTGCAGGACCAGCTTCGCTCGGCCAATATCCCTTCCGAAAGCGTTACTTGGCTGCCACATGAGTCCTCTTTCGACTTTGGCAATGCTCAACTCCGGGTGTTTGCTCCACCTTGGCGCGAGGGACGCAACGATAACGAGGGGTCGCTGCTTATGCTGGTCCAACAAGGCGCAGGTCGGGCGGTGGTCACCGGAGATGCCGACCAGGGCGCGGAGAAGATGGCGTTGCAGGATGGCAATTGGAAGGCGGACGTGATGCACTGCGGACATCATGGGAGCCGAACTGCCACCGGCGACGAGTGGCTGAAGGCGGTCGCGCCGCGTATCGCCGTAATTTCCTGCGGGCGCAATAATCGGTACGGCCACCCTCATGCCGCGGTGCTGCGCAAGCTGGAGGCGGCGAGAGTTCCGGTTCTACGCACCGACGAGCAAGGGGACATCGTGATGACCCCCGGCTCGAATGGCTATGATGTGCGCGGCAAGTAGGCTTAGCTGAACAGCTTGATCCGCTCTCGAGTCTGCTCAAGCTGCTTGGCAACCGATTCCCTTAGTTCGCGGTCCCGCTCAACGACCTCCGGCTTCGCCCGGCTGATGAAGTCGGGGCTGTTTAGCCGCGCATCAAGCGTGGTGGCGTCCTTTGTCAGCTTCTCTTGCTCGCGCTGTAGGCGCTGAAGAATCTTGTCGACATCGATGCCCTCGCCGAACGGCAAGTAGATCTCGATGTCTTCAACCGAGCTAGAAATGCTGCGCGCGGTCGGCTTGCCGGCCTTAAGCGTGGTGATCCATGCCTGGCTGGCGACTAAATCCTCGACTCCGGCGAGATCGCCCACGAAATAAGCCTCCGCGGCGGGGGTCATCGCGGGAATTTCAAGCTCAGCCCGAAGGGCGCGCAGCGCCCTCGTGATTGCCAGAGCCCGGTCAATCTTATGTTCGATGGCCTCATTTCGCCATTTGCCCAGGTCAGAAGGCCAATCCGCGTGCATGATGAATGGGGAATCGGGCTTCTTCTGAACCGGTAGCTTTTCGTAGATTTCTTCCGTGATGAAGGGCATCACTGGATGCATCATCGTCAGAAATGCCTCGAAGCACCTTAGAAGCACCCATTGCGGGGTCTTCTTCATCTGCGGATCGTTCAGCCGCGGCTTGCTGACCTCGATGTACCAATCGCAAAGCTCCGACCAGAAGAAGCGGTAGAGCCCTTGGCAGGCATCCTGCATCTCAAAGCCGTCGTAGGCGTTGCGGGCAATCGCTTCAGTTGCCGCCAGGCGACTGAGAATCCACTTGTCAACATCCTCTAGGTGGCCGGGCTCGCTCGGAACCTCGTCCAGGTTCATCAGAAGGAACCTTGCCGCGTTCCAAATCTTGTTGCAGAAGTTGCGCGCCTCGTCCACCCGCTTTTCGCTGTAGCGGATGTCCTGGTTGCTTCCCGCCTGGCTGAGCAGGGTGTAGCGAAGCGAATCGGCGCCCACGCGATCGATCACGCCTTCCGGATCGACGCCGGTGCCGAGCGATTTGCTCATGCGCCGGCCGTCTTCGGTTAGCACGGTGGGGTGAATTAAGACCTTGCTGAAGGGAATTTCCTTCATCTGGTCCAGCCCCATCATGATCATGCGGGCGACCCACAAGTTGATGATGTTGCGGTCGGTGACCAGCACCGAAGTCGGGTAGTGGTTCTTAAGGTCCTCGGTTTGCTCCGGCCAACCAAGGGTTGCGAACGGCCAAAGGCCGCTGCTGAACCAGGTATCGAGCACCTCATCGTCCTGACGGACGATCTTCTTTCCTGCCTTCTTCTCCGCCTCGTCCCAGCTTAAGGCAGCCACGAACGTGCCGTCCTCGGCATAGTAAATGGGGATGCGATGGCCCCACCACAACTTGCGGCTGATATTCCAATCGCGGATATTCTCCATCCAATCAAGGAAAATCCGGTTGTAGCGATCGGGTACGAACGAAATACTGCCGTCTAGCACCGACTGAATTGCCGGTTTGGCAAGCTCGGTTTGCTTCACAAACCACTGCTCGGAAAGGAGTGGCTCGATTACCTCGCCGCTGCGCTCGCTTACGATGAGGGGAATCTCATGATCCTCAATCTTGATGAGGAAGCCCTGCTCTTCAAGGTCGGCCACAACCCGCTTGCGGGCTTCGTGGCGGTCTAAGCCCGCGTAGGGGCCGCCGAATGCGGTTACCTTGCCCTGCTCATCCATCATCATGGGCATTTCTAGCTTATGGCGCACGCCCACTTCGTAGTCGTTGGGGTCGTGAGCAGGCGTTATTTTCACCGCGCCGGAGCCGAATTCGGGGTCGGGATAAGTGTCCGCAATCAGCGGGATCTCCCGATTCATGAGCGGCAGGCGCAGGTTCTTGCCAATCAGCCCGGTGTAGCGCTTATCGCTTGGGTGGACGGCAACTGCAACGTCGGCCAGCATGGTTTCCGGCCTTGTGGTCGCGATCGTCACCTCGCCGGAGCCATCCACGAACGGATACCGGATGTAATAAAGCTTGCCTTTATGCTGCTTGCGCTCAGTCTCGATGTCGGAGACGCTGGTTTGCAGCACCGGGTCCCAGTTCACAACGCGCTTGCCTCGGTAAATCAGGCCGCGCTCGAACCAGTCGATGAAAATTGTTAGAACGGCGCGCACGTAGCGCTCGTCGAGAGTGAATCGCTCTCGATCCCAATCGAAGCCGCATCCCATGCGGCGAAAGCCGTGCAGGATCATGCCGCCGCTCTTTTCTCGCCATTGCCAAACCTTCTCAACAAATTTCTCTCGGCCGAGCTGGGTTGGGCTGATGCCTTCCGCCTTCAGTTGTTTGCTAACAACGCTTTGTGTGGCGATGCCTGCGTGGTCTTGTCCGGGCAGGATAAGAACATTGTCCCCACGCAATCGACGGTAGCGGCCGATAAGGTCTTGCACCGGATAGCAAAGGGTGTGGCCCATGTGCAGCGATCCCGTAATGTTCGGTGGCGGAATCGTGATCGTGAAAGTTGGCTTGTTGGAGCCGAGTTCCGGGCGGAAGCAACCATGCTGCCACCAGCGGCTGTACCAAGCGGCCTCCACTTCGGAGGCGTTATAACGCGTGTCTAAGTTAGTAATGTTTTCCATTCAATCCCCCGCCTTTCCTGTCATGAAAGGCAAGGGCATTGTACCTGGGGCTAGGAGTTCAGGCCGGTTGTTTCACGTGGAACATGGCCGGTGAAGAGGCGACGGATGACCTCTTCGAGGTCCGGCTCCTCAATGGAAATGTCGGCCACCGGCAGCTGAGAGAGAAGCGCGGCGGCGAGGGTTGCGGTCTCTTCTTGGGACACCTCAAGAGAGGCGCAAACCCCATCCAGTTTCGCGCTGGGGGCAATTCTGAGCAGATCCGCCTCATCGATCTCTTCGCAGAACTGGAGCTTAATGAGGCGAGAGTCGCCAAAGCGAGAGGCAAGCACGCTCAGGTCGCCGTCGAAGACGACGATGCCCTTGTCGATGATGATCACCCGATCACACAGCTCCGATACGTCCTGCATGTAGTGGCTGGTGAGGATCATCGTGGTGCCCTCCTCCTGGTGGATGCCTCTCAAGAATTCACGGATGCGTTTCTGGCTGACAACGTCCAGGCCAAGCGTCGGCTCATCTAAGAACAGCACTTCCGGGCGGTGGAGCAAGGCGGCCACCAACTCGCACTTCATTCGCTCGCCAAGGCTGAGGCGGCGGACCTGGATATCAACCTTGTCCTTCAGCTCCAGGATTTCAAGAAGCTCGTCCAGCCGCTGCTTGTACAGCGCCTGCGGGATCTCATAAAGTTCTTTGAGCACTGCGTAGCTGTCGCGCGCGGGCAAATCCCACCAAAGCTGCTGCTTATTGCCCATGACCAGCGAGATACGCTTAAGCATGTCGTAGTTGCGGTCGAACGGCTTGTACCCAAGCACCCTTGCTTCGCCGCCGCTTGGGATGAGGATGCCGCTGAGCATCTTAAGGGTGGTGGTCTTTCCCGCTCCATTCGGGCCGAGGAATCCAACGAGTTCGCCAGGCTCGATAGAGAAGCTGACGCCTTGAACGGCCTTTACCTGGATGCGGTCTGGCTTGAATATGCTTTTTACAGCGCCACCAAGCCCTGCGCCACGCTTGGTGGTCACATAGGTCTTTTCAAGGTTATGGGCCTCGATCGCCGCGCTCATCGTGTCAGGTTACCCATCACCTGAGATACAGGTAGGCCAGGGTGCTGGGGACGATCGCGAATAGGAGGCCATCGATACGATCGAGCACTCCGCCATGGCCGGGCAGAATCGAGCCGCTGTCTTTGACCTCTGCCTTGCGCTTCAATGCGCTTTCAAAAAGATCGCCCAACTGGCCAAGAATTGCGGCCGATAGCCCGTAGATGGCGGCAAGCGTTGACAAGTAGTGCAATACCGGGGCAAGCGCGAAGGCAACGGCTATTGAGGCAATGGCGCTGCCGATTGCGCCCTCCACCGTCTTCTTGGGAGATATCTTTGGCGCCAGAAGATGCTTGCCAAACGCCTTGCCCACAAATATAGCAGCGGTATCGCCCGCCCAAACCGGGATGAGCATGCCTAATATCGGCCGAGCAAGCGTAACAACAGGCTCGAACGCAAGGCAGTGAGAACGATACAGAAGCGCCAGAGGGAGACAGATCCAAACCTGGAGAAGCCCAAACCGCAGATTCCCATCCTGCTTTAACAACCCGTACAAGAGGGGTGGCAGCAGGGCGAGCAGCAACCAAGGAATTGGCCATGCAACGAGGGCCAAAAGCATAAGGCCGCCAAAGGCGGCCAAGATCTTGGATGCATTGAGTATGCCTGCAAGCTCTGCGAGCGAAATGCAGCCAAGTGCGGCAATCGCAATGCCGGCGGGCTCAGGGCGCGGAAGGAGAAGTAGGGCCATAACCGCGACCAGTAGCAGGACAGCGGTTATGACCCGAGACTTCATTGATTCGCGTAATCACCTTTCGGTTTTGATAGCTTCAGCGCAACCTGAACTCGGTTCGTGCAACCCATCTTACGCATAATGACGCTGACGAGGTTCTTAACGGTCTGCTCGGCGAGGTCTAAATCGTAAGCGATGTCTCGATTTGACAGGCCCTCGGCAACTTTGAGGGCAATCTCATGTTCACGCGGGGTTAGGCTGGCTGCGGTGCCATATCGCGACACGCGCTCGCGTACAACTGCTTTCGGCCTCATTTCCTTCGTTGCGAGTTCATTCAACTGGCGATAAAGTCGCTGGTGGGTACCGTGCTTGGGCACAAATCGTTCGGCTGAGACGCCTGCCTTTGTTACTTCTTCCGCCGTGTCGGCGATGACAAGAAGCAGGGCGCTTGTCTGCTCTTTGATGTTCTTTAGGAATTCAAGATCTTCGGCATCTAGGCCATCCCAAACCACCACGATCGCACGGGCATCGTGCACACGGGAAGCAGAAACACAGGTGGAAACCTTGCCTGCAGACGCTACAACATCGTAACTACCTTCTGAGGAAAGCAACTTCTCCATCGCTTCCCGAAAAAGGTTCTCCTTCATACACAGGGCTACTTTCATCATGATTGCCTTATTCTCCTAACCCATGACAGGAGTTCCTGTCATGGACTTATAGACGTATTGTAGACGAATTTGTTAAGCGAAATTTAAGTCGTCCAAAATGGAACGTACAAAATAGCTTAGTAGCACATTCAAAAAGTGACAATGTCATTGAAATCAATGACACTCGTATCGGTCCGAACGTTTAGCGGTTACGGATTAACTTTGACCTTAACCGAGACCGTAAGGGGTTTCTTTAGTCCATACCGATCCGAAATCCGGCAGGCCACGGTGTAATCGCCTGGCCGCCAGAAGCGGTGCCTAACTTCTCCGCCTTCCGCATCCGGCTCAAAGCCTTTATCGCTATCGAAGCACCATTCGTATCGCAAAATTGTAGAACCAGCGTAACCATAGGTCTTGAAGTCCACTTCACCGCCAAGGCCAACGTTGATCGGCCCCTTATCCGCGATATCACCCTGAATGGGAGTCACGTCCTTCACGAACTTCATGTCGCCGACATAGATTGAGGTTGCCTGATCGGCTGAAATCGAGATCGACTTAATGATTTTGTTGGTACGGTCGAAGCCCTTCACCGCGCTTAAAGGGAAAGCAAGCTGACGCCAGCCATGGTCCAGAACAAAGCTTGTATTTGCTTCGAGATATATTTCCGACCGCAAATTGTCTGTGGTTGCAATAAGAACCCGCATTCGATCAAAAGAAGGCAGGACCAAGCCGGGAACGGTTATCTTCGAGGTCGACGACTCAGCGGCATTGGCGGGAGCAGATCCTTCAGCATCGCCGCCGCCCCGGCGGCTTCTGCCTTGGCCGACCGAGATTGCGGGGCCAAACCCGAGGAAGCTGGTATTGAAGTCGGAGGAGTCTGCGAATAAATCGTTGCTGAACAAGAAGGCGCCAGTCTTCGGCGGGCTGGTGAACGAAATTTGAAAAAGGAGGGCGGGGTCCTGGTATTCGCGCGACACATCCACCGGCCTTTCAAAATTCATGATGCCGCCCTGGAAGAAGTTTCGGGTGGCGATGCGGATGCTGCGTGTGCCTTTGAAGGCCGCTTCATCGGTTTCGACGCAGGTGCCACTGCCCCATGCCTTCAGAGTCAGCCCTTGGTCTTTGGCTGGTCGTATGGGATTGAACAAGCTGACGTCTTGTGCAAACAGGGCGCTTGCGCTGAACAGCGCTGCGAAGATCCAAAACCTAGTCTTCATTTAATTCATTTCCTCCGGCATCAATTGGAACCGCTCGATACTGATTGCGCGGCCAGATAATCTATTGACGCCCACGCACACGCCGCAGATTACACCACGCCCGGTTCCAACCTCAAATTTTTGGGGGAGCGTGGTAAGGAATCTCTTGAGAATGATCTCACGGTCCATGCCGATCACGCTTCCAGAAGGGCCCGTCATGCCCACGTCGGTTATGACGGCGGTGCCGCCTTCTAGAACCCGTTCATCGGCCGTTTGAACGTGGGTGTGGGTTCCAAGAACGCAGGTGGCTCTCCCCTCGGCGTGATAACCGAAGGCAACCTTCTCGCTCGTTGCTTCCGCATGGAAGTCAACGAGGACGTGGGGAGTCTCTAACAGTCTTACGAGTCGATCGAATTCTCGAAACGGGTCGTCGTAGCCGTCAAGGAAGACTCGACCGCACAGATTCGTCAGCGCAAGCTGGATGCCTTCTTTCGTGACGGTGATCACCCCGCGGCCAGGCGTATTCGGCGGCATGTTCGAGGGTCTTACAATCGGCTTTTCGCCATCCAAGTAAGGACCAATTTCGCGCTTGTTGAATGCGTGATTGCCAAGGGTGATGGCGTCGACCCCCCAACTATAGAATTCGTCGGCGATGGCGGGGGTTATTCCTACACCGGCAGCGGCGTTCTCCCCGTTGACCACCAAGAAGAGAGGGTCAAATCTCGTTTTAAGGGTTGGGACGCCTGCCTTGAGCGCTTCGCGGCCGGGTTTGCCCACCACGTCTCCGCAAAAGACGATGTTATATGTCTCGCTCAATGTTGAAATGCACCTTCCAAAGCTGACTCAATTACGGTGTCTTCGAATCCGAGCCGCGCAAGGTATCGTCCGGCGGCGGCGGTCGAAACAAGCCGTTTAGACGCGAGCGCAGCTTCAGCGGTCACCGAATCTTCCGGTAAAGCCGCAAGGACCGTTTCGATCACTTCGCTTGGCGCACCCATCGACTCAAGCTTTTCGCTGATCCTCTGCCGGGAAGCATGTTTCTTGCTTTGCTCCCTTTCAGCAAGGCTGGCTGCAAGCGCTTCGTCCGACAACAAACCTCTTGCCTTCAATCGCTCAAGCGCCTGCGCAATGTCTGCAGGTGCAAAGTTCATGCCTTCCAAACGACCGATAAGCGCGCCAGAAAACATGGCGCGCTTACCCAGCAAGTCGATTGCGGCAGAGTAGGCGTCAGGGCTCAAAGTCTTCGGTTTCTTCTGTCGCTTCCGGGATGGTGGCGCGCTCCTTCCTAAACAACTCGCGCGTTTTCGTGTCAATTTCAGCGAATAGCTCGACGTTCTGCTCAAGGAAGGTCTTGGCGTTATCCCGACCCTGGCCTAACCGCACCTCGCCGTAGTTGAAGTAAGTGCCGGAACGGCCGATGATGCCCCGGAGGGTGGCGACGTCGAGTAGATCGCCCGATTTGCTGATTCCCTTGCCGAAAACCATATCGAATTCGCAGGCTCGGAAGGGAGGAGCCACCTTGTTCTTGACCACCTTCACTTTCGTTCTGGCGCCAACCTGCTCCGTACCGACCTTCAGCGCGTCTCCACGCCGAACCTCAAGCCGAACGGAAGCCCAGAACTTGAGCGCGCGCCCACCAGGTGTCGTTTCCGGGTTGCCGTACATCACGCCGATCTTCTCGCGAAGCTGGTTAATGAAGATAGCGACCGTTTTCGACTTGTTAATCGAGCCGCCAAGCTTTCGAAGCGCCTGGGACATCATTCGCGCCTGGATGCCCACGAACGAGTCACCCATTTCGCCTTCGATTTCCGCTTTGGGCACGAGAGCGGCTACCGAGTCGAGAACAACGACATCTACCGCGCCGGAGCGGATGATGGCGTCCATGATCTCCAAAGCCTCTTCGCCATTGCTCGGCTGAGAGATGTAAAGACGGTCAACATCGACCCCCAAACTGCGGGCATATTCGGTGTCGAGAGCGTGCTCTGCGTCTACGTATAATGCAAGGCCTCCCGCCTTCTGCGCTTCGGCCACCGTGTGGAGGGCCAAAGTGGTCTTTCCGCTCGACTCCGTTCCGTAAATCTCGGTGATCCTGCCGCGCGGCAGGCCGCCAACGCCAAGAGCCATGTCCAGACTCAAGGAACCGGTGGAAATGGTGTCAATCGCGACCCTATCCTGATCGCCCATGAGCATAACCGCGCCCTTTCCGTAGCTCTTTTCGAGCTGTCCCAATGCGGACTCTAAAGCCCTTGTTCGATCGTTTTCTGTTGCCATTACTGCGGATCCTTTATCACTCGCCATGTTTCCCTCTATGCAGACATTCTACTACTATTTTCTACTGGTCACGATGGCGCTTTTGCCAAAGGCGTGGTGTAGGCGGATGGTCTAGCAAATATACGGGCGCCGACACTGTTAAGGCTCTCATCGTGCGGCGACAACGCAGCAAGTAACAACAAACCAAAGATACATCAAATCCGGTTGGCCCCAATGCTTCAAACGCATTGGTCCTTTTTCTTGCCCTCTTGCGGAAGAAGGTCGGGCAAAATAGCACCATCAAGAGCGCGCGCTGCCTAGCCATACTTCTCCTTCTTGCCGTAGTAACCACGCTCTGCGGGCAGGTGCAAATTCGCATGATGGCGGGAGCATGGCAGGGAATCCCGCCCAAGGAAGCCTCTGATCCCCGCTCGCGCGCCCGTCGGGCGGTGTTTGAGGAGTTCCATCGGCTCAATCCCGATGTCCAGGTCGTGAACGCGGGCGGGCTTGATCTTCCCGGTGACCTCCAGGAGAACGGGTTTCTGCTTTCAATGGCGGGAGACAACGCGCCCGATGTCTTCTACATCAGCTTCCGGCAGTACTACAACTACATCGAGCAAGGCTTTTGCCGCCCGCTCGACGATCTTGTAACCGCCGATCCCTCCGCCATCGAACGGGCGAATCCCGAGGTCATGAAGGTGATCCGAAGCTACGACGACCACATCTACGCGATTCCCTGGTTCCAAGTGGCGATGGCGCTGTACTACCGCAAGGACCACTTCCAGGAAGCTGGCCTTGATCCCTCCAAGCCTCCGCAAACATGGGATGAGTTTCTCGCCGATGCCCGCAAACTCACGCAAGCCGCGCCAGGCAGGACCGGCTTTGGATTCAGCGCGGGGCAAGGCTCGCGGGCGTACCATTGGGTGAATTTCGTGTGGCAGGCGGGTGGCGAGATTGTGGAGCCTGCTGAAAACGGGGCTTGGAAGAGCGCAATTGCATCACCGCAAGCGGCGACCGCGCTTGATTTCTACCGCCGCCTCGTTGCCGAGAAGTGGCAGGCGGATGGGAAGACGTACGGTCCCGCCGCTTCGATTTCCAGCACCTTTGGGCAGGATATCGCTGACGGCAAAATCTCCATGTGGCTGGGCTATACCAACGACGTGGTGCTGAATATGGCCGACCTGAACCCCGCCCTGCTGGGCGTGGCCCAGCTTCCGGCAGGCCCCGCGGGCAGGCGTAACGAGATCAACGCCGGTATGTGGGCGATCAATGCCTCGATCAAGGACCCCAAGCGGCTTGATGCCTGCTGGCGGTTCATCAAGTTCTTCAGCGGCGAAGCCGCTGCCAGGGTCAGCACCCAGAGGTTCGTGGAGCTTGGGCTCGGGCCGCTCGTGAATCCCCAGTGGCTAGAGAAGTTTGGCTACAAGGATCAGCTTGCGTATGTCGATCCCGGCTTCGTGGAGGCGAACAAGGAGGTTTTCAAAACCGGCCATCCCGAGCCCTACGGCCGCAACTGCCAGCAGGTGTACGTAATAGCCGATCAGGCCCTGGACCGCGCGGTTCTGGAGCCGAATACGCCCGCGCTTTCGATTCTGCAGGGCGTGGCGAAGGACATGGACAAGAGCCTGTTGGATTACGAGCCACCAGCAGTCGTCCAAGCGAGGAGGCGCACGGCGGGGTTCGTTTTCGCCATCGTGGGGCTGCTGACGCTGGCGGGAGTTGTCGCCACCCTGCGCAAAGCCGCTTCGAGCGTGGCGATTATCGATGAGCGCCTTCCGGCGGGGACTGATCGAAAGAAGGCGAAATTGTTCCTCACCTTCTGCGTCGGCCCAGCTGCGCTCAGTATCTTGCTTTGGGCCTACTACCCGCTGATGCGGGGGCTGGTGATTGCGTTTCAGGATTACCGCATCATGCGCCCGCCTCATTTTGTGGGGTTGGATAACTTCATCGCGGTGTTCACCCAGCCCGTGTTCTATCAGTCGGTTCTGAACAGCTGCATCTACGTGGCCTTGACGCTGCTCATCGGCTTCTTCCTCCCCATTTTCCTGGCGCTGGCGCTGAACGAGATCCCGAAATTCAACGCGCTGTACCGCGTGGTTTTCTATCTGCCCGCGATGACGAGCCCCGCTGTGATCGCGCTGATGTTCAAGCAGTTCTATGACAAGTCGCCGGATGGCATTTTGAACCTGATCTTGCTTCCTCTCATTAAGCTGGTTAACCCCGTGCTGGGGCTGCTGCATCTGCCAGGGTTTGATCTTGCCCACAACTGGCTGGGTGAACCGAACCTAGCTCGCCTGGCGGTGGTGCTGCCGGGAATTTGGGCAGGAGCGGGACCGGGCTCGATTCTGTATCTGGCGGCGCTGAAGACGATCCCGGAAGAGCGCTACGAGGCCGCCGACCTCGATGGCGCCTCCTGGCGGCAGAAGATTCGGTTCTTCACCTTGCCGGGGCTGCGGCCCCTGATTCTTATCAACCTGCTGGGGGTGTTTGTAGGCGGATTCAAGTCGATGGAGAGCGTGCTGATGCTGACGAACGGTGGGCCGCTCAACGCCACCCGCACTATCGGGCTGGAGATCTGGAGCAACGCGTTCTTGTTCCTGCGGTTCGGTTACGCCACGGCGGCGGCATGGGTGCTGGGGGCAATCCTCCTCGGCTTCACCGCGATGCAGGTTCAGAACCTGCTGAAGCTGCGCTTCCGCGCGGCGGGGTGAGTAAGATGAGAACCTCGCGCAAAAGGGGAGCGTCTTGAAGCTGGGAACGGATCGATGTACCGAGCGTTATTAGTGATCGTTTCAATTGCAATCCAAGGGTTCGCGACAATTACCATGGATTGTAGGGAGTCGTGCGGGACTAAAACAGCGTTCTTCATGACCGCCGTCCTGCTTCCTGTTCATGTCTTCATCGCATTAAAGAGTCGGCGAGCCATCCATCGTTGGTTTCTTGGCTCGATCATCGCTTTGGATGGGGTGTTGACAGCCATCCTGATCTCTGTAATTCCATATGCGCCTATCAAACCATTAGTCGAACTGATTGGACCCATGAGTGGGTCGGTTCTGCCGCTCGGCGGGATCGCACTCGTGCTGCTGAGCTTGGTAACGGCGGTAGTAGTCTGGGAGGTGGCGCCATGATCCTAATTTCCATTCCGATCCAGCTGAATCCGCCCGCCCAGTGGCATTCGATCACGACACCACCTTTAGGGGCGCTGCAGTCAGCAAGGCTCAAAATCACGCTCCCCAAGGGCTGGGTTCTTGTAGAGGATCCCACCAGATCCCCCGGTTACAGTGCTGAGACAGCTCAGGGCTTGGGGCAGTGGTATCCGGACAGAATAATGACCTTCAGCAGAATCGGCGATAGCAAGTGGCAACCGAAGACAAAGTCATTCATGCTCCAAATCCTCACCAACCATAGTGTGAGTCGCGCTCGCCGCAAGTTTTACTCGGGCTCGGTGTATCGAACGAGGATCGGAACGCTGCTTCTTCATGATGAGGAGGGCTTGGGCACCTATCTGATTCTCCCTTTTCAGAGGAATGCGCCGAACGAGCAAATGCTTGTCGTCTTCCGGTTCCTAGACCTCAAAGGTTCAAGCAAAACGAGGTCAAGAGACGCGCTCGCTTTCGTTCGCGGAATTGAGGTAATCAAACCTAGCTAAATTCAAATTATCGAAAAGTTCTTGAAATTGTTACTACCTACAGGGTGGGCAACTGTACTCACCCACCCCTCCATCCCCCACCCATACTCGATTCATGAGCAACCTTCGATTCAAATGGGCTGATATGCCTCAGGACCACCCAATCGACCTCCTCCACCGGCGCTCGATCCTCGGCAAGAACTTGCTGGTAGCGATGGTGAACCTAGAGAAGGGATGTAAGGTGAACTTGCATCACCACGATAATGAGCAGATGGCGTACGTGGTCAGCGGCCACGTGAAGTGGGGAATTGGCGAACCGGGCACAGCCCAGCGCGAAGAATTCGAAATGCATGGCGGCGAGGTACTGCACCTTCCCTCCAACCTGCCCCACGAGGTGGTTGCGCTGGAAGACACGGTGGTCATCGATATGCTGGCCCCTCCCGGCCCGATGGGCATCGACAGCCAGAAAAAATAGCAGTTAAGATCGCACCCGGCGGGCCGATATGAAGGCTTATGAAGCGCGCGGTTCTCGTCTTGCTTGCCGGACTCCTCATCCTTTCGGCGCATCAGCCTGCCGCTTCTGCTTCAACTAGTCCTGGACCGCGGGTCGCTCACGAGTAACTTCGCGCGCAACACTTCGATAGCTGCCGAAATGTTCGGTATCATTCATTTCGATGAACAGCGAAATGAACGTTGGGGCGATGCTCAAGAGCCTGTCCGACCCCACTCGGCTTCACATCGTTGAATTCCTCGCCGCGTGCCAATGCCGACAAGCCGCCATCCGCGACGACGGCAGCGTAGAAGCCCCAACCGCGGGCGAGGTGTGCTGCCACGTCACCGGCGCGGAGAAGATCAGCTCCACCGTCTCTCACCATCTGCACGACTTGGAAGCCATTGGCCTCGTGAAGCTGGAAAGGCGGGGCAAGGCAACCTGTTGCACGCTTAATGCCAGCCCACTGGTGGCACTAGCTGATTACTTCGAGCGCCTCGCTTCCGGACAGGGTCCCGCCAACTGCTGCGCCCCTCTTCAGGTTCAAAACAAGAAATGAAAGTCCTTTTTGTATGCGTTCACAACGCCGGCCGCTCCCAAATGGCGCAGGCTTTCGCCAACCATCTCGCCAAGAAGCGCGGAATCCCGCTGGAAGCCGAATCGGCGGGCACAGTTTCTGGCAAGACTCTGAACCCGATGGCGGTTCAGGCGATGGAGGAAATCGGGATCTCGATGCAAGGCCAAGCCCCCAAATTATTGACCAAGCAGATGGTTGATGAAGCGAGCCGAATCATCTCGATGGGATGTGGGGTCGATGCCGAAGCCTGCCCCACACGCTTCATGTTGACCGACGACTGGGGGCTCGACGATCCCGCCGGGCAGCCAATCGAGAAGGTGCGGGTAATCCGCGATGAGATCAAGCTGCGCGTTGAGCGATTGCTGGACGAGGTTGCGAAGGCGTGATGGTTAAGCGCGTCGTCGGGGAGTTCATCGGAACGTTCACCATCGTCTTCGCGCCGGTGGCGCTGTCCGCCACTAGCGCAATGCCAAACGGCGCCGCTGGCCTTTATGCGGCGGCGGTTGTCTCGGGGCTCGCGGTGCTGGCGATGATCTACGCCCTCGGCCCGATTTCAGCCGCCCATTTCAACCCTGCAGTCACCATCGGTTTTGCGTCGGCCAAGAAGTTTCCTTGGAAGGATGCGCCCGCCTATATCCTTGCCCAAATTGCAGGAGCTGCGCTTGCCGCGGCCACGGTGGCGCTGATGTTCGGCGGCGGACATGGAGTGCACATTCCTGCGACCGACGACGCGCTGAGGAACATCCTGATGGAAGTCGTTCTGACCTTCTTCCTGATGTTCGTCATCATGGCGGTAGCGACCGATAAGCGGGTGCATTCGGCGGTTCCCGCCATCGCTATCGGGCTTACGGTGGTGTTCTGCGTGCTCATCGGTGGCCCGGTGACGGGCGGCTCGATGAATCCGGCGCGCTCGCTTGGACCAGCTCTTTTTGGCGGCTCGGCGGCGCTTTCGCATATCTGGCTCTATCTCATTGCTCCGCCTCTCGGCGCGGTGATCGCGGCGCGGACTTACGAAGCCATTCGAATCGACGAAGCGACATAATCGAACCAGATGGAGCCCAAAGTGCTGGATGCCGAAACGTGCATCGAGGCGGCGGTTCGGTTCTTCCGTGAGGAGGTCCGCCCAAACGCCCAAAAGCTGGATAACGACCCCGAAGCGTTGCGCCAGGCAATCAAGCGGCTGGGCGAGCTGAACGCCCTCTCCATTAAGCGCCCACTGAAGTACGGCGGGCCCGCCGCGAACCCCAATCAGGTTCGGCGATTCCAAATTGAAGCCGCCCGCGCCAGCGGCACCTTCGCCTTCCTTGCTACCCAGCACCAAAGCGCGACCTCGATGATCTCGGACGGCTCCAACGAAACCCTGAAACAGGAATACCTCCCCAAAATGGCGAACGGAGAAAAGCTGCTGGGCATAGCCTTTAGCCAGTTGCGAAGAGCCGGACCTCCTGTCTTAACCGCCACCCCGGTAGACGGCGGATACGAATTGAACGGCCTCGCGCCGTGGGTCACCGGCCAGGGAATCTATCGCGAGTGCGTAATCGGGGCAACCCTGCCCGATGGGCGCGCGCTGCTTGCCATCCTGCCCTTCCCGACCGTCGAGCAATCAGGCCTAAAGCCAAGCCCGCCGATGCGGCTTGCTGCCATGGAAGCCGCCCAAACCATCTCCCTGCAAATCGAGAAGTTCTTCATCCCCAATGAGCGGGTGGTGGACGTCAAGCCAATGGGTTGGATTTCGCGAAGCGATGAGATCAATGTTGCGCTGCAAGGCTACTTCGCGATCGGCTGCGCCTGGGCGGGCCTGGATGTCCTAAAAGACGCGGCGGACAAGAAGAATCTTGAATTCCTATACGAAGCCCACGCCAAGCTGAGCGCGGAAGTGGAAGAGTGCACCGAGACGCTGCGGGTAACCCAAGAGAAGTTCGCCGCCACCCAAGAAGACCCACCCGAGAGGCTGAACGCCCGCGCATGGGCGATTCAGCTTGCCGCGAAGTGCGCGCATGCGGCGGTGGTCGCAAGCTCCGGCGCGGCGAATTCGCTGAGCCACCCCGCGCAGCGCATCTATCGCGAGGCGCTGGTGTTCACGGTTTCCGCGCAAACAACCGCGATCATGGACGCAACCCTTCAGCGCCTCACCGGCGTTAAATAATAGAAAGGAGGACCTGCCTCTCGCGAAGCGAAAAAGGGGTATGGTTAAACGCTATGTCTTCGGAAGAAATCCTTAGTCGCGTCAAGAAAGCGACGGTTGAAAAGCTTGGTGTAAAGGAAGAGGAAGTGGTGGAGTCTGCTTCATTCCAGGATGACCTCGGTGCAGATTCTCTTGATATCGTCGAATTGCTGATGGCGTTCGAAGATGAGTTTGGTCTGACGGTTCCGGACGAGGATGCTGGACAGATCGTGACGGTGGGCGACGCGGTGAAGTACATCGGCGGAAAGCTCGCGGCGACGGCTTAACCACCTTTGAGCTTCGATTTTGAGCCTTCGGGCCGAGTAGTCGTTACCGGCATTGGCGCTGTTACCCCTCTGGGTACCGGCGTTGATGTGTTTTGGCCTCGGATGATCAAGGGCGAATCGGGCGTTGGTCCGATCACGCTCATGGATGCGTCTGAGTACAGCACGCGAATTGCGGCGGAAGTTAAAGACTTCAACCCGGAAGATTGGCTGGAGAAGAAGGATGCGCGCCGCATCGACCGCTTCATCGCCTTTTCCGTAGCCGCCGCCAAGATGGCGCTGGACGACGCATGCTTTGCGCCGACCGGCGAGCTTGCCGAGCAGGTGGGCGTGCTTATCGGTAGCGGTATCGGCGGCCTAACCTTCCTTGGCGAGCAGCATCGCCGCCAGATCGAAGGCGGTCCCGGCAAGGTTTCCCCGTTCCTGGTGCCTTACATGATTCCCGACATGGCGTCGGGCTACACCAGCATCCAGTTCGGGCTCAAGGGCCCGAATAACTGCGTGGTGACGGCTTGCTCTACCGGCGCAAACGCGATCGGCGACGCCTATCACATCGTGAAGCGCGGCGACGCGGTGGCAATGCTTGCCGGCGGCTCCGAAGCGCCTATCAACGAGCTTGGCATCGGCGGATTCTGCGCGGCGCGAACCATGAGCCAGCGCAACGACGATCCCCTTCATGCTTCGCGGCCGTTCGATAAGGATCGCGATGGCTTTGTGATCGCTGAGGGCGCGGGTGTGCTGGTGCTGGAAGATTACGAATTTGCGAAGAAGCGCGGAGCAAAGATTTACGGCGAGGTTGCCGGATATGGCATGAGCGGAGACGCCTACCACATCACCAGCCAAGACCCCGAAGGCGATGGCGCTCGCCGCTCGATGCTGATGGCATTGAAGCGGGCGGGCATTACCGCCGCTCAGCTTGACTATGTGAACGCGCACGGCACATCCACGCCAATGAACGACCCCACGGAGACGATGGCGATCAAGCGGGCGTTTGGCGAGGATGCTTACAAGATTCCTATAAGCAGCACAAAGTCGATGATCGGGCACATGCTTGGCGCGGCGGGCGCGGTGGAATCCATCATCTGCCTGCTTGCGATGCGGGATGGCATTATTCCGCCGACCGTGAACCACGAGCATCCGGACGAAGGCTGCGACCTGGATTACGTTCCGAACGTCGCCCGAAAGAAGGATTTGAACTGGGTTCTTTCCAACTCATTCGGCTTCGGCGGGCACAACGTTAGCCTGGTTCTGAAGAAGATCTGAGGGGCAGATACCTACGAAGCCGCTAAACGTACTGGATTCCTCCGGTATAATGATCCTCTAGGACAGATGCTCAAGGCGCCGCGGCCAGGATGGTTGAACAGCGGAGCTTTACACCGAGAAAAACCATGGTGTATCGACCAATTCGATATGAGCAGATGATGAAGGCTGCGGAGTCCTTCGATGTTAGAGCCCGCCGCATGTTTGCCGGCATGGGCATCTACACGGGTGAAAAGATGTTCGCTTACCTCGTTGGCGAAGACATCGGCCTCAAGCTATCTCCTGAAGACGCCCAACAGGCGCTTGGTCTGCCTGGCGCGGAGCCGATGCGTCCCGAACCTGATTCTGAGCCGATGCCGCACTACGTGCGCATGCCGAAGGAAGTTCTGGATAACTTCGACAGCTTCAGCGGCTGGGTTCAGCGCAGCGCGGACTACGCGCGAAGCAAACAGCTTCACTAGGCGTTTGGACTTCGGTACTCGGTTGCAGTAATATTGTTGGGGAGACCCCAGATATGAGCGCCGCCACCGCCACTGCACCGACTTTCAGGACTGACTTCAGAACGTCTGTGGCGATTGGTGTTGTGTTTGTTGGACCCGCCGTGGCTGCCTACCTGCTTGGGTTCTGGCTTGACCTTCATTTTCGCACCGTGGACCCATCATGGCGCCCGTCCGTATATCCATGGCTAGGTTTCTTCATAGTGTTCTACAGTTCGTGGTTTGTACGACAGCGGTACCCGTCCCGGGTCTCGGTGCTGCCGACATGCCTCGCATTGATTGATTACCGGGATCGTCAGCGCTCCTCAATTCCTTACTCGGAGATCACTAAGATCGCGCTGACGAGGACGGGCTTCGGGCGGGCCATCGTCGTTTTCCTTCAAAGCGGCAGCATAGTTTCGCTGGGGCGTTTCATCGACGAGAAAGACTTCTTAGACGCGTTAGCAGAGACGACTGCCATCGAAGCGCACAGCGGCCGGAATCCATCCGACGGAGCGCCTGCGATATGAACGCCGCCACTACCTCTGAGCCTAGTTTCAAGCCTGATATCAGGACGATCTTCGGAATCTGGGCTCTATGCTCAGCAGTCGGCGCTGTGCCATTGCTCCTGAATCTCGCGCTTTTCACAGTCCTCCATTTTGGCGACTGGTATCTCCGCACCTTTGGGTACATGCAGTTAGCCTTCCTGTACATTGCATACAATGTGGGCATCCTGATTTTCACGCGCTATCCCTCTTGCGTTTCAGTGAAGCCGGAAGCTCTCGCTCTAACTAATTGGCGAAAGAAAGAGCGCCTGATTCCGTATTCGGACATAGCAAGGGTGGCGCTGCGCTGGACCGCCTTCGGCAGAGCCCTTGTCGTGTTCCTAAAGGACGGTAAGAAGGTCTCACTCGGGCGTCTTGCTGGAGAAAGGGACTTTCTGCATCGGCTGGAGGGCCGGATCGCCATCGAAATCCCGCCTGGCCTTGATAAGTACGATTTGCACTGAGTTCTGACCAGCTTAGGAAGGACCGATGCCAGCCCGCGACGCCATTTTCTACCGCGACAGCTACAGTCGATTGGGCATCGGCTGCATCTCGGTGATGATCCTTGCGCTGGCAGTTATGATGACCCTGCCGGGCGAAGGAATTGGCATCCCCCTAAGGCTGGTCTTCATTAGTGGCTCTATGCTCTTGCTTGTTGGCGTCAACTGACCTTGGCGAATACGAGTGAGCTCAGCCTCGCTGGCGATCGAAACCGGCTTCAAGCATCGAAAGAGGCAAGTGTTCCAGTTCGCCAACATCGAGAAGGTTATCCTTCTGCCGCTTGACGGAGAAACCGAGAGCTTCTACATCGTGCCGAAGCATGGAAAGGAAGCGTTCTTGGGGAGATTGGAGCATGAGAAGCGCTTTCTGCAGCTACTGGAAGAGGCTGGCGTAACAGTCGAAATCCCGCCGGAAAGGCGAAAGTACGACCTGTTGTAGTCACCCCTTCAGGGTTTCTTGATCGAAATCGACCAAGCAACTGCCTCCACCATCGCTTCTCCAAGCTTCTGCCCTCCTCATCTTTCCAAGAGATCATCATCGAGTAGGTGAATTCAGCATTGCCAAGGTAGTACAGCCGTTCGCGCCTGCCACCGGATGGCATGTCGCGCTCCAAATACCCACCGGAAAACTTGCCGCATTTGACCAGTTGCGGGTTGCTTTGGGCGATGAACTTATTGAGCGTTTCTGACCCCTTCAAGCCCGCGCCTTCGAATCTGATTGAGAGAATGGCTGAATTGCCGCCGGTTTCGTAAACGCCCTCAGTGACCCCCTCCATAACGCCGTCGGGCAGTTGAAACTTAAGCTCAGGCGCTCCCTTCTCGATACCCTTAGTGAACTGCCAAACCAGCCTCCCGGTTGGATGCGGAAGCTCTTTCGTCTGCCCAATAGATTGTCGGAACTGTTCGTCCCCATTCGCATCCCCGGCAGTACCGCATTGGCAACCCCACAGAAGGCAGGAAAGAATAATAGCTGGCAGAGTCGCTCTCACGACCAATAAGATAGCAGACTTGCTTACTTCTCGTTGGGCAAACAGAAATACGGCTTGCCCGAGAGCAAGCCGTATTTCCTATCCCGCGAGCCTACGCGTTTACCGCTCTCGCCAACCCTGCTGCTGCAGCGTGAAGTAAGAGTTGCCGCCGGGCATGCCTGGCGGGAGGTGGGTGGCCAGGCTCGGCACCTGGAAGATCGACGGCACGTTGTTTCCCATGTTGAAATAGGAAGCCACAAACGTTCCCGCGATGTTGTTCTGCTTCGCGCTCACGATGGTGTCCTGCGCATAGAACGCCCCTGCCATCGTCAGCTGAGACGAGCCATTGCCGGTAGCCAGATTGATGTTGCCTTTCGCCACCCATCCAAGCGCGGTGGTGGTCGGAAACACCTGGCCCGAAGCCGGCGTAAGGTTGCCATCGATGTTGATATTGCCCGGGCTGTAGATCGTTCCGTTCCCCTTGTAGGTGATCGTATCTTTCGCGCCGATCTGCAGGTTGCCAGGCACGCTGACGATGCCGGTAACCGTCAGCACTGCCGCAGTATTGTTCGTCTTCGGTGTGAAGCTGATCTTGTTGCCGTACTGATCCGGTCCATACGAAAAGGCCGTCGTCGATGCGGTAATCGTGTTGATGTTCACCGACAGCGAACGAGCGCTGTAGTAGGCAGTCATGCTGTTCCAGGTGTTGCCGCTGCCATCCACGTACTGCTGAGAGCCGATGCCGCTGATGATTGGGAATGTGATGCCGAGGGCGCCGAGGTCGTAGCCGTTGGTGGTTCCGTTATCGCTGTAAACGTGGGCCGCGCCTTGGTTGCCGGTG
Organism: Armatimonadota bacterium; assembly: GCA_018268315.1. GTDB lineage: Bacteria > Armatimonadota > Fimbriimonadia > Fimbriimonadales > Fimbriimonadaceae > SZAS-5. The sequence continues at coordinate 995,196 of JAFDWU010000001.1, read as the reverse complement.
TAGCCATCGCTTACGTACATGCCGTCCATCGTCGACTTCGACATACCGCCGTTGATGATGGAGTTCGTTCCGATTGAGGCGTTACCGTTGATGCTTACCTGACCATGCTTTGCGCGCATCTCGGCGCTCAGGGTCTGAATGCCGTTTACGGTTGGGGCGGCGGGAATGACGGTGGACAATCCGGCCGGAATCTGGTCGTAATTGTTCCCGATGTAAGCGGTACCGCTCATCGTGTCGTTCAAGCTGGTTTGGGTCAGCGGCGGATCATACACACCGTTACCGTTCAGGTCGTTGTAGGGGTCGGGTCCCACGTAGTGGCCTACATGCAACACGTCGGTATAGGGCTCACCCGGATCCCATACGCCGTTGTGGTTGCTATCCGTGAACGGATCGCCGGCAAAGTAGGTGCCGATGCCCGCGGCGTCGACATAAGGTTCGCCATCACCAAGAATGTGGACCGATCCACGAATCTGGACGTTGCCGTTAATCGCCTGGCCGGAAGCGCCAACGCCGGCGAAGATGGCATTGTTCCAAACGCCCACGTTCTTGCACTTGATCACCGAGCGGAAGCTCTTCGTGAAGTTCTTGTAGGTGACGGTCGAGGTCACGTAGGCGTAGGTGTTGTTCGCCTGCGGCTGGATAGTGGCGGTTGCGGTGCATCCGGATGCGATCGGGTTCAACACCGTGCCCATGTCGTTGTAAGTTGTGGTCACGAACGCGCCATTGTTCGCATTCAATGATGCGAAGGCGCGGGCGGTGGCTTGCTCAAGTCCGGCCTGGGCCGCCTGAACGGCAATTTGTTCATCTCGGTTGCTGGTTGCTACCTTTATGGAGTTGACCGACATGTTGGCGGCGGCAACGCAAAGAGCCCCGATGATGACGAGACCGAGGAGCATGATCGTTGATGCGAATCCCTTCTTTTGGTTCATTTTAAGACCTCAAAAATACAGTAGTTTTGAACCGCTGGTAACGCTTGTAGCTGTTCAGACCGGTTTGCGTGATTAAGTTGATAGTTACGGCTTGTTGCCCGCCGATGATCGAATAGTTGAACGGGCAATAGGCCTGCCCGTACTGGCTCGATCCCACCTGCGGATCAGTGGAAATAATGTTCTTCACCAGGATGCGGTTGTTCTGATCCTTCAGCGTGCCCGCCGCAAAGTCGACGGTATAGGAGCGGAGTACGCCATCCGAGGTTACGGGGATGATCTGCTCCTTCTCGCCCGTCACCGGATCGGTGGTGGTCGATAGTTTTGGATAGCTAAACGTAATCTGGGTTCCGGTGCCGTTGATGTTGACGCCCATAGCGCCGCGCAGGGCATCGGTAATGCGTCGCATATTCTGGGCGTTGGCGTTGGTGACGGTGATGTCGTTCGAGGAGCGGCTGAACCCCTTCATACCGTTCACCAGCATCGCGCCCAGGCCTAAGAAGACCAGCGACACGATGACCATGCTGCTCATCATCTCGATAAGCGAAAATCCGCGCCTCTTCATTTGTAACCCCCGATGATGGTGCCGGTAGTCAGGGTTTCCTGATGGTTCGTCGCGCTCTTCCAGGAGATCGTCACGTCGCACCTCACCGAATTCGCATCGATGCTGGTGAGGTTCAAGGTTGCGGTTGCGCCCTTGAGCATCTTGGCCGGGCTGTAATACGATCCGTCATCTAGCGGGATGTTCTTGAACGAGTAAGGAAGGCTTGTCTGGCCGCTATCGATCAGGTTCAATGTTGCCAAGTTCGTCTTGGTTAGATCGCTTGTCTTCAACGTTTGCAGCTGTTCGATGTACTTCGTGGCGATATAGGTCGCCTTCGCTTGGTCGCCGCTGAGAGAGCCGGTCTTCTGCACAACCGGCAAAGCCGCAAACAGTGCCACCGCTGCGATGCATAAAACGAACAGAGCCGTGAGGGCATCAATCATGAATGACCCTTTTCGAACTCGCGATATTGGTATCTTCTTTTTCGCCATTTCTAGTTTCGCCCGAGCCTGTCTTCCATGCGGGGAGTCCGATTTCTTAACAAGAGTTACTAGTTTTTGCCTGGGCATCATTTTCTTGCAGAAGCCGGAACATGTCTTTTCGGCGGGTGGTCCAAGAAGTGGGGAAATTATGGGGTTTAAGCTGAATTCATTCGGCCAGCTGGTGCTGGTCTTGCTTGCCGTGGGGTTATGCGGATGCCACAAGGATGACGCCGCCTCGGATTCAGGTTCCGTGCAAGGCTCCTCAGCCCAAGCCGTCCAGTCTCAAGAGCAGCAGGATCGGGCGGAGGATGCCAAGGATTTCGCCGAGGGGCAAGAGGCGAGGCAATGGCTCGCTGCCGATGATCACGTGCTCTTCAAGGTGAGCAAAGAGGTGGTGTCCCAAATCACCGAATCCCTCTACACCGCGGGCGCGCCTGAGGTTCGCATGTGCAAGTGCGAGACGATAAAGGAGATGGGCAACAAGACCTTCGGCGGCGAATTGGTGGCGAAGCTGCCGACCGATGCCGCCACCCGCAAGGCGGTCTTCGATGCGATTAACGTGGTGCGCGCGAAGGCGGATGACGATCCGGATAAGGACAAGGGCCAGGAGTACATCTCGTTCGGCTTAGACTAAGTTCGCCGCCAACCTTAAGCGAAGGCCATATAATGAAACCGGTGGACGCTAAGCCCCGGCATTTCAATAACTTCGATTACCTTCGGCTGTACCTTGCCGTCGAGGTCGTGTTCACCCACCTGTGGGGAGCGCTGCTGCTTCCTGGCAGCGTGAGATCACCCGCCGTCTTCCTGAATGCCGTCCCGACCTTCGTGGCGCTGAGCGGCTTCCTTATCCCGGCATCGCTCGCTTCTTCGGAGTCGCTGTGGGTCTTCGCCAGGAAGCGGTTCCTCCGCACCATTCCCGCGTTGATTCCGATGCTTGCCTGCGTGGGCCTCTATTTCGGAGTCCACGTAATGTGGGCGACTATCATCGACTACGTGACCCTGGGCTACGGCACCAAGGACGGCGTGGCGCCGCTGTGGTCGCTCGGCGTGGAAGATTGCCTCTACGCGAGCATGGTGATCGTCTACTTGCTGGGGGCGTTCAAGCGACCCGCGTTCCTTTGGTTTGCGCTGGTCTTATTTACCGTGCTATCGTGCGTCTGGCCCGACCACCTCTTTGCCTATCGCCTCTTCTTCACCGCTGAGGGCTTTATTGTGGGCAACCTGCTGTACGTCTACCGGGAGAAGCTTTCAAAGATTCCGGTGTGGCTTTCGGTGCTGTGCATCGTCGCCGGGAACATCCCCATCGTGCCGATCTACGGTTTGCTGCTTGGCTTGCAGGTCTTCGGTGCGATAACCGCCGCCGTGAATCTGCCGCAAGCTAAAGCCAAGATTCCGGATCTGTCTTACGGCATCTACATCTGGCACTCCCCGATCATTTTCGCAATGGTGGTCATGCCTTCAATCGGGCGAGAGATGGTGCTGATTCCTTGCGCCCTCGCCGCGACCGCCCTCGCGGCGGCGCTTTCATGGTTCTTGGTTGAAAAACCTGCGCTAAGGTTGAAGAAATCCGCGCAGCGGCGAAAGCTGGAGCCGGAAGAGGATGTCGCAGTGATCACTACCCCCGTCCTTGCAAGCGGGTCATCAGGCTAGCCCACCAAGAAATCCGCGAGCTTGACCACCGGCTCGACGGTCTGATTCTCCAGGCACGGCGTGTAGGGCAAGATGCGCTCCGCCAGGAACGCGGTGTGCCCGTCTCGATCCTGCGCCTCACCGAACACCGTCACGTAAGAGTTGCACACCACCGCGTGGCCGTACCGCTGGTACGTTTCATCGAAGCAGGTCACATTCAGCAGCCCGGTTTCATCCTCCAGGTCGAAGAACATCACCCGCTTGCCGCTGGAGGTCGGGGGGAAGCGCAGGCGGATGGGGTTGCCGACCGCGAAGCCCTTATGCCCGGCGGGCGATGATCCTGCCTGAGCGGAGCTCAGCCCGCACTTGGAGGTCACCCGCGCGCGCTCGAAGGTCATCAGGTGGCGCTCGATATCCATGCCCAGCAGCAGCCGTTCGTAAATCGCCTTCTGGCCGGGGGTCAGGTCCTCGCCGGAAAAGGCGACCGCGGGCTCCGGGAAGATCATCGGCAGCGTATCGGCGGCTTTCCCCACCGCGCGGGCGTAATCCAGCGCCTTGGGAATCGACCACAGCAGCGCCCGCCGGTTCTCGCCCAAGGAATCCAGCGCGCCGCACAGCACCAGGTTCTGCAGCTCGTCCTGCTCGGGCCGCGCCCGTGCAGCGAAGTCGAAGATTGAGCTGTATGGCCGCTCAGCGACGATCCGCTCCCGCAAGCCAGCGGATACCCCCATGATTTGGCGCAGCCCCACGCGGATCGCGCCGTTCGGAAAGATGAGCTTGGGGTCTTCCTTCGACTGGATATCCTCCACGCTGAAGTCGATTTGGCTTCGGTTCACATCGGGGTAAAGAATCGCCGCCCCCCGCAGTCGCGCTTCGTTGGCGATGGTGTGGGGGCCGTAATATCCCGCGGGCTGGGCGTTCAGCAAGGCGGCAAAGTACTCGGAAGGGAACTCGCGCTGGCAGTAAATCGAGCGCAGCGAGATCTCGGCGAACGCCAAGGCGTGCCCCTGGGCAAACCCATAACCCTGGAACCCAGCCACGAGGTCGTACACATGCTCACAAACCTCCACGCCGTACCCCTGCGCCTTGATGTCTTCGTAAATCTGGGCTTTGATGTCCTCCACAAACCGCTGATGGCGCTTTTCGTGGATGCCTTCGCGCATCAGCTCCGCCTTGTTGGCGGAGTAGCCCGCGAAGGTTTGCAGAAGCTGGTCGACCTGCTCCTGATACACGATGATGCCGTAGGTGTGGCCGAGGATTCCTTCCAGATCGGGATGCACGAAGCTGTACGGCTTGCCGCGCCGCCGCTGGATAAGCTCGTTCAGCTTAACCGCGCCGCCGACGCCAGGACGAATGCCCGCCTGCACCAGGCTTGCGTCGTGTAGGTTCATCGTTCGCAGGCGTTGATGCGCCTGCCGCATAGCGGGGCTGGCGGATTGCGGAATGCCGATTAGCTGGCCCGCGCGCATCGCGCGGTAATTCTCTTCGTGGTCGGAATCCACGCGCTGGGCGTCGAAGGTGGGGTCGTGGCTTCGCACCATCCGCTCGGTTCCAGAAAGCACATCCTGCCCGCGCAGGCACAGGATGTCGAACTTATCAAAGAAGTGCTTGGCGGAGCGCTTATCCCACTGGATGATCTTGACTTCCTCTGCGCCCGACCACATTACGGGGACCGTCTCCGCCAGCGGCCGCGAGGAAATCACCACCCCCGAGGAGTGCGCGCGCATGTTGCGGGGAACGTCCATCAGCCGCTCTGCCAGCCGGAACACCCACTGGAATTTCTCCTTCGGGATGTTGCTGTTGCGCAGTTCGGGCCGCTTTTCCAGCGCTGACTCTAGTTGATTTGCCGAGACTCCCCCGTGAAGACGCTTGCAAAGAAAGTTGATGGTCTCCAGCGGCAGGCCAAGCGCCTTGCCGACCTCGCGGGTGATTCCGCGCACGCGATAGCTGCCCATGGCGGCAACGGTGGCGACGTGGGCATCGCCGTACTTACCGCGCAGGTAGTTGCGAACGTCGTCCCGCCGATGAGCCTCGAAGTCGATATCGATGTCAGGCCGCTTGCCCTCGTCTTCCGGCAGAAATCGGTCGAAGTGCAGCTTGTGCTTAAAGGCGTTGATGCGCGAAAAGCCGAGGGCGTAGGCGATTGCGGAATCTACCACCGACCCCCGCCCGCTGAAGTGGATGTCTTGCTCTCTCGCCCAGCGGCAGGCATCCCAAACCACCAGAAACATGGGGGCGAAGCCCCGCCGGTTGATCCTGCCTACCTCGTGGCGCAGCCTGGCCGTGAGCTGGCGATTCTGGTTGGGATAGCGCCAGGCGGCCTCGGCGAACACCACCTGCTCCAGCGTCTTTTCTGGGTTTTCGTAGAGCTTGGGCAGCTGGGTGCGCTTGGGCAGTACGTCCTCCTCGCATAGCTCGGCGACCCTCAGCGTGTTTTGTAGCAGCTCGGGCTGATCACTGTATAACTCGGCGGCTTCCTGAGGGGTTCGCAGGAACCGCTCGGCGTTCAGCGCGCGCTGGGGGCGAGGTTTGATTTGCTCTTGCTCGGGCGAGCGCAGGGGCTTTCGGCCGATGATTTCATCCACCGTGCAAAGCGTCTCGACGCAGGTGAGGATGTCTTGCGCGGGGAAGTGATCCCTTCGGGCGTGGGTGATTTCCCCGCCTGCCACCGGCATGAGTTTTAGCTTCTCCGCAAGTTCCAGCAGCAGGCGGTTGGTGCGGATTTCCCATGGCAGGTAGCTTCGCTCGATCTCGATGAAGGTGTGGCGTTGGCCGTACAGCTCTACTAGCCGCTGCGCCAGTTGCGCGGCGCTTTCCAAATCTCCGCGAGTGATGAGCGGGTTCAGCGGCCCCTTGTCTCCGCCTGTCAGGCAAAGCAGGCCTTCCGAGTGCCGGGCCAGCCGCTCCCAGGAGCCGAGCGGGAACAGCCGCGGCTCCTGCAAATGGCATTCAGTGATCAGCTTGCTTAGGTTGCAGTAGCCGGTTGCGTTGCGCGCGATTAAGACCAGTTCGCCGCCTTCCGGCAGCTCGATGGTCGCGCCGACTAAGGGCTTCACGCCGTTCTTGCGGGCAATGTGGACGAATTCAACTGCGCCGGCTAGAGAGAAGGGATCGGTCAGCGCAAGCGCCGAAAGTCCAGCCTGGGCGGCAAGCACGGGAAGCTCTACTGCCAGCATCGTGCCACGCCCGAAGGCGTATCCGCTTAACACGTGCAGCGGCGCATAGGGCCGCGCGACTTGGCGCTTCAGCACGGTGGGAAGATCAGGGATGAGCCCGCAGGCCTTGGCTACCTTTTCATCGCGGGTTTTGCGGATGCGCAGGCTCCATTCTTCCGATTGATCTTCATCGTACTCCGCCGCCTGATGCGCTTGGGCGACGGTAGGCAGGGCACGGGCGTCCTCGCGCACGATTCCGCGCGAATCTAGATAGCGCACGCGCTCGCATTGCGGCTCGCTTACCCACCATTGCCCCACTTCGCGCCAGCGCGCGATCAGTTCATCGCCAGCCTGTTGCATCGCGCCACTCCTTCAGCACCAGCACCCTTCGCTCGGTCGGAACCTCAGATGCCCGCTGGATCGCTTTCTCGCCAAACACCTGCTGGATGCCCCGTATCGAGCCATCGATTTCCGCCTCGCTTTCGCCGCCGATCGCAAGCTGGATCAGGTTGGCTTTCGTCAGGTTGGGAAGCCGAAGGCGCAGCCCGCAAATGGGCTCGGAAATGTCCTTTAGCAGTGCCGAAATCGCCACCAAAACCGAGCGCGCGCTTGCGAGCGGTTTGTTGAACGTGCGCCGCAGAACTTTGAAGTCCTCTTCGGTCTCGACCACCAACACCACTTCCCGCCCGCAAATGCCTTGCTCCTGTAAGCCCGCGCCGATGCGTTCGGCAAGGTCCTTCGCCGCCTGTTCAAGCTCTTGCAGGCATTCAATTGGGCTCTCGAAGTACAGATATTCCGAGAGGCAGCCCTCTGGGTAAAGCGCCCGGACCGTCTCGTGGCCGCCTCCCCACGCAAGCTGATAAATGCGCTGCCCCTCATCGCGGAATTGGTCTCTTAGCTCCCGCAGGCTTAGGCTTGCCACCTGCCCGATGGTGTGATAGCCCAGCATTTCAAAGCGCTCCCTGGCTTCCAGCGAGATAGGAAGGAGGCGGATGGGCAGCGGCCAAATGAACTCGGCGGTTTCCTGAAGCGACCGCGCCCCCGCTTCTAGCTTTGCGCTGAGGCAGGCAAGCCACTTCGTCTTCGCCAGCCCCCAGCGCACTCGGTAGCCAAGCTCTTGGATGGCGTCAACCGCGCGAAGCGCGATCACGAGCGGATCGGGGTGGGCGGTGAGGTCCAGGTAGGCGGTGTGCTGCTCATCCGGCTCTAAGATGTCGGTGAAGTTGCAGGCGATATCTAGCCATGCTCGCTGCGCGGCGAGGTACGGTTCCGGGCTCCAGTTGAGAAACTGCCCTTGCTGAAGCAGCATCTTGGCTTCCCGCTGCCCCATGCCCGCGCTGATGCCGAGCTTAGAGGCAGGCGGATTGCAATCCAGCACCTGCTTTTCGCGCATCACCACCAAGGGTAACGCCTGCTCAGGCAGGCAGGAAACGTAAAAACCGGATAATTCCAGACGAAGAATATAGCGCACAAACGTCTACTAATATTACAACGTCTTGCGGCTGGATGAGTAGCGGTTTTAGTTCTTCTTTTGGCTGTACTGCTGCTCTTTCGCCTTGCGGCGAACTGCTACGACGTCGATGCCGCAGGCGTAGGCGAACTTCAGCGCCTGCTCAAGCCATTCCAGCCGCTGCTCGGCGGTGGTTTCGTTCGCCCATCGGCGCGCCTGGGCGCGGCGGTGCTCATCAAAGCCTCTCGGGAAGCCGTCGTCTTCAGCCATCTTTCTGCCACGCCCGCAAGAAGAACCGCAGCATCGTGTCGTCATCGACCGCGCTGTGCCCGGCGTCTGGGGCGACCACCAACTTATACTGCTTGTGAAGTTCGTTTAACCGCTTAATCAATTGCAGCGAGTTGGCGGCATGGACGTTATCGTCCGCAGCGCCGTAATAAAGTAGCAGCTTGCCTTTCATCCGATCCGCCAGCAGGACCGCCGAACCGGCGTCGTATCCGGCGCGATTCTCTTCGGGCGTCCGCATGAACCGCTCGGTATAAATCGAATCGTAATTGCGCCAATCGGTGACGGGCGAACTTGCGGATGCCGCCGTGTAGAGGTCTGGATAGCGCATTAGCGACATCAGCGCGAAGTATCCGCCGTACGAAGAGCCGAACACGCCGACCGCCTTGCGGTCCACATAGCCGCGCTTGATTACTTCCTGCACGGCCGCTGCCGTGTCATCGATCTCCGGTCCGCCCAGACGCATGTAGATTGACTGCTCAGCCGCCTTCCCCATGCCAATCGAACCTCGCCCATATACTTTTAGATACAGAAAGCCCAGCGCGCACTCCCTCGGCGCCAGGAGGTGGAGCTCGTGGTTTAGGCCAAATCCTGGGCCGCCATACTGCGAAACCAGCAGCGGATACTGCTTACTCGGGTCGAAGCCGGGCGGCTTTGCCAGGTAGCCGATGATCGGCGAACCATCGGGGGCTTTGAGGGTGAAGACCTCATACTTCTTGAACTCGGTGTCCGGCTGACCCGGCGCGCCAAGATCAACTATCAGCTTGCCGTCGCGGTTGATGACCTCGTATCGAGGAGAATCGTTGGCGCTTTCCCCCTCATCGAAGAAGGCGTTGCCGGTGGGGCTGATGCTGACTCGGTGGCAAAGGTCCGAAGAGGTGAGTTGGCGGATGCTTCGCCCATCTAGCGAAGCCCGATAGAGTTGCACCAGCCCGAAACGCTTCCTCCCGTGTACCGTGAACCAAATCTCGCCGCGCGTCTCGTCGATCTTCTTGATGTCCTGCACATCGGCGTTCAACTGGCTAATCTCGCTTAGCAGCGTGCCATCAGCCGCATAGCGATAGAGATTGCGGTAGCCCGATCGCTCGGAAACGTACAAGAATTCGTCGCCATTCCGTATGTAAGTGATCGGTAACCCATCGCTGAATGGCGGGAGCGGGCTGTACGGAACCCATCCCTTCGGGTTTTCCTCGTGGATCAAGACCTTGGTTTTGGCTTCTTGGATGTCGAAGGCGCAAAGTTCCAGCGTGTTCTGCCGCCGGTTCATCCGGCTGAAAATGAACTGTTTCGTGGCAGGCTGGAAGTGGCAGCCATACACGTAATGTCCGATTCCGTCGTGAGGACCGGTATCGACCAGAAATGTGCGCCCAGTGGCGATTTCCGTGATCTGCACCTGGGCAATCGGGTTAGGGTCACCCGGTTTTGGATAGGCTTCGACCGCAATCTTGTCCTGAAGTTTGGATTGATCCAGTGCCAAGAAGTAGTCGGGCACTTTGGTTTCATCGAAGCGATAGTAGGCAACGTAACGAGAATCCGGCGACCACCAAATGGCGGTCGTTTGGTCTAACTCCTCGCCATAGACCCAACTGGCCACCCCATATTTGATGCGCCTGGCGACGGAACCGTCGGTTGTGATAGCGCGCCTCTCGCCGGTCGATTTCACGGTGACCACCACGTTGTTGTCCACGCAGGTGGCGATCATGCTGCCGTCCGGGGACTCTTCCGAACTGTATTGTCGCCCGCGTCCGTGGCCGCCAACGTGACGTCCGGTAGCTTGAATGGCATCGGGCCCGACGGCCGAACGCGCTTCCATGGGAATTTGGACTTCGTGCTCGATGCTGGCGTCGTCCCGATAGACCAGCTTTCGCCCATCATCGCTCCATCGCAGCAAGGTGTATCGGTGAACCGATGGGCGTGAGGAGAACAGTTCGTTCGCCTTCTGCATCTGGGCGTCGATGCTGTCTGTATCGGTCGCCGTAAGCGGCGCGGCAGGAAACCAACCTAAAAGCAGAAGGATGGCTGCCCTCACCGAATTCATCGCGGGCAGTTTATCTGAATCTGGTTATGTCAAAATGAGTCTATGCCCAAGGTCCGCGTATTCGTCACCCTGAAGCCCTCGCTGCTTGATACCGCTGGGCGAACAGTGGCAGGCGCCCTTCATAAGCTGGGATACGACGAGCTTGAGGAAGCCCGCATTGGCAAGCTGATTGAGCTTGAAGTGAAGGATTACGATGAGAAGCGGGTCAAAGAGATGTGCGACAAATTGCTGGCAAACCCGGTCATCGAGGATTACCGGTTGGAGCTTGTGAAGTGAGAGTCGCCGTCGTCCGGTTTCCCGGTTCGAATTGCGATCAGGATGGTCTTTACAGCCTGCGCGGCATCGGCATCCAAGCCGACTACGTTTGGCAGGATGATCACTCGCTGAAGGGCTTCGACGCAGTATGGATTCCCGGCGGCTTCAGCTATGGGGACTACCTGCGCTGCGGCGCAATGGCTGCTCGCGCGCCGATCATGGATGAGGTCAAGCGCTTCGCCGATGAGGGGCGCATCGTGTTCGGCATCTGCAACGGCTTTCAGGTTCTCTGCGAGTCAGGGATTCTTCCCGGCGCGCTGATGGGCAACCTCCGACAGAAGTTCCTCTGCCGATATGTTCACCTTGATCGCGTGAACACCACCAGCCCCTTCACCCAGGGCGTTACCAAGACTTTACGAATTCCAATTGCCCACGGGGAGGGCAGGTACGTGGCCGATAAGGACACTCTGAAGCGCCTGGAAGGTGAAGGACTCGTGGCTTTCCGATACGTTGCCGGCCCTGGCGAGACAAGCGAGGAAGAGTTCAATCCGAACGGTTCCGATAACGCGATCGCGGGCATTCTCAACCCGAAGGGCAATGTGCTTGGCATGATGCCGCACCCAGAGCGCTCCGTATCAGAAACCCTTGGCAGCACCGATGGCCTCCAGATTCTGCAGGCGCTAAAGCTCGTCGGCGTAGCCTAACCTTTTGCGGGCTTTTCCGCTGGCTTTGGCGCGGGGACTCCGTTATCCGCCAGGTATAGCGCAAGCCGCGCTACCGCAAGCGCGCCAAGTTCCAACTCGCGCGGATGGACGTTCGTCAGGCGGTCGTTATCCGAATGATGGAAGTCGAAGTAGCGGCTGCTTTCTGGCACAAGGCCAAACAGCGCCGTGTTGAGCGCGCGTAGCGGCTCGATATCCGCACCGCCTTCACCCCCGCCATAGAATCGATCTGCCTCGAATCGCGCTAGTCCAGTCTTCCACGCATCGAGAATCGAAACATCTTTCAGCGAAGTCCCGAAACCGCGGGGGGCGAACCCTCCCGAGTCGCTCTCGATGGCGGCAAGCGCTTTCTCGGTCTTGCTGGCGGCGGCGTAGTCGTGGTAGCTGGTAGCGCCCCTGCCTCCATTCTCCTCGTTCATGAACAGCACTGCGCGAATGGTGCGCTTCGGCTTGATGCCAAGCTCTTTGATGACCCTTAGTGCCTCTAGCGTGTGCGAGATGCCCGCGCCGTCGTCGTGCGCGCCCTGGCCTTTATCCCAGCTATCCAAGTGACCGCCGATCACGATCACTTCTTCCGGATGCTCGGTCCCCACGATCTCGCCCACCACGCTTGCGCTCGGTTCGTCCGGGAGTGTTTGGCAGCCTAGCTGCAAATTCAACTGCACCACCCCTGCCGCAATCGCTTTGTGCAGCCGGTTTGCCGAAAGGAGGCTCACCGCCGCGACCGGAATCTTATCGTAAGCTTTGTCGTAGGCCATCGCGCCAGTGTGAGGCACATCGTCGTAGCGCATCGTTACCGAGCGCACCAGCGCCGCTTTCGCTCCGTACTTCGCCGCTGCCGAGGCGGCGCCCCATCGGTAGCCTACTGCGTCGCCGTAGGCCTGGAAGGTCGAGGTGAACGTCGGGTTCATCGAGTGGTTGAAGAACACGATCTTGCCCTTCACCTTGTCCGCCTTGGCGTCCAAATCCTTGAACGAAGTGACCTCCACCACGTCGCCTGTCACTCCCGCATCGGGCGTGCCCACGCTCATGCCGAGCGCGCAAATCGCAAGCTTTGCCTTCGGCCCGTTGCCGTTCGGCGTGGGAGTCCAGAATGTAGCCACTTCCTTGCCTCGCACCCAGTGCGGCACTACACACGGCAGCAGATGAACGTTATCCAGCCCAATTGCGTGCATTTGCGCCTCGCCCCACTTGACCGCCTTCGCTGCTTCTGGTGAGCCGCTGAGCCGAGCGCCGACATCCTTGCAGAGTGAGGAGAGGATGCGATACGCGCCAAGTTCGCGCATGCCCTTCTCCATCAGCATGTCCGAAGTCTTGTCGACCGGCGTCTGCGAAAGAATCAAAGAGAGAGCGGCAAGCACCATGCCCATCACGATACTTGAGAGCCCCGTAAGATCGCAATCAGGTACGTTCCGTTTAGGCAATGGCGTATCGAGACTTTCAACATTTCCTTGAGCAACTGGAAGCCAAGGGCGAACTGAAGCGGATTAAAGAGCCGCTGAGCCCCTATTTGGAAATTACCGAGGTCGCGGACCGCGTGATGAAGTCCGACGGGCCCGCTCTGCTCATCGAAAACCCAGTCGGCGCTCCCCACCGCCTCTCGACCCCCGATCCGATGAGCGCGGTGATGAACCACCCAAGCATTCATCCCGACGCCGCGCCGATGGGTGTGCATACCTACGGCATTCCGGTCGCCATCAACACCATGGGAAGCCGTCGCCGAATGTCCTTGGCGCTGGGGGTGGAAGATTTTGAGGAGCACGGCGAGCGGCTGCGGGAGCTGCTGAAGCCAGAAATGCCAAAAGGCGCGCGCCAGCTTGGCCGCAAGCTGATGAGCCTTCTGCAAGAAGCGAAAGGGGTTCCGCCCAAGGAGACCTCGAACGCCAAGTGCCAAGAAGTCGTGATGCAGGGCGAGGACGTCGACCTGACCCAGCTTCCCATCCTCACCTGCTGGCCGGAAGACGGCGGGCCGTTTATCACCCTGCCGCTGGTGTTCACGAACGACCCCAACACCGGCAAGCGAAACATCGGCATGTACCGAATTCAGCTTTACGACCGCAACACCACCGGAATGCATTGGCAGATGCACAAGACCGGCATGCGGCATATGGAAGAGGCTGGCGCGAAGAAGAAACCGATCGAGGCTTGCGTGGTGCTTGGTGGCGACCCCGCCATCACGTTCTCAGCCATCTCTCCATTGCCTCCGGGAATCGATGAGCTGTTGTTCGCGGGCTTCCTGCGGCGCGAGCGGGTGCCGGTGGTGAAGGCGAAGACGGTGGACATCATGGTTCCCGCCGATGCTGAGATTGTGTTGGAAGGCTTTGTAAATCCGGAGGAGCGGCGGCTGGAAGGGCCGTTCGGCGATCACACCGGCTATTACTCGTTGGCCGACCAATTCCCGGTCTTCCACGTAACCTGCGTAACCCAGCGTCAGAAGCCGGTTTATCCGGCAACCATCGTCGGCGTGCCGCCGATGGAAGATGGCTGGATGGGCAAGGCGGTGGAGCGAATCTTCATGCCGTTGATCCAGATGACGGTGCCAGAAATCGTGGATATGAACCTGCCGGTGGCGGCCTGTTTCCACAACGTCGCTTTCGTCAGCATCCGCAAGAAGTATCCGGGCCACGCCTACAAGGTGATGAATGCGATTTGGGGGCTTGGTCAGCTTGCCTTCACGAAGATGGTTTACGTCTTCGATGAGGACTGCGATGTGCAAAACCTGGATGAGGTGCTATTCCGGCTAGGCGCGAACTGCGATCCGGGTCGCGACGTGCTCGTGAGCAAGGGGCCGATCGATCAGCTTGACCACGCCTCGCAGGGCATGGGTTTTGGCGGCAAGATTGGATTCGATTGCACCCACAAGTGGCCGGGCGAGAATGGCTTTCACCGGGATTACCCCAAGATCATCCGTATGTCGGAAGACGTTCGCCGTCACATCGACGAAATGTGGCCCAAGCTGGGGCTTTAAACAAACAAGCCCCGCTCATCTAGAGCGAGGCTTGCATCCAAAAGAAGAGGGGCTTAGTTGCCGCCGCCCGGATTGATCGGCTTGCCGTCCATCGTCATCTTGTCGCTTACCGACTCGATCGACTTCATCTTCCAAACCCGGCCTTCCTTCACCCAGGTGTCTTTAGTCTCCGATTGACCAGCAAACACATGCGCTTTGTCTTGGTTTTTCCCTTTCATCGTCATCTTGAAAGAGCCGCTCGTCATCACGGTCGCCGTCGAGCCGTTAATCACGATCGACTTGACCTTCGTCTTCGACTCGTTCACCTTGCCCATCGAAAGCTGCTGCTTCATCTGAGCGATGACAGCCTTCTTATCAAACGTCTGGCCCATCTGCTTCATCGTAAAATCGTTGGTGCTGGTTCGGTTAAGGAAAGACTCCAGATCCTTCAACGAGCCCTTCACGACATAGAAGTCAAACTGGGTGTATGCCTTAGAAATTGCCGTCTTTGCGTTGTCCGCTGCAAACGATACTGCGGTACAAGCAAGCAGAGCGGCGAGGGTAAGAGTTCTCTTCATCGCCCTATTTTTGCACGTTATGACCGTGTGCGGGTGGGACCTGCGATCTAATCAATACGCTCGACAACCTGCTGAGGCTTGTATGGCAGGCGGGTGGCATGCTCTAGGTCCTGCTCCCGTATCACGCCGATCAGCTCATTAGCCGCCACCGCGACGCCGGCGATCTCGGCGTGCTTACGCACCCATTCAAGAATGGGGTCGATGGGCGTACGATCGGGCATCGTCAGGTTCAGGCTGACCTGAGACTGCTTTCGGCTTTGTAGCAGGAACCCGAGCGCCCTTACGCCCTCAAAACCTGGCTCGTCTTTTCGCAAATCCCTTATTCGGGAGGCAAGCGTTTTTGCGACCCCTGGGTTAGGCGAGCGCAGGTTCACGTTCATCGCGATCAGGAAATCCCGAAAGCCGATGATGGAGACCCCAAGAAGCGGATTCGCCGTGGACGGCCCGAAATCGGGGGTGAGGATTTTGCCTACCAGCCCGCCAAACCCGCCCTTCCGAAGCGAAGGCAGATCGAATGGGTGCTTGCCGGTTTCGGAGTGCTCGTACAGGAAGACAGGGACGGCAAACTCCTCGGCGATGCGCTCGCCAAGCCGGCTCACCAGCGCCTGAGCGGCGGCTTCCGATTCCGGCGACTTGTCGCCCGGCATCCGCACCACCGGGCACACATCCAGCGCGCCCACACGCGGATGAACGCCCACGTGATGGTTTAAGTCGATAGCGGCGAACGCCTCTTTGGCAAGCTCCATCGTCACCGCCTCAAGCTGATCCGGCAACCCCGAGTAGGCGGTCACCGTTCGGTTGTGGTCCACGTCGCCCTGACAGTAATAAACGGTAACGCCGGAGCTTTCTAAAATCTCCCCGAAGCGGTGGGCAAGGAAACGGTTGCGACCGAACGACCAGTTCGGCGCCATCAGAAGCGGCTTACATGCCGACGATGTTGTATCCGTTGTCAATGTAAATCACTTGGCCGGTTACGCCCTTGCTGAGGTCCGACATCAGGTAAATCGCGGAGCCCGCGACTTCCTCTTGGCCAAACCTGCGCTTCAGCGGAGAGCGCTCATGCACGTAATCGATCATCTCCGTAAGCCCCTTCACGCCGCGCGCGGCCACCGTATTAATCGGGCCGGGGGAAAGGGTGTTGACCCGAATGCCCTTCACGCCAAGATCGGCTGCCAGATACCGAACACTGGCCTCCAGCGCGGCCTTTGCCACGCCCATCACGTTGTAATTGCTTACCGCGCGCACCGAGCCCAGATAGCTCAGCGCCATCACGGAGCCTTCCTCGTTCATGATCGGCTCCAGAGCCTTGCACATGCGGACAAGGGAATAGGCGGAGATATCGAGGGCGAGCTTGAAGCCATCGCGGGAGGTGTCGATGAAGCGGCCGCTAAGGTCATCGCGGTTCGCGAACGCGGCGGAGTGGACGAAGAAGTCGATGCCGCCGTAAGTCTTCTTCACTTCTTCGACGAGCGCCTCGATCTGCTCGTCGATTTGGAAATCCACGGTGAACGCCTTCATGTTGGGGCGTCCCTCGGTCAGGGCCTCCACGCGGCCCCGCATCTTGTCGTTCTGGCCGCCCACGCCCACTTCCGCGCCGTGGTTGGCAGCGGCGTCGGCAATGGCCCACCCGATGCTGTTCTCGTTGGTAACGCTCAGCACCAACCCCTTCTTTCCCTTTAGAAGCATGGATGCAATTATGCCCTTTACTAGCGGGCGACGCAATTAAAAAGGATCGCCTTAGCGTTAGGCTCCCGCGCGCGCTGTCATAAGGTACTGTATACTTAGAGATACGGATGATTAACGCGGTTAGCGCTAGGGTATGGTCAAAACTTCTCCAGCTTATTAAATGGGTGTGGACAAACGTTGCGTCGTTCTTGTCCTTTGGAACCCTTGTGGTTGCTTACTTGGGATGGAGGGTCGGGACCGATATCGCCAGGGATTCCGCAGCCTCAAATGTGAAGATCGCAGACAATGCGCGATTGGCGGAAGAGCGCAAATGGGAGGCGGAGCAGCTAAATGCGAAGCTTCAAGGGGCTAAGGACAGCCTGACAAAAGCTGACAAGAATTTGGAGCGGATTAATGCTCTGACCGAGTTAGTTAATGTTGCAATGTTGCCTACTACGGGAGGGCATGATGTGGGAACTTCAGTCCCGACCGTTATGCCGCCGCCCTCAAAGGCAGACTATGGCAAATTTGAAGAGGTGGTTGGCCTGATAACCATTGTCTTGCAAAGGGACGATGACCAGACGATCAGAGATGCAGCTTCCCAGGCGTGCGCAAGGCTATGCAGATTTGCCAGAGGCGAGTTCAGCGACCAAACCTATAAAGATTTCTCCGGGCTCCCAGAGCGAGCTTTAGCAATACCTATGACTGCCAGCGTCATAATGTCGTTGGCCGCCGCAAACCAGGCCGCATACAGAAAGTGGAAGGACGAGCTTGCGACCTTTATTGGCGTGGCTCAGGCCGTTGGCCAAGTGCAGACTGTGGAAACTACCCCTTTGCACGCTTTGCCGTCCGCAGGACACTTGCCTGAGGCTAAAACCACGCTTGGTTCAATGCGTGCAGAAGTATTGGAATTTGAAGCGAAATACCTCAGCTCTAAAGCCCCTCGTATTGGAACATATGCCCCCCTCTGGACGAGCCCCGACGCATTGATGCAACTTGCCGAGGAACTATCCCATTTTGTCGTTGCCCGGTCCCTTCCTGGCAACGAAGGAATAATCAAAGAACGCGCCATTCTGCTAAACGAAGTTTTCATTGCAGAAGCTAGCGCAGACACTCGGTTTCAGGAAAAGGTTAGGTTAAGTCGGATGGCGTTTGCCGCTCGCCCTGCCGCAAATTGGCAAAATGAATGGGCGAAGCAGCAAGAATCGTTGAGGTTGGCAACTGCAAGGCTTCAATCAACGCGGGACGCCATATCGGAATGCCTTTTAGAAATTAACATCAATGCGGTTCTCCCAAAACGCCGGGATGAGCCACCGCGGACCGAGGCAATGCAGGGTTGGGAGTCTAAACCACATATTGAGGCGACTAAGGACCAAAGATATCGCTTCGGTCTTCCACTCTCTAGGTGCGCCCTACCTGGGATTGCGCTGTCTGATGTTAGCCTCGAGTTCGCAGATCTGAGAGGCACTCTGATGCACGGAGCGCTGCTTACGAGAACGAATTTCAGGGGCGCAAATATGGAGGGAGCGGTATTTCCGTGTGCGGTTGGGCTTAATACAATCTTTGTTGATGCCGACCTTGGAGGTGCTTCTTTTCCTTGGTGCCAACTCAAAGGTGCGCAGTTCTACTTCGCGGTGGGTTCCGACACGCACTTTGATGACTCTGACCTATCTGGTGCAAGCTTCAACTGTGCACAATTCAAGAACTCCACATTTCGGAGGGCGGCGGTACAGCTTGTGGCGGCAGATTATCTATCTGGTCATGGCAATGTCCCGAGCTCGCCGAGATTGGGAGGATGCCGGATAGTTGACAGATTATCCAAAGGGTCAAAGTGAATTCCGAGGACCCGCTCAAGACTGAGAGGTGAGTGGAGAATGCCGATGCGACGCATATTCAGGTCACAGCCGCTACTCCCGGGTTACCGGATGGCGACTACCTCTTCACCCACTAGGATTGGGGTATCGACGGACAACGGACGATTTGCTTCGTGTCCATTCAGAGCAATTATGCGTGCCCGATGTGGCTGGAAAAGCACGAAATAGCGTCTTCAGCGAGGCGTATGGGCTTTCCTACACCCCAGTCGCACTTCTTGTCCACCCAAGCTCCCAACTTCTCAATGTCAACGACAAGCAAATCGCATTCATACTGCTTCGCCCAACTAAAACATAGCTCTGTTAGTTGCTCAATACTTGGGCCCATCTCAAGCTTATGACCAGTGTGCCTCAGCAAAGTCGATATGTCCGAGGAAGATACACGCCCTTCGTGAAGGTCCTTACGGGTCAGGCTATCCCGATACACGACAACGGCATCATTCGGGGACTTATACGCCCCAGCTCCTGGGCCCTCCGCAACGCAGACAATGTAGATACCGCGGTCAGGCAGACCGCCGCAGAGAACCGGCAAGTCAACTTCGTTACAAAGAATGACAAACGCCACCTTATGGTGCTGCGTCTCGAGGTTATCCTTAGTGAGCGTCATGAGTTGCCCATCTTTCCAGAAAAGTAACGGCATGACCCCTCGCTTGGCTTTAGCCCTCGACGACTCCTGGAACTCCGCGATTATCAGCGATGAGCCCCGGTGCCAAAGCCTTGCTGGACCTCCTGTAAATAGTTGGCGCCAATTTGACGAGCGCAAGGTTGCATTGATATAGTGCTGAATCTGGTCGCGCAGGCAATCCTCAATATATCCCGACGGCAAATTCGCAAATTCCGTCTTCTGTAAGTTGAAGTCTAACTTATTAGACGGGTCACGTACAACGACAATATATTTGTGGCCGAGCTTGAGGCCAACGTGCGACTCAACTTCAATAGGTATTCCATTGTATACGACGAGAACCACACCACCATGCAAGGGCCCGATCTGACCAACGGTTATTTCCGCGGCTCCTTCATGGAGCGGGCTCCAGGACAAGCCACATGACGTCAATACTTCATCGATACTCGGAAAATATACTTCCTCCGAACTTTGCGCTTTGCGGTGCACTATTTGTAATCCATAGGTCGTTGGAACAAATTTCGCATATTGCACTAATTGCAAGAGAACGTCCATATGACTGGACTCGCTTAGAGCTTTTGATAAGAGCTTGATCCCTGGTCCAAATCTGCTTAGGAGAGCCAGCACGTCGCTATATGCTGCAATGCGTATCGTTGTGCCAACAACCCGCTCTTCTTTGCGCGCAAGGATATTCTTACGGGTCGGTTCAATCGTCAGTGATACGCTTGGATGTCCTGCCGCCTTCGTCGAGATTTCCACTTGCCGGCCAATTTGGAAGAGCGAGACAACGCCGACCCCGAACCTGCTGGAGTAAGGGTAGCTGATGCCGTTCTGAATTGAGATGTTATCGACTTTCCACTTTAGGGAATCTCGTATTCTCCCGCCAACTCTGAGAAAGTAGTTCTTAACGTCCTCAAATGACATCCCAATTCCGCGGTCCCGGAACTCAATAACGCCTCTTACCTCGTCGATCAGCATAGCAAGCGGCGGCTCCTGAGAGCCAGTTTCCCTGATAGCATTCGCTTGACTGCAGGCGTCGTGGGCGTTGGACAAAATTTCTCGGAGCGAAAAGCGCGGGTCATTGTTGTAAAGTGGACCTGCAAGAAGGAAGATTATCGAGCTGTCCGAAACGGTAATGCTCAGCTGCTCTTCATGATAGGCTTCGTTCAGTTTGCGATTATCTAAATTTAGGGCGAGGATCCGCCTTGCTGTAAGACCTTTAGAAGCAATGACATCGGAGCTACTGTACGCATAGTGCTCGGAGAGTACGGCCCAGGAAGCATCAAGTTCTAGCTGAAGCCCCTTGGCGTAGCGCTGCATATTTATGAAGACATTTGGCGCAGCGGTCGAGAATTGTAAATAGATAACTTCCAATTTCGGCGCCTCCCACTGCAGTTCCCGAAAGGCTTCCATGGTTTGATGTTCGACTCGGGAAATCGGGCTGCTGAAGCGCACCGACTGGCCAAGGAAGTGCTGAGAGGAGGAGTTGCGAAAGTCAAGGTAGTCTGCTATTCTAAGCAATGCCATTAGGTAGGCGACGTGGACGCCAGCAATGATCTTCGTCGCAGGAAAACTGTTTTGCTGATCGCTAAAGACACTAACAGCCTCGTCTGCCGCCTCTCGCAGAGGCTCGGTATGGCTCTTGGCAATATTGGCTGAGAGATCTATCAGCTCCTTGAGCTCTTTCGGATAGTCGGTGAGTCGCGGGAACGGCTTGCCATCGTTGGTTAACAGCGAAAAACCGGAGAGCGCTATATCTTGCGCGATCCTTCCGTGGTGTCTGCGCAGGAATTCACCGACAAGTGGGTACATTTCGGGAAGAAGTGTATTAAAGGATAGGTTAGACGGTATAGCGCGTAGCTCGCCGAACAGTTCTTCTCTCTTGTCTGCATCCCAGTGGTAAGCCTCATTACAGAAGATGTCCCATAGTGATTTGTATTCTTGGAAAGGACCGTCTTCAGAAAGAAGGAGCGTCACTCGCCGATGATCAAGACGCATAGCGATGTCGTGGAGGAGGATAGCAGTGCAGAGACAGAAGACATCTTTTGCGCTAAGGCGCTTAATGCCATCCTCTGAAATTAGTTTATTGCAATGCTCACAGACGGCTTCAATATGCCTGATACCGTGGTCCGTCCACTCAGCGAAAAACTCCGTTGACCCATTAGCTATGAATTCCGCCAGAAATGTCCACAGCTGTAGCGCCTCTCCGCGAAAGCGAAAGTCATCAAATTTGTCCTTGAGTTCCTTCCGCAAGACGGAATCAATCTGAAAACCGTGATAGGAGGCCACGCCTAATCCTACCAGGCCAAATGCAATGTGGTTACGGGGAATCTATGCGTAGGGATTCCTTTCCTCTGAATTTGCGGGGACACCGTTAGGTACGATCCTACCCATGATCTCGCAGGCACATTCTGCCACCCTCATCGGCATCGAGGCGCTGCCGATTGTCTGCGAGGTGGACCTTCAATACATCAAGAACGACTTCGTGATTGTCGGCCTTGCCGATAAGGCGGTGCAGGAAAGCACCGAGCGGGTGCGGACCGCCA
Source organism: Armatimonadota bacterium (assembly GCA_018268315.1). Lineage (GTDB taxonomy): Bacteria > Armatimonadota > Fimbriimonadia > Fimbriimonadales > Fimbriimonadaceae > SZAS-5. Next base: position 973,481 of record JAFDWU010000001.1, on the reverse strand, counting down.
TGCGGAACAGCGGTATGGATTGGCCCAACCGCCGAATTCTTTGCAACCTCGCCCCCGGCGATATCCGCAAAGAGGGGCCATTCCTTGATCTTCCCATCGCCGCCGCGATCGCCGCGGCGACCGGCCAAATCCCGATTTCCGAACTTGAAGGCGCGATCATCATCGGCGAATTGGGCCTGGATGGCGCGCTGCGCCCGATCAACGGCGCGGTAAGCGTGGCGCTGATGGCGATGGCGAAAGGCTTTAAGCGCCTGATTCTGCCGATGGAGAATGCCGCCGAGGCGTGCGTCGCCCCCGATCTTGAGGTGTACGGCGTGAAGACGCTGCTGGAGATGGTGGAGCTGCTGAACGGCAGCACCGAAATCTCGCCGTTTGAGTTCAAAGAGGGCGAATCGGGGCGGCTGCCGGATTACTCGGTGGATTACGCCGACGTGAAGGGCCAGAAGCACGCGATCCGCGCGCTGGAGATCGCCGCCGCCGGGGGCCACAACCTACTGATGAGCGGACCGCCGGGAAGCGGCAAGACGATGCTGGCCCGCCGCCTGCCTACCATTTTGCCCGCCCTCACGCTGGAAGAAAGCATCCAGGTGACGCGCATCTATAGCAGCAGCGGTCAGCGGGGAGGCTCGCAGGGACTGATGTGGGAGCGGCCATTCCGCTCGCCGCACCACTCGGCTAGCCATGCCGCGCTGGTCGGGGGTGGAAAGAATCCGAAGCCAGGCGAGGTGAGCCTGGCCCACTGCGGTGTGCTGTTTCTGGACGAGATGCCGGAGTACGAGCGCAACGTGCTGGAGGCTCTGCGCCAACCGCTGGAAGATGGCGTGGTCACGGTCGCGCGGGTGCAAGCCTCGATCACCTTCCCCGCCGAGTGCATCCTCATCGGGGCGATGAACCCCTGTCCGTGCGGCTTTAAGGGCCTGCCGGAGCAGAAGTGCGTGAGCAACCCCTCCACTTGCTCCAAGTACGCGGCGAAGCTAAGCGGCCCGCTGCTGGATCGCATCGACCTGCACATCAAAGTGCCGCGATTGAAGACTCAGGAACTGCTGGACATCAAGCCCGGCGAGCCTAGCTCGGCGATTCGGGACCGGGTGATGGCGGCGCGAGAGAAGCAGGCGGCGCGGCTGGGGGTCGGGCGTGTGAACGCGAAGATGGCGCCGAAGCAGATTCGGGAATTGATTCCGATGGATGAGGAATCGAAGGAGTTTATGAAGCTGGTGAGCGCGCGGATGGGGATCAGCGCGCGGGCGTTTGATCGGCTGTTGAAGGTGGCAAGGACGATTGCGGATTTGGCCTGCGAGGAGCAGGTTCGGAAGGGGCATCTGGCGGAGGCGGTTCAGTACCGCGAAGCGCTGGAGGAATGAGCCCATAGGAGCCTAGCCTTCCACAAACCCCGGTCGGCCCCTCATATACTTGATGAACGGCGGACCCAGGCCCTCGCTGGCGAGATACGCTTCCGTCACCGGAAGGTCACGTTGTTCGAAGGTGGGATCAGCAAGGACACGCTTCGCGAAATCGTGGTGAAGGATGGCCCCGCGCCCGATGGACACAAAGTCAAACCCATCGTCCAAAACCGACTGAATGGCCGCCCCTGAGCCGATCTTGCCGGCGGCCCCAAGCCGAACACCACTCCGGGGCAAAGAAGTGAAATAGGATCGCAGCAGCCCCTTATACTGCTCCTCTTTGGGTTCCTTGTCGACATCCCAAAGAGAAAGATCCAGGTAGTCGAATCGCGGGTCGGCAAGAACCCACCGCGCAACTTCAACCGCCTCCATCAACTCCACTCCGTACCGCTCCACCGATATCCGCAACCCAACTTGGAAATCCGGCGAACATCGCTGGCGGATGCCCTCGCAAATCATGTCGATGGGCCGATATCGATTCTCCAAGCTGCCGCCGAATCGATCCGTGCGGCGGTTGTATTCGGGCGACAGGAACTGGCAGAGGATGTAGCCGTGGGCGCCGTGAATCTCGATGCCATCGAATCCCGCCTTCTCGCAGCGAACCGCCGCCGCGATAAAGTCTTCGATGAGCTGCTCGACCTCAGCTTCGCTCATGCCTCTCGCGCCAGATTCCGCATCATCCGAAGGCGCGACGGGCGTGCCAACGAGTTCCTTGGGAGAGATTCGCCCGGCGTGGTGAAGCTGAACACTGGCATTGCTTCCAAATGCTTTGATCCCTTTCGCCAGGTGAGTCAGGCCCGGCAGATGCTTATCTGAAAAGACGCCGAGCTGGCCCGGGAACCCTTGCCCGACCGCCTGGACGTGACTGGCGCACGTCATCGTCATGCCGAATCCGCCCTCGGCGCGCATTACTAGGAAGCGGTATTCGTCGTCGGAAATGGTGCCGTCTTCGTGGCTTTGGCAGTTCGTGAGCGGGGCAAGAAAGATGCGGTTCTTGATAGCTGGCCCATGGATCAGCTTAAGTTCGTCGGCAGCGCGCACCGGTTCAGAATACCTCTGCTCGCAGTGTTGGTCGAAGGGGCGTTGAGTTCTTTGGGGGCCTTCGAGGGCCGGATGAAATAGCTTTGCTTTTGGGCCGCCGCTGTCTCCCACCCACCCTCGGCAGCCGCTTCGCGGCTTCCTCCCACGGCGTCGGCCCATAGGGACGACTTGTGGCTTTCAGAGGTCGGGAGTTTCCCATTAGAAGCTAGACCCGAGTACGGCCTAAATGGGCATTCACACCCAGCTTCAGTGCCGATTCCCTCTCCAAACGGACGCCGACAGGGAGGACGCGGCGGAGCCGAGGCCGAGGGTGGGCGGGTATTGGCGGCGTCCGAAGCGAAAGGCAGCCAATGCTTCGTGGAAATTAGAGACCAACGTTAGGATACGCAAGAGTGAGAGCCTGCACTCCAAGGCAGGAAGCCTCGGCCTACCCTTCCATCGACTCGTACTTATCCCGAAGCGCGCTGACAACGGCGGGGTCCGCCAGCGTCGTGGTATCCCCAAGCGCACGACCCTCTGCCACATCCCGAAGCAACCGCCGCATGATCTTGCCGCTACGCGTCTTCGGCAACTCCGCAGTAATGATCACATCATCCGGCCGCGCCAGCGCCCCGATCTTCTTTGCCACATGCGCCTTGAGCTCTTCAATCAGCCCGTCATGCTGCTTGAACTGAGCCCGAATAATGACGAAGGCCGAAATCGCCTGGCCCTTCACCTCGTGCTTCTTGCCGATGACCGCCGCCTCGGCAACCGCCGGGTGGTCCACCAGCGCCGACTCCACTTCCATCGTGCTGATGTTGTGCCCCGAGACCAGCATCACGTCGTCAACTCGGCCCAGCAGCCAGAAGTAGCCATCCTCATCCGCCTTCGCGCCATCGCCGGGGAAGTAGGCATCCTTGAACCTCGTCCAGTAGGTGTTCACAAACCGCTCAGGGTCGCCGTAGATTCCGCGCGTCATCGAGGGCCAGGGCCGCGTGATGGCTAGGTAGCCGCCAATCGAGGGCCGCTTACCGCCGCTGTGAAGCCACTTGGCTTCCTTCACGTCCATCAAGTGCTGCGGCATCAGGTCGCGCCCTTGCTCGTCCAAAATCGTCGCCGAAATGCCAGGGAACGGCCGGGTAGCGGAGCCGGGCTTCGTCTTCGTAATGCCCGGCAGCGGGGTAATCATGATCGCGCCGGTTTCCGTCTGCCACCAAGTGTCTACAATCGGGCAGACCTCCTTGCCGATGTGCTCGTGATACCAAATCCACGCTTCGGGATTAATGGGCTCGCCCACCGAGCCGAGCAGTCGCAGGGAATCCAGACGGCATTTCTTCGGCCACTCCGCGCCCCACTTCATGAAGGTTCGTATTGCAGTTGGCGCAGTGTAAAGGATGGTCGCTCGGTGGCGGTCGATAATGCGCCACAGGCGATCCTTCTGCGGCATGTCAAGCGCGCCTTCGTACATTACGACGGTCGCGCCGTTTGCCATCGGCCCATAAACCACGTAGCTGTGTCCGGTGATCCAGCCGCAGTCGGCGGTGCAGAAGAAGACGTCCTCTTCCTTCAGATCGAACACCCACCGAGTGGTGGCAAGCACGCCCGTCATGTAGCCGCCGGTCGTGTGCACAATGCCCTTCGGCTTGCCGGTTGAGCCGCTGGTATACAGGATGAACATCATGTCCTCGCTGTCCATCTCCTCACACGGGCAATCCGTGGAAAGCGGGAGAATGTGCTCGTTCCAGTCGATATCGCGGATCGGCTCCCACTTGCCCACGTTGTAATCAGGCACCGGAATCTTGTTGATCGTATTGCCAGGCAGTCCCACTCGCCTATACATCAAAACGTGCTCGACACTGGGGCAGCCCATGTCAAGCGCTTCGTCCACCGTGGCCTTCAGAGGCACGATGTGCCCGCGCCGCCAACCACCGTCGGCGGTGACGACCAGCTTCGCTTGGGCATCGTTAATTCGCTCGTGAAGCGAGTCGGCGCTGAACCCGCCGAAGACCACCGAATGAACCGCGCCGATGCGCGCGCAGGCAAGCATCGTCATCGCCAGCTCCGGAATCATCGGCATGTAGATGCACACGCGATCCCCTTTGCGAATCCCAAGATTCAATAGACCGTTGGCAATCTTGCTAACTTCGTCGAGAAGCTCCATGTAGCTAATCTCGCGAATGTCGCCCGGCTCGCCTTCAAAAATAATTGCACGCTTGACTGCGCGAGGGCCGAGAGCGTGGCGATCGACGCAGTTGTAGCAGGCGTTCAGCTTGCCGCCAAGGAACCACTTGGCATAGGGGCGGTTCCATTCCAGGACGGAATCCCACTTCTTGTACCAATGCAGCGCGCCTGCCCAACCTTCCCAGAACGACTCGGGGTCGCTGGCCGCATGGTCGTAAATATCAGGGTTGCTCATGTTCGCCGCGGCGCTAAACGCCTCGGTGGGCGGGAACACTCGGTTCTCGTCTAAAAGGGTGCTAATAGTGTCGGACAAGTCTTTTCCTCTCGCTACGCTGTCTGTCGATATTGTATCGTTGTGAAATAACCGGCAATGACCCTTAATGTCTCTTTTTCAGATTTCAGCCAAACCATCCAACGTGAACTAAAGAATCCGCGGGTTTACGTTGCGTACAGCGGCCGAACAGCGTTAATCACCGCCGCAGATGCTTCAAACGATCTAGTGGTTTGTGCTGAGACGCATGAAAGTCGCGAAGTGGTCGAAAAGAAGCTTAAAGAAGCTAAAGTTGAATTCTTTAACGGGAGTTGGTTGCCGCTTCCCGAACCGAGAGGAACCGAGCCCTACGTTGCCGCCATCGCTTATCGAAGCGGCGAAGATCGCCCCGGGCTGTGGCTGGAGGCGTTTCCTGAAGCGCCTACCGAAGTCGACGTGATCAAGGCGTTCATGGATGAAATGAAGGCGACCGGCGAAATGCCCGATGCGACGATGGATGATTTTGTAAAAATGGCGAGCCCAAATGTGATTGTTCTCTCGCCGGCAGAGGTGCAAGCCTTTGCTCAAAACCGTGCCAGGTAATTCTGCCAGGTTCAAAAACGAAGGTGGGTTTGCACATTGTTAGTGCTCAGACTAAAAAACTGAGCGCAATCGGTTGTCATAACCGTCTTCACTCTTTGATAATTACGACGAACGTCAGCGATTGCTAAGTTTTGAAAAAACGGCAAGAGCGGTTCACGGAGGAAACAACAGGATGAAGATTAGCAAGATTATCGCAATGATGCTCGTTGGCGCTCTCGCCGTTTCGGCTTTCGCTCAGGACAAGATGGAAAAGGGCGGCAAGATGGAAGGCAAGAAGATGGACTCCAAAATGGAAGGCAAAAAGATGGATTCCAAGATGGAAGGCCATAAGGGTTCCATGATGAAGAAGCATGGCAAGATGAAGGGCCACGCCATGATGAAGAAGCATGGCAAGATGAAAGGCCACGCCATGATGAAGCACGAAATGAAGAAGGGCGGCAAGAGCAAGTAAGCCTTTCGGTACTTCGGGCGCGATCCTACTGGGCTCGCGCCCGTTCTGCTTTTTGAAGGACCTGCATCAATCGCTCAGTCGGCATCCCAACAACGATGTCGCGGTCTCCTTCCACCTTTTCGACGAACGTGATGCCGATCCCCTGAAGCCCGTACGCGCCCGCTTTATCCATTGGCTCGCCGGTTTCGATGTAGCGCCTGATTTCCTCGTCGCCGATGTCACGAAAGGTGACCTTCGCAGTTTCCGCCCAGCTCTCTTCGCCCGTCGGCCCAACCACTGCCATTCCTGTGATGACCAGGTGAGTCTTGCCGCCAAGGGTTTTCAGAATTCGCTCGGCATCGGCTTTGTCTAACGGTTTGGCAAGCTGTAGGAATCCGTCGTCAGTCGGAAGCGCCACTACCGTGTCGCCACCGATCACTGTGGCATTGGGCTCCTTGGCGTTGATAGCGCGAGCTTTCGCGAGTGCAAGCGTTTCCGCGGTTTCCCAAGGGTCTTCGGTCGTGAGCGCATCCTCGTCGATGTGGGAAGGGATGACTTCGAAATCCTTCACATGCCGCTTCAAAATTTCGACGCGCCTGGGCGAGGCGCTTGCCAGAATGAGCCGCATCAGCCCGCCGATGCTCCGGCCGCGGGCCGGCATTTCAGGTCGAATTCAAGCCGGACTTCGTACGCGCGCGGCCACGGAAGTTGGATGCGGATGTTGGATATGTCGAAAATCTCTTGCTCGTTGCCACCGGCATAGAACCGCTGCCCTAAGAATTGCTCATTAAAGGTTCGCTGGAGGTATCCGCCAAGGTCGCGCCGTACGAAATCCTGGACTTCGTCAAACGCATCTCCGTAGACTTCGTCTCGTGTTACGCCTGGTGAGGCATCGATGAGCCGGTACGCGCCGGGGCGCGTGTACTTGTGATAAGCAAAGTCGTTCACGTATCGGTGAAGCAGGAAAGTCTTCTGTGCTAATTCTCGCGTAAGGTCATCGGTGCCCAGCCGCCGGGCCAGCAGGTACACGTTTGCCGCCGGGATGGATGTGCCAATCGAATTGCCCGCCGTATTCCAGCCGGCGAACGAGAGCAGCTTCATCATCTTGCGATCTTTCCAAAGGGCGTCGAAGAGCTCAGGGTCGGCGGTTCCGTCGTAACCAAGGTTTACGTCTGCGATCGCAACTGGGAAGCCTTGGCCGATGTCATCTCCTAGCTGTCGAAGGAATTCTTGGAACTCGGTCGGACGTCGCTTGGGCACGTTCACGTACAGCGTGTAATCATAGGAGTTCTCATCGTCCGGCGAAACAGATTGCGCGCCGCTGGCGATGAGCTGATCAGAAAGGCTTTTCTCAAGGGGCTTCGATTCGTAATTCGCGACCTTTGTCTTGGCAAGCGGGTCGGAGTAAATCAACCTGACCTTAGGCGACCAATCCGCCCGTTTAAGCAGCGCGCGGCTTACGAGCAGATTTGAAAGCTGATCGATCCCCTCGCAGAAGAAGCTTTTGCCGGTGACCTGCTTGGATGACGCCACACGCTTGAGCTCGGCGGTTTCGGTTACGTGCACACCGTACTTGCGGGCGTCGTCCTGGCCGAAGACCAGGTAGTCGAAGGCGTTCTCGCGCAGCAGTTCAAGAAGTTCTTTCTCAACCGAAAGGTTGCGTTGGCGGATTCGGAAATACTTGCTGAGTTCGGCGGGAGGAATCTTTGCCAGCAGGTTACGAAGGCTCTGCTGGTCGGCAGGGTTCTTGCTGCCTTCCAGCTTCTGTTTGATCTCGGCGTACTTGCCAACCAGAAGCCTGAATGAGGCCTGCTCACGGGTTGCCGTCGGCGTGAGCCGCATGATGGCCGAGAAGGCATAGAAAGGGATCTTATAGTGGCGTCGGCGAATCCGAACGAGCTCGTGGAGCCGCTGCACGGCCTCGGCTGGGCTGGTGTTGATCGTGCGGGAGGCAATGAGGCCGCCATAGGCGACCATGTCGGTGCTGAGGATAACGGCATCAATGTCGCGATAATCTTGGTCGTCCAGCCAGTGCAGGATCGCTTGCGGATCGCCGGGGTCCGTAAATCTGCCCAGTACTTCTTCTGGCGGCATCTCAACTCGCACATTGGCCATCTTCGCAATCATCTGCGCGAACTGGCCGGTAGCCGGGCGGCTGTCGAGGGGGATGAGAAGTATCCGGTTTGCAAGAGCCGAGGTGGCGGCAAGCGCAAAAACGAGTGCCCACACGCCTCTCATCCACTCCAAGATACCTGGGGAACTAGCCACCGCTGGTGCTCTCATCGGCCGACTGTTGGCGGTTTCGCACCCAGACCTCGCACGGCCCGTCTCGATACTCGACGTGGTATTTGCCATGGAGCCAGTCGGTCATCCCGGCAAGGTACGCCTGGAAATTGGTGTAAGGGGTGGTTTGGTTAGGGGGAAAGAACGTGGATGGCCTGTCCCTCATCAGACCCGTTAATGGAGGGTAGATGATGACCGCATCCGGGTTAGCATCGACGATGTTTTGCAAGGCTCTGCCGCGGCGCACGTTCGAGAGCATGTGAGGAGAACCAAGGCCCAAGGGATCGATGAACGAAATGTGCGGCGCCTCCCAGCCCACGATTCCAATCTCTGAGTATCCAACTCGCGAGCCGGGAGGAAGATGGGTGTCTAGCCAGCGTCCAACAGACTGATAAAGCGCGATCTTGTCAGAGTGCGCGGCGTCCCTCCCAGCTAGGATGGAAGTCCCCACTTGGCGAAATTCTGCGAGCGCAAACACTGCCGTCCAGACCGCCGCCACCGCGTACGTCAATTTCGTGACCATCTCTGGCGTAACCCGAAGGGCCAGCGTGGGTAGCAAAGACGCGAAGCGGAAGCAGGCATACGCCGCTACCAACGCGGCCGCAATACTTGCGGCAAGGGTGGCGGGAACGAACTGACCGAAGCGGAAGTAGTCAAATCCCTCCATTACCAGCCAGCCTATAAAGCCAACAACGAGCAACCAGGTAAGCGGAACAAGCGCGCGATGAAGCGCTCCCGACGTCCCCAACCTTGCCGTCCCTGTCGGCAAGAGGCCGGCGGCGACCGAAAGCCCAACACCGGGCGCGACCGCATACCAGTGATAGAAGGCGATTCGATGATAGGCGTAGAAGACGAGATGGCAAGTCGCCCATGCGGCGACTGGGAGCCAGTAGCGATTCAACATCAGCAGCACGCAGAAGAACAGCCCTGCAAGTTGAACGAAGCCCGATTCGGAGTAGTAGCCGGTGGCGGTCCTGAAGAATCCGCTTAACCCCTCAAGGAATGGAGTGATCTGCCCTTCGCGTCCGATGACTTGGGCTTGCTTGGCCTCCATGGTGGTCGGCAAGATGTAGCCAAACGACAAATAAAGGGCAAGCGCAGCCAGCCCAATGCCGCAAACCAAAATCGCTGTCTCTCGCCAAAGGAGGCGCTTGGCCACATAGTGCATCGCGACAAGGCCGATGGCGGCTGCCATCAATCCGTCCGGCCGCATGAGGGTTGCTGCCAAAAGCAGCCATGAAGAAGCAAGAGTATTCCCCCTCAGAATCAAGGCAAATCCCCAGAGGATCAGCGCTACTTGGGGCAGGGTTTCGTTGGTGAAGGCCGCCGAGTTCGAAAGCGAAAGAGCAAAGAATAGACCAGCAAGCAGCCCGGCTATGCGAGAGTTGCGACTACGCCCAATTTCGTAAAGGGCGGTTGCTCCGCCAAGCAGCCCAGTCGCGGAGAGCAGCGTTGCAAGGCCCGGCACAGGGCCCGGCCCAAACACTCGGCAGAAGGCTGCCAAGAGCAGCGCGTATCCAGGCGCGGAAGTAGTCTGGTATCTCTCGCCGGGGTTGAAAACAAGCCCATGCCCATCGGCGAAGTTCCGGGCGGCGCGAAACGTGATGTAAGCGTCGTCGAACGTGTAGCCGCGCATCGCAAAGGCAATGCCGACGCAGGCAACGGTTAGGATAACCCACGCAAATCGATCGATCCTCGCGCTATCGAACTGCGGGAGCCGAGCCACTTTAGGACAGGACGAGCGCCAGCGTGTGCCCAGCGCCAACGAGGAAATGTTATTAACAATTTTTCTCGCGTTGAACCTGGAGCTTAACGCATTCTTAATAATCCGCCAGTAGATTCAAGGTGCTCAACATCAGAGTAGGGTGAAGAAAATGATCAAAAACATAATGATTTTAGGCACTACAAGTGTCCTGGCGGGTTTGCTCCTCGTGGGTTGCGGCAATAACGATGCTGCTGCAAACAATGGTGAAAAGGGAACTGCTGGCACGACTGGAAAGACAGATGCCGCGCCGACGCAATCCGTTGCTATAACTGGCGCAGGGTCCACATTTGTGAATCCGGCAATGAGCAAGTGGGCTTACATGTACCAACAAGACCATCCGGGCATTACCGTGAACTACCAGTCTGTGGGTTCCGGCGCTGGCATAGCGCAGTATAAGGCAGGAACGGTTGACTTTGGCGCAACGGACGCTCCTCTTTCGGATAAGGACCTTGCGGAAATGCCGTCCCCAACCATCCACGTGCCGGTAATCGCCGGTTGTGAGGTTCTGGCTTATAACCTCCCTGGTGTGGAGAACGGATTGAAGCTCTCCGAGGATGTACTCGCCGATATGTTTCTCGGCAAGATTAAGGTTTGGAACGATCCGCGCATCGTGAGCGCAAACCCGGGAATGACGCTCCCCTCAACGCCGATTACCATCGCGCACCGCTCCGATGGTTCGGGCACGACATTCATCTTCACAGATTATCTTTCGGCCGTTTCCCCAGCGTGGAAGTCTGGACCTGGCAAGGGAAAGACTGTTAACTGGCCGGTTGGCGTTGGCGGCAAAGGCAACGAGGGCGTTGCCGGCTTGATTAAGCAGACTCCCGGCGCAATTGGCTATGTTGAGTTGGCTTACGCTGTTCAGACTAAGCTGAACTACGGCCCAATTCGCAACAAGAGCGGCAACTACGTAACTCCTTCAATCGAAAGCACTACCGCAGCTGTGAATGCCGCCGCCGAAGCACTTAAGAAGGATATCCGCGTCTCAATCGTCAACCAAGATGGCAAGGATGCCTATCCGATCGCTGGAATGACCTATGTGCTCCTTTCGAAGGCGCCTAAGGATCAAGTTAAGGCAAAAGCGGTCAAGGACTTCATGACTTGGGTGCTTGGCCCCGGCCAGAAGACTGCGATTGACTTGCAGTATGCTCCGCTACCTGACGCCGTCGTAACGTTGAATACCGCAAGCCTTGAAACCATCGCGCTTAAGTAATACTCAGACCGTAGTGAAGCCAGAACAGGCGGAATTGAGTTCACGAGCACTGGTTGAAACCAGTGTGGTAGGTTCGCAATTCGTGTTGAGATCTACTCTTCGCAAAGTGGTGGACCTGGCATTCGCCAGGACGGCTCTTGCTTCTGGCCTAGTGGTAATCGCCCTGATCCTTTGGATCGGGGCGAGGCTCTTTATCGAGTCGGGCCTAACGAGGCGCCGCTACGGGGCTTCACTCATCACGACATCAGTGTGGGATGTGCCGCACGAGATATACGGGGCCCTTCCGTTCATCTTCGGAACCGTCGTTTCCTCTCTACTGGCTTTGCTCATCGCCGTACCCCTTGGGGTCGGTGCTGCCCTATTCTTAAATGAGACTGCGCCGAAGCGCCTTGCAGTACCGCTTTCGTTCGTGATAGAACTCCTTGCTTCTATCCCAAGCGTTATTTATGGGCTTTGGGGCTTTATGGTTTTGTGCCCTTTCCTACAGAGCCACATAAGCCCATGGATCGCAAGCCACTTGGGCGCAAACCCGCTCTTTGCGGGGCCGCCGGTGTTGACGAACATGCTGGCGGCGGGTTCAATCCTCGCGATAATGATCTTGCCGATAATCACTACGATTTCACGTGAAGTGCTGCGGAACGTTCCCGCAGGGCAACGCGAAGCCGCCATGGGGCTCGGTTCCACGAAGTGGGAGATGCTGCAACACATCGTACTGCCAGAGGCTAGAAGCGGTATTACCGGCGCGGTGATCCTCGCTTTAGGACGCGCAATTGGCGAAACGATGGCGGTGGTCATGGTAATCGGCAATACGCCCCAGATTTCGGCTTCAATCCTTCAATCCGGATATACAATGCCCGCCCTGTTGGCTAACCAGTTTAACGAGGCATACAATGATGAGTTACAGCGTTCAGCCTTGATTGAAGTCGCGTTTATCCTCTTTCTCGTTACGCTGGCTTTCAATATCCTAGCTCGAGTCTTGCTACGGATGACGGCAAGGAAGCTCTCCGATGGATCGCCCCGCAATGAAAGGAGTACTTCTAAAGTAGTCGGGGTGCCTGCCACATGATAGGCAGACGGATTCTTGGCGGACTGTTCCTCTCGGCGATCTTGTTTCAGATCTACTGCGACGTGCGCGCTTTTGGTGCATCTGCTTTGCTTGGGCCGGTTGAGCTTGTGACCGCCACTGTGTGCATTGGAATGTTCTCGATCAATCGCTTGAAGGGATCGATGTTGGGCCGCAGTTGGCGTAGGTTCACGAACACTGCAATGCAGTACGTCTTATCCCTATCCGCCATCCTTGCCTGCTTTGTGCTAGGGGCGCTCCTGTTTTACGTCGCGGCAAAGGGCATTCACGGCCTTAGCTTTCACCTCTTCACTGAGTTACCACGGCCGCCAGGCATCGAGGGCGGCGGCATGAGAAACGCGATTATCGGGACCCTGCTGCTCGTCCTTATCGCCTCAATTGGAGGTATTCCGGTTGGCTTGCTTGCGGGCATATACGTTTCCTGCTTTAGCAAGGGCAAGCTTGGGGACGCTGTCCGGTTTTCTGCCGATGTCCTCAACGGTATTCCATCCGTCGTGATCGGGCTATTCGCTTATGCGGCTTTCGTTCTTCCGTTCAAGCACTTTTCCGCATGGTCAGGTGGGCTGGCACTTTCCATCATGATGGTGCCGACAATCCTCAGAACAACTGAGGAGATGATCAAGATGGTGCCAGCGTCGCACCTGGAGGGAGCGCTTGCGTTGGGGGCGCGGCGCGGTTATGCCGTAAGAACGGTAGTAGTTCCTGCCGCGAAGAACGGAATCGTAACCGGCGTCATGCTGGCGATTGCTCGAGTAAGCGGTGAGACGGCGCCACTTTTGTTCACGGCTTTCGGTAGCGGGCAGCTTGTTCTTAACCCGTCCCAGCCGGTCTCGTCGCTTACGATGCAGATCTATCAATACGCGATTTCGCCATACGACGACTGGGTTGCGCAAGCCTGGTCAGGCGCCCTCGTTCTGCTTATGATGATTCTGAGTCTTAACGTTGCCGCGCGCGTCCTGACGCGGCGGATGTCGCCTGCTAGGTAAGCCGGGCCCACCTTCGCGCGAAAAGCGAGCCGAAATAGCTAAAATCGGGCCTATGCGCGCCGAATCCCTCGATTTTCTGGTTGAAATGGTCAACACGCCTTCGCCTAGCGGCTACGAAGAGCGAGCTGCCGAAGTCTATCGCAAGTACACGAAGCCGTTCGCGGACGAAGTCCGCACCGATAGCCACGGCAACACTTACGCGATTCTCGCGCCCGATGCTCCGATGAAGATCATGCTGGCGGGTCACATGGATGAGATCGGTTTGATAGTCCATTACATCGACGATCAGGGCTTCCTTTACTTCAAGACCATCGGCGGCCATGACAGCACCGTAATGGTCGGTCAGCGCGTATGGGTCCATGGCAAAAAGAAGGTGGCGGGCGTCCTCGGCCGCAAAGCGATCCACCTACTTGAGGAAGACGAGCGCAAGAAGAAGCCGGAGGTTAAGGATCTTTGGATCGATATCGGTGCATCCAGCCGCGCTGAGGCGGAAGAGTTGGTTTCGCTCGGTGACGTTGCGACCTATCAGTGGGAATTCCAGAAGATGCTGGGCGACCGGGCTACCGCGCGCGGGTTCGACAACAAAATGGGCTCGTTCATCGTAGCGGAAGCTTTACGATTGCTGAAGCAGGATGGCGGCTTGCAGGAGGGCGTCGGTGTTTACGCCGTTGCCACGGTCCAAGAAGAAATTGGGCTGCGCGGCGCGCGCACCTCGGCTTTTGCGATCGAAGCTCAGACGGGTTTGGCAGTTGACGTGAATCATGCGATCGACTACCCCGGCGTTTCCAAGACCCGCTACGGGCAGCTCGATATCGGCAAGGGCCCAAGCATGACCCGTGGCGCAAATGTGAACCCAATCGTTTTCAAGATGCTGCGCGAAGCCGCTGAGAAGGATGGCATCCCCTATCAAGTTGATGTAGAGGCGGCAGGCACCGGAACCGATGGCAATGCGATGCAGATCAACCGTTCGGGCATGGCGACCGGCATTTTGGGCGTTCCGCTGCGATATATGCACTGTCCGTGCGAATTGCTATCGCTTACCGACGTTGAGAATTGCGCTCGCTTGATGGCGGCTTATTGCCGAAGAGTAGCCAAAGATACTGATTTCACTCCGCGATTGTCATAATTAATGCCGGTGGAAATCGAAGTCGTTGTACCTGACGAGTTCAAGTACCTTTACGTCCAGAGCAAAGAGCGTCCGGTAGTCAAGATTCCGGACCCTGTTCTGCGTAAGAAGGCGCAGCCGGTCGTGAAGGTGTCCAAGAAGACGGATCTGTTGATTAACGACATGATCCGAATCCTTAAGCTTGCCAATGGGGTTGGGCTTGCGGCTCCCCAGGTGGGGATTTTGCAGCGGCTGGTGATCATCTCGCCGGAGGGCAAGCGCCCGTTTCCGGTCATCAACCCCGTGCTGGTGAAGGCGGAAGGAGAGCAGGTCGGGCAGGAAGGCTGCCTCAGCATCCCTGGCCTTTACGGCGACGTGAAGCGAGCGGAGTACATCGAGGTTGAGGCTTTGGACCGCAAAGGGCGAGAGATCGTGCTTGAGCTTGAGGGGATGCCCGCGCGAATTCTCTTACATGAGATGGACCACCTGGACGGCGTTCTCTTTATCGACAAGGTTGATCCTGCAACCTTGCACTGGTCTCACCCGGAAGGCGAGCCCAACGACGACGTCGAATGAGCGTTGTCTTCTTCGGCACAGCCTCGTTTGCCGTTCCGGCATTGCGAGTTGTCGCCAAGCATTGTGCGCTGGTGGTTACACAGCCGGATCGCCCAAGCGGGCGCGGAATGAAGCTGCAAGCAAGCCCGGCTAAGGAAGCGGCTATGGAGCTTGCCCTGCCGGTGGCCACGCCGGAAAAGGCTCGTGATCCCGAATTTGTGGCATCCATCGCCGCTCTGAATCCCGACATCTTGGTTGTGGCGGCTTACGGCCAAATCCTTTCTGAAGCCTTACTGAATACCGGAAAGCATGGCGGCATTAACCTTCACGGATCGATCCTGCCGAAGTATCGCGGCGCGGCGCCAATCCAGCGGGCCATTATGGACGGCGAGACGAAGACCGGCGTCACCCTCATGCAAATGGCGAAGGGGATGGACACCGGCGACATCATCGACATTGACGAGACGGCAATCGTCCCCGACGAGACCTATGGTGAGCTTCAAGACCGCCTTGCTGAGATCGCAGCAAGGCAACTCGAAGAATGGTTGGATCGCCTCGTTGCAGGCACCTACCCGCGTCTGGAGCAGGACCACTCCAAGGCAACCCATGCCGCCAAACTGACAAAACAGGAAGGCGAATTACAGTGGGATTCGCCAGCAGCTAAGGAGTACAACCGCTTCCGGGCGTTTACTCCAAGCCCTGGCGCGACCCTGAGAACGAAGCTAGGATTGGTAAGAATTTCTAAGGCAAGGCTGCACACGGAAACCGGAGAGCCGGGAACAGTGTTGAAACTCTCCGCGGGATGTTTGGTGGCATTTGGCGATGGCTCAATAGAACTTCTTGAAGTCCAGCCGGAAGGTAGGAAGCGAATATCGGGTCTCGACTTTGCCAACGGCTATCGCTTAAGCCCAGGCAGCAAGTTGAAGTAAGATCACAAACGCTCGGAACATATCATGTCAGCAAAGCAACCGTTAATTCTTCGTCGTATGGGTTCCCGATCTGCTTACGCGCTGGTCGCTGTCGCAATAATTGCCGGCGCATGGGTGCTGCTTAAGCGTCACGGCGAAGACATCGATCTCGGGGCAGTCGAGTCCAAGGACTGGCTTGTTGCCGTTAAGTCCGCGAACCGTGGCAGCCAAGTCGTGGTTCTCAAGCCTCAAGGCGACAGTTACGGCGATCCCGTCGTCGCTCCCGGATACGATGACTCCAAGCACTCGGTTCATGATGAAGACCCGGTTTGGAGGCCAGACGGCAACCGAATCTTTTTCGCGAGCGACCGGGAAGACGGAACGAAGAATATCTATCGATGGAATCTATCGACGAACGTTGTAATGCGCCGCACCGTCGGGCGAGTGCCTCGCACAAAGCCCTCGTTTTCGGTTGAGGAAAGCGATCGCGACAGCACCGATCCGCTGTTTGTTGCCGGTGGACTGGTAAGGCAGCTCAATGTCGCTGAGGGAACGAGTATCCAGAAGGTTCCGCCCGTTGCATCCAAGAAAGATGGAGGCGACTCCCAAGTTGATGAGAATAGCGGAGAGGGCCACGGCGAATATGGGCAGGGCGCACAGCTGAGGATTCGGGAGGCCCGCTACTTTGGGAAGAACGAGTTTATTGCTTTCATCCGCGATACTGACGAAGTTCAGCTTCTCCAGGTTTTGAACTTGAAGAACCCAGGTCCCCAGGCGCTTACGCTTACGTCCGGCGATCATATCGAGATAACGGTGAATCCCGCAACTGGCGCGCTGGTCTATGCGATTAGCGGATTCCGCTGGCCCGATGAGAAATCCGTTCCAAAGGAATTCATCAAGAACGGCAAGGCCACAAAGCCATTCGAGAATGCGGTATTCGTGTTCGATCCTCAGCATGTGAATCCGCAGTTTCCGGCTGGTGATTCGATCGTTGCAAGCCCTGATCCAAAGCAGGCATTTATGGAGCCAGCCGTCTCGTTTGACGGGCGTTCGGTGATCCTGACTTATGGCGCCTATGAAGGCGCCGGCGAACTCACCCGAAAGAATCTCTTGGTCATGCCTTGTCAATCGCAGGGCGGACGGAACTATTCAAGCACTGCGAAAGGCGAAGTGGGAAATGCAGCCTGGAGCAGGGATGGCAAGCACATTTTCTACCTTGTGCAGGAAGGAAAGGACCGCCCAATTTACCGTGCCGATGCCGACGGAAAGAACGCAAAGAGGATCACAAAGGACGGCGTCTATCTATCGGTCTTCGCCAGCCCACAGGGCTAAGACATTCTGATATTGACAGCGCCAGGGCCGTCTTGCTGTCCGCTGATTGTTACTCGGATGGGAACGAACTGCTTCATGACCCAGACGGTGGTGAGAAACCGGAGGGTTAGGCAGCTCGTGGTGAAAGTGGTCGGTCCCTCTGCAAGCATTGCGGGAATCAGCAATTGATCCGCGACAAAGGGATCCGTTGTCTCGGGGCCAGACATCCACTGCATGGTCTGCTGGAAAGCGGTCTGAACCAAATGCTCCATTCGCACGCTACGAGCGCCCATCGCGGTTGCGCCGCCAACGCCGCGCTGGTAGGTTGCGTACATCGTTACGAACACTCCTGGGCGTTCGGCAGGGACCTCTCTGATCATAGGCGTGACCTCAATGCCCGCATGCGCGGCAAGTTTGGCGAGGTGAGCCGTTCCGCGATGAGCTATCGATTGAGGCAGGTTGCTGGTCGTGATAATCGCATTGCACGAAAGGCGCTTGCCACGATCCGTCCACTCGATGCCCTGCACGGCGCTGGGCTCGATCTCCATCTTCAGTTCGCCAAACGAGTCTCGGCCGTACCCCGCCTTGATGAGCTCTGGCATTGCGTTGATGCCCATGGCGCCGAGGGCGTAGCTGGATACTCCAACGAAGTAATCGTAGGTGAGGGAGTTGAACCCGTAAGTTTCGCCGCGCGACTCAAGGACGCTGTAGGCACCCGCTCGCGCTAGAACCGGAATCAGCGAGCCCTGCACCACCAAGGCGTTAGGGTTTCTTCGCGAACCCTCGATATCCGGCAACTCCATTTCAAGCTTGCACGCCTTGCGAGTGGGAGCAAAGGTGAGCTTGCTTGATCCAACCTCGTCGCGTTCAACATCGGCCTTACTTGACGCCTGGAGGGCGCGCAGGAACTGGATATCTTCGGCGTCCAGGCCGGGAAAGCTGCTGGCCCCGCGAATGTTTTCGATATGGACGGCTTGCTGCGTCAGCACGCTCATCGTCACCGCTGTACGAAACAGCGCGCCGCTACCCTCGCCATGAGCGCCATCGATCGTGATCGTGCCGCGCGCGCGGGTCATATCTTCAGTTTGAACATCGCATACTCAAGCGCCTTCAGAATGTAGGCAAGACTAAGTAGCAGGAAACAGACGACGAGAACGGCTTCGAAGGGAATGGTTGTGTTCTTGAACTGAGCTGCAATCAAACCCTCCTTCGCGGTGCCAAGACTAACCGTGGATACAAATCGATCCAGTCGCTGGATAAAGCCCTGCATCATCTCGTAGAGCGCTCTCCACATGAAGCCGGACATACCGATGAACAAGAGGATTGTGACTGGCAGGGCAGCCTTGTACTTGTGCTTTTGGTGCTCGTTATAGATCACGCATTGGCGGCACCGCTCCATCTTCTGAAGCACAGTCAGGCGATCATTCTTGGGGATCATTGCGGCTGCGCCAACAGAATCCTTTGGAATGACCTTGCCCTCCATTGCATTCTTGATGACAAGCTCTTCGCACATGCACCCAACTCGCTCCTTCCAGCAGGTGCGCTTTGAGTGGAAGATCGGGCAGCGCTCGCGGACGAATTTGCGGCAATAGGGCAGCTGCCAGCATTTGCCCAGAAACACGTTTGCTCGATCATGCTCCTCTCGAATGCCTTTGCCGTACTTGATATTCTCAGCTCGGAACCCGTGCTCGACGCGATCGCGGATTGCTACGATGACGTTGAAGACGACAGCGAACGCAGCAATTATGGCGAGGATGGAACCTTCAGTCTGAGTTGCTTCGCTGATCGGGTTGGCGATATCGGGTGGTGGCGGGAATTGGAGGAACTGGGACGTTGCGAACGGCATCGCAAGAATGATCGCGGAGGCAAGGACCAAGTAGAGGCTCAAGGTCCACTCGCCCCAAAGAAGCACCGATGCGCCGACGCCGAACATGACGGAGCCCGCCAGGAGAGCGGTCTTGGCGTAGCCAATGAAGCCAACCGCCTGGTTCACATCAAGGTGATTTTGTGGCTGGGCAAACGCTACCAGGTAATAGCACAGTACTGAGATTGAAAGGGTCAGGAGGACCAAACC
Organism: Armatimonadota bacterium; assembly: GCA_018268315.1. Lineage (GTDB taxonomy): Bacteria > Armatimonadota > Fimbriimonadia > Fimbriimonadales > Fimbriimonadaceae > SZAS-5. Next base: position 954,313 of record JAFDWU010000001.1, on the reverse strand, counting down.
AATCCACATCGCAACTCTTGCGATTCCGAATGCAACATCCAGAGCGGTTTCTATCGCCGCGTTTTCGTTTTGGTCTTTCCTGTACTGACTCATTTCATTCCTTCTTTACTCGTTCTAGGTAGGCGCCGGTTCGCGTATCTACCTTCACGACATCGCCTTCGCTAATATGGAAGGGTACTTGGATTGTTGCCCCAGATTCTAGTTTTGCAGGTTTATTACTACCGCTAACAGTGTCTCCTTTGAAACCAGGGTCTGTCTCAGTCACCTTCAATTCAACGAAATTGGGGAGTTCGTATCCAAGGTGCTGCTCGTTCCAAACCAAAGCAATGACCTCTGCCTCTTCTTTGAGAAACGCTGCCTGATCGCCAAGGTTCTCCTCCGGTACCTCAACCTGCTCGTAGGAGTCGAGATCCATCAAGATCACATTGCCCCCCTGACGATACAAATACTGCATCTTTGCTTTCTCAACGAAGGCCGGCTCGACTTTTTCTCCCGAGCGGAAGGTTTTTTCCATAACCGCCCCTGTTTTAATCTTGCGTAGCCGCGTTCTTACAAAAGCCCCACCCTTGCCCGGCTTTACGTGCTGAAACTCAAGGATGGTCCAAACATCGCCATCCATGAAGAAATGCATTCCGTTCTTAAAATCGCTTGTATCAACTGCCAAGAAACAACCCCTCCAATATTTGGTCTGCTAAATGGTAGCACTCTGAGCGCTGCCGGTTTCTACGAAATGGGTTATAGCGTCAGCCCCAACGAAATGAGACCTACCACTTAATGAGGTTCGCGCCCCAAACCACTCCCGCGCCAAATCCGACCGTCAGCACGTTCATGCCCTGTTTAAGCTTGCCCTGCTCGACGGCCTCGGAAAGGGCGATGGGTATGGACCCCCCGCTGGTGTTGCCGTACTTCTGCACGTTCACGAAAACCTTCTCGGGAGGCAGGTTCAGCCGCTTCGCGGCAGAGTCGATAATGCGAAGGTTAGCCTGGTGAGGAACGAAGAGATCGACGTCTTCTGTAGTCAAACCGGCCTCGTTAAGAACTTTGCAGCAGGCATCTCCCATCGCGGTAACGGCAAAGCGATAGACCTCCGACCCCGCCATGTACAGCTTCTGCCGATGAGAATTGAAGCACTCGGGCCGCGAGTATGGATACCGTGAGCCTCCCGCTTCGATGTTAATGTGGTCCGCCCCGCGTCCGTCCGAGAACAGGACCGTCTTCACCAAGCCGCGGTCTGTATTCTCCACACCTTTAAGCACAACCGCTCCCGCACCGTCTCCGAAGAGAACGCATGTGCTTCGATCGGTCCAGTCGAGAACGTTGGATAACGTGTCGACGCCGATGACGAGGGCGTTCTTAAACTGCCCGGTTTGAATCATGCTGGAGGCCGTGCAGAGGGAATAGATAAACCCGGCGCAAGCGGCAGCAAGGTCGAATGCGGCGGCGTTTTCTGCTCCAAGGGCTCTTTGCACTAAACACGCTGTGGATGGGAACTGCATGTCCGGCGTGACGGTGGCGACAATGATCAGCTCGATCTCATCGGCACGCATGCCCGCCCTTGCCAGAGCCATGGCTGCGGCTTCTGCGCTCAGGGTTGCCGAGGTCTCGCCGGGGGAAACGATGCGTCGCTCCTTGATGCCGGTGCGTTGGGTAATCCATTCGTCATTCGTCTCGACCAACTTTTCAAGATCGTGGTTGGTTAGAACCTTGGAAGGAACAGCGTGGCCCGCGCCTTGGATAACAGACCTCAAGACAGCACCTCTTTCATCTCTTGCGTAATGCTCTCTTTGATGGTTGCCAGCACCCTTCCTTGAACTGATCTGTCGGCAAGCAGGATCGCGTTCTTGATTGCCCGGGCATCGCTACGCCCGTGCGCGATGGTGCAATCTCCGTTGAGCCCCAGCAATGGCGAACCACCCACCTCCGCCCAATCGGCATGCTTCTTAATCGGACGCATGACCTTCTTGAGAGGGAGGTATGGAACCTGCGCCAGCTTGCTGCCCGGCACCTGGTGCTTGATCATATTGAACATGAGCTCAGCCAACCCTTCTGACGTTTTCAGAATGACGTTGCCTACAAATGCATCGCAAAGAGCGATATCGCACGGCTTATTGAACAGATCCTTTCCTTCAATGTTGCCGGCGAACCAATGAAATTCCTTAAGAAGGTTGTAAGCCTGCTTGGTAAATGCGTTGCCCTTGCCCTCTTCCTCGCCGATGTTAATCAGGTGTACCTTTGGGTTCCGGCGACCCATCGCCTTTTCCATATAGGCGCGCCCCATAAGTGCGAATTCCACCATGATTTCCGGATCGATGTCTGGGCTTGCGCCTGAATCGAGAAGCAAGAACTTGCGGTCGAACTGGTTAGGCATGATGCTGCCGATAGCGGGGCGATGCATGCCGGGAATTTGCCGCCATGTGAGCTGGCAGGTAGCCACGCAAGCGCCGGTGTTGCCCGCCGAGAGCATTCCATCCGCTTCGCCCCGGAGAACCAGGTCAGCGCAGACCCTTAGGCTTGAGTTCGGTTTGGAGCGGTAGGCATCAAGCGGCTTTTCCTCCATGCCGACGGATTCCTTTGCTTCAACGAGGGTGACATTTGCCGGAAGCTGGGGAGGCAGATAGGGTTTCATCTGGTCGGAATTGCCAACCAAAATCAGGCCGCACTTTGCATGCGGCGCTGCTTCCAGAGCGCCCTCAATAATGGCCTTTGGGGCGTGGTCCCCACCCATTGCGTCGATCGCGATCCTCAATTTTCTTTCTCTCCCTTATCAAGGAGATTCGCGAGCCCTTTGAATTCGGGGCGCGCGCTTTCAACGCCGCTGGCCCGGACCCTCTTCGCGGCCACCGGACAATCGCCGTCCCACCCGTATTCGCAAAGGGGCTGAAGCGGCTCATTCGTGATGAGTCCCTGCCTGATCAAAGCTTCCACCATTAGGTTATTGCCTTCGAAAAGTTCGAACGGCTCATCAGGAGAGACGCGGGCGTAGTCCTGAGTGTTGTAACTGCTGGGCACTCCTACGACGGGGAATTGCTCATCAATATCGAAGGTGATGTCCTGCTCCACCGGCCCGCCGCATCGCGCGCACTCAAAAACCGCTTTCGTCGAGAACTGTCCGGTAATTAGCAGCAAGTTGCCGGTGCTTACCGCTTCAAGAAAGCCTTCGAGTGGCTTCACCAGATCAAGGTCTTCTTCCTGGGGCAGCTCGGTGGAAATGTCGACCGCCAGCTTCCGACCTGGATGCTGGAGCACATCGTTAAGGTCGAGGAGATCGTCCCTCCGCATGATTTCAGTCTACCTTCGCGGATTGCTGGCTGGGAATCGAGCTAGGCAGAAGGAGTACTTCACCGTTCAGCAGGATCACGTTAAAGCGCCGTGGATCAGGGTTAAGAATGTTCAGGCGCACCCGGCTTTCTCCAAACCCTTTGCAATCGTAGCGCTCCTTATCGAAGAGGTGGGGAACGAAGACGACGGGGTGCAAATGGGGCTCCGGGATTGGATCGGCAAAGAGGGTCACGCCGTCTGGGGTGGCATCCTCGAAGCGCAAGCGGTCGCCTTTGCGCGCATTCACCATCCTCATCGGAAGGCTCAGGCGGCGCGGTTTCCGGTAGGTCAGTTCGATGGCGGCGTCAATGCCGTTTCGCCAGACGTAAACGCCATCAAGCGTATCGGTCATGCACAGGATGTCGAGGTCAAAGTCGGCCCTCACTAGGTCCTCGAGACCATCAAGCTCGCCTCGAACAACCCTGCCCGCCTCGATCCAGGATTGGTTTGCCTTTACTAGTGAGATTCCCGAAACAATTCCAAGAGCGACCAACCCCAGAGTCGCGGCTTTCGGCCTCCAGGCATCCAAGAGCGCGAGCAAGTACAGCGCGGCAAAAGCGGATGGGAGGTAATTCAGGCGCTCGCCGGAGCCGTCCAGGCTTTCTCCCAAGTTGACGACCGGGATCATCGTCAGCACCAGGAACAAAAGCACAACACCAAGCTGGATCGGCTTCTCGCCGCGCTCCTTTGCCTTCATCAGCACGAGCAGAGGAAGAAGTAGGAACAGCAGCGCCCCAACTCCGTACCCGCCCTTGAAGAGGTCTTCCTGAGCGAAGTAGCGCACGGGGAAGAACATGCCGTACATCCGTTGCTGGAACACGAACGCGAGCGTCTTCGGACTGAAATCGGTGTGAATGCCCTCGCCGTAACCGCCGATGAGCGTGTGGATCAGGCTCACTCTTAGCACGAGGTAGAGCGCAAAGACGCCAAGGATGGGGAGGCTTTGTAGCGCACCTTTGCGACCGGTCAGCATAAACCCAGCGGCCGTGAGGGCAATTGGAAGGGTGAGGACAGACTCTTTGCACAGAAGCGCCAAGCCCATGAGAACAGCGGAACCCCAGGCAAAGCGGCGATCTTCAGTTTCGATCGCCTTCAAGAACGCTAGCACGCTGCCCAGCCCAAATGCGCCGGCGATCACATCGGTGCGCCCGCTAATCCAGGTGACTGCCTCCGGGTGATGGCAGCCGATACCGAAGAACAACCCGGCGGCAATCGAGGAATAGGTGAGATCGCGCTTTACCAGCCTTCCGATTGCCTGCCCGATGGCAATAACCAGCCAGGTGCAAGCAAGATGGAAGAGAACGTTTGTGAGGTGGTAAAAGAACGGCTCGGTTGCGCCGGCTTGGCGGGCGTTGATCCAAAGACTCAGGCCGATAAGCGGCCGCACAAACCCGGGCTGCGCTGTGTTTTGGCCAAACCACAAGCTGAACGGGCCGTTCCTGATAACTTGGATGACGAGGCCGTAGTCGTCGGAAATCAGCGGCACCTTGAGAATCGGGATGTAAAGCAGCAGGGTAATCGCCAGCACCGCAAGCGGACCCCATTTCTTTACGAACTCGCCGATTTTCATAGCCTAAAGCAGATTTGCCCGCTTCAGCGCGTCGGTGCGCGTTTTGAAGTGGACTTTCGCGAACTTTTCAAAGATGGACGGTCCGTGCTTGCGCGCAAGCCGCTCCGCCGCTTCAAGAACTTGCGGGCCAGCGCCTTTAGGAAGGGTGGTTCCTGCCTCTTCGCTCAAGCGGTCCAGCTTACGAAGGAAATCTGCCCTCGCAAGGACGGAGGCGGCGGCGACGGCAATATCGGCTTCTGCTCGCACGCGGGATTCCAGCGTGATTTGCCTGCCTTTTTCCTGCAAGGCTCGCCGAAGGCCGGATGGATCTGCGAACTGGTCGGAAATCGCAAGGCTTGCGGGCTGAATTTCAAGCACGTTTTCGATTGCCTTTGCGTGGCCCCAAGCCAACATCCGGTTCAAATTCCGCATCTTCTCGTATAGCTCGTTGTACTTGAGGGGCCCAATCGAAATGATCGCGTGAGGGCACACGCGAGCGATTCGCGGGGCGAGCGCTAAGGCGACCTTGTCAGTCAGCTTCTTAGAGTCCTTGACACCGTCTAATTCGGCTAGATGCTCCGGGCCAACATAACAGGCGGCGATCACGAGCGGCCCAAAGAAATCGCCTTTGCCGCTCTCATCAACCCCGATATGACCCTGATCCATGCGCCGGTGAGTCTACCTACGAAGCTTTTAGGGTATGCCTCTCGTTGTGCGGGTTCTCATTTACGAACGTAACCTCCTGTGGAGCGAGCGGCTGCGAAAGTCGGTCGCTGCTCTTGACCACGAAGCCATCGTCGTTGGCAAGGCGGAGCCTCAGAGCGGTGATATTGCGCTTTTGAACCTTGCCGATTTCACCGACGAGTCCCTCATCCACGCCTTGAAGGGGCTGGGAGTGCGCGTGATTGGTCACGCGGGACACAAGGAGAAGGCGCTGAGCGCCGAGGGGCTGGCGGCAGGGTGCGACATGGTGGCCACCAACAGCCAGCTCACCTGGAAGATTGAAGAGCTGCTGGCCGACGGTCCTGCTTCGCGGAACTAAGCCAAGCGGGCGTAGATTAAAGGAATCGATGGAAAAGATCACGAAGACCGAGGAGCAGTGGCGCGAGGAACTCTCGCCTGAGCAGTATCACGTATTGCGCGAGGCGGGCACCGAAAGGCCGTTCACGGGCGAGTTCTGGGATTTCAAGGGCGACGGCGCCTACAAGTGCGCGGCGTGCGGACTGGAGCTATTCAGATCGGATCAGAAATTTGATTCCCGATGCGGCTGGCCGTCTTACTTTGACGCTGTCGATCCTGAGCGAATCCGGCAGATTGAGGACCTTTCCCACGGCATGCGAAGAATTGAGGTTCGATGCGCCAGGTGCGACTCTCATTTGGGTCACGTTTTCCCAGATGGGCCGGAGCCGACCGGCATTCGATACTGCATCAACTCGGTAAGCCTGAAGTTCGACCCTAAGAAGTAAGTCCAGCCTCGGTAAACTCTGCGCCACATGGGGAAGTACGTTGCGAGCGTCGGCATGGAAGTTCATGCCGAACTCAGCACTCATTCAAAGATGTTTTGTCGGTGTCCCGTCGCGTTTGGCGGGGAGCCGAACACGCGCGTTTGTCCGATATGCCTTGGGTTGCCGGGAACGCTGCCGGTGCCGAACCATGCCGCCATAGAAATGGTGATGCGCACCGCTCTTGCCCTTAACTGCAAGATTGCGATGCACTCGATCTTCCATCGCAAGAATTACTTCTATCCGGACCTCCCCAAGGGATATCAGGTGAGCCAGTACGGTGAAACGAACCCGATTGGCTACCACGGTTACCTTGAGATCCCCTCCGGCAACGGCGTAAAGCGAATTGGCATCCGCCGGGTGCATCTTGAAGAAGACACCGGCAAGCTGATGCACCTCCCAAGTGGCGGCAGCGGCGTGGATTACAACCGCGCGGGCACCCCGCTGATGGAGATCGTCACCGACTTTCCGCCCGATATCTCGAATCCCGATGAGGCTAAGGAGTACTTGGTCCAGCTTCGCCAGATCCTCCTTTATCTTGGCGTCTGCGACGGCAAGATGGAAGAAGGCTCTTTGCGTTGCGAGCCGAATATCTCAATCCGCCTGGAAGGAGCTGAGCAGCTTGGCGTGAAGACCGAGCTGAAGAACCTAAACTCGTTCCGCAGCGTGCAGCTTGGCGTTGAGTTTGAGGTTGCGCGGCAGCGCGAGTTGCTTGAGAAGGGCGAAACGGTTCTACAGGAAACCAGGGGTTGGAACGAAGCGAAGGAAGAGAGCTTCCCAATGCGCGTGAAGGAAGCGGAGAACGACTACCGCTATTTCCCCGATCCCGACCTCGTGCCTATGTGCTTCGACGAGGAGACGCTTAAGGAGCTGAGGGCAACGATTCCCGAACTGCCACTTGCGAAGAGCCAGCGCTACCAGAAGGATTTCGGATTGAGCGCCTATGATGCTGGGTTGCTCGTGGGCGACCGAAGCTGGGCGGAGTATTTTGAGGAAGCCGTTAAGCTTGGCGGCGACCCCAAGGCGATCTGCAACTGGATGAACTCTGACTTTGCGCAGTTCCTGAACAAGTCTGGCCAGACCGCGCGCGAGAGCAAGGTCACTCCGAAGTTGCTTTGCGAACTCACGGAGCTGATCGCTAAGGGCGAGATCAGCGGCAAGATCGCGAAGGAGATATTCCCAGAGGTCTTTGAGACCGGCACGTCGCCGGCCGAGATCGTTAAATCCAAGGGCCTAACCCAGATCAGTGACGATTCCGAAGTGCGTAGCATCGTAAAGAAGGTGGTCGAAGAAAACCCGGCGATTCTAGAAAAGTATCGAAATGGGCAAACTAGCGTGGCCGGTTTCTTCGTCGGACAAGTGATGAAACAGACTGGCGGCAGGGCAAATCCTGAACTGGTCCAGAAATTGCTCACGGAAGTTCTTAATTCATGAGGCCGTTACTCCTTGCGCTTGTTGCTTTGCCTTCTCTGGCTGTCGCCGCCGATCAGACTCAGGAGATCATGCAACAGGCGTTCTACCGCATGAACCGGCAAGGCGACGTCTGGTTTGAAAACGGCGATTTTCCGCGCGTGATTCAGCAGCTGCGCTTCATGAACCGGCTGAGCCCATCGGATTACGAAGTGGCGACGAACCTCGGCTGGCTATTGGAAAGCGTTGACGTTTACGGCGAGGCGCTGGCAACATACACTCGCTTCCGACGCCTGAATCCGTCTGACCCAGATGCGTCGTTTCCTGAAGCGAACTTCTACTTCGCTAAGAAGATGTATGCGCGAGTTCCTGCTCTTCTGGAACCTTCGCTAAAGCTGCATCCGCATCCAAACACCTTCCGGATTCTTGCCCATGCTTACGAGCGTATGGATCTCTTAACCGAGAGCAAGCGCGTGTGGGATGAGTACATTGCCAAGTACCCAAGGGACCTTCCGGCAGAAGCGAACCTGCGACGCGTTATTAATAAACTGAACGGGCGTCATTCGGCGGCCCCACCAGGCAAGTGATACCGCTCGTCGCTTTTGCCCTCCTATTTACCACCCACAGCGGGATGACCATTCGAAGCGCGTCCGCTTCGCTCCTGCCACCCGAGCCGCTTCCTTTGGGCGGTTACACCGAGCGGGGCGACAAGCACTTCCTGCCGGGCGGGGATGACCTTCGCGTAAGGGTTGAAATACTTCAACAGGGCAGCAAGCGGCTAGCTTTGGTGGCGGCGGAGATGCTTACGATTCCCGAAAGCCTTCAGCGAGAGGTGGTCAAGTCGGTCGGTGATCCGTCTCTTGCAATCTTCCTCGCTGCGACTCATACCCATTGCGCGCCTGACAGCCAGATGCTCAACGACCGGATGACGATCTCAATTCCAGGGATTGCGACCTACAAGCATCGATGGTTGGATTGGTATGCCCTTCGCATCGCCGAGACGATTCGCGCGGCGGGCAAGGCTCCCGCCAAGGCGTTTTCGCCGAGCCTCTTGCTCGGCCATGCCGACTTAAACCATGGTCGCCGGTACTTGGCGGAACCTGATCAGACTATCACCGAGGTGCCGAACCTGCTGTTTAGCGTCGCAGCCCATCCCGTGTTTTACGGCCCGGAAGAAATGCAGACCAGGGGCGACTGGCCCGGCGAATGGATGCGGCACAATTCTGAGCTTGCTTTCACCGGAGCGATCGGGGACATGTCTCCAAGCGCGGAAGGGCCAACTCCGAAGGATCAGGTCGCCAGGTTTGCGATCGATGCTTTTTTTGCTCTGCGCAAGCCTCCGCATAAGCTCGCCTCCAATTTGGAAGTCGCTAAGGTAGAAGTTACGCCGCCGGCAGCGATCCCTCATCCCCAGTTTTACGATTACTACAAGGTTCCGCCCCCGCTTGCCAAGATCATTGTTGGGAAGTTTGCGCCTACTCAGGGCGAAATTACCGCCTTCAGGATTGGGGACTTTGCGGTGGTGGGCATTCCAGGTGAGCCGACTTCCCGATTAGGCCGCCGGATACGGAATTACGGCCGCAGGCTTGGCTTCTTTGATTGCCTTGTGGTCAGCCACGTGGGCGGCTGGATGGGATATTTGCTGGATGCCGAGGATTATGGGCGCGGTGGATACGAAGCGACTCTCAGTTTCTATGGCCCCTCTTTCGGAGACTCGATTACTGATTCGGCGGAGCGGGCGCTGGATATCCTAGCGCACTCTTCGCGACGCGGAAAGCGGTGATCTTCCAGTCTTTCCAGACGTCGCCAACCAAGTAAGGCTCGCGGGCAAGCCAGGCATCTCGCTCTTCAATAGTCTCAAACTGAACGATCATCGTCGAGCCGATCATCTTTCCCTCGTCATCGAACATGGCGCCTCCGATCAGGTACTGGCCCCGGCTCTTGAGGACTTCAACTCCCTCCAGATGTTGCTCACGGACCGCCATTCGGCGTGAAAGGGCATCCGGATCAGTTCCGTCCCAAGCATGAATCACCCACTGCTGCATGACTCCGGGAGGTTACCTGCCTGCGTGAAGCTTGAAAATGCGTTCGATATTGCTGGTATTTGCGCAAATCCCTATCGCCCGAGGGTTTGGGATGCATAGTCAAAAGGGCCAAGGCCACGTATTCCTACAGGAACCGTGGCCAGGATGATCGAGCAATTAGCCTTTGATGTATTGCTTTAAGGGAACGAGAGTTCCCTTTTTTCTTGCTCGAATCTTTAGATAGCGCCTTTCTTGCGAAAGTTCCCCTTTCAAATTTATTCACGTCTTCGCCAAGAAACTTAACAGAAACAGGCCCACATGGGTACAAATCTTGGAACCTTATGTGTTAAAGTCTCGTTCAGATAGATAGATCCGCATTTAAAGCGGACAAAGAACCAAAGAACAAGCAAGAAGCAAGACTCTCCTCAAAGACGGGAATACTGCCAAACACATTCCGAAACGGCAGTGTTCCCGATTTTTTGTTTGAATTTAGCTTCGGCGGGTAGACTCAAACCATGGCCGGACTCGAATCTGAATTGGTTCGCCACGCATTGATGACGGCGAGGGATCGCTCTTACTACCGAGTCGAGCTCGAAGTCGGCGAGGGCGTCTTCAGCGCTACCTTGGAGCCTCAAAAGAAACCGGCAAAGAGCCCGCTGGCCGCCATTTCAAAGGAATCGACTGCCGCAGACGGCAATCTCATGATCAAGGCTCGGCACGTCGGATACTTCCAATCAGGAAAAGAACCCCTTAAGGTTGGTCAGTTTGTTGGCCCTCAAGACGTTGTTGGACGTGTGCAGACTCTTGGAATCGAGAACGACGTTGAAGCAGGCGTGGAAGGCGAGGTCATCGAGATTTTGGTTAAGGATGGCGATCCGGTGGAATTTGGCCAGGTAGTCGCCTTCGTAAAGGCGGGCGCATGAAGCGAAAGCGCGGCGGCTTTGCCCTGCTGATCCTTCTGGCCGCAGTTGTCATCATTCTCATCATCATGGTGGTGCAGGAGCGCGGTACCGCGACATCCGTGGCCCCAACCTCTGCCCCACCCCCATCGGCAAGGCCCGACGGGCAGGGCACCACGGTGATGGGCGGCGCGATGGTTTCCGCTAAGGACGAAGTGTGCAAAAGCAACCTAAATCAGCTTCGCCAAATCATTTCCGTAGCTCGCACTTCGAGCGATGAGCCACCGCGAGACCTGGGTGAGATGCGGGCGCCCGCCTCCATCATGTCTTGTCCGGTTGGCCACGAGCCTTATGTGTATGATCCTCAAACCGGCAGGGTGTATTGTCCGCATCCTGGGCACGGCGGTTACTAAACGATGTTCAAGAAGATTCTAATTGCCAATCGCGGAGAAATTTCGTGTCGAGTCGCGCGCGCTTGTCGAGAGATGGGCATCAAGAGCGTCGCCATCTATTCGGAGGCGGATCGCGATTCGTTGCACGTAAAGATCGCCGATGAAGCCATCTGCGTAGGCGCAGGCTCCAACTCTGACAGCTATCTCAACCTTGCAAACGTTCTCATGGCGGTTCAGATATCGGGCGCAGAGGCAGTTCACCCGGGTTACGGTTACTTCAGCGAGCGGGCAAACTTTGCCGAAGCCCTGAAGTCGCTGGGCATCACCTTTATCGGCCCACCCCCCGACGCAATTGAAGCCATGGGCGACAAAGCCAAAGCCAAAGCGGTGGCAATTAAGGTTGGCTGCCCGGTAGTCCCCGGTTCATCTGGCCCGGTTGCCAATGAGCAGGAGGCCGTCAAACTGGCGGAGGGGATCGGCTATCCCGTATTGCTTAAGGCAGTGGCGGGTGGCGGAGGACGCGGCATCCGCCGAGTCGACTCGGCTGAGGAGCTTGTCTCAAATTGGAAGCTTGCGCAATCCGAAGCTCAGGCAAGCTTTGGAAGCGGCGAGTTGATCGTCGAGAAATACGTTGTTGAACCTCGGCACGTTGAAGTGCAGGTGATGGGGGACTCGTTTAAGAATGTCGTGTACTTGGGCGAGCGCGAGTGCTCGGCTCAAACTGTACGCCATCAGAAAATTATTGAAGAAGCGCCGTATGCGTTGATGTCGCCAAGGCTCCGCAAGGCGATGGGCGACTCGGCAGTAAAGGTTGCCAAGCATGTTGGCTACACGAATGCGGGGACGGTTGAGTTCCTCGTGACCAAGGACGAGAAGTTCTACTTCCTCGAGATGAACACTCGCTTGCAGGTTGAGCATCCGGTTACCGAGCAAGTAACTGACGTCGACCTCGTTCAACTCCAAATTCGCATAGCCGCCGGGGAAAAGCTGCCGTTTACACAGCGTGATATTGAGCTTAAGGGCCATGCGATCGAGGCGCGCATTACCGCGCAGGACCCCGACCGCGATTTCGCACCAAGCTCCGGCAAGATCACGGTCTGGAACGCTCCAGGCGGGAGAGGTGTGCGGATGGACACCCACTGCTATGCGGGTTTCACAGTGAGCCCGTATTACGACCCCATGCTTGCGAAGGTGATCGTTACCGCGCCGACGCGCCAGCAGGCGGTCGAAAAACTCGCGACGGCGCTTCACGAATTTCAGGTGGAGGGCATCCTCACCAACATTTCCTTCTTGCGCAAGATGGTCGCCCATCCAAAGTTCGTTTCGGGAGACATCGACACCAGCTTCGTCCCCAAGATGCTGGAGGAATCGCTTGTCTATGCAAGTTAAGTCGCGCCGAAAGGCTCGCGAAGCGGCCTTGCGCTGTCTTTACGAGATGGAGATTGGGCAGGTTCCTTTAGAGGACGCCCTTGAAGAGGTCATGGCGGAATCCGCGTTGCCGCCCGATCTTGAAGAGTTTGCAGAAGGCTTGATAACCGGGGTCTTTCGGCACAGGCCGGATATCGACGCCAAACTTCGCTCGGCTCTCATCGATTGGGAGCTTGATCGCCTCGCGGTAGTCGATAAGAACGTAATGCGTATTGCCGCGTACGAGCTGCTTTACATGCCTGGCGTTCCGCCCGCGGTGAGCATCGACGAGGCGATTGAAATCGCGAAGAAGTATTCAACTGCCGACAGCGGCAAGTTCGTGAACGGCGTTCTCGGCAAAGTGCTGAAGGATTCGCCGAAGGCTCAGTGGGATCCGCAACAGGAGACGATGAAGGAAGAGCGGGAAATCGAGCCGGAAGAAGAAATCGAAGAGGAAACCGTTACCGACGAGGAGCGAATTCAAGAATTGGCCCGCATTGGCGCTTGGCGCCTCCGGGCGGAGGACCCATCATGAGCGCGACTATTCTCGACGGCAAGGCCCTTAGCCGCTCAATTCGCGACCAGCTCAAGGTTCGGGTTGACGCCCTGCGAAGCAGGGGAGTCACGCCTCGGCTTGATGTCCTTGTGGCCTCCCAAGACCCGTCCAGCCTCGCCTATGTGAATATGAAGCACAAGTGGGCGGCAGAACTGGGCATGACCGGGCAGGCCTACTACGTGGACAGCTCTTGGAGCCAATCCCAGCTGATCGATAAGATTCGCGAGCTAAACGAGAACCCCGAAGTGCACGGCGTCCTTATTCAGCACCCGCTTCCAAGCCACCTGGATGAGCACGAGGCGTTGCTGACGCTTGGGTCGCAAAAGGACGTTGATGGCATCACGCCGCAATCCCTTGGCCGATTGACTGCCGATCTGCCAGGCTTTCGCTGCGCCACCCCCCTTGGCATCATCAAAATTCTGGAGCACTACAATTTGGACGTGACTGGTCGCCGCGCGTTGGTCATCGGGCGGTCGGTCATTCTTGGCAAGCCCGCCGCGCTTATGCTGCTGCAGAAGAATGCGACCGTCACCATTGCCCACAGCAAAACCCAATCGCTCCCCGAGTTGTGCCGAGAGGCTGACGTGGTGGTAGCCGCCATCGGCCGGCCGGAATATGTTAAGGGAGACTGGATCAAGCCGGGCGCAATCGTGATCGACGCAGGTTATAGCAAGGTTGAGGGCCGCAAGGGCGACGTTGGCGACGTTGAGTTTGAGACCGCGCAGCAGGTGGCTGGTTACATCACTCCGGTGCCGGGTGGAGTCGGACCGATGACGGTCGCGAGTTTGCTCAGCAACTGTGTGGAAGCCGCCGAAAAGGCGATGACGCCGGCTCGTGTTTAGGCGGCTAGCTGCCTGTCTTGAAGGCTCATCCCGATCTCGATCATCCCAAATGCCTCTGAATTAAGCGGAATTACAAGCGCAGGAATTTCGAGCAAAGAGACCTGCACGTTCGAACCGCGAAGAATCGTCGGCGGCGTGATCTCACACTTAAAACCCTGCTCGGCCAAACGGCTGACGGCGTTGCGAGAGATGAGATTAGCTAGCTCTGCCAAGGCGCTGGCAGCAATCTGGTCGAAGGTCACCACGCTTTGCCCGATCATGATTGAAGCGATCTTGTCCGCGGTCGCCATGCTCATGCCATAAATGACATGCCCCTCAATGCTGCCGGTTACGCCGCAGACGATGCTCACCTGCTGGGACGTGAAGAGCTTAGGCCGCACGGCTAGGTCTCCTCGTTCCGGCACCGTTTTGAGCAGGGACTCGGAAACCGCGATGGCGGCGTTAGCAAACGGGCTTACGTATTCAACCTTCATGGGTTTTAGTTAGGCAGCGAGCGCTTTGCCAATCGCCTCCACAACGGTTTCTGCCTGAAACGGCTTGATGATGAAATCTTTGGCGCCTGAGCCAAGAGCTTCGGCGACCATCTTGCTCTGCCCCATAGCGGTGCACATTACGACATTTGCGGCTGGGTCAATCGAGCGAATCTCCTTAAGCGCGCTGAGGCCGTCAAGCTCCGGCATGGTGATGTCCATTGTCACCAAGTCTGGCTTTAGTGACTTATACATTTGAATCGCCTCGGCGCCGTTGCAGGCTTCGCCGACAATCTCGTAGCCGTTCTGCACGAGGATGTTCTTCAGGGTCACGCGCATGAACAAGGCATCGTCCGTTATCAGGATGCGTTTTGCCACTTTCCCTCCTCATACGGCTTTTGGTAAAAGAACGGCAGAGGCGTTTCGAATCCTATCGCCTCGGCATTGAATATTCGCTCCGTGCTGCCAACGAATAGAATTCCGCCCGGCTTAAGGGCATGGAAGAACTTGTTGAACAGGGTCTTCTTGGTTTCGTCCGTGAAGTAAATTACGACGTTACGACAAAGAATAAGATCGTAATCATTATCATATCGATCACGTAACAGATTGCCTTTGCGAAACTCGATGTTCTTGCGAATGGCGTCTCCGGCAATCCACTTCCCGTCATCGCTGCGGCTGAAATATTTGTAGCGGACATCGGCGGGAACCGCTCGCATATCCGAATCGGTAAACGCACCTTCTCGGGCCATCGCCAAAGCCGCTTCGTC
Source organism: Armatimonadota bacterium (assembly GCA_018268315.1). Lineage (GTDB taxonomy): Bacteria > Armatimonadota > Fimbriimonadia > Fimbriimonadales > Fimbriimonadaceae > SZAS-5. The sequence goes on along the minus strand of JAFDWU010000001.1, from coordinate 939,177 downwards.
GATGTCGGTGCCAATAATCTTGGCTCGATCGCCCGCTCCCAATTGCTGCAGGACAACGCCGAGCGTATATGCCTCCGCGCCGAAGCTGCATCCGGCACTCCAGACCTTCAGTTTCTCTGAGCGCTTGAGCATTTGCGGCAAGATCGCTCTGCGAAGCTCTACCCACTTTTCGGGGTTGCGATAAAGCTCGCTGACGTTGATGGCAAGGCGGTCAAGGAGCCACGGGATGTTGGACGGTTCAATGTTGAGGAATCGCCAGAATTCATCTAGGCTTTCAAAGCCACGGCTGCGCAGAATCGTCAAGAGCCTGCGTTGAAGTTGCTCTGGGCGATACAGCTTCAGGTCCAGCCCGGTGCGCCGGTTCAGATTCTCGTAGAAAGTATCCCAATCGGTCTGTGCTGGCTGTATGAACATTTAGGCGGCATCCTTTTCGTGAAACAGCTTCATAAAGCGGTCGTACTCTTCCGTGAAAGGCTCACAAAGCCCTTCTAAAATATCGGCATTTAGCTTCAATCTCGTCAGGGAGCCTTCCGCAAGGTAATAGCGAAGCCCGTCTCCTCCAAGGCCGTAGCCCAAGCTGCTGGCAAGGTAGTCCGCCACATGCACGCAATCCACGATTGAACTTGTGGGATCGCAAGCATCAGGGTTATGATGAAATCGCATGGCGTCGACGAGTGGCTTGGGCAGGTTCCACTTCTCGCCCAAATGAGCGCCGACTTGCGCGTGGTCGAATCCAAAAACACGCCGCTCGGTCTCGTCAAAGCTGAGGTCGTCTCGCTCAGCCAAAAGCTGGATGGCCTGCAGCTTGTTCTCAAGCCAAACGCTCATCGCGAGCTTGCCAAGGTTATGCAGAAGACCGGCTGTAAAGGCATGCCCCTTTTCGGCGCTCCTTGTTTCATTGGCAATGAGCTCAGCGCCCACCGCCACCGCGAAGCTATGCTCCCACAGCTTTCCGGGCCCAAGGTCATAACCCGGCAACGGCTTAGTCATCCAGGCATAGGTTGAGGCCACAAGGCACAGGTTGCGAACATTGATGTTGCCGAGCAGCATGATAGCGTCGCCCACTCTCATGATGGGAGTCGGCGTGCCATAGAAAGCGCTGTTCGCCAGCCTCAGTACCCGCGCCGAAAGCGCTGGGTCTTGCTGCATATAGGTGGCAACGGACTGCGCGCTTGATTCTTCCCGATCAAGCTCACGCAAGACCTGTACGGTGGCTGCTGGCATTGTCGGCAGGTCGCTGGTTTTGCTAAGGATGTCTTCTAGTGTGAGTGTTGACATGGCTTTCCACCTATCGAAGCTGGCACAAGACGCTTTCGCCTTGGGTGACGGTGCGAACGGTTACAATCCCGGTTTCGACCGTGAAGGTCATGGTGCGGCCGGTGTGGCCCCCTACGTCGATTGCCACCGTATCGAGCCCGAGCTCATCAAGTAGCGACTTAACCGCCGAAGCATTCCGAGCGCCAAGATCAAGCTTGAGGCCTGCTTCGGAGCCGAATTTGAAGACTTGGGCGCCGCCAGAATAAGCGACTCGCAATCGGTGGCGGTCTGCGCCTGCACGTTCAAGCTGACCGATTAACTCCTGGATGCCGGTGTTCACGAACTTGCCCGGCTTGTCAGTGGGCTTCTTTGAAAACGACTCTGGCAGCATTAGGTGCGCCATGCCGGCGATCCCCGTTTCGGGATCGAGCATGACAATGCCAATGCAGCTTCCGAGGCCGAGGCACGACAGAAGGCCACTATCGCGAAGAACATGGATCTCCGCCATTCCTACAAGTACCGGTGCACTAACCATTAAGCCGCCTCCGCGATGCCCAGTTGCTGGAAGAGCCTTTGGAGCCCTCCCGCTGCCGGGATGTATAAGAAGAATCCCTCGATCGCGCCCTGCTCGTCGCGAATGCGGGTCTTGATTGAGAGCAGATAGCTCTGCTTGTCTTCGGCCTCTGCGGCGATGGACTCCACGATGGATCCCACCATCTCGATTGCCAGAACCGGTGGCCGCGCCTCAAGCTGCAAGTTCGCCATTCCTGCGATCGCGCTCAGGAAGCTCTCGTTGATCTTCTGGCCAGCTTCAAGTAAGGCCGCGACCTGCTTGTCGCTCACGTCGAAGCTCTTTGGACGGCTGCCGGCAAGGATGTCCCACAGCGCTAAGGCTGAATCCCAGCTAAGGAAGAAGGCGATGTGTCCCTCAAGGTCACCCGCGATTTCCATGTAGATGCCCACTGCCGGCGCTTCCGCTGAGCCCAGCAGAGTTGATACGTCGTCGATGCCGAGCGATTCGGCGTGGGGAGCGCTGATCAGCAGTTTGCGATCGGTAAGTTCGGAGAGGGCGGTCGTGGCGTGCTCAAGTCCAATCGTTGATATTTCACGCACTGCTGAAAGTTCCAGCAGGTTCAAATGCCCCTCTCGTCTTGCCATATAGTAGTCCCTCAGCCTTGAAGGCGCCAACCCCAAGTACCGTTTAAGTTCCACGCAAGGGGCAGTTCAAGCCAAGTAGAAATGACAGGCTTTGTTCAGACCAGGCCAGCGATGTTGAGTTCCTTGCACTTACTGATCGGAGTATCGAATTGGCGGGCGAACATGCCCTTGATGCGTTGCCTCGAAGGCAAGTAGGCTCCTCTTGTCCACGTCAGGGCATAAGTCGGGCGAAGAATCTTGCTGTAGGAGTACATGTAGGTTGCCGTACGGTTCACCTTCTTGCGGATCCCCCTTGACTGTCAATTCAATTTCTTTACAGTAAGATGACCGCACAAACGCGCAACCGAGCCGCATTTCAGAACCGGAGCAGGCCTCAAGGTAAGCGTCAATTGCATCCTCGTCTCCAATGGATTCGTTACAGGATGTGAATGAAATTCCTTCGTTTTCTTCGCCTCGTCGAGGCTTGAACAACTTCTTAGTGACTTGGTCTGAGACCAGGTGATCGGATAGGACAATCCTGCGTAGCAGATGATCTTTTGTTGGGAAACTATCCACTCATTAGCCATTGTACCTGGCTATTAAGTGCATATGGCCGACGCCTGAATCCGAGGTCCGTGACGCCGGCTCGGCTAACCTGGCGAATGTGTACTCCAGATTTTTCAAACACCAATTCAAGCCGCTTGGCCGTGTCTAGGCAGTCAACTACGCATTCAACGGTGTCAGCATCTTCGCCGCTGGTTACCCCGACACCCTTCCAGTTATGACGCCCGAGCAGATTTGTCAATTCAAATATTGCAGAATTCATGTTCTCTAACGTCTCTTGGGGAATTGAGTAGACCGACTGCAGCTTTGCCAAGTGACCTCGATACCGATCCCAATGAAGTCTCTGCAATATCTTGTCTTCGGGATCAGAAATACTGCTTGAACTCACCATCTCAACTGTTGCCATAACCCCACTCATCCTTTGCTCTATCGGTAAGACTATCCCTGAAATTTATACATAGAGTGTCATGTATTAGTTCCAAGGTAGTCCAAATTTCCTCGTTGCTCTGCAGACGTTTGGCGGCAACATTTGTTAGCGCCACGCGCAACTCGTCCGCACTCTTGATTCCCTGAACATGCACTCTTTGGTCAATCTGCGAATGGTCGCTCCATACGAATTCAAGGGATTTCAAGCTGCCTTCTAGCTGTATTTGAATCGGTAATTGAACGAAGGAAGTCATTCCGATAGGCTCGATTCCAGTGATCGAGTTCTGGTAGGACATGTTGATAACTTGAATCTCTTGTTTGCCAATTAGCTTCTCTATTGAACCTAAGAGCTTTTGCAGGACGGGCAGCAGTGCCTTTTGATAGCCTGGATATCCCTCGTCACTCGCCTTCTGCCACGAAGCACGGAGCATCTGGGTCTGAAGTTTTGCTGAAACGCCAGGGTGGTGACGATGATTGAAGGTTGCAACCTCGATTGACCGCTGCGAGAATGTGAAGCCGGTGCCCGGTATTGGTTCTAGTGTTTCGTCGTCAGCTAATTCAAAATCTACACGTACCAGATCATAGAGATCCCCTATAAAAGCTAGACCGAGCGGCAACTGATTCCTAAATGTAATGCGAACTGAGGCTTCGACAAGCGGAAGCCTTTCAAATGGGAGGATAACCATAAATCTATCTACTTCCTATCTTGCCATATGACTGTTACGCATGCAGGACACGCCCACAAAACAATGCTGTTACTAAAGTCTACCTTGTCAGTGCTTAGCTAACACGCGCTAAGTGGGGCGGCTCAAAGTCCGATGGCTCATTCCTTGACTGGAGTTGAGGAGAGCTCGTCGGCTGTTTGGTAAAGCTCAGTGACCAATTCGCTCAGGAAGTAGCGACCGCGCCGCTTCGCCTCGCCGTACCATGGGTTCATCAGCACCGAACGGAGTAGGAAAACGCCTTCTGTCTCGTACTCCTCACGGTTCACGCCCAGCCGGTCCAAGAACCTCGCCAAGGTCTCGACCGAGTAGCGCTTTGGATCAAGCCGGGTTCGGCTGAGGAAGAACGCTTGGTCATATACGCGCTTGCCGCTCTTATCCGCCACGCTGAACTTCTCGTAAATCCGCTGATTCAGCTCGTTAAGCTCCTTCAGCGAGCGCTTACCGGAAGCTCGGAAGGCAAAGCAAACGATGTTGGAGCCGGGCGCGCACAGGGCGACCGCCTGGTTGGAGCTCTCGCCAGCCAGCTTTGGATATTGCTCTAGCAGTGCATTGAGCTCGCAGGCGTTGCGGATGCCATCACGAATGAGAAGACCGTGGCCGGTCTTATCAAGCGGAATCAAGGTGTGGCTCAGCCACACCGCCGCCGCTGCGGCGCCAGGCTTGCTGCCTTCGAGAATGTAGACGCCCACGTTTTCCGCATTCCTCTCCTCCTCGACCCCGCCAACCCCTTCCTCGAAATAGGGAGCGTCTTGCCTGGCAAGCGGCTTCACGAGATTGGATTTGAAGCAGATCGCGCCAGCCGGGTACGGGACGTAGCCCAGCTTGTGAGGATCGACGGTTACCGAATCGCAAGCGCCCATCGCCTCAAGCGCGTCGCACATGCCTTTGCTGGGCAGCGCCATCGGTATTTCTTTCACTTCGCCGTTAAGCTTGATGATGGTAGTCGGATCGCCTAAGCCGAGTCGATCGGAGAGGGTGATTGTGCGGAAGTAGCCGCCGTATGCTCCATCGGCATGCAGCCAGAAGCTGTTCTTGCGCTCCGCCCGTAGGCTGACAATCTTATCGAGGGGGTCCACGGCTCCCTCTTCGGTCGTGCCGATGATCGACACGACCGCGATGACGTGGTCGCCTCGCTGATCTATCTTGTCCAGCTTCTCGCGTAGGTCATCAACTTCCATGCGGAAGTCGGAATCGACCTTTACGGTCACCAACGCCTGGCGACCAAGACCCAAAATGTCCAAAGCCTTGCGGATGGAATAGTGCTGGGTCTCCGGCGCAAGCAGGAACGGCTCAGAGCCGAGCTTAGCAAATGCGTGGGCAAACCCACGCTCCACCACATTGTGCCGCGACTCCAAGTAGGCGGCAATCGCATCCTTGGCGGGCGCTTCCTCGAACACCTTGGCAAAAGTCTGCATCGCCTCGTCCGGCGAAGCCCCAAACGCGGTGCAAGCATGAACCAGCCCAAGCTGCTTTCTCATGTCTTCGACCACCAGCGGAAGATACTTCACGGTGCGGGCAAGCCAAAGCGCCTGAATATTCGCAACCGTGCCGCCGCTGGTAAGGTGCGCCCAGCTGTCCGACCCGTATCCCACCATCCTTGCGATCATCTGGGCGGCCTCAATCTCTAGGCGCACGGTTACCGGTGCGGCTTCGAATGCCACGTTGTTGGGGTTGTAAAGCATGGCGGCCATGTAAGCGGCGATGCTTGGAAGGGTTTGCTCCGCCAGCATGTGGGCGGCATAGCGTGGGCTCTGGAAAGGAAAATCCGCCTTCAGGCGGGCAAGAAGCTCAAACAATTTGTCGTCGTACCGATCTCGGAACGCCTCGCCTGCGCGGCGGCTCTCGGCATCAATGACAAGGCCGTCTTCTGGGAAGTAATTGCGTCGCCATGCATAGTAGTCATGCATGATATGGCGCACGCTTTCGGTGAACCAGTCCCCGTTCTCACCCTTTGGGCCCGCGAACCAGTTTGAGATCTCGCTCATCACTCTCAAGCTTAACCCCTGCAGATTCGCGGTTTCGACGTGCGGATGAGGTTAGTTCTATTGAACTTGACAGAATCTCAAATGCCTCAGCAGGCAGCATCGCAAAGTTTGCCCTTACATTTTCTCGTTTCAACTTCGCTTCAAACTCGCTCAGCAATAGGAGAACCGGCCCTCCCACGTACAGATAGAAGTAGTAGAAGAAGAAGCTTTGTGGGGCAGTAAGGAAAACGCCGCAAGCGCAGAGAAGCATTGCGATGCTGGCCCCAACGACTAGCACTTGACGCCGCTTGGCCCCTCGTATCAGGGCGAGGAGCGTTAGAACGAATGCGGGTGCGCCGTTATACAGCAGCACGCTGCCGAACATTGGGGTTGTGGCATCGCCTGCCGGCCGCATTTGGAGATAGGAAACCACGTCCTTGCGGAGCTCCAAATTGAATGGCTGAAAGAGCGGCCAAGTGGATCTTGCCTTAACGATGAACGGGAACATGCCCTTATCGAAAAGAGGGTGGAAGATCATCGCGCTGTTGCGCACATGGCAATAGCCGCCAAAGCCAAGCGAATCGCTGAAGTTATCCCACCGTTCTTGGAAGACAAGCCCTGGGGAGACCATTGCCTCTCGCAAGAACGCATTCCGGGCGACAAGGAAATCCCCGTTCGTGTACTCTTTGCGTACGCCTCCCTCCCAAAATGCCTCTCCTCCCAGTACACGGTGGAAAGGCTTGAAGTTGAATAGTCGCCCAAGATCGGTCATTACTGCTGCTTTCGAAGGGTTCTTCTCATCGGCTAAGATTAGGGGCGCAACGGGACCCACAAACGAAGTAACTTCGTACCGATTGTTTGACATCTGCGCATCTAACTTTTGCGGAATGTTAAGCAATTGCATCCCAACAAGCGGACCGATGGCAATAGCAAATCGGGAGACCTTGTTAAGGTCCTTCCACGTATAGGCAAGCGCTGCTGTCATAAGGACTGGCAGCAAGATGATCGCCTCGGAACGCCAAGACCCAACCACAGAGAGGGTCAGGATGAGAAGTATCACTCTCTTCGGGCTATTCAGCGCTTTATGGGGCCCGAGAGTTACAAGCCAAGCGATGACGCCCGCAATCAAATAGGTCCACGGAGTGCTCCGCATCGGATACAGGTTGTTGTCCAGCACCGGCGGCATCATGAACGGGAGAAAGAAGAGGAACGACAGTCGCTTGTTGGGTAAGCGTCCATAGTAGAACGCGACAAGATATCCCACGACCGCCGAAGCAAGGAGCGTCTCGAAAACAATAGGCGAATTAATGAGCGGAATGATGTTCCACGACACCATGTAGAACAGGGAGGTCAGATAATGCTGCCAATAGTCCAACTCCCAGTGCCTCGCCATGTAAATGATGCTGAACTCATCAAGTCGATAAGTGCCGGGCCACGTTAGCAACAACAACAGCATGTTGAAGGCAAAGTAGGGCGCACCGAATTTGAGCCACCGGGCGGCGAAGACGTTACCACCCCTGATTTCGCGAATGAGCCAGTCAATGCAGTGCCCGAGTCCCCATGAGGCTAGAAACGTGAGCGACTTGATCAGAAGGACTAGTCCAGGAATTTCTTCCGTGCTCCGAAGATTTCCAAAAGTCAGTCCCGCGTAGAAAGTCGAACAGAGCACAATGCAAAGCGCAAAAAGGAATGGCCAAGAGCGTAGTGGCCCAGACCCCTTGCTAGGCACGGGGAAAATTGCGCGTCTAAACATGGACTAACGTTCTTGCCAGTTTGACCAGCTAGCAGTTAGATTAACGCAATTTCTATAAATTTGAGCAAATTTATATCAAAAAGGCACTTTTGCCTGTGGCGAGGAATGAGCGACGAACCGTTCCTACCACTGGACTGTACGCATAGACTTGACGTAGGTTCGCCGACTAGCTTTTGGTGATGTTGACAAGCGTTAGCGACATCTTCTGGGTGCCGCCCATCTTCATCGGCTTGCCGCCGCCTGAGTCGAGCGTAAGATCGGTCCTGATGTTCCCGGTAACGGACTTGATCACGCCCGCCGTGGCATCAAACGTTTCGCTGATATCAAGGCCGATGGTTCCCCTTGCTCCCCCAGTATTCATCTTGCCTGCGCCAGTGGCTGAAATCAAAACGATCTGGTGCCCGCCGGAGGATGAGATCGACACCACTTTGTTCTTGATATCGATCTTAACGCCACCCTGATTCGCCGAGGTTTCCCAGGTGCTGCCGCGGTGTACCGGTCCACTTGGGAATTGCGTTTGGAACTGTTGCATGCTGCCCATCTGAGTACTCATTCCCTTGACCTCACCCCTTGGCGTGATCGTCATGGTTGCCGTTTGCGGCGGGGTGTTCACCGGCGCCTCTTTCCCTCCGCTCACCATTTTCGGGGAGCTGGTCGATACCTTCAGCGTTGCATCACCATTTGGCGCAACCTTTAAGACCTGAGTCTTGAACCCCATTGTCATGGTGCTGTTCATCGGTGATGGCACTTGCATATTCACTTGGATGCTCATCTTGTAGTTAAGCGTGGTACCCGGCGTATAGTGGTATCGCAGAGTTACGCTCTGGGAACAGGCGGAAGCGGCGAAAAGACATCCGAGAGCAAGGCCAGCGGTTCGAATCATGAGCTAACCATACCCAAGCCTGAGCGTAATGAGTCGTGTTGCCGGGTACAACCAGCTTCGTGCCGCTTCGCATCGTGTACGTGATGCGCTCGCCAGTCGGCGGGCTGTTCCGCCATGTGGTGGACCTTTCGCGCGGCATGGCCGCCAAGGGGCATGAGGTCGGCATTATCGCCGACGATTCCACTGGCGGGGATCGCGCTAGAGCGGTTTTCCAGGAGCTTGAGCCCGAGCTTGCGCTTGGCGTCACCCGCATCCCGATGGGGCGCGAAGTGAGCGCTGGCGACCTCACCCTTGCCACGCGCATCAAGGTTGAGCTGCAGCGGCTAAAACCGGACGTGGTTCACGGCCACGGCGCCAAAGGCGGCGCGTTTGCGCGACTGCCGTATCTGATGGAGGGATCAAAGCGTCCGGTGCTGGCCTACACGCCTCACGGCGGAAGCCTGCACTACAAGAAAGGTTCGATGGCAGGCCGCATCTACTTCGGGTTGGAGCGCATGCTGTTTCGGGCGACCGACTTGCTGCTGTTCGAAAGCGAATATGCCCGCACAACCTACGATCAAAAGATTGGGCTGCCAAACGAGCGCAAGGTGCGGGTGATCTACAACGGCCTCCGGCCGGAGGAATTCGAGCCCCTGCCAACCGGGATGGATGCCCTTGACCTCGTTTTGGTAGGCGAGCTGGTGCCGAACAAGGGCGTCGATATCTTAATTGAGGCGGTGCCCCATGCGGAGAAGCGATTAGGGCGTCGCCTGAAGACTCTGATAGTCGGCGCGGGCAAGTTTGAGGAGGAATACCACCGGTTAGCGTCGGGCCATAGCGGTTTCATATTCAGCAAGCCGATGCCTGCTCGCGAAGCGTTCTCAAAGGCCCGCCTCATGATTCTCGCCTCTCGCAATGAGTCGCTGCCCTATATCGTGTTGGAGGCGATTGCGGCGAAGATGCCTGTTGTCGCAACCAGAGTTGGCGGCGTCCCCGAGATATTTGGGCCCGACGAGGGCCTGCTGGTGGACAAGGAAGACCCCGAAGCGCTTGGCCGCGAGATCGCTGAACGGTTGGATGTTCACGATGGGCTTGAGGAGCGACTGCAAGCCCGGGCGAAGAAACTCTTTCGCGTGGAGACAATGGTCGAAGCCGTCGAACAAGCTTATTTCGAAGCCAAATCATTACGAACCTAAACCCATTTCGGGTCATCTGGTAGATTCTTACAATGCGTTTGCACGACTTTCCGTTTGAGGTTGTCGACTGGTCTACTGTGCAGGCAACTGAGCACCCAGGCGAGTAAGGTATGGCCTATTGGCGCACAAAGGAGTTCGGCACTATTCGGGTCCGATTGGTGGAATGGACTCCAGGTTACATTACCGACCATTGGTGCGTTAAGGGCCACGTTTTCTATTGTCTAGAGGGCGAGATTAGGGTGGAGCTTGGAGACGGTCGGGTCTTTGAACTCGGTCCGGGAATGAGCTTTCAGGTGCAAGATGACGGCGAACCACATCACTCCTCAACGAAGACCGGGGCAAAGCTGTTTGTTGTAGATTAAGCTACCGAAGCCGGGTGAAAATCAGGCGACAATTTCTTAGTTGGTAAGTGAGAAAGTGCCTCATAGGGCCTAAATGTGTGTTTGCTCATGGGAACGATGAACCCGCATGTTTGAAATTAGGTAATACGAAGCGCGATCATCACACCCAAGGCTGCTAACCTCCTGTCATGCAACTGGTGGGAATCCCGTTCCAGATCGTCGATTGGGCCGACGTCGAAGCTACCGAGCATCCCGGTGAAGCCGGAGTTGCTTATTGGCGCACTCGCAACTTCGGATCGATCCGCGTGCGGATGGTCTCGTACTCGCCTGGCTACAAAGCCGACCATTGGTGCGTGAAGGGGCACGTTCTGCTGTGCCTTGAAGGCTCGTTAAGAACCGAGCTCGAAGATGGCCGCGTGTTTGAGCTTAAGCCAGGGATGAGCTACCAGGTGCAAGACGACGGCGAGCCGCACCGCTCCTCAACTCAGACCGGCGCGAAGCTGTTCATCGTAGACTAGCCAGCAAGCGATCCAAGGTGGTGAAACACAGCGCCGTCACCGAGTCCCCTGCGCCGTAGTAGACCGCGATCCGCCCGGTTGCGCTGTCCGTCAGCGCCGCGCAAGGGAACACCACGTTCGGCACATCACCGGTTCGCTCATACAGCTCGTGGGGTGCCAGCAAATACTCCGCTGATCGACGGATAACCCGCCACGGCTCTTCGAGATCAAGCAGCGCGGCGCCAAAGTGATACACGTAGCCGCTACAACTTGTCAGAACCCCGTGATAAATGAGCAGCCAGCCTTCGCTCGTCTCGATGGGGACTGGCCCCGCCCCGACCTTTGTGCTTTCCCACGGCTGCTCAGGCTTCATGACAAAGCGATGCCGACCCCAATGAATAAGGTCCTCGCTTTGGCTTAGGAAAATATCCCCGAAAGGCGTGTGGCCGCGATCGCTTGGTCGGGAGAGCATCATGTAGCGCCCATTGATGAGGCGAGGGAATATCACGCCGTTACGGTTGTAGGGCAGGGTGATGTTCTCGATCAGCTTGAAGTGCTTGAAATCGCGGGTCTCGCCAAGAGCGATGGTCGGCCCGTGGAAACCGCTGCAAAAGCTGATAAGGAACCGGTCTTCAAGTGAAGTGACGCGAGGATCATAGCCGTAGGAGGGCGGCTCCATTCCTGGAGGGATATCCCACTGAATTTCGCTATCGTCAATGGAAAAGCTGAGGCCGTCGGCGCTGCATCCGGCGCGAAGGGTCATTTCCCTGCGCTTATCATCTACGCGGAAAACGCCGGTAAACCCACCGCCAAATGGCACGACCGCGCTGTTGAACACGCTGTTTGCGCCGCGCACCTGCGCCGCGGTGATGATGGGATTATTGGCGTACCGCCAAACCGGCTCGTCGCCGTCCGGCTCTTGCCAGGGGATGTTAGAAAGAGGAGGGCCGATAAGCCTTGCCATGTGCGGCAAGCGTACCTATCGGCCCTATCTTCGCGGCAAACCGCTTACTTCTTCTTCTTCTTTTTCTTGATCGGCTTGGTCGGCTTAGTTGCCGGCTTCGACTTAGGATCGCCGGGCATGGTGCCAGCCTTGATTTCGTCGATGTTCTTCACGCCGTCGCCGTCGGAATCCTTCAGCTCAACCGACTTTAGGATTTCCGGGGTAACCATCCGTTCGTGGGCGGCGCGGAGCGCAGCCTGGACATCCCTTCCAAAGGCGTTGCGGATGGGAGGGCCGGGGGGCATGTGGCAAATCAAACATCGAGACTTGGCCAGCAAGCTGTCCGGCTTTGGCTTGTAGGTCTCCATGAAGGTCTTCAGGAACGGGGGCTTGGCCGCGGAGATGGCGGCGGTGACTATGAAAATAGAGATTGCAGCAGTACGATTCAGATTCAAATGAGATTCCTCCAGAGAGTTCAGGGAGCGTAGCCGATTCGCGAATTAAAGGTCAAGGGTCCTAAACCAATGAATGTTTTTAGTGGATCGATGTTATTACGGGCAAGCAAATGTATCATAGGTATTCACCGCCGCATTATGCGGTCAGAGGGGAAAGATATGGATAGGAGAAAATTAGGGAAAAATTCAAAGCATTGGGCGCTTGCAATCGCTGGCGTGACCGTGCTTGGAGCGAGCTTCGCCACTGCTGGCGTCTCGCAATCGACGAGGAAGACGACCGATCCGCCCGTAGCTTCGCGCGGCAAGATGTGCACGGACTTGTTCCTTGCCATCGGCAAGCGGGACACGGCAGAGGTTAAGTCGCTACTGGAGAAGGGCGCCGACCCGAACAGCCGAAACGGCCTTGAGTTCACACCGCTCTACATCGCCGCCGCATCCTACCAAATGGATGTGATGCAGGAGCTGTTGAAGGCTGGCGCGAAGCCGGATGCTGAGAGCAATTACGGCACTCCGCTTACGTTCGCGTCGATGACGGGCAACGTGTACGGTGCGCGAATTCTGTTCGGGCACAACGTGAAGATCGATCCGATTCGCAGCGACGGCATGACTCCGCTCATGATGGCGTCCCACGCGGGTGCGCCTGAATTGGTAACAGAGTTGGTGAAGCGCAAGGCGGACGTCAACATCAAGGACGACGGCGGCTCAACCGCTCTCAGTCTTGCAGCTCGTAGCGGGCACACCGAGGTCGGCAAGATCCTGCTTGGCGCAGGAGCAAAGGTCAACTTCGGCGATATGGAAGGGGAGACGCCGCTGATGAATGCGGCGATGACCGGCCATCCCGAGTTTGTGAAGATGCTGCTTGCCAAGGGCGCCAACCCAAACGCTAAGGATGCCAAGGGCCGCACGGCCTTGATGCTTGCCGTTTCGTATGGCGATTATCCGGAGGTTGTCCGCACCCTGCTGGGAGGCGGAGCAAACGCGAAGATGAAGGATCCCAAGGGGCGAACGGCAGCGATGCTTGCCTCCGCTAAGGGCTTTAGCGAGAGTGCGGCAGTGCTCGGCGTAACATCGCCGAAGGTCGCAACTGTCACCCCGCGCGCCGCGATTTCGCGCAGCTTGAAGCTGGTTCAGTCCTCAATGCTTGAGTTTAATCGCGGAACGGCCTGCATTTCGTGCCACCAGGAAGGCCTGGGGCGAATGGCGCTCGGCGAAGCGAAAGCTCGCGGATACGGGCTTGATCAGGAAGTCCAGAAGGCTCAGATGGGTCGAATCCACGGCATGCTGATGGGGATGAAGCCGCTGCACGAGGGCGCGCTGAAATCGCCTGAGGTGATGAAGCAGATTCCGCTGTTTGAGATCAATGAAGTGGTGACCACGGACACCTGGCTGCTTTGCGGCATGGCGGACATGAATGAGAAGGGTGTCCCCGGCGCTGCAGAGATGGCAAGCGTGCTTGCAGTTCAGCAGCAGCCGGACGGCTGCTATTCGTTCTCGCTTCCGCGCGCGCCGATGCAGTCCAGCCCGTTCACGTTCACTGCGCTGACGATCAAGGCTCTGAAGGCGTACGCGCCGAAGTCGGACGACACGGCCAAGCGCATTGCGATGGCGAAAGACTGGCTGCTAAAGGCGGAGCCGAAGAACAGCGAGGACCGCGCGGGACGGCTGCTTGGCCTTAAGTGGGCAGGCGCAGACGAAGCGGATATCAACGCTGCCAAAGAAGCCATTCTGAAGGACCAGAAGGAAGATGGCGGTTGGAATCAGCTTCCGGGCTTGCACACTGACGCCTATGCCACCGGCCAGGCGCTTTATGCCCTGCACGCGGCGGGCGGTGTGCCGACCAGCGATGCCGCTTATCAGAAGGGCGTCAGCTACCTGCTGCGAACCCAGGACGATGACGGCTCCTGGTTCGTGGCCAAGCGCGCGATCCCTGCGAACAACTACTTCGATGCGGGTTTCCCGCACGGCGAATCGCAGTACGCCTCATTCAACGGCACATGCTGGGCGATGATGGCGCTTCTGGAAACCCTTCCGCGCAAGTAGGTTAGGGTCTGTTGAGGATTGGCGCAGGCGCATTGCCTGCGCCCATTCTGTTTTGTACTATTCCAAACCCAAGATACGCGAAAATAGGAGTGATGAAGATCTATCTTCGTAGCGCCTATGCAATTTTCTTCTGGCTATTTGCAGGCAGCATAGCGTCTTACTACGAGTACAGGATGTTCTTAGCGATCAGTATCGCCCGTGGAATTTACATCTTGAATTGGCTATTCTTGGCGTCGATCGGAACCGCCATATGGGTCTTATGCATACGGATGCTCCTTTACGTCTTTTTCACAAGGCTTGAGGCGGACAATCGAACATTCGCGGTCACTGGTTTTGGAGGCAAGGTGCTTTTTCGCCAAGATCTTAAGGACATGAAATCTATAGAGTTACGGGCCGGCCAAAAGGGGAGCAGCCGCATAATCCTCGCTTTTATTGGGAAAGCTAGATACTCTTGGGACACGAGTGCAACTGGATCCCTGGACCTTGCGAGATTCCTAGCTGAGGCCACCGGTTTGAAGATCATAGGCTTAGACGATTAAGCTTTGCTGGGGTCAGGCGTTTCGGAGATGGCATCTTATCGGCAGTCTTAATAACGGATCTCAGTAATCACCTTGACTTCAGCTCATCCCATGCACTGAGGCGTGGGGAATCGAGCTTCAGCCACACACTTGGTCCCACCGCGAACTCACCGATATGCGAAAATGCCCTTATGACGGGCAACGCGACTTGGCGGGAAGTTCTTAAAGAGAATCGGCAGCGGTATTTGGACGAGATGGTGGAGCTGCTGCGCATCCCCTCCGTTTCCGCTTCCGACGACCATATTGACGACGTCAAGCGTGCCGCGCAGTGGGTGGCCGATCGCCTGAAGAAAGGCGGCTTTGAGAACGTTGAGATTTGCCCGACCGGCGTCCACGACGCCGTTTATGCCGATTGGATGCACGCTCCCGGCATGCCGACTGTGCTGATTTACGGACATTTCGACGTCCAGCCCGCCGACCCGCTTGAGCTTTGGGACAGCCCGCCCTTTGAGCCGGTGATCAAGGATGGCCGAATCTACGCCCGCGGCACCGCCGACATGAAGAGCAACCTCATCCTGTGCCTAACCGGCGTTGAAGCGCTGCTGCAATCGGAAGGCAAGCTGCCCGTGAACGTGAAGTTTCTGTTCGAGGGTCAAGAGGAGATTGGCAGCCGCGATCTGCCCGCGTTCGTGGCGGCAAACCGAGAGAAGCTTGCCTGCGACATCGTGCTGACGCCCGATGGCATTCAGTGGAACGAGGAGCAGCCGTGTCTTTGCATGGGCTTCAAGGGGCTTTGCGCGATGGAGGTCGAGGTTGAGACCGCCGGCATGGACATGCACTCCGGCCTTTATGGGGGCGCAGTGCCGAACGCGGCCCATGCGCTGGTCCAGCTTCTCGGTTCGCTGCGCGATGCTGAGGGCAATATCTTGGTGGAAGGTTTCTACGATTCGGTTCGGCCGCTGACCGCAGGCGAGCGTGAGAAGATTAACGAGGTGCCGTTCGACGCCGATACGTACAAGCGCGAGATCGGCGTTACGGCGCTGGTGGGCGAGCCGGGCTACAGCACCTATGAGCGCGCTTGGGCGCGCCCGACCTTGGATGTGAATGGCCTTTGGGGCGGATATTCGGGCGGCGGCGTTAAGACGGTTATTCCGGCGAAGGCGGGGGCCAAGATCACTTGCCGTTTAGTGGCGAACCAGGTTCCGGAGAAGATTGTAGATTGCATCGAGGCGCATATGAAGAAGCACTGCCCAGCGGGCGCGACTCTGCGCTTTAAGCGGTTTGGGGCAAGCGCCAACCCGTATGAGATGCCCTCCGATAACGTGGGCGTTCAGGCGGTGGCGGAGGTGCTCACCGAGGTCTACGGGCGCGCGCCGTACTTCGTGAAGATGGGCGGCAGTTTGCCGATCACGGACATGTTCCGGCAGGAGCTCGGGGCGTACACGGTGGACGTCGGGTTCGCGCTGGACGATGAGCGGATGCATAGCCCGAACGAGTTCATGCGGCTCGGGGACTTCGATCGCGGCCAGGTGGTCTACGTGAAGATGCTGGAGCGCCTCGCCCGCCTCGCGCCGGGTTCGATGGGATAGGTTCCTCCAAACAGGGCAGGTTAAGTGCAACATGCTAAGAAATAACTCGTTCGCACGTGACGGAATATCTCAGGTACCGGGGCATCACTACTCAAGTTGAATCCGCCGATGCAAGTACCTGCTTCTTTGCCCATTGGCCGTTTTCATCAAGAAGGGAGTCATCCGTAGATTTGACGGCCACGACTAATGGGGCTTCGAGCTTGTAGGACCATTTGTATGATTCGGACATCCCTCGGTCTCTACCGAACCATTTATTTAGGATCTGTGGAATAAGGGAAGGGTTGCCCACCTGCGTTTTCCACCATCCGTCATAGGCTTGCTCACCTTCGAAAGCCGCCCAGGCAAGGACCACTGGTTTGGGATCCGGCGCCTCCCAAATATGCCCCTGCTCAATAAAGCTTCTTAGACCACTTCGCAAAGACTGCGCAATATCGTCAATTCCCTTCGAGCCGGACCATGATCCAAACTTGTCGCGCGACCATCTTTCATATTCGCGCCCGATCAGAATAGACGCCGCAAGCACAGAACCCGACTTTGCAATTGCTGACGTGACTGTCTCTTGTACGTTCCAGCTTTCCTTATCGTGAAACATAAACTGGCTTAATGCTGACTCCCCTATTTGCATTAGCACCTTGGTCCAATCGAGCCCGACTTCCCAAAGAGGGCCATGCATTTTCTGACCGTCACCCCAGATCATAAGGGCCACGAGCAAGGTTTCTAGCTCACCATTAGATAGCTCGCCCGCGCGGCTGGAGACACAAAGTATCCACCCTTCCGGGTCGGTCCGATCCTGTAATTGGTTGAGCCAGATCACCGTTAGGTTCGGGTCTTGAAGTTGGCGCACAAACTCGCGCCATTCTGACTCGGGCATCGGTATGCGTGCGGCATCGAACCCAAAGTAGACACGCTTCCAATAATCGCAATTGAATCTTCTCGCTTGGAAATCACTCCGCGATGAACCCTGGTCGATTGAATTCTGCGTCACAAAAGGAATCCGATAACCCATTAGATTCAGGGCCTCACGGGTAAGCGTCGAAGCCGGTTCATCCGCCTCAACAGCTTTTTCATACTGTGTCTGAAGATCTTTGTTGAATTTGTCCTTGTCGGTTAGAAGTCTGAAGATGCCTCCCGGTGTAGCCCCGGCCTCATCACGAAGGTAGGAATACAGCTTTGGTGCGGTCTGCCTAATAAACTCTAGGGCAAGGTAGTCGGTAGGCTCAACATTCAGATGCCCCTTTTCCTTAACTCCATTCAATAGAGTCTCTGCAGTCCCAAAATATCTTTTGATTTGTCGAACGGTTTTCAATGCTGGTAGAAGCAGGTTCTGTTCGAGTTGGTATAAGCGATTCTCCGCGGCCTGGTCCAATTCTCCAAAATCGAGTCTCATCAGTGAATTACCGATGAGGGTATTTAGCTGACCCGTGGTCACTTCAGGGAGGTCGAATATGCGTGACACGATCTTCTCAAGAAAAGCATCGCCATCGATTCCAGATTGATCAAGGGCCGACGAAACTTGGGTTCGGTCAAAGAGAAGGAGGTAGCGGACATTTGGGAAATCTGCACAAGCCTTCACGATCTGAAATAGTGTCCGTATCTCCTCCCTCGTGAGGCGGTCAATATCATCTATGACAAACAAGAGTTGACGGCTTCGCTTTGCAAGTAGCTTTACGATTTCATCACGAGCCTCCCGAAGAGTTGGTAGGTTTGATTGTGCTTCGAGCCCTTTTGCGGCCACTTCGAGCGCCTTCTTTGTCCCTTTCAGTCCTTTGGATACAAGGCCAGTCAGCGGCACGTCAAATGTGTGGAGCGCCTCAGACGTCATCGACAGCGCGTCAAGAGCTTGGGCTGCGTATTTATAGAATTGGATTCGGGCTTCCCTGGATTCCTGATCGTCGCCTTTTGGAAGAACAGCTTTACCTAGCTCTTTAAAGAATTCTCGCGCAAGCCCATCGGGTGTACTTATCATCCAGGGCTGGAACCTTACAATGTCTGATCCAGGAACCAACTTAATTACCAAATTGGCGACTGATGTCTTGCCAGATCCCCAGGCGCCGCTAAGGCCGACAACAGTTGCGCCAGATATGTTCTCAGCGAAGAGAGCCTTTGCAATAAGCTCAGCGAAAGCCCCTCTCTCAAGTAGGTCTTCTGACTTTTCAAGGATTGGGTTATCGTTCCAATTCATCAAGGCTTGCCTCGCAAGGAATTTCTAGCCGGTCACCTCTCCAGTGTAGCTGCACCGGCTGGTGCAGGTTTCCTGGATCGTGATGCGGCAGAGCCCTGGCAAATCCGCCGCCAGCCGCTGCCAAATCCACTTCGCCAAGCTCTCAGAGGTCGGATTCTCAAGGCCGGGGATGTTGTTCAGGCAATTGTGATCAAGCAGATCGTGGATCGGCTGAAACACCCGCTTGATCTCCGCGAAATCCATCACCCAGCCGCTCTCTGCCCCGACTTCGCCCGAAACCGTTACCTCGACATGAAACGAGTGGCCGTGCATCCGCCCGCACTTGTGCCCTTCGGACACATTCGGAAGCCAGTGGGCGGCTTCAAGGGTGAACGACTTTGAGACTTCCATGGAGGCGGCCTTAAGGCGGCAGTTTACTTACAGCATCTTAAAGCTCGCCCACATTAGCGTCTAGGACGACGGCTCGAAGTCTACGTTTGTTATCTTCCCATCGGCAGCGACCGTGACCTGAAGGAACGCTTGCAGCTTCGCAAACGACACTCTGAATGCATAGTTCTTATGCTGATCGGTCTCCCACATCTTCAAGCAAGCGATGGTTGAAATCTTGCCAAAACGCTTCTGGAGGCCCGGCATGGCCGCGGCAATTGCCGGCCCAACAGCTTCCGCTTGGCCCGCATAGCCTGCCGCCTTACCCGCTAAGAACGCATTTGCCAGCGCAATGGCTTTCGCCGCATCGGGATTGCTAATTTCCGGCAGGACTTGCCAGTGCAGTTGAGGGCGATAGATGGCGGCTATGTCTCGCGCAAGGCGATCAACGTTCGTGAACGTTGCATTGGTAAGCACGACTACCGAAAGTCCGTCGTCAAATCGGGTGTAGTTCGATCGGAAGCCCTGCGCTTCGCCGTTGTGCCACTTCGCACCGCATCCGAGCCTGGAGGATAGCGCCCAGCCTAGGCTATAGCTTGTAGGATGCCCGTCGGCCAATTTCCCCTCTGCCCAGAACGCCTCAAGTTCTTTCTCGTTCAAGACGGACTTGTCGCTTAGCGCGCGATCCCAAGCGATGAAGTCGTCGGTTGTCGCGTAGAGGGTTCCGTCAGCGGTAGAGCAAGCCGATCTTGACGACCAATCTTGGTTGACGATGCCTTGGGGAGACATCTCGTAGCCTTTGCATCGGTTGGGGATGACCTCTCTATCATCCACAGTGCGAATGGTTTTCATACCCGCGGGAGTCCAAATGGTTTGGCTTAGGTAATCGCTATAAAGAGCGCCGGTGACCTTGTGCATGATGATGCCGAGGAGCATGTAGCCGGAGTTCGAGTAGGCCCATTTCGTGCCCGGCTCAAACGCAGGCTTGAGCACTTCCGTGAACTTAACAAGCTCATCTTCGCTCATCTCTTTCTTGGGGTCTATCTTGATCTCGCCGTCGTAGTAGTCGGGGATGCCGGAGGTTTGATTCAGCAGATTCCGGAGTTTTATCGGCTTCCAGTAACTCGGGGCATCAGGGAAGAACTTTGCCAGCGAGTCATTCAGCGAGAGCTTGCCATCCCGCTCAAGCCGAAGGATTCCGGCGGCGGTAAACATCTTGCCCACCGAGCCGATTTGAAAGAGCGTCTTATTCGTGGCTGGCACACCTAATTCAAGGTCGGCAATCCCGTAAGTCGTTTGTTTAAGCGGTTGACCATGGTCTAGCACCAGCACCGAGACCGCTGGCACCTTGTTCTTGGCCATAAGTTTGGCCACAAGGGCGTCGACGTCCGAGCCCTGGTCTGCAGGGGATGCACCTGCGCATCCAAGCCCGGCAAGAAGCAGCATTGAAGACTTGATCATATGAGACAGGGTGGAGCACTACGAAGGGTGGAATGGGCTACACGGCCCAGGGAGTTGCCGCTGTACTTGCAATGTAAGGACTGAATTGTTCTTTTCCAGCTTCCGCTAAATGTTTTCTGGGGAGAGTGAAGCTGGATTTTGGTCGGGGCGGCGGGATTCGAACCCACGGCCTCTTCCACCCCATGGAAGCGCGCTACCAAACTGCGCCACACCCCGACTCGTGTGAAGGGCAACAGAATACCTTGCCCGACGCCCAGGAGCCAAATTCCTTGCCTAAGGGCTACGCCCTTTGATCAAGGTGGCGGCAAACAACTCGTCGGCATCCCTTGGCGCGAAAAACCTCAAATCTTAATGTCACAGATTTGCCCTGTGAGAACAAATACTTGCAGAGATCTTACGATTCTCGGTGGAGGAATTCTGATGAAACGCAACTCTCAAACACGATTGCCGATGCTGCTTGCGGTAGCAACGGTGAGTTCAACCGCTCTCGCACAAGTAAGCACGATGTACGTCACCGACGGCACCGGCAGCGTTGGCTACACGCACATGCTTCAAGGTGGCAGCGAAATCGGCGCCTATCAATGGACTGGGCCAGCCCAGATCCCGATTTGGGTAGGACCCACAGTACGCCAGGCTTACTACATCGCTAGCGGCGGGCCGGGAATGGAATATACGTTGGGTGGCGTAGCCACCGGCTACGGCAACAACTGGAACAACGGCGGCATTCAGGCCTACGACGCGGCGAGCGATGGAAAGAATGTGTTCATGGTGGACTGGGGCAGTGGCCAAGTGAAGTCATGGGGCCTCAACTATGAGGGCCCTGGGAACGTTCTATTCAATGCAAGCCAGTACGATCTCGGCATCACCTATGATTCCAAGCGGAATGAAATCTGGACTTCCAACTGGATCACAGGAAATCTCGAGGAGTGGTCGATGAACGGCACGCTGCTTAGCGTAACCGGGACGGGCGGCAACCTCGTTGGGGCGCTTGGATATGATGCTGCCGATGACTCGTTGTGGATGAAGGATAACTCGCGAAACGCGATGCTTCAGTTCAGCGCGGGTACCCATGCCTACTTGAATTCTTACGGATATCAAACGTACGTCCTTGGAGGCGAATTTGGCACCAGCGTGACTCCCGAGCCAACCTCGATGGCGGCACTGGGGCTAGGCGTTGTCGCACTGCTAAAGCGGCGCAAAAAGTAAACGCGAACTCTTAAGGGGTCGGGGTTTAGTCCTGGCCCCTTAAATGACCTAATCCGAACGCAGGCGCCTAGTGCGAGAAAGGCGATGCGATGAGTGGCGTGCGCTTTTGCATGAAATAATCGAACGCCTGTTTCGCGGTTGGCAGAGTCGCAAGTGCAAACCGGGGGTCTAGCTCTCGCGTCTTTTCCAGCAGGCTTCGCACTTCGACTTGCGCCTGCTCGCCCGAATCCATGAAGATGCTCTTGCCGCTTCGGTTCGTCCCCGGTCGGCTGGCGGCTTGGATGACGGTGGCTTTCATCAGGTAAGCGGGAGCGTAATCCTTGGAGACCATGGTTGCCGAATCTACGAACCGGATCGCTTCATCGTACTTGCCGGTGAGCATGTCCAGCATCCCCAAGCACGTAAGCGCTTCGGCCGACTCTGGCCGGCTTGCAAGAGCAGCCTCCAGCCAAACGCGGGCGGCGGCAAGCTGATACTTGGCAGCTTCAGGGGTCAGTTCCGTGGTTGCGGTTATCTGGATGGCCTGAATGGCCTGCTCAAGATAGGCGTCGGTGTTCATCGGATTCTGCAGAATCGCCTGCCGGAATAGCTGACGACCCTTCTCGAAGTCGCCTACCTTGTTGGAAGCCACCGAGAGAATCGTGCTGACGACGGAGTCCGTGGTGACCGACTCCTGCAGGTCGCTAATAGCCTGGCGAAGGCCATTTGTGTTCCCCTGTCTTAGGAGGGCGTAGACTGCCACAGAGCGGAAGCCGAGGTTGTCCTTAGTGGAAGGCAGAACATTGTTGTTAGCTCCATAAAGGCCGGAGTAGTCGAGCAGATAGGCCCTCAGCGCTGCGTCAACCGCCGCGGTGAACATTGTATGGTGGTTTGACTTGTTTAGGTCAAACATCAAGTTCCGGCATTCGGTGTAGCGGCCCATGCGCAGCAGCGTGTAGGCGTACCGATCAAGCCAGGGGGCGGTTCCTTCAAGGTTATTCTTGGGCCGCAGCGCGGCGAGCGCGGCGCTGTAACGGTTGGCCAGCAGCAACAGGTCTACACGCTGGATTTCGTTGGCTTCGGTTGCCGTTCCCAGGGCATCAATCTTCCTTTCAAGCACCTTGGCGCGCAGCTGAATGGCGCTCTTCAGGGAATCCCCGATGATTTTGAGGTTGTCATCCGAACTCGTATCGGCGCGATCATAGGTGGTGAAGACCCGCTTAAGGTTCAAGGTCATAACCAACTCGTTGTAAACGTCGTTATCGGGGTCGCTCGCCTGGGCGTCCTCGGCATACTTCAGCGCTCGGTCCAGTACGCCCTTTTCCGAATAGGCTCGGGCCAAAATTGCTTTTGCGGGCACGTA
This sequence comes from Armatimonadota bacterium, assembly GCA_018268315.1. Classification (GTDB taxonomy): domain Bacteria; phylum Armatimonadota; class Fimbriimonadia; order Fimbriimonadales; family Fimbriimonadaceae; genus SZAS-5. Next base: position 916,353 of record JAFDWU010000001.1, on the reverse strand, counting down.
ACCTTTCTGCGCATGCAGGGCAATTCGGCCCTCCTGAATCGCGAGGTCATAGTTGCCGTCCTCGAAGGCCTTTTGGGCTATCTCGGTATGGAACGGCGCCCCTTTGGATACGCCGTTATCGATCATCACCCGGATGATCTGTTCCTTCTTCTCGCCGCTTGACGAATAGGCTATGAGCTTGATAGCGACCTCGCCGTCCTCTTCGCCAATGGTATCGAGTTTGAACTCGTAGGGCGTAGAGCTCTTCGAGTCTCGGAGCTCTCCCGCCAAGTAGAACTCAACCTGGTTGATGATGTCCTTGGACTGCACGATGGCTCGAATGGTCTGCTCGCCTTTCAGAACGTCGCCGGTTTTGACGTTTGCGCGGATTTCCAAATCCTGCGGGTTCAGCAGAGCAAGGGCGATGAAAAATGGGGTGAAAACTGGCATCTTTCGTTCTCGAAACGGATGTGAATAGTATGACGCTCTAGGCCATAAATCCATTCGGTCGAGCTTAAAGGCAGGTACGAATGCTGGTGCAGGTTTTCGTAACGGTCAGCATTGGAGTAATCTTATAGGCGAAGTTACGCGGGTGTAGCTTAGTGGTAAAGCTCCAGCCTTCCAAGCTGGCCATGCGGGTTCGATTCCCGCCACCCGCTCCAGATACCTCGCAAGCGGGTGTGGCCCAATGGTAGGGCAGGACCTTCCCAAGGTCAAGGTTGCGGGTTCGAGTCCCGTCACCCGCTCCAAGTCCCTTCTAGAAGTTCGGAAAGACCTGTTTCAGCGTTTCTCCACCGCCGAGGAAGGTGATCGCTTCCGATAAGGGCGTTCGGTAATCGGTGGTGACCTTGAGATCTCCGGGATCTTCGAGTTGGTGCGGTTCCAAACCTGGCCATTCGCACCTCACTTGTCCGCCTTTTACTCCGCCACCCAGCACGAACATGGCGGAGCCGCGGCCGTGATCGGTGCCAAGCCCGTTGTTCTCGGCGACCCTGCGGCCGAACTCGGTCATCACCACCACTCGAACGCGGGACATTTCTTTGCCCATGTCCTGGTTGAAGGTGGCGACCGCGTTAGCAACCTTGCCAAGCTGTCCGGCGGTGATGCCGGTTGAATTGCCTTGCGCTACATGGCTATCCCAGCCAAGTTCATCAATGCACGCGATCTCAAGACCCACATTTGCCTTGATAAGGAAGGCGGCCTGCCGAAAGGCTTGCGCAAGTTCGTTCGCTTCGTAATGCGCGCCGTGATCCGGTTGGTATTGCTTTGGGTCGAAACGGTTCAGTTTGCGCAGGGCGCTCAAGGTTTCCCTTCCGGCGGCAGCCAAAGGGTCGTCTCCTTGGGCGTAGAGCGCGCTAAGGGCCTCCAAGCGGAACTGCTCCGAGAGGCGAAATTGCGAGAGGTCTTCGAGAGCTACCGAATTGGAGCCGCTTAGCGACGCGGGCAGGGTTTGTGTAAGAGCCACCGCGCGTAGCGGGCTCGTCGGCTTTAGCTCTCGCGCTCGGATGTATCGGGAAAGCCAGCCGTCCTGGGCGGCATCGGAATTCGCCGCCATGCCTCGTTCCATCGCGCTCATCGCCTCAAAGTGGCTGTGAGTGCGGTCCTGGCTGCCTACGGCGTGAATAATCTCCAGCTCGCCGCTTTCGAAGAGCGGCAGCATCGCGGCCATCGTGGGGTGGAGACCGAATTGATCGTTCAATCGAAGAGCGCGGTCGGCCACGGCGGCTTTGCCGCTTTGAGGGGCGGCGATTGCAAGTGTTGGTCTTGCCCGGTAGTAGGCGTCATCGGCAATGGGCGGCACAGCGTGGAGGCCGTCCATGCCCCCGCGCAGGAAGAGCACCACCAGCACCGGCGCTTCGGTGGGCCTGGCATCGCTTTGCAGCCCAAGTTGGCTGAAGCACTTGCTCAGGCCAAGGGCGCTCAGCGCGACCCCTGCGCCAAGCCGCAGCGCCGCGCGGCGTTCGTAATCGATAAATCCGTCGCAAGCTTGTTTCATCGGGTTATCTCCACTGAAATTCCGGCGATGCCATACATAGCCCGACATGGGCGACGGAGTCGCTGCCGAGCTTCTCAAGCTCAACAACTAGCGGCTCACCTGGTTGGGGTTCCTTGCCGAGAACATGGCGGACGCTCTTGCCGGGATCGCCGCCGAGGCGCAGATGAAGTTCTGACTTATCGAATTGAGTGCCCTTGATTTCTCCCGCCATCATCGCGGCCACGAAGTTCCAGCGGGCCAGCATCGATCCGGTCCAGGCTTCCGCGGACACCGGATAACCGTCGGGCAGCGGCCACTCATAGAGCGGCTGGCCCATGTTTGCCAAGTGCTGATGAAGAGCCGCGCCATCCGTCGATCCTCCAAGACAGCGAACCGCAGACACAACATAATCAAGTGGACGCTTGGCAACCGGCTTGGATTGGGCAAGAAGCCGAGGATCAAGCAGCGGCCGAAGCGTCGCCTTGATGTCTCCCTTCGAATCCAGAAACGCCTTGGCCACTTGAGTCCGCATCGGATGGCTCGAATCTCCCAAAAAGCAGGCGCATAGCTTGCCAGCAAGGTGATCGGCGGTGCTTGGATGCAGTGCGGCAAGTCTAATCACAGCAAGACCGTCTTCTTCGCCGCCTCCGGCAGGGATGTGGTGGCCAAGCACGAACTTAGCACCCGAGTCATGCCGCTCAGCGTCGAACATGAATTCGCCGCGACGGTGAAGGAAGCGCTTCTCGATGGTCCAACCGGTGAAGCAGCGGGCCGCCTCCATCACATCCTGCTGGGTGTAGCCGCCATGCACGCCGAGCGTGTGGAGCTCCAGTAGCTCTCGTGCATAGTTCTCGTTCGGGTGGCCTTTAACCGACGCCGCGTTGTCCAAGTATTCCAGCATCGCCGGACTCTTGGCGCTGGCGGTCACCATATCTACGAAGTTGCCGAGGGCATGCTGGCGTATCACTTGCATCTCGTCCGTGCCTTTGCGATACCGCAGGTTGGCCTTGATGAAGTAGATGTTGAAGTGGTTCGACCAGAAGTCGACCATGCGCTCCAAGAGCTGATTTGAACCTGATGTTGCGTGGATCAAGTAGCCCTGCCGAAGCTGCTCGGCGACGAAGTTGTAAGGCTCGCTTTCGAGTTCGCTCTCGCTGGTTGAATAGGGTTCAAGCCTTCGCAAAGCGAGCGTAGCAGCAATCGACTCGGGCTCACTTGCGGCTAGGAGTTTTTCGCGGGAAACGTCAAAGCCCTCCTTGACAAGGAGTTCGTAATCGCCTGGTCTTGGTCCAAAGCCGGTTCGGTTCATCCAGCGCTTGGCTTGGGAATCGGGGGCAGCAGACTGGGCGGGCCACGACGTTTCTGCGTACCGCGTGGCTAATCTGCCGCAACCGGCAAGCAAGCCGGAGCCCGCAAGAGCCCCGTAACCTAGCACCTGACGACGTGACAGGGCCACTTACGCCTCCAGCTTGGAAACCTCATGCGCCGTGCCAAAGCTCTTAAGCCCGGCGCCAAGGCCCATGCAAAGCAGCAAGGGAGCGACGATGAACCAGCCCACGAAGGGCATGAGAGCGCTTGCGAACAGAATTGCGCTTGCTCTTGAAAGCGAACCGTATTCACTCATCGCGTTATCCATGCTGCGCAAGCGAGTAGCAATCAAGCGGGCAGTACCGCTTAGGCCGATCACGGCAATCGCCAAGACGACCGATGTGAGCAGAAGGCCGAATAACACAAGCAACGGCACTTTAGAGCTCACGAGCATCAGGGCAATAGTCCCGACAATGAGGAGCACAATCGCCCCCATCGCCAAAGTGCTATTTGTTCGGACAGAAACGGCCTCATTGGCACGTTGTATGCGGTAAGGAAAGAAAGAATCTGCAAGAAGCGTAAGCGCCCAGCCGGAAAGGCTAAGGGCAAGCAACGCCATCACGGGTCCAAGTACATCACCGATTGACATTTTTCACCTCAATCCTTAATGTACAAACGTCAGTCGTGATACACTGGGGATTCGGGACTGTTGGCCCACATGTCAGTACTAGTTTGGGAGGAAATGCCCAAGATTAGGCGAACCAAGTGGGGCAAAATGGCGACTAATAGATAGCCTCAAGGAAAAGGCTGAAAAAGGATTGCTCGATGCCTATTTGCAATTGGTGTGGAATTGAATCGAAGAACGATGTGACCTGCGACTGGTGCAAGCGGCCGCTTTCGCTTCAGCCCTCGATGGGTCCGGCTGACCAGCGTTCATGGAAGAGCGATGCCAGCCAGCTTAACAGCGACAGCGAACCGACAGAGTCTTGGTGGTCGCCGACAAAGATAGCTTTGGTTGCCGTCTTTCTTGTTGGAATTCCTACGTTTTTCTGGTTGTCCAGTTCGGATTCATCCAAGACGCCCCAGGTGGCCGAATCAACTGCTCCAAAGCTTCCGCTTGACCAGAAGGTGGTCGCAGCAAATGCTCCTGCTCCGGTGCCTGGATTCCAGTCGGCGCCTCCAGTTTTCTTGCCTCCGCCTGCAAATCCATCGCCTTCCGACACGACTTTCCCAAGCCTTCGATATGCAACCCCGCTTGGAGGCGGTGGCGGTCACGCCCGCCAGTTCGTCAGCTATGAAGGCCATGTGGTCCTCAGCAACCCAGCAGATGTAGGTTTGGGTACCGCCAAGTTAAGGATGTGGAAGGGGCCGGACGGCATCATGCGTTGCGTTGGCGAAGCCACCTTGTACAACAACTCCGATAAGCCCGTCACCGACTACCGGCTGATGTTCATCTACGGAGACATGACCTATGCGGTGAAGCCGTTTGAAGGCTCCGTTCAGGATCCGAGAACGGTTTACAGCCGGGTAGTGCGGCAGCACTCCGAGCTGAAAACGCCGATCTTGGTTGAAGGATTCCATCCTTCCGGGAACCGCATCACGGGTCAGCTGCGCTTTGAAGCCTACTTGAAGGACGAAGCGGTGCCCACCGTTGACACGATGGGCGTCCACTAAGCTAAACGAGCCTGTTCGGGTTCAGCCCTTCCAGTTCCGGTACCACAAAGATGCCGTCTTTGCGGATGAGCCTGCCGTCAAACCAGATCTCGCCTCCACCGTAATCCGGGCGCTGGATGTTCACGATGTCCCAGTGGATCGCGGATTTATTGCCGTTGCCGCCGGGGCCATCGTAGGCGTTGCCGGGCGTAAGGTGGAACGAGCCGGCGATCTTTTCATCGAAGAGCGTGTCAAGCATCGGATGCAAGATGTGCGGGTTGAACCCAAGCGACCACTCGCCGAAGTATCGCGCGCCCTCATCGGTATCAAGGATGTCGTTTAGCTTCTGAGTCTTGTCGCCGGCAGTGGCCTCGACGATCTTGCCGTTCTTGACCACGAAGCGGATGTCATTGAAGACCGCGCCTTGGTTGAGAGTGGCAGTGTTGTATTGCACCGTGCCGTTCATTGAATCTTTCACGGGGCAGGTATAGCACTCGCCGTCTGGGATGTTGCGCCGACCCTCGCTCCTTACTGCGCCGATGCCCTTGATGCTGAAGTTGAGATCCGTTCCCGGGCCAACGATCCGAACTTGGTCGGTGCGGGCCATCAATTCCTCAAGAGGCTTGGCCGCAGCGCCCATCTTTGCATAGTCCACCAGGCAAACGCGGAAAAAGAAATCTTCGAATGCCGGGGTGGACATGCCCGCTTGCTGTGCCATGGAGGGGTTTGGCCACCGAAGCACAACCCACTTCGTGTTTGGAATTCGAGTCTGAAAAGTCACTGGCTGGGCGTAGTGCGTTTGCCAAAGGGCCATCTTGTCGCTTGGAACGTCGCCATGCTCATTGAGGTTGGACGCGCCTCGGATCATAAGGCAGGCGGTCATCTGCTCCATCTCATATTTCTCGGTGCGACCGTGGAGCTTCGCATTCTCCTCGGTCATGCCAAGAAGCATTTGCCTTTTGATCAAGTTGGATTCGTAGCGGACGACAACATTCGCCCCATGGCTTTGGGCCACGCGCACAAACTCGGCAACCAATTCGTCTCGGATGTCAATGGCCTGAATCAAGAGGTTATCGGCCTTCGTCAGTCGCATGGAGTGAGACGAGACTAATTCGGCTAGCTGAGTTACGCGGGAGTCAACCATGGCAAAAGGTTACCGAAACGATCAGGGATTCGGCGCATCTAAATGCCCAGAACATGTCTGGGTGGGGTTAAATGACCTTTTACCAGTGGAGACTCTCAGGGAAGGGATATTGAATAGAACAGGGATATTGTTGGCATCACTCGCGCTCGTTTTTGCAGTTCAGGACGCCCATGCGACAGGTTTCTCCGAACTAGGAGCCACCGAGATGATGATGATGCCGCAGAGCCAAACCGCCAGCATCATCAAAGAGATTTCGATCAACGGCACATCCCACGTTTCTAAAGAAGCGATCCTTGCCGCCATGCGAACGCGCACCGGCCAGCCCTACGTTCAGGAGCAGCTAGACGCCGACAAGGAGCGAATCAAGGGCCTGGGCTTCTTCAAGGCCGTTGATGTGCGGGCGAAGCCGCTGGATGCCACCAATTGGCAGATCGTGGTCGACGTAACCGAGTACGCCGTCATCAAGGAGATTTCCATCAACGGAAATCACGCGATTCCCACCGAAGACCTTCTGAAGGTCATTCCCGTTCAGAAGGGCCAAGTCTTCAATCTTAACCTGCTCAAGCCTACCGGCGACGCCATCCAGAACCTCTATTCAAAGGAGGGCTACTTCGCGAGGGTGACGAACGTGGGTCCCCAGGCTGACCAGGAGTCCACACTCGAAATTGACCTCGTCGAGCAGACGGTGGGCAAGGTAACGGTTACCGGCCTCACCAAAACGCGACCGGGCGTTATCAGCCGAATTATCAAGACTCGGGAAGGCGACGTTTACAACGAGAACAAGTTCATAAAGGACCTCAGAAAGCTCATCAGCACTGGCTGGTTTGAGCCTGGTTCCGTGCGTCCGGAAGCGCCCGAAGAGCAAGAGTTAGGCAAGATAAACCTGAACATTAACGTGAAGGAAGCTCGCACCGCTCAGATTGGCGCGGGCCTGCAGATTGACCCCCAGTCGAGTTTCGGTGGCTATTTCAAGCTGTCGGACAACAACTTCCGAGGAACGGGCAAGGGCGTTGGAGTTGAGTGGCTACAGTCAACGACTGGCGGCGGGCCGAGCATTAACCTCAGCTACACCGATCCGTTTTACGACAGCAACGACACCACCTTTAATTTCAGCATCTATTCACGGCTGATATATCGATTTACGGGAACTGCTTTTGGCGGCAACAATACGCCGACGAACGATAATCAGTATTCCGAGCGCAGAACCGGTTCAAGCTTTACGTTCGGCAAGGTGCTGAGGGACGACCTCAACCTAAACTACGGCGCTCGGTATGAGCGGATCAATACGACCGGCATCAATAGCAAGACAACGACCGGCTTCATCAAGCAGGATGGCGCAGTAGGCAGCGGCAGCCTAGCTTTGCAAAGGAATCGCAGAGATGTGGACACCGACCCCTCCCGCGGCGACTGGGCACGCGTATCCGTTGAGCCGGGTGTTGCCAACATAACCGAAGTCGGCGGAGACTTGCAGGATCCGGGTCTGATTGGTAGTCACACCTTCGTCCGCACTAATCTTGAATACCGCCGATACTGGTCGCCACAGCCTCCCCGCACGATCAAGGACCTTGACGCACCGCGCCAAGTGCTTGCTTTCCGAACCCGGTTTGGATACATCGCGGGAACCGTGCCCTTCTTCGAGCAATTCTTTGCGGGCGGCGCCGACACCATCCGTGGCTATCCTGAAGATCGATATTGGGGCCGCGAGTATTGGGTCTCGACGTTGGAATATCGCTTCCCCATCCAGCGATCTTTCAACTTGATTGGATTCGTTGATTACGGCGGCGCATGGAATGGGTACGACACCCTCAACACCTACACTCAGGGCGCGCATCTGCACCGAGGCAACGGTATTGGGCTAAGCTTTAATTCGCCGCTCGGACCAATCCGATTGGATGTCGGCTGGGATGAAAACGGCAAGTCGCGAACTCACTTCCTGATAGGAACTTCCTTCTAATGCGGGTGTTCAACAAACTCGAGAAATATGGATGGCACGCGGCTGGTGCGGTTGTTGCCCTCATGCTTGTTGGATTCCAAACCAACCAATCCAAAATCGGCGTCGTGGATGTTGGAAAGGTTTTCCGCGATAGCCAGCTTGCTCACAAAGAAGGCGAGAGCTACCAGGCGGTCCAAGAAAATCGCCGCTCGATTATCGAATTCATCAACACCTATCGAGTGGTGACCGCTGAGCAGGCGACCCGATTCCGCGAGCTTAGCCTGAAGGATGCACCAACCCCGGCTGAGAAGCAGGAACTGGATAAGTTGAAGGCGGCGATTATCGCAAACGATAAGAAGTTTCGCGATCTGCAGCTCAAACCCAGTCCGAACGAATCGGAAGTGAAGGCGCTGCGGGACGACAACGATTTGGTGCAGGCATGCAGCCTCACCCTCTCGAAATGGGCAAAGGAGTTTGACGACGAGTTGAACGCCTTGAACGATAAGTACAAGAAGGAAACTTTAGATCGCGTTAAGACGGCGATCAAGACCTACGGCGCAAAGAAGAGCTTCACCTTGATTTTCTCAAGTGAAGTCGTGCCGTATGGCGCAAACGAAGTAACCCCTGACGTTTTGAAGACTATGGACTCGCTGAAGCCTTGAGGAATTGAATGATGAATATTAGAAGCAACAAACTTGGATGGATCGTAGCCTGCGGGCTGCTTGGCGGATTGGTGGCAACTGGCTTCCAAGCGGGAACGGAGAAAGTTGGTGTCGTCGATATCTCGAAGGTCGTGGAAGATAGCGACTTCGGAAAGGCCAACCAAGCCGCCTTCAAGAAGATGAAGGGTGTTCGCGAGAGCCTTCTTGAGTTCATTGATCAGAATCGAATTCTCACCAACGAACAGGCCCTTAGGCTTAAAGAGCTTGCGCTAAAGGACAGTCCGTCGGCAGCCGAGACCGCCGAGTCGGAGAGGATCAAGGCCGACGTGGTGCAGGCCGCCAAGCGAAATGCTGAGCTAAATGCCAAGCAAAACCTGACCGCAGAGGACCGCACGTTGCTCGAGGATTACGCTCGGCGCGCGCAGACGATGGACCAGCTAGAACGCAGGTGGTACACCGATTTCACCACCGAAATGCAGAACTGGGCGGATAAGCAAAAGCTTGCTAGTGTGGATAAAGCTCGCGCAGCCGTGCAGAAAGTAGCACGCGAGCAGGGTTTCACAGTTGTCTTTGAGGCCGGAATTGCCCCCTACGGTGCAAACGACATTTCTGCCGCTTGCCTCCAGGCAATGAACGCCGTCAAGTAGAAAGCGCAATGAGGCCCCGAAGCCTTCTGTTCTTCGCGGCCATCGCTTCTCTTGTATGCGGTTGCGGGAAGTCAACTTCACAGCAAGTTGTATTCGTTGATCTTGATCAAATCGCGCCTCGACAGATACAACTTCCGCCTGCAAAGACCTTAGGTGCCATCACTGTTCCTGGCGACCCCGGAATCACGCTGCCAGCACTGCCAGCAAGAACCGTTAAGAATAAGATTAACGGCTCAGAAGTCGACATTTCTGGATTTCTTGAGAAGAGAAAACAGAAAGTTCTTAAGCAGCTTACGAGGCGGCTCAGCAACATCTATCAATCGAGGCTTGCTTCTGCCGAAGCGGAGCAGCGTCAGGCGATGACGGCCAAGCAGCAGGAGATTAGCCTTACCTATCGCGCCCGGCTTCGGTCTCTTTTCGACCAATATGCCGAAAAACGCGGCCCGATCGTTGCAAGGCTGGCATTCATGGTTGGCTTCCCTGAGCCAAGAAACCGGGGGCAAGCGAGACCAGAAACGAAGGGAGCGGTTGCCGAACAAAGGCGTACGGAGATTAGGAGCCTTCGGGCAAAGCTCGCCCAGATTGAAAAGGATTACAAGCAGGGAAGCGCCACCCTTATCTTGGAGCGCCAGAATGCGCTGGACCTGCCCAGCCTCGAGTTCTCAAAGGCAGTCGAGCAAGCTCGTATCAAAGCCGACAGCGAGGCTCAGGCAGATGCCGAAAAGCAGGTGCAGCTGCTACTGAGCGACCTTCAAGCGCCCGCGCTCAAAGGGAGCGAAATCCAGATTCCCGCAGCGCCGGAGGCTAGATCGGGCGCAATCCCGGGCTCAACCTTGCCCGCGGTGCCGATTGAGGGGGATAGTCCGCAGGTATTCACAAAAGAAGATTTGCGTGCTGAGCTTAATATCTGGCTTGGCATTAACGGCTACCGGTTGGGCAAAGCAGGCGACGGTTTGGATAAAACTAAGGAATTCAAGGAATGGAGACAAACTCACCGATTTGGACCCTAGGCGAAATAGCCCAGTGGATTGGAGGCAAGCTTAACGGGCCAAGCGATCTCAAGATCAGCGGAGTTTGCCCTGCCTCAGACGCTCGTGCAGGGGCAATAACCTTCGCCGCGGAAGATTCCTTCCTGGACCAGGCGATTCAGGCGGGAGTCACCGCCGTCATCGTGAAGCCGGGGGCGGATACACGCGGAATCCCTTCCATTGAGGTGACCAACCCGAAGCAGGCGTTCGGTTATCTCTTATCGAAGCTTTCGAGGCCCATCCCATTCCATCACGGCGTCCACACGATGGCGAGCGTTGACCCGGGCGCTGAAATTGATCCCACCGCATCCGTTGGACCGTTCGCGGTCATTGAGCGCGGCGCTGTAATCGGCAAGAACGCAAGGATATATCCCTTCGCTTATATTGGCGAAAGCTGTGAGGTTGGCGACGATGCGGTGATTTATCCTCACGCAGTTCTGATGCAGGATGTGACCATCGGGAAGCGTTCAATCGTCCACCCGGGCGCAATCATTGGCGCTGACGGTTTTGGATTCGTTTGGGACGGTTCCCGCCATGTAAAGATTCCTCACGTGGGCGGAGTGAGCATTGGCGATGATTCCGAGGTGGGCGCGCTGACGGCAATCGATCGAGGCACGATGAGCGACACGTCCGTGGGTGACGATACAAAAATCGACAACCTTGTGCAGCTTGCCCACAATGGCCGTGTGGGCGACCACACGGTCATCGCCGGGCAATGCGGGTTCCCTGGCAGCGTAACCATTGGCAGTCGTGTCCAGATGGGCGGCGGGGTTGGCTTGAATGCGGGGGTCACGATTGGGGATGACGTCATTCTCGGTGGCTGGACCGGCGCCACGAAAGATGTGTTAGAGCCAGGCGTCTACTTTGGAACCCCCGCCCTACCCGTGCGTGAGGCGCTGAGAATCATGAACGCCACTACAAAGCTGCCGGAACTGATGAACAAGCTGAGGGAGCTTGAAAAGCGGATCCAGGAACTGGAAAAGTGACGTATGACCGCCTGACCCTTAAGGGTGAAGTCTTGTTCGGTGGCAACGGTTTGCATTCAGGCGAGCCGGTTGAGGTCCGGTTGGTTCCATCCAGTGACGGAATTAGGTTCCATCGTGGGACGTCAGTTTGGCCCGCCAGGCCGGATCAAGTAACTGATACCCGTCGCTGTACGACAATCGGCGAAATTGCCACGGTTGAGCATCTCATGAGCGCCTTTGCGGGCCTGGGAATTACCGATGTCGATGTGGTGACCAATGGCCATGAGCTACCCGCCGCCGGGGGATGCTCACAGCCTTTTGTTCAGGCCATTCTTGAAGCCGGGACGGAAACTGTTGGGCAAGCCGAAATTAAGGGATTGTTCAAGCGTGTGTTTGTCCAGGCCGATTCGGCCAAAGTGGCAGTTGCGGGCGGTAGCGGGCACTGGCGCTGTGAGTTTGACGCACCGAGAGACCGTTTCCCATTCGAGGAAGCCTTTGAAAGCGAGTCGATACTCCAAGACTACGTGAGCCAAATTGCTCCGGCGAGAACGACAGTCTTCGCTGATGAGGTCGAGGCGGCGCGTTCCGCTGGACTGGGCAAGGGGCTTGATGAGTCAAGCTGCCTGATTCTCGGTCCGGCAGGGTATGTGAACAAGCCCCGATTCAGCAATGAAGCCGTGAGGCATAAAATGCTCGACTTAATCGGGGACATCTATCTGGCAGGCGTACCAATTTCGTTCCTCAGCGTGAACGCTTCCCACTGCGGCCACCGCATTAACGTTGAAGCGGCTATTAAATTGCGCGCAATGATTTTTGATCTTTTTTGAACCTGCGAACGAGAAAACTGGCAGAATTGCGCGGGCCGGTTTGAGACTGTCTGTAGTAGGATGCCTCATGTTGTGGCTGGCTCACTTTCTAAGATATCTCCGAGCCGAATTGTCCTACTAAATGCGATCATCGCATTCGCTCTTGCCACAGGCGCGCTTTTATTGTCACTAAATCCTTACGTAAGGGCCGCCTTTAGTAAGTCCTCAAGCGTCGAGAAGGTACAGGTCTTTCTCGGCATGAAGGACCACGAAGAGGTATCGAGTTGTCAAGCAAAGTGAAATTTCGTTGTAGTGGTTATAACAGAACAAAGAACTATGGCATTACCCTCCTCGAGCTTCTCAGTGTCATTTCGATTATCTTCCTGCTTATGGTTTTAATGTTGCCCATGATCACGACTTCGAAAGACGACGCTTATAAGGCCCAGTGCGCTTCAAATCTGAAGCAGCTCATCACTTCTGTCCAGATATACCGAGCAAGTCGCGACCTAGAAGGCGTCTATGGGGATCAGGTGCAGATGGGATTGCCGGCGACGCCGACCATTGTCGGTCACAAGGACGGCAAGGTGGTCTTTTCGACTCCATGGGCTCCAGGATTAGGAACCTGCATGGCAAGCCTCACCCCTCACGCAGGTGGCTTCGAGTATCAGTACGGCGTGCTCCCTGCCGAATTCGACACCGTAGGCTACTTCAAGGCACGATCGGAGAAGCAGCGCGAGAACACGATCATCTTCCTAGACTTCAACCACAACCCACCCGACGTCCCAATCTTGCAGAGTGGGATTAACAAAAGAATCGCTTTTGTCCGCCTTAGCGGACAATATCAGGTCGTGCATTCCATCTACGGGTACGGCAATGTAGCCGAACTGGAGGAATTGCAGTTTTGACCTTTAATCTGGAGAATCATGAAAAGTCACTTGGTACCACTTCTATCATTAGTAATGACTGCATTCGCAGTCCCCTGTTCCCCCAGCGATGACATACCCTGCACTGGCGCAATTGTTACGCAGCTTTCGGAGAAGTGCGTCAATAATTCTGGTGGGTGTTGTTCCGTCATCACCTGGCAGTATGCATGCCCGGATGGAACGATAAAATATCGTATTACTTACCAACAGGGCCTGGTTTCATGCATAAATAAGATCAGTTGTCCGACAGATTAAGAAGTGGTCGTAAAAGTAAGACTGAATAAAAGGCAGTATGCGGCTGTCGCTGTATGCTGGATTGTCGCGGCAAGCTTATTCCTATTTGCATACTTACGAACTGGGTCGGTGGACTATGGCGGAGTAGCAGCCGAGCGGGTCGACGATCTCAAGAATCTTGACTCAGAGTCGTTCTACCGGTATATTCGATCTTCCGAACTGCAAGGACTATCTCGAGCACAGGTGGCGACTATCTTTAACGTGTCGATCCGCCCGTTCATGAATGAAGTCGAGTCGATGGAACTGGTCGAGCAGCGCCAGCAGTCAGGGAATGCCTCTGTTGTGGGTCAAGGGTTGTCGGATTACTTGGTTCACTTCAAGCCTCCTCATGAATCACTCAGGATGCGGTTTTCCATGCTCGTCAAGGATAGCAACCAGGGGCCACAGACATCGCTATCTAGCCTTCTTTGCCAGGTTTGGGCTGGTAGAGCGATGCTTGCGGGCAAGACGTTAAAGCCGGGATCGGACTATTATCGGGCGTATGTGGAGGGCATGAAGGAGGATTTTCCCAAGTATGCCGAGGCGGGCATTACGAAGATCTATGCGATCGCCGAGCATTCCAGACTCATGCCGTTGGATGACTGTGTAGCCTACTATCAGCAAGTTGCTGCGAGACTGGAGCACGAAGAAGATAGGCACAAAGGGTAAGCCACGGAACTTGGCCGCTTCCACGACTTTGCGAGCCGGCTTGTGGATTGCTTTAGCCATTCTTGCGGTAATTGCGTGGTGGCGTTTACTTGAGCCGCCAAACTTCGCGCGTGTTGCGCAGGATCGGATGGATGACGTCCTAAAGCTGGACTCAAATCGCTTTTACAGCTTCATCCGACCGGAGGAACTTCAGAGCGGCCTTACGAGAGAGCAACTCGCCGGCATCTTCAGGATTACAGTCCGGCCCTTCCTCTCAGAAATCAGGGCCGCCAAACTTTCCAGCACTTCAAATAAGCCGATAACGGACGATGGGTTGGGAGAAGGAAGCGCGAACTATCTGATCAACTTCAAGCATCCGAATGAGAAACGGGTGCTAGAACTTACAATGTTCGTAAAAGACTCACGCCTTGGTCCAAGAACCAGCCTTTTCGGTTTACTCTACACATCATGGCTTGGCAGGGCGATTTGCCGTGGTGAATCAATCAAGACAAATGAGGAGGGTTATCGAGCTTGTATCAAAGGTATGGAGCAGGACTTTCCTCAGTACAAGCAACTTGGGGTTTACTCAATCGATCCGGCAAGGCCGGATGCGCATCTTATGAGCCTTGATTCTTGCCTTGGCTACTTCAAGACCCTTGCAACCGGATCATAAAGTGCGTCGGAGCACAGCATGAACCTTCGCGATAAACTGAGTGTTACCTTACTGCTCGGTATCTCCATGATCATCATGGTTGCCGTGGTCCTGGCTGGTTCCGCCAATCCACCCAAGAATCAGATTACGAGCGAACAACTTCTCCAGGACATTTTGGATTGCAAGACACATGAGGTCTATGAGCATCTCGACTCCGCGGACCGAGCAACCTTAACCGAGGAACAAGTTGGGAAGATTCTCGAAATGACGGTGAAGCCTTTCGTGTCGAAGGCTAAGCGGTTTTCGATTAGCACCGACGATTTTGCGCATTTTAATGCGAAGCATCATGTGCCACCAGGGAGAGAGCGCGTGCTCTTGCTTTCGGTAATGAGGGACCGCGGCGGTAGGGAGGAAGCGCATTATCTCTACTTCTTCTTTGCTCGGAAGGACGGGTTTGTAACGACATCCGTGTTCGGAGTTATGCGTAACATGTGGCTTGCAAACGCCTTCGTTGGAGGCAAGGATGTGACTGATCGCGATTGGTTTTGGAAAGTCTCTGTCGATGGGCTTCGCAATACGATCCCTCGTCTTGGCAATATCGGAGTCAAGTCGATGTATGAGGACCACTATGACCATCGAATAATGCCCCTTTCGGATATTTACGCTGTTTATGATTCCCTTTTGGAGCGGAAGCCGTACGTGCGGGCAGAGGAAGCGAAGCTGGCGGAGCAATTGCTATGGGGTCCGTGAAGAATCGAGCGGCATGGATTCTGCCTATCTTGGGCGTCATTGTTGTTGCTGCGCCAATAGGATGGAGGCTGGTTCGTCCGCTTCCCACTCTTGAGTCAGAAGCTTCTAAGTGTTTATCCGATATTCTCAAGCTTGACGGCAATGATCTTTACCTGCATCTAGGGGCGGCTGAACGGACCCACTTCAGCGAGGCACAGGTTCAATCAATTCTTAATACAACGGTAAAGCCGTGTTTCGACAATCTCGACCACATAGAATACGAACCCGTGGAAAAGACCGACAAGGGCGTGAGCGTCACATGCAATCTTTTCTATAAGAACTTGCACGAATCGTTCGTGACTGAATCATTCACAGTTGAACTGGAGCGGGGCCCTTCAGGTTCATGTGCATACCTGTTCGACGTGATTCAGCAGGCGTGGAAGAATAGATCGATGGGCCGGGGTAACAACTACATCGAATCCGAAGTTTACGGGATGAACTGCGATTTTCCTGCCTATCGAGAGGCGGACATCAGGGTTGTTCCGATTTCACGAAGCGCGTTCATGCCACTCGCCGATGCATTGCTGTTGGCAATCCAGCGAAACAGACAACGGCTCGCACCCCTGCGAAAGACCCTTCGCGATTTCGCGGCACAAAGCAATGGCCCACGTCGGTAGTTAGTCAAAGCGTTCGGGTAAGGCGCAAAAACTAGGGTTGCGCCTTCCGCAAAGCCTTAAGGTCGTCGATTCCAGCTTGCCGCATGCGCTCATCCAGTCTCGTCAGCGCTTTCGGAATGAGATGCGGGCCGCCGTAAATCCAGCCCGTGTAGAGTTGGCATAGATGCGCGCCTGCCTGGATACGGTCGTAAAGATCGTCGCCGCTTTCGATTCCCCCAACCCCAATCAGCACCATGTTAGGTTCGCACGAACCAGCCAGATGGCGCATGAACTCGAGAGCCCGCGACTTAAGCGGAGCGCCGGAAAGTCCGCCTGCTTCTCCAGGATCGTGCGAGAGCCCAGCTCGGCTCAATGTCGTGTTGGTGGCGATGATGCCCGTCAGACCGGAATCGTGGGCCAGCTTAATCACCTCATCAAGTGCGGCAAACTCCAGATCCGGCGCGACCTTAACAAACAGCGGCCGCGCGGCATTCACTGCTTTCATCTTGGCGATGATCTCTTCCAGCGGTCCCCTATCCTGCAGCTCGCGTAAGCCCGGAGTATTGGGTGAGCTTACGTTGATCACGAAGTAGTCTCCAAAGCCGTTCAGCAGCTTGAACGAGCCTTCGTAATCGGCGGCAGCCTCCTCAAGCGGAGTCACCTTTGATTTGCCCAGATTGATCCCGAAGGGAATGGTTGGCTTCAGGCCCTGCATGCGTGCGGCCACGGTCTCCGCGCCGTCGTTGTTAAAGCCCATCCTGTTGATCAGCGCATGGTCTTCCGGCAGCCGGAAAAGGCGCGGGCGTGGGTTGCCCGGCTGTGCGAGCATCGTCACCGTCCCGATCTCCACGAAGCCAAAACCAAAATTGCTCCACTGGGCAAGCGCCACCGCGTTCTTATCGAATCCCGCGGCCAATCCAAGCGGATTCGCAAATTGGACGCCAAATAGCGTCTGCTCTAATCTCGGCGACTTGAACTCCGGCGCGCGCAGCAGCCCGGTTCGAATGAGCCGCATCACTCGCTCGTGGGCATCTTCCGGGTCCATGCGGAAGAAGAGCGGCTTTGCGATTGATTCGTAAAGTGACATGCGCCTCAACACATTACGCCATCGGGCCCCAAAAAGCGGCGGGACATAGAGCAGCGGCATTGCGATTAGGTAAACAACAAATACCGTGACCGAACCGCAATCTCTTGGCGCCATGCTGCGACAAAGCTGTCGGGAATATGCCGACCGCCCGGCAATGTACATGCCGATTAACCAGGGCATGGAGTCTCTTTCGTATCGCGGGCTGTATGAGCGCGCCTACACGTTTGCCAAAGTGCTTCACAAGTACGGGTTGAAGCGGGGCGACCGGGTTGTGATCCTCAGTGAAAACTGCCCGGAATGGGCAATGACGGACTGGGCATGCCAAACCCTTGGCCTCGTGGTAGTCCCCATCTATCCCACGCTGCCCGCCGACCAGGCTCAGTACATCGCCAAAGATGCCGGCGCGAAATTCGCAGTTACCGGCGACGATAGCCAAACCAAGAAGCTGCAAGGAATGGCTGGCATGAAGGTGCTGCATCTCAAGGGAGTGGATTCCCTCGAAGCCCAGGCGCTACGGGGTGAAGGCGACCTAACCAGGGAGCAATGGGAGCAGGAAATCGACGCCGCCAAGATCGACGATGTTGCCACCTTCATTTACACTAGCGGCACCACCGGCGAGCCAAAAGGCGCGATGCTAACCCACGGCAGCCTGATGTGGGTCGGGCGGGTCGTGCCGAAGGTCATCAGCCTGGGCAAGAACGATGTGTTCTTCAGCTTCCTGCCGATGTCTCACGTGTTCGAGCGGGTAAATGGCCAGATGATGCCGATCGCTCTTGGCGCCACTATCGGATATGCGCGGAGCCTGAAGAGCCTGTCCGCGGACATGCTGATGGTCCGCCCCACCGTGGTGCTGTGTGTGCCGCGATTCCTCGAATCGGTGCTAGATCGTGTGATGGACGAAATGCGCAAGCAGCCGAAGCTAAACCAGCGGATTTTCGAGCAAGCCCTGATCCAGGGTGGGAAGCGATTTCGAGGCGAATTTGCGCCGCTGTTTTCGATTACCGATCAGCTTGTAGGAAAGAAGATTCGCGCCAAGATGGGCGGGCGGATGCGCTTCTTCATCAGTGGTGGCGCAGCGCTGCCGCGGCATGTGGCGGAGTTCTACGGCGCTTTCAAATTAACCGTGCTGCAAGGTTTCGGGCTAACGGAAACCGCAAGCGGCGTTATGGTGAACCTGCCCCAAGACAACAAGTATTGGACGGTGGGCAAGCTGTTGCCCGGCATGGAGCTTAAGATTGCTGAGGATGGCGAGATTCTTCTGCGTGGTCCCGCGATCATGAAGGGCTACTACCACATGGAGGAAGCCACCAAGGCAGCTATCGATCCAGAAGGTTGGTTCCACACCGGCGACATCGGTCAGATGGAGGGAGAGCATCTCAGGATCACTGACCGCAAGAAGGACCTACTCGTGCTCGGGAACGGCAAGAACGTTGCCCCGCAGCCTATCGAGAACAAGATCAAGAGCTCGCGCTACGTAAGCGAGGCGGTGGTGTTGGGCGATGGGATGGAGTACTGCGTGGCGCTCATCGTGCCGAACGAGGAGCACATCCGCTCTGAGCTGAAGCTGCCGAAAGACACTCATCTTTCTGAGTCTCAGGAGGCGAAGAAACTGGTGATGAACGATATCCAGTCGATCAACAGGACGCTTGCGCCGTATGAGGCCGTTAAGCGGATTGCGCTGCTAGACAGGCCGTTCAGCATCGATGAAGGCGAACTGACGCCATCGCTTAAGGTGAAGCGCAAAGTTGTTAAGGATCGCTATAAGGCGGTCATCGACAGCTTGCGGCTATAGCTTCCGCGCGATGACACGAAGCCTGCGGTAATCAAGCGTCCAGACGCCTTCTCGGTACATCGTTGGCTTCAGGTCCTCGACCGTCTTGTTCAGCGATTCATCGAATTGCTCCGGCGTGAAGCAGCCGGTAAACGCATGGCCGAATTGGGTGAGCCACGCTTTCAATCCGTCTTCGCCTTCCATCGGAGTCGGGCGGTCGAACAACCACATCGTGGCCGGCTCCAAGCCATGCTTCTCAAGCAGCGAGGCGTACTCGCCGATGCTGGGGAAGTACCAGGCGTGGGCGGCGTCGTGGCAGCCACAGCCTATGAGGTTGCGCAGGAAAGCGGACTCAATGCTCCGGATATTGCCCTTGCCGCCAAACTCGGCGACCAGCCTGCCGCCAGGCTTCAGCGCGTTGCTGATGCTTCGGACTGCGCCCTCGGCATCGAGCACCCAGTGAAGGGCGGCGTTGGAGAACACCGCGTCAACGGGATGTTCCACCTTGAAGTTGGAGGCATCGGCTTGCATGAAGCGAAGTTGGGGATAGTTAGAACGCGCGGTCTCCAACATCGCGGGGCTGGCGTCGATGCCAATGACCGAAGCGCCCGCGTCGGCGATTTCCGCGGTCAGACGGCCGGTTCCGCAGCCGAGGTCGATAACCTCCTCGCCGGGTTTGACTTCAAGAAGCTCAAGGACGCTCTCGCCATAGGAGGTCACGAAATTCAGGCGGGCGTCGTAAAGGGATGCGTTCCAATCGGAAGATACGGCCATATCCTTATGTTACGGCTGGGGATGCGACATTGTATTCGCGTACTGCCCTCCCTGTGCTTCTATCTTTTTCAGCGCTGCTTCTGCGTCCACCCGGAAGAAGTGGAGCGGGTGCTTTGCCATTTCCTCAAGGACGGGAATGGCGTCTGGGCTTCCGTATTCGCCCAGCGCCCGAATGGCAGCGCGTCTGGGAGCGAAGGAGCGCTCCTTGATCGTGACCATGAGGGCATTGAAAACCGTTCGCTCACTGGGTCCATCCTTCATACGTCCAAGCAGCTCGACCGCATGGGCGCGGATGATGGGGCCAAACGGCTCTCGCAAGATGTAGAGGCATCGCTTGCGGCCCTCCAAGGAATCGTGCTGCGCGAATGCATCGAGGGCTTGGGATCTTATGCCATCGTCGTATGTATCCATGCGGAAGCCATCCTCGGCGTAGGTCATCCACTCATCGGTCGTAAGCAGATAGCCAAAGGCGAGCTTGCGGTAGGTGTTAGGCGCGTTGACATCACCCCAAATGCGTCCGCATAAGGCAAGGACATCCGGATCGTTCTTGTGCCGCACCAGCACTTCCAGGCACGCCAGCTTGGTTTGAGGGCCGGAATCCCTCATGTGGGCGATGAGCCATTCCACCGAGAGCGTGGAAAGATTGCGGATCATGCGAGCCTTAAGAGTGTCGTTCGTCTCCGCCTCCATGAACCGCTCCCAGTTCTGCTCGCTCATGGCATCGCGTTGGTTGGCGTAAATCCTTGCGCGGATCGCTATGTTGCTCGCTTTGCGGTAGATCCTCATCCACGCTGCTTCTGAATTCACAGTCCCGTAACGATAGCCGCATGGCAAGAATGCTTCGGGGTCGGCGATAATCGGGCCGTCAAGATCGCTGATGTCGAGAACGCCGTGACCGTTCTTGATCTCTACTTTCTTCTTGACCCACTTCGTGTCGTCGATTAGCCAGACCGGGAGCGAGAAAGAAAAGCGGTCGGTATCGCAGTCGAAGTGAATCTCAGTGGCATGTCGGGATAGCGTGATGGTGGGAATCACCGTATCGAAAAGCCATTGCTTGGACCACTGGCTGAGGTCCTTGCCGCTGGATTCACTCATCGCGTTCACGAAATCCGCGGTTGTCACATTCTGGAATTGAAACTTGTGAAGGTAGTGGGAAATGCCTTTCCAGAACGCATCTTCTCCAAGCAGCCCCATCAGGGTGAAAAGGCGCGCACCGCCTCCCGAGTAAAGGACGCCATCGAAGAGGTCCATCATGTGGGCGCCGCCATCCCACACCACCGGCCGCACTTTGGCCTGGTCGATGCGGGCGGTCTCAAGTAAATCGAATCTGGCTAGGTCGTAGGCGTCCTGGCCCTTCGACTCGCGAATCCAGAATAGGGGCATAAAGGTGGCAAAGCCCTCGTGGAGCCAAGCGTCGCGCCAGTTCGCGCAGGTTACGGTGTCTCCAAACCACTGATGCGCTAGTTCATGAGCGACGGTGCCTTCCTTGTTGTTAAAGTCGTCGTCGGAGGCGGGGTGCAGCAGCTTCACCGTTTCGATGGTGCAGGTGGTGTTCTCCATGCCCCCAAAGGGGAAGTCGGGAACTGCAATTTGGGCATATTTCTCGAAGGGGTAGTTGAGGCCGGTTAGGCGGTTGAACAACTGCACCATCTCGGGAGTCTTCCCAAATGCGACGTCGCCCCAGGTCTTAAGCCCATCAGGCACATAGGAATCAACCGGCAAGGTTCCTGCGAACTTCTTCGTCTCGTCCATCTGCCCCGCGGCAAATGCAATCAGATAGGTTGAAGTGGGCTGATCCATTCGGTAGTGCCACACATCCCTTGCCCCTTCGTGCTCAACCCCGACCAGAACGCCGTTGGAAACCGCGGTTTGCCCCTTCGGCACCGCGATGCGCGATTCGATGGTTGCTTTGTTATCCGGCCAGTCGTAGGTTGGTAGCCAGCACCGGGTATCGATCATTTCTCCCTGCGTGTACACCATGTCTACGGTGGCGGGATATCCGTTCCGGCTAGGCACGAAATAGATGCCGGTTTCTGGGATGCCGGAGTACCGGATGCGAACGTCGAGCCTTCTTCCCTCCTCGCTGGGTCTTGGAAGGGTGACTACGAGTACGTCTTCCTCACGGCGAAACGTTGCCGGAGCGGAATCGACGGTGATTGAATCGACATTCAATCCGTGGAGATCAAAGTTGATTTCCTTCAAGCCCGACTTAAGCGGGCGGATGGTGTTCGTCACGTCCCCAACAATCGAGCGCCGGCCCATCTCGAAGCTGATGCTGTAATTAACGTTAACGAGGGCGTACGTTTTAGCCCAATGGGTGAAGTCTGCGCCGGCCAGAGCGCTGAGGGCAAGCAGCACAGCGGAGAAGCGAGTTCTATACATAGCGATCTCAAAACAAACTTGGCTGGATGACTTTGACGGCGGTTTCTTCCACGTACTTGTGCGCGAGTCCCCAAGCCTTTCTGATGTCGGAAACGAATTCCTTGTAGCCGCCATCGCCGCCCATGTTTCGCTGCCTCAGGATGTAGGCAGGATGCAGCGTTGCAAGGATGGCCCGGGCGCGGGGAGATTCAAAGACTAATCCTCGTTCCCGCGTGATCTTAAAGTCCGGTTTAATAAGGTTCTTAGCGCTTGGCGCGCCAACGCAGAGGATGACCTGGGGTTTCAAGATTGCAAGCTGAGGATCGAGCCAGCGCCGACAGGCGGCGGCCTCAGCGTCGGTAGGGGCACGATTGATGGCCTTGCTGCCTTGCCAGTCCGCTGCGCGGCATTTAACCGTGTTGGTGATGTAAACGTTAGCGCGGCCCACTCCGGCTTCTTCCAGCGCCTGGTCCAGCAGTTGGCCGGCCCTGCCTACAAATGGGCGGCCCGTCAGGTCCTCGGTTTCGCCAGGGCCCTCCCCAACCAGCACCAGAGGCGAGAGGGGGTTACCCTCGCCAAAGACCACATTGGTGCGGCGTGAAGCCAATAGGCAACTGTGGCATTGAAGTGCCTGAGTCCGCAGTTCGTCCAAGGTCATTGGCTTGCGACCTCCTTCAGGCGGCGATAGCTGTCCTCTAGGCTCTGCGGCATTACCCTCACTTTACCGACGGTGGTGGTGAAATTGGTATCGCCTGCCCATCGCGGCACGATATGCCAATGAATGTGGATCGGGATGCCCGCTCCGGCGGCTTTGCCAAGGTTTACGCCTACATTGAAGCCATCCGGCTTGTAGCATTTCTTCAGCCAAACAGATGTTTTGGCGAGAAGCTGATTGATCTCCAAAAGCTCGTCATCGTTCAGTTGCTCAAGTTCTGCAACTTGGCGATAGGGCGCGATGAGTAGGTGCCCATTCGTGTACGGGTAAGCGTTCAGGATCACGAACGCATGCTTGCCTCGATACACGATCAAGTTCTTTTCATCTTGGTTCTCGGCAGGCAGATCAAGGAAGATATCTTTGCTGCCGGTGTCAGGAGATTCCGATTCGATGTATTCAAGCCTCCAGGGCGCCCACAGAATCTCCGTCATGTTAGGGTTATAGACGATTTATGGGTGCGAATAATTTGGTAACGTTGACCCATGGCGCAAGAGCCCAAGCGGCTAGTGATTCTGGATGGCTATAGCCTGCTGTATCGGGCGTTCTTTGCAACCCGCTTTTTAAGCACGGCGGACGGCAGGCCGACGAACGCGCTGCTTGGCTTCACGAACATGCTGTTCAACCTGATGGAGGCCAAGCCGGACTCGATCATGGTGGCGTTCGATGCGCCCGGCAAGACCTTCCGCCATGCCGATTACGCCGAATACAAGGGCACCCGCAAAGAAACCGCGCCGGAGTTGAAGGCTCAGTTTCCAGTCGCTCGCGATCTTTGCGCCGCGCTTGGAATTCCCTCGCTGGAAGTAACCGGATACGAAGCCGACGACGTTATCGGAACCATCAGTCGCCAAGCGGAGGAGAATGGTTACCTGACCACCATCGTGACCGGCGATCTGGACTCCTTGCAGCTTGTGGACGATTGGGTTTCTGTGCTTACTACCCGTCAAGGCGTCTCGGACACCGTGACCTACAACACAGCGGCGGTGGTGGAGCGGTATGGCTTCGGGCCGGAGTTCGTGCCCGATTACAAAGCCATCGTCGGAGACACCAGCGATAACATCCCCGGCGTTCCTGGCATCGGCGCGAAAGGCGCTGCGGAGCTGATAACCACTTTTGGCGGCGTGGAATCGATCCTGGCGCGCATTGATGAGGTCCCGGAGAAGCTTCGCAAGAAGATCATCGGCAATGAGGAGCAGATGCGCAAGTCGCGCTGGCTGGCTACGATCGATCGCCATGTACCGATTCAGGTTCCGTTCGGCGATTTCAAGCTGACGCCCGAGCAGATCGAATCGACGAGAAAGATATTTGAATGGCTTGAGTTTCGCAGCCTTGCCCGCCGCACCGCGCAGGTTCTTGGTCGATACGTGGAGGGCCAAACCGAAGAAATGGCGGAGGCGGCCAATGCTCAAGTCGTGCTGGAGCGACTCGAGGTCTCCCTGAAGCCAGTGTCTTCCACGGCGGAGATTGGGGCGTTTACGGAAGGTAAGGAGTACTCGCTTATCTTCCTCACGGAGGCGAAGCCGCAGAAGGATTTGTTCGACGAGCCTCCCCTTCAGCAAGCCTTTATCGCGCGGGGCCGCGACGTGGTGGTCGCGCCGGAAGCTGTTGGGCTGGAATTTCTGGCTGCTAACCGTGCGAAGGCCATCCTGCACGATTCCAAACCACTGTATCGCAAGCACAAGTGGTTCACCGATACGCCCGCATTCGACACCATGATTGGCGGGTACGTGCTGCAATCGGGGCGCAGCAATTACGCGCTCACCGATTTAGTGCAGGGTTATCTCGAAATTCAATCTCCCACCGATGCCGCTTCCTTGGCCGCCTCTGTTTTCCTGCTCAAGGATGTCCTGAACACTCGCCTGGAGAGGGAATCGCAAGTTCCCGTGATGCAGGAGATCGAGATGCCGCTTATCCCACTGCTGGCGGAGATGGAGAACTACGGCATTGAGGTAAGCGCGCCGGCCCTTCGCGAATTTAGCAAGCAGTTGGAGCAACAGATTGCGATCACTACTACCAAGGTGCATGAGCTGGCGGGGCAGGAGTTCAACATCGGCTCCCCGAAGCAGCTTGGAGAAATCCTGTTCGAGAAGTTGGAAATCCCCGGCGTTGGGGCGAAGACGAAGACCGGCTATGCCACCGGCGTGGAGATATTGAGCCAGCTTGCCCCGAACTATGAGATTTGCGCGGAGGTTTTGAATTGGCGAGAGCTTTCCAAACTGAAATCCACCTACACCGATGCCCTTGAGCGGCTAATCGGACCAGACGGACGGATACACACAACCTACAACCAGATTGGCGCGGCCACCGGACGGTTAAGCTCGAACGACCCCAATTTGCAGAACATCCCGATTAGAACGGAACTTGGGCGCGGCATTCGCAAGGCGTTCCGGGCAGGCGCAGGCTACCGCCTTGCTTCGCTGGACTACTCCCAAATTGAGCTGCGGGTGCTTGCCCACATGTGCCGCGATGAGGCGCTGGTGAGGGCGTTTGAGACGCGGCAGGATGTTCACACCGTAACCGCCCAGCAGATGTTCGGTGAAGGCAATGTTACGAAGGAGCAGCGGCGGCTGGCCAAGATGCTGAATTACGCGGTGCTGTACGGCGTTACCGACTTTGGCCTTGCTAACCAGCTTGGCGCGGGCTTCTCGATCGCCGAGGCGAAGGCTCTGATCCTTCAATACAACGAGCGGTTCCCGCGCGTGAAAGCGTTTACGGAGGCGATTGTGCAAGAAGCCAGAAGCAAAGGCTTTACCACTACCCTGAGCGGCAGGCGGCGCTACTTCCCGGACATCCACAACGCCAAGTTCAACGAGAGGAAGTACGCCGAGCGTCAGGCGATGAACGCCCCGATCCAGGGCACGGCGGCAGATATGCTAAAGCTTGCGATGGTGCATGCCCGGGAGGTTCTTCAGGGGGCCAAGACGCGCATGTTGCTGAATGTCCACGACGAACTTGTTTTCGAGCTCGCTGCAGGTGAGGATGAAATTATTGAAAGGCTCCGCGAGAAGATGGAGAACGCCTTGCCGCTGAACGTGCCGGTAGAAGTCGACGCGAAGGTCGGTCTCAACTGGGACGAGATGACCGAAGTTGGTCGCCCCGTCCCAGTATAAGGATTACCTTAGACGCCCTTGCGCGGCGTTCGGCTAAGCGGAGCCGGGATGCGCATGTAGTACACATCTTGGCCGCCCGTGAAGGTGGCGGTGAAAGTAAAGTCAACATGATCCAGGGCCGAGATCATGGCACTGTGTCCGCCGATCTTCATGTAGTTATCTGGGTATCCAATGTTGGGGTCCCACGCTGGAGTGAGCTGCACCGGGGCAGACCAATGGTTGCCGTTATCCAGCGAGAAGGTGTACATGGTCACCGACGTGTTTGCGCCGAATTGGCTCGAGTAGCCAGTGGAGTTGTAAGTAACGTCCAATCGCCCGTTCGGTGAGACCGAAAGCCTGCCGAACCATGCGAGGTTATTTTGTCCGGATGGCGGGACTGCATCTACCCGTATCGGTGCTGAGAAGGTCTGACCACCATCAGAAGATCTAGCAAACATCACATGGACGTTGGTGGCGTCAGCGTTTCCAGATTGATCCCAGAGCCCAACCGACGACAGGACGTAAACCGTGCCGCGATTTGGCGAGAACGGACCGGCCACCTGGCAGGAGAGCTTGCCCGCTGCCCCCCATGGGTTTACTGCCGGATAATAAGCCAACCCGCCCCCGAGACTGAATTCGTGGCTTGGCCCAAAAACGACGGGTGAAGAGAACTTGTCCTTGGCGTTATCGGATCGGGTGATAAGGAAAACCGTCCCATCTGCGGCGGAGCCGGCATCGTAGACTTCGCCGCCCGGTCCGACGGCGATCATCCCGCTGGTTGGGGCGCCGGTTGGCAGTACCGGGGCCTCCCACCCTGTGTGCTGGCCGATGGCATTCGGAATCGACCGCGAAAATGTATGATCGCCCGTTGAGCTGTTAGCTTGAGTCCAGCCCTCGTAAAGATTGCCATTGCCAGGGCTGTTTAGGTGCGTATCGCAGGTCAGCCACGGCTTTTGCCCGCCCCAAGCGAAAACCGTTCCGAGCCAGTTCTGGTTGTTTACTGCGTTGAAGAGTTCGGTCTGCCCAGCGTTGAAGAGATGAAAGTCCAAGTAGAAGAACTGACCGTTGCTGTCGGTGGCGAGGTCGGGATCAGTTCTATATTGGGGCTTCCCGCTGTCGGTCAACGGAGGCATATTCTGCCAAGTCTGCCCGCCATCGTTAGTCCAGGCATTGCCAGCCTGCCGGAAAGCGTTGGTGACCGAGTCAAATTGGATAAACCCGATCGCCATCTGCGCCGGGTTCTTCGGATTGACGGCAATGGCGGGCTCCTGCGCAGCATCTCCAACCGTGTCGTGCTGATCAGGAGTCACATTCACCTGACGCGCAGTAAATCCGCCATAGGTGACGGTGAGCGCCGGTTGGCCAACGGCGGTGGCGTACGGCATTGTGAACAGAGGTTGAACATTGAGATCTCCCTTCTCTCGTCCGCCTCCTTGCGCCAGCGCAACCGAACAAAGGGCAAGCATTCCTGCGAGGATGAACAGTTTAGATTTCATTTTGAACCACCTATTTTTATGGTAATCCAGATTTCGGTCGACGGCAACTTTTGAACGAAAAAGAGAAGAAGATGCGCGAAATCGTCAACACTGATGAGGGGAATCTCCCTTCAGTCCAGCGGTTAGTTGCTTTTCGGGGCTGAGTTTGCCGGTGCGGGGATGCGCATGTAATACACGTCCTGCCCGCCGCTAAACGTTGCCGAGAAAGCCAGATCGACATGGTCGTTGGCAGAGGAGGTCGTGTAGTAATCGCCGATTTTTGATTGCCCGCCAGGGTAGCCGCGGCTGGGGTCCCAAGCCGGAGTGAGGCGAACTGGTTTCGACCAGTGGTCACCGCTATCCAGCGAATATGTGTAGAGCGTCACGCATGTGTTTGGACCGTAGGAATCGGAATAGCCGGTGGAGTTGTAAACCACATCGAGGCGGCCATTCGGGGCAATGGACAGCGTGCCGAACCAGGCCGTGTTGTTCGGGCCCGATGGCGAAGGCGCATCAACACGAACCGGCTCTGTAAACGTGCGCCCGCCATCCAGCGATTTCACAAACATGGTGTGAACATTCGTTGCATCCGGCTTTCCCGACTGATCCCAAAGCCCGACCGACGCCAGGCAATAAACCGTTCCATGAAATGGAGAGGCCGGGCCCGCAACCTGACAATAAGTCATCCCGGCAAGGCCAGCTGAGTTGACTTCTGGAGCGACAAGCATTCCCCCTAGGTCAAAGTTGTGTCCCGGGCCGAAATTGACTTGCATGGCAAACTTATCCTTTGCGTTGTCGGAGCGCGTGATGACGCAGCTCCTCCAATCAGGACTGATCCCGGCATCGTAGACTTCGCCGCTGGGTCCTACAGCAACCATCCCAAACGAAGGAAAGCCGCTAGGCGGTACCGGCATATCCCAACCACTGTGAATTCCAACCGCATTTGGAACGGATCGGGAGAACGTGCAATGGCCGGAGCTGCTTTCAAAGTCGCTCCAGCATTGATAGAGATTGCCAAAGCCGGGACTCTTGGGGTTTGTATCGCAGGCCAGCCAGGACTTATCTCCTCCCCAGGCGTTGATCGGGCCGAGCCAGTTCGGGTCGTTTTCGGTATTCCATATCTGGCAGCGGTTCTGCTGGCAGAAGTAGCTATCGTAATAGAAGTGGCCGTTGGCGTCACACGTAAGCACGGGATCGCTCCTAAACTGGGGCTCATTGCTGTCGGATAGAGGCGGCATGCTGTGCCAAGTGCGACCGCCGTCGCTTGACCAAGCGCATCCGGCCTGGCGGAAACCGGAAATCGCGTTATCGAACTGCCTCCAGCCAATCTCCATTGCCAACGGATTGCGCGGATTTACCGCGATCGATGGCTCGTTGGCGGCGTCTCCGATGGTGTCTTGCTGGCCAGGGGTCACATTGACCTGATATGCCCGAAATCCGCCGTAACTCACGACGAGGGCAGGTTGACCAAGGCCGGTGGTTGTTTGGGCTTGAAGCAGAGACTGAGTCCCCTCCTGCTCCCGCATTAACTTCTCATTTGGGTTTTCTATTTTCTGCGCCAAGCCCACGGAAGACAGAGCGGTAATGGCAGCAAAGATAAGTAGCGTTGACTTCATCAAGGATTCGTTCCCAACTGCATGACGTGAACTTTGGACCCGCGTAAGGCTGGTAGTTTTGCGGGTTCTTCAAAACGTCAGTACATGTTTTAAGATGCGAATTTGCCTTGGAAGGAAACGCTCATGGCTTCGCGCGAGCCACGGTTGGGCGCGATTAACATGCCAACCCGTTAAGACGGGTAGCAAAAAGGGGAATTCTGGGTTTGCAACCTACCGAGCTATTGCTGGCCCGATAGGTTGCAATCTGCTTGCCTTAGGTGCCCTGTCGAGGGGTGCGGCTAAGCGGGGCTGGGATCCGCATGTAATAAACATCCTGACCGCCGCTGAATGTAGCCGAGAAGGCCAGGTCAACGTGGTCCAGTGCGGAAATGGTCGTGTAGTAGTCGCCAATCTTCTGCTGGATTGGCCAGCCGATTGAGGGATTCCACGCCGGAGTTATCTGGATTGGATTCGCCCAGTGGTTTCCGTTATCGAACGAGAAGGTGTACAGGGTCACCGTTGTCAAAGGACCGAAAGCGTTTGAGTAACCGGTGGAGTTGTAAACACAGTCAATTCGACCATTAGGAGAGACCGACATCGTTCCAAACCAAGCGATGTTGTTCTGGCCCGATGGCGGGACTGCATCAACCCGCACTGGCGGAGAGAATGTCTGGCCGCCGTCCGGCGACTTCACGAACATTACATGAACGTTATCGGTAACGTTGCGGAACTGATCCCACAGGCCTACCGAGGCAAGGCAGTAAACGGTACCGTGGAAAGGCGAGAATGGGCCTGCCACCTTGCAGTAGAGCTGTCCATCCAAGCCAACCGGGTTGATGTTGGTCGTAACCAGCATGCCGCCCATGTCAAAATCGTGACTCGGGCCGAAGTGAACCGGGGTCGAGAACTTGTTCTTCGCGTCATCGGACCGCGTAATCACCATATTCGTCTGATCCGGGCGCATACCCGCGTCATAGACTTCGCCACCAGGGCCGACGTCTACGGTTCCAAATGTCGGATCGCCCGTCGGTAGAACCGGCGTTTCCCAGCTTGCATGGAACCCAGCCGCATTTGGGATCGATCGCGAGAAAGTGTTGTCACCCGCCGTGCCTGCGTAGTCGCTCCAGCACTGGTAAAGGTTGCCGTTGCCTGCGCTCGTCAGAATGTTGTCGGAAACGATCCAAGACTTGTCGCCACCCCAGGCATAGACTGGGCCAAGCCAATTCTGATGATCCGTGGAGTTCCAAACTTGGCAAATGAAGTTGTTGTTCGGAATGATCAGGCTGTCATAGAAGAACTGCCCGTTACTGTCGAATGTTAAAACGGGGTCGCTTCGGAACTGAGGACCGTTGATATCTGTGAGCGGAGGCATGTTGTGCCAGGTATGGCCACCATCGTTCGACCACGCGTTCCCACCTTGCCGAAAGTCCGAGGTAATCGTGCCGAATTGCCTCCAGCCGATCGCCATTTCAAGCGGATTGTGAGGATTGACGGCAATCGAAGGCTCGTTGGCGGCATCTCCGACGATGTCGTGTTGGTCAGCATTTACGTTGACCTGATAGGCGGTGAAGTTGCCGTAGGTCACCGTAAGCGCGGGCTGGCCCACTGCGGTGGCGTAGGGCAACTTGAAAAGCGGTTGGACGTTTTCCTCTTCATGAACGGGACCACGCTGCACGTGCTCCTTTTCCTGCGAGAAAGCAATCGAAGAAAGGGCAAGGACGCCCGCAAGTATAAATAGCTTAGATTTCATTTAGGATCCCTATCTTCAGGATAACCTAAACAGTGGTAGCTAAGGCTGTTAAATTTGCGGGTTCGGTGTCAGGAAAACATACCCATCAAAATCATGCCGATGCCGATGAGCCCAAGCAGCATGCCGCCAATCCAGATGCTCTTCATCCGTGTGAGTGCGGCAATCGCGCCCCCGGCTACTGCAATCTGCGTCATCGTTACCGCCATCGCAAACAGACCGTGGGTGCGCATGAGGTGTTCCGAGTCCTTTGCTAGGCGCTCAGCTTTCGGCTTGATGTCATTGGCGTCGGACTCTTCCTCGACGCGCTTCTTCTCATAGCCATCCATGTAAGGGCTAGAGGCGGCGCGGTCTTTGATATCGTTCACCTGCAGCATATACATCGTGGCCTTGATGCGCTTCGCCTGGTACTCGTTCCAAAGGTCGACACTTTCCATTCGGCTGACCATTGCCTCATTGGCAATGTGTCCCGCCTGGAGCGCGCCGATGGCGGCAAAGACGGCAAGAATGGCGGTGCTAATTCCGATGTACTTGAGCCACGTGGAGCCTTCTTTGAGTTCAGCGGCCTCGTCGTGGACCTCTCGAATAGCTTCCTGAAGCTCTTTAGTTTCGACCTCGATTTCATCCGGCATAGCCAGATGATACTTCGGGCAAAGCCCTATCAGGGCGAATTAAGGGATTTGGTGGAGGCGGAGGGAATTAAACCCTCTTCCAAAACTATCGTACCCGAACTACCACGAGTGTCTCCCTCTCTACTTTTCTCGACGCCGTCCTCTGTCAGGGCTAACCTGGGCGGACGTCCAGTTCGATTATTTTAGCGAGGCGTTCTACGAACAGAAGAGCGCTTACGCGATCCGGATTTTTTTAGACCCGTACTCCCTCCAACCGGCTAGGAGAGAACGGACCCACAGCGCTTAGGCTGCGTATGCGTACTGATTTTCCGCAGTTACTTTGTTGCCGCTTTTTACGAGGCCAACGGCGCCTCGACTCGCAATTCTAGGCCGAACCAGCTCTGTCGAACTCTGTCGCCCCCTTGAATCTACATATTATAGAACGTTTCGGCGCAAGGCCTAGTTCCCATCGCAATCTTGGTGAGGTAAGGCTGAATTTCTAGACCAAATTGCTCATTTTTGTAGCCTTAAGGCAAAAAGTGGTCGAAACGATTGCGCAGAACAAATGCGTCATCTATAATTGATCGCAAGATCGCTTGCGGTCCACGGTCGACAGGCCGGTCCAACATTGGAGGTGTACTAAACTTGAAAAAAACCATCACGATTTTCCTAGCACTTGCGACTCTTGGAGTTGTTCTCGCCGGCTGCGGCAGCGGCGGCGATGCAGCTGCGGATACTAAGAAGCCTGCAGCTGATACGGCAGGCGCAGACAAGAAGTAAGAGTCGTTTGTCAGAAGTTGGAGGGCGGGAGGCTTTCGGGCCGACCCGCCCTTCGTGTTTTGTCTCTTGCAGCCAATCTTTGTAGTGCGGGCGTAAGTTAGAATAGCAATCGCTCACTCTTTGAATGAACCCGAATCCGCTTTCTGAACCAGTTGGTTACTTAATGGCGCAGGCCGAGCCGGCTCTGCGAGGCGACACGCTATCGACCGTGGCGCCGATGTTGCGGGCTGCCGGTTTCGTGGTAGTGGTGCACGAAGGATCTCACGAGGTTGTTGGCCTTGTAACTCAAACTGAGTTTCTGAGGGCGCTCGTGGAAGGGGTCTCTTTAGAGGATCCGGTGGAATCGATCGCTTCTCCCGCGGTTCGGATTGCCCCTTATGTTTCCGGCGCTGAGGCGCTTAGACAGTTCGCGGATCAAGGCATTGCCCAGTTGGTCGTCGCCGATGATGATGGCCGCTATGTTGGCGTCATTACTCCCGCCGACCTCGTGCCCAAGCCGCCAGAGCGCATGGCGCCAAAGTTAATCGGTGGCATGGCAACCCCGTTCGGCGTGTATTTGACCGATGGAATCTCTAGCGGCGGCGCCAGCAAACTCGCTTTGATAGCCACCGGGGCAACCCTGGCCAGCGTTCTGCTCGTGTGCTCAATTCTTGGCGATCAAGCCGCCCAGCTTGCAATGCACCAAGGTGCGAAGGAAGGCGCAGTCAATGCAATTTCCAATCTGGTCTCCGTTGCGCTTTTTGCCATCAGTTTCCAGCTTATGCCGCTCTCAGGAACCCACGCCGCGGAGCATATGGTTGTCCATGCGGTGGAGCGCGGGCAGCCGCTTACCGTTGAATCGGTGCGGCGCATGCCCCGCGTTCATCCGCGCTGCGGCACCAACCTGGCGGTGGCGGTCAGCATCTTCTTCGCAATCGCTTTCAGCCTGGAGCCGGTAAGTTGGATTGCAACCCAACTCAGTGGGCACATCGAGAAGGCAAATGATGCCGATATCATGATCGCAATCTTGTTCACCCTGTTCACCTGGCGTCCGTTAGGGGCAATGGCGCAACAGTTCGTGACCACTAAGCGACCAACGTCGCGCCAAATTCAGAATGGAATCAAGGCTGCCGATGAGCTGATTAGTCGCTCGAGGGTTGCTCGTCGCATTCACGTTTCGCCGATCGCGAGGCTGTGGAACAGTGGGATGATCCATGTGCTGATCGGCTCGACAGCAGCTGGGTTCGTCTTCTACCTGCTGGCAACTTGGCTTCATCTCCCGTTCATCGATGTCTCGTAAAGCGCCTTAAGTCCTGCCTGCAGACTCCCTTGAGGTATCCTCTCTGACTGCCTTGAAGATCTTCTACAACATCCTGTTAGGCGCCGCGGTAATTATCGCGCTGATGTTTGTCGCCCTCGTGTACTTCACCGGAAAGGGTGATGCGATGAGTGGTGGCGGAGCCATTCGAACCACCTTCAAAGGCAAGGCAAGTATTGACGATCTCATTTCCAAAGTAACCCTGTACACCGGCCTCAGCTTCATGGGCATGATGGTGGTCTTGGACATCGTCGGCAACATGATCAAGGACTGATCGCGCTAGGTCTTCCGCGCTGGAACCGGCACTTAGGCAACATTCGTCTTGTTGGCTAATTACGAGCCGTGAGCAAACCCATCTTCTTTGACCCCAAAGGGCGTCGTCAGAAGCTCCTATCAAGGGGTGTTCTTGCGGCAATCGCCGTCTCGGCGGTACTAGGCGCGGGGTTCACCGTAAGCGTGCTCATTCCCCCGCTCCTTCCCCAGCTGCCGGGTGTAAATGCCGAAGCGAAGCGGCGCAGCTTTATTCCCACCACCCAAAGCAAGCTCAGTGAAAAGGCGCAGGTGCTGCTGGCAAAATCCAAAGCGCAGCTTGCGGAGCGTATTGCCGCTGAGAAGCCCCCTACTGCACTTCGTGCTCGAGGGGAACCCATTGTTGCCGCTTATTACGCGCCCTGGCAGGAAACCGGGCTCCATTCGCTGGAGGCCAACGCTTCCAAGATCACCGATTTGCTCCCGGAGTGGCTGCACCTATCGCCAGATGGAAGAGAACTGGATCAGAGCGACTTTGACCCTGAGGTGACGCCCCATAACGTGGAAGTAATCCAAATCGCTAGGGCGAACGGGATTCGGATCGTGCCAATCCTCAATAACGCGTCGATGGGCGCGTTTGACCCTGAGCGGGCGCACAAGTTGCTGTCAAACCCGGAGCTTCAAAAAAAGATTGCGTCGGACCTGCGAACATGGCTGTTGAGGAACCGTTACCAGGGAATTCAAATTGACTTTGAGAACCTCCACAAAGAGGATGCCGCCGTGCTTCCTAGCTTTCTTGGCGTGATTCAAAAGGAATTTACCGGCTCGAACCTTGGACTGACGGCGGCCCTGGAACTAACCGATAGCCCCCTGCCATTTAAAGCTATCGCGGAGGCGTGCAACTGGGTGACTCTGATGCTGTACGACCAGCATGCCCAAGAGGATGAACCGGGTCCCATCGCCTCGATTGATTGGGTTGAGCAAAACCTGGAAGATGCGAAGCAGCAGATACCTGAACACAAGCTGGTGATGGGCATCGCCAACTACAGCTACGATTGGGCGAAGGGCGCCAAAACTGCCGAATCTCTCACCTACCAGGAAGCGATTGCCGCGGCAAAGGGATATCGCGATAGCGAGCCGCCTCAGGATGTCATCGACTTTGACGCCGAGACCCTCAACCCTCATTTCGAGTACGACGACGATCAGGGCGTGAACCATCAGGTCTGGATGACCGATGCGGCTTCTGCCTACAACCAGTGGCGGCTTGGCTGGGCGTCGGGCATTCGCGGTACCGCGCTTTGGGCATTGGGCTCGGAAGATCCCTCAATGTGGCTGTTCTATGACCGCAACAAACTGGGCAAGATTCCCTCGGCGACGGTCTTGCAGCGAGTGACTTATCCTTACGAAGTCGACTTTTCTGGCAAGGGCGAGGTGATGGAAGTCGCCCAGAATCCCGCGCCTGGTACGCGGTCGCTCGAGGTGGATACCGATGGCGAGATAGTGGATGAGTCGTACTCAGTCTTTCCTTCGCCAATCGTCATAAAGAGGTCAGGTTACAAACCCAAGACCGTCGCGCTGACCTTCGACGATGGCCCCGATGGAACCTACACCGCACCGATTCTGGACAAACTGAAGGAGTTGGACGTCCCCGCCACGTTCTTCGTCATTGGCAAGAACGCCGAGCAGTCGCCGGAACTTGTAAGACGGATGGTTGCGGAGGGCCATGAAGTGGGAAGCCACACATTTTCCCATCCAAACCTTGGGCTCATTTCGCCGGATCGCGCTGAACTTGAAATTAACACGTCTCAGCGAGCGATCCAAGCGATTCTTGGCCGCAGCACGATCCTCTTCCGGCCGCCCTACAACGCCGATGCCGAGCCAACAAGCCCTATGGAAGTCGAGCCGGTGCGGATTGCCGCTCGCCTTGGCTACCTAACCATTGGTGAACTCATTGATCCTCAGGACTGGCTGCTGGAGTATCAAGATGATGCAGGCAGAGTCCACGAGCGCAGCCCAGAGCTGATGGCGCGCATCGTGATGCAGGAGGTTGCAAGGGGAGAGGGGAACGTCATCCTGCTACACGATGGCGGTGGCGAGGATCGTTCGCGAACGCTACAGGTCTTGGACATCATTGTCCCCCAGCTGCGAGCACAAGGCTATCGGTTCGTCGGGGTTTCCGAACTTGTCGGGGTGGATCGCGACAGGGTGATGCCCTTGCTCTCGCGCAAGGATGTGTTGCTCGTAGGGCTCGACCGTTTGGTGTTCGATTTTGTGTTCAATGCGGATGCTCTCCTGGCGGTGTTGTTTGTGTTCGCAATCGGACTTGGTATCGCTCGCATCGGTCTCATTGTGCCGTTGGCGGCACTCCATGAGTGGCGTCGCAAAGACACGGTTCGTGAGCCATTTGAAGGCAAGGTTTCGGCCCTGATTGCCGCCTATAACGAAGAGAAGGTGATCGTTGCCACGGTGCAGTCCATCTTGGCTTCCACATTTCCCGTTCACCAAGTTGTCGTGGTAGACGATGGCAGCAAGGATGAGACCCTTCGCGTGCTGAGTGAGGCGTTTGCCGCAGAACCGCGGGTGCTGGTTATCCATCAGGAGAATGCCGGCAAGGCAGCGGCGCTAAATCGCGCTCTCAAGGAGACGGATGCGGATGTGGTGGTCTGCATCGACGCGGACACCCAGCTAAACCCGGATGCCGTTGGCTTGATGGCTTCGCACTTTAATGACCCCCAGATTGCTTCGGTGGCGGGAAACGTGCTGGTCGGCAATGTGCATAACTTGCTCACTTTGTGGCAGCACATTGAGTACACCGCGAGCCAGAACCTTGACCGGCGAGCCTATGCGCTCTTGAATGCGATCACAGTCGTGCCGGGCGCGATTGGGGCATGGCGCAGGGAAGCCGTGCTGGCGGTGGGTGGTTACTCCAGCGATACGCTAGCGGAAGACATGGACCTCACTTGGCGATTACGCGAAGCTGGGTATCGCCTTGAAACTGAGCCGGACGCCAAGGCCCACACGGAAGCCCCTGATACCGTAAAGACATTCTTCAAGCAGCGATTCCGCTGGGCTTATGGAACCCTGCAATGCCTGTGGAAGCACCGACGGTCGGTTGGGAAGCACGGATACTTTGGACGGCTGGCATTACCTGCCCTTTGGGTGTTCCAGATTGGGTTCCAAGCGATTGCGCCGCTGATCGACCTTCAGATGATCGTAAGCGTGGCGGGCTTTGCCTCCACTTGGTACACCCATCACTACCATCCCAGCGAGTACGACAACTACGCAACCGCCACGAGCAATCTGCGCCAAGTGCTGGAGCTGTACGGGCTCTTTTTCGTCATCGAGTATCTAACCGCTTGGATCGCATTCAAGATGGACCGCCTGAAGAGTGGCGGATTGTGGACGTTGCTGGTGCAGCGTTTCTTCTATCGCCAGCTTATGTACGCCGTGATCTATCGCTCGCTGCTGATGGCGCTGGCGGGCGTTCGCCAAGGCTGGGGCAAGCTGGACCGAAAGGCCTCGGTACGAATCAGTCAAACTTAACCTTCCGATGATCGAAGCAGTAACGGAAACAACGATCCGGGTTCGGTACGGCGAGACCGACCAGATGGGCCATGCCTACTACGCGAACTATTTTTACTGGTTCGAGGTCGCCCGCGGCGCATGGCTGCGGGATCGAGGGGTCACTTACAAGTCGATTGAGGAAATGGGGATCATGCTGCCGGTGGTGGAGGCTCACGCTGAGTATCGCGGCGAGGTGAAGTATGACGATGACGTGGTGGTGCGGATCTGGCTTGCGGAGAAGCGCCGGGCGTCCATACAGTTCAAGTACGAAGTACTGAATCACGGCAAAGTGGTGACCACCGGCTACACCTGGCACGTTACAATGAGCCGCGAAAAAAGGAAGGCAGTGAGTATTCCAATTTTTGTAAACGAGTTTTTAGAACGTGATCCAACGGTGTACGAACGGTTACACTAGTCAAGAGGGGGGGAATAAAGACTCATCGCCTTCGGATCTCTGACACTATAATGGTGCACCGATGAAACGAAACCTAGTCCAAACGGGTAATAGCAAAGCGCTGATCATCACTCGGGAAATGAGGGACCACCTGGGGATAACAAGCGAAGTTGAGATCCAGTTTAAGAAGAGTTCTATTGTTCTCCGAAACCCTTCCGAAGTTGAGGAAGATAGTGATAAGAAACCGTCCAAGGGTAAGAAGGCACGAAAAGACGACTAGATGGGCACAATCGTGAATGAGCCGAGGGAGGATTCCAAGAAGAACGATCCCAGTACGCCTTCACCTATCGAATTCGCAGAACTTGAAGTAGGCGCGCTTAGCAGCAAGAAGGTGCTGTCTAAGCGCCCTGTCTTGATGCTGCTAATCACCGCGCTGTTTGCGGAGATCGGCTACGCTGCGCTGAACATCGGCACCATGCCGGTGTACTTACGCGAAGATCGCCAGTTTGGCGAGTCACTCATTGCCCTAATTCTTGTTGGCTTCCTCTTAAGCGAAGCTGTATTCAAGAGCCCGATGGGCATGCTGGCCGACCGCTTCGGTCGCAGAACCTTCATGATTGTGGGCCCTGCTATCTGCATCGCCACACCCCTCCTGACGTTCCTGGTGCCTCATCACTGGGGCAGGCTCGAGACGGTGAGCATACTTTTCTTGCGCGTTTTCGATGGAATCGGCGCGGCGATGCTGTGGCCCTCGCTTTTCGCGGCGATGGGCGATGCCACCGATGACAGTGAGCGGCAGCAGGCAATGTCCCTGCTGAACCTTTGCTATCTGCTCGGCGTTGCGCTCGCCCTGCCCATCGCGGGCCTCGTGAACGACACGTTTCACAGCCATGCCGCAAGCTTTTACTTGGCTTCGGGTCTGTTTGCCGCGGTCATGATCAGCGCGGTTCGCCAGCCCAAAACAGTGTCCACCCACA
Organism: Armatimonadota bacterium; assembly: GCA_018268315.1. Lineage (GTDB taxonomy): Bacteria > Armatimonadota > Fimbriimonadia > Fimbriimonadales > Fimbriimonadaceae > SZAS-5. The sequence goes on along the minus strand of JAFDWU010000001.1, from coordinate 877,889 downwards.
AGGTTGCGGATGAACATGCAGGTCCGGAATGGCACCTGCTGCTCAGCAGTCTGAAGCAAATTCCGTCATACCTGGCGCTGGCAGTCATCACGTTTGCCGGCATTGGCTTCCCGATGCCCATCATCAAGCTGTTTGCTAACGACCAGTTCCATTTCAGCGAAACCCAGTTCGGATTCCTCGTTCTGCCCGCGGCGCTTATGATGGCGGCGTTCAGTGTGCCAATGTCCAAGCTCGGCGAGAGGTTGGGGCGGGTGAAGGCGGTGCATTTTGGGATGGGAAGCTGCGCGTTGGGCATGATTCTTATTGGCTCCGGCGCATTTGTGCCGTTGATGCGCCAGGCATGGCTTCTGGCGCTTGCGGGCATTCCGGTCGGCTTTGGCTTCCTGCTCGCCATTCCGGCGTGGATGGCAAGCGTCAGCGATGTTGACTGCAATCGTCGCGCGGCCAACCTCGGCGCGGTGATGACCGCGCAGGGTCTCGGTGCGATTATCGGCACCTCACTTGGCGGCCTTGCTTACGAGCGGCTTCAGCCGGTGGGGGAGCAGATCGGCTTAGGGCCGGATTTCGGGCGGTATTCGCCGTTCGTTTGCTGCGCTATCTGCATCACCCTTGGCTGGCTGATTGGCCTGCGCATATTGAAACCAGGCGAACCCGCTACAGCACCTTGCGACTAACTTTCCGGTAGCCTTCCACAAATGATCTCTCGCTCTCGTGGCTTGATCGCCACTTTGTCGGTTGTTGCCCTCGCTGGATGTAGCGGGAAGCTCTCAATGGGCGGCGGGCTAGGTGACTTCGCGAAGGAGCGCATGAAGGAGATCCAGACTGCGAACGCGGATGCCTTCTACCCCTACGTTAATCCGGATGAACTGTACCCAGGCTTGACAAAAGCGAACGTCGAAGCGATGTTTCAGATCACGTTGAAACCCGTCGCTGCCAGCATCGATAAGGTTGAGTTTGTATCCTCCCAGCCGGGAACGGACCCCGCGAGCGGTCTCGAAAACGAGCAGGCGCAGTTCACTCTGCATTTCAAGTCGCCGAACCAGCAGGTCGTACTCCCAGCTTCGCTGACGGTTTTTAATACTGCCAAAGGGGCCAAGGCGTACCTCTTCGCGGCGCTTCAAATTGGCTGGATGGCAAGGGCCGCTTGCCGCGGCGAAGACGTCAAGGACCCATCTTTTGACATCAAAGCAACCGTCGAAGGGATGAAGGAAGACTTTCCGCAGTATCGCAAGGCGGGAATCAACAAGATCGTGGCTTTAGGCGGCTCAATCCCGGCGGACCTCGATGTGACCCTCGCAAGCTATGAGGCGAGGGTCGTGAATGCAAAGGGGCAGAAGAAGCGGCCGTAGTCAGGAAGGGTTATGAAGCGAATCGGCGTATTGACGAGCGGCGGAGACTCGAGCGGTATGAATGCCGCTATCCGCGCGATCGTGCGAACCGCCATCTCGCACGGCGTCGAGACTTATGGGATTCGCCATGGCTTTGCCGGCCTCATTCGCGGTGAGTGCGCGCTTCTAACTTCGCGCGATGTTGGCGGCGTCATCAATCGCGGAGGCACGTTCCTGCGGACATCTCGATGCAACGAGTTCCTGCTGCCTGAGGGCAGGGCGATGGCGCATGCCTCGCTTGTGAAATATGGGATCGAAGGGCTCATCGTAATCGGCGGCGATGGCACGCTGCGGGGCGCGCAATGCCTCTTTGACGAATTCGGTACTGCCATCAATGGGGTTCCCGGAACTATCGACAACGATGTGCCTGGCACCGACTACTCGATCGGGTTCGACACCGCAATCAACGCCGCCATTGACGCGATCGACCGGGTGAGGGACACTGCCTACTCGCACGACCGCATCTTTGTTATCGAAGTGATGGGTCGGCACCACGGCTACATCGCAGCCGAAGCCGGTCTTGCCGCAGGCGCGGAAATCACGCTTGTGCCGGAGCACCCATACACGCTCGACGATGTTTGCACAGCCTTGCAGAAGGCCCAGGACATGGGTCGGCTTTCATGCATCGTGGTGGTGGCAGAAGGCGCGGCCTCGGCGGCGGTGCTAAAGGAGCAAATCAAGGAGCGTATGGGGCTTGAAGTGCGGTATCTGGTGCTTGGTCACATGCAGCGAGGCGGAATTCCCACCGCGTTTGATCGCGCGCTGGCTTCGCGGCTGGGCTCCTTTGCCACCGAGAGATTGCTGGCAGGGCATAGCGGAGAGCTGGCTGGCTTGCAGAACAACATGCCGGTGGCAACGCCAATCAAGGAGGTTCTTGAGATGGAGTGCAAGCTCGACCTCGAGAAGCTCCGGTTGATGGAAATGATGGCGCAGTAAACTCTGGCCAATGTCACCCCGGCTCAGCTTTGCCGCCGACGCAATCTTCCAAGCAGGACGCCTCACGCTCGGCTACTTCGGCAGGGTGGGGTACGACCTCAAATCCGACAACACGCCCGTCACCATCGCGGACCGCGAAGCGGAGGCGCTATTGCGCAAGCTGATCTCACAATCATTCCCTGGAGAGGCGATTCTTGGCGAGGAAGAAGGTCTGTCCGGCGTCGGCGACGACCGTTGGGTGATTGATCCCATTGACGGCACGAAGTCGTTTGTAGCGGGGGTCCCGCTTTACGGCTGCCTGCTTTCCTATGAACGCGATGGGGAGCCGGTGATTGGCGCGGCGTACTTTCCCGCTCTTGAAGAAATTCTCTTAGCCGAGAAAGGCGCGGGCTGTACGTTCAATGGCCGCGCGTGCCGGGTCAGCACGAAGTCCTTGCAAGACTCGCTGGTGGTTTCGGGCAGTCTCAAAACCTTTCATACACGCGGGTGCCTGGATGGCTTGATGAAGCTGTCGGAAAAGGCGATGGCGCTACGGACGTGGTGCGATGCCTATGGTCACGCGCTTGTGGCGACCGGCAGGGCGACCGCAATGCTCGACCCAATTGTGAGCCGGTGGGACATTTCCGCGGTTTCGCTCATCGTCCGCGAGGCGGGCGGCAAGGTCACCGACTTCGCGGGTAACGACGTTCTCGGGCAAGAACTCATAAGCTCTAATGGCGTCTTCCACGATGAGCTTGTGGAGGCGATGCGGGCAAATTGAGAGCGCTTGGCGTGGACCTTGGCACGACTCGTATCGGGATCGCGGTTGGCGAGAAGGAATTTGGCATCGTGACCCCTCGCCCCGCCTTAAAGGCGCTTGGCAAGCTATCGCTTGACGCCGAGACGATTGCCGCAAAAGCCCGCGATGAAGGAGTTGACTTGGTTGTGCTTGGTCATCCCTTGCAGCCAGACGGCTCCCCATCCCGCCTGAGCGGGGTTTGCGAAAAGCTGGCGGACCTCATTCGGGAGAAAGGAGTAACCGTGGAACTGCAAGATGAGGCGTTTACCAGCGTGGAGGCGGAGCAACAACTGAACCGGTTGGACCTGAAGGGCAGCGATAAGCGCAAGGCGCGCGATGGCGAGGCGGCGGCCAAGATACTGGAGCGGTATTTTGCGGCTCATTAAGCGTCTCCGGCGGATGTTGTTGGCCCTTGTGGTGGCGCTTGCCGTCATCACGGTCTTCTTCGGCTCTGCTCTTTCGCGCACCGCTAAAGGAGAGCCTTTCTATCTTAAAGTTGGCGATAACCAAACAAGCGCAACCGTGGCGGATCAGCTTGAGGAGAAGGGAGTCGCCAGAAGCGCCTTCGCGTTAAAGCTCTACCTTCTGGCGCGGCGAATCAACCGGATGACGCCTGGAACCTACCAGTTTCATCCCGGCATGTCTGCGGCAGAGATCGCAATTGCGTGCCGCCACCCCATCATCGTGAGTCTTTACCTTCCCGAGAACTTCTGGATTGCCCGCAAGGCAAAGATGCTACAGGCGCAGGAGGTGGTAAGCGCCGAAGATTTCATCGCCGCTACCCAAGACACGGAAACCTATCAGCCGTTTGTGGAATTCAAATTGCCATCCGGCTCCCTGGAAGGTTATCTTTATCCGGATCGGTACAACTTTGCGCCGAAATCCGCACCACAGGAGGTGATTGCCAAGCAGCTCGCCGCCTTTAACAAGAAGGTCTGGCTCCCTTTGGGCAAGCCTGGGAATTTGCGGCAGGCGGTGATCGTTGCTTCAATGGTGGAACTTGAGACGATGCGCGATAGCGAGCGACCGAAGGTGGCACGGGTGATCTACAACCGCATTGCCAAAGGCATGCCGCTTCAGATCGATGCAACGGTTAACTACGCGCTCCAAGAATGGCGTCCGCTAAAGCAATCGGAGTATCACAGCGTGAAATCGCCATTCAACACCTACTTGCACACCGGTCTGCCGCCCGGTCCCATCTGCTCGCCGGGACTGCGCAGCATTCAGGCTGCTCTTAAGCCCGCGGAGGGCGATTATCTGTACTACGTGGCGATGCCGGACGGACATCAGGTATTCACATCGGACTATCAGCAGCACCTGAAGAACGTCGCTTTACGTCGAAAACTGATGGCGCAGAAACAAAACCCATGAGAACCGGCCACTTCCAATTGCACAAAACAGGCGTCCTGCGCCCGTTTTGCCCGGTGTCGGCTTATCACCGATTGCAAGCGGTGCCGCTGCAAAAATTGTGGGACGACGGCAAGCGTCTGATCCTGCTGGATGTGGACAACACGCTAGTCGAATGGAAGCGCGAGAATTTCGAAGACGAAGTGCTGCACTGGCTGGAAGAAGCCAAGAAGATGGGCTTCAAGTTGTGCATTTTAAGCAATACGCGCCATCCGGAGCGGCTCGGCCGCATCAGCGAAAAGCTCGGCATCCCCACGATCCGCGATCGCTTTAAGCCAAGTCCGCGCATGTACGAGCTTGCGTGTGAGAAGTTTGGAATCCAGCCTGCGAATGCGGTGATGGTTGGCGACCAGCTCCTGACCGACATCCTCGGCGCGAATCGCGCGGGTATTGAGGGCATCTGGTGCCACAAGATTTCCGATCGCGAATTTATCGGGACGCGGGCGAATCGCATTTTGGAGAAACTGATACTTCGCTTCCTTTATCCGGCTCTGCGAGCTCTGGATGATATCGGCGGCGAAGAAGAGAGCGCAAAACCCAACGATTCCACCGGCAGGCAGTTCATGCGCTTCGCGGTGGTGGGCGGCCTCTCCTTCCTAATCGACTTCGGCATCACATGGATACTGCGGTTTGGCTATCACGAGCAGTTCGCAAACTCGATGGGCTCGTTCCTGCAAACCAGCTTTCCGAACCTGTTTGCATACGCCAAATCGACCGCCGATGCCTCGCTTCCCGTCTTCTCAGCGGTCGCCAGCAGCATCGCGATCCTAAACAGCTACTTCTGGAACCGAAGGTGGACGTTCGAGGTCGCCGATGGCGAGGACCACCGGGGCCAATTCAAGCGCTTCGTCATCATCTCACTTGCGGGCCTCTTCTTCAACTGGCTGATCACCAACGTGCTGAGCCACCTCATCCCAGGCCACGCGAAGCTGAGCTATACGATTGCTAAAGTCGTCGCCACTGGGGTGGTGGCAGTGTGGAATTTTGGCGGACAAAAGCTGTGGGCATTCAAAAAGACCTGATGACCACCCGCTGGCAGGACGCCCCTCAGGCGGACTTTGCCGTCCTCGGCAAGCCCATCGCGCACTCCCTCTCGCCCATGATGCATGGGGCCGCCTTCCAAGTCTTGGGTTTGGAGTACCGCTATGTGGCGCTAGAGGTTGAGCCGGAAGAACTGGCGCCGGCGCTGGATTTCCTGCGCGACAAGGGCTATGAGGGCGTGAATCTGACGGTGCCGCTGAAGGAAGCGGTGATGCCGCTGCTTGATAACGTCGAAGACTTCGCCCTTGCCTGCGGGGCGGCGAATTGCATTCGGCTGGACGATTACACCGGCATCAACACCGATGGCCCCGGCTTCATCGAGACCTTGCACGACCTGGAAATCGACGAAAGGAAGGACGTCCTCCTCATCGGCTCCGGCGGAAGCGCCGCTTCGATTGGGCTTGCGTTGGTGGATATCGGCTTCAACTTGCGGATATGGAGCCGTGACCCAAATAACGCCGCGCGGCTGGCCGCGCGGTTAGGAGATCAGGCAAGCGTTAGCGTGGAGCTTGATCCGAAAGGGGTGGGAATGTTAGTGAACGCTACTCCCGCCTCGCTGTTTGGCGAGAGCCTTCCAGTTTTGTGGGGGCGTTGCGACCCGGACGCAGTGGCTTACGATCTTGCCTATGGCATGCAGTTGAAGTTCCTCGATGATGCCGCCGCCCACACACGGATGTGCGTGGATGGGCTGATGATGCTGATGGAGCAGGGCGCGCTCGCCTTTGAATGGTGGCTTGGGCTTCCCGCCCCTCGCGATGCCATGCTTTCGTGCCTTCTAGAGGCCAAGCTGTGAGCGATACGCTGGAGCAGGCGGCGGATTGCCTGCGGCGTGGGGAGTTGGCGGTTATCCCAACGGAGACGGTGTATGGCCTTGCCGCCAACGCGCTGAACGCGCAGGCGGTTAGTAAGATATTCGAGGTCAAGGGTAGGCCCGCGGATCACCCCTTGATCGTGCATGTACGGCCCGATGCGGACCTATCGCAATTCGCAGCCCAGGTTCCCGAGAGCGCCAACCGGCTTCGCAAAGCGTTTTGGCCGGGACCGCTGACGATGGTGCTGCGCAAGAGCCCCGGGGTGCCCGCCATCACCACCGGTAGGCGCGACACCGTCGCTCTACGCGCGCCGAACCACCCTATTGCGCTCGCCTTATTGGAGATGCTGGACTTTCCGCTTGCCGCTCCCAGCGCGAACCGCTTTATGTCGGTCTCCCCCACCACCGTGGAAGACCTTGATGGAGCCATCCGGTCCAAAGCCTGTGGGGTCGTCGATGGGGGGCCGTGCCAAGTGGGCATTGAAAGCACGGTGGTGGACCTCACCGGCGAACAGCCAGCCATTCTCAGGCCGGGAATGATTTCAAGAGCGCAGATTGAAGCCGTTCTTGGCGTGAAGGTCGGTGAACCGGAGGATCTTGCAAGATCGCCAGGAACCCATCCGCGCCATTATGCCCCCCGCACAAAACTCATCCTAAAACCGAACGTCACTCCAGAAGAGCCGGGGCTTGTTTTCGGCAAACCGCGCAATCTACACCAACTGGAAATGCAGCGCAATCCAGAGGCCTATGCCAAACGTCTTTACAGCGCACTCATTGAATTGGACAAAATGGACTTGCCGTTGGCGTTTGTGGAGCTTCCTCCTGATGGAGTCGAATGGGAAGCTATCCACGATCGGCTCCGGCGCGCCGCACAAAGCGAATAACTAACCTAAAAGCGCCGATTTGCAAAGCATCCTCACCCCTTATATCGAGCTAAAGAACGTCGAGGTGGTTTACAACCGCGACGTTTGCGCGTTGCGCGACGTCAATCTGCAGATCGCGCGCGGCGAGTTCGTCTTCCTCGTCGGTAAAACCGGGGCGGGCAAGAGCACCATCCTTAAGCTGTTGAGCCGCGAGGCCAACGTTACCACCGGGGACGTGCTGCTGGAAGGGAATAGCATCAGTCGCATCCCCCGAAATAAAGTTCACTTGCACCGCCGCCGACTGGGCATAGTGCCGCAGGACTTCGCTCTGCTTCCCAAGAAGAACATCTGGGAGAACGTGGGTTACGCCATGCGCGCGGTGGGGGCGACGAAGCGCGAAATTCGCGCCCGGGCGCCAGAGATTCTTGACTTGGTGGGAATAGCCCATCGCGCCGACGCCTTTCCGAATCAGCTGAGCGGTGGCGAGCAGCAGCGCGTAGCGATCGCCCGCGCGCTGATCAACGACCCTCCCATTCTTCTCGCCGACGAGCCGACCGGCAACCTCGACCCCGAGTTCTCGATCGAGATCATGGAGGTTCTGGAGCGGATCAATCAGCGTGGGGCGACCGTGATTGTGGCAACCCACGATATGCCGGTCGTCGAGCGTATGCGCAAGCGAGTGGTGACGATGGAGAAGGGGCGCGTGATTTCCGACGTGGTTCCGGAGCCGATTGTGCTTGAGACGGCGGTGGTCGATGCTTGATCGAATTGAATTCCTGCTTGGCGAGGCGCTAACCGCGCTCAGGCGCAACGGCATGATGACGCTTGCTGCCATCACCACCTCGGCGGTTTCGCTCTTCCTCATCGGAGGTCTGAGTTATGCCTATTTCCGCGTTCAGGAGTATGGGCAAACCCTGCCTGGCAAGTTCGAAATGCGCGTGTTCCTCCGCTCCGGCGTGAAGGAAGGAGAGATTTCGCGTACGGCGGAAGCCATCCGCAAGATGCCCGATGTCGCCACCGTCACCTGGATTCCGCGCGATCTGGCCTGGGCGAAGCAAAAGCGGGAGCATCCCGACCTCACGGAAGGCATCGAAAATCCGCTGCCCGATGCGCTGAAGGTTAAGTTGAAAGCGCTTACTAACGCCGATAGCGTTGCGGATAATATTCGCGGTCTCGCGCTGGTCGATCCCGACGGCGGGGTTTCGTATCTGAAGGATGAGCAACGGTTTGCCGATCAATCGCTCCAACTCATCCGCTGGCTTGGCATTCTCTTCGGAAGCATCCTGCTTGCCACCGCAGGCATCCTCATTTACAATGCGATCCGCATGGCGGCGCTCTCGCGCCGGAACGAGGTGCGGATTATGGAGCTCGTGGGCGCATCGCGGGCGATGATTAAAGCGCCGTTTATGATCGAGGGCATGGTGCAAGGGTTGCTTGGTGGAGTGGTTGCCAGCTTCATGATCTTGGCCGCGCAGCGGGGGCTAATCCAGTTCTTAGATTCCGTTAAGATTCAGGCTACGCTTCCCGCCTATCCTATGCTCTTCATGCTCGGAGCGCTGAGCCTTGCAGGAGGCGCCTACGGCCTTGTCTGCTCCACCGCCGCCTTGCGCCGAGAATCCGCATGAAGCTGGTTGTAGCCGTTCTTCTGGTTTCGGCGGTCGGCTTCGCGAAGCCGCCGGTTAAGAACGTGCGGGGCATGCGCTCCAAGCTGGAAACCGTCCGGCAGCGCAAGCATCAGGTCCAGAAAGAGCTCCACCGAACCAAGCGCGAGCTTGGCCTTGTGGTGGAAGACATTCGTGGCGTTGAAACCCGGATTACCGGCCTTGAACACCGCCGCAAGATCACCGCTGCAAATTTAGTCGCGGCGAGGATCGAGCAGGCGCAGGCCCGAAGGGAGCTTGCCGAGACCCAGAAGAAACTGGAAGGGGCGAAGGGGATGGTGGTGCGCCGGTTCCGCACCATGTATAAATCCCAAAGCCCAACCATGCTTTCGGCAATCATGGGGGCGCAGTCCGTAGGCGATATCGCTTCCCGGCAGTTGCTGTTCCAGAAGGTTTCCGAGAAGGACCACCAGGTGTTCTCGAACTACCGCGAGCTAAGCGTGCTTGCCAAGATTCGGCAAGACCGAGTGACCGACCTCGTGAAGCACACGCAATCGCTGGCCGAGGAGCAGAAGCAGCAGGAAGCCGACCTCTCGCACGAGAAAGTGAAGAAGAAGGAGTACATGGGCGAGCTGCAGGATCGCAAGGGCGAGCTTGAAGAGCTGCTTGATAAGTTCGAGCGGGATGAGCGGGACATTGAGGACCAGATTCACGCTTACATGGCCTCGCAGGGGAATTCTCGCAACCCGGTCCGACTTCCGCCCGCGGGTCGGCTATCTGCGCCGGTCAGCGCGCCCATCACGAGCACGTTTGGCATGCGCTATCACCCGATTTTGCACATCACCCGGCTGCATGCGGGTGTCGATTTCGGAGCGTCTTACGGCACGACGATTCACGCGGCGGCGGATGGAGTGGTGATCAGCGCCACTCGGATGTCCGGCTTCGGAAACGTAGTGATTGTGGATCACGGCAACGGACTCTCGACGGTTTACGCTCACTGCTCGCGGATATTCGTTCACAGCGGGCAGAGTGTGCGGCGTGGCCAAGGGATTGCCGCCGTCGGCGCCACCGGGCTTGCCACCGCTCCTCACTTGCACTTCGAGGTGCGCGTGAACGGGCATGCTGTCAATCCGCTGACCAAGATGTGATCGGGCCAGCGAAACCGGCAATATTCCGCAACAACTTCTCCTCCCCAACGCGGAAATCAACATGTCGAGCCGAAAGGCTCTTTGTTTGATTTGTTGATGTTTTGACCGCCCCCGTTGGCGGCCTTTTCTTGGAAGGAGAAGGCGCTCTGACGCCCTCCCACGACGCGTTTGGTTTTGGCGACCTAAGGTTTTGCCAAGAACCCCCGAAAATTTACCGTGTTCGATCCGCGGAGTTAAACAATGTACGAATCTTATTGGGGCCTTCTGGAATCGCCGTTCAGCCTAACGCCGGACCCGCGCTTTCTCTATATGAGCTCGAAGCACCAAGACGCGCTGATGATGATGCATTACGCCATCACGCGCAACAAGGGCGCTGCGATGCTATGGGGTGAAATCGGCTTGGGCAAGACCACCATCAGCCGAAAGCTGCTCGATCTGCTTGATCCGGTTAAGAACCGCATCGCGCTCATCGTTAATCCGATTTTAACGCCGGTCCAGATCCTGCAGGAAGTGCTGGATCAGCTCGGCAATCCGACCACGTCGCGCAATCGCCAGGTTCTGGTTAGCGCGCTTCACGACCAGCTATTGCACTGCTACGAACGCGGCGAGCGAGTCGTGCTGATGATCGACGAAGCGCACCTTATTCGAAGCACCAACACCTTCGAAGAGCTTCGCCTGCTCCTGAACTGCCAAATGAACGACCAGTTCCTGATGTCGCTCATCCTTTTCGGCCAGCAGGAGCTTCGCGGCAAAATCGCCAAGGCGCCTGCGCTTGAGCAGAGAATTGCCGTTCGATATCAGATTAAGCCGCTGGATGTTAACGACACCGGCGAGATGATCCTTCATCGCCTCCGAGTAGCTGGCTACACCGGTGAATGCAGCCCGTTCACTCCGGATGCGATCTTCGAAATCCACAAGTTCACTAACGGCGTTCCGCGCCTCATCAGTCAAGTTGCCGATAACGCGTTGCTCCTTGCAATGGCGCAGAAGCTTCGCATGATCGACGGCTTCTTCATCCACAACGTGATTGAAGAGTATTGCGGCCGGGAGGCAGCAGCGTGAACTTAGCCGACGCCATCCGATTTGCTTCGCTGCGACATGCGGAGCGTGACGCCGAGCCGGAGGCGCCCGCTGCATTCGCACACGAAAGTTCGCAAAATACCCCGCATTTCTCTGAGGAAAAGGGGTCCGACGTGCCGACGAATAACGATAAGGCCCAATCAGCCGCAAAGGAGTTGAATATGGATCCGAAAAATTACGAGAGCGATGGCCATGGCCCAGCGCTGGTTAAGTTGGAGTTAGTTCTAACTCCGGAACAGCTTAGCCAGTTCTTCCGGGGCATTGCCGCCCAGCAGCATTCGGTCCTTACCCTGCGCGAGGCTTCTCATCAGCTGAGAATGCCCGCTGCAACGCTTGAGAAGGAAGCTGAATCCGGTGCGATTCCCGCATTCAAGGTCGATGGCAAGTGGCGCTTTAGCCGTGCCGCCCTCGACGAGTGGGTTTCCAGCCAGGGTCACCTTCGGGAGGCTTCGTAACCGTGGGCTTGTTTGCAAAATCCCCCAGTTTTGGCATCGATATCGGCCACCACGCCATCAAGGTTGTGCAAGCTGAGCGCATTGGTAACCAGTGGAAGGTCGTTCGCTTTGGCGAGGTCCCCACTCCGCCGGATGCCCTGCGCGATGGCGTTGTTGTTGATCAGGACGGCATCGGCTTTGCGATTAAGCAGCTTCTGCGCGATACCGGGATTCATGGCACGAACTGCAGCGTCGCCGTTTCCGGTGGCTCGGTTGTGGTGCGAAACATCCGCATCCCGAAGATGAGTGAGCAGACGCTTCGCAAGTCGATCAAGTTTGAGGCTAGCCGCTACGTTCCGAACAGCGTTGAAGACAGCTTCATCGAATTCGAAATTCTTGGCGATGCGGACGAGGCGCAGATGGACGTTCTCGTCGTGGCTGCGCCGCGCGAGCTTGTTACCTCTCGCATTCGCACGTGCGAATCCATCGGGTTGGAAGTTGAGGCGGTCGATATCGAGGCATTTGCCAGCTATCGGTCGCTGATTGAATTCAACCAGGATCGAGACTACGGTGATTCCACGGTGGCGCTTGTCGACATCGGAGCCTCCACCACCAACATGAGCGTGATTCAAAAGAACACGTTTGTGATGAGCCGCTCGATCAGCAATGGCGGGCAGGTGCTATCCGACGCCCTTAAGAACTATTTCAAGCTTTCCGATGCGGATGCCGAGTCTGGCAAGGCTCAGCTGGACGTAACCGACCTCCTCGAGGAGGTTCCTCACGAGAACCCTCCGCTGAGGGTGGTTCAGCCGCATCTCGACGATCTCATTCGTGAAGTCCGGCGATCGCTTAACTACTTCCAGTCCCAACAGGGCGACACCGATAATCGGCAGGTCAATTCGATTCTGCTGACCGGCGGTGGCGCTCGCCTTCAGGGCATTGCGAAGTATCTCGAAGCGAAGCTTGGCATTCCGACGTTCACGCTCGGCTTGATGGAGAACCCGAATTATCAGGAACTCCCGATGAGCCCCGACCAAGCCCTCGACTTTTCGGTGGCAACCGGCCTCGCCATGCGAAGCCACGTAAAGGCTGCCTAAAGGACAACGTTATGCCATTCATTAATCTCATCGAAGAGCAAAGGATTTCGATCCGCCGAGAGGCGCACCGCGCCCGGGCCATGTTCATGACGTTCCTTGGGGTCCTTGCCGTCACCACCCTTGGTTTCACCGGATGCCTGATTGATCAGGAACGGCTGGTGGGCCAAGAATCGCGGCTGAAGGCACAGATCAAGGAGGTGGAACCTCTCTTGAACTCCATCAAGGAGAACGAGGACCAATACGCGGAGCTCATGCCCCGACTGAAGACTCTTCAGGACGCAACGCTTGTAACGTCGCGCTGGGGACGAATTCTGGATCATGTCTCGCGAAACGTTCCCGAATCCACCTGGCTAACTTCAATGCGCTGCCAGAACTCCGATCCGGAAAAGCCGATCGAGGTTTCCTTTGTTGGCGTTGCGAAGATGCAGGAGCCGGTTGGCGAGTTGATCATGCGCTTGCAGAACTCCGATGACATGACCGATGTGTCGCTGCGCTTCACGCAAGAGAAGGTGCTGCAGGATGCCCACGCAATCGAGTTTGAGATTGCCGGCAACATCAAGGATTCGGCAACTGCTAGCTCGGATAAGCCGAAGGAGCAGAAATAATGGCTGAAAATCGATTTAAGACGTTCCTCATGCTGACGGTTGTCGCCGGCATAGGCGGCGCAGGCCTCATGTACAAGGGCTGGTCCGACGTTGCGGACCTTGAAGCTCGAGTACACAACCTGAAGAAAGACGCTCGCGACGAGAAGCAGATTCGAGGCGACTTGGACGCGGCGGAAGCCAAGGTCAAGCAGTGTTCGATGGAACTGAAGCATTTGGAGCTTGGCGTGCCGGACATGGCATACGTTCCTACCTTGCTGACCGAACTTGAGTCCGTTGGGAACAAGTGCGGCATTGAGGTTACGGGCGTTCGACCGGTGATCAGCAAGAAGCCGATCGCTCCTAAACCGGTCGACGGAACCGAACGCAAGAAGGCTTACGAAGAGCAGGAAATCGAGGTTAAGGGCAAAGGCAACTATGAATCCGTTGAGCGGTTCATCGCCGCATTGCAGACCTTCCCGAAGATCGTTGCTGTTCGCATGATCACGATGACCCCGAAAGTTGAGGCGCAAGCCAAGGGGATGGACACGCTGGATGTTCAGATCAACTTGAAGGCTTTTGTCTTCCCGCTTAAGCGGGGCGAAAAGGTTGAAGCCGCTGGAGTACCCACGTCATGAACGGCGAAAAGAAGAAATTAGTCATCGTCGGCGCTCTCTTCTTCCTGATGATCGGGGTTGGAGTCTTCCAATTCACGAAATCGGATGGCAGCAAGGCTGCAACCTCAACGAAGGTTAAGAGTGACGACAAAGCGGTTGCCGTAACGGAGAAGAAGGCAGACGACAGCGGGCCAAAGAACCCGCAGGTCGCGGCCCTGCTTCCCAAGCGCGACCCGTTCAAGACGGAGCCCATCGGCGACGGTCCTAGGATCGACCCGGTACCCCCGACTTCTAGCCCTGCGGCAAATAGCCAGCAATCGCGACCGCTTACCCGCCCAAGCATCTTGGGCGCGGGACCGGACCCGATGGTTGGCAAGCTGCCCGATCCTTCCCGACAGGTTCCGCCCCTTAATCCGGCCGCCGGCTCTCAGCCTGGCATGCCGAAGGAAGAGGTTAAGCCCATGTTTACGCTTAACGGTGTGCTCATAGGTGAGCGCACGGTTGCTGTGATTAGCGATTCTGAGGGCCACCAGCGAATGGTCGCTGTGGGCGCAAAGCTCGATAAGGAGACCCGCGTGGTGTCGATTCAAAAGAACAAAGTAACGATTCGAACTGGAAATAGAACTACAACCCTTTCCGCTGGAGGAAATGACAATGGCAAGTAAATCGATGCGATGGGCGACCATGCTCGCAGCGATCGGAGCGACCGCATGCGGCTGGTCCGACGCTACGATTACCCGCTTCACCTCTGCGACGGTGGGCGAGGGCGTGGAAGTCTATGTTAAAGGCACTGGACTCACAATGCCGCGAATTATCAAGGTGAATGCGAACACTTCGTACATCCTTGAGTTCAAGGCTGCGCTCGCAGGTAGAGGCGGACGCCACTACGTAGGCGTAGGAGGCGTGAGCTATTACAATTGGGGCTGGTGGTCAAACCGCCCTGATAAGGTTCGCCTTCACGTAAAGCTCAAGGACGACAAGGAGCCGATCCTTACCCAGACCGCAGACGGCTGGACGATTCACGTCCACACCGCTCCCGTGGTCAAGGCGGATGCTCCGGCAAAGAAGGTTGCCACTAAGACCTTCGATGCAAAGCCGTTCACGGCTCACGATGAGGCACACTCGACGTGGCTGCCTCTTGGCACAACCCATCAGGCTTTCCTAAACGAACCGGGTAGCGAGCAGCTTGTGACCTCTCCAGTTCTCCTGAGCAAGGACATGCAGTCCGAAGTCGCTCCGGTAAAGACGGGCAAAGAGCCCAAGAAACCGGTTGCCGCAACGAAGGCTGCATTGACGGCAACGAATGTAGCTCCGACGGTGAATGCAACCACCGCCCTTGTGGCGACGGTTACCCCGACGGTTGCTCCAACGTCTGCGCCGGTAAAGACGGCTAAAGAGCCGAAGGCGCCGGTGCTCCAGGTTACGGTTAACCCCGCCGCCACGGTAGCGCCGACCACCACGGCAAAGAAGCAAACCGCTCCTGCGCCGATTAAGAATTCTGCCCCGCAGAAGATCGTAGGTTATACAACGACCGCCTTGACGAAGGTCAAGTCGGAGATGGACCAGAAGGTAAGCCTCGACTTCACGAACACCGATGTGGTGCAAGTGTTGAAGGCGCTCTCGCTTCAGGCCGGAGTCAATATCGTCACTTCGCCTGAGGTAAAGGGCGTGGTAACGGTATCGCTGGATCAGGTGAGCGTCAAGGACGCGCTTGATCTGGTTACCGCGATGGCGGATATCCGCTATGCGAAGGTTGGCCACACGTTTGTGGTAACCACGCCGGCGCGATATGCAGATATGGTTCGACAGGTCTCCGGAACGGCAGCCGCCGACTCGGAAACCATCGTCGTCCCGCTTTACAGCGGTATGGGTGGCCAAATTAAGACCGCCATCTATAAGTCCGAGCCGATGGAAACCGAGACCGGCAAGTACGATCTCATCCTTCCGAGCGATCAGACTACCGTGACTAAGTCGGAATCTCTGAACCCAGAGAATCCGCCTAAGGAAGGCGCAAAGGACGACGCGAACAAGGCGAGCATCGAAAGCAAGAGCTCCAACAACGGCCAGAAGGATAACTATGTGCTGATCGTTGGCACCAAGTCTCGCATCGCTGAGATCGAGACCGAAGTCCGACGTCTGGACCGTGAGATCGCGCACTCGCTGATGATCACGGTTCCGGATGACGACTCCGAGCCGATCGCAATGTCTTACGCTTCGAAGAACAGCACCGCGCAGTCGCTTCTCAAGTCGATCTGCGAGCCGGCGCGAGTCAAGGACCTTGAGCTTCAGCCGAACCAGACGACGGTTGGCCACGTGAAGGCATTCGCCTCCACCGCCAACGGAAACGCTGACGGCGTGATCCTGCTCTCCGGTCCGAAGAGCGAAGTTGAAAAGCTCATTGGCACCCTGAGCGAGCTGGACGTACCTGGCATGAACCAGAGCGCAGCCGTGGTCTACGAGGTCAAGTATCTCGATCCGCGAGCGCTGAAGGATGATCTCGCCATTCAGTTCCCGGGCCTTCTGGTAACGGTCCCGCCGGCATCGGCAGGCAACCCTTACATCTACAAGAAGGGCGAGGCTCGAACCGACGCGATTACCCAGATGACCCCGTGGCAGGCTCAGGCCGGCAAGGGTGCTGAAGGCGGTGGCGCAAGCGCTCAAAGCTCCACGAGCACGAGCTCTACAACCACGACCAGCACTACCACCAGTACGGCAACCGGAGACGCCCTTAGCGGCGGCGCGCTGACGCTTCCTTACACCGATAAGGAAATGTTCGCGGTTCCGATGCGACTGGTGATGCGCGGCAACGCCTCGCAGATTCAGAAAGCGGTTCAGTATCTGCAGCTAGTGGACACTGCGCCGAAGCAGGTAGCGATTGAAATGCGCGTCATGGAGCTTTCGAAGGAAGACGCCATTAACGCAGGTATCGACTGGAACCTCTTTACGGGCGGTTCGGTGAAGTTCATTCGCCTGAACAACTCGCAGGGCGCCGGCACGAACAACTCCGCGACGTTCAACATCAACGGCAACGGCATCAACGGCGACGTGGTTGCTCAGCTCGATAAGATCTCGAACAACACGAACCTGATCGCAAGGCCGAACGTGATTGCCACCGACGGCCGACAGACCGAGCTCTTTGTGGGTGACGCGATTCGATACGTTGAGTCGATCACTTCCAGCTCGAACGGTGTAAACGTCACCACCGGCACCGTCCGCGTCGGCGTCCGGCTTGCGGTAATGCCGCGAATCGGCGCAGGCGGCAACATCCTTATGGAAATGCGGCCGGCGGTCAGCTTCCTGAAGGGCTATGTCCAGGTTCCGCAGATCGGCGGTCAGCTCCCGCAGACCAGCGAGCGAACCGCGCAGGAAACCCTGACGATCGCTAACGGCGAAACCATCGCGGTCGGCGGCCTCATCCAGGATCAGGATCGAAAGGATTGGCAGGGTCTGCCGATTCTCGGTGATCTCCCGATCATCGGATCCCTGTTCCGACGCACGACCAACGATCGAGTTCGCACCGAGCTTGTAGTGTTCGTCACCGTCCGCCAGATCGACGGCGCGCTGGGCTCCGGTAGCCCGGTTCTGCCGATGCGCGATCCGGAACCGACGAAGGACACCAAGGGCAAGACGGCAAAGAAAGACAGCAAGAACGATAAGAAGGTGGGTTCGTAATGAAGCGATACAAAAATCTTCTCGTCCTCGCGCCGCTGATGATTCTGGCGGGCTGCGGAGGCTCCGGTAACCAAACCGGCCTCAACATCCCCTACCAGGGTAATTGGACCGGCCCATGGACCAGCGTCACTCTCGGACAGTCGGGCACGTTCACCGTTCAGATATTTCCGAACGGCTCGGTGATCGGCACCATGGTGAATACGAACCAGAACATCACGGGCAACGTGGTGGGCACGGTGGATAACCAGGGCTCCCTGAACTGGAACTCCGGCATGGGCGCAATTGGCAACTACACAATGGTTGGCAATACGGCGCTGGCTTCAAACGGCCACCAGACCGTGAACTTTGTGCTGACCTGGAACGGCCAGGGTTACGCAACCACGGCCGATCTCGCTCCCGCAGCGGGCTAACCTTAGAGAGAGTCAGATACAGGCGGGCAAGGCGATACAGCCTTGCCCGTTCTGCTTTAATTCGCCATACTTATCGTGTCCCGGTTCAAATGGTATGGCGATGAAGAAATTCACCTACCGCAACGTCAGGAATGTGGTTCAGGCCTCGCCAATTGTCCTTATTCTCAGCGGCAGTCCCTACTTGCTTTATGTATTCCTAACGGATTATTCAATTGACATTCAATACCTAGATGGCAGCGTTGGAATAATCCCGTGGTATCTCCGGCTCCTTTGCATCCTCGGAACCATCTTCTTTAGCATCCTCCTGTTCGTCCTCCTGGGCCAAGTTTTCGTGAGAAGGGTGCATGTTCTTCCGAACGGGGGTATGGAACTCATTGATTGGAAAGGCAAAGCTCGTCGTTTGTCGCCAAGCGAGTTACGCGCGAGCAAGGTCATTGGGTCGGGCGGTGACTATACAATCAAGTGGACGGCTGGGAAGTACCGCTTTACCGATTGGATAAACGACTATCCGGACCTCGTCACTCGGATGTGTGAGAGCGGTATGGACCTCTCGATGGCGAGGGATCTGCCAAATACCGCGGCAGCACCTTCATAGGCTCTTGCGTTGTGGTTCGCCTCGCTCCATCGACTGGTTATTCGCCATACTTTAAGCCGTGCAGGAAGTTCGCGCCCGTTTGGGGAAAGGCAAATACCGAATCGCCGTTCTGGTAAGCCGCTGGAACGAGCTGGTGACCAAGGCGCTGCTGGAAGGCGCGCTGGACGAACTGAGGGCGCACGGCATCGAGGACATCAAAGTGATCCACGTGCCCGGTACGTGGGAGATGCCACCGGTTGCGCGTCAGCTTGTGACTGCCAAAGAAAAGCCCGATGCCGTCATCGCGCTGGGCTGCATTCTGCAAGGCGCGACCGCTCACGCCAAGATGCTGGGGGCGGATGTCTCCACCGCGCTGATGATGCTGCAGGCCGAGCATGGCGTGCCCATCGCCTGGGGCGTGCTGACCCCGAACAATTTGGACGATGCGATGGACCGCGCGGGCATGAAGATGGGCAACAAGGGGCGCGAGGCCGCGCTGGCCGCTTTGGAGATGGCGAACGTGCTGGAGCAGCTTGACTGATCCGCACATCAACCCGCTAATCCTCATTCTTCTGGGGGCGATTGCCGCCGCCATCAACTCTGTGGCCGGGGGTGGAAGCCTCGTGAGTTTTCCCGCCTTGTTTGTGGGTTTTGGGCTGGATTCCAAGATAGCGAATGCCACCAACAGCGTGGCGCTATGGCCCGGCTCCGCGACCGGTTTCTGGGGCTATCGAGAGCATCTTGGCAAGCTGAAGAAGCAACTCATCCTGTTCCTCGTGCCCACCTGTATCGGCTCGGTTCTAGGCTCGTATTTGCTGGTTTCGACCACCTCTGCCACGTTTCAGAAGGTGGTGCCGTGGCTGATCCTGATTGCCGCGCTGGCGATATTCCTTCAGCCACGCATTAAAGGGTGGCTGGATCGCGGCGAGCGCGAGGTTCACCCGGTGACCGGCATCGTGCTGCAGTTCTTGGTCAGCGTATACGGCGGATATTTCGGCGCGGGGATGGGGATTATGATGCTGGCGGTGTTCGCTATCGCCCTTGATGGCACCCTGAACGAGCTGAACGCGGTGAAGAACGCGCTCGCGATGGTTATCAACTTCTTCGCCACCATCGTGTTTGCGCTTAGCGGCAAGGTTATTTGGATAGTCTCGCTTTGGATGATCCTTGGCTCCCTGCTGGGCGGGTTCTTGGGCGCGAAGTACGCGCAGCGGGTTCCGGACCGCATTGCCCGACCCCTGATTGCCGCCTACGGCTTCTTTATGGCCGGATACTTCTTCTGGCACGGCTAGGCGGTTTCAGTCGTCTAAAGGTTCGTACCATGATGAATAAGACAGCCCTTGTTGCCGTTAGTTGCCTGGTGATTGGCGCCACCGCCGGCAGCCAAGTTAAGCAAGTTTTGAAGATTCTTGGCATTGGCGCGGTGGTCAAGCAATTCGGCCCCGACATCAATCGCGAGATCAACAAGTTGACCAAGCATTCGGACACCGCTTCTTCTTCGACGCGGGTGGTGCCGATTCTGCGAATTACGATTAACGACCGCACCGCGATCGGCGCGGCCCAGATTATGGGTCCGAAATCGAAGGTGGATCAGGTGAAGGCGGTTGCCGCGCCGGAAGGCGTGTTCTTCGGCGAGATCACCATTCGCGGTTTGATTCCGGTTTCGGATGAGAATGTGCTGAAGGGGATCAAGAAGGTCGACGGCGTCGCGGTTAGCGGCATTGTCGATTTGAAGGCGTAAGGCTTTCGCAGGGTTTGGATGGGGCCGCGTCAGCGGCCCCTTCTGCGTTTTTGGGACCGGGAATCTCGCGGCTGGTTTCAGGCACAATAGCTGTCGGAGGGATGGCAGAGCGGTTTAATGCAGCGGTCTTGAAAACCGCCAAGGGTCAAACCTTCAGGGGTTCGAATCCCCTTCCCTCCGCCAGGCAACTCACTGATCCGCAAGTGCCTAGCTTGGGCTGATCTTCGAATGGCGCGGTAACCTTCCCAGCATGGATTTCGGAATAACCGGACGGGTGGCGATGGTTGCCGCCGCCAGCAAGGGAATCGGGCTTGCCACCGCGAGGGCGCTTGCCGCCGAGGGGTGCCAGATATCGATTTGCGGGCGCAACGAGGAGACCCTGGAAGCCGCCGCCGAGTCGATCAGCCCCGATACGCGCAGCTACGTGGTGGACGTAACTCAGGCCGAAGACCTGGCCTGGTGGCATGAGCAGACGGTTGCCGACCTCGGCCCCGTCGACATCTTGGTCACTAACACCGGCGGTCCCCCCGCCGGCGCGCCGGGATCCCTGACCGACGAGCAGTGGCAGCTTGGCGTGGATTCCACGCTGCTGAATATCGAGCGCCTCAGCCGCCTCGTCATCCCCACCATGCGCGAGCGCAAATGGGGGCGCGTGGTGCACATCACCTCGCTGGTGGCGAAGGAGCCGAACCGCCTGCTGACGATCAGCTCGACTTTGCGCGCGGGGATCATGGCGTTGACTCGCTTGCAGGGCGCGGAGTTCGGGCCGGATGGGGTGACGGTGAATGGCGTTTTGCCCGGCCACACGCTGACCGATCGGCAGCTGCATCTGGCGGATATCCGCTCGAAGGAGCAGGGGATCTCGCCGGAGGCGGTTTTGGCGCAGACGGCGTTGGAGATTCCGCTACGGCGGCTCGCCGATGCCAGCGAGATCGCCGCAGCAGTGGCGTTCCTTTGCTCTCAGCCGGCGGGGTACATCAACGGCGTGAGCTTGTTGGTGGATGGCGGTTTGACGAAGGGTATGGCGTAGCGACTGCGGCGGCTTACGCCGCCGTTCTGAATTGCTGACTTCCCCTGATCTTGCCTTCCCGCATGTCGCCCGCTTAGCGGGACGTCGCCGAGGGAGGAAGGGGCGTCAGCCCCTGCCGAGGGCGGGTGGGTAAGAGGCGGCGTCCCGTTTCGGTACGTTGTTAGGTTCAAAATAGGGTCGACAGCGGTGGTTTTCTCGCCGTTGCCATTTACCCACCCACCCTCGGCAGCCGCTACGCGGCTTCCTCCCACGGCAACGGCGCTAAGAGGGACGGGCCGTGATTGTTGGTTATCTCGCAGCACCGAGCATGAACTCCAGCGCGTAGTGGAACCGCTTGCCCCAAAACGCCGCACTATGCCCCTCACCTTCAAACGTTCGTGAGGCGTAGTTCTTCAGCCCATAGCCCAGTCGCAGCGAATTCAAATCCATCATGTCCTGCCACGGCTTGTAGCCGGCGTCCATGTCAACCGTCCCGTGGTCGAAGTACAGCCGATGCTCCTTCCCCTTAGGCAGCTTCGCGCGGAAGTAGTCCTGAATTGCCTGCGCGACCGCGTCGCTATTCTTCTGAGTCCCCTGCCAGTGGGTGGACATGCAAATTGCGCCGCCAAACAGCTTCGGATACTCGCAAAGCGCGGTCAGGCTAATCAAAGCTCCCATGCTGGAGCCCGCCAGGATGTTGTGCTTGGGGTCCTTGTAAACATTGAAGCGCTTGCCGATGAAGGGCATCAGCTCTTTCGTCAGGAAGTGCAGGTAGTTGTCCGACTGCGGCAGACTCATCAGCGAAGTCTCGAACACGTCCGCGCGCACATCGGGGGCCATGTACTTCAGCGCGCCCTGCGGGAAGTACTCGCTCCAGCGCCACTTGGGGCTGGAGGCGATTGCCACCACAATGCACTTACCCAGCCGCCGCTCACTCACCAATTCGGAAATGCGTTCGTCGATCTTCCAACCGGGATGGTCCGCGTCCTGATCGTCGAACAGCGTTTGGCCATCTTGCATGTAGATCACGCTGTACTTCTCGCCGGGGCCGTACCCTTCCGGCAGCCACACATCGATGTTGCGGGCATCCACATACTTGCTGTCGAACTTCTCGTAGTGCGAGATCGTGCCCGACGTGATGCGGGGAATCTGCGCGCCCGCAATGGCGGAAACGCAAAATAGGGCAAAGGCCAATATCCGCAAGCTCAGCGACATGGCTCCGTTATACCGACTTAGCCCTCGAACAGGCTACGATCATCCGCTTTCGGAGTCCCCATCGGCTTTCCCAGGTGCTGATAGGCGTCCGGCGCGGCGATGCGCCCGCGGGGCGTGCGCTGCAGGAAGCCAAGCTGAAGCAGATACGGCTCGTACACATCCTCGATCGTCTGGGAGTCCTCGCCGGTGCTCGCAGCGATGGTGTCAAGGCCCACCGGGCCTCCCTTAAACTTGTCGATGATGGTGAGCAGGATCGTGCGGTCGATGCGGTCCAGCCCCATATGGTCGATCTCCAGCGCCGCCAGCGCCTTATCGGCAATCGCCGCGCCGATGGCGGGCAGGTTTTCAACCTGAGCGAAGTCTCTCACGCGCCGAAGCAAGCGGTTGGCGATTCGCGGCGTACCGCGGCTTCGCCGCGCGATTTCCTCCGCGCCTGCGGTTTCGATGCTGTAGCCAAGGATGCGCGCGGAGCGGGTGATGATCTGGAAAAGCGCGTCCTTCTCGTAATACTGGAAGTGGTTGACGATGCCGAAACGATCTCGCAGCGGACCGGTAAGCAGGCCCTGACGAGTCGTCGCGCCGACCACACAGAACTTGGGCAGATCAAGCCGGATGGAGCGCGCGGCGGGCCCCTTGCCGATCATCACATCCACCTTGTTGTCCTCCATCGCCGGGTAAAGAATCTCCTCAACCGGGCGCGCGAGGCGGTGGATTTCGTCGATGAACAGCACCGCGCCGGGTTCTAGGTTCGTCAGGACGCCCACCAGGTCGCCGGGGCGCTCGATTGCGGGTCCGCTGGTTACGTGGATGGGCACATCCATTTCCAGCGCCACGATGTGCGCCAGCGTGGTTTTGCCAAGGCCGGGCGGGCCGTAAAGCAGTAGGTGATCCAGCGGCTCTTCGCGCTGTTTGGCCGCTTTCAGGAATATCGTCAGGTTCTCTTTCAGCCGCTCTTGGCCGATGAACTCGCTGAGCCGCCGCGGGCGAAGCGAAAGATCGTCGTCATCAGTATGGAGTTCAGGATCGACTTCGCTTTTCCTCATTTCGTCAGGCTCCGCAGGGCAAGTCTTAATTGCTCGCTGATTTCAGAAGAGCTTTCGCGGGCGGTGATGGCGGCCTGCTCGGCCTCCGGTCGGCGGTAGCCCAGGTTCATCAGGGCGTCTACCAGCTCATCGGCGGGGGCGCTGCTGGTGCGCTGGGTTGGGATGGAAAGGCTTTCCAACTTGGCGGCGAACGTTTCCTGTCCCATCTTGTCTTTCAGGTCCACCACGATGCGCTCGGCCAGCTTCGCGCCCACTCCCGGCGCTTTCGTCAGGAACTTGGCATCCTGGCGGATGATCGCAGAGGCGGCGGGTTCCTCGCCCACCACGCCGATGACGGCGAGCGCCACCTTGGGGCCGCAGCCGTTCACGGTGGTGAGCAAATCGAAGAATCGGCGCTGAAAGGCGGTGGCAAAGCCGTAAAGCAACAGGTCGTCCTCGCGGACGATTTGGCGGATATAAAGCGATAGCTCCGCGCCCGGCTCAGGCAGGGTTAGCAGCACCGCCTCGGGCAGGTTAACCAAGTAGCCAACGCCCTGCACGTCTACTACTGCGGCGCCATTTTCAATATCAAGCAGGGTTCCCCGCAGACGACTAATCATTTTTTGTCTACTTTCTCCAGAAGTAAATCAGGAGACGTGTCGCTGTCGTCGGATAGTCCCGCATCGTCCTTGAAGTTTTCGCCTGCGCTGTAAATGTGATACGTTCGCCCATCGACTCGGTAGAAGAATGGCTTGCCGGTGTAAGGGTCTTGCCGTAGCGCGGTGGGCAATCCGCCCAGCGAAGCAGGGGCTGTCTTGTTCACGATGACTTCCGCGCGCAGCAGGGCTTCGAGGCCGAGCAGGCGGGTTCGCGCAAGGCATTCGTCGTTCATGCTCAGCAACGAGCGTCCGGCGCTGAAGAAGGACATTGAGAAGCGCTTCCAGGGCCGCCAACTGGCTTTCTTAAGCTGCTCATCGCGCTCTGCGTAAAGCTTTGTTCTCGCCTCGCCGCTCTTTCGGGCGCAGGCGTAGATGAGCTTTTCCTCATCCTGGGCTTCGGCAGCGAAGCCATCGAAATACTCTTTGCGCTTGGGGCTGTTCGGGTTCAGTTCCTGTAGGAACGTGACCGCTTCACGGCTGGGCGGGCCGAGTTCAGTGAGCACCGGTCCAAGGTCGTTCTTTTGGTATTGCTCCTGGATGTAATCCACGGCGGCGATCATGTTGTCGCCCTCGTGCGCCATCGCATTCTCCAACGTTCCCTTAGCTTCCAGGCACTTCACGGTGGTATCGGCAAGCTTACGCAGGGCTTCCGGGCTCATCGCTGGCAGACGGGGCACGATCGCCTGCCTTGCCTCGTTCGCGATAACCAGCCCAAGCGATGCCTCGCTGGTGCCGCCTTGGGTCAGGCGAAAGCCGTAGGTGGTGGCGATGCCAAACCAGTTTATGGCGGAGGCGTCGTCGCCCGCGTTGACCGCCTTTTGAATCTTCCACGCCATGCAGCGGCCAATCAGCCGCCAGCCTTTGGCATAGGGCGGGGCAGAGAACGGGCCGACGGGCACGTAATCCCACTCAAAGCGCTTAGAAGCCGCGCCGCGAATAAGCTTGATGGCATCCTCGCACATTGCAAGGGCAGCCTTTTGCGCAGGGCCGTCGTAGGCGGTGCGATCCAGCAGCTTAGCAGGGGCCTTCGGATTCTGGAGGTCAAGTGCGTTCGACTTGGATTCAACCGATTGCGCGGCAGCAATGTAATCGGCGTAGCCGTTTGATTCCATCGCCACCGCTCGCCTTGGGGTCAGGTAGGGGCGGAATTCAGGCGCGGTCCGGTTGCAGCCAGCCAGAAGCACGGCCAAGACGGTCCATGAAATGCCTTGCCGACCTGCCATTTTTGCAGATAGTACCGCCTATACTATCCAGGAGGATTTCGAAGGGAGAGTGAACCTAGTTTGAAAGGAGTAATTTTGGCGGCCGGCAAGGGGAGCCGGCTGTACCCCATCACCCACCACATGGCAAAGCCGCTGCTGCCGCTGGCTAATCGCCCGACGATGCACTACGCATTCGATCGGCTGAAGGAGATGGGCATCAGCGAGGTGTGCGTGGTGGTGGGCGAGAACGAGCAGGAAATGAAGTCCGCGCTCGGGGACGGCTCTCAGTTCGGGCTGAAGCTGGCATTTGCTCGCCAAACTGAACCGAAGGGCTTGGCTCATGCGGTGAGCTTTACCGAGGAGTTTGTGGATGGCGACAGCTTCTGCCTGTACCTGGGCGATGCCATTTACAGCCAAAGCATGGTGCGGTTTGCCAAGCGGTTTCAGGAATCGGGCTGCGCGAATTTGAATATCGTGAAGGTTGTGCCCGATCCCTCTCGCTTTGGTATCGCATTTACTGAGGGCGAGAGGATCACCAAGCTGGTGGAGAAGCCGGTGAACCCGCCCACAAACCTGGCGATGGCGGGGCTCTATTTCTTCGGGCCTAAGATTTGGAAGGCGATCGATGGCTTGGAGCCGAGCGGGCGCGGGGAGTACGAGATCACCGACGCGATTCAGCGGTTGGTCGACATGGGTGAGACTGTGCTGGCGGGGGTTTACGAAGGTGAGTGGTTCGATACCGGCACCCTTGATTCATTCCTAGAAACCAGCGCATTCCTGGCGGGCGGCAATATGATCGACCCGACGGCGCAAGTTGTGGGCAAGGTCGGCGAAAGCGTGGTTATCGGCGCAGGCGCGCAGGTCGGGTGCGAATCGATTGAGGATTCCGTGGTGATGCCGGGGGCGAAAGTTCACGTGCAGGGCCCCATCCGGCACGCGATTCTGGCGGGCGAAGTGACGTCGGCCTCAGGACTTGCGGACGTAATTCGCTATTCCGATGAAGCCTGATTGGGCGATCGCGCGTAAGATTCTTTACATGAAGTTTGTTGCGCTCTTCGTCGTTTGCTCTTTTGCGCTCATTGTCGGGTGCGATAAGAAGGCTTCCAAGGAAGCGGAAGTCGCGGCCGGTCATGCGCAGCAGGCGGTGAGCCTTCAATGGGATGCCTGGCGAAAGCAGCTTGAGAACCTAGATTGGAGCCAGCCAAAGGCGAAGTGGGAAGAAGCTCGCAAGCAATTGGTGGAAGCCCAAAAGAGACTCGAAAAGGATCCGAATGTAAAGGATGCTGGCAAAAAACTTGACGAAATCGGCGAGAAGATCAAAAGCGTTGATCTTGGCCTAGCGGCAAAGGACATGCAGGCCAAGTGGGATGACGCAGTCAAGGGCATTCAGAAGAACGGCGAGACGTACGATCAGGCTTCAAAGCGACTGCGAGAATCTAGCGATGCCTTAAAGAAGCAGTGGGATACCTTGCAGGAATCAATTTCAAAAGTAAAAGAAAATACGCCGAAACTTGATCAAAATTCTGGCGGCGAATAGGCGAGCATCGCGGCTCCCCATAGGCCGGTATCTTCCCCGTATGGGCTTCTTTCGATACCTAGCTTAGCGAATATCGGCGTCATCTCCGGACGGCTGGCAGCACCGCCGCACACCACGATCTTCTCAGGGAATAGCAGTTCTCTTATCGCCTTCGCGCAGTAGTTGAGCGCGACTTCGATTTCCAGCCGGGATTCGGGAGACTCCCAATCCACGTTCAGCCCGCCCATCGCTTGCTCAACCGTCTCGCCGTTCGGCAGGTAAAGATCGTTCAGGCGGGGATACTCCCCCCGTGACCCCATCCCCAGCTTGCCTTCATTCACGTAACCAAAGCCAACCCCGGATCCCATCGCAATGACCGCAATCCGCCGCCCCTGGTATTGCGGATGACGCGAGACGCCCCATGCGCTGGCAAGGCCGTCGTTCAAGGCAAGGCATTTCGCGCCGATCTCTTCCTGGCAGAACCGCGTGCCTTGATGATCGCCAATAGTCGGCTTGGTCTCCCAAACTTCGCCGGTTGAGGGATGCAGTGTGCCTGCGCAACTGAGGCCGATATGGTCGACGCCGAATTCGCGCGCGGACAACCGGATGAACTCAATGCGGGTTTCAGCGGTGGCAGGCAAGGGAATGGAACGTTTCTCAACGAGCCGGGGTGCTCCGTCAGATTCAAAAATGGCGAAGCGAAGGTTGGTCGCGCCGAGGTCGACCGCGCCAACTCGTCCTTTGGCGACCATCGGCTTGAGCATGCGGGTCTGCTTGATCGGGTCGTTGATCGCGCCGCCAACCACCACGCCATTCGCGCCGCGCGAAAGCGCGGCTTCGGCTTGCCAGCGGTGGCGATACCGTCCCTCGGCCAGCACTGGCAGCTTTGTCTGCGGAACAAGGGCTTCCACCAAATCGAGATCAGGCAGATCGCTCTTGCGGCTCTCCAGGGTATAGCCGGAAAGGGTGGTGCTGAGGATGTCGACCCCGCACTGTTCGGCATACTTTGCCGATTCAAGATTATCGATATCGGCAAGGGCGAGCCGCCCGCTTTTGTGAATCAACTCCACCAAGTCCTTCAGTTGATCGCCATCCGGGCGGGGGCGGGGGGTGCCGTCCAAGCCGATAATGTCCGCGCCTGCGGCGATGGTGTCCTCGACCTCCTTGCGCGTCGGGGTGATGTAAACCTCGGAAGTGTCGAAGTGTCGCTTGATCAGCGCAATAACCGGAACTGTGAGTGCCGCTTTAACCGCCTTGATGTCGCCAACGCCCTGAAGGCGGATCATCGTGACCCCTTCAACCAAGCTGGCTTGCGCCAAACGGACGATGGTGGCGGGGTCATCAAGCGGAGTGCCAGGATCAGCCTGGACGCTTGGGATGAGGGGGCATTGAAGAAGGGCGGCGCGGAAATCGTGGATCGTCATCTGTCGTTGCTAGCATCGTCTTCGAGGCTAGATTCGAACAGTTTACGCAGTCTCTCGCGCTCCTCGCGTTCTTGCTTTCGCTTGCGGACATCGTCAAAGAAAGCATTCTCCTTCTGGACTTCCGCCTTTGATTTCTTGTATTGGGCGCGGTAGCTGAGGCCCGGGATTTGGTTGGCGGCAAAGAACCAGCAGAAGATGAGCGGCAGAAGGGCGACGGCGCCAAGCAAGGGATGAACTGAGCCGATGCCGAAGAACGTAAAGCCTGCGTCGATCAAGGCAAGCCATTTCGCTTGGATGGGAATGATCCCATAGAGCCGAATTTCGGCATTGGGGTTTCGTGAGCACCACGTTACGAAAAGCGCCGAGAACGGGACATAGCTCGCCATTTGCGGCGGAAACCCCATCAGGCTCATCATCACAAGAAAAGCAAAGGCGTTGAAAAGCGTGATGCCGACGAACAGTGCGGCAAAGCGATTGCTGCCCATGTCGCTCTCGACAAATCGGACGATCATCCAGAGCATGAGACCGAGAAATAGCGCCGAGAGGAATCCGCCGAAGACGAACGGGTAGGTAATCAGGGTCCAGGGTTGGCTCAACCAACTAGGGCCGAGCGCCAAGGCGTCGTAGAACGGTGCTTTTAGAAAAAAGACGCCTAGGAAGCCAATACTAATGGCTGCGATGAGCCCTGTTGTTACCGGCGCGCCTGCCCTTCGAACAGATCGCTGAAAATCTTCCAGCATTACCTTCATTCTGACGTTTTGAAGGGCAGAACCTAAGCCCGGAATGAGCCAAAAATCCCGATTGGCCCCATAAATGGCGTCATAGGCGTCAATACCCCCACTCCATGCGATAACATTTTGACAATTGAACTACTTCGTCCTTGACCAGCAGGGGAACCGGTACGGACCGGCGGACATCGCCACGCTTGATAAGTGGGTGGCGGAGGGCCGAATTGTGCCGACCACCATCCTGGTGGATGCCGCGACCGGGCAGCAGGTAAGGGCGATGGACGTGCCGATGCTGCAGATGACGTTTGCGCAGAATCCGCAAATGCCCGGCAGCCAGTTTCCTGCCGGCCACAACGTTCCCAGCGCGTTCAACCAGTATCCGCGCGGTTACGGCCAGAATCCGTACCCAGCGCCGGGTTACGGCAGCGGCGAATACACCGCTTCTCTGGTGCTGAGCGGGTTTTCAATGATTTGCTGCGGCGGCGGGATCGGAATGGTGACGTCAATTCTTGCACTCGTTCTTGCGGTGATGGCAAAGCAGAAGGGGCATCCAAACGCGCGGACGGCGATGTTTGTGGCGTTCTTTGCGCTCGGCCTCGTGGTCCTGATGAAGATCATCGGTTTTGGCGCGATGCAAATGTTTCGCAACGGTGGCGGCTTCAACTTTTAGGTTTGCGCGGATACCGGATGATTGCTTCCATCGCAGGGTCCCTTCCTTGGCGATACTGCGCGAAGGTGAGCGGCGCTGGGATGTCGGGCGTTGTCTGGTTTCGCTTATCTGAATCAGGAAACTCGTGCCAGCGAATCGATGAGATATGGATTACGATCCCGGTCTTCGGCAACTGTAACTCAACCGGATCGCCGTAGTGATTCGGGCTCTCACCGGTCGGGTCGCCAACGAAGGTTACGTTCGTGTGAAGCTGCAATTGGTTCGTGAAGTTCTGGGCGGCGGATTGCGTTCGTCCGCCTATGATCGCGAAGAGTACGCCTTTCTTGTTGAGCTTAGAGGACTTGGCCAACGCCTGGATTACCGGCGGCAATAGCTCGTTGTTTCCGCCGCCGTTGAGGCGAAGATCGATGACGAACTTCTTGATGGGCAGCTTCTCTGCCTCCGCGTATGCCTTCAGGAACCTATCCGAGAACGATCCTCCGTCGTTCTCAACTTCGTTGCATTGGATGTAATAGATGCCTTCCTTACTCAGAAACGTCGGGGTGAAGGGCTTGTCCCAATTCTGAAGGTACAGGGGCTTGGAGCCCGATGCCGCGTCTAGCCAGTTCGAGCCCGGCGCAACGCCAGGAAAGTAAAAGAATCCCTCTCGAATGGGGCCCTTGGGCCCGCGCGGCAGCGGCGTGGCTTTTTCATCCCAAATCTTGCCGTCTTTTTCAAAGCGGAAGGTTGCTCCATCGAGAGACTTGCTGATGCCGACGCCGTGTAGGGTGTCTGGCCCAAATCTAAAGGAAACGTCGGCCCTCCGGCCGGACATAGTGGTGCCTTCGGTCACCGCCAGCAGCTTGGGCAATACCTTGCTTATTGGCATCCTCTCGACCGCCAGAAGTTTTGCCCCCAAAAGGTGCTTGCACTCTGGCGCAGCAGTTTCGACGAAAACGCCATCGGCATAACATGTGAGCTTGAACCGGAAGTTGCGCCTTCCAAGTGCGGGCGGGAGGCGGTTAATGCCGGTGTGCGAATCTCCAATGGCGGCGGTAATCGCCTGAAGACCGCATAGGCGCTGATCCTGGGTCATCGTGTCGATGTTCGCCAAGAGGCGGTTGATTGCGGCATCAAATTCGGCCCTTGTCATTTTGTGAAAAGGCTTGACGTGGAGGGCTGGGAACTTGGTGGCAAACAGCTTGATATCTTCTTTCCAGTCGGCGGCGGTGGGTCCTTCTTGAACCTGCGCGCTGGCGGCAAATGATGCCGCTGAAAGGAGTGAGAGGGTGAGGCTAATGGGTATTCGCATGTTGATGACCGGCGCCAGGCATTGGCTGGAAAGAGTGTGGGCAGTTCACTTTTGTGGAGAGGTCCTTGTGCCTATTTGGACTCTGGCAGCAGCGAATTGATGGGCTTGGAAACATGTGCCAGCATATCCGCGCGGGCATATCGCCAGAGATGTTCGCGGCCTTTGCCTTCGGCAAGGCCGATCCGAGGGCCAAAGAGAACGCCTTTGATAGGCTGCCCTGGCTCCAGACGCAAGATAGATTCTGGCGCGAGTAAGTCCAGGCCGTTGGAGGCGCCATTGATGCCAAGCGACCGGCATAGCTTTCCGGGGCCGTTCATCAGGTTCTTTGGCTCGCCATCGAACAGAGGCTTTGCCGCCCTGATGAGGACGGCGGCGGCGTTTCCCTCCTCGTGAGCCGTTACGTTCAGCATCCAGTGATTGCCGTACACGAAGTAGGTGTAAGCAAGGCCAGCGGGGCCGAACATGATGGCGTTACGCGGGGTGCGGCCGCGGTGGGCGTGGCTTCCCGGGTCATCGGGAGTGCGATAAGCTTCCGTCTCGACAATCTGCGCCGCCAGCTCCTGACCGTCGGGCAGGCGCAAAACAAGACGCCAGCCGAGAAGTTCTCGCGCCCCGGCCAGCACATCTTGCGTTAGGAGGTCGCGAAGCGCCTCAGAACGCTTGGAACTCTCCGAAGAGCTGGTGACCATCAAACGGCATTCTAACCCGGTCGAACGGGCTGAAATGCACATGGCCGTCGGCGTAAACGTGGTTGGAGCCGCCGTTGTGCCGCCTCGCGTCGATCGCGATGGGGTTCGCGCCATCTCCAATCCCCATCGCGCGTTCAGTTTCGCCGAACCATGGATGGTAGTGGACGTCGCAGAAGTTGTCCCGCCGCTCGCTGATGTAGATGCTGCGGGCGGGCTCTGAAAGATCAGAACTGGTGGCCCCGAAGAGATAGTAGGCGTTCAGAATGTAGCTGCTAAGGTGGCCGGGCGGCAACTCGCCGCCAACGATGCAGGTGCCGTCTGGGTTAAGATTCTTCAGCCCGTGAGGATCGAGGTCGGTGGGGCAAATATACAGGTTCGTCTTGCTCGAATCCTTGGATGAGACGTAGGGCAAGATCTTGTCGAAGGGCGATCCGTAATCCTCGGTTTCAAGTTGGCCAGAGCTATCCTCGACCACCGGATTGTCCGTGCTTGGATGCTCTTGCGGGTATTTGTCGTCCCAGTCGTTCAAGTACATCGTGAGGGCGGTTCCAATCTGCTTGCCATTGCTGAGACAAGCGGTTTGCTTCGCCTGTGCTTTGGCCTGAGCAAAGACCGGAAACAGAATGGCGGCGAGGATCGCGATGATAGCAATCACCACGAGCAGTTCAATGAGCGTAAATGCGGATTTCAAATTAGCCTCCTTTGGCTAAGCGGTCGGGCCGTCGCGCAGGGCGCCGGGCGGTTGCTTAGTGGAGGCGGGCAGCGGGCGGGTGCTCGGGAGGGTTAATCCAACGGGAATTCCGCTTAACTAGCGGTTGTGGCATTTCTTGCTCACGTATCGGCTGGCTAAGGGTGAGCGCGACATCGTGCGGCGCAGGGAACCAGGTCACCTTTTGCGAACCAGTAGTGGCTTGCTGCTCTGAGCGCTTCTCATTGCATCGGCACTGCATGAATCCCTTCTCGCCGGGCTTGGGGGCGCGGGTTTGGTAGCCGACGACGCATCCGCACGTGGATTTGATGGGAACGGTGATTTGCTGGACCGTTGCGGTGGGGCATTGAACGCCTTCAGCGGTCGGCGCGATGCCGTACAGGCTGGAGAATAGCGCGCAAGAAAGGGCAAGGAAGACCGATATCAGTCGCACCCTCACGCCGTTCACGCTGCGAGAATACTAGAATTCGGCAAGGACAAGGGGCCGCATTTCTACCGGTTGCGGGGAGACCTTTATTGCGCTTTCTAACGAGATTGCGGCTTCCTGCGCCGCCGTTTCGCTGGCGGCGTGGACCCTGAAGACTGGCTGCCCCTGCTTAATCGGCTCGCCCACCTCGATGCGCACTTCAACGCCCACGGATGGGTCGATGCGATCCGCCTTCGATTCCCTCCCGCCGCCAAGGCGTACAACCGCAAGCCCCACAGCCCCGGCATCCACCCGCGCCGCGTAACCAGAATCGCCCTGCCAAAGAACTTCCTGAATAACGGGCGCGACGGGCAGGCGTGAAGGATCATCGGCAATCACCGGGTCGCCACCCTGCGCCTCAACCCACTCCTTGAACTTGGCGAATGCCTTGCCGTTGTCAAGCAGCTCCCCAGCGAGACGCGGGTCCTTGCCGGTGATGGTTAGGGTTCGCCGCGCTAGGTCCACGCAGAGGTCTCTAAAGCGGCCCTTTTCGCCTTTCAGCACTTCGATCGCCTCAACAATCTCCAAGGCATTCCCAACCGTGCGGCCAAGAGGCTGATCCATGTCGGTCACCACCGCGTGGACCTCCTTGCCGCACCGTTTCGCCACTTCGGAAAGGCTTTGGGCAAGGGCTTTCGCGGTCTTCAGGTCCTTCATGAACGCGCCGCTTCCGCATTTCACGTCTAGCTCGATCACATCTGCCCCGCCCGCGATCTTCTTGCTGAGGATGCTGCTGACAATCAGCGGAATATTCTCAACGGTGGCGGTGGCGTCGCGAAGGGCATAAAGAATCTTGTCCGCGGGCGCGAGATTTGGGGTTTGACCAGTCCACGCGATGCCAATACGCCTTGCTTGCGCAATCATTTCGTCCGGCGAAAGATCAGTGCGAAAACCGGGGATTGATTCCAGCTTGTCGACTGTTCCTCCGGTGATGCCGAGCCCTCGACCCGACATCTTCACCATCGTTAGCCCGCATGCGGCAAGCAGCGGCAGCAGCACAATCGTGGTCTTATCGCCAACTCCGCCGGTACTGTGCTTATCCACCCACGGTTTGGGTAGGCCGGTTAAGTCCAGCGTCTCCCCGCTTGCCGCCATCGCTTGCGTTAGCCAAGTGGTTTCGTCAAGGCTAAGCGGCTGAAAGAACGCCGCCATCAGCCAAGCCGAGACTTGGTAATCCGGCAGCTCGGCCTTGGTCAACGCGGCGACAAACGCCTTAATATCTTCTTCGGAGTGCCGCCCGCCGTCGCGGCGGGTTTGGATGAATTCCAGCATGTTCATGCCGTATCACTCTGAAAGCGGTAGGGCGCTCGATAGATGCCCTTTTCGTCAATGATCGCGGTAATGAGTTCGCCCGGTGTGATGTCGAAGGCGGGATTCCAAACCGGGCATTCGGCGGGGGCAATACGATGGCCATCGACTTCGGTGATCTCCCGGGCATCGCGCTCTTCTACTTCGATCAGATCGCCGCTCGCCAGGCTGGGATCAAAGGTGCTTCGTGGCGCGGCGACATAGAAGGGGATGCCATGGTGGCGGGCGGCCACCGCCAGCGCGTAGGTACCGATCTTGTTGGCGGTGTCTCCGTTTGCGGTGATTCGGTCCGCGCCGGTGATCACGTAATCCACCCTCCGCAGCTGCAATAGGTAGGCGGCGGCAGAATCGACGATCATTCGGAACGGGATACCCTCCTTGCCAAGCTCCCAGGCAGTCAGCTTCAGACCCTGCAATCGGGGCCGCGTCTCGCAGGCAAATACAGAAATCGATGGATCTTTTGCAAAGGCGCTGCGGATAATCCCAAGTGCCGTTCCGTGCCCGGCGGTGGCGATCGCGCCGGTGTTGCAGATCGTTAGAATTCGCGCGCCGGGCGTTATGAGCGCAGCCCCGTTGCGTCCGATGGCGAGGTTCATCTCAAGGTCTTCGCGTTCAATGGCTTGGGCTTCGGCGAGGATCGCCTCGTATTCCCAGGGTAGTTTTTGCAGCCTTTCCAGCGCCCAGACAAGGTTCACCGCAGTCGGTCTCGAACCCGCCAAGGCAGCGTGAGCCGTGTTGCGGTCAGCCCCGGAACGTGCGGCAAGCGCCATGCCATAGGCTGCGGAAATACCGATGGCGGGAGCGCCCCGTACTGCCATTGTCTTGATCGCTTCGACCACGGCTTCGTAGCGGGTCAGCCGCATCCATTGCTCTTGAGCCGGCAACAGGCGCTGATCCAGAAGGTCGAGCGCAGCCTCGTCATGTTGCCAGAGAATCGACCGGACGTTCACTAAGGGGAAGGGTACCTGCCACAATGAAGGCGTGTTTTCGATTCGGAAGAACGTTCTGAAGATGCGCCCTTACTCGCCGGGCAAGCCGATCGACGAGGTTAAGCGTGAGCTTGGCTTAAGCGAAGTCGTCAAA
Organism: Armatimonadota bacterium; assembly: GCA_018268315.1. Classification (GTDB taxonomy): domain Bacteria; phylum Armatimonadota; class Fimbriimonadia; order Fimbriimonadales; family Fimbriimonadaceae; genus SZAS-5. The sequence continues at coordinate 842,719 of JAFDWU010000001.1, read as the reverse complement.
CTGGCGAGCAACGAGAACCCGTACGGGCCATCGCCGAAGGCGCTTCAGGCGATGCAGGAAGCCCTGCCCCATCTGAACCTCTATCCGGACGCCTCCCAGTTCGATCTAAAGGCGGCGATTAGCCGCAAGTTCGATATTCCGAGCGAGCACTTAATCGTCAGCAACGGAAGCGATCAGATCATCCACTGGCTTGGCGAAATCTTCCTTGGCTCACCGATCGATGAGGTGGTGACGAGTACGCCCTCGTTCCAGAAATACGATGGCACCGCGCTCCTAGCTGATTGCGTGCTTAAGACAATCCCCCTCGACGCCGAGCATCGGCACGATATTGGCGGGTTGATTAACGCAATTACCGAGAACACGAAGCTCGTTTTCATCGCAAACCCCAACAATCCCACCGGCACCATCATGAAGCGTCAAGAGCTAGACGCCCTGATTGGCCGCTTGCCGAAGGGTGCGGCGGTTGTGCTGGACGAAGCGTATCACGAGTTCGCCGACTTCGATGCCGACTATCCCAACGGCCTGGATTACGTGAAGGCGGGCATGCCGGTTATCACTCTGCGTACCTTCAGTAAGGCTTACGGCCTTGCCGGCATTCGGCTTGGCTATGCATTCGCCCCGACCGAAATGGTTGAGGCGCTGAATCGAATTCGCGAACCGTTCATCGTGAACAACCTAGCCCTTGTTGGCGGAATCGCTGCCCTGAGTGACGACGAGCATTTGAAGCGCACTGTCCAGGGCAATGCGGCAGAGCGAGCAAGGCTCACTGAATTCTTGAAGGAGCAAGGCTTGCAGGTCATCCCGAGCCATGCGAACTTCGTGATGGTGGATCTCGGCCAGCCCTCGCAGCCGGTGTTTGACGCCCTTCTGAGGGAGGGATACGTCACGCGACCGGGAACGGTTCTGGGTATGCCTAATTTTATGCGCATCAGCGTCGGTACTGCCGATGAGATGACTGGGTTCTTCCAGGCTTTTGCTCGCGTTCTTGAGCAAACTAAAGTTCACGCTTAGGTCCCACATCCCACTTTTGCGGCGCGGTATGGTTTCACCTATGCGCAGTCGTGTCCTTTTTGTCGCCCTTGCTCTGGTTGGAATCGGAGCAAGTTTGCCAGCCCAGGTGCCGGAGGGCGCCCTCTCCCATATGCACTTTCGCAACATCGGCCCCTTCCGGGGTGGGCGATCAGTTGCTTGCGCCGGCTCCGTAGGTCGGCCGAAGGAGTATTACTTTGGCGCAACGGGGGGCGGACTTTGGAAGACCACCGATGCCGGGGCGAACTGGCAGTGCGTAACCGATGGTTTCCTCGGATCATCTTCAGTTGGCGCAATCGCAACCGCGCCTTCTAATCCGGATGTGGTTTACATCGGTACGGGTGAGCGCGATATCCGCGGCAACATTTCGCCCGGCGATGGCGCTTACAAGTCGACCGATGCCGGAAAGACCTGGACGCGAATCGGGCTTGAGGACACGCAGATAATTTCCAAGATCGTCGTTGACCCCAAGAACCCGGACATCGTTTACATTGCTGCCCTCGGCCATGCGCATGGGCCGAATTTACAGCGGGGAGTCTTCAAATCCACGGACGGCGGCAAAACCTGGAGCAAGGTTCTCTTCGAAAGCGATCGAGCAGGCGCGGTGGATATTTCGATGGATCCGAAGGACTCGAAAACGTTGTATGCCAGCACTTGGGAGGCGTATCGAAATGCCTTCACGCTGAATTCCGGCGGCCCTGGCAGCAAGCTCTATAAGTCAACAAATGGCGGCGCAACGTGGACCGATATCAGCCGGAATAAGGGGCTTCCAACCGGACTGCTTGGCAAGATTGGCGTGTCGGCTTCCGGCGCAAAGGACGGCAGAGTTTGGGCGGTTGTGGAAGCCGCCGATGACGGTACCGGCGTTTACATGAGCGAAGACAAAGGCGATTCCTGGTCGCTGGTAACCAAGAAACCCGACCTGCTGCAGCGCCCCTGGTACTTCCACCACATCTACGCGGATCCGAAGGACGCCAATACGGTTTACATCACGAACCTCGGAACCTGGAAAACGAAGGATGGCGGCAAAACTTGGACGAGTTTGGGAACGCCTCACGGCGACAACCACGATTTGTGGATCAATCCCGACGATCCCAATTGCTACGTGAACAGCAACGATGGCGGCGGCAGCGTGAGCATTGATGGCGGCAAAACGTGGTCTGCCCAGAACTTCGCAACCGCCCAGTTCTATCACGTCTACGCCGATAATGCCAACCCCTATCATCTTCTTGGCGCGCAGCAAGACAACAGCTCAGTTCGCATCGCCACAAAGGGCAAGCGCGCAGGTATCGGCCGCAACGACTGGGACTCTACCGCGGGCTTTGAAAGCGGCTATATCGTTCCGAAGCCAGACGATCCCGACATTGTTTACGGCGGAAATTACGGCGGTTCACTGAATACGCAAAACCACCGAACTGGCGCTAACCGTGATATCTCAATCTATCCTGATGCGGTTATTGGGCACGGCTCGATTGATGCGAAGTATCGCTTCCAGTGGACCTACCCGATCGCCTTCTCGCCATTTGATCCGAACACGGTTTACGTTGGCTCGCAGTACGTTCATCGTTCCCGCAACGGCGGCGTCACCTTCGACGTCATCAGCCCGGACTTGACGCACAACGATCCGGCCACCCAGATTTTCTCAGGCGGGCCAATTACAAAGGACAATTCAGGGGCTGAGGTTTATCCCACGGTCTTCACGATTGCCCCTTCGGCAAGGCAGCGCGGCCTTATCTGGGCGGGCTCGGATGACGGGCTTGTGCACCTGACGAAGGATGACGGGCGAACTTGGGTGGACGTGACGCCGCCACAGATGCCGCATAACGCGAAGATCAGCATCATTTCCGTTTCGCCTTTTGCGGCAGGGACGGCCTATATGGCGGTGGATAACCACTTGAACGACGACCTTGCTCCTTACGCTTATCGCACCGACGACTTTGGCAAGACCTGGACCAAGATCACGAATGGTGTCGCAGGCAATGCGTTCGTTCGGGTAGTTCGCGAAGACCCGGTCCGTAAGGGCATGCTCTATATGGGCACAGAAACCGGCCTCTACATCAGTTGGGATAACGGCGACCACTGGCAGCCTTTCAAGGCGAACCTGCCCGTCACGCCGATCCATGATCTCACCATTCATGGCGACGATCTCTGCCTTGCAACCCACGGTCGGTCGTTCTGGATTCTTGACGACATCAGCGTTCTTCGCAACCTCAAACCGACCCTTGAGACTGGCATCGTTTGGGTCAAGGATGCGATGCCGGATGTGGCGTCTGGATTCGGCGGATTTGGACGTGGAGAAACCGGACCGCGCGGCGAAAATCCGCCCGCTGGCATTCGAGTGTTCTATAGCGTCGCCAAGTCGACGGACGTTGAAATCAAGCTGATCGACAGCGCGGGCAAGAAGCTGATCACCCGGACGATTCACGGCGCTGAACCGGGCGTGGGTGTTGTCAACATGACCCCGAGCTACGCAAGCGTTGTCGGCTTCCCAGGAATGCTGATTTGGGATCAGCCCAATGGTTCGATCGACGCCCCTCCTGGCCAGTACACGGTGCGGATGATTGTGGGCAAGCAGACTTGGGAGCAGAAGGTTAACTGGAAGCTGAATCCGGATTCAGGCAACACAGAAGCAGATGCACTTAAGGCCTTCAAGCTTTCCTGTCAGGTGCGCGACGACGCCAACCTGGCGAACGACACCGTGGTGCAGATTCGCGACTTGTACAAGCAAATGGATGCGTTGAAGCTGGGCGATGGTCCGGCGAAGAAGGCAGTCGCCGACCTGCGCACTAAGTTAAGCGCGGTCGAGAATCAGCTGTACCAGACCAAGTCTCATGCGTCGGAGGACGTGTTGAACTACCCAGCGATGCTGAACGATCGACTTTGCGCGGTGCTAAACCGCCTGCAGGGCGGCGGCAGCTCCAGCCCTCAGATCGAGCAGCTTTTGGGGGACCTTGAGGCAATCCTTAAGACTCAGATGGACGTGATTCACAAGATCTACGCTGAGGACTTGGTGGCTACAAACAAGCTCTTGGAAGCAGAGAAGGCTACGCCGCTAGTGGTAGCGCCGCTGCGAGAAGTGGAGCGCAAGAAGAAGAGCGAGGAAGGCATCATGCAGATGGCAAGAGAGGCTCGGGAAGGCGTTCAGCCGCGCGAGGAAGACGGTGAAGGCAATTAGGCCTTCATCGAGTCGATAAACATCCAGCCCATCAGCGCGCCAATGTAGATGAGATTGCCGGACCAGATGAGAGTCTGGACGGCATTCAGGCTTGGCGAAAGGTACGAGCAGAGGCTGAGAAAGCCGACGGTAATGGCGACTCCGGCAAGGAGTCGCCCGGTTGAGTAGTTTTGGGCGTTCAGAATGGTTGCCACGACGAAATAGAGCCCAACCGCAAGCCAGAAATTGAAGATGGCAACGGTCCCCAGCGCCACCGAAGGAGAAATTCGCCCGACCGAGGTAGTGGAAACGGATACAAACCGGTCGATATTGCCTGCCAGCGAAAGCCCGGCCCCAAGTGCGATGCCAGAGATCAGCGCCATAACCACCAGCCCGATCGTGAAGCTGGAAATGAGGGCGATGCTTGAGAAAAGCGGCGGCTCTTTGCTGACGATCAGATAGATTCCCGTAAGCCCAACAATGCCCGCCGCTCCCGACATGATGGCGGCGCTGTTGCGTTCGACATTCTTCTCCGTCTTGCGTCGAATCGCCCGGTCGGCGGCTCGAATCATTTCCTCATGCCGGTGCTGATAAAGCTCGTTGCGCGGGTCCATCTGAACCGCGTAAGCGTAGAACTTCGCCGCTTCGCCAAACCTGCCCTTGGTGCGTGCGAGATCACCCAGAATGGCGTAAGGCAGTGGCTGGCGAGAATCGGAAGCGATGATCTTGTGGGCAAGGTTCTCGGCATCCACGTGGCGCCCACGACTGTAAAGGGAAGTCAGGCGAGCGATATCCACCGATGCGCCGGGCCGAGGCGCGCCGGGTTTCTTGGCGGATTGCGGGGGCGTCGAAGGGCGAGGGGTGGCGGTCTTGGGCCGCTTTCGCTCTTCATCGGCTGCCAGCGCATGGTCATAGGCTTTACGCTTCGTAGGATCGGAAAGCACATCATAGGCTTCCGTGACTGCGATGAAGATTTCTTTGCTCTTTGGATCGCTTGAGTGGTCAGGGTGATGGGCCAGCACCAACTTCCGGTAGGCGGAGCGAATCTCCTCCTGTTTACATCCTCTTGTGAGGCCCAGAACTTGGTAGTAGGTCGGCAAAACTAGTCTCCGCCTGGGTTAAGCGCTCCCGAGCCTTGAATGGCCTGCGCCGCTTGCCCACCATAGAATCCTATCATAAGGAAGAGCACGTAGATTCCCGCGCACAGCAGCAACGCGATTCCGGTGACTTCGGCGAGCTGCTTGGAGCGCAGTTTGGCTTCATCCTCGTAGTAATCCGCCATCTTGGTCAGCATGTCGTTAACGTTGCCGGTGGTTTCGCCCGTTGCGAGCATGTTCAGAACAATGGGATCGAATGCGCCGGTGACCGCAAGCGTTGGCGCGATCGGCGCGCCTTCCTGCAATTTCTGGGAGGCGGGATGGATCAGTGAGCGCAGATACTCGTTGTCGCAACTGTCGGCAGCCATCTCAGCGGCCGTTCCCGCGGGTACGCCGCCTTCGTAAAGCGCGCCAAAGGCGCGGCCAAATTTGGCCATCGAGTATTGCTTGAGCGTGTTGCCGAGATACGGCACCCACAGCACGTACTTGTCGAAGCCATATCGCAGAGCCTGATTGGCAAGGCCAATTCGGAAATAAGCAAACAGGCCAATGAGAACCGGCCCAAGTACGAGCCAGACCCGGGGATCGATAAGCGGGGAGTAGAGCGGTTTGCCCTTGCCGACTGAGGCAAGAAAAGCGTTCGTAGCGATGTAGATGACGATCGATGCGATCAGCACCATCTTCGGCTGGAAGGTGATCTTCTTGTACAGCCGCTTCAGCTCGATTTCATCCACCAGGTAGTCGGCAATTTGGCGCATGGCGTCGGGCAGGAAGCCGCCCGCTTCACCCGCGCGCACCAACGAGACGGTGAGGGGCGAGAAGACCTCTGGATATCGTTGCAGTCCCGCGCTGATCGGGCGACCATGGTTAACGTGGTCGCGAAGCTCCAGCACAATCTCTTTCAGCTTGGCGCTGTGCGATTGGTTGGAAAGCGTCTCAAGCGCGCTGACCATCGGCACGCCTGCCTTTTCCATCGCCGCGAACTGGCGGAAGAACATTTCCTGGTGGCTCAGATCGACGCCACTGACAATTCGCCCAACAACTTGGGTTTGAAGCGCAGAGCGCGGGCCGAGTGGCGGTCCTTCTTGCTGCGCCGGCTGTTCAGGAAAGGACGTGACCGGCTGGTAGGCGGGAACCTCTTGCCTTGCAACTTCGACCGGAGCATAAGTGGGCTGATAAGCGGGCACCACCGGCTCGAAATCGGTAAAGCCCGCGAGGGGATCGCCGTGGCTGACCGCCTGCCCGATGTGCTCCACCGTCAGACCGCGCGCGGTAAGGCTTTCCAGCGCCTGATCAAGGCTTTGCCCGATGACGTTTCCTTTTTCTCGCTTTCCATCTGCGGAGACGGCTTCGTATTCAAACGTTGGCATTTAGTCAGTCCGTTTTCAAAATCTTCTGCATCAGCCTCATCATGAAGTCGCCGTAGAATATGCCGATGATGGCCATGCTTGTGATCGCCATGACAAGGAACATCCAGCATCCCACGCGCACCTTGGAGGCCTTGTCCTGAAGCCGATACTCCTCCATCTGCGAGCGCGATATCTCTAATAATTGGCCAGCAACGTCGCCTGTCATCTCCCCGGTTTGCACCATCGGCGCAAATTCCTTGGGAATCGCACGGCTGCGATACAGCACGTCGCTTAGCTTCGTGCTCTCGGTCATCGTCTTCGCGCTTGTCTCCATCCTGTCACGCACGCTTAGGTTGGGCATGCTGGCGGTCGCCATTTCCCAGGCCCGCTGCGGGGGAATGCCCGCCTTGCTGACCATGCCAAGCGCGTAGCTAAAGAACCCAAGCGATTCGAATTTTGCCCTCCGGGCGACTCCAGGCGTATAGAGCGCCAGCTTATGCCGAAGTGGCCGCAACGCCATCGAGCGGTTGTACCAAAGGATGAAGAGGATAACCGCGGCAATACCAAGTAACTGCTTCGGCAGCAGCCCACTTGCGAGTTCTTCTTTGATTGCATCTCCAAGTATCTGCCAAGCGCTGAAGCCAAAAGCGCCGCCCGCCTGTTCCTGCTTGTCCCACGCGATGAGAGTTGCATTCGTTAGCATCTTGGTCGGCGGGATGCAAAGAATACAGGCGATGGCTATCCATCCAAGCCAGGTGAACCAGCGCTTGAATCTGCGGTTGGCGTCGGCCTGCTCAAAGATGGTTGCGAAAGCATCAGGAAGGAAACCCGCCACTTCTCCAGCTCTAACGAGGCCCACCACATGAGGCGGGTAGAGCATCGGATACTCCTCCATCACGGAGGCGATGGATCGTCCCTCCGCCGCGCGAGCGGCAATGTCTTGCAGCGAGGCGCGGTAGTCGCTCCTTGGGACCCTGGTGCTGACATCCTGGAACGCCTGAACGGCATTGATGCCAGACGTGGACAAGGTGTTTAGCTGGGTGAAAAGGATATAGAGGTCCTTATCTGTGAACAGCCTTGTGTTGTGGACAACCGGCGCGGGCGCTACCGGGACGTTGATGACTTGCCGCGCGGATGGAATTGGCGGCCGGGCGGCGGCGGTTTGGATAATGGGCTCTGGCCTCGTAGTTGGGCGGGCAACCGGGGCAGGTCGTGGCGGCTGCGCGTTGGCCGCGGCGGAGTTGGCTTCGCTTAGCATGCGTACCCGCAGATTCTTCGCCTTCAGCGCTTCGGATGCCTCGCGAGCGTCGCGCGCCTGTAGCGTGCCTTCAACGGCAGTTCCCGCGCTATCGACCGCTTTGTACTTATAGAATGGCATCTGGCAACCTTGAGACGTGCTGATTCTGCACTTCAATGCTACTAACGAGTTCAAGTACGATTCCCATTCCCGGGAGTTCCGCGCTCGGCGCGATTTCCGCAAGCGGCTCTAATACAAACCTTCGCTCGACGATCTTCGGATGAGGAACTTGCAGCCTGACCTGGGAGCCATTGTGGAAGGCGTACTGAAGCTGGCCGTAGGCCAGCAGGTCAAGATCAATCTCTCGCGGGCCGTATCGCTGGCGGCTTTGCCGCCCGATTTCGCTTTCAATTTGCTTGAGCTGCTTTAGCAGTTCTAGTGGGCCCAAGTCGGTTTCATAGAGGAGCACCGCATTCAGAAAGGAGCCTTGGTCCTCCACGTAAAGCGGGGCGGTTTCATAAGCCGAGCTAAGGCGCTGGACCGTACCGTGCTTCTTGAGTTCCAAGACGGCTTCGCGCAGATGGGTCAGGCGATCGCCCACGTTTGATCCCAGCCCAATAATCGCCATCGCTTAATGATACAAGTTGGAGAAAGGTGAGGGGCCGGTAAAATGGACTCCTTCCATGGTAGATCGCAACCTCATTCGCCAAAATCCCGAGCTTCTGGAGCAGGCAATTGCTCGCAAGGGGCTGAAGGCGCCGATTCCTGAGATCGTCGTGATGCTTGAGGAGCGGGCGCGCCTTCTGCGCGAACTTGAGGTTCATCAGGCGGAGCTGAACAAGATCAGCAAGTCGATTGGCGAACTCATGGCGAAGGGCCAAAAGGAAGAAGCCGAGAAGGCCAAGGCCCAAACGAAGGAGATCAAGGAGAAGGTCCAGGACGGCGAGCAAAAGCAGCGCGATCTGGAAGCCTCGCTTTACGAATTAGAGCTTGACGTCCCGAATCCGCCGCACGAATCGGTGCCGGATGGGCTGACCGAGGCCGAGAACAAGGTGGTTCGCACGTGGGGAGAGCCCGCGAAGCTGGACTTCGAGCCGAAGGCGCACTGGGACGTGGCGACCGAGCTTGGCATGCTCGACCTCCCGCGTGCGAGCAAGATTTCCGGCAGCGGCTTTGCTGTTTACACCGGCTGGGGAGCGCGGTTGCAGCGGGCGCTCTTCAACTTCATGATTGACCATCAGACCCTGAAGAACGGCTACCGCGAGGTCTATCCGCCGTTCATGGTGCTGCCTTCGGCGCTAATCGGCACCGGGCAGCTGCCGAAGTTTGGCGAGGAATTGTATAAGCTCGCAGATGACGACTTGTACTTGATTCCGACCGCCGAGGTGCCGGTGACCAACCTCTACCGCGAGGAAATTTTGGATGGCGCGGACCTTACGATCAAGCTGGCGGCGTTTTCCGGTTGTTTTCGGCGCGAGGCAGGGGCCGCGGGCAAGGACACGCGCGGCATCCAGCGCATGCACCAGTTCGACAAGGTGGAATTGGTTAAGTTTGCCAAGCCGGAAGATAGCTATAACGAGCTAGAAGCGCTGGTAGCGGATGCCGAATCGGTGCTACAGACGCTTGGCCTTCACTACCGGGTGACGCTGCTGTGCGGCGGCGAGATGAGCTTCACAAACGCCAAGTGCTACGACCTCGAGGTCTGGTGCCCAGGCGTGGGGCGCTATCTTGAAATTTCATCTTGCTCCAACTTCGAGTCGTTCCAGGCGCGGCGGGCGAACATCCGCTTCCGGCGCGGGCAGGGCGAGAAGCCGGAGTTCGTGCATACGCTAAACGGCAGCGGTCTTGCGACGCCGAGGCTGTTCGCGGCGATCTTGGAAACATTCTATCGGCCGGATGGGAAGATAGTAGTGCCCGAGCCGCTCTGGCACTACATCGGCGCTCAAGAGATAAGAGTATAAGAAGACGACAGCCCTCCCGCAAACCGGGAAGGCTGCATTTTGTCGGTGGCTACTTTCTAAGCCGAGCGGTTGTGTCGTCTTCGAATTACTCCGATCGCACCAAGAGCGAGGACAGCCATCGAGGTGGGTTCAGGTACGGGCTGCGAATCGACTCGGAGTTCGTAGTTTGCGTTGTTATACGAGAACTGGCTGTTGTAAGCGTATCCCGTGTTTGATGCCGAAACACCAGAATAGAAGAACGCGACGTGACTCCCGGCCGAGACATTCACCGTGAAGGAAACGGTGCCCGGCGTATAGGTGTAATAGGTTCCGTCCAGGTACAGGAAGGAATAGCAGGTCGTGTACCCACCGCCTGATTGGTTTGCGCCGTAGGTGGTTTGGCTAAGATTGACAACTCCCGCATTATCTAGGGTGAAGTTAAAGCCACCTTGCTTGTAGATGGAGCCGTAACTGTAGCCTCCACTGTACGTGAAATAGTTGTCGGCTTCGAGATAATCGTACACCCTGCCGACAAGATCCAGACTTGTCGATGAAGCAGCCAATGTCGAAGAATATGAGCCGTACCCAAAAAGGCTGTAGCCGTTTTCATACTGGCTACCGGTGTCGGACCATGAAAAGGGGTTTGTCGCGTTAAAGGAATTCAGGTCGAAGTAACCCGAATTTGAAGTGTAAAGAATGCTCTGCCCACTGCAAAAGTCGCTATAGCTGGTAATCGAAGCGTGGGCAACCGTTGTAGCGGCCACCAGCACGGCAAGAGTCAGAGAACGCAAAGATCGAATGTTCATAGGTTCTGTGTGATCAGCGCATATCTTTAAACTGCTGATTCTCCTGAGAACTCTTTGTCGTTCCGGGATAAGAACGTGACAATAGATTGCTTTCGCAACCTGAATCTTTGAGTTAGGCGCCTTCGCTTGAACCTCAATGGCCCGGAAACGTAGATATTTGTCGGTTGGAAATGCAACAATAGATGCATCCGGGATCGAAGATATCGGCTCCGGCCTTTTTTATGCCAGAAATATCTCAAACCAGCGGCTTCGCCGCCTTCGACATCCCCCAACACCTTCAGTCGACTTTAAACCGAATGGGGTTTACAACCCCAACCCCGATCCAGGCACAGGCAATTCCGATTGCGCTCACAGGTCGCGACCTCGTGGGAATTGCTCAAACCGGCACCGGTAAAACGCTCGCTTTTGGTCTACCAATGCTTGCCAACCTACAACAGGGCAAGGTCGGCCTAATTATCGCTCCTACCCGTGAGCTCGCCCTGCAAATCGAAGACACTCTTCGCAAGTTCCAGGTTCGCACGGTTTGTCTCATCGGCGGAATGCCGATGGGCAGGCAGCTATCGCAGTTGCGCTCTAGGCCGCAATTCATCATCGCCACCCCCGGAAGGCTCATGGACCACATGAACCAGGGCACGGTCAAGCTGGACAACGTTCAGATTGCCGTCCTTGACGAAGCCGACCGAATGCTGGATATGGGCTTTGCCCCCGCTATCCGCCGCATTCTAGGCGCCACGCCAAATGACCGCCAGACGCTGCTCTTCTCGGCTACCATGCCGGGCGAGATCGCGGACCTTGCGGAAGACTATCTGCGAGATCCGATGCGAGTGGAGCTCAGCCGAGCCGGAACGACCCCTGACAACGTGGAGCAAGAGCTTTACGTGGTCGAGAAGGAAGGCAAAAGCGACCTTCTGCAGACGATTCTTCAGAAGAACAACGGCGCAGTCCTCGTCTTCACCCGAACCCGGCACGGCGCGCGGAAGCTTGCCAGCGCGGTTCGCTTCAACGGCCACTCCGCAGCGGAGATTCACTCGGATCGAACGCTTGCTCAGCGCAGGGCTGCTCTTCACGGTTTCAAAACCGGCGAGTATCGCGTGTTGGTCGCAACCGACATCACTTCGCGAGGAATCGACGTTAAGGACATCGCCATGGTGGTGAACTACGACATCCCGGAGAACCCTGAGGATTACGTGCACCGAATCGGCCGAACCGGCCGTGCAGGCGCCAGCGGACGCGCGGTTACCTTCGCAACGCCGGATCAGCACCGAGACGTAAAGGACATCGAAAGGCTGCTTAAGACTCAGCTTCCGGTTTCCAAGGATTCCGTCCTTACTCTGGACAGGCCACAAGCGCCCGCCCAGCAGCACGGAGGCGGAAGGTCTCGCGGCCGCAAGCCGTTCCAGCGCTTTGGCCGCCGCTAAGCTGTAAAGCTTAATTAGGCAAAAGAAATGCCACCCATTCCATTTAGGAATTGCGGGTGGCGTTTCTGGTTTTTGTGGGCTTAGATCTTGCCGTTCGAGTGCATCGACGGGTTGTAATAGGCGTTCGAATCCTTCAGATCGAACTTGTGCTCACCGTCGCTGAACTTACACGAGGTGGTGGTCCCTTGCATCACGATCGGGTGAACCGGATCGTGAATGTTTGAATAGACCATCGGCCCTTTGTTATTGCCGCCCTTCATCATCTTGCTGCTGAAGGTGCAGATGTTGCCACCGTCAATCGACGCCATGTAGTTGCCACCGGAACCTGCGATGGCGATCTTGGCGTCCTTCACCGCTTCGATCTTGCCAAAGCCGCCAAGCGCCGCGCGGGCAAAGCCCTCCATCGCCTGACGCTCCTTAGCCGAAGGCGCATCGATGTAGATGACCACATACTTGCCGGGCGAAGTTGCGTAGGCCATTCTTGCTCCTGCGAAGGAGTGGCCCATATAGCTGGAGCCTGCTTTTGCCTGGAAGAAGCCAACGCCTTCGCATCCCATAGATACGCCGGTCAGCTCACAAGGGCACGGTGCGGAGCAGCTGCAGCCTTCCACATACATCCCCACGTAGTGAAACATTCCTGCTGCCTTATGGCTTGAAGCAAGGCTAACGGTCCCTAATGCCGCGACCGCGCCAACGCTCATTTGTTTGATACTCAACATTCCTAATCCTCCTCAGATCGCCTTTTGGGTGCAATCCGACTCTTCCATTTTAGCGGCTATTCCCAGCAAATGCACTGTGATTGCGTACGAACCCAAGGATCGTTAAGCGCTGACAATTGCCACCATTGCGTGTTAGTCGCTGTGTGATGAGAGGATGAGATCGGGAGATATAGTGACTTCATGCCCGACTATCCTTACGAAACCCGCCTGAACATCCTCTACCAGCCGCTGGAGCTCATCGATGTAAATAAGATGGCCGATGAGTGCACGTTCAAGTGGTTCAACCAGACGCTGTGCAAAGTGAACGACTCGGTGGTGCGCGGGGCGGTGGTTGAAGGGGAATACCATTGGCATAAGCACGATGACGATGATGAGTTCTTCTTCACGTTGAGCGGGGAGTTGCTTGTTGATCTGGAAGACCGGACGGTTTCTCTGAAACCGGGCGAGGGGTTCGTGGTTCCAAAAGGGGTCGTGCATCGCACACGTGCGCCTCAGCGCACGGTGATCCTGATGGTGGAAAACGCTGGAATAGTCCCAACGGGTGATTGACTTCTGACGGCATAATGGTCTCCATCCGGAGACCATTCCTTATGTTGGCTAAAGTATCTATTCTCATCGCCTCCCTTGCCGTACTTGGCAGCGCGACCGCATTTGTTCAAGAAGATCAGCCCGCCGAGAAGGTGTTCAAGAACATATCGACCTTTAAGGGCGCTCCAGCAAGAGACTTAATGCCTGCCATGCGCTACATGTCGTCTTCGCTCAAGGTGAAGTGCACCTTCTGCCACGAAGAGCAGAACTTTGCCGGCGACAACAAGAAGGAAAAGCAGACCGCCCGTGAGATGATTGAGATGACGAACGGGATCAATAAGACTTACTTTGAAGGCAAGCAGCGTGTTACTTGCAATAGCTGCCACAACGGCCACAACGAGCCTTCGCGATTGCCAGCGATTGAAGGTTTGAACCCTCGCCACAAGCGCATCGAAACCAGCGTTACACCGGGCAACCTGATCGGCCGATACGCCAGCCTGGTAGGTGGGGATTTCAAATCGCTTCAGCTAACCGGAACCCGAACCGATGAGAAGGGCACCGCCACGTGCGAGGTAGTGCAAGCCGCGCCCAATAAGTTCCGCGCCAAGTTTGGCGAGATCATCACCGGATACAACGGGACGGTGGCGTGGGCATCCTTCAGCGGCCATGCGTTCCCGATGTGGGGTGATAACGCCGTTCAGGTAGCTCGCGCTGGACGAACATTCCGAACTCAGGAGAGCTTTGCGCGCTACGAGAAGCTGACGATCAGCGGTAGGGAAACCGTCGACGGCAAGAGCTGCCTTGTTGCTCGCGGAAGCATCCCCACTGACCACGTTCAAGAAGAGCTCTACTTTGAAGAGAAGACGGGCCTCCTCCTTCGAGTCGCTACTTACACAGAGTCGCCGCTAGGCCCGATTCCAACCTTCGTCGATTACGACGACTACCGCAAGGTTGGCGCCGTCCTCATTCCATTCAAGATCACTGCGACGAACGAGGAAGGTGAAGTCACTACGTACAAGTTCACGAGCGCCACTCCGGACGTGGATGTGGACGATTCGATGTTCGCGCAGCCGGGCAATTGAGTTCAAGGCAGGTTCAAGGGCCCATTAAGGAACTTGGACCTGCCGTACACTAAGCCGGTGGGAATCCCGACGGTACTTGGGCACGGAGCGTTTATCGGGTCCGAGACCCTCAGGGTGACGGCAGGCCCCTTTTCGATCGGAGCCTATCCGGTTGGGCCGCAGCCAAGCCGGTTGCCATCTCATGGGCATTCAAACGCACACTTCATGTTTGCCATCGGCGGCGAGTATTTCTCGGAAGCGGAGAGAGCGGATGCAGGGCGCGACGTTCAGCTCATCTACAACCCGGCGCAGGTGTTTCATCGGGATCAATTTCGCAAGGGACCGGCTTCCTTTGTTTCGCTCAGCATTGACGACAGCCTGGCGGACGCCTTGGCGGAATGGCGCGCCCCAACCGTGCCCATCGCAGTTGTGGATGCAGGCGTCCGCAGGGCTTGGAATCGACTGCTTGCCGTCTGCGCTCAAGGGCTGGGTCCGGCAGAGATCGATGTTGCGGTAATGGAATTGCTCGCCCAGTTTGCGGTGGGCCCTCGAGAGCAGCCTAGCACTGGCTGGCTAAAGCGTGCGAAAGAGATCCTTGATGAAGCGCCGACAATGGCGATTCGCGATGTGGCAAAGGAAGTGGGAATTCATCCGTTCCATCTGTGCCGGGCTTTCCGCGAGGCTTACGGCTGCTCACCGACCGCCTTCCGATCTCAGCGCCGTTTGGAATCCGCGATGGCGGCGATGACGTCTTCGAGGCGGCTTGGGGAAATCGCTCAAGACGCTGGCTATTTCGACCAGAGCCATTTGGTGAAGGAATTCCGTGGCAAGCTAGGCGTTGCGCCTTCCAAATTCAGCGCGCTTCTTGCTCGCCCGAACTTAGCTTAGATTTTTACAATCCGCGCGACGCCGGATTGAAGATACTAGGGCTATGTCGCGCGCTATCGTTGCATTCACTGCCTGTGTCCTTGCCCTCGGGTTGGCCGGCAGAACCACCGCCCAGATTCCGACGGTTGAGGATTGGAGGCTGGATATTCAAAAGGTCGTTGACGACCTGACGCTGACTCACCCGGATCCATTTGGCAAGATGGGCCGAACCACGTTCCTGCGAAACGTCGATTCGCTGATCAAGGATCTGCCCGTGCTTACGCAAGAGCAGAGGTTCATTCGGACCGCTCGGCTCGTAGCAAGCCTTCAGGACGCTCACACTCAGCTTGAACCTGCAAACCCTCTGTTTGCCCAGTTCTATCCAGTTCGCTTCTTCCCGTTCGACGATGGCCTTTACATCACGAGCGCCCATAAGTCGGTTGCCTCTTTGGCTGGTGCGCAGGTTCTGGAAATCGGGGGACATTCGGTCGATGAGGTCCTGGCAGAAGTTCGCTCCATCTGCGGCGCGGATAACCCCTGTTGGGCTAAGTATCAGCTTGGCCCGCTGCACTGCTCTTCCATCATGAAGAGCTTGGGCTACGCCGCGGCGAGTGGCGATCTCACCCTCAAGCTGCGAAGGCAATCGGGAGCAATTGAAGCCGTAACCTTGCATCCTGCCCGAAGCGACTCACCTTCATACGGATTGGACGCCTCTACTTGGGATTGGGTGTGGAGAGGCGAGATGTACGGCACGCCAATCGGGGGTTTTGACGATTGGGTAAGCGCTTACAAAGGGCTGTCCACAAACGCCTTTAGAACCCTCGATAAATCCCGCCCACCACACTTCGCGCTACTGCGGTCTCATTCGGGCATCTCGATCCCCGAGAAGGACGCCTACTACATTCAGCTTCCATACATTGGCGATGGGCCCACAGAATCCTTCCTCGATTTCTGGAAACGGGCGATGGCAGAGGTAGATAAGCAGCGCCCGCGACGCCTTATCGTGGACATGCGCCGAAACACCGGTGGTGATGGGAGCGTGGTGAATCGCATGATCGCCGAGTTCGTAAAGCGTTCCGATGCGCCGCCTTGGAAGGAGCTTTACGTGCTGACTTCTGGCCGCACGATCAGCGCGGCGATTCTTGCCCTGGGAGTGTTCCGTGGGCATACGACGGCGAGCTATCTGGGCGAACCGGCTGGCGCAGGGCTGAACTCTTTTGGCGACAATAAAGAGTTTGATTTTCCGCGCACTGGCATGACGCTTCACGTTTCCACCGTGCGGCATGATCTTGCCGACTCGACTGACCTAAGCATGTACACGCCGATCGATGTTCCGACCCCCATCACCTTTGCTGAGTGGCAGGCGGGCAAGGACCCGGCGGTGGATTCGATCCTGGAAGGCCGTGAGATGCGAAGCCTGCCGATTATCGCGGTTACCGATGGCGGTCCGGCCATGCGCAAGGCTTATGAGGAGAGGAAGAAGCGGTTCTCTTCGGTGCCATGGTTTTCTGATCCCGCTGAATTTGACATGATCCATGCGGGCGAGGCACTGGAGTCTGCGAAGCGGTATGCCGATGCGGCCGAGGTTTACCGTGTGCTTTCCGAGATGCGACCTTATGCTTGGCGCTCTTGGGATAACTTGGGCAACGCCCTCTACTCGCTGGGCAAGAAGGAGGAGGCGCTGGCCGCATACCGCCGGGCGATCGAGGTCGACTCCGGCAACTTCGATATCCCGCGCATGCGGGACATCCTGGTTGCAGAGTTTCGGCCCAGCCTATTCGAGTTTGGCGCGCCGATTGAGAAGGTGAGGGCAGCGGCTGTTTCGATGGGTTGGAGTGAGGCGCCCGCGGGTCCTGGCGAAGTCCATGCTTCTGCTAAGGAACTTCTGTTCTTGGGTAAGAAGCGGTCCGCGGCGCTTGTCTTTCGCGGGGGAGTGCTTGCGGAAGCAAGCATTGAAGTGGACCCTTCCGAGGAAGAAAATTTGCTGAAACAGATGGCGATTGACCTTGGTCCTGCAGTGAAGCTGAATGATGTTTGGAGCTTCCGCAACGGCGCCTTTGTGCTAGACACCGCTCGGCATCGGGTTGTATTTGGGCCAAGCTAGGCGGCCTCGGTAGAATCCAGGCGTGATCGAGTACAGCTTCGACGCAGCGGCGATTGCCGCCGATCAGCTTGACGGCGGGTTCTTTGAAGGCTGGCCCAACCCGCCTTCTGCTGCCGACCACTTGCGAATTCTCCGCGGCAGCTTTGCTGTGGTTCTCGCGCTCGATTCAGGTACGGGGAAGGTGGTTGGGTTTATCACCGCGATTTCGGATGGCGTCTCCTGCGCCTTCATTCCGTACCTGGAGGTCTTAGTGCCGTATCGAGGGGCGGACATCGGTTCAACCCTAGTGCGACTGATGGTGGATCGCCTGCGGTCGCTGTATATGATCGACTTGGTTTGCGATGAGAACGTGCAGCCGTTCTATCAGCGGCTGGGGTTTCGCGCGATGTCGGCGATGTCGGTTCGGAACTACGATCGGCAGTCGTGCAATTAGATTGCGAAGTGTCCCGCCATGATGAAGCCCCATCCATTTTTCAAGAGACTTACACTCAAGCAGGCGAAGACCCTTGCCGCTGCTGATCAGGCGCCCAGACTAACTGGGCTCGAAGACGAGTACAAGAATGCGTTGCCGGACCGTAATTTCGAATGCTATGAGCTAAAGGACGGGAGAGTCATTATCATCGAGCGTCAGCGGAAGGTGCGGCCATGGGTTTGCGTTCATGAGAGCATTGAGGCACTGCGGGAGTTGCAGTCGATTTGGAAAGCAGAGGCTGAGTACCTCAAGCAACACCCCGGAGGAGTGGATATTCTTCACCAGTTTTTTCGGGAGTCCGATATTGGGGAAGAAGGTTCAGAGCGGATTCGACAAGAGGTAGCAGATCTGATCGCAGTGGACGTTTTGAAGCTGAATTATAGTCTGAACAGCCTCAAGCTTCTCGACAAGTATGCTGCGCACATCGGTTTGCGCTACTTTGACGGTGACAAACCCGAGCATGCGAGGATTTTTGGTTTGCTCCTGCTATATGTGGGATCAGTAATCGTCAACCTTTTCGGAGCAAGTTGGAGTTGGCACAAGAGAGGCGAGGTGCTGGCGCCCAGGATTGATGCCGATTGGGACGTTTTGTGTGACTTTGCAGATTTCTTCGTGGACTATACGATCAATTACGGTCAAAATCCCCAGTTTTACAAGCGGGTAAAGGAGAGTTGGACGTACTACAACCTCAGTCGAAGCAAGAATAAGTAAAGTGTTTGCAGCGAGTCCTCCTCTCTATAATAGCGATATGACTTGGCGAATCGTTCTTGAGCAAGACACTGAGACGGGCGAATACGCAGTCTGGTGTCCTGAATTGCCTGGATGCGTTTCGGCTGGGGCAACCGAGGAGGAAGCTAGGTCGAATATCCGCGAGGCGATTCAACTGTTTCTTGAAGAAACACCATTAGAGCCTAATCCAAGGGCAAGGATCGACCGCATGGCGGTCTAAGTGAAGCAGCTATACTCGCGAACGACCGAGGGTCTGCGCGAAGCTCGGGCAGCACTAGCCTCAGCCCGGGAAACGGGCGATGATGCCACGGCCGCCAAAATCCTCCTCGATCTTTCTAACCTCGTGAAGTGGGCGCCAGTGGAAGAGGGTGAGGAGCCATTTGCGCTTTCACATCTGTACGCGCTGAAAGCGCTGGCGCTTTACCGCAAGCTCGACGATAAGCACGGCCAAATCTCGGCGCTGATCCGGGCCACTGCATGTGCCTCGCAAGCCACAGCGGGCCCAATGCTGGACGAAGCGGAGGCGATGGCGCGGGAGATCGGCGACAATTTACAGCTTGCGCGAGCCCTTGCCGCCCGCGGGCGTAAGGTTGTTTTTGCCGACAAGAAA
Source organism: Armatimonadota bacterium (assembly GCA_018268315.1). GTDB lineage: Bacteria > Armatimonadota > Fimbriimonadia > Fimbriimonadales > Fimbriimonadaceae > SZAS-5. The sequence continues at coordinate 823,599 of JAFDWU010000001.1, read as the reverse complement.
GCGGCGCGAAGCCTCTCGCTTCAAGCCCTAGAATTGTTCAAAGAAGGCGGCGACCTCGACGGAATCGCCGACACCCTCTTCTCCCTTGCGATCCAAGGTAAGAGCAAGAAGGAGAAGATAGCAAGCGCGCTGGAATCCGCGCGGATTTATCGCGAGATCGGCCGTCGCAGTTGGGCCGCAAAGGCGTCGATGCTTGCCATGTACCAGGCAACCACGCCCAAGGAGTTGTTGGCGCTCCAACCCGAGATGATGCGGGCGCTCGAGGACGCAAGGGCGGTCGGAAGTATCTCGATGGAAGGGCAGTGCTACTCGTTTCTCGCCAAGATCGCAAGGGCACGAGGGGATGAAGAGGAAGCCGCAAAGCTAGAGCAGCAAGCGAGCGAACTTGAGAATGTCGACGCCTAGAGGCTTGTTAGCGTTCGGGCATTGTGAAGCTCTGTCCATGCACCGGAGTAACTTCCTCCCTGCCGGCAGCATCAAACACTAGGTATCGTTGGCGCAAGAAGGGGACTTGAACTTGAAGAAAGGAATCATCTACGGCTCTATCGGCCTCGTTGTCTTGATCTTAATCCTTGTGGGGGTGCCGCTTGCCATGGTCGGCAGCGACATGAGCCAGATGGACTCGATGCTGAAGACGGAAGTCGCCAACCACACCGATCAAGATGCGCTCCAGCAGAAGCTGACCGGCATGGGATACACCGTTAACCCGAACGGAACGCTGACGGGCCCCAGGCACACCACCGGCCTTTATTCGACATGGCTGGTCCTGAAGCTGGGGTTCAACGAAGACAAGAAGAACACCAGCTATCGCATCGATCGAGACGGCGGGCTTTTCTAGAGCTGGCAACCCAACATTCTGTGCCCAAACTGGGTTTTCGGGGAAGGGAAGTCATTAATCCAAACCGTCAGTCCAACTGCTGGCGTAGATCTATCCTATGAGTCTTGTTTGCCTTGTTACCGGATCCTCCCGCGGCATCGGCCGAACCACTGTTGAACTCCTTGCCGCTAAGGGGCACACCGTTTACGCCTCGATGCGCGATCCGCAAGGCAAGAACAAAGAGCATGCCGACGCCCTTGCCGCGACCTGCAAGGTCATCGAACTGGACGTGTGCGATGAAGCCAGCGTGGTTCGAGCGGTTAAGACGATCCATGAGCAGGAAGGCAGGCTGGATGCGGTCGTGAACAACGCGGGCTATGGGCTGTTCGGGCCGATGGAGGAGACCACCGAAGAGGCGATCAAGCGGGTGTTTGAAACCAATTTTTATGGCGTACTGCGAGTGTGCCGGGCGGCGCTGCCCATAATGCGCCAGCAGAACTCCGGCGTCATCGTGCAGGTCAGCAGCATAAGCGGCGAAATCGTGACGCCGTTTGGTGGGCCGTATCAGGCTTCCAAGTGGGCTCTTGAAGCCGCCACCCACGCCATGCAGATGGAGGCCAGGCACTTTGGCATTCGGTGCGTTTCCGTTCAGCCGGGCAACGTGGAAACCGAAATCGTCGTGGAGTGGCCGGAGACGATGAAGAACGAAACCAGCCTTTACATGGGGCTAAGAGATCAAATGCGCGCGACCCCGATGGCGTATAAGTTCTCAACCCCGACTATGGTGGCAGAGGCGATCATTGGCGCGATCGAGGACCCGAAGACGCCGATGCGGGTGCCGATCGGTGATGGCGTGGCGGAGATGATCGACCTGTATCACAAGCTAAACGCAGACGAGTGGATCGCCGATACCTGGCAGCGCCGTAACCTCACTTGGTGAGCCACTCAAAGTGGCGCAGACGCTTCACCAGGTGATCAGGCAGGGCACGAGGAACGGGTGGTCCACATAGCCCAGGCTCAGGTGCTCCCCGCACTGCAGGTAGTACATCTCGTCGCGGTGGAACCCGTAGCCGAGGCTGACGATGATCGCGGCTAGCACGGCGTGGAGTATGGCGATCACGATTCCGACTTTCAAGGCGGGGCTGGTCTGCGCGGGCATCGCGGTTGATTGCTAGTATGTGATGAGACAAGTGGAGATGTGGGGATTTCGTTTCCTAACAGGCTACGAGATCTATTAAAGGGGCAGCTACAACAAGAAATCCGGGTAGCTAACACGGTCGCGCTATCCTTCACGTAACTTAGTCATCATTTGGAGCACTTTCCGCAATAGGATCGAAGGTAGGGTGCCCTTTGATAGCTTTGCCAAGCCAATCTTCCTTCACGGGTCCGACGCTTGGTTTGCGCGAGCCACTAAATGTGCTCCTTCTACTCTCTGAAGGCATCGATACTTCCTCGAAGAATAGTTGGCAAATTGGGACCGCAGTCCGTAATTCCAAGGGAGTCCTTCCAACATTTGCGATTTCTAAGGTCAGACAACCACTAAACCCAGGCTGAACACCTGTTGCCGTCGCGATAATCAGCCCTCTTCTTCCCCAACTAGACTTCCCAACGACATGGGCAGCAAGGTTGTGCGGCAATCTTAACCATTCTAAGGTTATTCCTAACAGGAATTGACCCGGATGTAAGATAATACTGTGCCCCAACTGCACAAACGTTGATTTAACGACCCGGTCCTCCTCGGTTCTTGGGCCTACTTTGAGGTTTGTTATGTCTGTTTCACGAAACGTAGCAAACCAAGAGCCAAGGTGTAAATCCAGACCGACATTTCCCAGGTCATCCTTTTCGATTCGTGGGAAAGGCGCAATCGCTAGGTCGCAATTTGGGTTTAGATCTTGTTCCCCTTTCCAAAGCCTTTTTTGCAGATCAAGAAGAGTAAGCATTAGACGGCCAGTTTCTCTAGCGACAAGACTTCAAGACTTTTCAGCACGGCCTCTCTGAGAACGGCAGCCTTGCTTTCGACGACCGACCTTTGGTGTGGGGCATCCTCCGCGTTCGGATTAATTGCCGCCAAATCTGCAAGCAAATCACTGTGAATACGCCATGCCGCATCCAGTAGATTACCAAGCGACAGGCTCCCACAACCAGGTACATCAGCTCTCAGCATTCTCTCAATAGTTGTGATATTTTCTTGATCTGGCATTGGTATTTTAGCATTCTCGGATGCTAAATTTGCGGCCTGGGCGAGCGTTTCCGAAAGTGTCGAGACTACTACTTCAGCGACGTGGCACATATATTGCAAGTCGGAGGAAAAGTCCGACCGTTGCCGGAGTGGAAATGGTTCCTTAGTAAATCTAAGGTCGGATGTTGCGCCAAGTGGGCCGAAGTGGTCTAAAAAAGTCCGGGGTATTGAGGAAAAGTCGTAATGGTTAGCTGCACAAACCATATTCTGAATCCGCAATGACCAGGATGGATATAGTTGATTTGCCTCGGGTTCAGTGCCTGGGGCCAAGTACTGGGTAAATGCTTCAAGGTATGAAGAAGGGAATAGTCTTATCCCAAGGAAATCGCAGAATGTCTCCTCAGCCTGTGCTTGAACGATAGCCTCTAAGGGACTGAGAGCCTTCCTAAGCGTCTTGCTTTCCGCAATCTCATCCGACGTAAGCGGGACAGAAATGTCTTGGTCTGCGAGAATCGCGGGAGCTACTGAATTCCAGTTCTTGGAAACTATCGAGTAAAGGGCCGCCGTAATATGCATCTTTATCTCCGCAAAAGGCAAGCCGTCGAGGCTCTCGTACAGGATAATCCTCTGCCAAAATACATGTCCGACCTCGTGGCCCATTAATGGAAACAGCAGTGCGTTATCGCTTTCACACGCAGGAATACCAAGGATAACGAGTTCAAGTAATGACTGAGTTGGTTGGAAATATAGGGGCGAGTAGTCCCATTCCGATGAAATCACGACGCTCGGAGTAATATCTGTCTTCAGCCTTGCATTGCTAGAGATTAGAGTACAGCATAGTTCCCTTAGAGGTTCATACATTTCGAAGCCGATACGTATATTTGATGACCGCTGGGCAATGCCGACTAGAGGGACTAAGCGAAATAAGTATAGGAGAATCGCTCGGCAATTCACCTGAAGTTGACCGTCGGTAGAACCTGCGAGCTGAGATTTGCAAAGCACGAGTCGTCGGTCAATAAAGTCGAGAAGAGCTTTAGTGCCCCTTTGTGGAGAAGCACCAAGTCTAATACGGCGTACTTGCGCCTCAATTGCCCCAATCCGAATATCCGTTGCAACGGCTAAGGTACTCGGCACGCGCTAGACTCGCCTTGCATCGCCAGGGGCATTTGGCACTGGGACTTGATCCAACAAACTTTCTGCCAATCTTGAAGAAAAGTCGGTCAAGAAATGAAGTCGAGAGTCCCCGACACCTTCTCCTTTGAGCAATTTCTCAAGGTCGGCATCGACCTCTTTCAGCTGGACAGCGACTTGATCGATGGTTGTGTAGGTTATTTCGACCGAACTACTCTTCGCTAGAGCCGAATCAACAGCTATTAGGCGAAATGTGTCAACGTACTGTGGTTTTACGTCGTCGAGACTACTTGCTGAAAGCAGCACTGGCAACAAATCTTTGAAGGCTTTGAGAACTGTCAGCGAGGAATCTAAACCTTCCCACTTAGCGCTTCCCACTTTCGTAGCGATGCCTTCAAACGCAGAAGCGGCGGCAGATGCCGTAAATGCAGCCTCAAGGAATCCTAGGGGTCCAGCTATATTATCCGTTGATCCAGAAATTGCAAACATAGTTAACACTCCCTGTCATACATCAATAATGCTGACGTATGACAGGGACTATTTGGTCTCAAGCGCGTGACTCTCGCATTCATCTATTATGTCAGGATTAGGTGTCGTGTGTCTACGTATATTTACTATCTTCTGCAAGAATTCCGACTCCAATCGATCGTCTTCTTAATCTACCACGATGCGCGTACGTCCGGTGAAGCGAAAACCTGCTTACCGGTTGACGAGCATCAGCCCACACCTTCTGGGTGGCAGCCAATCAATTTGGTGGGGAGCGTTAAGCGCTGTTCCCGAAGTACAATACTAGTGTGATGGAATTGGTGCCAAGTGGATGACTCCTGCTCTGCGGACGTGGTCCTAGACCCGCCACTAATGGTCGCCTATTATGAGGCACTTCTTGAGGAAGTCGGTGCTGAAGCTGCACTTCCTCAGTTTTCTCGTGAGATTAGAGAATTATTAATGGCCCTACCAGCAGTTGTAGATGTCGGTACATCTAACGAGGTGTTTTCAGCAGCAGCTGAACCCACGCTTAGGAAACTTGTGACCGTAAATGACCTCACGGGTCAGGTCACGGCTTACCGGGCGGAGAAACTTACGCTTACCGTACACTGGGGCAAGACACTACTGGCACTTGGTAAGATACTCACTGGTCTTTCAGCAGCCACCTCTCCCACGTTTCTTGGATTTGTCGGTCTTTCCATAGCCCTCCATGGGTTTGTAACTGCGCTAGGGGTCACTCTTACATCGACAGAAGCTTGCGTATTCACGGCAGTATATAACAATCGGGATGAATTCTTCGGACTGCCCGAAGAAAGACTGCTCGAGGTCTGCCAAATCATGACCGCGGAAAGAAAGGTAACGGGATTCGACGAGGCAAAGATGGCAGGTGCATTAAATGCATTGCTTAGTTTAGGGATTCTTGAACTTATCGACGGTCGGATATTGCTCAGAGACGAATGGGTCGTTTCGGGATCATGGCGTTAGGTTTTCTTTAGCCACATCCAACGCGTTTGTCATAACAACCGCTATGCTATTGATACCCCTCACCAGTAACCACATGGGTGGAAAACATTGCACTCAGTGTATCACTCGGGCTTGACAACCAAGTTCGCAAACCAAGCTTCCGACTGGGGGCCGAGCCAGAGGCCGACCGAGCCATCCGCGGGGTCTTGCTTGAGGTCGTGTACCACCAGGCACGGCTCCTTCGCGCTGCCAATGAAGAACTTGGCCATCCGGTCGTGCACCTGGATCGTCATGTGCGTCCAAACCGCTACATCCACGTCGGCGGAGTGAGCCTCGTACCGGCCGGGCGCTTCGCTGCGCAGCCGCTCCCAAGGATAGTTTGGGAAGGAGGCGTACTGCACCACATGCGCGGACCGCTCGGGATCGGTTGAGCGGCCATTTGTGGCCCTCAGATAGAAATACTCGTAGCGAGAGAAGCCGCCAAGGACAGTGTCGTCGGTCGCCGCGCGGAATATGAGCCCGGCGAAACCGCGCACGCTGGGGTCGGCGCCCTTGATCGGCTGGGCTGCAAGATCAACCTCAATTGTCCCGTTGCGCAGATGGGAGCCGGTGACGAGCGCGATGCGGCTGAGATCCTCGGTATGGTTGCCGATCCGCACGGCGGCCTTGCCCTTAAAGGTCTCGGCGCTGCCGGTAACGCCCATCAGTTGAAGGCCAGTAAGTGAATCGAGGGGGTATTTCTGCATGTCGTGATTCTCGCCAACCAGCATGCATCCGGCCGAGAAGACCGCGAGCACGCTCAGCGTGTATTTCAATCTCATGCGGCCTGCTTTTGTTCCCCGGCGGAACTTGTTATATGCAATTTTCAACGTTCCAGTTAGGATGGACATGCTTACCGACCCTTATCCACCTGGTCGGCGATCTGCCGGAAGAATTGAACCATGGCGGGAATGCACTCCGGAGGATAGGAGTGCCCACCTTCATAGGTCCACAGAACGGTGGGCGCTTTGCCGGTAAACAGGTTGCCCTTTTCAGCAAACGGTTGGCTTGTACTTGACGCGCCGTTCGCTTGTTTCACGGTCTTCAGCGTGTCGTACTGAATCTCGGTGGGCACGATATTGTCCTTATCGCCGATCGTCATGAAGAACGGCTTCGGGCTTAGTGGCATGCTCTCCAGCAGGCAGCCTTCAATGGATGCACAGGCGGCAAATTTGTCACCCCGCAGACTCCAGAGCGGGTAAACGAACATCGCGCCCATCGAGAATCCCATCGCGAATGCCTTGCGCTTGTCGCAGTGATATTCGGGCATCACGCGGGCATAAACCGCATCAAATAGCTTCACGTCCCGGTTGGTTTCGCTTCGCTCGACTAGCCAGCCTTTGGCTTGCCCAGTGGGATCGCCCGCGCTGGCGATGGGGAGGCCGCAAAGGTACACCACTACCGCCTGTGGCCAGGCGGCCTGGATGTTCATGCGCTGGGCGGCAGATTCATCGGAGCCTCCGTGGCCGTGGAAGGCAAAGACGACCGGCGGATTGGCGCTCGGCACGGTGGGGGCGAAGATGGTTGCGCGTCGGTCAACGCCGTCGATGGTGGCGTGGATAACCTCTGGGCTTTGCAGCGTGGCGGTTAGGAGCAGCAGACTCAGCATAACTGTTGGAAGGCATTTTGCTCGCCATTGGTAACAGCGGCCCAGGACCCTGGCAGCGCATCCATTTGAATTTGAGGGTTGTGCTCTAGGTTCGTTTTAAGACCTTGTGGCTTGGTTGCGCCGATGGCGGCAATTTGCGTCTTGCGCACGAAATGAAAGGTCTTTCTTGGCCGTGTGGGATTTACTCCGGCGTAATCACCAAATTCGCAAACCAGGCTTCTGAGTCGGTGCCGACCCAGAACCCAACCGGGCCATCCGTCGGCTCTTGCTTAAGGTCGTTGACGACGAGGCATGGCTCCTTCATGTCGCCAACGAAGAACTTCGCCTGGCGTTCGTGAATCTGAATCTTCATGTGCGTCCACACCGCGACATCCACCCCGTTGGCATGAGCCTCGTACTTGCCCGGCCACTGTTGGCGCAGCCAAAACCAAGGAAACTTTGGGAACGAGGCGTATTGCACCACATGCCCCGCAGTCTCTTTATCCTTCGCGCGGCCATCGGTTGCGCGGAGGTAGAAGTATTCGTAGCTAGAAAAGCCGCCGAACACGTTTTCGTCATTCACCGCGCGGAAGAAAACACCGGCAAAGCCGTCGACGCCAATCGGCGCTCCCGGATTCGGCTGGGAGGCGATATCGACATCGATGGTGCCATTGCGCAGATGCGCGCCGTTCACGACGGCGAGGTGGCCAAGATCGAAGGTGTGGTTGCCGATTCTGACTGCGGTCTTGCCCTTAAAGGTCTCCACCTTCCCGGTCATGGCGATGAGTTTGAGGTCTTTGAGGGAATCAAGGGGATATGTTTGGACGCGGCGGTCTTCTCCGATTGAGGAGCATCCGGCCGCGAGGATTGTCATCGCGCACAGCAATTGTTTTGGGCTCATGCAATTAGGTTTACATGCTAAGCCGCCTGGTCCTACAGACATCTGGTGCGCGATTCTTGAAAACGGGCTTTTCGGCTAACGATGGATATAAGAATTCTCCATTGTCTACATCGTGTCGTCAGACGCGGGCACACAGTGAGAGCCATGGTTGTTATGCACCGTATATGGCACGCGCGCAAGTTATATCAACATTCTGTCAGCCAGTTGGGCGAACCGTCTGGGATTCGGCTGCCTGGGTTACCTATTACGAGAGCAATGCGAAGAACCTTGGCGTCATTCCCTGGGAGCGAGGTGGGGAACTTTCAACTGAAGAGAGAGCGAGTATCGCCGCTTCCGTCCAGGATTTTCAGCTAGGCGAAAGTTCCGAAGGGTTGCATCTCCAACGCTGCGCGAAAGAATGGGCTGAGAAGACTGGCGATCGTGACTACCCTGAGGCAATCCGGTTATTCACTAAGGAAGAGCAGCGACATGCGAGCAACCTTGCCGATTTCTTGAAGCTCAATGGGATTGGTCTTATCAGCAAGTCTTGGACCGATGCCTTGTTCCGGAGAGTGCGGCGAATGGCCGGCCTAGAACTCTCGATAAGGGTCTTACTTTGCGCCGAGATAGTGGCGCAGGTCTACTACGACGCCCTGCGTGATGCAACTAACTCGTCTGTGTTGAGAGCGATTTGTGATCAAATCTTGAAGGATGAAGCCGAGCATGTTAGGTTCCAATGTGAACGGCTAGCGATCTTCGCTCGGAAACACGGAGCCTTCGCGAGGTTGCTTCGGAATTGCTTTCAGTACAGCTTGATGACTGCGGTGCTTCCGATTGTCTGGGTGAGGCATCGAAGGGCATATCTCGCCGGTGGTTACCATGCCAGGCGATTTGCTAAGGAGACATGGCTTGCATTTCGGCGCGGTATGGCAATCGCGGACCCATCATCCTACGAGTAGTCTTGGCGCACGCTTGACTGAGGTCAAAGGAATGGCTGCCGATTCTGGCCCCAGTCTTTGCCCGTGAAGGTCTCCACCTTCCCCGTCATGCCGATGAGCTGGAGGTCTATGCTGCGGGAGCTGAACCAGCGAGCATCTGCGGGCTAGGAGCCCATCGGAACACTTTTAGGATATTGCGGATTGCAGAGCTCGAAACTCGGGTTGGGTGAGTTTGTAAACCTCAAGCAGTTGGTCGTAGTAGCGATCCGTTTCCCCGATCCTCTTCAAGCCTATTCGCTGTGCCACTCTGGCGCTCGCCTCGTTCTCTTTCGCAAGCACTGCCACGATCTCGGCAAGGCCGAGGGTCTCAAATCCGTGCCGCAGCAGCGTCTTGGCAGCTTCGCTGGCATAGCCTTTTCCCCAAGCCTCGCGGCCCAAGTGCCAGCCGATCTCAACGTCTTCGAATGCCTCTCCGAATCCTTTTTGAATGTGCTGCAAAATGATGGTGCCCTGAACGCGGCGATCCGATTTGACCTCGATGGCCCATCGGCCAAGGCCGTCTTCCCCAACTTTCATGATTGAGCCCATTCGATCTCTTAGTTGATCCAGGCTCTTGACGCGCCGCTCCTCACCGCCAATGTATTTCAATACTTCGGGGTCGCTGTAAATTCGAAATGCATCTTCAAGATCGACAGCTGGGTCCCACGGCCTTAGGATCAGGCGGGCGGTTTCGAATCTAAGCGGATCGGACATCTTAGAGTAGTTTGAGGCGCAAGTTACGGCTTCGGCTGGCGGCAATTTGACATTCTGTGACGAATTCACCAATGCTCCCGTGGCTTGAGCCACTTTACACGAAGGCGTCCGTCGATGCTAGGCACCGCCGAGGCTATGGATCAAACCGCAGTTCAACGGTGTTGAATCCAACATGAGGAAGCAAAAGTGAAGACAAGAGGCGCCACCACGGGGCTGCTGATCGCTTCAGGCTACTGTGTAGCGGTGACGTTGGCAAGGCTAGCCCTTGCGCCGAATGCGCAGTTTGCCTACATGCTTTGGAATCTGGTGCTCGCGTGGGTTCCGTACGTCCTTGGCAAGTGGCTGCCCAAGGTTGGTTTCGTGGCTCGCTTTTGGCTCATCTTTACGCCCTGGCTTCTTTTCCTGCCGAATGCGTTTTACGTTGTGACCGATCTGGCGCATCTGCAAGGCGCATGGGGCATCAGCAAGTGGTACGACGTCGCTCTGCTCGTAGCCTACATCTGGGTTTGCGTGACGCTCGGCCTCATCAGTCTCCGAGAATTTCAGGTCCTGCTTGCCGGTTCCATCGGCAAGCTCCGGAGCGCGGCTGCCGCGCACGGCATTCTGGTCTTGGTCTCGGTGGGAGTGTATTTCGGACGGTTCTTGCGGCTTAACAGCTGGGACCTTCTCACGAACCCGCAGGGCATAGGTTCGGCGTTCGGTAGGCTGGCCAGTCGAGAGGCTCTCGGATTCGTGGTCCTGTACTATTTGCTTTACGCAGCGATTTACGAGGCGTACACGGCGCAATATGAGTTCAAGAGCCCAAAGAGGCTTGTTTCGAGCCAATCATAATCCAGCGCCACCATGTAACCGGTTGGTGGGCGGTACAGGATTTGAACCTGTGACCCCTTCGGTGTGAACGAAGTGCTCTACCACTGAGCTAACCGCCCTTGGGGAGAGAATTCTACCGCACCGGCGAATGCCAACCAAGGGCGATTTCGGGCAGAAGCTACTCCGTGCCGAAGTGCAAGGACATCGACTGGATGGCGAGGCGTCCGGGGCCGGTGAAGCGGTTGAACACGAGCTGCCCGCCGCTTGCAAACATGCCGGTGGCGAGCTTCTGCACCACGGTATCCATCTTCACGGAGGCGTCTTTGTAAATCCATGCGCCCGGTTCGACGTCGATCTGCTCACCAGGAGCGAGGGTGAGTTCGAAGACGTTGCCGTAGCCGTGCATCCACAGGATGCCCTCCGGCGCGTTGCATGTGAAGGTGTCGATAAAGAACCCTGAACCCGCCAGCATCATATTCGCGAAGCCCTTGATGCGAGTGAAGGTGTAACCGATGGTGGAGGTGGCGGCGAGCCACTGGTGCTCGCGCACGTCGATGCTTTCCGACTGGCGCATGTGAAGACCGAACACGTGACCGGCGCCATCGCGGCTCATGGCGATGTTGCCTTGGCCCGCGGTCTCGGTCATGAATAGCGGGAGTCCGGCGATCATGCGCTTCATGGAGCCGGACATCGACTTGACAACGATGTTAACGGCCGGGTCCTTCCACAGCAGAATGTTGTGCTCGAAGTAGACGGGCATGGCGCCGAGCTGGAGATGGAGAACGGGGACAAGCTCGCCTTCGATGTGATAGGTGACTCCGGCATAGTTCTCGCCTTGGACGTTGGTGGGTTTAAGTGTGGGGATGGCCATTACGTTGCATTTAGGGACGGCTGGCGGCGGTGGATGTTCTCTGGCGCAACCGTCTGCCCGGGGCCACGCCCTTCCAACCTTCGCTGAAGCTCCGCCGGGCAGGGGCCCGCCTGAGCTTTAGCGAAGGCGGGACTGCGCCCGGACGGTTGCGTGTGGGGTGGCTTTTGGGGAGGTTTGCGGTGCTGGAGGCGGCCCGGACTAGGTTTGGGCTTAACTCGGTGAAGGCTCCCTGCCCGAGTATGCGAACAGCCACTTCTCGCCGCTTTGCCCTTCGCAAGTCGACCAACTCCGCCAATCCCTCCCACCTTCTACCGCCTGAAGCAGGTTGTGGACCACCACCAGCGCGTCCTCGGCTTTCCAAAGCTCGTCGCGTAAATGATCAGAAGCCGTTTGCAGCGCCACCTCGTTCACGAACGTGTACGCCATCCCCGACATCGGCGGGATGAGCATCCCGTACATGTTCAGCACCCCAAAAAGCCGACTAACAACAGACTTCGCGCCAACCGCGTGCGCGGTGACAATAACCCCGGCGGGCTTGCCGAACCATAGCACCGAGCCCTCGGTGTGCGCGGTCATTTCCAGGAATCGCTGCATCGGCGAGCCCCACGAGTCCCAATAGGTTCCGGTGCCGAACAAGAAGCCGTCCGCCTTCTGGACTTCCTCGAGGATTCTGTCCATCGAAGGCTCTCGAACGAGTTCTAGGTGTGAGACCTGCGCCTTCGGTTCAAGCGCATCTGAGGCAATCGCGAGGAGTTCAGCCGTGTTGCCCTGCCGGCCCCCGAGTGAACCATTGATAATAAGAACCCGCGACATCTCGCTCAGGTTATCTATGCGCGAGCGGTAGGGCCTGTCGTCGTTTCGCATGACAGTTCGCGTATTCTCTTAAGCCATGCCGGTAACCATCCGCCCCGCTGAACCCGCCGATCTTGAAGCCATCATCGCGCTAGGCCGGGAGTGGGGATATGAGCTTGCACCCGAAAATGTGCGCCGCCACTCTCAAACGGATGAGCACCGCGCCTTCGCAATCGCGGATGTCGGCGGCGAAGCCGCCGGTTGGATCGAAGTCGTGCTGGAAGATGAGATCACCGGCCCGCCGCGTGGGCACATCACGGCACTGGTGGTGGGAGAGAAGTTCAGAAGGCAGGGGGTGGGGCAGCAACTGGTGGACTTCGCCAAGCAGTGGGCTGCTCAGAAGGGCGCGAAGACCATCCGAGTGAGGACACGGGTCGACCGCAAAGAAGCACCCGATTTCTACCGCGCGATAGGCTTTGAGGAAGCGAAGCGCCAGATTGTATTCGAAGCCAAACTGTCATAACGAATGCAGTAAGATTGCTGGTATCGGAGGATCTACGATGACATCTTTTCTTGCCATTGCGGCGCTTGCTTTGGTTAGCGGCCCCAAGCCGCCCGCGCTCCTCACCGGAGCAGGCGATTATCACAAGCCGGTGGCCACTCAAAGCGCCCTAGCTCAGAAGTATTTCGACCAGGGCCTCGCCCTGTTCTATGCCTTTCACAAGACGAATAGCGGGACTTTCTTTGAAGAAGCTGCTCGCCTCGACCCGACCTGCGCGATGGCCTACTGGGGAATTGCCATGTCTTGCGCGCCCGATATCAACTTCACCGCGGTGGACGACGAATCCAGCAAGAAAGCGATTGCGGCGCTTGAGAAAGCCAAGGCGCTCGCTAAACCCGGGCTAGAAGCTGATCTCATCAACGCCTGCGCCTTGCGCTATGCTTCGCCCGCGCCTGCGGACCGCTCGGCGCTGGATAAGGCTTACGCGGACCGGATGCGGGAGCTTTACAAGAAGTATCCCAACGACCCCGATGTGGCTTCGCTCTACGCCGAAGCGATTCTGATTCTGAGCCCCTGGCATCAGTGGGAGCCGGATGGCAAGCCGGTACCGGGCACCACCGAAGCGATGGACGTTCTTCGGCATGCGATGAAATTGTCTCCGAAGCACCTGATGGCCAACCACCTTTGGATTCACACGGTGGAAGCGGGTCCCCATCCTGAGTTGGCTACCGGTTCAGCGGATTTGCTTTGCAAGCTCACGCCGACGCTGGGCCACCTGGTCCACATGCCGTCGCACATCTACGTGCGTACCGGCAAGTGGAATCAGGCTATCGAGCAAAACCGGGAGGCGATCATCTCCGATAGGGCGTTTGTAGCTAAGCGCGGCCTGCCACCGACCTATTTGCCCTACATGGGGCACAACCGAATGATGATGGCTTATGCGGGCGCGATGAACGGCTCTTACAAGGCTGCCGAGTGGGCGTTCTCGGATTGGAACACGCTTGTTCCGCCGGACATCATGAAGCAGATGGCGCCGATCCTGGATTGGATCGTTGGTATGCCGCTCGATGTAGAGAAGCGCTTCGGGCACTGGGACAAGGTGTTGAGCGCCCCAGAACCGCCGGAGTTCTTGCCCATCACACGCACAAGTTGGCATGCAGATCGCGCGGTGGCTTACGCCGCCCTGAAGCGCCATGCGGAGGCTCAGGCAGAGTTCGATAAGTTCATGGAGCTTAAGAAGGCGGTTCCGCGAGACGCCGTGTTTGGGAACAACACCGCCGGACCCGTGCTGGATGTTTACGAGCATCTAACGCGCGGTGAGCTTCTGGTCCAGCAGGACAAGATGGACGAGAGCATTGCCGAGCTCAGAAAGGCAGTAGAGGCGGAAGATCAGTTGAGATACGACGAGCCGCCAGATTGGATCCAGCCATGCCGCCACACGCTTGGCGCGGCTCTGCTGAAGGCGCATAAGCCGGTTGACGCGATTCTGGTTTACAAAGAGGACCTGCGCCGGATTAATGGCAACGGGTGGTCCACGCTCGGCCTGGCCAATGCCTACAAGCAGCTTGGCGACCAGAAGAATGCGGCCAAGTGGATGGCTCAGTACAAGGCCATCTGGTCGAAGGATGGCGAGCCGGCAACGTCGTCGTGCCTTTGCTTGCCTAACAAGTAAGGGGATGAGGGCTCGGCGGCCTTAAAGACCGTCGGGCCCTTTCTCTGCCAGAATCTTCGGGTGCTGCGCTGTGTCTGCTTTGATCTTGGTGGGGTGCTGGTCAAGATTTGCCGCACCTGGCAGCACGCTGCATCCGTTCATGGCATCTCCATTGCCCTTGATGCAGAACCACCCATTCATATATGGGAGCTAGATGAATTCAATCGCTTCCAGCGCGGCGAATGGGACGAGCCGACTTACTTCACGCGCCTTGCCGCCCGGCTGAACGTGAGCGAGGAAGAAGCTGAGAGGGTCCACAATGGCGTCTTGGAAGCGCCCTACGTGGGGACGCTGGAGCTGATTGAAGATTTGGAGACGCAGGGCCTTGTTACCGCCTGCCTTTCCAACACGAACCATTCGCATTGGGTGGAAATGTTGGAAACCGGCCGCTTCCCGAACGTAGAGCGGCTTGGAGTGAAGGTCGCCTCGCATCTAGCGCGGCTTGAAAAGCCTTCGCCAGAAATCTATAAGGCGTTTGAGGAGCAATCCGGTTTTTCGGGCCAGGAAATCTGCTTCTTCGACGACCTGGAAGCGAACGTGCTTGCCGCCCGAGAAGCGGGCTGGATCAGCCACGTCATCGATCCCCATGGCGATCCGGCTATTGAGATGCGCGAACTGTTATCTTGCCTCGACGCGGCGCAAAGGTAACTTTATTCTCGTGCAGATTGAGCTTGCTTACGGCTGGGAAAGGATGGATCAGGAGTGGGTCAAGCGCGTGCTGAGGTCAACCTATTGGTCGCCGGGCATTCGGCCGGAGGTTGTTGAGAAGTCGTTCCAAAACAGCCTTTCGCTTGGGGCTTATGAGGGGGCAAGGCAGGTTGGCATGCTGCGCGTCCTTACCGATTACGCTACGGTTGGCTATTTTGCCGATGTATACGTGGATGAAGCTTGTCGCGGCAGAGGAGTGGCCAAACAAATGCTGGACTTTGTTCTAGCCGACCCTCAATTCTCAACCCTGCGTAAATGGCTGCTAATGACCCGCGACGCCCAAGAGGTTTACGCACGGCATGGGTTCGAGGTGATACCTCCCGGAAAGTGCATGAGGCTAGCCCTCCCCAACAGTAATTGGCAAGACCCTGGCTTCGTCGCCGCCAACGCCTAGTTTCTTTATTAGCGGCTTGAACGTGAGCCCTTGCATCACTACCGAGAAGGCCACCACGCCGTATGTTGCGACCTGAATATCGGCTGCCGCGCTGATGGTTTCTGGAATGCTCACCGCCAAAGCGACGGCGAGGGCGCCCCTCAATCCACCCCAGAACAGCAGATGCTGGTATGCCATAGGGACGCGCGCTCTTGACCAGCGCAAGCTGCCGGATAGGACGTAGACCGTCGCGGCACGGGCGGCAACCGCGGCCAGGATGGCCGCGCCAGCGATCAGCAGCCGATTCGGATGGGCGGCGATGAGGCCGTAGCCTTGGATACCGATGAGCAGAAAGAGAATCGAGTTGGCCACGAAGGCGGCATATTGCCAAAACGCGGTGACCGTCTCTTTGCCCGCGCCATCGTGCCCGGTGAACTGATCCGAATCGCTTAGAAGAAGACCTGCGACGAGGCTTGCCAAGATGCCGGATGCGTGGAAGTGGCTAGCGATGGCGAAGGAGCCAAAGGCAGCTACCGAAGTCAGCATGATCTCGACTAAATGGTCGTTGGTCTTGCCCGCCATAAAGACGAGCGCCTTTGCGACGACAAAGCCGATGACCAACCCGCCCACAAGCTCCCGAGCGACCCCAAGCGCCACCTCCGGAACGGTGGGCGAAAGACCGGAAAGCCCCGCCATGGCAACGCCAAAAACTACCGCCGCAATTGCATCATTGAACAGGCTTTCGGATTCGAGGAGGACGCTTAGATCTTGTCTAACCCGAACCTCTTTCAGGATCGCCAGAACGGCAACAGGATCAGTGGCGGCGATGAGGGAGCCGAAGACAAAGGCGGTTGGCAGCGCCCAGGCGATCATGCCGTGCATGGCGTACGCAACCAACACTGCCGAGAGCACCACGCCAAGGGTGGCAAGCAGAAGAACTCGCGCAAGTTGCGGCCGTATCTCCTTCCATTGCAGGGCGAACGCTGCCTCGAAGATCAGGGGAGGCAGGAAGGCATTGAAAATGAGATCGCCGGTGAGTTCCACATTGCCTGAATAACCAAGTGCGGCCATCAGCGCGCCGGTTAGGAATAAGCCGACGGAGTAGGGAAACCGCACGCGCCTTGATACCAGCGCCACGAGGGAGGCGACCAGCAGGAGAATCGCGAAGCTGGAGATGGTCATCTACTTAACAATGAATCCGTTTTCAAGCAAGAACGGCTTTTGCCCTTCGCGGCCATCCATGTGGTGTTCATCCACCCGCCGCCCGGAGCGCATGGCCCAATTGATATCCCCTTTCATCTTTTGAGCCGTATAGAACTCGGCCATTCTCACGTTGTAATCCTCAACGCTGATGTCGGCCTCATATTTGTCACGGAAGAAGATCGCGTCTTGCGCAAGGCGCGGCTTAATATCCGCCTTGAGATCCTCAGCCGGATAGCCGATGCAAAGCCCGAAAACGCCGAATACCCCGGTCGGAAGACCTAGCAGTTCAGACATTTTTTCAGGATGATTTCGGGCGGCTCCGATGTAGCAAATTCCAAGGTCAAGCGCTTCCGCGGCGGAGACCATTCGCTCTGCGGCAAGGGCGGCATCGATCGTCGCCATCGTATAGAACTCGGTGTAGCTCAGGCCAAGAGCCTCTTCGCCTACCTGGTTAGCCGCCTGTCTCAAACGGTAATGATCGACGCAGAAAAGGAAGAACCAGGGGGCTTTTCGAACCTGATCTTGGTCGGAGCAGAGCTTAGCGACCTCCTCGCGAAGGTTGGGCTCTTCTACGGAAATAATGCTGTAAAGCTGTAAGTTGCTGCTAGTGGAAGCGCTTTGCGCGCAAGCCACCAAAGTGCGGATAGTTGCTTCTGAGACCGGTTTTAGGGAATACTTGCGAATGCTACGGTGGCTTAAGAAACGCTCCAGGCAAGGATGCCCCTCAGGAGTTGAGCTACCGTAACGAAGACGCCAGGCTTGCGAGTAGGTCTCATGGGACATGAGATCATTATGAAGCTGGAGGCGTCAAAAGAAGAAAGGTTGGCCGGGTTCACGGAAGAGTTAGGTCATTGTGAAAAAACCTCAGACAGTGTCTTAATAGCCGTCATCCCTTGCCAACAATGTATGGACAAAGGAGGCAATATGCCGAACCGAACCTCAAATGATCAGGTTCTGGAGATGTTGCGCAATGGAAGCGCAAACGACGAAAAGAAAGCGTTTTTCGAAGCGCTAAATAATGCAGTCTTCGTGGCGCCCTACTGGGAAAAATGCGGTTACCCCGCACCGGTGGCGTTCACGCAGAAGGATGGAACGACAATTCTGCCGATCTACACGCACTCGCGAGTGCTTTCGGAGGCGATCGAACTGACGCCCGAGATGTGGATTGACGAACTGAGCATCCGCGAAGCTTATCGCTGGCTCCAGACCAACAAATGGTCAAAAATAGTCATCAACTACCGATCCAAGAGCTACATCATGGATACGGAACAACTCGCTGATTTTGTGAATCAGCAAGAGCGCGTCGCCTAATTCCAAGGCGATTGCGCTCCACCCCCGACCCCAATGAGACCGCCCTGCTAGGGTGAGGCCTCATAGGTCATAATCAACCTATCCCCTGGAGGAATTGAATTAATAAACCCATGAAGGTAGGAATTATTGGCGGAGGCGGACGCGTTGGTTCCGACGCAGCTTACGCATTGCAACTTGGCGGAATCGTAAACGAAATCGTTCTGGTCGACATGAATCAGGACATGGCTGATGGCGAAGCCCTTGACCTGCGGCACGGCTCAGCCCTCACCTCAAGTCAGGTCATTACCAGCGGCGGCTACGAAGCTCTTGAGGGCGCGAATTGCGTCGTCATCACTGCGGGTCTTCGCCGCAAGCCGGACGAGAGCCGACTTGAGCTTATCAACCGAAACGTTGACCTGTTTAAGAAGATTCTTGACTCGCTGAAGGGCGTGAAGCTTGCGAAAGACGCGACGATCCTGGTGGTTTCCAACCCGGTTGACATCCTGACCCAACTCGCGGCTAAGTCTGGCATTCTGCCGGAGAGCCAAGTGATCGGTCTAGGAACCGTGCTTGACACTTGCCGTTTTCGCTCCCTACTGGCGGACAACTTTAAGGTTGGCGCGACCGATGTTAGCGCGCTCATTCTTGGCGAGCATGGCGATTCAATGGTGCCGATCCTTTCTAGCGCGACGATTGCCGGCGTGCCGCTTGCCTCGATTCCTGGCTACAGCGAAGACAAGGTTAAGGGCATCTTTGACTTCACGAAGAAGTCCGGCGCTGAAGTTATTCGGCTGAAGGGCGGCGCGGGCCGCGCAGTCGGCGTCAGCATTAAGGTTGTGGTCGAAGCGATCGCACTCGACTCGATGGCGATCATGCCGATCTCTTCTGTGCAGCATGGACCGCTTGGAATTAACGATATCGCTCTCTCGCTGCCGACTCGCGTTGGCCGCCTCGGCGCGGTAGAGGTCTTGACTCCGAAGGTTTCGGCTGAGGAAGAAGAGGGCCTGCGCAAGTCTGCACAGGCGCTCAAGGATGTTCTGAATCAGGTGATGGGCGCTCCGGCTTCTGTCTAACCCTAGATTCTAAAGCAATTACTTGTTGGGCCGCGCTAAAGCGCGGCCCAACTGCTTTATAGAAGCGATGCGCCCGACTGCTGTGGGCGTGCGGAGGTCGGCGGCGAGAATGTGACCGCTAGGCACCGGATTTCCGGTCGATGATCGATCCACGCGTAGACGTGATACTTCTGCATCAGGAAATCGCACATCTTTCGCACGGATGCGCCATAGGAATCATCGATAACCTTGCCACCTGCCAGCGCCCGGTATCTCAGCACGACCATGTGGCCGGTGCCGCCCATTAGTTGAACCGGCTTACGGACCACGTCAAAACCTTTTGAGTACTTCTTGGCGAGTTCGCGGCATGCGCGGAAGGTTGAAGTGCGGAAGAAGATGCCCTCCGTCATTGTGGCGAGGCTTCGCTGACGCCTTACAACCAGGCGGATGTTTGGCTTGGGATCAAAGAGCTGGCTAACGTAATCCCGATCTTTGGTCATGAAGATCGAAGCGCCGCCGTCCTGCGCGATGGCTTCGCCGTTAAGATGGAAGTCGCGGGCGCAAGTGTCGGCAAGGATTGGAATCCAAGCGGCGTACGCTCGATCTAAGCCGATCTCGCCGGATTTAGCTTGCTCTGGAAACCGCACGACAAGGGCAAAGCCGTGATAGTTCTTGTTGAGGGTAGATAGGGTTGCGGCGACAGGTTCACGCACCTTGAACCCTTGCTCGGTCAGTATCACACCTGCTGCCTTGCATGCGCGATACTCCTTACCTTTCAGGAGCCGGGAGATGAAGCCCTCGCCCTCCATGACGCCGGAGTGATCTCGCAGTTCGGATTCTTCCGTCAGCGTGAACGAGAGAACAACGCGGTCCCCTTTAACTTCTGTCTCGACGACTACGCCGCGCCAGTAGCTTTGCGCTTGGCAGAGAACTTCAAGGTGAGCCTTTTGATAGTCTTTGAGTCCACCATGAGGCATGCCAATCTCAAGTTGGTGCCCATAGATGCCCGTCTCGTTCTTAAGTGGGAATGGCCCGTGCTCAAATCGCAAGAGGCGCAAGCCAAAAATGTTCTTGCCCTGGATGATCTGTTCAGAGACTTGGCGCGCAGCGGCAAGCGTTGCGGCGCTGGCACCGCTTGCCAAACTTGTCCGCGCCGTTTCTTCCGTAATAACCGAGTTCTTTCCGGTCTTTGAGTCTACAGATGGCACTTTGCACCACTCCTTGGCTGAACCGCGCAGTTGCGCTGCCCAGACCCATTATATATGGGATAGCGCAAGAAAGTAAAAAAGTGCCTTACTAGGTCTTTCAGCGCATGAACGCGAGGAACTCGCCTACCGTGCGATCTGATTCAAGCGGATGCCTTAGATTGGGAGCGAAATCTATTTGGTAGCGGTTTCTTCGACCGTCTTTGATCCTCTTAATCACCCCGGCCTTCTCAAGATCAGCGATAATGCGCTGCACTGCGCGCTCAGTAATCCCAACTTTAAGCGAGATCTCCCGCATTAGCGAGTAAGGGTCTTGAACCAGACAGATTAGTACGTGCGAGTGATTGGTCAAGAATGTCCACCCCGACGTAGCGCTCGTTTTTCCGATGTCCTGTTTATCCATAGCTACCGAGGTAGGCATGTGCTCCTTTAGTGCGTTACCGCTTGCGTCAGTATTGTCCCCTAGTTTTCGTCAGTTTGGATACGCGAAATAGAAGTTGTCGATGAAATCGACGACAATGTTGACATACGAAGCCAATTTCCGCTATGATATCTATATACGAAATGAAAGTCGCAAATAAAGAAGCACAAGGAACGACGTCAGGTTCAAATAACCTCATTCCGATCGCGGTTGCGGCAGGAGACGCGCCGGAGATCATGTCGGCAACCCTCCGGGTCCTGGTGGCTGCCGGAGCTCCTCTGGACTTTCGGCAAGTTACGATGGGGCGAGATATCTTCTTAGCGGGAACCTCCTCAGGCATTGCCGAAGATTCCTGGGCGGTCCTGCGCGAATGTCGAGCCCTCCTTAAAGCGCCGTGCTCCACGCCAGATGAGCATGGCTTCAAAAACTTAGATGTAACGCTCCGCAAGTCTCTCGCACTCTTCGCGAGCGTAATCCCGATTCGCGACTACACCCTGCATGGTCAGATTGACGTTGTGGTGATACGCGAAAACGAGGAGGACCTTTACGCGGGGGTTGAACATCGCCAGACTAACGATGTTGCCCAGTGCTTAAAGTTGATTACGCGGTCTGGATGCGAGCGCGTAGTCCGGTATGCCTTTGAATTCGCCGTCGCTAACGGAAGGAAGTGCGTTACCTGCCTTACCAAGGACAATCTGATGAGGCAAACGGATGGCCTATTCCTACAGGTCTTTGAAGAGATAGGGAATCGATATCCGCATATTCAGCGCCAACACTTGCGAGTGGATGAGGGCTTAAATCTTGCTGCGACCAAGCCCCAGGAACTGGATGTGGTGGTTACACCGAACATGTATGGCGACTTAATCGCCAACTTGCTGGCAGCAGTGACGGGGACGCAGTCTTATGTGCCGTCGGCGAACTTCAGTCAGCGATTCGGATGTTTTGAGCCCTTGTGCGATCGATCCTCTACCGAAGATCGCGAAAACCCAGCCGCCCTGCTTCTCTCCGCTTGCATGATGCTGGATTATCTTCAGGTTTCAGAAGTTGCGGAGAGAATTCGCAACGCAGTTCTCGCGGCAATCGAGGACGGCGTGATCGGCGGATCGATGACGGCTGGCGAGCAAGCAGCAGCGGTAGTCGCCAGACTCGATAAAAAGCCGCAGCACTTGGAGCCATACGCTGAAACTTTAGCAGTGCAGATTCCCGAGATTCCCGGCGCCGGTGGACCACAGCAAACGAAGAAGCTTGTTGGAGTGGATGTGTTCGTGGAGTGGCACGATACGCCAGAACCGCTGGGCGATATCTTGGTTGCCTGCCAAGGCGACAAACTGCAGCTCAAGATGATCACAAACCGCGGGCTTCGCGTGTGGCCGCAGCGCCATCCGGAAACGCGATTGGTGGACCACTGGCGTTGCCGATTCGAAGGGACGAACGTGGATAAGCAGGACCTCATCGATCTTCTGCAGAGGATTAAGGATAAGGGAATTGACTTCATCAAGACCGAGCAGCTTTGCCTCTTCGATGGGAAGCCAGGATATACGTTGGGTCAGGGTCAGTAACGGCTTTCTTGGGCCATACTTTGTGAAGGATGGCCGCCCTGCTTCACACTCATATTGACGGTTTGCCTGCCCCTAAACAAGGCAAGGTGCGCGAAGTTTACGATCTCGGAAGCGAGTTGCTCATCATTGCAACGGATCGCATCAGCGCATTCGACGTGATCATGGCCAACGGCATCCCCGATAAAGGCGTGGTGCTGAACCAGATGAGCGCTTTCTGGTTCGAAAAGCTCGGCCACTTATGCCCCACCCAGGTGATAAGCGTTGACGACGACGTCATTGCCGGACGAATCGGCCAAAAGCTTCCAGAACTGCGGGGCAGAAGCCTTCTTGCCCGCAAAGCAGAGCCATTTCCCATCGAGTGTGTGGCGCGAGGATATATTTCGGGATCGCTGCTCAAGGATTATCAGAAATTTGGTGGCAATGTCCACGGGCTCAATCTTCCGCCAGGATTGATCCAAAGCTCACAGCTGCCTGAGCCGATTTTCACGCCTGCCACGAAGGCAGAGGAGGGGCACGACGAAAATCTGAGCTTTGATGAAGCGGCAAACCTTGTTGGGAAAGAAACCGCGGAGAAGCTGCGAGAGGTAACGCTCGCCATCTTTAGCGAGGCTCAGAAACATGCCCAGAGCGTGGGCCTTATTCTTGCGGATACCAAGTTTGAGTTCGGCCTCGTTGATGGCGAAATCATCTGGATCGACGAAGCATTGACACCTGACTCGTCCCGCTATTGGGTCGCCGATTCCTACGAACCCGGCAAGCCGCAGCCCAGCTTCGACAAGCAGTTTGTGCGGGACTACCTTGAGACGCTGAATTGGGACAAGCGCCCGCCTGGCCCTGAGCTACCGGCCGAAATCGTGGCCAAGACCAGGGAGAAGTATCTAGAAGCCTTCCGCAGGGTGACCGGCCACGAGCTCCTCGTAGCAGGCTAAAGCCGCAATGGAGGATCGAGGCGCACCGATGTTCAAGCTCCTGACGGAGCTCTTTCGAGAATCCTATCAAGGGGTGAAACCCGGCGCGGATGGCACGTGGTACGTGCAAGGGAAGGAAGCGATTTTTCCCACTTTGAGGGAAGTCACCGGCGAAGAAGCATCCCGGCCGATTAAGGGGAGCCGCGCAACGTTAGCGGATCACGCTTGGCACACCTGCTACTACTTGACGCTGCTCAATCAGAATATTCGCGGAGAGCATCCGCGACCAGATTGGGAAGGAAGCTGGCAGCATGGGCCGTTTTCAAATGAGGAGTGGCAGGTGTTCTTAAGTCAGTTCGAGGAAGAGTTTGAAACGTGCTATGCCTGGTATCAGCGCGGGGAGCTGCCCGATGAGGATGATGCCCTCATGTTCTCTATGGCGAACGTGGCCCACGCGGCCTTTCATCTTGGCGCCATGCGCGTCCTGTTAGGATTGATCAGGGTCGGTTAAACCTAGTAGAAACACCATATTCTGTGCTCCACTACGTGTTCTGTCCTTGTGAATTTGCCAAGCCTTAGTAGAATGGAAGCTGAACCAGTTTTTGGAAAGGGGGTTCATTCGAACTTATGTTTAAAAAATTCTTTATTGGAGCGTTAGCTCTTGCCTCCATGGCGACCTCGTTTGGTCAGTCTTGGACGCCTCTCAACCACCAACCCAACTTTAGCGCGGGTGTCGCGCTTCTGTTGACCGACGGCTCTGTCCTCGTCCAGAACGTGGGCAATCGCGATTGGTATCGGCTCATTCCGGATATCAACGGTTCCTACATTAACGGAACCTGGAAGCCGACCACGCTTGCTCCGGCTAACTTTGGCCCGGACTACTTCGCTTCGGCAGTGATGGATGACGGTCGCGTTATCGCCATCGGCGGCGAGTACAACTTCGGCTCGGCTGTATGGCAAACCACCGGATATGTTTATGATCCGATTGCCGACACCTGGACGTTCTTGCCGGCCCCGGCTGGTTGGCCCTATGTAGGCGATGCCCAGTGCACCGTCCTTCCGAACGGCAATTTCTTGCTGGCGCAGATCATTGATAACCGCATTGCGGTCCTTGATAAGCACACCTACACCTGGACGAATTACGCTCCAACGAAGAATGACCGTAACGACGAAGAAGGCTGGACCCTTCTTCCCGACGGCAGCATCTTGACGTGTGACGCAATTGCAGCGCCGAAGACCGAAAGGTACATTCCGTTCGCGTCTGCGTGGCTGCAAGCAGGTAACACGCCGCAGTCACTGGCGGATCCGGGCTCACAAGAGCTTGGCCCTCAGGTGCTGATGACGAACAATAAGGTTCTTGCCATCGGCGCTACCACTCACAATGCGGTTTACGATGTGGCAAGCGGTACGTGGAGTGCTGCTCCCGACTTCCCGAATGGCCTTGATGAAGCTGACGGTCCCGCAAGCTTGCTGCCAAACGGCAAGGTGTTCTGTGTGGCAAGCCCCGGCGTGTTCAACTCGGGTGCTCATTACTTTGAGTACGATCCCAACACGAACACCTTTACGGAAGTTGTCGGTCACCCGGATGCTCCGTTCCAGTCCTCGTTCTTCGTCGACATGTTGGTGCTTCCTAACGGCCAGGTTCTTGTAACCGAGCAAGGTTCGAACGTTCAGATCTACACGCCCGCAGGCGGTCCTCAGGATGCTTGGAGGCCGACATGGACTAATCCGCAGAACGCTCTGACCGCAGGTCAGACTTACACGTTCCAAGGAACGCAGTTCAATGGTCTTTCGCAGTGCAACGCGTACGGCGACGACTATTCGAATGCTTCCAACTACCCGCTGGTTCGCTTGACGAACATCGCGACGGGTGCGGTTAAGTACGCTCGAACCTCGGGCCACAGCACGATGGCAGTTGCCACCGGCAGCCAGATCGTTTCGACGAACGTGACGATTCCGCAGCAGATCGCTCCGGGCCTCACTTCGGTTGAGATCATCGCGAACGGCATCCCTTCGAAGAAGACGAACGTGATTATCACGAACCTTCTGAGCAAGACGCCGAAGAACGGCACCTAGTCATTCTGTAACTAGGAGGAGACAAGGGGGAGCCGTCCAGCAGGACGGCTCCCTTTCTCTTTTTAGAACTTGAGATTGAACTTGAGGCTGTAAGTTGGCTTAACCTTAACGTATCCCTGAGCAGGGTTGGTACCACCGGATACCTGGAAAGCAATCTCCTTATTGTTCCCAAGGCTAGTGGTTATATCAAACTCGTTCTTGTACCCGTCCTGGTCAGAGCCGGCGCCCCATCGATGCCGCGCATAACTTGCCGAAGCCGTGCCGGTAATATGGACCAAGGAACTCTCACCGAGGAAGTCGCTGAATCCAACCGTTATTTTAGGGACCACGAGTCCCTCCTGAGACCGCCTGTAAGGCATGACTATCCCGGTAATTGGATCAAATGTTGTTGGGTCCGGAACGTCCGAATTGCTGTTCGTCCACTTTGTTCCAAGTCTGCAGGTAAGTTCAAGATAAATGGGGTCAAGAGTCTTGCTTGCTGGAAAGAATGCGTCCTTTGGCACCGGAGATGCATCCCCAGAATAGGGGAGCATGGAGTTGTACTTTTCATACACCTTGCCTATGCCGAGACCGTGGGATCGACGATCACCGAACCTCAACCCAGGTTCAGCAAAGAGCTGGCCGGTAATGCCAGCTTGAGTTGTTTGTAGTGTCCATGCGTTGATGAGAATTGCCGGACCACGCACAAGGTTCGTGACGCCTTTTCCTTGTAATGTGATGTTGCTCTTGGGATCGTATTTCTGATCTGAGATGGTGAGCGCGGCGCTGAATTCGTAGTAGCTGTCCTCGCAGAAAAGAGCTTTCTGAAGGAAATTTGTAAACGCGGCGTAGCCAATGTTTACCGAATACTGCGTTGCCTGCGCTGTATCGAATGTTATCGAGTACTTCGACGTCTTGTCATCCTTCGTAGTCTTAAAGGTTCCGTCGTCATTCTTTCCGGCGCTAATAAGTGTTGCGCTTTTCTTGGAAAAGTCTGTTCCGGAAGATGCCGAGAAACGGCTCGTAAATCCGACCAGCTTGTTATGCTCCAGGACGATGGAATTTGATTTCAGGTTCTCCCCAGAAACCTGCTTTGCATCCACCATAAAGGTGAAATCGATCAAGTACTTGCAGTTGTAGCTTGATGATATTAACTGATTGGCGGCTGGCCGCTCGGAATCCGGCTTGTAGTTCTGTTCCTTGTTCGATAGGTTTTGAAGGATGACCACCAGGTTGTTGCCATCAGGTTTGGCCGAGACGATGACGTAGGTCTGGGCCGTGTACACCGGATTCTTCACGACTACCAAGGAAGATGGCTCATCGCCGGCCTTTTTAATGGCAGCGTCAAACGCTTTTGCATTGACTCCATTCGATAGCGCAGCGAGCTTTAGCTTATCAAGCGGAACTTTGATCGCGACTAGCGGTCGTGTCGGATGAAGGTGAGAGAACCAGACTTCATCGAATACAGCGCCGAGGTCGACCTTTGTGGGTTCTGGTGCGACCACATCCGTTTGAGGAGTCGGGTTCTGAGGCGACCCTTGGTCGCTCGCAGTAAGGAATGATTGGCCCCCAAAACAGAGCGCCAACGCGATAGAGAGTGTCGAATAAGATTTCATGACTTGTTCCTTCCACCCCCGGACACATGCCGAGGAGGAGAGAGTATAACCATTTAGAGCCATAAAAGTGCAATTACTTAACTATTGCTTAAATATCGGTCGGTTGGGTTGAATCCGTTCACAAGCAAACCGCCCGTCGGAAGCATCATAATCGGCCTAGATGAGCGCGGTTTTGTTAGACGCAGCCGATATCAAGAGAACTCTTGGCCGAATGGCTCACGAAATCCTTGAGCAGAACCAGGGTGGTTCAAACCTTGTAGTCGTTGGAGTGATGCGTCGCGGTTATCCGGTAGCTAAGCGCCTTGCCTTCCTCATGACCCAAATCGAGGGCTCGACCATCCCATGCGGCAAGCTCGATACCCGCGCGTTTAGAGATGACTCGAAAGGCAAAGACTTCGAAGACGAGACGGAAATTCCGTTCGAAGTAAACGGTCGCAAGGTCATCCTGGTGGATGAGGTGATCTTCACAGGGCGCACGATTCGCGCCTCGCTGGACGCCCTCCTGAAATTCGGCAGGCCCAGCGAAGTGCAGCTTGCGGTGCTCATCGACCGCGGTCACCGAGAACTCCCGATATCACCGAATTTTACGGGCAGGAAGGTAGAGACCGACAAGGGAGACCACGTAAGCGTGAAGGTGCAAGAGATGGACGGAGAAGACTTGGTTGTACTGGAGAAGGGGGCGTCTTGAGGCACCTGATCACAATTCGCAGTTTGGAGGTCGAGCACATCCAAGAACTGCTTGATCTCGGCGCCGATTTCAAAGAGCGGGTGATCGCGAATAAGAACGTGCCGAAGATCGCCAATCGCGTTCTGGGATTGCTCTTCTTTGAAAACTCGACGCGCACCCGGGTCTCGTTTGAGCAAGCGGCTTACTACCTCGGCATCAAGACGGCCAATTTCTCGTCTCACGGCAGTTCCATGAGCAAAGGTGAGACCCTTAAGGACACCATCCTCACGCTTCGCCACGAGCGGCTTAACGGTTTGGTAATGCGGCACCAGATGTCGGGCGCGCCCCACCTGGCTGCTCGCTTCTTCGGCGGGCCCGTCGTCAACGCAGGTGACGGCCAGCATGAGCATCCGACTCAGGCGCTCGGCGACGCAATGACGATCCTCGAACGCAAGGGCAGCTTGCAGGGCCTTCGGGTTGCCATCGTGGGGGATGTGAAGCACTCCCGCGTGGCTCGCTCGAATGCTTGGTTGCTCAACAAGATGGGGGCCGAGGTTCGGTTCGTGGGCCCACGAAACCTGATTCCGATTAACACCGCCAACCTTCCCGGCGAAGTCTTCTACGACCTTCAGGCAGGCATTCAAGACGCGGATGTGGTGATGTGTCTGAGGCTACAGAAGGAGCGGATGTCGGATGGCCTCCTAAGTTCTTCCTCAGAATATGCCGCGATGTATCAGGTGAACAGAGACACACTGAAGTGGGCTAGTCCGGACTGCATGGTCATGCACCCCGGTCCGTTGAACCGAGGAATCGAGGTCGACGACGTGGTGGCGGATGGCGCGCATTCAGCGATCAACAACCAAGTTGAGAATGGCGTTTTCGTGAGAATGGCCGCCCTTTACTGGGTGTTCAACGAATTGGAAATACCGGAAAAGCCAGCTAAACCGGTTGCGAAGAAGGGTGTGAAGGTAGGCCGATGAGCATATTGCTGAAGAACGGAAGGATTCTTGACCCCAGCCAGGGCATGGATATGGTGGGGAATGTCCTCATCGAGTTCGACCAGATCATCTCGGTCGGTCCCGAAGTTGCGACCGATGAAATCGAGGAGATTTACGACTGCACCGGCCTGTGGATCACCCCCGGCTTGGTGGACCCCCATGTGCATCTTCGTGAACCCGGCGACAGCCACAAGGAGACCATTGTCAGCGGCACCCAGGCTGCTGCAGCGGGCGGATACACGACGATCTGCTGTATGCCGAATACGAATCCGCCGCTGGATACCCCCGCGCTCATCGACTTCATTTTGGATCGCTCGGCCTCGCCCGAAGCGGGCGGCGTGTTCGTAGCGCCAGTGGGCGCCCTGACGGTCGGAATGGCCGGCGAACGAATTAGCGATCTTGCCGCGATGAAGAAGGCGGGCATTGTTGCCGCAAGCGATGAGGCTTTCCCCATCCAAGATGCCAACGTAATGTCGCAGGCAATGGAGTTTTGCGTGCAGCTTGATCTGCCGATCATGGCGCATTGCGAAAACCTGGCGCTCAGCTCAGGCGGCAGCATGAACGAAGGCGCGATGAGCGCCATGCTGGGCCTAAAAGGCATCCCTCGAACGGCAGAGGAGATAGCAGTGATGCGCAACTGCATTCTGGCGCTGCATACCGGCTGTCGATTGCACGTGATGCGCGTTAGCTCCTGGGGTGCGGTAGAGATGATCCGCCAGGCGAAGTATCTTGGCGCGCCGGTGACCTGCGAAGTCTGCCCCATGCACTTCTCATTCACCGAAGACTCGGTAAAGGAATTCGACACCCTCTTCAAGATCACCCCGCCGTTACGCACGAGAGCGGACATCGAAATGATCTACGAGGGCCTCAGTGATGGCACCATCGATTGCATTGCAAGCGACCACTCGCCGCACGCCAGCCACGAAGTAGATGTGCCGTTTGAGGAAGCGCCGTTTGGCAGCGTGGGCTTGGAAACCACCGTTGCGGCAACGCTCACCATGCTCACTCACAAAGGCATCTTAACCCCTCTGGAAACAGTGCGCAAACTGAGCACGATGCCTGCGGAGATCTTACGGCTCGAGGCAGGAACGCTGAGGCCCGGCGAAACGCCGGTCGCGCAGGTAACAGTCATTGATCCGAACGTTGAGTGGACCTTCGACCGTAATAAGACGTTCAGCAAGAGCAAGAACACGCCGTTCCACGGAATGGCGTTCAAGGGCAAGCCAGTTCTCACATTTAATGGCGGAGAGATTTATCGCGATGCGTTCTTCGAGCAAAACCGCTATCAAATGGTGCGCTAGGTTTGCCTTCCTGGCCGTGCTCGCGGGTTGCAAAACTGGCGTTTACCCGGACCCGAACGATCCAAACGACGTTGGCAAACTCTCGCCGGCGATCGTTCGCATCAATCTTCGACAAGCATCTGACTTTCTGAACGACCGGATGGCACGGGGGGAAGTGACCGACGAGGAGTACAAGACCCTCATCGCAAAACGTGCAGATGAATTGCTGCCCTACCTCGATCTTTCGCAAGTAACCGACCAGAACGCTTGGGAATACGCCGAACTCTTTATCACCGGCCGCAAGTGGGACAAGGCAAAGGAGCTTTTGCTGCAAGCAACAAAGAACCCGGTGAACGATGACCGGCGGGTAAATGACAACCTGAGGCTGGCGCGGGTTCTTTGCGAGATGGGTGATGTGACCGAAGGCATCAAGAAGGCTCGTTCAACCTTCAATGTGGGCGATATTGATGCCGCTCCGATCCTGCCCGCCGTGCTATTCGAGATCGTGCCCGCTGGGCTTGGCAAGGGTAACAATCCTGAGCTTGCCGCCCTGCTTATCGATGCCGCGCACCAGCACATGCGGGTGAAGGTGGACGTGAAGAATGAAGCGGGCAAGGCGTTCATTCAAGCCAAGGACTTGCTGTTGCGTAAAGCTTTTGGCAAGGCAACTACCATATATCAGCGAGCAGGTGAATACGAAAAGGCAGCCGACGCCATCAAGCAGCTTGAAGAGTTTGAGCTTTCGCAGACCCCAACTTAAGCGAGCGCGATTTCCCGGAGCTGCGGAGAAACCGTCATTGTTGCTTTCGTCTTCGACTTAACTTCGTCCACCGTTACGCCGGGCGCCAGCTCGATCAGCTTGAGGCCGGTGCCATCGCCAGGGACTTCGAAGACCGCAATGTCGGTGATGATAAGGTCAACGCAGCCTTTGCCAGTGAGCGGCAACTTGCACTTATGCAGCAGCTTAGATTCGCCTTTCTTGTTGCAGTGCTCCATCACAACGACCACGCGGCGAACGCCTGCGACCAGGTCCATCGCGCCGCCCATGCCTTTCACCATCACGCCGGGAATCATCCAGTTGGCAAGGTCGCCTTCCTCGCTGACTTCCATCGCCCCAAGGATTGAAAGATCGATGTGGCCACCGCGGATCATGCCGAACGAATCGGCGGACGAGAAGAAGCTGCTGCCAGGAAGCGCGGTAATGGTCTGCTTGCCCGCGTTGACGAGGTCGGGGTCTTCTTCGCCCTCATATGGGAACGGGCCCATGCCGAGCATGCCGTTCTCGCTTTGCAGAACGATCTCCATCCCCTTGGGAATGTAATTGGCCACCAGAGTGGGAATGCCAATTCCCAGGTTCACATAAAAGCCGTCGCGCAGTTCCTGCGCGGCTCGCATCGCCAGTTCTTCTCGGGTTAGTGCCATGGGTTATTCCTTCTTGCGGGTGGTGCGCCGCTCAATTCGCTTTTCGTAATTCGTGCCCTTGATGATGCGGTCCACGAAGATACCGGGCGTATGGATTCGGTCTGGATCAAGCTCGCCGACTTCGACCAACTCTTCAACTTCAACTACACACTTGCGACCGGCGGTCGCCATCATCGGGTTGAAGTTGCGCGCGGTGTTGCGATAGATGAGGTTGCCTTCCTTATCGCCCTTCCAAGCTTTGACGATGCTGAGGTCGGCGACGAGGCCAGTCTCCATCACATACCATTCGCCGTTGAATTGGCGGGTTTCCTTGCCTTCGGCAATCAGGGTGCCGTAACCCGTTTTGGTGAAGAAGGCGGGGATGCCCGCGCCTCCGGCCCTAATGCGCTCGGCAAGCGTGCCTTGCGGGTTAAACTCGATCTCAAGCTCTCCGCCCAGATACTGCTTCTCGAAGATTTCGTTCTCGCCCACGTAGGAGCTGAGCATCTTCTTGATTTGGCGGGTTTGGAGCAACAGCCCCATGCCGAAATCATCGACTCCGCAGTTGTTGCTGATGACAGTGAGGTCTTTTGCGCCAGAATCACGGAGCGCCACGATAAGGTGCTCCGGAATGCCGCAAAGGCCGAACCCGCCGGACATGACGGTCATGCCATCAAAAGTTAGTCCTTCAAGCGCGGACTTTGCGTCCGGATACACCTTATTCACGGCTTGATCTTACTCCTTAAAGGCCCTTGTCGCCCACGAACTTGCAGATGTCGGCGATGCGGCAGCTATAGCCCCATTCGTTGTCGTACCAGGCGACTACCTTCACCAAGCTGCCAAGGCCGATGGTGTCGATTGCGCTGAAGATAGAGCTGTGGGGATCGCCTCGCAGATCGGTGGAAACCAGAGGCTCTTCCGTGTAGCGCAGAATGCCGCGCATCGGGCCGTGAGCGTATTCCTTTACGGCGGCGTTGATCTCTTCCGGAGTCGCTTCCTTCTTAAGCAGAGCGGTGAAATCGACCACGCTGACGGTGGGGGTTGGAATTCGGAACGCCATGCCCGTGAACTTACCTTTCAGCTCAGGAATAACCAGGCCGACCGCTTTGGCGGCGCCGGTGCTGCTGGGCACGATGTTCTCGGCCGCTGCGCGGGCATCGCGCAGATCCTTGCTTGCGGTGTCCTGCAAGCGCTGGCTGTTCGTGTAAGCGTGAACGGTGGTGAGCAAGCCCTTTTCGACGCCAAAGC
Source organism: Armatimonadota bacterium (assembly GCA_018268315.1). Taxonomy (GTDB): domain Bacteria; phylum Armatimonadota; class Fimbriimonadia; order Fimbriimonadales; family Fimbriimonadaceae; genus SZAS-5. The sequence goes on along the minus strand of JAFDWU010000001.1, from coordinate 791,155 downwards.
GCTCGTGCATGATCTTGGCTACCGGGGCGAGGCCGTTGGTGGTGCAGCTTGCGTTCGAGATCACATGATGCTTAGCCGGGTCGTACATGTCGTCGTTGACGCCAAGCACGATGGTTACGTCCTCGTTCTTGGCCGGCGCGCTGATGATGACCTTCTTGACTCCGCGCTCTCGGTGGGCTACCGCCTTGGTAGCGTCCGTATAGCGACCGGTGCATTCCAGCACGAGGTCGACGCCTTGCTGATCCCAAGGAATCTCGGCGGGATTAGCCACTGCGTGACAGACGATCGCCTTGCCGTCGACGTGGATTGTCTTCTCGTCAGAATCGACATTGCCATGGAAGGGTCCGTAGGTGCTGTCGTACTTGAAGAGGTGGGCGTTGGTCTTTGTATCGACCAGGTCGTTGATGGCAACGACTTCAATGTCTTTCGGAAATCTTTGTAGGATGGTGCGAAGGCTGAGGCGTCCAATGCGCCCAAAACCGTTAATGCCAACTCGAATAGCCATGTAAGTTTTTGTCTCCTTTGACAATGCGGCTTGCGCCGACTTGGGACAAGTTTACCTACGCCTCGGAAGGCCGGGCTGGAGAGGATTTGCACCACGCAAATGCGGACGGGATGCACAACTGGGAGTACTCGGCCGAAGGCCGAAAATCAGCCTAGCATCGCGTGTCGTTGCACTTACGAGGCCGTTGGAAGAGCAGCGTCAGCCGGAAGCGTACCGCCGTCCCAAACGTGCTCCGGGTCGGGATAGAAGCAGAGGGCGGTTCCTCCAGCCTGCCCGGATCCACAACGCCAGAATAACGCGATTAACCATCCGCCGGGAACCTTGGTGCGGTTTACGGTTGTAGCCGAAAACTCGTGCTTCGGTTCACCGACACAGAGTCGTTCCCAAAGTAGACTCATCACTAATATCCTACGCTTGTTTAGACGAGTTTTCTGCTTAACAGTTCGAGCGCTAGGGCTTTGGTCAGCGCTTGGCGAGATTGAAAACGATATCTCGGCCGTATCCAAACTTGGCGGCCATCGAAATCCAGAGCCAGGCTAGGGATTCCAGCCATTTCGCCTGAAGCAGGGGGCCTGCATCTTCGGCGGCGAACCCAATGTCTTCGGCAAGCTGGCGCACGGTCTTCTTCGCTTCCTGATCATCACCGCAGATGAGCAGCGTCGCCGGGTGGCCGTTGAAGTTCGGATTCTCCATGATGTTGAAGCCGATCGTGTTGAACGCTTTAACAACCTTCTTCGAACCGGTTGCGGCCGCAAGCTCCTCGGCGGCGGAAGTTGCGATTGGGAGCAATCCGCTAAAGTCGGCGTTGATGGGGTTGGTGCAGTCGATGAGAGTGCGAGCGCCTACTTCTAGGCTCGCGGCAAGAGGGGCAAGGGCAGAGTAAGGGGTTGCGAAAACCACTATCTCCGAGCCCGCTACGGCTTCTTCAACCGAGGCGATATTTACGCTTCCTGTCGATTGGCCAGGATCACGCACGCCGAACACGACCTCATGCCCAGCCTCCGTCCACCGCTTTCCAAGCGTCCCGCCAACATTCCCGTTTCCAATGATCGCAATCTTTGCCATTCCTTTGGAATACGCTTTGGGCGGCGCAGGTTTTACTAGCCGCCAGGATTCTTAACACGATCCTTGGCCGGCGGCTGCTTTGCGTGCCGTGGAGGATTCGCAGGAATCTTCTTCAGAAGCACCTCAACCGCCTTGTCCAACTGCGGATCGCGACCGGCAATGTAGGCGTTGGGATCAGACGGCACATCGATATCCGGCGTCACGCCCTTACCTTCGATTTCCCAGCCAACGCCGGGGGTCCAGTAGCCGTAGTTCGGAACCCACACCCTGCCGCCGTCGATCATCGGCCAGCCCGGATCAGAGCCCACTTCGCCACCCATCGTTCGGCGGCCGATCAGCGGGCCAAGACCCAGCTGCCGGAAGCGGTAGGGAAACTCTTCGCCGCAGGAGATATTGAATTCATTCATTAGGCAGGCCATGGGGCCGTTGAAGAATTCGCCCTGTCTGGTGAAGCCGAACTCGGAATCGCGCCAGTTGAAGAAGCCCATCAGCTTAGTAGCAAGAATCCGGTTGATCATCTCTTGCACGTAGCCACCGCCGTTAAAGCGAGTGTCGATGATCATCGCATCCTTATCTCGCTGGGGAAAATACTGCTTTACGAAGTCTTGGAAATCTCCATTTTGCATCGCTTCAAGATGGACATAACCGATCTTGCCTCCGCTCGCCTTTTCCACGTACTTGCGGTTGTCTTCAACCCAGCCGAGGTACTTCATGCGGTTATCGTCGGGAGCCGGCTTGACGATCAGGGTCTTTGCGCCTTCCAACGTGGGCTTGGAGTTCACCTTCACGGTGATGGTTTGCCCGGCTCGGTTCTGTATTGCCGCAAAGGGATCAGAACCAACCGAAACCGGATTCCCTGCAACCTCAACAAGGAAAGTTCCTTCCTTTAGCGAAGGATCGGCATTCAGCAGGGGTGAGCGCTCTGAATTGAGGAAGCCATCGCCCCTCAGAATTTTTTCGATCCTGTAATAGCCGCTCGAATCTGCGACCAACTCAACTCCGAGGCTTGCGTATTGCGTCGGGGGGCGTAACCTTTGCTCATCACCCGGCGAGATGTATTCGTGGGATGAGCTGAGTTCGGCTTCCATCCAGTGGATGAGTTCATCTAGCTCGTTGCGAGAGCGAACGCTGGGCAGATAAGCCGAATACTTCTTGCCGACTGCCTGCCAATCCACGCCATGCATGTTCTCCACATAGAAGTAGTCTCGCAGGTGACGCCAGGCATCCCAGAAGATTTGCTTCCACTCCTGAGGCGGGTCGATTGCCAGCGAGAGATCGCCATAGGAGACCGGTTTAACCGGCGTACCGCCAATATCGAACACCGAAAGGCTTGGGCCGTTTGCTAGCAACATCTTGCTGAAGTCCGCGCTTACCTGGAAATTGGCACACTGGCCGACTTCGGTGAAGGTCTTCGACGCGAGGTCGAACGCCTTCAAACTGGAACCCGCGTGTAAGTACACTTTCCCGCCGAACATAGCAATTGCGTCGTAGCTATCGGGCGGAACCGGAATCTCGATGCGTCGATCCCAGAGGCCATCGAAGTCGATGCCGTCCGGCTTCTTCTCGTCCTTCTTTTCTTCTTTCTTCTCAGCCTTGGGTTCTTCGGCCGGGTCTTTGAGTGCCAGCGGATTTACAACATCCTTCCGGAGCGGCAGGAGGATGGCCGTCGTTGGCCCTGCCATGTTTAGCTGGTTCAATACAGGGTCGTTGTCAACCTTAAAGTTTCTCGATGAGAGAACCGCTAGGTACTGCCCGTCTTGACTGAAGCAGACATTCGTATCCGAGGACCAGCCAGTCGAAATCTGGGTGCTCTTGCCGGTGGCGACCTCATAAAGATAGAGGGTGAGGAAGTAGGTTACAGGAGCGACGTTTGTATAAACAATCCACTTGGAATCGGGCGAAATATCGAGTGGAGGTTGGTTCCAGGCAACGGCCACTTTGGCGATTTGATCTTGCTTACCGGTGGCAACATCGACCAGTCGAATCGTTTCCTTGCTGCTGTAAATCACCAAGCCCTTGCTATTCGGCAGCCAGGTGATTTGCGGAATTTGCCCGCTCGTATCGTGGGTGAGCATGCGCTCGCCAGAGCCATCGGCATTGGCAACGTAAACCTGCGACTGCCCCGTTTCATCGCTTACGTAGGCAACTGATTTGGCGTCCGGAGACATCGCGGGGAGGCGATAGCGAACGCCCGCTTTTGCCTTCCAGACCCTTGCTTCGCCTTGATCGACGGGAAGGCTAAGAATCTGGCCGCGAGATTCCACGAACACGCGCTTACCGCTCGGACTGATGCTATAGGCGCTAACGTATTTCTCGGCGCCGACCCGAACCGGCCGCATGTGGATTTGATCGGAAACCGGGTGGATGTCGAGAGGATGCGCCGCGTGTGTATCGAGATCAAGAATCTCCAGCCGTCGGCCGCACTCGAAGACCAGCTTGTCGCCGTCACCGCTTAACCGCCGGATTTCGTCGGTCGTCGGACCGAACTCAAGTTTTGCGGGCCCACCGGAAGCGGGAACCGACATGACCGAGAACTTATCGCCGTCGACGTGGGCAAAGTAAACGCGATTGCCCATCCAAACCGGGTACTCGCTGGAGCCAGACAGGCTCGTAATCTCTTTGAACTTGCCCTTATCGAACGCCCAAATCTGGTTTTGCTCACCGCCGATGTATCGGAACCAGTTCCAGCCCCAATGATAGAAGCGGGTCATCGCAAAGCTGTCCGCCGTAGGGCCGGGAGTGATATAGCTGGCGAACTCCACCGGCATCTTGGTGGGTACACCGCCGGTAGCGGGGATCGTGTAATACGAATACGGATGGCTCTCGATGCTGCGGAAGATGATGTTCTTGCCATCGGCGGTCCAGCCAGTGACCGTTCGCGTACCCTCAACGCTCGTAAGCCTTTTTGCAGGCCCACCGTCGGTTGGGACAACGTACACTTGGCGGTTGCCGTCGTATTCGCCAAGGAACGCGATCGATTTGCCATCCGGCGAGAAAACGGGATACGACTCGTTACCCGGATCGCTGGTCAGCCGCTTGGCGTCGCCTGTGCTTAGGCTCCCAACCCAAATGTCGCCTTCGCTGGCAAAAGTTATTTGGTCGCCATGGATGCTGGGATACCGAAGGAAAGGTGTTTCAGCAGGGGCTGAGATGAACGCAAGAGCAAGCGCCGCCGTAAGCATGCGCGCAAGTATACATTTCTACTTTCCCCGGCTCTAGGACACTATGTGCTACTTCTTCTTAATCCAAGACTCGTAGGCAACCGCGAGGCCGATTTGCACAGCGCGCTGCTCCTGCGGGGTCGCCGGTCCGCCGCTAACGGCGGTTACCAGGGGAGTTACAAGAATGTCGGCGGCAATCTTGTAACCGTTAGCCTTCTCGTCGCTCCGACCTTCGATCTTCTTCTTCGTGTACTCAACTTTGCCGGTGGCAACATCGAGTACGTAAGCATTGATGGTGGCGGTTGAGATCGTTCTCGGACCAAGATTCACCCAAATGCTGCGGGTGTGCCATGAAACCGATCCGTACAGCACCTTCCGGGCGTGAAGCGCCTTACCGAACGCCAGCAGCCTTGCCTTTGAAGGAAGATTGCCGAACGTAGGCGCAGGGTAGTTGTGAGATGTCCAGGCAGCCTGTGCGGTGGCAGTAGGAATTGGCGCGTAGCCAGCTTTTTGAAGTATTTCTCCTGCGGTCGAAACTGTGGTCGTCCAGGCATCCTTGTGGCCGTGCTCAAACACCCACGGGTAGGCAACCGCCATCCCTTTCACGCCGGTTTGTGCAGCAAATGACTGGGCGGAGGCAGCCACCATGGCCAGAGAGATGGACAGTGATCGGATGGGTTTGGAGGTTGCTTTCATCGTTTAACCTCTTAAAAGACGTACAGGATCGGTCTCCAGAAGTAGATTTAGTAATTTAGAATAATCGAATATACTTAACGGAATGAAGGCAGAGGCGAAGGAGACCTTATCCCAAGATGAGGCGTTGCGCGCGTTCAAGGCGAACGTGTTCCAGGTTCTGGCCCACCCCACCCGCATTCATATCATTGAATGCCTAAAGGAAGGCGAGCTAGGGGTGGGAGCGATCCTTGAGCGCGTGGGCGTGGAGCCCGCGAATGCTTCTCAGCACCTTGCGCTTCTGCGCTCGCGTGGGTTGGTGGTCAGCCGAAAGGAAGGCAATCAGGTCTTCTACTCGCTGCGCGATCCCCTGTTGATCGATGTCCTCGACGCCATGAAGAAGTATTTCAAGCTTCACCTGGAAGAAGCAATGGCGATGCTCCGCGGGATGGACGTCTAACTCATGGCCCTATCTACTTCTACGAATGGGGACGCTCTGATTCCGAAGTCCATTCAGTGCCTGAAGGATTACAACGCTTCCAAATTCCTTTCTGATCTCATCGCGGGCCTAACCGTAGGGTTGGTGGCGTTGCCGCTGGCGATGGCATTTGCCATCTCCTCTGGCGTGTTGCCGCAAGCAGGGCTCTATTGCGCGGTCGTCGCGGGCTTCCTCATTTCCGCGCTTGGCGGCTCCCGAACGCAGATTGGCGGGCCGACGGGCGCTTTCGTGGTGGTGGTGGCGGGCATCGTGCAGAAGCACGGGCTGGATGGCCTCTTCATCTGCACCCTGATGGCGGGCGTGTTCCTGGTTCTGCTGGGTGTAACCGGGCTTGGAACGGCGGTGAAGTACATCCCGCGGCCGGTGGTCATCGGGTTTACCAATGGCATCGCGGTGCTTATCGCCAGCACTCAGCTCAAGGACTTCTTCGGGCTCGCCATCGACAAGGTCCCAAGCGACTTCGGTGGCCGAATCTCGACCATCGCGCAGAACATGGACAGGTGGTCGCCGCAGGCGACCCTCGTTTCTACCTGCGCGCTTCTGCTTATTCTGTTGATGGCGCGGTTCGTTCGTCGCGTGCCCGGTTCTATCGTCGCGCTGGTGGTTGGCACGGGGGTCGTATGGTTTCTGAAGCTGCCGCTGGAGACCATCGAGACGCGCTTCGGCGGCATTCCGAGCGGCTTGCCCAAGATGCACATTCCCGTGTTCCGGCCCGAGCTGATTCTGCCCCTGCTCTCGCCCGCACTGACGGTGACGATGCTGGGCGCGATCGAGTCCCTGCTCTCGGCGGTGGTCGCGGACCGCATGTCGGGCGACCGCCACAACCCGAACATGGAGCTTTGCGCGCAAGGGATTGCGAACATCGTCTCGCCGCTATTCGGCGGCTTACCGGCGACGGGAGCGGTGGCGCGCACCGCGACCAATATCCGATCGGGGGCGAAGACCCCGGTGGCGGGCATGATCCACGCGCTGACGCTGCTTGTGATCCTGCTAGTGGCGGCGCCGCTGGCCAAGCACATCCCGCTTTGCGTGCTGGCGGCGATCCTGTTCGTGGTCAGCTACAACATGGGCGAGTGGTCCGAGATTCCCGAGATTTTGAAGCTAAGCAAGGCGGATATCGCAGTCTGGCTGATCACCTTCGCGCTGACGGTTTTCGCGGACCTGACGGTGGCGGTGGAGGCGGGCATGATTCTCGCGGCCCTGCTTTACATCATGAAGGTGACCGCCACAACCACGGTGGCGCGGGTCACTCCGGAGTACATCGAGGAAGGGCGCAAGCACAGCCTTCAATCCGTTCCATTGCCGGAAGGGGTGGCGGTTTATCGCATCCACGGGCCGTTCCTGTTCGGGGCGACCGATAAGCTCGCTCTTATTGATGAGGAGTTCGATTCGCTGCCGAAGGTGGTTCTGCTGCGGCTGCGGAACATGACGGCGATCGACGCCACTGGGCTGCACGCGCTGGAGAATCTTGCCGAGCGGCTGCGGAAATCGGGGCGGACGATGGTGGTTTGCGGGGTGCGCGATCAGCCAGCAAGACTGCTCAGCCAGGCCGAGTTCCACGTGATGCTCGGGGAGGAGAACATCGTGCCCTCGCTGGCGGATGCGGTTCGTCGGGCGGAGGAGTTGCTGGCACCGAAAGCGTGATAGATTAACATTACGTTTGGAAACTCTCACGTTTGAAGAAGCAAAGGCATCGTTGCACCGAGGCGATTATTCCGCCCTCGATCCCCTGTTTGCCCCAATTGCGGGCAGTCCGTCGCAAATAGAGATTTGGCTTGCCGAGGGGCGGTTTGATAAGCAAACGCTGGATGAGGCGCTGTCGTGCGCCTGCTTCAACGGCCGCATGTCGGCGGTGCTCGCTTTGCTGGCAGCGGGCGGAGACCCAAGCGTGGTGGAGGCGACCGGCTGCTCGGCGTTTCATTGGGCGGCGGATCGCGGCCAGCTAGAGGTGGTGAAGCTGCTGATCGAGCGCGGCACGCCGATGGAAATGCTGAACCGGTTTGGGGGGACGGTGCTTGGCTTCACCGTCTGGTCGGCCGCGCATGAGCCTCGCCCCCATCATCTTGAGATTATCGAGCGGCTGATCAAGGCGGGCGCGAAGGTCGAGCGGGCGCAATGCCCCTCGGGAAGGGCGGATGTCGATGCACTCCTCTCTCGGTGATTTGAAAGAGCGCCCGTCGGAGCCGATGAATGCCAAAGCGATTTGGAAGCGGTTCCTTGTGGCAACTGTTATCGATGGGCTTGCTTTTGCGGCCTTGATGCCAGCTGCCACTGGTGCCTCTCAGGAGGATCAGGCTCGGGTCCTCGTCTTCCTTCTGGGAATTACCGCGCTGCTTATCTATTGGTTGGCCAAGGCGCACCGGGCATTTGGAGTTGTCTTCGGGATCACTCTATCTGGTTTAGGATTGTTCGTGATCTCCGTACCGGACGCCGCTTTGTACTTCGGAATTTGCGCCTGCCTGGTTGGTATAGCTCTTACTGTCTGGTCGGGATTGACCCGGAAGCAAACGTCCCGCAGACAGCCGCCGACGCCTGAGTGATCGGTTATATTAGTACCCATCCGTGAAAGAGCAAGCAAAGCACGTGACCCTGGACGACCTGCCCCAATTCCGGGCGGTGAAGCACGAATCCACCGAGCAAGGGGAGGTCTATAACGGTTTCTTCAACACGCTTGAAGGAGTTGATGCCGAATCGTGGCTTTTCGACCTTGACCACTTTATCCAGGGGGACGTGAAAATCCTCAATCCGGAAACCAAGGAAGCAGAGTTTCGCCCCCACTGGGCAGAGGTTCCTCCCGCGATCTTTGATCCGGGATTGCCTTGGATGATGTCCGATGGTTGGTATCAGCCTCGGGACGTGCGTCTTGCGCTGGATGAGACTTTCGTTTGGACGGAACATACCTTCCATGCTCGCGACGCCTACGCAACGAACCTGGAAAATGGCCTTCGAAGCCTGCAACCAGGCATCGACAACGGACGCTCGCGTGTTTACCAGGGGCAGCTAGAGCCAGGCGCAACGCAGTATGTCGTGCCAGGCGGCTGGGACCACGAGCACTGCTTCGTTTGCAACGTCCACATCGACGAGGGAAAGCAATATTTCTGGACGGAGTACTACGACACGTACTGCTGCGTTGCCTGCTACGAACGGTGGGTGCTCCAGCGCGATATGGGCTTCATCTTCGGCCACGAGTAGGCGGCTTCACTCATCCTGAACAAATGCGAGTCGTCCTTCATTATCCAGATAGAACCCCTTGACCAGCTTCATCGGCCCAACCTCGATGCGGTAATGGCGAATGCGGGCGATTTCCGAACCTAATCGCTCAACTGAATGCGATCGCATATCATCCTCGGCCAGAAAGTGAAACTTGGCGTGAGCCCTCAGCGCCATGCCGATGCCCTGCTTGTCTTCATTGGTTGTGCTCGATACCAATGCGTTGGTCGCCGCCTTCGAATCGAGATTCGACGCGGAGATGTCCGCAAGGGCCTGCGTGATGCGGTCGGTCATCGCGTTATCTGGGTCCGGACGCTCGGCAAGTGCGTGAGGCGGGACAAGCGAAGGGTCGACCGCCTGGGCGATCTCTTCAGCAAAGGCGCGAACCGGCACTCCATCTTCATTTGTCAGCAGGATGACTGTGATGTCATGCGCTGGGTAGCGCATCAGGATCGCGGAAAAGCCGTTGATCCCTCCGGTGCGAAACATTCGCGGCGTCCCGCGTTGATCGCTAATAAACCAGTCCAGCCCGAACGGGTAGCTGCCACTTCCTGCAAGCTGAACCGGCTTCCAAAGCCGGTTATTGCTGGGCTTTGAACCAAGCCACTGAACCCACTTCACCAAGTCCTCAAGGGTGGTAACCACCCCACCGCCCGCCCAAGGCCAAGTGTCGTCCTCGAAGGTCGGCTTTTCCCTTCCGCCTTTGCCCCAGGCGTATCCCTTAGCCCGATTCGGGATGTCGTCCTTCCACCGATTCAGCCGAGTGCTGCGCATGCCTAACGGCCTCCAAAGCTTGGACTTGGCGAACTCCTCGTAGGACTTGCCGGTCACCTTCTCGATAATCAGCCCTTCCAGATACGAGCCTGTGTTGCAATACTTCCACTGGGTCCCTGGCGTGAACTCAAGGGGGTATCGGCCAACCCACTCCATGATTTGCTTTGGTGTGACTGGCTTGGCTTGGCTCTGGTCGTGCTCCGGCAGCCCAACGTAATCCTTCAGCCCGGAGGTGTGGGTCATCAGGTGGCGAATGGTGATGCCGCTCCAAGCTTTCGGTAAGCCATCTAGATACTTTGTAATCGGATCGTCCAGTTTCAGGCGGCCTTCGTCGGCAAGCTGCAAAAGAGCCGTCGACTCGAACTGCTTACTCACCGAACCAACCATGTAGGCGCTCTGGTTTGTCGCTTTTACCTTCTGCTCCAAATCCGAAAAGCCGTAGGATCGTTGCTTAATTGCCCTTCCATGAATCAGCACCGCTACAGAAGCGCCGGGAATGTGCTGGGCAGCCATCGCCTTAGCGATGACCTTGTCGATTTGGTCTGCGTCGCACGTTGCCGCTATAATCGCAGCAAGAATGCAACAAGAAGGACGCTTCATAGGGGAATTATGGCGTTAGGCTTTTGCAATGTATTGGAGCGATATCCCAAATCGAGGAACTATTTCGAAGCCTACACAGGTAGTTGTTCTTAGTAGCGCCTTGTAACGAAAGTGCGGAAGCTTCCGTCAACGCAAACATGAAGAACGGGAATTGGAGGATGATGCCAAGGGTACTTGCCCTTCTTGCCTTCATGGCCGGTCTTAGCCTGGCAAGGGGTCAGGCTCAGCCTCTCCAGATGGAAGTCAGAAGTATCTACCAGCCCTGGACCTCCGCAGATGTCTATCCGGTCAGCGTGATCTTGAAGAACAATGGACCCGACACGTCGGGCAGGATCGACGTTATTGGCAGCGCGCAGCCAACTTCCTATCCAATTGATCTTCCAACCGGCTCCAACAAACAGCTCACCTTGTACCTTCGCCCAAGTTACGAATCAATCAAGTTAGAACTTATAACGGGGGCGGGGCGGCTTGAAGCAAGGCTTGATCCGGTGTCTCCACAAACCGAAACTCGGGCCCTTCTCATTTCGGATGCGCCCGGCGAGATGGCTTTTCTACGGAATCTCGGCGTTCCACAAATACGGCGTTCGCGGCAGCAGCCCCAAGTCTTGGACGATTCGATCTCAGACGGCTACGTAACGCCCAACTTGGCGCCGAGCAGACAGGTGGGCTATCGAGGGATTTCGGCGGTGGTGCTGGGGGCAACGGCTGAGCGCCTGAACACAGATCAGATTGAGGCTATTAAGCAGTGGCTGCTCATGGGCGGGACGCTCATCTTGACGGGTGGCGCCTCAGCTCCTATCCTCAATGATCCACGCTGGCGGGATCTTCTTCCCGTGAAGAATCTGCATGCGGAAGCTCTGACTTCCGCCAAGGAGCTTAAGCGCCTGGGACATACATCGAAGGCGCCGCTCGCCACCGTCACTACCGGCGATCTCGTTACCGGCGCGGTTGGCACATATGACGGCAAGCAATTGCTGTATGCAAGCCGTAGTTTTGGAATGGGCAGGGTTCGATACATCGCCGTCAATGTTTTCGAACCGCCGCTCTCGCAATGGGCGGGCAGACGCAGGTTCTTCGTGACGGCGGCTGGCATCAGGACCTCCTCGGATATCGAAGAGCAGGTCAACGAAGGCGATTCAATGACGGACATCGCCCAGTACCGACCACCTGGATTGAATCCGAATAGCCGCGAATTTGACGGCCTCGCGCCAGAAGCGGATCCTTCGGATGATCCGCACGATCCTTTCGGGCTCAAGATCATGCCTGCTGAGCGAATCCTTGCCGTGCTTGCCGCTTACTTTGTGCTCGTGATCCCAATTAACTTCCTCTTTCTTAGGCGCATTAAGAGGGCTGAGCTAGCCTGGTTCACCGTTCCTATCCTCAGTCTTGGTTTTGGGGGAATTCTCTTTGCTTCGGTAGGTGATCTTTACAAAGCGAAGGCCGCCACTTTGTCTAACGGCTGGCTCTACGTTCAAGATGGCTACAAGACGGCCATGTTTTATGGCCGCACCGGCATATTTGAACCCTCGGCGGGAGCCTACGATATGGGTCTTTCTGGTGTGGATGCTCTCATCCCGCGAGGGTTCCGCTACGGCATCGACAACGCCGACTTTGACGCCGTTGACGACGGCGAAATCCACGTTCCTCACATGGAGTTTGGGAACTTGTCGTTCCAAACCATCGCGTACGAGCAGAAGATTCCGCTTGATTCGATTCGGTTCTATGTTCACCGTGGCGGCCCGACCGGTTACATGGGCGAAATCATCAATGGCAGCAAGTATCGGATCGGCGCCGGAAAGATTTACGATGCAGAGGGTGACCGGCCGGTGACGCAGATCGACGCCGGGGGACGCATGAGTATTCCGCTCCGGTTCAAGAAGGGGCCTGGAGATATCTTCAGAACCAGTCTTGATGCGACCATCATAGGGCTTCACCCCGGCCCCCAAGTTGGCGTTGCCGATGATCGCCGCTCCAACATCCACCTGAACTTGTATCCAAGCTGGAGTGAAACCCCATGAATCGGTTACTTGGCACTCTGAAGAACCTGTTCGTGGAGAATCCAATGCTCTGCGAAGTAGGGCGCTTCCAGAGGCGTTATCTCAGTTTGCGATCACCAGTTAACATGGCGGGTTTGGCGATCATCGGTGTGCTCTCAGCTCTCTTTCTCTTAGAGGCCTATACGGCGGTAAGGAATCCGTTTGATATCATGTTGCAGGAGCTGGCCCTGCTCACCTTCTTTGTTCCGATGCTCGGCTTTCGAGCGATTGCCGGGGAGCGCGAGAAACGCACATGGGATATCTTGTTAGTCGCCCCCATAACCAAGAGCCAGATTGTTGTAGGGAAGTTCCTCGCGGCGGTTTTCGGGATTATCGTCGTGATGGCTCTTGGCCACATTCCGGTTCTCATCACGATTGTCAATTCGCAGCAGCCTTATTTCGGTTACATGGAAGCCTATCCGCGGCGGTTTGAGACGACGAATATTCCCGCTGCCGACGCTATTTGTCTTAGCTTCTCCTTATTTGCGTATGCCCTCACTCTTTTCTTCAGCGCGAGGGTCAAGCGCTCTCTTACGGCCCTCGGCGCGGCTTATGGAGTCCTGATCCTTCTCTTGCTGACATTTGGAGCTGCCGAATCGCTTTTCGGCGGATTCGCCTTCCTCAATCCTTTCGTGTCCTTGGGTTACCTAGGGAATCAGCGATACGTTGAGTATCCGTACCTCACCGGCGGCTGGCAATGCAGCTTCATCTATACCGCCCTCACCATTCTCCTCGTAACCTGGACGTGCCGCACATTGACCTTTGCGGAGAACGAAGTCCGCTTCCTTCCCAAGTTAAAGAAACATGCTCGAACTCAAGAATCTCAGTAAGTCTTACGGTGGGCTAACCGCCGTAAAGGACCTTTCTTTCAGCCTGAATCCGGGCGACGTCTTCGGATTTATTGGGTCGAACGGGGCGGGCAAGACGACAACAATCCGTATGCTCGCCACCCTCTTGGAGCCCACTTCGGGAACGGCAACCCTGAACGGCGCCGACATCATTGGGGACCCAATGGCGGTGCGGGCCATGTTGGGTTACATGCCCGACTTCTTTGGGCTTTATGACGACGTCAAGGTTTGGGAATATCTCGATTTCTTCGCGACGATCTATCGCATTGCTCCGAAGCAGCGGCAAGCGGTCATCTCCAGTGTTCTCGAACTCACTAACCTTACGGGAAAGCGCGATGCGTTCATTCAGTCGCTTTCTCGTGGTATGCAGCAGAGGCTTTGCTTGGCACGGTGCCTTGTGCACGACCCCGCTCTGCTCTTGCTGGATGAGCCCGCCTCGGGCCTTGATCCGCGGGCCCGAGCTGAACTGAAAGAGCTGATTCTCGAGCTTGGCCGGATGGGCAAGATTGTGATCGTGTCCTCCCACATCCTTCCGGAGCTGTCGGATTTCTGCAATACGGTCGGAATTTTGGAAGCAGGAGACTTGCTTGCCTTTGGGCCGGTGAGCGAGATTGTCCAGCAGATTCGCCCCCAGCGGGTGTTGAGGATCGAGCTTCTTGACAGAGCCAGCGACGCGTTGAGCCTTCTTGAATCGCATTCGCCGGTTTCCGCCGCCAGCCTAGTGGATGGCAAGCCTGAAGTGCGGGTCGAGTTTTCTGGCGACCTTGAAGCGCAGGTGGAACTCCTCGCGATGATGGTGAAGAACGGCTTGCCAGTCGTGTCTCTGCAGGAAGAAGAAACAAACCTGGAAGATGTGTTCATGAAGCTTACGACAGGAGCGGTTAACTAAATGTCCGCCCAGTCGTGGATTGCCGCGCAGCGCGAAGCCTATTTGGCGAATGCCGCCGCCACCCGCGATTTCCGCGTGCAGATGCGCGGCGCGCGCTCGGTTCTAATCTTCGGTATTTACCTGGGCTTGCTCCTGCTCATCACTTACTTCACGTACTCGAACCTTGCTGGCGACGAACAACGCACCCTAATGAACGTTCAGCGGGGGTTGCAGTCGTTTCGAGATTTCACCACTTCGCTGCTGGCTTTTGGCGTTTTGATGATCGCCCCCGCGTTGGCGGCGACCTCCATCGTGACCGAGAGGCAGCGGCAGTCCTTAGATTTGGTGTTCTCGGCTCCCGTCACGCCCAAGTACTACTTGGTTGGAAAGATGATCAGCAGCTATCGCTACATCTGGATGTTGCTCGCGCTGGCACTGCCAACCTCGGCGGTGTCGGTTGTTCTCGGAGGAGCCACTTGGTACGACATCTTGATTTCGTATCTCATCATTTCGATGAGCGCCTTGGTGCTGACCGCTTTCGGCGTGTTGATGTCCACTCTCAGCCGCAATATCGTGCCTGCGGTGATTTACAGCTACGTGTTCGGTTTCTTTTATTGCGCCTTCCTCGCTAGTGAGGCAAGCGCTGAATCCGCTTTTCACTACAGCCGTGATCAAATTAGTTTTCTCGCCGCCGCAAGCCCGTTCAATAGCATGCTTGCGGCGAGAAGCTACACGCTGCTCGGCTCGGTTCACGTACCGAACTGGATCTTCGTTGTCGTTCTGTCTCTGATGATTGCGAAGATCTGCCTTTCGGCGGCGGGCACCGTGCTCATGCCGAGCGATAAGCGACTCGTGGTGCAGACGCGGCTTCACGGGCTCCTTTATCTTGCCATCGGCTTTTCCGCGTTGACGATTGTCGATTTTGGGGGAGCTGCCAGGCATGCCACTGCGCTGCTTGCGACCTTTGCGCTGTTCGTGCTCACCCCCTTGTTTCCATTTGTATGCTGCAGCGGGTACGGAGCGGGCTCGCGACACTATCGGAATGGATCGTTCAATGTTCTTCGCATTCTCGACGGCACCCCAGCTGGCGGCTTGCCGTTCTTATTGCTCTGCGTGATTGTCAGTTACGGAAGTTATGGGCTGGTCAAGAGTCAAACAGCAACACTTGACCCTTCTTACTGGCTATTTGGACTTTATCCGCTGTCGCTGTGGTTCTTCATTGGGGCGTTCGCGCAGGTGTGCTCCTCGCTTGCGGGATCGCTTCAAGCTGCCCGCACAAGCAGCTTCTGCTGGTTCTTGATTTTGGTGATCTTGCCGTTGGTTTGCCTTATGCCGTTCTGGGACTCGTTCAAAGATTATCAGGACGTCATCCTGCTTGGGCCGATGCTTGACTTCGATGGCAAGAACGCGCTTCCGCTCGTTCACATTCTTTCCCTTTCGTGCGCAGGTCTCGCTGCCGTTCTATTCGCGCGGCTCAGCGTGACTTCAAAGAAACGGAGCCCAGCATGAGGAATATCCAGGAGGATCTGGCTCCTTTTGCAAAGCGCGTTCGGCTGGCGCGAGGTTGGCGTGGGATTGCGCAAGGCGCGAGCGCGGGAGCCGCGATTTGCATTGTATGGGCGACGTTGGATGCGTTCCGGCTAGTAATGGCCGAATGGCAATGGCTTGGAATTACGTTTGCTGTCTGCGCCCTGGCTGGCCTTATTTGCGGGTTCGTGATCCCGGTCTCGTCCAAAGCCCTTACAAAGAGCATCGATCGCCGCGCTGCCCTCAAGGATCGGCTGACGACGGCCACGGAGAGAACTGGCGAGAGCGGGGTTTTCGACGAAGCCCTGCAGGCAGATGCTTCAGAGGCGCTTCGGGAAGTTAGCCCGAAGAAAGCATTTCCTTTGCGGTTCACTCGGCTACACGGCGGCTCACTGGCCCTGGGCGCGCTGGCGGCGATGATTTTCATGCTTGGGAATTCTCCGCTGCTGATGAGTCCGGGGCAACGCAAGGAGCGGGATGAGGTTCACGCGATGGGCGAGGCGGTTGAACGAGTAGCGAAAGAGCAGTTCCAAAAGCCCGACTCGAAGCAAGACCTGACTCCGGAGGAGAAGCGGCTTGCCGGGGACATGATGAAGCTTGCTCGCGAGCTTGAGCGCGCCCGCATCCCGAAGGAGCAGGCGCTTCAAAAACAGAACGAGCTTGCCCAGAAGGCGAACGACCTTGCTAAGCAGGCGGAAGGCCAGGCGAGAGTCGATCTAGCCAATGCCCAAACCGCTGAGGATCAGCTTGCCGCCGCAGCTTCAGTTGCCAACATGTCTGAAAGCGAAAAGACTCAGATGGCAAGCCAACTCAGCAAGGCGATGACCGATTTGCAGAATCGCATGAGTCAGTTGCAGAAGGAACAGGCCAAGGCGAGGGAGGCGCTGAACAAATCCAACCTTTCGCAGGCAGGGCGGGAGGCCCTGCAAAGGCAGCTTAGCCAACTTTCCCAACAAGGCAAAGGGCTGAGCAGCCAGATGCAGGCGCTACAGCAGAAGATGAAGACCCTTCAACTCAGTAAGGAGGCGATGGACGTTTTCCGCAAGTTAGTCAACGATCCGCTTTACAAGCAAATCCTTGAGCTTCAGCGAAAGCTTCAAGGCTCGATGAAACAGGGCGCGAACGGCAAGATGTCGGCACTAAGCGATGAGGAACTCAAGGAGCTGCAAAGAAAGCTGGAAGCGCTCGCAAAGCGGCTTAACGACCCGGAGGAAATGAAGAAGTTCCTGCAGGCGATGCTGGATGCCGCCAAGCATGCGAAGCAAATGGGACGCGGTAACGGAGCCGGTCTTGGTCTCGGATTGGGCTCTGGTATGGGGGAGTCGGGACCCCAGGGAGGAGCGTCAGCAGGAGGCGGGCCAAGTTATGGGCCGGGAGCGCCAACCCAAGACATCTGGGCTGGTGATACTCAGCACGTCAATAAGCTCGATAAGCCGGTTGAAAACCGGGGCACAACCCACGCGGAGTCGATCACCGGCGAGCAGCGCCCGGGCGATGGTTCTGAGCCGTACGTGGAGATCAAGGCGCCGACTTTCGTAGGTACGCGCAGTTCGGTGCCGTATCAGAGAGTGATGCCGAGCTATAAGCGCCGGGCCGAGTCCGCGCTGGAGCGCCAACAGATTCCCAAGAAGCATGAAAAGCGAGTGAAAGAGTATTTCGACAGCCTGACCGGGGCCGGAGGAAAGTAGTTATGACAGAGAACACCGAAGCAACGTGGTTTAGAGACAAATTTGACGCCATACGGGCGGAAATTCAGAAAGCAATTGTTGGCCAGCACGAGATTGTTGAGAACGTGCTGATATGCCTTGCCGCAAACGGGCACGTGCTACTGGAGGGCATGCCCGGTTTAGGCAAAACGCTGTTGGTCCGCACCTTGGCGAGCGCCGTTTCGGTCGATTTTGGCCGTATCCAGTTCACGCCAGACCTGATGCCGGCGGACGTCACCGGCACGAACGTGCTCAGCGAGGGGCGTGTGTTCGAGTTTCGCAAAGGCCCGATCTTCGCGAACATCCTCCTGGCGGACGAAATCAACCGTGCAACCCCGAAGACGCAATCAGCCCTGCTGGAGGCCATGCAGGAGCGATGCGTAACCGTTGGCGGCAAGCGGCATGTGCTGGAAGAGCCGTTCCTTGTCATGGCCACCCAGAACCCGATTGAGCAGGAGGGAACCTACCCGCTGCCCGAGGCGCAGCTAGATCGCTTCTTCTTCAAAGTGCTGGTTCCGTATCCAACAAAGGAGGAACTAGCGGAGGTTGTCATGCGCACGACCGGCTCCACGGAGGCCGCTCCCAGCGCCGTCGCTAGTCGCGAAGATGTGATGAAGATGCGCTCCATTGTGCGGGAGGTGCCCATTGCGCAGGCGGTGCTGGATTACGCCCTTTCGATCGTCGTGGCCTGCCATCCGGAGGGTGAAACGGCGTCGCCAGCGGCACGGCGATTCTGCAACTTTGGCCCATCACCGCGAGGCGCTCAGTCTCTCATCACGGCGGGGAAGGTGCATGCGCTGCTGGCAGGACGGTTCAACGTCGCCAAAGAGGACATTCGGAAGGCGGTAAAGCCTGCGCTTCGGCACCGCATCCTTCTCAATTTTGAAGCGGATGCGGAGGGCATGAGCGCGGACCGGGTTCTTGAGGAAACCATTGCCGCGGTCGATACCTCTGACCGAGACCCTATTAAAGTCTAGAACCGATGCTGGCCCCTAACGAGCTCCGCTCACTTGAGAAACTGCGCCTTGCGCCGCGAAAATCTTTCGCTGGCAAGATCCGGGGTGAGCGGCTGACCAAGACGAAGGGTATCAGCATCGAGTTCGCCGATTACCGAGAGTACACGGACGGGGACGACCTGCGGCATCTCGACTGGAACGTCCTGGCGCGGCTCGATACACCCGTCCTTCGCACTTATCAGGATGAAGAAGACCTAGCCGTTTACCTGCTCGTCGACGCCTCCGCAAGCATGGCCTTCGGCGAGCCAACGAAGCTGGCTTCAGCGATGAAATTAGCCTGCGCCATTGGCTACGTTGCTCTGCTTGGTGGAGATATCGTTTACCCCCTTGTTCTCGGTAGCAGGGAGCCGACCATTCCCGCGCTTCGCGGTCGCGCGGGGTTCCCAAAGCTGGTTGGTTGGGCATCCAAAGAACGGGATCTCGAGAAGGGCAAGGAGTCTCTCAGCGGGGCGCTGCGCGATTTCACGCAAAGCCGTGCCCGCCCTGGTTTAGTTGTACTGATCAGCGATGGCCTCGACCCCGGAATAACAGCTTCCCTGAGGGCGGTGGCGGCAAGGGGCCATGAGGTGCTGATGCTTCAAGTGTTGAGCGCGCCCGAGCTGGACCCCGACCTTGAGGGCGATCTCAAACTGATCGATTCCGAGAACGGCGGCGTCGCCGAGGTCACAGCGAATGGAGCGACTCTCCTTGCCTATCGTAAGCGGCTTGCCGAGCATAACGCCGGCATCTCTGATGGCTTAAGAAGGGCTGGCGGGCGCTACGCTTTAACCCAAACGGGCGAAAAGCTGGAGCAGATCATCCGCGATGTATTCAAACGCGAGGGTTGGATGCGGTGAGTTTGGCCAACCCTTTGGCGTTGATGTGGCTGATCCCGTGCGGTGGCGTGATTATCGCGCTCTACCTGCTCAAGATGCGGCGGCGCGATGTGTTCGTGCCGGCTTCCTTCCTGTGGCCATCGATGACTGAGGAAGTGCGCGCGAACTCGCTTTTCCAGAAACTGCGCCCTAACCTGCTGTTGTTCCTCCAACTGCTCGCCCTGCTTTTGATGGCGGTGGCTTTAGCTCGGCCCCAAGTGAAGCAGTCTGGGCTTGCGGGCGAGGTGACGGTTTTTGTGGTCGATACGTCCGCCAGCATGTCGGCCACCGATGTCAAACCTTCGCGGCTTGGCGAAGCCAAGCGCCTTGTGCAGGAATCCATAAAGAGTGCGCGGGCAAGCGATCGAATTGCAGTAATTGAAGCTGGCCCTGTGCCCAAGGTAATTACCCCGCTATCCTCCGATTCGGTCCGCCAGTTGGCCGGACTCGACGAATTGGAGCCAAGCGATGCCGAATGCAACATTGGAGAAGCTCTCCGGCTCGCGGCTGCCCTTGTTGGCACAATCGATGGCGCTCGTATTGTGTTGCTTTCGGATGGCGACTTCCCGCCGATCGACAACTTCGCGCGGGGCAAGGCGGCCTTTGTCTACCAGTGCATCGGGAGTTCGTCGGAAAACCTGGCGATTTCTGCATTCGGCGCAAGCGAGACTTCGCGCGGGAAGCAGCTTTACTGTGCAGTTAAGAACTATGGCTTCTCAAAAGCTGGAGGCAGTCTCAACATCTATGCCGACGGCAATCTCATCGATTCGGTGAAGACCGGCGAGATAGGCCCTAGTGGAACTTGGGGACGCACGATGCCAATTCCCGCATCCGCAACGGTTCTCGAAGCTAAGCTGACCGCCGATGACTACCTGGCAAGCGATAATTATGCGGCCCTGGTGACCGACCCGGGGGCTTCGCTTCACGTGCTGTTGGTGACCCGAGGCGACCTCTTCCTGGAACGGGCGCTCGCACTTGATCCGCGTGTAACCTTGGATAAGGCTTCCAGGCTGCCGGAGTCAACCAGCGGTTACGATGTCGTCGTCTTTGACGGCGTCCCTGAGCAGCCCACCAATGCTCGGGGAGTCTTGACCTTCGGAACACCGGGCGACGAGTCACCGGTAGCGAGCCACGGCGTTGGGAACAAGCCAACGTTCGTTTCATCGGAGCACAGTCCATTGATGGAAGGGGTGGATTTCGCCCCGGTTTATATCGAACACCAGGCCAAGGTCGAACCGAAGCCCGATGCTCAGGTGCTTTCGCAGACATCGACGGGTCCGCTAGTTGTTACGCGGCAATTTGGCGCAAAACGCTCGGTTTTCGTTGCCTTTGAGCCGCAGCAATCTGACTTTCCATTGCAGGTCGGTTTTCCGATCTTCATCGCGAACGCGCTTGACTTCCTTGCCGGTTCCCAGGCTGGCAATGTCCTGGCGGTCAAGCCGGGCCAAACCTTCAGCCTTCCCAGTACGGTCGATGCCCAGCTCACGGATCCATCGGGCCGGAAGATGAGTATCCAATCCAACGGCGCATCAGTGGTCGTGCGCGGGCTAACCAAAGTCGGGCGCTACGTTTTGGATGCAGGCGGGAAACGCAAGGTCATTTATGCTTCGCTTACCAGCGACTGGGACTCGAACATTGCTCCGGTAAAGGATCTGAGGATCGCAGGCGGTGATATCAAGGCCACCGCATCCCCTTCAACCTTTGCCGATTTTTGGCGACCCCTGATGGCGCTGTGCCTGCTGGTGCTTGCTGCCGAATGGTGGGTTTTTGTGAGGCGCAGCTGATGCGATTTACGCAGCCCTTCTATTTACTGCTTTTGCTGCCGGCGCTTGGGGCTCTCTACTACAGCTTTGCCCATGTTCATGGGATGGCGCGGGGAAGGAAGCGGCTGGCTTTTTGTCTTAGATTTCTGCTTGCATCGAGCTTGGTCTTGGCTCTCTCCGGGCCCCAGGCGCGAAGGCCGAATCAGGGCGTCTGCACAATCTTCCTGCTCGATCGATCCGATTCGGTTACCGAAGCCGACCGGGCTTCGAGCGAAGCGTTCATCGATGATGCCATCCGCAAACTGCCCCCGAACGATGTTGCGGGCGTGATCGCGTTCGGCAAGGATGCGGTCATTGAGTCTGCTCCTGCGGCCAGACGAATCGCGCCGAAGGTTCTAAGCCAAGTCGATGGAGCGGCGACCGATATCGCTGCGGCCGTTCGCCTGGCTAGCGCGAGCTTTCCAGAAGGCAAGGCTAGGCGTGTCGTCATCCTTTCGGACGGGAATGAAACAAGTGGTGACGCGGCGGGGGTCGGTGAGGTTGCCGCTGCTGAGAACATCCAGCTTGATTACGTTCCGCTGGGGCTTAACAAGCGGGCAGGTGAGGCATCGGTAAGCGCGCTTGAAATCCCTTCGGAGGTAAGGAGCGAGCAGCCTTTTGACCTCCATGCCGTAATCGATTCGAATATTGACCAGACGGGAACACTCGACATTGATCGCGATGGGGCGATTATTAAGAAGTTGCCGGTTCACCTGACCGCCGGGCGCAGCTCCTTTGTTGTTTCGGACAAGGTGCATGATTCAGGTTTCCACCGGTACCGCGCCACTCTGCATGTGCCGCAGGATCAAGACCAGCGAAACAATATCGGCCTTGGCTTTGTCTCCGTACATGGCCAACCCCACATCCTCATTCTTCAGGAAAAGCCGAACAGCAGCGCCTTGGCTGATGCGCTTAAGAAGAACGGGTTAGATGTCGAGGTTGGAGGGCCGGGGAACGCGCCGTCTCGCACCGAGGATTTGTTAAGGTACGACGCGGTAATCCTCAATGATTTTAACGCAAATTCGTTCACTGTTCAGCAGATGGCGCTGATCCGGGACAATGTGCGAGATAGCGGTATGGGCCTTATGATGGTGGGTGGCGAGAACAGCTTCTTGCCCGGAGGCTACTATGGCTCACCGATCATTGATGCGCTGCCGGTGGATCTGAATATCCGTCAGCGCAGGACCTTCCCCACAACTTCCGTCGGCATTATGGTTGACGCCTCCGGCTCGATGGGAATGCTGGAGGACGGCATCGAGAAGATACGCCTCGCGGGGAAGGCTGCCGAAGAAACGGTCAAGCTGCTTTCGCCGTTGGATCGCGTCGGTGTGGCGGGAAGCACGGATGGAATCGAATGGGTTGCGCCCATGCAGGTGCTCACGAACAAAGCATCGGTCATCAGCCAGATCCAGAAGCTGTATGTTGGCGGCGGAGGCATCTATGCGCGCCCGTCGATGGCAAACGGCGAAGAGATGATGATGAAGGAGCCGTCGCAGGTTCGCCATTTCATCCTGCTTGCGGACGGCGATGACGTGGATGAGCAGGATGGCGCGCTGGCGATTGCCGCTCGCATGAGGGCGAACAAGATTACGACCTCGGTAGTCGCCATCGGCGATGGAAAGGACGTTAAGTTCCTACAGAAGCTGGCCGCAGTTGGCGGTGGTCAGTATTTCCTTGCGAAGAAGGCGTCGAACCTACCCGCGATCATGACGCAGGACACTTCGCTGATCGCCCGGTCGGCAATCGAGGAAGGGGCGTTCATTCCCAAGATCGTGGCGGGGGAGGAGTCGCTACGTGGTTTCGATCAAACCGGCGTACCTCCGCTGCTTGCTTACTGCCTTACCGACATCAGGCCCTTGGCTCGCGCAGGGATGTGGACCCAGAAGGACGATCCCCTGCTCGCCCGTTGGCAATACGGTTTAGGAACAACGATTGCCTTCACCTCGGATGCGCAGCCACGATGGGCCACCAAGTGGGTGCCGTGGAGCGGATTCGGAGCCTTCTGGTCGCAGCTGTCCCGTGAAGTCCTGAGGCGCTCTACTTTGAATAGTTATCAAGTGGATGTTAAGCAGGTGGGGGGCAAGGGGGTCATTACCCTGAAGGCGACGGATAAATATGGAAACCCGGTCTCATCCAACCAGGCCGACGTGCGGGTTGGCCTGCCGGGTGGAGAGTTTCGCGATGTGACTGTCACCCAGACTGCGCCGGGCGAGTTTGCAGGTTCATTCGAAGCAGCAGGGACGGGAACTTACATTGTGACGGTGACCGAGCCGGACGGACAGGGCGGAAAGCGAGCCTCCACAACTGGGTTCTCAATCCCCTATTCACCCGAGTATCAGACCGTCAAGCCGAATACACCTTTGCTGGCCCGGCTCGGCGCGATGACGGGCGGGTTGGCCCTTGTTAAGCCGGAAGATTCGCTACGTCCCGCCGTAAGGGCCGGACAGTCCATAACAGACCTATGGCCGGCATTGCTTTTGTTCGCCGCTCTGCTGCTGCCGGTCGATGTGGGCGTACGGCGCTTGGCCCTCCCAGTAGGAGAGATATTCACCAAGCTCAAGGCGCGACTGCGCCGCAAGCCAACCGAGAACAAGGGTCAAGAGGTTGTGATTGACCGTTTGATCAGCGCCAAGCAGAGGGCCGCCGGAGACGATTCCGCCGCACGGCCCGCCGCGGCCGAAAGGGTGGTGTTGCCATCAAGTGGAACCACGCCACCACGTTCGGCAGTGGGAGCAGGGGTTTCTGCTGCGCAGAGCCTGCTAGAGGCAAAGCGGCGCAGGGATAACAAGTCGTGACCACGCGCGACGTGAGAGTCATGTCTTTACGGTCTTGTAATAATCCTTTCACACTGCCCGTACATGGCCCGTCTTTTAACTTGAGCGTAGGCTACAATGATGTTGGCTTTGCGAAGCCCTAGCGCCTTGGTATTTTGTGGAAGAGATTCTTTACCTCCTGCGGAACCGACTATTTCCGAGCAGAGATAACCTGCCGGGGATTGTCGACCTGTTCCTGGTCTCTTTCGTCCTCTACCGAATCCTGCTCCTAATCCGGTATCGCCGCGCTTGGCGCATTTTGCTCGGCATTTTCATGTTCGTGCTGGTGCTGCAGCTCAGTGTCTGGTTCAAGTTGACCACCTTGCACTACTTGCTTGACCGCGCGATCATCCTTGCGCCGGTCGCCCTCGTCATTTTATTCCTGCCCGAAATGCGCCAAACGATTGAGGAACTGGGCCGTCGGCCCGAGAGTTTCATTGGCCAATACCTTTCCGGCCAGGAAGAGATTTACGCCGAGCAACGCACGATTCTTGAACTTGTGCCAGCCTGCACGGAGCTTGCCGCCCAGCGCATTGGCGCGATTATCGTTCTGGAACGCAGCACTCATTTGGACGACGTGATTGCGACCGGCACCGCGCTGAATGCCGATGTTAGCGGCCAGCTCCTTATCTCGCTGTTCTTCGGAAAGAACCCTTTGCACGATGGTGCGGCGGTAATCCGCGGTAATCGCGTGGTGGCGGCGGCTTGCCGCTTGCCGCTAAGCGACGCGAACCTTGCCCGCGATGTACACATGAGACACCGGGCGGCGGTTGGGGTGACGGAAACCTCGGACGCTATCGCCTTGGTCGTTAGCGAGGAGCGAGGGACGATCAGTATAGCGAGCGAAGGCAAGCTTATGTTGATGTCTGGTCCGGAAGAATTAGACACAACGCTGCGCGAATACTTGCGCGCAGAAACCCCGCCCCGGCGCAGCCGAAACCTGCTGATAAAGATGGGCGGAAAGAAGGAGCCAAAAACCGGAGGCAAGAAGTAAATGGTCCACGATGGCCTTGCGAGTCGGCTGCCGTGGATGATCCTCGCATTCCTCATCAGCCTGGGGCTGTTTATCGGCGTAACCCTTTCCACCGATCCGCCCGTCCAACAGAATTACTCGCTGTTTGTCCAGCCGGAGAATAAACCGGAGGACCTCGCCATCGTTAATGTTGAGAAGACCGTGAACATCAAGGCAAAAGGCTACGGCGACCTTCTGAAAAGCTACGACCCATCCAAGTGGCTGGCGACGGTCGATTTGAGCAACGCCAAGCCGGGCAAGACGAAGTACGCGGTGACGGATATTCAAGGCATTCCCTATTCGGTTCGGTGGGAGCCGGTGACGGTGACGGTTGAACTGGAGAAGATTGAGCGCAAAGAAGTGCCAGTGAAGATTGAGCCGATTGGCACCCTTAAGAGCGATAGCGCCCTGATGTACTCCGGTGAGGACGTCAGCCCAGAAAACGTGACGATCATCGGACCTGCCAGCAAGCTGCGCAACGTGACCTCAGCAATCGGCTATATCGACCTTAACAACGTTGAACTCGGAAAGTCTTATCCCACCGTCGTAAAGGCGGAAAGAGATGACGACAAGATTGAGCGGGAAGTGCGGTGCGATCCGGTCTCTGTAAACGTGACGCCTCAACTTTCGCCCGCCCCGAGTAAGAAGCTGGTGCTGGTGGTGCCTCAGTACGTGGGCCAGCCGGACCCAGGGTATGAGGTGACGTCGGTCGAGGTGAGGCCGAACCAGATCGCCATGACAGGCAACGGCGGCAGCCTCAGCAAGATTTCCATCATCCCCACCGAACCCATCCTTTTGAAGGGCTTGAGGTTGACCCAAACCTTCCGGGCGAGAGTGAAAGTGCCCGACGGTCTTCATGCGGAGACTCGGACGGTAAGCGTTCGCGTCTCGATTCGCTCTATTCCAATCACGGCTCCCGGCGTCGGCAATAACGTTCCATGAGGGAGATAAGGCCGATCAAGATGGAGGAAGCGGAGGCGTTTCTGAGCCTCTTGTGCAACACGTTCGCGATCGACTTTGAGCGGGCCTACGCGGTGTTCTTCAATGAGCCGTTGTTCGACGTGCGCCGCAAGTGGGCGCTGTTCGAGAACGGCAAGATCCTCTCGATCCTCTCCACCGTGCCGCTGGAGTTCGGCTGGGGCCGCGGCATTGGGGTGGCGGGGGTTGCGACCGCTTTCGAGCGGCGTGGCGAAGGCCTTGCTTCTGAGCTGTTGAACGAGGTGATGCGAGTGGCGTCGGAGGGCAATGAGGGCGCTACCTACCTGTTTGCCCGCGAGCTGGGCCTTTACGAGCGGAACGGCTTTCGCTTGCTGGACACCGTTATTCGGGTGGGGATTGTGCCGAATAACACCATGCCGACGGGGGACTCATTGATTCCTGACAAGGTGGCAGAGATTTACGACCGCTGGGCGCTTGGCCATCCTGACCGCTTGCAAAGGCCGGTGGAGCGGTGGGCGTACTGGCGCTGGACCATGAAGCTGTGCATGCCCTTTGGCTCGGGCTACATGTGTACCGAGGGCGGCGTGGTGCGCGAGTGCATCTCGTCGGAGCTGCTGCAATCGTGGCCGGTGCCGCGGGCGACGGATTGGCTCGGGCTAACCACGATGGCGCGTCAGATGGGCGTGCCGATGTCGGGCAGGCCGCGGGTGGAGCTTTATCTGATGGGGAAGGACGCTCCCAGCGTCCCCCAGATGTTCATGACCGATCAGTTCTGAGCGGAGCGAGGGCCAACAAGCCTGCAACCCCGCTTACGCGGCTATGGTACTTATAGGTGGTCCAATGCGGAAATCTGAAGAACCTCTAACTGAGGAAGTGCTGTCGGTCACCGTAGGTCGCTCGTCGGTTGCTATGGCGCTCTCATTGGGGCTCTGTTTCGGCTGCGTTGGTGCATTCCTGCCGCAAATGATCTTCATGTTTGCGACGCTGATCAACTTCAACTTATTTCAATTTGGAAGAGTTGTATATGTCGGCTCGTTCATCGTCTGTTCTAGCCTAATGATGGGATGGCTTGGGTTACTGGGATGGCGCTATGTGGGGACGACTTATCAATTTAACAGGGATGGCATCCGTGTGTGTAAGGGCGAGACACTTCTCTTTGAAGCTACTTGGTCCGGAGCTTTCTTTCTGCAAGGGTTTCCCGTTGCCAAGCTGTCTTTATCTGATGGTTCTAAGATCAAAATCCCTCTAAATTTCCTTTTAAGTGAACGATACGAGGTGCGGGTACTTCTTGCGAAACTTCGGACTCTGCCCAAGCCAGGCGGCGCAAGAGTCCTTGAGGAGCTAGAGCCGGACTATCGCAAGCTGGCGGTCATTGGAGCGGCTTTGCTCGCTGGTGGTATAGCCGTTTTATTCGGATTGCATGATTCTGGCCCGATCTTCGTAGATCCCGATGGCATGGCCATTAATTGGGCCAAGATCGGATGGGTGTCTCTCGCGGGCTCTGCGATGATCGCCGGTTGGATGCTGATCGGTATATTCTTGGCGAGCCTTGGCTCCGAGAAGCATCAAGAGTCTCCCCTCATTCAAAACGAAGGCATTGACTTCAAGAAGGGGAAATTACGATGGGAGGACATTATTGGCGTTCGACGAAGCGGGCCGAACGATCTGCGTTTGACGTTTCAACTAAGAAACGGCAAAACGCGATACCTGGATTGCTCGGAATACAAAGATGGCGAAGCGATTCGAGATCAAGTGCTAGGTCGTTTTCCGCCCACTCTTAGGCTCGAGGGCGAGTGGCGCTGTGATCTGAGCGGGCTTTATCTCATTGGAGGGATATTCGCTTTTCTGTCCGTCGCGCTTGTGGCGACCATGCTGGTACGTCCATCGAATCCTCGACTGCGGGCCGATGACGTCGCCATTCTCGTTTTTTCCTTTTCCATGGTCTCACTCTTGTTCGGGTTGATTGGAGCGCTTGTACCAAAAGTGGTCGCGATCCGTTCGGGGCGTGTCATCTGGCGGAACATCCTCGGCTACGAAAAGTCGCTGAGCTTGGCTGAGATTGCAACAGTGGAAGTTCGTGGGGGCCAGCGCAAAGGCACGGCTTTCGAAATATTAATCCTTAGAGCTGGGCATAAGGAAATTCGAATTGGGGCTAGCACCCCAGATTACGGAGACTTGCGGGACGCCATCCTTGCTCAAACTCCGCAAGCCACACGGCGGCGAAGCTGAACCCACCATGCTCTCACGCGTCGGGGATGTCAGCGTCCGACCAGTTCTAAAATACTTATGATATTCTGATACGGATGGCGCCACTTGACCGCATCCAAGTAGATCCAAACAAGATGAACGGGCAGCCGTGCATCCGCAATACGCGGCTCACGGTTCGCCGGGTCTTGGAAATCGTGGCCCTATATAAGGATCACACCGCAATTGCGCAGGAATTCCCTGAAATCGAAGAGGAAGATATCCGTCAGGCCATCCTCTTCGCCGCCGCTAATTTGCCTGATGCGGCATTTGATATTTCGATTGCGTCGTGAATGCGCTCCCGTCCTGCCCAATCGAATTGCGCCCCCACGTTCTGCCTGTCGTTAAGCGTAAGGCGCCTTGAGCTTTATCTAATTGTTAGGCGCCACTCTGCGCTTTGCGCCGGAGCACGACATGGGTGGCTTTCTCCGACGCCACGAACTGAACGCATTCGTATCCCAGCGCGCGCATGTCAACCCCCTCGAACAGCCGCTCTCCCGCGCCCAGCAGCACCGGCGAGATGGCGATGTGAAGCTCATCGATGACGCCGGCGCGAAGATATTGCTGGATAGTGTTCGCCCCGCCGCCGATGCGCACATCCATGCCGTTGGCGGCCTCGCGCGCCCGGTCGAGCGCCTCGTGAATACCGCCCGTGACGAAGTGGAATGTGGTTCCGCCCTCCATCTGGATGGGCTCGCGCGGGTGGTGAGTCAGGATGAAAGCTGGCACGTGATAGGGTGGATTGTCTCCCCACCAGCCCTTCCAGTTCATGTCCGGCCAGGGACCGCGAACCGGGCCGAACATGTTTCTGCCCAGAATCCAGGCGCCAACATTCTGGAAGCCCCTAGCGGCGAAGTCGTCATCGATCCCCGTTGTGCCGCCCTCGACGCCAAATATGGTCTTTTGGAACGTGAGTGTGGAGATTAGCCACTGGTGCAAGTCCGTCCCGCCAACGCCAAGCGGGTTGCTGAGGTCCTGATTGGGGCCGGCGCCGTAACCGTCAAGCGAGATGGTAAAGCATTGAACTCGGACGCGTGTCATTTTATGCCTTCGGTTGCAGCCTGCAAAGGCGTGCTTCAAGGCAGATTACCTTGGGGCTTGGATGCTACTGGGATCAGCAGAACCGGAAGCTGCGCGTGTCTTATTCTTTGCTGACATGGTTTGGCCGACGATGGAATTGCCGACTGGTTCCGGCGAGACCGAGGATGGGACACTGAATTCAAGACCGCCCTTAGACCGACTTTGCCTGTTTCAGAGGGCGTAACGGCTGGCGAGATGAGGGTGAGGTACAAGCGATGAAGGACAGAGATTTTCTAGGCAAGAAGGTGATTAGCATGGCGGACGGCGCCGAGGTTGGAAGCGTCAAGGACATCGTCTTCCAGGGACTCGAACTAACGTCTCTCCTTTTGAAAGGTGACCGTGGAGAAGGGTTGCTTCCGTTCGGCAAGATCGGCAAGAACGGCCCCGACGCAATCATGATCGACTCTTATGGGGTGGTGGACTGGAACGTCGGCAAGGGCCTTGCGCCGGAAAACCGCAGCAGTCACGACCTGCGAAAGCTGTCGGTCATTGATGGCGATGGGCACGTGCTCGGGCACCTCCACGACTTTACGATGGATGCGAAGGGCCATGTCGAATCGATCGCGGTCCGGACCGAAGGCATCTTCGGCATCATGGCGGATGAGACGGTGGTCGAAGGCTCGCGGGTCCGCGCCATCGGCGCGGATATGATTACGGTGGATAGTCCGGGCAAAGCCTGATAACGGTAGCGGACCGCTTTGATCTTAATGGCACGCAATGGGTGGCTCTTGCCACCTGGCGGTCATCTACTGGTTCCCGAAGATAATTTCCTGAAAATCTCTTGACATTCCACAAAATATGTCCTATACTTAACCAAATGGTTAAGTGTTTGGAGCCGCAACTGGACCGGCTATTCGGAGCGCTCGGAGAGCCGGTGCGACGAGCGGTTGTTCGGGACCTTGCACTAGGCGAGAAGTCGCTTAGCGAGTTGGCGGAACCCTTCGACATAACCTTGCCCGGCATGATGAAGCACGTGGCGATTCTTGAAGAAGCAGGACTAGTGATGACTGAGAAGAGAGGACGAACCCGTTTTTGCCGTTTGGAGCCTGAAGCCCTTAGTCACGCGCAGCGCTGGATCGAGGAGACCACCTCGTTCTGGACCAAGCGTCTGGAGGCCCTGGCCACTTACTTGGAGGAGGAGAATTGAGCGGAAGAGTTAACGTTGAGAAGCTTTCGGATACCGCGCTTAGGCTAACCGTAACTATCAAAAGGCCGCCGGAAGCGGTTTACGACGCCTGGATCGATCCCACGAAGATCGCCAAATGGTTTGTGCCCGAACCAGGATCGACGTGTGATGTCACCGAGCTGGACGCCCGCGTCGGTGGGCGCTACCGGATGACGGTCGACGCAGGCGATCCTTGCACCGCATACGGCGAATACCTGGTGATGGACCGCCCAAAACGCCTTGTGTTTACTTGGCAGTGGGTGGAAGGAGAGTTGCAGACCACCGAATCCCAAATCACTCTCGATTTCGTTGCCGTCGACGAAGGCACGCGCTTTGTGATGACTCACGAGCGTCTCGCCAGCGTCGCCTCCCGCGATGCCCACGCGGGCGGTTGGAGCGGATGCCTGGCCACCCTTGCTACCTATTTAGAAACTCAGTGAAAGGAAACTACTATGAAAACAAAGATCGATGAAACCCAGTTGACCAACCACAAGGTCGTATCCAACGACGAGTGGTACGCCGCCAGTGCCCAGCTGCTGGCCAAAGAGAAGGAGTTCACCCGCCTACGGGACGAACTAAATCTGCTTCGACGCGACCTGCCTTGGACCAAGGTCGAGCAGGACTACGTATTCGAAGGACCCGACGGCAAGGTGAAGCTTTCAGAGCTTTTCGGCGACAAGAGCCAGCTCATCATCTACCACGCAATGTGGGGCGATGAAGACAAGGATGGCTGCCCAGGTTGCTCGCTGATCATGGACCACGTAGATGCGGCCCGGCAGCATTTCGAGCACCACGACATCGCCTATGCTTCGATCTCGCACGCGCCCTACGAGAAGTTCGCATGGTTCCAGAAGCGAATGGGCTGGACCTTCCCATGGTTATCGTCGGCCGGAACCTCGTTCAGCTTCGATGTAGATCAGTCGTTTCGGAAGGAGGAATACGAGAAGGGACCTGTCCGCTACAACTTCAAGATGCAGAAGCTCAGCAGCCCGGAGCAGCCTGGCATCAGCGTGTTCTACAAGAACGCGAAAGGAGAGATATTCCGGACCTATTCCTCTTACGAGCGGGGGTTGGACATGCTGATCGGCGCTTATAACTACATCGACCTGACACCGAGGGGACGAGACGAGAACTCGCCCATGGATTGGGTCAGTCTTCACGACGAATACAAAGAGCTTAGCCATGCACAGGGCTAATGTTGCTTGCGAAGTTGGCCGCTCGGGACTTGGCATCGGCTCAGCAGTGTTCGCGCTGCTGATGCCGAAGTGCCCGCTATGCGTCGCCGCCTGGGCTTGGGGCTTCTCGGTGCTGGGTCTGGATTTCGAGATCTATAACAGCTACAAGTGGCCGGTAATGGCGGGATTGCTGGTGGTTGCCGCTTTGGTGCTGGGGCGTTACGTTAAGCCACGCGGAAGGCTCATTCTCGTCAGCCTTTCGGTGCTGGGCTTGGCGGCAAAGCTGTACGCGGACTCTGAGTTTTCGGCTCCAGTGATATTGGCGTGGCTGCTCGGAACGGCGGTAGTAGCGAGTCTAGGGTATTTCGGATGGGGGCGACGGCGTCCGGTCGCTTGCAGTGATTGCTCGGCTTGAGCTAAGGGCAAACACTGAGAATATCGAAACTGCTTTGCCTGCTCTCCTCTAAGGTTCAGGACTCGGCGGTTGATACGTTTTGCCAAGCACGTCGAGGAAGCTGAGGATGCCCGCGTAATTCTTGCGATGACCGTCCGGCTGGTGGTGGGTCCGGTGCAGCCGCGGGCTGGCCACGACCCGAGAGAACCAGCCCCAATCAAGATTGAGGTTGGAGTGCAGCAGCACCGTGTAAACCCGCTCCAGCATCACCAGGACCGCGATCGACCGCAGATCGATGCCAAGCACCAGCGCGGGTAAGTTCGCGCCGACGATGATGAACAGGAAGTCGAACGGGTGCTGGCGCGAGGCGCCGCTCCAGGTCATCTCCTCAAGCGTGTGATGCACGCTGTGGAATTTCCACAGGAACTCCGAGCAGTGGGAAAGCCGGTGGGCGCAATAAACCCAAATCTCGGCCATCAGCAGGGCGGCAATAGCTTGCAGCCAGTAAGGCTGATGCTGCACAAACCCGACCCACGGGTGCGGCAAAAGCCGCCGCAACAAGAAGGCGCATTCGTACACGATTCCCGCCGCGATCCACAACCCGTACGATTGGTAGAACCATAGGTAGGCAAGGTCCTTCAGCTTTGGCCGGGCGGCCTTCTCACCTTCAAATATCTCCTCCAGCGGCCAAAAGATCAGCGCGCTAAAGGCGACGAAGAGAAGGCCGCTGGCAAAGATTTGGAGCGCGGGCCCCAGGTTGTTTTGCGGCAGCATCGTTTGCTAGTAGCCGGTCACGACTTCTTCACCGGAACCAGCAACGTAGGGGTACGCCACGGCAAAGCCCACGGCCCCGAGCAGGATCGCGAAGATGAGAAAGATTCGTCGTTTGCGCATTTCATAACCTCCGAATTGCGTGATTATTGAGCTAGTGCCCTTTGGGATGGCATTTGGTTCGGAGTCATATCGGTACCGCGTAGTTTTAGGCTATTAGTCCCGGTTTTCACGAAAGGGGAGCTCGACGCTGTGCCCAAGGAAGTTAGTCCCCTTGATCGGTCCTATTAGAAGTGATAACTTAACAATTGCTTAACCAAAAATAAATTTACTAAAGTAGTGACATTTGTGCAAGATTATTGATAGAATACGCTCCATTCCTGGAGGAACAAATGCAAGAACTTAAGACAAGATCTGGCGCAAGTCAGGCGGATCAACCTCGGCCAACCAAGGCGATGATTGAGCGGTGCAAGGCGGACTTGACAGCCTATGTGGAGAACCGTCATTCACAGATGGCGCTTCTGAGTGAGGCAAAGCAGGCGATTGCCGGGTTGCAGAAGGCGGAGTCATCTGACTATGAGCAGTACATCAAGAACCAAAAGGCCATCGCCAATAAAATGGAGACAATCCGAAAGAAATTGAAGGATGAGGCGCACACCTGGAGTGGGCTGAATCTGCTCAAGCCTGACCCACGGCACACGACGACGCTGGATGCTATTCGCTGGCCAAACCACGAACTCTGGGGTGCGCCTTACGATCATCAATGGGTAACTGGGCATGGATCAATTGATCTTGGCGGAAGGGCTTGCGAGATCGCTACCGACGACACTGGTGGAAACGAGTCGGCCGGAGTAGGCCTTGGAGTCGACTTCTACAGTACGGACTACCGCCCCAGGGTCGAAGTATCTGCTGTTGGCCACTGGAACTACAGCACCTATATCCACCATCCATGGTTTAGCGGAGACGGCAATGCACAGTTGGATACTCGCATTTCGCTCTATGACCATGCAGATAACTTCTGGCAACACTCGTTCGGGCACACGCCAAGTTTCGATACAAGCAACAGCGGCGGGGATAGCGGCCTTCTCATTGTGAGCAGTCCGCTGGACTTCTTCTCGACGTTCTACACCTTGCCAAATCGATGGTACACGGTTTGGTTCTGGCAGCACGGGCATGTCTACAAGGGCAGCCTCGGCTCTCAGGCGGTAGTTAACTTCTTCGTAGCTAACTTTGATGTCTGAGCAGTAATCGTGGAGCGGCATTGCATGCCGCTCCACGGCTCTCGATTCGCCTTACCTCCGCACCAAGTGCTTGATCTGAAGGGAGCAGGTGGGACGCCCCAAGCATGATGTCGGCGTCCTAGAAACCAGGGTCACAGATTCAAACGAACTTGCTGCACACTTGAAAACAGAAGGCTCGGCCGCCTAAGCCGAGAGGTTCGTTTTCATGAGAATTATTGACAACATCCCCAATTCCTGGTGTGAGCCCTGGAAGATCAAGACCATCGAGCACATCAGCCTATCCACGCGCGAGGAGCGCGAAGCCGCCCTTGAGGCCGCCGGATGGAACACATTCCTGCTGCCCTCCCGGCTCGTCTTCATCGACCTCCTCACCGATTCCGGCACCAACGCCATGAGCGATGAGCAGTGGGCCGCCATCATGACCGGCGACGAAGCCTACGCCGGAAGCAAGGACTTCGAGCGGCTGGAAGCAGTGGTGCAAGAGGTCTATGGCTATAAGCACCTGATTCCCACCCACCAGGGCCGAGGCGCGGAGCACATCCTAAGCCAAACCCTGATCAGGAAGGGCCAATACGTGCCCGGCAACATGTATTTCACCACCACCAAGTTCCACCAAGAGTACGCGGGCGGAATTTTCGAAGACGTGATTGTGGACGAGGCGTTCGATCCCAATCTCGAATTCCCGTTCAAAGGAAACATCGATATAGACAAGCTGGATGCGCTGGTTAAAAGGGTCGGGCCGGAGCAGATCGCGTATGTCAGCCTGGAAACCAACGTGAACATGTGCGGCGGCCAGCCAATCTCCATGGCCAACGCTCGTGCGTTGCACGAGTACTGCTCCAAGCGCGGAATTCTGGTGATGCTGGATGCCACCCGCGCGGTGGAGAACTGCTACTTCATCAAGACCCGCGAGCCGGGTTATGCCGATAAGTCGATTGCCGATATCCTGCACGAGCTGTGCGGCTACACCGATGGCTGCACGATATCTGGCAAGAAGGATTGCCTTGTCAATATTGGAGGCTTCCTCGCCCTGCGGGACGATAAGCTGGCACTCCGCGCCCGAGAGCTTTTGGTGGCGTTCGAAGGCTTGCAGACCTACGGCGGAATGGCCGGGCGCGACATGGGCGCGATGGCGGTTGGAATTCTGGAATCGCTGCACTACGATTACATCCGCGCAAGGGTTGAGCAGGTGGCTTACCTTGGAAAACGGCTGGATTCCTTCGGCGTGCCGATTGTGCGCCCTTACGGCGGCCACGCGATCTACCTGAACGCGAAGCAGATTCTGCCTCACGTGCCGCAGGAGAAGTACCCGGCGCAGCGCATCGCGGGTGAGCTGTATTTAGAGGCGGGCGTGCGATCGATGGAGCGGGGAATTGTTTCCGCAGGCCGAGATCACGACGGGAACGAGTACAAGCCGGCGCTTGAGCTTGTTCGCCTGACGCTGCCGCGGCGCGTGTACACGCAGTCGCACCTGGATGTGGTGTCAGAGGCGTGCGCACGGGTGTGCAAGCGGGCAGATTCGATTAACGGTCTGAAGATGGTTCACGAGCCAGGCTCGCTCCGGTTCTTCCAGGCTCGTTTCGAGCCGCTCGGGGTTCCTGCGCCAGGGGCGAAGAAGGCGATGGCGGCGGCGTCTCGATAGAAGCACTATTGACAAGTAGTAATGATTCGACATTACGTGGTTCATTACTTGTAGAATTCGTTGAGTGAGTGATCCAACGAATGTGCGGTCGGAGGTGGAAATCCTCCGGCGAAAGTTGCTTGACCTCACTTTGCGCAACCGCATGCTCAACTACCGGCCGTCCAAGCGGCTGGGCGTCACCATCGTTGAGGAAAGCTCGCCCGAACTGCTTGATCTGCTAACCGACGAGCCGAAGAAGAAGCTTTCATTCGTTGGCAAACCAGATCCTGTTGAGAACGACACTGCCAAGGGTATTCGCCTCGAAACGAATCCTGTCCTGGATGCCCTGCTTGAGGAAGAGGCACGGGAAGAGCTTGACGCCTACTTGACGAATCCCATCGCCCCGGTTGGCCAACTGGACAACAAGCTCCACGTAACCGATACGCAAACGATCCTACAAACCAAGCTGCGTGTTCTGGAGCGCGAGTGGCGCTCGGCATCCGAAGAATTAGGCGTCAACACCCTTTTCATAACCCTTGGCACGCTCGAGTGGACCGATGGCGGCACTAAGTCTTGCCGCGCTCCTTTGCTCTTCGTTCCTGTACGGCTTGAGCGCCAAGCGAACGGGGCAATCAAGGTGATGCATGACGGCGGAGATGTGGGCGAGAACCTCCCGCTCCGCGCGAAGATGCTTGAGTTCAACCTTCAACTGCCGGAGTACGACGACGAGGCGCCCGCATACAAGTTCTTTGGCTCGCTTGAAACGATCATCAAAGGTCGAGCTGGGTGGGAAGTCCATCAGGATGAGATTTGCATGGGGCTTTTCAACTATGAAAAGTACGCCATGTACGTTGATCTTGGCGGCGAAAACTGGCCTGAGGGCCAAAAGCCGTGGGATCACCCCGACCTCGTGGCGATGCTTGGCGAGGGGTATGCCCCCGTGGACTCGTCGCTTGACGACAGCACCTTCGTCGATAGCGTCCGGACGCTGGATCAGAGCCGCGAAATCTTTGATGCCGACAGCTCCCAGATCTTGGCTCTGATTCAGGCGGCAGGTGGAAACTCGATGATCGTCGAGGGCCCACCTGGCACCGGCAAGTCCCAAACCATCGCGAATATGATCGCCGAGGCGGTTGCATCCGGCAGGAAGGTGCTTTTCGTTTCTGCCAAGCGCGCTGCGCTAGACGTTGTGAAGCGAAGGCTGGATGAAGCAGGGTTAGGCGATATGTGCCTTGATTTGCACGATAAGCTGACAAACCGCCGAACGTTCTATTCCGAGCTCAAGCGCACCGCCAACTTCGCGATTAATGTGAAGGAAGATGAGCGGCTGCTAACCAACTTGGCGGAGCTAAGAAAGCTGCTCAATGCCCATAGCTTTGCGGTGAACGAACCCATTACGCCTTACGGCATCAGTCCATTTACGGCGATGGTGCATCTTGCCCATCTACCAAAGGAGGACACGCTCGATCGGGAAGGTCGGCTGGAGTGGGCGCGAATTAGCAATTGGAAACCCTCGGACGTTCAGCGCATGATGCCGCTTGTGGAAGGTCTCCAGAAACGTCTTGCTCTGACTGGTGTTCCGATCGGAAACCCATTTTGGCGCGCCGAGATTAGCCAGTTCGATAGCTCGATACGGATGGACCTGGAGACCGATCTTGCGGAAGCGAGCAAGACATTGAGGGCCGCGGCTGAAGCCATCGAGAAGGCAGCGGCTGCCCTTAAGATTCCCGCGCCGACGACCGTCGATGGAGTTCACGTTATCGTCCATTGTCTGGAAACGACGCGGTCCGCGCCGAAACTGCAAGGGGTAGCGATTAAGCACCAGGAGTGGCTGAATCGCCGAACCGAAATTGCTGAAGTGTGTGAAGCCTTGAGGACGCGAGCAAAGATCCATTCCGCTCGGTCATCCCAAGTTACGGCCGAGGCGTGGAAAGCAGACTGGCAATCTGTTGCCCATGCTTACGCGGAGTATGGCGACAAGTGGTTCCGGTCGTTAAATGGAACTTTCAGGAGCGCCAGTAACACGCTTAAGCAATTCCTATCGCCGACCGTTCAGCAATATTCCTCCGAACATTCGGGCATCGCGAAAGACCTTCTGAGCTATCAGAACGCCGGGCGGCTCATAGAGGAAAGACACCCGCATATGCTGGAACTGTTTGGCGTGCAGTGGCGTGGCAACGACACGGAACCGAATCAGTTAGAGCACCTTGCCGACTGGATTCTCTCGCTTGAATCTGAGATCGTGGAGGGCCGCATTCCGGCTGGCTTCTTAGATTTCCTCGCTGGCAGCGAATTCAGCGATGAGCTCAAGGCCCTCTCAGACAAAGCGCAAGAGGCATGTGCGCAGGCTTTGCAGAAGTATCAGTCGGCTGCCAAAACCCTGCAGTTTCCGACAGACGGCTTGGAAACAACGCCGCTGGATCAACTTCTAAGCCGAATCGACGCCTGGACGGAGCGACTCCCTGAATTACCGAACTACATCGGGTTGCAGGCTGCCCGTCAAGCCCTTCTTAAAGAAGGTTTCGCCCCTGTCGTGGAGGTTGCCGACCGGTGGCCGTTGGCCACGGAGCGTCTTGCTTACACCGTGATGCGTTCCTACTACACGGGAATCGTGCGACTGGCGGCCGAGAGTAGGCCCGAGTTGCGCAACTTCGAGCGCGCCGGTCACGAAGCGGCGGTGGAAGCGTTTCAGCAACTTGACGATCTAAAACTTAAACATAACCGTGCGGCGGTGCGCCTTGCCCACCAACGACAAGTCCCTCGCTTTGATAATGCCGCCGGAAATCTCTTAGCTCTCAAGCTTCAGTGTGAGCTTACGCGGAGCCATAAGTCGATCCGATGGATCATGACCCGCTCGGGGGAAGCTGTTCAGCGGATTAAGCCTGTGTTCATGATGAGCCCGCTTTCGGTTGCGATTCATCTACCGCCCGAAATGCCTTCTTTCGATGTCGTGATCTTCGACGAAGCTTCGCAGGTGAAGCCGGAAGATGCCCTTTGCTCGATCATAAGGGCAAAGCAGACAGTAGTGGTAGGCGATACCCGCCAGATGCCACCTACCAGCTTCTTTGACCGCATCACCGATGACGAGGACTACGACGAAGAAACCGAATCGGAGATCGGTGGCCAAGCAGCGAAGCTTGAGAGCATTCTGAATCTGATGAGCGCGGTTACCGTCGGACGGGCTCGGCGTCCAGACTTGCGTTGGCACTACCGCAGTCTCCATCCCGCACTCATCGAGCCTTCCAACCGAATGCTCTACGAGGGCCGCCTTATCGTGTTTCCCAGCCCGGGACAAGAATGGGCGGGCAAGAAAGTCGGCCTTGTTTTGCATCACGACCCGACGACTGAATACGAGGCGGGAAGTAAGCGGCGGATTAACCCGAAGGAGGCGGCGCAAGTCGCTGACGCCGTCTTGCGGCACGTCCGCGAAACCCCAGAGCAAAGCCTGATGGTTGCCGCGATGAACCGCTCGCAAGCCGACCTCATTGATGACGAAGTGGCTCGACGCCAGCGCATTGATCCGGCCGCCTTCGAGAAATTTGCGAGGCTCCATCCGTTTGAACCGCTAGCCGTCAAGAATCTGGAGAACGTGCAGGGTGACGAACGCGATGTGGTCTTCATAAGCGTCACCTATGGGAAGGATCATGCAGGCGTTCTGCGCCAGCAGTTTGGCCCGTTGCTACGCGATGGCGGAGAGCGGCGGCTCAACGTTCTCATTAGCCGCGCTCGGCTCCGCTGCGAGGTCTTCTCCAATATCCGGTCCGACGAACTCCGCGCTGAACCAGGCGCGATTGGCGTCAGCTGCCTGAAGCGATACTTGCAGTTTGCCGAGACCGGTAGCCTTGAAGTTGCGACGGCAACCGGCCGGGAAGCCGATTCGCCCTTCGAGGAGGATGTTGCCGAGGCGCTTCAGCTTGCCGGATACGAAGTGGATCTTCAAGTCGGCTCGGAAGGATATCGGATCGACATGGCGGTCCGCGATCCGAAGCTGCCTGGACGCTATGTGCTTGGCGTAGAGTGTGACGGGGCGACCTACCATAGCGCGCGAAGCGCGCGGGATCGC
The DNA here is from genome assembly GCA_018268315.1 of Armatimonadota bacterium. Classification (GTDB taxonomy): domain Bacteria; phylum Armatimonadota; class Fimbriimonadia; order Fimbriimonadales; family Fimbriimonadaceae; genus SZAS-5. The sequence goes on along the minus strand of JAFDWU010000001.1, from coordinate 751,494 downwards.
GACAAGCTGCGCCAGCGGGTTCTTGAAGCGCGGGGCTGGAAGATACACCGCATCTGGTCACAGGATTGGTGGCAGGATCGCGAGGGCGAAATCCGGCGGTTACTCGATGCCTTGGCAAGTGAAGATTCTTCCGAGGATCCGTCCGTCGACCTGGGTGTCTCAGAGCCAGTTATTAGCGAGATTTCGATTCCCCCCGTGCTTGGGCTGAAGCCGTACTGGAATTCCCCGGTCAAGCTCGGGGCCTGTTCGCGCAGTGATGTCGCGGAGATTGTTCAGCAGGAGGGCCCCATCACCCACGAATTACTGCTGGAGCGGCTGCGGCGGAACTGCGGGGTTGGGCGGATGAACAAGGGGATCCGGTCGACTCTTGAATCTGCAATTCACCAAGGACTTTCAAAGGACATGTTCTGCCGGGTGAGAGATGCCTACGTGATCGATGCAAAGAAACCAGTCGAGCCCCGGAACTGGACCACTTGCGATGCCGGTTTGAAATCGAGCTACGTACCCCTTGTGGAGGTTGAGGCGACGCTGTATCGGGTTATCGGCGGCTCGTTCGGGATTGCAGTGGATGAAGCAGTTACCGCCGCTTATCGTCTGTTAGGTTTCAAGCGCATTACCGACAGCATGCGCGAGCGCGGCCGCGAAGCGGTCGCCAATTTGCGCAACGACTCTTGGATTGTCCTTGACGACGGCGTTTTGATGGTTGCAAAGCAGCCTGAGAGAGTTTGAATTCCCTTCAGGATTTCGCGACATCCGATAGGTAGTAAGGATCGCTGACTGCCTTGGCGTACGCCCGCTTTACGACCTCGTTATCCAGAAGCGAATAGTCGTGCGATCGCTGGCCGGGGTTGCCGAACATGATCGCGTTCATGCTCAGCCAGTTCACGCACTTTACGCGCGGGTACTTGGTCGGAAGGCTGGCGTAGAGCCGGGTGATTTGCCTCGCCGCAAAATCGGGCCGCTCGATATCGTCGCTGGCGGCCCTGTGGCTTGCACCCCATTCGCAAATCATGATCGGGTGCTTGTTTGAGTAGGTTCGGTACACGTAGTCAAGGCTATCCGCGGGGTTTGATGGCGATCCCGAGGAGCCGGGGACAGAGTAGAAGTTGACCCCAACCCAATCGACGGCGTCATCGCCGGGGAAGTATTTCGGGATGGCGGCTTGCGGGGTCGCGCTTGGGCACCAGACCATCGCCACATTCGGCGCTCCTTTGTGGATGACTCTGGCAACGAGTCTAAACTTCTCCCGATAGAGGGCAGGGTCTCCGGAGTAAGGAACCCAGCTTCCGTTCATTTCGCTTGCAAAGCGCAGGAACACCGGCACCTCGGACTCTTTAAGAATTGCCGCGAGCCGATGCAGTGTTTGGTCATCCTGAATTTGGGCGAGGGAGGTTGGCTCGACCGCGACTTGGGCAGCGCAACCGTAACGCTTCATCCTGCGCAGGAATCCGGCCAACTTCTTTTCGTTGAATCCGTAGCGGAAGTAGGAGAAGTAAATCCCGTGCCGCTTCCCAACTACCTTCGAGAACGTGTCGGGATAGACAACATAGCGCTCGTAGGGGTCTCCCGGCAGTGCGAAGGTCTTTGATTCCCAAGCGGGGCCGGGGCCCGGGTGAAAGATGCGGCCCGTCTTGAGGGTTTCGTGGTCGATAAATGCGCCCACGTAGCAGCCGTGCCTAGGTTCAAATTTCGCAAGAGGCGATCTATTGGCGTTTGCAACCGTCGGCAAGGCTGACAATGCAGCTAATAACAGAGAGATTGGCGCAAATCTTCCTCTAAAGAATTTTTGAAATGGCGAGGTCATTTGAAATCGCAACAAAGTCGTCATTCGCGGGGTTCCCGCGAAATCGCTTGTGGCTTTTAGCAAAGGTCTAGTCGGCCGTTTGGGGTTTGGAGGATTGCCGTTAGCCCGGGCCTTGGGGCTTGGTCGACTGGCATGACGAGCCCGAGGGCTTGCAACTGGGAGCGGACCTGCTCAGGATTGGGATGCTCGGCTTTCAGCTCGAGCAGGGTGACTTCGCCCTTCCAACCAGAAGCCGGGTGCGGGCTTGCGCCCCAGTTGATGAGGAAGGGGACGATGCCGTCGGCGACTATCATGTCGGGATTGGTGTATTGCCACGACAACTTAACGCCGTCCGGCCGTTGCCGCGAGCCTTCCAGGACCGGGCCAAGCTGAACCCCGCCGCCGGCAGCGCGCGCAACTGCAGCACCAACATCGTTAGTCTTTGCCGCCCACGTTACAATCCTCGGCTCTCGCAGTTGGTCGATTGAGAACCAACGCCTGACGGGCGGGATCTCCTGAGCGGGATCTGGCCCGATGATCTCAAGATAAGCCGATGGGCCAAGGCTGATGAGCGCGTTGCGCGTCCCTCGCCCGGGATGCTGCCCGCCGGGCGTGGCCCGAACGCCCATAAGCTCCTCCAACTCGACCACGGTCTTGTCCAGATCGCGGGTGGCGTAAACCAGGTGGTCAACTTGGCTCAAAAGCGGCTGGGAATTCAACATTCACTGGCTTAATACGACTCCCACGCGGCAGGAATCTCCGCTAGTCCGTCTCCTTAAGAGACGAATTGACGCTCGTTGAAGTCATGAATATCTACTACGCAACAGTTGCGGGGTCGCGCTGAATATCCAAGTTTTGAATTCAATACTGCACAAAACAGCGCTTTCCGGCGGGTTGCAGAAGGGACTTAGGATCATCAAGACTGGGTAACTTGAAGTGCAAACAGGAGGCGGATCGAAGTTGACGGTCGGAATAACGAAAGAACGTCTAGACGGTGAAAACCGGGTTGCGGCTACGCCGGAGACGGTAAAGACATTTGTCGCCAAAGGCTTTACGGTCGTGGTTGAGTCCGGAGCCGGAGTGGCATCGGGAGTTGACGATCACGCATATGAAGAAGCGGGCGCCAAAATCGCAAAGGATGCGGCGGCGGTTGCCTCGCAAGCGGAAATGATCCTGCGTGTGGCCCCACCCAGCGCGGCTGAGGTGGAAAGCTTTAAGACAGGGACCGTGGTGGTCTCTTTTCTTTTCCCTGGATCAAACCTTCCGGTAGTCGACAAGCTTGCCCAGAAGGGAGTTACCACCTTCGCGGTTGAGCTCATCCCTCGAATTACTCGCGCCCAAAGCATGGACGCCCTCAGCGCGATGAGCACGATCGCCGGATACAAGGGGGCTCTGCTTGCCGCGAATTCGCTGCCGAAGTTCTTCCCGATGTTCATGACCGCTGCAGGCACCATCCCACCTGCTAAGGTGTTCGTCCTCGGAGCGGGTGTTGCGGGCTTGCAGGCAATTGCGACCTGTAAGCGTCTCGGCGCAATCGTTGAAGCCTTCGACGTAAGGCCATCGGTTAAGGAGCAGGTTGAGAGCCTTGGCGCGCGCTTCGTTGCGCTACAGGTTGATACCAGCGAGTTGGAGGACGCCTCCGGCTACGCGAAAGAAGTTTCGAAAGATACTCACGAGAAAGAACTCGAGTTGATTACTCAGCGGATGACCAAGAACGACGTGGTGATTACCACCGCGCTCATCCCTGGCCGTCCGGCCCCTGTGCTCATCACCCGCGAGATGGTGAAGCACATGGCGCGCGGCTCGGTAATCATCGATCTCGCCGCCCCGAACGGCGGCAACTGCGAAGCGACAGTTGCGGGCAAGTCGGTGGAAGTTGATGGCGTCACCGTCATCGGACCGACGACCCTGCTCTCTGAGATGGCAGCCGACGCCAGCAAGATGTACAGCAAGAACATCGCGGAGTTCGTTTTGAATCTCGCGCCGGAAGGCGCGGTCAAGCTTGATATGGAGGACCAGATTATCCGAGACACGCTTGTAACCCATGAAGGGAAGGTCACCCACGAGCCAACAAGGCTCGCGATGGAGAAGGGGGCGAAATCATGACCTTGGTCGCCATTGTCACCATCTTCATCCTCGCCATCTTCGTTGGCCTTGAGGTCATCTCGAAGGTGCCGCAGACGCTGCATACGCCGCTGATGTCGGCTACCAACGCCATCCACGGAGTCATCCTGGTTGGCGGCCTGCTGATCCTCGGCTCCGCTGAAGGACTCGCGATGACCATCATTGGAGGCACGGCGGTGGTTTTCGGAACGCTGAACGTGGTTGGCGGGTTCGTGGTCACCGATCGAATGCTTGAAATGTTTCGCGGCAAAAAGCGGGAGAAGACCTCGTGAACAGAGATTGGATCGACGTAGCGTATCTTGCGGCGGCCGTCTGCTTCATCCTTTCGCTGAAGCTGATGAACTCGCCAGTTACCGCTAGGAAGGGTAACTGGGTAGCGATGGGCGGAATGGCGGCGGCTCTGCTTGCCACAATGCTGAACCCGGCTATCAAGCCGGGCAACCTCGCCCTCATCGCCATTCTGGTTGTTCTTGGCGCGGCGGCGGCGGTGTGGTCGGGTCGAAAGATTCAGATGACGGCGGTGCCCCAGATGGTGGCCCTGCTTAACGGCCTTGGCGGCGGCGCGGTTACTCTGGTTGCCCTTTACGAGTTTCTTGAGGCGAGTAATGCTGGCATCACGCCGGAGCCGATTCAGCGTGTTACGACGGTGCTTAGTGCGATTATCGGCTCGGTCAGCTTCTCAGGAAGCCTCATCGCCTTTGGCAAGCTGCAAGAGATTCTTCCGGGCAGACCGCTGACCTTTAAGGGTCAGCAGTTCCTGAACATGCTCCTGGTGGTTGTGCTCGCCGGAATGGCGGTGGGCCTGCTAACGGTGCAAGGCAGCTCAGTTCCCTTGTTTGCAGGGCTAGTGACGCTGGCGCTCGTGCTTGGCGTATCGGGAGTTCTCCCGATTGGCGGCGCGGACATGCCGGTCGTAATCTCGCTGCTCAACTCCTTTACCGGATGCGCGGCGGGCCTAGCGGGCTTCGTGCTGATGAACACCGCGCTCCTAATCGGCGGCGGACTGGTTGGCGCAAGCGGCCTTATCCTCACCTTGCAGATGTGTACGGCGATGAACCGCACGCTCGGCAACGTTCTGTTCGGCGCGGTTGGCAGCGTAATCGCAAGCAGCGGCAACAGCGCGCTTGCGGGCAGGCAGCCTAAGAGCTACTCGGTTGAGGACGCGGCGATTCTGCTGACCAATGCGAATTCGGTGGTCATCGTGCCGGGATACGGCATGGCGGTCGCGCAAGCGCAGCACCAGGTTAAGGAAATGGCGGCAAAGCTGATGGCGATTGGAATCGACGTCAAGTACGCCGTTCACCCAGTTGCCGGACGCATGCCCGGCCACATGAACGTGCTGCTGGCGGAAGCCGACGTGCCTTACGATCAGTTGTACGAGCTTGAGCAGATCAACCCGTTGTTCCCGGAGACCGACGTCGTGCTGGTTATCGGCGCGAACGACGTTGTGAACCCTGCGGCGCGGTACGACAAGTCGAGCCCAATCTACGGCATGCCGATTCTGGATGTAGATAAGGCGAAGACGGTCATCGTTTGCAAGCGCGGTATGAGCCCGGGCTTTGCCGGCGTTGAGAACGAACTGTTCTTGCTGGACAACACAGTCATGGTGTTTGGAAATGCAAAGACGACTATCTCCAAGATCGCAACCGCTTTGGATTCGTATTAGGTGATAGTCAAAGGAAAATAGGACGCTTAGGAACCTGAATCTAGGCTAATCTTTCGTTGGTTCGCCCGCGAAGGATTGGCTCGTCTAAAAAGCCGGCGGCGGCAGAAGTGATTTTGATGTCGCGAACGAACTTTCAGATTCCTCAAGACTTGCTCATATAATGGTGAATATGCGACGAACGGATACAAACAACCCCGATTACTACCATAAGGTTGTGGACTGTCAGTGGGCTTGCCCCGCTCACACGAACGTGCCTGAATACATCCGTTTGATTGCGCAGGGGCGCTTTGACGACGCTTACATAGTCAATCGCGAGTCCAACGTGTTTCCCGGCATCCTCGGCCGAACCTGTGACCGCCCCTGCGAGCCTGCTTGCAGGCGCACGCGCGTAGATGGGAAGCCGGTGGCAATCTGTCGCCTGAAGCGCGTCGCCGCCGACCACAAGAGCGATATTAAGGACCGCATCCCGAAGGCGCCTGCGAAGAAAAATGGCAAGAAGATCGCGCTGGTTGGCGCGGGGCCATCTTCGCTCACGGTGGCGAACGACTTGATGCCGCTTGGCTACGATGTAACGATTTACGAGAAGGGCCCCCGTCCCGGTGGCTTGATGCGAATCAATATCCCCGCGTTCCGTCTGCCGGAAGAAGTGCTGGATGAAGAGATCGGCTACATCGTGGATATGGGCGTCACGATGAAGTACGACACCCCGGTGAACAGCCTGAAGGAACTGCTCGACACGAAAGAATACGATGCAGTGTTCGTGGGCAGCGGCGCGCCGAAGGGCAAAGAGCTTGTGCTTCCGGGCCGATACGATACCGACCAGGTGTTCATCGGCATCGAGTGGCTGGAATCGATCCACTTCGGCCACATCGATAGCGTTGGTAAGCGCGTTTTGATTATCGGCGTTGGCAACACCGCCATGGACTGCTGCCGCAGCGCGAAGCGCCTTGGCGCAACCGAGGTTAAGGTCATCGCACGCAAGACCCGCAAGTATTTCAAAGCCTCTCCATGGGAGCTTGAGGACGCTGAGGAAGAGAACGTCGAGATTCTTGAGAATCTATCGCCCGTTCAATTCGTGGTTGAGAACGGCAAGCTGGTCGGCATGGAGTTCGACAAGTTCACCTCTCAGGAAGTGGACGGCAAACTGATCCAAGAGCCCGCGGGCCGAATCACGATTCCTTGCGACAGCGTCATCCTTGCCATCGGACAGGAGAATGCCTTCCCGTGGATCGAGCGCAACATCGGGCTGGATTTCGATCCCAAATGGGATATGCCGGTGGTCGATAAGGACACCTTCATGTCCACTCGCGAGGGCGTGTTCTTCGGCGGCGACGCCGCATTCGGCCCCGCGAACATCATCTGGGCGGTAGAGCAGGGCCATCAGGCCGCGATTTCGATTCACAAGTACTGCATTGGCGAATCGCTGAGTGATCGTCCGCCGCGCGGGCAGACTCTTGCCAGCACCAAGATGGGGCTGCACGAGTGGTCCTACAGCAACTACTTCGACCCCGCCAGCCGCCAGAAGATGGTGCATGTCGATCTGCCGGTTCGATTCTCCAAGATGACCATTGAGGTCGAGAAGGGCTTTACCGAAGAGCAGACCGCGCTCGAAGTGCAGCGTTGCCTGAACTGCGACATCGAGACCCACTTCACGGATTCGCTTTGCATCGAGTGCGATGCGTGTATCGATATCTGCCCGGTGGACTGCTTAACGCTTACCGAGAACGGGGAAGAGGCGGACCTTAGGACACGGCTCACCGCACCCGCGCTAAACATGGAGCAGGCGCTGTTCGTCTCAAGCGAACTCAAGCAGACCGGCCGCGTGATGGTGAAAGATGAGAACATATGCATCCACTGCGGTCTGTGCGCAGAGCGATGCCCAACCTATGCGTGGGATATGCGCAAGTTCGCCCTGCACCTTCCGTACGCAGGTAGGCCGGCGCCGGTGGAGACGGTTGCGCAGGTTGCCCAGGTGACTTCATGAACGATCGAACAAACGAATTTGCTTTTAAGATAGCGACCGCCAACGGCACCGGTTCTGCCAGCGCGAACGGCCTTATCATGCAGGCAATCTTCCGCATGGGCGTGCCGGTAACCGGCAAGAACCTTTTCCCTTCGAACATTCAGGGCTTGCCCACGTGGTACGAGATCCGCGTTAGCGGCAAGGGTTACAAGGCGCGAACACCGGTCTTCGACCTGATGGTGGCGCTGAACTCGGCGACCTACGAGAAGGATATTCAAGAGGTTCGGTCTGGCGGCTGGCTGATGTACGACTCCACCTGGCCGATGGATGACAAGCTGATCCGCGACGACGTCACCTACATCGGCGTTCCCTTTGCCGAACTGTGCAACAAAGCTTTTGGCGGGGTGCGCGAGCGCATCCTGATGAAGAACATCGCCTATGCGGGCGCGCTGGCGGCGCTGCTTAATATCGACCGCGATGTGATCGCCGAGCTGACTCAGGAGAAGTTTTCCAAGAAGCCTGCCTTGCTGGAGTCCAATCAGAAGGCCATCAATCTGGGATTTGAATACGTAAAGGCAAATTTCGATGTGCCGCTGCCTATCCACTTGCAGAAGATGGATGAGACGAAGGACTGCATCCTCATCGGCGGCAACGCTTCCGCCGCGCTAGGCTGTCTTTACGCGGGCGCGACGGTTGGCGCTTGGTATCCCATCACTCCCGCGACTTCGCTGATGGAGTCGTTTAAAGGTTTCTGCCAGCGATATCGTGTTGACCCGGAGACCAAGAAGAACCGCTTCGCAATCCTTCAGGCGGAAGACGAGCTTTCCGCGATTGGCATGGTCATTGGTGCATCGTGGGCAGGCGCAAGGGCGTTCACGCCAACTTCTGGCCCTGGCATCTCGCTGATGAGCGAATTCCTTGGGCTTGCCTACTACGCCGAAGTTCCTGCCGTGGTGTTCGACGTGCAGCGCACGGGGCCTTCGACCGGCATGCCGACCCGCACCCAGCAGTGCGACATCTTGATTTGCGCGCATGCATCGCATGGCGACACCAAGCACATCTGCCTCTATCCGGCGGACCCGAAGGAAGCGTTCGAGATGGCGGTCGCGGCGTTTGATTTAGCCGAGCGGTACCAAACCCCGGTGCTGGTGCTCTCTGATCTCGACATCGGCATGAACGACTGGATGGTGCCGAAGCTGACGTGGGACGATTCTTACCGGCCCGATCGCGGCAAGGTCCTTGGCGCGAAGGAACTGGACAACATCAAGACCTACGGTCGTTATCTAGACCCAGATGGCGACGGCATTCCGCAACGCACGCTGCCCGGCGTTCACCCGAAAGGCGCGTACTTCACCCGAGGCTCTGGTCACAACAAGATGGGCGCCTACACCGAGGATGCGGATGAGTACCAGGAAGTGGTCGACCGCATTGCCCGCAAGGTGCAGGGCGCCAAGAACGCGGTTCCCGCGCCGTTCATCAAGCGCACGAAGGGCGCGACGATGGGAATTGTCTCCATCGGCGGATGCCACGAGGCGTGCCTGGAAGCGTTGGACGAATTGAAAGCCGAAGGGCTGCCATTTGATTACATGCGCGTTCGCGGATTCCCGTTCAGCGACGAAGTGAAGGAGTTCCTTGAGGAGCACGAGATGAACTTCGTCGTCGAGCAGAACCGCGACGGCCAGCTACGCAGTTTGTTGGCGCTTGAGACAGAGGTTCCGCTAACCAAACTTGGCTCGGTTCGCTACTACGCGGGCTTCCCCATGAGCGCGCATCACGTTGTTTCGGGCATTCGCCCCCATATCGGAGTGCCGGCATGAGCTATCTCGCAAAACCCAAGGTCCACCACCCATCGCTAAAGCCCAACGCGCTTGGCCTGACGCGCCGAGATTACGAGGGCGCGCTGAGCACGCTATGCGCGGGCTGCGGCCACGATTCGATTACCGCCGCCATCATTCACGCCTTCTGGGAGCTGGATATCGAGCCATACAAGGTCGCCAAGCTTTCGGGCATCGGCTGCTCTTCCAAGACTCCCGCTTACTTCTTGCGCGAGGCGCACGGCTTTAACAGCGTTCACGGGCGCATGCCCTCGATTGCTACCGGCGCGGGCGCGGCGAACCGCGAGCTGATCATGATTGGCGTTTCTGGCGACGGCGATTCGCTCTCCATCGGCCTTGGCCAGCTTTGCCACGCCATCCGGCGCAACGTGAACCTGCTTTACATCCTGGAGAACAACGGCGTTTATGGCCTTACGAAGGGACAGTTCTCGGCTTCCGCTGACTTTGGCTCTACCAGCAAGAAGGGTGAAGTGAACGAGATGACGCCAATCGACGGCGTGACCCTGGCGCTGAACCTGGGCGCGACGTTTGTGGCTCGCAGCTTTAGCGGCGATAAGGAGCAGCTTATTCCGATTCTGCAGGCGGGCCTGCAGCATAACGGCTTTGCGTTTGTGGAAGTGATTTCACCATGCGTGACGTTTAACGATCACGAAGGCTCGACCAAGAGCTACTCGTACACGCGCGAGCATATGATCGAGGTCGTGGAGGCCGATTTCGTGCCGATTCGGTCCGAGATTACAACGCAGTACGAGCCGGGCTCGGTGAAGCGTGTGCAGATGCACGACGGCGGCATGGTGAACCTGCGCAAGGTCGCTGAAGACTACGACCCGACGGATCGAGATAAGGCTTATGCCTACATCCGCAACTGCCAGAGCGAGGGCGAAGTCGCCACCGGACTGCTGTATATCGACGAGAACGGGAAGGACATGGTGGAGCAGAACGACGTGGTGGACGCAGCGCTGACGAATCTGCCGTACAGCGATCTGTGTCCGGGCAGCGAAGCGCTCGCGAAGCTACAATTGCGGTTTAGGTAGGCGAGCTAACCGTCTAAGAGATAGACAGGTACTAAATTATCAATTAAGTAGCTGAATCTGCTCGCAGAACACGACAATCGGTCGTCCCCGTACGTCAAAATCTAATCATGGCAGTCAGGACACTTGACCGCAGTGCTTGGTCTATCAGCAGTCCTCTGCATAACAAATTAGCGCCGGAAGATCGCGCGGTCCACGCCTGGTATCGATTCGTCTTGTCGTTCCCGCCTCATCTCGTCCGGACCTATCTTGATGAGTTCGGGCTAGGCGAAGATTCGTGCGTCCTTGATCCGTTTTGTGGCACGGGAACCACCTTGGTGGAAGCTAAGAAACATGGCATAAGAAGCATCGGAATCGAAGCTAACCCGATGGCCGCGCTTGCAAGCGCCACCAAGGTCGATTGGGGAGTCGATGCGGACGCTTTGCTGGCTGAGGCAGAAAAGATCGCAAAGGCGGTCACAACCGAATTGCGGTCAATCGACCTCGCGAGTTACTCAACTGTGGGAGTGTCAGAACGCCGATCATTGTTTGGTCTGCTTGATCTAGACGCGGAAGCAAGCCAGCTTCTCTTAGCAGACTCAATCAGCGCTTTGCCGCTCCATCGATCTCTCGTCTTGTTGGACCTCATTGCCAATGCGCCGTTGCGCTTGCAGGGGCACATGAAGGTCGCATTAGCATGGACGCTCGTCAACGATGCCGGGAATATTCGCTTTGGGCCGGAGGTCGGTATCACGGCGCCGAAAACTGATGCGGATGTCGTTGGCTCCTGGCTCGGCCAAATTGGACGGATGGCAAGCGACCTGCGGGAGGTTGGAGACCGCGCTGGTGTCTCGGCGCATGTGATCCTTGGCGATTCTCGAAGTATCAATGGGCAGATCACCCCAAATTCGGTAGACGCAATCATAACCTCTCCGCCTTATCCGAACGAGAAGGACTACACGAGGACCACGCGGCTTGAAAGCGTTGTTCTTGGCCTCATTAAGAACAAGAGCGAACTGCGGGCTTTGAAGCAGCACCTGCTGAGATCGAACACGCGGAACGTCTATGTGAATGACGATGACGACCTGCACGCTGAGGACATCGCCGAGGTGCAGAGGATTGCAGCTGAAATCGAGGCTAAGAGAATCGAACTTGGCAAGACCTCGGGATTTGAGCGCCTCTACCATCGTGTGACGAAGCTCTACTTTGGCGGAATGGCTAAGCACTTCAAGGAGATGAGTACGCTTCTCAAACCTGGCGCTCACCTGGCTTACGTGGTGGGGGACCAAGCTTCCTATTTGCGGATCATGATCCGAACAGGAATTCTCCTAGAGGAAGTTGCCCGCATGCAGGGCTATGAAGTTGTAAGGCGAGATCTGTTTCGCACGCGGTGGGCGACCGCTACCAAAGAGCATATCAACGAAGAGGTGGTTATCCTGCGTTGGAAAGGTGGAATCTAAGTGCCTAATGCTTATGAGCGCCTGATTACGCGCGTATTTGAGCTTGTTTACGTTGAGGGTGCCTCTGAGGCAATCTTTAAGAGAGAACTCTTGCTGGAGTGTGCGGCGGAACTTGGCGTTGCGGTTCCGAAGAATATTGGCGATGTTGTCTATACGTTTCGCTATCGGCGGTCCTTACCAGCAGCGATCCGGACGAAAGCGCCAAAGGGGCTAGAGTGGGTTATACGCCCTGCTGGCGATGGCATCTATAAGTTCGTCGCCGTAGGCGCTGCAAATCTGCACCCCACTCCTAATCGTGCCGTGGTCAAGGTTCCTGACGCGACTCCGGGCATCATCGCGGCCCATGCTCTTGAGGATGAGCAGGCTCTCCTCGCAAAGCTTCGCTACAATCGGCTGGTTGATATATTCTTGCGAATAACTTGCTATTCACTCCAAAACCACTTGAGAACAAAAGTGCCGGGGCTTGGCCAGCTTGAAGTTGATGAGCTGTATTTGGGGATTGATCGGCGCGGCGCGCAGTTCGTAATTCCTGTGCAGGCCAAAGGCGGGCGGGACAAGCATAGCGTTGTTCAGATTGAGCAGGACATCGCTCTGTGCCAGCACCGGTTTCCGGAGCTCATCTGTCGCTCGGTCGGCGCTCAATTCATGAGCGATCAAGTAATTGCCATGATGGAATTTGAACTACAGGATGGCGAAGTTGTCATTTTGAACGAAGCCCATTACAAGCTGGTTAATCATCACGAAATCACCAAAGAGGAAATTGCGAGTCTCACCGCTAGAGGGCCCGAATAACCGCACCTAAATCCGATCCAGACGATCCCGGAACTGGGACGGAGTGAGGCCGGTGGCCTTCTTGAAAATCCGTGTGAAATGGCTCTGATCGTAGAATCCCGCCTCGATCGCGGCGTTCCCCAGCGGCCCATCCATTCTCAGCACTTCCGCCATGCGTACCTCGCGCAGATGATCCCCGATCGTGTGACCCTCGACCTTCTTAAAGGTTTGGGCAAGGTGAATCGGGTTGATTCCAATCTCGCCCGCTACCTGATTCAGCCGAACCGGGTTGCGGAAGTTTTGCATCAGGTGCCGACGCGCCATTTGCAGCCAGGTGGGAGCGGCGCGCTCCGATAGCCGGGCGGTCAATAGGGCAAGAAACGCCTCAACTTCTGCGCGGGTGGCGGGAACGTCTAATTCCGGCTTGCCGAACAGGCTGGCAAGGCGCAAGAGTTGGCTGGAGAAAGGCGCGCCGTCTAGGACCATTGAATCCAGTGGGCCGCCGTTCGCGGTCTCTAGGGCCCGAGTCGAAGCCATATCGAGCCGTACGCCGATGATGTGGCAGCCCTCGGGGCCGGTACGAGGCGTTCGCAACTCGTGAGCAGGATGCACCCCAATATCAAACGGCTTTCGCACCCGAGTACCGTGCCCAACCACCGTCTCCTCGGTCTCGCCGTGCAGGCAAACGGTCATGTAAACAGCGTCAAGAGCCCGCGGCTTCCTGACCGAAGCGTGCGGGCTACTTCTAACCGTGAAGACCTTGTAGGGCTCCACGATCTCGATTCTTGGCCAGAATCTGGCGCTGGTTGGCTTTGGGTACACGCTAACTAATGCTTACGCCGGACTTTGAACGTGAGAGGCATAGACCCATCATCCATCAAAATGTCCTGGGCCTCTACATTACCGGCTTTATCATAGTAACACTCGGAGTGATACTTGTAGGTTCCGCCGGAAACATAGGTTCCCTTGATCTTGACGACAACACGATCCTTTTCCATGACAGCAACCCCTGTGCCATCGATGGAAGTTTCACCAGAACTCCACTTAACAGGGAACTCCTTATCGAGCTCCACCGTGCCGTCCGGCAGGTAACCGGCCGAACTTGAGATAACAAGAAGCTCCTCGCGGCCACTGGCATGAGACTCATAGGGAATGCCGTGCGGATCAATCTTATATTCGCGAACGGCGCTCTTCTTGGGGGCGGCAGCGGCTTTGCCCTGCTTGAACGTGACGTTGGTGAGCGACATCTTCACGTAGGGTTTGCCGTCCTTGGTCCCAAAGTTCTTGTGGGTGACTACGCCCTTTACGACGACGACGTCTTGAGATGGCTGGGCGGTCACGCTGGCGTCGTAAGAAGCGTTCGTTACCGCAAACGAGTGTGGGTGGACTTCGGAGGAAGCCATGCAAAGGATTGCGAGGAGGAACAACATGAATTCATTGTCCCTCGCACCCCTTCATTTACCCTTGTACGCGCTTAGGGAAATGCCCAAACGCTATGAGTTGGTCAGCTGCAAGCGATCGGAGGAGGCTATTTGTGCAAGGCAATTCGAACGTCGGTTGTCTTCTTCGAATCCCCGCGGTCGTCGTACCGGAAGATGGAATAGACGAGGTCTCTCGGCTTCGCACTGCCGGGGACTTCGAACACCAGGGCGAAGTCGATGGTTGCGCCGGGCAGGACTTCGGCCGCCCACTTGTAATGCGTATAGTGGACGTCGTAATCATAGATCGGATACGTATGAGAGTCGGTGTCCGTCAATGCGGAGTGCGAATTAGAGGCAAATGAATTTGTAAAGTGCATGTCTTCTGGCACTCGGTGTCCATTTCGCAGCTGGCAGCGAACGATCACCAGCTTGTTGCCGGGCCCCTTTGGCTCGACGCGCTCAGCATCGCCAAAGACGTGATTGTATTGGCCGGCTTCTTGAACCGAAAGAACTTTAAACCGCCAATCGCCAGTGAACAGGTCGTCGCCGATCTTGCCGGTAAACCTGCCCTTCACCTCGTTTGCTCCTCCGGCGGCAACCAGGATATACCGGTTACCCTTCTTGACCACGCGCATGCCGTTGCTTCTCGCAATGTCTTCCAAGGCAACGTACGGTTTGCCGTTAATGAACTTTACGTTCGACGAGATGACTTGTCCATTCATCGTCGCCGTCTGCGAAAAGGCTGATGAAACAATAAGAGCAAGCGCAAATGAGCTAATGGTTTTGAGCATGGGTAGTCCTTGTTTAATGAGCGAAAGCGAAGGAATGCACTGGCTTAACCATGATTCTATCGCCTAGATTTGTCCACATATCGGCCAACTGATTTGAGTTCGCGGGCTTCGCCTTATAGGGAAGACGGCCCTTCAGTTCAATCTTAACGTTACGGCCTTTCATAAACTTCAATTCGCTGAACACCTCTTCAGCATCTAACACCGAGTTCATAAAGGTTTGCCGGTCTCCGTTGTCTCCGAATCGAAGCCAGGCGCCTTTTTCCATTTGTGCCTTCCAAAACTCGTCGTATCGGAGCAGACGCTTCCCATTTTGCAGGTTCTCCGGAGCCTCTGCCATGATGCAGTTCAAGCCTTTCCTGCCATCCTCCATAATCTCGAGCGCGCCGTTGATTTGGGGCGTAAATTCGCCCCACTTGCAGACCCGGTCCACGTCAAGGATTCCCGCGACCCAATCCCCGTTTCCAAGTTGTTTCAGAAAGATGTTGTTTGTCTTCAGGTCTTCCGCAACGAGCTTGGCATCGTAAAGCTTTTCGATCAGGTTCATGACCGCCTTGCGTTGGGGCCGACTTAGAAGTTGGCCCGCTCTCGGAATAACCATCGAGGAGTCCATTTTAGGTTGGCGAACCCAGAAGGATTCACCGGCTCTTGGCGGCGGGCCAATCTGCACTTCCAAATGTGGAATTTGAGCGTCTTTTAAGAGCTTCTGAGCCAGCGCCATATCTTCGTAGATTGAGCCGAGTAGTTGCCCTTCAATCCATTTGCAGATCTTTATGGCGTTTGGCGTGTTGAGCTCATCAAACACTGCCATGAATTCTCCTTCACCCAGGAGCGTTCCAAGCTGAAAAGTTTCTCCCTGGCACTTCCATGGTCCGGGTCCGCTCGGAAATCCTGAAGGCAAAATTTCCCGCTGTAGCCTCTTCAGCTGGCGTAGTTCCTTAACGTTTGCCAGGAATCGCCGATCTCCATACTTAACGGAGTACGTGTATTCCGTGTTTGGCTCAGTAGGTTCGACGGGCTCTGCGGCAGGCGCCTGCTCGGGTTGAGGGCTTGGGGATGGAGTCTCGGGCAAGAGTTCCTTCTTGGGCACATGGACAGTTTCGGCATCGGCTCGGATAGCTCGCGTTTCCTGACCAGGTTCGATATCAATCTTAAAGGCGCCCTTCTGTTCCAACTCGCTGCTCAAGCTCTTCATGCCGGCGTAGATTTCTTGTTCATTTGCCGTGAGCCCGTTAACCCCTGTTTTGGCAGCCTTGCGCTCAACTCCAGCCGCAGCGATTAGAAACTTCGCGCGTTCCTCCGGCTTCATTCGGGTTATTGCGGCAACTCCATCAGACTTAACCGCTTGTGCAAGAGCGGCGGCTTTGCCCATCGCCTCGCCCGATGGTGTCCGGCCCATGAGAGTCGCAAGGTCGCCTTTTGTGCTTATGCCAAGATTCAGCAGGTTTAGAGCCACCGCCCATGCCGGCGTCTTCTGTTGTTGAACCATCTCGAAGCGATCGCTACCCAGAATCTTGGAGGATCCGATCGCGAACATTTCCTTCTGTGAATCAGCGCTCACATTTGCGAGCGAACTGTAACTTGAGTAAACATTGGACGCAAGGTTTGCCGCCGCCGCGATCCGGGCGGCGAGCTTAACAAACTGCCCGGCTCCCTGAAGGGCGCAGGTTGCCGCTGCAATTACAACCTCAGTGTCAATGGACTTCAGTTCCTTTTGAGCCTTAATGGCTTCCCAAGATGTAGCCATGTTCTGGACTTCCTTTCGGGCGATGCCGTCAGGTTGCCAGGTGATTCCGCCCGCGCTGTCGACAACGGGGCGCATGAGCTTGGGGATCAGTGTTTTGATCACGGGGCCAAAGCAATCGCCGGTTAAAGCGAAAAGGCCCTGGATGTCGTTATCTGGGATGGCGATCGCCTTCTTTTGGGCGTCAAGGACCATCTTGCGATACGCGTCAAATCCCGCGATGAGAAGCCGGTTCCGGCTTGGGTTTGTGGCCGCGAAACCGTAGACGTTGCCGAGCTCATAACTTCGAGGAGAGACAGTAGCGCTGTCCACAGCTGAAGTTGACTCGGGATCAACGAACTCGACGTTGAAGAGAGCCGATTTAGGATTTAGGAGATCAACCGAACAGGCATCAAGGTATGCCAGCTTGTCCTGGTCCGTCTTTATCGCGTTTAAGGTATCGACGATTGGCTGCATCTGCTCGACGAATTCAGATCTCAGCAGAAGGGCGGCCGCGTGTTCGCCAAGCTTTATCCGGTGGCGCACGATGACATCGCCATGTGCCATTTCAGCATCCGTATATCCATAGCAGTACTGGATAAATCGAACGAGGGGCGAGAGATACTGCAATCGCAAATAGAAGGCAACCTGCGTGATGAGGGTGTTGGATACTTCCTCGACAGTCTTGCCTCTCGAGGCGCGCAGATCGATCTTTGTCGACAGTCCATCGGCCGCTGCCGCGCGCCTAAGCGCTTCAATCCATGGCCCATCCCTGTCCGCCGAAACAAAAACGTTGGCCACCGGGTCCGGGCAGAGGAAAGCCTTCCGGTCGCTGATTCCTATCTGAATATTGTCTCCTGGTTCTGCGGCAAGCAGCAGCTTGCCACCTGACATCGCGATCTTGCTAAAGGGCTGCAGACGCGGGTCGGTGTCGCCAACCAGCTCGATTTCAGGCGATCGATAAATGCTCGAAGCGGTAGAGGCCGCGCCATCGAGCCGTGCGGTTAGCTGGCCATCCGCCAGCATGAACGCACCGTTCACTGCGATTGTCAGGGGTATCTCGGTGACGGTGGGATTGAGAAACTTTGGCCCCACATCCAGTTGAGCACGGAACTGCTCCCCGATGAAGGCGTAGGTCGTCGGCTCGCCGGGTGAATTGTCGATTTCGCGCCAGGTGGTGAGTTTTGCTTTCGCCGTTCCCTGATCAAGGAACCACCCGCATGAGGCGGTCCCGATCCTGAACTTGTGATATCCGGGCATGACATTCGGGTCAACCCGAGCATTTAGGAGGAGGCATCCCCACTCCTTATCGATCGTATTGGCGTCGTGCGCGCTCACTCCACGTTTTACTTCCTTCCAGCCTTGGCTGCGGAGCGCCGCATCATGTTGGGACAGTGCATCTTCGGTGGCGCCGAGCACTTGGTACTGGATGCCGTCGGTGTCGATGACTAATCGTTTGAGTTCTTTTCGAGTTCGCGGCAACGAGGGACCGTAAACGAAAAGCGCGTATTCGTACTCCGTACCGGCTGTGGTTGACTTGGCAGCCTTCGCTTCAAGGACCGACGTATCAACGATCTGCCAAACCCTTGCCTTGGTGTAAACGAGCTTGATTGCCGTCCCGGTTGAACCCGTCACCCGCGCGCTGCGCTTGTAACTCTCGGTTCCTTCGGGGTCCATGACCTCGTGCCACTCAACCTCTCCAGGCAAGAGCGAGCCGGTGAGTTTGAGGCCGTCCTGGTCTTCGGTCGCGTCAAGGTTGAGCTTCCACACCAGTGCGCCATCGGCTTGCTTTCTCGCCCATTCCGGTATTGCCGGATTCATTTCCGTGTAAGGCGGTTTGAGCGTGACTCGCAGCTTATTGTTTTCGTAGGTACCCCGCCACTCCAGCCCGAGCTCCCCCTTCACGGCGATTGTCTTAGCGTCTACTTTCGAGATTCGGATGACCTTGCCTTCGACATCTTCCCAACTTCCGAGGATGTGTGAAAGCGGGATAGGCTTAGCTTGGTAGGCAACAAGAGACTGAGCGATGCCGACGAGTAGGAAGAGGCTGACGAATCGGAGCATTGCGATCAATTAGGGATGAATTGTCTTGGCGGCGCCATCATATTTGCCGCCCTGAACGAACAAAGACTTGCTGTTGTCGACGATGGATTGCATGCGCAGAACGCCAGGGGCATCAGCCTCTTGGATATCTGGGAATAGTTTTGCATTTAGCCAGGCGCATTCTGACCCCCAGGGAGTGATAAAACGGTCCATGCTTCCGGTGCCGAAAGCAAACATTGCGACGCTGTTTGCGGCGACGCGCTCAGCCGTAAAGTGGTTGGCGAAGAGGCTAGTCCATTCGGAGGCGATCGAGCGATGCACGTCGTCACCTTTGCTCAACTGAACCTCCAGATCGTGCAACTCGGTCACGATAGCCATCCATTCACGTCGGAAGAAGGCGACACGATTCTTCTCGCTTCGATACTTAGGCGCCAACTCCATGAAGACTTTGCGTCGGTCCTCGCTTTGTCGATCTTTCAGAGCTTTTAGGAGCGCTTCCTTATCGGCCTCTGGAATATTCGAATGTCGTAGTTGTTCTTCGGCGGCCGCAAGTTCAGCATTCAATTTGCGTTCAATCTTGTAACAAGTCGCCTCAAAAGTATCGTAGCCCTTCGGCACAAGGGTGAACTCAGCATTCATGATTGTGTTCACGACATCCTTTTCCAGGTCGAACACATCCCAAGCAAAGTCTTTTTCTGACCTGCTGCCGGTTGCATAGGTGTCTCTATCTATTTCAACCTGGCGCTCAAGTTCAGCAAGCTTTGTTTCATAGTTGATGAAAAGGTCATTGAGATCGGACTCGCTGAGGATCTTTAGTTCTTCATCATGAACGTGGCTAAAGAGCCATCTAACGCTCATAGTTTCGCGACCAACACGCGTGGCCTTTTGGTGCTGTTTCAAGGAATCAAGCGATTGAATGGCGGATTGGACAACTTCCCGCTCACGTCGATAAAGCTGATCGCAGGCCGCCTTGCTCGTTTCTTCAATCCGACGCGCGTTCCATTCTTTCTCGCCCGCGGTTGCTTCGAGGTTGCCGCATTGCCTTGTCTTGGTGGTTGCATCGTCCTCCTTAGTGGCGGCATCGTCCTCCAATGCCTGCGCTTTGCTTCTTAATTGCGCGGCTGCGTCGCGGTCCCCTTTCTGCTGACTCGCATTTGACTGTTCCCGCAGACCTTTTGCTTGATCTCGTTCAACTCCGGCATCGTATCGGAGCTTGGATGCCTCTGCCCTAAGCTTTTCTGCTTCCTTGCGGAATGCCAGCGCTTGTTCGCGGTAAGTCTTGGCAAGCGACTCTTGTGCCGGTGACGGGGTGGGTAAGCAGACTAGGCAACAGAGAATGGCCAAGGTCCATCGGGCCCTCCTACTCAAATCGTTGCGCCGAGTTTGCCAACGTCGCATGATCTTGGGGCTCATTATACAACTGCAATTAATGGCCACCAATACGTGGACTCGTATGTCGTAAGGGTGTACAGGAAGCAAGATCGCTTTGTTAATTCTTGCTGATCTGAGACAGATCGAATGACTGGATAATTGGGATTTTGCCGCGGCCTTCGCCGCCGATGAGCCACAGCCTGGAGCCAATCATGGTGGCGGCAAACCGGGTGCGCTGGATATCGGGGGTCGTGCAGGCTAACCACCTCGAGGTGGCGGGATCGAAGAGCGAAAGCGTGCCGCCATCGGTTCTTCCCCCGAAGAGGACGAACTTCTCACCAACCTGTACAATGCCCGCGAACCCGCGCTCGCACGGGAGATTGGGCAGGTCGCTGGATTTGCCGGTCTTGGGGTCCCACACTTCAGCGCTCTTGCGGGTTTCATCATCGTTGCCGCCGAACATGTAGATGCGGCCATGCCAGACGATCGATTCAAATCCGTGGCGAGCGTGATTCAGGGAGCCAACGACCTGCCACCGGTTTCGGGCGGGGTCGTACTCTTCGATGGTGGGTGTGTTAAGAGATTTTCTACCGTTCGGAACGGAGTTCATGCCGCTGATCGCGTACAGTTTGCCGTCCAGAGCGGTAAGGCCCAGGCGAGAGCGGGGAATGTTCAGGGGAGCGACTTCGCTCCAGGCTCTGGTTTTCAAATCGAATCGATCGACCGTTGTTTGGGCATCGCCACCCCACGTAAAGCCTCCGGCAACATAAACGGCATTGTCCAGCAGAGCAGCGGCGGCCATGCCCCTGGCGATCTTCATGGGGGGAAGCGCTTCCCACATGCCGGTTTCGGGCTCCACCAGCCAAGCTTCTTTGTAGAAGTGCCCCTCGTTGTTAATGCTCATTCCGCCGGTCACGAAGACCTTGGAGCCAATGATGGCGCTGGCATGGCCGGTTATGGTGGCGGGTGTGGTGGATTGGAGGGCAATCAGGAGTGAGAGGATTATTGGCATTGCCTATGCGTCTCATTTTACGATTCCAAGGGTCGGTTTAAGGGCTATACTTGGGCGTGCTTACAACGTTATCAATAATTGCTTTATTTATTGAAAATAGCGCCCAAAACGGCGATTATTCTGCGTTGACCTCGCATCTTGCTTCAGATGCGCTCCCCATCGAAATGACTGCCGACGGCCTGATCGGGCGGGGCGCACAGGCGATTTTCGAATCCATCGGTCAGGCGAAGTACGTGTGCCTGGGCGAGGAGCACTTCATTCAAGAAGTGCCTCAATTTGCCGAGCGCTTGTACGGATGGCTTCACAAGGAGAAGGGATTCCAGAATGCCGTCGTGGAAAACGACCCATATGCGATGCAGATCGTGATGGCCTCTCGCGCGCGCACCGATAGCAAGAGCATCCTAGAAGCCTTTAAGCAATATCCGAATTTGATCGCCTTCAACATGCCCGCTGAGATGGACTGGCTTGCATATGTTTGCCGAAACTCAACTTCGAGGCAGCCAGTTTGGGGGCTTGACCAGAACATCGGCGCATTGCATATCCTTGATCGGCTCGCTGTATTGGCGCCGGATAAACAGTCTCGCGATGCGGTATCCAGGGTCATCGATCACGTGAGGCCCATTGATTCAAAGCGCGCCGGCCCGGATCGCCCGCACTATATGTCGTCTCCGCAGGCTGAATTGGATATGGCTGAGCTTCAACGTTCTTACACTGCGAAGCCCGGTTCTGAAGCTCGGCGGATTCTGGAGCTCATCGAGATGTCCGCCGAGGTGTACGCCGATTATCGCCGCGCTGTTCGGGGGATTCCGGGCGCGATGACCAATTCAAACCTGAGGCGAGAGGGCTATATGAAGGCTTCACTCACTAACCAAATGCGGGAAAACGGCGACCCTAAGCTGATGTTCAAGTTTGGTATGGATCACTTGGGTCGAGGGGCAGGGATGCTCAGCGGGGTGTTCACATTGGGCAATTTCATTAGCGAGATTGCGGCCTACAAAGCGTCAAGTTCCGTTCACATCGCTATTTGTGGACAGAACGAGAAGGGCCAATACGGTGGGACTCCTTGGGGACAAATGTTTCTGAAGAGCGCCCCGAAGGACCATGACTCCGTCTTTGATCTTCGCCCCCTGCGAATCTCGATTCGCACGGGGCGACTTAAGGCGCCTGCGGACTTCTTAAGATTCGTTGATGGCTACGACTTCTTAGTGGTGATAGCCAAACCGACTCCCATGCCGCTTAACCGCTAGTCTTTGAGACCCCAATCCACCTTTGGGGCTTTGGGCAGATACTTCAAAGTATCCTCGATTTCGAAACCAGGCGTCTCGGAGCAGAATTCTTTGAGGAACTTCATGTGGCCAGAACCGAAAATAACTAATACTCGATCACCGGGCGCAACGTTCCTCTTGATATTTGAGAAGATGCGGAGGTTTCGTTGATACCACTTAGTAACTGTGTCCGTGGCAATAAAATCTCGATCAGAGTCCACGTCGATCATACTGAGGAACTCCATATGGTTCAACCGCATTGCATCCGGTGAGTTGAGTACCGCCAAAATCTGGCCAACGGTGTATTTTTGGTCTAGCTCGGCAAGGACCTTGGTTGACCGGCTGATGACGCTTTGCATGTGGTCGATAAAGGCTGTCTTTCCCTGTTCTTTGGCGGCCCGGAAAATCTTACTAACATCAATACGAAGATGGTCATCGACAGGATAGATTGTGGGTAAGCCGAACTGCTTTGCGAGTCGAAAGCCAACTTGCTCTTCCTCATCTCGGCTAAGCTCATGCGACCCTTTCAGATATTCGGCGTAGGATGCTCGGGCATGGTCTTCGACAGGATCCGACTCGATCATAATTTTGGTCGGGCGGAATCTTGCAAGGCTTTGGTTAAGCTCGGCAATCTCCTTCTGCCGTTCTGGGCTCAGGGTGTCCTTTATCTTCGCGGTTGCCATATCCCCCGGTGGGTTGTGCATATGGTAGGTTCCGAGGAATAAGAACCGTGTTTGTGGTGGAGGCGCAGTATTTGTAGTGCCAGCGATTGCTAGAAGCAGCAAAAACGATGTGTTCATTGTTTAAAATTATAACCCAATAATTTATAATGTCCGTTTGCAGGAAAGCGCCTGCACTCTATCGACGCCTTGACCAATATCAACCCCTTCATGACTTTGTGCGTATAGTCCTTGGAATGACGATGGACTCACATCATGGTGTCCGGGCTGCCCCCGAACGCACTTACTCCTATCGATGGACAGGAAGCCATATTTGCTCGATTGTATGGCTTGCTCTGCCCGTGTTTTGGCTATCGAAGATTGACCTTCGCGGATTCCCGACGAACGATCCTTCGGCGCCAGTGTTTATTTCGGTGATGGCGGGAGTGGCGGCGATGTTCATCGTGATAGGTATCTACTTTCAGCTTCGAGGGTGGAACGAGAAGATCGTGATGGAGAACGACCATCTGGTTTGGTTCGATTGCTTCGGTCGAAAGCGTATCTCCGCTCCGTATGAAGCCATCTACGATTTGCAAACGAAGCGTGGCAAGGCGGGCATGACTCTGAAGGTGCTGACCTCAGCGGGGACGATTCGCATCTACAGCGCCATCCGCGGGTATGAAGAGCTGAAGACCTCGCTTGAGTTCATCTTGTTTCAGAAGGGCCAAGGGCCCTCTAGCCAACCAATCTAACTAATAGCTAGGCAAACCAGCTTTTACGGTCAAAACCTTCATGCCGCATGCTCGCTTTGGTCAACGTTTGATCGTGAGCGGCGTCACGAACTTGATCAAGATGCTGCCGCGAGTGCGTTGCGCGTTCGGGTTGCCAAGGATCAGGTAGTACTCCGCGCCCTTGTTCCCTGCCTTGCGATAGCTTAGGTAAGCGTTCGTATCTGGCCCAGTCTTCACCACGCGCCCGGCGATGGAGCGAGACTCGTCGAGGTCGTAGTTCCCGCTAACGATGAACTGATCCGAATTCTCGCCCAGCAAGTGGATCTTTTGATAGGTCGTAGTCAACTGAAGCTTCCTCTTCAAGTATGCATGCGCGGCTAGCGACAAACTGCGGTATGGATCGTTGTTCGCAGTGCCAGTCACGTAATCGACGCTCGCGTTCGTCCGCGCATTATTAGCAGGAAACAGAACTTTAATTTCGTGCGTCGTATCGTCAACGCCGTCGAACCGGGCGTACGCGTAGTTGTACGTGGTTTGAACCTGTTTCGATGTCGTTAGAGCCAGCGTGGCGACCCAATCGCGTTGGTACATGCCTCCGTGGTAATGGTGGAATTCGTCGCCAGCCGCTGTAGCAACAAACCGAGACAAGTTCCCCTTTTCAAAGTTCTTTTGATACACCAGCCCCCCGTCATAGCCCCTAATATCAATGTTGGGGAGGTATCCGAGAGCTGGAAACAGTTGCGGCGATCTTTCGATGTACTCCGCTGACCCTTGCCATTCCGCGTTCCCGTAGTTGATATTGGTTAAGAGTTCGTGCCCTTGTCCTCGCGCATTATCATCGGTGCCGACGAAGCGCGTAAAGCTGTACCAAGTGGGCGAAATCGTATAGCCGTAGTTCGCTAACACCGCCGTGTTCTTCACGTCGGGACTGGTTTTGTTGACGACCGAAAATCTGCTCGTTCGCGCTTGATTCCAGCTCACGTCGAACTGCGCAGCTGTATCGCTGAAGTTCCCGAATTCGGTTGTGTTTAGCACCCCGGTCGATATCTTGTCGGAAAGGCGGCCATAGACCTTCGTTCCGATGTCAAAGTCGGGGATTTTTTGCGTTTGAAGAATGGCCGAGCCACCCAGATACTGGCCACCCTCGAGCATAAACGGTCGGGTTTCCGCGGCGATTCTGGCGAATCTGCTGAAGTCCAGACTTAGGATCGCGTTCTCGACGTTCCGAAAATCCGGGTTGATCGAGGCGACGGCCGTCAAGTTCGCGTTCAGCCTGCTTCGCATATCCAGTCCCGCGTCGAGTGGCTGGTGCCCCGGGTCGTAGCCGCCAAACACGTACGGTAGCAGTTGAATGCTGCGATCGACTTCCGCAGCTGGAGTTTCCACCGAGTCCCAGTAGCCGTAATTGGTGCTGTCGTTAGCCACAAAACGCCAATTGTAGGTTAGGTTATCGGCTGGCACGTGACGCACAGCGTTCAAGCGCAGGCCTCGCTTCGCCTTGTTAGTTCCAAGGCGCATCAGCTGCCAAGGAATCCTTGCTTCAAATTCCCATCCCATGGCCGTTATCCTCGACTTTGCTTCGATCTCCCCGGCCCACTCCCGTTTAACCGCACGTCCACCCGCTAGTTGTGTTCGCGTCGTGCCAAGTGGATTGATTCGAAATGAGCTGAATTCTGTCAGAGTGCCGCTCGGGTCGATCTGGACTTCGAAGTAATCGTCACCCCCCATGTCGCCGTTCGTATGAGTTTCTGTCGCGACGATCTTAGAAGGTTCAGAGGCTTCAAGCCGCCCGGCGATATAGACGAACCTGTTGTCGTAGCCAAGCCAAAACCGCGTTCTATGTGACTCTGCCTTGTTGGTGTTTGCCTCGGTGAACCCTTCCTTATACGGAACCTGGCCCCATTCGGAATCTTCAATGACGCCATCTATCTTTGGCGGCGTCGACATCGGGTAGCCCTTAAGGTGGTTGGACTGTGCTGGCGCGATGCAATGGGCCAACAGAACTGTAGTAGAGACTAGGAAACGCATTAAAGCGGAAATACGAAAGGGCGTAAGCAAAAATCTCGAATTCAGAAGCTGTTTCTGCTGCACAACCCAAGACTGTACTTAGTTCTAATCCGCGGGAAGCGAGCGAAAGTCCCAAATCCAACCTGACCAGCCATTCAACAGATACATTAGGATGCGTTGAAGGCGCCAGCAGCCGCGTC
This sequence comes from Armatimonadota bacterium, assembly GCA_018268315.1. Classification (GTDB taxonomy): domain Bacteria; phylum Armatimonadota; class Fimbriimonadia; order Fimbriimonadales; family Fimbriimonadaceae; genus SZAS-5. The sequence continues at coordinate 725,662 of JAFDWU010000001.1, read as the reverse complement.
TGGGGGTGAGGTCCTTGGGAACGATTCGTATTTGGCTCTATTAGCGGATTTGAGGAGTTGAAGACTTCGCTTGGGTTCTTTTCGTTACAACGGCGGCCCTTTAGGACTTTGTGGACCCGATTCGAGCGATGGAGTCCATCACCTGGTTAAGTTCAGCCTGGATCTGGTTTCTGCCTCGTTTCGCCATGAAGCGCGTTCCGAATATAGATGCGAACACGACGGCGGCGGCGCTGAGTACGGAAAGCTGCCAGATGTGAAGCGCCCCCATCAGGCCAAACGTCATTGCGCCACCCATGAACGCGCCTCCAAAACGAACCGTGCCCCAAAAGTAACCGAGAGGCGAGGTGTCGGCGATGAGCCGGAACCGCGTTCGCCCTGCCCTCACCGTCGTGCTGAAGGTGATCCCAACGGTGCCCGTGCGGCACTGCCATTCTTTCGTTGCGCCATCCTGCGACACTGTGCCGGTCGCGCCAGTGTAGGATCGCAACGTTGCGATGATGTCCTCCCAAGCGCTCGCTGAGAGTTCATCGTTGATGTTTCTTTCGAAGAGGGTGACCACGCCCTGGTCGGAGGTGACAGGTGTGAGGAGCTTGGTGTTGACCTCGGTGGCAGCCTGCTCTACGAGGGCGGGATCGATTCCGACCTCGGACGCGATCTTCTTGAGCTGATCGAGAGTCGCGCCATCAGCCGCATCCGCCGATTGGAGCTGCGCCGCCCGCTGGAATATCTCCGCCGCCTGGGCCTCGTCGAATCGTAGCTCGCTCATCTGTAGTTGATTACGCTACCTGCGCGCTTGTGGATTCATCTGGGCCCAACTACGGTTGGCTGCTACTTAACGCATTGGCGCGGAAGCAGCTGAATTCAGCGAGGTTCGCGATTTCGCGCGGAGTTGAGTTGAAGGAGAGGACGTTGACGGGGTGTTTCAATCCTTCCAGCAACGGACCAATGCCTTCGCGCCCCTGTCCCAAGTACGCCGAGAGCTTGAAGGCGATGTTCGCGGAGTCGAGATCCGGGAAGATCAGCACGTTGGCGTCACCTTGGATGCGGCTGTGGGGGAAGTCCTTGCGCGCAAAAGCGGGAAGCAGCGCCACGTCTCCGTGCATCTCCCCATCGACCACCATTTCGGGCCGCTCGCGGCGGAGGATCGCGACCGCCTCCCGCACTTTGCGCGCTTTCGGGTGGCGGCTATCGCCGAAATTCGAAAACGAGAGCATGGCGACCTTCGGTTCAATGCCGATGTCCTTCGCCAAATCGGCGCCCATCATCGCGATGTCGGCAAGCGCCCTTGCGTCAGGGTCGATCTGGAGGGTGGTGTCTCCCAGGATCAGAATCTGCCCTTCGACAATTAAGAGATTGAAGCCCGCCGCTCGTTTCACGCCTTGGCGGATTTCCAGCATCGGCAGCAGCATTCGAATCGTGTCGGAATAGGCGTCTTCCGCCCCCGCGACCATGGCGTCCGCCTTTCCCAGCCTTACCATCATTGCCCCAAAGATGGCGGGTGTGCCGATGAGGTGATTGGCCTTCTGGGGCGTGAAGCCATCACGCGCGCCGAGTCGGCAGAGCTCCTCCGCAAACGCCCCCCGGTCGGGCGATGTGGAGGGGTCGACGACCTGATAAGCGGAAGGCTCCAGCATCAGGTGGGCGGCTTGCTCGGCAATGAATTCCTGGCGACCCAACAGAATGAGGCGGCCGGTTTCCTCTTGGCTGAGGATGCGGCACGCCTCGAGAACGCGCGCGCATTCGCCGTCCGAGAACACGATCCGCTTTGGATGGGCCTTCGCGACGGACCGCACGCGGTGCATCACGATTTCGCTTCGACTGGTCATGCCGAACAGGCGTGTGGCATACGCGTCCCAATCCTGAATCGGCTCCCGAGCGACTCCCGTTTCGCAGGCCGCTTTGGCGACCGCCATCGAGACCACTTGGAGCAGGCGCGGATCGAACGGCTTTGGAATGATGTAATCAGGCCCGAACTCGAATCGCTGCCCAGCATAGGCCAATCCCACCTCTTGAGGAACAGGCTCACGGGCTAGCGCGGCAAGCGCCTGGGCGGCGGCAATCTTCATCGCCTCATTGATTCCGGTTGCGCGTACATCGAGCGCCCCGCGGAAGATGTAAGGGAAGCCCAGCACGTTGTTGACCTGATTCGGATAGTCGCTACGCCCGGTGGCGACGATGGCATCGGGTCGGGCGGCCCGGGCTTCATCGTAATCAATTTCTGGATCGGGATTGGCGAGAGCGAAGACGACAGGCGCTTGCGCCATCCCGCGCAGCATTTCACCGGTGACGAGCCCCTTGGCAGAGCATCCAAGGAAGACGTCCGCGCCCCTCAGGGCTTCCGTCAGCGTGCGCAGCGGCGTGTCCTTGGCGAAATGCTCCTTGTAGCGGTTCATGCCTTCGGTTCGACCGCGATTGATAACGCCCTTGGAATCCACCATCAGGATGTTGCCGGTTTGAACGCCGAGCGACTCGTAAAAGCGCGCGCAGGCGATCGCCGACGCGCCCGCGCCGCTCACGACGACGCGAATGTCTTCGATGCGCTTGCCATTCAGTTCCAGCGCGTTCAGGAGGGCGGCGCCGGAGATGATGGCGGTCCCGTGTTGGTCGTCGTGAAACACGGGAATCGACATCGACTTCTTTAGCGTTTCCTCAATCTCGAAGCACTCCGGCGCTTTGATGTCCTCCAGGTTGATGCCGCCGAAGGTGGGTTCCAGCAGCTGGCAAGCCTGGATGATGGCGGCGGTATCAGTGGTATCAAGTTCGATGTCAAACACGTCGACCTGGGCGAATCGCTTGAAGAGGACGGCCTTGCCCTCCATAACCGGCTTTCCGGCAAGCGCGCCGATGGCCCCGAGGCCCAACACCGCAGTGCCGTTCGACAGCACAGCGACGAGGTTCCCCTTGTTCGTGTATCGGTAAGCAAGGCCGGGATCTGCCGCTATCGCCAGGCATGGCTCTGCCACGCCGGGTGAGTAGGCAAGGGATAGATCGCGCGCGGTCACGCAAGGTTTGGTTGAAACCACCTCGAGCTTGCCCGGCCGTCCTTGCTCGTGGTATCGAAGCGCGTCGGATTCACGCTGACTCATATTCTAAGTATGGGGCCGCGCGGGTTCAGTGGTTGCCACCAGTTTGGTGGACTAAGATCGCCATGCGGTTCGCCTTGAGGGATCGAAGGAGTTGGGAACTCTCGTTTGCGTCCTCCGGTTTCAATTTTTAGGCGCGATCACCGCGCCACTCAAAAGACTACAAAACAAATAGCGGAGGTAAGTTATGTATCGTTCATTGCTAAATCCGGTAAGCGATTTGCAGCAACTTGTTGAGTTCATCGACAGGACTTTCTGGTCCAACGCGAAGGCTCCCTCGCAAACCGAGACGGTTTACACGCTTCCCGTTGATATTTGGCAGCAGGAAAACGTGTTCTACGTTCGCGCGGCCATTCCCGGCATCGATCCCCACAACATTGACATTCAGGTTCAGAATGGTGTCATGACGATCACTGGGGAAGTGGTGTCTGGGCCGCAGCCGACGGAGACCGTTCAGGTTTGGCGTCGCGAGTATCTGACTGGCAAGTTCCAGCGCTCGCTTCGCCTGCCCGAGTTTGTGGATACGGAGAACATCGAGGCGTCGTTCGAGAACGGCTTCGTCATCATTCGCGTTCCGATGGCTATCCAAAGCCCGAAGAGCGTGAAGATCGCCGTCAAGCAGTCGGATGCGCCGGTTCTGGAGCAGGGCTCTGCCGAACGGCCCAAGAGCCTGAAAGCAGGCGCGAAAAACTGAAGCTCACCAAGGGGGTGGGCGCTCCGCCCACTCTCTCTCGTATGTCCTTAGTTAAGACGATGTGGATCTAGGGATGTCACCTATGGCTCACCGCCGCTCTCTATACGAATTGCAGTTCTCGCATTCACCGTCAACGCCAGATACATACACTAATATGTATGATATACTTTGGCGCATGAATCAATGCATGCTGATGGAGTGCCCAGTCGCCTCCGCCAGGACGACTTTGTCTTCGAAGCTGTTTCGAGGTCTGGCTGACCCCACGAGGCTCACGATTCTCCAAGCCCTCCGAACTGGTCCGCTTCGCGTCGTAGACCTCTCCAAAGTCACTGGCAGGGCCCAACCGAACGTGTCAGGACACCTTGCGTGTCTAAGAGACTGTGGTTTGGTGAAGGCAAGCCCGTCGGGCAGGCAGACCTACTATTCCCTGGCTGACGAGGAAATGCTCAGTCTGCTCTACGTAGCAGATGTTATCGTCTCACGGATTGGCCCGACCCTGTGCACTTGCCCGAGATACGAGGAATGAAGGGCCAGCAAACTCTGAACCCGTCATTGGCCCGACAAGGTGCTGGCTTTCCCTGGCGGATTGTTCTTGCCATCTTTGGCCTAGCGTTCGTGGTGATCGCTCTCATTTGGCAAGCAATCGCTGCTCAAGGCGCCCCTGATCCGACCGCCAAGGGCCTTAGCCACGCGGCTATGGCTTTCAGCAGCGGCGTGCTCGTCTTTCGCGAGGGCCTTGAAGCGGTGCTCGTACTCGCCGTCGTGACCTCCGGGCTCATTCGATCGCGGCAAGAGTATTGGCGGTCGGTGCTCGCCGGTGCGGCTGCTGCCTGCCTAGCGACCATTGCCACATGGTTTATCGCGGTGGCGATCATCTCTTCTGTCAATGCTCCGATGCTCCAGATCCAGGCGGTGACCGGCCTACTGGCCATAGCGGTCTTACTGGTGGTGATGAATTGGTTCTTCCACAAAGTGTATTGGACAGGCTGGATCGGCCATCACAGCGCGCGCGGGAGAAACCTCCTGAGGGGCTCGACCGAACTCGATAGGAACACCTTCTGGGGGCTGGCTCTTCTCGGATTCACCGCCGTCTATCGAGAAGGGTTCGAGATCGTCTTGTTCTTACAAGATTTGCGGCTCAAGGCGGGTACTGGCATCATCCTCACCGGCGCTGGCATCGGGCTTTTGCTCACGTGCATCGTCGCAGGTCTCGTGTTTTCCGCGCATCAACGCCTCCCATACAAGAAGATGCTTGTGTGGGCGGGCATTTTGCTCGGAGTAGTCATGGTCGTGATGGTCGGAGAGAGCGTGCAAGAGATGCAACTCGCATATTGGCTTCCCTCTACAAACCTATCTCTCCCAATACCTAGCTGGGTAGGCACCTGGTTCGCAGTGTTTCCAACCGTCGAGGGCTTCATCGGACAAACTCTTGCGATCTTGTTCGTTGTCGGTCCGTTTGCTTGGGTCCGAACGAAGGTGCGCCGGATGAAGGCGGCTCCCACCGTCTGCCCGGTCAATGCAGAGCCCCTCGACTGCGTGATCGCGCACCCAAGTCTGTCAAGTTTGGATTGCGCGGTCTGCGAGGACGGATCGGATGCTCTCGGCTAGTGGAGTCCAGAAGTGAGCAAGAGGCCTACTCCACGCGGTGGCAAGCGATGCTCGACATGACCGAAGCATCTATAAGGAGGCTCAGAACTGCCGTTACGCGCACTATCGAATCGTCCTAGCTTCAATCAATTGTAGTCTCTCTCCCAGGGTAGAATCCCCGTAAGTCCAAACAACGATGGCTCTTATTCTTCGCAACCAGCAGGTCGTTTGTCATATGCCTCGTCCAGCGGCGTTTCCTCGGGGCGTCGGCCAGATACTAGCCAAAGCGATGAAGTGGGCCACCCTAGCCTGGATTGGGGCGAATGTGCTCACTTGGGCGCCCTCGGTAGACGCCCACGGCGAATGCAATTGTCCGCTCTGCCACCCATTCGAGCTCAGCCACGGAAAGTAGCGCGCAACCAGGGCCGGAACGGGTCATACGGTTGAGGTTTCGAGCGATTCAGACTGCGGCGCGCAAGCTTGAGGACAAGCCTTTGACGGGCCGCAGCATACGGACCTCTCGTTTCTCTTTAGGTACCAGACACCCCCGCGACATTGGGATGCCTAACCTTCGCTACTTGCGATCAGCGCTCGAATCCTTACAGCACTTTTCCAGCGCTTGATCTCTGATCCTCGCTTCATTGCTTCGCCGCGAGTCGCGTACACCTCATGATAAACCAGGTTCCACGGCCCCTTTCGGGCGGTGTAATGGGATTGGCCGGAATTGTGAAAGTGAATTCTCTGGGCTAGGTCCTCAGTGTGGCCGACGTAAAATCTGCCTGCCGAATTTTCGAGAATGTAAGTCCAAAAAGTGGTGGGCGGTACAGGACTTGAACCTGTGACCCCTACAGTGTCATTGTAGTGCTCTACCACTGAGCTAACCGCCCGAATGCGTTGTAGGTTGGTGGAGGCAAGGGGATTCGAACCCCTGACCCTCTGCTTGCAAAGCAGATGCTCTCCCAGCTGAGCTATGCCCCCAGAAACGCTCCGACATTATACCGCGCGATAAATCGCGTTCCTTGCGCCGCTGCAAGCGGCGTTCGGCGGCGAAGGTCCAAAGGCTTATTGTGGCATGCGCAAGCTTGAACCACAGGGAATTTGAGGGAAGAACCAAAGAGCTTGACAAAGCGCCGAAAGGTAAACTTCATTACCAGCGTCAAATCGACGCTCGTTCCAGCTTCCACTGAGACATTAGGCGCGGATTGCGCTTGCCGCCGCTGATGGGACGTAAGAAAGTGAATCAATGATCGAAAATGAACCGGCCATCAGTATAAACAAGACCTCGCTGAGACGCATAGCCGGCCTGTTCAATGATTATCGGGGCGAGGTCATCATCATGTTCGTCACCGTGCTTTTCGGTGTTCTCCTCGGTCTGGCGCCCCCGTTCCTGCTTAAGGTCATCATCGATCAGGGACTTCAGTCAAAGAGCCTTGATATCATCAGCCGCTACTCGCTGTACACCATTCTGCTAACCCTCCTGGCGGCCAGCGTCACGTTGCTTTACGGCTATCAAAGCGTTGTAATTGGCCAGAAGGTTATGCGCGAGATGCGCAACAACTTGTTCACGCACCTGCAGGGGATGTCGCTGCGATTCTTTACCTCCACCCGCACCGGCGACATTCAAACCCGCCTCATTTCCGATATCGGCGGCGTGCAGAACGTGGTCTGCAACACGTTCGTCGACGCGCTAAGCAACGTCGCCATTGTTATTTCCGCTATCGCCGCCATGCTTTACATGGATTGGCGGCTGACCCTGCTCGCGCTCGGCCTTATTCCGGTGTTCGCGCTGCTTGGCAAGGTGGTGGGAGATTTTGCGCGAGACGTGCGCAAAGGCACCCAGGAGCAGACTTCCGAGTTGAACTCCTTGATGCAGGAGAACCTATCGGTCTCTGGCGCTTTGCTCGGCAAAACCATCGGCCGGGCGGACGTGCTTGCTCACAAGTTCGATGTCGAGAACGAGAAGCTGGCAGTCTGGATGATCAAGTCCTCGGTGCTGCAGTACGTGTTCTTCGGCATGTTCCGAATCATCACCCAAATCATTCCCGCCATCATCTACTGGCTTGCCGGTTGGCTTATGTTCCGGGGAGATCGCTCGATTTCGGTTGGCTTGCTGGTCTCGTTTTCCGCGCTGCAAGCGCGCATGTTCTTCCCGCTAACCGGCCTAATGGGCTTGCAGGTGGAATTGATTAGCTCCATGGCTCTGTTCGACCGCATTTTCGAATACATGGATAAGCCGTTCGATGTGCAGGAAGCGCCGAATGCGCTGGCATTGCCACGGGGCCAAGTAAAGGGCGAAGTTGCGTTCGAGAAGGTCGGCTTTAAGTACGACCAGGAATCGGATGACTGGACGCTGGAAGACATCACGTTCAAAGCGCATCCGGGGCAGCTCATCGCCTTGGTTGGACCCTCTGGCGCGGGCAAGACAACGCTCACTTACTTGATTCCCCGCCTTTACGACGTCGACGCCGGTCGGGTGACGATTGATGGGCACGACGTGCGCGACATCTCTCTTGAAGATTTGAAGCAGGCGGTCGGCATGGTAACGCAGGAAACGTATCTGGTCCACACCACCATCCGCGAGAACCTCCTCATCGCTAAGCCCGACGCCACTGATGAAGAACTCATCAAAGCTTGCGAAGCGGCGGCGATTCACGCCCACATCGCTTCGCTGCCGGATGGTTACGACACGGTGGTGGGTGAGCGCGGTTACAAGCTAAGCGGCGGCGAAAAGCAGCGGGTTGCGATTGCGCGCGCGATTCTGAAGAACCCGCCGATTCTGATTCTGGACGAGGCGACTTCCGCCCTCGATACGCATTCCGAGCGGCTGATCCAAGCCGCGCTTGCCAAGCTCACGGAGGGCCGAACAACCTTCGCGATCGCTCACCGGCTTTCAACGATTCTGAACGCCGACCTCATCATGGCGATGAAGGACGGGCGGGTCGTGGAATCGGGGCGGCATGACGAGCTTCTGAAGCTGGACGGCCTTTACGCGAAGCTGTATCACGAGCAGTTTGAAGTCGCGCGAGCGATGCGCTAGACTTTCGATTCGATGCCAGAACCGAATGAGCCCATACGCACAATAAGGTCGAAAACCGGTGTCCGGAACTTGTATCGCTCATTGAAGGAGCAATATTCCGAGCGGATTGAGCTGACCTTCTTGATGCAGGATTGGGAAGATGCTTACAACGTCGGCGGGCTGTACCGGGTGGCGGATGGTCTTGGCATTAAAACGCTTTACGCCTCGGGCCGAACTCCTATGATGCCAAATCCGATGATTCCGGTGACCTCCATCGGGGCGCATCGCCGAATCGATTGCCGCCATGTGAGCGGCAACCCGGAGGCGGTTAAAGCGCTGAAGGACGCCGGATGGTCGATTGTCGTGGCCGAGGTCGCCGAGGGCGCGCAGAACTATCTTGAGTTCAAATATCCGCAGAAAACGTGCATTGTGCTGGGCAACGAAGCGAACGGCGTGTATGAAAGCGTGATGCGCTTGCGCGATGCGGCGGTGTTCATTCCGATGTTCGGGAAGGGCCGCTCGCTGAACGTTCACGTGGCAGCGGCGGTCATCGGCTACCAGGCGCTTATCGGGAACTAGAAAGCGCAGAATTTAGCGGGTCTCGTCACACGTCCATTAACTTAGGAGCGCGCTTGAAAATTACCCTTGCATTTGTTCGATTAGCGCTCTTGGTGTTTGCACCCCTCATCTTGCTGCTTTGGGGCATCTCCTATCTGGCCGAGTGCCTTCTTATTGTTTCCGCGCCAGGAGCGCCGGTTGTCTTCGACTATAAAACACCTGCGGGGACCTATCGGCTGACCGCCGAGGCGTATGCGATTGATTTTGGCAAGGGGCAGGCGTGGGTGCTGCGGCCCCGCCTCATCGATGAGCGCAAATCTCCCATCGCACTAGCGGAGAGGATTGAGGCCGATGGGGTTATGGCAGCCCTTTCCGGTAGCGGCCCGCTTGCATTTCGCGTCAGCCGGTTGGAAGCGTGGGTGGTAAGGGGCAAAACCGGCCACATCAACCTCATTGACTCCATCCCGGAGCGTAAGGGCCCACCCTCCGATACTCCGTTTCACGCGGAAGTCGTCAACTCGCGCCTGCACTGGCGGGACGACTTGGCAAATGGATTCCGGCAGGAAGCAGCTGTTCCGCGCCTAGTGGTGGATGGCCGCAAGGGGGACTGGCTGGCTTCCACGGCGAGCAATCTGCCCACGATGGGAAGTTGCGACCTAACCGTCTGGAGCATGCGAGGAAATGTTGTTGTGCGCGGCTCGCTGGCAGCGCCCGATGGAAGGCGCTTGCTGGCTTACGCAAGGACCGCGCCTGAAACGAAGAACCAATATCTGGATAGGTTTAATGCTGAAAACCTATCGTTACGAGGTGTTGTGGCCGCTCAGATCACCTCGGCGCCTCAGGCATTCGGCACGGTTGAGGCGAACCTGGCGAATGTGACCGATGGCGGTCGCCGATTCCTGGACAAGGCGGACTATACCGGCGCCATACGGGGCCGAGCAGTAACGGGGAACTTAAACGCCAGGGGCTCGATGAACGGACGACTCGATATCGCCGCGAACTGGATAACCAGCCCGCGGTTTGCCGTGCGGGGCCAGTTAGACGGGGGAAAGAAAGAGTCTTTAATCAAAGAACTTAGACAGATCGTTCCGAACGACATCCGATTTTCACGGGTGGCCTTTGTTGGCGGTGCCAACTTTGATTCAAAGCGTTGGCAGGTTGCGGGCCGCATTAAGGCAAGTGATGTGGCACGCGGGAAGCAAACGTTTGGAGAAACCGAAGGGCAGCTGGCGGTTGATAAGACGGGGGTTTCGGCAACTGCGGTGGCGGTTTCCGGGCCGCTTGGGCGGTTCACCGGGGCAGTTAGTGAAAAGGGCGGCGGGTTGGTTGGCTATGCGAAGGGTAACGGGTTCAAGCTTCCAACCGAGCTTCCTAAGACCGTGAGCCTGAAGAACGAGGCTCTATCCGGGATTGCAGTCCTGAGCGGGACCACGAAGCAACCGGTGGTCGCATTCGATGCGACGGGCGCAGGGATGGTCGCAAGCAAGCGGCTCTCAGGGAAGGCCGATGTTCGTGGACGGGGGATACTCCGGGGCGATCAGCTAAGCATAACCTTCGCAGAGGGAAGCATTGACGGCGCCACCGCCGTCGCCACCGGATCATTGAACCTGACGAGCCAAAATCTAGAGGGTTACGCGCAGGCCACCGGCATCAACGCGCACAAGCTTGATGACGGCTTAATGGGTGGTTTATCACTGCAAGGCCGCATCGCTGGGACGATCAAGGAACCCCGGTGGATCGGCAATGCGGAAATGGTTGATGGCAAGATCGGCTCGGTCGAGCTTCCGCTGATGGTGGCTGCATTATCGGCAACGCGGTCGGGGGTTGAATCAAGCAGGGTGGAAGCGGTTGCCGGACTGGCTCTGCTGCACGGCGCTGGTGGCCTCCAATTCAAGGACTCACGCCTGCATGGCTTGTTCGAAGCGAAGGGCATTGATCTCGGCGAGCTGCTGGGCCAGGACAATGTGGCAGGCGTCGGCAACCTAACCAACGGCATTCTTTCGGGAACGCTGGATAGACCACGAGTCCAAGCCGATGTTGAAGCCTCGCATGTGGCCTACAAGGACACGGTTGTGGATGATGTCAGCGGCCATCTGGACCTTCAGAACCATATCGCGGCCTTCACGGGAATACGAGCCTTGGTTGGCATGGGGACCCTGGAGGGAACGGCATCCTACGGAACGCAATCGGGAAGCGCCACGGCGGCCATGACCGCAAACAAGGTGCCGGTCAGCCAACTCATTCCTGAGCTTCGAGCGGAGGGGATCGAGGGCCTCTTCAGCGGCAAGATTGGGCTTGAGTATCGGGACAAGGCAGTCGCGGGACTGACTGCCGACTTATCGCTGGATGGGTTTAAGGCAGAAGGGGTTAGCCTCGGCAACGGGTTTGCCTCTCTTGCGCAGCACGGCAACCTGGTGACGGGCGACGTGGAAATCGGTCAGCTCGACCAAGACGCGCGATTTATACAAGCTAACGATCTAAAATATGATCTTAAGAGCGGTCAATTCGTCGGCAAGCTCTTCGCCCGCAACATTCAGCTGAACGAGCTAACCTCTTATGCCGCAAGCAAAGTGCAAGGGCTGACTTTCGACAAGCGAGACCTGCTTGCCAGCGTTGCCGGCAATCTGATCGCATCGGCCAGTATTCAGGGAAACTCTCAGGCGCAGGATTTCAGCCTTGACCACTTGGAGGTCCAGGGGCTCAAGGTAAAGGATCAAGATTTCGGATCACTGGAAGCCAAGTTGGCGCGCCATGACAAGGTTTGGGACGTGAAGGAAGCCAAGCTCACGCTTGGGAAATCTACGGCGGTTGCAAAGGGCAGCGTTCAGGAGGGTGGCCCGATGAATCTTGAAGGTTCGATCACGGATTTCGAGCCAGCCAAGCTTGCCGTATTTGACGATCGATTGGCCCAGGTTAATGGGACCTCGACGGTGGACTTTGCCGCAGGGGGAACGACCAGCGAACCGGATATTCGCGCTTCCGCCAAGACGGACCGTCTTTCGATAACCGGGGCGGAAGACTTCAGCATGCTGCTTGATTCCATCAGAATTCGCCGCAGCCATATTGGCGCTGGCGGCAAGCTTGAGGGAGGAATCGAGGCAAGCGGCAAACTGGTTTATCAAGGAATTCAGGGCGACATTGAGGCCCAGGCTCCGTTCGATTTACCGCTTCGTATTCCCGAAGATCAGCCAGTTGTTGCCAGTCTAAAGATCGACCAAGACCCGGAATCGCTCTTGGCTCACTTCCCCCAGCTTAAAGCCAATGTTAGCGGCAGAATCACCGGAGACGTGGAGATAACGGGCCACATCAACGATCTAAGCGCTCACGGCATTATTGATGCGAACCTCAAGCAACTCGCCCTCAGTGGCTGGAACACAAAGCTGCAGGATTTCAACACGCGGCTTAGCTTCAAAGACGATCTTTTGGAACTCACGAGCGACGCCAAGGGCAGCCTCGGGGGCAGCCTCAGTGCGAACGCGACAGTTAGGCTAAGCGACTTCCAGTCTTTGGTGAATCAAATAGGCGAGGGCACTGCTGGCGACCTGTGGGGGAGGCCGGTGGTTGGGTTCATGAAGGCTCAGAACTTCCTGTTCGATGAGAAGAAGGACAGCGCCTACAACGGCTTGCTGAACGCGGACCTGGCGATGAGCGGCCGTCTGCGCAATCCCGCGATCACCGGCAGCGCATCCGTAAAGTCCCTGCAAGCGGTTCTGGGTTCGTCGACAACGCAATCGGCCGAGCAACCCCAATATGCTATCGATCCCACCTTCAACGTTCAGCTCGCGGTTGATCCGAAGTCGCGAATCTCGACCACGCTTGCTCAGCTGGATGTTGAGGGCTCGGGCATATTACGAGGCTCGCTAAGCCAACCGGATTTGCGATTCAACATGGATGTGACGGGCGGAACGCTTACCCTGCCTGCGGCGAAGGTACGCATTGAGCGGCCCAGCAGCATCGCGGCAACTTACACGGTGGATCGAGCGGGGATCCCCGATGCACGGCTTGATCTCTCGCTTGAGGGCCGAACGGCAATTACTGCGCCGCGCTTTGGAGATGAGCTTCAGCTCGAACGCTATTCGATCAATTTGAAGGTGACCGGCGATCTGCTTGGCGATAAGCCGCTAGATCTCGTAGCAACGTCGGATCCAGGTGATCTCAGCCAGGACCGAATTCTTGCCCTTCTGGGTAGAACGGATATTCTCAATGCCGTTGGTAGCGATAAATCGGAAGCGCAGCGCCTGATTCGGGACGCTCTCACCAGCTACGCCTTGCCTGCCTTCTTCGATCCGCTCCTGGGGCATTTCGCGCAGGGCCTGAATCTGGACTACTTTAACCTGGAGTACAACACTTTCGAGCAGGCCTCGGTTTCCACCGCGAAGTCGCTAAGTCCAACGCTGTTCCTCACTTATCGCCGACAGATTTCGCAGCCGCTCTTTGGTGAGAAGCAGCGCTACGACTTCCGTCTGGTTTACCGGCTCCCGTTTTCGAAGAACCACCTGGATCGCTTCCGATTAAGCATCGGTCAGGACCAGGACAAGCCGTGGAAGATCGCAGTTGAGTGGAGTACGAGACACTAAAATGAGAAAAGGCAGGGCGATCGCCCTGCCTTTCAATTGTCTTTAACCGACTAGCGGATTACTTGCCGCCGCCAGCAGTGCCAGCGCCCTTAGCATCTCCGCCCGGAGCCGGAGCAGCGCCCTTAGCGTCGCCAGCGGTAGCAGCCGGAGCAGTACCCTTAGCATCGCCACCAGCGGTAGCGGCCGGAGCGCCACCCTTAGCATCGCCGCCAGCCGGAGCTGCCGGGGTACCACCCATCTTGTTGTCAGTGGTGGTCGTGGTGGTCTTGGTATCGCCAGCCGGAGTGGTCTTCGTGTCAGTTGTGGTCGTCGTGCCAGCATCGGATCCGCCGCTGCAGCCTACGAGAACGACTGAGAAAATAACGCTTGCTGCGAGCAAGCCAATAAGCTTCTTCATTTTTTGTTGCACCTCTTAGAAGTTGTAGTCCCCGCTCTTGTACGGGAAACTTGGCGAATGTTACCATTCCCTATCAGCAAAGACAAAAAATTCGCAAAAAAGGAGCCCAAGTTCTGCTCGTTTTGCCTATCAAATCAATTTTTCGTTAGGACGTCCTACCTACGTATCGTGTAGAACCGTCCTTTGGTGAAATAGGCGCGAATAGGTTGAGCAAGAACGTAGCGGTGAGCATATGCTTTGACGGGGGGTATCCGGAGCATTTGGCGCGCTGTGCGTCCCTGATGGAAAGTCGCGGTTGGCGGGCAAGCTTCTTTCCCGCGCCAGCGCGACTCTTCGATGATCCCGCAGCCTGGCGGTCTCTGCCGGAACGCGGCCACGAGATCGGTAACCACTCACTCTTTGGGATTGCGGATCATGGTTCACTGCTGAACTGGACCTTGGAAATGGTTCAGACCGACATTCAGATGACCCAGGATTTGCTCGACGAAATCTTTGGAACGTCGGCCGAGAGTTTCGCTTTGCCCGGCTGGTCCACCGCCTGCATGGATGGCGACTATTTGCCCTTTGTCCAGGAGCAATTCCGCTACGTGCGCTCTGATGAGCGGGGAATCAATCGCGCGGGTGAAATCGACGCAAAGCACCTTAAGTCGATGCCTTTGCACCCCTTGCTGATTAAGGAGGTCAGAGCGCTTCTAAGTAATGCTGAGCCAGGCGACTGGTTGATCTTGAGGGTTGGGGAACTGGATCGTCGGCTTGCCGGAATCGGAGACGATTTGGTGGCTCTGCTTGAGGAAATAAAGGCGAGCACTGCGCTGGTAGGTCCTATTCGCGAGCTTGGCGAAAGCCATGTCATCAGGTAGAACTGAGGAACCAGATTCTTGCCGGAGTTCCCTATGAAAGTTCGAAGAAGCCTTCTTGCATCCCTCATCGCCCTCAGCGCCTTCCAAGTTGTTTTTGCGGAGGTCCCCGACAGTATTAAGCAGGCTATCAAGCACGCGGATGAAGCGGTAGCAAAAATCGTAGCGATTCCTGCCGGGAAGCGAACCTACGAGAACACGCTGCTTGCGCTGGATGATCTCAATGCCCGGCTGGAGAATGAGACCTCGCTCTTCGTTTTCTATGCCAACGTTGCTCCAGATGCGGCGACTCGAGACCAGGCAAGAGAGGCCGACGAGTTGGTGTCCAATTACGGCACCGAACTCGGCCTGCGTGAGGATCTCTACAAAGCAATTAAGGAGTACGCAGATTCGAAGCCAAAGCTCAGCGGGGTCCAAGCTCGATTACTGGATCGCGTTCTTCGCGATTACCGGCAGGCTGGCATGAACTTGCCGCCTGACAAGAGGCAGCAGGTGAAGGACATCGAGCTTCAGCTCAACAAGCTACAGATCGACTTCAATCAGAACATCGCGGATGACGAATCGACGGTGATGTTTACGAAGGAAGAGCTTGCAGGTGTTCCCGCTAGCTCCTTTAAGCGATTCAAGCAGTCCGGCGACCTTTACATTTTGGGAATGGACAATCCCACCTACGACGGGGTGATGAGCAACTGCACGGTCGAGGAAACCCGCCACAAGTATTGGATGGCTTACAAACGACGGGGTGGTCAGAAGAATGTTAACTTGCTTGAGAAGATCATCAAGCTGCGAGATGACCAGGCGCGGCTGATGGGATATCCCAACCACGCGGAGTTCAGGTTAGAGCTCCGAATGGCCAAGAACTCAAAGACGGTCTTCGATTTCTACAAGAAGCTGCAGCCCATCGTGCGCAAGAAGGCTCAGCAAGATTGGGATGAGTTCCTTGCCGCAAAGCGCGAACTAACTGGGGACAAGGATGCCCAACTGCATCAGTGGGATCAGGGCTATATCAAGGATCATTTGCAGAAGACCAAGTATTCCGTCGACTCCGAGAAGGTGCGCGAGTACTTCCCGATGAAGAGCGTGGTTGATGGTCTCTTCCAAATCACCCAGTCGCTTTACGGCATCAAGTACACCGATGTAACCGCAGATCACGACAAGCTTGGCCTGCCTCTATGGCAAGAGGATGTAAAGCTGTACGAGGTCTCGGATAGCAAGACCGGCAAGGTCATCGGCCATTTCTATTTCGACGTGTTTCCGCGTCCGGGCAAATACAATCATGCAGCTTGCTGGGGCCTTCAACACCGCAAGGTCTGGTCGGATGGAACCGTAACGTTGCCGCTGGCGGCGTTGGTTACGAACTTCACCAAGCCGACTGAAACCGAGCCCTCGCTAATGCCGCACGAAGAGGTCACGGTGTTCTTCCATGAGTTTGGCCACTGCCTGCACAACATGCTGAGCGAATCGGACATTTCTTATTTCAGCGGCACTCAGGTGGAGAGAGACTTCGTGGAAGCGCCTAGCCAGATGTTCGAGAATTGGACATGGGAGCCACAGGTGCTCAAGCTGTTTGCAAAGAACTACAAGACCGGCGAGCCGCTTCCTGACGATCTCCTAAGTCGCATGAAGGCGTCGCGAACGCTTGGGAGCGGCCTGGAGACGGAGCACCAGTTCTATTACGGCCTCACCGATATGGCCTACTACACCGCGCCTGGTGGGAAGGTGGACACCACACAGGTGGGCATCGACCTCATGAACGATGTCGAGCTATATCACGGCGTTCCGGGAACGATGTATCAGGCTTCATTTGGGCACTTGATGCATTACGATGCTGGTTACTATGGCTATCAGTGGTCTCTTGTGTTCGCCCAGGACATGTTCAGTCGGTTCCAGAAACTCGGTCTTCTTGATCCTAAAGCAGGCGCTTATTACCGCGAGAAGGTGCTCAGCAAAGGTGGGACCAAGGATGCTTGGGACATGCTTCGCGACTATCTGGGCCGCGAGCCGGATTACACGGCCTACCTCAAGTATCTGGGGTTCCAGAACTAAGCACGTCCTAGTCCGAACCGGGTCAACGTGGGGTTTAATGCCCTCATGTTGACCCGATTCCTGGTCGTTCTCGCGCTCCTTGTTGGGGCTTCTCAGGCTGCCTTTGCAATACCCGCCTTCTGGAAAACCTTCCAGGAAACCTATCATATCCAGGACGATAGCAATATTGGCCGCGCCAAGTGCGTGACCTGCCACATGGATCCTGGCCCGCCTAAGAACAAACAGCGCAATCCTTACGGAAAGCAATTACAGGAGTTGGTTGAGTCGACTAACTCGCCGGTTACCGCCGACATGTTGAAATCCATTGAGGGTAAGGATGCAAACGGCAACGGGGTCTCGAATGGAGATGAGATTCGCAAGGATCAACTGCCTGGAGCGGCTTCAACCGGGACGCAGGGCGGCCAATCTGCCTCGGCGGCAGGTGCGACGGATACCGGAAGCCTCTTCGGAATCATCCCATCCCACGTTTTTCACCCGATGTTTGTTCACTTTCCGCTTGCATTGCTATTGGTAAGCGTTCTGCTGGACATCTGGGCCTTTATGAAGAAGGATGAGCGGTTGGCCACTGCGGGCCAAGTTAATCTTTGGCTGGCGGTCATCACGTTTGTGCCCGCGCTGATCACCGGCTTGATCGCGATGGCATGGCGGTACAAGCTGAACTTGCAAGGCTCTTTGCTTATCCACCTGCTACTCATGGCGGCGGCTTTCCTGCTGTCGTTATTGCTGCTTCAGAAGCGCAAGACGGGAGTCGATCAGAACTACTTCGTGCTGGCAGTGATTGCCGCGGTGTTGGTCGCCCTTGGCGGACACTTCGGCGCAATGGTAAGCGGCGTGGCCTACTGAACTGTCGCGGCTTCTTCAGTTTCGGCTAGGCGCTCCGCCATGACCTTCTTGCTGAATTCGATCGCGTTGTAGGAGCTGCGGATGAAGGGGCCGCTTGCCACAAAGGCAAAGCCCATATCTTCGCCGATCTTCTCGTATTCCTTGAAGACTTCCGGATGGATGTACTCGCTGACCGGCAGGTGCTTCATCGTCGGTCGCAGATATTGGCCGATGGTTACGGCATCAACGCCGACATTGCGCAGGTCCTGAAGGGTCTTAACGACCTCATCCTTCGTTTCACCAAGCCCGAGCATGATGCCGGACTTCGTGTAGATGCGGGAGTCAAGCTCCTTAACCGTCGAGAGGACGTCCAATGACCGCTTGTACTTGGCCTGCGGGCGAACAACGGTGTGCAGGCGCTCGATGGTCTCGATGTTGTGGTTGTAAATCTCTGGCCGAGCGTCGGTGACGATCTTGATGCACCACTTCTTGCCCTTGAAGTCGGGTGTTAGCACCTCGACAATGGTGAGCGGGTTGGCTTTGTGCAGTTCAGCGATGGTTTCCGCGAACTGGGTTGCGCCTTCGTCGGCCAGGTCGTCGCGGGAAACGCTGGTGACGACCACATGCTTCAATCCAAGGTCGGTGGCGACCTTCGCGACGTCAGCGGGCTCGTCCTTGTTGACTTCTAATCCGCGCCCAACCTTGATTGCGCAGAAGCCGCAGCTTCGCGTACAAGTGTCGCCAAGGATCATGAAAGTGGCGGTCTTCTTGCTCCAGCACTCAGCCAAATTCGGGCATCGAGCGCTCTCGCAAACGGTGTGGAGGCTCTTGGCGCGCATCATCGACTCGACCTGTTTGATCGTGTCGGGGCGCGGAAGCCTGATGGTTAGCCACTCAGGGAGGCGTTGGGCCATTAATCTATTATACTTTTTGAATTCAAACTTAGCCGACTGCTACCGGCTTCAGGCCCGCGAGGCGGTCCAGAGCGGCGTCAATAACCTCATCGCCGATCGCGAGACAGAACCGGACCCACGGCGCTTTCTCCGGTTCACGAACGAAATCATTGGAAGGAACAGAACCTACGCCGGTCTCTCGAATCATCCTCTGAGCGAACTCCAGGCTGGTGAGATTCGGGAATGCCTTGTCGAAGCGGCAGATCATGTAGTAAGCGCCTTGAGGGACATTCGGCTCCAGACCAATCTGCCTTAGGCCGGCAGCAAAGTGATCTCGCTTGCGTAGGTAGCCCGCGTTGAGCTCGGTGTAGAAAGAATCATCGAAGTGCTCGATGGCCGCCGCCACCGCTTCCTGGTATGGAGTTGGCGCGCAAACGTAGACGAAATCAAGGAACGAGGCAAAGTGGGCGGAGAGGGCGGATGGGAGAGCCACAAAACCAATGCGCCAGCCAGTGATGGAGAACGTCTTCGAGTATCCGCCGACAGTGATCGTTCGATCGTGAAGCTCCGGCAGGGAGGCCGCCGAGACGTGGGGCCGATCGAAGGCCATGTATTCGTAAATTTCATCGGCGATCACCACCACGTTGGTGCCTTCAAGAATCTTCGCGAGAGTTAGGAGGTCTTCGCGCGAAACCACCTTTCCATGCGGGTTGCCGGGGGTGTTGACCACGATGATCTTGGTTCGCTCGGTAATCGCATCGCGGATCGCGTCGAAATCGAACGCCCAGTCCGGTTCGCGTAGTGGCAGATACTTGATGTTTGCCTGATACCGCTTCAAAGCAGTGATGTGATAGGGGTAGGTTGGCTCGAAGACGATCGCCTCGTCGCCCGGGTTCAGAAGCACGCCGCAAACTGCTTCAAATCCAGCCGTCGAACCAGCGGTGACGAGGATGTTCTGCTCCGGGTCCAGACCCTTGATGCCGTTGAAGTGCTCGAACTTCTTGGCGAGCGCCTTTCGCATCGAAAGCGTGCCTCGCGGATTCGAATATCGGTTATGTCCTTCGAGCGCCGCTTTATGGGCTGCTTCGATCACGAAATCCGGCGTGGGGAGAAGGCAAACGCCCTGACCAAGGTTGATGCCGTTCACCTTCAGAACTTCAAGCGTGATCTGCCGAAGGTAAGGCGTGGTGAACAACTCAGTTTGGTGGGACAGGAGCGGCTGGAAATTCATAAAGGGAAGGATACAACAAGAAAGGTACTCTGGTTGGGTCGTGAGCCAGTTGAGGGACCAATTAGCGGCGGTTGTGCGGGATTGTTATGCTCGGGGATGGTCTCCGGCGACCGGCGGCAATTACTCCGCGTTAGTGACGCGCGATCCCTTGGCATTCTTGCTGACGCCGAGCGGGGTGCAAAAGGGAAGCGTACAGGCTCAGGATTTCCTTGAAGTCAATGCGGAACTTTCGGTGCTGCATGGCATCGGTAAGCCGTCTGCCGAGGGGCTTCTTCACACGGCAATTTACGAAACAACGAGCGCAGGCGCGGTTCTGCACACGCACTCGGTGTTCAACACGCTTGCCTCGGTTACAAGTGGTGATGAGTTTGCCATCAGTGATTTTGAAATGCTGAAGGCGCTGGAAGGAAATACCACCCACGAAGCTACCGAAGTTATTCCGGTGGTGGCGAACTCCCAAGACATGTTAGGACTCAGCGACGAAATCCGGCGTATTCTTCAAAAGAAGCCAAATTGCCATGCGTTTCTGATTCGCGGGCACGGCCTCTACACCTGGGGAAACGATATAATACAAGCTCAGCGGCACCTGGAAGCCTTAGAATTTCTGTTTGAAGTTGAGGTGCGCCGCCGAGCGTTGGAGCGATAAGAAATGGCAACCGTACGCATCCCTGATGAGGATCGAACAATCACCGGCTACGAGAACGTGAAGGCGTATCTCGCAAGCATCGGCATAGGCTATGAGGTTTGGAAACCATCCCACGAGCTTGACCGCGACGCCACGAACGAAGAAGTGCTGGAGGCGTTCGGCGCTGAGATCGAAGCGCTAAAAGCGCAAGGTGGCTATCAGGCAGCAGACGTAGTGAACCTGCACGCTGAAACTCCAAACTTGGATGCCATGCTTGCTAAGTTCAGCAAAGAGCACTGGCACGATGAGGACGAAATTCGGTTTATCATCGAGGGCCGCGGAATCTTCCATATCCATCCGAAGGATGGCGGGCCGGTGGTTGGGCTCACGGTAGAAGCCGGCGATCTTGCACGCGTCCCCGCGGGCACTTGGCACTGGTTCGATCTTTGCGAAGACCGCCGGATCAGGGCGATTCGGCTCTTCCAGGATCCAGCCGGTTGGACGCCTTACTACACGGATAGCGGAGTGGATTCGGGCTACCTGCCGGTGTGCATGGGCCTTGCGTTCATCCCACCGCAGCTTCAAAACCTTTGAGCCTTCCTGCCGCCTACCTGCTTGATATCGAGGGGACCATCACGCCCGTCGATTTCGTAACCCGCATCCTGTTTCCCTACGCCCGCGTTCGGCTTGCTGAGTGGCTAGCCCGTCCCTGTGTGGAGCTTGATCAAGAGCTAGCTTGGCTCTCTGAGGAGTACGCCAGCGAAGTGAGCCTTGTGCCTGACTGGTCTGAACGGCCAACGGCGGTGCATGCCATCGATTACCTTGAGTTCTTGATGGATCAGGACCGCAAGTCTCGCGGGCTGAAGTCGCTTCAGGGCCGGATTTGGAAGGCGGGGTTTGAGGCGGGAGAGCTTCGCGGCGAATTTTATGACGATGTACTGCCCGCCTTGCAGCGTTGGCAGAATCGAGGGGCCAAGATCGCTATCTATTCATCCGGCAGCGTTCTCGCCCAGAAGCAGCTTGTGAAGTATGCGGTGGCCGGGGACTTGTCTGCCTACTTTGAAGCGCACTTTGACACCGCCGTCGGCGGCAAGAAGGAGCCCGGAAGTTACGAAACCATCGCCAGAGAGCTGGGGCTTGAACCAGGGCAAATTCATTTTCTAAGCGACATCGATGCTGAAATCCAAGCGGCGCGAAGCGCCGGGATGCAGGCGACGCAGGTCGTTCGAGATGGCGCGCTAAGCGCGCCAGACCAGATTGCGACCTTGGATGGGCTGCCGTAATGCACCCTTCAGGTATCAGGTACGTCTCTTGATTGTCATGCGAGTTCGTCACACCGGGCTTCTAGGCTGTATTGCAGCGATGGCGTGCCTTGTTGGCTGCCAGCCTGGGATTGAAGCGTACTTCCCGACCAGCACTCGGCAAACGTGGACTTACCACGTTCGTGATGGGTTCCTTGAGCAGGTCAGCACAGTTCGTGTAAAGCGCGGCATCTCAGTTTACGGTTCAAAGGGAATCGAGCTTCAAGGCGGGCAGAACAGCACCCGGTTTGTTTGGAAGGACAAGAATTTGTATCTGGAGCGTTTTGCCGGCGGTCGCTTGAATCCGCCTGCGGCAATACTTCTTAACGAGATGCCCAAGTCGAAGAAGGAAGCGGTGACGCGATCCTACAACTGCTGGGCTGAGGTTGGCGGAGCGGTAGCCGAGCACGCGAGCCTGAACATCACTCAGCGCTACGCCGATATTCCTTATCGGGGCAAGTACGTGCGAACCGTGGAATCAACGGTGGTTCTGGACACCCCGCAAAAGCAGATTGAGCTAGTCACGAACTTCTTGCGCGGGGTTGGCATTATCAGGCAGCAGCAAAGGACGAACGGGAACCTGGACGCCGCCCTCGATTTGATCGAAACCTCCTAAGTTTAGGGTAAGACACGCTAACGACATGGAACCTACGCCGATGGTCACGCCTGAGCATAAGCCGATCACCTTGAAAGAGGTTCGCAGCAACCCGAAAGTGCGGTTGCTTATTGATGGCGCAAACAACCTGCTGAATGCGATGGGTTACACCGAGCATGGCCATCGCCACGTTGGCGTGGTCTCCAGCATCACTCGCTATATTTTGGAAACCATTGGCGCTCAGGCACGCGAGTGCGAGCTCGGCCAGATTGCCGCCTATCTGCACGATATCGGGAACGTTATCAACCGAATTGATCATCCGATCAGCGGCGCGGGCATCGCCTTCCAGATCCTGAATGAGATGGGGATGGACCCCGCCGAGATTGCAACGGTTATCGGAGCGATTGGAAATCATGAGGAAACCGGCGGCACTGCAATCAGCCAGATTTCCGCGGCGCTAATCATTGCGGACAAAAGCGATGTGCACCGTAGCCGAGTGCAGAACCCGGTGGTAGAAACGTTTGATATCCACGACCGCGTGAACTATGCGGTGACGAAGAGCAGGGTTGAGATCAAGCCGGGGCACGTGATCGAATTGGCCTTGGAAATTGACACCGCCGAAGCCACCGTGATGGAATATTTTGAAATCTTTTTGAACCGCATGGTGATGTGCAGAAACGCGGCAGATTTCCTTGGATATAAGTTCACGCTGGTTGCAAACGGAACATCGTTAGAGTAAGCAGAGCGTTCATAAACGAAAGTGTTTCTTGAAACTTCTTGGCGCTATTCGCTAGAATGGTGCGATGAAGAAGACTTTAATTCTCGCAATCATTGCAACGGCTGCCATCAGCGGCGCCGATTCCTTCAAGAAGGAAATTGCCAAGCACGACAGCCATATCAAGGCGTTCTTTTTGAAGAGGGATGCCGATGGATTCGGCAAGTACATCCGGCCGTTCGTGACCTCCGATTTCGTGCACTCAGAGCATGGCCAGACCATGAACTTTGATCAGATGATGGGTGAGATGAAGATGGGGCTTGGCATGTACAAGAAGATCGACACCGTGTCGATGAAGTATATGAGCACCAGTTCTAAGGGCAACGAAGGTTGGGCGACTTGCTGGCACAAGATGGGCGGCACCATGGTCGGTGCGGACAAGAAGACTCATCGCATGGAGTTCATCGGCACCACCAAGAACACTTACCGAAAGGAAAATGGTGAGTGGAAGCTCGCCAAGATGGAGTGGACCGAAGACAAGATGATGCTGGACGGCAAGCCGTTCGATCCCTCTGCTCAGGGTCACGGCAAGTAAGGCTTACAGAAAGTTAATGGACGGCCTCGCGCATTGCGCGGGGCCGTTTATCTTTGAGAGGTGGCCGACCAGTTGCGGATTACTTCGTAGCGAAAGCACGAAACCGCATGATCGTTTACGAGTCCGCATGCCTGCATCAGGGAGTAGCAGATCGTTGAGCCGCAGAATTTGAAGCCCTGGTTCTTCAGCGCCTTGCTCATGGCGTCGGAAATCGCAGTGGTGGCAGGAATCTGGCCCAGGGTGGTCCATTCGTTCTGAATTGGCTGGCCGTCGACGAAGTCCCACAGAAAGTCTTTGAGCGTCGTGCCCCGTTCGTGAAGCGCCGCAACGGCCCTTGCGTTGGAGATTACCGACAGCACCTTGGCGCGATTGCGCACGATTCCGCTGTTAATCAGGATGTCCTCAACTTCCGCCTCGGTAATAGAAAGCACTGGCTCTAGTTGAAAGCCCTTGAAAACTCGGCGGTATTCCTCGCGGCGCGCGAGGATGAGCGACCAGTTTAGGCCCGCTTGCGCGCCTTCCAGGCATAGCTTCTCGAACAAACGAATCTCATCGAACTGGGGAACGCCCCATTCCTCATCGTGGTACTTGACGTCAAGCTCTTTCTGCGCCCAGGAACATCGCTGCATGGAAGCTAGTCTAGTCCAATAATAAAGTGGCCCACTGTCCGAAAACAGCAGGCCCTAGTGGAAGCAGAGGGGATTGCAGCTCCCCCCATCATGAGATGAGACAATTGGATGACCGAGCCAACCAGATGGTTAGTTCGGCAAAATTTCGGTGGTTTTTGGCGATATTTGTCGCAATTAGCGCCGTCTCGTAAACGCGAGAATATGCGTCTAATTCATCGACTCGCCGAGCGCGGAGTAGAATTCCGGTTCATTTGATGAAATACACAGGTTTGTTGGCTGCCTTATGCGTTGTGATTGGGTGTGGATGCCAATCCGAGATGAAGCCGTTGAACGTGCCTCGAGACACTCAGCCAAAGCAGTCGGAAGAAGGTGGGAATTCGAGTAAGACGGAAACTGCCGAGAAGGGTTCCGAAGCACCGATTCCTACGACGCCAGATAACAAAAGTGCGGCGACAGCTAAGCCCAGGCTGCCAGACGTTCCTGTTCCGAAACTGAGCGGCGAATCCACGCCGTCGTCCACTGCCCCGCAAGTGATCGCGAAGAAGGCAGACGAGGCGGTAGCGAAGCTTGAGCATGTTTCGGCGGAAACCGACATCATCATGAAAGGACCAGAAGGCAGGGGCACTGCCCGCCCTCAAATCCGCATAACCGATGGCAGCCGGTTCCAAGTTCAATACGCTGATTTCACGATTTCCCGACCTTCCACCGGCGCCTTTGAAGCGGATGGTAAGACGCTTTTCGAACTGCCAGCGGAGATCCCGAAGGGCAACCAAGGTTCGTGGATCAAATTGGGACCGGCGCGTGGTTCCGTTGCACTGCCGGTCAAGGACCTAGCGGAAGATTTGCCAGGCAAGTTCTCGAAGATCGCCTTCGGGGCATTGACCCACAAGACCCCTACGTTCTCGGAGATCGTGGCTCAGGTCGAGAAAGACTCTCGATACACGATGAAAGTTGACCACCAGAAGGCGCTTGTGGGCAACCAAGTGGTGGAAGACAACCGGATTACCATCACCCGTGGGGACTCCTACAAGGTTGAGATGGTTTTCGATTCGCAACTTGGATTGCCGGTAACGATGCGAGCTTCGAAAGGGGTGGGGAAGAACCTCGAAGAAGTGTATTGGGCCGCCAACTACGAGCACGGCCCCAAGTTCGGCAGCTTTAAGACCCATTTCATGGTCACGCCACCAAGCGTGAAGGTCCCCGGAGCAAAGGGTTAGCCGGGCGGCCAGGTCATTTTTCGGCCCGCCAGTAAGTGCATGTGCAGGTGATCAACGCTCTGCCCGCCATCTTCGCCTTGGTTGAGCACTAGGCGATAGCCTTTGTCTTGAACGCCTAGCTGCTCGGCGATCTTTCTTGCGGCGTTGATGAGATGCTGATGCTGTCCGTGCTCGGGAACTGCGGCAGGGCCGGAGATTTCAGCTCGGGTGACGATGACGATGTGGATCGGCGCTTGGGGGACGATATCCCGGAACGCTACCACGTTTTCGTCTTCGTAAACGATGTCGGCGGGGATCTCCCGGTTGATGATCTTGGTGAACAGCGTCGCCATGGCGCTTTCAGTTTGGCGTTTTTGCAGGCTCCTCGCGCTTGGCGTGATATAATCACACGGCGCGGAGAGATGGCTGAGTGGTCGAAAGCGCCCGCCTGCTAAGTGGGTAGGGGACCTTAAATCCTCTCTCGGGTTCGAATCCCGATCTCTCCGCCAGCTTTTCCCCTTTCTCGGACATGCCCCGTAGCCCGAGGCTAGAAGTTCCTGCGAACTTGGTCACAGCGGCCTCACCAGGGAACCTAGATCTGTCGGCCTACCTGCGGCTTGAGCGCGCGATTCTGAGAGGCAGATGATCCCAACTCTGAGATTCCAGTCACCGAGTACTATGGCAGTGTGTCAGACGATCAGCGAGAACTGGAGCACTATATCGCGGGCTATTTCTCAGCCGAAGAGTTGCAGGATCGTATAAAGAAGGGAGATCCCCAAGTTTCCACGCTTTTTCAGTTCCTTGCGACGCTGCCTGCCGAGAGTCGTGACCAATGCATTGTGGATTTCGGGGCTGGTAAGGGCATCGCTGCTATATGCCTGAATGCTCTGGATCGTGACCCTTGCCCAATGTACGTGGCAGTGGATCTCGAAAAGCAGTTGGCCCAACTAAGTCTGCCTCCACGCATCCATAACAACAGCTTGAAGATCTCGGCCAACGAGCTACCGAAAACACTGCCTGACTTCGGCGCGCGAGTCATCGGGATGGTTGTCCGAAATGTGTTGCATGAGCTCGATATCTTTCAGACTGCACAACTACTTACACTTATCCGCCAGCAATTGCCTCCAAGTGCAGTTGTGCATGTACAAGACCTCCAAGATCTTCAGAGAATTGAGCGTGGTTGCGCAGGTTGGGATCCGGAAGAGTTGGAATCAGCCCTTCGCGAATTGGGGTTTAAAGTTCAGAGATTCGATTTGGAGAGCCACAGCGGAAGGCGGTGGTTTGCAATGAATGTGGAATCGGGCGATGGGCCCTTGACGGAGTCTGAAGTTGCCAAATCCTTGGCTCGCGCTCGACGAAGGCAGATGGACCATTTGATCGAGGAATTCCCGGACCGCGACGAGGCCGTTGAGCCTGCCGTTGGGATGAGGCTGGAAAGCTACATTTCTGGAATTACGATACAGCTCAGGGCATTTGAGAAGCGCTACGGGAATGTTGGAGATACATCTCCGAAGGCTCAGCAAGCCGAAAACATTCCTCCAGTGACTCCTGAATGGCTGCCGATTTTCTCCTCAGATACGCTGGGACCACACGAATTTGCGTTCGTGGTGCCGGAAGAAATTCATGATCGAAGCGGTCTCTCGGCCCTGCTCGCAAATAAGAGAATGCTTGATCTCCGATCCCTTTTTGATCTAGCGACGGGGGTCATCTGGATGGCTGGATTTTCACAACGGTCTCTTTTTAAGGATACAAATCTGGTCAGCTCCCTACAGCGAGCCATTGCCCGCGGTGTTGATGTGCGGCTACTCCTAGTCGATCCAGAATCGGCTGTCGTGTCTGTTCGCTCGCGCGACCCAGTCTATCCGTCGCCGGACACGCTCAGGACCGATATTGTCGAAGTGATTCAGGAATGCGGTTGCTTTGCTGCGAACCTTGTCCATCAAGACAACCGCGGGAAATTTGAATTTCGGTTGACAGAGCGCATGCCTTACGCCTCGTATTTTATTGTTGATTCTCACACCTACATGAGCATTTACACAGGCTCTGTCTCGGGCAGCCGTGGAATCTGCTTCGTGTTCAGCGAACAAGCCAACGCACTTTATGGGCTGCATAGCGTCTTAAACCAGGAATTTGTCAGTTCCTGGGAGAGCGCCCGCCCTTTCGGGGGGGGCCATGGGCAATAGCTCCAACGGTGGTCTGCTTGGAATCGTGGCGGCTGGCGGTTTCGGGACTCGCTGCGGCTTGGGTTACCCGAAGTCACTCTTTGCTGTCGAAGGAGAATCCTTGCTCTCGAAGACAATTGCGGAGCTAAGACGGATCGGTGCCGAAGTGATTGTCCTAACCAACCGATCAGAGTATTGGGACCTAACACGCAAACAAGTTCGGGCGTACTCAGGCGTAAGACTTGCTTTGTCCGGGGAAGTTGAATCCACCGTTGAGCTTCTTCGGTGCGTCCCAGTTGAGGACATCCTGGAACGAAAGGTTCTATTCTGTTATGGCCACGCACCAAGGCCGGCTGGACATCTCAGAGATTTGATTCAACTACAGGGTCCCGCCGTGTCCGTCGTGCGCTACAGTTCAAAGCGGAAACTCGTTCGCTCCTGCACCGGTTTATATATGGAACCGCCTTACTATTTGCCTCAGCTTCAGTTACATGATCTGCAGTCAAACACCTGGTCAGAACTAATAGATGGTTTGGACCGTCCTGCGGAAGAGGTGCTTCTGAATGGTCCTGGTGAGGCAAATTATTCTTCAGAGATCGAGTTGTACGCTAAGTATGCCTCGCAGTCTATTAGGTAAGCCCCAGTCGGGCGGGATCCAAACGGTGCCGGGCAGTGTCGGCTATCCGTCGAAATAATGGTATGAGAAGTGGTATTGAGTGCCCAATTTGTCGTCGCAAATAACCCGGGCGCCGGGCTTGTGAACCTAAATCCGCATTCACAGGTTGCTTTTTCGGATCCCCTCCGCCAGCTTTCGCCTTTCTTTGGACTCCAGCGCCAGCCCCCGTAGGGTAACACCGTGACAACGTGAAGCCGGTAACCCCGAAACGGTGGTGGCAGAAGCTCGGTCCGGGGATCATTACCGGCTCCGCCGACGATGACCCTTCCGGCATCGGGACGTATTCCGTAGCCGGCGCGCAGTTCGGCTACGGCATGCTTTGGCTTTGCCTAATCTGCTTGCCCCTTATGACGGTGGTGCAGGAGATGTGCGGGCGCATCGGCGTGGTCACCGGCAAGGGATTGGCGGGAGTGCTGAAAGAGCATTACCCGCGCTGGCTGCTCTACGTCGCCCTTACGTTGCTGTTCGGGGCGAACGTCATCAACATCTACGCCGACCTCAACGTGATGGCAGATTCGATGCACATGCTGGTGGGAGGCTCGGAAACTGCTTGGCTTTGCGGCCAGACCGTAGTCATGATTCTGCTGATGATCCTGGTTCCGTACAAGATGTACGCGCGGGTGCTGAAGTATCTATGCCTGTCGCTCCTGGCCTATGTTGTGACCGCGCTCCTACCTTCTGTCCACAACGACTGGGGTGAGATCGCCCACCACCTTTTCATCCCCACTTGGCAGAAGGGAACGCCCTTCATACTTACCGTGGTGGGATTCTTGGGAACCACCATCTCGCCTTATCTCTTCTTCTGGCAAGCAAGCGAGGAGGTGGAGGAGGAAGTTGAGGCAGGTACCGTCCGGGTGCCGGGATCGCGCCTTACGGCGGCAACTCCGCAAGAGATCAGCGCACTACGTTTCGACACGGCGGGCGGGATGCTTTACTCCCAAATCATCACGTTCTTCATCGTCATCTGCACCGCCGCAACGCTGCATCAGATGGGCACCACCGACATCGAAACCGCTCAAGATGCGGCGAAGGCGTTGCTGCCGCTTGGAAATATCGCGTATCTGCTCTTCACCCTCGGCATCATCGGTACGGGCTGGCTGGCGATCCCGACGCTTGCAGGGTCGTTTGCCTACGGGCTGGCGGAGACGAACGGTTGGAAGTACGGCCTTTTCCGCCGGTACGGCGAGGCCAAGCAGTTCTATCTCACCATTGCGATCATGATTCTGTTGGGGCTGCTGCTCAACTTCGTTCACACGATCAACCCGGTTAAGGGGCTACTTTATTCGGCGGCTTTGAATGGCATGGTTGCGCCGTTCCTCGTCGCGCTCATCGTGCTTGCCACGAAGAACAAGAAGATCGTGGGCGAGAACGCGAGCCCCTGGTGGGCGACCACGCTTGGCTGGGCGACAGTGGTGATCATGGGTGGGACCACCCTCATCTTGCTGTGGGCGCTTTTCTCTGGAGCTGCTTCTTAATTCGCGCCAAAGATTGCTCGGGCAGGCTTGAGAATTTGAAGCAGATTGGTGGAATCGTCGGTCCAAAGCTGCCCCATCCGTTCCTGATCCAGGGAACTTGCGATCGGATCGTTCATCAATGGGCCGAGGTCGGCGACGGATCGCGCGGTCGCGATCCAAGAAGAATCGCTGTACATCTTGTCCCGATCGGCTTCCGTCAGCGCGGATGTCATCACAACACCCGCCAGGTTCTCTTCCTTCGCCAAACGCCTCACGATCGCGGCAAGATCCAGATAGCGGTTGCTTACGTGGAAGACAAGAATGCCGTCCGGCCGTAACTTGTGCATGTACATTTCCACCGCTTCCTTCGTGATGAGGTGGGTGGGAATGGCGTCCGAGGTGAAGGCGTCCAGCACAATCAGTCCGTACTGCCCATCCGGCGCCTCCTGCATCCGCAGCCTCGCATCGCCAATCAGCACGTTCACTTTGGCTGGGCACAGCGAGATGAACGAGAAGTAGTCCGGGTTTCGAGCAATCTTTTCAACGTTCGGATCAAGCTCATAGAAGTCGATGGTTTGGCCCGCGCGTCCATAGGCGGACATTGAGCCGGTGCCGAGGCCAACCACCGCGAAGCGGTCAAAGCGCGGCGTATTGTTGAAGGCAGCCATCACTCTGCCGATGCCGCTCTTCGGGTTGTAGTAAGTGACGGGGTCGCGTTGATGCCCCTCCTCCCGATCCTGCATGCCGTGCATGATGTTGCCGTTATGCAGGCGGTTGAACTTACCGGCAACCGTGTTAAGCTCTACCACTTGATGAGCGCCGTAAAAGCTGCGCTCGGCAAGCAGCAGCTTGCCGACAGGCTGTTGGCGGGCGTACTCGCCAATGCCGAGGGCGATTGTCGCAGTGACCATGAAGATGCGTGGATCCCAAATGGAGAGCAGAAGGCCGATTGCTCCTGGAATCAAGAAGTCAAGGTGATGCAAATCTCGCTGGCTTGGGTGCATCGAAAAGAGCGTCACCATGGCGAGGGCAGTGGCAGCCGATATCGCGTATGCCCAGGTGGTCGGCCACTTTGAGCGAATACATAGGCCGACGGCAATCGCGCATGTCGCCAAAGCGATTGGATACTCGAACAGGTTTGTAAAGACGATAGGCGCGAAGATGGCTGAGAATAAGCCGCCAATTACGCCGCCGAGCGAGATGTAAAGATAGAACTCGGTGAGGTGCTTGGCGGGCGGGCGCATCTGGCCAACTTCCCAGTGGCAGGCAAGGGTTGCCGCGAAGCACATGATCAGGTGCACCGGTATAAGCAGAAGGCTCTTGAAGTCAGGGGCAAAGAGATAAAAGTAGATGCCCGGGATCATCAGGGCAAAGCAAACTGCCCTGCGTATTGCCGCTGGGGGCGCGGAATTGCCGAATGCGATGATGAACGTAAGCAGATAGAGCGCCAAGGGTAACACCCAAAGCAACGGAACCGGCGCTATGTTGGTTGTAAGGTAGGAGGTGACGCCCAGCAGCAAAGCGCTAGGCCCGGCGGCAAGGAAAATCCACCTTGCCTTATCCGCACCAATCGGCGCCGGGGAATCGGGAGCCAGCTCGTCGTCTTCCTTATCCGTTGCATGCTTGGATGCCCAGAGGATGCGCGCGCAAAGGATGTAGGAGAGGATAAGCAAAACGTAGCCCGCGCTCCAGATCCAGCTTTGCTCGGTTAGGCGGTACCGCATTTCCAAGTACGCGGGGTAGCCAAGCAGGGCGATCATGCTGCCGAGGTTGCTGGCGCGGTACAGGAAGTAGGGGTTGTGGGCGTTGGGGTCATCGGTATGGCTGAACCAGCGTTGGATAACCGGCGCGCCGCTGGAGACCACGAAGAACGGCAGACCAACCGAGCCGAGCAGCATCAGCAGTAATCCGATGGCGGGTTGAGCCATGACCGAGCCGGGCGTGGCGTGGACGTAAAGCGAGTAAAGGAACTCGGGAACCCGAATCGGCAGCAGCAGGGTTGCCACCACCATCAGCCCAAGGTGGATTTTCGCCTGCTTGACCGCGCCCCACTTGTGAATGGACACATGCGCGTAATAGTAGCCAAGCAGCAGCAGGGTCTGGAAGAACAGCATTGAGGTGTTCCAAACCAACGGTGACCCGCCGAACGTTGGCAACAGGCGCTTGGCGATGAACGGCTGTATCAAAAACAGCAGCATCGAGCCAAGGAAGATCGTGACGATGTAGATTCGCCGCACGAGGTACGGACGCTTTCCGACCTGAGATCGCCGCTACTCGCGGCGGAGGGCCACGATTGGATCGAGTTTAGCCGCGCTCATTGCCGGGAAGAAGCCGAACGTGACGCCGATGAGGGCGGAGATGAACGTCGCCATCAGGGCGGCTGCGGGTGGGAACGCGGCGGGCAGGCCGTTTTCATCTGGCCAGTGCTTGGCCATGGTAACCAAGTGTATTAGCAGTCCGAACGACCATGCGATCCCCATGCCGATGAGCCCGCCGACAAGGCTGAGGGTGCCGGATTCGACAAGGAACTGCACAAGAATGGAGCCCTTGCGCGCGCCGACCGCTTTTCGTAAGCCAATCTCACGCGTTCGCTCGGTAACGGAAACCAGCATGATGTTCATGATGCCGATGCCGCCTACAAGAAGGGAAAGGGCGGCAATTGCAGCAAGAAGAACACCGGCTGCGCCTAAGACGCCGCCGAAAACCTTCGAGATCGACTCGTTCGAGTCGATTCGGTACACGCTCTTGTTGTTTGAGCGGATCATCATCGCCCGCCAGGCGGAATCCATCGCATCGGCAAGCTCGACGCCGGGCGCTGCCTCCGTGGCAATGATCATGAGCTTGCGGTTGCCGGTCCACTTGGTCTGCAGAGTAGCCAGCGGCATGCGGATATCGCGCGCGTTCGTTTGCCCGAAAACATCCTGCTTCTTAAGAATGCCAACCACCTGCAGCGTGATGCCGGGAAGATTGATGTACTTGCCAAGCGGCTGCTTATCGGGGAAGAGATTGTCGCTGACCTCCTGACCGATGATGCAGATGTTGTTCTTGAACTCCATGTCCTCGGCGGTGATGCCTCGGCCTTCGCTGATATTCTCATTAGCGAGTCTGGGGTAGCTCTCATCTTGGCCGTAGACGCGGATATTGTTCTGCTTCCTGTCCTGGTAGGTGGCGGCGGTGGCTTGCCCTTGGGCAAGCGGAGAAATGATTCCCAGCTTGTTTGTGTGGTCTCGGAGGAATTTGATGTCGTCCATGTAGAGGCCGTCGATCTTGCCGACCGATTCCTGCCGCCTGCGACCCGGATCGAAGGCGATATAGATCGTCTTCGCGCCAACACTGCTGAACTGATTTGAAATGTAGGCTTGGAAGCCGTTCGATATCATCACGATGAGCGTGACCGCCATCACGCCGATGATTACGCCGAGCATGGTGAGGAATGCGCGCAGCTTATGCGTGCGCAGCATATCCAGCGCGACAAGGAACGACTGTCCGAATGACAAGGCTTAGTCGCCTCCCCCCGCCTGCATGAATCCGCTTCGCGATGGGCCGGTGTACTCCGGTTTGTCGACTTCGACGCCTTCATTTACGCCGCTAACGATTTCCACAAAGGCACCGCTCTTAGCGCCGATCTTTACATTCGTTCGCACGCCAGGAACCTTCTTCTTGTCCTTGCCCGGTTGCTGATGGACGAGCACGTAGCTGCCCTTTTCGTCGGTTCCCACGTATTCCACCGGCAGAACCAGAACGTTGTCCTTCTTGAGAACGTTGAGCGTGCATTTGGCGGTCATGCCGCTTCGCAGAGCAGGATCAGCCTGATCAAGCCAGATTTCCACCGAGTATCGGACTACCGAGTCGCCGGTGGGGGCGCCAGTGGAAGCACCGACATTGTTCCCCGCAGGGGCGACCTTCTTTACGTGGCCGGTGAACTTGCGGTCGGGCAATGCCTCAACACTGATATCCGCCGCCATACCCACCGCCAGCTTGGCGGTGTCGATTTCGTTGATGTTGGGGATGACGCGCAGGCTCCTGCGATCCTCAATGCGAACGATGGGCGTACCGGCGTTGAATCCGCTAAGGCTGGCAACCAGCTCCCCTTCTTGAATCTCCTTCTTGGTGACGATGCCATCGATGGGCGCCCTGATTTCGGTTTCGTTCAGGTTGCGACGAGCATCTGATAGCGCGCTGGAAAGCTGATCGGCGGTAGCTTGGTTTTGCGCCTTGCCGGCAGCCATCGCGTCGACGTCTTTCAAGGCTACGCGAGCCTTCTCGACTTCCGCAATCGCGTTGAGGTAATCCTGTCGCTTGCTGCCATCTTGGTAGCTCATGGCAACGGCCCGGTCGTAGTCCGACTTCGTGCGGAGCACATCCTGCTCGGCTCTATTTAGCTCGGATGCGATCTGCTTCTCAATGCGGTCATGGTTCTGCTTGGCTTGCTCCAGCCGTGAGCGCATCACCTGGACATTGAGCTGGGCGTCTTCAACGTTCTTCTGGGCGGTAAAGCCTTCTTTAAGGAGGTTAGTTTGGCGCTGGTATTCGGATTGGGCGTTGGTGTAGTTGACCTCTGCCTGGCTGAGCGCCGCTTCATCGGCGGTGCGCTCATTGGGGATGCCGGAGGTCTTCAGCCGCTGCAATTCTTCTTGGGCGCTGTTGTAGGAAGCCTTGGCGCTGGCGATGGCAGAGGTGGTCAGGGTTGGCTGCGCGCCCAGCTCTGACTTGACCTGGGCAAGCCTTGCTTCCGCTTGTCTCAGCGATTCTCGCGCGGTGATGCGTCGCTGCTCAATTTCGATGCCGATACGGGAGACCAGACTTTGCGCGCCTCGGAATTGAGCGGCTTGCTGATCAACCTGAAGCTGGATTTCTCGTGGATCGATGATGGCGATGAGCTGGCCCGCTTTTACGGTATCGCCCTCATCGACCAGCAGCTTGGCAAGGCGTCCGCTCACGCGGCTCTTGACCTCAACCGATTTGACGGCGTCAAGGGCGCCGGTTTCGACAACCTTGATCTCGAGGGTATCTCGTTTAACTTTTGCGGTGTCGGCGGCCTGGTTGGCAACCGTTCCCCCACCACAGCCGGCAAGCAAAATCAAACCGGCAAAAGGCATCCAACGTCCAGTCATTGCGCTTGTACTTTACACCCTGTTCGTACATGTTGAATTTGAATTGGGCCGATTTGCCCAGAGGCTGGGGGCAAGGTATAACATGACCGGCTTTTGCCGGATCGTCTAATGGCAGGACAGCGGTTTTTGGTGCCGTCAGTCTAGGTTCGAATCCTAGTCCGGCAGCCAGATTTCGGTCGTCAGACCGAATCAGGCTGCGGGTTGGATCATCGAAGTTGCGAGTTTACGATTACGTGACCTTTCTTCCTTCTCCTGACCCTCTGTGCATTCCGTGTTTTCTGTGGTTACAGTCCCCTTGCACACGGATCACCAACCACAGAGGACACAGAGGACGCAGAATTGCTGCAGGATCATCGAAGTTGCGGGCTTGCGACTCGCCTACCAGATATGGGCGCGGTCCTCGGGCTTCAGGTAAAGCTTGTCTCCCAGCTTTACTCCGAAGGCGGAATACCATTCGTCAAGATTGCGGAAGGCGGCGTTAATTCGAACGAAGGGCGGAGCATTTTGCGCGGTGGCAGTCTGGTTCTTTAGGAAGGCTTCCCGAAACTTTGCCCGCCACATCTGTGCGCGGCCAATAAAGAACCGTTGATCTCCCGTAAACCCATCAATTTCAGGCGCCGATTGTCCGCGAAGGGACCGGTGGTAAGCATCGAACGCGGCGAGAATGCCACCTTGGTCGGCAAGGGACTCGTTGATCAAAAGGTCGCCTTTCAGGTGGAAGCCGGGCACCGTTTCAATGGCAGAGTATTGATCTTCCAGCTTCTTTCTCAACACTCCAAACTTAGCCGTATCTTCTGCAGACCACCAGTCGTTAAGCCGCCCTTCCGAATCGAATTTCCGGCCGCTCTCACCAAAACCTAGAGCCATCATGTGGCCAATAAGAGATCCTACAGCCCCGTAATTTACGGCGGGATCGGCGAGCGGATCAAAGAAAGGAGCTTGGAAGAGCCCGGCGGGGACCTCTAATGCATTCTGCGATGGCAAGTAGTTGTAGTTCACAGTTGCTGAATTGAATATCCATCGATTCCGATCAAAAGGCTTACGGAGATCGCGCAGACTCTCCCGCCAAGAAAAGCTGGTTGCCTTGTGTAAATTGCCGATAAGGTCTGTTGCGTCAAAGTCAACGCCGTCAAACGTTTCGCTGTTTCTCGGTCCGCCAACCCGCATCACCATCTTGGCGAGTTTCTGCCGAGCCTTAGTCTTTGTTTCCTGGCTCATCCACGGGTTGTTTTTTAGCCTTTCATCGAAAGCCGCCTTAAGGTTTGCAACCATGTCATCGGCGGCGCGCCGGTAGTTATCGGGGAAGTACTTCTTCAAGTAGTAGGCATCCAGCAGTGTGCCTATGTTTGCGGTTACCAAGTTTGATCCTCGAAGAGTGCGAGGGCTGTTACCACCGCCGTTCACCACTTTGACCCAGAATTCGGTATAAGCGTCGGACATTTCGCTGTCCAGGTACCACCCGTTCAAGTGCACGAGGCTAAATGCTGCTCGGGCCTTAAGGACGGACAACGGAGTGGCCTGAAAGAGCTTTGCTAGTTTTGGGAATGCAGTTTTCGCATCCACAACCACACTTCCTACCCGTGTTGCCTCGGCGCCCTTTAGATAAGCATCCCAGTCAAAATTTGGCGTGAGCTGTTTCAACTCTTTGAGCGACATGGGGTTGTACGACGCTGCGGGATCCTGAAGCTGCTGGAGGGTCCAGCTTGACTTTGCGGCCTCGGTTTCAAAGTCAACGATTGACTGAGCCAACGAGTCGGCATCGGTCCACCCGATTCGTTTTAGAATGCTCGCAATGTACTTGGTGTACTTCTCCTTGACATCGGCGAGTTTGGGGTCCGTGTAATAGTCGATTGCGGGGAGGAAGAAACCTGATTGACCCACGTAAGCGGCGTAACGCGTGGGGTCGCCTTGATCCTGCGCAATGTTAATTGAGAAGATGCTTGCGCCTACCGGTGGCGTTGCGGCGTTAATCGACCGCTGTCTCCACGGCCCATCGAGTTTTGCCATTAGCTCAACGATTTCTGACCACGTTTTCGCGCCCTGGATTTGCTTGAGCATTGGTTCAATGGGGGTTAGGCCCTTGCGATCCAGGTTTTTCACGTCCATGAACGAGCTATAGAATCTCCCCAATTTGCCTTCGGGGCTATCCAGTTTGATCGAGGCGTCGGTTGCCGACTGCTCAAGCAACGCTCCCACTCGTTCTGAATTCAAAATCCGCAGATCGAGCCAATAGGCGTTGGCAAACTTTGTCGGGTCGATCGTAGCTGTGTCCAGCCACTTTCCGTTCTGAGAGCGGTAGAAATCGTCCCCGGGTCTTGTCGCAGGATCGCGATCAGTAAGGTCTACGCCCCAAGCACCGATAGAGCGGAGGGCCAGGTGATCGTTTGACTGAGTGGATGCGGCCAGATATGCAATTAGGATCGAGAAGAGAACCGTTGTGTTGAAAGCCATGTAGTCTCCGAGAAGCGCGTGCTATTCGCGCTGCTGTCGAACTATACGACCCTTGTATGTTTGCGGCGAAGGTACAGATACGCGATGACAGAGCCGGGGCCTACGATGACTCTGACTCTCATTCTCATGGGTTTGAGGCTAGGTGGGCAGGCGGGATTTGGGGTTAGACAAGCATGAGCAATGGGCCGAATGGCCCAGATTTCAGACGATTTCGCAGCTTACGTAGCCATCCTCGGGCCGGGATGGGCGGGGTCGGTGGTGATTCCGTAGATAGGAAGGTCCTCCAGACCATAGAAGTCCTGCAATTCGTGGCAAATCTGGAGGGGCCGCAATTCAAGGGTGGCAAGGTAAATCCTCTTGGAATCGACACCTCCGAGCGGCTGAAGGGCAGTTCTACCAAACCATGCGAGATCCACGAGTGCGAGGATGGCGCAGGCGAGGACGGGACCGTACACATCCCAGTCCGCTGCTTTGCCGTTGGCTTCTTCAGGTTCTTCCAAAAGGAGGGTCCCTTCCGACATTCTAACTCCAAAGCCTTCGATAACCGCGGTTGATCACCTTGGGCTAAAACGCCCGGAAGATTACAGTGACATCGCCACAGCCCACACAAGTTGACGACAATCTATACCGTGTCCAATTTTGGGTTAGCGGTTACCACCTGCATCCAGGCACTATCTAGCTCTGAGATATGTTCCCCGAGTGAGAGGCGAGGCAACGTTTTCAAAAGTGACGGGCAATCCACTTGCCGTAGCGAAGTTCGGACCATCCTGTAATTGATAGTGAAGATGCGGGCCGTTCGTATTTCCTGAATTACCAAGCTTTCCAATTTGATCGCCTTGCTTAATTCGGTCACCAACCTTGACCGTAATTGATCCAGGCTGCATATGCATTAACCCGCTAAACTCCTGATTGCCGTGGTCGATTACAACGTGGTTACCCTGGATTACCTCCGTTCCGTCCTGAAGCGTGAACAGCTTCCGATCAATCATGTCTGGTTTAGGTTGGTTCGGAATGGCGCTTTGGACTGCTACGACGACGCCGTCGGCCGGACACAGAATCGGGCGACCAAACCCCGCATACGCTTCATTTGATCCACTGCCATTTAGAATCGGTCCCATGCTTTCGGACAGTCCAAGAATATCTAGGGCGAAGAGGTCGTCGCCGTTGTGATGGCCGTTATCGTTGATCCATCCCTGGGTAATAAGGCCAAACCCCTTGAATGGGAAAATTAACTTCGCTTTGGGCGTGACTCTTTCCGGGTGAAATTCGGCTCGCCATTGGGTTGAATCTTGCCACAGTGTCGCTTCAATTGTGGTTGCCCGATGCTCCGCATGCGCGCACGCGTGAAAGACGTAGATTCTTGTCCCCTGCTCTTTGACTTCTACGCCAACTCCCGCAAGCGCCTTGGCCGACCAGGTTTCTTCAAGCAGGAGTTCGTCGTTTGAGAGCACCCTTAAAACGCCCTTCGACGCTGGTCCACCCCCGAAATTTGGCATGATGACAGCGAAAAAGCAGGATTCCGTTTCGGTAACAGATTTTACGTCGGTGGCCCAAAACAGTCGGTTTGGAAAACAGGCCAGTTGGCCCTGGGCCCAGCTTGGCTCGAAGTAGAACCGTGGCCCAATGAGAGCACTGGTTACTAATCCGGTAGCGCTCAGCAGAAAGTCCCTTCGCGCGATGCTGGACTGAATCATTGACTGCCCTGTCCCTTCAATTTGAAAACCACAACTGAAAAGTATGGCGTTATCCTTGAAAAGTGGGGGGACCTTCGGTCTGGTCGTTGTGACCTTCAAGTACCCACCAATATATCAAGGGAAGGCACGCTATTCGTAGCCTTTGGTCCACCCGCAAGACATTGGAATGCCAGGCGTTCACAGCCGCCAAGCTTGGCCGCCCTACACCTTATTCAGACGGAAGGAAGCCACCAGTCGCGTGTACTGATCCGGCGTCTTGTATTCGACCATGCCCTCGAGTCCGCTCTTCGTCATGACAATCCGATAGGTCCCAACCGCCCCGTTGGGTCCTTGGGGGTCTTTAAACGAGCAGGAATCGGCCTGGATATCCAACGACGTGATTGATAGCTCGACATCGGATGGACTATTTGGCGGAGCGGTCGGAGTGACGGTTATTTTTCCAGCCAGCCCCTTATCCTTAGGATGGAGTTCCAGGCGCATCGTGGATGGGCCGAGAAATGCGGGGCCAAGCTGAATGCTGCCAACCCAGGTTCCAACCAACTTGGGGACCTCGATCGGCAATCCTTTCGGCAGCGGTTTGATGGCCACCGGGTTCGGTTTCTTGTAAGAATCCAGCGAAGCTGGTTGAGACAGAAATCTTTCGGCGACCTGTTGCGCCTTCGCAGCAACGTCCTGATCCAGGCTCACCAGCGTTTCCTCCCTGCCGGAAGGGCTGCCGTCCATGAATTCCATCACTTCACCCTTGGCTTCGCGCGGCAAATCCTTAAGCGGTATGCCGAGCAGGGTTCGGGCAACGCAAAGCGCGGCAACGTAACTGCCCAAAGGCGATGGATGGTGCCGGTCGTTCATGTAAAGATCTTTTAGCCCGGCGTCTTCTTCCGCCTGCCATGTATCGCCAACCGGGATGAAGAGGCAGCCGAGATCTTTCGCCGCTTTGGCGTAGCCATAGTCGAGCGCCGCTTGCTCGCGGGCATCACTATCCTGCATCCGCCAAGTGCCCAATAGCGCGACCTTCGATCCGTTGCGTTTCGCCTCGTCGGCGAATAGCTTTGCGTTTGTCCACAGCTCGTCGTAAAGGTCAACTCTCTGGATGCCTTCGTAGAGGAACGCTTGGCCAAAGGAGGATTGATCCTGCAGAACCACCCAATCCCATTTTCGGCTCTTAAGCATCTCCAATGCCTTGCCGGTCTGCCAGTGGTTTGCAAGCGTGGCGAGTCCCTTCGCAACAAGCCCGGTCTCTACGTTGACCTTCCCTTTAGCGATGGTTTTAAGAATTGCAGGCATGTTGTTGACGTAGGTGAGGCTATTACCGATGAAAAGGATGCTTACGGTCTTCGCCTCGTTGCATTGGGCCGATATGAGCAGGATGAAGATCAGCCCGATGCTCCTCGCGGTGTTGAACTTGCCAAACCTCATACCATCACCTGACGCAGCCAAGTTCTTTGCGGTTACTGCCATCTTGTGCGGTGCGCAAAAGTGTGGTTTGGCTTATCTTTATCGCTACAACGGCGGTTTAATACCATCGCTGCAGTCGAGAGCGAGACACTCATAGTCGAGGATCGACGGGCTCGCTTTCCAGCGCCAAGACTCCGAACACGCATTCGTGAACTCTCCGCAATGATTCACCCTGAATAAACCTCTCCATCGCTTCCAAGCCCAAAGCAAACTCCCGACTCGCAAGGCTACGCTTGCGGTTTAAGCCCCGCGACCTTAAGCGCGACAGGTATTCGGGTTCCAAATACTCCGGCCCGTAGATGATGCGAAGATACTCGGGACCTCGGCACTTCACTGCTGGCTGAAGCAGTCGGCCATTTTCTGAATGCAGGAAGTCGTACGGCTTCACCACCATGCCCTCTCCGCCCGCCGAAACAAGCTGTTCCCACCAAGCGCATGCTTCCTGAATTTCCTCTTCGGATTCTAAGTTAACGATTCTGTGGGGCGTTCTCCTAAGAATCTTGGGGTCCTGGTCGCAAATCCTCCCAAGCGTGGACATGTGCCACTCGTGGTTTTTGTCGACATGTAGCCGACCTTCGCTTGCAAGCAAGTGGAAGGGGGCAAGCTTGTAATCCTCAATCGAGTCCACATTCCAGCAGTAGCGGCGATAAGCATCGCGGAATCGGGTGGCAGAATCTGACCTTCGGCGCGCCATGTCCAGGTACGTGTCGGCATCCTCCATCCCGCGTTTGGCGAGCCCTTCGGCGACGGATTGCCACACCTCTGCGCTTGCCACCGCCGATGCTCCGACCGGGGCGTACTGGTCTCGCAGCAACCCAACCGCCTTAGCCGACCATGGCATGAGTTCAAGGTCGATCAGCAGCCAATCTGAGCCAAGTTCCTCGTAGACGCCAGCGCGTTCCGCAGCGTCTGAGATCCTTTTGACCAGCGTTTGCTCCGTTTCAAGGGTATCGAAGAACCGGCGGCCGGTTCGACTGGTTATGATTCCTGACTCCCCAGTCTCAACGCCGAAGCGCTTTCGGGCGGCCTCGGGGCTCTTGCAAACTACCGCCACCGCTCGCGAGCCCATATGCTTTTCTTCACAAACGGCCTGCTTAACCCCCGCTTCTTTGTAGTAGCTCAGGGCTTCAGTTGGGTACTCCAAGAATCCGTCGCGGTTGGAGGTTTGGCATGGGGACATGGTCGGAGGTAGATAAACGAGCCACCGTGGATCGGCGGCGAAGCGCGACATGACCTCAAGCGCGGCGATTGCATTTTCTTCGCGGATCGTGATTCTGCCAGCTGTACGCGTCTCAATCGACATCCTGCCGATTACGTCGGCGAGGTCTAGCACATCGTCGGCGATCTGCTGGCTGGATAGCCCGCTGGATTCAAATCCGAGGGGTTTGGCAGGCTCCGTGTAAGTTGCGTGGGCCCTTACGCTCACCAATTCACGCTCCGGATAGCGGAGAGCGGTCAGCGATCCGCCAAAACAGCAGCCGGTATCAATATCTATCGTGTTGTTCAGCCACTCG
Source organism: Armatimonadota bacterium (assembly GCA_018268315.1). Taxonomy (GTDB): domain Bacteria; phylum Armatimonadota; class Fimbriimonadia; order Fimbriimonadales; family Fimbriimonadaceae; genus SZAS-5. The sequence goes on along the minus strand of JAFDWU010000001.1, from coordinate 683,725 downwards.
GCAACCGGCACCGGAGTGTGGCCATACACCACCATCGCCTTGCCGCGGTAATCCCTTGCCCACTGATAGCGCACCGGCAACCCAAATTCGTCGATCTCGCCGGTGGTTTCGCCGTAAAGCGCGAAGTCTCGTACCGCGCGAGAGCCTCGCCCCTGCATTTCTTCAAGCAGACCCGCGTGGGCGACGCACAGTTTGCCTTCATCCATGACTGCGTGGCTGACCAATCCATCTAGGAATTTGGCAACCTCCTGTCTGAACTCAGGGGTCTCCTTTTCAAGCTCGACAAGGGTTTCCGCCAAGCCGTGTCCCATGCCGACTTTGCGGCCCATCAGGGCCTTCGCTAGCCTTATGTCGTGGTTACCCGGAACGCAGATTGCCTTCTCCTCGGCTACTGCGCTCATCACGAACTTAAGAACGCCGATGGGGTCGGGGCCGCGATCAACTAAGTCGCCAAGGAAGACCATCTTGCGTCCTTCGGGGTGGCTCAGGCTGGGCTCCGTGCTCCATCCCAACTGGGTGAGCAACTCTGAAAGCTCGGCCATGCAGCCGTGGATGTCGCCGATGATGTCAAACGGCCCAGTTTCTTCCGGTCGGCGGCTCCAGATCCTCTCGCGAACGATCTCGACGTTGTCGATCTCCTCCGGTTTCAGAATGAAAATCTTGTGGAATCCCTCGTACTTCAACTGCCCGAGGGTTCGACGCAGGTCGCTGTGCTGGTTGCGGATAACGTGGGAGCCGAACTGGCGGTTAGCCCTTTGCGCGTTGCGCTCTCTGCAAGTCTCCTGGGTGACGTTAAGCACAATCGCAACCTTCAGCGAGTGGTAGCGGGTGGCGATCTCAAGGAGCGGTGCGCGGGATTCCTTCTGCACGTTAGTCGCATCGATCACGCACGTGCGCCCCAATTCAAGTCGCTTCGCAAGCATGAAATGAAGCGCCTGGAAGGCGTGAGTCGACACCGAAAGGCTATCTTCGTCGTCGCAAACGAGGCCGCGGAAAGTGTCCGAGCTGAGCACTTCGGTTGGCAGGAAATGCTTCCGGCAGAACGTCGACTTTCCCGACCCGCTCGTGCCGATGAGCACCACGGTAGCAAATTCTGGGATGGGGATTCTCATCGGGTGAACACCGCCAGTTGGCTCGGCTGGCCAAAATCTGCGTGAGATTCCCCAATGCCCTCATATCGGACCTGATAGCCGTAAGTTGAGGCGACGCGATCTCCCCAGGTTTGGAATTCCTCGCGATTCCACTCGAATCGGTGGTCGAAATGGCGCAATTCCTGGTCTTCCAACTCGTAAACGGCGTTGTATTCCCGGTTTGGTGTGGTGATGAGCACGGCTTTAGGCTGCGCGTACTTGAAGACGACCTGCTCGAAGGCGGCTAAGCGTGGCGGATCAAGATGCTCAATGACTTCCACGACGGTGCAGGCGTCGAACCCACTCAGCCGCTGGTCGCGGTACATCAGGCTTCCGTGGAATAGCTGCACACGCTCGCGCATTCGTGGGCTGGCGTCATCCAGGTGAAGCTTGCGGATGGCCTTCTCAATTTCATAGTAGGCAACGTCCATGCCCACGATCTTTTCAAGGCCCTTGATCTTCATTAGTTCTCGAATCAGCTTGCCTTCGCCGCAGCCAAGGTCGATAACGCTCTTGGGCGCTAACTCGCGCACAACCTCGGCAACCCGCTCATGGCGCAGCCAGTGGAGAGAGATCTTAGGTTTTTGCTCTTCCGCAGGCTCATCCGGCGCGACGTACACATCATCTACTGCCGCAGCCTCAAGAGCAAGTTGATCCTCGATATTCGCGAGTTGTTCAAGGGCAGCACGCGCCAGCGAAGGTTTGCGGCCCAAATAGGCATGCACGATCCACTCTCGATCGGGATGATCGGCAAGCCATCCTTCGCCCTTTGAAATGAGCTTTTGAACCTCGCTCGGGTCCAGGAAGTAGTGCTTGCGGGCATCAAGAACGGGCAGCAGCAGGTAAAGGTGGCGAAGCGCGTCCCGCAGGCGCAAAGTGCCGATCAGCGTCACATCGAAATACGAGCTAGCTCCCCAGTCGGGGAACTGTTCGTCCAACGGAACGTGCGTTGCTTGAACATCGTAGCCCAGCGGTTTGAATAACCGTTCAATCCGCTCCTGCCCGGCGCCGCAAGCAAGTACGGGAATGCGAATTTCGAGCGGGATGGCGGTGTCGGCAAGTTCTTGCCTCTCCTTACTGCGTCCGCCCATTGCCGTACCGAATGCATCCGCGAGCGCGACACTCGCGAATGAGCTTGCCACGTAGGGACGATCATTGACATATTGCGCCATGGAACCCTGCGCAACATTCGGACCGCGCACAAGCCTCACCGGGTCCAACTCAAGAAGAACTGCGGCCGTTGCTTTCGTTTCGGTGGCTTCGGGAAAGACCACGTGCACCCGGCCGAAAGTGAGATTGGCAGTGAAGTTCCGACTCGGATTCTTGTGGAGCAAGTATCCAAGGTCGGTAGCAGGCTGATGGGTGGTCGATATCAGTAACACAGGGGGTAGGAAATGGTACCCACCTTATCAAGCTCAGAGAATAGTTGCGGGAGCTGGTTCTTTCCGCCTGCGGGCGGTGGCATTCATGAGCAAGCCAAAAAGAAATATGCCCTCCGATTCGGAGGGCATATCGTTTTTAGCAGGAGGCTAGTTTAGAAGCCGCCCATGCCGTTCGGAGTACCAACGCCCGTCGGGAAGTCGTATCCGAGAACGCCTGCGAATCCGCCAGCGTTTCCGCCTGCGCAGTCGAAGAATGCAGTGCTACCCAATCGAGAGTAGAACTGAGCATTCTGCTGCTGGCTGTTACCACGATTCGTGTTAGCACGGTTCGTGATACCGGCGATGATTGGGCAAGCTACCGAAGTGCCGCCAAATGCATACCAGCCGCCATTCCAGCGCACGTATACGCCGGTAGCCGGGTCAGCAACTGCCGAAATGTCATCAGCGCCGCGAGCTGCGCCAACCTTGTAGGCAACTCGGTTCTGGAATGCCGGGCGAGGCTCAAAAGCGCTCGGGCCGCATCCAGTTCCAGACCAAGCGATTTCCGAAGAGCGGTTGTTGTTCCCATCAAGGAACAGGCTGGTTCCGCCAACGGCTACAACGTTCGGTGAAGTGGACGGATACTCTCGCACGCCGCCGCTGTCTCCGCCGCTGAAGAAGTAGACCATGTTCGGTGCGGTGAAGGTGCTGTCGAAGGATTGTTCGCCGTTAAACTCGCCACCGCCCCAGCTATTGGAGCACTGGTGAGCGTTAGCGATCCCCGCTGCCATTACATCTGCATTCAGCAGGTGGGTGTAGCTATTGTCGGCGGCCTCAAGCAAGATGATCTTGGCCGCAGGAGCCATTGCATGAGCCCACTCGATGTCAAGAGCTTCTTCCTGGCTCCAACCTGCGTTGTAAGCCGGCTGGGTTCCAGTTTCGTAGATGATCTGGAAGACCGTGTTGCTGTTAGCAAGCACGTTGTTCGACGGCTCGGTCGGGAGACCGAACTGGGTCGAGAAGTAGTTGAAGTCCGCGAGTGCAAACGGATCGTGGAAAGCGTCAACGATGACGATGACGCCCTGACCGGCTGCCGGAGTCGAAAGCATGTAAGCCTTCTTGATCTGGGCCGGGGTGTAAACCACCGAGTTCTGACCGATGTCGCCAGTGTTCAGCTTGATGTAGGTATTCGTGTGAGCAAAGCCCTTCACGTTCTGCGAAGTCGATGCAGGCACGAAGACGCTGCTGTCACCGTTGTAGCCCATGTGGCCCGGTGCACTAATGGTCGCGGCGGTTGTGAGGCTGCCATTGCCCAACTTCTGAGCATCAGCAACGCCGTTTACGCTGGAACCCGATCCACCGCAACCGTCCAAAACAAAGACCGCTGCAAGCGCAGCAGATCCAAAGAACAATTTTCGAGATAAACGCATTTATAACTCTCCTTAACGTTAGGAAGCCGAACGCATGGCGCGCGGTTACTCCCCTATGCCATCGCGTGGCTATCTGCATTATATAAACTTCCTGTCAAAAGTCAAAGCGATTTGAGGCAGAAAAACGAAAAATCGTGCCCTTCACCATAAATGAAGGACACGATTATCAATTACCGTGCTTCTGTTTTAGAAGCCGCCGAGGCCGTTCGGGGAACCTACGCCAGTTGGCCAGTCCCAACCAACAGCTGCGCTATAGCTGCCGGCGGTACCGCTAGTAACGTCGTAGAAGTTTGCCGAACCGAGGTTTGCATAGAACTGAGCGTTCTGTGCAGGACCGCCGGACCGGTTCGTACCCGCCATGTTGGTGATGCCGGCGATGATCGGGCAAGCAACCGAGGTGCCGCCGAAGATGTACCAGCCACCGTTCCAGCGTACGAGGACGCCGGTATTCGGGTCAGCAACCGCAGAAACGTCTGCAATTCCTCGGTGGGAGCCTACGATTCCCGAAATTCCGCTCTGGAAGGATGGTCGAGGCTCGTAAGCGCTCGGGCCGCAACCAGCGCCGTTCCATGCGGTTTCGTTCGTTCGCACACCGCCGCTCATGGTTAGCGACGTTCCGCCAACTGCGACTACGTTCACTGAAGCGGACGGATACTGCTGAGCTCCACCGGTATCTCCGGAAGAGAAGAAGTAAACAACGCCCGTGTGGTTGAAAGTGCCGTCGCTGGAAGCTTCAGTTGAATATTCGCCGCCGCCCCAACTGTTCGAGCACTGGTGCACTCCTGCGATCGTTGCCGCAACGTTGTCCGCGTTATAAAGGGCTGTCGTGCTCGCTGAGGAAGCTTCAACAAGAACAATCTTTGCACTGGGCGCCATTGCATGGGCCCACTCGATATCCAGGTCAGCCTCCTGGCTCCAGCCGCTGTTGTTGGATGGTCTTCTGCCGCTTGCGTACACCACCTGGAAAACCTTGTTCGTTGAAGCCGTTACGCTTGTCGATGTCTCCTGAGGGAGTCCGTACTGAGCCGAGAAGTAATTGAAGTCGGCAAGAGCATATGGATCATTGTATGCATCAACGATAACAATCGTTCCAGAACCGCCCGAGGATGGAACGCCGTAAGCAGCGCGAATGTCTGCCGGAGCGTAGCCGTTAAAGGCTGCCGGGTTGACGCCGCTTCCGCCAAGCTTGATCAGATGGTTCGTGTGGGCGAAGCCCTCAAGCCTTAGCGAAGTAGTGCTTGGGACGAAGATAGAGCTATCCCCGTTCAGCCCCATTACGCCGTCTGCCTGAATCGTTGCCGAAGCCACTGGGCCCTTGTTGGACACTGCCTGAGAGCCGGCAACATCGCCGGACATTGAGCCAGAGCCACCGCATCCGCTGAGAGCAAAGATTGCTGCCAGCGCGGCTGAGCCGAAGGCCATCTTGTGAAGTGTGTGCATTAGTTTCCTCCTACTGGTGAACAGCCGGGCGCGACAAAGATGTGTCACTGAAACTCCCCTAACGACCGGCTTCCCCGCATTATAAGAAAGACCGTCCAAAGATGGGGACGAATCCGCCACCTTTTCAAGATATTCTTATAATGTTAGGACGAGCGCGAAAGCGCTCTTCAAAAAATTAGCTGTGCCAGTCCAAATTCAGGGCTTCTCTTGCGTGTCGTTCAATGAACTCCCTACGCGGCTCAACTTTGTCGCCCATCAATTTTGAAAATATTTCTTCAACTTCGATTTCTGTCTGACGGTCGTAACGAACTTGCACTAACCTGCGCTTCGTAGGGTCCATGGTGGTCTCCGCAAGCTCTTCCGCGTTCATTTCGCCCAAGCCTTTAAAGCGGGTAACGATCGGATCCTTCTTCTTGATCGTTTTCAAAATCTCATCCCTCTCTTTAGCCGTCATGGCGTAATGGCGCTCATTGCTACCAACTTTGATAACGAAGAGAGGCGGCTGGGCGAGGTAAATATATCCGCCTTCTACCAGAGGCCTGAGGTAGCGATAGAACATTGTAAGTAACAATGTTCTGATGTGTTCGCCATCTACGTCGGCATCCGTCATGATGATGACTTTGCCGTAGCGGAGCTTGGTGATATCGAAGGCATATTCCTTATCCTTCTTATCCTTCATCGAGCCGTTCGTCTTACCGTTTTCCTGCGGCTCCGAGAACAGGTCATCCTGATCGTCTTCCTTTCGTCCAAGCGAAATATCGATGCCGGTACCCAACGCCTGCACGAGGGCCGTGATCTCCGTGTTATCTAGCGCCTTATCAATGCGCGCTTTCTCGACGTTAAGGATCTTTCCGCGGATGGGAAGGATTGCCTGGGTTTGGCGGTCTCGCGCGCCTTTAGCCGAGCCACCCGCCGAGTCTCCCTCAACAATGAACAACTCGCAGCGCGGGGCATCTTTGCTGATGCAGTCCGTTAGCTTGCCCGGTAAGCCCATGGTGTCCATCGCCGATGAGCGCCGAACGGTTTCCGCGGCTTTTCTGGCCGCTTCTCGGGCTCGTTGCGCGGTCATTGCCTTATTGACAATTTGCCGTCCGATATTTGGGTTCTCTTCGAAGAATGTGGTGAGACCGTCCCCAACGAGCGAGTTGGTAAGACCCTGCACTTCCGGCGTGACGAGTTTGACCTTGTCTTGCGAGTTGTAGCTTGGGTTCGTAAGACGGAGGCTGATGACGGCGGTAAGGCCCTCGGAGACGTCGTCTGAGGAGAAATTGTTATCCTTCTCCTTCAAGAAATTCATCTTGCGCGCATAGGAGTTGATGACGCGGGTCAAAGCAGCGTTGAAACCCGAAACGTGGGTGCCTCCATCCGGATTGTGGATGTTATTCGAGAATGCAAGCACGGTCCAGGTGTAGCTGTCGTGATACTGGAGCGCAACCTCTACCTCGGTCATGTCCTTGCGTCGCTTGAAGTAGATGACCTTATGGAGCGTGTCCTTGCTCTCGTTTACATCCTCAACAAGCTGCGGAATGCCTCGGCTGTAGTGATAGGTTTCCGAATTGTCGGGATTAATCTCGTCCTCGTAAACGAACGCGACCGCCGAGTTCAGATAGGCCAGCTCCCGCATTCGCATCTTGATCAGGTGCGGGTCGTACTCAGTTTCCGTAAGGACTTCGCCATCCGGCATCCAGTGAATGGTGGTGCCAGTTTCGGTGGTCTTGCCAATGGCAGCAACATCGCCGACAGGATGCCCCTTCTCATACTTCTGTTGCCAAATCTTGCCGTCGCGCTTAACCGTGGCAAATAGCCACTTGGACAATGCGTTTGTGCAACTGACGCCGACGCCGTGTAGACCGCCCGAGGTCTTGTATCCGCCGCTATCGTCGAATTTGCCGCCGGCGTGAAGAACGGTCATGACGACCTGGAGCGTGGAAACGCCCATCTTCTTGTGAATGCCTACGGGGATGCCGCGCCCGTTGTCTTCAACCGAGAGGGAGCCATCTTTGCAAAGCTTGACTTTAATCTGGGTGCAGTGTCCGGCCAGGGCTTCATCAACCGAGTTGTCGATAACCTCGCGGAACATCTGGTGAAGGCCACGCTTGCCATTGTCACCCACGTACATGCCCGGGCGCTTGCGAACGGCCTCTAGGCCTTCGAGAACCTGAATTTGGTCTTCGCCGTATTCGCTGGTTACGCGGGCAGTGATCTCCTCGATCTTCTCCATTTGGTCATCGCCGGTTTCCACGACGACCGAAGTCGGGATGGCTTCGGAGTTAAGATCAAGCTGGGAGTTGTCGCTATTAGTCTTTGGCATCTTGGTGGGCTTGGTGCATCGCTCGACCTATAGATACGAGCGGGAAGAATGTCGAAATTATACCTACAAAGGACGGTTTTGAACCTGCATTAGCCTCAGCTCAGGCTTATGGCCCTCTCGACAAGCGGAGCGGGCCTAGATAGGTGGCGCAAAGGCTGGATAATGTCTTCATGATAAGCGGTCTTTCAACCCTTTGGCGTTACGTTTACGACATGGATGCGTCGGTGGCATTCTATCGCGACGTTCTGGGCTTAGAACCGGGCGTCATGTCGCCCTACTGGTCCGATTTCAAGCTGGGAGATCAACGAATTGGCCTCCACCCCGGCGGAAAAGGCGAAGTGCCCTCCGTCGGTTGGTGCCTTGGCCTGGCATCCGATGATCTGAAGGCTCTTAAGCAGAGGCTGGCGGATCACGGCATTGCAATTACGGCCGACTATCACCAGACTCCAAGCGGGGTGGTTCTTAGCTTTAATGACTCTGAAGGATATCCAATTCAGGTAATACAGCCAGGTTCAAAGCTAAGTGATTTCAACTAGAAGGTACACTCCCCCCTCGTTGCCATGAGAGTTTATACGTCCGAGAGTGTTAGCGAGGGACATCCCGATAAGCTGTCCGATCAGATTTCTGATGCGTTGTTGGATGCCTGCCTGGACTGCGATGAGAACGCACGTGTTGCGATCGAAACGCTGCTTACCCGCGGCCTTGCGGTCGTAGCAGGCGAGGTTACGGTCGACGGGTATGTGGAAGTTGCGGATATCGTCCGCAAAGCCATCATCGAGGTTGGCTACAACGACACCGACCTAGGTTTTGATGGAAACACATGCGGTGTCATGGTTGCCATCCAGGAGCAATCCCCTGATATCGCAATGGGTGTCGATACCGGCGGCGCCGGCGACCAAGGCATGATGTTCGGCATGGCGGTGAACGATACGCCCGAGCTTATGCCGCTGCCAATTTCCATCGCGCACGCTTTGACCCGCAAAGGTTCTGAGGTTCGCAAGGCGAATCCGAATCTCGGTCTTCGCCCGGACATGAAGAGCCAGGTTTCAGTGATCTACGACGACAACATGAAGCCGCAGCATATTGAGACGGTAGTCATGTCGGCTCAGCACAGCCCGTCGCTGAACCACAAGCAAGTGAACGAGATCGTTCGCGCGCACATCATCGACCCGGTGCTTAAGGATTATCAGGGATTCGTCAAGGGCGACATCAAGTTTCACATCAACCCGACCGGCAAGTTCGAAATTGGCGGCCCTCAGGCCGATACCGGTGTGACCGGACGCAAGATCATCGTGGATACCTACGGTGGTATGTGCCCGCACGGCGGTGGCGCTTTCAGCGGCAAGGATCCGACGAAGGTTGACCGATCTGCCGCCTATATGGCCCGACACCTTGCGAAGTGCATCGTCGCTGCTGGACTAGCTGATCGAGTGGTTGTCCAGTTTGCCTACGCAATCGGCGTTCCCCAGCCGGTGGCGATAAACATCGACACGTTCGGCACCGAAAGGGAGAGCACGGATCAGATCGTGAAGCGAATTCGCGAGAACTTCGATCTGTCGCCGCGCGGCATCACCGAGCATCTTGGCCTCAAGAAGATGCGGTATCGGATGACCGCCAAGAATGGCCACTTTGGCAACCCTGCGTTTCCGTGGGAGCGAACGGAAGAAGCAGCCCGCCTAAAGGAAGCCGTTCACGGCAGATAAGGCCGAATAAACACGCGATAGATCATCATCGGCAGCGCGTGGCTAAACGCAATAGGAACCCTCGGCAATAGCCGGGGGTTGTCTTTTTCGGTGGCGATCCTTGTTCCCAGGATGACGCCGATTCGGTAGCCCGCCTTTTCGACCGCATGGCCTGATGCCTGATTGTGTGAGCCGTAGGGGAAGCAAAAGGAGCCTGGTTTCAGGCCCATAGACAGAAACGCTTCGTGGGCCTCGGTTATCTGCCGCGCCTGGTCTTCTTGGCCAAGTTCTGCAAACTTTGGGTGGGAAACGGAGTGGTTTCCAATTTCGAATCCGGCATCTTGTGCCGATAGGAGAAGTTTCAAATCTGCGAGGGGCCGCGCCCGATCACCATCCCACTCGGATGTTTTGCCGATGAGGCTGGATACCGCGTAGATTGTCGCGGTGACGCCTTCTTTCTGAAGCGCTTGGAGGCCATAGGTCAAGGTCGAGGTGTAGGCGTCATCAAACGTGAGGCAAACGGTTTTGCCTTGGCTTCCAAAGTCCAGGTCAGCCGCGCGGACAAATCGATAGCCGCGCCGCTTAAAGAAGCGCGCATGACTGGCAAGCCGCTCTGGCTCAATGTTCAGGAAACGCCCCTCTTCTTGTTCAGGGCCTACTTTGTGGTAGCAAAGAATCGGAATTCGCATGGGAATCGAGGAATCGCTCCTAAACCGTCGAGTTATCCTGGCAGCTTAATCGTCTTGAAGTATAGTTCCCGGTAGACATTCGGGGGTAAGGGTAAATAAACTGCCCCTTGGAATATTGCAAATGACGAAGAATAAGCGGTTTTTAGCATTGGCTCTGGTCACGATCGGCGTATGCGCTCAGGCTGATATAACGGGCGCACAGCCTCTTGCCTGGCGGTGGGTGCAGGCAAGCGGGCAAATGCTGGCATCAAGCGCCCCGGTAGCGGTTGGCGATGCTATCTTCGTCGCGAACGGCAATTCGGTCTATTCTATTGATCGAGAAACGGGCAACACAAATTGGCGGTATCCGAAAGAAATGCCGTCGATGGCATTTTTCGACAGAACGCCGATTCTTTACGAGAACCTTCTTATCTGCCAAGCGAGAGCGGGAATTATCGTCGCGATCGATCGGTCAACCGGCACGGAAGCATGGCGATATTCGGCGCAGTTCGCCTTCGGAGCGCCCGCCTTCTTGCTTGGCCACGATTTGATTGTTACCAACGACAAAGCGTCCTTCGTTCGGATCGACCCGGCTACCGGCCAGGAGCGGGAAGGCGCGCCCATCAAACCCGAAGGTGGTGTGCGGGGTGTCATCAAGACCATCAACAATAATGCCGTTTACTTTGATGACAACGGATACCTAGTTTCTTTCAACCTCAATACCAAGGAGTTCGCCTGGAAGCTGAAGTTCGATTTCGTCGATAAGTCGTCTGAGCCGCTGGTTCAAGACACGATGGTTTACGTTTGCTCAGGCCAGTTTATTACCGCTGTGAACGGCCTTACCGGCGATGGTCTCTGGAATTACAATACGCAAGAGAAGCTTATGTATGGCGCCGCGGTTGCCGGCACGACTCTCGCTTGCGTGAGTGAAAACGGCCGAGCATTTTTCATCGATTCCTACGGAGGGCTGATCAATTCGGTCGACTTGGGCGCGCCTCCATCAGCAGCTCCGAGTCCGGTTGGTAAGTGTTTTGTATGCCCGTTGAGCAATGGAACTTTGGAGCTTATTGATCCCCTGCCAACCGGTCGGAATCAGGACGGTAGTGCAAAGAACGGCATTCTTTGGAACTACACCGTGCCGCCGCTCAATGCAGACGCCAAGGATCGGACGGGCAGGCCGATATTCGGAATTCCCGCGACGAGTCGGGCAGTGAGATCGGGTGATTCGCTCATCATTCGGGCCGCCGATGGATCCGTCCTAAACTTTGATTCTCGCTTAGGAGTTGACCTAACTGCGCCCCGCGTCAAGATGCTCTGGCCCCAGCGGGGGAACGAGATTTCCGGTGTGCCTCCGTTTGGACTCTACTTCCGAGCCGGAGACGATGGATCAGGGCTGAACTGGAGCACGGTGAGCGTCAGCTTTGATGGCAAGCCGATTCGCAATTATCAGGTGTACCGCGACGGTCTCATCTTCGTCCGCTATCCGAAATCTGATGCTGGAACGCTGATTAGCAGCGGCCGACACTATTACACGATTCGCGCAGCAGATTGGTTTGGCAACCTGACTGAAGAGAAGTTTGGTTTTGTCTTCAACAATCAGCTTCCCGCGTTAGGATTTGCTCCTGCGGCAGCCGTTCCTGACGACACCAGTCGCCGAGGCGGCGGTGGCGGCGGTGGACGAAGGTCTGGCGGAGACGATGGCGGTGGCGGCAATTAACGTTGACGGAAATTCAGGCTTCTTCCCTGCTTGGATTTGAAAGTCTTGCCGAGTTTGCCGAAGTTAAGTTCTACTTTGAAGGCTGCAATGCCAGCCTGACCCAGACTCGCATTGGCATTGTAGGCACACGAGATGCCTCGGCATACGGAAAGGCCTGCGCTCGCGCGTTTGCCGAAGAATTCGCAAAGGTTGGGGCAACCATCATCAGTGGTGGAGCTTACGGTATCGATTCAGCTGCCCACGAAGGGGCTTTGTCGGCGCAAGGTAGCACGATTGCGGTGACCGCAGGCGGACTCGACCGCCCCTACCCGGCACGGCATTCAGCACTCTTCAAGAAGATGGAAGAGCGAGGCGGTGTCCTCACCCAATATCCGCTGGGTGTTACACCCGCAAAGCAAAACTTCTTGGAGCGCAACCGGGTGATTGCGGCGCTTTCGGACGTGCTGGTGGTGATCGAAGCGCCCGAGCGCTCCGGCGCGCTGTCAACAGCGGTGGCGGCAAGGCAATTCGGCCGGCCCCTGTTTGTTGTTCCTGCGGGCATCAATATGCCCAGCTTTGCGGGGTCTCATTCTCTCATTCGGCACGGGGCAGTTCTTTGCGATTCGCCGCAGCAGGTAATCAACTTCCTTGGTTTGGAGGCAGCTCAGGGCACGAGCGCATTAGCCTCGTCGCTTGGGGAAGAGATACTGAATCTCCTGAAAAAGCGTTCTTTGCTTCCCGAAATTCTTGCCGAAGACCTGGGACAGGACCTTAACGATGTCTTAAGCGAATTGACTCTGCTTGAATTAGATGGAAAAGTCTTCAGAGACGGACCAACGTACGCTCTCTCTCCCTGATCTCCGCAGGTATCGTGAACTTGGGAGATGGGGCAGATTTATCAAAGCTGGGGTCCGGAGGGATTCCGATCATACAGCGTGGAGTGGGGCGAAGGCGGCCCCATTTTTGAGTCAACCGGACAAATTGGTCGTGAATATCTGATTCCCGGTTTCGTCGACCTACATCTTCATGGGGCATACGGCATCGATACGATGTCCGCTACTGCCGAGCAGTTTGAGGCTCTTGCTCGTGGCCTTTCTCATGCTGGATACGAAGGGTTCTTGGCAACGACGGCTACCGCGTCTGTTGCTTCGGTGAAGGAGGTTCTGAACCGGCTGCCTTCGGATCCCGAAATCCTTGGCTTGCACTTAGAAGGCCCGTTCATCAGCCGAGACTATCCTGGCGCTCAGCAAGCGGCAGACATCGAGGATGCGCCATCAGGCCCTTCAGATTGGGATTCGGTGCTTGAGGATCCACGCTTGAAGGTTGTTACGCTTGCCCCAGAAGGTCCCCACGCGCTCGATCTGGTTAGCCGCCTCATGAAACGAGGAGTCATTGTTAGCCTCGGACACACCGCGGCGACTTACGATGAGGCAAGAAGGGCATTTGAATTTGGCGCAAGCCATGCGACCCACTTCTTTAACGCGATGCGGCCGATGCACCATCGCGAACTTGGCATTATTGGCTACGCACTTTCAACGGGCAACCTAACCTGCGAACTCATCTACGACCGCCTTCATGTTTCCCGTGAAGCCGTTGGCATGCTTCTGAAATTGATCGGACCTGACAAGGTGATTGCTGTAAGCGACAGCACAGCGGCGACCGCCATGCCTCCGGGAGAAACGATTGACCTGTGGGGCAACGAGGTCACGATTGAAAAGGGCAGGGCAGTGCTGGCGGATGGCACCTTGGCGGGAAGTGTGATTACGCTTCAAGAAGCATTTGCAAACCTAGCGAATGATTTCGGGCCCGAAATTGCGATTCAGCTTTGCTGCCTGAATCCGCGCAAGGCGCTGAAGATGACCAACCGGCCCACGGTGTGGGCGGTGCTTGATCAACAGTTCAAATTGGTTGAAGTGAAGCGGTTCTCCGCAAGCTAGACGGCGGCGTCAATCAATCGCGCAAGCTCAAAGTCGTAAGGCGAAATGCCGCCGACATCGTGGGTGTTCACCGCGACTTTTACATGCGGGTAGGTGTAGATGATGTCGGGATGGTGGTTCAGCTTGTCGGCAATGTGGGCTACTGTCTTTACAAAGGCAACGCCATCCAGATACTTCTCATGTGGGAAGGTCTTGGTAAGCATTCCGTTGCGGATATCCCATCCCTTCGCGCTCTTTAGGGCCTCCTCGATCTCCGGCTCCGTGAATCTTCGATACTCCAGTTTCATGGATTGAGGTTACCAGCCAAGTTAATTGCGGCGGGGCTGTGTTATCCTTACCTCTCATGGTCAAGCGCGCCGCCTACCAACTGGTGAACGATGCCCTTGACGATACGCCGGTGGTGCTGGTGGTCGGACCCCGTCAAACCGGCAAGTCGACCCTCACGCAAGAAATCGCCCGAGAGCGATTTGCCGGAAACTACGTGACGTTGGACGACCCGGTGATGCTGGCGGAAGCCACCGAGAACCCCAAGGGCTTTCTTCTGAGCCGGAAGGCGCCGGTGGTGCTGGATGAAGTTCAACGCGCGCCCGGTCTGTTCCTGACGATGAAGCTTCTGGTGGATAAGGACCGCCGCTCCGGCCAGTATCTGCTTAGCGGTTCAGCGAACGTGCTGCTGATGCCGAAGATTGCCGATTCTTTGGCCGGCCGCATGGAGCCCATCGACCTCTTTCCCTTTTCCCAGGCTGAGCTGGAGTCGAGCCCGCATAACTTTACCGATTGGCTATTTGGCGGCGATTCGGCGTCTTCACTGCACTGTATTGGGCAAGACGACCTTGCACTGAGGGCAGTACGCGGTGGATACCCAGAAGTGGTGCAAAGGAAGGGACAAGACCGACGCAATGCTTGGTTTCAAGCCTATGTACGAACATTGTTAGACCGCGATGTTCGCGACCTTGCTAACATTAGCGGGCTGACCCAGTTGCCGCGCCTCCTCTCGCTGATGGCGGCGCGGAGCGGCGCAACTCTCAACCTCTCTGGCCTCAGCCTGGACACCGGCATCCCCCACACAACCTTAACTCGTTACGTCGACCTGCTGAAGGCCCTCATGTTGGTTCACTATGTGCCCGCTTGGTCGGCCAGCATGGACGTCCGGCTTGCTAAAGCGCCTAAAGCGTATATGGTTGACACCGGGCTGCTTTGCCACTTATGCGGGCTAGACGAAGAGGGCGTGTTTAGAGACTGGATGCGCACGGGGCCGGTGCTGAAGACTCTGGTCGCCAACGAACTGACGAAGCTTTCAAAAGTGGGCAAAGTTAAGCCGTCGATCTATCACTTGCGGACGGTGAAGCAGAAAGAGGTCGACTTCGTTCTTGAAGCTCGAAACGGTAGCCTTGTAGGGGTCGAAGTTCGCAACGCTCCTGCCGCCACGACCGAGGATTTTGAGGGCCTGCGCTTTCTTGATGAGCTCGCGGAGGGCAAGTTCCACCGGGGGGTTGTTCTTCATACCGGCAGCGAAGCGGTCGCGGTGTCCGACAAGCTGTTCGCACTCCCGATTTCCGCGCTTTGGAGCTAGCTGATGGCGGGATCCATTAAGTTTGAACTGCTTTCCGAGTGCCCTTACACTGGCGCCCGTAGGGGGCGCATGCATACTCCACACGGAACCGTGGAAACTCCCGCCTTCATGCCGGTTGGGACTCAGGGAACGGTTAAGACCCTTGGCAGCGAGGACTTAGAGCGCCTCGGCTTTGAGCTAATTCTTTCGAACACTTACCACTTGGCCCTGCGACCCGGAAGCGAGCTTATCGAGCGGCTTGGCGGGCTGGGAAAGTTTATGAGTTGGAAGGGGCCGATCCTAACCGACTCGGGTGGCTACCAGGTGATGAGCCTTTCTAAGATGCGGAAGATCGACGACGAGGGGGTCACCTTCCGCTCCCATCTGGACGGCTCGCAAATGCATCTTACGCCCGAGCGCTCCATTCAAATCCAAGCGCAGCTAGGCGTGGATATCAGCATGGTGCTGGACGAGTGCCCGCCCTACCCTTGCACCTACGATGAAGCCGCGTCAGCGATGAAGCGCACCCACGCCTGGGCCCGGCGCTCTTTGAGCGCCGCCAGAGGGACTCAAGGAGTGTTCGCGATTGTTCAGGGCGGGGTGCACGAGGACTTACGGCGTGAGTCCGCTGCTTACATCTCCGAACTAGAATGCGACGGCTGCGCGATTGGCGGCGTGAGCGTGGGCGAGCCGACCGAGATGCAACACCCAGTGGTGGCGCTCACCGCGCCACTTCTGCCCAAGCACAAGCCTCGCTATCTGATGGGCGTCGGGCATCCGGGCGACATTATTCACGCGGTGGCGAGCGGCATCGATCTCTTTGACTGCGTATTACCCACTCGCATGGCACGGCACCACGCGCTTTATACGCTACATGGAAGGGTGAACGTGCTACGAAAGGAGTTTGAGGACTACGAGGGCCCGGTGGATGAAGGCTCGGTCTTCCCCGAAACCGAGCGATACAGCGCAGCTTACATGCGCCACCTCTTTAAGGCGGGCGAAACCTTAGGTCCTCGCCTTGCCACCCTCCATAACCTGCGCTTCTACGCCAGGCTGATGCAGGAAATCAGGGATGCGATCCAGAACGGAAGCTGGCCCCAGCTTGTCGAGAGGTACGCCAAGGCTTAGCGCTCGGCGATGAGCTGACCAACGAGCTTGGAAAGCTTGGAGCCGTCTGGGTCGTACATCATTCCAGACTCACCGAATCGGACGACGCCTTTCTTGTCCACGACATAGAGGGTCGGCAGTCTCGCGGCGTATATCTGCCGCGCAACCGACTCGGCTTGAAGGGCAACCGGGTAGTTCATGCCCATCGCCGAAACAAATTTCTGGATGCCTTCCTTGGGCATTCGCTCGGAGAGATCCATCCCCACGACTTCGAACGCCTTGCCCTTGTACTTCTTCTTGATTTCGATAAGAATCGGGATCGTTCGGCGACACGGGCCGCACCAAGTGGCCCAGAAATCGGCGATGTAAACCTTGCCCTTGAGCTTCTGGCTTGAAATGGTTTTGCCATCAAGCGTTTTCAGCTTGAAGGTGGGAAACTTCGACCCCGTGTAGGACAGGGCGATATCCGACTGCGGATAAGCGAGCCCCGAGAACGCCAGCGTTGCAGCGACTAGAAAGGCTCTCATTTCTTTAGAAGCTGCTTAACCATGGTGTCGAGGCGGTCCTGCTCGCCGAACTCTACGCCTTCGATGACATTCACGATCTTGCCCTTGCGGTCAACCACGAGAAGGGTTGGCAGCCCGTATACGCCAAGATGATCGGCAAGCTTGTCTGACTTAACGGTCACTGTGTAAGTCATGCCTTGCTTCTTGATGAAGCGGTCAAGGCTCTCTTTGCTAGCGCCTTCGTCTTGCACTTCTGCGCCCACGACCACTAAGCCCTGGCTGCTGTATTTGTTATGCAGGTACTGCAGCATCGGAATGGATTTCTTGCATGGCAGACACCAGGTAGCCCAAAAATCGATGATCGCTACCTTGCCTTTCAGGTTGGCGTTGGTAAATTTCTTCCCGGAAGCCGTGGTCAATGAAAACTTCGGGAGGGGCTGGTTAACCTTTACCTGCCTTGTGCCGTCGGCTTGGCCAAGCGAGAGGGCGGCCAGAGTAGTGAGGGCAAGGGCGAAAGCAAGACGTTGTTTCATGCTATTTGTCTAACGCTCAGCTTACTCGGTTGGGTTCCTGCGGTAAGGATTCGGCTGGATTGAGCTTTGGGGCGGAGTGCGCGGACTCTCTACAGATGGAGTCCTGAAAAGGCCGCGGAAGGGAAAGCCTTCCGGCATGGCTTTGTCGTAAAGATCGCCCGAAGTGATCAGGTTCAGCATCACCACCGTGAGGCACGTTCTCAGCTGCCAAGGAAGCGGCTCACTAGCTGGTCTTTCAAGAACGGCGGCAACGCAGAAGAACGTGGAAAACGTGGCGAGCGCAAACCAGCGGTAATCATCGACGGCGATGAAGATGAGGCCGACGGGTGCGAGGGAGCAGACGAAAAGCAGCCAGCGGGCAAGCTGCAAGCGCTTTCCGCTCAGTTGCCGCTTCATCTGGCTCAGCCCGATTACCAGCAAGGCGGCGACGGTGAAACCGTAGGTAAGGATGCCAAAGATCTGATCTGGCGGCCAACCCTTCTCATGAAAGCCCGACCATACGATTTGCCAATTCGTTGCCAGCGGGCGGTAAAGCAGTGGGTAGAAATCTAGGCGCGGCATGTAGTTGGCATTTCCAAGCGCAGAAGAAGCCAGGAAGTTGGCCATGCTTGTGTTTTCAGCTTTAGGAATGGCTAAATAGCCGAGCATTCCCACCGCGCCCCCGATGGGGATAAGCGATGCGGCAAGCCGCATTTTTATCCGCGTGGTTTCATCTCGTAGGACCGCATACCAGTAGCCGAACAAGGAAAATGGCAGGACGGCTAGGAGATACAGCTCGTGAAACAGTAGTCCGAGGACGGTGCAAAGCACGATTGCCGCGATGCGCTCGGCGGGCTTCTTGGGCCAGAAGGTAAGGCACCCAAGGAGGAGAATGGGGATGTCCAAGTAGCCGATGAGGTGGGCAAGGAAAGAGAACGCGAAACTGGAAAGCAGAATTGCGGCAGAGCAAACTCCCCATGTTGAGCGCAAGGTCCCCAACTTGCGGACCGTAAACGCGAACACCACGAGCAGCGCCGCCATGAACACAACGGAGGCGATCGCGAACCGCTCGTAATCGACGGCGGGCATGTTGATCCAGCTTAGAATCGAGCCAAGGAGCCCGCGCTTGATGAACCCATTCTGATAGGTCGTGGTGGCTTGAGTGGCGGCCCAGGCGTTCGGCAGCCGCGCGGCCCGCAGATAGGACAGGATGCCCGCGCCAATGGCGACGACGCGAAGCCACGAAAGCTCCTCCGAAAATAATCGCCGCGCAAGCCCTTTCATCGTTTAGTTCAACTAACCGACGAAAGAGAAATCATAATATGCGCGGTGAAGCGTAAGTGGCCCTACATTTTAGTTGCCGTGCTGTGTGCGATTTACGTCACCTTCTCCTATTCGCGGGTTGGTGGCCAGTTCGATGACACCGACACCAAGGTGCTGCTGCAGAACATCCAGCAGCGGCATGCGCCGCTGAGTTGGTTCGTCGGCGACTGGCCGCTTGGAAACCACTTCTATCGCCCGGTCAGCACACTGACCTTCGAAATGGATCAGCGTCTTCATCCCGGCTCGGAAACTGGCTTTGAGGTCACGAGCGCCGCTATAGTGGGCCTCTGCATACTTGCCCTTTTCTGGTTCGTTTGGGCGCTATTCGGTTCGCCGTTAATTGCCGCCGGGTGCGCGGTGCTATTTACGGTTTGGGTTCAGGATAAAGGTGGCGATCTTTATGCGCCCTTCTTGGGTCTAGTTGGAATCGCGGCGCTGGTTGCGCTGGTGCGCCAGCCAAAGCGGTGGATCAACGCGGTTGGGATCGCCCTAATTGGAATCTATGCCGCGCTAGAGCTTTCGGGTTTGCAGGGAATTCGCAATCGCACGATGGATTGGCTACCTGGGCGCACGGCAACGGTGGCGGCGTTCTTTGCATTGCTGGCTTTGGCGTTTTATGCCCGCTACGAGCGGTTGCGCACCGACCGTTTGCCGGTTCCGCCCTCGCCACTGAATCCACCAGCCACCCGCAACACCCAGGTTGAGGCTTCGCCAAAGAACTCAATGCTGTTGGCGGGGCTCTCGCTTATTTGCTGCTGGCTGGCGCTTTCCAGCTATGAGCAAGCGGTGATGCTTCCCGCCTGCTTTGTGGGAGTTGCCGTGAGCCTTTGGTTGCAGGGTTACCGGGTCAAGTGGCAGGTTCCGGCGCTTTCCTTCGTCTTGCTGGGCCTTTATCTGTACGTGCGGCATGAGGTGCTGCCCGCTGGGCTAAGCCAGTATCAGGCACAGCAGCTTCGGCATGGCTACTCGGTGTTCTTGGACCTTACCGACTACCTTGCCCCCGCTTATCGCGAAGTCGGAAGGCTAAAGGAAGGGCTCGATCAGGGGCCGCTCATCTTCGTAACCTGGCCGCCTTATGCTCAATTCCTGACGATTGCCGCGAACATTGCGCTTTTCTTCATGTTCCCGAAGAAGAAGGCGCTGCTTTTGACCGGCTACGGGCTCTCGTTCCTGGCGTTCCTGCCGATGGCGTGGTCCAAGATGTTCGCCCACTACTACTTCTGGCCGATGGCCATGCGCACGGTCTTCGTTGCGGGTCTGATCGCTTTACTTGGCGAGATGGTGATTACCGGATGGTCGCCCCAAGCGAAGCAAGCGCCTGAACGGCGCGATCCCGCGCCTGGTTCGCTTCCTCATCCGTGAAGTTTTCGCCAAGCTTGCGAAGCTGTAGCGCAACCGCTAGCGAGTGCTTGCCTTCGGGGATGCCCTTGCCTTTGTAGACGTCGAACAGCCACATCCTCTCAAGCTCTCCGCCAAGCGCTTTCCCGATGGTTTGCTCGATGCTCGCAAAGGGGACTGCCTCATCAACAAGGATGGCGATGTCACGTCGGACGGCCGGATTGCGGCTTATTGGCTTCAGGTGGATATCGTCCCGGCGGCTTGCAAACATGCGCTCAAGATCGATGGTGGCAAGAACCGTGTCGGGCGAAAGGCTGCTTTCCTCGGCGGCAGTAGGATGGATTCTTCCGAAGAGGCCGAACGCGCCGCCCTCACCGTGCAGTTCCGCCTGCTGATAGGGGTGGAGGCGAGGGTCGGACGATTTTGGCGCGACGACGCTTGCCGTAACGCCTGCTTGATGGCAGATGTCCAGCAAGGCTTGCTTTAGGGAATAGAAGTCAGCTTCGGGAGATTGGGATTTCACCCAGTGAACGGGAAGAAGCTCGCCCACGGTCATCACGGCAAGCTCCTGGCGCTCACCGTTGGCGGTGAAGGTTCGGCCGATTTCAAAGAGCGCAAGCCCTTCGCCCTGGTTTCGGCGGGCGGCATCGGCAAGGCACGGCCAAAGCGCGTTACGAAGGTAGGCGGCTTCCGGCGAAGCCGGATTCCTTGGCATAATGCGCTTTCCATTCGCGTCGAGCGGATGGACGTCTCGCAGCGAGTGGCTGATGATCTGGGTGAAACCAGCTCTCACAACTTCTTCGCGAACCCGGTCGATGAACGCCTCGATGCCGAACGTGCCGCTGACAAGGGTGGTGCCGTGCGGAAGCCGCGTCGGGATGCGGTCGTAGCCGTGGATTCGGCCAATCTCCTCCACAAGATCGTTTTCCTGCACAAGATCAGGCCGCCAGGTTGGAATCTGAACCGAGAACGGCTCGCCATCGCCGCTGACCTTCATGCCAAGCCGTTCCAGGTAGCCCTTCGCCTCAGCGGCGGTGACCGGCATGCCTAGCAGCAGGTTTGCGCGGGAAACGCGCACGTTTACCGTCGGCGTTTGTGGCTTATTGGGGTACTCGTCGGCGAAGCCGACAACCTTGGGGCTGACTCCGGCTTCCTGTAATAGCTGATGGAAGCGACGCAGACCCTGCAAGCAGGACTCAGGATCGACGCTTCGCTCGAACCGATAGCTGGCATCGGTATTGAGGCCAAGCTGCTTACGCAGCTTGCGGACGGCGGTGTTCAGGAAGTGCGCCGACTCTACGAATACGCGCGTTGTGGATTCGGATATCTCGGTTTCAAGCCCGCCCATCACGCCTGGGGCGCCGACAGGGTGCTCGGCGTCGCAAACCATCATCTGGTCCGGCTTCAGCTCATGCTCGTCGCCGTTCAGGGTGGTTAGCTTTTCGCCTGCTTTGGCTTGGCGGACAACGATGCGGTTGCCCTTCAGCTTGTCAAAGTCAAAGGCGTGCATGGGGCGACCAAGTTCCAGCACGATGTAGTTCGTGAGGTCAACCAGCAGGCTGATCGGGCGCATCCCGGCTTGCTTCAGCCGCTTCTGCATCCAGTCCGGCGTCGAGCCATTACCAGCATTCTCCAGCACAAGGCCACAGAATCGGTTGCACTCTTTAGATTCAATCGTGATGGGCGATGGGCTCATCACCGGCCATTCGTCGCCTGGGAAGCCGGCAACCGCCGCCTCGTAAAGCTTAGTGGGGCTGGACTTTGGATCCTTGGCGAGCACTTCGCGCGAAAGGCCAAACACGGACAGGCCATCGCCTCGGTTCGACATCACCTTGATGTCCAGCACCTTGTCGCCATCCACTTCTTCGATGCCCTCTAGCTCGAATCCTGCCATTGTCAGGAGGTCGCCAATGCCTTCCGCATCTAGGCTCGTTTGGACGTAATCCAGCAGCATTTGATAGGGGAACTTCATATTTCGCTCGTGAATTGGTCCAAGAACCGAAGGTCGTTCTCAAGGAAGTGCCTTAAGTCGTCCACGCCGTGGGCCAGCATGGGAATGCGCTCAACGCCGAGGCCGAAGGCAAAGCCGGAGTATTTCTCCTCATCAATGCCATAGGCACGCAGGATGTTCGGATGCACGAGGCCGGCGCCGCCAAGCTCCAGCCATCGCCCACCGGCGAACTTGGGGGAGGATATCGCGTAATCGACCCCCGGCTCAACGAACGGGAAGAAATCGGGCCGGAACCGAACTTGCGCGTTCTCGCCAAACATCTCCCGTGCGAACAGTTCAAGCACGCCCTTAAGATCGGCCATGCTGATGCCTTCGTCGATCATCACGGCGTCGACCTGGTGGAAGGTGTGCCCGTGGGTGCGGTCTACCGCTTCATTGCGGAACGTTCGGCCGACGGTGAAGTAGCGTAACGGCGGCTTGACCTTCTCAAAGATGCGCCCCTGCATGGCGGTGCATTGCGTGCGAAGCACGGTGTCGTCGTCAATGTAGAAAGTGTCCTGATCGTCCATCGCGGGGTGATCGGGCGGGTAGTTCAGGGCTGCGAAATTGTAATTGACGTGCTCAAGTTCGGGCGTTTCGATGTACCGGAAGCCAAGGCCCCCTAGCACCCGCCTGATCTTGTTCGCGGTGAGTTGAAGAACATGCTCGCGCCCGATTCGCCAAGGTCTTCCGGGGAGCGTGATATCGATCTTCTCGCGCTCAAATTGGGCGAGCATCTCGCCACCCTTCAACGCCGCATCCCTTTCTTCGATGAGGGCGGTTACGCGAGCTTTTGCTTCGTTGATTTGCTGTCCAAATTTCGGCTTCTCCTCGTTCGGCAGGGTGCCGATGAGGCGCAGCAAGGTGGTTAGCTCCCCGCTCTTGCCGAGGTACTTGATCTCGATGGCGCGCAGTTCCGCGCTGCTGGAAGCGGCCTGCACCTCCTGGATCGCGGCGCTTTCAACGGTAGCAACCTGTGACATTTGAAGTTCTAGGATGGCATAAGCCCGTGCAACTTAGCCTTGGGGGTTTGGCTTAAGCTCGGGAGCGCCCGGCATATTCATCGTTGGCTTGGGCTGAGTTTTGGGCTGCCAGATGTACGCCTTGATTCCGTTTACGTCAAAAGTCTGGTCGCCCACCGAGGCCGCGCCCATGGGTAATTGCTGAATTGCGGTCTCGCTAACGGCGATGCCGCCGATCGGGCATTCCTTCTGCATGTGGGCGGCGATGTCGATGACGTGGGAAAAGCTCACGCTGCCGATGTCGTCCTTGTTCGGCACCAGCGCGGTACCCGTGTGGATGCCGCAGCGGATCCGAATCGGGATTCCCGTCTTGTTGCGGAAGTTGTTTAGTTCGAAGAGCCCGGCCTGCATGTTTCGGGCGGCCGCATAGGCTTGCTGAGGGGCATCGAACGCGCAGGTAAGGCCATCGCCAGCGGTGGAGTGGATTTCGCCGCCAAATTTGTGGGTGATATCCATGATGAACTGGTGATACTCGCCGAACGTGTACTCGATGGCAAGCGGGCTGGCAAGCTCCTTCATCTTCGTGGAACCGGCCACATCGACGCTGAGAAACGTTACGTACTGCTCTGCCTGCTTCAGCTTGTCCTGGATATCCACCAACTGTTGTAGCAATTCCTTTCGCTCAGCAGCGGGATCTTTCATGCCGAACGGCTTTCGGAACTTATCGACAAACATCCACAGCCCGAGTCCGGTGACGCCGCCGAGGATGGTGTAAAGCACGAGGACGGTCGGTTCGATAACGTTGGGGACCTGCACGATGAACCGGAACAACGCCTGGGTGAAAACAAAGAACGCGCCGAATACAGCGCCGCTTACGAACGCGGTGATCTTATCGCGTGAAACGACCGCGTTATAGAAACCGCAGAACAGCAGGACCATGCTGATCATGTCGAAGACCGGCCCGAGCGAAGACTTGGACTGAAGCGCCGTAGCGATCAGATTGAAGCGCTCCGCGAGGCTTGAGAAAAGCGCCACATTGGTAGCCAGAGCAAGCGAAGCAACCCAGCGGCGAACCTTGGGATCAAGCGTAAGAAACTGGCCGCGGACGCGCTGAACAAGACCAGGCTGCTGCCGGTCGGTTCGCATCTTGACCGCCATTCGAACGTAATCTTCGGGCACGGAGCAGGCTTCGGCAACCGCCTGGATGGCGGAATCGTCCAGCTCCATTCCGCTTGCCTGCTGGAACCGCTCGGCAAGCGCGAGCACCTGGTCAAGCTGCATATCGCCGTAGCTTGCCAGTTCACTGGTCCCAGTTGAGAACTCGCCCTTCACCAACTCAGATTCTACTATGTACGGCTGGGTTCAGTTAGTACAACAGACCTGCTAAAGGGAACGAGGCTGGCAGAAGTGTGGTATAAAAATAGTGATCCCTCGCCCACGTCTAATGACTCCTGGAGCGCCCTCCGACGGGGGAAAACCAATCTGGAGGCGTTTATGAATTCATTCAACGCCAAGTCAACGCTAAGCGTTGCGGGCGAAAACTACACGATCTATAGGCTCTCAAGCCTTAGCAGCCATGCCAATTTGGCCCGGTTGCCCTACTCCCTTCGCATTCTTCTTGAGAACTTGCTTCGCACGGAAGATGGCGAGAACACCCGCAAGGAAGACATCCTTGCCCTTGCCAACTGGGACGCGAAGGCGACCCCGAGCAAGGAGATTGCTTTCACCCCGGCGCGAGTTATCTTGCAGGACTTCACCGGTGTGCCGTGCGTGGTCGATTTGGCCGCGATGCGAGAAGCCATGGCGAAATTGGGCGGCGATCCTAAGAAGATCAACCCGCTGCAGCCGGTGGAACTGGTCATCGACCACAGCGTACAGGTCGATGTCTTTGGAAGCGAAGCGGCACTTCTGATCAATCGCGACCTGGAATTTGAGCGAAATGAAGAGCGATACAAGTTCCTGAAGTGGGGCCAAAAGGCTCTCAACAATTTTCGCGTGGTGCCGCCGAACACCGGCATCGTCCACCAGGTGAACCTGGAGTATCTGGCTCGCTCGGTGTTTGTGAACGAGGGCAACGTGGCTTACCCGGATACGGTTGTAGGCACCGATAGCCACACGACGATGATTAACGGACTTGGTGTGCTTGGTTGGGGCGTTGGCGGCATCGAGGCAGAGGCAGCCATGCTTGGCCAGCCGATCAGCATGCTGATCCCGCAGGTCATCGGGTTCAAGCTCACCGGCAAACTGCGCGAAGGCGCGACCGCCACCGACCTGGTGCTGACCGTCACCGAAATGCTGCGCAAGAAGGGCGTGGTGGGCAAGTTTGTGGAGTTCTACGGCGAGGGCCTTGCCGCGCTGCCGCTTGCGGATCGCGCGACGATTGGCAACATGTCGCCCGAGTTTGGCGCGACCTGCGCCATCTTCCCGGTGGATCAAGAGACGCTGAATTATCTGCGCCTTACCGGCCGCCCTGAAAAGACGGTGGCGCTGGCCGAGGCTTATTACAAGGAGCAGGGCCTGTTCTTCGGTCCGGGAACGCCGGAGCCGGAGTACACGGACACTCTGAGCCTCGACCTCAGCACGGTGCGGCCGAGCGTGGCAGGACCGAAGCGCCCGCAGGATCGACTAGAGCTTGACGCGGTCGCCAAGAACTTTGAGGAAGGTTTTGGCACGAGCGGCCATTCTGCCGGGCACAAGGCGCCGGCCGCCAAGGGTGGCGTCGCCGTGATGGAGCGAGCAGAGGCCGCAATTGATCTTGCCAATGCGGCTGCCGGCGAAGTGGAGAGCGGCTCGATTGTGATTGCCGCGATTACGAGCTGCACGAACACCAGCAACCCAAGCGTGATGGTTGCGGCGGGACTCGTCGCAAAGAAGGCGGTCGAGCGGGGCCTGAACACGAAGCCGTGGGTGAAGACCTCGATTGCGCCTGGTTCGCGCGTTGCAAGCGATATCTTGCTAAAAGCGGGCTTACAGCAGTATCTGGATCAGCTTCGCTTCAACATCGTGGGTTACGGATGCACGACGTGCATCGGCAACTCCGGTCCGCTTCCAGACGTGATCAGCAAGAAGGTCAACGAAGAGAACTTGGTGGTCGCGGCGGTGCTTTCGGGCAATCGAAACTTCGAAGGGCGAATCAGCCCCGACGTGAAGGCGAACTACTTGATGTCGCCTCCTTTGGTCGTCGCCTATGCGCTTGCGGGCTCAATCGAGGTTGATCTGACGAAGGATCCGCTTGGCGAGGACAAGGACGGCAAGCCGGTTTATCTCAGCGATATCTGGCCGACCCAGAAGGAAGTCGCCGAAGCGGTAGCCGCTGCGGTGAAGACCGAGCTTTTCACCACCAACTACGCCGGAGTTTTCAAGGGCGATGAGAAGTGGAATGGCATCTCGGTCGAGGGCTCGGACGTTTACGCTTGGGATAGCGGTTCCACCTATGTGAAGAACCCGCCCTACTTCGATGACCTGACCAAAGAGCCTGCCGCGAAGGTGAACGAGCTGACCGGCATGCGAGTGCTGGCGGTGCTGGGCGATTCGGTTACGACTGATCACATTTCGCCTGCTGGAAGCATCAAGGCGAACTCGCCCGCAGGCGAGTATCTGATGGCTCGCGGAGTTGAGCCAAAGATGTTCAACAGCTACGGCTCGCGCCGCGGCAACGACGAAGTGATGGTGCGCGGCACGTTCGCGAACATCCGCCTGCGAAATCAGCTGGCGCCGGGCACGGAGGGCGGTTTCACCACCTATCTGCCAACCGGCGAAGTCACGACGATCTTCGATGCTTCAGAGAAGTACAAGAAGAGCGGCACCCCGCTGATGATCCTGGCGGGGAAGGAGTACGGCTCCGGCTCCAGCCGAGACTGGGCGGCCAAAGGTCCGTTCCTTCTTGGCGTGAAGGCAGTTATCGCTGAGAGCTTCGAGCGAATCCACCGGTCGAATCTGGTCGGCATGGGCATCGTGCCGCTTGAGTTCATGCCGGGCGAGAATCGAGAGACTCTGGGCCTTACCGGTCACGAAACGTTCGATCTGGTTGGGCTAAGCGATGGCATCGCAACCGGCTTCTCAGGTGGCAAGACGCTAACGGTTAAAGCGACAGCGGATGGCAAGACCAAGGAGTTTAAGGCTTTGGTCCGAATCGACACCCCGAACGAAGTGCAGTATTACCGCCACGGCGGCATTCTGCAGTACGTTCTGCGCCAACTGCTTACCAAGTAAGGTTGGTTGATTAGGAAGCCGCCGGGCAGTCTGCCGGGCGGCTTTCTTCATTTGTGGGTTGGTCGGCTGTGACTTGGTGTCGCAGCACGAGCACGACGCCGATGATTACAAGCGCCGCTCCGGCGACGCTGGTGGCGGTGATCGGCTCATGTCGAACGATCGCGCCGAGGATCATGGCTAGCACAGGTACCACCACACCGACGAAGCAGACCGAGCTGACCGGCCACTGGGTGATCAACCAGGAGAAGATAACGAACGCGCCCACCGAGCCTGCAACGGCGAGATAAATAACTGGGAGCCAGGCGACTGGCGTTGCGGGAAGAGCCCAAGACTCGCCAATCAGGCGGCTGATGATGAGGCAAACCGGCAGCCCGACCATCGCCCCGACCGCGTTTGCGGCAATGGCCGATTGCTTCTGATTGCTAAGCGCCTGCCCGGCGCAGGTGGCGAAGATCACGGAGACGACAGCAAGTACCAGCCCGATTACCGAGCCACCGGCAGTAACTTCGTGGAGGAAGATGAGAGCGACGCCCGCTATAGAAATGGCGGCGGCGCCCAGTTTCTTTGCGTTCAGCGTCTCGGTGCCAAGCACCCATGATTCCAGCATCGCCCAGATCGGCGCAGTGGCGTAGACGAGCGCGCCGAGCCCGCTTGGAATTTTGCTTTCCGCCGAGTACAAGAGAGGAAAACTCCCGCCGAACTCAAGCAAGCCGTAGAGCGCGGCGGCTTTGAGGAATGGCCCTTTGGGCCACGGGATTTTGAGGATGGCGGTGAGAATGCTGAGGATTGCGATGGCGAGCACGAGCCGCAGGCAAACCGCCCAGAGCGGCGCGAGTTCATCCGCGCCGAGCTTGATGACGAGGAACGTGCTGCCCCAGATGAGGGAGCAGGCCACGAACGCAATCATCGGGCGTCGGGAGGCGCTTTGCATGTTCGGTTATGGTAGCCGTCAATGGGATAACAGTCTCCGTGAATCCCTAGTCGTGTAGGGAGTTGTACTCTTTCGGTCCTAGGACTCACTCGGTCTCTAGCTTCGGCCACCATAGGACAGGTTCACCCTCATCAATGATGTAAAAGAAAACAAGGCGTGCTGTCCCAGTTCTCGTGCCTAGCTTTCCAACCACCAGCCGATAAGTCACGATTTCCGCTTGTTTGTCGTACCAGTGGCCGGAAAGCGGGTTCTCGCTGAGCTTTGTCGGGGCTTCAAGTATTTTCCTTCGAGCCGGTTTGTGCGACTCCTGCGGAAGCTCGCTGATTAATTGATCAAGGACACGCTCAAAGGCTTCCGTTTGACGCATTCGATTGCTACTAGCCTTTGAACTTGTCTAGGTTCACTTTCTTGGTTTGCTTGCCAACCGCTGCGTTGTAGCTTTCTCTTGCTTGGGGCTCAGCTACCATTAGTTCACCAATGGTCTTGGCATCACGGCGAAGCTGCTCCCTGATTGCGTAACGGATCCACTCCGAAATGCTTGCGAATTGGCCCTCGCTTAGGCGGTGCTCGATATCTTGCACGAGACCGGGGGGCATTGTGATCGTGATCCGGCTGAGTTGCTGATTGGTCTTCGCCACTGCTTTATCGTATCACGAAAGACGCAATATGTATGCTTATATACGATGAAATCATACTTTATATGATAATCACTGCTCTTGAGCAAGCTGCCTGCTTTGAAATTGCAGGACGTTCACGAGTTGGAGAAACGTATAATTAGATTCAGATGAACCTCAAGATCATTGTCGAAGAGCACCCAGACTGCTTTGTGGCCTACCCTGTCGGTCTGAAGGGCGTGATTGTCGGCCAGGGACCGACCTTCGATGAGGCGCTTGGGGACGCTAAGTCTGCAGTTCAGTTTCACATCGAGACGTTCGGACATGATGTGGCCCGCTAGCGGCTTGTTCGAAGATCCTACTTCGGAAAGCTCGGCAACCCGGTCAGCCACTCGATTTGCCCGATGTGACGCTCAAGATGCCGCTCTAAAATCACGATGCTGTCCGGGAGCGTCTGCTTCAAACCGTTGTTGAAAGGGTTGGGAACTCTGACGTCAAGGTTCTTTCCTTTCAGGTGATCGCAAAGCTCTGCGATTCGCGTAGTTTGCTGAATGAACCGCTGCGCCAACTCTTTTGTCGCGGGGGTTGGGTCGGGATACACCACGCGTGGCGCCGAAACTTTCCCGCTCGGTCCCACTCCCCAGGCGACCAGCTTGCCGAACAGGGACCGTTTGATGGTCCCACTGCCGCCGGCAGAGAGGTCAGAGACTTTCGGCTCAAGAGCCTGGAGGTAGGTGTCGTGGCTCTTGATCATGTGCCCGGTAATCTGCCCCACCGTCCAGTACCACTCCGGCATCTTGTGGTTCAACTGCGCCTCGGTGAGGTTGCCTACGGCCTTCTTCGCGCGCTCGGTTAGAGCCTGCAGCTTCTTACTGTATTCATCTGTGAATTCGTTTTCTGTCAATCTATTGCCCTCTCTTGGGAATGTGAATCGCAATTTTGGCCATATTGTTCCCCGCTCGTGGCATACAGTTCGCATTGCTTCGGTCACTGAATTGCATTATGGAAGGCACAGTTGTTCGCCCTCTTGACTCGTGCTTCTGAATGGGTTGATGGGCTGCCGTGATAAAATCGCCTTCCTATGGATTCCTTGAAGTTCGGTGGATGGGAGGAATCGGCGGCAGCCTGGATTGCGAGCCAGGGCGAGTGCGGCGACTGGTCGCGTCAAATGGTGCTGGACCCCGAAATGGAGCGCCTGCTACCGGATGTCCAAGGCAAACGGGTTCTGGATGTGGGATGCGGAGAAGGCCGGTTCTGCCGCCTTCTTGCCGCCCGAGGCGCATCAACCGTCGGGATCGACCCCGTCGAGGCGTTCATAACACAAGCTAGGAACTTGCACCCTGAGGGCGAATACCATACCGGCTTTGCGGAAGCCTTGCCCTTTGAAGATGGCTCGTTCGACATCGTCCTGAGCTACCTCACTCTCATCGACATTCCCGGTTTTGACGAGGCGGTGGCGGAGATGGTGCGGGTTTTAAGACGCGGCGGTCGGCTGGTGATCGCTACCATCGCAAACTATCAGTGCACGGAGGAGGCTTGGGTTCGCGGGCCGAACGGCGAAAAGCTCCACCGGCCCCTTGATAAGTACATGGAGGAGCGGGCGATGGTTTTCTCATGGAGCGGTATCACCGTTCAGAACTGGCATCGACCACTCTCACGAGTGCTCGGAGAGTTTCTGAAGCATGGGTTGACACTGAAGTATTTCGGTGAGCCGCTCTGCCCGGAATCCGATCCCGATTACGTCAACTTCCGGCGCGCGCCATTCTTTCAAACGATGGTCTGGGAGAAGTCTTAGCTTCCAGGGCTGAATTTGGCGCGGAAGGCGGCCAGGGCCTCGTGGTCAGGGATGCTGTGGGATGACGGGCCGATTAGCGCTTCCTCGGAGTAACCAACGCCGATTTCTTCAACCGTAATCTGGTCTCCCTCGACGCGAAAGAACAGCCGCCACGGGCCACACGCCATTCTTAACCGACCGTCTTGCAGCCGCAGAATTCGGCGGGTGCGGTGGGGTGTAGGGTCTCGGCGGAGCAAGCCGAAGGCGCGCTCGGTAAAGTCGATCGACCACTCTTCTTTCAGCCAAAGCAGCTGACTGCTAGCCAAGGGCGCAAGCTCTATCTCATATCTCGGCCGGCTGGTCGCCTCATACTCCTCAACCTCTTGCACCCAGCCGAGGCTGCTTTCGGGGAAGGCGTCCACCGTTGAAAGGTAAGGCTTGATATCAAGGATCGGTGTGCCATCGAGAAGGTCCAGTGGCCCGACTTCCAGCGTTAAACCCTGCACCCGAAGCAACCGAACGCAGGTAAGCCCAATCGGATTTGGCCGATGTGGCGAGCGGGTAGCAAACACCCCACGCCGCTTGGCGGGCCCGCGCGGCGGCAGCGCTCTTGGCCGCCAGGTTGAGTTTTGGTGGAACCACCAGATGAGCCAGATGCGGTCGAAGCCCGCAAGGTCTTGGAGGGCCAACTCAAACTGCCGCCCCGGCTCCAGCACAACTTGGTTAACCTCTCCCGATTCTGGATCAGGCTGGTGCCCGGCTTCGAACTTCAGGCTCTTGCCGGTGCGGACATAGCCAATGGGGGTTAGGGAGAGCATCGCGAGTCGAGCTTACTCGGCGACTTTCAGCACGCTGAGGAATGCTTCCTGCGGAAGCTCCACGCTGCCAATCTGCTTCATCCGCTTCTTGCCTTCTTTCTGCTTTTCNNTTTTCCAGCAGCTTGCGCTTGCGGGTCACGTCGCCGCCGTAGCACTTGGCGATAACGTTCTTGCGGAATGGCTTGATGACGTCCGCGGAGATGATCTTCGCGCCGATCGTCGCCTGAATCTTGACCTCATACTGCTGGCGGGGGACGACCTTGCGAAGCTGCTCCACCATCGCGCGGCCCCGGTTGTAGGCGAAGCTGCGGTGGACGATGAAACTGAGGGCGTCTACGATGTCGCCGTTCAGCAAGATATCGACCTTCACGAGGTCGGTTCGCTGGTAGTCAGCAAGTTCGTAATCGAAGCTGGCGTAGCCACGGGTGGAGGATTTGAGCTTATCGAAGAAGTCCAGCAGGATTTCGCCAAGCGGCAGCGAGTAGTGAAGGATCACGCGCTTCGGCGAAGGGTACTCGGTCTTCTTGTAGGTTCCTCGTCGCTCCTGGCACAGCGTCATCACCGCGCCCACGTACTCGGTGGGCACCATGATGGATGAATTGACGGTTGGCTCCTCTATAGCGGCTATCTCCTGGGGAGGCGGGAACTCGCTCGGGTTGGAAAGATGCACCATCTCACCGTTCGTTTTGTGGACGATATAGTCCACCGAAGGCGCGGTGAGAATCAGGTCGAGGCCAAACTCTCGCTCCAGCCGCTCGCGGGCGATTTCCATATGAAGCAGGCCAAGGAATCCGCAGCGGAAACCAAAGCCGAGCGCGGCGCTGGTCTCCGGCTCGAAATCGAGGGCGGCATCGTTTAGGCGCAGCTTATCGATGGCGTCGCGAAGGTCGTTATAGGCGTTGGATTCGGTGGGATACAGGCCGCAGAAGACCATCGGCTTGGCTTTGCGATAGCCGAACAGCGGCTCGGTGGCGGGGTTCTCGGCAAGGGTGATCGTGTCGCCGACGCCGGCATCTCCAATCGTTTTCATGGCGGCGGTCAGGAAGCCAACTTCGCCGGTTTGCAGCGCCTGGTTGACCTCGAGATGAGGCCGGAAGACGCCCACGCTGTCCACGTCGAAGGTCGCGCCGGTGGACATCATCATGATCTTATCGCCGGGCTTCACTTCGCCATCTATGACGCGACAGTAGGCAACCGCGCCTTGGTAGCTGTCGAAATGGGAGTCGAAAATTAGCGCCCGAAGCGGGGCGTTCGCGTTTCCGCGAGGATGAGGGATGCGGGCGACGATGGCTTCAAGGATTTCATCGATGCCGATACCGGTTTTGGCGCTCGCAAGCACGGCATCGCTGGCATCGATGGCTACCGCATGCTCGATCTCTTCTCGCGCAAGCTCGGGGTCTGCGTGAGGCAGGTCGATCTTGTTGATGACGGGGATAATCTCGAGGTTCTGGTTCATCGCCATCGAGGCGTTGGCGATGGTTTGCGCCTCGACGCCTTGGCTGGCATCTACCACGAGCAGCGCGCCTTCGCAGGCGGCAAGGCTTCGCGAGACCTCGTAAGTGAAATCCACATGGCCGGGGGTGTCGATCAGGTTCAGCTCGTACTCTTGGCCGTTGCGAGCCTTGTAGCTCAGCCGGACGGCGGTCATCTTGATGGTGATTCCGCGCTCGCGCTCGATGTCCATCGTGTCCAGCATCTGCTCTTTGGCAGTGCCGCGCACCGCTCCGCAACGCTCGATCAACCGATCGGCAAGCGTAGATTTGCCGTGATCGATGTGCGCGATGATACAGAAATTGCGGATGTGGCTTTGGTCCATGGGAAGGCTGGGCCTGAACCTAGATTCTACCTCTCGGGCAGTCCGGCGAACTCGGCGTACCGCCTATACAGGTTGTGGGCGGCCGGGTAGCAGGAGTGCGGAGACATGAAATGCGGGAACTCAAAAGTGACGATCTTTTCCGCCGTCGTGGCGGCGGCTTCCAGCTTGAAGCGCAGGTTTCGCCAATCGGCGGGCGGAAACTTGATGGGCATGTCGCGATCAAATGACTCCAGGTTCGACCAGATCGTGATCTTGTGCTTCTCGCCAAGCTGCTTGATGCCCTTCAGGAAGGCAGGAAGCTCCTGGTAGTGAATCTGACCGTCTTGGAACGCGCAGTAATCGATGACGGAAGCGGTCTTGGCGAAGATGCGATCCCAATGCTCGAGCGATTCCTCCAGCCCCATCACTGCCTCGCCAGAGAATTGCTTCGCGCCTTGGGGGTAGGGCGAGATGAGAATGGGGAGATCAAGAGCTGACTTGCAGTGACCGCCGATCTCGTTGAAAAGCTCGATGATGTGGGCGTCGTTCTTGCTGGTTTCGTGGCACATGTACCAACCCTTGAACGCCGGATGGCCACCGTAGCGCTTGGCGACCTCCGTCACGAAGGCCTGGTTCAGTTCGACCTCTTTCCACCAGGATCGCCGCCACCAGTAATGGCCGCTGTCGTAGGTTCCAAAGTAGAGGCTCAGCCCGTTCTCGGCGGCAAGGTCGAGGAAGATCTTTGCCAGGTCCTCGTAAACGGGGAGCAGGTTGGGAATCGATTCGGCGGGGAAGATGCAGCGGTTCTTGTAGCCCGCGCGGATGATGACCACGGTGTCGATGCCAATTTCGCGATAAAGCTCGAATTCGCGCTTCCACTCGTCCCGGCCCCAGTTCTGGCTTGGGATGTCGTGAGTGATTTCGTCGAGAAACGTTCCCGTAATTCGAGGGGCGCAGGGCATCGCAGGTTAGGACGAGCCAGCTACTACTCGGGAAGCAGCACTTGCGCGCTTCTTGCGGGAAGGTAGACCTGAATCGATTGACCGCGGCCGTACATCGGGACTGGCTGGGCAGGATAGGATGCGCCTGGCTCCAAGTTGCCGTGTCCGCCAAAGGCTCGCGCGTCGGTATCCAGCACCACCCTGTAGTTCTTGGCATCGGGAACGGGAACGCGAAGCGAAGCATACGATTCGGTGGCGTGGAAGTTAAACAGGAAGACGTAAGGCCCGCGGCGGAAGCCAAGTTGGCGCGTGTCTTCATGGAGAAATAGCTGCTCGATGAACTTGTCGTTCAGGATTCCGAGCTGGCTATCAAGCGTAACCATCGCCTTATCAAAGGCGAGGAGGTCGTGATAGTACAGGTCAGACTTTTCTGAAAGCGACCACTGCCGCCGCGCGTGCTCATAGCTGTAGCCATTCTGGGCGTTGGGGAAGTCGATCCATTCGGGATGGCCAAACTCGTTGCCCATGAAGCTGAGATAAGCGTCTCCCGCCAGCGCGAAGGTGATCAGGCGGATCATCTTATGCAGGGCCACGCCGCGATCCACCACGAAATCCGGGGTGAATTTGCTCATGTTGGAGTACATCTTCGCGTCCATTAGCCAGAACGCGAGAGTCTTGTCACCGACTATGGCCTGGTCGTGAGATTCCGCGTAGCCAACGTAACCTTCGCTGTGCCGCCGGTTTAACAGGGTTCCGTAAATCGCGCCAAGGTTCCAGTCTTCGTCTCGCTTCTCGCGTAGGAGCTTGGTCCAGTAATCGGGGACGCCCATCGCCATTCGGTAATCGAATCCGCCGCCTCCGGCGTCGATCGGCAAAGCAAGGCCGGGTAGCCCCGAGACGTCTTCAGCGATGGTGATAGCCTGGGGGTCCACCTGGTGGATGACCTGGTTAGCGAGTTGAAGATAAGCGAACGACTCGCCATCGAAGTTGCCGTCGAAATAGGAGTCGTAAGAACCGAAAGCCTGGCCAATTCCGTGATCTCGGAACAGCATGCTCGTCACGCCATCGAAGCGATAGCCGTCGATGTGGAACTCCTCGAGCCAATAGCGCACATTTGAAAGCAGGAACCGTTGCACCTCGATCTTCGAGTAGTCGAAGAGCATCGAATCCCATTGCGGGTGAACGCCGCGCGCGCCGGAGTGGAAATAGAGGTGATCGGTGCCGTCCAAATATGCCAGCCCCTCGTTTTGGTTCTTCACCGCGTGGGAGTGGACGATGTCCATGATCACGCGCAATCCAATCCCGTGCGCGATGTCGACGAGATAGCGCAGGTCATCTGGATCTCCGAACCAATTTGAAGGAGCGAAGTAGTTGGAGACGTGGTAGCCGAACGAGCCGTAATAGGGATGCTCGGCAATTGCCATAAGCTGAACGGCGCTGTAGCCGAGATCGGCGATTCGGGGCAGTACGTTGTCCGCGAACTCGCGGTAGGAGCCGATCTTGAACTCTTCCGTCGCCATGCCCACGTGGGCTTCGTAAATCTTTAACCCTCCGCGAATTGGCGGCTTGCTGTTCTTCCATGGGTAGGGCGTGGGCGGATTCCAGAAGCGGCCGACGTAGTCGTTGGTTCCCGGGTCTCTGCGCACCCATCGGATGGTTGCCGGAAGCCTGTCCTTCGCTCCGATGGCCGAGCGAATGTGAAGCTTAACCGCGTCTCCGTGCTTCAATTCGACTTCACCGGCTGGCAGGAAAAGAGACCAGATACCCCATTCATCCCGCTGCAGCGGGTGGCTCTCCCGATTCCAGCCGTTGAAATCCCCGATGAGCGACACAGAGTCAGCCCCCGGCGCCCACTCCCTTGCCCAAACTCCGCCTGGGGCATAGTTCACGCCGAAGAACTTGTGGGCTTGTGTAGCTGAGCCCATAAGGCCGCCATCGAGGGCTTGAAGGCGGGCGAGAACGTGATGATAGTGATCCATTCGACCTTTGAGCGCACCCCCGTACGGGGCGAGCCAAGGATCGATTTCCAGCAGTTTTAGCTCGGGCACAGATTCACCTATGGTCATCTTAGCTGAATTGTCTTGACGGCTAGTAAACTTGGCGACTCCAATCTATGATCGGTTACGATCGCCTACCCATTCGAAGAAAACTTGCCCTGGTACTGGTGTGCCTGGTGGCGGTGGCAATTATCATGGTTGGCGGTCTTGGCTACGTTGGCGCGCGGAGCACCATCGTCCAGTCGGTTTCCGACAAGCTCACGTCGCTGCGCGAGGCGCGGGCGAGCCACGTGCAGGCGTATCTTCGCCAAATCCACGACCATGCGCACTTTCTTGCCGACGACCCCACCGTTAGGTCCGCCCTTGCCAGCCTAACCAAGGAATACGCGGCAATCAGCGCAGCCAAGATTGCGCCCGCCCGCCTTGGAGCTGTTAAAAAGGCCCTGGGCGAGGAATATCGAATCAAATACGGCTCGGTTGCCAGGCAGATGTTCGGCGCAAGCGCGACTCCAGAGTCGCTCGCTCCGGATGAACAAGCGGCAGTGATGCTGCAATCGCACTTCATGGCAAGGACGCCGACCCCCGAAACTCGGTCCTACGCGCAGTTGGTCCAGGATTACGACCCATTCTTCCGGCGCATCCTGCGCGACTTTGGCTACACGGATATCTTGATTGTCGATGCGAAGGGGCAGGTTGTCTACTCAACCAGCCGTGATGCCGAATTTGGCCGCGATCTGATCTTTGATCAGGCGCATCACGACAATCTCACCGACGCATTTCGCGCGGTCAGCGACATCTCCGCCAGTCAGGCGGTGCAGTTTGCCGACTTCGCCCGCTACTTGCCTTCCGGCGGTGAGCCCGCGTTCTTCGCGGCCGCCCGAATCGTGAAGGGAAACAAGATGGTGGGCGCGCTCATCTTCCACCTATCGATTCGAGAAGTCGACCGCGTGATGACCGGCGGCCAGAACTGGGATCGAGAAGGGCTTGGCCAAACGGGTGAGACCTATCTTGTTGGCCCTGACCGAACCCTGCGCAGCAGCGCGCGAGGCTGGCTTGAGGACCGGGCTCATTACCTGGACCAACTTCGTCAGCGAGGTGGCGAAACAAGTGTTAGCGATATGTTGGCGGGCAACACAAGCGCCCTTTTCCAATACGTTTCGATGGAAGCGGCCAGCAATGCGCTCAAGGGGCAAAGTGGCGTTTCAACCGAACGAGACACGTTCGATCGGCCGGTTTTGGTGTCCTATGGCCCCTTTGAGGGGTTCGGTCTGCATTGGGCGATCCTCTCGCAGCAGAGCCTTGCCGAGGCATTCGCGCCTCTTCGAATCCTGCAACTCGAATTTTTAATCACAACCGCCATCCTTGTTCTCATCACGTTCCGCGTAGCGCGCCAGGTGGCGGGGCGCCTCGTGCTCCCGCTTGAAGAAGTGAGTAGCGTGGCCCATCGTTTTGGATTAGGCGAAACCGGCGTAAGGGTCAAGGTTCACACTGAGGACGAGGTAGGCGAACTCGGCCACACGCTCAACGGCATGATGGAAAGCCTTGAAAAGATCGAGGAGACCGCCCACTCCATCCGGCGCAACATCGTGCACGACCTAAAGACGCCGGTCACGGTGATCAAGGGGGTGGGAGAAACCCTGCTTGAACCCGGAGTTGGAGATGATCCTCAGCTTCGAAACGAGCTGTTGGCCGGTCTCGTTGAAGAATCGGATCGCCTCCTGGAAGACCTGAAAGACATCCTTGAGCCGATTGACTTCACCTGGAAGCCTCACATGGAGCGATTCGACCTTGCCGCGCTCATTCAAAAGGTTGCGACCGCTGAGAAGCATACGAGCCGGGCCGAGAACCACGAAATCATCATTGAAGGTGCCGACGAGCCGTGCTGGATAACCGCCGACGTGCGCAAGGTCAGGCGGGTTATCGAGAACTTTCTTAGCAACGCAGTGAAGTACTCGCCGGGCGCCGGGAAGCATGTCTGGTTGCGGCTCCAGTGTGGGGAAACCGAAGTTGCGGTGGAGATCCAAGATGAGGGGTTAGGCATGTCCCAGGAAGAGGTGGACAAGGTGATGAGCCACGGCGGCCGCGTCGTTGAATCCGATCTCGGAATCGAGGGCAGCGGCATCGGTTTGCAGTCCTGTATCAGGGTTGTTGAGGCCCATGGCGGGCGCTTGGACATCAAGTCGGAGCGGGGCAAAGGAACTACAGTTCGGGTGTTGCTGCCGGTTTCTTCAGAGCCCTGTTAAATTACCGGGAAATCGACGGCTGGACAGCCAAATTCGGCTTATACTAACCCCATGGACGAAATCATCGAGAAGCTAATGGATCGGGCAGGGATCAGCGAAGAGCAGGCCCAGCAAGTGATGTCCGTAATCCAGGAGCACATTCATGAACTGCCAGCCATGTTCGGGGGCGATGTTCTTGAAAAGGTGAAGGGAGCATTCGGCGGGCTCTT
The DNA here is from genome assembly GCA_018268315.1 of Armatimonadota bacterium. GTDB lineage: Bacteria > Armatimonadota > Fimbriimonadia > Fimbriimonadales > Fimbriimonadaceae > SZAS-5. The sequence continues at coordinate 645,246 of JAFDWU010000001.1, read as the reverse complement.
TAGTGGAACCCAATCCGAGTAGTAGCCGTTCGTTTGAATGGCTTGGGCCGGGCATTTTGCCCGGCCCAATTAGCTTTTGGGCACAACAAAGTTCAAGAAATGTAGATTGCGATAACCATTTCTGGGTCACGCAAATAGCCTAGACGCTGAAATTCACCAAAGGATCACTAGAACGTTTGGAATACCAGGATTCGAATGTAGGGCGTGCCCGAGGTTTCGTCGAGCACAAAAGCCTTGTCGCCGCTAAACGCAATGTCGATTGGCTTGAACAACTGCCCCGGCCACATCCCTTCGTCTTGCGCTGCGGTTAAACCGCCTCGGCCCCAAACGCGCACGATGTGCCCATCTTCATCAAACTCGCTAATCTTGGCATTGTTCTCGTTAAGGCCAAGTGAATCGGCCACGTGCAAATGGCCCTTCGGGTCGAAACGGCAAGTGACGGGGTTGCTGCATAGCCCAAAGTCCAAGCTTTCGCCCTTGACGAAGAGATCGGTTGTTCCCCCGCGGATTCGATGGACGCCGTTATTGGCGGTGTAATAAAGGTCGCCGTTGCCGGCAACCTCGAACATGTTCGCATTTTCGCCTTCCGCGCCGATTCTCCAGCCGATGTCGCCGCCATCCAGCCGTTGGTAAACCTTTTGGCCCTCGCCGCAATTGTAGATCCGACCCTGAGCATCTTGTCTCAAGCCCAATGCAAGCCAGCCAAAGTGCGAATTGCTTTTGGTGAGCTTCTGCTTGACTTGCCCTTCCGGGGTGACTCGCAGCAGGTCAGTTTGACTGACGATTGCGAAGATATCAGTGGATTTGCGGTCCGCGCAGACTCCGTAGCACTTATCGGTGCGCAGAATCCAGCCCTGGTGAGTGCCGTCCGGATTACAGTGGAAGATGCCTTCCTGCGCGGCCACGATGATCATGCCGGATGGGGTGGTGTCGATCTGTAGCGCGGCGGCGGGCAAGATATTGAAGGTCTTCTGGAGCACGAGGCCCGAAATCTGGATCTGAATGCCCTTGCTGGTATCCGGCACATCCAGCGCCAGCTCGGTTCGTTGACCGGGAGAGAAATCCCCGAGCATGACCGACGAATCGGAACGTCCGACCACATCCACCCGCACGCCTTGAACCGAGGTCTCCGATTCGTTCTTCGCGGCAATTGTGATTTGGGTCGGCGAGACGATGTCATAGGAAAGCCTTAGCGGCGTGTTGCCGACCTTGATGCCCGCCGCCTTCTTCAGCGTTAATGGAATGATTACGCCGGTGGATGACTTGCCAAAGGTGTGATCAGGGGAGAGTTCTTGAAGTGAACCTTGCCAGCAGAAAGTGGGCTCATCGGCAATGGCGGCCGCAACAAGGGCCAAAGAAGAAAGCAAAGCAAGTGCGCGCATATCCCAGGATACGCGCAAAAGGCTTAGAAATTGCCTTGGAAGCCCAGCACGTCCGGCTTCAGGTTGAACCACTTCATGGTCTGATACTTCGCGCAGATGCGGGTGAGTTCGCCATCGGCCTGGGTGAAGTAGCGATCAATGTCGTTGTAGCTGGAGGACCGCATCTTGCTTAGCGAACCGATGGCGCCGGATGGATCGCTCTGGATCGTGTTCAGCATCGAGGCGATGTCGCCTGCTGCTGCTGGAATCTGCTTCAGCGCATGGTCGTAGTCGGAGGCGAGAATCTTGCACTCGTCGGGCGGCGGAACGCTTTCAAATTCGGTGGCAAGCGCTTCCCACGCCGGGCGCAGGTCCTCGAACTTGCCTTGAGTTACGTCCTGCGGGCTCTTGTTATTGTCTTCCGGCGCTTTGTCAGGCGGGAGGGGAGTTCCGTTTCCGAACGGGTCAAGATCGCCAATCGCGGGGCCGAGTGCCTGGAGCTTGGTCATGAAAACCTTCAAATCGGCGATCTGCCGAATAGTGAGATCCTGCTTCTTCTCCTCAATCTTTGAGAGGTGGTCTAACCAAGCGCGGATGTCCGCGGGCATCATCGGAGTCGAGACGTCTTTGCGCAAGATCGGCTGAGGGGAGTTGCCGGCAACTTGCATAGCGGCGGGCTTCTGCATAAGCGCGTAGTAGCCAAGGCCGACGATCAATAGGAGCGCAAGGATAGAGCCAACAATCCAACCGGTGCTGCTTCGCTGGGCAGGGGGTGGAGTGTAAACAGGGGTAGCGGCGTGTGGACCCTCCATACGCGGAGATGGCGCGCCACAACTGGCACAGAAGTTAGCTCCTGGCTGAATCGGTTTTCCACAGCGCGCGCAATACATGGCTTATTTCCGTACGTAGCAAGACGCGTTCCAACCCCATTGTATTCGATGATATTAGGTACTTCGCTGGTTCCTGCGAACCCAAATTAATCTTATGCGTCGTAAGATATTAAGTCCGACTGTGGAATAAAACTTAGAAGCTGCAATGGAACGAAAGATCGATGAGAGCCACCCGTTATGGGGATTTTTAAGCGAAACGCTGAGCGAATCGCTGGAAGATCGGCTGCTGATGCGAGGCGTTGAGGACGTGCGGGAATACCTTGCCGCTATGCTGGTGGACTTCCTTTCTTACGAAGGCATCTACCGCCTGCGCAACTCGCAGGGCCAAGTGGTGAAGTCTTTAAGCGAAATGCTGGCGGAGGCGGACGTTCGCCTGGAAGCCAACTCGTTTGATCGGGAGCGCGAGGTTCACCAGCACATTGGCGACTTCCTGCTCTTCTGGTCGGGACTCTTCCCAGAGTGCCTGGATTCCATCGCCATCGGGCCGAATCACGCCGAGGCGCAGGGCAAGCAGAGTTATTACGTTGTCAGCACGTTCGAGTTCGGGCGCTATGCCGATGACGCGCCGGTGTTTAAGAAGCTAAGCGAAGGGTTCGACGACTTCCAAGAAGGCTTGCGCTTGGTGCGAAAGCGAATGCCGGGTCTGAAGCCGTTCCAGTCTTAAGCGACTTCCTGCTCTTGAGATTCCGCGAGCTTCTTAGCTTGCTCGTCGGTTACCAACGCATCGATCATTTCCTGAATATCGCCATCTAGGAAGGTGGCCATGTTGTAGGTGGTCATGTTGATGCGGTGGTCGGTAATGCGGCCGTCGCGGTAGTGGTAGGTTCGAATCTTCTCGCTGCGGTCTCCACTGCCAACCTGGCCTTTTCGCAGTCCAGATCGCTCTGCTGCAGCCTTTTCCTGCTCGAATTGGTAGATGCGGGCGCGAAGCACGGCCATTGCCTTCAGTTTGTTTTGCTGCTGGCTGCGCTCGTCTTGGCAGGTGACCACGATGCCGGTCGGCTTGTGGATGATCCGGATGGCCGTCTCGTTCTTCTGCATGTGCTGGCCACCGGCGGAGGAGGAGCAGAAGGTGCTTAATTCGATATCTTCCGTTTTGATGTTTACTTCAACCTCTTCCGCTTCTGGCAGAACGGCCACGGTGACGGTGCTGGTGTGAATTCGGCCCTGAGACTCAGTCGCGGGTACGCGCTGCACGCGGTGCACACCGCTCTCGTGCTTCAACTGGCTGTACGCGCCCTTGGCGTCGATGTTGAACACCACGCGGTCGATGCCGCCAATGCCGGTTTCTTCAAATTCGATGACGTCGACCTTCCAGCGGCGGCGTTCCGCGTATCGGGTGTACATGCGGTAAAGCTCCGCGGCGAAAAGGCCGGCTTCGTCGCCTCCAGCGGCAGGACGGATTTCGATGATGACGGACTTCTCGTCGTTGGGATCCTTGGGGATCAGCATCAGCTTGAGCTTCTCCTCAATCTCAGGAATCTCAGCCTTCAGGCGGTCGTAATCGGCTTGCGCAAGCTCTTTCAAGTCGGGGTCGCCAAGTAGGGATTCGGCTTCGCTGTAGTCGTTCAGCGCCTTCTTGTACTGGCGGGTCAGAGTGACGATGGGCTCAAGCTCTGCGCGCTGCTTGCCAAGCCTCTGCATCTCAGAAGGATTTGTGACGATGCCCGGGTCTTGCAGGGCAAGGTCCGTCTGCTCATATTTCTTCTCGATTTCGTTCAGCTTTTCAAGCATGGGTTTCGGGTTCGGATTGTACCTGTGAGGGCGGTTACAACCTCCCTCCTTCTACGCCGGGCTGTTCTCAGGTACAACCAAAGCGATAGGTTTAGAAATCCATGGCAGCAGCACAGAAGCAGCGCACGATTGTGGTTGTAGGCGGAGGCCTCGCCGGTTTGATGTCGGCAATGAAGTTGGCGGAAGCAGGGCACAAGGTCAAAGTCTTTAGCCTTGTCCCCGTTAAAAGAAGCCACAGCGTTTGCGCGCAGGGCGGAATCAACGGAGCGGTCAACCTTCGCGGCGAGGGCGATAGCCCGTACCTGCACTTTGAAGACACGATTACCGGCGGCGACTTCTTGAACCACCAGCCCCCGGTCATGCGGATGGCGGAGCGCGCGCCGGCAATCATCTTCCTGCTCGACCGCATGGGAGTACCCTTCAATCGTACGAACGAGGGATTGCTTTCCTTCCGTCGATTCGGTGGGACGTTAAAACATCGTACTGCCTATGCCGGCGCGACTACTGGCCAACAGCTTCTTTACGCGCTGGATGAGCAGGTGCGCCGTTGGGAAGTCTCCAACATGGTGGAGAAGTACGAGGGCTGGGAGTTCCTTGGCATCGTTAAGGATTCAAACGGCCGATGCTGCGGCATCACCGCCCAGAACCTGCGCACCATGGAGATCGAATCCTTCGCGGCCGATGCGGTGGTCGTCGCCAGCGGCGGAAACGGCGTCATCTTCGGACGCTCAACGAATTCCATCATCAACTCTGGCAGCGCGGTAAGCCGCTGTTACCAGCAGGGCGCGAATTACGGCAACCCGGAGATGGTGCAAATCCACCCGACCGCAATTCCCGGCGAGGACAAGTGCCGCCTCATTAGCGAATCGGTACGCGGCGAGGGCGGACGGCTTTGGACCCCGCGTGACCCGATGGATTCTCGCAAGCCGATCGAGATTCCGGAGAAGGATCGATGGTATTTCTGCGAGGAACTCGATCCGGTTTACGGCAACTTGCTAAGCCGAGACCTTGTCAGCTTCACCATCTACTGCGTTTGCCGAATGGGCAAGGGCATTCAGGGCAAGCAGCAGGTTTATCTGGACATCACGCATTTGCACAAAGATCGCGGCGGCCCTTACACCCGCGAAATCATCAACGACAAGCTGGAAGGCGTGCTTGAGATTTACGAAAAGTTCATGCGCGAGGACCCGATCCAGACTCCGATGCGCATCTATCCGGCGGTCCACTACACGATGGGCGGCCTGTGGGTGGACTACGAAACCAAGGGCGACGGCGCTTGGGACGTGGACTCAGCGCGCAACCAGATGACGAACATTCCGGGTCTGTACGCGGCGGGTGAATCGGACTATCAGTATCACGGCGCGAACCGGCTTGGCGCGAACGCCCTGCTGGCCTGCTTGGTGGGCGGCGAGATCGCCGCCGAAGGCGTTCTGGCGTATCTGCCGAATCTGCCGCTTGGCGCTGAAGAACTGCCGAGCAGCGTACTGGATGAAGCCTCCGGTGAGAAGCGCCACGAGTACGAGACTCTTCGCAAGGGTGGCGGCAACGAGAACCCGTATCGCCTGCATGCCGAGCTGAGCGAGGTGATGTGGAACAAGTGCGGCATCTGGCGCACGCAGCGAGATTTGAACTCGGCGAAGAGCGAGTTGGACGACCTAGCGATGCGCGCTCACCAATGCGCGCAGCTTGATAACAGCACCTGGTCGAACCAGGCGGTTCCGTTCACGCGGGCGCTGATCGACATGATCGAGATGTCGAAGGCGATTGTGGGCGGGGCGATTATCCGCGACGAGAGCCGCGGCGCTCACTTCAAGATGGATACGCCGAACCGCGACGACGAGAAGTGGCTGAAGACCACGATGGCGAAGTGGTCGCCGAAGGGTCCAGAGTACAGTTTTGAGCCGATCGATACGCGCTACATCGCGCCTCGCCCCCGCAAGTACCGCATCAACCAGAACATGGTCGTGAAAGAGATCATGGGCGAGGACGCGCTCAAGGGCATCGGCGAGACGGTAAAGAGCTAGAGCGTTCCTAGTCCACCCTCAGCAGTTGTAAGGCTGTGGTTGAAAACCACGACAGCCTTAACTGAGCAGGAAGCAATCTTTCGCGCAGAACAATGCCTCCTTCTTTCAAGGGGAAAGGAGGAACATGAAGCACCAATCTCTTTCGTCAATTCGCGGATCACGCAAGGCAAAGCGATTATCCGTCCTCATTGCCATCGACGTTGTGGTTTGGGGAATCTTGATCGTCGGCTGCGGCGGTGGTGGAGCAGGCAACCCGACCGCAGACTTGAGCGCAAGGCCGTTGACCAACTCTACCTTGGTCGTATTTGGCTACAACGACCTTGGAATGCACTGCATCAACAATGACTTTTCGGAGATTTGTGTCTTGCCGCCAGCTAATAATCTCCGAGCGCAGGTCATTGACCGTTCACATGGGAGCCCGGAGATTGTAACACAGGGCATAGACGTGACGTACTCGATTCCGGGGAATACGACGAGTTCGAATAAGGTCAATTTCTGGAAATACGCTAAACCTATTTTTGGCGTTGATCTCCCCAACGACATGGGGCTGTTCGGATTCGGTCTGGCCGGCAAAATGCAGCCAACGACGGATCGGGACTTCATGGCGAAGGGTATTCCGATCACCCAGGTGAAAGACGACCTCACGACTGATTACTATCAGCTATCGCAGATAAACGTCTCAATGGGCGGCCAGCAAATGGCATCGACTCAAGCGGTGGTGCCCGTTTCCTGGGAGATGAGTTGTAACCGATGCCACACCGGACTGGGATCGGGCAGCAGCCGTGGGGTAAGTGTGGCGATGGACATCCTCATGAAGCATGACAAGCTTCATGGCACGAGCCTCGTTAACCAAAAGCCGGTTCTGTGCGCCAAGTGCCATGCCGACCCTGCTCTTGGAGCAGCGGGGGTTAACGGCGTGAGCACGTTATCAAGCGCCATGCACCGCTCTCACGCTTCCAGAATGGGCTCTTATACGGGTGACAATGCTTGCTATTCCTGCCATCCAGGACCGAAGACGCTGTGCTTCCGAGATGTCCACAAGGCAAAAGGGCTGACGTGCAATAGCTGCCACATCTCAATGGCAGCCGTTGGCGATTCTGCAAGACGGCCCTGGCAAGACGAGCCTCGTTGCGGAAGTTGCCACAACGTGCCCAAGCATGAATATGAGCAGCCCGGCGTTCTCTATCGAGACTCGGTTGGTCACAACGGGGTGAAGTGCATTACGTGCCATAACAGCCCCCACGCGATCACGCCGACAGCCAATGCTCGAGACAATGTCCAGGCCATAGCCATCCAAGGTTATGCTGGGACAATCTCAAAGTGCTCGGTGTGTCACTCTCAAGTGCCTTCTGATCCGTTCAATCACACTCGCGGTAATTAGAGGCCGGTTAAGGGCCGGTTGATTAGTAACCCGGCCCTTAGCCGAAAATGTCTGAAGGTCGTCTGCGCTTTCCGCAAGATCAAGATGTAGCGTGCCGAATGGACTGCACTTTCGGCACAATAACAAAGATGCTCTCAACAATTGCAGCTTTGGCAATGTCGCTGATCGGAAGTGGGTCCGCCCCAAAGGACGCTGAGATCGTTGTTAGCACCGGGGAGTCCGTGCAGTTCTTTAATGCCCGCACGCTCAAGGTAGACGGCTACTATCATGGGGACCATTTGTGGATATCGCCCGGCGCCGCCTTTCGAAAAGGAAACGCGATTTACCTCATCTCGAACGAGGGGTTTAGGCTCACGTTTAAGGTTGACAAAGATCAGCACATAACGTTTGAATCTTCCAAAGAGGAACCGCGCCTAAAGCCCTTTAACCTTTCTCTCGGCCTGGCGATTAGCCAGGATGGGAGCAGAATGTTCGGCATCGTCGATCAGAAAGGGATCGGCAGCCTGGAAACCGGAAAGAAGGCGATGAGAGTGATTCACCCGCTACCTCCGTCCATCGAGGCTTACTTTCCGAGCATTAGTAAGGATGGCCGATACCTTGCTTATTCGCTTTACGACAACAAGATGCAGGCTGACCATGAAGGCGAGAGGTATAGGCTGAGGGTGCTGGACCTGGTTTCGAAAAAGGTGTTCTCTGTGGGTGAGGGCGCCAGCGCATGTTGGTCCCAAGATTCAAATTCCTTGCTCGTGCGTCACGGCGACAATCTAGCCGGAATGTCGTGGAGCGAGTATGAGTTTAGTGGCAAGCGCTTTAAGGAGAGACGCTGGGCTGATCTCGAGAATGAGGCGAGCAGCCTCGCCTATTGGGACGATGGCGTTGTCGCATTGGGCTACATCGGGCCCAAGCACACGTACGGACTGGTCTTCTATAAGAAGGATGGCACGCTATACCGCAAGCTTCCGATTCCTGATGCGGACAGTGGGTCGACAGTTGCGGTTATCGACGGTGAGTAGAGTGTCGAGAAGCGTCCCGCCCATTGTCTATCGCATTGCAAGAACGCTGATCCTCTGGCCATTCCTCGTCTGGACGATTTACCTTGCAGTCGAAAAGTATGTGGCTCGGTATCAAGTTTCCACTGCGCTAATGCTCCCTGGCGCTCAGAATGCAATCCTTGTTATCTGTGCACTTTTTGCAGCTGGGTTGTTTGGGTTCATGCTTCCTCTTCCACCGATGACTGTCAAGAAAGTCGAATTGAAGAACGCTTATTGGGTCAGCCTGTTCGTTCTATGGGGCTGTTGGTTTCCGCTTGTAATGGCCCCTGGCGGAGTTGTGTTATCCGACCTTTACGGGCCGATTGCTGGCCAAGCGGTTTGGCTTGCAGCGGTTGCGTTTTGGGTAGCGGTTCGACGAAGTGCAAGGCCTAACCCGCCTGCGCCACAGGACGAGAGTCTGCCAGCAGACACAGAAATCGGCGACACGCCCGACCGCTAGGCAGCGTAGAAAGAGACCGTTGCTCGACATCGTGCGACGAATAATGGTAGAGTTGCGTCTACATTATTTGCTGATTCAGGGGACTTATGCCGCAGGATAAGATCGTCGTCGTTGGAGCGCGCCAAAACAACCTCAAGAACATCACGGTGGAGATTCCCCGTGACCGCCTTGTGGTCATCACCGGCTTGAGCGGCAGCGGAAAATCCTCGCTTGCCTTCGACACGATTTACGCCGAGGGGCAGCGTCGCTACGTGGAAAGTCTGAGCGCCTACGCTCGCCAGTTCCTTGGCCAGATGGATAAGCCCGATGTTGACCACATCGAGGGCCTCTCGCCCGCCGTCAGCATCGACCAGAAGTCGGCCTCCCGCAACCCACGCTCCACGGTTGGCACCGTCACCGAGATTTACGACTACCTGCGAATTCTCTTCGCTCGCGCAGGCACTCCGTTCTGCCCGAACGGGCACGGACCCATCGAGCGGCAATCTACTGACCAGATCACGGAAATCGCGCGGGTCTTGCCGGAAGGGACCAAGCTGCAAATCCTCGCCCCGGTGGTGAGGGCGCGCAAGGGCGAGTACAAGTCGGTGATTCAGGACATCGCGAAGGCGGGCTATGTGCGCGTGCGGGTGGATGGGCAGGTTTACGAAGTCACTGACGACATCGAGATGGACCGCTATAAGCAGCACAACATCGATGTCATCGTCGACCGCATCGCGGTGAAGGAAGGCATCGACCGCCGGCTTGCAGATTCCATCGAAGCGGCGCTGAAGATGGGCAAGGGGCTGGTGACCCTTAGCTTCCAGCTTCCCGAGGGCGCGGAAAGACCCGCGCACTTGCCCGCCAGCGAGAAAGGCGAAGACGGATACGAGGACGCGCTGTTCAGCGAGCATTACTCCTGCCCGGTTTGCGGTTTCTCAATGCCGGAGCTTGAGCCGCGCATGTTCTCTTTCAACTCGCCGTTCGGCGCTTGCCCGGACTGCACAGGCCTCGGCACTCGCACCGAGTTCGACCCCGACCTTATCTGCCCCGATCGCAGCCTTCCGCTGCGCAACGGCGCGATTCTGCCCTTTGTTTACAAGTCCGGCGAAGTGAAGGAGTGGTGGCCGGAAATGCTGGACGGCGTGGGTCAGGCGATGGGCTTCGACGCCAATGGGCCGGTATCGGCGCTGAATGAGAAGCAGCTTGAGGCCGTGTGGCGCGGCTTGCCAGAGCCGATTACGGTGGTTATGCGCTACGCGAAGACCGAGCGCAAATTCCAAACCGAGTGGAAGGGTGTGTTGGAGATTCTGCGCAAGAAGTTCGAATCCACCGAAAGCGAGTGGGTGCGAAGGGACCTTGAGCAATACCAAAGCACGAAACCTTGCCCAACCTGCGGCGGAAGGCGCTTGAAGCCGGAAAGCCTGGCGGTAAAGGTGGATGAGCGGGACGTTCATGAGATCACCTCGATGTCGGTGGAGGAATCGCACACCTTCTTCAAGGGCTTGGAGTCGCGGCTAGGGAAGCGGCAGCTCGCCATCGGCGAACGGGCGATTAAGGAGGTGCTGGAGCGCCTTCGATTCCTGAAGGATGTCGGCCTTGGCTACCTGACCCTCGACCGCAATGCGCGAACCCTCGCCGGAGGCGAGGCGCAGCGAATTAGGCTCGCTACCCAGATTGGAAGCGGCCTTATGGGATGCCTTTATATCTTGGATGAGCCCTCAATCGGCCTCCATCAGCGCGATAACCATCGCCTGATTGAGACTCTGCTGCGGCTAAGGGACCTTGGCAACACGGTGCTGGTGGTGGAGCACGATGAGGAGACGATGCTGGCGGCGGATCACCTGCTGGAGCTTGGCCCCGGCGCCGGCGAGCACGGCGGCGAGGTAGTGGCGCAAGGCAATGTGAAGGAGTTCATGGCCTCGAAGTGCCTGACGGCGGATTACCTGAGCGGGCGCAGGCAAATCGAGATCCCAGCTTCGCGGCGGCAGCCGGTTGAGAACCGGATGCTTTCCATTAAGAACGCGCGCGGCCATAACCTGCGCGGCGTGGACGTGGACATCCCGCTCGGTTCGTTTGTTTGCGTGACCGGCGTCAGCGGCAGCGGGAAATCCACGCTGATTCAAGACACGCTGTTCCCGCGCTTGATGTACGAGATTTACGGAACGCGCGGATCGTGGGAGCCTCACGACGAGGTCACGGGCATCGAGCACCTGGACAAGGTCATCGATATCGACCAATCGCCAATTGGCCGCACACCAAGAAGCAACCCAGCGACTTACACGGGCACCTTTGACCTCATTCGCGATTTGTTCGCGATGACGCAAGACGCCAAGATTCGCGGCTACAAGAACGGGCGGTTCAGCTTCAACGTGAAAGGCGGGCGATGCGAGGCGTGCAAAGGCGACGGAATTATCAAGATCGAGATGGTGTTCCTGCCGGATGTGTATGTGCCGTGCGAAGTTTGCAAGGGCAAGCGCTACAACCGCGAGACGCTGGAGGTCAAGTACAAGAACAAGAACATCTCGGAGATCTTGGAAATGACCATCGACGAGGCTTGTGCCCTCTTCCAGGCAATTCCGAAGATTTATCGAAAGCTGGAGACGCTGCAGCAGGTCGGCCTTGGCTACATTCGCCTTGGACAACCGGCGACTACGCTTAGCGGCGGCGAGGCGCAGCGCATCAAGCTGGCGGCGGAGCTGAGCAAGCGCTCAACCGGGCAAACCCTTTACATCCTTGACGAGCCGACCACGGGCTTGCACTTTGAAGATGTTCGCAAGCTGCTTGAAGTGCTTCACCGCTTGGTTGAGCAGGGCAACACCGTGCTGGTCATTGAGCATAACCTGGACGTTATCAAGACTGCGGATTGGCTTATCGAAATGGGTCCCGATGGCGGAAACGGCGGCGGGCAAGTTGTAGGCGTAGGCTCACCGGAGAAGCTAGCGGAGATCAAGAACAGCGCGACCGGCAAGTACCTTGCCGACCTGCTGAAGAAGCAGGCTCCGAAGATGGCTTTGGTTGCGGAAAAGCGGGCTGCCTACAGCAACGCTTAGCTTCGCGAAGTTTTTTCAAGCATCTTGCGGATGAGCGGGTTCTCGTGCATGCTTTCCACCACGATTCCGGTTCCGATCGCCACACAGCTTAGCGGGTCGTCGGCCACGTAAACCGGCATCATCGTTTCTCTTGAAATCAGATGATCCAGCCCGCGCAATAGCGCGCCGCCTCCGGCGAGGACGATGCCGCGATCCATGGCGTCTGCGGCAAGCTCAGGCGGAGTTGCCTCAAGCGTTAGCTTTACGGCTTCGACGATGGCGTTCAGGGGATCTTGGATGGCTGCGCGGACCTCTTCGCTGCTGATGATTGCGCTCTTGGGCAGGCCGGTAACGAGGTCGCGTCCCTTCACCGTCATGCGAAGCTCTTGCTCCAGTTCGTACGCGCTGCCAATTTCGATCTTGCACTGCTCTGCGGTTCGATCGCCGATGTAAAGATTGTAAGCACGCCGTACATACGCGGCAATCGCGTCATCTAGCTCATCTCCGGCAACGCGAATCGATCGGGAATGGACGATGCCGCCAAGCGAGATCACTGCGACCTCGGTGGTGCCGCCGCCGATATCGACAATCATCGAGCCGCTCGGCTCATCAACCGGTAGGCCTGCGCCAAACGCGGCCGCCATCGGCTCTTCAATAACGTAGGCGTGGGTCGCGCCCGATTTCTGCGCCGCCTCGATAACCGCATTGCGCTCAACTTCGGTGACGCCGCTCGGAATGCCGACTACGACGGTTGTGCGCAGCACCGGCCCCTTGGCAACCTTGCTGATGAAATGCCGTAGCATCTTCTCGGTCTGGTTGTAATCGGCGATGACGCCGTCTTTCAATGGGCGGATGGCGACGATGTTGCCCGGGGTGCGGCCCAGCATTCGCTTGGCTTCCTCGCCGACCGCCATCACTTCGCCGGTGTCTTTGTTGATGGCGACGACGCTCGGCTCTCGCATGATGATGCCGCGCCCAGCCACGTGGACTAGCGTGTTGGCGGTGCCAAGATCGATGCCGATATCGCGGCCAAAGCGGGCATAGAACCGCTGCATCAGGCTCTGGGGGCTGTTATTCTTCATCAATTCCCACTTCGCCTGTTGCGAGTCGTCGAGCCAATGTTTCTTGCGTTATTGCGGACAGGACCACCTTTCCATCGGATGTAAAAATGAGCGATTTCGTTCTGCGGCCCAGGGTGCAGTCGATGATTCTTTCCTCCGCGCGAAGATTCTGAACCAGCCGTCGCATGGGGGCGGAATCGCTGCCAACCAGAGCTATGACTTTGTCGGCAACCACAAAGTTGGAAAAGCCGACGTTCAGAAGAGGACCAATGGGCATGGATGAACAGCGAGTTTACTCGCCCGTAACCAAGCGTTTGACGCGCGAACAGTACGCGAGAGCGATCGCTGGAATAATTTAGGAAGCGATGATCAGCGGACAGGGGCGTCGGGAACCTTAACCGGGCTTACATTCACGGGGGTAACCGATCCTTTTGGTGGCACTGGCGGTTGCGCGCCCTTAAAGACCAGGCACAGCACCACGACGATGACCACCACCAAGACCGCAATAATCATATCGATGTTATTTTTCATCGCTTAAACGTAGTTTACGTTACCAGACCCAAAAGGCATCCTATTCGGTTCATTTCGCGTAGAATTTTCTCGGATGTTCTCAGAACCCGGCCTTGTTCGCTATCCCGCCTTCTCATATCTCCTCCATCACATCGACAGGGAGAGCTATGCAGGTGTGAATTATAACCGCCTTGGCGCGGGAGTGCTGATGATGCTTGGCTCCGGCTTGGTGTCGATGATTCTGCCTTGGCTTGCCGAGGTTATGATTCTTGGTTTCCTAGTGGGCTTGTACCTACTGATCGCTTCAACCTACCGGCCGGCGCTCCAGTACGTGCAAAACGAGCGCGCGAAAACCGCACGTAAGCTTCGCAAGAGCCTCGAACTGGGCCGATTGAAGCGCGAGATTGGGCCGCACACCTTGGATCTGCTTGAAACATTGAGTCTTGAGTGGAGGAAGGCGGAAACCACGTTGGACTCGCCGTTTTGGGAATCGCCAAATTTTCAGCACTTGAGCGTGCCGTCGAGGGCGGCGTTAAATGCAGCCGCGCTTGAGATCATGGACTTGCTTGCGCCAACGCTTCCGGAAAATTCGCGCTCCGAGTGGCGTTTTGTGGTCGATGACGTGCTCGACAAGCTGGGACTTCAAAAGCGCGGCGCCGAGGTTATCCATCCCGCCACCGGGCGGCTGACCGAACTTTGCCACCAACTTGCGCGGCTGAACGATGAGCTGAACACGATTCAGAGAACAAGCGAGGCGGAGCTTCCCACCCAGAAACAAACAAATGTTCGCACGCAGCTGGAAGGCACGATCAACGAGCTTCAGGCATATCGGCAAGCCGACGAAGAATTGCGGCACGGCTCCTAACGGTTCAGCAGCCCGCGCAAATCCTCGCTGAAATCAATCCCCTTTGGTGGCGTCTGGGTTACCCCGGTGAGCACGAGGTGGGTTGCGCATCCTGCCCTCGAGCCGCTTTCGATGTCGGTTTCGTATCGGTCTCCCACCACCAGCGTCTCCGCCGGCGTGGCTTTAGCTTGGCGCATCGCCTCCTCAATGAGAATCGGCTCTGGCTTACCGATGACCGTCGCCGTTTTGCCGGAAGCCCTTTCCAGGTACGCGATCACTGCGCCCGCTCCCGGAATGAGGCCGCCGTTTTCGATGGGATAGGTGGCGTCGGTGTTGGTCGCGATGAAGGGCACACCGGAACGGATGAGGTCGGCAGCAGCGGAGAGGACCGCGAAATCCAGGCTGCGATAGATGCCCGCCACTACGGCCTGGCTCGTAAATTTCTCGGAAACGCCGACGGGTTTAACCCCATTCGAGGTCATCGTTTCGTGCAAGCCCGGCTCCCCAACTACAAAAGCCGTTGCAATTCCCTGGGCGGCTAGGTATCGCGCCGCCCCAAACCCGCTATTCAAAACGATTTGGTCGCGAACCGGAAAGCCCATCGCCTCCAGCTTGTTGCCGATGGCTGACGGTGTCATGCCGGAGTTGTTTGTTACGTAAGCGATGCGCGCGCCTTTGGCGACCAGTTCATTCACAACCTCGACGGCGTATGGAAGGGGAGTCCGGCCCCTAAAGAGAGTTCCGTCAAGATCGAGCACGTACAGTTTGAAGGGCATGGGCGTCCATTATTGGAATAACCAATGGTCAAGCAATTTACCTTGCTGCTCTGCTTTGCCCTCAGTGTTTCGGGTCTGGCGCAGCAGGAACCTAAGCCGATTGAGATCAAGCCGCCTTCTGCTCCGGAAGCGGTGTATCAGCAAGTCTCCGAGACCAGCGCCTACCGCGAGGAGATCACCACATTCCCATCGGCTCTGACCACCGGGGTTCCCGACAACGATCAGGTTCCCCTCCACCTCTTCCTGCCGAAAGGAGCTACCGGTCCAACTGACGCGGTTCTGATTCTGCACTACTGGGGGGCCTCCGACCTTCGAATTGAGCGGGCGCTCGCCAACGAGCTCGCCAAGCGCGGTATAGCCAGCGCCATCCTGGAATTACCTTATCACCTTAAGCGGGCCCCGGCGGGCACGAAAAGCGGGGAGTTGGCAATCCGACCCGATCCTGATCTGCTGCGGTTAACGATGATCCAGGCGGTTTACGACGCGCGGCGCGCTTTAGAGATATTGGGCCGCCGTCCGGAGATTAGCGGTAAATCGCTGGGCATCGCGGGCATCAGCCTCGGCGCGGTCATCGCAACATCCGTTTACGCGATCGAGCCGAATGTTAAGAGCGCGGCGATCTTGCTGGGTGGAGTTGACCTTGCCAAGATTATTTGGCGCAGCTCTCGAGTGGTGAACCAAAGGGCTGAACTGCGAAGGCTAGGCTTTACGGAGGAATCGCTGGCCGCTGTACTCAAGGATGTAGAACCTTCAACCTACATCACGCAACGTAAAGAAGGGAACCTGTTCATTGTCGGCGCCAGGTACGACACGGTTGTGCCAACCGAAAGCACCCAGAATCTGATGGATCTGGAGCCGTCCGCAAAGAAGCTGTGGATCGACACGGGGCATTACGGGGGAATCTTTGTTCAACCCCAGTTGTTCAGAGAGGTAGGGAAGTATTTTCAGTCGACCCTGGAAGGCAAGCCTTACGAGCCACCCCGCGAAATTCTCGCGCCGACGATTAGGCTCGGAGCGATTTTTGATAGCAGCGGCCAATTTGATGTTGGCGCAGGCCTGGATATATTCCGTCCGCGCACAGTAACCGATGTCTTTGGAACTTTGCTTGTGACGCCGCGCGGACCGAAGTTCTACTTTGGCAAGGGCGTGGATCGCGGAGTGTCGGTGGGCGTAGCCATTGGCTCTCAAAGAACGGTTCTCGGCTTGCTATGGAGCATCGTCATCTAGAATGTTTAGGTTCAAAAGCTGGAATTATTTCTGTATTCTCTCCACCGTTGCTATAATAACGGCACTGACATATTAATGTCCAAACGTCGTGCGTTTACGATAATTGAGCTTTTGGTGGTGACCATTATCATCGCCATCCTGGCTGCGATCATGCTGCCGGTGTTTGCTTCTGTGCGCGGTGAAGCTAAGAAATCGGTCTGCATCTCAAATCACCGTCAGGCTCAGGTCGCGATGATGCTCTACCTGAGTGATTACGATGACCGGTTCCCGCCGCCTGATTACGACATGAACATCACGAACTCGCGCATAGACCGCACGTGGGTTCAGTTGGTATTCCCCTACCTGAAGTCTTTCCGGGTGTTCAACGATCCTGCCGACTACGGCCCAAGGCCCGCCGCCGAAGCGACGTTCGACGAGGATTTGGTTCCTGGCGATACCGCTTCCCAGTACTATCAGGCTTCGATGCGTTCGAACATCGGTTACAACTATCTTTATCTGGCGACGCCGATCAAAACTCCTTCCAACACTTGGGAAGTGCAGTCGAAGTCTCTTTCTGAAATCGGTGATCACACGCTGCTCTATGTGGACACGGTTTATGGTCGCGACGCGGCCGGCTCGCCTGTTGGAGGCGGCTCTTATCTGGTCATCCCGCCGTGCCGGCTCGCCGGGACCCTACAGGGCAAGGTGGACACGTTCACGGGATTAGTCGTTCCGAACGATCCAGTGACGGTGTATGCCGCTCATGCGGGTTGGGATGAAACGCCTAACTCACCATTTGAGTTTGGCCTTGCGTGGCCTTTCCACAACACGAAGATGACGATCATGCGGGTTGACGGTCATGCATCTACGGCGACGACTTTCAATCTTTCGGACGGCTGCAATGTGGACACCGGATGGAGCGGCCTTATCCGAGACGCCTCCCGTTACCTCTGGTCACCGACCGGCTACTAGGGCAGCGGTCATAATTTAGCCGTGTCCTCCAATCCCAACGTGAGAATCGTGACCCTTGGCTGTGCCAAGAACGAGGTCGATTCCGAAGAGATCGCCGGCGTTCTTCGCGAGGCGGGCTATGGAGTGGATGGCAGCGCCCGCAACCCGGACGTAACGGTTATCAACACGTGCGGGTTCTTAGAATCAAGCAAGCAAGAATCGATTGAAGCGATCAAGCAAGCCGTCAAGGATCGGCAAAAGGGGCGGACTGGCAAGGTGATCGTCGCGGGGTGCCTCGCGCAGCGCCTGGGCGCAGACTTGGCAAGGCTTGCTCCGGGGGCGGATGCCTACATCGGCGTGGGGCAGATGGGTCGGTTTGCGGAGATCGTCGCTCTCACGACCAATTCAAAAGAGCAGATTCTTGACGTGAAGGAGCCTTCCCACCTGTGGGCGGATGTCTCCACACGTGCGCGAACCGGCAAGCCGTGGTCGGCCTACCTGAAGATCAGCGAAGGCTGTGACCACCAATGCACGTTCTGCACCATCCCCAGCTTCCGCGGCAAGCACGACAGCAAGCCGATCGGGCGCGTGCTGGAAGAAGCAAGGTTCCTGGCGAGAACCGGCGCGAAAGAGCTGAACTTGATTGGCCAGGACATCACCCAGTACGGCTACGACCTGTACAAAGAATTCACGCTTCCGAAATTGCTGAGGCAGCTTAACGAGGTGGACGGCATCGAGTGGGTGCGACTGCTGTACTTCTATCCGAACCGGCTTACGGATGAAGTGATCGAGGCAATGGCAACGTTGCCGAAAGTGCTTCCTTACATCGATATCCCCCTCCAACATTCCCACCCTGATGTTCTGCGGCGAATGAAGCGCCCGTGGGACGGAGAGCGGTATTTGAAGCTGTTTGAGAAGGTTCGTACGGCGATGCCTTCGGTAGCGATAAGAACCACGTTCATCGTCGGCTTTCCAGGTGAGACCGATGAGGAGTTTCAGTCGCTTATTGACTTTGTAAAAGAGGCCCAGCTAGATAGAGTCGGCGCGTTCCAGTTCAGCCGAGAGCCGGGGACCCCGAGCTACGATATGCCGGACCAGGTTTCAGCGCAAACGAAAGCCAAGCGCTTTGATCGCCTGATGAAGACTCAGGCTAAGATTTCACTTGCCAAGAACCAGGGGTGGGTAGGCCAATCGCTGGATGTGTTGGTTGAGGAAGTGCGAGAAGGCTGGCGAATTGGGCGCTCTTTCCGCGACGCGCCGGAAATCGACGGTTATGTAGTCTTCAAAGGCACCAGCAGCCCGGGCGAGATCGCCAAGGTAGAGGTCACCACGGCCGAGCCTTACGACCTGTACGGCAACCAGCAGGGGCAGACGATGCCCAACCGGCGAGTACTTACGCCGCTACGGCAGATGGAGCCGAAAGCCCCGACTTAGGAGCCAAGCTCAACAATTACGATTTTGCCGCCCAGATCGAAGGTCGACGCCCCTTGGTCTGAACTGACCTCCAGGTTCCTCCAATCGCCTTCATCGCCATCCGAACGTGTCTGCAGTTCATGAGCTGCGGCTACTGAATGCGATGGAACCCGAAGCGTCACGGATTCGGGGCGTGAATCATAGGGCGCACTGCGCCACAGCACGAGCATCAAGCGGTCACCGCGGTCTACCAGGATGTGCTTAATATCCGATGGCCCCGTGATCTCAAACGGGACCTGTTCATGGTTTCTAGAATGGCCGCCCTTCAGTGCATCGTGCAGGGCAACAAGGCTGTACCAGGCTGGACGCTTGCTTGAATCTGCCCTCCGGATGCCAAACTCAGCTTCCCAAGCCGTGCCTGCCCACGGCTTGTTCTGATGCATGTAGTTTAAGCAAAGATAGGGTGGCGGAAAGCCCTTCATCCAGTTGATGGTTTCCATCCACAAGCGGGGGACATAGGCAGCCTGAGCTTCCTCGCTCATGCCTTCGCCGGTCGAAACGCTGAACTCGGTGGCGGCAATTGGGTGACCCTCGTAGGCTCGCCGGATGTAGCGGACGGCGGGATGAATCTTAAAAGCGACGGGTTCGCGGGAGGCCAGCCCGACATGTACACCGCCAAAATCGCAGACGTCCGGAAAGCCAGGCTCCGGCTCCAGGTCGGGGTTTGTGGAAGGAGAAACCACCGGGCCAATCATCTTCACATTCGCGGTAGCGGGGTCGCTTCGCAACGCTTCGCGGGCTCGGGCGACCATATCCTGAATCGCTCCCACCCGCTCCGGGGTGTGGCTTCCTACGAACGGCTCATTCGGGGCTTCAACGAATTCAACAACCTGCTCTCTTGCTCCTTCGTTGCATTCCTTCACCGCCTGCACGATCTGCTCCGGCGATTGCCTCTCCGTGAACAGCATCACCAGCTTCACGCCGTACTTGGCGGCGTAGGAACCCGCCCTGCGATTGTTGTAGGCGTTGCTAAGTTCGAGCCGCCAGTAGTGGAAGGCAGAGTCTTCGCCTAGCTCATCGTAATAGGGCTCTGCGGGCTGGCCTTTCGGAAAGGCGGGATTGGTGCCAAGGCCCATCGCGATGGCGTTGGAACTCATTGGGACTTCGCTGTAGGATTGAACGTGGCTGCTGCAAGCAAACAATGCAAGGAGCGGTAAGAGAATCATGGAATTGTTACCTCGCTGTATCCACTTAGACGTCAAGTGGGCAGGTCGGCATTCGCTGAATTCCATAAGCGGTATCTTTAATCTTTGGCGTCCCGCCCCGATAGCTCAGTGGATAGAGCATCCGCCTTCTAAGCGGGAGGTCGTGGGTTCGAATCCCGCTCGGGGCGCCAATCCCTCTAATGACGCCAGCGGAAGTGCCTTCGCAGGTTCTGCTTCTCGTTTCCGTCCGGCGTCCCCTCAACCAGGTGCTCGAAATCGCTGAAGGACTCTCGCACCGTGCGACGAGTCTTCTTAAGCAGCGCGCCAACTGCGGTTCTTGTCTGCTCGGCGATATCTTCGCCAGGTTCCAGCGGGCTACCGAACGTTACAAAGGCTTCGGGTCGCTCGTGAGGCGCGAGTTCGTAGTGGATTCCGACGGGAATGACCTGCACGCCTGGAATTCGATTCGCCATGAACTCAAGCGCTCCGTTGAATGGGAGCAAGTCCGGCGGATAGTGGACTACTCCCTCAGCGAAGAGGAGGAGGCTGCAACGCTCGGTGAGCATTAAGCGCACCGTCTTGCGGATGGTGGCGGCCCGCTGGGAGGCGCTTTCAAGCGGGAATGGAAGTCCCCCGGCGCGGACGAAGATCGGGAACGCCTCAAACTCTTGAATCCAGCTAACGGTGGGGATACCTAGCTGGTGAAGCGCGAGGTACATGATGTAGCCATCAAACCAGCCGTGGTGATTGGGCACGAAGATCGCCGGCCTCTGGATTTCCTCCTTCGGAGGCTGCCAGTAGACCCCATGAAAGCGCGACGCGACCGACCTTCGGACGGTCACCTCGATCATCTTCGCGCTCACGGCATCCGTGGCTTTCATAACTACAGTGTAACGGAGTTTCAGAAAGACCCATGGACATGGTTTACATGGCACCGCATACCAGGCGCTGGTAACCTCCTCGTTCTGTGGAATTGATCGACACCCACTGCCACCTGAACTACGGAGATGCCTTTCCCGATGTGCCTGCTACCGTGCGGCTGGCGCAGGCGGCGGGGGTAAGCACGATGCTGGTGGTCGGGCTGAACGGTGAGAGCAGTCAGCATGCGGTGAGGCTTGCGGAAGAGAACGAAGGGGTTTATGCCATCGTCGGCCTGCATCCGAATTACGCAGTGGATTACCACCGAGACCATCTGCGGCCGGTCGAGGCACTGCTGGACCATCCGAAGGTAGTTGCTCTGGGCGAGATCGGTTTGGATTACAAGCACAAGGAGGTGCCGGCGGAGAACATGCGCGCCTCCACCCTTGATCAACTGGATATCGCCGCCGAGCGCGGCAAGCCGGTGGTGTTTCACTGCCGGGAGGCGTATCCGGATCTGCTCGATCTTCTTGAAAAGCGCCCGACGCTGCCGTATTTATTCCACTGCTTTGCGGGGTCTGTTGAAGACGCTCGCCGCGCGATGGCGATGGATGCCTATTTCGGGGTCGATGGGCCGATCACTTACCCGAAGGCAGATGAGCTTCGCGAAGTAATTCGCAGCCTGCCTAGGGACCGGATTCTGCTTGAGACCGATAGCCCGTTTCTGCCTCCGCAGCCGTATCGCGGCAAGCCCAACCAGCCTGCGTATTTGGTCCACACGAACGAGGGATTGGCGCAGGCGCTGGGAATTCGCAAAGAGGAAAGCGCGAGGCTCACGACTGAAAACGCGAGGCGCTTCTTCGGAATTTAGCCGGGGTTGTCGTCGCTTAGGGGCGTCGGTGGCGCTGCTCGGTTATGGCGCGGTGCACCCCTTCGGCGGGCAACGCTGGCGCTTGATTTGTGGGAACCGTTATCGGGTTCGTTATCTGGGTTTGCTTGCTTGAAAGGCTTATCGTCGCTATCCGGCGCATAGCGGTGGACGATGGCGGGGCCAAGGAGGAAATAGCCGAGCAGGCCAAGGACGGCGGGCGCGACAAGCCACTTGAGGAATATCCCAAGCGGGGAGAGTCGCCGATCCATAGAATGATTTTAACCCCTTTGTAGGTAACCTCGTCGGCGGTCCCATGCCCGTTCAAGTCTTCATCGAGACAATTTCATCGAACTCAGAGGCGGGCTCTCAGCACGACGCCCTGGTTCTGGAGAACGAATATCTGAGGGTCCATGTCGCCTCGTGGAGCGGGGCGATCATCCGGCTGACCGATAAGCGAACGGGAATCGATGTTTTCCACGACGAGGAGGGCTTGCTGCTCACTCCCGCTGGTGAAACTGCATTGGATTCGGTGGTGGTTAGCTCGCGTCCGCCAGAGGATGAAGGTGATTTCGGCGCGATCTGGGTGTTTGTCCGCTGGGCGGGAATTAGTTATCACTTGCAGCTTTCGTTACTGCCGGGTGTGGCTTCGCTTGAACTTGAATACAGGGTTCTGAACCGGACGCTCGAACCGGTTTCTTACATCCCCGAACTGGTCTTGCCAAGCTTTAAGGGCCTGTTAATTGAAGGTTCGGGCGACGATTTTCTTGCCTTTGATCCGTCGCGAGATGCCGGGTTGCATTGGGATTGCTCTGGCAATCCGTATGATCGCGTGACCGTCGCTGACGGATTGAAGATAGCGTTCCATTCGGGTTCGAGGCAGCTTGCCCCCAGGCAGGTCGATTCTTTCAACCTCAGCCTGCGCGCCGTTTCAGGCATCAGTGAGCCCGCGGCTTTTGGGGAATTAGTGGCGATGTCGATGAGGGAAGACACCCTGCGAATTCAGGCTCACCGCTCGCTGCCCGAAGCTACCGTTCGAATTCTGGATGCCGATGGCGCACAGCATGAAGCCGCAGTCGACCTGCGCCCGGAGACCGTGCGCACAATTCCGCTGGGCGCGCTAAGACCGAAAGCGCTGCAAATCAATTCGAAGGGCGAGCAGATGGTTGAGTGGGTGCAGGATGCACAAGCCCCTAAGCAAGAGATTCAAAACCAATCCACGCCAGCTCCAAAAGTGGATTACGTCCACGAAATCGATCCGCGCCGGATGGCGCGGCACGGCCATCTGCGAGGCTTGGCGGCGATCCTGCAGGGCATCGAGGCGGCCCGCGATCAAGACTGGTCGAAGGCAGATGCCCACTTCGAAACCGCGCTGCTGTACCAAGGCGACGACCCCCTCCTCTGGTGGGCGAAGGCGGCGGCCAAGCGCTTGGCAGGAACCGAGGACGAAGAGGTTCCCGAGCTGTTGAACGCCCATTTCCTCGCTCCGTTGGAGCCGATGCTCAAGGCCGAAGCCTTCCTGAACATGCCGGTTTACGAAGGCGAAGGGGGCCATCCGATGCTGAATGCGTTCAGCCACGAGGACTTCACCGATTGCATTTGCCTGCTACTGGAGTTCGGCTTTGAAATGGATGCCGTGCACCTGCTGGATGAGGCCATCCGCCACGAGGACTTCCTGATGGCGCGCATCCTGCTGGCGGATCTACACCTGCGGGCGGAGCGGCACTTTGAAGCCGCTCATCATCTTGGCTTTGCCGCCAAGCTGCCCAAGCCGCCGCACGAGCCGTGGCGACAAGTGGAGCTGGATGCTATCACACGGCTTCGCCAGGCTTTCCCAAGCGACGCGGCAATTCAATCGTTAGCTAAGAAGCTGCCCTAGCCGTCATAATGGGTCCTCAGTGGGCATTCTCGAGGCGATCAAGCTATGGTGTGAGCACGTTATTTCGACGCTGGGCTATCCCGGCATCATCTTTCTTACCGCCCTCAGTTGCTGCAATATTCCTATTCCTAGCGAGGTCGTCAGCATTTTCTCGGGAATTCTCGCGCAGGAGAATCAGCTTAATTTCCACGCCGCCGCCCTAACCGCGACTCTTGGCTGCCTGGTTGGTTCGGCGGCAAGCTACAAGCTCGGTTCGGCGCTCGGGCCGCAAGGGCTTCAGAAGTACGGTCGATACTTGCTGATGCGGCCAGCCGAGATCGCGCACGCAGAGGTGTGGTTCAACAAGTACGGTTTGAACCTCACGCTCTGGGGTCGGTTCGTGCCGTTTGTGCGCAGCGTGGTCAGCTTCCCGGCAGGCATCTACCGCGCGGATTTCAAGCGCTTTATGGTCTACGCCTTTCTCGGCTCGCTGCCTTGGTGCTACGCCTGGACCGCGGTCGGGTTCTTCCTGGGTTCGCGATGGAAGGAAGTCGAGAAGTACGGCAAGATCGTGGACGGGCTGGTGCTGCTGGTGCTGGTGGCGCTTATTGCTCGTTGGCTGCTGAAGCGCAGGGCAAGGAATCATGTTCACGAGGCGACGCCTCAGGAATCGGCAACGAACTAGGTAGGATTTTCAGCGATGGTTAAGAAGGGCATTATCCTGGCAGGCGGACTCGGCACACGCCTTTATCCGCTCACCAAGGCGGTGAGCAAGCAATTGATGCCCGTCTACAACAAGCCGATGATCTACTACCCGCTAAGTGTACTGATGCTTGGCGGCATCCGCGAAATCTGCATGATCACCGCGCC
This sequence comes from Armatimonadota bacterium, assembly GCA_018268315.1. GTDB lineage: Bacteria > Armatimonadota > Fimbriimonadia > Fimbriimonadales > Fimbriimonadaceae > SZAS-5. The sequence continues at coordinate 620,937 of JAFDWU010000001.1, read as the reverse complement.
CGACGATCAGGCGGCGTTCAAGAAGCTGCTGGGAGACGGCTCGCAGTGGGGAATTAAGATCACATGGGTGGTGCAGCCCGATCCCGGCGGACTCGCCCAGGCGTTCCTGGTTGGAGAGGAGTTCGTGGCGGGCGATGGGTGCGCGCTGATTCTTGGCGACAACATTTTTTACGGCCACGGCTTGCAGCAGCATGTGCAGCAGGCGGCGATGCTGGACGAGGGCGCGGTGGTGTTTGCGTATCACGTGGACGACGCCCGCGAGTATGGCGTGGTGGAGTTCGACCGCGATGGCAGGGCGATTTCGCTGGAGGAGAAACCGGCAAATCCGCGCTCCAATTACGCGGTGACAGGGCTCTATTTTTACGACCAGCAGGTGGTTTCGCTGGCGAAATCGCTGAAGCCCTCCGCTCGGGGTCAGCTTGAGATCACGGATTTGAATCGGCTCTATCTTGAGCAGGGGAACCTGAGCGTGCAGATTCTTGGTCGCGGCTATGCTTGGCTGGATACCGGCCGCCACGAGGACCTGCTTCATGCGGCGAACTTCGTGCAGACGGTGGAATCGCGGCAGGGCTTCATGATCGCCTGCCCGGAAGAGATCGCCTATCGGCAGCAGTGGATCTCTCGCTCCGAGCTGACTCATCTTGGAAATGACCTGAGCGGAAATGGGTACGGCAAGTATCTGCTGAAGCTGGCGAATTCGGAAGAGACCGCGTTTAGCAGCCTGTAGTGATAAGATAGGGCACGAGGATCGGGTTACTGGTCCGAATGGTTGAAACGTCTTGCCACGCTTTATGACGTCTAGGTCTGGCTTTTGATATGTATCCAGAGATCAAGAGGTTTTTCACCTTCAAACTCTCAGCTAAGGCGCTTCGGGGCCTGAAGTTCCCTCGGATATGCCCATGCTGCGGTAACGCAACCGATACGATCAAAAAGGTCAGACACTTTGAAGTCCCCTACTGCAGCCAGTGCTTGGAGCACGAGCGGGCGGAGAAGCTGTGGTGTTTCTTCGCATTTGGCGCCATATATGTTCTCGTGGAGTTTGTTCTAGCTTATTACTGGTTGCGCTACATAGGCTTCAACGCACTAAACGAGTCGTCTTGGACGCCGCCTTTACTTTCTCTTGTTGCTGCATTCGTTTTTGAGCCGCCGCTTGGCAAGCTAATTTTTAGAAGGCTTCGGGGTGTCGGCTGTTGCCGGGCTGCAACTCCGCTCATCTTGCCCAGTGGCTTGCTACCCTCGACCTATGTTCTCGTGGCGCGAAGTGATTACGCCGATGCTCTGCGGGCAGCAAATCCAGAAGTTCTTTGGGAGTCGGTGCGGACTCCTGGGCTTGGGTTCTAACGGCTGGACGAGTTCAAACTGTAGTCTCGTCCAAGTTGGAATTTCAAAGACCTGTGATCCTTTGGAAAACGCCGACTGTGGGTTTCACTTCAGGAGTCGCACTTCCATAATCCGAACATGACTTTCCGGGCCAACCTCTCTTTGCTCCTGCCGCTTGCGGCGGCTGCCTTGTTTGCAGACCAGACGCCGATCATGTTCCGGGGCGATGCCGCTCACACCGGCGCGTATCCGGCAAGCGGCCGACCGGTTGGGAAACTGAAGTGGAAATTCGAAACCGGCGGCAAGGTCCGCTCAACTCCGGCGATCCTCGACGGTCGAATTTATTTCGGGAGCGACGACGCCCGCTTCTACGCCCTGGATGAGGCGACCGGCAAGAAGGCGTGGGATTACAGCGCGCCCGGCCCAGTGGAGAGCTCGGCGGCAATTACCAAGGGCCGAATACTGTTCGAGGCAGGCGACAAATTCTTCATCGCGCTCGACCTGAAGGGCAAGGAGAAGTGGCGCTTACCGCTTGGCGAGCCAATTCCCGCGAACCCAAAGATCATGTCTAGCGGGATGTGGGAGTACGAGCACTCGTCGGCGGTGGTCGAGGGCGATACCGCTTACTTCGGCGCGGGAGACGGCATACTCCGCGCTATCGATATCTCGTCCGGCAGGGTGAAGTGGACCTTTGCCACCAAGGGCCGAATTCGAGCGACCCCGGCTTATGCCGATGGCGCGGTTTTCCTGGGCAGCATGGATGGGAACCTCTATTGCCTGAACGCGGAAGACGGCAGCCTGAAATGGAAATTCAAGACGACCGGCAACGAGTATTTCCCGATGGGCGAAATCCAGTCGTCACCGATGGTTTCGAATGGGATGGTTTACTTCGGCTCGCGAGATTCGGGACTGTACGCCCTGGATGCAAAGACCGGGGCCAAGGTGTGGATGTCGCAAGCTGATAACGGATCGTGGATCATCGGTGGCCCAGCCGCTTACAAGGACCTTGTCATCGTAACGACCTCTGACGCGCACGATATTCGCGCCTATTCCGCCGCAGATGGCGCGCTCAAGTGGAAGACCGCTTCGCCCGGCGCATCGAATTTTCTCAGCTCGCCCAACATCTTTGGCGACTTCCTCGCTGCGGGTGACTTCTACGGAACGATGCTGCTTCTCAACGCGGGAACGGGCAAGCTAATCGGCGGCTTTGCCACCGATGAGCGGATAGTCGGCGGAGCGATTATCCACAACAGTGTGCTGTACTTCGGCAGCGAGGACAACTTTTTCTACGCAGTTGGGAAATAGTTAACTAGCGCCGAGCGGCGACTAGAATGCGGCTCCAGCGATTCTCGCGGAGGTCGTCCGTGCTGACCCCGTTGTGGCCGTGGCTGGAGTGGACGAAGTAGCCGTTGCCCAAATAGATCCCGGTGTGGCCGATCTTGCCGCGCTTCGAGTCCCAGAAGTAGAGCCGATCGCCCGCCTGCAAATCCTCTTTGCGGGTGATCGCCATGCCGACCAGCGCCTGCTCGGCGGCGGTTCGGGGCAGATCGACGCCAGCAACCTGGCCGTACATCTTCTTGACAAAGCCAGAGCAGTCGATGCCGTTCGTCAGCGACTCGCCGCCCCACTTGTACTGAACCTGGCCCACATACTCAAGAGCCCGGCTTGCAACCTGATACCCGGCGCGAGAACCCGCGCCGTAATTCATGCGGGTGGACACTCCCGGCGCTGGCGCAACCGGCTTTTCGGACGTGACTTGGTAGGGAAGCGTTGCCACCGTTTGCACGGGCACATAGCCCTCCGCGCCATTACTGAGCAGGATTCCCGCCCAGTTGGAATTCGGAGCCTGGCGCACCACCACATACTCGTAAGACTTCAGCTTGTAATACACCCGCGACTTTGTGGTCTGGCGGGAGTAGATAAAGGTCGGCTTCAGAGTCTGGCCAAGCTTGCCAAGCACGATCTTCTCCGCATGCAAGGAGCCTGCTGAGAGGGGGGCAAGTAAGAAGATGGCAGCTTTGAACCTGGCGAGCATAAGTCGTCTAGTCGTAATTGTGGCAGATTCGCCTGATTTCCCTAGACGTATTGCCCACCCGGTAGGTTCGGTTAGCCTTGGGGAACGAACTCTTCCGGTGCTTCTGCGGGCATTGCCTCGCGCATCTTCTCCAGCTTTTCTTCGAAGATGAGAAGCGGGCGGCCCTCAAGTCCGGCATCCTTGCCGCTTAGCAGGCGCGCAAGCGCCTGGCACTCCTTCTGGCTGAAGGTGACGGAGCCGAGGATGTGTTCCTCGAACGCCTCGTAGGCAAGCGGGGCGACCGCCTTCGCGCATTTGGCAAGCGCTTCGGCGTAAACGCGGATTTCGTATTGGGCGTGGGCGTCTAGCCGCAGCCGCAGGAAGTGGAACAGGTTGTGAAGGTCGATGGTCCAGTACCACTCGGTGTAAAGCGAGTTCGGTAGGTTCACACGGGCAAGCTCGCGGGCGACGCCCTGCTCCAGCAGGCTCTCGTAGCCTTGGTAGAGCGCCTTTTGCTCGTCCTCCATCTGCTTGAGAACCTTGGCAGCGTCGTCGGTGGGGAGGGGCTCATCTGCGCGGCCCTGCTTGTTGCGGGCGCTTTGGAAGCGAATCTGGTCCAGATCAGGCAGATAAAACTCGTCGCGCATCACCGAGTAGCGGCCCGAGATTTCGTTTAATTTGGCCGTACGGTGGCGCACCCACTGCCGGGCCACGAAGATAGGCATTTTGCAGTGGAAAGTCAGGCTGACCTGTTCAAAGGGCGAAGTGTGCCAATTGCGGATGAGGTAGTGGATCAGTCCGCGGTCTTCGCGCACCGTTTTGGTGCCCGCGCCGTAGGAGACTCGGGCTGATTGAACGATGCGCTGATCGTTGCCGACGTAATCGACGAGGCGGACGAAGCCCTTGTCCAGGACTTTGATTTCTTGATCCAGCAGGGCGTCGGCTTCTTCAGAAACGGAGCGGGCCATTACTCATCCACCCGGCTGAAATAGACCACGGTGACGGTGTGCTCAGGCGTGATCAGGTTGCCGTAAATGCGGGAGAGCATTTCCAGCACGTCGTTCTGGGTTCGGAATTCGGGGTTCTCGCGCTCGATATCGCGCGGCGATAGCTCGCTGACCTTCTTGACTTCTACGCGGTCCAGGATCGCAGAGTAAAGCTTTTGGCGGCGGCCAAAGCGGGGACCGATGGTGACCCACACAATGCTGCCTTCGTGATATTTCTCTCGCTTATCGCCGAGGCGGATAGAAACCGTTTTGCGGTGATTGCGTAGGACATCGCCATACAGATCAGAATAAAAGTTAAGCGCGAACATGTCGGACCTCTATTATTCAGGAAAGCACGATAAAAACGCTCGGCTCGGGAGGTCTTGATCATCTTCGTCATCTGGCTAATTGCCGCAATCGTCGTTATTTACTTGCTGATGCAAGCCGGGATTTCCTGGCTGACGCTGCATCCGGTCCGCACTCCGTTGTTCCTCTCGCCCGGCTATCTGGGAACCCAGCAGGAGGATGTCGAACTGGTGACGGATGACGGCGTTTCGCTTGCAACTTGGTGGATTCCCGGCGAAAGCAAAGAATGGGTTGCGGTTTTGGCTCACGGATATTTGATGAACCGGTCTGAGCTTTCCGGCACCGCCGCATATTTGAATAGGAAGGGCTTGCCGTGTTTGCTCTTTGATTTTCGGTGCCACGGGCGGAGCCGGGGCCGGCGCTGCACGATCGGCTTGGATGAAATGGCGGACGTGGTTGCGGCTTGCCGCTGGGTTCGCGCCAAGGCGCCTGGCGCGAAGATCATGGTTATCGGCAGCAGCATGGGCGCGGCGGCGGGGGCTTTGGCGTGTGGTCGGGACGCCTCGCTAGCGGAAGCGCTGGTTCTTGACGGCGCTTATTCGAACCTGGCGGTTGCGGTGCCGGGTTGGTGGCGGTTTGTCGGCGGGGAGTTCGCTTTCTGGTTTTGCAAGCCAGTTATCGTTTTCTCTCGGCTTCTGACTGGTATCAATCCGCGAACGGTGGATGTTACGGCGGCCTTATCGCAGTTTGAGGGTCCGGTGATGTTTATCCACGGGGACTGCGATCCGCTAGCGACACCCGATCAATGCCGGGAGAATTTGGCGGCTTGCAAAGGCGAAGCGACGGTGGAATGGTTCCCGGGCGCGGGTCACGCCGAGGGGCGGTGGACCGACCCGGTTCGGTACTTCGCGGCGCTGGATCGATTTCTAGAAGCGATCAGCGAGAAGCAGCGACCTGGGACTCCGCTCGGTTCTTGATCGCCTGATTGATGCCGTCCAGGTTCTTAACCACGATGGTGTGGATGACCTTCTTCACGAGCGCGCCAAGCGTGGGCACGTTGTATTCGTAATCCAGATGGGTGACGAACATCGTTCCGCCATCCTGGGCGGTGAAATGCCAGGTTCCTTCCAGTTTGTCGTAATCGCCCTTTAGCTGCCGGAAGTGGCAGGAGTGCTCGGCATCGTTCCAAAGGTCTTCCTGAGTCCAGCGAACTTTCAGCATGAACTGAGGGATGAGACCTACCCATTCGGCGACGAAGCGGTTGCCGTCTTCCTCGATCGGGGTCACCGACTGGACATCTTTCATGAAGTCGGGGAAGGAACGGCTGTCTTTCGCAATCGCGTAGACGGTTTCAACGGGAGCGTTGATCAGGATCGATACATCGACCGAAGGCATGGGTCGAGTTTACCGCTGAGTTTCATGGAGCCCGGCCAATTCGGCTAAACTAATAGCACCAACCCAATATGGCGAGACGCAAGATTCACAATAAGGAACTGGACAAGGAAAAGGGCATAGAGCTCGATGGAGTGGTCACTGAGAACCTCCCGAACGCCCGATTTCGAGTCAAGCTGGATGAAGGCGGCATGGAATTGCTCGCTCATGTTAGCGGCAAGATGCGAATGCATTACATCCGCATCCTGCCTGGCGACCGTGTGAGAGTTGAGGTTTCGCCTTACGATCTCACGCTGGGCCGCATCACCTATCGCTTCAAGTAGAAGCTAAACGCTTGCGGTTTCGCTGATTGCGGATTCGCTGTCCGGCGCGGTTGGATCCATTTGGAACACGCCCATGGTGTTGCCTTCCGTGTCCGTGAAGTAGGCAAACCATCCCATCGTCGGAATCGGCATCTTATCCATCACGATTTTGCCGCCCTTCGTTCCGATCTGCTTGATTGACTCATCGATGTTGGCAACGTTCAGAACCAGCACAGGGTACTTGTTCGTTTCGCTTCGCGTCGTGATCGCGCCGCCAGCGCCGGGCTCGTCATCATCGCCTGCTCGGGTCAGGAAGTAAGGCTGATCGCCCCACTGCTGGAACTGCCAGCCAAAGACGTTCTTATAGAACTCGGTTGCTCGCGAGGTGTCATCTGCAGGAATTTCAAAGTGATTAACTTTAGGCATTTCATTCTCCAGGCCAGCACATTTGCAGGCACATCCAATATCATACAGAGGACGCTGTTAAGAGATCGTTGCGTTTGGGACCAGCGCGTAGAAATGCTTTTCGCGGCTGCCGAGGCTCTGATGGCGAAATTCCCTTTCAGAACTGGCGCAATCAGAATTCAACGTGGGTATAATCCGCTCTTGCGTCAGACAGCGCAACGCGTTAACGGGTCCGGACGGACCTGCTTCAGTTGCTAAGACGGATCGGAGAACAAAAACGGAGATGAAAGTTAGAGCCAGCGTCAAAAAGATGTGCGACAAGTGCAAGATCATCAAGCGCAAGGGAGTTGTGCGGGTGATTTGTGTGAACGCCAAGCATAAGCAACGCCAAGGCTGATCTGACGGAGAAAGCAAACAAGCATGGCACGAATTTCAGGTATTGATCTTCCACGCGACAAGGCTATTCTTTACGCCTTGCCCATCCTGTACGGAATCGGCCGCAAGAACGCAGCCGAAATCATCGAGAAGGCGGGCGTTGACCCCCGCACCAAGGTGAAGGACCTTTCCGATCAGGATGTTGCGCATCTCCGCACCATTATTGAAAGCGATTTCCAGGTTGAAGGCGACCTTCGCCGCGAGGTTCAGGGCAATATCCGCCGCCTCATCGAAATCAACTGCTATCGCGGCGTTCGGCACCGCCGAGGTCTTCCGACCCGCGGCCAGCGCACTCGCAGCAATGCCCGAACTCGAAAGGGTCCGGCTAAGACGGTTGCCGGTAAGAAGAAGGCTAAGAAGTAAGGCGTAACCACCCATGGCAAGAAAGCAAGTTAAAGGCAAAGTCAAAGAGAAGAAGAATATTCCTGCTGGAGCGGCGCACATATACGCCACCTTCAACAACACGATCATTACGATTACTGATCCGCAGGGTAACGCGATCGCTGCTTGCAGCGCCGGCGCGTGCAACTTCAAGGGAAGCCGCAAAGGTACGCCGTTCGCCGCTCAAGTCGCTGCTGAAAAGGCAAGCCGAGCAGCCCAGGAGCATGGCCTTCGTAAGATCGAAGTTTTCGTTCGCGGACCAGGAGGCGGCCGAGAGACCGCTATCCGCTCGCTTTCTGCCAGCGGGCTGGAAGTCACCGGTATCTGCGACATCACTGCGGTTCCGCACAACGGCTGCCGACCGCCGAAGCGACGCCGAGTCTAAGTTTTCGTATTAAAGAAGAAACCTATGCCGCACATTTCTACTCTCGATCTGAATCAGGAATATGGAAAGTTCGTTCTGGAACCGCTTGAGCGCGGTTACGGTTCGACCATTGGAAATGCGCTGCGCCGTGTGTTGCTCTCGTCCATCCAGGGCGTAGGCATCAGCGCCGTCCGCATCGACAAGGTATTCCATGAGTTCGCGCCGATTCCTGGCGTGAAAGAAGACACCACCCAGCTTCTGCTCAACCTTAAGGATATTGCCATCCGGTTTGAGTTCGAAGGCAACACTGCCCCCGACGACCAGACGCTTCGCATCGAAGTAACCGGTCCTGGCCGAGTGACGGGCGCCGACATCCAGTGCCCCCCGGGCGTGGAAGTGGTGAACCCTGAGGTTTACATCGCAACGATTAGCGACGCGAAGGCCACTCTCTCCATGGAGATGTACGTTGGCTGGGGCGTTGGCTACACCGCTCCGGATAAGCAAGAGAAGTATCGCGGCATGATCGGCGTTATTCCTTGCGGCGCTCAGTACACGCCGGTGAAGAAGGTGAACTACACCGTCGAATCCACCCGCGTTGGAATGCGCACGGACTATGAGCGGCTTGTGATGGACATCTGGACCAACGGCGCGATTCGACCGAACGACGCCGTGAGCCAGTCCGCTCACATCCTTGACAAGTATTTCCGAATGTTCTTCGATCTCGGCGCGGCCGGCTTTGAGGCCGACCTCGGCGACGAGACCGAATACACCGACGATGTGAAGAACGTTCCGGACATCCGCATCGAAGAGCTTGACTTCTCGCAGAGAACGTTCAACTGCCTTCGCCGAGCGGGTCTGCTTAATTTGAAAGCGTTGGCAATCGCCACCGAATCGGATCTCACCAGCATCCGCGGCTTTGGCAAGAAGTCGTTGGTTGAAGTGCGCGACAAGCTGCGAGAGCACGGCCTGGAACTGAAGCCGCCGAAGGGTGGCTACCGAGCGGTTGACCTGCTTGATGACGACGACGAGGATTATTAATGAATCATAAGATTGACCATAGAAAGCTAGGATTGCCCTCGGATCAACGCCGAGCGTTGCTCGTCAACCTTCAGCGGCAATTTATTCGCCACGGCTACGTTCGCACATCGTACGGACGTGCTAAGGAGCTTCAGCGGCTTGTTGAGAAGCTGATCACCACCGCGAAGGACGATTCGCTGGAAGCGCGCCGCCGAACCCGCCGGGTTCTGGTTGGCCACAGCGCCTCCAACACTCGTCTTCCCGAAAAGCAGCTTGCGGGCAAGACTCCGATCGAGCGAAAGCAGATTCTCATCAGCCGAAGCTTGATTAACGGCGAAGACCTCGTGAAGCATCTCTTCGATGAGATCGCTCCGCGATACAAGAATCGAAACGGCGGCTACACGCGGCTGACCCGAACGGGTCCGCGACGCGGCGATGGCGCTCCGACGGCGGTGCTTGAGCTTGTCACAGACGCCCCGGAAAAGAAGAAGAAGAGTTAAGCTGACCGTCGCATACGACGGAACTGATTTTCGCGGCTGGGCCGCGCAAACTGGACAGAGAACTGTTCAGGGCACATTGAAAGAAGCAATACGGCGTGTCTCCGGAGAAGACGCACAACTGGATGGAGCCAGCCGAACCGATTCGGGAGCTCATGCCGAAGGCCAAGTTTGTCACTTCGATACCGAAGTTGAGCAAACAGAAATGTGGCTGAGGGCGCTGAACGATATCCTGCCGAGAGACCTACGGGTTTTGAGGTCGCAGGATGTTCCTGATGAGTTCAATAGCCGGTTCTGCGCAAGAGATCGATTCTATCGATATCGAATCCTTTGCGGAACGATAGATCCCTTTCGAACGCGGTTCGTGAGCGAGACTCATCGCGAATTGGATTTAAATGCGATGCAGCAGGCAGCCAAGTTTCTAGTGGGCAAGCACGATTACCGCGCTTACACTGAGGAACTGGACCCAAGCGTTGAGAACACGGTGCGGGATATGAGATCTGTCAGCGTTTCGCAGCATCGAGACGAGATTTGGATCGATATCGTAGGAACAGCGTTCTTACGCGGGATGATGAGGCGAATGGCAGGAGCGCTTTTCGAAGTTGGAAAGGGCCAAAGGCCAATCCATGAAGTGGGCGATCTTCTAACCGCAAAGCGAAAGCACACGAAACTTCCAGTAGTGCTTCCCGCTAAGGGGCTTTGCCTGAAGAAGATCAGGTACGGACGCCATCCGAGAGACAACAGAAAGAATGCTTCTTTTGATGAATAGAAAAGTTTGAAGGCCGCAAGGCTGGTAGAGGAAAAGGAATGAATCGAACAACAACGGTTAAACAGGGCGAAATTGAGCGCAAGTGGTACATCGTGGATGCCACGGGAATTCCCGTGGGCCGCTTGGCTGCTCAGGTAGCCCAATTGCTTCGCGGCAAGCACAAGACGAACTTCGCTTACAATGCCGACACGGGCGACTTCGTAGTAGTGATCAATGCCGAGAAGGTGATCCTAACCGGCCGCAAGGGCGAAGAGTTGATCTACTGGCACACCGGCTGGCCGGGCGGCTTGCGCAATATCTCCCGCGGCAAGCTCCTGGAAGAGAATCCCGTGAAGCTGGTTGAGAAGGTGATTTGGGGCATGACCCCCAAGACCAAGCTTGGGCACCAGGTTTTCAAGAAGCTAAAGGTTTATGCAGGCTCGGAGCATCCGCACGGCGCTCAGAAGCCAATTGAATACAACGTAAAGAAGGAAGTTAAGAAGTAAGCATGGCAAGGCAAGCAACAGCAGTCAAGAGACCCTACGGCACTGGCCGACGCAAGAGCGCAATCGCTCGCGTTTGGCTGAAGCCGGGTGAGGGCAATATCCAGATCAACGGTCGGGACATGAAGCACTACCTCGGTCGTCCCGTGCTCGAAATCCTTGTGAAGAGCCCGCTGGTCCATCTGGGTATGGAAACGAATTTCGACGTGGTTGCTACCGCTAAGGGCGGCGGCATCACCGGCCAGGCTGGCGCAGTTCGCCTTGGTATCTCCCGCGCGCTGATCGAGTACGATACCGAGCTTCGCGGCGGCCTTAAGAGCGGCGGCTTCCTGACCCGCGATGCGCGAGTTAAGGAGCGCAAGAAGTACGGACGCAAGAAGGCCCGACGTGGCTTCCAGTTCGTTAAGCGCTGATCGCCTCTTGCTTACAGCTTTGGAGCTAGCCGAAGGGCTAGCTCCTTTTGCTTTTTGAGCTCTCTCGTGTTATAATTCGGGAGCAAATCCACTCGGAGGTCAACAAAACAATGCGTAAAGTCCTTGCTCTAACCCGCCCGCTTGCCTCCGGCTCTCTCGCTTAACCCATTTTCGGGTTGCCGGTAGCCCCCGGCAAGCGTTCCTTAGCGTCGTTTTCGCGCACACCCGTGCGCCTGACTGCCTTCAGAACGAATTAACCCGAAATGACAGATAACGAACGAAAGCTGCTGGCTAAGAAGCTGGCTGAAATGGATTCCAATGATCGGCGACGCCTGATGAAGCGCGCCTCGCTTGTAAAGAAGACCCTCCGACCGGTGTCGCGACAACGCCACGTTGAACTCGATGATGATGGTGACTTCGCCGCGCCCGTTCGAGTGCGCAAGTCGAACTCGATGGACGAAGCGCTTTGGCTGCTGGTGCAAGAAGAACCTGGAACGGCGGTCCGCAGCGGCCCTACCGCCAAGGTGCTCTCCATCGGCCCTCGAAGCTGCCTGGTGAAGCTGGAAGGGGAGACTTACACCTGCCGCGTCTCGCCTGATCTGGCGAGTAAGCAGAAGTCCGAGCTTGCCGTTGGCGACGAGGTCTACCTCGAGACCAAAGGGGTGGATCGCGTGGTAATGGGCGTAGCCGCGCGGCGCACCAAGCTCTCAAGGCCCGATGCGGGCAATGGAAGCATGGAGCGCGTGATTGTTGCCAATGTTGATTGCGTGGTGATCGTGGTCTCCGTAGTTGCACCGCCGCTGCATCCAAGGCTGGTGGATCGATATCTCATCGCTATCCAGAAGGGTGGCGCCCGGCCGGCGATTGCGGTGAACAAGATCGACCTTCACGAGAGCGAAGAAGCGTTGCGACAGGACCTGCGTTTGCTCGATCCTTATCGCAAGATGGGAGTACCGGTTGTGGAATGCTCTGCAGGGCAAGGGCTGGGTAAGGAGCGCCTTCTGGAAGTGCTTCAGGGCAAGCAATCTGCGTTCGTCGGCCATTCAGGAGTCGGGAAGTCCTCGCTTCTTAACATGCTGCGGCCCGATCTGGGTTTGCAGGTGGGCGACGTGAGCGAAGGTTACGGGCGTGGCACTCACACCACCACCCGCTCCACCCTCTGGGAGCTGCCGAACGACACGCGGGTCATCGATACTCCCGGTATCCGCAGCTTCGGGCTTTGGAAGATGGATAAGGAGGAGTTGCCGTGGTATTTCCCGGATTTCCTGGAAGCGGGACGTTGCCGATTTTCGGATTGCCGTCACCTTCAGGAACCTGGCTGCGCCGTCAAAGCAGCCGTGGATAACGGAACGCTGGCGGCGGAGAGGTACGACACGTATCTGCGGATTCTCGCGACCCTTTAGGGTCGCGAGGTCGCCTAGAGCTTGGCAAACGGGAGGGGCTGGAACGCCAGGTTGTAGGTTTGTGTGTTCAAGTAGGTCAGCTTCACCCGGCCAAAATCGGGTGAAGCGGCCAACTTGACGCCATGCGAAGCGACGCAGAAACCGCTGAATCCGCCGAAGGAAGGCACGATGCCCCAATACGACTGCACGTGCGGGAAAACGCGGCCATATTGGGCCCGGATCTCATCAAGCGAGTAAGGGCAGAAAAGCAGGTTGTCGGCTTGGGTGACGAGCAGGCCTTCGGGTTTGAGCAGTCGCGCACAGTCTCGGTAGAAGGATTCGGTGAAGAGCTGCTCGCTAAGCGCGCCGTCCTCGCCCTCGTAGGTGTCGGTGCTGTCCATCACGATGAGGTCGTAGGGCTGCTCAGCCCGCTTCACGAACTGGAAGGCGTCCTCAACGTGGAGGCTAAGGCGCTTATCTTGGAAGGCTCCTTTCGAAATGGGGAAATGCTTCTCGCAGGCGTCGATGACCATCTGGTCGATCTCCACCATGTCGATTCGCTCCAGCGAAGAATGGCGGCAGAGCTGCCGCAGTACCCCGCCGTCACCGCCGCCGACGATCAGCGCGCGCTTTGGCGCGCTTAGTGAGAGCATGGGGATATCGACAAGGCATTCGTGGTACGCCTCTTCGTCAAGCTCGGTGAGCTGGATGTGGCGATCCAGGAGCAGGGCTCTGCCGAAGACTTCGGTATCTATGATCTCGATTTCCTGGAACGCTGATTGCTCCCGAAAGAGGGTCTTCCGCACTTCGACGGACATGGAGAGCTTGCGCCCCCGAATAGGGAAGGTTAGAAGTTCAGAGGTCATAGCTAGTGAACCGAGGCCACGTGGGTCTGCTCTCTTGCCTTGATAAAGGCTTTCAGAGCGAAATCAAGGTCTTCATCGGTGTGGGCCGCGCTCGGCATCGTGCGAATGCGAGACTTGCCCTTGGCCACGGTTGGGTAGACGATGCAGATTGCATAAACCCCGGCATCCCACAGCGCTCTTTCAAAAGCTTGCGCTTCACCCTCATCACCGATGTAGACCGGAGTGATGGGGGTTTCGCTGCCCATCGTGTCAAAGCCTTCGGCCTGCAACATCGCCTTCCAACGCTTGGTGTTATCCCACAGCCTTCGCATTGGCTCGGGGTCGGTCTCCATCACATCCAGGGCGGCAATCAGGGCCGCCGCAACCATCGGCGGGTGAGCGGTGGAGAACAGATAGGGGCGACCGCGGTTGATCAGCCAGTCCTTAAGCAACGCGGAGCCGGCGATGTATCCGCCCACGACTCCGAGCGCCTTTGAGAGGGTGCCAAGTTGGATATCTACCCTTCCATACAAATTGAAATGGCTGGTGCTGCCCGCTCCATTCTTGCCGAGGACGCCGCTCGCGTGGGCGTCATCCACCATCACGAAGGCGTTGTACTGCTCGGCCAGCTTGACGATGTCTGGAAGCGGGGCGATGTCGCCATCCATGCTGAAAACGCCGTCGGTTATGATCATCCGCTTCTCAAAACTTTGGGTGTTCTTGAGAATTGACTCCAGATGAGTCATATCTTTATGGCTATATACATATCCTTCCGACTTCTTGTATCTCGCCGGGCTTAGGCGAACGCCGTCGATAATCGACGCATGGTTGAGCTCGTCGGAAATCACGACGTCCTTGTCGGTGAGAACGGCCGGGATGCAGCCGGAGTTGGCGGTAAAGCCGCTCGTGAACACGAGCACTGCCTCAACATGCTTAAACTTGGCAAGGCGCTCTTCGAGTTCTTGGTGAACGGACATGGTGCCGCCGATCCATCGCACCGCGCCTGCACCGACGCCCCACTTCTCAATTGCATCAATGGCTGCCTGCCGGACCTTCGGGTGGTTGGCAAGGCCAAGGTAGTTGTTGCTGGCCAAGTTGACAACCTCTTTGCCATTCATGCGGACTCTGCCGCCAGCAGCAGACTCCAGAATCTTAGGAACCTTGTAGAGGTTATCCCGCTTCAGACCGTCAATCTGCGCACCCAACCAGGACTGCAATCCATCGTTCATGCGCCTAGTTTACTGTAGCAACGCTTTGCTCTTCGGCTAGCTTGTGCAGAGCCTGGCCGGAAACGCGATGCAGACGCCAATCGTGCATCATCACTGCCCCGTGCGCGGCATAGAACTCCAGCGCGGGCTCGTTCCAGTCCAGCACCGCCCATTCAAAGCGTCCGTAGTCGCGCTCAATGGCTAATCCCGCCAGGTGAATGAGCAATGCCTTACCAATGCCCTGCCCCCGCGCGGAAGGCTTTACGTACAGGTCTTCCAGATAGAGACCAGGCTTGGCGAGGAAGGTGGAGAAGTTCGTGAAGAAAAGGGCGAAGCCGACAATCTGGCCCTCCCATTCGGCTACGACTGATTCGGCGGTTGGACGCGCGCCAAACAGGCATTCGGCAAGCATCTGGTCGGTAGCGGTGACCTCATGGGCAAGCCTCTCATATTCCGCCAGCTCCCGGATTAAATCCAGGATCGTTGCAGTGTCTTCGCGGGCCGCTGGCCGAATTTTGAGCATTCACAAAGTGTACAGGGGACGGCGCTCAAGCGCCGTCCCCTGCAGGGTTACAATCGGGGTGGAACGTTAGCGACGCGGTCGGAATCGAGCATTTACTGATTCCTCGTCTTCGCTTCGCTCACGCTTCGGGAACGCATCCGGAGTTTCCACCGGGCGATCTTCGATTACTGCCGCCGTCGACTCTCGAGGACCTCGATCATCGCCGTAGGAACCACGATCTCGATCTCTGCCGCCTCGGTCTCCTCCACGGTCGCCACCGCGATCGCCGCCTCGGCCACCACGGTCTCGATCTCGTCCGCCACCGCGTCCGCCTCGATCACGGTCGCCGCCACGGCCTCCGCGATCTCCGCCTCGGCCGCCACCGCCCATCGGGCGGGGAGCTGCGTTGTGGTCAGCGGCTTCGTTGCCGGCAAGGCTCGGAAGCGACTGCGCAATACCCAGTGCGGTGAGGTTGATGCGGCCCATCGAATCGACTTCGTAGACCTTCACGTTGATTTCGTCGCCGACGTTCACCACGTCGTCCGGCCGTCGAACTGGCGTGGCGCACAGATACTCGACAGGGACAAGACCTTCGCGACCAGGGATGTACTCCACCATCGCGCCACGGCCCATCAGTCGGGTTACCTTTCCGCTGAACTCGTCGCCAACCTTCACTTCGTCGGTCAGCGCCTTCACCATGGAGATCGCCTTCTGAGCGGATTCGCCATCGGTTGCGCCGATCAATACGCGGCCATCCTGCTGGATGTCCACCGAAGCGCCGGATTCGGCAACGATCTTCTTGATCGTCGCGCCTCCCGGGCCGATGACTGCGCCAATCTTTTCCGGATTGATCTGGATGGTGGTGACTCGCGGAGCTGTGTCTGCGTAATCGGATCGCGGGGCAGGAATCTCAGCCTCAATCACATCGAGGATCGCAAACCGTGCTCGCTTTGCCTGCTGAAGCGCCTGAGAAAGAACCTCATCAGGAATACCATCCAGCTTTGTATCGAGCTGGAGGGCGGTGATGCCTTCTCGGGTACCGGCTACCTTGAAGTCCATGTCTCCGCAGAAGTCTTCCATGCCCTGGATGTCGGTCAGAACCTTGTAGGTCTTGCCGTCGGACATCAGGCCCATAGCGATTCCGGCAACCGGCGCCTTGATCTGCACACCGGCATCCATTAGTGCGAGGGTAGAGCCGCATACGGATGCCATGGAGGTGGAACCGTTCGACTCAAGCACTTCGCTGATAAGAAGCAGGGTGTACGGGAAGTTCGGATCATCCAGAGGAATCACCGAGCGGAGCGCGCGCTCAGCAAGCGCGCCGTGGCCGATCTCTCGGCGACCCGGGGCTCGCATCGGGCGGCATTCGCCAACCGAGTACGGCGGGAAGTTGTAGAAGTGCATGTAGCGCTTCGGCTCTTCCACTTCAAGTCCATCGAGCGTCTGCGCGTCGCCTGGCAAGCCAAGGGTGACAACCGTCATTACCTGGGTCTGGCCGCGAGTGAAGAGGCCGGAGCCGTGGACCTTCGGCAGGAGCCCAGCCACTGCTTCCAGCGGTCGGATGTCTTCGAGACCACGACCGTCCGGGCGATGGTTCTCTTCGAGAATTCGTCGTCGGATCGTGCCCTTAACCGCACCGTCAACTGCCTCAGCAAGCTGCGCAAGCAGTTCCGGCTGATCTTCGTATCGCGGCGAGTACTTGGCGACGAGCTCCTTCACGAGGTCGGAGAGAGCGGACTCTCTCGCCAGCTTGTCGGAAGCAGAGAGAGCGGTTTCGATTTCTGCCTTCGACTCTTCGGAAATCGTCTTCTTCAAGTTTTCGTCGACCAGGAAGAGCTTCACTTCGCGCTTCGGTCGGTTCACCATCTTGGCGAACTTCTCGAACTCAGCGCAAATGATCTTGATATGGTCGTGGGCGAACTTGAGCGCCGCATGCATATCCTCTTCGGTAACGTTGGTTGAACCTGCTTCCACCATGGAGATGGCGTTGGCGTGACCGGCAACCACGAGGTCAAGATCGCTCTGCTGAGCTTCTTCAACCGAAGGGAATGCGACGAACTTGCCGTCAACTCGCGAAACGCGAACGCCGGCAACCGGGTACTTGAAAGGAATATCGCTAATCGTCAGTGCGCAGCCAGCGGCGTTGATCGCAAGGACGTCCGGCGGGCAAGTCTGATCCACCGCGAACGGCATCGCAACAACTTGAACGTCGTTTCGCATGCCCTTAGGGAACATGGGGCGCATCGGTCGGTCAATCAACCTGCTGGTAAGGATCGCGCGCTCGCTGGGGCGACCGCCGCGCTTCATAAAGCCGCCGGGGATCTTGCCTACGGCGTATTTGCGCTCTTCGTAGTCGCAGGTGAGGGGAAGGAAATCAATTCCGTCCCGAGGGTTTTCGGACATGGTAGCGACGCCGAGTACGACGGTTTCGCCCATTCCGAGGAGAACTGAGCCGCCGGCCTGCTTGGCCACGCGACCTGTTTCAAGGCTCAGCGTTTTTCCGCCTACCTCAAATGAGTGAGAAATAATCAATTGGAAGCCTCCTTAGCGGGGCTTCACTTCCCTAATGCCGAGCTTCTGGATAAGTGCGCGGTATCGATTGATATCCTTTCTTTTCAGATATGCCTCAAGACGGCGGCGCTTGCCAACCATTACTTGGAGTCCTCGTCGGGAGTGGAAATCTTTCGGATTGACTTTTAGGTGCTCGGTGATCTGCTGGATGCGTGCGTGCATCAATGCAATCTGCACCTCGGGGGAACCGCTGTCCCCTTCTTTGGTAGCGTTATCGGTAACGATATTTTGCTTAGTCGTCTTATCTAGCGGCATGCGGTGTTTGTGAAAGCCTCCGTTGCTTATGAACCAAGGTCTTTGCCGCTCTGCGCAGGCTCCCAACAGGAACCTCCGGACAACGGCACGATTTCCCAGTTCGGAGAGATGATACCTGTTTCGGGTGTTCCTGTCAAGTTGGCCTACGTCACGAGCTCGACGAGGCGGGCTGCCACTTTGGCCGGATCATGGCGGATAAGGTCGGACTCGCTCATCACATTGTCTAGCACGGGGCGATAGCCGAGGAGCCGGATGCGATCCGCGTCAGGATCGACGAAGAACTGGTTGAACTCGCGGTACTTTTCGATGGCCGCCGGGCTTGGCACCGCCGTGTTGACGAGCACGTAGTTGAATAGCTTGCGGCCGATCACTTTCTCCACCGCTTCGACGTGGCTGCTGGCGGTAAACGCGTCGCTCTCGCCCGGTTGGGTCATCACGTTGCAAACGAAGACTTTTATAGCGCTGCTTGCGGCAATCGCGTCGACGATGCCAGGTACAAGCAAGTTGGGGATAAGAGAGGTGTAGACGCTGCCAGGTCCAACGCAGATCAGGTCCGCCTCGGCGATCGCCTCGATCGCGTCCGGGTGGGGCTTTACGTCGGCGGGCTCCAAGAAAAGGTCTTGAATGAGCTTGCCCGAGCTTGCGATCTTCGTCTCACCCATTACCTTCGAGCCATCTTCCAGATGCGCGCCAAGGCGCACATGATCGAGGGTTGAAGGCACCACTCGCCCGCGGATGTTCAAAACGGAGCTGGCGGTGTCGACCGCTTTCTCAAAGTCGCCGCCGGCCTGGTCGACAAGCGCGGCGATGAGCAGGTTGCCAACCGAGTGGCCGGAAAGTGTGCCCGAATCCTGCTTGAAGCGGTGCTGAAACAGATCGGTCATCGCCCTTTCCGCCTCGGCAAGCGCCACGAGGCAGTTACGGATATCGCCGGGAGGGATCATGCCCTTGTCCTGCACCAGGCGGCCGCTGCTGCCTCCATCATCGGTGACGGTGACCACGGCGGTGATGTTGCTGGTGTGGTTCTTGAGACCGCGCAGCAAGGTGCTAAGGCCGGTGCCGCCGCCGAGGGCGACGATATGGGGTCCTTGAGAAAGCTGCTGACGGCGGATGAAGGCGTTGGCCATGCCCGTGCGCAGCCCGGGCGTAAGCGTTTCGACAAGCAACCTCAACGCGGCTCGAGCGCCGAGGGTGCCAAGAACGATCCCCAAGAGCAGCAG
The DNA here is from genome assembly GCA_018268315.1 of Armatimonadota bacterium. Taxonomy (GTDB): domain Bacteria; phylum Armatimonadota; class Fimbriimonadia; order Fimbriimonadales; family Fimbriimonadaceae; genus SZAS-5. The sequence continues at coordinate 601,871 of JAFDWU010000001.1, read as the reverse complement.
AGCGCCTCCCAGCATGTGGGCGGCAACATCCATGTCTTCAATCGGAAGCAGACGGTTCATCAGGTTCTTGGAACCGGTACCGATGAAGTCGAGGAGGGGCTCGATGGCTTCCTTAAAGCTGAGGGCAGCCCCCAGCAGGAAGCAGGCAATACCCAAGACCAGCAAAAGGAGCGAACCGCTGAGACCCTTCGTGGGCGCGAAAATGCGCCGTACGCGATAGCGGTTAATCATCGTTCTTCTTGTCGGGCAAGAATACGCCGAGGGCGCCGCTGACGAGGGAAATCAGAATGCTTGCCACAAAGGCAGCGATGAATGCTTGGAAGCCGGAGCCTTCCAGCGTAAACCCCATGTTGAGCGAGGCTGCGATCATCAGCACCAAAGCGTTGATCACCAAAGCGAATAGGCCGAGGGTCAGGCAGCTCAATGGCATCGTAATGAACTTCAGTATCTTGCCAAGGGTGGCATTGAGGAAGCTGAGGATCATTACCCCCAACAAGAGCTTTAAGGCGTCGCCGGTTGAGGCAACATGAACCTTGAATCCGAGACCGAGTGCGACGCATATGGCAGACGCGATCGCAACCGATACAGCGAGCAACACCCAGCGGAGCAACATTTTCATTAACAGTTTTCATTCTATTCGACACTGCGTTGCAGATGGCGTTTTGGCTTGCTGATTTCTTGCAGTTAAGAAATCGGGCTATTCGGTACAGTAACTCCCGTGTTCAAGCGCCTGATGGACCAAGTCGACCGAATGCTCGGTCGAGGAGTCATTGATGAGCAACTCTACGAGGAGCTGGAAGAGGCGCTCTTACAAGCCGATACCAACATCAACACAGCTCAGGAGATCCTTGAGAGCCTGCGGAAAGCGGTAAGGGATGAGAAGATTGTCGAGCCCATGGCGATGAAGGCGCGGTTGCAGTCCCTGATCGCGGATAGGTTCCGGCAAGGCGAAAGCGGTTTGGATATCGCCGAAGAGGGCCCGACGGTTTTCCTCTTCGTTGGCGTAAATGGCGCGGGGAAGACCACCACCATTGGCAAATTGGCTCAGAAACTGACCAAGCGCGGCATGAAGGTGCTGCTGGCAGCGGGAGATACGTTCCGCGCCGCAGCCATTGAGCAGCTTGAGATTTGGGCCAAGCGAACGAATTCAGAGATCGTGCGCACTCAGCCGGGCGCGGATTCCAGCGCGGTGATCTTTGACGCAGTTACCGCCGCCAAGGCGCGCGGATACGATTTTGTTCTTGCCGACACTGCCGGCCGCCAGCATAGCAAAGGGAACCTGATGGGCGAGCTCACGAAGGTTGTGAGGGTGACTGAAAAGGCCCTTGGTCGGCCTCCAGACGAAGTCTTGTTGGTGCTTGACGCGACCACTGGTCAAAACGCATTGCGGCAGGCGGAAGAGTTCATCAAATCGGCAAACGTTACGGGATTAGTCCTAACAAAGCTCGATGGTTCTTCGCGCGGTGGCGCCCTCATCGGCGTTTACGACCGGTTTAAGGTGCCGATCAAGCTGGTGGGCATCGGAGAGAAGGAAGGCGACTTGCAGGAATTCAAGGCCGACCGCTTCGCCGAACAGCTCTTTATGTGAGCCTTACGGGAAAATCTTCAGGCCGAGCAGGTTGCTTCGACCCAGCTGGTTGAAGAAGTACAGCGTATTCAGCAGAGCCGATAGCTGATTAAGGTCTGGCGACTTGTTCTCCGGCACGTAGACGAAATCGCCTGGCTGGAGCGTGATGTTCTGCGCGTAATCGCCCTTGCCGAACTTGATAAGGTCGCACTGGTAGCGAACGACCTGTCCGCTGGGCAAGGTGCGGGTCACGTACACGTGGCTCATGATTGAGCGGGTACGGACTTCGCCATGGGCTTCACCAATGGCGTCCATCAGCGTCATTTCATCGTTGAATCCGTAGATGCCGGGTTGAAGAACGGTTCCAAGGACGGTAATGGTCGGTCGCTTGCGCTCAGGGACGTTCAATTCATCGCCATCGTTAATGCTGTAGTTCTGGCTGGTGTCGCCCGAGATCAGCGCTTGAAGATCGATCGGTATCAACTCGCGGCTATTAGCTCGGCGAAGGGTTGCGCGGCGCGCATCGGCTCGGTCAGCCAGCAGACTGCCGCTTTGGCCAAGCAGAACGAGAATCGTGTCGCCTTGGCGCATCTCGTAGGCGCCTGGCCTGGCCACAAATCCGTTGACGGTAGCTCGAATGGCTCGATAGCGGATGATCGTGACGGAGATTCGAGGGTTTCGGTAGCCCAGCTTTTCTCGGTAAAGCTTTACAAGTTCGGCTTCCAACTCGTTAGTGGTTTTCCCGCTGGCTTTAACCGCGCCTACGAAGGGCACGTTGAAATAGCCATCGGGACCAATGGGGATTTCGCCGCCTACTTGGTTATCGTCGCGAAGCTGAAGTCGGATGATGTCGTCTGCTTGAAGTCGATAGAGTCCATCTGGCCCAAGTTGACCAAATGACCATGCGGCCGAGAACAGGCAAAGGCCACACAGCAAAAGTTTAGTTAGCAATCGATTCAGCATCCAGCGATGATCCATCCGTGATTTTCGCGCTTCCTCCATGCTACCCAAGCTGTCGCTCTCTTCTACGCAATCCTTCAACAACAATGGTGAATTCACCACGAAGAGGAACAGTCTCTTCAGTTGGAATTGTCGGCAGCTTCTCACGAAAAACTTGCTGGTGAAGCTTCGAAATCTCCCGACAAATTGCGTACCTTCGCTCCCCCATGGCCTCATGCACAACGCCTAATAAACTTAGGAGACGGTTCGGAGATTCAAAAAGTACGACGGTGAACGTGGAATCGGCAAACGGTTTTAGGATTTCCAGCATCGGCCCGTGCTTGCGGGGAAGAAACCCCAAGAAGCAGTACCGCTGGGCATAGAATCCGCTTAGAGCAAGGGCGGTGGTGACGGCGCTGGGGCCGGGAATCGCGTCGACCTCGCCGCTATGGTTGCGGTAGAAGTCAACGAGTTCTGCGCCAGGATCGCTGATTGCGGGCATTCCGGCATCGGTGAGAAGACAGCACTGTTTGGTCAAGGCTTCTTTGAAGAGGCGGTCTGCCTGATGAGGCTGAGTGTGCTCATTCAGCACCTTCATCGGGACCTTCAACCCCAGGTGGCTTTGAAGACGCCCGCTTACCCTCGTGTCTTCCACGATCCACAGCTCGGCTTCGCTGAGAGCTTCCTTCGCACGTGGCGACAGATCGCCAAGATTGCCGATCGGCGTGCCGACCAGGGTCAGCTTTCCCATCAGGGCTTACCGCTGGTGGAGCTCGGTTTCGTAAGGTCCTTCATGCCAATGCTCGGTGCGCCTTTTGCTCCGGCTTCCTTCTTCAGTCGTTCAGCTTCGGCGGCAGATTTCTTGCGATCTTCTTCTTCCGCCTTCTTTTGCTGAGCTTCTGCTTGCTCCTTAGAGGCAAGCGCATCAAGGAAATCCTTTTGGGCCTTGTCGATAATCGATTGCTGGTCGGCGGCGAGCATCTTCTTGTCCTTTAGCTCAGCCTCCACTTTGGCAATCTTGCCGTACTTAACCTTTCCGGCGGCATCGGGATTGAAGTTGCCCCGCGCGATTAGCGCGAGTTGCTCTCCGGCGCCCGCACCATTTCGGTATTTGATAAGCAGGTCGATGAGCTTGAACCGCAACTCGCTGCTCTCCGCCGACTGCAGATAGGCCGAGAGGACCTCAATGGATTGCTCCTCGTACTTGGGTTTGTCCGCTGCCGGCGCTACGTTGATGAGCAGGTTGTAAATGTTCGCCTGAAGAACGTTCGCTAACCGCGCAGACGCTCCCGCGTCAGCTTTTACTTTTTGAAGGAAATCGACGATCGATTTGACATTCCTGGATGTGACAATCGGAATGCTGTCCACCATGTCCTTGTAGATTGGGGAGGACCATACCACGTCGCTGAACTCAAGGCCACCCATGATCTTGCCAACCTTCTTATCCGCTATCTCCATGCCGATCTTGGCTCGGTAGTTGGCGGAATTCTTCTGTAGATCTTGTGGGTAATCCGTTCTGGTGGCTTCTAGCCTGTAGAGCGACCAACCGTCTTCGCCTTCGATTGGCGCAGTAACCTCGCCTTGCTTGGTGGTCGCGATGACCTTAAGCGCGGGATTTTCCAGGAGCTTGGTGTGATTCAAAACGAGGGGCGCGGTAGCCTTTTGCGCCTGCATCTCCGCGTCGAAGTCCTTTGCCGATTTGAAGGATGCCTTTGCCGCCTCCGCCTTCTGTTTGCCTGCCGCTCCCATGCCAAAGTTCAGTCGGTGGGTTTCGTAGTTCGTGTAGTACGTCTTAACGTCGGCATCGGTGATGTTGGCGTCTTGGGCAAATTTGACCTGCATCAACTCAATTACCGCTTCGGCGGTTGGCGCAAGGCTCGTGTTGGGGTTCTGGAGTTGATCGTGCGTCCTTGCAGCATCCGCTTCCCGCATCTGGGCGATTTGTGGAGGCAGTTTCGCCTCCATTTCGGCTTGGGTGGCGCCAGGCTTTAGCTGCCCAGCCTCGATTAGCTTTTCTTTGAGGCCACGGTTGAGCGCCTCCATTCGAGCCTGCTCGACCTCTTCTGGCTTGAGATTGAGACCCATCTTCTTGCCTTCTTCGAGGACTCGAGCGAACTGAACGCACTGTGCAAGCGCCTCGAATTCATGCTGAAGGTCGGCTTCCGGGCTGGATTCTTGCGCCGTAGCGGCTGCCTTTTGTCCAGCTAGCATTTCGACGGCCGCCTCGGGAATCTGAGTAGTGCCAACGGCGCCAATGGCGGTGATCGGGATCGCGTTTTGCCCACCACCTTGCTTGCCGCGGTTGCCCACGCCCGAGGTCATGAGGAATCCAACACCCATGACCAGAAGGAGCACGACGCCAAGAATGACGCCACAGCCCTTATCCATCAATTTTCGAATCTTGATAATCGACACTGTAAATCCTGCTCTAAGCTAAAGAGCGCCGTTAAGTATGACACGCAGGGCGTATGTGAACAAACGATCCCGAAATTAACGCACAAACGATTGCAAATGATACAAACAGGGATGTAAGATATTTGTCTACTATAGGAGGATCATGAAGAAAGCTCTTACGCCCAAACAGCAGGCCATCTTGCGCTACATCGAAGAGTATATCGAGAACCGGGGGTTTCCGCCCTCGATCCGAGAAATCGGCGAGCGCTTTAATATCAAGTCGCTGAGAGGAGTGACGGTGCACCTTGATGCGCTGAAGTCCAAGGGATACATTGAGCGGGAATCAACTCCAAGATCGATCAAAGTTATCGGCAATAACTCTGGCCGCCAGAGCAACACGACGGCTCTCCCGCTTTATGGCAACGTTGCCGCCGGTAACCCGATCTACTCAGAAAACAATGTTCAGGATCACATTTCGGTGCCTTCCGAAATGGTTCGGAATATCAAGAATGCCTTCTTGCTCCGCATTCAGGGCGATTCGATGATTGGGGATGGCATCCTGCCGCATGATCTTGTAATCATCAAGCCGCAAGATTCAGCCAATCATAACGATTTGGTTGCCGTGCAGCTGGAGGACGGGGCGACGGTGAAGCGCTACTCAGTTCAGAAGGACGGCATTGTGCTTTTGCCCTCTAACCCAAGTCATGATCCAATACCGGTTAGAACAGAAAGCGCGTGGGTTCTCGGCAAGGTTGTTGGCCTCCTTCGAGATTACCAAGCGATGGCGTTCTGAGCCTAAGGCACGATAATGTTTGAACCAGACGGCCCCGGCTCGATGCCTTGCTGGGGTTCGACTTTCTGTTGAACGAAAGGAGTCGGCGTGAACTGCCCAACAGCGGGCGATGTTTCCGCAGGAAGCTGGCGCTGCTGGCTAACATTTAGCGCAAGGGCGGTCATCCCAGTCGTGTCATGAAGGTCTACGGGTACAGCCATCACCACCGTATTGGATGGTGAACTGCCAAGGCTGTCCAGAGTCTGGAGAGTACGCAGTTGGAGCGCCCCTGGGCTTGCGGTCATTTTCGCAGCTGCCTCTGCCAGGTTGTTCGCCGCAAGCAGGTCGCCCTCTGATTTCGTGATATTCGCTCGCTTCTCTCGCTCAGCCGATGCTTGCCGAGCCATCACCTTCTTAAGGTCTTCGGGAAGAATCAAGTCCTGAATGCGGATGCCCGCAACTTGTAATCCCCATCCCACGATTTCCTCATCGACCATCTGCTCGATGCGTTTGCCAACCCCTTCTCGGTCGGCAAGGATTTCATCAAGGGTCACGGCGCCGATAACGTCTCGCAGGGCGGTTTGCGCATATTGGCGTATGGCGTGTTGGTAATCCTGAACGCGAATAATGGCTTCTGCGGGCGAATCGACCCGAAGGAATATAACGCCATCAAGCGAGACCGGGACGTTGTCCTTGGTGATCGCCTGCTGCATCGGGATCGCGATTGTCGTGATTCGGGTGTCGATCAAGCGGGCAGTTTCCACAAACGGCAAGACGACGAACAAACCAGGCCCGCGCGTTGCTTGGTATTTGCCCAGCCGGAAGATCAGGGCCTTCTCCCATTGGCTGGCTTGCCGGATCATTGAACTCACGCCATAGGAGCAAATGAGCCACACGATGTACGGCCCGATCGGTGTCGCCACTCCGGCAGTGAGGTTAATTCCAAAGATTAGATAACCAAGAATCGCTAGAACGGCAAAGATCAGGAAAGAAATAGGGTTCAACGCAGACCTCCGAGGTTAGCTACGCTTGGACGGGGCAAAGGGATTCAAACGGGGTACCCTACCCGGCTGGTGAGTTCAGTTCGGGTCATTCCCTTAGGCGGCGTTGGAGAAATTGGAAAAAACTGCACGGTTATCGAGCAGGACGACGACATTATCGTCTTGGATTGCGGTCTTTCGTTTCCAACGGAAGAGATGCCAGGCATCGATATCGTCATCCCCGATTTCACATATCTTTTAGAGAACAAGGACCGCGTTCGCGGCATCTTCATAACCCACGCGCACGAGGATCATGTTGGCGCGCTTCCTTACTTGCTGAAAGAGCTCAACGTTCCCCTGTATGCAAGCGAATTTACCCACGCTCTGATTCGCAACAAGCTCGATGAAAAGCTGGACACCAAGAAGCTAGATCTGCGAACCTACAAGGGTGGAGACATTCTCAAAGCCGGCTCCCTCTCGGTTGAGCCAATTCGAATCACCCACTCGATTCCCGAGAACTACTCGCTTGCGGTGCGAACTAAGCACGGCATCGTGCTGCTTACAAGCGATTTCAAGCTTGATTTCACGCCGGTAGACGGAAAGCAGAGCAATCTGAACCGGTTTGCCGAAATCGGCAAAGAAGGCGTTGTGCTGCTGCTGAGCGACAGCACGAACGTGGAGCGGCCAGGTTGGGGGCCAAGCGAGCAGAGCGTGAAGAAGGAACTTGAGGCGGTGCTTGCCGCTGCCGAGGGCCGCGTGCTGCTTACCACCTTCGCCAGCAATATCCACCGCATGCAGCAGTTCTTTGAAGCGGCAGCCGATGTCGGACGAAAGGTTGCGATTGTGGGCCGCAGGATGGAGCAGAACGTTGAGATTTGCTCCCAGATGAAGTTCATTCGCATTCCGAAGGGAACCCAGATCCGGCTGGATGAGATGAAGCAGTATCCAGACGACAAGGTTGCCATTCTAACCACCGGCAGCCAGGGCGAGCCAATGAGCGCGCTCGTGCAGATGTCTCGCGGCGAATATGGGCGGCTTCAAATTCGGGCGGGCGACACGCTGATCTACTCAGCACGACCCATCCCCGGCAACGAGGGCGCGATTTGGCGGACCATCAACCGCTTGTTCCGTCAAGGCTGCAAAGTGATGTACGGCCAGAACTCCAACGTGCACGTTAGCGGCCACGCCTACCAAGAGGAGCTGAAGACGATGATCAATCTGACTCAGCCTTACTATTTGGCGCCGGTACACGGTGAGCCCCGGCATCAGGAAATCTATCTTCAAATGGCTCGCGCGATGGGCTATCCGGAGCACCGACTATTTGAGCTAAAGGACGGCGATTGTCTGGTCCTTGAAGAAACCAGCGCCGCAATCATGGGCGGGATTCAAGTGGGTCGCGTGCTGGTAGATAACAGCGGTCGGCCCGGCGTTCCTGACGAAGTGCTGCGTGATCGCCGAAACCTTGCCAACGACGGCGTGGTGTCGGTCACAGTGGTTGTGGATATTGAGCAGGGCGAGATCGTGGGAGATACGATGATCAGCGCGCGCGGATTCCACGGTCCCGAGGGTTCGCTTGAGAAGGTTACGGAGGTTGTCGACCACGCTCTTGACGCCCTAAGCCGCGAGGAAGTGACGGACGTCAGCCGCGTGAGGCACGAGGTTGCCGATTCAGCACGGCGCTTCATCCAGCATCGGTATCAGCTTAGGCCGCTGGTGCTTGTGAATATCGCCGAGATCTAAGCGATTCGCTTGCGCTGCTTGGCCAGAAGAGCAACTCCGCTGCCAAGCGCGATCAAGGTTGCGGGTTCTGGCACTGGATTGTTGCCTCCACCGCCTCCTCCTCCGCCATGGCCGATTAGGACTCCACCGGCGAGCAGAATTGGCAGAATTCCAAGCTGATCGGAGTGACCGATGGTCGGCGCGGGTTCGACGACTGGCTCAGTAGCAGGCGCAACCGGCGCGGTTTCTTCAACTACTGCGGGTGCGGTCGGCTCATTTTGGGCAAGGAGCGGTTTAGGTTCGTCCGGCTTGACGTCCGCGCTCAGTTTGCGCAGGGCGTCGGTTGGCTCGTCGACCGGCGCGGCTTCAAGCTTGTTCATGGTGTAGGGCCTGCGTGGCCCAAGCGTAAGCGGGTTGCCGCAAATCAGGCGAAGAGCCGGGTTGCCGGCGTTATCCGCAAATATCTTTTCTCCCTTCGGGATTGTGTCGACGTGGGTACGCAACACTCCGGTGGTGGGCACACTGTAAATCGTGGTGGTTAGTGGCGCGGGAAGGCGCATCACGTGAAGCGAGCGAAGGTAGGTCAGCACGTCGTCCGGCTTCAGGGCGAAGTGGCGAGCGTAGCGGTCCATGACCACGCGGGATGATTCAACTTCGCGAACAAGCTGTTCCGTGTTTGCGACGGGATGGATAAGGAAGGCGTTCTTCGGCATTTTCGCAAGGGCCGCAGCGGTTGCGAGGATTGTCGCCGAACAGACAAGAACTCTGAAATTCATCGTGTACTCTCCACTAAGACGTCCACACTATCCACCTTGCACGTGGCGGGACGCCGCAATTAATTAGCCAAAGCAAAGCTGACAGGGAAACCCGGCGGCATTGCTGTCAGCAATATATCCGTAATCGAATTGGACACAATAATCAAGACGCGTGTTCGATTCGGCGCATTTTCCCGTTATGGAGTCAAAATTCGATCTTGGATTTCTTGGTGGTGGGCAGCTTGCTCGCATGTCGATTCAGGCTGCGCAGCGAATGGGGCTGCGCTGCATTTCTCTTGACCCCTCACCCGATTCTCCTGCTTCGCAAATAGCCGATTCGATTGCCGCTCCGCTGGACGACGAAGAAGCGCTTGCGCGTCTCCTGCGCAGCAGCGCGTTTGTAACTTGGGACAGCGAGTTTGTGCCCGTGATGCCGGTTCGCAGCGCCGCTTCAGCGGTGGGTCTTGACCTGAATTGCGTCGTGCCCCGCTTGGAAACCTTGACTTCGATTCAAGACAAGTTGGCGCAGCGCAAGCTGTACGAGGCGGCCGGTTTGCCCAGTCCCCACGCGGTGGCGATGACGAACGCGGAGGCGGTCGAGAAGGAATTGCCGTACCCCATGGTTTTGAAGGCCCGGTTTGGCGGATACGATGGCAAGGGCACGCGCTTTGTTAAATCGCGCGAAGAACTGGAAGCGTTGCGGCCGGTTTGGGAAGGCGGCGGGTGGCTGGCGGAGGCAACGGTTCCGTTTGTTCGGGAGCTTGCCCAGATGGTGGTGAGGACCGCGGCAGGGGTGAAGACGTTTCCGACGATGGAGACCCGCCAAGAGAATTTCGTGTGCGACCTTGTCGTCGAGTGCGCTCGAGACGCCACCGAGGTGGCGGTCGGCGCGGTTGAGGCGATGAACGGCATCGGCCTGTTTGGGGTTGAGATGTTTGAGTTGGCAAACGGGGAAGTGATGATTAACGAAGTTGCTCCCCGCCCCCATAACAGCGGCCACTACACGCTTGATTGGGGCGGCATCAGCCAATTTGAGTGCCATGTGAGGGCGTGTCTAGGTTTACCGATCCCTGAGATCAGCGGAACCCGCCATACCTGCATGGCGAACCTGCTCGGCCTTGACTCGGAGATTTCTATTCGAGAGATTGCCCCCGCAGCGCTTACGGAACCAGGGACGTTCTTGCACTGGTATGAGAAGAAGGAATCGCGCAAGGGCCGCAAGATGGGCCACTTGAACGCCTACGGCGACACGGTGGAGCAGGCGGTGCAGCGCGCAGAACTTGCCCGCAAGGCGTTCTATGAGGCTTGGAGGAAGGCGTGAAGCGAGCAATCGTGATTGTGATGGATGGATGCGGGGCGGGCGAGGCGCCCGATGCCGCTGCTTTTGGCGATACCGATCACCCGGCTACGCTACGCCATGTTTGGGAAGCTTGCGGACCTTTGGCGTGTCCTCATCTGGTCGAAATGGGCCTTTTTACAGCAAGCGGGGTTTCGGGTCTGTTGCCTGCGGGCTGGGCGCGCTGCGGCCGAATGCGGGAGGTTTCACAAGGCAAGGATTCGGTGACGGGTCATTGGGAGATGATGGGAATTGTAACCGCAACACCATTCCCGACTTATCCCGCCGGATTTCCGGCGGACTTGGTTGCAGAGTTTGAGGCGCGGATTGGGCGCAAGGTCATCGGGAATCGCGCGGCAAGCGGCACTCAGATCATCGAGGAGCTTGGCGCTGAACACGTGCGAACCGGTTCACCGATTCTTTACACCAGTGCGGATAGCGTGTTTCAGATTGCATGCCATGAGTCAGTTGTTCCCATTCAAGAGCTTTACGAGATGTGCCGAATTGCGCGGGAGATTTGCATTGCGCCGAACAACGTGCAGCGGGTGATCGCGAGGCCGTTTACTGGTTCGGCAACCGAGGGCTTTACGCGGACGGGGAATCGGAAGGACTTCCCGCTGGAGGCGCCGCCAAATCTCATCGATGAGGTTGGGGATGTTTATGGCGTAGGGGTTGTGCCGGAGCTTTTCGGAGGGCGCGGGTTTAGACAGACGGTGAGGACGCAGAACAACAGCGAGCACGAAGGCGCGTTGATGTCGGCGCTGGAAAGCGACGCCCGGTTCATCTTCGGGAACTTCGAGGACTTCGACATGCTGTACGGCCATCGAAACGACGTGAAGGGGTTTGCGGGAGCGCTTGAACGGTTTGACCAGACGATCGCGAATCTTCTACCTAAGCTCGGAGACGAGGACCTCTTGCTGCTAACCGCGGATCATGGCAACGACCCCACTTCTACCAGCACCGACCACAGCCGCGAGTACGTGCCGCTAGTGGTTTGGCAGAAGGGTCAAACCGGCGCGGCATTGGGCGATCTGGAAGGCATGTACAACGTGGGGCAGATGGTTGCCGCGCATCTTGGCATTCATTCGCATCTTCCCACGCTCTCCGGCACGTAAGGAAGGATATTGCCGACCAACAACCAAGTTTCCGAATGGCCCGAGCGGGTTGTGGAGCGCCTGAAAGCGCTACCAAATCAGCCTGGATGCTATATATATTACGACGAACATAACACGGTTCTCTATGTAGGGAAGGCGATAAGCCTTCGTAGCCGGGTCCGCAGCTATTTTCGCAAATCGGCAAAGCATGGCCCCCGCATCGCGCGGCTCGTGAGCAAGGTCCGGGAGATTGAATGGATCGTGGTGGACTCCGAACTTGAGGCGCTGGTCCTTGAGTGCAATCTCATCAAGGAGCACCGCCCGCCGTACAACGTTCGGCTTCGCGATGACAAGTCTTATCCTTATATAGTTATCACTAAGGAAGCCTTTCCGCGGGTTCTATTTACTCGCCGGGTGCGAAAGGACGGCAGCAAATACTTCGGGCCGTACTCCAGCGCTTTCCACGTGCGGGATACCCTTGCTTTGCTCCACAAGATATTCCCGCTGATCCCTTGCGGCAAGAGTTGGAGCGGCCGCGCCGACCAGCGCCCTTGCCTTTACTATCACTTGGGGCAGTGCCTAGCGCCGTGCGCGGGCCTAGCCGAGCAGAGCCAGTACCGAGACGTGCTCAAGCAGGTCCAAGACTTCTTGGAGGGGCGCGAGGAGGCGCTGATCAAGCGCTTTGAGAAGGAGATGGAGACGGCAGCCGAGGAGCTTGATTTCGAGAAGGCGGCCAAGATGCGGGACCGCCTAACGGCGATGAGAAGCGTGGTTGAAAAGCAGAAGGTGCTGAGCGCCGAGGGCGGCGATCAGGACGTGGTCGCAGTGGTGAAGGATGAGCGGGGCGCGGCGGTGCAGATGCTTTACATCCGCAACGGCAAGCTGATCGGCCAGCGGCAGTTCATGCTGGACGGCGCTTCGGAAGCGCCACCGGCGGAGGCGGTGCAAGAGTTCTTGAAGCAGTATTACTCGCAAGGGGCGGAAGTGCCGCGCGAGGTCATCTTGCCGGTGGAGATCGAAGAGCGGGCAATCGTGCAGCAATGGCTCAGAACGCGGCGAGGATCGGCAGTAAACATCGAGGTCCCGCAAGGCGGCGAAAAGCTGCGGCTAGTCGATTTGGCGGCCGCCAACGCCAACCAGGCGCTTGAGACGTTCTCACTCGAGCTGAAGGCGAAGGAAAGCTGGAGCACGGAGGCGATGGAGCAGCTCCAGAAGGAACTCAATATCCCAACGATGCCCATGCGGGTGGAAGGTTACGACATCTCGAACATCCAGGGCACTGCGCCGGTCGGCTCGATGGTCGTTGCAGAGGCGGGCCTCGCCGCAACCGCCGAGTATCGGCGCTTCAAGATTCGCTATCACGCCGAAACGCCCAACGACTTTGCGATGATGCACGAGGTGCTGACCCGCCGCCTTAAGGCGCTTATCGAGGGAGATGAGAAGTTCTCCAAGCAGCCGGACCTCATCATGATCGACGGTGGCAAGGGCCAGTTAGGGGCGGCGCTGAAAGCGCGAGACGAATTGGGCTTGGATATCCCGATGGTGGGGTTGGCGAAGCGGATGGAGATCGTGTATGTACCGATTCCGCTAAGTGAAGCGATGCCGATGATCCAGATTAGTGAAGACTATACATACGATAAGCGGCCCGTCCGCGAGTATGAATACCGCGAAGTGGTCTTGCCGCTGACCTCACCGGGGCTTATGCTCCTGCGGCGTTTGAGAGACGAGGCCCACCGCTTTGCGATTACTTTCCACCGCAAGCTCAGGGATAAGCGCTTTGGCGGTTCGCCGCTTGACGAGGTCCCGGGTATCGGCCCTCGGAGACGAAGGTTGCTGATGCGGACCTTTGGGTCGCTTGAGGGCATACGACGGGCAAGAGCCGAAGACCTGGCAAGCGTGCCGACGATGACGCTGCAGCTTGGCAAGAAGGTCTTGGATTACCTAAACGAAGAGGGTTAGTTGACCCTGATGCGATCTCGCGTCTGAATCACCGCTTGATCCGGCTTTGTAAGCTCGTGCTTGCCCTTTTCGACGTTTGCAATGGCTTTGCTCATCACATTCTCGACGGCGTTGAGGAGATCGAGCGCGTATTGGTCCGCTTCGCGGCGAACCTGCTTGGCGTCGCGATCGGCAGAACTGCGGATTTCGTCGCACTGGCTCTTCGTTAGGCGAAGAATTTCAGACTCAGCGATCATGCGCTGCTGCTGAATGCCAGCCTCCTGGATGATGCGCTCGCGCTCGGCGTTCGCCGCCTCGATGATGCTTTCGGCTTCGCGCCGAGAAGCTTCGACAATTGACTTGGCTTCCTCGCCTGCTTGCTCGGCTATGCGCTCCGAATCTTGCAGCTTGGCTCTTGCGCTCTTAAGCTCGTTCGGCAAGCTGCCGCGAATCTTGCTGATGACCTGCGCGATCTCGTCTTTGTCGAGGCCATAGGTTAACTTTCCGATTAAGGGGCGGGGGCGCTCAATCGAAAGGAGATATAGCTCGTCGAGGAGGCGGAGAACATCCATGGGATTAGCCTATTGTGCCATGAAGCACGCTTACATTGGCGGCAAATTTAGGACTTGTAGTGTTTCCGGATAATTTCGTACACCGGCTTGGGCACAAACTGTTCATAGTCTGCGCTATATTGGGCGATTTCGCGAACGATTGAGCTGCTAAGGAAGCTGTAATCCCACCGGGTCATCAGGAAGACGGTGTCGATCTCCTCGGCCAGCTTGCGGTTCATCATCGCAATCTGGAATTCGTACTCAAAGTCGGAGATGGCGCGGAGTCCACGGATGAGCGATTTAGCCCCCTGCTCACGCGCGTAGTCGACGAGCAGACCTTCAAATGCGTCCACCTTTACGTTGGTCAGATGGGCCACCGATCTTTGAAGGGCGTCAATGCGTGCGTCGATGGGGAGGAAGCCTTCCTTCTGGGAATTGCGCCCGATAGCCACGATGATTTGGTCGAACATTCGGGACGCCCGCTCGATGATGTCTAGGTGCCCGAGCGTGGGTGGATCGAAGCTTCCGGGATAGATCGCTAACTTCTGCACGACGGCAGATTTTCGCCTCCGCTGAATATATAAGAGAAGTTTTTATAGTGAGACCTAGTATTTTTACTGGGTTTCGTGATATATATTGCGTGTTGGCTACATATCTGGTAATGTTGTCAGCGTGTCTCTCGGGAAACCGATAGACCGAACACCTTAGGATGAGGTGTTTTAACCGCCGACAGCAGGGAGGCTAAAATGAATAGGACGACAACAAGGATACGCGCGGCGCTTATGTTCGCCGCTTTTGGCGTCACGTTGGCACAGGCTCGCGCAGCAAGCCTCAACTACGTTAACTCGGCATCTGCCCTGTTGGGCAACGACTCAATTTCTTGGGGGACGCTTGGAGCCGATGGCTCGCTCCTCCTAAACCCCACGGTTTCCACTAGCGCATCGGGCGTTCGGTTCCGGCTTGCAAAGCCCAAGGGCGGCAGCTTCCGCGTTTATCGCGATAACAGCGGATTGCGCGTAGGCGATTACATGGTCACCACCGAGAACAGCGCGTCCATGTCCATCGAGTTCGAAAGTCCGGTGGCCGGTGTTGGCGCAGTGGTGAGGCCCACGGTAAACGGCAACGCAAACCTTACGATCAAGGCGTATGACGTTGACGGCAACCTGATCCTCCAGACCTCGGAAGGACGCCTTGCAACGAACGGCCTTGCGGCCAAATTCATGGGCGCCTCTAGCCAGACGGAAGCGATCAAGTCCGTAGAGTTTTCTACCGATAACGGCGTTATCGACCTCGGCCGCGTTCAGATAAGAACAACGGCTCCTTCCAAATCGGGCAACAGCTCCATAACCTCGGTTGAGACGTCGGTCACCGGATCGGCCCCGATGTCGATGGACACCGGCCGCTCGATGCCGATGGCGCCGGTCGCGGTTGATAAGCACTACACCGTGCGCGAGAACGACTACGTAACGCTCCCGAATGAGGGCGTGCTTTACGGCGACATCCGCGCGGAGACGGCAAGACTGGTTCGCCCGCCGCAGCATGCTGAGGTTTTCCACCTCAATCCTGATGGCACGTTCTACTACAAGCCCGAGCTGAATTATCGCGGCCCCGACTCCTTCTCTTACGTTGCTCAGAATAGCGCCGGCTCTCAGGAATCGCTTCCGGCTACAGTGCGGATCGACGTTCTGGCGGTGAATCAGCAACCTTCGTTCAAGGGCGGCCCAGATCAAATCGTGATGGAAGACGCGGGTCCTCAAGAAGTACGTGGATGGGCGTCTTCGATCGATCCCGGCGCGCCGAACGAGTACACACAAAAGCTAACGTGGATCGTGAACAACGACAATCCGGCGATGTTTGAAGAGCAGCCGACGATTCTGCCCGACGGCACCTTACGATACGTCCCGGCGAAGTCGATGTCCGGCATCGCTTATGTCACCGCGTGGCTTCGAGATGACGGCGGCTCCTACAACGGCGGGCTCGACATGTCGCAAGCGTATCGGTTCAAGATCACGGTGCAGTCGATCAACCATCCTCCGGTTGTGCAGCCGATGCCGGATTCGAGAATCCGAATGGGTGACCTGTTCACCTACCGGGTGATCGCTAGCGACCAAGACCTCGGCGAAACCCTCAGCTTCAGCGTGGTTAGCGGCCCTAGCGGCCTCAATATCCACCCGCTGACCGGCGTAGTTGAATGGACGCCGCAGGAAGACCAAGTGGGCAGCCACGATGTGGTCATCCGGGTCACCAACAGCGGTATCCCAGCAATGTCTACCACCCGTCTCATGCACATCACTGTGCTGGGCAAGACGGATCGACCTCTTCTCGATGCAATTGATCCCGAAACCGTTACCTCCGACCAAACCCTGCGGATCCCTCTCCGCAACTTGGTAAAGAACGCAAAACATGAGGTCACTTATCTCATGGCGGCTAATCAGCCAAACGCCCACATCGATCAGGCAACCGGTGTCTTCTCCTGGACGCCGACGAAATCGGATGCAGGCAAGAGCCATGAGTTCCTCATCGCAGTGCTCGACGCGAAGTCTGGCCAGATGTCACCGGTGCAAAGCGTAGTCGTGAACGTCCTTGCACCCGGCAAGTCTCGCAAGCTTCGGCTGAAGAGCCCCTCCAACCCTCTCGCTCACGTCCGCACTCCTCTGATTCCCTTCAGAACGCTGGACAGCATGACCCTCACTAACTGGCAAAGGAGGCACCCTTAAGACAAATCCCATCCTCCAAACGAACAAAGATTAAATCTTAGTAACCAAACAAGGCAAACTCTCTCTCTTGCCCTGCGCTGAACTTCCCTCAAAGTGCGCAGGGCTTTTTTTGTTTACAGCTCGATTGGGTACGTAACCTTGAGGAGGACGCTGGTGCGAGTCTTGGTTGCGTTGGGATCGCCAAAGATCAAGAAGTATTCAATGCCCTTGGCGCCGCTTCGCTTGTAGCCAACGTAAGTGTTCACGTCGCGACCCTGCTTCGTTGTGCGGAAATTCAGCGAGCGAACGTTATCGAACAAATAGCTTCCGCTGAGGATCTGCTGGTTGAACACTTGGTTTCCAAGGATCAACTGTGCGACTGCAAGGCTGAACTTGGCTGGCTTCACCGGCCGGAAATTAGCCGATAGCTGGGCCAGCTGATAGCCTTCGTCGTTGCGCACGCCCTTATTCAGGCTGATTGACACCTGGTTGTTTTGGTTAGAGCTTGGGAACGTTACGTAACCGCCAAAGAATCGGTCTCTGTTGCCTTGGTACGCGGCGAACGTGCCATTGAAGCCAAACTGAACGTCTACCCGTCGCAGGGTGAAGTTCGTCCAGAAATCCTGCTCTCGAAGAACTGGCCCAGAGCGATCAAAGTTCTTGAAGTCAACATTGATGCCTCCGAAATCGATGGATTGGAACGGGCCCTTTTGAAACGGATGGTAGTACTCCGCGTACTGTTTGAACCCACTAATGTCGGCAAGGGGAACGAAACCAAGAGCGGCGTTGTAATCCGGGGAAATCTGCGTGTACTCCGCAAAGGCGCTCAATCCATTGTTGTTATAAGCAATCCCTGGATTGAATCTCTCACCACCGCCGGACGTGGTGTCCTTGGAATGGCTGAGCTGGGTGTAGATTGAAAAGGGGCCTTTGTTTGTCCGATATCCGAGGAAGGTAACCGCGTTGTTGCCATCATCAGCAGCTCGGTTCGAGATTGCCGCCGTGATGCGCGTATTTGGGCCGATCAGGTCTTGGTAATTCGCGACGAAATCGTGCTCGTTCTTGAAGCTAATCGTATCAAGGATGCCAATCGTCGAGGACGTGGTTGGCGCTCCGATGATTTTGCTTCCTATATCGAACTTGTGGATTCGTTGCGAGACGAAGATGGGGTCGTCGCCCGAGGTGCCAAAGTAGCCTTGCCCTTCAAGGAAGAACGGCCTCGACTCATTCGCAAGACGCTCAAAGTAACTGAAGTCGACGCCGAGGATGGCGCCTTCCACGTTGCGGAAGTCGGGTTCGATGGTGCCCACGTAGTCCACGGTCGGCGTGATCGGAGTTCGAACGTCCATGCCGGCCTTGCCGAGGGCATGCTGATCTCGATCATAGCCTCCGGAAACGTAAGGAAGAAGTTTGATTTCCTTCGATTCAAAGCTCGGGAGGTCGGGAATCGTCCAGGCATTGTAGTTCAGGACCTGGCCCTGGCTGGTAAAGGAGTTCGTGAAGTCTCGGCCATACCTGGGCATTGCTCGGTTTACGTGAACCTGCATATTCGCAAGGCCCGATTTGGGCAACCGCATGATTTTCCATGGGATGCGGGCTTCAACTTCCCAACCATCGGCGGTTATCCGGCCTTTGGTCTGAATTTCGCCGAGCCATTCGGTCTTAGCAGCGCGACCACCGGCGATGGCGATGTCGGTGCCGCCTACCGCGTTCATGCGGAAGACATTGAATCCGTTCATGTTCTGCCCGCTGTTCATCGGGTCGATCCAGAAGGAGACGAAATCTTCCGCGCTCAGGTCAACCGCTTGACGAGTTTCGACCGCGCGAATCGTTTTCGGCTGGCTGTCTTTGAACCTAGCGGCGAAGTAGACGAACTTATCGTCGTAACCGATCCAATATTCGCCGGTTTCCGGCGCCGGCGCGCCCGTCGCTTCTTCGTAAAACTCGGTCCCCTTGGGCGCTTGAGCCCACTCAGAGTCGTTTACAACTCCATCGATTACCGGTGGCGTCTTAAACTTATATGCCGGGATTCGCGGAGCCTTCGGCGCGGCTAGGGCGGTGGTAACCGAGAGGGCAAGGAGTAGAGCGGCCAAGTTGCGCATAGGGGCTATAGTGCTTCACCCTATGACCCTTTGTTCACTCGAACGGCCTAAAGGCCTATCGCAGATGGGTACCAATACCCACGCTTGGCGTCTATAATAGCAAGGCCTAGAATGTTTGCGATTCTTCCTGCGCTTCTGCTGCTTTTGATACGCGGTCCTCTCCTCAACGAGAGCATCGCGAGGCTGGGCTTTACCGAATCGTTCAGAATTGCCGCACAAAAGGCGCATGTGGTGGCGATTGCCAAGCAGGCAGTCCGTAAGGCTTCGGCCCCTGCCCCACAGAAGCTAATTTCCACCGAGACCGTGTGCGAAAGCACTCAGGTTTCCCCTTGGGTAGCCAAGCCCTCGTGCCTTATTGGCCAGGCTAACCCGCGCGACGGACCCCTCTCCTAAGCATTCACCTCCGTCGATCTGCGGCTTTGCCGCACCTACCCATGGCCGTTTGGCCGTTATTACGAACACAGAATGCAGTTTTTACGAAAGCTTTTTGACACCAGTAAGCGCGACGTTGAAGCCCTTACTCCCCTCGTTGATGCCGTTAACAGCCTTGAAGCCGAGTTCCAGGGCTTAAGCGATGAGAAACTCCGCGAGCGCGCGCTTACCTACAAGGTTCGCGCGCAAGCCGGGGAATCGATTGACGATCTCATGCCCGAAGTCTTCGCATGCGTTCGCGAAGTGAGCAAGCGAACTCTTGGCATGCGGCACTTTGACGTCCAGATTGTAGGCGGCGCCGTTCTTCACCAGGGACGCATTGCGGAAATGAAGACCGGTGAAGGAAAGACCCTCGTTGCGGTTGCGCCGTTGATTCTGAACGCCCTGACTGGGCGCGGGGCGCACCTCGTTACGGTGAACGACTACCTGGCGCGCCGCGACGCGGTTTGGAATGGGCCGATCTTCCACTTCATGGGCCTTTCCGTAGGCATTATCCAGGGCCAGGGCGAGGATAACGATGAACTCGGCGGCTCCTACATGTATGTGCCGGGCGCTCAGCACGAGGACCCCCGCTATCTGAACCTAGTGCCGATTAGCCGCCGCGAAGCCTATGGCTGCGATATCACTTACGGAACGAACCACGAATACGGCTTCGACTATCTGCGAGACAACATGGCGTTCAACGAGGAAGACCTCGTTATGCGCGAGCTGCACTACGCGATTGTCGACGAAGTTGACTCGATCCTCATCGACGAGGCCAGAACTCCCCACATCATTTCCGGACCTTCCAATGAGGACATCTCTCTTTATGCGAAGGTGAATCAGGTTGTAAAGGAGCTGAAGGAAGAGACACACTACACCGCCGATAAGAAGAACCACCAGGCGTTCCTCACCGAAGAAGGCATGGACGAGATCGAGCGGCAGATGGGCCTGGATAACATCGCCCGCGATCCGCGCCTGTTCCACCACATCAACGCTTGCTTGAAGGCACACGCCCTCTTCACCCGCGATATCGACTACGTAGTCAGGGCGGGAGAGATCGTGATCGTTGATGAAAACACCGGCCGAATGATGTTCGGGCGTCGGTTCAGCGATGGTCTCCACCAGGCTTTGGAAGCCAAGGAAGGGGTGCAGGTTCAGCGAGAGAGCCAAACCATTGCGACGATTACCTTCCAGAACCTATTCCGACTTTACGAGAAGCTGGCGGGCATGACGGGAACCGCGAAAACCGAAGAAGACGAGTTCCGCAAGATTTACGGACTGGACGTTGTCTGCGTGCCAACGAACCGACCGAGCACCAGGCGAGACGAGCAGGACGTTATCTACAAGACTGTTGAAGCTAAGTTCCGCGCCATCGGCTGGGAAATAATGCGGCTTTACAGCAAGCAGCAGCCGGTGCTCGTGGGTACTCGCTCAATTGAAATGTCCGAGCGCATTTCCGAGCGGCTCCAGGCTGATATTCTGCAGCGCCTTGTAATTGCCCGAAGGCTACAGCAGCGGCTGGAAGTCAAGAAGGATGTTCCAAAGGAAGTCAAAGAGGACGCTCAGAAGCTGTTCCTGACCCCGCTTGCAGAGTGGGAGCGCCAAACCGTTGACGCGGTGCTCTCCAAGATGGACCTCAGCGGCTCCGTTACAAGCGGAGATTGGTACGACTGGTGCCTTTCCGAATTTGATTTGAAGGAAGTAAATCGCGAGTTCTTGGTTGAAGCTTTAACCCACGGAATTCCGCACAACGTTTTGAACGCGAAATTCCATGAAAGGGAAGCGTTGATCATCGCCGAAGCCGGCCGTAAGGGCGGCGTGACGATCGCCACGAATATGGCAGGTCGCGGTGTAGATATCCTGCTTGGCGGACGAATCGAGGACGACCTTGTCCGACAGGCGCGCGATCACGTTGAAATTGCCCAAGATGGCGAAGACGAATACTCGGAGACCTTTGCAAGCTATCGACGAGGCGGCAAGGAGCGCGCGGCGCCTCCACTGCCGCTAAACGATACCGAGCGGCGGGCGCTGGCCGAAGAAGTCCGCGAGCTTGGTGGTCTCTTCATTCTTGGTACGGAGCGGCACGAGAGCCGACGAATTGACAATCAGCTTCGAGGCCGCGCGGGACGTCAGGGCGATCCGGGCGTTTCTAAGTTCTTCGTGGCGCTAGACGACCAGCTTTGGAAGGTCTTCAACGCGAACATGATGGAGAATCCGCTCCTGAAGGGTTGGCCTCCAATGGAAGAGGTGAATGCCAAGATGCTCACCAAGATCATCGAGCGCACCCAGCAGCGGATTGAGAGCCACTACTTTGAAGCTCGAAAGCACGTGCTTGAGTACGACGACGTTCTGAATGCTCAGCGCGAGCACATCTACGGCATGCGCCGCGAAATCTTGCTTGGCAAGGACGTTCGACAAGAGCTGCGAGAGCAGGTCTCAGAGACGATTGCGGAAGTCGTTGAGGACGCCTGGATGATTGACGAAGAAGGGCATAAGGAATACGATTACGCCGTGCTCTACGAGGACCTTAACGAGTTCTTCCCGATGGTGGATCATGCGACCCTTTCTGAAGTTGAGCAGCACGAGCCGGGCGAAGCGCTCGTTCACTTCTGCGTGCAGAAAGCGCTAGAGGCGTATGATGAAAGAATCAGCGCTCTTGGCGAAGAGCCGATGCGCCAGGTTGAAAAGTTCGCAATGCTGAACGCCGTAAACGACAAGTGGATGGAGCACCTCCAGATCGTGGAATACGTTCGCGAGGGCATCGGCTTGCGCGGCTACGGCCAGGTTGATCCGCTGGTTGCGTATAAGCGCGAAACCTACGAGGCGTTCCAGAACACGCTCAAGGAAATTCGCGATACTGCGGTGCGGCTTGTCTTCCGCCTTCAGCCAAGGCTTTCGATTGAGGATGAAATCCAGATGATTCCGATGGATGGCTCGATGGAAGCGATGGAAGAGCAGGCTGCGAGCGCCAAGTCTTTGGATAAGGTGGATTGGAGCCGAGTCGGCCGAAATGACGCCTGCCCATGCGGAAGCGGAAAGAAGTTTAAGGCTTGCCACTATCCGCAATTGCGAGAGCAAGGAGTGATCTAGCCGCCGTGAAGCTCGTCTTCTGCGTCGTCCATCAGCGAGACAAGAATCGGATCGCGGAGGCGCTTGTGCGGGCGGGCTTCAAATCGACGGTCATTGGCTCTACTGGCGGCTTCCTTCGGGAAGGCAACGCCACGTTCCTGGTAGGGGTGGAAGAGGATCAGCTTGAGCCTCTGAAAGCGCTCATTCAGGAGAATTGCCACCTAAGGGATCAGGTCATAAACGTTGGCCCGCCAGAAGCGGGCTTAGCGGTTGGCCTCACCCAAGACCCGATTACGGTTCAGGTGGGTGGGGCGGTTGCGTTCGTGGTCAACGTGGACGAGTTCTACCGCTGCTAGCCGGGTGAATCCGGCGTTTGCGGCGAGAGATAGACCGAAATGCCGGTGAGGTGAGCGGTGTCCTTCGTTCTTGGCAGAATTCGCACTACCCGCGCGACCATCGGTCGGCCGTGGTAGGCGTAACCAGCGGGGCGGTGGCTTGAATCGAACTCCTGCACCCATAGCCGGGGTTCCTTGTCGCCGGTTGCAAGCAGGTAGATATCGAATTGCTTCCAGGGAATACCCTTCAGCACCACTTCGCCAATCGCTCGATCTCGGTTTAGGTCGAAATCAAGCGCCAGTCCATCTTTACCCATGATCGCCTTATTCGGCGAGAACATGTCGATGCCCGCCTTTTGGGGATCCGAGACGGTTGCGATCGCTTTAGTGGCAAGATCTTGGCTTCGATCAACCGGCCCAAGCGGAAGATTGAAGAAGCAATCAAGAATTGCGACGGCGGTGTTGCCTCGGTAAGCGGCTTCGGAAAGCCTCCAAGCAGGCAGGGTTGCGGTCGCTTTCTCGCCGCCCCTTTCTAGGGTGAGCAACAGCGGCTTCTCGCCGGGAAGGGTTTTGATTTCGCAAACTCCAGGATCCTTCACAGCCTGGCGATTCATGTAGACGGCATCGTGGCCGTCGGTGATCGTCAGGTTTGCGCCGATAAACGGCTCACCGCGGCTGTCAACCGGCCTAAGCAGCACGATCGTCGGTTTGGCCGACGGCAGACCGTTCAGCTGGCCAACATCTCGCGCAGAGAGGAGGAAGCTTGGCTCGGGGTGGGTGGTCTGGATGATGGGGCTGCTGATCGGCTCGCTCGGTAAGCAAATCGAGCTTGGGACGAGTCCCTCGAAGCGCGTATCGCCTTCGCCGAGGATGCCCGCGTAAGTGGCGTCGCCGGTTGACTTGCTTGGCTTTAGGCCAAGGGCGCTGAGCAGAGCAAGGCGATCCGTGTTGCGATCGCCAGTCAGCACGACCTGAGCCTTTCCTTGAGGTTCAAATGCTTGAATGCGTACGCGCTTTGTTACTCCGTTCAAAGCAAAGCTGAACCTTGAGAACGGGAAGACAACGTGGTTAAGATCATTCAGGGCGTCTTTCGCCTTGGCGGGATCGCCAGCGACGGTGATCGGAGCGCCATTCGGCTCAATTTCCGCAGCGGAAGAATCGCCATTCCAACGGGCGACGAACCTGATCGGGCCATTGCCGTCATCGCTTGCCTGAATCTCCTCGGTCCATTCTGCGCCGGGGGCAAGGGATTGGGGAATCTCCGTTCGGATCCCTGGTTTCTCGTGGATAACCCACTGGCCCTCCCATCCGCTGATGGCGGTGGATGAATTGTTCATCACGTGGGCTTTGAACCGCCCGTTGCCGGTCTTTTCAATCCAGGTGACGGCGAGGCTGCTTGGCTTCTGCGCCGCGTCCCGTAGTGTTAGCTTCAGATAAGGCCGAAAACCGGTTGGCGCTTGGCAGGAGTAAAACTCTGCAGGTTCTTCGAATCGGAACTGATACCCTTCGTTTTCCCACCAGTGAGCTCGCATACGCTCCAGGCTTGGGCCGAGCCCCTTGATGGCGTAAAGCTCGGGTCCGGCCGAGCCGCCGGAGATCCCGCCAATAACTTCAGCGTCTTCGTTTCCGTTTGCACCAGCAAGCTGCCAAGGCACGCTGGGCGGGCCGAAACGGCGCGAAGTGAAGGTGGATGCTTCGCGCAGGGTTTGATCCCCTGAGCCTTTTGCGGTCGCACTGTGAAGGAGACGCCCAAGCGACTTCAGCGGTCCCTCGCCCCAGGGCTTAAGCATTCTCAAGGCGCGCGCCAGGTGGGGTGGATTGCTGCTCAGGTGGAAGACGAGCTCGGCATCCACGATCTCCTTGCCTTTGGTGACGTCGTTGAGGCCAAGAAACTTGATGAGCACGGGCTTGCCGGGTCCGGCGGTCAGCGTGTATTCGCCGCCGGTGGATTGGTCGGGGTGTTCGGAATCAAGGGTGGTATCGGCGCCCCAAACCGCGGGCTGACCTACGGCGCTCGGCGGTCCCACTTCAATCTCGAGCGTCTGCACGGATTGGCGGGCAAGAAGGAGAAGCAGGAGCGTGTTTACCACGCCGCCAAGATTACTCGGCTGAGCTACGACTTGTTGCGTATGTGCAGCAGGTCGCCATCTTGAATGATGTATTCCTTGCCTTCCAGGTGCATCTTTCCGCCGCTATAGGCAGCGTCCAGGGAGCCTGCGGCAAGGTAATCGGCGAAGTGAACCACTTCTGCGCGAATGAATCCTTTGGCGATGTCGGTGTGGATCGTTCCCGCCGCCTTTACTGCGTTGGAACCTTCGCGAAGCGGCCAGGCGTGGGTGTCGTTCTCACCGGCGGTGAAGAACGTGATGAGGCCAAGAGCGTCGTACACTGCACGGATGACGCGGTTGCTGGCGGGTTCCTTCAGGCCGAGCGACTCAAGAAATTCGGGTTGATCTGCGGCATCAAGCTGGGCGATTTCTTCTTCCAGCGTTGCGCAGACGGCAAACGCAGGGGTACCGCGCTTGATAAGTTCTTCGCAGCGGGCAGCAATGTTTGCGGGTGGGGCAGCGGCTTCGGCCTCCGTGACGTTGAAGACGACCACCATTTGCTTGGCGCTGAGTAGCTGATAGTTGCGAACGACCACCTGCTCATCGTCGCTGAGTTCGAGATCGCGCACCGGCGAGCCGTTCTCGAGATGCTCTTTCAACCGTTCGAAGACAACCTTCTCCATGTAGTCAGGCGAACCCGAGGTCTTCACGGTAGTTGACTTCTTCAGCCGCTCCAACCGGTTTTCGGCAATTTGAAGGTCGGCTAGAACCAGCTCGACGTCGATGGACTCCTGGTCGCGAAGCGGGTCGACGGAAGCATGATAAGGCGAGATTGGGTTATCGAACGCGCGGACGACGTGCAGAAGCACTTCGGCTTTCTTGGCGGCATCGATAAACCGCTGGCTGAACATCTTGCCGCTGCCGCTGGCAGCTTCGACGTCGTCATGCAGCATGACGGTAGCAGGTGTGACCTTCTTAGGTTTGACCTGGGCAACGATGGCGTCGAACCGAGGGTCGGGCACCGGTACGGCGGTTACATCGCCCTTAGAAAGGCCCCGTGAGGCGGCCCGATAAAGCGTGCTTTTGCCGCTTTGGGCGAATCCGATCATTGCTACTTTCATTTGTTAGATTGCTTTTCCTCAAAAATCACTTGCACCGGCCGACTGCCAAGTTGGCGCGGCAACAACCAGAAGATATAGGTCGTTGCGAGAAATGCCAACAAGAGCAACCATGGAAAGGGCTTTTTCGGTTTGGTCTTGGCGGTTTTAGACTCCCGGCCGGGGCTTCCCACAAGCGAGCAGGATACCCGTTAGGAGACCGCCGAATCGGCCTGCTCTGTTGGCGCTGCCGAAGGGGCGCTTGGCGCGGCTTGATTGGGGTCAGCGGTAATCGCGTCTCGCACCCAGCTAAACACGATGAGAACGCCCGCTGCAGTGATGCAGGCATCCGCGACGTTGAAGACGGGAAAGTTGATGAGCCGGAACCAGAACATGTCGGTTACGCGGCCGTGAATCACTCGGTCATACAGGTTGCCAAGCGCGCCGCTCGCCATCAAAGCAAACATGGTGAGGTTCAGCGGTGTTTCCGTCTCGTGTCGCACCGCCGCGTGGTAGATGGCAAGTCCGGCGATGCCAATCGCGATAGGCGTCACGAAGAGGCCGATGCCCTGGGCAAGACCGAAAGCGATGCCTTTGTTGAAGGTCAGGGTTATCTCGAACACGCCCGGCCAAGGTTTGCCGAGCGATTGGCCCTCGACGAGCGCCTTGCGGATCGAGGACTTGACGACCTGATCCAGCACAAGCGTGCCTATGAGAATAAACCAGAACAGCCAGCGCTTATCTTTCAAACCTTGCCTTTGAATTCCTCCACGATTTCTCGGTCCCGCTTTCTTAACGCGATTCCGTCATCAAGCGTTACGTCGGACCTACGCAATCGACTTCGCTCGCACTTCAAGTACATGCTCTTCTCGAACGTGTATTTAGGCTCACCCTTTGTCAGCCTTACTTCGCTGACCTTGAGGAAGGTGGCGAGGTCTTCAGCATCGAACGCGAAAATTTCTTCACGGTCGGTTTGGAGGTTGAGGATCGCATCCTGGGAGTCTTTTACGTCATCCGTGCCCTTCCACGTCTCGAAGACTGCAAACGCCTCGCCGCGCACATCCAGCAAAGCGTCGAATTGCTTTCTCAGCTCGCTGTTTTCCAGTTCGGCGATTTCTTCCGGTGTCGGCATATCGAATCGCTCTTCGTGAACAGTCTTCAGGCCGTCGTCCGGGTTCATCTTCAGCCGAATCTCTTCTGCGGTGTGCGGCAAGATTGGCGCGATCAGGCGGTTTAGCTGGCGCAGAACGATGTAGCAAGCCTGCTGGCCGGAGCGGCGCAGAGATGAGTTCCTTCGCTCGCAGTAGATGCGATCCTTGATGACGTCCAGATAAAACGCGCTGAGGACGTTCACGCAGAAGTTATGGACTTCGGTGATGACGCCGTTGAAGTCGTACGCCTCGTAACTTGCTACGCAGTCGTTTACAAGCAGCGAGGTCTCCTCAACGATCCAGCGATCGATGGGCAGCAGTTCAACCGGATCGGCGTTCTCGTCGAAATCAGAGAGATTGCCCATCAGGAAGCGGATGGTGTTGCGGACGCGACGGTAGTGCTCGCCCAGGTTGCGAAGGAGGGCGTCACTACACGGCGCATCGTTGGAGTAATCCACGCTCGCGACCCAGTAGCGGATAACATCCGCTCCATATTGGGCGCAGGCTGCAACAGGCTCTACGCTGTTGCCGCCACGCTTGGACATCTTGTGGCCGCTTTCGTCAACCAAGAAGCCATGGGTTACGACCTCGTTGTAAGGAGCGCGACCCTTGATTGCGGTGCCGATGACGAGCGAGCTGTTGAACCAGCCGCGATGCTGGTCCGAGCCTTCGAGATACAGGTCTGCGGGCCAATGCTCCTTCCACCGTGGTTCCACGTTGCCTTCAAGCACGCAGAAGCTGGTGGCGCCGCTATCGAACCAGACGTCCAGCACGTCGGTCTCCTTGCGGAAGTCGGTTTCGCCCGTATCCGGGTGAGCATAACCTTTAGGAAGGAATTCTTCGGGAGTTTTCTCGAACCATGAGTCGCTGCCGTTCTCTTCCACCATCTTGGCAATGAGCTCGATGAGGGCGGGATCAAGGACCGGTTCGCCAGAATCGGTTCCATAAAGAACCGGAATTCCCACGCCCCACGGGCGTTGGCGGCTAATGCACCAGTCCGGGCGGTTCAGCACCATGCCGTGGATCCGGTTTTGGCCGGTTACGGGCACCCAGTTCACCGCTTTGATCTGCTCCAGCATCTTCATGCGAAGATCGTTGTGATCGATGCCGACGAACCACTGTTCGGTGGCACGGTAGATAACCGGTTTGCCATCTCGCTCGGCATAGGGGTAGGAATGCTCGTAATCCTCCGCAGCAAGCAGCGCGCCAACTTCCTTGAGCTTATCCACCACAGCCTCGTCGCACTTCTTGTAGTAGATGCCTTCGAATTCGTGAGCCTGGTGGGTCATCACGCCGGCCTCGTTCACCGGGCACAAGATTTCAAGCCCGTATTTCATGCCAGTGTAGAAGTCGTCTCGGCCATGGCCGGGCGCGGTGTGAACCACGCCGGTGCCGTCGCTCGTTGTAACGTAATCTGCCATGACGGCAATCGAATCGCGATCCCAAAGCGGATGCTGGAACACGCAGCGGTCCATGTTGATGCCCTGAATTCGCTCCTCGATGGAGTAATTCGTCCAGCCAACCTTCTCGGCGACCTTGGGCAGCAGGTCCTCAAGGAGCAGATAGTGGTCATTGCCGACTTTGACAACCACGTATTCAAACTCAGGATGGAAGGCGACCGCCAGGTTGGCGGGAATCGTCCATGGCGTAGTGGTCCATATGACGGTGTAGAAGTTTGCAAACTTCTCAAACAGCCGGTTTGGGTCTTCTTTCAGCTTGAAGCGAACATAGATCGCCTTGCTGACGTGGTCTTGATAAACGATTTCCGTATCCGCCAGGGCGGTTCGGCTGGTGGGAGACCAAAGCGTCGGGCGCAGGCCCTTGTAAACGTAGCCGCCCTCGACAAGCCGCTTGAAAGTGCGGATAATCTCGCCCTCAAAGCGGTAGTCCATCGTGCAATACGGCTTTTCCCAGAGCCCGAAGACTCCTAAGCGCTGAAACTGGGTCGACTGCAGGGCAACGTACTCAGCAGCGTGCTCTCGGCAAGCTTTTCGCAGCTCAATAACGGTTGGCGAGACCTTCTTTTCTTGAAACTTCTGAAGGACGGCTTGCTCGATAGGCAGTCCATGGTTGTCGTACCCAGGCACGTAGGGCGCGCGAAAACCCATCATCGTGCGGCTCTTCAGAACAAAGTCTTTGAGGATCTTGTTCATGGCCGTGCCCATGTGGATCGGGCTATTGGTGTAGGGCGGGCCATCGTGAAGGACGAAAACGGGGTCCTCGGCGCGAGCCTCTTGGAGATGATGGTAAATGCTCATCTCATCCCATCGCTTTTGAATCGTGGGTTCCAGATTAGGCAGATCCGCCTTCATCGGGATTGCAAATTCTGCGTCGGGCAAATTTAGAGTGCTCTTAAGTTCCATGTTCGGAACGTTCAGTTTACCAGTCGTGAATTCGGGGTAAAAGCAGAGGATGTTGCTACCGCTTATCGCCCTCGCGGCGCAGCCGCTTCCCGATCCTGATCGGCTCATCAACACTGTACGGACGCTCGCCCAGCTTCCGACCCGCAACACAAGCTCCGCGGAGCTCAACCAAGCTGCCGCCTGGGTTGCCGGTGAGTACGGCAAACTGCCCGGTGTGCGCGTCGAGTTGATGCACTACGATGTGAAGAAGGGCCGCCGCGTGCCTGCGGATAAGAACGTGGTTCAAGTGGTTGCGGTGCTGCCGGGCGAGGACGACCAACGGATAGTTATTTCCGGCCACCTCGATACCATCAACCTAAGCGCAGACCCGTTGACGGGCATCGCGCCCGGCGCCGACGATGATGCTTCGGGTGTGGCGGTCGCGCTCGAGTGCGCCCGCTTGATGAGCGGGCGGAAGTGGAAGCACACGATGGTGTTCTGCGCAGTCTCCGGCGAGGAACAGGGGCTGTTCGGCTCGGACGCGCTTGCCAAGCGCGCGAAAGCGGAGGGCTGGAAGATCAACGCGATGCTGAATAACGACATCGTGGGGACATCGAACGGAGGCGGCAACCTCGTTCGCCTGTTCAGCGAGGACCCTGGCAAGACGATGAGCCGGGAGCTGGCGAGGTACGCCGAATTTGTCGATCGCGCGATCTCGGGGTTCAAGGTGCAGTTGGTATTCCGTCATGACCGCTTCGCCCGTGGTGGCGACCACATGTCGTTCAATCAGCAAGGTTACGACGCAGTGCGCTTTACGGAGGCGAAGGAAGACTTTCGCCACCAGCACACGGCTGACGATAAGCCCGAGTTCGTCGATGCGAAGTACCTTGCCAAAGTTTGCGAGGCGAACTACCGTGTGGCCTGCGCGCTTGCCGATGCGGGCGATCCGCCGACAGACGTAAAGGTGAAGCTGGAGCTAAGCGCGGACACGACGCTTACTTGGAAGGGCGGCAGCGGGCCATTCTTCGTTTACTGGCGAGACACCACCAGCCCTGGCTGGGAGTCGATGAAAGCGGTTGGCGACGTGCACCAAATCACGCTGAAAGGCATGAGCAAAGATAGGTACGTATTCGCGGTAGGCGTCGCCGGCGGCGTCCCCGTTGAAGCGAAATAAACGAAACGAGGGCTCGCTGGCATCGCGAGCCCTCGCCTCTTATCCGGCCCTAGGAGGATTTACTTAGCGGCCGAAACTGCTTGCTTTACAGCCTTGTTAAGTTCATTAATGCCCTTATCGTCGGCTTTCAGGTTCACAAAATTGTCAATGATTCGGCGGCCCTTGTACACCATCACGGTGTTTTTCACCCTGCCGCTTGAGAGGTCGATGCCGTAATCCTGAATCGCGGAATCGTTCGGCGAGACATAGACCAGCGCGACATTCTTCAATTTGTAGTCTTCTGATATCTTCTCGAGCTTCTTGGAAAAATCGGCAGTGCTCGTATCTTTGGGCTTCACGAAGACTACGAAAGTTCGAAACTTCTTCAGTCCGAGGGCCGAAATCTTGGTTTCAAGATCGGCGGCAAGCTTGCCAACGTTCGCGTCTTCATCGCCGCTCACCCAAACCTGAGCGCCCGGGATGGTTGGGTACTTGCAAATCGGGCAGGTCTGCGTGCCG
Organism: Armatimonadota bacterium; assembly: GCA_018268315.1. Lineage (GTDB taxonomy): Bacteria > Armatimonadota > Fimbriimonadia > Fimbriimonadales > Fimbriimonadaceae > SZAS-5. Next base: position 570,900 of record JAFDWU010000001.1, on the reverse strand, counting down.
CGATCCACGCCCGTGACATGGGTTGGTTCAAACGAAGGAACGAATTCACCTTTTGGCAAGCCGGAGTTAATCCTAGTCGCCAAAGCAACAATCGGTAAGAGAAGAGTTGGAAGCAATAACGAGCGCACTTTCATAGTAATCCTCAGTTAGGATAACGCCTGAAAGCGCTGTCAGGTTTCCGTTGGACCTATTTTAGATGCTCGGTCCGAAGCCCAGAGCCTCGCGAATGCCTTCATCTTGACGCATGCGCTCAACCGCCCGGGACAGCCGTTTGCGAACGCAATCTGCCTGTATGCCGAGTTCTTCGCCAATCTGGCTTGAATTCATGCCCATCACAAAGCGCATATGCACAATCGCTTGATCTAGCTCGGTAAGGTGGTCAACCGCCTCGGTGATGGCGTATTCGACGTCGCTTGCTGCGGGCGCGGCGGTTTCCGCGAGTGATTCTTGACCCAACTCGGTTCGTTTAAGACGAGCTTGTTTGCGGAAATAAGACTTCGTTGCAATTCTTACAAATCCCATGATCCATGCCTCGATGCTCCCCAGTTCCGGTCGGAATTCGGCCCTTTGTCTCAGCACGCTCAGGAGAATGTCTTGCTGTAGATCATCGCGATCATGCGCCGGTACTCCGGCGCTTGTTAGGCGGTAGTCAATTAGCTTCCTTAGCGGGTCGGCTTCTATAACGCCGGGGGCCACATTGGGGCTAATTAACAAACCCTGATTTTCAACTGCAATCGTATCCATGTTAAAAACGGCAAAGCAAAGGAATTGGAACCCTACAACGTCTATTGATTGCCTTCGGCCAGGTTTGTGACAACCTGCCCTCTTTTGTTGCGGAGAACTGGCAAATATGCGGGTTTCAGGTTGAAAGGGTCACATTCGGTGGACTTCGCGCTGATAGCAATATGAGATCGCGTGAATTACACGACTCGGTGCTTTTAATAATGAAAAGGAAAGAATTGACGGTTGATTGCAACCGCGTACCCGTGTGGCTGCTTGCATTAAATTTGGAGAGCCTTTCAGAAGACGATGGGTCGGCGCTCTGCGCGCATCTCGCTTCTTGCCCCCCGTGCCGCAAACTGCTTAAGGCGCATGTTGAGCGTACTGCCGATGCATTCGCAGAGAAGTACTTTGCGAAAAGTCGAAGAAAAGCTTAAAGACCTGTCACAAAACATTCGCTTTCCGACAATTACTTATTACAAGCGCCTGAGAAATGGCGATATTAAGCGAAAGCGCAATAGTAAGCGCAAGCAAACAGACAGCCTCTCCTCTCCGTTGGGATGACTAGATCAGACCAACGGACTTTTTTTCTTTTTGCCTAGCTTATGGCGCGAACTCAACCCAACAAGCCAGAATGAAATTCGGCAGCAGGAGGCGACCATGCAGTACGAATTTGGAATGATTGGTTTGGGGACAATGGGGCGAAATTTGCTCCTGAACCTGGCCGACCACGGCGAGGCAGTTGCCGGGCTTGATCTCGATGCTTCAAAAGTCGAGTTGCTGAAGCAAGAAGGCACAGGCAAGCCGGTGGAAGGATTTACCGACGCCAAGGCCTTTATGGCCTCACTTCGCACGCCCCGCGTGGTGATGATGCTGGTTCCTGCCGGTCCTCCCGTTGATAAAGTCATCGAATCGCTCTCGCCGTATCTGGAGAAGGGCGACCTCGTGATCGATGGCGGCAATTCCTTCTTTCGAGACACCGAGCGGCGCTTCAACGAGCTTGGCGCGAAGGGTCTGGCGTTCTTTGGCATTGGCGTAAGCGGTGGCGAGAAGGGCGCGCGATTTGGCCCGAGCATGATGGCGGGCGGGCCCGCCGAAAGTTACGAGCGAATGCGTCCGCTGCTTGAAAAGGTTGCCGCAAAAGCCGATGATGGCGAGCCGTGCGTTGCCCTGTTTGGCCCCGGCGCCGCCGGCCACTACGTGAAGATGGTCCATAACGGCATCGAGTACGCCCTGATGCAGTCGATCGCCGAGGTTTACGACCTGCTACGCCGCCAAGTGGGGATGAACAACCCGAAGATGGCGGATATCTTTGAAGAATGGTCTACCTCCGAAATTGGCGGGTTTCTGCTTCAAATTACTTCGACCGTTTTGCGTAAGCGCGATCCTGAAACCGGGCTTGATCTGGTCGATTTGGTGAAGGACGGGGCGAAATCGAAGGGCACCGGCAAATGGACATCGCAGGATGCGATGGACCTCCATGTGGCAGTGCCTTCGGTTGACGCTGCCGTTTCCGCCCGCGATATTTCCGCGCTGTTCGATGAGCGCCATGCCGCCGCTTCGATTCTCAAGCCAAGCGAAGCCAAGCCGCCGGTCCTTTCCAACGACCAGCTCAAGGGTGCGCTTGCGGTAACGATGGTTGCGGCTTACGCCCAGGGCATGAACCAGCTGAGGGCGGCCGGAACCGAGTACGGCTATGGAATTGATGTCGCCAAGGCCGCCGCAGTGTGGCGGGCGGGCTGCATCATCCGGTCGGAACTCCTTGGCAAAATCACGCAGGCCTATCGCGCGAACGCGCAGCTTGCGAATCTGCTGGTCGCACCGGGTCTAAGCGATTTTGTTCTTCAGCATCTGCCTGGGATGAGGGCGGTGATCAGCGGCGCGGTGAACGCAGGGATACCGGTTCCTGCATTAAGCGCATCGCTGTCGTACGTTGACGGCTACGGATCAAGCCGCTTGCCTGCGAATCTCATTCAAGCTCAGCGCGATTTCTTTGGAGCGCATACCTACGAGCGTCTGGATCAACCGGGCGTGTTCCACACGGATTGGAGTGAAAGCTAAATGCAAAAAATGGATAAGCCTGTCATCGTGTGCATCTTCGGCGCTGCCGGAGATCTGGCTCAGCGCAAGCTGGTGCCCGCGCTCTACAACCTGTACCTGGACAACGCGGTGCCGGAGCATTTTGCGATCATTGGCCTAGCGCGCAAAGTCGATCACGGGCCGTTCAAAGAGCAGATGCACACGGCGGTGGATACGTTTTCGCGCCGTGGAAAGGTCGATCCTGAGCGATGGGAGCATTTCGCCCAGAACCTGAGCGTCATTGACGGCGAGTTCACTGACCCGGAGATGTACCGCAAGCTTGCGCAGGATATTCAGAACTACGAGAAGCAGTGGGCCGCGAAGGCCGACCACGTGTACTACCTTTCGATTCCCCCCGGACTCATCGGCAACGTCATCACGCAGCTTGACAAGGCAAAGCTGAGCAAGGATCGAAGCAGAGACCGCGTGGTTATCGAAAAGCCTTTCGGACGAGATTTGGAATCCGCGGAAGCCCTGAACAAGCTGGTGACGAGCGCGTTTGACGAGTGTCAGGTCTTTAGGATCGACCACTATCTGGGCAAGGAAACCGTTCAGAACATCCTCGCCTTCCGCTTCGCGAACGCCTTGTTTGAGCCGATTTGGGATCGGCGGTACATCGACCATGTACAGATCACGGTGGCGGAGGAAGTGGGCGTGGAGAAGCGCGGCGGCTTCTACGAGACGGCCGGCGCTCTACGCGACATGATTCAGAACCACTTGCTGCAGCTGCTCTGTATGGTGGCGATGGAGCCGCCCGTCAGCTTTGAGGCGGACGAAGTGCGAAGCAAGAAGGTGGACGTGCTGCGAGCGATTCGCCCCATCGACCCAGGCGAGGTTTACAAGTGCGCGGTGCGCGGTCAATACGGCGCAGGCTACTTTCAGGGCACGCAAGTGGCGGGATATCGGCAGGAGCCGAACGTGTCGCCGAGTTCCAGCACCGAGACGTTTGTGGCGCTGAAGCTGTTTGTGGACAACTGGCGCTGGCAGGACGTACCGTTTTACTTGCGCACCGGCAAGCGTATGCCGGTGAAGTCCTCGCAGATTTCCATTCAGTTCAAGCCGGTGCCTCACCTGATGTTTCCCGGCAGCTCGGCAGACCATTGGGAGCCGAACCGCTTAACGATCAATATTCAGCCGAAGGAAGGCATTCTGCTTCGCTTCCAGGCGAAGCAGCCCGGCAAGGGCCTGCGGCTGAAGACGGTGAACATGGACTTCTTCTATGAAGACTCCTTTACCGTGCAGGCGCCGGAAGCCTACGAAACGCTGCTATGGGACGTAATGCAGGGCGACGGAACCCTGTTCATGCGCGCCGATCAGGAGCGGGTGGCGTGGACCACCATCATGCCGGTGCTCGACGTGTGGTCGAAGACGCCGTCAGCGGATTTCCCGAATTACCCGGCTGGCACGTGGGGACCTGAGGCAGCGGAAGCGCTCATCGCTCGCGATGGGCGAAGCTGGCACGCACCTGCGCTCGGAAACATGTAATGAGCATCCGGATTTTCCAGGACCTGGACGATCTCTCGCTAGGGGCGGCCGAGTTCTTTACAATGCTTTCCAAGGAGTGCATTGCCGCCAAGGGCAAGTTCAGTGTGGCGCTTGGGGGCGGGAATACCCCTCGGCGGCTGCATGAGTGCCTGGCCGACGTTCCCTACGTTCACTACGTGGATTGGAGCAAGGTGCACGTGTATTGGGGCGATGAGCGGTTTGTGCCGCCCGACGACCCGGCCAGCAACGAAGGGATGGCGCGCGAGACTCTTCTATCCAAGGTAGGCATCGACCCGGCCAACGTGTTCCCAATGTATCGCCCTGGCAGCGCCGATGAGGCGGCTGCCGCTTATGACCAACTCTTGCGCGAGCACTTTCCGGGTGATCACACGTTCGATTTGGTGATTTTGGGTCTGGGGGAAGACTGTCACACGGCTTCGCTGTTTCCCGGCGATGATGCGGCGCTGGAATCCAGCGCATGGGCTTTGCACACGCATTCCCCGGCGGGAGTTGTCGACCGGATTACCACTACTCCGGCGTGTCTGAAGCGCAGTCGAGAGATGGTGTTCTTGGTCTCGGGGGCGGAGAAAGCAGGTCCGGCGGATGCGGCGCTGTCCGGCAAGCCCTGTCCGGCGGGATATGTGGCGAAAGCTCATGGCGCGGCGCGCTGGTTTGTGGACCGCGCGGCGGCGGCGAACTTAAAACAATAGGCTAGGTAATCTTCTAGCCATGCTGAAGCACTCCCTTGAATCTCCTGGCGCCGAACTCCGCAAGCTGATGGCGGAAGGGTGCGTGATGATGCCGGGGGTTTTCAACGCGATCAGCGCGCGGGCGGCGGCGGCACATGGCGCGAAGGCGCTGTACCTCAGCGGAGCGGGAGTTACCAACGCGGGGCTTGGCGTGCCTGATATCGCCCTCATCACTCTGAACGAAATGGCAGATACAGCCGCGAGGGTCTGCCAAGTGGCACACCTGCCCGTGATCTCGGACGCCGATACGGGATTTGGCGAAGCGCTGAACGTCTCGCGAACGGTGATCGAGATGGAGCGCGCGGGCCTTGCGGGTATTCATCTTGAGGACCAGGTCAGCCCCAAGCGGTGCGGCCACTTGGATGGCAAGTCGGTGATTTCCGTGCACGATATGGCGGCCAAGATCTTCGCCGCGGTGGAAAGCAAGCGCGACCCGAACTTCATCATCTGCGCTCGCACTGACGCGAGAGGCGTCGAAGGGCTGGATGCCGCAATCGAGAGAGCTCGCAAGTATGTGGATTGCGGCGCGGACGCGGTCTTCCCCGAAGGCTTAACCTCCGAAGAGGAGTTTGAGGCGTTCCGCAAGGCGCTAGATGTGCCCCTGCTTGCCAACATGACCGAGTTCGGCAAGACTCCCATCATTCCGTTCCAACGATTTGCCGACATGGGCTACCAGATGGTGATCTATCCGATGACCGCCTTCCGCATGATGCTGAAGGCGCTAGAGGATTGCTACTCGGATCTGATCAAGTACGGAACGCAGGAAGGGATGCTGGACAAGATGCGCACCCGCGCCCAGCTTTACGAATTGATCGAGTACGACGCATACAATGACAAGGATGTAGAGTGGCTTGCGCAGTCCCAAATGAGCAAGTAGTGTCGAATTTTCGGTACAACTTGGAGGAAGGAAGCGAAACCATATCGATTTGCTTTCATCGGCCTTTATAGAAAGAGAGTTTTATGAGTGCAACCACTTATCCCAATTACAGCCCGGGACTTGAAGGCGTAGTTGCCGGCGTCAGTACGATTAGCCAAATCGATGCTCCGCGCAGCAGCCTAACCTACCGAGGCATCGACGTTCACGATCTGGCAGAGAAGGGCTCGTTCGAAGAGACCTCCTACCTGCTTCTGCACGGCAAATTGCCGAACGCCGCTCAGCTAAGCGAATTCAAGAAGACGCTTGGCGAAGAGCGCGAGGTTCCGGCCGCTATCTACGATGTTTTGCGCGCTTTGCCGAAGAATACGCACCCGATGGACATGATCCGCACGGCGTATTCCGCCCTCGCTCCGTTCGATCCCGATTACACGCGGAACGATCACGATGCGAACATGCGCAAGGCTATCCGCATCATCGCAAAGGCCGGCACGATGGTCGCAAACGGCCACCGAATCCGCAAGGGGCTCGATATTGTGAAGCCCGATCCGTCCCTTAGTACTGCCGGGAATTTCTTGTACATCTTAAACGGCACAAAGGCCGACGAGTACACCGAAAAGGTGATGGATGCTTCGCTGACCCTTTATGCCGAGCACGGCTTCAACGCAAGCACGTTTGCCAACCGCGTTACGGTCTCGACCCTTAGCGACCTTTACAGCGGCGTGGTCACCGGCATCGGCACTCTTCGCGGTCCGCTTCACGGCGGTGCGAACGAGGAAGCCATGCACATGATTCTTGAGATTGGCGAGCCGAGCAATGCCGAAAAGTGGATTCGCGACGCGCTGGCCAACAAGAAGAAGGTGATGGGCTTTGGTCACCGCGAATACAAGAACGGCGACAGCCGCGCGTTCTACATGACCAAGCAGGCCAAGGACATCGGCCGCCGAATGGGCAACACCAAGTACGGCGACATCGCCGACATCTTAGAGAAGGTGATGTTGGAAGAGAAGAATCTCTATCCGAACGTCGACTTCCCGGCCGCTTACGCTTACTACCTGCTGGGCATTCCGATCGACCTGTACACGCCGATCTTCGTGATCGCGCGCGTTTCGGGTTATACGGCGCATGCCATCGAGCAGCTTGACAACAACCGAATCATTAGACCCACGGTGATCTACGAAGGGCTCAACAACGTCCCCTTCATTCCGATCAGCGAACGGTAAGACGAATCGTTTGCGAATAAGGCGGGGCGGGCTCATCGAGCCCGCCCCGTTCTGCTTTTACGAACTGTTGCCTACCGCCCCTTAGGCGCAGACGCTGCCTGCATTGCCTCCAAGCGATGCACCGCCACGTCCACCGTAAACGGACCCGCCCACTTCGCCCCCGAGCCGATGTATACGCCCGCCTGTTTGCTCGGCAGCGCCGCCAAAACCGGCGGAGACGCCGGGAAGGTGATGGCGTCCGGCATCTTCGCCGCCACCTGGTTGCTCAGCAGTTCCGCGTCATGGCCAACAGTAGCCGCCGCAGGCGCGTTTTGCAGCACCCAAGCCGCCTTGAAGAACCCCGCCATGCCGACATCTCCCATGTTCGCAACCCCCATATACAAATCCCGCGTTTGCTCGGCGCGTTTGCGAAGGGTTGCGCCGGTGTGGCCCTCGATGCCGTCGTCCATCACGCGCGAGTAGCTTGCCAGCAGCCGAATCCATTGGGCCACGCAGCTTTCTGAACGCTGATCGGCGAGGTCGGGCGAGGTGGCGGCCGCCATCGGGCCCTCAAGATTTTCGGCGGTAAGCACGGAGCCGACAGTCGGCCCCTCGTAAAGGAACATCGCCCTTCGCAGCACGTTCAGGCCGCGGGTCAGATACTCCATGCTGCCGCTGGATCGGTAGGCCTCCAGCGAGGCGTCGGCGTAGGCCAAATAGTCGCCCAGGTAGCGCCAGCCTGCGCTTTTGCCGTAAAGACCGTGGGCAACGTCGTCGCGGGCGAGAAAAGCGGAAAGGCGCATGTAACGGCGCAAGCAGGTACGGCGCATGTCCTCATCGCCAATCAGCCGAGCGGCGCGAAGCATGCAGGCAACGGCGTGGCCGTTGATATCAAGATAGGGCCCGCCCGTCAGCTTCGGATCGGGCGCGCCTTTGCGCATAGTTTCAATCCAGTCTTTCGCTTTCGGGTTCACCGCGAAGAGCTGGTCCCGGTCGGGCAGGTAGGGCAGCGACTGCGGGTTCGGGCCGAGATCGAGTTGGAATGCCGCGCGGACGGCGTCTCTGGTTGCGGTGTCGGGAAACAGGCTGCGCAGCCGTGCGGGAGGGAAGCTGTGGCGCACGGAGCGGCCCATCGCATCGGTTTCCGAAGTCTCGGCCGCCATGATGTAGCCGTCTTTATCCAGGCCTTCATCGATGTAGCGAAGGATTGAGGTGGCAAGACCGCGAGCAATGGGGTCGTGGTTTAGCGCTGCCTGCAGGGCAAGGGCTTCGGCAGAATCGGCATTCTGTAGCGCCAGCTTGGAATACTCCATGCCGCTCCAATCGGGCAGGCGGGACATGCGGAAGCAGCCGCCGAAGATTGGATCGTAGCCCGGGCGCGCGTAGGTTGGCCGGATGATCTTATCGGCTTCGAATCGACGCCCGGCAGTAAGGAGATAATTCAGGGCAAGTGGCCGCAGCATCCGGTAGCCATCTTGGTTGCCCTTCTCGGAGGGCGCACCAAATAGGAATCCACCGTATTTCGGGTCCCCGCTTTGGGCGATGACGTCCAGCAGATGATCGAACTGGGGGACGATTTCTCCCTTGCCAATCAGGGCAAGATCGCTTCGCTGCAACTCGCCAATCTGAGTGGGGTTGGTTGCCTGGATATTTACAAGTTTGCTCTTGGCGGCGGAGAAGATTTGGTGGAAGAGCGTGCGGCTAATCGGCACATTCGGGCCGCTTCGCAGTCCAAGATCAAACAACTGGCCCGAGGGCGAAAGTATCCAGATGCTGAAACCCGGCATGAGTTGGGCCTTTACGCGCACTACCGGAAGGTAGGCGCTCAGCCATTCGGGGTGCTCGTCGGCATCGACGCGGATGCACACGAAGCTGGAGTTGATGAACGCGGCTTGGTCCGAGGCGTTCCAGAATTCGTCGTCCACTCGTTTGCCAAACCAGCTCCAATCCCCACCAATCACAAGGAGGATCGGTTTTTCGGTTCGCGCGGCAAGCTCGAACGTGTCGGGTGTGAGGGGCTGCCAATGAATCGGCTGATGGTCGGCGGTGCGAAGAAAGGGGGCGTCTTCCGTGCTGAGCTTGTTCGGCTCGCCGGGCGGGATGTACGGCAACGCGACCCGGCTGATGATCGCGCTTACGGCGATGATCGTCAGGGTTACGGTGGTGACCGCGTAACTAGGTCGTTGGTGCATGCGTTCTTTGGTTCATTTTGAACTCTGTGCTAAAATCTGGTTCCGATGTCGATCTCCCTCAAAGAAGTGCGCCACGTTGCAAAACTGGCGAGGCTAGACCTGGAGGAATCTGAAGTTATGTCCTTGCAGACGGAATTGAACGCCCTGTTGGGCCACTTTTCCGAACTTCAGTCCGTGGATGTACGAGGGATCGAGCCGCAATCGCATGCCGTGAGCTTAACGAACGGATGGGCGGAAGATGTCGCGCGCTTGGGCCTCCCCCGTGAGCTAGCCCTAAGCAATGCGCCTAGTTCCAAGGCGGGCCTGTTCTTGGTGCCGACGATCATTGAGGATTAATCAGCATTGATTCCCCTTGAGTCTGCTGCCTCCCTCGCTCGGTTGCTTGCCGACCGTAAGATTTCCGCTGCCGAAGTTGCCGATGCCTATCTGGGCCGCATTAACGAACTTGATTCCAAGCTTGGTTGCTTTCTGGCGGTCGATGCGGATTCGGTAAAGGCGCAGGCGAAGGCCGTGCAGGAGAAGATTGATAACAAGACCGGCGGGCCGTTGGCGGGAGTTCCGATTGCGCTGAAGGACAACATCAGCACTCAGGGTCTGGAGACCACCTGCGCTTCTAAGATTTTGAAGGGCTACGTTCCGCCGTATGACGCCACCGTGGTTGAGCGATTGAAAGCGGCGGGCATGCCGATTCTGGGCAAGACGAACATGGACGAGTTCGCGATGGGAACGTCCACCGAGACGAGCGCCTTCCAGAAGACCACGAACCCTTGGGATACCGAGCGCTCTCCGGGCGGCTCATCCGGCGGCTCCGCCGCGAGCGTGGCGGGCGGCCTGGCCCCAGTTTCATTGGGCTCGGATACCGGCGGCTCCATTCGTCAGCCGGCCTCGCTTTGCGGTGTTGTGGGCTTCAAGCCGACCTACGGGCGCGTTTCCCGCTATGGCCTGGTGGCGTTTGCCAGTAGCCTGGACCAGATTGGGCCGTTCGCAAGGACGGTGGAGGATGCCGCGCTACTTGCGGCGACGATTTCGGGCCACGACCCGATGGACGGGACCTCGTTGCCGAGCAAAGCGATCGATGTTAGCGGGTTAAAGCAGGGCAGCTTGAAGGGCGTTAAGTTCGCCTTGCCGACCGAGCTCTTCGGCGACGCCATTGAAGACGGCGTGAAGGAGCAGCTTGAGGCTTCGATCAAGTTGCTGGAAGCGGAAGGAGTCATCTTCAAGCGGGTTTCCATGCCGAGCGTGCTTTACGGCGTGACGACCTACTACATCATCGCCCCCGCCGAGGCTAGCAGCAACCTGGCCCGGTTCGACGGCGTCCGCTATGGCGCGCTGGTGGAAGGCGGCGGTCACATTGAGAATTTTGAGAAGACTCGCGCGCACGGTTTTGGCAGGGAAGTTCGCACGCGAATCATGATTGGCACCTACGCGTTGTCTGCGGGTTACTACGACGCTTACTATTTGCGCGCGACCCAGGTGCGAACGAAGATGCGCATGGAGGTCGAGGCGGAGCTGAAGGACGTTGATGCCGTGCTTTGCCCCACCAGCCCAGGAGTTGCGTTCAAGATTGGCGAACTGCTTGGCGATCCGCTTGCTTTGAAGATGCTTGATATCTGCACGATTCCGGCAAACATGGGCGGCTTCCCGGCGATCTCGGTGCCTTGCGGTCTGAGCCAAGGACTGCCGGTTGGGCTGCAGATTATGGGAGGAACGATGGCCGATGAGCGGGTGTTGCAGCTAGCGTATGCGGTGGAGCAAGCCTTGCCGAAGACCCCGGCATCGCCCCTTCTTGAGGGAGTTGCGGGCTAGTCCTTTAGACTTCATTGCAGCGGAATCGGGCATTCGTCAGTTATAAGTAAGAAGATGGACGATATTCGCCGCCGCGATATCCAGCTATTCCTGCAGGAGCTTGTGACTCCGATGCGGCTGGCGTTCCCATTGGTCGCGATCGGAATGATGTACTTCTTCGTGAGCGAGCTTCATGGCTCCTGGGGCCGCGCGATGATGGTTCTATTCGCGGTGCTTATGGGGGTTGGGTTCCAGGCGCACCAGGATAGCAAGCGAAGGAGATTCTATCAGCAGCGGTTCGGCAAGCTGTGGGAAGGATGCCAGGAGCGGCATAACCGGTTCACCAAGGTGCTTGATAAAGTGCATCGGGACAAGGTGGTGGAGCTGCGAGAGCTGCCGCGCACGGTTGACGAGGTGGCGGGCAACCTGTACAAAGCCCTGCGGCGAGCGGACATGGTCTTCCACGACGTTCATGAGACGGAGAAGGACATGCTGGCCAAGCCTCCGGTTTGGCAATCGGCCACCGAGGATGCCCAGAGCCAGGAGCTTTATCGAATTGCGGACAAGAACATCGCCGAGTACAAGATGCGTTACGGCGCGGTGATGGCGGGTGTTCAGCGCGCGGAGGCGCAATCGGCGGTCTTCATGACGACGCTCGACACTTTGCGCATGAAAATGCTGACTTACCGAGTCGCCGGGCGCAGCCCGGAGGTCGATTCCCACGAGTTTCTTTCCGCGCTGCAAGAAGCCAAGATGCAGCTTAACGCCATCGATACCGCGCTTGAAGAGCTGGAGCTGAGCCCGTTTCCGAAAACGGTGGCGATCCTGCCGCCGGAAGGGATGCCAGCAACACCGCCGCCAGTGCCTTCCACCACCGACGAGCTTAACAATCTGAGGCAGATTTGAATTCGGTCAGGATCGAGTGCCCGGCAAAAATCAATACGTTTTTGGCAGTCGGGCCGGTTGATGCGCGCGGCTATCACCCCATCCGAACGGTTTTTCAAACCATCACCCTGTTCGATACGCTTGAGGTTGAGCTTGCCGATAAGACCTCGATCACCTGCAACTGGTCCGATTTCCCCGCAGAGAACACGCTGACGAAGATGCTGCGTCTTGCGCGGGAGATCCATTGCCCGGAGCTGAAGATTCACCTGACCAAGCGGATTCCCGCCCAAAGCGGGCTTGGCGGAGGAAGCAGCGACGCGGTTGGCGTGCTTAAGGCGCTTGAGAGGCTGTCGCCGGTTCCGCTAACGCCGGAGCATCAAATGGATTTTGCGAGAGCCGTGGGGGCGGATGTGCCTTTCTTCCTGCTTGGCGGGACCGCAAAAGGCGAGGGATACGGCGAGAAGCTGACGCCGCTACCCGACGGCCCAACCCGTTGGCTGGTGGTCGCCCGGCCGGATGAGGGCGTGGACACCGCAAAGGCATACAAGCGCCTGGACGAGACAGAAAGGCCCTTCAAGGAATTTGAAGATGGGCTTTACAACGATTTTGAACGGGTTGCGCCCTGCGGCAGCCTGGAGCTGATTGACAGGCTAAGAGTTCACGGCGCAAGCGAGGCAGGGCTTACCGGTTCCGGTTCGGCGGTTTTTGGGTGGATGCCGGATCAAGGCAGTGCCGATAAGGTTGCCGATAAGCTAAAACGCGAGGGCTGGCCCTACGCAGAAGCGGCAAGAACCCTTGCAAGATCAGAAATCTGGCAAGATCGCGGGCTGGCAAACCTCAAGTAAAGCCTTAACTTTGCCGATAGGTAAAGCATGCGCCCGCATCTCACCCTTGTTCAGGGAGGTTTTCTCAAGAATACTGAGGAATACCTGCTGAGCATTCCCGGCATCGCAGATGCGTCGGTTTGGCTTCACGACGACCAGATAATGGCCAACGTCATCGTGCTTGAAGGATACGATTACGACGAAAGGATGCTCAAGACCTTTTGCGCAAGAGAATTAGGGCTTCCCAGCACTCCCAGCACTATCAGCCTTCGCCATGCCCGCCTAAAAGTGGCTTAATCCGGCTCGTCTTCGGGCTCGATCGCCTCTTCTTCTTCCTCGTCATCGAGTTTGAGAACCGGCTTCTCGGACTCCAGGGTCACGAAAGCGATGTTTTTCGTTTGCCGGTTCGGGCAGTTGTTGCAAACGAACTCAATGGTAATGCCCTCCATCCACTCAGGGATCTTCTCGATGGGCTTGCCACACTTACATAAAACCATGGTTACTGCGTTGCTCCTTGCTCTTCTTCGTAAGACTGCACGGTTTGGCGATGGCTCATGACCCCGTTGATGAACATCACCACGGCGGCCACGATGTACATCAGCGCGATCAGGCCCTCTTTCTTTTGGCCGGGGTCTCGAATCGCTTTGTCGCCAAAGATCAAGCCAACAAGCGCGATGACCACCATGATGGCGGTAATCCAGAAGTAGGTGTTCTTTATCCAGACTGGCTTGGGGATCGGCTTCGTGCTCACGAAGCATTAAGGATACCTCTCTTACGGCTTTTTCAGGGCTCGGGTAGCCTAGAAGAGTGATTCCCGCGCTTGCCATAACCGCCTTGCTTCTTGGCCAGCGGGCTAACCTCTACGAGCCGGTGAAGGCTCGCGACCAGCTTGAAATTCCGATGACGCGCTACCTGACGCGGGATCGCTTTGGGCGCACGATTTCTTTCTATATCACTAACACGGCTGATCCATCTCCACGGCCGGTGCTGTTGTTTGTCCAGGATCGGGGCGCGGCGTCAGTGGTCCGCAAGCCGGATCACCTAGAGCCAGTTTCGGGTGAGGTTGTAAAGACTTTTGGCGATGTCTTCCGGGTTGTGATCGTGGAGAAGCCGGGAGTGATTCTGTACGACGACCCGATTGCCGAGCAGGCGGCGGGCAGCGAATGGTTCCGCCGGGAGCACACGCTTGAGCGCTGGACCGAGTGCCTTGCAGCTGTCCTGAAGGCTTCTTCCGGTATTGCCGGGGTGAAATCGGGCGCGGCGACGGCGGTCGGATTAGGAGAAGGCGCGCTTGCAGCCGCCTCGCTAGCGGCGACAACCCCGGACATCCGCCAGGTGGTAGTCGTGGGCGCAGGCGCAGGCGGCAAGCTTCAAGACCTGATGGCTTCCGCCATGCGAGGCGAGTTTGGAGAGGAGCGCGGGACCTCCGACGCGATGCTGCAGAAGATGTTGATCCAGTGGGATGCCATGCGAACGCACCCTGATGAGACGCGGCGGGCATTTGCAGGCCAAAGCTACCATCAGTGGGCGGAGTTTGGAATTCCCAATCTATCCGAGTCTCTACTTGCCCTAAAGCAGCCGGTGATCATTGTTTCCGGCGATGAGGATGTTGAAGTTAGCAAGGCCGGTATTGAGACCCTTTTTACAATGCTTCGCGCGAGGCGAGGCGATGTGCGATGGATCGTTGCCGAAATGGCCCCGCATAGCCTGCTTGGCAAGTGGTCCGTGGTTAAGAGCGCGCTTGCGAATCAGCGCTGATGTAGTTCGTTGCGCGAGACATCTTCTTGGCGCATGCTCTCAAGCAGGTCTTCGAGTGGGGAAGAGGCTCTCAACAACTCGCTTGGCATCGCGGTTTCTGCCGCCAGCTTTTCTGAACGGATAGCGAGTTCTCCGAGTTCGGCTATCTTCTTTTGCGCTTCGCCGATGCTTAAGGTTTGGGATTCTGGAAACTTCTCAAGAACCGCGGCAATCTCGAATAGCTCAAGCATCGCGGAATCAGCTGCGTTTTCGATTTGCGGCCTAAGCCTCTTGATCGCGGGAGCGTTCGCGCCAACCTGGATAGCGGCAAAGATTCGATTGCACTCGGTGGCCGCCGCATCAAGAATTGTAAAGGCAGGCTCGCCGAGAATTTCTTCAGAAGTTCGGGTGACGAAGTTAAATCCGCTGCTCCCGTACTCGGTTCGAAGGGCCGATGAAGTCATCAGGCGCTGAACAAGGCGATGCGCATTAGCCGATAGATTCACGGTTGGGATGCGGTTCCGATTGCTCAGCCGCCACATATACAGTCCGAGCAAAATATTGAACGACCCGGTCCACATGAAAATGCTGCCGGTGGAGTGGGCGTTTGCCTTATGGGAGAGGAAGTAGACAAGAAGACCCGCGCCGGCGAAGATTGCGCCAATGAGCGCGCACACCTGAGCGCCTTGGGTGGATTGACTGGCGTTCAGAATGGAAGCGCGGTGCTTCAGGAATCGGTCAAGTGAGCTTGCGGCTCTCATCTAACCTATTGTAGGTTGGATAAGAGCCAGCAGAGTCCTGGTAAAGGACCTAATGCCTAAAGTGGCGCGTACCAGTTAGCGCCATCGCAATGCCCAATCTGTCAGCGGCGGCGATGACCTCGCCGTCTTTCTTACTGCCGCCGGGCTGAACGATTGCGGTGATTCCTGCTGCCGCCGCCGTCTCAATGCTATCGGGGAAGGGGAAGAACGCGTCGCTGGCAAGGGCTGCGCCCTTGGAGAGTTCCCCAGCTTGCTCAAGGGCAAGGCGGACGGACTGCACACGGTTCATTTGGCCCGCGCCGGTGCCAAGCAGGCGGTTGGCGCTGCCTACCACGATGGCGTTGGAGCCGACATGGGGAATGATGCTCCACATCAGCCTCAGTGCTTTTAGTTCGTCCTCGCTCGGCCTTCGCTGGGTTGGGAGCTGCCACTCGTTGCCCGGGTCCTCATCGGAATCTTGGATCAGCGCGCCGCCACGCACGCTGCGGACGGTGAGGGAGACCTTGTTGGCGGGAAGCTGGGCAAGCAAGAGGCGGGCATCGGGTCCCCAGCCGGATCGGTTCTTGAACATGTCGATCGCTTCCTGCGTGAAACTGGGAGCAATCACGACCTCTAGGAAGTTGCCCTTCTCGGTCATCGCCTCTGCGGCAACCTTGCCGACCTCGCTATTGAAGGCGGCGATGCCACCGAAGGCGGAAATTGGATCGCTTTCCTTGGCAAGACGGTAGCTCTCGCCGTTATCAACGCCGATGGCGGCGCCGCACGGGTTTCCATGCTTGATGATCGCGCAGGCGCCGGTGGGCATATCGGCCACAAGCTCCCAAGCGCGGTCCGCATCGAGAATGTTGTTGTAGCTGAGCTCCTTGCCTGACTTCTGTTCGGCTTGCGCAATTCCCGGTAGACCAAGAGGGTCGATGAACAACCCTGCCTGCTGGTGCATGTTCTCGCCGTAGCGCATCATCAGCTGCTTTCTGAATCCGAGGGTGATGGTTTCCTTGAACGGCGAATCGCCGACCGCTTGGGTGAAGTAGCGCGAAACCATCGAATCGTAAAACGCGGTGTGTCGGAAGGCTTTCGCCGCCAATCGCAGGCGAATTTGCTCAAGGTAATCGCCTTCGATAGCTTCCAGTACCAGCTTGTAGTCCTCCGGATCGACGACTACCGCGACATTGGCGTAATTCTTCGCGGAGGCGCGGATCATGGCGGGTCCGCCGATATCGACTGACTCAATCGCTTCCTCAAGCGTGTGAGGGCCGGTGACGGTCTTCTCGAAGGCGTACAGGTTCACCACCACCAAGTGGAAGGGCTCGATTCCAGCTTCCTTCATTGCGCTCGTGTGAGCGGGCAGGCGGGTATCGCCCAGCAGTCCGCCGTGGATTTTCGGGTGGAGCGTTTTCACGCGGCCATCCAGCATTTCGGGAAAGCCGGTGACGTCGGCGACGTCCTGCACCTTCAGTCCCGCGTCGCGGAGCGCCTTGGCGGTTCCGCCGGTGCTTACAAATTCATAGCCGTGCTTGGCGAGCGCTTGGGCGAACTCGACCAAACCGGTTTTATCGGTGACGGAAAGCAGCGCGCGCGGCATATTTAGTGGCCACCGCCGGAGGTGCTTCGCGGAGCGGTTGGGTTGGGGTCAACTCCGGCGCCGCCGGCCGATCCTCCGGGATCGTTCGGGCGCGGAGCGGTTGGGCATTTCACTTGAACCATTTTGCGCGTGGTTAAGCCCTTGTCGTCGTACACAGTTAGGGTGAAGGTGGAAGTTTGGTTGACCACGATATCCATTGAACCTTGCTCGATCTTGTCTTTGTCGAGGGCGATCGTATGAGAGCCATCGCTCAGTTCGGCCCGAACGGCTGTCGCCGTTTGCCAGGCGATTGTCACCGGCGCCGGGCAGACATCCAGCTTGCTGGTGCTGGCGGTGAAGACGATGATGTTGGCGGCGGAGGTTTCCACCACCGTGACCTTCACGCTGGCAGAGACCGACTTGCCAGTCGTGTTCTCGGCAACGATCTTGTACTCGATCACGCCAGGGGTTGATCGCGTGATCTCCTTCTCGTTCAGCTTCAGGTTCAGCTCCTCGCCGGTTGGGCTGAGGGTGAGTTTGGTGACGGATGGCGACACGTTGTAGCTCAGCGTGAACGGCTCGTTCACCTTTACTTGGGTCTTTGAAACTTTGAACTGGTTGATAACCGGGTCGGCGATGGGCGGTGGTTCCTTAACGCTGACAACTATTCGCTCGGAGGGCGATTGTTTGGCGTCGTGCGATGCATAGCCTTCAAACACGTAGGTTCCCGCGGTGTCAGGTAAGAAGGTGCGATCAGCCGACGTTCGGTTGCCACTTACCCACGCGCGGCCATTCACCGTGATGGCGACCTCATTGGCATTGCTTGCGAACCAGCTCACTTTGAAGGGCACGCCCCGAACGGCCTCCATCGTGTCCGCCTCCATGTGGAAGCGCGGCGGCTTGGGCAGCAGGGCGAACCAAGCCGAGCCAAGGAGAAGAACGAAAATCAAGAAGAATGCTGCACCAGGGCTAAGCAGCGGACGGCGCTCAAGCTGCCCTTGGGCTGAACTGATGACGGACGGGGTATCAAGGCTGCGCGCGGTGATCGTAAAGCCGTGTAGGCGTACGCCGCTGAACCATTTGGGCCGCTTGCCGCCGACGGATACTTCGACCTCTTTCTGCTGGCCAGGCGAGACCGCGACCGGATTATTATCGAAATCGAACGTGCACGCATCTTCGGGGTCAAAGCCTACGAGTTGAAGGTGGTGGTCAGTGTTGCCCAGGTTCATCACCGTCAGCGCGAAATCGAAGCGGCGGTTGAACGGTCCGATGTGGCCCTTCTTCGGTCCGATTTCCATGCTGATGTAATGGAATGGCTTGATTTGCAGAACGCCCTGTGACGTTCGCGACTCGCCGGTATTCAGAGAGCGCACTCGTACGACGAAGGGATAATCACCGGCTAGGCTCTCGCTTACGCGGGGCGGCTTGAGGAAGATCTTCTCAGCAGCGGATTCCTGCGCGGGCAGCGAGAAATTGGCGACCGGGACCGCCGCCCACTCGGGATCGATGCCCTCGATTTCAAGTTCAAACTGATCTGCTTCTTCGGAACGATTGGCGATCTGAATCCCGATAGGGACTGTCGAACCAGCTTCCACCGAGAACAGATCGGAGGAAAGTCGAACCGCGAAACTCACGGAAGGATTCTAGCAGATTGCCCCTATTACTTCTGAATGATAAACGAGTCCAGTTCGCGCCCATCCTTGGCGATTTGGCGGGCGGTGAAGCGGTTTCCGTTAATCGAGACGGAAGTGAAGGAGTACTTGCAGATGTAGCGCGTGGTGAACGGCTGCCAACTGCTCGGGTCGTTCTCTTGCTCGGGGTTATAAATCTCCGCGCCGCCTGCGCCATCGACGATGTAGATGGTTCCGTTTGGACGGTTGGCGCCTTTGCCGTCGTAGCTCCGGTCAAGCTGCCAGTCATCGGTGTTGACGTTGGTGAGGAACCCTTTGCCGACATGCATTGGGAAGGAACGCTGGTAGTTGTGAACATGCCCACACCAAACCACGTCGACGTGATACTTCTCGATAAGATCGACCACCGAGCGCATGAAGCGATCCATCTGATGCGCGTGGGACGAGTGGAAGGGCGGATGGTGGAACGCCACAAACTTCCAGGTTGCACTGCTGCTGGCTTTCAAATCGCTTTCAAGCCAGGCGCGCAGCTCGGGATTCTTCCAATTGTTGTAGGGGTTGGAGTCGAGAACCGTCCAGTGGCTGTTGCCGTAGTCGAACGAGAAGTTCGCGCCGCCCGGATAGTTCGGTCCCGCGCCTTTTCGGAAGGCGTCTAACTGGGCTCCGCTTCCGCTGACCCGCGGCCCCATCGGGGTCGGCCCGTTAAGCGGCTGCGACCAGTAGTAGTAAAACGCCAGGCCGGTGGGATACGAGGAGAGGCTGGGGTTACCCGTGTCGTGGTTGCCAGACATTCCGATACACGGCACTGAGCGCATCAGCGGGATGTCGCTGGTGTTGTAGTAGGGGAAGAAGTTCGAGCGGTACTCGTTGACGGAGCCGTGGGTGTAGACGAGGTCGCCGACCAGCGCCACGAAATCTGGCTTCTCCGCCACCGCCTGCTTGGCGAGGGCTTTCTGATCTGGCCGCCCGCGTCCGCAATCGCCGAAGACGAGGAATTTGAATGGCTGACTAGTGACCTTTGGCGCTCTTCCTACCGCCTGGAATACGCGCTGGCCGTCCTTGTAGACCTCATAGGCAGCCGCTTCGCCAGGGGCGAAGCCTTCCATCAGGCAGTTGTAGACGCGGTGCGCAGGGATCGTGCCCGCTTCCACCACGCGGTAGGTAGGCGTTGCCGACAATGAATGCCCGTTTGCCCGGTAACGTACTTCCCAATTAGCCTCGGCATCCGGCGCGTGCCAAAGAACCGCGAGGCGGATGACGCCATCGTTGGGGGCAGAGCCGATGTTCAGATAAGGCTCTTCGATGAACACGCCCGCAGCCGGTGCATTGTTGCTCACACAAATGGCAGCCAGCAAGAAAGAAAGAAGGAGTTGAGCGGGGCGTTTCACGCTTTCGTTTTACCTAGGAAGCTCAAAGCATGGAGTAAGGATCGATATCAACCATGACCTGGACGGTCTTGGAGTTCAGGTCCTCCAGGACTTCCGAGACTTTGCTTGCCTGTTCGTGCGGCTTTAAGCGAAGCAGGAGATGCCAGCGCCATTTGGTTTGCAGCTTCTCGAGTGGGCAATCAACCGGGCCTCTTATTTCAGCATCCGGCATCGCCGCCTTGATCTTCGCGGCGGCCTCGGTGGCGGCGGCTCGTACCTCGGAGAGGTGCTCGCCGGAGAAGACGATGTTTACTAACCTGCGGAAGGGCGGGTAGCCGACATCCTTGCGCTCTTCCCGAGCGGCTTCGAAGAAGCCGATGTAATCGTGCTGGCAGGCCCGCTGGACGGCAGGATGATCGGGCGTGAAGGTTTGGATGAAGACCTCGCCGGGGAATTTGCCGCGCCCCGCTCTTCCCGCGACCTGGGTGAGGAGTTGGAACGTGCGCTCGGTTGCGCGGAAATCGGGCATGTTTAGCGAGATGTCGGCAAGGATTACGCCGACGAGGGTGACGTTCGGAAAGTCGAGGCCCTTGGCCACCATCTGGGTGCCGATGAGGATGTCGGTTTCGCCCGCCCGAAAGTCGGCAAGGATTTCTTCTAGAGCGCCTTTCCGCTGGGCGATGTCGCGGTCAAGCCGCGCAACCCGCGCTTCAGGGAAAAGCTCGCGGATGGTTTCTTCGACCTTCTCGGTGCCCACGCCGAGGGCCGATATTCGGTTGCCGCCGCAACTTGGGCAGGTATCGGGCGGACGCTTGTTGAAGCCGCAGTGGTGGCACTTCAGGCGGTTCGTTCGTTTGTGATAGGAAAGGGTGACCGAGCAGTTTGGGCACTGCTCTTTGTGTCCGCAGTCACGACAAAGTACGAACGGAGAGTAGGCCCGGCGGTTAAGGAAAAGGATGACCTGCTGCTTCTTTGCCAGGGTTTCCTTGATCGCATCCTGAAGCTTGGTGGTGATGAGCGCGGGGCTGCCGCGATGGAAGGTCTCGCGCAGGTCGATGGTCTCGACTTGCGGCAGGTTCAAAGCATTGGCTCGCTCGGGCAAGGAAAGCAGCGTTAGCTCGTTGTCTTGCGCTTCCGCGAAGGATTCCACGCTAGGGGTTGCCGAGCCCAGAACGATGGGGCAGCCGTGAATTTTGGCAAGCTGCATGGCGACGGTCTTTGCGTGGTAGCGAGGCGTGGTTTCTTGCTTGTAGCTCCCCTCATGCTCTTCATCCATCACGATGAGGCCAATGTTTTGAAGTGGGGCAAAGAGAGCGCTGCGCGCGCCAAGAACAATGTTCGTACGTCTTCCGGCAATATCGGAGAAGGTCTTCAGTCGCTCGCCTTCCGCCATATCGCTGTGAACCAGCGCTACGCCTTTACCGAACCGCTCTCGCAGGCGGCTGATGCCCTGGGTTGCGAGGGCAATTTCGGGCACAAGGAACAGCACCTGTCGCCCAAGGCGCAGCGCCTCTCCGGCGGCGGCGAGATACACCTCGGTCTTTCCGCTTCCCGTGATGCCGTAGAGCAGATAGGGGTGGTATTGCTGGGCGGTGACCTCCGCGCAGACGGCGTCGATGGCGAGTTGCTGGAACGGGTTGGGCTTTGGCGCGGGAATCTGAAGGCTCTCGTCCTGCTGGACGACTTCAAGCAGTCCGCCTTCGACCAGCGGTCGCAGAATCGTGTCCGTCACGCCGCACATTGCCTTGATTTCGGAAACGGAAAAGGCGGAATCGGCGGCCATGCCAAGTCGCATCAGGACAAGCGCCTGCGCCGGACGCTTGCGCCCCTCGTTCTTCAAGAACTTCTCCACGTCGTCTCGATGGGCGGATAAGCGGTAAAGCTGCTCCCGGCTCTTGCTCTCCCTGGTTGGCTTGAAGGTCAGGCTTTTCTCGATCAGCCCCGCGCGCTCCAGCGATTGCAGCGCCTTGCCAAGCGCGGGCGCGAGCTTTGCGGGCGGGTCGAAGGTGCCTCCGGACTCCTTGAAGAGCTGCAAAGTCTCTTCCTGAACCGCGGAAAGCCGCTCGGTGCTTGCTTTCCCGCTCAGGCGGTAGGAAAGCGTGAGGCGACTCAAGACTCCCGGCGGCGTTGCCACCGTAAGCGCAGCAGAAACCGGGCAGCCGTATTCTTCGGCGACGAACTGCACGAGCTGCATGGTTTGCGGAGGCAGGGATGCCTCGCGCACAATGCCCTCCGGCCTGCGAAGGCGTGAAACGGGAAAGCCAAGGGTCTCCTGAGTTGCGATCCAAGTTCGGAGCACGTAGCCAAGAACTTTGCGGCTGCCAAGCGGGATGACGACGGCTGTGCCGGGCGGCAGGTCTTCATCGACCTGATAGGTGTACTGCGCCCCTGACCCGCCAACGCGCGAATCAATAATGATTTCGGCCACGCGCAGCGTTTCCATGCGCTCGCAGTTTACGGGATACTAGCCGCGGATGGCGCGGACAAGCAAAATGGGGCTATTGCCGCTCGCGGCCAGCATTTTCTTCGTCGTCAGCGGAGGGCCGTTTGGAATCGAGGAAACGGTTCAGAAGGCGGGAATCTCAACCGCGCTTCTAATGATCGCCATCGTCCCGTTCGTCTGGGCGATCCCCGCCGCGCTGATGAGCGCGGAACTAGGCTCGGCGATACCGCGCGAGGGTGGCTACTACTGGTGGGTTCATCGCGCTTTTGGTCCGTTCGCGGGCTTTCTTTGCGCGGCGTGGTCTTGGATGTATAGCTGGGTGGACGTCGCCATCTATCCGGTGCTGTTCGCCACCTACGTTGGCAAGTTCGCGCACATCGGGCACATGACGCCGCTTATGAACTGGCTGCTGGGACTAGGGATTCTTGTTCCGATGACGCTGCTGAACCTGCGAGGCGCTTTGCAGGTTGGGCTTTCTTCGCTTCTGTTTCTGGCGGTGCTTCTGGTGCCTTTCATTGCGTTGATTTTTCGGGGATTTGGGCAAGGCGGGCCGGTCGCGATGAGCGACGTCTCCCACGCCGCCATCGCCCCCGCCCTTTACGCGGTGATGTGGAACTACCTTGGCTGGGATTCGCTCTCGACGGTGCTGGGCGAAGTCGAGGGGCCGAAGCGCACCTTCCCGAAAGCTCTGCTGCTCACCATCCCGATTGTGATCCTTCTTTATTTGCTGCCGGTGTGGGCGGGCTGGCAAGTGATGCCGGACGCCGCGAAATGGGAGGACGGCGCGTGGCTTGCGATTCTGGAAAAGGCGGGCGGGCCGACGCTTTACGCCCTCGGCGGAGCGGCGGCGGTGGTGTATTGCGCCGGTCTGACGATGTCCACCATGCTGGGCGCGAGCCGCCTGCCAATGGTGTTGGCAGAAGACGGCATATTCCCTAAGTGGCTGGGGGCTAAGCACCCGCGATTCGGGACGCCGTGGGCGGCGATCGTGGTCAGCGCGGTGTTCTACTTCGTGCTGAGCTTTCAGTCGTTTCAAAGCCTTGCGGAACTCGACGTCATCATCTACTCGGCGGCTCTGCTGCTTGAATTCGGGGCGCTGGTCGCTTTGCGGCGGGACGCGGAGTTGGAGAGGCCGTTTCGGATTCCCGGCGGACTGTTTACCGTGCTGTTGACCGCGCTTGCGCCGGTGGTGTTGGTTGGGTTTGCGCTGTACCAAACGTGGAATGAGCAGGGGCGCGAAACCATGATCTGGATCGGGCTCATTCTGCTGATTGCGCCCGCCTTCTGGTTTGGGCGCAAGCTTTTCGGTAATCTGAATCCGGCATGAGCACGAAGCAGAAGCTGGATGAACTGATCGGCCTGGAAGGGGCGCGGCGGTTCGTTTCTGCCTCGATCGCCAACCCCGACGTGAGCCACGCGGTGCTGTTTTACGGGGCGGTGGGCTCTGGCAAGCGGACCCTGGCGAGGATTCTTGCCGAGCTTTACATGTGCACTTCGCCCACCGAGGATGGCGCGTGCGGCCAGTGCCCGGCATGCCTTTCGTTTGCGCGTGGGAATGCGCTGGACATTCTGTGGGTAATTCCCAAAAAGCCTTCGAACATCATCAAGGTCAACGCTATTCGGCGCGATCCGCCTTATAAGGAGGAGGATCCCCTTAGCATCGAAGAATTCATTCCCTCGCTGCCAATTCGGGCGAAGCGGAAAGTGGTGATCATGGTGGACACGGACCGGATGAACGATTCGGCCTCGAACGCCTTCCTGAAAACTCTGGAAGAGCCTCCGGATCACGTGAAGTTCATTCTGACGACGACATCGATTGGCGCGGTGAGCGCCACGATCCTGTCCCGATGCGTGGCGGTGAAATGCGAGTTGCCGGAGGGCGTTCAGGCGCAGAGCCTTATCCCCGAGGCGACCGAGGAATGGCAGGCCGTGACGCGCGGCTCAATCGGCCTCATGAAGGAATTGCAGCAGGGAACGCCCGCAGTTCGGATTTTGGAGTTTAAGGATCGAATTTCGGGAACGCCGCCATTGGAGGCGCTGAAGCTGGCGGAGGAGTTTAAGTCGATCTGCGACGACATGCAGGCTTATCGGCAGGAAAGCATGCGGATGGCGACCGCCGAGGCGCTAGCGCTGTTTGCGGAGTTCATGACGCCAGAGGATAGGCTGCGCGGGTGGGGCGTTCCGCTTGCGGAGGCTCAGCGGCGCATCATCGCCAACTGCCATGAGGGCATTGTCATTGACGCCCTGTTCACCCAGTTACTTGCTCGTTAGAACAGTTTGCGGGCGTGGGCTTTCTTGGCTTCCTCAAGAATCAAGCCCAGTAGAGCGATCGCTAGGGTCCAGGCGAAGCGCTTCGATAGGTGGCTCGCGATGCGTAGCATGCCCATTTAGACGCCTCGCTTGAAGTGCGGGCGAGGCGTCTGGGCCGTTCGGCACGTGACTTACGCGAACAACATGTCCGGCGTGAAGTGGAACTCCTGGTCGCCGAGCATGAGCTGGTAGCTGTTCACAACCCCCGCATGGTAATGCATGTTGCCGAGGGTGATGGCGAGCACATTGGCGCGCTTCATCGGCCCCATCGGGGTGTCAAAGCTGGCGTTTAGATCTTCAAAGCTCATCGACCGCACGGCGTCGGCAAGTTCCTTGGTCGCCGCCTTTAGCTCTGTTACCGCTTCCTCCGGACTCTTGAAAGTGTGCTCCCCTTGCTGGAACGGACCCGGATCGACGCCAAGCACGCGCTTCGCGCTGCGGCGGTTTACGTTCACACACTCATGCACCTGATCGTAAATCGAGCGCGCCTTGGAGTCCGCAGTCGGGGCGGGAACCCAGTCGAGCTTGCTCGGATCAGTGGAAAGGACGGCGGCGCCAAGGACTCGCGCGGCGTGCTCCAGAAGCTCGGCGTGCCATTCAAGAACAGTTTCGTTGGTAAGGGTGGAAGCCATATTGTTGAAATCTCCTGCCGCTATTCTACGCGCCTTCTTCCTGTACGAATGAGTCCTGCGGACCTGGTAGGATTCCCAGCAATGGCGACGCGCGCAACCCGCCTGCTTGATCCCATTAACTCGGCGCTCACCTTCGTGGGCGAGGTTTCGA
Source organism: Armatimonadota bacterium (assembly GCA_018268315.1). Taxonomy (GTDB): domain Bacteria; phylum Armatimonadota; class Fimbriimonadia; order Fimbriimonadales; family Fimbriimonadaceae; genus SZAS-5. The sequence continues at coordinate 545,512 of JAFDWU010000001.1, read as the reverse complement.
TCATGCTTGGCGATGCCACCGCGCGCCTGTTCCGCCGCCCATTTGAATTCAAGGAGACGATCAATCAGATGTCGTCTATCGGCGTGGCCTCGGTCCCGATCGTGGTTCTGACCGGCTTCAGCTCCGGCGCGGTGCTCGCGCTCTATCTTTCGCAGTTCCTGCAGACCTACAACGCCACTTCGTTTGTGGGTGCGACTGTCACGCTCAGCGTGGCTCGAGAAATTGGCCCTGTGATTAGCGCGATCATGGTGGCGGCGCGGTGCGGCTCGGCGATGGCGGCCCAAATTGGCACCATGAAGGTGACCGAGCAGATCGACGCCCTGCGAATGCTGAGCGTGCATCCGACAAGCTATCTGGTGGTCCCGCGCATCGTTGCATGCATTACGATGCTGCCGATTCTCGCCTTGCTGGCCATCTACTCCGGCGCGCTTGGCGGCTACATCGTCTCCGGCTTTGCCGGGGTGACTCACTCAAGCTATGTTATGTCCATCCAGCAGTTCGTTAAGCCAAGCGATTTCATTGGCGGCATCATGAAGATGCCGGTGTTCGGGCTGATTATCGCGCTGGTTTCATGCCAGCAGGGGATGGCGACGAAGGATGGCGCGGTGGGCGTTGGCCGTAACACCACGAATGCGGTGGTCATCAGCATGGTGCTGATCTACGTGGCCAACTTCTTCCTTGCCAAGGTCATCTTCGCAAACTAGGCTCGCGTAGGTTCCGGGTACCCTGAAACGGTGTTCACCGTACGGGAGCTCCGCGAAAAATACCTCTCCTTTTTCCAGTCAAAACAGCATGACCGGTTCCCGTCGGGCAGTCTGGTGCCTTACGACGTAACCGGCCGCCTGGATGAAAGCTTGCTGTTCAACGGCGCGGGGATGGTGCAGTTTAAGCCCTACTTCCGCGGGGTGGCCAAGCCCACCAATAAGCGCCTGACCACCGCTCAGAAGTGCGTTCGCACAGGGGATATCGAGGAGGTTGGCGACCTTACCCATCTCACGTTCTTTGAGATGCTTGGCAACTTCTCGTTCGGCGATTATTTCAAGAAGGAAGCCATCGAATTCTCGTGGGAATTCATGTTCGATCCGAAGTGGCTGGGGCTGGATAAGGCTCGCGTTTGCTGCACGGTTTTCGAAGAAGATAGCGAGGCCTTCGAGGTTTGGTCAAAGCTATGGACCGAGGCAGGTTTTGACGCCAGTTCCAAGGTTTTCAAGCTTGGCGAAGAGACGAACTACTGGCCTGCGGGCGCGTTCTCGGCGGGCCCTCCCGGTCCATGCGGCCCGAACTCGGAGATGTTTTTCTGGACACCTAACGATGAGCCGCCACCCAAGGCGCCCTACACTCGCGAGGACTATCTTCGCGACGAGAAAGCGGGCAAGTGGCTGGAGATTTGGAACGACGTGTTTATCCAGTACGAGTGGAAGGGCCACCACAGGGATCCGGCGCGGCCCTCTGAAGGCTATGTTAAGGAGGGGCTTGAGGACCTGCCTTTCCAGAGCATCGACACCGGCATGGGTCTGGAGCGCACGATCACCGTTCTGAACGGGAAGCGATCACTTTACGAGAACGATGCCTTCGAGCCGATTCTGGGTGCGATCACCGCAGTTTCCGGCATGAAGTACGGCACGGCGGAGGTTACGGATCGCGCGATGCGCGTGATTGCCGACCACGTCCGCACCGCCACGTTCTGTATCGCCGACGGCGTGCTACCCAGCAATACCGGCCGCGGTTATGTTCTGCGACGCCTGATCCGCCGCGCGGTGCTGAAAGGTCAGCGCACGCTTGGCATCGAGCAGCCGTTCTTCCACACGGTGGCGAAGGCGGTCGAGGAGTCGCTCGGCTCGTTCTACACAGAATTGGTGGACCGTCGCGAGACGATTGCCGAGACGCTAAGGAATGAGGAAGCGCTGTTTCGCCGCACGCTTCGCGATGGCGAAGCGCGGTTGTCGGAGGCGCTGGAGACTTCCAAGGGCAAGCAGCTTAGCGGCGAGTTCGCGTTCCGGCTTTACGACACGTATGGTTTTCCGCTGGAGGTCACCCAGGAGCTTGCCGAGGAAGCAGGCCGAACAGTGGATGTCGAGGGGTATGAAGCTGCGATGCGCGAGGCGCAGGAGCGCTCTCGCGGCGCGGGCGGTATGGAGACGGTTTACGGCGGCGTTTCAAGCGAGGAGCAGTTCTCCCACCTTCCTGCGACCAAGTTCTTGGGCTACGCCCAACGCGAGGCCACCGCAGAGGTGTTGGCGTGTGCGGTTCGCCCAAGCGGCGAGGTGCTTATCGCGCTTGATCAGACGCCGTTCTACGCGGCTTCCGGCGGACAGATTAGCGACGAAGGAGTGTTGCAGATCGGGAACACCGTTCACCGGGTGCTTGATGTTCAGAAGAACCATGGCGTGTTTCTGCATGTGGTCGAAGGGCTGGATGAGAACGCGGTTGGATTGGCTGGCAGCAGCGTTAAGGCGGTCGTTGATACCAAGCGGCGCTCGAACATCCAGCGCAATCACACCGCTACCCACCTTCTCCATGCCGCTTTGCGGCAGGTGCTTGGCAAGCATGTCGCTCAGGCGGGCTCCTACGTCGGGCCGGGTCACTTGAGATTTGACTTTGCCCACGGCAAGGCGATGACGCCCGATGAAATTGCTGAAGTTGAGCGTATCGTGAACGAGCAGACGCTGGCGAACACCGACGTGAATACCCATGTCGACATCCCGATTGCGGAAGCGAAGGCGCGGGGCGCGATGGCGCTGTTTGGCGAGAAGTACGGCGACAAGGTTCGGATGGTGGAGATTGGCGAGTTCAGCCGGGAGCTTTGCGGCGGCACCCACGTGCGCACCACCGGCGAAATCGGGATGTTCAAGATCATGAACGAGGCGAGCGCGGCAAGCGGTGTTCGGCGAATTGAGGCAGTGACCGGCGAGGGCGCCTACGAGTGGGCGCTGGCGGAAGCGGAGAGATTGAAGGAAGCGGCGAGCGCGCTGAAAGCAAGCCCAAAGGAGATATTGCACGCCATCGAGAAGCTGCATGAGCAGAATCGGGAGCTGAAGCACAAGATTGAGAAGCTTCGGACGGAAGGCGCAGGTGGCGCCGCGAACACTACCCAGCTTGGGCCGGTGGAGCTTGCCGTTCAGCGGCTGGATGGAGCGGAGCCGAAGGAGATCACGCTGGTTGCCGACAGGCTGGCGGAGAATAAGCCGGAGCGAGTGAGCGTGGTGGCTTCGACCCACGAGGGCAAAGTGACGTTCGTGGCGAAAGTTGGCTCGGAGGCGTTAAGGCACAAGGTCCACGCCGGCAACTTGGTGCGAAGCCTCGCCACCATTGCGGGCGGCTCAGGCGGCGGACGTCCTGATTTCGCCACCGCTGGCGGCAAGCTGCCCGAGAAGCTGGACGAGGCGCTGAACGAAGCCGAGAAGCTGGTGAGAGAGATGATTGGGAGTGCGTAAGGCATGCTGGATCAACTCACCCAAGAGTTTCTAGATTGGCTGCGGGCTCGAAAGTCCGCGCACACGGTGCGCGCTTACGGCAACGACCTCAGCCAGTTGGCCAAGCACCTTGACGGCGAGTTCAAGCTGACCCCCGAGACCTTGCGAAGCTACCTGCGCGTATACGGCGCATCGCCCAAAACGCGGGCGCGCAAGTTAAGCACTCTGCGAAGCTTCACGAAGTATCTGTTGGATCAGGGCAAGATCACGGAGGACCCGACGTTCGCGCTGGAAGCCCCGATCAAGCGGCGATCACTGCCTAAGAGCCTCAGTCACGCCCAGGCGGGCGAGATGCTGGATCAGGAATCGACCGGCAAAACCCCCTTACGTGACCGCGCTCTGTTGGAACTGATGTATGCGGCGGGCTTGCGCGCTTCGGAGGTGGTGGGGCTTACGCTCGGGCAAATCGACTTCCGGAACGGGACGATCAATGTGGTGGGTAAGGGCTCGAAGGAGCGGGTGACGCTGTTCGGCGATTCCTGCGCGCGCAGTTTGAAGGAGTACATCGAGCGCGAGCGGATTAGTCCGACCAAGGGCGACGCCCTGTTTACCAACAAATACGGCAAGGCGATTACGACGCGGACCTTGCAGAACATCGTGCGGCGGTGGGCACTGCATGCGGGGCTGGGAGTTGGCGTGACGCCCCACACGCTTAGGCACTCGTTCGCCACCCACCTGCTGGATGGCGGCGCCGATTTGAAGAGCGTTCAGCAGCTTTTGGGGCACGAAAGCCTGGCGACGACCCAGATTTACACTCACGTCAGTATTCAGCGATTGAGAGAAGCGGTAGGGAAGGCGCATCCGCGTGCATCCAAGTCGGCTCCTCAACGTACTAAGTTGTGACCTATGCGATCGTTACGCGAACAGATTGAGGCGAACAAGCGGGCAAGTTTCTTCTTTGTCTTCGTGATGCTGCTTTTGCTTGGCGGCCTCGGCGCAGGCATAAGCGGCTTATACGCGCCGAAGTATTGGCCCTACGCGGCGGGCGGCGCGGCGCTTCTCGGCCTGTTTTCGGGCTTGATGGCGCGGTTCTTTGGCGCGGGAATGATGCTGAGCATTGCGGGGGCGCGCGAGTGCACCCACGAAGAGTATCAGGTGCTGGACAACGTGGTGCAGGAGATGGCGATTGCGGGTGGCATTCCGATTCCGAAGGCGTATGTGGTGGACGACCCCTCGCCGAACGCCTTTGCGACCGGCATGGACCCCAAGCATGGCGTGATTTGCGTGACTACTGGCTTGCTGCGCAAGCTGGATCGCGATGAATTGCAGGGCGTGATCGCCCACGAGATGTCCCACATCCGCAATTACGACATTCGCTTTATGTCGATGGTGGCGGTGATCGCGGGCTTGATTCCGATGCTGGCGGATTTCTTTAGGATGAGCGCTTGGGGCGGCGGACGACGTCGCAGCGACGACGGCGAGGGAGGAGGCATCCTGATCGTGATCGGCATCATTCTCGCGATTCTCGCGCCGATGTTTGCGTTTCTGCTTCAGCTAGCGGTGAGCCGCAAGCGGGAGTACATGGCGGATGCCTCGGGAGCGCAGCTAACCCGCAATCCAGAAGCTTTAGCGCGCGCGTTGGTGCGCTTAGAGGAAGACCCGGAACCCCTCATCAATCAGAACCGCGGAATGCAGCACATGTACATCGTGAATCCGCTTCGCGTAAACCTGAGTTCTATGCTTGACACGCATCCTTCGACGAAGGATCGTGTGGAAGCGCTGATGCACCTGCGGGGCATGTACAGCAACTTGCAGCAGGAGGTTCAGCGTCCGGGCCTGCCGAACCTTCCCACGCCTCCGCCTCAGTTGTAAAGGAAGCCTTTATTCCTTAACGGCGGCGACCATCTCATCTACGGTTGCAGTTCCAAGCAGGAGCTTGTCCGAATTGCAGGTGTAGATCCAGTCGTTGAAGAACTTCCTGAGCGGAATGCCGCTGGCCTTCTCCATTACTTGTCGGAAGTCCTCGAACGTTGCTGGCTTCGTTCGGTAATCGACTAGGAACTGGCGGATGCCCCCATAGAAGGCAGCGTCTCCTACAAGGCGATGGAGAACGTAGAGCGCCCAAGGGCCCTTTACGTAGTTTGCGCTCCCTAACTCGTGCTCTCCGTACTTATAGATTGGCGTGGTTGACAAGCCGGGCATTTCCTTGAGATCGTCAGGAAAATACTTACGGCAGCCGTTGATCTCCTTATCGAAGCCTTCTTGGCCGTCAGTAGACCGGCGACAGAGAGCACAGAAGTAGACCGCGAACGACTCATCAAAGAAGCGCGCGCGTTGAACTTTGCCAGTCGTTACGGCATTCCAACTGTGGGCGACTTCGTGATAGAGTTGCCGTAGCTGCTTTGTCGAAGTGAAGGCATCCTCGGTTAGAATCATGTAGCCCAATGGCGCTTGAGACCCCCAATCCTTTGGTATCTCGATGACCGTGTATCCACCCTTCCTTGCCTGCTCACCGAATGTTTCGGAATAGAATTTACGTGAGACCGCGAGCGCGTTAAGCACTGCTTTAGCTCCTTCATCGTGTTGCGGAAGGTAGAAAACAGTAAGTCCTTCGTCTTCCTTTGCAATCGACTTAAACTTAGCGATACCAATGTCGATCTGGCCAATCGGCTCTTCCCTGGTCCAGACGAAGGTTGACTCCTTTCCAGCAGTTGTTTGCTTATCAAGGTGCGCGCCCATTGCTGCAACATAATCTTCGGGAACTGTTACTTCCACGCGATAAGTGAATGTCCAACCCAGTTGGGAAGCGTAACGCTTTCGGGCATCTATCTCTCCGATTATCGGGTAGCTGTAGGTTTCACTGCGAATAAGGAAGTAAGGAGGCTTGATCGATTCGCGGACATAGGCCGACACTTCCGGATAGCCGTAGACATATCCCGAAAAGGCCAAATTGAGCTTCGTAGTGGCGCCAGGTCTAAGGGGTGTCGCAAGTGTTATCAGAGCACGGTTGATTTGAAGCTGGGGCTCGCCTTCGTCGGAGACCACCTCTTGATGAAAGGTTAGGTGGTTGCCCCGCTCTCCCTTGACGGCGTCGAACTTCAAAAGACGGTAGAGGAGGATTGGCACCGTCTTTATTTCACTTTTGGAGTCGTTTCGCAAGGACACTACGGCTTCGGCTTTCAACCTTTGGGACTCGAAGTCGATCTTGTATTTGAGGTCGTAGTGGGTCGTCCTTGGAACGTTGGCCTGCGCACCGGCGAGCGCCTGGAAAATAATCAGGCCGAGTGATATGCACAGAAATTTTCTCATGCCTTGATTTCACTTCGAGAAGCCTATTTTTAAAAGTCATCAATACATATGACAGTGTTACGTTTGAACCTGAGACATGGCGCTCCGCGGAACAAAATTCTGCGAAACCGACCTTCATATTGAATTCAACCGGCTATGTCGCGCACTGCGCTCGAGTGGAATAACATCCTAAGCGGCCCGGGCAAAGGCTTCGTGCGTTGCTCCACAACCTCCTCTGTCGATAGCCAGGCTATTTAGCCGCTCGGTTGTTGGCTTTCTCCACCTCAGCCAGCTTCGTTTGGAGCTCCAACTTTGGATGCCAGACGCCCCGGCTCATCACGCCTTCGATGTGATCAAGGTTATGCAACGAAGCCAGGGGGTTATCAGGAAGCAGGACCATGTCCGCCAGATAGCCTTTCTCAATCCGGCCAATCTTCATGTGCAAGTAATCGCCGGGCGCGGAGGTCGTCGATTTCAACACTTCGTAGTTGCTCAGACCGCAATCCGCCAAGAAATCGAACTCGTGATGCAGCGAGAAGCCGGGGACAAAGCCAAAGAGGAAGGTGTCGGTTCCGCTGATGAGGGGGACGTCCGCATCGGCAAGCGCCCGAACCATTCGCCGTTGCCAGGTGACAAGTATCTCGTTCTCCGTCGAGTCGTCGCGCGAGAGCCCGCTCCACCATTCCTTCACTCCGGGGCTTGCGTACTTCCACTCGGGCATGTTAAGAACCGCTTGCTTATTCCTGTGCAGGGTCACGAACTGGTGGATCACCCCGACGGTTGGGCAGACAGTGACTCCCGCCTTCTTGACCTTCGCCGCGATTTCGGAGCATTTCGAAAAGTCGTAATCGCCAAACGTGGTGTGGTAGGCAAGCTGCTCGCAGTGTTCGATACATGCTTGGCCAGAATTGAGGACTCCATCGAGGGCGAGGTCTTGGTTGACATGCCCGGCAACCGGCAGATGCAGGCGTTTTGCGGCGTCCATTGCACCGCGGAAGGCATCGGCGGGGAGAGGATCGTAGACCTTGATGAAGTCGTAGCCCGCCTTCGCCTGGCTTTCGACCTCTTTAACGCCGTCGGCGTAGGTGCTGAGGTTTAGAAATCCGGGGTGGTTGTCGTTTTTGCCGCTTAGAATCGGACCCGCGGTGATCATGCGCGGGCCAAAGAGTTCGCCGCGATCGAGGCGGCCGCGCCACACGAGGTGCTTGGGCTTGCCGCTCATGTTGCGAATCGTAGTGACCCCGTTGGCGAGGTACAGCGTGAAGTCGTCCTCGTAATAGACATGCACGTGCATGTCGCAAAGGCCGGGCATGAGGAACATGGTGTTGCCACCATCCACGGTGGGTACTCCTTCGGGGGCTTTGTAGGTGTAGCCATCCACGATGTCCAGAACCTTGCCGTCTTTGACGAGTACGTCTTTGCCCACGAGGATGTGCTCCCGGTCCATCGGAACCACGTTGACGTGCATGAAGATGAAATCCGGCTTGGGAGCTTGAGCCGCGGTGAGGATTGCGGCGAGGATGAGGGTGTTCATTCGGTGGGTTCTCCTAGGTAGGCGACGATCATCTTGACGAGCTGTGCCTGGACGGTCTGGCGGTCAAGTTGAAGGTAGTCGGCATGGCGGCCGCGGTCGACAAGCGCCGCTTGTCCGACCGATGTGATGGCAAAGAATGCGAAATCGGCTGCTTGGGTAGGGTTTTCGAGGTGGGTGAGGCGAGGTGCGAGGATTTCCTGAACCCCTTGATAGAGAAGAGACATGTGGTCCCGCTCATCCTGGGCGGAGAGTTGTTCTCGGTAAGCGCGGAACGCGCGGAATAGCCCGCCGCGCTGGTCGTACTCCGCAAGGGTGAGGGATACCAACTTTGCGACGACTCCGGCTAAGGAGAGGCCGCTCCACTGATCGGGCCGCAGGAACGAACCGGTGAGCCCGCCCCGCTCGGTGACGTAAGCCTGGTAAAGCTCGCCGAGCATCTGCTGCTTATCTTGGAAGTGGGTATAGAAGGCCCCGACCGAGCAACCCGCCTCAGCAGTGATGTCTTTGATGCTGATCGAGTCGAGGTCGTGAGACTCAAGAAGGCGGGCAAGAGCGGCGAGTAGCTTGTCGCGAGTTAGCTTGCTTCGGCTTTGGACGTAGAGAGCTTGGCTCATAATATGAATAAGAATTCATATTCATAATACACCATGGTTCAGGCGGTTAGGAATAACGACCTATCTGACTTTCAGTCATGACGCCAACGAGGGTTGCGTCGGGTTGGAGCGTGCCTTCATTGCTTAAGACTTTAGTACGAAATACCAAATGTCATAGCAAACCGCGCATGAAGGCGATTTTGCGGGCGAAAATTCGTCTATAAATGATCGTGGATTCGCTCGAGATGTGCGCGGGAGCAGGTGGACAGGCCCTTGGACTAGAGGCTGCCGGTTTTAACCACAGAGCGCTTGTTGAGCTTGATTCCAACGGATGCGCGACTCTGCGACATAACCGCCCTGAGTGGAATGTATTTCGGGAGGATTTGAACGAATTTGACGGCAGATATTTTCGAGGCGTGGAACTGCTGGCCGGAGGCTTGCCGTGCCCGCCATTCAGTCGCGCTGGAAAGCAGTTGGGTAATGCGGACGAGAGAAACCTCTTTCCCGCAGCCATTCGGCTCGTCGATGAAATTAGGCCGCTGGCGGTGATGATCGAAAACGTGCGTGGAATTCTAGACGCGGTCTTCGAAGACTACAGAACCTTCGTATCAGAGGAACTCAGCAAGATGGGCTACAAGATCGATTGGAGGCTCTTGCAAGCGAGCGACTTTGGTGTTCCTCAGCTACGGCCAAGAGTAGTATTTGTTGCTCTTAAAGAACCCTACGCTCAGCATTTCGTATGGCCGACGCCCGGAATTCGGCGTCCACCAACGGTAGGTCAGGCACTAATTGACTTAATGAGCGAGAATGGGTGGGAGGGAGCCAATGAGTGGGCTGAAAAAGCTAATGGCATCGCCCCAACTCTCGTTGGTGGAAGCAAGAAGCATGGTGGCCCAGATTTGGGTCCAACCAGGGCAAAACGGGCTTGGGCCGCACTCGGGGTGGACGGCCACGGCATCGTCACTGAAGCTCCAGCCGCCAACTTTGAGGGAATGCCGCGGTTGACCGTTCGAATGGCCGCTCGTATTCAGGGATTCGACGACAGTTGGCAATTCTTAGGCTCGAAGACTAATGCATATCGCCAGGTTGGGAATGCGTTTCCACCACCGGTCGCGGAGGCGGTTGGCGTGCAGATTATGAATGCGATCGAAGCTTGCTCAAGAACCTTGGTAGCGCTGTGACTTCACTCATTTCTCTTCGCAGAAAGGCATTTCATACGGATATTCTTGCTGAGCTGCTATCAGTCGATGCTCGGGGGGTGGCCTCGAATGCCGACAGCAGCTCGACGATGAGTGTGAAGCTGGCGGCAAGCATTGCAGCAAAGCTGAAGTCGGAGACCGGGAGGGACAGGCTTGCGGGGCAAACTTCAGGTTCAAAGTTTGAGACGATTGTCGAAACGTACTTAAAGTCCACCTTCCTAAGCTTGGGACACCTCAGGCCCGGTGATTGGGAGATTCGGAAGATGGGGACTCGTGCGAAGCTTGGGATAGCAGGTTTTGAGCAATACGGCCACCTCACCCAGCTTGCGCTGCTAGCTAGCCAAAACCCCGAGCTTGCGGTTGCCTTAGGCGCTGATTACGTGATTGCGCCGGACGTTATTATCTTCCGAAACCCCGAAAGCGACGACTCGATTAGTGCAAAGGATGAGATCGTCGATCTGGATACGGCGCGGCTAACGCCCCTTCGGAAGGTGAACAACGCCCTGCCGAGCCTACACGCTTCAATTTCGTGCAAATGGACTCTTCGAAGTGATCGCGCACAGAATGCCAAGTCCGAAGCACTCAATCTTGTCCGGAACCGTAAAGGTCATCTGCCCCACGTCGTAGCGGTAACCGGGGAACCAATGCCATCTCGAATAGCATCCCTTGCTCTTGGAACCGGTGACTTGGACTGCGTTTACCATTTCGCTTTGCCAGAACTGCAAGAAGCCCTTGTTGAGTGCAATGATGCAAGTGGGATTGATCTGGTCAACAATCTTGTAACCGGGAAGCGCTTGAAGGACATTGCGGACCTGCCCCTCGACTTAGTTATCTGAAGACCGGTTACGCGCTGCGTCGTCGTCGGGAGTTCAGCATCCGATACTTATCGCGATACTTGTTCACCGTTCGCCGGGCGATCTTCACGCCCTGCTCAGCAAGCATCTGCGCGATGCGCTCGTCGGAAAGCGGGTTTGCGGGGTTTTCGGTCTGCAAGATATCTTCGATCATCTTCTGAACCCGTAGCGCGGGCTTGAAGAACACATCGAAGCTCACAACCTCGTTCGTAGCAAGCTGAACGAACTTGCCATCGGTTGCGCGGCTGATCGTGCTTTCATGGACGCCAAGGTCGTTCGCCATCATCACCCGCGTGAGCGGCGCAAGATACTGATATTGACCGGTGCTGATAAAGCTGCCCTGCTTCTCGACCAGATATCGCCCAATAAGCTGCATTGTCTGCTTGCGCTGGTTCAGGCTATCGATGAAGGTGCTGGCGCGATTGACGTAAGTGACCACGTGCCTGCGCTCATCCTTGTCCATCTTGCCGCGGGCGGCTTCTTCGAACTTCTGCTGATAGGTACGGTCGATCTTGAATTCGGTTGGCTCCGCGCCCTTCACCTCGATTTCGTAGCCCTGCTCAGTTCGGGAAATCTTGATGTCGGGATAAACAGGAATCGCCTTAGACTGGCGCTGATAGGTTGGCGAAGTCGAGAAATCTTCAGCCGGAAATGGGCTGAGAGCGAGAATCTCGGCAAACGCCGCCTCGATGACTTCTGGAACCGCCTTGAAGTGGCGGCAAAGCTTTTGGATGCGCCGGGCGGTGAAATCCTCCATATATCGGCGCAGGATGATGCGCGCAAGACGCTGCTCAAAAGTTTGCGGATCGCTTAGCTGCAGCAGCAGGCATTGCTTAACATCGGCAGCGCCGACGCCAACCGGATCGCATCGCTGCAACTCCTTCAGAACCGACTCGGCTTCTTCCAGCGAGCATCCGACCGCCAGCGCAACTTCCTCAATCGGGGTGCTTAAGAACCCGCGGTCGTCGATGCTTTCCACGAGATATTCAGCGATGAGCCACTGGTCCTTTGGCAGCACGGTAAATAGTTGGGCGCGAAGATGGTCCTGCAAGGACGGCTCACCGGCGGCGAGGTCTGCCCAGTCCGTGATCGCTTCATCACGGGCGGTGCTGCTGCGCCAGTTCTCGGAATCCTCGCGGTCACGTCGGTACTCGCCGGGGGCGAGCGATTCAAGAATGTCTTGCTCACCAAGAGGATCGTCCTGCTCAAGGCGTTCGAGGGCGGGGTTTTCCTGAAGCTCGGTATCGATGAGCTGCTCAAGCTCCGCTTGCCCTACTTGCAAGACCTTGCTGCCGACAATGAGCCTGGGGTCTACACGACCTACCACGCGCAAGTCGCCGCGATTGCTAATCCTTAGCCTTTGATCCATCCAAGATAGATTTCGGTATGTTCGCTTGATTTCGGGACCGGTTGAATTGCCGGGGAAGCTTAAACAAGCTCAAGCTTAGCCAGTTTTTGAACCAATTTCTTCACGCCTACCGCGCCTGGGAAGGCCACCGTGACTTCGGTGTCATCCTTGATCGGATTGCAGGCAATGACCACTCCGATACCAAATTTGGCATGCTTCACGCGCTGCCCGGTTTCGAATGGCGACTTCCAAGTTGGGCCTCTTAGGCCGGAAGGGCTGCTGCCTGGCGCCGTGGGGCGCGGGGTATCGACGACTCGGTAATTGCCGGTGCGCTCCTGATATACCCCTCGGTTTTCTCGCTGCGGCACATATCCGTTCATGTTTAACGTGTCGAGGAGGTGGTTTGGCAAGTCTTCAAGGAACCGCGAGCGGACGCTGAAATTTGGCTGGCCGTAGATGGCGCGGCGATGCGCATAGGTTAAATGCAGCTCTTCGCGAGCGCGAGTAATGCCCACGTAGGCAAGCCGCCTTTCTTCTTCAATCTCCGCGTCGGTGCGAAGCGAACGCGAATGGGGAAAGATGCCTTCCTCCATTCCGACCAGGAAGACGACAGGGAATTCGAGGCCTTTGGCAGAGTGAAGGGTCATTAGGGTTACCGCGCGGCCACCTTCGGTTAGGTTGTCGACGTCGGCGACGAGGGCAACGCTTTCGAGGAATCCCGCCAGCGATGGCTCCTCGGTGGACGCATCGTATTCGGCGGCTACGTTCACAAGTTCTTGAAGGTTTTCTAGGCGGCCAAGCGATTCCTCGCTGCCTTCCTCGCGCAGAGCGTGGTGGTAGCCGGATTCAGTAAGCAGAGTCTTTATCACGGGCGTGACCGGGCCAAGCTCGGCCTTATCCGCCCCCAGCTGGATCGCGAACGCAAATGATCGCAAGGCATTGGCAGCATTCTTTTGCAGGCTCGCTTGAAGTTCTTGGCTTTGCGCGGCCTGAAGCAAGCTGAAGCTGCGTTCAGCGGCGTATTTCTCGATCTTCTCAATGGTGGTCGAACCCAGACCCCTTGCGGGGGTGTTGATGACTCGGCGGAAGGAGATATCGTCGTTAGGGTTCAGCGTGATCCGCAGATACGCGATCAGATCCTTGATTTCTTTGCGATCGTAGAACCGCTGGCCACCAATGAGCTTGTGCGGCACGCGGTTGGTCAGTAGTGCTTCTTCCAGGACGCGGCTCTGCGCATTGGTTCGGTAAAGAATGGCAAAGTCTTCGTATTTGCGGCGACCCGTGCGCACGTCGCGCATGATCGCCTCGACCACCATTGCCGCCTCATCGTGCTCGGTGCCGGCTTGGCTAAGCGTGATGGGGACGCCAGGGCCGTTCTCGGTCCAAAGCTCTTTTTTGGCGCGGGAAGAATTGCGCGAAATGATGGCGTGGGCGGCGGTGAGGATGTTCTGCGTGGAGCGGTAGTTCTGCTCAAGCTTTACGATCTTGGCGTCGGGGTAATCCGAGCCGAAGCGAAGGATAAGCGAAACATCCGCGCCGCGCCAGGCATAAATTGACTGGTCGTCGTCGCCAACAACCGCGATGTTGCGGTGCTTGGAGGCGAGAAGCTGCACCAGACGATACTGGCTGTAGTTGACGTCCTGATACTCATCCACCAGCACGTGGAGGAATTTCTCCGCGTACTTGTCGAGCACATCTTGGCGCTCCTCTAACAAGCGGACGACGAAGAGGATGATGTCGTCAAAGTCGACCGCGTTCGCTTTGCGCAGGAGCTTCTCGTAAAGCGGATAGACCTCGGAGGCGATGCGCTCGACATAACCTGTTGCGCTGGCGGCGTATTTGGCGGGAGTGACGAGACGCTCCTTGGCGGCGGAAATTTCCGAGAGGATTGCCCTTGGTTGGACGGCTTTATCGTCAACCGAAAGCCCTTTCAGAATCTCCTTAACGAGCGAAACCTGGTCGCCGTCATCGTAGATGACGAAGCTGGGGTCGATGCCAATCGCTTTGCCGTCAATGCGCAGAATTTTCGCGCAGATCGAGTGGAATGTTCCCATCCACAGGTTCTTGGCGGAATCGCCGGATAGGCTTTCAATTCGTTCCCGCATCTCTCTGGCAGCCTTGTTAGTGAAGGTGACGGCAAGAATTCGATGCGCTGGGACGCCTTCGGCAATGAGGCGTGCGATGCGGTAGGTGATGACACGCGTCTTCCCTGAGCCCGCTCCCGCAAAGATGAGCAGCGGCCCACCCGGCCACTCAACGGCTTCACGCTGGTGTGGGTTCAAAGAATGCAAATCAAGGGCCGCGGTCATGGGGGACATCTATTATATTGAGAACGGATAAACATTTGTTTACGTCTCTGCATAAGGCTGCGGGCTGTACCATTGGCAGTGTCCGCCGCGTCATAATGACTAGAAGGGATTCCGCATCAATGAAAAGAGCGTTTTGTACAGTCCTCGCTATTGCCTCATGGGTTCAGCTAATGGCCCAGAATGCGCCGTTTACGATCGTTCGGCCCGCTGACGGATCGAAGGTTCGTGAGACGGTTCGCATTGACGTTCCCAAGTACAGCGTGCCTTCGGGCGGCTATTTTGGCGTCTTCGTGAATGGCAAATTCATTGAGGCCACTATGCCGCGTAACTACGACGCGAAGGGCCGCTTCTACACCTACAATCTGGACACGAAGAAGTTGCAGATTCCAGACGGACCGACGAAGATTGAGCTCGCTCTCTACGTTGACTTCAAGGATCAGCCGCGGATCATTGATCGTTCCTCGGTTCAGGTAACGGTAGCCAACCATTCAAGTATTTCGATCCCGCCAAGCGGACTCCAGCTTCGTTACCGCTTTAACAAGGGTACGGCTGCGGTCTACGATATCGTGGAGCACGTCGAAGTTTCCGATGTTCCCGTCGGCGCGAAAGCGGGCGCTCACGGCTCAATTCTTGAGCAGTACGACGAAAAGCTGCGAGTAATGTACGCGGTAGACAATGTATTCCCAGGAGGAGATGGACTTATTCGCCAGCAGGCGGTTAGCCCTCGAGGTCGGGACTTCTTCTACGCAGTGCTTGAAGGCCAGAGTTTCCCACGCCGTTTCACGGATGATGATATCGCTCCAAGCTATGCTCGCTTAAGGGAAGATGGCCGTGAAGTATTTGGAGCGATCCCGATTGCAACGCCGTTTGATGGCGTTGGAGGGGTCTCAACGACTAATTTGTATTTGAACATTCCGTTGCCAACGTTGCCTCAGAATCCGGTTCATCCCGGCAGCAACTGGCCGTCGAACTTCCAAGTTCCCAATGTCGATCTCAATATCGCTACTGAGTTGAAATCGCTCGTTAAGCCGGTTTCGGCTAGAGGCGAGTTTGTGAGGCTGGAGTGGGAGCAGGGCCATCCTTGCGCAGTGCTCCGCAACAGCATCGCCGAAGGCTCCACCACTGCTCACCAGCAGATGTCGGAAGATATTTGGTTTGCCCTTGATATGCGCCAGATTTTCCGATGGAAGCGAACGATTGAAATAACCGAAACCGGAGCGCCGGCAGGTGCTGGCAACCAGGGCAATGCGGGCAATAATCGAGGTGGCAATAGGGGAACGGGTAACGGCGGCGGCAGAGGAAATCGCGGATTCAAGCGCCCAGGAACTGGCGATGATGGTGGCGGTGACACCGTCTTGCAGGATGATGCGGACGATGAGGGTCCGGGCCGAGTTCGTCGGAATCCGAGGGGAAATTCAAGCGGCAGCGGTACTCGACCACCGACCGGCGGACAGAATCGTGGTGAGCAGCGAACCGGAGCCGCAATTCCGGCAGGACAGGCGCGCAAAGTTACGCTGACGCTTGAAATGACTCTCGAACGCTAACGATGGCACAGCCCAAGCGGCGGAGAATACCGGACGATCCGGATGAGTTTCGCCAGTCGCTTGGCGATCATCTAGATGAGTTGAGGACCCGAATTATTCGGGTCGTCATCTTTTTAGCGGCCGCTTGGCTCGCGGGTTGGTATCTCGAGCCCTTTCTGTACGACACGCTTCAGGGGGCGATCAAGGCGAACCTGAAGGCTTCGGGCCATCAGTTTGTCTACCTCGAAGTGTTCCGAAATGCGCTTGACCCCTTCATGCTCCAACTTCGGCTCAGCTTCATGATAGGCGCCATCTTGACGGCGCCGTTTGCGACGCTGCAAGCCTGGGGATTTGTAAAGCCAGGCCTGAAGCCAAAGGAGCGCAAACCGTTTGCGCGCGCAGCGCCTTGGGCGGCGGCGCTTTTCATTGTCGGTGCGACCTTCAGCCTGCTCATCTTGCCCAATGTCGTGCGCTGGTTTGCCAGCTACATGGACAACTTCCCGCATACCGAACTCCATCAAGAGCCGGGGATGATGGTGTTCTTCACGCTGAAGATGATGCTGGCGTTTGGGTTTGGCTTCCAGCTTCCGCTCGTGGTGTTCATCATCGGCAAACTCGGCCTGGTCACTCCAGAAACGCTAATGAAGAATTGGCGACAGTGCACGGTGGGAATCTTCACCATGTCCATGATTATTACCCCGAGCAACGATGTGGGCAGCATGCTGATGATGGCGATTCCGCTAAGCGTTCTCTTCGCGGCGAGTGTGCAGGTGCTTAATTGGAGTATCAAGCGGGACAAGAAGCTCAGCCTGAAGCAGCCGCCTGACGTGGACGAACTTGGAGACCAGTAATCCGCTTGCGGGGCTAACTTTTGCGGAGGCCATGCGGCTGGATGAGGCGCTCGCAGCCCAAATTCAGCACATCGAGGTGCTGCCACCCAAATCTGCGGTTTATGGCGAGCCCTCGCAACCGCTAAGCTCGAAGTTAGAGGGCTTGCTCGCGAACATTGGCGTGAAGCAGCTCTACTCGCATCAGGCGCAGGTGTTCGATCAAGCCGTGCAGGGCAAAGATGTGTTCGTGGTTACCGGCACGAACTCTGGCAAGACACTGTGCTACAACCTGCCGGTGATGGAGAGCCTGCTTTCCGAGCCGGTGGCACGGGCGCTGTACCTATTCCCAACAAAGGCCCTCGCGCAGGACCAGCTTGGCAAGCTACAGGCTTTGTTGGGCCCGGTGGGCATACGGGCAGCTACCTATGACGGCGACACGCCGCGCAGCCAACGCAGCGCGATTCGGAATTCGGCGCAGGTCATCCTTACGAATCCGGACATGCTGCATTTGGGCATCCTGCCCGGCCACGAGAATTGGGGGCCCTTCCTGCGCTCGCTTCGGTTTATCGTCATCGACGAGATGCACACTTACCGGGGCATCTTCGGCTCGCATGTGGCGAACGTTATCCGGCGATTACTGAGGCTGTGCGAGTTTCGGCATTCGAGTCCCACCGTGATCGGATGCTCGGCGACGATTGGGAATCCCGAGGCGTTGTTCCGGCAGTTGGTGGGGCGCAAGCCCGTGGTGATTGATGGAGACGGCGCGCCGGATGGGCGCAAGAGCCTCGTCTTCTGGAATCCGCCGCTTATCGGGGCTTACGATGAGGGTGACCGCTTCAGCGCCAACAAGACGACCGCCGAAATCGTGCTGATGCTGGGCGAGCTAGGCCTGCGAAGCCTTGCGTTTAACCGCGCGCGGGTCTCGGCGGAGCTGGTCCTGCGCTACATTAGGGAAGGGTGCGAGGGCCGTCCTGGGCTTAATCCGCAGCAATTTGAGAGCTACCGGGCCGGTTACACGCCAAAGGAACGGCGGGACATTGAGAAGCGCCTATTCAAAGGCGACCTAAGGGGCCTTTCCGCTACCAACGCGATGGAGCTAGGCATCGACCTCGGCGACCTCGACGCGGTGATCCTGAATGGCTATCCGGGCACGATCTCCAGTTTTTGGCAGCAGGTCGGACGCGCGGGGCGAGGCGCGAAGGACAGCCTTGCGATCTACGTGGCCCACGACGACCCTTTAGAGCAGTATCTGATACGAGAACCGGCGCGGGTACTGGACTCCAAGGTTGAGAACGTGGCGATCAACCCGGAGAACAAGCACATTCTGCCGTCTCACTTGCTCTGTGCGGCCTATGAGCGGCCGATTGGACCCTCGGAGCTGGCAGCGTTTGGGGACTCCGCCATCGAGACGGCGGAAGGCATGGATCGAGCGGGGGAATTGGAGTTCAGGGCGGGGCGATTCTACTACCCCTCCCACGAAGCCCCTGCGGGCAAGATTAATTTACGCGGCAGTAGCGGGCAATCCATCACGCTGCTGGTGAACGGCCAGGAACTGGGCTCGATGGAGCGTTGGCGAGCCATGCAAGGCGCCCACGAAGGAGCGATCTATCTGCACCGCGGCCAGACCTATCTCAGCAAGGAATTGAATTTGGAAGCGGGGATCGCGACCCTCGTCGCAATGGAGGCGAACTACTATACGCAGCCGATCGTGCAGTCGGTGCTGGACCCGCAATACGTGGTCCAGCGCTTGCAGATAGCGAGCGGATATGCGGAGCTTTGCAGCGTGAAGGTCACCGACCTCGTGACCGGCTTCCGGCGAAAGTCGCTGGATGGCGATTCGGTTTTGGGCATGGAAGACCTCGACCTGCCCAGCGAATCGTATGAAACACTTGCCGTCAGGTTTGGCTTTGAGGATAAGGGAGGGCTTACGGAACTGAAGCCGGAGGAGATTGCGGGTGTGCATGGCGTAGAGCACGCGCTGATGGCGCTTGCGCCGCTCCTTGCGGGTTGTGATCGCGCCGACCTTGGCAGCGCTTGGTATTCGATCTTCCACGACCGGCTTTCGCCCGCCGTGTTCATATTCGACCGTGCCCCTGGCGGCGTCGGGCTGGCGGAAAGGCTGTTCGATTCGGCGCTAAGCTGGGTGCGGGGGGCACACGAGTTGGTTTCTTCCTGCCGCTGTGAGAACGGCTGCCCGGCCTGCCTCTTAAGCGCAAGGTGCGAGGCGAATAACGAAATGATTAGCAAGCCGCAGACCCTCATCATGCTGGATAAGCTGGGCGGCGCGGGATAGGGCCGCTGGTAAAGTAATCAACCATCGCCGCCGGGCCACAATCTGGCGCAACGAGGCGTTATTTATAGTCATGCAGCAAGAAGCCCGCGGTCTGGATGAGCAGTTTCTAAGCGAACTTCAGGTTGCCCGCGAGAGTTGCACCCTGCCAAAGCATCTGCGCGCCGAAGGCGATCGCCTTGTTCGGAGGCTGCTGGCATTCCTGTTCCCGCAGTTCGCTTTTGGAGAATCGGTAGGACTGGAGCACGACTATGATGAGCTTCGCCGTTCGCTGAGTCACCTGCTAACAACTCTCAACAACCCTGACGCGAAGTGCGTAGCCTGTACGGACAAGTTCCTGATGGCGCTGCCCCGTCTGCGGCAAGACATTTTGGAGGACGCGCAAGCGATCTCCAACCGCGACCCCGCAAGTGAGGGGCTTGACGAAGTGCTCCTGGCGTATCCCGGCATCTTCGCCATCGCCACCTATCGGCTGGCGCACGAACTTGCTCAGCAAGAGATCAGATTCCTGCCGCGCATCATGACCGAGTTTGCCCACCGTGAGACTGGCATTGACATCCACCCCGACGCCAAGATCGGCAAGCGATTCTCGATCGATCACGGCACCGGCGTCGTGATCGGTCAAACCGCGATCATTGGGGACGACGTGACGATGTTCCAGGGCGTGACCCTGGGCGCGATGCAAGTGGCTAAGAGCCAGCAGGGAGTTAAGCGGCACCCAACGGTGGGGAACCGCGTGACCATTTATGCCAACGCGATCATCCTCGGCGGAGACACCGTGATCGGGGATGACAGCGTTATCGGCGGCAACGTTTGGCTTACGCGAAGCGTGCCGCCAAACTCGGTGATTACCCGCGCCGACGTTCTTCGTAAACCGGGAGTCACCGTAGACACCCCCCTTGAATATGAGATTTAGGAGATCAACTTGAAAGCACATACCATTCTTGACACCATTGGCAACACGCCCCACCTTCGCCTCGGGCGCATGTTCCCCAACCACGACGTTTGGGTGAAGATGGAGCGCTCGAACCCCGGCGGAAGCATTAAGGATCGCATCGCGCTTTCGATGGTGGAGCATGCGGAGCGGCACGGGATATTGAAGCCGGGCAGCGTGATCATCGAGCCGACGAGCGGCAACACCGGCATCGGGCTGGCGATGGTGGCGGCGATTAAGGGTTACAAGCTGATTCTGGTCATGCCGGAATCGATGTCCGTTGAGCGCAGAAAGCTGATGTCGGCTTACGGCGCGACCTTCGACCTGACCCCTCGCGAGAAGGGAATGAAGGGCGCGATCGAGCGGGCCAAGGAGCTGATTGCCGCGACTCCGAACTCTTGGATGCCGCAGCAGTTCGATAACCCGGCCAATATCGATGTCCACAAGGAGACCACCGCGCAAGAGATTCTTGCCGACTTTCCTGGCGGCGTCGACTTTCTCATCACCGGCGTTGGCACCGGCGGGCATATCACGGGTGTGAGCGAAGTGCTGAAGGCCAAGTTCCCGGCGATGAAGACTTTCGCGGTAGAACCGACGAAGTCTCCGGTTATCAGCGGCGGCGATCCGAGCCCGCACCGAATTCAGGGCATCGGCGCCGGGTTCATTCCCTCTAACCTCCATGTAGACACCTTGGATGGCGTCATCCAGGTGACCGAAGAGCAGGCGTTTGAGTTTGCGATTCGCGCCGCTAAGGAAGAGGCGCTATTCGTGGGTGTTTCCAGTGGCGCTTCGCTTGCGGCGGTAAGCGAGAAGCTGCCGGATATTCCGAACGGGGCGACGGTGCTGACCTTCTGCTACGACACCGGCGAGCGGTACCTCTCGCTGGAAGGTTTGTTCTAGGACTGGGTTTAAGCCACGCGCATGCCGAATAGAAAAGTGGGTGCGCGTGGCAGGTACGTCAGGTATTATTCAACGCGCAGTTTGTGGGGAGTTGCCCGAGTGGCCAATGGGAACAGACTGTAAATCTGTCGGCGATGCCTTCGCAGGTTCGAATCCTGCACTCCCCACCAGAAAATCAGGCCCTCGTAGCTCAGCGGCAGAGCACTTCTTTGGTAAAGAAGAGGTCACGGGTTCAATTCTCGTCGAGGGCTCCAGCTTTAGCTGTCCATTCCGGACACATGGGTACCCCGATGCATAAAGGGCGCCCTTTAGGGCTATGATGGCGGTGGCGTACCGCTATGAAGGCACTTCTTTCGCTTACCGCTTTCGTCGCACTTAGTGGGTGTTCCGCACTTGCCCAACAGCCCCTTAAAAAGATCGCAGAGATACCGTTGCCGGACAGCCCGACGCGGCTGGACTATCAGAGCATGGATCAGCAGAGCGGCCTTCTGTACCTGTCTCACATGGGCGCTGGCAAGCTGATTATCGTCGATACCAAGACGCAGCGGGTAGTCGCTAATCTGCCAGGCTACAAGACGGTCACCGGCGTACTCGCCGTCCCGGCCGAGGGCAAGTTTTACGGCTCGGCGGCGGGTACTCACGAAGTTGTTGTCGCTGACCTCAAGACGAACAATGTGCTCACCCGAGTTCCAGGAGCTGACTTCCCAGACGGCATTGCCTACGTCCCAGGGCTGCGGAAGCTGTTTGTGTCCGACGAATCCGGCGGCAAGGATCTCGTTATCGACGCTCGGACGAACCGAAGCCTCGGATCTATCCCGCTGGGAGGTGAGGCGGGCAACACGCACTATGATCCCGTTGGGAAACTTATTTGGGTCGCGGTGCAGACCAAAAACGAAATGGTTTCGATCGATCCGGGCACCCAGAAGATCGTCGGCCGTTATCCTCTTGCTGGAAGCGACCATCCGCATGGCTTTTACATCGACGCGCCAAAGCGCATTGCCTATATTTCCTGTGAAGGTAACAACAAGCTCCTTGTAGCTGACCTTCGAAGCATGAAGGTATTGCAGTCTTTCGACGTGACCGAGGGCCCGGATGTACTTGCTTTTGACGAGGGGCTACAGCGGCTCTACGTGGGTTGTGAAGGCGGGGCGGTGGATGTCTTCGCGGCTGGGAAACAAGGTTTAAGACCCATGGGTAAGTTCCGGGCAGCAAACGCTCACACTGTCTCGGTCGATCAAACCACCCACCTCGTCTATGTGGCACTGAAGAATGTCGGCGGAAAGCCGAGTCTTTGGGTGCTCAAGCCTAACTAGCCGGTGTTGGCGTTTTCAAGTCCAACGTGCGCTTCCAGCTTATTCGGCGCTCGTTTTCACTGCCGCAATGTGACGTTTGAGCGGAAGTCTCTCAAGCGAAGGCCGCACCCCCATGACATAAAACTGGGCCGCTCTCCAGATTCGCAAAATAGTGTACGAAGCACTGCCCAATGCGGCGTATACTAGCCTTTTGGAGAGTGTATGTCTATTATTTTTAGGAGTTATTTTTTTGCGGGCGCGCTGCTTGCGGTAGCAGCGAGCGCTTCTGCTTCGCTGGTCAATGGAAGTTTTGAAGATCCGGCGCTGAATCCGGGCGGAAAGATGGGATTTGGCAATGGCCAAATCATGGGTTCGGGATGGATCGCCGACTTCGGTTTGCCTTTCATTATCAGCAATGGAAACGCAGACAGCGGTGTCGCCTGGCACAACGCAACTGACGGCGTTCAGTTTGCCTACCTGGCAACCGGCGTCGGCCTTGGCAGCATCCATCAGGATGTTTCGCTTGTGGGTGGCAGCAGCTACACATTGTCGTTTGATCAGGCTGACTTTGGCACCCAGTTCGGCGTTCCCGGCGGCCAGTTGAACTTTGACGTCACGAACGGCACGAGCGTTTTTGGAGGACCGATCTTCTCGGCAACCGATCCGTTCTCGGACTTCATCCACATCACAAAGTCGTTCGTTGCGCCGACCACCGGCGTCTACTCGCTGGTCTTCACGTCGGTCCAGCTCCATGCCGGAATCATTGATAACGTGAAGTTGGACGCGGATGCGGTTCCAGAGCCTGCCTCGATGGCTGCTCTGTCGCTTGGCGTTGCCGCACTTCTTCGCAAGCGCAAGAAGTAAGGTCGACACGGCCTACTAGTTTAAGGTTGGGGCGGGTGAATTCACCCGTCCCTTTTCATTTGATGGGCGGCGATCGTGATCGCCACTCCGCCAAGCGTGAGAACCGTGGCAGCGACGCGGCGGGGAGTGAACTCCTCGTTCAGAATCAGGACAGCGCCGACGGCGGTTAGCGCAGGCACCGACAGCTGGACCACCGCGGCGCGGGTGGAGGAAAGGCCAGGCAGCGCCTTGTACCAGCAAACATAACCTAGCCCGGAGGTGATCGCACCGGATATGGCCGCAAGCAGCGCTCCGCGAGGCGCCCAGTCCGTGTGCGCTCCGGTCGTCAACCAAACCAGAAGCCCGAACGGCGCGGCAATCGCCATGTTTCCGGCGGTGGCGGCGATCGCGTTTGGCGCGGACCTTCCCCTAAACGAGTACAGACCCCAAGCGGCACCCGCGCAGGCCATCAGCGCGGCGCTAAGCAGCGGCGGGGCCTTCAGCCCCGGCAGGACTAGGTAGACCACCCCGCCAAGCGCAACCAGCATGCCAACAATCTCAAGCGGCTTGGGGTGTTCACCCTTGATGATGCCAATGGCAAGCATCGTGATTTGAACAAAGGTGAAAAGGATGAGCGCGCCGGTTCCCGCGCCAAGGCTGAGGTAGGCGAACGAGAAGGCAATGGCGTACACGAACAGCGCGAGGGCGGAAATGAGATTGCCATCGACGGACCAAGGGGCTTTGCGCTGTGGAATTGCCACCAGGAGGGCGAGCATCACCGCGCCGGAGAGTAGCCGGATCATGGTGAAGGAGGCGGCGTCGATGGTGTGGGAATCCAAAGCCGCTCGGCAGAGCATCGAGTTGGCGGCGAAGGAGACCAGGGCCAGCAAGGTCCAGAGTATCGTTTGCACTACTTAGGCTGCTTCTCCGTGGTTGGTGGTCTACTGGACACAAGTGCGATTCTATCAGCATGGTGCCTTGGGAATGTTTTGAACCACTGAGGACACAGAAGACACGGAAGGAAGACTTGGAACAGGCAGGCGCCTGACGGGCGTCCGGGGCGTTAGCCCTGGGTGTGCTAGAAGCAAAATCCAAAACGACAGCTAAATCATTATTGCAGTGGTTCTGTGCCCTCTGTGGTTGCACTCCAACCCAATGAGCTATTCAACCGGAGCGGGGAACGGCTTCGGGAAGGTGAACGCATACTGGCTGGGGCCGTTGGCTTTTAAATATTCCAGCCTAGCTTTGCCCTCTTCGGGGGTTGGGATTTCGCCAGCGGGAATCCACCATAGCGCGTACGACGCCCCCTCCGTCTTTTCAAACCAAGTCGCCTTTTGGCGCATCACATCAAGGTGCGAGGCTCGGTAAACGTAATCCATTAGCGGCTGAATATCTTCCCAGACCGACATATTCACCAACACCGGCTCGTCTCCATACATGCGGAACGTTGTCGAATCGCCTTTTGGCCCCTGCAAACGCCAAACAAAGCCGGGTGCGGCATCAGCCAAAGCGTTGACGGGAGCGAGTAGAACGACAAAATCCGCCATCATCGGGTCGTCGATCGGGGCTTGCAGAAGGGCAACATTGAACTCGGCAAGATGGTATTTACTCATAAAAGTCCTTCTGCGCGTTAAAATAGTCACGCGAACAGTAATAATACAGCACGTTTTCAAAGATTCGCAAACAATTTGAAAAGATGAAAGAAGAAATTATAATCACCGACCCGGAACAGATTCGGGCGATTGGATCACCGATTGGTAACGAGATCATCAATCGCCTGCGTTCAGACGGGCCGAAATCCGCGAGCGAAATTGCAGCAATGCTCGGAACTTCTGCGCCAGGGGTTACCTATCACTTGAAGCGTATGGCAGGTCTTGGTCTGCTGAACGTCATAGGCCCGAGAGGAAAGAATGGTGTTCTATACGAAGCCGCCGCTCACCGTTTCTTTGTCGATTACCGAGTTCCAAACCAGGACGAGTTGATGAAGGCGACCCACGAGGCGGCGCGAAAGCTGTGGAAGCGATCTTGGGATGACTACGAGAAAGCGGCCAGCCGCAACTCGGTAGAAGTCCTGAGCACGATGATGTTCAGCCGATTCGAGGGTGAATTTACTAAGGAGCAGAGCGCTCGGCTCTGGGAGTTGGTCAAAGAAATTGGGAATATGTTTGCGGAGACCAGGAACCAGAAGAGCGAAGGGGCCAAGCGGATCTCGCTCACCCTTTCCGTATCTCCTCGGGATTAAAGCGCGTCGCCTGGGCTAGAGTCATAAACCCATGGGCCCGGCACTCAGGCAACGGCTAATCCAGATTTCATCGCAGCCAAATGTTCGCTTGGCGGCAAAGGTCTGTGCCGCTTGGTTGCTGCCGCAGCTTTTTCTGCAACCGTATCCGCCGGCCCCCTTTCTTCTTTCGTTAGCTTTGGGAATCGCCGCGCTGGCGCGCCCCCGAACGCTCCTGTCCTGGGTGGTTTCTATGCTGCTGGGGGCGGCAGTGACGATCGCCTGGCTATCTCTTAGCAACTCGGTTGGGTTCGACGTGGGGGTGGCGATGCTCGTTTTGCGCCTGGGAGACGTTGCCGCCTACCTCGGGCTTGGTCTGGCCGCCTTCTTTACTCTGTTCTACTGGGAATCGATAGACCGGCTGCTTGAGCCGTATTCCCGCCCGGTTGTTCGCGTTCTAGGCTACCGGCTTCCGGCGGGGGGCGAGTCCCAACCACCCCACCTGCTCATAGCAGGGTGCGCGCTTGCTGCGCTCATGGTGCTGTATCTCAGCTTCGTCAATTTGTGGGTAATCGACGACGCCTATATCTCGTATCGCTACGCCTGGAACTTGGTTCACGGCAAGGGGCTGACGTTCAACGCCGGCGAGCGAGTGGAGGGCTACTCGAATCTCCTGTGGGTGCTGGTTTCGGCGTTTGGGATTCTGAGCGGGGCGCCGATAGAGGTCTTCGGCGTTTGGGTTGGCATTCTATGCGGCGCGATAGCGTTTGCAGTCGCGTTCCGGTTTGGATGCCGCCGCACGGGGGCCCCGGTTTGGCAGGTGAGCCTTGTCCTGCTTGCCTTCATGCTGAGTCCCACACTATGGCGATGCGTCGGCGGCGGACTCGAATCTGGCTTGCAAGCTCTGCTGCTGGTGTTAACGATCGTTTCTGCGGCCGCGGGCCGCGCTCGATGGACGAGTCTTTGTCTTGGATTGCTGGCGGCAGTCCGTCCAGAGGCGCTCGCCTTCGTCCCCATCTACTGGCTCGTTCTTTTATTCAGCGGGACGAAGTTCAAGCAGTCGCTGATATGCCTAGCGCCTGGCTTAGTCCTTGCCATCTCGCTCGAGGCGTTTCGGCTTGCCTATTATCATGCCCTCGTCCCAAACTCCGTCACCGCCAAATCGCCGATTGAGTGGAGCAAGATCATCTACGATATTCAGATTGCCACGGGGACCCTCTATCTCAAGTCCTTCGTGCAAATGCACATCTTTCCGATTCTTCTGGCGGCGGTGGGAATATGGATTACGCGCAATCGCATTGAATCGAAGCTTGCGATTGGACTCATGGCTTGGCAATGCGTTACGGTGCTGATCGGTGGCGGAGATTGGGTGCCCGAGCCAAGGTTCCTTTTGCCTTATCTGCCGATGTTGGCGGTTTTCGGGTGCTATGGATTGCAGGTGTGGTCACGGCTAGCTCGCCCGGTCGCTCCCGCGGTGGCGTTAGCCTCGGGGGTGAACGGGTTACTTGTTATGCCGATCACGCTGGGGAACGGCGGGCGGGAACCGAGGGAAGAATTCCTGCGAACGTCCCCGAGTTTCCACATTGGCAACTCAACGAAGTCGATGGATGAGTGGCAGTCGGATTGCCGCTTGGCAACCTACCTACGGGATGCACTGATTCCGTCCGACACGATTTCACCGGAGAGGCTTGGACTGCCCAGCTACTTGATGATCGACCACTATTCGCATGATTTTCTGGGGCTCACCGATCTGCACATCAGTCGCCACGGTAGGGCTTGGATGAAGTATTTCGGCAAGACCGATTATCGGTATTCGGTGAATCAGATACGGCCAACGGTGTTCTTAACGCTCGGGACTGGAAACCTGATGAACATGGTGAGGGCTGAGCGCAGAATGCCCAATAATTACCGCTTCTTCTTCGGCGGTCTTTACGGTCTTGCTATTCGAAACGAGCGCTATGAGATCGCGAGGGAACTGATGGCGAAAGGGATACCGCTGAAAGAGGTCGATCTGAGGAACGTTCCCGACGACTAGGGTTTACGGACCGGGTCTGCATAAGGTTCACTGGCCCTCATGCAGGTGCGCGACAAGATGTACCCCTGGTTTAGGATTTGCCAGTTTCTCGTAAGGTCGCTTTTTGCCTGCGTAGGCGGTGTGCGGATTTACGGCAAAGAAAACCTGCCGATGAAAGGGCCGGTAATCCTCGCGCCAAACCACATGAGCAACCTCGATCCTCCCGCGATCGGCTGCATGCTGCCAAGAAACTTCCAGCCGATGGCAAAGGAGGAGCTTTTCAAGGTTCCCGTTCTGGGCTTCCTGTTGAAAAGCTGGGGTGTGTTTCCCGTTCGGCGGGGAACCGGGGACAAAGAGGCTTTCCAGATGGCGATTCGGATATTGGAGAGCGGCGGGCTGCTACTCATGTTTCCCGAGGGCACGCGCGGCGACGGGGTGACGATGGGGCCGATTAACCGAGGCATCTGCTTACTAGCCAAGCGTGGCAACGCTCAAGTGGTCCCGATTGGCGTGAATGGCTCGCAGGTGGTGATGCCAAAAGGGGCCAAGTTTCCGAAATGGCATCGAATAACCGTGCGCCTGGGGGAACCGTTCACCTTGAACGATATTCCGGGCGAAAGCGAAAAGGAGAAGACCACCAACTTCGCCCATGAGTTGGAGCGCAGGATCAGGGCGCTTTGCGCTCAGGATGGCCTGATGCTTAAAAGCGCTTTTGAAGCGTCAGAGTCGCCAGAGTGTGAGTCTCCTGCCAATAAAGCCGCAGTCCAAGCTCCCGCGACGGACGAATCTCAAATCCCGCGCTCCTGATGTAGCCGTTGTAATCCCCGATAAGGTGAAGCTGGCTGGAAACCGGAATGGTAACGCCTAGCAGCGGGCTCGGTCGGTGTCCCGCGAAGAATCCAACCGTGACCTCTCCCGGATCACGCGGATTCACCTTTGTGTCAGCCCCAAAACGGTAGGTGATGGCGGTGTAGAAACGGTTCCGCTCGGGCGTGCGGTCAAGGGCATCCTGCACGCCAATGCTGATGCCGGGGCCGAAGTCGATGAATGGCGCAAAGAAGTTGTAGGAGAAATCGAAGGTTGTGTACCGGCTTGTTCCGTCCTCGCCGCCGCGAATCGTAATGTCGAACGAGTCGTTGACGGGGGCGTCAAAGCGTCCGAACCAGCGAGTGTGGTCTCGCACGTCGGCGAATCCTTCTATGCGCAGCAGGCCATCCGGCACCTTATAGCCGACGGGGATCGTAATCAAGTGATCCGCGAACCCAAGAGAGGGTGCGAGCACTATAAGGAGAGCCAAAGGACGCATTCCGCCGACTTTACCTTGGCTGGCTATTCTTCCTCTGGGCTCTCAGGCGGGTTGAGGGTAATAGCGATGCGAGTGATGCGCCGTCGGGTGACATTTTCAACGCGGGCGTTGCCGATGGGAAGGTCAACTGAGTCGCCAGGACGCGGAGTTCTGCCGAGAGATTCGACGATGATCTGGGCCAAGGATTCGGTATTGACCTCGGGATCCTGGGTCTCGATTTTGAGGCCCGCAAGCAGTTCGTCATAGCGGAGGTCCGCTCGTACGGAAACGCGCCCGCTCGCGATGACCTCAATGGCAGGGCGTTCGCTTTCTACAGAGTCTTGCAGCTCGCCAAATACTTCTTCGACGACATCTTCCAGGGTTAGGAGCCCACTCATTCCGCCGTATTCATCCAGCACGATTAGCATTTGGGTTTTGTTGTCGCGCATCTGCGCGACGATCTTGCCAATGGGCAGGTTTTCCGGCACCATCACGGCAGACCGAGCGATCTTTTCAAGCGAGAAATCAGGGTCGTCCCAGTGCTTCACGATGTCGTGCAGATACACGATGCCAACCACATCGTCGATGTCGCCTCGGCAAAGGGGCAGTCGCGTGAACGGGATCTGCTTGATCTTCTCGATGACCTTCGAGCGGTCCCACGTAGCGTCTAACCACTTCACATCGAGTCGGTGGATCATGATGTCGCCAGCATCAAGCTGATCGATGCGAAGCGCCCGGGTAACTAGCTCGGCGTGATCTTTCTCAAGTCCCTGCGCGCTTCCGGACTGCAGCATGCCAAGGACCTCTTCCTTCGAAAGGACATCCCCTTCCTCTTCCTTGATGTTGATGCCGAACGGTTTAAGCAGGGCGCCCGCGGTGGCTTGCGCCAACCACGTGATCGGGCGGAATATTGTGCTGGTGGCGACAAGGCCACGGTACGTAATGAGGGCGGACCGATCCGCGTGGCGGAGCACCACATATTTGGGCACAAGTTCGCCGACTACCACGACCAAGAAGGTGACGATCACGAAGGCAAGCAGATAGCTAAGGCTGTGGGCAGGGGTTTGCCCGAGGATGCCGACGAGCAAATGAGTCACGTAGGGCTCGGTGATAGAACCAATACCGATTCCAAGCATGGTGATGGCAACCTGAGCCGCAGCGACCAACGGCGTGATGTTCTCAAGCGCGCGCAAAAGGCCGGGCGCGCTTTTGGAGCCTCTGCGCGAAAGCGCCTCAAGCCGGGTTCGCCGGGCAGAGATGAGGGCGTACTCAGATGCTACGAAGAAGCCGTTAAGCAGGATTAGCAGAACGCTGATGAGGGCATAGATTCCAGATGTTTCTGCCATTCGATACTAAATCATAGACGGCAAGAACGTTCCGACTGGACGAAAGCAAGCTAAAGATTAAGAGCAAGCGGTATCTTCGGGTTGGCATGACAACCCTTCTTTCAACCTGGGAAGCTCCCGGCGAGGTCGCAATTCGCGAGGCGATAGCCCGTTACAAGGCGGGGCACGACCTGATGACCGTGATTGAAGAGGGCCTCTCGGCGGCGGAATTGGACCCTTCGCTGGTCGCAATCGGGCTGGGATCGCTGCCGAATAGCGACGGCGAGGTTGAGTTGGACGCAGCGATCATGGATGGCCGCGACTTACGAGCGGGCGCGGTTTGCGCGGTGCGCGGGATTTGCCCTGCCATCAAGATTGCTCGCAAGGTGATGCAGAAGACCAAGCATGTGATGCTGGCGGGCGAGCAGGCTCGGCGTTTTGCGATCGAGCAGGGCTTTCAGCCTCAGAACTTGATGACGGCGGAGAATATCCGCCGCTACAACGAATGGCGGTCGCGGCCGGAAGAGGCCGAGAAGCGATATGTGCACGCGGTGGAAGAGCACCATGGCGATACGGTGACGATGCTCGGGTTGCAGGATGGGCACTTTGTAGCGGGCAGCGCAACGAGTGGCCTTGCCTGGAAGAAGCCCGGACGGGTTGGCGATTCGCCGATCATTGGGGCGGGGATTTATGCGGATGACGAGGTTGGCGCGGCTGGCGCGACCGGGTACGGCGAGGAGCTTTGGAAAGGAATGGCCTCATTCCGGGCGGTTGAGGGCATGCGCCGGGGCCTGACGCCTCAAGAGGCGTGCGAAGAGACGATGAGGCAGATCGTGCGGCGGCAGCCCGCCTCGCTGGACATGATGTGCGTGGTGCTGGCGCTGGGCAAAGATGGCTCGTTTGGCGCCGCCTGCACGAACGATGTGTTTCCGCTATGGGTTTGGCGGGATGGGGAACCGACTTTGCACCGGTTCGAGCCGATCGCCAGATGAGGCCGCGCATCATTGGCACCGCGGGTCATGTGGACCACGGCAAGACCTCGCTCATTCGGGCTCTAACCGGGATCGACGCCGACCGCTTGCCGGAAGAAAAGGAGCGGGGCATGACGATCGACCTTGGCTTTGCCTATCTCGACCTTCCTCAGGTGGGACGAGTCTCGATTGTGGATGTGCCTGGCCATGAGCGGTTCCTGAGCAACATGTTGGCAGGCGCGCTGGGGGTTGAGCTCGCGATTCTTTGTGTAGCCGCCGACGAGGGGGTGAAGCCTCAGACTATCGAGCATGCCCAGATTCTCGACCTGTTGCCCGTTCACGGCATTGTGGTCGCGCTCACCCGCTCGGATCGGGCCGATGAGGCTCAGATTGAAGCCGCACGGTTTGCGGTGACGGAATTGCTGTCATCAACTCGGTTCGCGGGATGTCCGTTGATTGAGACTTCGACAGCAACAGGTAGCGGCTTTGATGAGCTTCGGTCCTCGCTGGATTCGGCGCTGCAGAGCTTTGAGCCCGGCAAGTCTGGCACTTGGTATTTGCCTATTGATCGCGTGTTTGTGGCGAAGGGGCATGGGACGGTGGTGACGGGGACGCTTTGCCGAGGCGAAGTTGCGCCGGGCGCGGAGGCGATCTTGATGCCGGGCAGCGTTCGCGTAAGGGTGAGGGCGCTCCAGTCGCACGGTGAAACACTGGATTCAGCTGCAGCGTGCTGTCGACTCGGGCTTAATTTAGCAGGAGTTGAGGCTGAACAACTGGAAAGAGGGCAGATTGTAGGCGCTCAGAATGTCGTTTTTGAATCTCGGGTGTTTGATGCGCGTGTTAGGTTTGTTGGCGAAGCAAAGCACGGCATGGTGGTGCGAGTTGCGGTTGGCACGGCGGAGGAATCCGGGAAGATGTTTCTTTCTGAGGTTGAGCCAGAGTTAGTCCAGATAAGGCTGGACAAGCCGATAGCCATCGTCGAGGGCCAGGCGGTGATTATTCGAGCGCTAAGTACGCTCGAACTGATTGCAGGCGGTCTCGTTACAAACCCGGTTGCGAGGGCAAGGCGCAAGGGCCAGCCGGTCACACCGGCCGGACAAACGGTAGATGAGCAGATTCTAATGCTGATTGCCTCGAAGCCATTTGGCATGACCTCGGAAGCGATTTGCAGAGAGATGGGGCAATCCGCGCAGCAGCTTGGCGGGGTCTTTGAGACCCTGCTGAAGGAGAAGAAGGCGGTCAGCTTTGCGGGAACGTGGGTGACCACCGCCTCAGCCTTAGAAACGCTTAAGCAGGCGCTTATCGCCTTGCAGGAACTGCATGCAAAAGAACCCAAGACCCCTTGGCAGCGCCCCGAAACGGTTGCCGAAAAGGTGGGTATTCCGTGGCGGGGAAAGGTTTTGGATCGCCTGTTTGCCCGGGCTGCCCTGATGGGCAAAGTAGTCGTTGCGGAAGGCGGGGTCAGGCTAACCGGGTTCACGGTGCAGCTTGCGGACCGCCAGTCCCAGTTGTTAGCGCGGGTGCTCGAAGCTCTTGAAGTGGAGAAGGTGAACGTGCCGGGAGTGCGGGAGATTGCGGAGAAGCTTCGCATACCGTCGCAGGCGGTCGAGGAGATTCTTAAGTTGGGCGAGGTTGCCGGGCAGACCGTACGCGTTACTCCCGAAATCTATTACACCAAGCGTCAGATGGCAGCCATCATTTCGGCGGCCCAAGAACTTGGCGGCAAAGGGCCGTTTTCGGCGGCGCAATTCAAGGAGCACCTTCAAACCAGCCGCAAGTACGCCATTCCGCTTCTGGAGTATCTCGACTCAATCAAGGTCACTCATCGAAGGGATGATCTCAGGGTGACGGAACCGAACCGGTAAACTGCCGCCTTCCATGGATTATCGGCGCACATATTTGCGAGACCTGTTCAATCTGGCCCCCGGAAGCAAGACTTCCGCGTACGGCTGGATTAAGACCCGCCGCGACAGCAAGACGGTGCACTTCGTGCAGCTAAGCGATGGCTCGACGTTCCAGGATTTGCAGGTCGTTATCCCTGAGGGCTTGCTATCTGAAGCTGTGCTGAAAACTCTGACCACCGGCGCGAGTGTGCGCTTTGATGGCGAGATCGTGCAGTCGCCAGGCGAGAACCAGCCGATTGAGCTGCTGGCCTCTGGCGCGGAGGTTTACGGACCGGCCGACCCGGCCGAATATCCGCTGCAGAAGAAGGGCGCGACGATGGAGTTCCTGCGCGAAATAGGGCACCTCCGAGGCCGGGGCAATACATTCGGCGCGGTGTTCCGCGTCCGTAACGCGGCGGCCGATGCCATCCATCAGTTCTTTCAAAAGCGCGGCTTCAACTACATCAACACTCCCATCATCACGGCAAGCGACGCCGAGGGCGCGGGCGCGATGTTCCAAGTCACGACCCTGGTTGGGCACGAGGAGACGAAGGACGGACTGCGTTACAAGCTGGACAAGACAGACCCCGCCGAAGATTTCTTTGGCAAGCCGTCCTACCTAACGGTTAGCGGCCAGCTTGAAGCGGAAACGCTTGCGTTGGGCTTAACCAACGTTTACACCTTCGGCCCAACGTTCCGCGCCGAGAATAGCAATTCGGCAAGGCATCTTGCCGAATTCTGGATGGTGGAGCCTGAGATGGCATTCTGCTCGCTTGAAGGGAACATGAACCTAGCGGAGGAGTTCCTGAAGGAAGTCATCGCGACGGTGATGGAGCGATGCCCCAAGGATTTCGAGTTCTTCAACCAGCGCATTGAGCCGACTCTTTTTGAAACCCTGAACCATGTTGTGAACAGCCCATTTGAGCGGTTGACCTACACCGAAGCGGTGAAGATGCTGGAAGCAAGCGGGGAATCGTTTGAGTTCCCAGTTGGCTGGGGAACGGACCTTCAGAGCGAGCACGAGCGATGGCTGACGGAGAAGAAGGTCGGGCGACCGGTGATCCTGACCGACTACCCGAAAGAAATCAAGGCGTTCTATATGCGGCAGAACGAGGATGGCAAGACGGTTCGGGCGATGGACGTGCTGGCGCCGCGAATTGGCGAGATCATTGGCGGATCGCAGCGCGAAGAGCGGCTTGATGTGCTGGAAGCTCGCATTAAGGAACTTGGGCTTCCGATTGAGGCGTACTGGTGGTATCTCGACCTGCGAAGGTACGGCAGCGTTCCTCATGCAGGCTTTGGCCTAGGGTTCGAGCGGCTGCTGATGTACATTACCGGCATGAAGAACATTCGCGACGTGATTCCGTATCATCGCACGCCGGGTTCGGCGGAGTTCTAATTGTTCGGTCTCAAGTCGATTGACCCGCGCATTCGGCTGGAGCTTGATGCGCAGAAGCGGATCATCTACGCCGGTCTTGCCTGCACGGCAGTGGCGTCGGCGCTTGGTGGATTCATCGCGGTGTTTATCCGCGAGGTCATCGCGGCAATCGAGAATCACCACTCAGAGAGGCTGACCTATCTCAGCTTTGGCATCGTGGCGGTCTTCGCGGCTAAGTATTACTTCACTCGCCAGCAAGCGTTCCTGCTGACCAGGGCGGCGGCGGAACTTACGGCAGCGCTGAGGCTCAAGCTGTTTACGAAGCTCCAGCAGTTGCCGCTCAGCTACTTCAACGAGAAGCGGGCAGGCGCGATTCAGAGCGTGCTGACGAACGATGTAGGGGTGTATCAGGCCGCGGTGCAGGTCTTGAAGGATTCCATTGACGGCCCGGTGAAGATCGCCATCGGCACCGTCACCGTTATGTATTACTTGCCCCAGCTTGTCCTGGTGGTGCTTGCGTTGTTTCCGGTGTTCATGGTGGTGAGCAAGACGAATGCGCGAAAGATGCGGGCTGCCCAGGAGACGGTGCAGCGCGACTTAGCCGATCTGAACGCGACGATTCAAGAATCGCTGCAAGGCACGCGCGTGGTGAAGGCGTTTGGCGCGGAGCAGACGATGATTCAGCGAGTTGGGGGGCTTACCTCGCGCACGCTAAAGAGCCAACTGGAAGCGGCGCGGCGCGCCGCCTCTTTGCGGCCCTCAGTTGAGCTACTGGGCGCGGTGAGCTTGGCCCTTGTGGTGTTCCTGCTCGGCGCGTTTCATATCGCCGACCACATGGATGTTGCGCGGCTATCGGCGGCGCTTTTTGCACTCGATGGGATCAACCAGGGTCAGAGGAATTTGGGTTCATTTCGGCAGACGTTGGCTCAGGTTCAAGCAGCGACGGATCGCATTTACGAAGAGATATTAGAGATCGAAATTCCCGCCGCCACCACCAGCAGTGTAAAGACCATCGCGCATCCGAAGGGCCGAATCGAGTTTCGGGATGTGTGGTTCACCTATCCCGATGGCACCGAGGCTTTGCAGGGCGTTAGCTTTGTGATCGAGCCGGGCGAGAGTCTTGCTTTGGTTGGCCCGAGCGGCAGCGGCAAGAGCACGATCGCCGATCTGCTTTTGAGGTTCTACGAAGTAACCAAGGGCGAGATTCTGGTGGACGATGTGAACATCAACACCCTCGATCCGGCATGGCTTCGTGGTCAGATTGGCGTGGTGCCGCAGCAGGGCTTCCTTTTTGCGGGCACAATCAGCGAGAACATTCGCCTTGGCGATCCCGACGCGACCGACGACGAGATTGCAAGCGCGGCGAAGCAGGCCCATGCGGATGTATTTGTGAACCCGATGCCAGAGCGGTTTGAAACCGTGCTGGGTGAGCGCGGAACGCGCCTAAGCGGAGGCGAGATGCAGCGCATCAGCATTGCTCGCGCCCTGGTGCGTAAGCCCATGATTTTGCTGCTTGACGAGGCGACAAGCGCGCTCGACGCGATGTCGGAGCAGCAGGTGCAGTCGGCGCTCGACGAAGTGATGCAGGAGCGCACGACGCTGTTCATCGCCCACCGCCTCACTACGGCGGCCCGGGCCAGTCGCATTGCCGTTTTGAGCAGAGGCAAGGTTGAGGAGTGCGGGAGCCACGACGAGTTGCTGCGCAAGAACGGCGTCTACTCCGCGATGGTGAAGGCGTTCGGCCAGCGAGGAATGGAAGTTGTCATCGACTGAAACCCCCTTGTTGCAGGTTGAGGAACTGCGGTTTGGCCATCGGGGCCCATTGTTTTCGAACCCGTTATCGTTCCGACTATTGGCAGGAGAGTGCCTGCAGATTATTGGCCCAAACGGGTCTGGCAAAAGCACGCTGATACGAACTCTTGCCGGGTTAATGCCGGCGCTAGACGGCAAGGTTTTGGTCGAGGGACATGATTTAGCTTCTCTGGGCTACCAGGAGCGCGCGCGGCTGATCGCCTGGCTTCCACAAGAAGAGAACCACGTCTTCAATTTCTCCGCGCTAGAAATCGTGCAGATGGGCGCGCGCGGCAGCGTGGTGGGCAAAGCGGGTTGGCGGCAGGCATCGGAAGCGGCTTTGGAAAGCTGTGGAATGCTTGGCTTTGCCGATAGGCCGATAACCCAGCTAAGTGGGGGTGAAAAGCAACGGGTGCTATTTGCCCGCGCTTTGGCGCAGCAGACCCAGATTTTGCTGCTCGACGAGCCTTTTTCGGATCAAGACTTTGGCGCTCAAGCCAACCTGATCAAGCTGATATCGGCAGCGCTTTCTGAGGGCAAAGGGGTGATTTTGGCGACCCACAACCTTGACCTGGTTTCCGCCATACCTTCAAAGTGCCTTTTATTGGGAAGAGATGAGGGAATTTTCGCTGAAAGCGCGGGCGAACTGATGGCCTCAACGAGAATCGAAGACGCCTACAGCGCCAACTTTGAAAGGTGGACGGATTCTAATGGCAAGCTGAGGATCTCGGTGCGGACCTAACGGCCAGGAGTCGTCTGCTGATTTCTCTGTGCGATACCCGATTCCTTCGTGTACCAACCTCGAACCGGCTCCGCATCTTGGATCGCTCGTTCACCGATCGGGTGGATGTTGCTCGGCGGGGCCTGCAAAACGGACTGGCCCGGTTCGAATGCGAGATTCTTCCGAAGCACCGGGTGCTGGGCTGACGAGTCGTCGGCCTTTAGCGGGACCGCTTGATGCAACTCGCCACTGTTTTGAGTTTGGTGCATTGCGCTGTCGATATCGTTGGATGAAACCTTGGTGGTATGTCCTGTTACAGTATCGTTGCCTCTAATCAAATCGTTCTTCGGGGCGTTCATCGCCAAAACGAGGGTCAGAAGGATGGCGATTCCTGCGATCGTGAACACGGGTGGTGTCTTTTTCTTCATCGGGTCAACTCGACGTACTTAGAATTCTAGCATTTGCGCAACTAATCGTAAGATTAAGCCTCCCATTGCAACGGTTACCCTGTTCAAATGATTCCCGCAGCCGAACGAGGCGGTATCTTAACCTTGCCCTGAGGCCGAAGCATGCCGGATACCTTGACCATAGCAATTGACGCCCGCTTGATTGGCGCGAGCGCAACCGGCGACAGCACCTACTGGGCGGGTTTGGTATTCGGGCTGTCTCAATTGTCGGATTCGTTTCGCTTGCTCCTTATCTCCAACCAACCCAAGCCGAGCGATTTGCCGAATGACGAGCGTTTTGTCTGGAGGCGCCTGCCAGGAAGCAACAGCCGGTGGTGGAGCTATGTTTCGTTCCCGCTGTTCGCCCGCCGTGAGGGCGCGGATGTTATCCACACGCAGTACAGCTTGAGCCCGCTTGCTGGTCGGCGCGGAATTACGACGATTCACGATGTGAGCTTTCTGATCGGGCCGGAGTGGTTTAAACCGCGCGATCGCTTTCTGCTGAGCCGCACGGTTCCGGCGGCAGCACGAAGGGCGGCGGCCGTGATCACTGTCTCTGAAACTTCGAAGGGCGAGATCGAGCGGTTAATTCCGGCGGCGAAGGGCAGGGTAACAGCGACGCCGCTTGCCGCCGCGACCTGGATCAAGCGGGTTGAAGAGGAAGAAGCCCGGCGGACAGTGAAGAACGACTTTGGGCTTGAAGGGGAATTCTTACTGACCGTTAGCACCCGCTGGCCTCGAAAGAACATGAAGCTGGCGGTCGACGCAGTGCTTGGCATGGATCGCGGCGTTCCGCTTGCCCTGACGGGCAAGGCCGGATGGGATGGAACAGAAGGTGGCGGTCGGATCAGAGCGCTGGGTTACGTGACGAACGAGCAGCTTTGCGCGCTTTACTCAACGGCCTCGGCTTACTTATGCCCAAGCTGGCATGAAGGCTTTGGTTTGCCGCTTCTGGAGGCGTTTCGATGCGGATGCCCCGTGATCACGAGCTCGGGTGGAGCGTTGCCCGAAGTGGCGGGCGATGCGGCAATTGTGTTGCCTCCCGACAAGCCGGGTCCCTGGACTCAGGCAATCCAGGAACTGCTATCGAATTCGAGTAAGATGGCCCAGATGCGGGAGTGCGGATTCCGGCGAGAGGCAGAGTTTTCTTGGCGAAAGACCGCCGAGACGACGCTTAACGTGTACCGGCAGGTGGCAGGAAAATGAATCCCAAGCTGCTGGAAATTCTTGCTTGCCCGCGTTGCGAATCGCGACCGCCGCTCGCGCAGGAATCAGATGAGATGCTGAAATGTACAGAGTGCGGCTACCGCTACCGAATTGTTGACGGCATTCCCGACCTGCTACCGGAGGATGGGATTGCGCCCGATGCGCCCACAGATACGAAATGAGTGAGACTAATCCATTCCAAATCTTAGTTTTGAACGGTCCGAACCTGAACATGACCGGCTTCCGAGAGCCGGACGTGTACGGAAAGAAGCCGCTTGAAGAGATCGACGCCGAGATTCAGCAGCACGCCCAGAAGAAGGGCGTGAACGTGCGAATTCTGCAGAGCAACATCGAGGGGCAACTGATCGACCAGATTCAAGAAGCCCGTCGGTGGGCGGATGCGATTGTGATTAACCCGGGCGCGCTCGGGCACTACTCGTACGCGTTACGCGATGCGCTGGCAAGCGTGCGAATTCCGGTTGTTGAAGTTCACCTTTCGAATGTGCATTCCAGGGAAGCATTCCGAAGGGAATCGGTCATCGCCCCGGTCACGATCGGGCAAGTTGTTGGTTTTGGCGGGTTCGGTTACCTCATGGCAATCGACGCGCTTTTGAATCTAGAAAGAGAGGTTGTTTGATGTCTAATTTACAGAGGTTACAGGCTCGCATTGCCAAAGAAGGTTTTCCCACTGTTCTGTTGAGCGATCCCACGAATGTTGGATGGGCGACCGGTTTTACCGGCTCGTTTGGCTACGCGGTGATCGGCGTCGATAAAGCGATCTTCATTACCGACAGCCGCTATGCGATTCAGGCAAGAGAGCAGGTGAAGGGGTACGACGTGCACACCTTTGCCGCGCCGATGACGGGCGCAAAGTTTCTTGGCCAGGTGATGGCTGAGAACGGCGTCACCGAAGTTGGATTTGAGAGCGAGACGGTGACTGTTTCCACTCTGCAGGGTTGGGAGGCGGCAGTTCCCAATGTCAAGTTTCGGCCGCTGGCGGGCATCGTCGGCCCGGTGCGGCAGATCAAGACAGCCGAAGAGCAGGACAAGCTTCGCAAGGCGTGCAAGATTGCCGATGCGACCTACGAGCACATGCGCAAGGTCATTCGCGCGGGCGTTACCGAGTACGACCTGTTGCTGGAGCTGGAGTTCTTTATTCGGCGTCAGCATGCGCCGCTTGCCTTTGACGCGATTGTGGTGAGCGGGCCGAACAGCGCGCGCCCCCACGGCAAATCGACCGACCGAGTGCTGGTGGATGGCGATTTCCTGACGATGGACTTCGGCGCGGACTACCAGGGTTATAAGAGCGACATCACGCGAACGGTGGTCATCGGCAAGGCGACTGATCGCCACAAAGAGATTTACAACCAGGTGCTGAAGTCGCAGCTAGCTTCGATTGAAATGATGAAGCCGGGCGTGAAGGGGCGCGATGTAGATGCCAGGTGCCGAGAGATTTTGGATGAGAAGGGCCTTGCGAAGTATTTCGGGCATTCCTTGGGCCACGGTCTTGGCATTGCAGTGCACGATGGCGGCGCGCTCGGACCTTCCAGCGAGATTGTGCTTGAAGAGGGCCAGGTTTGGACGGTTGAACCGGGCGTTTACATCGAAGGCTACGGCGGCGTTCGAATTGAGAACGACGTGGTGGTGACCTCCACCGGCGTTGAGATCTTCGACACCAGCACGAAAGAGCTTCTCGAGTTCTAAAGGGGCTGTATGGACCCGCTCATCATTGTCGAGAATCTGGTGCTTCGCCCAGACGCTCGGCCGTTCAGCTTTTCGCTTCTATCCGGCGAATCGCTGGTGGTTGTGGGCAAAGCGGGTTCCGGCAAGCGATCCTTGATGCGCGCGCTCGGCGGGCGCGGCGGAGATTCCGGGCGAATTTGGGCGGCTTCGCCGCTAGCGGAGCCGCAGGTGTTTTCGCGCCTTGGTCGGGCGAAGCTCAGCACACTTGCCAAGCGGTCCGAGTCTGAGCGGTTTGCCCATGTTACGAGTCTTCTTGGCTTGTGGCCCTTCCGTCAGTCTCGGTTGGACGCCTTGAGTGGTGGTTTGCAGGCGGCGGCCAGCCTGGTTCCGATGTTTCTCTCACCGCAAAGCGTGTATCTAGTGGGTCGGACCTTCGATGAGCTGGATTCGTGGGCGCGCGAGGGGCTGTTTTCGCTGTGGCGGGAAGCGGGCGCTGGTTCGGCGATGGTGGCGGCGACCGGCGACGCCGGGCTGATCGAGGCATTCGATAAGGTGCTGATTCTGAAGGATGGCGAGAAGGCGTTCTTCGGGTCGGTGGCCGAGCTTCGCAAGCAGGTGGGGAAGGAGCGGGTAACAGTGGAAACCGCGCGTGGGGAAAGCTACCGCTCGCTGCTGGAGCCGTTCGGGGTTCAGATCGAGGTGGTTGAGGACGGGTTCTGCTTTTCCGCGCCGAACGGCCAGGAACTGGCCGCGAAGCTGCTTGCGGCGGGGTACGGGGACGTTCGGGCGGTGCTGGTGCGGCCTGCGCCGCTGCTGGATGCGGTGAGCGCGCTGATTGGCTAGCGTCGGTTGCGGGTTTCAGGTTCGATGGGCCATACTATCCGGCGGAGAGGTCGCATAGTGGTCTAGTGCGCCGCACTCGAAATGCGGTGTGGGGCAACTCACCGTGGGTTCGAATCCCACCCTCTCCGCCAGTTTCGATTACGAAACCGACGTGAGGGTTGATGAGAACCCGAAAGGTTCGTATGGGCGAACCGTGATATCGGTGAGAAGCGGATCTCCGTAGGAGCCATCCCACCCTCTCCGCCAGTTACGTTTTGACCTGCAGTGAGTGGTCATAGGGTGCAGTTGCGCTTTCGCCTCACATGACAGGCTCAACTCTCCGATCCCTTTGGGTGTAATTCCGAAAGACCATGAAAACCATCGGGATTGCGGCGCATAGCGCCGAAGGCGGCGCGCTTTGCTTCATCACCGCGTGCCGGGAAGGGGCGGAGGCGCTTGGCCCACACATGCATCCGACCATCGCGATGAGCATCCTGCCAATGGGGCTGAGCATGCCCGCTTGGGAGAGCGGCGACTACGAGACGGTCGGCAAGCACTTAGCGGAAGGTGTGGTGCGGGTCGCCGATGCGGGCGCGGACTTCTACATCTGCCCCGACAACACTGCCCACCTGGTGCTGGAGCAGATTGCCAATAAGCTCCCGATCCCGGGTCTTCATATCGCGGAAGTCGTTTGCCACGAAATAGCCGCATCGGGTTGGAAGAATGTCGGGCTGCTTGGCACGAAGTGGACGATGACGGGCTCGGTTTACGCCAACGCGCTTGAGAAGCGGGGCCTCAACCGACTGATTCCCGATGAGCCGGTGCGCGATCGCATCAACTCGGCGATCTTCGATGAGCTTTGCCAGGGTGTGTTCAGCCCTGCGACCACGGAGTACTTCCTTCAGGCGATACGCGACCTAAAAGCGCGTGGCGCGGAGTGCGTGATTCTAGGCTGCACGGAGATCCCCTTGATCGTAACGGCAGAGAACTCCCCGCTTCCGATTCTGGACTCGACGAGGCTGCTGGCGAAGTACGCGGTTCGCCAGGCGCTGGACAAGCATCCGCTGACGGTCACGGCAGGCTGGCTTTCAGTTGGGCCAGAGCGTTAGCAACCGGGTTTTGGGTGTAGCATTACTTTATGGCGGCATTTCTCCTTGCGGTCTCTTTGCAAGCTGATGAAGTCCGCGTGACGGGTACCCCACCCCTCACGGCTCCCTACCGTCTTCGCTTCCAGCCTCCTAAGCAGTTCGATTTCCGAATTCACCGCATATGGCGTACGAGCCCCCAGGGTTCGGGAAATGGCGATCAGACCCACGAAATAGGCATTCGAGTATTTGCGAGTGGAAAGGATGTGGGCCGACTGGTCCTGACCGTCACGCAATTTAAGGGACACGCGGCTATTGCGGCAGATAGCAAATGGCTCCCCAAGATTGCGGGCAAGGTGAAAAATCTGCGCCTCAGCCGCCCATTTACAACAGGAGGAGTTGGCAGGTCTTGGCGATTTGCGGGTTCAAATGACGCTGGTTGGGCCGGAATGATGGCAGCCAAGGCATGCGGATTGTACGAGGTCGGGTTCTTGGAACTCAGCTATCCTGTGACGTCGGTGGGCATTGGTTCAACCTGGCAGGCGCCGATCCATGTGGGAAACGAAGGTTTTGAAGCAGGCCAGTTGTATTGGGTGAAGGGCATGGACACGGTCTGTAACTATCGCTTGGATTCAGTTGATCTGGTGCAAAAGACCGCCACCATCTCGTTTCGTGCCAAGGCCTGGATAACGGGGAGCTTCAATAACTATATCGCTGGTAGGCGCGAGGCGCTGCTGCTCACCGAGGAACAATCTGGCAAATGGACGGTAGATATGGCCACCGGCATGCCTTTAACGTTCTTGGCCAAGCGGACGGTGATTGACGCCGCTAAGCCGAGCATTCACGTGCCGGCGCAAACCGAAACGACCGAAACCGAAGGAAGGCGAGGATAAAGAAGCCAACCCTCCGCCAT
Source organism: Armatimonadota bacterium (assembly GCA_018268315.1). Classification (GTDB taxonomy): domain Bacteria; phylum Armatimonadota; class Fimbriimonadia; order Fimbriimonadales; family Fimbriimonadaceae; genus SZAS-5. The sequence goes on along the minus strand of JAFDWU010000001.1, from coordinate 502,621 downwards.
TCGGCGGAGGTTCGACGCTAAGAGAAGCTTAGCGGGCTTTCTTGCCGCCGAGCATGAGCATCAGCGAGGTCTTCGTCTGGATTCGCGGAACTGGCTGAGTGTCGTCCTTCGCCGTTCCCGGGCCGTATCCCACCATGTTGAACATGGCGAAATCAGCTTCTTTGAAGATGCCGGCCGGGATGGTGACCGCGCTCGATGCGCCGTTCATAAAGAGCTTCCTGCGAACCATATCGCGGACCTCCGCCATCTGAAGGAAGTCGTTTGTGTTCAGAAGTTCATCGGCGTACACCTCGGAGGAGGTCCAGATGATGAGCGTGTTGGTCTTCTCTTCGAAGCCAAAGGCGGAGGCATAAAGGCCAAGCGCGTTCGGGATTACCGACCACTGGAAAGGCAGCGAATCAGCGAGATTTGGCTTGGTTCCTAGGTCAGGCGCGGTCATTTCGATTGGGGCAAGGAAGTCCACATTGGATGGAGCGTCGATGGAGACGTTGCCGGTGTAGTTCGTGGAGAGGCTGTATGTGCCTGGGAGAGCAGCGTCATCGGCGATCTCGCCGGGCTCCTTGTCGGTCGGCCAATAGGCGGTGGTCCAGCCATCCTTATAGAAGTAGTCTCCATGCGCGCCCCTTCCGCGCATCCCCATGGGGTTCATGGATTGCATTCGCACACCGATTGCTCGGCCTTGTTCGGGGGTCATGTTCGCGGTGGAGAAGATCTTGGGTTGACCTTCCTGCACGGTCTCTGATGAGCCCCAATAAATCTTGACCGTCAGGTCCTTCCGCTCACCTTTGCCGCCGCGTCCGCCGGTGGCGCCGCCGGTTGGGGCTGGCGTTGGGCGGTAGAGCTGAAGGTTCAACGTGCTGCCAAGCTTGAGGCCTTCCGGTGGGGCGATCGAGGCGGTGGCGCTGCTCGGCGCAATCGAAGGCGACCAGAGACGGACGTTGAGAATGCGGTGCGCCTTGCCCGGCATCATCGCCATAACGCTGGCGGGCAGCTTGAATCCGGGAGGCATCTGGGGCATCGGCTCGGGCTTTACGCCGGCGATCTGCATCACATGGGTCTCGACGAAGATGCCGAGATACGATTTGTCTTCCTGGACAGAACCAAAGGCGGGAACGAAGGCAAGCGCAAGCGCGAAAGGAATGGACTTAGTCATGGGGTCTCCTGATAATTCAACTGTCAGTATTTCTACCCGACTGCGTTCTTATTGCAGCGCAATTGTCAGAAGAACCGCCGACGGTTTAGGGAAGCTTGAAGTACTGGCGGATCGACTCCAGCTTCTTCGCGCCCATTCCTTTCACATTGCGCAGCTCATCAATGTATTTGAATCCGCCGATCCCGGCGCGGTACTGGATGATCTTTTCGGCGGTGGCGGGTCCGATCCCGGGAATGCGGGTGAGTTCATCCGCTCCAGCGTGGTTTAAAGAAATTGAATGCAGGGGCGGTGGCTCTTTCCGATGACCGTGGCCGCGAGACTTGTGGCTGTTGGCTTTGCCGGGTGAACGACTAACACTGGCGGGAGAAGTAACGGCGTCCTCCTTCTTTGGAACGAGAATCTGTTGGCCGTCGGCCGCAAACGCGGCAAGGTTCACTGCTTCGATGTCGGCGTTGGGCAAAGCGCCGCCAGCGGCGGCGACAGCGTCTTGCACGCGCGCGCCGGATGCAAGCTCATAGACTCCAGGCTTCTTTACCGCTCCGGTTACGTGGCACACGATTCGTGCATTAGCCGAAACTGGCGCAGTGGAGTTGCCGAAGTGGACTTGTAGCGGAGGCGCTGCCGCGGGGCGCAAGCTATGGGCGCCATAGTATCCAAGCCCGGCAAGGATTACGCTTGCCGCGCCGACGTACCCCCATCGCTCCCTCTGGACTCCCGAAAGGCCCATGAGGGCAATATTACTACTTCGCCGGTATTGGGTCGTCCGCCTTTTCCAGCATCGCGTGCCGCCAACCACGGACGGAGACCGCGCAGCCGAGGACGTGAATCTTCTGAAGGAAGCGCTCTAGGATGAGCGCGCCGATCGGCAGGGTGCGCTCGCGGCCGGGCTCCATTCCCACGACTTCCGACCGGAGTTCGAAAGAAAGCCCAAACAGCCAGTGGCTTGCTTTGCTGATTTCTTCGTAATCCAGCCATGCGCCGTGGACCTTTAGCGGCTCCCACTGCATCAAGTGCTCGCGAATAGAGACGAGGTTGGTGCCGGTTGCGCCGAGGACAATGGGGTATCCCGCTTGGTGGGGAAGGTAATCCATGCCAATGATGTCGTCGATCTCGGCAACGGCTCGCAGAATGGCGGGCGCTTGCGGGGTTTCGTCGCTCAGGGTTCCGCTGAGGAGGGCCAGGGTGCCGATGGGGAAGCTTCGGCGAAACAGCATCTCCCAGCCATCAGGTTTGCGCTCGGCGGTAACGAGTTCCGTGCTTTGGCCGCCCACGTCGATGATCGACAGGCGAGGATGCATCCCAAAAGATGGATCAAGGGCGGCGGCTTCGAAACCCAGCTGGGCTTCTTCTTCCCCGGGAAGAACTTCACAAGGAGTTCCTTGCGCCGTTGCTCGCTCCAGAAATTCGCTGGTGTTGGTTGCCATTCTCGCCGCCATTGTTGCGGCGGCTCGAATTTGCGAACAACCGCAATCGTTGGCAATTTTAAAAAAATCTTGAAGAGCCGCCAAAGTATTCGCAATTCCGGGTTCGCCGAGTTTGCCGGTTTGCTTTACACCTTCGCCCAGCGAAGTTACAGCGGTGGCTTCGCGCACAGTCTTCCAATTGCCGCTATCAAGTTCCTCTATTAAGAGAAGCACTGAATTTGATCCGACATCGATAACGGCTTTTCGCATTGGGGTAAGTTTACGTCCTATCCAAGTTAAGCCTAAGCTAGCCAGGGAACGCATCGCAGGCGTTTCGGGGTACTCTAAGGAGAACTGAATTCAGGAGCTATTCAAGCAAAGTATGACCATTGACGAGCATTTGACGCCGCAGACGGCAGCTGATTCGAGCACCGAAACTGCGACGCCCGACCAAACCGCAACCGATAAACCGGTTGCTTCGACTGTTGAAGCCCCCGCCGCTGCCAAGAAACCGGCGAAGCGAGAGGCTGCCGAGACCCGGGCCGAACCAGATCCCGATGATATGGCGCTGTTTGAAGCAGCGTTATCGGCCATGGAAGGAGGCGATGATGATGGCGGAACCTTCAAGAAGCTATCGAAGGGAGATCGCGTCGAAGCGACCATCATCCAAGTCGAGAATGATCGGCTGTTCGTTGATGTAGGAACGAAGTCTGAAGGCATCGTTCCCTTTAATGAGCTTACAAACGACAATATCACGTCGGCTAAGGACCACTTCAAGGTTGGCGACAAGATCCAGGTCGTCGTTCTTCGCCCAGAGGGCCAAGAAGGCAACCCGATCGTTTCCAAGAAGCGAGCGGATTTCGAAGAAGTTTGGGATCGTATCGAGCACGCCTTCCACGATAAGACCATGATCAACGCGCAGATCGTTGACCGGGTCAAGGGTGGCCTCGTTGCCGATGTTGGCGTTCGCGGCTTTGTTCCGGCAACCCATGTGGGTAACGGCAAGCAGCGCAATCTCGAGAAGTATCTTGGGCAGCCGATGGCGCTTAAGGTAATCGAGATCGATCGCGACCGCAAGAAGGTCGTGCTTTCTAACCGCGAGGCGGAGGAAGAGCGCAGAGCGAACGTTAAGGAAGAGATTTTCAAGTCGGTTAAGCCGGGCGACGTGCTTGACGGCACGGTCCGACGCCTGACTGATTACGGCGCGTTCGTCGATCTCGGCGGCGTTGACGGTCTGCTTCACATTTCGGAAATGAGCTGGATGCGCATTGCTCATCCGCGCGAAATGCTGAAGGAAGGGCAGAAGATTCAAGTGATGGTTCTTCGCCTTGACGAAGGCGCGGGCAAGATTAGCCTTGGCCACCGTCAGGTGCTGCCAGATCCTTGGACCCTGATTGCTCAGAACTACAAGATTGGTCAGAAGATGATGGTCACGATTGGCCGAATGGTCCAGAGTGGCGTCTTCATCAAGCTGCCGGAGGGCGCGGAAGCGTTCATGCCGCTCAGTGAAATGTCTTACCGACGGGTTCGCCGGCCGGAAGACGTGGTTACCGAGGGCCAGGAAATTGAGGTTCAGGTCATCGACCTTCGCGGAGACGAGCGCCGAATGGTGCTGAGTATGCGCGCGGCCGGTTCTGTTCCTGCTCCCGCAGCAGGCGATGCTGTTCCGTCGGATTACGAAGAAGATTCCCTGCGCAGCGGCCCAGATCGTGGACGCGGCGGCCCCGGCGCCAAGAAGAAGAGCGGCGGCAAGAGCGGCCCTCGCCGTGGGCGCGACGATTCGGACTTCGATGAGTCTGCACTGCGAAGAGGCAGCTTTAGTGGCTCCGGAGCGACCATCGGTGAACGTCTAGGAATGTTGAAAGGCTTCTTTGGACGCGATGAGGACGAAGAAGTCGAAGAAAAGAAGGGTGACGACGAGACCGAATAGGATCGCGGCATCCTGGGGAGACATCAGGTTTGCGCATCGCTATTACCGGTGGAATAGCAGAAGGAAAATCAACCGTCCTTGGTTACTGTCAGGCGCTCGGCCTTAGTTGCGAGAGCGCAGACGTGCTAGCCAAGGACGTTTTCGTTTCTCCTATTGTTAAGGAGTTCCTGACCTCAGAGTTCGGCCACTTGCCAGAGAGACGGGAAGTTCTTATACGGGTGGGGATGGATCACGACTTTCGGCGAAAGCTAAATCGCCGTATGCATCCAGAGATATTACGCGCGCTTCAGCGCAGCAACGCCCAGGTTCTTGAGGTGCCGCTCCTTATAGAGTCGTGCCTTCAGGGTCAATTCTCCAAGGTGTGGGTTGTGACGTGCGGGCCTGATGAGCAGATGCGACGCCTGGTTGATCGGGAAGGTGATGCGCAGGCGGCCCGACACCTTATTGCAAGCCAACTGCCTACTCGCGCAAAAGTTCCATTTGCTGATCGGGTGATCCGAACCGATTGCCCAGAAGACACCGTCAAGTCAGTTGTGCGGGAAGAATTGCGTTTGAGCTTCCCTGCGCTCGTGCACTGAGCGTACATCGTGCTATACTTGCGCGAACGTGCTGTAAGATGCATGGAACCTGGTGAGGGTGGCCTAAAGGCTAATCCAGGTAAAGGAACGGAATAGGAGGCTCGTAGAAGAGTGAGGCGGTTTATTGGTTCAGTAGCAGGGAAGATCACAGCGTACACAGTCTGTGCTGCCCTCGTAATGCCATCGATCACATTGGGATCGGTGGTCAACGTGATGACAGGTCAATTTAGAGACCAAGAGCGTTGGGCAGTGTTGGAATTTGCGGACCGTAGCGGTCGCAACATGATGATTCCAGATGCGCAGCAGAACATGGTGTCTGCTGGGTTAACAGCGTCTCGCGCTCTTGGAAATGAGCTTGCGAAGGCTAATGCAAACCGCCCAGCCAGCAAGACGTTCCGCGTAGTGGATTCCGATGTTGTTAAGTCAACTGTTGATACTCTTCAGATTCCCACACCGGTAACCGGCCTCATCAACATTCTGAAGGTTGCCCAGGAACTAAAGGTTGACAAGATCCTGTCCGGCGAACTTCTGAACTATCGCGTCATGACCGTCGGCAACGTAAAGCATGCTGATGTGATCCTGCGCGTTGTTGTCTACAACGGTTACTCCGGTGTTGCCGAGAACGGTACGGCTCTTCAGGCTCGCTCGACGGATCACATTGCCAACGAAACCAAGGATGAAGCCGTGCTCGCAGAGGCGCTTCAGACGGGCGCCGCTACCGCGACGATGGAAATTCTCCAGCGCTCGCTGCCGGCGGCAACGATCCTTAATACCGTTGGTAACAACGCTCTGATTAATGCTGGAAGCCGATCCGGATTTGTGGCAGGCCAGGAACTGTTGATTTCCCGTGGCCGAGAGCAGGTTGGCGTTGGCATTGTGGGTGAGACCGATCCCGACGAGTCGACGATCAATATCACACGCCAGTTCAAGGGTATTGCCCCTGGCGACCGGGTTACGGCTGTCTTTACTCCGCCCACCATCGACGGCACGTTCAAGGACACGTCCAGCATCGAGCCGATTCGGTATCAGCCTAAGACCAAGAAAGGCAATGACGACTTCTTCAAGCTCTTGCTTGTTGTCGGCCTTGCAGCTCTGCTGTTCGGTGGCAACCGAGGCAGCAACAACGACTTGGTCAGTAATGCCATCGCCGAGGCGGGTTACTTCACTGGTTTCACCCCTGATACGGCAGGTATTTCCGGAGTGCGTTTGACTGCCAATCTCGACTCGCTCATTAGCTTGAAGGGTAATGGCACCAATATCAATATGAAGCGTCTAACCGGCGCCACCGGTTATATTGGGAGCCCAGCACTTGGAGATCGTGTCTTCATAGACTCTTCGGCGGGATATACCGACCAGTATTACGACCCAACGAACCTCCTTGATCACTATGAAGGTCAGTGCACGGCTATCCCGAGCACGGTCGGTACAACGGTTGGAGCGGGCAGCCTTGTGAATGGTCAGCCGATGCAATACGGCATGCAACTCATTTACAGGGTTCGAGACTACGATTTGTTCCCGCCGTTCACCAACTCTCCCACGGGCACCTTCTGCTATTTCGTAAGTAAGCAAGCCGTATCGGGGATCGCTACTCCGCTTGACCAGACGAGCTTGATATCTCCGCTGGACGGTACTTCGATTACAGGGCCCCTATCGTTTACCTTTAACTCGGTTGCAACTCCGGCATTCCCGATCCGAGTGCAATATGTGTTGCAACTTAGCACCGACTCCACGTTCCCTAAGGGCAGTACGTTTACGACGGCGCCGCTTGAGTCGGCGAGTTTCGGGCTGCTTCTAATCGGGCCGCTTGATCTCAGTTCGTCAGCGGTTCCCTCTTACATTCGGACCGCAAAGACCGTTTACTGGCGCATCGGCGCCAGAAACAAGGCGGACAGCCCCGGACCTGCGCCGGACGCGAGCGGTCAGCGATATATCTTCTGTGTTTCGAGAACTTTGGTTAGGTAGTGCACTGAGTGGCCCAGCTGCGCGTCTAACAGCTGGGCACTAGGTTCAAGAGTGATAGTTACGATGAAAACATTTGTTAGGAACGTATTTGCGTTGGGTTTGCTTGGCGCCGCCATGCCAGCGTTCGGTGATTGGACAGGGTGCTATTCACCTACTAACGCCAATCCGCGCTCAAATCCTTACAGCTCCTACGTTTTGGGCACAGAGTTGATCGTGGCCGCGTATGGATGGGGAGGCACCGTCACGTACGGAGGCGGAGACCTGGTAGCTGGACCCAATAGCCCTTGCTTCTATCAAGGAGCCGTAGCTCTGGTAAATAATCAGGTTCTTGGGTTGCAGGTCGGGACGACCGGTCAGTCTCCGACAGGCTTCGATTCAAACATGGATTTGAATTTGGGTGGCCTCGATGCTGGCACCCCAGCTGTTTATGATGCGATCGTTATTGATGGCGGGGGCCCTACGGCCATCCCTGCTGCGAATCTACAGTATGTGGGTACGTCAAATCGCTACGCCTACTTCCAGAGTTCGGTCGGACCCTTCAATATGTTCCTCCAACTGGACGTGATTGGCGATGCTGCTCGCATGCAGTGGGTTTTCCAGAATACAGACATCACTAGTCATACCGTCGCGATTTGGAGCGCCCGCTGGACCGCGATGCAAGCTCAAGGTTTGGTATCGGGGATCGGCGGTAATACTATTGTCACAGATTATGTGGACCCTGAGGTTGCCTATGGGTTAGGTGGCGATTTTACGCCAGGAAGCCGCATAGCGTCAAACGGCAACTATGTTATAGCCCCAGGTTTTAAGCCGATTCGGCTTATGCGCCGCTTTACACGCGCGTACGACGGCGGAAACTTTCCGGCTTATGTAGATTTCAACTTCTCAATGATCCATCCGTATGGGTTGAGGATCGAAAATGGTCCGCTTGACCAATCGAAATTTGACTTAGCAGTGGCCGACGCCAATGGATCCAATTTGGCCGGGAAAGTACGATCTACGTCCACACTCGTCGATGAGATCATTATCGGATCAGCCGAGACAGTCATTGGAGCGCCAAAGCAGGGGGCTAACTTCCCAGCCAATATTTTCTCGCCTTCCAACAATGGCTATACATCGGATATTGAGTGCGGCTCGAATACGTCCTACATCCAGAAATATCATCCGGTGACGATAGCAGCGAGCCAATACGGCGCGATCCTACAGTACTACCGGGAAGCCGGCGCCCTTGCCGATTACAGCGCTCCCTATGCATTCGTTGCGCACGCGCCTAAGGCGATCGTTGCGGACAACAACGCGGCCGGGTATTCGCCCAATCCGATCCAGATTTCTGCGTACATTGACAATACGCGGGGCTACAGCACAACGAACAAGTTGCTGAACTTGAACAACGTGCTTGTCACGCTTCGATTCAAGGCAAGCCAAGGACTTACGTTTGCGCCGAATCAAGGAGCGACCAAGGTTACTCTGACGATCAATGGCTCCACAGACGATTACTGGCAGGCCTCGACGGTCATTCCGGTTATCCATCCGACGGAAGTGGCGCACGCTACCTGGACCCTCAATTACGACAATCTGCAGAACGGCCCATTGTCTTACTCCATTATCAGCACACCGGCCGGAAGCGTTCCAAAAACTCTGTCTGGCTCGATTCTCGCGACGCCTGGAAAGGTCTTCCAGTTTGCCTCTGGGGCAAACCTGATCTCAAATCCGTGGAGCGTTACTGACTCGTCTTGGGCGAGTATTCTCAACTTGGATCCGTCCTTGTTCCAAGCCTATGATTGGGATGCTCAGCGTGGAAGCTATGTGCCGACCAATTTCGCTCAGAGAGGAGGCGGGGCATGGGTGGTAGTTCCGAATTCGCAAGTCGTTAACGTGAATCCTTCGGCGACGACGTACCAAGATATCTTCGCTCCCACCATCGACCTGCAACGTCAGCTATTCCCAGGCTGGAATCTGATCAGCTGCCCATCCAACTATCCGGTACCACTCGGAGATCTTGTTGGCGCCTCAAATTCAGCCTCGCAGCAGTCGCTGACTTACCAGGAGATGGTCAACTTTGGATTCATTGGACCGTCGCTAGCCTATTGGGATGAAAACGCTCAGGCATACGCTTACATTGGCGGTGTCACTGCAACGATGACTCCATCGAGGGCCTACTGGATCTTTGTGAAGACGCCCGACTCGCTCACGCTACAATATCCAGGCCTCAATTTTGAGGGCGCTCCTGACACAACAGGTCGCGCTAGTGGGGGCAGCGTAGCCCATCGCACAATTGATAACTTTAAGGCTGGCCCATCCGATTGGCGCGTACAGCTGATCGCGCGCGGCCCGGCAAATGTAGACGACAAGAACTACTTCGGCATGATTGCGCAGGCAGCCGATTTGCCTTACTTGAACACGCCGAAGCCGCCGATGGGACCGACCCAGCAGGTAGCGCTTGGGCTGCACCAGTCGCAATCTTCCGGCAAGGTTGTTCAGCTCGCTGAGTCGATGGCATCCGGTTCGGCTCGCCAAGAGTGGATCGTAACCGCCCATGCAACGAAGGCGGGAACGTACACCATCAATTGGCCAGACTTGCGTTCAGTTCCGAACAACGTCCAGTTGCGCTTCGTGGACACCGCCGCCGGAATCTCTCGCGATATGCGAACGGTCAGCGGCTACTCGTTCACTGCAAATGGCGATTCGGTTCGCACGTTCAAGATTCAGAGCGACAGCGGCACCGCTTCTCATGCAGTGATCGGCAACGTGGTGGTCTCGAGACCGTCGCGTGATCCGAACGCGGCGTTCACGATTACCTACACGCTTTCTAGCTCAGCAACGACCTCGGTGAGAATCCTTGGCGGAGCCGGAACGGAAGTGTTTGCGGTAACTCGTGGTCGAGCAGATAAGGTCGGTGAGAACAGCATCACTTGGAACCTGCGCGACAACGCGAATCGAGCAGTTGCTCCGGGTGTCTACCGTATCGAGATCGTTGCGGAAACTTCCAGTGGCGATCGAGTGCGAAAGATCGTTCCTATTAACGTCGTTCGATAAAGATATTGCGGGTCGCCTGGACACCGGGCGGCCCGCAACCAAGATGGCCAACTATGGCGCGGTTAAGAGCAGTAATCTTTTTGTTCCTCAGCCTAATCGGCGCCGCAGCGTGGGCAGAGAACGCGTTCCTCAAACTTAGCGCCTATCCGATCGCTACCGTGGCTGATGCACGGAGCACGGTGACGGTGACCGCTGAGCTTCGCGACAGCTCCGGCAAAGCCGTTCCCGATGGCACCCAGGTGCTGTTCGAAACCACCCTTGGCTCGTTTCGCGAAAGGGTCGTACCGACTCGCGATGGTATCGCGAGGGCGGTTCTGGTAGCGGGTAGCGAGCCGGATACCGCCAAGATAACTGCAACCGCAATCTCCGTGAACGCCACCGAAGTTATCTCGGTTGAAATGGTGAGCAGCCGCGACCTATTGCCCAGCACTCGCACTTTCCTTGAACTCATCGGCGCCAAGCCGCTCAAGATGGCGATGAATACGCGCGTCATGGAGGCGCAAGGAACACCTGGCGACGCTCATCTTCGCTATATGGGCTGGAAGATCGATGCCGACACCATCCAGGTGAATGTCCCCCTCATGGAGGCTCGCGCCCACAACGCTAAGGTTTCAAATAACGGCCAGAGCCATGTTTACACCGATCTGTTCTTTGACCTCAGGAGCAAAAAGGCGGTTGGCGTCACGACTCTGGAGGTCACGGAAATCACCGGTCTACGGCCCTATCTGGACCGATGGGTGGCGTTTGAGACGCAAAAGCAGAAGGTGACGGCGCTCTCCGAGTGGGATGGCAGGAAGATTCGTGAGTCGCGCGCCACCTATTCGGACGACACTTTTAAGCTTGCCGATATTTCCGATGCGCCTGCAACGGTGGTAGCCAAGCGGGCGGTGCTGTTGCCGGGCAAGGAAATTCAGTTCCAGCGAGCGCAAATCTACGCGGGTGACTCACGAATTCTCGCGTTGCCGCTGTATCAGCTGAGCCTGAACCGGCCACCCTCGCAGCTATTTGCCGATCAGATTGTCAATATCAACGACAACCACCTTGCCATCAACTATCCCTACTTCCTCAGCCTGAAGCCCGAAGAAAGCAGCCTTGTAAGGCTTCGAATGGGAGATTCCTACGGCCGTCAGGTTGGCTCCATCAACGCGATCAACATCGATTACGAGATGAACTGGTCGCACGGAGATCGCGCCGAGGGCGGGCTGTCGATCACGGGTATGAACCGTTCCGACACAAGCGTGAGTTTGCGCCAGTCGTACGCCTTGAGTTCGAAATCCAATCTCAATGCTCAGCTCGATTTCCCGTCGCTTCGAAGCGCATATGGCTCGCTGAACTACGGCCAGCAGCTTACTGGCGCTCAGCTAAGCCTTAATGCCACTCAGAGCACGACCTTCCGAGGTTCCAACGTCAGCAACCAAACCGTTGCCGCGGTAATCGAGAAAGACCCGATCAAACTGAGCAAGAAGGTCAACATCTTCTTCGGGCTAACGGCGAATCATACTCACCTAGCCTCGGATGCCGACACCTCCTCCCAGGACACTTTTGGCACTCGAATGCGCTTGCAGGCCAACCCTTGGAAGATGGATTCAGTGACCACGTTCAATTCCAGCGCGAGCGTAAGCAAGCTATTTGGCAGGGGTGCGCTCAGTGGCTTGGCAACAACCGCAAACCTTAGCATGGCCCGTAGAGTGAATCAAGAGCTTAGCGTTCAGATGGGTTACAACTATCTTGATGATGGCCTGGGGACGGCAGTGACCGGCAGGCATCAGCTAACCATGCAGGGCAGCTACTATGCGGGCCGGACAGGCTTCTCTGGCTTGGTGACCAAGGGCCTTGACATCCAGCGCCTCAGCGCCACGTTCGACTTCCGTTACCGCTTCAATAGCTTGTGGAGGTTTGCTTACGGGCAGACTTATAGCCAATACATCGGTGGCGGCTACAACGATTACAGTGCTATCCTGGGATACCAGTTGGGACCACGGGAATTGGGGATTGTGTGGTCTCGCGCAACTGGACGTTTGGGGATAACGCTACTTGGTTCGGACTATTAGTCTTTGGCTCGGCCTTTGCCTCACGGCATTGCTGGGCGGTCAATCCATCGGCCGTTTCGGCTTTCACGACCTGCCTGAAATTCCCGGTTTTGAGTTCAGCGCGCAAGGCTTTCGAGCGAAAAGTGGGCTTGCTGACTGGCTCCGATTTGAGGCCGCCCTTACTGCGCCAAAGTACGCAGCCGTAACCGATACGAAGGCGATGATGACGTTCGACCGTCACAAGGGCGAGCCGTCCAAGCTCGAAGTCGATCTGAACGTCCCCGGCTTTCGAATGTATTTCCCCGAAGGCATTAACCTCAGCCTTTCTTCAACCTCCAGCCCCTACTTAAGCTGGCGGGAAGGTTCCGTTCGCAACGATGTTCCCACGCCCGCTGAGCAATGGCTCTTGCTCTCCTTCACTCAAAAGCAGCCGGCCATATTGCTTGCGTTTGAAGGGAAAGCGCCTTCCATGATTGTTGACGGCAAGCCCGGTGATTGGACGCTTCGCAATACGGACGCGTTCTCCGGCTGGGTTCGGATTGGTTTGCCATGCGGAACCAAAGAGATCGATACCCGGTCTGTCAGCGCGCTTGGAGATTTGGTTGAAAAGGCAGCCGCCCATATGAAGCGCTGGACGGGAGCCACGCCCAGCCTACAATCGGTTCAGATTGACGATTCCCCCCTTGGTTTGAGGGTGACATGGCACTATGATCGTCCGGGCGCGCTGGTGCCAACCCCGGTCATCCTTGCGCCTCTTGGCGGATACCCGCTTGAACTGGAGTCTAGGATCGAGCGGTTGGACGCTTATGACGACGACGGCCCCCTCGCGGTGACGTCCGAGCCGGACTTGGTTGTCTATTTTCCCGCCAGGCGCGTGCCGCTTGGGAGGTTTCTTGCCTTCGGCAAGCCAGATACGTTTCCGCTGAGCACGGTTTCGCCGATTGACGTGCCCTCCGTGGTGGAACTTGCACTGGAAAACCTGATGGGAACGCGCGATCCGGCAACCGTCAAATTGGGAGAGTCCGCGCTGGGCGGTTTCTTAGACCAGACGACGTTTGTGACGGAGCCGGTTTCGGGCCAGCGCCTGCCTTACGATTCGGAAGGACAAGGTTTGGATTTGGCCGCCAGTCACGCCTTGCTTATGCAGTCCCTAACCACGACCCGGAAGGCTTCTTCCGACGAGAATTCGTTGCTGGCAACGGTAGCGATGCGCACGGATTGGCGAAGTTGGCAGCTTTGGGTCCAGAAACGCGATATTGGCCGCCGAGCGGCGGCTTTGGCGAGCATAGCGGCAGCAATGTGCCCAGAGCCGGAGCGCAGGCTTTCTGGGGCCATTTTGCAGGCAGGGCTGGCAAGCGAGAGGGGTCTGAACACCTATTGGAAGCGTATCGACTCGAGCCACGAGTCCGTTCCGTTGCTAGAGACCCTGTACGGCATCCGCCAGACTCTTTACGCGCTGCACGGCCCGCAAGAGGCTGATCCGTTTGCCTCGGCCCTGCTTAGCGAGTTAAGGATCGTTGGCGATCAAAACGTGGAGGTGCGACCGAGCGAGGGGTCCGCTATGCTTTGCTGGACGGCGGCGGGCAAGGAACCGGCTACTTTTTCGCTCTTCTCAGCTACTCCGCTAACGATTGAGGGAGCGGATAACCTGGATGGACTTGAAGTCTCTGAGAACTTCGGTGCGTTTACGATTCGGTATCGGGCGAAGGGGCCAGGCCCCTGCTCGGCACGGATTAGCCACTCAACGGTCGCCAAACCCCTGCCCCCATCTTGCCCGAGCCCGAAATACGTTGAAAGTTCTTGGTAGCTACTTCGTTGCCCACCAAGACTCAATGGCCTGCTGCCATGACTCTTTGTAGAAGCGGTCTCGGTAGCCTTGCAGCTCCGCCCGCTCTCCCGCGTGAAATGCCCTTGCCGCTTCCTGATTGCCGCTAAGCAACTCCGCCCAACGGGCCTGGGCAAGCTCCAGGTACTCCGCCGTCTTTACGATGTCCGCGTGACGCGGATCATCTCCGAGTACGGCATCTCGCTTTGGCTCAAGCACTGGCGGCAACGTTCCGTTGCGAACAAAGCCTGGGCCTTTGCCGAACATAAGTTGAGCGGTTTCCCACGATCCCGCATGATCAAGCAGGTCGGGCATGGCTAGAGGCTCGAGTGGGCTGCCAGCCACCGCCAGAAGGTCACTGTTGGCGGCCATGGCGGCGTCCGCAATATCGTACAGCTCCCAGAGGTGTCCCTGAGCGTAGTGGCCCGTTATGAGGGCAATGCGGCTGAACCCATTCTTGACTAGCGCCGCGAGGACGTCCTCAACCAGCATGCGGAAGCTATCTGTGCGAATTCCAATGCCGAGTTGGTGGGGGAGCGGCGTAATTGGGGTCCAGAGGGTAGGCAGAAGCTTGCCGTTTAGGCGGCGGGCCAGTTCGTAGGCGAATGACTCCACCAGGAAGTTGTCCGTTCCCATGGGAAGGTGGGAGCCGTGCCACTCGAGCGCGCCAACCGGAAGGACTGCTAGCGATGAGCCGAAGTCGGCGGGGAAGGACTCTGCGTAGTAAGTCGGGTCGGGCCGTCCCGGGTGGCCGGGGAGTTGCAGCCGCATCTTGCGGTGGGGAATCCCCACCTCGATGAATTCAGAATCGTAAGGGTAATAGCCAAGCTTGAGATAGAAGGGCACGACATTGGCGCGGGCATGGACGATGGCCTCCCGGTATCCCTCGGCGTAGAGGAACGCTGCGGTTTGGCGCATTAACTGGGCTCCCAGTCCCTTGCCGTGCTCGGCCGGTTCCACTGCCACTTGGCGGATCTGAGCCGTGAAATCGTTGATCTTCGTTGCCACACAGGCGGCAACTGGGATTTGATCCCGCACCAACGCAAAGTGAAGATCAGCCGACTCCTGCTGGATTTGCTCGTCGGTGAAATCAAGCCCAAGCGGTACCAGCAAGACTCGCCGCCGAAGGTCGATGCAGCGCTCATAAAGACTAGAGCCGTGCTGCACTTGCGCGAACAGGTTTTCAGATGGCATAGCGGGCTCCGACGGTCTTTCCGATGAGGAAGGCGAGAAAACCGAAGACAAGGTTGCCGAAGAAATAAGCCCCCAATCTCGCCCAATCCTTGGTGGTGGTGAGGGCGAAAGACTCCATGATGAAGGCGGAGTAGGTTGTAAACGCGCCAAGGAACCCCGTAGCCAGGATCGCGCGTAGGTCGTCGGAGATGATCCGGTTCGAAAACAAGCTGAAAACAACGCCAATCAGCAGGCAGCCTAGGACGTTGATGACAAGGGTTCCAAGCGGGAAATCGGGCTTATTGAGAAGCAACCCAAGGCCGTAGCGGCTAAGGGTGCCCAGCACACCAGCCACCGCGATCCAGACGATCTTCATTGAATTTCATTTTAGACCCAAGCGGCAACGCGTGGGGCTTTCGGGAACTTACAGCTTGTGGCAAGGTTATACTAAAGAAGCAAGGCAACTTATGAAAATCTTCTTGACGAGCATGGTTCTGGCGTGTGCAGCGCTCTCACTTGGTCAATCAGTTGCGACAAAAGCAACCGGCCCTTCAAGCGCCAAAGTTGGCAAGCCCTTCACCGTGAAGGTGATGATTAAGATTCCGTCGGGCTACCACATCTACGGTCATACGGAGAAGGCGGGTATTCCAACCGCAATAGAAGTGGCCGGTGGTAAAGGTGTTGCCTCGAAGGTGAATTACCCAGCAACCTCCAAATTTAACTCCCTAGACGGCCCGGTGAACGTTTACGTGAACGAGGTGACGATCCCGGTTACGGTCACGCTTCCCAAGACGTCGAAAGGAAAGCAGACGCTGAAGTTGAAGGTCACCACTCAGGCATGCAATGACCGCACTTGCTTGCCGCCAAAGACTGACACGCTGTCTGTCGCTGTTGACGTTCATTAAGCTATGTTTCGAGATCGCCGGCTCTTGACCGGGATATTGATGGCCTGCTCGGCCAGCGCTCTTGCAAGCGCGCCAACCGCCAAGAGTGAGAGCGGGCTGTTGCCGTACCTCTACACCGCTTTCGTCGGCGGGCTCGTTAGCCTGCTCACACCGTGCGTGTTTCCGATGATTCCCGTTACCGTCAGCTATTTCAGCAAGCAGCAGAGCCCCACGTGGCCGAAGGCATTGGCTTATGCGCTTGGGATAATCAGCAACTTCGCAATATTTGGGATTGCCGCTTCGGTTCTGTTCGGCGCGACCGGAATCTCAAACTTTGCCGCTAACCCATGGGTGAACCTAGTCATCGGCTTGATCTTCGTGGTTTTAGCGCTGAATCTCTTTGGTCTGTTCGAGATTGCGTTGCCGAGCGGCCTGGTGAACAACATGTCTCGCTCTTCGCGCAAGAGTGGGCTCGTGGGTCCGTTCTTCATGGGGGCGACATTCGCCCTGACAAGCTTCACGTGCACTGCGCCAATAGCCGCGTCCTTGCTTGCCGCGGCGGCAAAAGGAGCCTTCTTTTATCCCGCGGTGGGGATGGCGGCGTACGGGTTAGCATTCGCCCTTCCGTTCTACCTGCTGGCTCTGTTTCCGCAAACCATGTCGAACATGCCGAAGTCGGGCAACTGGCTCTCGGCGGTTAAACCGGTGCTTGCATTTATTGAGCTTGCCGCGGCGATGAAGTTCTTTTCCAACGCGGACCTCGGCTTTAATGCGGGGCTGATAACCCGACCAGTGTTCTTGGCGTCCTGGGTAATCATCTTTGGCGCGATGGCGCTGTACCTTATTGGCTTGCCGAAGTCGGTGATGACCATTGGCTGGGTGCGGCGAAGCTTTGCAGTCCTAACGATGGCGCTGACTGGCTATCTTGCGATGGGTTTCAAAGGCGATCTCGGAGAGCTGAACGCTTACATGCCTCCTGATCCGTACCCGGGTCGCGAAAAGGTGGTCAAGACCATCGGCAACGATGGCCCCATCCTGGCTATGAATTATCAGGATGCGCTTGCAAAGGCGAAGGAATCGCACCGGCCGGTGTTCATCGATTTTACGGGCGTTAACTGCGTGAACTGTCGCTGGATGGAGAAGAACATGTTTTCCCGTCAGGACGTGACCGACGAGTTCAAAGGCTTTGTAAAGGTCCAGCTCTGGACGGACCGACCGAACCCCGACGATCAAGCCAACCAAAAGCTGCAGGGCACGTTGGCGAAGAATCAGGCGCTGCCAACCTACGTTCTGCTTTCCCCCGAAGGCAAGGTGATCGATAAGTTCGAGGGCGCGACCCGCCAGTCCAGCGAATTCATAAACTTCCTAAAGAAGGCCAAGTCGCCGACGAGTTAATCCAGCAAGGGCCGTAAATGGAATCGCCCCGCCACTCATGTGAATGGCGGGGCGATTGTTATTGAAGACCTTATTAGTCTTGTCGAGTCTGAGTGACCTTGCCGTTGATCGGGCCGGGAGCGCCGGGGATCGGGGCATTGGTCCAGTTGGCTTCCGCCTTCACCGGCATCTGATCAGTGGTATCAATCCAGATTGTGCCTTCGCTGGCAGCAGGGTCCGTACCCTCGCTTTCCTTAATGCTCACGATGATCTTTACCGTCTGATGGGTTCCAATTTTCTCCTCACCGGAGACCTTGTACGTAGCCTTGTAGGCTACCGCGCCTGTCTTATCGTTGGATTTGGCTTCGTAAGTCCAGGTCGCGCCATCGGCAACCGGTTTCTCCGGCAGGTGGAACGAATCAAGGTTCGCAAGGCGGTAGGAACTCGGATCGACCTTGTCGGCCTTGATCTCGATGATGTCGCCCGACGCGGTGAAACTGGTGGTCGAAGTGCTGTCCGGCACCGGCATTTCCTGGCCACCAAAGTTCAGTTTGAAGTTGGTTTGGGTGGATTCCTCGGTGTAATCGCCGTTGTCTTTCACTTCAACGATCTTCTGCTCCACGTCCGCAGTGAACGTGGTGCTTTGGCCAGCTACCTGGAGGTCTCCCTTTAGCTGAAACTTGAAAGTGTCCTTTACTTTGAAGCTTCGCTTAAAGGTGTAATCGGCGTTTGCTGTCCCCACAAGGGCAGCAGTTAGGACGAGGGCTAAAAGGGTTTTAGTATTCATGTTGCTTATCTGCTAATTGTTGTTTAACCTATACCAGACTGAGCCATCTTGGTATGACCAAGATAGTTAGCCTTCCCGCGTGGTTCCTATCTTTCCGGATACAGGTCCCGGTGCGCCAGGAATTGGGGCGTTGGTCAAATTGTTTTCGGTCTTCACCGGCATCATGTCGGTTGTGTCGAGCCAAAGGAGGCATTCGCTGGAAGCCGGCTCGGAGCCTTCGCTTTCCTTAATGCTCATGGAAATCTTGACGGTTGTTCGATTCCCGATCTTCTCTTCGCCAACGACCTTGTAAGTCGCCTTGAACCCAACCGCGCCGGTCTTGTCGTTGGACTTTGCTTCGTAGGTCCAGGTTCCGCCTTCGGCAACGGCCGCATCCGGAAGGTGGAAGAGGCTCATGTTAGCGAAACGATACTCAAGCGGATCAACCTTGTCCGACTTGATTTCAACGATATCGCCGGCTGCGGTGTAGCTGGTTGTGCTCGTGTTGTCCGGCAGGTTCATTTCCTGGCCGCCGAATTGAACCTTGGTGTTGGATTGGGTTTCCTCAACCGTGTAATCGCCGTTCTCTTTAACCTCTACGATCTTGCGATCGAGAGTCCCATCAAGCGTGGCTTCCTGGCCGGCAATCTGCAAGGTTCCTTTCAGCTTATAGTGAAAATCATCCTTCACCTTGATATTCGGCTTGAAGGTGTAGTCGGCGTTCGCGACGCCCACAATGGCAAGACTAAGTACGAGTGCTACGAGAGTTCTTCTGTTCATGTGCTTCCTTATTAATTGAAATTTCGATCTATACGGGAAATCTATTCTTGAAGGTGAAGGGCGACTTTGCCACTCATGGTATTCGCTCCTGCTGAGGGCATGTCCGTCCACGTGGCTTCATCTTGAACCGTACACCCAGTTTGGGTATCTAGCCAACAGGTTCCTTCAACCTTCGCGGGCTGCTGCCCTTCGGTTTCGTGAGATTCGTAGTCGATCTTGAAGACTTGATGCCCAGAGACGGTTTCAACGCCGGAAAGTTTGAAAGTTGCCCTTAGGGCCACCGTCTGCATCTTTTCGTTCGCAGGGATGTCGACGCTCCAGCTTTCGCCCACGATCACCGCTTTCTTTGGAAAGTAGATGTTTGAAATAACTTCGAGGCGAGCTTCTGCGGGCAGTACGGCGCCTTCTTTCTTAAGGTCTAGAACCTCTCCAAATTTTCCGTAATGAACTACGAGGGAAGCCTCATGTTGGGGCGGCACCTCCTGATCACCGATTTTGATGACGGTGTCCTCTTGCGATTCTTCGACTACATTCTCGCCGTTGTCTTTCACCTCGATGACTTTGCGGACGATTGTCGCCGTGATGAGCAGATTCAGATTTGCGATCGTCAGTTCGCCGCGAATCTTGTATTTCTTCATGTCGCCAACGATGGGCTTGTGGGAAATTGTGTAGGGGGTCTCGGCTTTCGGGGCGTCCGCATTGTGCTGGCTGAATGCGTGCGCAAAAACGGCGCATGCCAAAAGCACAGCGGTCAAAAGTCGCATATACGGAGTGTACGCTTTAGGCGTTTTGAATAGTGTGTCGAAAGGCCCAGAAAGCATCCGAACCATAATGGTGGCAGCTTGAACTTGCCCGTTCGTCCGCCCTATATCCTGTTTGATGCTGCTCACACGTTGATTGACGTTCGGTGGGCGCCCGCGCGATTTGCAGTTGAGTGCGCGCAAGCGGTGGGGCTTCCGGCTTCGGAGGCAGAAGGGGACGTATACCAGTCAATGCTTCGGTCTCGATGGAGCCTTTACCGGGAGATAAACCTGACCCGCGACCCTAAGGCTGGGGATAGTTTTTGGGATGACTTGACCTCCGATTGGATGAGCCATTGCCGGTGGCCGATGGATGTGGGGCGCTTTATGGAAGAAGCGCGGCAGAGGTTGTACGACACACGCGAATACTTTGATGTCTTTCCCGACGTAATCCCGACCTTGCAGGAACTGAAGCGGCTCGGGGTGCGAATGGGCATCCTCTCTAATTGGGATTACTCGTTGCATCGCATCGTTGCCGGGCTTGGACTCACTGAGTATTTCGATGTCGTGATCGCCTCTCTGGAGGAAGGACCGGAAAAGCCTGATCCCGCCTTGTTTGAGATTGCCCTGAAACGGATTGGGGCAAAGAAATCCGAGATTGTTCACGTTGGAGACAGCCCTATTGATGACTTCCAAGGTGCGCGCGGCTTCGGGATTGGCGCGCTGCTGATCGACCGCTCGCAGTCGTCGACCGGCATCTATATTTCAAGCCTGAGCGATATCCCGAAGGTGCTGGGTTGGACGAGCTAGCGCCGTTTGATTACGTCTTGCCTCCCGAGCGGATCGCGCAGCGGCCGCTGGAGCCGCGCGATGCCTCAAAGCTGCTGTATTTGAACCGGAAGACCGGCCAGGTGCGGCACCTTACTTTTCGCGACTGCCTCGATCTGCTTGAGCCCGGTGATCTGCTGGTGGCGAACAACACGAGGGTAACCGCCAAGCGCCTGTTTGGACGCCGCAAGACGGGCGCGCAGGTGGAAGCTCTGCTCTTGCGTCCGTATGCCGCCGACGAATTCGAGTGCCTTCTGCGTCCGGGAGGCCGAATCCGCCAGGGCGAGTCCTTGGAATTTGAAGAGGGGTTGAACGGGGAAGTGCTTGATCCACCCGGCAAGGCGATGCGGAAGATTCGATTAAGCGCGGCCGCCAGCAAGGTAAGCGATCTATTGGAGCGAGTTGGAAGGGTTCCCCTGCCGCCTTACATCCACGAAAAGCTTGCCGACCCGGAGCGATATCAGACCACCTATTCGGTGCACGGGGGCAGCGCAGCCGCGCCGACTGCGGGCTTGCATTTCACACCCGAGCTGATGGCGGCAATCAAGGCAAAAGGCGTGAATATGTCTTTCGTGACGCTGAACGTGGGGGTCGATACTTTCAAGCCGGTTGAAGCCACGAATCTGAGTGATCACGTGATGCATGGAGAGACTTGCCAGGTGGGAGCCGATACCGCCCAAGCGGTCGCAAATTGCAAAGGAAGAATTATCGCCGTAGGTACAACCAGCGTGCGCACTTTAGAGACTTTTGCCATCGGGAAGCGGCATCTTGCCACCGGTGAACGTGTCTCGACCCTGTTCATTCAACCGGGATTTGAGTTTAAGATCGTGGACGGAATGTTTACCAATTTCCACATGCCTAGGACCACTATGCTAATAATGTTAGCCGCGATGGCTGGCGTTGAACCTGTTATGAATGCCTACAAGGAGGCTTTGACAAAAGATTACAGGTTTCTGAGTTTCGGAGACTCAATGCTTATCCTTTGACCTCGCTTTCCGAAGCAGTTTTGCGTCATCATTCTTAGGTTGGTAGGAACTACTGAAGGTTCCGATTTTGCAGGGAGTAGCATTTTTTTGAAGACCGAGAACTTTGATCCATTGGCTTATATCGAGAGTGCCTTTCTCGACACAAACCCGAACGGTGCTGGCCGTTTGGAGCACCTGGATTCCAAGGATCTAGAAGTTGAGCTCCCAAAGCTTTCCAATTACATTCATAAAGAAAAGGAAAAGGCGCCTCTCGGCTTAGATGCCGATGCAACGGAATCGAAGAAGCGATTCCGCAAGACTTCGATGAGCGCGCCGCGCCCACGACGCGCCCGCAAAGAGGCCCAGCCGGAGCACACGATTGATCCCGATCTGCAGGAAGTGTGGGAAAGCCTTCCCAAGAACATCGAATTCCTCGTCGGCTTCTTTGACGACGCCGCAACCGCAAATTACTACCGAGGCGAATTCCGCGAGTCCCGCCAGGACTTGATTCGCCGCTTGCTTGATCCTCAGCTAACGCTTGAAGAAACCAGCCGCTTGCTGGGCGTGGTCCCTGCCACGGTTCGCCGCTATACGAACCGCGGATGGCTGCAGCACCATCGAACGGAGGGCGGACAGCGTCGATTCCGGCTCAGCGACATCGTTAAGTTTGTTCAAGAGCACGGCAGGTTCCCCGAAGAGTAAGCCAATGCGCGGGCCGTTGCGGATCGCAATGATCAGCGATAGCTCGCTCCCCATCTTGAACGGGGTTAGCGTAAGCGTCGATGCCCTTGTCAGCGAGTTAAGGGCTGCTGGCCACTCGGTCCATCTCTTTACCGCCCGTTATCCGGGGTTTTCTGATCCCGACCCGAATTGCCACCGCTTTCGCGCGCTTGAATTCCCGTGGGCGAAAGGGTATCCAGTTGCCTATCCGCCCTACTATCGAATGCTGGGTGTGTTTAGAGAGGAGGAATATGACCTCATTCACACTCATACGCCCTGGGTTCTTGGCTTCGTCGGCTTGCGATGGGCGGAATCGCATGATCTGCCGATCGTTTCGACCTATCACACGCTTTACGACCGCTATGCGCACCACATACCGCTGCTGCCTCGGCGCTACTTGCGGTTTCGGATTGCCAAACACACGAACTTCTATTACAACCGGGTGAACGAGGTCATTACTCCAAGCGAAGCGGCGGCTCGGTGGCTAAGGCGGCACTCGGTAGATACACCCATCAATGTGATTCCCACCGGTGTTCCCGGAGGCGGGCGGTACACCCGCGCTGAGGCGCGGCAAGCAGTGGGACTGCGCCCCGAAACCCGCGTGATGCTTTATGTTGGCCGTCTGGCGGCGGAGAAGAACCTGCAAACTCTCTTCAAGATGGCGGCAAGGGTGTTCGCGGAGATGCCGAACGCGGAACTTTGGCTGGTAGGAGATGGCGCGTTTCGGGCGGAAGCTACTCGCCAAGTCAGAGCGCTTGGCATTGGAGATCGTGTTAAGTTTGTAGGTTTTGTTGAACGGGCGGAGGTGGATCAGTACTACGCTGCCTCCGATCTCTTCGTCTTCTCTTCCGTGACGGAGACGCAAGGACTTGTGGTGACGGAGGCAATGACCTATGGCTTGCCGGCTGTGGTGGTGAGTGGCGGAGGCGCCAGCCAAACGGTTGTTGAGGGTCTAAACGGAGTTATCGTTCCTGACGACGATGCCGTTTTCGCGGGGCAGGTGCTCCAGGTGCTGCGCGATGAGGAACTGTATCAGCAGCTCTCGCTCGGAGCGGCGGAATCTTCCCGGCAGTACACCACCAGCGCTATGGCGGATAGAGTCCTTGAGGTGTACGAGAGGGTTCTCGGTAACAAGAGGTCGGTCGCGAGCCTTGTTTAACCTGCTCGTGAAGTGGCGTGGGCTGCCCGGTTTCTTTCTGATTGCCGGGTTGGTCTTCGGCTTAACGGCCTGTCTTGCGTTCGTTTCAATGCCGATTGGGCCGACGCTGGCCCTTGTGAACCTTGGCATCGGCATCGTCTTCATGATCGCCACCATAGCGGCAATCTTCATAGGAGCCGCTCACCCTTGGCGTCCTCTCGTGGCGCTTGCCATGTTGGTGGTTGGTACCGGTGTCCAGGCCCTGGCGGTGGTCTACGCTTCAAAACTCGGTGGTGTTGGGCTTGTGGCGCTGGAGTCGGCGGGGCAGATAGGGTTACTTTCGGCTTGCCTTGGGCTTGGCGTGTTGCTGACCTTTCTGTTCCGGGAGAAAGCGATCCTCGTTCCCGTGGCGATCACGCTTGTGTTCGTCGACATGATCTTCGTGCTGACGCCGACTGGGCACGTGGGCAAGATTGCGCAGACCGACCGGAAGTTGCTCGAAAAGGTATCGGTGCACGTCCCTTCGGTGAAAAAGGAGGAAGCACCGGGACGACCACCACGGGTCTCGGTGAGTCCGCAGGCGTTGGTTGGCGCGGCGGATTATCTCTTCATGTCGATGTTCTTCGTGGCGCTGTTCAAGTTCGGCTTGAATCCGCGAAAGACGCTCAAGGTGATGGGGCCGCTGACCGTGCTTTACCTGCTCGTGGTGCTTGTGCTTGGCGGCGTCAGAGTGTTTGGGGTTCCGCTTGGAGCGCTTCCGGCGATGGTGCCGATTGCGGGCAGCATTCTTATCGTCAACTGGGGGGCGATCAGCCTAAAGCGTGACGAAAAGCTGGCGACGCTTGTGCTCACGCTGCTCCTCCTGGGCGTTTTTATTGCTCTGATGCGGCGGCCAGCGCAGCAATCTGCGCCTTTGCCGTCGGGACCTTCCCCAGAGTCGAAAGCACCTCAAGGCTTGCCTGCGCCAGCTTCAACTGGTTAACACCGGTGGCAATGCCCTCGCGCTCAAGGAAGTAGATCAAGTCTTCGGTGGCGAGATTTCCGCCTGCGCCTTTTGCGTAGGGGCACCCGCCCAGCCCGGAGGCGGAGGAATCAAAGGCTCGGATGCCTAGCTCGTAAGAAGCTGCAACGTTCGCGATTGCGGTCCCGCGCGTATCGTGGAAGTGCATGGCCAGCTTTTCGGCTGGGATTTCAGCCAGCAGCAGCTTCGTTAAAGCTTTGACCTCAGTGGGAGCGGCGACACCGATGGTATCTCCAATGCTCACCTCATTCACACCCATCGCAATGAGTTCTGTGGCGACGCTCACGGTTTGGGTCATGGCGATTCGTCCGGCGTAGGGGCATTCCCAGGCGGTGCTCACGTAGCCCCGAATCCAGCCATCCGGTTGGGCGGCGCGAAAGCTTTCGGCAAGCCCTTTGAACACATCAAGTGATTGGCGCACCGTCATGTTGATGTTCCTCTGGGTGAATGCGTCGCTTGCGGCAGTAAAGAGGGCGATTCGCTTAACTCCGCATTCCAGCGCTCGCTCCAAGCCCTTCTGGTTAGGCACAAGGACGCTCGTTATCGGTCCTGGCTCAAGCATGGCAAGGAGTTCCGCGGCATCTCCAAGTTGGGGAACCCACTTCGGGCTTACAAAGCTCGTAACTTCAATTTCTTTCAGGCCAGCTTGGAAGAGAGCCGAGACGAATCGCGATTTAACCTCCGTCGGTACGGGAACACTTTCATTTTGGAGGCCATCGCGCGGGCCAACTTCGATAATGCGCATCATAAGTCCAGCAGCTATTCTACGTTGCCCGCCGTGCGCCCGCAACGTTTTGCGCTCCTCACCGCGTTAAGATGATAGAAGCGAGGCCATACGGGTGGATCAGAGACAAGAGCAAAGAAGAGCGGGGCTAATCGCATTCCTCGTTTTGGGAGGAATCGTCCTCATCGGATTCTCCTACCTGCTTGGTCTCACCTTCGGCTGGGTAACCATTCTCTCCATACCTACCCACGGAACGAAAAGCAACGGCGCCCTTGCACAGATGGGGCTGTCCGCGCTTGGGTTTCTCGTAGGATTTGGAATGATCGTCGCGGGCATAGCGCTCGGGTTTGCCATCCACATCACGCGGTTCTTTGGCTTTCGGCGCACGGTAACCCACTGCAAGATCATCGCGCGGTATGTGCTTAACAGCGAGCATCAACACGCGAGTGAAGACGACGTAGCCGTCGGGCAAAGTGTCCGCTATTACGTGAAGCTTGCCGCGCCGTATAGGGGGCCGATGGAGTTCGAGTGTGTGCCGGACGTGTTCTTCAGTTGCGGAGAAGGGATGGTGGGGGAAGCGCAGTTTCAGGGCCGGTGGCTGGGCCGCTTTACGCCCTACATTGGAGTGGTTCCCCCGTTCAACCCCAAGCATTAGGCGCGTTGGTGCCTCATAATGTAAGCGAATGAGCGAAGTTATTCAGCTTTGGGCGCAGGCGCTACCCGAAATCCGAAAGGAAGTTGCGGGCGTTGGTGTCTGGACCGCGCTCAACACGGCAAAACCGCTGGTGCTAGAAAACGACGTGGTGGTTCTAGGCCTTCCCCATGGCCAGAACGCTCTTGTGGGTCACCTCCGCGTTTCGGCTACCAAGCGGGCGATGGATCAGCACCTGACAAGGGTTGCCGGCAAGCCGACGGTCGCGCGAGTAATCGAGGGCGATTCCGAGCACGACTGGGAGATGGTGAAGCGCCGTGACGAAGCGGCGCAAAAGCTCCAAGAGCAGGCGATGGTCAAAATGCGCGCCGAACTAGAGGCCCGCACCAACTGGGAATCGGTTTACGAGCAGCTCAGCCGCCGATATGCGGCCATTCAGAACAAGTCTTTGCCCCAGAACAGAGCTCGGTTCTTTGAGGAAGCAGTTGAATTGATCGCGGAAGCTCGCAAAGGGCAGCCCAACTGGGACGATCTTCAGGAGCGAAATTTCGCTCGCTGCCTAGAGCGCATTGGGCAGTACACAGATTTGCCGACGACCCTGGTCGCCACGATCGTATTGCAGAGAGCAGGCGAACTGTAAACTGTGGCGGAGGTTGTTGTTCTTGGCTCGGGCACCAGCAACGGAGTCCCGATGGTCGGGATGGATTACCGCCCTGAGTTCCTCGCAAACCCGAAGAACCATCGCTCTCGTGCGGCGATCGCAGTGCTTGGCCCCACCGGCAACCTGCTTGTAGATTGCCCACCCGAATTAAGACTGCAGCTTACATGCGCGAATATCAAGCGAGTGGAGGCGACGCTCATCACCCACACCCACGCCGACCACATCATGGGGATGGATGACTTGCGGTCAATCTGCCTTCTGACGGGAACGGCGATGCCGGTCTACACTACGCCGCAGTATCAGGAGGACATCCGCCGGGTTTTCAACTACGCGTTCAGGGAGTTTCCGCCCGGAGTCGATGTGCCGCGATTCGACTTATTTACAGTAGAGGAGAACCTATCTGTTGGTGGGCTGGAATTTCGCATTTTCCAGGTTTGGCACGGAAAGACGCCGGTGCTTGGGTTGCGGGTGAACAACTTTGCTTACATCACGGACGTCAGCGAAATCCCGGAAGACGTGTATCCGCTCTTGGAGGGCCTCGATACCCTGATCCTTGACGCGGTAAGGCTACGGCCGCATCCAAACCATTTCCACTACGAGCGTGCCTTGCAGGAAGCGGAAAAGATTGGCGCGAAGATGACTTACTTCACCCATCTTAGCCACGATTACGATCACGACGTGACGGAAGCGAATATGCCGCCTAACGTTCGGCTCTGCTACGACGGCCAGAGAATCCAAATCTAAAGGACTTGGTGAGAATGCCGGGTTGAAAACCTAACAACAAGGCTTAAGTTCTTGGCTCTGATTGCCAGTATTAGTAGTGGGTCGCTGCACTGCGGCCGAACGGAAGAAAGAATCAGGTGCCAAAGTTCGTCGGAAGTTTAGCAGCGCTTATTGCCCTTGCAGCAGGGATTTTGGGCCATGTAGAGCCCATTGCCTGCCTTGAGCGCGCCCTAATCGCAATGATAATCGGAAGGTTCGGATGCACCATGTTCTACGTCTTGTTTATGGGTCGGCTTCCGGAAGCTGACAAGAAGGCGGGCAAAGATGCTTCAAAAGCTGCCGCCTGATCGAGTTTGAGTGAGTATAGGCATGTCTTTGACCGCTGATCAATTACAGAAAACGTGGGCCGATTTCAAGGTCTTTAAGAGTCCCAAGGCTCGAAGCGAAATCATCAACCACTACAGCTATCTGGTGAAGATCACCGCGGGCCGTTTGGTGACAAGCCTTCCGGGTGGCCTTGACCGTGAGGACCTCATTGGCAGCGGCGTTATTGGCCTCATCAAGGCGGTCGATCAGTTCGATCCGACTCGCGACGTTAAATTTGAAACCTACGCAATCGCTCTCATTCGCGGCGCAATTCTTGAAATGCTGCGAGATGAGGACTGGGTGCCCCGCTCCATTCGCGAAAAGCTGAAAGCTTTGGATCGGACCGTATTGGGTCTTGAGACGCGCCTGGGCCGATCTGCTTCCGAATCTGAGATCGCTGAAGAAATGGGCATCTCAGTGGTCGAAGTATGCGAACTGCTTGTCCGTATGGGCCGAACCAATGTTTACAGCCTTGATGACATTCTTGGTGGCGGCGGCTCCAGCGAAGACCACATTCACTTTATCGAGCTGATCGTTGATGAAAACGCCAATCCCGGCGGCGAGGTTGAAGGCAAAGAGATTCGAAGAATTCTTGCAACCGGCGTTGACAAGCTTCCCGAACGCGAGCGACTCGTTATCGCGCTGTATTACTTCGAGGGCCTTACCTTCAAAGAAATCGGCAAGGTGTTGGGCGTCAGCGAATCGCGGGTTTATCAGCTTCACACGCAAGCGATGAACCGGCTTCGCAATTTCCTGAAGCAGGAGGGCGCGGTACCCACGCGTTAAAACACGCAGTGGATGGGCCAGACGCTATACGCCGTCTGCTCCCGCCGTCAGGCGAGAACCCTCTCGCAGTGCATAAGGGTCTTGATCAGCAGCGAAAGCGGCGCGAGCAGGAGCCTAAACAGGAAGATCCAGAAGAAGAGTCGGCTCCCGTTCATTTACCGGGGGAAGACGGGAATATCCTCGACATTAATGCCTTGACCTCGCTCAGAGTCGGCACGATTCTTGCCTCACTTGTTGTTAACATATCTCGGCAAGGATGCCTCCGGGTAGTATTGCGTCCGGCACACTTGGCTCAAACTGGATTTTAAATATGCGATTTCGAAGCTATCAACTCTTACTCTTGGTCCTTGGACCCGTGCTTTTGGCTGGCTGTTCAGGCGGCGGATCAATGGCCACCGTCAATAACGAGGACATCTCGAAGGAAGAATTCCAGAAGTATTTGGAAATGAAGCCGACCGTCCGTGTGAAGATGCCGGATGGGCAGGTGCGAGACGCCGAAGTTAGCGGCTCCATCGGCTTGCAGGCGATTGCTGATCTTGTAAATCAGAAGCTGATCATGCAGATTGCCCGCGATGAGGGCGTATCGCCCAACGATGGCGACATCCAAAAGGAAATTGATTTCCGCACCAAGATCAACCCGCAATTTCTCAAGATGCTGACATCGCAAGGCTTGACCATCGATCAGATTCGCAAGAGCCTGATGGTTGAAATCGCTCGCGACCACATCATCACAAAGGGCATCAACGTAACCCCGGACGAAGTCGATAAGTACATCAAGGACAATCCGGAGCAGTTCCGAAAGCCAGAAATGGCGGATTTGAAGTGGGTTGTGGTTCCGACCGAAGATGACAAGAAGAAGGTTGATCAGGACCTTGCCGCAGGCACCGATTTTGGCGCGGTTGCCGCCCGATATTCGGTGGCGGACAATGCGCGCAGTTTGCAGGGCGTCTTCCCGCAGCGAGTGATTGACGAGTTGCCGATCCAGATCAAAGACATCGTGAAGTCCACCGCCGAGCTAAAGTCGACCGACTGGGTTCGAATTACCGAAGGTTGGGCTAAGTGGTACGTTCAGAAGAAATATCCGGCAGAGGACGAGAAGATTGACGACGTGATGAAGGAGCGCGTGAAGCGCCGCATCATGACGGATCGCGGCCTTCGTGCCAACGACCTTGATAAGCGGCTGGCAGAGAAGCTTCGAACGAGCAAGATCGACGTAAGCGATCCGATCTACAAGCAGCCGTTTGAAAAGGAAATCCAGAGCATCCGCGAATCCTACTCGCTGAAGTACGGCGATAACGCCGCCGGCAAGTAAGGCAAAGTCTAGGGCGCCCGCTCAACCGTAACGGTTGGGTGGGCGTTTCTTATTTGGTCCGGTAGCCGTCTGGGTGTAGGCGGTGCCAGTTCCAGGCATGCTCTACGATGGTGGTGAGGTCGGGATATTTCGGTGTCCAACCCCAATCCCTTCTTATCGCCTCGCTGGAAGCGATGAGGGTGGCGGGATCGCCCGGCCTTCGCTCCACTTCCTCGTAAGGCACCGGCAGCCCGGTGACCTTGCTTACAATGTCGATCACTTGCTTCACCGAGAAGCCCTGGCCATTGCCCAGGTTGTAGCGGCGGCTTTCGCCCCCGTTCTCCAGATGCTTGGCGGCGAGGATGTGCGCTTCGGCGAGGTCAAGTATGTGGATGTAATCGCGAACGCAGGTGCCGTCCGGCGTTGGATAATCCGTTCCAAATAGCTTGAGACCGGCGCGTTTACCAACCGCGGCCTCGATGGCTACGGGGATCAGGTGCTCTTCGGGTGAGTGATCCTCGCCGATTTCGCTGCTGGGGTCAGCGCCGGCGGCGTTGAAGTAGCGCAAACAAACCGAGCGCAGGCCGAAGCCCCTATCGCACTCGCTAAGCAGCGTTTCTACAGCAAGCTTTGAGGAACCGTATGGGCTGGTGGGGCTTTTCGGGTGGGCTTCGTCGATGGGAATGTACTGGGGTTCGCCAAAGATTGCCGCGGTTGAGCTGAAGACCAGATTTTGGATGCCGTGATCCTTCATCGCCTCAAGGAGCGTGAGCACGCCGGCGGTGTTGTTGCGCCAGTATTTCAGCGGCTCTCGCACGCTTTCGCCGACGGAAATGTGGGCGGCGAAGTGGAAGACGGTCTTGATTGGATACTTTACAAAGACTTCGTCCAGCGAGGCGCGATCAAGCAGATCGCCTTCAAAGAATTTGGAGTCCTGAACCGCCTCGCGATGCCCGTGGCTGAGGTTGTCGAAGACAACGTGGTCTTTGTGATTTTCGCGCAACCTCTTAGAGAGGTGGGAGCCGATGTAGCCTGCGCCGCCAAGTACAAGAATCATCCGCTTGAGTCTGGCATAAAGAAAGGGAAGCCAGCGTCTCCGATGGCTTCCCTTTACTGTACAAAGCGTTGAGAACTACTTCTTTGCAGGCTTTGGGGTTGGGATGTGGTCTGCCTTTGCCGCAAACTTGGCCGGATCCTTATCGAACGCCGGTTTGCATCCGCCGCAACAGAAGAAGTAACGGTTGCCCTTGTAGTCGGTGTATCGACCGGCTTTGGTGGCCTTGTCGACATCCAAGGCGTCGTGCATCACTGCACAATGGATTACAGGAGCCTTCTTAATTTCAGCTTTGACTGCCGGTTTTGCATCCGATTGAGCGAATGCACTCACGGTTGCCATCGCGGCTACTAAAACAATTGCAAACTTTTTCATAACTATCAGAGTATAACGCTGCCGATTGTAATGAGTTTCCGATTCCTGCATACAAACGATTTTCATGGGACCTGCCGTGGGGCGGTGCTTGATCGTTTGATGCAGCTGCGAGCTGAGGTCGACCTCTATTTTGATTCGGGCGACTGCATCAAGGCGGGCAACCTTGCGATCCCTTTGAAGCCGGAAGAGGCGTGGAAGAACCTCGACGCCTTGCGCTGCACCGCAGGAACCTTGGGGAACCGAGAAAGCCATGTCTTGGCGGCGGGACAGAAGGCGAAGGTCGCGGGGGCTCAACATCCCTTGCTGGTCTCGAACATGGTGGACCGGAAAGGCGAGTTGGTGTTTCAGGAGTCGATGACGCTTGGGGTGGACGGAGTTCGCATTGGGGTGTTGGGCGTGATGGTGCCGATGGTGACGGAGCGGATGAAGTCCCAGGCGGCGAGCGCATATCTTTGGAAGCCGCCGATTGCAACCGCTGCGCGGGTGGTCGAAAAGCTGCGGCCGGAGGTCGATCTGCTCATCGCCCTGACCCACATTGGCATCTCGGAGGACCGCAAGCTGGCGCAGCAGGTTGCGGGGATCGACTTCATCCTTGGTGGGCATTCCCACACCGTTCTTGCAACGCCGGAAAGGCTGGGAACGACGTGGATATGCCAAGGCGGCTCTCACGGACGCTTTGCCGGGGTTTACGAGTGGAGTGGCGGCGTCTTAACGGGCGGGCTAGTATCGCTTAGCTAAGCTGATACTCAGCGATCTTGCGCGCGTATGCGCCCACCAACTCTTGGCTATCGGCTTCCTTATCTGATTCCGCGTAGATGTGGAACATCGGCTCCACTTGGTCCGGCAAGACCAATACCCACTGGGTGCTGTTGTAGAACTTCAGCCCGTCGAGGGTGTCGATCTTCATGCCATCGGAGCTTTCCTCGCTCATCCGGCGCATGACCACGCCCTTGGCTTCCCATGGGCAAGGCACTTGCTCATAGGCAACCTGGAATTGCGGCAGGCTTGCGGTGATTTCGTTAATCTTGAGCCCAGTCTTCGCGAGCATCCAAACAAGCTTGCCGAAGGTGAAGGCGGCATCGAAGCCAGGATGGAACTCGTTGAAGATGAATCCGCCGCGCTCATCGCCCGCTAGG
The DNA here is from genome assembly GCA_018268315.1 of Armatimonadota bacterium. Lineage (GTDB taxonomy): Bacteria > Armatimonadota > Fimbriimonadia > Fimbriimonadales > Fimbriimonadaceae > SZAS-5. Next base: position 470,550 of record JAFDWU010000001.1, on the reverse strand, counting down.
GTTGCGTTCTCTTCGAGGCCGGTCGCCATCAGAGAGCGAACGTCGGCGCGAGTGCGAACGACCTTCGCGCCGTGGCGTTGAAGCACTTCTTCAAGCTTGTTGGGGGCCGTCACGCTCATCGCGATCTTCGCGCCCGGGTGCGTTCTGGCAACGAGGATAGATAGGATGGCAAACAGGTTGTGCCCCTGGACCGGATTGCCCTGCGAATCAACGACGAAGAGGCGTTCGCCTTCTTCGGTGAAGAGTACGCCGAGATCGTACTTAACCGAACGCACAATCTTCTTCAGGTTCTCGACATGCGACTGCACTTCTTCGGGGCTGCGGGGGGCGAGTTTGGCATCTGGGTAGCCGTTTAGCCCAATGATCTCCACGCCCAGGTTGCTCAGCATGGCAGGCAGGTTGCTGGCAAGGGTTGAGTAGCCGTAATCGCAAACCACTCGAAGCATCTGCTTGCTGCTGAAGTCGTGTTGGAGGATGTGGAGGAAGTCGGCTTGGTAAGCCTCCAAAGCTCGGCTTGCGGGCTCAAGGAAGCCCAATTCTTCAGAATCGATGCGGTTGAAATCTTCCCTAAAGAACGCATTCTCCACTTTGCGCTCAAGGGCGCGCGGCAGGTAGGCGCCGGTCGAATCGAACATCTCGACAAGGGTCACGCGGTTGTTTCCGGGCAGCTTGCGAACGTGGATCGCGCCGCTGGCGCCACCTGCTTTGATGAAATGCCTCGCCACGGGAACGGCAACGCTGCGCAGGTCAAGCACATCGCAGCCGACGCTGAGAAGGCTGGCGATGATTGCGCGTTTGATCATTCGGCTGGAGCGGGTTGAGTCCCTGCTCGTGACAATGCGCGAGTGCGCAGGCAGGCAGGAGCCGAAGGCAGAGCCAAGGCGGCAGGCGAAGTCGGGCGTAATCTCGATGTTAGATAGTCCGGCCACGCCAAGCTCTCGGAAGAGCTGCCCGCGCCAGCGATTGCCCCAGACGAGCGACATTGTGACGGTAGAGCCGCGCTCGATCATCTTGTCCGGCCACAGCTTCACGCGCGGGCGAATCGTGCACCCGACATCGATCATGCAGCGATCGCCAACGACGGCGTCCTCATTAACCACCGTGTCGCGCTTAATGGTGCAGCGCGAGCCGATCACGGCCGAGCGAATGGCAACGTTTGGCCCGATATAGGTGCTGTCCCAAACAATTGAGCGCTCGATTGTGGCGTTCTCTTCTACTAGCACGTTGTCCCCAATCACGGTGTGGGGGCCAACCTTCGCGCCCTTGCGGACCCGGCAGTTGCGGCCAAGGCAGACGGGCGGGAAAAGCTCCGCGCCTTCCTCGATCATGCAGTGGGTATCCAGCCAGACGCCGGGTTCAACCTGCTCACCTTTTACACTGAGCTTTACGGCGCCGGAAAGAAGGTGCTCTTGGGCTTCGCGATACTGGCTGAGGGAGCCGATGTCGCACCAGTAGCCTTCCATGACATAGCCGTAGAGGTCCTTGCCATCGGCAAGGAGTTTGGGGAAGATATCCGCGCTCCAGTCGTAGGCGTGGCCGGGCTCCATCGACTCAAGCACTTCCGGCTCAAGAATGTAGATGCCGGTGTTGACGGTATCGCTGAAAACTTCGGACCAAGTTGGCTTCTCGGCAAAGCGCTGAACTCGGCCCTCTTCATCGGTGATGACAACTCCGAACTCAAGCGGATTCGCCACGCGGGAAAGGATGAGGGTGGCGGTTGCGCCGCGTTTCTTGTGGAAGGCGATCGCCTCCGTAAGGTCGCAATCGGTAAGGGCGTCGCCGCTGATGATGATAAATGGCTCCCCTGTTAGCGAGGCCTCCGCTTTCTTCACACTGCCGGCGGTGCCGAGCGGTGAATCTTCAATCGAGTAGTTCAGGCTGACGCCGAAATCAGATCCATCGCCGAAGTAGCTTTGGATTTCATCGGCTAGGTAATGGACCGTGGCGGTGATGTCGGTGATGTCATGGCGCTTGAGGAGCTCAAGGATATGCTCCATGATCGGCTTATTGCCGACCGGAAGAAGGGGCTTGGGGCTGTTGGACGTAATCGGGCGGAGCCGCGAGCCTTCGCCGCCTGCCATAACTACCGCTTTCATTTCCACCTAACAACGTCCACTTGAGTTTAATTCTATTGCTTTTTGTAGACGTTATTTGCGGATGTAACTGCTGACAGGCGCTTTCGTGAACTGGTGCTCACCCTTAAATTTGCCCGCGCCGATTGGCAAACCATGGAGGGACTGCCCATCAGGGGATAAGTTCAGGATCAACTTCTTGCCATAGGCGTTGCGGATATCGTCGCCTTCAATGAAGACCAGGCTTGCATTGGGAATCGACTCCTTCGCGGAATTTGTAAGCTTGACGGTATCAATCGTCAGGAAGAGTTGCTTGGCTTGTAGGCTCCATGCTCCATCGACTTCGATTCCTTGCCACTTGTTGTTCAGGTTGATCACGAATTTGTGGTGATTGCTGTAAAGCATCAGGTCGCCACTGAAAGTTGCCTTGCCGTTGTCGATTAGGCCCCCGGTCCAGTGGCCCACGAGGGCGCTTCCCGCTCCTGCGCTCATCGTTGCGAGCATGTAGGTGCCGCCTAGCAAGATGATGATCAAGAAGCCGACGACAAAGAGAAATACGCGCATATTAAGTTACATCCGTACGGACGAGCAACTCATCGGAGACGTCTTCCGGATTTGGTTGCCAGTTCGGCGGCTCGATCGGGCCGTAAAGGGCGTGGGGATGGCCGCCGCGGTACGCCCAGCCCTGATCCCCATAGCTCCAGTGCCAGTATTCGCTTGGGTAGTTGGTTAGGCCGGTGGGCTCGATGGCTGCCTTCAGAATTGCGCGCGTCTCGCGCGCTTCCTCGGAAAGGCCCTTGGCATCGAACGCGTAGCAGCGTGGGTCCATGAGTTCATAGGGCCCAATGTGGTTGCAAATTGAGCCGTCCTCGCGGGCAAGCAAAAGGTCGACCGCGCCACCCGTTGTATGAGGCGGAGGAGAGATTTTGGACATCGGCGCCGTGTAGCGATTTGCGGTTCGATACAGGATGTTCTTCGGCCACTCGGGATGCAGTTTTCGGAAGCGCTCTACGTTGGTGGCGTGCATTCGCTTCTGGATGTGCGGGGGCCGCCAACCCTCGATGACTGCTAGCTTATAGCCTTTCGGCAGGTTCTCTGAGGCTTGCCTCAGCATTTCCGCGACCGACTTTCGAATGAGGGTCTCGCGCTTGTAGTGAAAGCGCGGGCGATCTTGGAAAAGCCTTGGTGCGCCTTCCAGAAAGTCGACGAGGGGCTCCCCGTTTTCGATGATTTTGATTTTGCCGGTTTGGGTAACCGGTTCGGCAGGATTAGGGCGTGATCTTGCCGGTGGCTGCATAGGTTCCAGGGTACCTGGGAAGCTGACTTCTAGTTGGGCTTTGCTTCCAAGTCCTTGTTGTAGTGCAGCCCGACGTTTGCCTTTCTAGCGATCGCGCCTTCTACTACATACTGCGCGCCAAGCAGCAGGTTGTGGGTCTCTAGCGGGTGGCGGCTGAAGGCGGCTTCCGGCAGGCTCTCGTATTCCTTTAGAAGCTGCTGGACTCCAGCTTTAGCTTCGGCAAGGCCAGCGTTTGTGCGCACGATGCCGACGTTGGCGGTCATCAAGCGCCCCAAGGTTCGCCGCAAACGAACGGACTCAGCCTCATGGATTGGCTTCACCTTGGTATCGGAAGAACCTTCTCTCGCCGCCTCGGGCTCCGAACCCACCGCTTCACCGGCGGCTTTAGCAAACACCAGCGCTTCCAGCAGGCTGTTGGAGGCAAGTCGGTTTGCACCATGAACTCCCGTAGAAGCCACTTCGCCTGCGGCGTAAAGCCCAGGGATGTTGGTGCGGCCCTGAAGGTCGGTAACGATGCCGCCGCACGAGTAGTGCTGGGCGGGGACAATGGGAATCCAATCCTTCTCCATCTCGATATCGATGGAGAGCAGCTTTTCGTAAATGGTGGGGAACTCGTGCTTAAGCAGTTCGGGCTTCAAGTGGGTGGTGTCCAGGTATACGCACCACGTACCAAGACGCTTCATTTCGGCGTCGATTGCACGGGCTACGATGTCGCGCGGGGCAAGCTCCAGCCGCTCGTCGTAGTCGTACATGAACCTCCTGCCAAGGTGGTTCCTCAAGGTGCCCCCTGCTCCGCGTACGGCTTCGGTGATGAGGAAGCTGCGCATCTGCGGGTGGTAAAGGGTGGTGGGGTGGAACTGCATGAATTCCATGTTCGCGATCTTCGCGCCAACTTGAGCGGCAAGCCCAATGCCATCGGCGGTGGCGACGGCCGGGTTCGTCGTGTGCTGATACATGCGCCCGCATCCGCCGGTTGCCAGCATCACCGCGCGGCCAAGGAAATAGCGGCTGCCGAGGGTATCGATCTTTGCCTCGACGCCTACGCACCGACCCTCATGTGTAAGGAGGCGCGTTGCGAAAGAATGGTCGAAAACGGTGATGCGAGGCTCTCGCTTCACGGCGGCAACTACCGCGCGCTCGATTTCCCAACCAGTTTTGTCCGCGTGGTGAACGATCCGGTGCATACCGTGCCCACCCTCACGTCCAAGCGCGAGCATTCCATCCTCGCCAAAATCGAACTTCGCCCCGATAGAGATGAGCCATTGGATGGCTGACGGCGCGTTCTGCACCAGTGCGCGGACCGCTTTGGGATCGCACAGCCCCGCGCCAGCGACGAGCGTATCTTCCTCATGCAGCTTCCAACTATCGGCTTCACCAACGGCGGCGGCGATGCCGCCCTGGGCGTAGCTGGTGTTCGATTCCTGCACCTCACCCTTCGTCAGCACGATCACCGAGCCGTACTCGGCGGCGGTCAGCGCAAAGGCGAGGCCAGCCAGCCCGCTGCCGACGACGAGGAAATCGCAAGTTTGATACTCGCTCACTTCTTGGTTCTACCAGGTTCCCGGGGCCGCGATTCGCGCCAGGGGTACATTGGAGCCACTATGAGTAACAGAATTGCGGAGCTTCAGGCGAAGATAGAAGAGCTGAAGGCTGAGCTGAAGAAGCTGCAGCATGCCGCCCCTCCCGAAGAGGTGAGGGACTACAGCTTTGAAACTCAGACCGGGACGGTGACGCTCTCCGAACTGTTTGGCGACAAGGATGAGCTGATCTTGATCCACAACATGGGCGTCAGCTGCCCTTACTGTACGTTGTGGGCCGATGGATTTGAGGGCCAGCGCGCCTATCTTGAGGACCGCGCCGCATTCGTGGTGTGCAGCGGCGATAAGCCAGAAGTGCAGGCAAGCTTCGCCGCTAAGCGCGGCTGGGGGTTTAAGATGATCTCCGATGGATCGAAGCAGTTCACGCGGGACATGGGCTATTGGAACGAGGAGGACGGCTGGTGGCCGGGCGCTTCCGGCTTTCGCCAGGTCGACGGGAAGATTTATCGCACGGGCACCGCGATCTTCGGGCCGGGAGACGACTTCTGCCCGATCTGGCCGCTTCAGGATCTGATCGGCGGCGACAAGGGCTGGGAACCCAAGTATCACCTGAAAAAGTAAGAGAGCGCGGTTCTTTGGCCCGCGCTCTCCAGTGACCTTAGGAGGAGAATTAAGCCTTCTTGCGGCGCTTGAGCGCGGCGATGCAAAGACCGCCGAGGGCGATCATGCTTGCCGGCTCTGGAACGACGTCCAAGCGGCCATAAAGGCCATTGGCTTCGTCATTCACGCCTGCTGCAAAGTAGAGCGTGTTCGTGCTGCCGGTAATGCCATTACCGAACTGGAGGCCCCATAGGCCCGGTTCGGAAAACGTACCGCTTTGCGTGGTGATGCTTCCCTTGAACGCGCCCGTGTTGGAATCGAACGCATTGATCATGCCGTCGCCGAAGTTGCCAACTAGGAGGTCGTTGCTGAACTCACCGAAGTTGCCCGGCGCCATCGCCATGCCCCATGCCGAGTTGAGCGGCCCTTGGGATACCAACCGGCTGATAAAGTTGCCATTCAGGTCGAACTTGTCCAGATAGCCAAGGCCCGCGCCGTTGACGTTATCTCCATTGCTTGCCCGTAGCGCAAACGTTACATAGAGCGCGCCGCCGAAAACTTGGGCGTTGAACGGGTTGTAATCGGTGGGAAGGTTGGGATCGGTGAAGTGGCCGGTTAGATTGAAGCTCGAGTCGAACATGTCGACCTGACCGTTTGCAAAGTCGGCAGCAAATAGCTTGCCACCGCCAATGCCAAGACCCTTGAAGCTGGCATTAGCTGTGCTGAGATCAACTGCGGTCACCGCGTGGGTTGCGGCAACCGAAGGCGCCCAGCCGCTGATCGTGCCGTCCTCGGAAGCGAACATGAACAGGCTCGTCCCAGACTTGCCGCCTTCCGTAACATTGAATCCACCGCCGCCATTGAAAACTTGGCCGGTAGCAGCGCCCGTTCCGGGAATGGATACTACCAAGCCCTGCTTAGTGCCGTTTGTGTTGTAGAGCGTTGCGGTGCCGGTGCCGTTGTTGGCAGACCACATTGGACCGGTCGGGCTAATGGCAAGGCCCCATGGGTTGACAAGGTCGGGATCCAGGTTAAGGGCATGACCCGCTTGGTCAGATACCAGGTTGACTTGGGTGTATTGCGTGGCCCATACCTGGGCAGACGCCAATATCGCCAATGGGCAAACAAACGCTCGATATGAATTTCTCATGTATATCTCCTCAAGCAAAATCAGAAACTATCAACTACCAGCAACAAGCTGACAATATTGACAGTAAAACGACAGTCACCTTCTAAGGCGTTATGAGCACCTTCTTTCGTTGCTTCTTTCTTGCTTATTTTTTGTCTGATTTGATGATTTTTTGTGCGAAGCGAAATCTTAGTGAAATCGCCGGCATCGACTGGTAGAATCTCGCCACCGTGAAGGCCCGCCGTCGTTGGCGGGACTTGTATGGGGGAAGTCCGGTGCGAATCCGGCGCTGTGCCGCAGCGGTATGGGAGTGAAATCCCGAGCCCGAATGCCCACTTTACGGCCGATATCGTGCAATCGTCCTGCCTGGAAGGCGGCGATGGATCCAACCCCGAGCAGGGTGTGGGCCAAAGCTGGTTTTCCCGACTCCGATTACACCACGTCCTGGGATATTCCCAAAGGTGGTAACAACATGCGTCGAGCGTTTACGCTCATCGAACTCTTGGTGGTCGTCGCGATTATCGCGATTCTGAGCGCCATTCTTTTCCCCATCTTCGCCCAAGCCAAGGCCCAGGCTAAGCAGACGGTCAGCGTCTCCAACGTTCGCCAAATTCAGACTGCCTGGACGATGTATATGGGCGACTACGACGACACCCTTATGCGCGTGGCGACTCAAAGCGACACGAAGACCTTCTACTTCTGGGGAAGCTGGGACGGCGCTGTTTTGCGGCCAGAAGATGGCCTTCTTTATCCTTACACCCACAATCGGGGGATTGAAGGGGACCCATCGTTCGATAATCGATTGCGCTTGTCAATTGGCTTCACCGGTTACGGTTACAACTACGTTTATCTGAGCCCTTCAAACTATTTGCCGCCTGACTACACCGAGGTCCCAATCCCGGTGAACTTCTCGCAAGTGAGTCAACCAGCGGCGACGGTTGGGTTTGCGTCATCCGCGCGGCTGAACACTTATGCATATGCGAAGCCCACGTTGGAAGGGAATGCCTATTTAGAGCCGCCTAGCAGTCAATATCCGACCTTTCATGCACGCACGAACGGTAATGGGGTGGTTTCATGGCTGGACGGGCATGTAAAGGCATTCAAACCGGTTTATCGAACGGGAACGTTCGGCTACGGCTACAACGCGGCGGATTTTGATGCAGTGAACTTGGGTGAGATTGCCCCGAGTTCGGCGCTGACCGACGATTATTTCTTGCTGGATAAGCCGGGCGGATAAACCAATGCGATAGCGGCGGTTCGGTCGTCGAAACGGATAAGATGGCACGGATGCCAAAGCGGGAGCGCGGGAATCTGGGTAAGAGCCGGCTGCCCTTTATCGAGGGGCTTCGGGGCATTGCCGCGCTGTATGTGGTGCTGGAGCACTTCTGTTCGATGGCCGATCCCCGCCCATTTTCGGGTCAGACCAGCCACGCCTCGATATGGGTGCAGTCGTTCACCGCGTGGTTCATGCATGGGCATTTGGCGGTCGCGGTGTTCATCGTCATCAGCGGTTTCTGCATGCAGATGTCGCTGTTTCCGGGGCGCGACGGCAAGATTCGCTCCTTCCGCACGTTTTTCGCGCGGCGCGCGCGGCGCATCCTGCCGCCCTATTACGCGTGCCTGCTGCTTTCTGCGCTGGTGGCGATCGTGTTTACTTCCCGGCAACACGGCATGCCGTTTGAGCAATACGTGCCGGTTACGTGGGAGAATTTTGGCGCCCACGTGGCTCTGATTCAGAACTGGTCACCGGACTGGATGTATAAGATCAACGGCGTGCTGTGGAGCATCTCCATCGAGGCGCAGCTTTACTTGGTCTTCCCGATTCTCGTGGCTTTGCTGTTCTTCCTTCGACCCAGCGGGCTGGTGGCGTTTGCGACTGCGGTCTCGGTAGCGCTGCTGCTGGCGATGGATCATGGGCAGAAGCTGCATATTTGGTATCTGGGCCTGTTCGCCCTTGGCATGGCAGCAGCTTTCAAGGCTTACCGGCCGAATCGGAGGAAGGGAGTTCGGCCGGGTCAGGCTGTCCTTGTGTTTCTTGGCAGTGCGTTGGCGGTTGGCGCAGGGGTCGTGCTCATTCCCGCCTCTTGGGCTTGGAAGACTCCAGTGACAGACGCCGCAGCGGGAGCGGCAGTGGCTTCGCTCATGTACGCGGGGGCGGTGAACCCCAACCTGTGGATCACGTGGCCTTTCGGGTTTAAGCCGGTGGCGCTGTTGGGGACGATCTCTTACAGCCTCTACTTAATGCATCACCCGGTTCAGCAACTCCTGTACGCCTTCCGGCCCGCGCAGGTGGTTAGCGAGGAGGACCTGCTTCGCTACTTCCTGACGGTGGGCACGCCGGTAATCCTGGTTGCCTGCGCGCTCTTCTGGTACGTGTTCGAGCGGCCATTTCTTAACAGCCTTGCCAAGGATTCGAACTCAGCCGGTCAACGGGCGAAGGTTGAGGAGCGGTACAAACCTGAGCGAAGCATGGCGTACATGCTTGGCGAGTAGCCGGATTTCGCGGCGCGCTCGGTATCATAGCTAGTACCCATGCCCCCTGTTTTCAAGCTGTACGATACGATGTCCAAGGAGGTTAAGCCTCTCAAGACGGTTGAGCCGAGGCACCTGCGCTTCTACTCCTGTGGACCGACGGTTTACAGCTACGCTCACATCGGCAACTTCCGCACTTTCCTGACGGCTGATTTGGTGGTGCGAACGGCGGAGGCCCTTGGCTGGAAGGTCACTTACGTGAGCAACATCACCGATGTTGGCCACTTGACGGTTGACGACGTCGCCGATGCTGAGGGCGAGGACAAGATGGAGAAGGCCCTCAAGAGCAAAGAGGGTGAGGCGTTCAACAACGTTTGGGAACTTGCGGAGTTCTACGCGGACGCGCTGGTGTCTGACTGGCAGCTTCTGAACTTGCGCGCGCCCCAGGTGCGGCCGAAGGCCACCCAGCACATGACCGAGCAGATCATGGCGATCGAGCAGCTGGTGAAGGATGGCCACGCCTACGAGACCCCCACCGGCGTGTACTTCAGCGTTCAGAGTTTTAAGGATTACGGCAAGCTGAGCGGCAATAAGGACCAGGAGAGCCTATACCGAGCGGTGCGCGAGGTGGTATCGGATGATAACAAGCGCCACCCGGCGGATTTTGCGCTTTGGAAGAAGGATCACAAGCACCTGATGCAGTGGTTCTCGCCGTATGGCTGGGGCTTTCCCGGCTGGCACCTTGAGTGCTCGGTGATGGCGCAGCAGTATCTTGGCGATACGCTGGATCTCCACGCGGGCGGCGAAGACCTGATCTTCCCGCATCACGAGTGCGAAATCGCGCAGTCGGAATCGCTAAACGGCAAGCCGTTCTCTAACCACTGGATTCACACCCGTTTCCTGCAGGTTGATGGGAAGAAGATGAGCAAGCGGGACGGCACGTTCTACACGGTGCGGGACATCACTGATGGGAAGGGCGCTGATCCGCTGGCTTTGCGGCTTGCGCTGATTTCCGGCCAGTACCGGCAGCCGTTCAATTTCACGCTGCAGACTTTGCGGGATGCTGAAGGCAACGTGGATCGCTTTAGGCTTTGCGACCAGAAGGCGGATGAAGGCCTTACCAAGAACCTGCCAGGTGATGATTTTGTGGGGGAGGCGCTGCGGCAGCTTTCTGACGAGATGCTTGAGGCGATGTGCAACGACCTGAACACGCCGGTGGCGATCGCGAAGGCTTTGGAAGGCACGAAGGTGATCTTGAGGGAGGCGGATGGCCTAAACGGGGCTTCTGCCAAGAGCGCGAAGGCGTTTCTGGATTCGGTGAACAAAGTTCTCGGAATTGTCCGCTCAGATTACGCGTCCGGCCCCTCACAGGCAAAGGCGAGCGGCGAGGACGATTGGGTCGAAGAGCAAATCCAGGCAAGGGCCTCGGCCAAGCAGAACCGGGATTTTGCGCTTGCCGACAAGATTCGCGACGACCTGATGGCGAAGGGCATTGAGCTTCGAGACGGGCCGGAAGGCACTTCATGGAAGCGAAAACTCACCGTTTAATCGCGACTCCCGGCGTTGCCGGGGTCGATGAGGCAGGGCGCGGCCCGCTCGCGGGTCCGGTTACCGTTGCGGCAGTAGTGCTGCCCGCGAAAGCGCGTTTGCCCGGCCTCGATGATTCCAAAAAGCTCACCGCGGCGAAGCGGGAAGAGCTTGAGGCGCGGATACGGGATTGCGGCTGCTTCGCGATTGTCGATATCGGACTGGAGGAGATCGAGGAGCACAACATTCTAAGGGCGACGTTGCTGGGGATGGGGCGCGCTTTGGCTGCTTTGCGGCCCCAGCCGGAGGAAGCTTTGATCGACGGCACCTTCGCGCCCGATGGTCATTTGCGGATGACGACGGTGATCGACGGCGACGCGAAGTATCGCAGCATAGCGGCGGCCTCGATTTTGGCAAAAACACACCGAGACCGGCTCATGAAGAGCCTGGCGGAGGAATATCCGGTTTACGGATTCGAGAAGCACTTTGGCTACGCCACCAAGCATCACATAGCGGCGCTTGAGGAGCATGGCCCTTGCCCCATCCACCGCCGAAGTTTTGGAACGGTAGCGATGCTGGATCAGCTATGCCTGGACTTCGAAAGCTAGGCGCAGAAGGCGAAGATAGAGCGGCGGAGTTCCTGCTCCAGCACGGCTATTCCATCATCACGCGCCGCTTCGCAGTGCGTGGAGGCGAAATCGATGTGGTAGCCCTTGATGGAGAAGTACTGTGCTTCATCGAGGTGAAGATGCGGACCGGGGGCCATGAAGAGGCGGCGGACGCGGTGGGCGATCTCAAAGCAGGGAGGATTATTCGCGCCGCAGAGGAGTTTCTGGCAAGGAATCAAGAAACAAATCGGGCCATCCGGTTCGATCTGGTGACGATCAGCCCGGACGGCCCGCGTTTAGCGAAAGATTGGTTTCGAATGGGTTAGAACTTGAGGCCAACGTAGAATGCGAAGGCATTCGCGCTGGTGCCGCTTCCGTTCTCCTTAAGGCTGGCGTAAGTCGTGAGCTCGGCAAAGTACTTGCTTTCGAACTCAGCGCCGAGGCCGCCGCGCACGCCCGCAAGCATTCGCCCACCCTCAATGTTGATGTTGAACGCGCCAACACCTGCAAACCAGTAGGTGTCGTACTTAGCGCCCGTGAAGGAGCGACGTAGGTTAAGGGTCAGCGCAGTCACATGCGGCTTTGTCGTGTCAAAAGGCTTCTTCGAAATGTGATCGATCGCGAGGAAAGGAACATAGCTGCCGTGGGCTGGCAGGTCGTAATCCAGCCCCATGCCAAGGAACGAGGCGCCCGCGTCGCGGAACGTGGTGTCGTAAGGCAATACGACACCCAGGCGGACTCGAATACCGTGGGGCGTGAAGTCCGGATTCGTCGATCCGTACTGGGCATTAGAAATTGCGGCCATTGCAGCCAATAAACCGATGGTTGATGCTCGCTTAATCATGGATTGAAACACTCCCTAGAACGCGTGGGGTTTACCATAACAAGGACGCCTTAAGAAACGGTTTTGCCCTATAATCGGTGAAGCATGCCAACATTGCGACCGCAGATTGATCAAAGCATCCTGGCGCTTATCGACTTTCAGCCAAAGTTCCTCAAGCCAATTTGGGAGCAAGAAAGGGTTCTTAGTCGGGGCCTATTCCTGGCCGAAATAGCTTCAATTCTGGGTATTCCGGTTATTGCCAGCGAGCAGGTTCCCGACAAAATGGGGGCAACCGAATCGAGTCTGCTTCCTTGGCTGAGCGCTCCGCCGGTCTCAAAAGCCGAGTTTGGCTGCGCGGCATGCGACGGCTTTATGACCTTGCTGGAGAGCTACAACCGCACGCAAGTGATTTTGGTGGGCATCGAGACCCACATTTGTGTGAGCCAAACCGCGCTTGGTCTGCTCGACCTTGATTACCGCGTGGCGGTGTGCCCCGACGGCCTCAGCGCGCGGAGCCAAGAGATGCACAAGATTGGCATGGAGCGAATGCGCGACGAAGGAGTGATTCCCATTCACACCGAGGCCTTGGTTTACGAGTGGCTTGCAAGCGCAGAACATCCTCGCTTCCGCGAGGTTATTCAGCGCGTAAAAGAATTCGCCTCGGTTGGCGTTTAGCCAACCGTGACTTCTGAGCGGCGTTCGGAGACGCGGCGCTCGCTGTGATCCAGCACACGCTTTCGGAAGCGAAGCTGCTTCGGCGTGACTTCCAGCAGTTCGTCATCGCGTAGCCAGGAAAGGGCTTGCTCCAGCGAGAAATCCTTGTGGGGGTCCAGCACGGTGGTGGAATCCGATGTTGCAGAACGGATGTTAGTGGCCGCCTTTTGCTTGGTGGCGTTCACAATCATGTCTTCATCTCGGCTGCAGGCGCCAACGATCATGCCGCCGTAAACCTCAATTCCGACTTCGTAGAACAGCGTTCCGCGCTCTTGGATGTCCTCATAGGCATAGCGGGTGAGCTTGCCCGGGTCTTTGGCGATCAGCGAACCTTGGGTTCGCGACAACACTTCGCCTCGGTACGGCTTGTAGCCATCGAAGATGGAGCTTACGGTGCCAAGTCCGCGCGTCATGGTGAGGAACATGGAGCGGAAGCCGATGAGCCCGCGCGTGGGAATGCTGTACTCCAGCATCGTGGTCCCATTCTCTCGGCTGGACATGTTCAGCATATCGCCCTTGCGGCGGCTTAGCTCTTCCATAACCGGCCCGACCGATTCTTCGGGAACTTCAATCAGCGCCACTTCATAAGGCTCGGCGATATCGCCGTTCTCGTCGCGCTTGAAAATTACGTTCGGGCGGGAAATCTGCATTTCATAGCCCTCGCGGCGCATCGTCTCGATAAGGATTGCAAGCTGAAGCTCGCCTCGCGCTTGAACCTTGACGGCGTCAGTGGGGCCGTCTGGATCAATCTTGATACTTACGCTGATTGCTTGCTCGCGCTCAATGCGCTCACGAATTTTGTGGATGGTAAGGAACTTGCCGCCGTCCTTGCCTGCGAGCGGGGAGTTGTTCGCATAGAAGAACATGCTGAGCGTGCTCGGCTCAACTTTGATTGCTGCACGCGGCTCGGTGATTTCTGTGGAGGCGATGGTGTCGCTAATATGAACATCATCAAGGCCGCTTAGCATTCCGATCTCGCCTGCTTCGACAGCCTCAACTTCCTTCAGCTCAATGCCCTCGTAGGTCCAGAGCTTGGTCACGTTAAAGCCGGTCCTCTTCTCGCTGCCTTCGTGCATTACGTGGAGGCGATCGCCGACTTTTAGGCGGCCCTGGAGAACCTTGCCGCCAAACATACGGCCAAGGTAGTCGTTGTAATCCAAATTGTTCACTTGGAGCAGGAACGGCTCATCCGGGTTGCCGGGAGGTGGGGGAACGCTGTTCACGATCATCTCGAACAGCTCGCGCATATCCTGTTCGGCGCCGTCGGGGGCTACCCTTGCAAAGCCGCCAGAACCCGAGGTGAAGAGGTGAGGGAAGAAGAGGTCGTCCTCGCTCGCGCCAAGCTCGATGAAGAGGTCGATGGTTTTGTCGTAGGCGTGGAGTGGGCGGGCGTGCTCGCGGTCAATCTTGTTGATGCACACAATCGGCTTCAGCCCGTTTTCAAAAGCCTTCTTGAGCACGAATCTGGTTTGCGGCATCGGGCCCTCTTGGGCATCGACGATGAGGAGGACGCCGTCCACCATGCTGAGCACACGCTCAACCTCGCCGCCGAAGTCGGCGTGGCCAGGGGTGTCGACTATGTTGATCTTGGTTCCTTTGTAGCGAACGCTAGCGACTTTGGAAAGGATCGTGATGCCCTTCTCGCGCTCGAGGTCGTTGCTATCCATCACGCGCTCGGCAACGTGCTGGTTCTCACGGAACAGCCCGGCCTGCCGGAAAATGGCATCGACCAAGGTTGTCTTTCCGTGATCGACATGCGCGATGATGCCGACGTTTCGGATATTGGGCATACCGACAGTGTACCTGTCGGGGGTGTTTTGAACCTTAGCCAGCAGTTTTGGCGGGTTGGAGACAGCCGCTTGATGGAAGAAGATTGCAGGAGAGTGCAAATGAAAAGTCGGCTGTTTACGGGAATCGCTGTTTTTGGTCTAGCGGCAACGATGGTTGCCCAGAATCTGGACTACAAGTTCAAGAGCACGGAGGGTGGCTTCAGTGTGAAGATGCCCGGCAAGCCCGTTTTCTCAACGGGCAAGAACACGTACGATGGCTCAACCGTGAAGATCTATTCTTCCATCACCTTGACCCGTATGTATCGCGCATTCTATGAGCCGTACACCCCGGAAATCAAGAAGATCATCGCTCATGTGAACTGGCACGACACGAACAACGCCGAAGTAAAGCGACTCTTCGATACCGCCATCCCGAAAATGCTGAAATCATTTCCGAACGCAAAGGTGGTTTACAGCAATGATGGAGTGGTGGACGGCTTTCCCAGTCGCGCTGCGGTAATCGAATCAAGCGGGAAGCGGGTCTATCTTGAGTTCCTGATTACGAAGAAGTCGATTATTGGGGTCTTCGTCGGCGCGGATGCGGCGGATCGCGATCTCGCGAGTATCCAGGAGTTCCTAGACACACTGCACGTTATATAACGGACTCAATGGCCCTGAAGGGTGCCGGACGCCAAATTTGTAAGTCGTGATATATAACCGTCTGGGTCCGTTGTGAAGCAGTTTGAATGAGTTGCGCCAGGCGCAACCCACAAGGGGCAACCGGCGGCTTGCGAGAGGCGCTCTCCATGGCGGACAGGGAATAGCTTGTCGTGTCCCGCATGGATAACCAAAGCGGGTCGGCCGCTTTGGCGGTATTGCTGGGCGGCGGCAAGGGAGTTGTAGGAAAGAGCCATGCTGCCGATTCTGCCCTCAACGATCTTGATGGCAGGCATTAGGAAGATCGCCGAGCCTTTGCGTGATATGTAATCTGCCTTAGCTTCTCGAAAGCTCGTGAAGGTGGATTCGGTGACGACTGCTGAGATGACCGGATTCCTTGCCGCCTCTAGCCATGCGGACTGACCGCCGAGGGACACTCCGACAAGAACGATCTTCGCCTTCGGGTTCTTCTGGTGCACGTAGCCAACCAGGTCGTGCGTCACCTCGAGCTCCTTTGGCCCATACGTGCAGTTTGGGAACGGTGAGTCTTCGTGTCCAGGCATCGCCGGAATTACCGCGCCACAGCCCTTCTGGGCAAGCCCACGGGCCGCCAACGACCACTGCAATCGCGAACCGCCCAGCCCATGGAGCATGACGAATACAACAGGCGCACGCTGCCAGCCCGGAGTCGTCCAGGTGGGGTTTTGAAAGCCGCCAAGAAGGGGCGTCTCATCCTGCATGTAGGCAGGCGTCGCAGGATTCGCGTTGTTTGGGTGGAGCAGGAAGCCCGCGAGCTGGAATGAGAAGAAGGTCCACAGGCCCAGAAAGGTGAAAACCAACGCCCCACGAATCCGCAGCCAGCGAAAACGCTTAGCTCGCATCGAGAACGCGTTCGGCGATGACCAACGCCGCAAAGTCGTCTACCGGCTCCGGCGGAACCTGAAGCGAAGCGGGCAGCAATCGCCGCCAGCCGCCGCGCTGATGGTGCTCCCAATACTTCTCCCTTGCCCTCAGGGTGGTCTCTCGCTCATCCACGAGGAGCGTGGAGATTGATGGGAATGCTTCTTTCACGATGCGCGTGACTTCTCGCGAGCCGGTGCTGCTGCCGATGATGACGAGGTCAAAAGGGTGGTCTGCGTAAGCCAGATTGATTGCCGGCGTGAGCTCCACCAGGGGGCAGATGGTGCGCCAAAGCAGCGACATCTTGCCTTTATCGTCCCGATGAACGATGGCAAGGCCGCACTTTGAGCTTCCGGGGTCAACGGCAAGAACGGTTCGAGTAGGAAGGACCATAACGTCTATCTGATTCTAAAGCTTAGCTTAAGCGGATCACCTGCACGAGTATCTTCGGTAACGTAGGCGACCAGTTTGAACGGCTGATCCAGCTTCTTCATCGAAAGGATTAGCTGAAGCTTATCTGCTTCAGAAACGTAGGCGAAAGTCTTTTCGGTTCCCGGCGGGATAACCATGTGGGCCTTTTGGGCTCGATCCGGCACCCTAACCTTCAGGAAGTCGTCAAGTTGAGCGACCAATACCTCTTGCTCCGAGCGGCCGTTCATGCGCACCTCCGCGACTACCTGGCCGGCGTGGAAGATGACGTCGTTATCATAGATGCGAACGCCAAGCGCCACCGGCTCGCCTTCGAACGAGTTCAGGAGAGAGTAGGCAACCAGGAGTTGGGATTTCTTCTTGCCCTTCAGGTAATTCACGAGGGCGTCGGTCTGCATCTCGGTCGTGATAGTGAGGCTCCCCGACTGACGCGGGAAGAGCCCAGCCGATGGGTTGGCGGAAGTCGCCTTCGCTCCGCGAGACTCCGCCGAAAGCCGAGCTTCCCGGAGAAGGCTCTGGATATAGTTGCCCATCTGCTCGTCCATAACACCCTCAGGCATTGTAAGCCTGGCAACTTCCTCCCCGCGCCGGAACATGAGGCTGGTGAGGCGGCTGTTATTGAGGGACGATTGGAGCGCGCTCTCGACCTGTGCTAATTGCCCGCCGAGTTCCTCGAGCTTCTCTTTCTGGCTTGCGACTTCGGCCCGGAGTTGGTCTCCCTCGACTTTCGTGCGCTCAATATCTTGGGCAAGGCGATCCTTTTGGGCCTCAAGGGAGGCCCGTTGGTCCATCAGCGCTTGGTTGGTTCGGCCCAGGGTCTTGTTGGAAGCGTCCAGCTTTTGGTTGTCCGTATCCAATCGGTGGTTCCACTCGTTGGCTTCGCGGATCTGCTTATCAAGAACCTTGTAACGGCGATCAATCGCATCGTAGCTGTCTTGCACGACCTTCAGGCGGCTTAGGGATGCGCTGAGCTTTGCTTGCGAAGACTTCAGACTCACACGGGTCTGTTCGATCTTCGCCCTGAGTCCGCCAACTTGCGCTCGCAGAACGGCAGTGCTCTTTTGCAGCGCGTTGCGCTGCTCGCTTATCTGGCGGACTTCCGTCTTCTTCGTGTCGAGGTCGTGGTTAAGACGAAACGCAAGGTCCTGTGCCCGCTTGTTTGAATCGGAAATGTCCTGCCTTTGCTGTTGAAGTTGCCCCACTTCTTTCTTCAGGCTGTCGCGTTCGATGATGGCCCGACGACCTTGAGTGAGCCAGATTCGAACGTCGCTGCTCGCGACAAGGATAACGATGAGGGTCACGAGCGTAATGAGGATGCCCGCGCCAACGGTGATGATTTCGGCGGTCTGCCTCGGCCGCAATCCGAAGATGGAAAGTCGCTTCTTGCCCAGCTTGCGCCCGAGACGGTCTGCAATGATCGCAATAATGCCGCCCAGCATCACGATCAATATCAGAAAGAAAGCGCTCGTTAAATCCAAAGTTTAGGCATTCCTTCGCCAGATGATGACGCCCGATGCAATCAGGCCTATTCCTACGGGGGCCAAACTCGCCACGAAGGCGGGAAGCAAGCCACCCATTGAATAGACGTTAAGAAGGTTCGCAAGCGTTATGTATCCAAAGATAATTCCAATTGACAGTGCAAATCCTGACGCAGTGCTTGCCCGGTGGCCACGTATTCCAAGCGGCGCCCCGAGAAGGCCGTAGACAAGGGCGGAGAGGGGAAGGGCGATCTTGTTCCAATAGAAGAACTGTAGGTTGCGTATGCGGGTCGGCTCGACGTCCTTTTGCGCCTTCAACGTCTGGATCTTTTCCCCGAGCTGCGTCAAGCTGAAGTTGTCCATCGAGTTCGTTTTGGACGCGAGCAAATCGGTTGGGGTTTGGGTGGGCCCCGCCACGTTCTCGGGCCAAGCTCCGTTCGAGATTTCAAGGCGGTTTTGGCCATCCGCCGAAAGCAGTTGCGCCTTGCCTCTTATCCTCCAACCTTGGCCGCTCTTGATCTCGGTTGGGTCAAAGACAAGTTCATCTGCGTGCATGTAAAACAGCGGCTTGCGGTCCTTGTCGTAGCTCACGACGGTTACGCCGCGCATGGTCATGCTGCCGGGCACGAAGTCTTGGGCGACAATTTGCCCCACAAGCGAGCCGTCTCGCATGATTGGCTGGCTGATCGGGTTCACGCTCTTTACATCGAGGGTCTTGGCGATGGATGCCTTGATGGCTTCCGATTCCCTTGCCGCGGCGGGAACAAGGAGCTCATCGACGGCGAAACTAAGAATGGCGATTCCGAGCGCAAATATCGCTACCGGCTGCATGATGCGAAAGAGACTAATGCCGCCTGCCCGAATCGCAACGATTTCGCTATCACCGCTCAGACGCCCAAAGCCAAGCAGAGTGGCAAGCAGCACCGCCATCGGAAACGTTTTAGCGATGATGCCGGGCATATAGAGGCCGGTGAGTTCAAGAACGGTGGCAGGCGGGATACCCTGCACCAGGTAGTCGGTCAGCGCGAACAGATATTGCCCCGCCATGATGAGGAGGGTGAACATCGCCACCCCGAACACCCACGGGCCAACGATCTCGACAAAGATCAGTCGGTCCAGTTTCTTCACTCGGGGACGTCGTCCTCCTCGCGCACACGGTGGGTGTACGGAGCATGGGCGCCAAACTGGCTTCCAAGGTAGTGTTTCCGCACAAGCGGGTTCTCCGTAATATCTTTTGCCTTGCCTTCGGCAATTATTTCGCCATCGACCAAGATGTAATTACGGTCGGTGATGCGCAGCGTGGCGGCAACGTTGTGGTCTGTAATCAGGATGCCGATGTGGCGATCTTTCAGCTTGAAAATGATGTGCTGAATTTCTTCGATCGTGACCGGATCGATGCCGGTGAACGGCTCATCCAGCAGAATAAATTTGGGAGTCGTCGCCAGCGCGCGCGCAATCTCCACGCGGCGGCGTTCACCGCCGGATAGTACGCCCGCGTTGCGCTGAAGGATCTGGGTGATGTGGAGGTCTTCGGCAAGCTCGTGAACTCGTTGGTCCATCTCGGCCTTGGAAAACCCAGTGAGCTCCATAACCAGGCGCAGGTTGTCTTCCACGCTGATCTTTCGGAAGACGCTGGCTTCCTGTGGCAGGTATCCAACACCGGCGCGGGCGCGGCGATACATCGGCCACTTGGTGATGTCTTCGTCGTCCAGATGCACGCTGCCGTCGTTCGGTTTTACGAGGCCAGTGGCCATGTAAAACGTGGTGGTTTTGCCGGCGCCGTTCGGGCCGAGGAGGCCCACGATCTCGCCTTGGTTAACGGTGAAGCTAACACCGCGCACAACCGGGCGCTTCTTGTACTGCTTTTCAAGCTTGGTGGCAGTGATCTTCAACGCTTGCGGCCTCCGCCTCCGGGGGCAGGGGCAATAATCGCGGTGCCAGGATTCCCGTAGTAATTGATTTCCAAGATTTCGCCCGCCTCGTCAAGATCGATGACGACGCTATCGAAGGTGCTTTCGCCAAAGAGCGTGGGATCGTTGCCCGTGAGGTGAACGTGTCCGTCCAGCTTGATTTGCCTTGGCGTGGCCGAGAGATGGTCACCGGTGGCATGCACATTCGTCTTTGTTGGGACGCCTTTGGAGGTTGCGCCCGCCTGGTGATAGTCCATTGAGCAGGGGCCATCCACGTCAAGCGTGTAATCGCGGTTCTTTTCCGCCTGCGCCAGCTTGCCCATAAGGGTGAACACCGATTTTGCCCCCGCAACATTCAACGTGGTTTGCGGCCTTGTGACTACGGCCGTGCACTTGGGCGTGACGGTGATCACGGCCTTTTCGGCAAGCTGTTTGAAATCGCCTTGCTGGCCGGAGATCGTTGATTTGCCTTGGGGCTGAGTGGCTTCAATCGTCATCCCGCCGGAGAGGGTTGCCTGCTGAAGTTCCAATCCATTGCCGCTATCCACGGCGGTACCGGCTGCTTCGGGAGCCTTCGCAACGATCATGGAGACGCTAGCAGGGCCGGATGGCTTGGTGGTGATGATAACCGGGTTACCCTTCACCCGAAAGCTCTGCGACTTATCCTGCTTGTTGCGTCTAATGCTGCCGCTGGTGAAGTTCTGAATGGAAAAGCGCCCGGTCTTATCTTTGAGCGACCCTTGATTGAGGATGCCCACCGCGGAAACGGCGATGAGGGCGGCAGCGGTAACGGTGATCGGCTTCATTTAACGTTCTTGAAATAGTCTGGAGTAGAGACGAGGGTGAGGTCGGCATTCGACCATAGCTCGGCGAAAACGCCGAATTGAAATCGATCGCTATTCAGCGAAACATTGCCCTTGGCTTTTATGACGTGCGTGCGCGGGTCCCATTCCAGCGAATTGCAGGTCAGCACTGCCTCCGGCTGCTTGCAATGTACCTTAACGTTGCCGCTGAGGCGGAGCACGGCAGTACCCTTTTCGGCTTCGCCATCCTCAGAGATGAAGTGGGTGGTGGCGACGTTGTCCGTGTAGATATCGCCCTCAACGCCCTTCATTGTGCCCGCGATGCCGCCGTTTTCAAACGTGACGTTTGCGCCGTCCCACTTGGCGGACCAGGCGGCTTCGCGTCCCTTAGCGGATTCGATGTAGCGAGTCCCTTCGCCCGAGCCCGAGCCAATTGTGATTACAGGCATTTCAGGTGGCTTTGAGGGGACGGTCGCAGTCTTGGTTGAGCGCCCGCAGCTTTGAAGAGCGAAGGCGCAAGCTATGAAGAGGCAAGCGGTAAGGCGGATCCTTTGTTCCTCCTTGCGAATTTCCCTTTGTGCTCACCGGCAAGCTGGCCGCAGGCGGCTGCGATGTCGTGGCCGCGCTCTTGGCGTTCGGTTACGTTAACGCGCCTGGCTTCCAAGATGCGGCGGAAGGCTTGCACTCGCGCGCGCTCTGGGCGGCGGAAGCCCTGCTCGGTATCCACGTAGTTGAAGGGAATCAGGTTGACCACGTTCGGGAAGCCTTTCACCAACTTAGATAACGCTTCAGCCTGCTCGGGAGTGTCGTTCACTTCTTTGATCAGCAGGTACTCGAAGGTGACCTTGCGTCCGGTGATTCGCGCGTAATCTCGCATAGCGTCCACGACTTCTCGCACGCGCCACTTGTGGTTTACCGGCATCAGGCGGTTTCGCACGGAATCGAGCGGCGAGTGGAGCGAGAGGGCCAGATGGATAGGCATTCCTTCCTGCGCAAGCTCTCTGATTTGCGGCACGAGCCCAACGGTGGAAACCGTGAGATGGCGGTAGCTGAGGCCGACCTCGTCGTGCAGTAGCCGCATGGCTTTTATGAGGTTTTGCAGGTTCAGCATCGGCTCGCCCATGCCCATGAAGACGACATGGCTGATTCGCCTTGTCGTCAGGCGTTGGAGGGCAAGGTATTGACCCACGATCTCGCCAGGGGTGAGGTTGCGGTCGAACCCGCCAAGGCCGGTGGCGCAGAACTTGCAGCCCATCGGACAGCCGATCTGGCTGCTCAGGCAGCAGCTCACGCGATCTTTGTAGGGCAGCAGCACGCACTCGAAGACTTGGTTATCGCCGGTGTGCATCAGCAGTTTCTCGACGCCGTCGCTGCTTTTCAAGTGCTTGGCGATTTGCAGGTTGGTGATTGGGGTCTCGGAGAGCATCGCCCGCAGGTCTTGGGGCACGTCGTTCATCCGGTCGTAGGAATCCGCCGCGCGGCCGTAAATGTGGTGGGCGATCTGCTTTCCGCGCCACTCGGCGTCCTTGCGGTTGCCCAGGAGCCTTGCGATCTCCTCGCGATTCAATCCGCATAGCGTATCTGCCACTAGCGTAGTGTACCGGGAGGGTTATTTATCGAACAGGCGATACGAGTTCATGGCTTGCTGCGCAAGCGAGCGGATTTGCTCGTCCTTCGTCAGCAGCGCCACGTTTTGGATGAGCAGCGTATGCCCGCGATGCACGCCGATGACGTAGCATTCTACGCTTGTCTCGGGCAGCTTGAGCGTGTAGGCAACCCAATAGCCTCTGCCTTCCTTTTCGACCCCAAAGCCTTGGTTCAAAACCTTGACCTCCGCGCCGGCGGCTTTGGCGATTT
Organism: Armatimonadota bacterium; assembly: GCA_018268315.1. Classification (GTDB taxonomy): domain Bacteria; phylum Armatimonadota; class Fimbriimonadia; order Fimbriimonadales; family Fimbriimonadaceae; genus SZAS-5. The sequence continues at coordinate 447,967 of JAFDWU010000001.1, read as the reverse complement.
CGGAGACGGTCAGCCCCATGATGGTGTCGAGGGACATCGGCGCGTCCGGCTTGTAAACCTCGAAGATGCTGCTCATAACCACTGCGCCGCTTTTGGCGATGTACTGGACGGTCTCGGTCGACTCAAGAGGGTCTTCCGGGCCGCTGGAGGTGGATTCGGAACCGGGAAAGGTGAGGACGCGCAGATCAGAGCCCTTAAAGCCTGTCTCGACCAACTCGTTGGCGATACGAGGCATGGTGAGGGTGGCGGAGCCAATGACGTGGTCCGCCACGGCTTCATTCGAAGCACCAACTTCAAGGACATACAGTGCCTGCGCCGTTCCGATTAGGAGGCAGTCTCGATAGTTGGTGACTCCGGCAGACTTGAAGGTGGCCTTGACCAGCCGTCCGAAGACGCCGTTCACTACATAGGGCAGCGTCGTCGCTTTGAAGTCCTTTGCGTCCTTGTTGTCCTGATTCAGACTCGCGGTGTACTCGGCGGCGGTCTTTTCGGTTTCCGTCTTATGCTCGTTGATGATGCGAGCGGCAATTTGGCATTCCGGTCTAACCGACATCCACTCGCGAACGTCTGGCTCGCCCGCCGTCGGCTTGAGGTCTTCTACGACGTCGAAGCTAAACGGGCCGTTAGCGGGGGCGAAGCGGTGGAATCCTTCACTGCCTTGCCGGGGCAAGCATGTTGCCGCAAGGGCGCATAGCAAGGCGAGGGACGCGGCGAGTCGGGTTCTCCACATCATTGATGTGAGGACGTTCGCCAGCGGCTAAAGCATCAGTCCGCCATCGACGGTAAGCGTTTGCCCAGTGACGTAGGCGGCTTCCGGCGAGGCGAGAAACATGACGGCGGGGGTGATATCGCCCGGCTTGCCAAGGCGGCCCGCAGGGGCGTTCTTCTCAACGTATTCGCGAAAATCGGCGGGAAGGGTCTCCGTCATGTCTGTCTCGATGAACCCAGGCGCGACCGCGTTGCAGGTGATGCTGCGCGAACCCAGCTCTTTGGCGACCGCCATCGTAAGGCCGATAAGGCCCGCCTTGCTTGCGGCATAGTTCGCCTGGCCGGCCGCGCCGTGGAGACCCACCACACTGCTGATGTTGATGATGCGCCCGTAGCGGGCTTTCATCATGTGGCGGGAGGCGGAGCGGATGCAGTTAAAAGCGCCCTTCAGGTTCACGGCGATGACGCGATCCCAGTCCTCGTCGCGCATGCGCATCAGGAGGCCATCGCGGGTGATGCCCGCGTTGTTCACAAGCACACTGGGCACACCGATGTTGCCCGCGACTTCGGTGATGACAGCATCGGCTGCGGCAGAATCGCTAACGTCGCAGCCAAAGGCGTGCTTGCTGCCAATCGCATCGGCGGTTTGGCGTGCGTTGGCTTCGGTTGTGGCCACGCAGACTACGGTTGCGCCTTCGGCGGCGAAGCCTTCTGCGATCGAGCGACCAATGCCCCGGCTCGCGCCGGTTACGATGACGACCTGATCCTTAAACCGCATGAGCTACTCCAAGCGCGCCCTTTGCCTTTTCCAGCGACATCAGGTCGTGAACCGCCATCGTGGTGGCGTCCTTGATCGTTCGCTTCACAAGCCCGCACAGAACCTCACCGACGCCACATTCGATGTAGATCGTCGCGCCCATCGCGGAAAGGGCTTGCACCGATTCGGTCCAGCGGACGGGGTTTTCAAGCTGTTGCTCTAGTAGGCTCGGCCATTGGGAGGCATCTCGCACCGCCTGGGCGGTGACGTTGGAAACTATTGGCGCAAAGCCTTTAGCGAAGTCGACTTCATCTAGCGCCTTTCGCATTTCCCGAGCGCTTTCCGCCATCAATGGGCTATGGAACGCGCCGCTAACGTTGAGGGGCAGGGCGCGCTTAGCGCCAGCTTCTTTGGCGAGCTCGTCGGCGCGGCGGACGGCGGCGGTATCGCCGCTGATCACGATCTGGCCGGGGCAGTTGTCGTTTGCGATGGTCGCGACTTCGCCGTCTGTGGAAGCCGCTCGGCAGACTGCCTCCAGCTGCTCTCGCTCTAGACCTAGAATTGCGGACATCGCGCCGGATCGGTTCGCGCCCGCATTCGCCATCAGAAATCCGCGCTGCTGAACCAGCTTGGCTCCATCTTCGATGGAGATCGCCTCGCTCACCGCGAGGGCGGCGTATTCGCCAATCGAGTGGCCCGCCATCGCCAGGACTTGGCTGCGAACGCCGGGATCGGCTAACAGCGCTTTGCCCGCTAGGACTCCACATGTGTAAAGAGCAAGCTGCGCGTTGTCGGTTTCGCGAAGGGTGTCTTCGTCGGTTTCCGTTAGCAAGCTTTTGACGTTGCTGCCTACGGCGTCGGAGACGGTATCGAGAATCTCCGCAGTGCTTGGAAGATCAAAGAAATCTGCGCCCATGCCTGGCTTCTGAGAGCCTTGCCCGGGGAACATCAGCACGAGGGTGCTAGCCATGGTTCAAGCGTACCCGCCTAACTGTTAGCAAGTAGCGATTGCGGGTCGGCAAGTCCGGTTCGTTCCGCCAGACTGCTGGTGAATATCTTGTTGGGGTCCATCTCGTCGCGGAACTTGGCGAATTTGCGCAAGGCGTTTTCGCCGAGATATCGCTTGACGTCGCTGGGGCGCAAGGTGCTGTCCTTGGCCAGGTAGAACCGTCCGCCCGCATCAAGGACGATGTCGTTCATCCGGTGGGCGAGGTCCCAAACCTTCTGTTTCGTGTCCTCGGTGACCTTGAAATCAAGCGCAAGCGAGTAGCCGTCGACGGCGTGGCTGAGCAGGAATTTATCAGGCCGATGGCGCTTCATGACTCCGAGATAGGATTCGATCTCGGCAGCCTGCTGAAGTTCAAGCTGCTTTTGGAAAACCAGCGGGGCATGCTCCTTCGGCACGAAGGATTGATATTGGATGAAGCCGCATGGCTTGTAAGCCCATCGCCAGTTCGGGACGTAGTCCAGCAGGAAAGAAAAGGCGACGAGGCTCTGAGTGTGGGTGGCCTCGTTGCCCAAGTACTTGCTTGCGTAGAACTTGGCGGTATTGATGCTGCGCATGCCGAAGCGCGTACTGAAAATCTTTAGCGCCCGCCAGACGACCGACTTGGGTAGCAGGCCTAGGACAGTGTCAGGAAGGTCTTGGTGCTCAGGTCGGAGGGTTGAGATTGGGCCATCGGCGTACCAGGCGGCGTGGAAGAGCCCGCGACCGGTTTGCTTTCCGCCTGGGAAGCAATCGATCCAGCTCACCATGTAGTCCGCTTCGTGCTCAAACTGCTCGAACGCCTCGAATTGCGCCTCAAGGTTTGGGATGGAGCGGGCGAAGACCTTGAGGTCGCCACTGTGAATCTTCTTCATCTGGAGCTTCACCTTGGTGACCACTCCCATCAGCCCCGCGCCAGAAATCACCGCATAGAAAAGCTCATCTTTCGGGGTGAGGTTGAATACTGCGCCTTGGGCATCGACGACTTCGATTTCTAAGACATGCTCGCCCAAGGTGCCTTGGCAGAAGTTGTTCTTGCCGTGGATGTTCATGGCGAGCGCGCCGCCAAGAGTTGGGTACATGGTGCCGCTAACCACCGGTGGCCAGTAGCCTTCTTCGATGGCGAATCGCCAAAGGGTTTCGATGGTGGCCCCGGCTTCGCATTCCAGAACGCCGGTGTGGCGATCCCAGTGAAGGATGCGCTTCATGCGCGTCATGTCGAGGATTACGGTTTCGTGGCCGACGTTGGCATCGCCGTAGCTTCGACCGCTGCCGCGTTGGGTGATTTTGAATCCGGCATCGCTTGCCGCGCGGATCACATCTTGGACATCCTCAACGGAAATTGGGCGGAATAGGTAGCCGTCGCCTGCGCTCAGCATTCCGAACCCGGTGAGCCGGGTCATTCTTTCCGGAGAGATGATGGTGGCGCTCATACTTTGAGTTTGCGGAAGACCGGGCTAGGGATGTTGCGAATGATGAGGAAGATGAGCCAGTGAACCGGCTTCAAATAGTGTTCGCCCGTCTTGTTGGATTTCTCAAGAATCAGCTTGGCGGCGGTATCGGCTTTCATCATCTTGCCTTTCAGGTTGGCGGTCATCGGGGTTTCGGTTGGACCCGGCTTGATGGTCACCACCTTCACTCCCTTCTTGGCCAGTCGATTTCTAAGCGCCTCCATGTAGGTTGCCAATGCTGCCTTGGTGGTGTTGTAAACCGGCTGACCCTGACGACCTCTGTCTCCGGCAACGCTGCCGATGCCGACGATGGTTCCCGACTGGGTGTTCTCGAAGCGGGTTGCCGCTTGGTTAAGCCATGCGATCGCGCCAAGGACGTTCACATCCACCATCTCGCGGTCCTTCTCAAAGTTGAATTCAGTTTCCGCGACGGCGGGCATTACGCCAGCGGCGTAAATGATGAGATCGAGCCCGCCAAGCTCCTGTGTGATCTTCGCAAAGAGCTTGGGGACCTCATCGAAATTCGTTACGTCGTGCGGATATGCCAGCACCTTGCCAGGGAACTCGGCGACGAGTGCATCCAGCAGTTCCTTTCGTCGGGCGACCGCGGCGACTTTGCATCCGCTCTCGGCAAGCTGACAGACCAGGTTTTCCCCGATTCCGGACGAGGCGCCGACGACGATGGCGGTCGAATAACTCATTTCGGTGAGAGTTCTACCATAGGGAAGTGATATGGGAACTTGATCGCGATGACCGCGATGATCACGAACCCGAGAATTGTGCCCCAAATATGGGGGTCGGTCACGAGCAAGGTCTCTGGCTCGCCGCCTTCGCCCTTACCAAAGATGAGATAGAGGTATCGGCAGACTCCGTATGCCACGAAGATGACGGTGAAGATGAGGAGGGGGTGGTTGCGCGCGTTCGTGCTTTCCATCACGTAGATTGCGTAGCAAAGCGCTGCGCTGGTGGCGGTGCTGACTACGAGGTTATTCAGCAACTCCAGCGTGTACTGCTTCAATACTTCGCGGCTTGAGCCCCGCTCATCTCCTTGGAGCAGGAACTCATGTCGTCGCTTTCCGAAGCCGAGCATGAGGGCGAGGGCGCCGGTGCAGAGCAATAGCCAACCGGAGATGGCGACTCCCACCGCTGCCGCGCCAAGGGTGGCGCGTAGGATGAAGCCGAGGGAGATGACGAAGACATCGGAGATGGCGATGTGCTTAAGGCGGATGTTGTAAGCGGCCTGCATGATCGCGTAGAAGGCGATCAATGCCGCGCTTGCCTTGTTCAGATAAACGCCAATCGCAACTGCGCCGATGAAGAGGAGCGCGGCAATCGCGATCGCAAGCTTCGGGCTGACTTTGCCGGAGGCGATCGGGCGATTCTTCTTAACCGGGTGGGCGCGATCTCGCTCAAGGTCGATGAGATCGTTGATGATATAGGTGGCAGAGCTGGCCATGCACATGGCCAGGAAGGCGATGAGCGCCCGGATTACCTGATCGATGTTGCTGAAGTTGCCGGTGAAGAGGAGGGCGGCAAACACCAACAGGTTCTTCGAGTACTGCTTTGGGCGCAGTAACTTGATGTAAGCAGCCAGCACAGTGGGAATTATGACGAACTGAGCGTTGTTATGAAGTGAGAGAAACGAAATTGATTTCGTGCCATCCTAATTGATATGTGTGGAATTGCTGGCTATGTCGGACCTCGAAACGCAGTTGAAGTAGTTTACGATCAGCTAAAGAGACTGGAATACCGAGGTTATGACAGCGCTGGCATCGCCTACCGAGACAACGGAAACATCGCGGTGATCAAGCGCGCGGGCAAGCTGAGTGAGCTTGGCAAGATGCTTGGCGAAGTCCCGACGGATGCTCATCAGGCGATTGCCCACTCGCGCTGGGCTACTCATGGCGCGCCGACCGACATCAACGCGCACCCGCACTACGATGCCTTTGAAAACGTGGCGATTATCCACAACGGCATCATCGAGAATTATCTGGACCTGCGAGATGAGCTCATGTCCCGCGGCCACACGTTCCATTCGCAAACCGACACTGAAATTGCAGCGCACGTGATTGGCGAGGAGTACGACAAAGGCGTTCCGCTGGAAGAAGCGGTTCGGCTTGGCGTAAAGCGTCTGCGCGGCGCTTTTGCCATGGTCGTGGTCAGCAAGCGAGAGGAAGACAAGATTGTCGCTGTTCGCAACGCGAGCCCGCTGGTTGTCGGCCTCGGCGAGCATGAGAACCTGCTGGCTTCCGACATTCCGGCGCTATTGCCTTACACCCGTCGCGTGGTGATTGTGGAAGAGAACGACATCGTCGTCTTGACTCCGGAGCGGGTGCGCATTGTTGATGGCGACGGGCGCGACGTTCCGGTGGTGGAGCAGCACATCGAGTGGGATATCGCCGCCGCGGAGCGTGGCGGTTACGAGCACTTCATGCTCAAAGAGATCCATGAGCAGCCGCAAGTCATCCGCCAAGCGATTGCCGGCCGTATCGACGAGCAGGGCCATGTGCGGTTGGAGCACGTTTTCAGCGAGCACGTTTGGTCGGATATCGACCGCGTAAACATCATCGCCTGCGGCACCGCGTATCACGCGGGGCTGATGGGCAAATACTTGTTCGAAAAGCTGCTCCGTCTGCCGACTGATGTTTACTTTTCAAGCGAATTTCGATACGGCGATCCGATTCTCTCGCCGAAATCGCTTGCCATCTTCGTCTCGCAATCCGGTGAGACGGCAGATACCTTGGCTGCGCTACGGCTTTGCAAGGAACGACGGATTAGAACGCTTGGCATCGTGAACGTGGTGGGTTCTTCGATTGCCCGCGAATGCGATCGCACGATATTTACTCAGGCGGGGCCGGAAATCAGCGTGGCAAGCACCAAGGCGTACACCGCTCAGGTGACGGTGCTGACGCTGCTGGCGCTGTACATCGCCCAGATTCAGGAAACGGCAGGTGTAAGGGTTAAGTCATGGGTGGACGACCTGGTACGGATGCCGGAACTTGCCGAGAAGTGCCTCTTGCTGGAGCCGCAGATTGAGCAGCTTTGCCGCCGAATCAAGGACACGAACCTTTGCTTCTTCCTTGGGCGCGGCGCGGATGCTTATGTGGCGATGGAAGGCGCGCTGAAGTTTAAGGAAATTGCCTACATTCCCACTCAGGAGCAACCGGCAGGTGAGATGAAACACGGTCCGCTTGCGCTGGTGCAGCAAGGCGTAGTCGCGATCTTTGGCGCCACCGACCCGTACCACGTGGACAAGACCATGAGCAATCTCAAGGAAGTTCAGGCGCGAGGCGGAACGATTCTCGCGATTACAACCGAGAATGATTCGATCATGGAGAAAGCCGCTGAGAGCACTCTGAAGATTCCTGCCTGCAGCCACCCGTTCCTGACGGCGCTGCTTTCGGCGATTCCTTACCAGCTCATTGCTTACCACGTAGCCAGACTGAACGGGCACGAGATTGATCAGCCTCGCAACCTCGCCAAGTCCGTCACGGTGGAGTGATGGAGCTTGCGGGCAAGACTTTTCTTGTAACCGGTGGCGCTGGGTTTATCGGCAGCCACTTGGTCGATGCCTTGCTAGCGCAGGGCGCGCAGGTTAAGGTTATCGATAACCTCTCGACCGGCCATTTGCACAATCTGCAGCCAGTGATGGATCGAATCGAGTTCGCACAGGCTTCCGTGCTGGATTTCGACACGCTTCTGGGCCTGGCGAAGGGCTGCGCGGGGATTTTCCATCTTGCCGCGGTGGTGAGCGTGCCGCTGACGGTGAAAGAACCGTTGCAATCTCACGAGGTGAACTCGCGGGGGGTGGTGAACGTGCTGGAGGCCGCCCGGTTGAACGGCGCGCGGGTTGTCTTTAGTTCCTCGGCGGCGGTTTACGGCGAGAATGAAGTGCTGCCCCACGAGGAGGAGAAGCCGCTCCACCCGCTTTCACCTTATGGCGTTCAGAAGCTTTACGGTGAGCAGTGCCTTTTCGCCTACCAACGGCTTTATGGAGTTGGCGGATTCGCGCTGCGGTATTTCAATGTTTACGGTCCGAGACAAGACCCCGGAAGCCCTTATTCGGGCGTCATCAGCCTGTTTATCAATTGGGCGTTGAGGGGCGATCCGATGAAGATTCTTGGAGATGGGGAGCAGACTCGCGACTTTATCTACGTTGCCGATGTGGTTAAGGCGAATCTGCTCGCCATGGAAACTGAAGGTGGGGACGGCGTACCGATTAACGTCGCCACCGGCAAGACGATGAGCCTAAAGCAGCTTGCCGAAGCGGTGATGGCTGCTTCGGGAACCAAGAGCGAAGTCCAGCACGGTCCGGCTAGGGAAGGCGACATCCGCCATTCCAGCGCGCTTGTGGAAAGGGCTAAAGAGCTGATTGCGTTCCAGGCGCAAACCCCGTTTGAAGAGGGCATCGCGCGAACGGTTGAGTTCTTCCGGGCTTAAAGGTAGCCGTTGCTGCTCGCGCTAGCGGCGTCCAGATATTCCGTGATGAACTCGCTCAGTTCCTTCTCCGTTGGAGCCGGGTACTTGGCAATAAAGCGCAGGAACACGCCTTCCTGAGTGTGGAACTTCTTTAGGGATGTGAGGAACAGGTCCTTCATCAAGCCTTTCGGGGTGGCGATCATGCCGCTTGGCCCTTTGTAGGTGTAGGCCGAGTAAAGGTCCAAGCCATTTTCCTTGATCTTCACGAGCGTCATCGGTACTTCGCCGTGGGTTTTGGAATGGATGACGATGTTCTTCTCTTCCATTAGCTCAAGGCCCTGGCTGCTAAAGCAGATTCGAGGGTCGTGGAAGGACTTCGGAGAGGCGCTTGCGATTACGACGACATCAAATATCTTGCGGCCATCGGTGTAGTGGTGGCAAACGATTCCGAACGGGGCAAGCGTGTCATAAACCAGCTGGTCCATCTTGTAGGAATCCATCATGCGGTACTTGCCGACGGTAGTGGGGCACTGCTGGGCAACCCAGTCCTCGGATCGGCTGATGGATTCTCGTTTAAGGAAGTTCGTTGCATACGCGCCGACGAGCATGACGCAGCAAATGAGAATGACAGGAAGACGCTTCATAGGTTATTTCCACCCCATTGCTCGGGTGAGTTTGCTGAGAATGAGGAAGCAGACGATAAGGGCGATGTAGCCGCTGTAATCGTGGAACGCCATGCCCGTGGCCTGGCCGAAGGCGTTGCCGACGATCCCGATCATGGCGATTCGCAGGCCGTTGATGAAAAGGCAGAGCGGGAGGATGGTGATGAACAGGAGAACGTTATAGAACCACCGCAGCCTCGCGATGAGGGCGAAGAAGATCATGAACGCGGTGACTGACAGCACCAGCTTCAGGCCGCTACAGGGGACGCCGACGGTGAAGTTAAAGTTGTTCAGCGCGATGTTCGTGGTATCGATCATCGTGGGGCGAAGGCCCAGCACGTTCAGGATGGTGAACGCCACCTTGCTTGAGAGGGACTGAAGCGGGTTGGTGTAGGTATCGATAACCGTGCCCCAGGTGGGCATCGCGAAGATCAGGTACGAAATTGGCAGAAATAGACCCTTGAGCCAGCGCCAGCCGCCGATGATGAGGGTGGTGTTCATCAGTACGGCGATGAATAGGAAGGAAAGGCCGGCGTCTTGGTAGGTTACGTTTGCCGCCCAGACCAAGTACATCAGAACGCCGAGTGGAGCAAGCGCCCAATACTGCGGCTTGAAGGGAATCGTGCGTAGCTTGTCTCGGTTGCAGTAGGCAACGTATGCGCTGATAAGAGGAATGAGGGGGCCATGACTGTAATAGGAGTCCTTTTCGAACCAGAAGTCCATCATTCGCTTGATGAACGGCCCGAAGGCGAGGAGGATGCCAAGGAGGGCGATTCCCGCGAGCATGGCGGGTTCGGATGTAAGAATCCTTTTCCACTCGTGGGAGTTTTCCGACTCTGCAGGCTTAACTTGCCCTGCTCCGGTTGAGATGGCGTCTAGACTCATTTGAATTTAATGCAGTGTACCGTCGCTACCCTTAGCATAACGAATTTTCAATATGCCGGGTTCCGTGGGAATGTCATCAAGAAATGCGCCAGGCTCAAGGAATCCTAGAAAAACCCGCAATTTGGTAAAAGCATGCGAATAGATTTTCCGACAATGTCTATTAGCTGAAGGTGCCTTGGTAGACTTCCAATCGTCGGAATAGAAAGCCTGTGGTTGAAGAAGTCTATCAAAGCCCTTCGCGTCTGGAAGGGAATTCATATATGTCCTCGCGAAGTCAAACGGACGTTTCGCTTAAAGAACTCGGCATTGTCATGCGCCGACAGATCTGGTGGGTTGTTGGCCTTACGCTGATCACCCTCGGTATGGGGCTTGGCCTGGCTGCGTTAACCGCGCCGGAATATCGGTCATTTACAAGGCTGTTTGTTGCGGGTAAGACTCCCGCATTCCAGGGCAGTGCGGAACCAGATCCGATGCAGATTATCGCGTCGCCGTCGCCCATTCCCGACGTTCCCACCCAAATTGAAGTACTGCAGGGTATCGACATGCTGAGCCGCGCTTGCAACGATGTCGGCGTAACTCTGCAGCAGGATCAGGCGACTCTCAAAACCGACCCGCAGATCGTTGTGCGTGAAGTCGGCCCGACCTCGGTTCTTGAAATTGCCATCGACTCCAAGAGCCAGAACGCTGCCCAGCAGGTTGCCGGCCAGGTTGCGAACACCTATCGAACCTATTTGAACGACTTGGTCAAGAAGCAGAGCGAAAATGCCGTTCAGTTCCTTGATAACCTCATTGAAAAGCAGAGGTTGGTGGTCCAGGACCTCGGCAAGAAGCTTCAGAAGTATCGTGAGGAGAATCGAGTCACCGGCGCCGAGTCGGATGCCTTTGATCGAGCTGGTCGCGTAACGCGGGCATTGCAATCGATGAGGGATGCGGAGGCGGCAAAGAAGGCGACCGATGAAGACGTAGCTTCGCTTGAAGCGCAGCTTAAGAACGTGCCGAAGTACCTCGATGAGGATGTTCGGTCAACCAACGTCGAGATGCGAGCAAAGCTTCAGGGGCAGTTGGCGGACCTCAACTCGGAGCGCGAGGCGCTCCTTACCCGCTACACAGAGGAAGCCGATCAGGTTAAGGAGATTGACTCTCGAATTGCTGCAGCAAAGCATGAGATGGCGAGCCTCCCAACTGATGGGCAGCTCACCCACAGCAAGCACCTTAACCAGACTTGGGTTACGCTTGACGCTGACCTCATTCGAGCAAGGGCAAGCCAGGCGGCATCGAACGCGGCCTATGCCGCCCGGAGCCAGGAATTTGACGCTACCCAAAAGGACCTTGTGACGTTCACCGGTTCGCAGGGAGCGCACCTTGAGCTTGTCAGGACGCTGAGTGACGAAACGACCACCCTTCAGCAGCGCCTTAAGGCCCGTGAAGAGTTCATCATCCGCGGCAACGGCGTTCGCAACCAGGTAACGGTTGTTACTCCGGCCACCCAAGCGATTCAGGTTAAGCCGAACTGGTACCTGTATGCGCTTGGCGGATTGATTATTGGCCTTATCGGCTCGATCCCGCTCGTTCGATGGCGTGAGCGAAAAGAGGACAAGGTGCGAACTGCCGACGAAGCCTACGAGATCGCCGGTGCGCTGCCGCTTGGCCACATCCCGGCCTTGCGGGCAACTGCCGGAAACGGAAAGGCGCTTGCGAAGGTTGACCCGACCACAGCCCGATTTGAAAGCTTCCGCGTGCTGCGCTCTAACTTGCTAACGGCAATGAAGGATCAATCCGTGAAGACGGTGATGGTCACGTCCGCCGGACGCCGCGAGGGCAAGACTGATCTTGCCTATAACCTTGCGGTTGCAATGGCTATCGACGGCAAGAAGGTCATTCTTGTGGATGGCAATCTGCGTCAGTCTTCGCTTCATACGAAGCTCGGTCTTGAGGAAGCTCCAGGCCTTTCCGACATCCTGCAAGTGGCGATGCCGGAGACTTTGGACGATGCTTGGCACAAGCAGTTCCAGGACAAGATCTTAGAGTGCGTACGGCCAAGCGATTCCGAGAACATGCACCTCATGACGGCAGGAAGGGCGGTTGAAGCCCCGGTTGAAGCTTTGAGCTCCGAGCAGATGAAGGAGTTCCACGACTTCATCCGTAACCGCTACGACCTCGTTATTTTCGATTCTGCGTCATTCGTGACGCCGGCAGACCCGCAGGCGCTCGCTCAGGTTGTTGATGGCGTGCTGGTGGTCATTAATGTGGGGTCAACGAAGAAGGCCGCAATTCGCTATGCGATGGACCTGCTGCGACAGGCGCGCGCTCGCGTTCTTGGTGTAGTGTTCAACAAGATTGAAGGTTCGTCTGATCACATTCCGCACTTCTACCGACAATCGGGATAGTCGATGACCAAACTTCCGGCGCTAATCCTCACGGTAGACGTTGAGGAGGATAACGCTTGGCTCCGCGATGGGGCAAGGCAAACTAAGAATGCGGCTTATATCGGCCGCTTCCACGAGTTATGCCTGAGGTATGGTTTCCGGCCCACTTATCTCACCACGAGCCTGATGGCGGAATCCCCGATTTACGCGGAATTTGCCCGGGGCGTTGCGCAGCGAAACGAGGGCGAAATTGGCCTGCACATCCACGCGTGGAACACGCCACCAATTAAGCCGCTCACTCGCAATGACGATATCTACCTTCCTTATCTGCACGACTTCAGCGAAGACCTGATTTCCGACAAGCTGGATTACGTTATCGAAGCAATTCGCACAAACATCGGTGTGACGCCGGTGTCCTACCGCGGCGGCCGCTGGGGCCTAGATGGACGCACGGCCCGAATTCTCGCATCGAAGGGAATTACCGCCGATTGCTCGATTACTCCCCACGTGAATTGGGATCGGCACGATCGCGATCCAGATGCCCAAAGTGCCAAGGGGCTTTACTATTTCAACGCTCCCGAGCAACCCTACTTTCTGAGCGAAGAGGATGTGACAAAGCCGGGCAATCTGCCGATTTTGGAGCTGCCGTTTACAACGGTCCCGCCAAAAAATGCGATTGGCAAATGGCTTCGTCAACGGGTTATTGGGAATGCGCTGATTGCTCGCCTTTGCCTCCTTGCTGATCCCCCGCGGAGTATGCGGCTAATCGACGGGAATGAGCAGGATTTGAAGGACAGCTTAAACTACGTTCTTCAGTCCAACTTGCCCTACGCCCAGTTCATGATCCATTCCTCTGAGTTCATGCCTGGTGGCAGCCCATACACCCCCGACGAGGAGAGCGTGGACAAGCTTTTTGCGGGCATTGAGCGGCTGTTTGTGTCGGCTGGAAATAACTTTGTCGGCCAGACAGTCGGCGAGTACCGAAACGACTATGTGGCTGCCCTCGAAAAAAAAACCTTTAAGGAAGCGTCCTAATCTCTATCATTGAGTTCTACTTCCTTACGTAAGAACTTCAGCGTTACCTTTATCGGAATGCTGGTCTACTCGGCCGGCAACTTCCTGATGAATATCTTGCTGGCCAAACTCAGTCCTGAGAATAGCGCGGCAAGGAATCTGGGAATCTACCAAATCGGCGTCACCTACTCACAGCCGATTCTTGCCTTCACGATGATGAATCTGCGGGCGGTTTACACCACCGATATCCATCATCAGTTCAAATTTGGAACCTACTTTGCCGTTCGATTGGCAATGATGGGGGTTGCTTTTGCCGCTTACATCGCGATGGCGCCGGTGGCTCGGCTGGATCAGATCGAGGCGGCGGCAGTGCTGCTTACTGGGGTCGGGCTATTCTTTGATGCCCTAAGCGACATCTATTACGGCATCCACCAATTGCACGATGATCTGCGCCCGATGTCGTTCTCGCTGGGAGCGAAGGGCATTCTTTCGCCAATCTTTCTAGCGGTAGGCTTTGGGTTGACCCATCAGCCCCTCGTGGCCATTGCGGGGTCCGCCGCAGCTTCGGGTGTTGTTGCCTTGGTGTATGACTGGCCGTCCGCCGTGAAGGCGATGAATGGCCTGAAACCACCAGATACGGTTACTATCTATTGGAATTGGGCAGAGATGCGGCAGGTGGCCCGCAAGGCCCTTCCTTTGGGGCTCTCCTTGCTGCTGGGCTCGCTAAGCCTTTACTTGACACGGTTGGTTACCCACAAGTCGCTCGGAAAGGAGGCGGTGGGCATCTTCTCCGCAGTGGCGCTGCTGCCGATGATCGGCAACGCGGCGGTTACGTCGCTTGGACAAGTGCTCAGCCCTAAGCTTGCAAGGTATTGGGGAACGGGAGATCGGGCGAGCTTTCTCGGCACCCTTGCGAAGCTGCACGTGGTTGCGCTGGCGGCCGGGTTTATCGGGGTTGCGGGTGCTTTCTTCTTTGGCGATTGGCTGCTGCAATTCTTCTTTAAGAAGTCTTTCTCCCAATATCGTCCCGAACTCGTCTTGATGCTGGTGGCGGGCACATTTGAGTATCTGAAGGTTTGTCAGGGCGTATCGCTTACGGCGATGAGGCAATTCGGCATTCAGACTCCGCTGATGATCGTTACCCTTGTAGTGACCTACGCCGCCGCAGTTTCGCTGATCCCAAACGGGGGAGTGCATGGAGCGGTGATGGCGGCGATTCTAGGCTCAGGGGCAGCCTGCATCGTCTTCATCGTCACCAATGTCTGGCTGATTATCATCGGCGCGAAGCATATTGGGCCAGCAAACCCAAGTGAGGCCACACCCGATGGAAGCTAACACGGGCAAGCGCGTAGCGATGTATATACCGAGTCTGCGCCCAGGCGGCGCGGAGCGGGTTACGCTGAATCTGGCGGAAGGCTTTGTTGAGGCTGGCTTTACGGTTGATCTGCTGGTGGCCAAAGAGGAAGGCAACCTATTAGGCTCGTTTGACTCCCGGATTAACGTGGTGCGGTTTGAGGCGTCAAGCACTTTCGCCTCGATCGGAGCGCTTGCCAATTACTTGAAGACGAAGCCTGACGGCTTGATTTCCGCTCTCACTCACGCCAATGTTATTACATCTTTGGCGGTCAAGTGGGCCAGATATCGGGGGCCGGTGATTTACGCCGTGCACAGCACTTTCAGCATCGAAGTGGGCGAGAACGCAAGCCGGAAGCACCGCCTTGTGTCCAAATTGGTGCGATCGGTTTATAGGAAGGCATCGCGGCTTGTGACCGTCTCGTCGGGGGTTGCCGAGGACCTTGCCGCCACTTTGGGGATTGAGCGGTCGCGCATTCGCGTGATCTTCAACCCCGTCATAACGGCGTCAATGCTTGAGAAGGCGAATGAGGAGCCCAAGCACGCCTGGCTCGTCCACAAAGACAGGCCGGTGGTGATTTCAGTAGGGACGCTGAGACCGGAGAAGGACTTCGAAACTCTTATCCGCGCGTTTAAGATTGCGCGCCAAGCGAAGCCCTCGAGGCTTATCATCTTTGGAGAAGGGGACGAGAGAGCGAAACTCGAGTCGGTGGTATTTGAACTTGGCTTGCGTGACGACGTTCACCTGGCGGGATTTACCGCGAACCCCTATGCTGAGATGTCTCATTCAGACCTCTATGTTCTTTCAAGCCGCCGGGAAGGGCTGCCAGGCGCGCTGATAGAAGGCATTGCATGCGGATTACCGGCAGTCGCCACGGACTGCCCCAGCGGCCCAAATGAGGTCCTTGAGGGTGGGCGTTACGGCAAGCTTGTGCCGGTTGGGGATGTGAGCGCTCTTGCAACCGCCATCATCTCCTCGCTTGACCATCCCATCGATATTCCTAAGGAATCTTGGCGACGGTTTGAGCGCGATCATGTCGTTCAGGAATACGCTGAATTGCTGTTTGGCGAAATTGGGAGGTAGAGGGCAGAAGATGGAGCCGAAAATAGGTACGGGCCGTCTACGAATTGAGGCAAAATGAATTTGGCTGCTAGATTGAAATGAGGAACCTCACCTTCATCCTAATAATGATCTACGCGGTCGTCACCATCGGCCTCCAGATTTCATTTGAGGACTCCGAGGTTCTTGGCTCAACTTCGCGCATTCTGGGAGTTCCCGCTTTTCTTTCGTGGCTTTGGACGCTCTATTACGAGGGGCGAACGCGGAAGTGGGGCGGCTATATGATTCTGTTCACCGCCTTCGTTGGCTGGAATGCCGCCAGCTTGCTGTGGTCGGTGGATCAAGACGAAACTTACGCCCACATCTACCGGATGGGGATTAACTTCTTCGTCACCTGGATCATCTACGATACGATTCGCACCCGGTGGAACGCCATGTGGGCATACCAGTGCCTTGTCTTTAGCGGCTTTTTGACCGCTGCGGTGCTTATGTGGAAATTCCATACGGGCGCCCTGAGCTATGGCTACTCCGGTCGTGAGTACGGAACCTCCCTGAGCCCTAACGAGAACGCGCAGTCGATCGCGCTGGCGGTTCCCTTGGCTTGGCATCTCGCGGTTGCTTGGAAAGAAAGCCCGAAGCTTCTGCGCCTCCTTAATTACAGCCTTCTTCCCGTCGGCATCTACGGAATGGTGCTTACCGCTTCGCGGGGCGGGTTCATATCTCTTGCTCCTGGACTCATCTTTATCCTCACAACCTACAAGAGGATGCCGATGGCGGGCCGCGTTGCAACTGTCCTGATCGCGCTCGCGGGGGCGGTGTGGGTGGCGAAAATGGATTGGACGACTTCGGCTCAGCTTGAAATGAAGGTGGGGCGAATTGCCACGATCTTCAGCTCAAACGACCAAGACCACTTGACGGGTCGTTCCGACCTATGGCGCGCGGGTTGGGAGGAGTTTAAGCGTCACCCGGTTCTCGGGGTTGGTAAGGGGGCCTATGCGCCCGCGATCGAGACGTACGCGACTTTCAAGGATTCCACCGGCCAGGGGCTGATTGCTCACAACACCTTCCTGTCGGTTTTGACGGAGTTGGGGCTGGTTGGTTTTAGCCTGTTCATTGGCATGATCGCGTTCACCGTCTCGCTTGTGTGGAAAATGCCGGCACAGGATCGAAATGCGTGGCTGGCGACAATTACGACATACATGATCGCATTTATGTCAGTCACGTGGGACACCTATCCGAACGTTTACATCTTCCTAGCCGTCGCTGCTTCAGCGGGCACTTCTTACAAAGAGGAGATCCGTGAGAGGGTTAGGTTAAGGCGCGCAAAACTAATGACGCGAGTTAATAGGACAGCCGCCGAAACCAGGTAAAATTAGTGTATATACCCCTAACGTTTGAGGGGTAGAACGACTGAAAATAATACGGGGGTTCATCCGTTTCAGTTGTTGGGGCTTCTGGAATTCGCTCATCCAAAACCTGGCAGTTTTCGGGACACGTGTCGCCATGTGACCTGGAAAATTCCCATTGTCTCTTTGGAGGTTGTTTTTTTATGAAAGGTAGTAGAAAGAATAGGAGGCTATTGTGCCGCCTCGCCCAATTGGGCGCAGTCCTGGGGATTCTTGTGCCTGCTGCACAGGCTCAAATGGTGAACTCCTTTGAGAACTCTGCAGATGTGGCAACGAATGCGTTGGTGCCGTTGGGGAATGTGGCAACCAGCATTACATCCCGTGCAACCGATGGACTTCAAGCCCTGCAAGTTGTGTTTCCTGCGAGTGGACAGGGAACCTATCCCGGGCTGAAAGTTATGATGCGTGGATTCAATAATTACGGATCCACTGGTGGCTTAGCGTTCGATGTAATCAACCCAACGTCGGTCCCCGTCCCGCTTGCTGTTTCGCTCGTTGATATCAACGGCAACATTCAGTCTCACGACATTGTTGTGGAGGCCGGTGTCACCGCGACCTATCGTTTGGGCAGTGAACTCAGCGTTGACCCGGTGAAGACATATGGAATGACTGCGGTGCCGAATCCGTATCGCACGATGCGCACGATTCCCACCTTCATCAACGGACAGTTCGACCCGACCAACGTTAGCCGCCTTCAGATATTTCAGCGCGGTCCGACGGTCAGTTCCACAATCATCCTCGACAACGTTCGATTCCTTGCTGCCTACGACCTCACGGCCCTCATGACAGGCATGGACGATAATTTCGGCCAGTACGCCAAAGAGACCTGGACCGGGAAGATCAACTCCGTGCAGGACCTAATCAATGCCAGGATCGCCGAATTTGGCACCAGTGCGAACGTTAATGTAAAGGGTGGTGGCGTGAACAAGAACGGCATCGTAGGGAACACTCGCTACGATAGCTACGGAGGTTGGCTTGTTGGACCGCACTTCCAGGCAAAAGGCTATTACTACACCACGAAGACCAATGGCCGATGGTGGATGGTATCGCCCACCGGCTATCTATTCTTCTCGATGGGTGTAGATGCGGTTGCCCCTTCTGCGCAAACTTTCGTGACCGGTCGCGAGTATCTCTTCGCAAATATTCCGCCGAATAGTGGCGATACTGCGCAGTTCTACAGCTATGTGAGCAACGTCTTCGACGGTCCCTTTACCCAGGGGTGGGCGTTTGACTTCTACAAGTACAACTTGTATCGAAAGTTCGGTCCCAACTATGCGGATACGTTCCTTCCCAACGCGGTCAAGCGACTGAAGTCTTGGGGTCTGAACACAGTTGGAGCATTCTCCAACAACTGGGCAGGCAGCGGACTCATGCCGTACGTCGCCTTTGTGGACACCAATTACGGCAACCATGCTCGTGTGAGCACCGGTAACGACTATTGGGGCCCGCTACCTGATCCGTACGATCCGCTGTTCTACTCTGACTGCGTGACTCGGTTCAACCAGCTCGGCGCTCAGACTAACAGCGACTCCTACTGTATCGGATGGATGGTCGATAACGAACTGAGCTGGACCGGACAGGGCAACCTCGCTCGTTGGGGAATCGCAGTAGGCACGTTGAACCTTGACTCCGTATCGTCTCCCGCCAAGCGTGCTCTTATGGCGCAGCTACAGGCGAAGTACAACAGTATTTCGGCTCTAAACAGCGCCTGGAATACCAGCTTCGGAAGCTGGGCATCGCTTGCCTCTCCGTATAACTTTGGTGGCATCCCGACCACCGCAATGCAGAGCGACATGTCGACTTTCTGCTTGAACTTTGCGCGACAGTACTTCTCGGTAGTGAAGACCGCCATACACGTGGTTGACGCCAACCACATGTATCTGGGCTGCAAGTTCGGCTACAACGTCTACACTCCCGAAGTCTTGCAGGCTTGCGGTGAGCAGTGTGACGTGGTGAGCTCGAACTGGGGCGCGACTCTGGGCAACGACATCGCCCCGTTCCAGGCGATCGATCGACCGCTGATCCTCGGTGAGTTTCAGTTTGGCGCGATTGACCGCGGGTTCTTCAACGGTGGTTACTCGCCTTGCCTTACTCAGGCAGATCGAGCCCAGCAGTACAGCACGCTCATGACTGCTGCATTCACCAATCCGGTGGTTGTAGGTGTGAACTACTACAAGTACGTGGACGACGTGGTAAGCGGCCAGCCGTGGGACGGCGAAGCCCTTGGAATCGGAATGGTGTCGGTAGCCGATCAGCCTTATCCGGAAATGGTAAACGCTGACAAGAAGCTGACCACTATGGCCTATGGCTGGCGGTACAGCACCCCATAACTTAGTCCGGTTGTAAGCGCTCAGCGCGGCTCTGTCATCAGGTGGTTTGGCAGAGCCGCTTTACTTTGCGCCCCTGCCTAGGAACACGCTGAAGATCGTTCTAATCAAGATGGATGCGTCGGTTCTCAGCGATGCATGCTGCGAGTACTCTCGGTCAAGCTCGATGCGCTCCTTGTAGGAGGTATCGCTTCGGCCGTTGCATTGCCAGAGGCCCGCGCAGCCCGGAATCATGGACAGATACACGTCCTGAGCATCGCCGTACTTTTCGATCTCCGCCGGGACAATCGGTCTTGGTCCAACCAGCGCCATATCGCCCTTCAGAACGTTCACCAGTTGAGGGAGCTCGTCAAGGGTTGACTTGCGCAGAAAATGACCGAACTTCGTGATGCGGGGATCGTGCTCAAGTTTGAAGTTCTTTTGAAACTCTTCGTATAGGGCAGGATTAGCCTTCAGAACTTCGTCAGCGTTCTTGACCATTGTCCTGAACTTGTAAATCTGGATGTGCTTGCCCTTGTATCCCACTCGCTCGTGCCGGAAAACCACCGGAAAACCGTCCTTCAGCGCAAGGACGATGGCGATGAAGGCAAAGACGGGAAAGAGCAGGATGAGCGCGGTAAGAGAGAGCGTGAAGTCAATGATCCGCTTAGGGACCATATAGGTCGGGTGTCCGTAGCGGCCTCGGCGACTCGGAACCCATTTTCCGTTATGCTCAGAGAGCACCCTTGAGGCGTCCTCGGCATCGGTTATCTGAAGCATTTCACTCACAACTTTGCAAAAACGGTGCCAGATTCTGGCCCGAACAAAACCAATATATGTTTAATGACCCCATTATACTTTCGCACGTTCGCCAACTCCTGAAAACCTTGCAAAGTTAATTAATGTGTTGGCGGATTGGTGAGATAACCTTAGAATCGATGTGTGGCGGCCTGTGAGAAGTGCGGTTTTCTTTGATCGGGACGGCGTTCTTATTGAGGATCGACCTGATTTTGTTAGGGATTGGCAGGACGTTGCCATTTTGCCAGCGGCAGAAAGGGCGCTTGCTTTCATTGCGCCGAGCGATTTTATGGTGGTCATCGCCTCAAACCAATCGGGGATAGGCAGGGGAATTGTCTCGAAGGAGACGGTGGACTCCGTGAATGCGCGCCTAGTTAAGCACTTTGAGAACTTGGGCGGGCGGATTGACAGAATCTACATTTGCCCCCACCACCCCGATGCTGGCTGCGACTGCCGCAAGCCGAAGCCCGGGATGCTGCTGAGGGCACGAGATGAACTGGATATCGATCTTTCCGGTTCGTTTTTGATCGGGGATGCGCTAAGAGATGCAGCGGCAGCGGCGGCGGCAGGCGTTCATCCGTTGATGGTTCTTACCGGAAGAGCAGAAGCTGGGGAAGGCGAATGGAGCGGGCCGACATACCAAGATGCTGAGGACGCTGTGAAATGGATCATAAACAGTCGTGTACATGGCCCCTAGCATTCGTCACATATTTAGCTTGAGATTCTTTTTGTGAATTGAAACGAATCAAAGGTGAAAATGCGTCCGGCATTAGAGGCATAATGTTCGGGAGAGGGTTAATGCCGAGTTTCGAGGTGGAAAGGGTTTGAAGAATTGGTTCCTTCTATTTGTAGCTGCAGCAGTCGTTATCGGTTGCGCAGGGAACAACAGCGGGTCCGGCGGGACAACTGGCGGTTCTGGTGGTTCGGGCGGTT
Organism: Armatimonadota bacterium; assembly: GCA_018268315.1. Taxonomy (GTDB): domain Bacteria; phylum Armatimonadota; class Fimbriimonadia; order Fimbriimonadales; family Fimbriimonadaceae; genus SZAS-5. Next base: position 426,864 of record JAFDWU010000001.1, on the reverse strand, counting down.
CCGGTGGCGGCACCGGCGGTCGAGGGACCAATACTGCGACCGTGGTTCTACCCAAGTATGCGAGCGTAAGCTACAACTACCTCACCGGTCAGGGACGTGCTGCTGCTGACGTATCGGCCACGGTGAACTTGCTCGAGATTCAGAAGGGCGCATTATTCGAAACAAATAACGCCAACGGTGATTCCACGCTTCACCTGAACGGCTACACCAACTTGACGCTTCCGATTAATGTGCCGAACAGCGATATCAGTCCTGACAGTTTCAACTTCGACAATATCCTGTTCTATCTCACATCGGTGACGGTCAACTACTACAACGGCAACATTCCCGAAACCATTACTCAACAAAATCCTGTCAACAATTTCTACTCAGCGAACATTCAGGCCTTCCCGGGAAGGTATTGCAACGTGGATATGCGTGTTGATGACGGCATGTTTGTCCAATACGATCAATTTGGAACTCCGAGCATCGGGTTTAACGAGACGAACTTCCTGGAATCCAACTTCCCGAATGGCGTTGAACATGTGTTCAAGTCCAAGCTTGCAGATTACGTGCGCTTCGACTTCCCAGGCATAGCGGCGAAGCCGAACTTGTCTGACGGAACCCCTGCTGGCGCCCTTTACCTGAGCGGAGATTCGATCGGGATTAGCCCCTATGCCGACTCAGGGCCGTTTGAGCTCCATCCCGCGCCTGGCACAGTCTACAAGGGGTCGTTCGGTCGCACCACGCTTCCCGATGGATCGAAGCCGCCAGGAACGTACACGATTCAGGAACCCAACCCGGGCGATATCTTGGGCATCAGCCAAACACCATCGCTCACCGGCTTGTTCAACATGATCAATGTGGTGTTCGGCAATGTGAGCACTTTTGAGGTCATCCTGTTCCCTCGGTCCGCCGATGACGGAATCGACCAGATCGTCTTGGTTGCGCTCGATGCTCAGCTAAAGGCGACAACGCTTTACCTTGGTCAAGCCGATTTGAACGCGGGAACGTTCAGCGCCCATCCGATCGATCAGCTGGATGCAGTCAGCCCAACGGGTGTCATTAGTGGAACTCTCACGAATCTGCATGATGCCGCTGGTACGACAGTTACCGCACAGGCGAAGGTTCGACAGGGAACGTTTACGATTACCACCGGCGGTGTTCCGACAGGTTTCGCTGCTACGGGCAGATTTGTCGTATTCCGTATATAGATGAACTCTATACTGGCGGGAATCGAGACCGAATACGGTCTGATGGTTTCCGGGCACGAGGCTCCCCATCAAATTGATGATGCAGTCGCGTTCCTAAAAGCTTGCCCACTTCCCGCTTTCGCGGGCTGGAATTATCGCTACGAGAGCCCGCGCGCCGACTTGCGCGGTTTCACCGTGCAGCATCTCGCGGTTGATCCTGAAGATCTTAAGTTTGAGAAGCCAACCGCGCGGGAGCGAACCGACGCGGAAACCCGGTCTGACCGCGTGCTTGAAAACGGGGCGCGATTCTATAACGACCACGGCCATCCCGAATTCAGCACGCCAGAGAGTTGGAGCCTGGATGAGCTTGCCAACTTCGATCACGCGGGCGAACTCTGCCTTCTCCGAACTCTTGGCGCCTTCCAGCGGGCAACCGGCCTAGCTGCGAAGGTTTACAAGAACAACACGGATTTTCACGGCGCATCCTACGGCACCCACGAAAGCTATCTGACGCCGAGGGCAATTGGGTTTGATAGGCTACGGGATGCCTGCGTGCCCATGCTGGTGGCAAGGACCATCCTTTGCGGCGCTGGCAAGGTGGGGGCGGAGGCTGGGGACTCAGCGACCTATCAGCTAAGCCAACGAGCCGATTTCTTTTCCGAGATTGCCTCGGTTGATACGCTTTACCGTCGGCCCCTTTTCAACACGCGCGACGAGGCGCATGCAGATTCACGCGAGTGGATTCGGCTCCATGTCATTGCGGGCGATGCGAACATGTCCACGACGGCGACGAAGCTGAAGGTCGGGTTGATCAAGCTGTCGCTGGCCCTTGAGGCGGCCCAGAAGACGCCCCAGTGGTCGCTTGCTGATCCAGTCACCGCTCTTAAACGCATTTCAAGGGATGAGAGCTTGGAGTTTGCGATGGAGCTCGAAGGCGGCGCCAAGACCAGCGCCTATCAGGTCATCGAGTCCTACCTGGCAGCAGCAGAGAGCGTTCTTGGCGACGACTCTGACCTTCAGTGGACGATTAGGACGGCAAGGAGCTTGATGGACAGCCTGCGATCAGATCAGGCCGAGGCGGCAAGGCATATCGACTGGCTGGCCAAGCGGCGAATGCTGGAGCAGTTCATGGATCACGCCGACCTTTCGTGGCGATCGCCAGAGCTTCAGGCATACGACCTCGAGTATCACAACATCGACCCTGTCGATGGTCTCAGTTTCGCACTTGCGGAGATGGGAGTACTGGAGCGACCAGCTGAACTGCAAACATTTGAAAGGTTTTTACAGCGCGGCGGTGCGGGCGCGCGCTCGTTTGCGCGTGGCTTAGCTGTCAGCAAGTTTGCAGCCGAACTAAAAGGCGTATGCTGGAGAACACTGACCTTCGAGGTCGACGGAGAACTGAAGGAGGTGGAGTTGCTGCCCGATCAGTGTTATGAGGAGCAACTTGAGGCCTCCTCGAACGTAGAAGCATTTATAAACGCGATAGGAGGCGAATAATTGAGCGACGGAGATCGACTAACAAAACCCAACAGCCCCGAGCCGAGCCGAAAATCGGACGACTCCGGTCCGGTGCGGCCAACCGTGCCCAAGCCGGGCGGCGACAATGAATTGATGCGGCGCATGAAGCGGGTTGACCCCGAGCAAGCAAAGAAATATAGGCAGCGAAGCGGCCAATGATCGAAGTGCCTTCCAAATCCTTCTTCGATATCGTGGATTTCGGCGCTCGGGCGCCGATGACTTCCATCGACCCCTCGCTTGAGACTCACGGCACCACTGTAATCGCTTTGCGATATTCAGGCGGCGTGCTCACGCTTGCCGATAGGCGAGCGACGGCGGGCAACTTGATCATGTATGACCATGCCGAGAAGATCATGCCTCTGGATGATTCGACCGTCGTGGCGATCAGCGGCGCGTTCGCAAGAAGCGTTGAAGTCTGCAGGTTCCTGAAGCACTCGTTCAAGTACTACCGGCGCACGGCGCTGACGGAAATGTCGGTGGAGGGCAAGCTGATGGAGATTTCCAGAGCTCTCGCCAATAACGCCCCGATGGCGATGCAGGGAATTGGCCTGTTCCTGCCTATTGTTTCCGCATACGATGCCAAGAAAGACCAGTTCGGCGTTTACTTCTTCGATGGCGCGGGCGCTCGTTTCCAGAACGGCTCTTATGCCTGCGCGGGATCCGGCTCCGAACGCATTAGAGGCATCTTCGAGTACCTCGCGCGTAAGAAGGGTCCTTGGGAGAGCCGAAAGCTTGATAGCGTCTTGGAGGACGGCTTAGAGATGCTGGATATTGCTGCCGAGCTTGACTCGGCAACCGGAGGCTTTGCGAAGATCCCGCCCGTTACTCGCATTCTTGACCGAGATGGCAACCGCCCGATTGACGACGAGTTGCTCCAAAAGAAAATTGAGACTGTGCTAGCGAAGCGGTAATCTCGCGCAGCCATGCGGAAACTCTGGTCCATTGCCCTGCTGCTTTCTTTGGCAGCGGGCCTTCACGCGGGCCAGGTTGTTCGGGTGTTCGCGGCGGTTTCACTTCGCCCGTTGCTTTCCCAACTCAAGTTTGAGCGCTTGCACGCGGCGTTCCCCGATTGTAAGGTGGAGTTCGTATACGGCGGCAGCCCAATGTTGGTGGCCCAGCTTCAGCAGGGCCTGCCCGGTGACCTGCTGATTACCGCCGACTCCGTGAACATGGAGAAAGCGATTACCGCGGGCCTCGTTGCGGGGCGGGCACATGAGCTTTGTCGAAATCGATTGATGCTTGCGGTGCGGAAGGAAGCGGTGAAGACGGTCACGTCGATCAAGGACCTTGCCGCCCCAAAGATTCGGATTGCCATCGGCCAGCGGTCAGTTCCGGCGGGGAATTACGCATGGAAGGCGATTGATAAGGCGGCCCTGGTCTACGGCCCGAAGTGGCGGGAATCGGTTTTCCACCATGTCGCCACGGAAGAGCCGGATGTTGCCTCGGTCCTTGCCAAGGTCAAGTTCGGAGCGGTGGACGCCGGCTTTGTCTACGCAACTGACATTCTTTCCGCGAACGGTTCCGTCATTGGGATCGAGCTGGAGAAGCGCTTCGCGGTGACGGGGCATTACTTCGTGGCTGCGGTTAGGCGGGGAAAGGTCGGCTTAGCTCGGCTGTTGCTTGACGATCTTCGCTCCGCTGAAACAGAGCGTGAACTCTTGAAGCTTGGTTACAACGTGGCGCATCGGTGAAGTCTAAGTTTTCTCTCTGGTTGCTTGGCGGCATTCTTCTCACCGCGCTCGCGATTCCGGTGGTGGCGGTGCCGCTTGCGGGTTGGAACAAGCTGGGCGCGGCAAGGAATGATGAGGTGCTGCTGGCGCTTGAGATCAGCGTTGCAACCAGCACGGCAGTCGCCCTGGTTGCCTTGCTGCTCGGTTTACCATTGGCCTTTGTGTTGGCCCGCTCGAAGTCGGCGGTGGTGAGAGGACTCGGGACGTTCTTCGTGGAAGCGCCAATCTTCCTACCCCCAGCGGTGCTGGGGCTTGGCTTGCTTATTGCGCTTGGCCCACGCGGCATCGTTGGCTCGGCGTTGGATTCGGCGGGAATCGTGCTGCCTTTCACAACGGTGAGCGTGATGATTGCCCAGTTGGTGGTTGCGTGCCCTCTATTTGTGCGCCCCCTGATCGGGGCAATTCGCGACCTTTCGCCCGATCTTGAAATGACGGCCGCGCTTGAGGGCGCTTCCGCGCTTACGGCGCTACGCAAGGTGATCGCCCCGGCGGTGAGGGGCAGCATCGTGTCCGGGTTGGCCCTATGCTGGTCGCGCGCGATGGGAGAGTTCGGCGCCACATTGCTGTTTGCGGGAAATCTACCGGGAAAGACGCAGACGATTTCGCTGGCAATCTACTCTGAGTTTCAGACAGACATCGACTCAGCCATCGGCCTCGCAACTCTGTCGCTAATCATTCTGGTGTGCGTGCGGGCTCTTATCGCATTTGTAGCCCGCCCAAAACGGCGAGAAGCGCAATAATAACCAAATGCACGTGCTAAGCCGAATTGAAGAGCGGGGCTACGCCCACCCGGAGTTTCTTGTTTCGACCGACTGGGTTGCGGAGCATCTTGAAGACCCCAACTACATATTCGTGGAGTCGAACGAGGATCCTCTCCTTTACGCCAGCGGCCACATCCCAGGAGCGCAGGAAGTTGACTGGACTCGGGACCTGAATGACCGCATTCGGCGGGATTACTTAGGCAAAGATGAATTTCAAGCGCTGATGCGCCGCCTCGGCGCAACCGCGGATACGACGATTATCTTCTACGGCGATCGCAACAACTGGTGGGCGACCTACGCGGCTTGGGTGTTTCACCTATTCGGCCATAAGAAGGTTCGGATCATGGATGGTGGGCGAATCAAGTGGACCTTGGAGAAGCGCCCTCTCACTCGGGATGTGGTTAAGCGCGCTCCCTCAAACTACGTAGCCTCGGAGCGGGACGACAAAACCGTTCGAGTCTTCCGCAAAGGCGTCATGGCCCATGTCGAGAAGCAAGGCAAGCTGATCGACGTTCGCTCACCTGAGGAGTACACGGGGCAGCGGCTGCACATGCCGGATTATCCGAACGAAGGCGCCTTGCGCGGCGGGCATATCACCGGTGCGAAGAACGTGCCGTGGGCTCGCGCGGTAAACACCGAGGACGGCACATTCAAGACCGCCGAGGAACTTAGGGAGATTTACGAAGCAGGCGCGGGGCTGACGCCGAAGGACGACGTGATTGTGTATTGTCGAATCGGCGAGCGGTCTAGCCATACCTGGTTCGCCCTCACCTATCTGCTGGGCTATCCGAGCGTGCGAAATTATGACGGTAGCTGGACCGAGTGGGGCAACCTGGTAGGCGTTCCTATCGAACGGTAAGGCTAGCCGTATGGGTTGCAGATTGGATCGCCCACCACGATGTCTTTCCACTTGATCAAAAGCGAAGCGGCGTAGAAGCTTTCCGCGAGGTTGAATCCGCGCGTATAACGGTCGAACAATATCTCGGGTCGTGCGATGGCGAACTCGTAGGGCTCGCTCACGTATCCCTTTGCGCCGGTTGCGCCTTGTTCGATCAGATCGGCGATCAGGCTTTGACCTCCCGATGTGCGGGTGAAGGTCCTGGCCGAGGTTGAGACGTTCGTTTCTGCGATGCTGCCGGGAAGGAATTTCAGGGCGTGGTACTTGTCCAGCGAGAAATCGGCATCGTTGCTGCCATTGCTGTAGTAGCCCATCATGGGCTTGTCGGGGACGGCGAACTGCGGTGTTTCGTCGACCTGGGCTTCGAATCCGCGCTCTTTTAGCGATTTGACCGCTTCTAACTGGCCAAAATGCAGCTCGCCGTCGATGCCGTCATCGTGTCCGGCGCGCTGATCGCAAAAGAAGAGCCCTTTCACGTTGGTTGCCTTGCACGAGCGATTGATGAGCTCCAAGCACTGCCTTAAGTCGTAGCCATCGATGCGTGTAACCAGATAGAAACCGAATTTCTTGTGGCTGAAGTGCTCGTTTGAGCGGAAGTATGGGCTTTTGGTGCGCTGGATAGCCTCTCGCGCAATGTCACCCATTGGCTGGACACTTTGGTCCATCGCTCCCAGAGTAGCGTCAACCGAATAGCCGCCTTGGGCGATCCGCAGAGGAACTCCCTTCGTGAGCAGGATGAAGTCGATTGGCTCTTTCGCATTTGCGAGGGCTTTCTTGACGGGTTTTTGGATGTCCTCCTCATATAGCGGAATCGCGATATCGTCGGTCGTGACCGTTCGAATGTGGACAATGTTCTCTGCGGGCAGACCTCGCATGCGGCGGTAGTGATCGGCAATTGCCGAGCCGTAATCGTTCGAATCGTTGACGACGACCAGCACGCGCTTCGCATCTTTTGAGGGCGCGGGTTGAATGGTCGAGAACTCCTGGATTGCGGCAAGGTCGTCATGGCTCTTGCCCTCTTTAACTGGTGGAGTTTTCGGTGTTCTGCCGCTTCTCGGCGCGGAAACCAAAGGCTCGTTTTCGGTTGGAGCTGACTCGCAGCCAACCAGTGCAAATAGCAACGCCGCTGCCCAAACAGATTTCATTAACGTGCCTTCGCTTGGGCGGTTGCCCAATCCAGGATAGTGTCGAAGTATCCATCCACGAACTTCATCTGGCCCGGAACAAGCATCGGATGGTTTGCCCCGTGAAATGTGAGAATCTTCACCTTAATCCGGTCTGACTTGCGAATCTCTTTGAGCACGGCGATGGATTCCGGCGCGTTCACCACGTTGTCCTGATCTCCAAACACGGCAAGCATCGGCTGCTTCAGGTGCTTGAGCGTTGGCCGTGGGTCATAGAGGAGGATGTTCTTATCCTTGAACATGGCGAGGCGAGGGTGGTTCAGGTATTTCGGTGGCACCAGCGGCGGCACAATCCGGTTCTTTGCGCGTTCAAACCATGCCTGACCCTCATAGGCTGCCTCCTCTTTCTTAAGTTGATCGTATCCTTGGCCGGTGCTGGTGTAGTAGGTATTACGCCGACTGAAATCGCTGATGATGCGAATCTGCTGCTCAGAGAAACCATCTCGGCGAAGTTCGTTTGAGCGGGCGAAGATGTCTTGCTCCATCGGCGATACGGTGGGGCCGGATGCCGTGATGATGAAGGAGACTTTCTTTTCGAGATTCGCCGCAAGCGGCAGGACCCAGCCGCCCTGGCTCAGCCCCCAAAGACCGATCTTTTGCGGTTTGAAGCCCTGAACGGTGTAAAGCGATTGGACGGCTGCTTGGACGTCCAGTGCGCGCTTTCGAAGGTCGGGCATCTCAACATATGTTCCCTCCGAGTTGCCGACTCCCGGCTTATCGAAGATGAGGGCCGCGAAGCCGTTCGCGGCGAACGTCTTGGCGGTGGTTTGAAGGTAATCGTCCGCTCTACCGCCGGGGTTTGAGCCTGCAACGAGGACGATTACGGGGGCGGAAGCCGCTGGACGGTAGAGCGTTGCCGCCAGCCGCAGCCCCTGGCTCTTGAATGTGTAATCGATGGTTTGACAATCTGCGGGCGGCCTGTGAAATCGGACGGCCGGCTCGAACCCCTGCGCCTTGATGGTCAGCAGGCACAGGAGAATGTGTGAGGAGGAGAACATCAGACCTTGGACGCTACCTGGCCCACCGAGACAATGTATATTCCCGACCTTTTCTTGTATGAAAGCGGACTAATTTGAATGGGTGGACTTGCGATATTGGCCAGGCGCGACACCAAAGGCCTTCTTGAATATCTTGCAGAGGTGGGTTTCGTCCGTGAATCCGTACTGCGCGGCAAGTGCGCCCAGCGGTAGTTCGGTTTGCATCAGGTCCTTGCGAACCTGGTCGATCCTGACTTGGCGACTGTATTCGCCGATGGACTGGCCAAAGTGCAGCCGGAAGCAGCGCGACAGGTAGCTCTCTTCCATTCCCGCCTCATAGGCGAGGTCGGAAAGGCGGGGGAGGGTTCGGTCGTCCTCAATGCGCTCCCTTACCCGCAGAAGCCAACTGGGAGCCTTGCTATCGCGGGGTTCGGCTCGTCCGGCATCGGCAAGCAGTTCGTAGACCATCGCGGTGAGCGCTAGCTCAGAGTAGGCGTCTGGGCATTTGAACTCTTGTTGGAATCGAGCGGGGCGCACGCCGGGTTGGAGGAGCTTTCGAACTTGTTTTGGTTTCAGGTTGATCTTCTGCGTAAGGTGGTGGGGAAGGGCAATGCCGAATACGCTGTAGCCCTGCGGTCCTGGGATGCGGGCATGGGACGCTTCGGGGCCGTAAAGGGCGAAGCAATTGTTTGGCAGCAATTGAGCTTCGCCCTTCTCAAGCCGTTCTTGGCATTGACCCTCGGTTACGAGGGCCAGGAAGGCTTCCTCGTGGCTGTGCATTTCCGTGTAGGCAGTCGCCTGCCTGGTGAAATGGCCATAGCCAATGGCAATGCCATCGCCGATTTCTCGGCGGGCATGGTTGAGAATTGTAGTTTCCGGGTGCACCAGCCTTCTTGACGTTATGACAACGCCTTAAAGGTCTGGGACTAGGACCTTCTTAGTTCTCGACTTTGACGCCCATCGATCGAGCAGAGCCGGCGACGATTCGCATGGCCATGTCCATGTCGGTGGTGTTAAGGTCGGCGATCTTAAGCTCGGCTACCTGGCGGCACTTTTCCTTGGTGAGCACACCGGCGGTATCCGTCTTCGGGTTGCTTGCGCCCTTCTCGATGCCTGCGGCACGCTTGATGAGGTCGGTCATCAGGGGCTGCTTGACTACAAAGCTGTAAGAGCGGTCTTCGTAAACGGCGATTTCCACCGGGAGTACGAAGCCCATCTGGGCGGCGGTCTGCTCGTTGAATTTCTTGAGAAATTCAATCATGTTGATGCCCGCTTGGCCGAGTACCGGGCCGACGGGCGGAGCCGGCGTTCCCTTACCGGCAGGAATGTTCAATTTGATGTTGTTAAGTACTTTCTTCGCCATGGCAATAAACCTTTCATTTGCGCTTGGCGGAATGAGAGGGAAGCATCAACCCGCAAGCAGACGGTAGATGATACCTTCTGAGGGAGAGTTTGGGCGATAGTGGTTCCTTGGGCCTCTTGCCATCTGCTTGTGACGGCGACGCCGCTCCCCACCCTCCCGCGGCAGGCTGCTGGCGCAGCCTTCCTCCCTGCGGCGTCGCCGTGAGGGGTGTACTGCCCCTTTGCAGCCTCTTTACTTAATGTGCGTTGGTTCCGAGGAGTCGGGCGGAGTTCATATGTTGCTTAGAACCTTTCCCCTTTCTACTTCGGATGAGTTAATTCGATGCTCCTCTAAGGCCGGGGCCGCGGGAGGAAGGCTGGCATTCTTGACAGCCTGCCGAGGGAGGGTGGGTAAGCGGGCCCGGCAAGAACCGCAAGATTTTGAGCTGACGGATTGCACGTCAGCATTGTTCGCGAAATTGCAGTCCAGCCTAATCGGGCATGCGGCACTGGCCCTGCACCTAGCGGATTCCCCAAAGGAGTACAGTCTCCCGTTGCTCACGCAGTTCCCCCGGACTCTATGCCAAAATGATCCGAAGCCGTTGCGCATTCGCAAAGGAGAAAGAATTACAGCTATGCCCACCATTTCCGTGAACATTCCGCAGATTGGCGAAGGCCTTCAAGAGGCTCGCCTTGTCGCCGTGCTTAAGCAGCCGGGCGAGAAGGTCCGCCGCGACGAACCCATCTACCAGATGGAGACCGATAAAGCGGTCATGGATGTTGAATCGCCCTACGAGGGCACGCTTGTCGAGTGGCTTGCTCCGGTCGACACCATCCTTCCCATCGGTGGCGCAGTCGCTAAGATGGATGTTGCCGATGGCGTTCAAGAAGTGGGCGCGGGCGGACACGGCGCCCCGGCAAGCGCAGCCGCAGCCGCTCCGGCAGCCGCCGCTGCCAGCAGCGACAGTAGCGCAGGCGCACGGAACGCCAACATTCCGCCGAGGACCCGCGCTTACGCGAAAGAGAAGGGAATTGGCGAAGACGATTTGAATAAGCTCGCGGCAAGCTCGGGTGGGAAGCTGACGCCAGCGGATATCGACGCTTTCCTGAACGGTAGCGGTGGCGGCGTTAGCGCACCGGCAGCGACCGGCGCAGGCGGACCCTTCACGGAGGCCCAGCTTTCGAGCCAGCAGCGTTTGCTTTCTTCGCGCCTTATTCGCGGCAACCAACTCGTGGTTCCGGGAACGATATCGGTGGCAGTGAACTGGGAGCCGATTCTTGCGGCTCGCGAGAAATCCCGCGCACAGGGCGGCGACTTCCAACCCAGCACCTTCACGATGTTCGCCTACGCGGTCAGCAAATGCGTTGCCGATTTTCCGGCGTTCAAGACCACGCTGGTCGGCGATTCCACGCTTCGAACGTACAAGGGCCTCAGCCTTGGTGTGGCGGTAAGCCTGCCGGGCGATGAACTGGTGCTTGCGGTTGTCGAGAATGCCGATAACCTTAGCTGGCGCGAGTTTGCTAACCAGGCCCGCGAGAAGATCGAACTGGCGCGAGGCGGCAAGGACCAGGCGAACGAGGCAGTAACCCTTTCGCTGACGAACATGCAGAATTTCGGACTCCGCGATGCGGTGCCCGTGGTAGTGCCTCCTTCAATGGCGACCCTATTCCTCGGCGAGATTTACAACGGGCTTGATCCGGAAGCCGGTGGCGTGAAGGTCAGGAAGACCGCGAACCTCGCGCTCACGTTCGACCACCGATTGCTGAATGGAGTCGGCGCCGCCAACTTCATCAACGCAGTCCGCAAGGCTTGCGAGAATATCGATTCGCTGATCGGCTGATGAAGCCGATCATCGGCATCACGCCGGAGCCAAAGCCGGAGCCGGAGAACGCGCGCACGCGTGGGCGCATCTATTTGAACTGGAACTACGCTGACGCGGTGGTGCAGGCGGGAGGTGTGCCCGTCATCATCCCGCCACAGGCGGATGTTCGAGAAGTCGCCAAGTTCCTTCATGGCTGGCTGATTCCCGGCGGATACGATATCGACCCTAAGCAGTTTGGCCAGGCGCCTCACTCCGCCAACGAGCTGCAGGACCCCTCGCGATACGAACTGGAATCGCGGCTCTTCAATGCTCTTGACCCGAACGTGCCGGTGCTGGGCATCTGCTATGGGTGCCAAGTTCTCAATGTGCTGCGTGGGGGCGACCTGGTTCAGCACATCCCCGATGAGCTGGGCCACAACGGGCACGACTCCGGCGATTTCGAGCCTATCGAGGTCGAAGCAGGAACAAAGCTCGCGGCGATCACGGGAACGAAGACGCGCGGCCGCAGCTACCACCATCAGGCGGTGGGGCAGGTTGGCAAAGGGCTGAAGGTAAGCGCGACGAGCGAAGACGGGATCATTGAGGCCATCGAAGCCACCGACAGGCCGTGGATGGTGGCGGTTCAGTGGCACCCGGAAAGGTCCTTGGAAGATGCCGAGTCGAGAAAGCTGTTTCAGGAATTCGTCGAGCAAGCGCGCCGCTTCGCGGCGGGTATGGTGGCCAAGTGAAGCGACTTGTTAACGGCGTTGAAGTCGATATTGAGCGTGATGACAGCGTAATAACACGCAGTGGCGACGTGTTGCTGGTGCGCAAAGGCGGCAAAACGAGAACGGCGGTCGCGGTGAAAGTGGGCGATAAGACGCTGATTTCCTACCAGGGTCGCCAGTTCACGATTGAGAAGCAGCAGGCAACTCGCGGAGCGGCGGGAATCCATTCCGGCGAACTGAAAGCGCCGATGCCGGGCCAGGTGATTGAAGTGCTGGTGGCAGTTGGCGAGAAGGTCAAGAAAGGCCAGAAGCTGCTGATTATGGAAGCCATGAAAACCCAGATGCCGTTCAACGCGCCGTTCGACGGCGAAGTGAAATCGGTAACGGCGGAGAAGGGCGCGCAAGTCACCGAAGGCGCGCTGCTTGCAGTGGTCGCCAAGCTCGAAGCCTAGGACTACAGCAACGGTTGGGTTATGCTAACCGTATTATGGGCATGCAAGACCGCAAGCGGCTGACCGGCATTACCGCCGACGCCTTCGTTTCCGATGCCGACAAATGGGCGCTGGATAAGCTGAAGAAGCTGCCGCTGCTGCCGCAGGTCGTCCAGAAGTTCTTCGATCTTGGCTTCGACCGGTGGATGTACTGCTTCAACATGTCGATGTCCGTACGGTGCGGGCCAAATCAGTACCCCACGCTTTACAACATCCTGCGCGAGTCAGCGGCGATACTGGATATGCCAGAGCCGGAGCTTTACGTAACCAACAACCCGTTCCCAAACGCATTCGCGGGCGGAGTGGAGAGGCCATACATCACGCTGCGCTCTTCGATGGTGGAAACGCTGACCGATGAGCAGCTTTATCAGCTTATCGGGCACGAGCTCGCCCACATCAAGGCTGGCCATGTGCTCTATTTCTCGGTTTACATGGTGCTGTACCAGTTGCTGGATGGGCTGGGACGCAGGATTCCGGTGGTGGGCGATGCCGCCTCGATTGGGCTGATTTTGGCGTTCTATGAGTGGTCTCGCCAGGCGGAGTTCTCGGCCGACCGGGGCGGAATGCTGGTGTGCCAATCGTTGGACACTTCGATTGATTCGATGATCGCGATGACGGCGGGCCCGAGCCGGTTGCGGCACGAGCTCAATCGCGAGGCGTTCATGGATCAGGCACGGGTTTATCACGACATGCCGATGCCGGATGCGCTTGGCAAGCTGGTTGTGTGGTGGCTCATCGGGCATATGTACACGCATCCGATGCCGGTTCACCGCGCTCAGCAGATGGAGCGCTGGGTCCAGAGTGGGAATTACGAGCGGATTTTGGAAGGCGACTATGCGCGGGTGAAGGCTTCTTAGAAAGGGTGGTTGCCCCTAGTTCTTGAAGGTTACTTGGGATGCGGACCGATCGCAAGGATGATGTACTCGTCACCTTCGATCAGAAAATAGAAGCGCCAACTGCGGTTCACGCGGCCCTGCCAGATTCCCTCAGCCTCGCTGTATTTCTTGGCGTTCAGAGAAGGGTGTTGCAGGTTCTCAAGCAAGAAGCCGAGCTGCTTGGCAAAAGCCTTACGAATCGGTTTCTGAAGGCTTGCATAGTCTTTTTCGGCATGTTCCGTAAACCGAAGTTTCATTCGCCCGAAGTCTTGCGTATGGCGGTGCGGGCCTCAAGCGCGGTGATCGCGTCGCTCGCATTGCCGTAAGGACCGTGGGTGCGCCCATCCTTTACGTCCTGCAACGCCTCAGAAAGGTGGCGGTCGATGACTGTCTTGGGCGTGAAGGTGATCTTGCCGTTCTCAATCGACGCTTCGAGCAAGTCGCCTACCCCGATGTGCGCTAGTTCGCGGATGCTTTGCGGGATGACAATCTGAAATTTGTTCTTGACGGTGACGAGTTCCATTTCTTCCTTATACGTCGGCAAAAGTTGAACAGTTCAACAGTTGAACTAGAGTATACAACGCCTTCGCATGAGTTTAAGGCTTCGCGCCTTTATCGTCCGCCTCGTTATCGCCCTCATCCACCCCGCCGAGGGTGGCGAGGGCGCCCTTTAGCGCCTCGATCGCCTCTTCAAGATGGCCGGTGACGTCCTCTAGTGGGTTCTGCATGCTTGGCGGCAGACTGGAAGCCAAATCGTCCAGCATTCCCATCGCCTCGCGAGCATCGGTGAGGGCGTCGTTGCAGTCGTCGCATCGCTTCTTGCGAGCGGTATCCCAAGTAGCGGCGGTCTTCTTGAACTCCTCCTCAGTGGGCGGATCGACGTCGTAATCCTCAATGCTCGCAGCAGAGCTATCCATCTGGTCGACGGCGTCGCTGAACGCCTGTTTAATCTCCTTCTTCGAAGCCTTTGCGCCAAGGTCCTTCGCCTCCTTCATCGCCTCTTCAATGGCATCCATCGCCTGGCTGAACTGAAGATTGCTGGAGCGAAGAGCCTCGTAAGGAGTTGCTAAGTCGGTCTTGCCAGACGAGGCAGCGGGCTGGCTCCCGGCAGGCGGCGCCGAAGTTGCGGAAGGCTCTTGCGGATGGGAATTGCAGCCGACTAATACCAGGAAAAGGAAGGGGAGAAACCGCCGCACGATTGATAAACTACCCGTTTTGAATCTAGGGATTGCGAAATGCCGCGCAACCAGCCATAATGAAGTTTCTGGAGGACTAACGAATCGCCTTGATTTACGTACACGTGCAACCTAATGAATCGATTGACAGCGCCCTGAAGCGCTTCAATATGAAGCTGCAGCAGAGCGGACTGCTCCGAGATGTGAAGGAACACGCACATTACGAAAAGCCGAGCGAGAAGCGCCGTCGCATGAAGCGTCGCCGCCTTCCCAGCCGCTGATCTTGGCGCACCTTTTAGGTGCTTCGTCCGGTCTTATTTTCCAAATGAAACTCCCCGCTAGGGAAAATCAGCCTTGGTTCCGAGCAGACGATGAGGCGTCACTGCGAACCTTGGAGTTTCATTCCACGCAGCTAGTTCACCGTGGCACTGCCGCCTAGTGGTCTGGTTATCTATGGAACCTCCCAGTAACAGCCCCGTCGAAATCCTCACCCGTGTAACCGCTACGCTTGATGATGCGCTGCTCATCAA
Organism: Armatimonadota bacterium; assembly: GCA_018268315.1. Classification (GTDB taxonomy): domain Bacteria; phylum Armatimonadota; class Fimbriimonadia; order Fimbriimonadales; family Fimbriimonadaceae; genus SZAS-5. The sequence goes on along the minus strand of JAFDWU010000001.1, from coordinate 411,682 downwards.
GTGCGTGTCGGTCGCGCTTGCCGATCACGAATTGCCCATCGAGCAGGTGACGGTGCTGATCACCGACGACGAAGAGGTGCGCAGCCTCAACCGCCAGTACCGCTCTATCGACGAGCCGACCGATGTGCTGACCTTCGATTACGGCGCGCCGGATTCCCTAATTGGCGACATTGCGATTTCACTACCTTATGCCGAGCGCCAAGCGGCTGCCCGCGGGGTTAGCTTGCGGCACGAAGTGGCGTTTCTAGCGATACATGGAGCGCTGCACCTGGCTGGATTCGATGACCGTGAGCCGGAGGACCGCGCCGCGATGGTTGCCGAAATGAACCGAGTCGCGGCGTTGGTGGGAATTCCGGGCGATCCGGAGTGGTCCAGTCTGCTTCACGCGGAGGTACAGGCTTAATGGCGTTCCGTCCGGCTGATATTATCGAGCCGTTCCAGAAGGCGCTTGGCGGCCTCGTTTTCACTTTCAAAACCCAGCGCCACATGCGCTTCCACATCTACACGGTGGCGGTGGTGCTGATGCTGGGCGTTTACATGCAGTTCGCGCTACGCGAAGTGATGGTGCTGCTCTTTACCGCCTCGCTGGTCATGGTGGCGGAGATGTTCAACAGCGCGATCGAGGCCACGGTCGATCTTGCGCAGCCAAATTATCACCCCCTGGCGAAGTTCGCCAAAGACATTGCCGCCGGCGCAGTGCTGATCACAACGATGATCGCGCTTGTTATCGGCGCGCTGCTGATTCTGGGTGATAGCCGCTGGGAGGCGATCAAGATCAACCTCTCCACCGAGCCGGGGATGGCGGTTGGGCCTCGTGTGGCGGTCGGTGTATTTCTGGTTTTCCTGATGGTGGTTATCGGAAAGGGGCTCGGCAAGCATGGCCGCGTCCTTCAAGGCGGATTGGTGAGCGGCCACGCGGCGTTCGGCGCGTTCTTTGCCACAACGGCGGTGCTGCTGAGTAGCAATATGGTGGTGGCGTGCATCTGCGTGCTGCTTGCGCTCATTATCGCGCAAAGCCGCTGGGAAGCCAAGTTCCATACGATTCTTGAACTCTGTTTAGGTGCGACCGTCGGGGTGTTGATCGGGCTGTTCCTGTTTGCTCTCTTGCCAAAATGAAAGAACCTCCTAAACACCGGCGGGATTTTGGCCCGAAGCGAATTGAAACCAGTCTGGGCATGATGCTAGCGATGTTCCTATCGCTGTGCTGGCTGCTTAGCGGGCACACCCGGCCCGACGATGGCCTAACTCAATTGCAGATTGAGTACGTGGAGCTTTCGAATGCAGGTGTGGTTGCGATGGGAATGCTCTTCTTCCTGATTTTGGCCGCCTTGTTCATGGCGGCGATGTCGGGAGTTGAGGTTCTGAAGCCGATGCACGTGCGCCACATGAAGGACACTGAGCCGAGTAAGGGCGCCAAGCTGGAAGCGATCTACGAGCATCGCTCGCGCTACATCGCCGCCTGCGCATTCGGGTCTCAGGCCTCGCAGCTTGCCATCGTCTTCTGCGCGCTTTATTACGCGCCGAGTCTTGCGAGGCTTCTGCAGACAAACCTCGGTTGGCATGGGGGCTACGGCACGTTGCTAACGAGCGGCATCATCATTGCGGCGCCGGTGGTGGTAGTCAGCCTCATCGTAGTCGACCTCGTGCCCAAGAGTTACGCATGCCTGCACCCGATCAATACTTCTTTGAGGTTGCGGTGGCTGATACTCCTTGCCGCAGTCCTGTTCTCGGCGCCAGCGGCGTTGACGACCTGGATCGCGGGCTTGGTGACCTCCCGCTTTGGCGGCCGGGTGTCCTTCGAGATCGCAAACCAAGCGGAGGAAGAGATTAAGACGCTGGTTGAAACCGCTGAAGAAACCGGCGAGATTGAGAGCGGTGAGAAGGAACTGCTGCACTCGGTGTTTGAATTCAGCGATACCGTCGCCCGCGAGGTGATGACCCCGCGAGTAGACGTTGATTCCGCCCCGGTGCGATCAGATGCCTCGGAAGTGATGGCGCTGATACAGAGCACCGGCCATAGCCGCATTCCTTTGTACGAAGACACCGACGACCAGATTATCGGCATCATCCACGCCAAGGATCTGCTGATGGCGATGCTGGAAGGCAAGACCCTAGACCTGCGGCGCCTGATGCGCCCGGCATTCTTCGTTCCGGAAAATAAGCCTCTGAACGAGCTGCTGGCCGAAATGAAGGCACGCCGAAGCCACCTGGCGGTGGTTCAGGACGAGTACGGCGGAACGAGCGGCATCGTGACGATTGAGGACATTGTGGAAGAGCTGGTGGGCGACATCGTGGACGAATACGATGTTGAGGAGCCGGAGATTGTGCCAAGCGCCAGCGGCTACCTGGTTGACGCCAAGATGAACCTGGACGATGTGAATCATGCGCTGGGGTCCTCGTTTGAAAGTGAGGAGTTCGATAGCGTGGGCGGATATGTATTCGGTTTATTTGGCAGACAGCCGAAGGAAGGCGAGGAGATATCCGACGCCGGCTACCGGTTCCAAGTGGTGGAGACCGACGGCCGCCGCGTTCACAAGTTGCTCATATCACGGCTCGATGCATCCGAATCGCCTGCGTACGCAGGCTGAATGGGTTTCGGAAGGGGCTGAAGAAACTTCACTTTTGCCCGTAGCTTGGCTTGAATAGCATCGTACGCGGGCGCGGCGTAATCGCGAATCGCGAAGACAAGTGCGGCAACAAATATGGCCCGGAATGGGGCAGAAAAATACATATAGTGCACAAGCGGGCTGACGAAAGCCATCGGTATGTAGGCGACAACGCAAATTAGGTAGGACATCGCTCCAATCTTCCAGTAACGCTTTAGAATAAGGAAGATGCTGATGTTCGCGACGGTGTCCATCAAGGCGTCCCAGTAGGATTGGTTAAACACAAACCATGGAATCATGGCGGGGTTAAACATATCTTTAAGCGGTCTGTTAAATCGCGAGGCAGGAAATATGAAACCTAGGAGCTCATCGACGCCAGATTCTTTGCTCTTAAGCCGCTGTTGCTGATAGACCGAGTTGCCTATGGGGAACTCCTTAGTGTGCCAATACCAATACGCGGCCACGAGGGCGATTGGGAATCCGAGCCATGCGAAAGACACTTTATATTTCTGTGCGCGAAGGTAGAAGGCAGTGATGATCAGTGCGGCTGGCAGGGTTACCGCTTGCTCATAAGACATTAAGGATAAGACAAGGAATATCAAGACTCCTATCTCAAACTTGAACGCGCCCGTTTTGATGTAGCGGATATAGCAGAGCAGCGAAGAGAGCCCAAAGAGAGTAAAGATTGTGGCGGTTCGCCCTGGCGGCCAACCCATCGTGCGATACCCAAAAGTTTGCGACTCTCGGTCATAACGCGCAGCATCGAATATTAGTTCGTCGCCGAGATACCAGATAGCAAGTCCGGCGAGTAATGCGATCTTCCAATGCTTGGGGCTTAGGATTAGCACTGATACGAAGAAGGCTGCCGACAGGGAGTGAAAGATGCCGACGAGTGGCACATTAAGCAAGATATCCGTTTGCCACGCCGTAAAAAGCAAGGCGCACGATATCGCTAATCGTCGGGACTCGGTGAGCGCCCTCAGAAGAAAGGCAACTACCACGGCTACGAGAGAGCAATTAACGACATCGAACCACTTGTACATGTGGATGTCCCCACGGTACAGGTAATAGTCAAGAAGAAATGCGTAAGTGGGAAGCGGGCGGTAGAAGTTGTTCATTAACGCCCAATCGCTGGTCAGGTACTGCAAATAGTTGTGATCGCGAGTGAATTTTGCAATGATGGAGCGCGTGTCTCCATTCTGCATACCGCTCCACATTTCTTCGTGAGCCCAAATATATTTCTGTCCGAGAGCGATGTTCAGGGCAAAGAGAAGGGCTACGAGAATAAACCACCAGCGGCGCTTGGCAGCTTCGTCCTTAGTCAAGGCACTGACCTGACGTAATAAATTCAGACCCGCGTGTTCGCGTGTGCCTACCATCTTGAATTGTTATTGTAACAGAGGCGGGTGAAGAACGGGTTAAGGCAAGCGCCTCAACCCGTTCAGAAACAATCTACTTGCCGAGGGCTCGCTTCAGGCGAGCGTTTACGGAGTTCCAGTCGATGCACTGCATGTAGGCATCGATGTACTTTGCCCTGGCGGTTTGGAAGTCCAGGAAATAGGCGTGCTCGTATACGTCCATCGCGAGTAAGAGCGTGTTGTTCCAAGCGGGGAACGTGTCCTGCGCATCGCCCAAATAGGTGTGTACTCGCTGCTCTTCGTGGTCATAGCCCAGGTAAGCCCATCCGCGGCCCGCGATACCGGTTGCCTTCCAGTCGGCTGCCCAGTGCTCGAAAGAACCGTAGGATTCGTTGATAAGAGTGGCCACATCGCCGGTGGCAGGGCCGCCATCGCCGCCCATAGTCTCGAAGTAAACGTTGTGGTTGATGTAGCCGCCATAAGCGAAGGCGTAGTTGGCCTTCAATGCGCGCATCTGGCTGTAAATCTGGTTTGCCTTCGCCGGATCAAGATCGATTTCAGCAAGCGCCTGGCGAATCTCGTTGGTCTTCTTGGCATAGCCCTGCCAAAGGGTCAGGTGGTTGGTGTGCGTCGCTTTCGAAATGCCGTGCTTCTCGGTGGTGAAAACCTTAGCGGGAATCTCTTCTGGAACATGTACAAGCTTCATTTATTGATCTCCTCGAGGCAAATAAGCCTACCCATTCTTACGTCGGGCGACCCTGTGAGTTTAGCTGGGCAAGCGATTTCACGCGTTGAATCATGCCGGTGAGCCCGGCGGTTTTGCCCATGGAAAGCTCAGTGCCGAACACTCGATATACCATTTCTTCATTCAGGAATTCAGCTTCGGACGTCGGCTGTCCGTTCAGACATTCTTTGAGGATCTGCGCGAACGCCATCGCGGAGATGCCCTGCGGGTTGTCCACCGCAAAGTGCAAATTAAGGGTAGGTCCAGGCTCGGCGGTGATAAAGACTTCGGATTCGCACCCCTTCACCCGGTTCTCTTCCGTGCGTGGAACGATGGCTGACGGCTCGTTTACAAACTGATCGCCGATGGATATTAGGGCTTCAATTCTCTCACGCCGATCAGCAATTGCCTCAATATCGCAAATCAACTCTTCTAGTTTGGTCATCCCTGCCGATAATTGTACGTAACTGTGCAGTGGGGAATTCGTCTTATTGGCCGAACCTCCTCTGATACAATTCTCGCCTAAGAGATAGAACATGTTGCCTCGCCTGGCTTTGATACTCGTGCTGACGCCGCTTCTAGCGGTGGCCGCCGACATGCAGCAGGCGGAAACCGGGGCCAGCATTCCTGCGCAAGCAGCGGCGGATCAGCTTCGCTCAGCGGCAGGCGCGGAGATCGCTTTCCTGCCCGCGGGCCTAATTCGCGACGTTTATCAGAAGAACGATCTTTCTTCGATGCTGCAGTATCCAACGGACGACTTAGTCGTTCTGAAGATTACGGGCTTGGTTGTTCGCCAAGCCATCGAGCGCTCGCTATCTCTATATCCCCAGCCAAACCCAAGCTTCTTGCAATTGTCGGGAATGGAGGTAACGTTCTCTGCACCGATTGGCGGCGCGAAGATTAGCTCGATTTTGGTGAGCGGCGCCGGACTGCAGAACGACCGGGTTTACGAGGTGGCAATGCCATCATCGCTCGCTCGCGGAGGACTTGGATATTTTAGGCTATGGGACAAAAAGAAGATCGATCGAACGGCAAGCAAGAACTGCGGCGACACCCTGAAGGGCAAGGCTTTCGTCGAGTCCTCGCCTCGTTGGGTCTTGCAGTCCTTTTAGGCTGTCTTCCCGCTTCCCAAACTCCGCCTGACACCGAGTATCGTTTCGACTCCTCGCTTGCTTGGGCAAGCCTTTTGAAGCAGTGCTCGTTTGGCCCTCGCGTTCCGGGTACCGACGCCCAGGTTCAGTGCCGCGACTACATTCTTCAGCAAGCCCAACAGTGGGGCGAGAATGTGCGATTGCAGCCGTTCGAGCATAACTGGACCGTCACCCGAAGCAATTTGAAGATGTGGAATGTGATCGCGGAGCAGAATTATCGCACCGCAGCCCATCGAATCTTGATCCTCACCCACTACGACAGCCGGCCGTTTGCCGACCAAGAGGAAGAGCCGACCCTTAGGAACAAGCCGATTCTCGGTGCGAACGATGGCGCGAGCGGTGTTGCAGTTCAGCTTGAGCTAATGCGTATCATGAAAGATCATTTGCCGAAGGATGTCGGCGTGCTCTATCTGTTTGTGGATGGCGAAGACCTCGGGCCGGACGATGACGAGATGTATTTGGGCGCCGTCGCCTACGCGAAAGACTTTGCGGGCGGTCCGAAGCCCGATTACGGAATCCTGCTGGACATGGTGGGCGGGAATCCGGTCAGCTTCCCAATCGAAGACAACAGCAACGTGTTCTGCCCAGAGTTAACAAAGGCGTTTTACGACCAAATGGCTTCGGCGGGACTCGGGCTTTACTTCCCCCAGAAGGTGGGCTATCGCATCATCGACGATCACATTAAGATCAACGAGGCAGGGGTGCCCTGCATTGATTTAATCAGCTTCGATTACAAGCCTTGGCACACCACAAAGGACACGCCTGAGAACTGCAGCGAGGCATCGCTGAAGATCATCGGTCATGCGATGGAGAATTGGCTTCGGTTCGGCAAGTACACAAAGCCGAATCCGCTGACCCAATTGGCGCGTAGGAATTGAACAATGATCACTCCCTATGATTGGCAGGAGGGGATTGGGAACCGTGCGCAATATATCGAAGCGCGGCTTGCCCAGGGCTCTCCCGTAATCGCCGTTTCGCTTGAGGAAGGCATTTTGGTTTACACGCGAAGCCGTGGCGCTCGCAAGATCTTCGAAGTTTATGACCGGCTCATCATGGGCGCAATCGGCCAGCAGTCCGATGTGGATGCACTCCGCACTTCGGCGGTCGAGTTTGCCCATCGGGAAGGCTATTCGCGGAGCGAGGAAGACGTGTCGATCCAGCGGATTGTCAGCGGCCTGAGCGATCCGATCAAGCGGGCATTTGCCGATTTTGCAATGGTGCCGTTTGTAGCCCGAACTCTCTTTGCGGAAGTGAATGAGAAGCAGGAAGATGACGGCTTTTACGTGCTGGACTTCGATGGCGACTTTCGGGTGCGTCGCGACAAGGCGGTGATTGCAGGCAGCGAGCAGGCGGTCGACCAGACACTCAACGCACTGAAGACCTTAAAGCCGAAAGCGACGGTCAAGACGGCACTGCCAGTGTTAAGCCAGGCGTGGGACGCCGCGTTTGACGATCAAGACGAAGTGGTTGAGAAGCCCGCAGTTGAGGCAGTGCTATTAAGCCGCTCTGGCGCGCGTGAGAACCGGTTTATCACGATCGAGCGGTCTACGGTTTAGGTTCGGGCTTTGGAGTGCCTTCTGGCGTGCTCCAGGCTCATGAACTCAACAATGTTCTCTGACGTGAGCATCCCCACCAGCTCTTCGTTCTCAATTACGAGAATGGGGGAGCGGTCACCCGAAGACAAGGCTTCTAGCGCCCGCGCAAGTGGCGCGTTTGGCTCTATCTGGTTGAAGTTCCGGCGCATGTAGGAAGAAACCCAGGCGCTTTCGCCTTCCGTCGCGATCCCGGTGATGATGTCGCTGCGAGTTAGGATTCCCACCGTGTGGGTACCAACGACGACCGGGAAATCCTGCTGACTGCCTTCGAGGAGTATTTTGGCGACCTCGCCAAGGGACGCTCCACTTTCGACTGTTTTGAGTTCGCGCAGCATCGCCTCCCCGGCGGTATGGTTCTCAACCAGGCTAAACCCTTCGGCGGTAGTGATTTCTTGGCTCGCGCCAATGAAGACGAGGAAGGCGATGAGAATGAGGAAGCCGTTGCCACTAAGCATCCCAAAGATCGCCATCAGGATGGCGAAAAGCTGTCCCACACCGGCGGCAATTCGGGTTGCCTTCGGAACCGGCATCCGCATGGCGAGAACGCTGCGCAGAATTCGACCACCATCCATCGGAAATGCCGGAATCAGGTTGAAGATGGGTAGCCACAGGTTCGCGACAAAGACGGCGTCGATGAAGCTGAGTGAACCCAGAGGGGCGTTGAGGAAAGGAAACTTATGGGAGGATGCCAGGACGATTGGCGCGAGGAGCCCAGCGATGAGAAAATTCACTGCTGGGCCAGCAAGCGCAATCCAAAACTCTTCGTGAGGCTTAGGACGCCGCCCGCTGAGGCTGGCAACACCTCCGATGGGATAAACCGTGATGTCTCGCGTAATGATGCCGAAGTGTCGGGCAACCAAGGCGTGGCCAAGCTCATGCAACACGATGCAGGCAAGGATGGAGACGGCAAGAAGGACAATGGTGAGGCCCGAACTATGGGAGGCTGCGCCAAGCCAAATGAGTAGAAGCCAGAGCGTGAAATGAATTCGGATCGGGATGCCGTCGACGCTGGCAATTTGAAACGAAAGCAGGTTTACAGTTTGCCGCTCGTTGCCTGGTCTGCCCATCTCATCACTACTTTACTCGCAGACAATGATCTAAGCCGTCGGCGAAACCCGTCATAGCAATATGATCGCAACAATCCTCGCTATGATGACTCTCGCAGACCCCGCTCATCAGATGGTGGGTGAATACAATCCGTCCGGCCCGAAGATCGTTTTCACGATGAAGGGCGGAAGCCAGTTTGTTATCGCAACCGACCCCGTGAATTCCCCGTTGACCACCGCGCATATCCTTGATCTGGTTCGCCGCGGGTTCTATAACGGCCAGCGAGTCCACCGAGTTGAGTGGTGGGTCACCCAGTTCGGCGCGCCGGCAAGCAAGTACGAAGACCTTGACGTGAAGGGTCCGGACGGCAAGATGATGCTGAACGAGAAGATCGGCGATGGCGGCTCCGGCAAGTCAGTTCCGTTTGAGCGAAGCGAAGTCGAGTTTGTGCGCGGCGTAGTCGGTATTGCCTCTGAGGGCTTGCAGAAAGGCGGCGACTCGCAAATATTCATCTTGCGCCAAGATGCTCGTCGGCTTGACTTCTCTTATGCCGCGCTTGGCAAAGTTGTGAGCGGCATGGACGTGGTGGGCGGCATCCGGCGTGGCGACCGAATCATTTCTGCGGTGGTGCAGGGCGAAGCGGTTAAGGGCAAGAAGAAGTAGCTAGTTAAGATCGACGACTGCGCGTTTGCCAAGCTTGTTGAGCACCCGCTCAGCCAGCTTTGCTGCGCTTAAGCCGATTTGATCGCGAATGATTGGTTGGGCGCCATGCTCGATGAAAGCATCCGGAATGCAGGCGATATCGACGGGGGTCTTCACGCCGGCTTCTGTTAGGGCGTCGCGCACTGCTTCGCCGTAGCCGCCTCGTTGGACGTTTTCTTCAACGGTAAGCACAAGCTTCACTGCCTTGGCCCAGTTCACGGTGGTTTCGGTGTCTATCGGCTTCAAGAAGCGCGCGTTCATCACGGCGGCGCTAATGCCTTGCTTCTCGAGTAGGGCCGCTGCCTCAAACGCGGGGCTGACCATCGAGCCTACGGCGGCCAGCAGGACATCCGTTCCTTCCCTCAGGATTTCAGCGCGCGGAAATTGTATGGCGCTGCGAGATTCGGGGAGGCGGTCGTCGCCAGTGCCGCGCGGATAGCGCATGGCAATCGGATGCGCGTCGTAATCCTTCATGAAGCGGGTCATCTCGGCCAGCTCGGTGGTATCGCGCGGAGCGATGAGCACCATGTTCGGGATGAATGAGAGGAAGCTGATGTCGAACGCGCCGTGATGGGTTGGGCCATCGTCGCCAACGAGCCCTGCGCGGTCCATAAAGAACCTCACCGGCAGGTTCTGGATGCAAACGTCGTGCAGCACCTGGTCGAAGCCGCGCTGTAGGAACGTGGAGTAGATGGCACAGAAGGGCTTGATGCCCCCGGCGGCAAGGCCGGCGGCGAAGGTGACGGCGTGCTGCTCAGCGATGCCCACATCGTAATAGCGATCCGGGAATTTCTTGGCGAAGCCGTTGAGACCGGTTCCGTCCGGCATTGCGGCGGTGATCGCCACGACTTTATCATCGGCGGCGGCGCACTCCTCGGCGGCGTTGCCAAACGCTTGGGTGTAGGTGATCGCGCCAGGGCTCTTCGTCAGCTCGGCTGCTTCAAGATCAAACGGGGCGACGCCGTGCCACTTGCGGCTGTCTTCCTCACTCGCATCGTAACCCTTGCCTTTAACCGTGAGGGCGTGAACGAACACGGGGCCAGAAAGCTCGCGCACGTTGCGGAAGACGTCGAGCAGGACGTCAAGATCGTGGCCATCCACCGGGCCGATGTATTCGAGGCCCATTTCCTCGAAGATGGTTCCCGTTTCTTCGGGGGCGAGGTAGTGGGTAATTCCGTGACGGATACCCGCCGCTACGCGCGTAACCGGATCAGGCAACTTCTCAACCGCGTGCTTGGCGCTCTGCGCCAGGTGCTGCAGGGATGGGCGGGAGCGAAGGCGGGCAAGGTAGTTCTTCATCGCGCCGACGTTCGGGGCGATTGACATGCGGTTGTCGTTCAGCACGACGGTCAGGTCAGTGCCAAGGTCTCCGGCGTGGTTCAGCGCCTCCCAGGACATCCCGGAGCAGATAGCGGCGTCACCGGTGATGGCGACGATCTTCTCCTTCGTGCCGAGCTGGTCGCGGGCGGCAGCAAAGCCTAGCGCGGCGGAGATTGCGGTGCCCGCATGGCCCGCGCCAAAGACATCAAATTCGCTCTCATCGCGCTTGAGGAAACCGCTGAGGCCCTTGTGCTTGCGAAGGGTGGGAAAGCGGTCAAGGCGGCCGGTCAGCATCTTGTGGGGGTAGGCCTGGTGGCCGGTGTCCCATACAACCTTATCAGGGGGAATCGAGTAAGCGGCGTAAAGCGCGACCGTAAGTTCAACTGTGCCCAAGTTGCTGCTGAAATGGCCACCGGTTTGGCTGACGTACTTGAGGATCGCCTCGCGCACTTCGCGGGCAACTTCGTGCAGTTCCTTATCGCTGAACTTGTGAAGATCGAGCGGGTTCGTGACTTGGGCGAGGAATTTGAAGTTGCTGTCCATTGCGTCGAGTTATCTTTTCTAAACCATTCCTACGAGCCAAACGTTCTCAAGAGAGGGCTTCTGTCTCTTCTTTCCAGCGATGCAAGGCTTCTGAGGTTCGAAATTGTGTCGGCGAGAGTAATTCCAGGACGGGTATGCCTTCCCACAAGCCGCGATCAAGTCCGCCCGGTTGAATCTCAAAGGTATACCCGGTGGCGCCTACCTGATCGCCCGGGAAAAATTGCTGGCCTAATAGCGTTTCCTGAACGAGCGCCATCAAGAACTCGGCCGCGACAGGCTCATCACCGGGGTCGATCCCGACGATTTCGAATTCGGGCAGTGCAAGTTTCGTTAGCCCCAGCGTATAGCAGTGAATGCCATCCGGCCTTGAGCGCCAATGAATCTGCACAAGATCGTTCGCGTTGATGGGTATGCCTGGCCTGGCGATCTGATCGGGAAGCAAGTATCGCTGGCTGATGGGGTCGGCGATGACGCCTTCGGTGAGCTCACCAACGCGGCGTACGAGTTGAAATAGGAATTCCAGGGCGGGGAAGACCGCGGGATCATGCGACTCGAACGTGAACTGGAGCATCATCCAGGTTCCGCGCATGCGCGCGGCCATTTCAGGCCCTGCCTGCTTGCCAAGGGGGCTGGCGAGATACGGCTCTGGGTTGTAGCCGGCCTCCTCCATGTTGAATACCCGCACACGTAATACGGTTTTGCGATCAACGGCGGCCATGCCGTAGATGCCGCGGACCATGGGGGCGGCGAGCGCTTCCTTGCCCTGAGAGCCAGCTAGTGGAACGCCGAAGCCAGGAACCGCGCCTCCTTCGCCCTTCGGGTTGATCACCACCAGGATGGGTGGTAGCGTTGGCCGTGAGCTAAGAACACTTAGGTAGTAGTGGCTGCTGATTCCGAAGTTGGGACTCTTGGGTTTGCCAATTCTTGGCAGCTTCATGCACTGGCCTCATTAGTGTTAGACGCCGTCGTTCCAGCGGTACGCACCGACTTTCCGAGCCAAAATGGCGCCAGCAGCGCGGCCACTGGGTTTGCTTTCCAAAGCGCTTGAACTAGGTTGCTGCCCGAGGTTCGATCCACCCGTAGACGCCCAAACGGATCCGCGGCTTTGATGGCCGCCTTTTGCTCATCAGTTTCTTCCTTTCCTGGTTTGTAAGGAATTGACTTAAGCTTTTTGCCCACTCGCGCCGCCCAACCCCGAATCTCGCTACCTTCGTAGAAGCAAATGTAGTAGCTGCACATGAGGTAGGAGAATAGGGGAATGTTCATCGAGTAGTCGATGTAGCCGTGCATGAGGATTCCGCCAAGGAGCACCCACTTTCTATAGGGCTTGGCGAAGACGAGGGTGGCAAGGGCAAGTTCCGTAAGCAGGGTGCCGTAGGTTGTGATTTGAACGAACGGCGGATGGATTAAGAAGTCTGGAACCCAGAAGCGTTTAAATTCGCCGAGCCGGTTTGGGTACCACGTTGCGAGCCCGTTGCGCCAATCATCGCCATACCACTTGATCCAGACGGTGGTGAAATAAACAATCGCAATGTTGATTTGAATAAGCCGCTGCGGCCATAGGGAGACAAGCTTTGGCTCCGCCGATAATCGTCCCTTTGCCAAGCCGATGAGGCGATCAAGCGAGCAGGCTGCTCCGCTTGGCGCGAGCGCCAGATAGATACAAGCGAGCCGTAGGACCGAGTCTCCGCCGTGTAGGACAATTGGGTTGCGGTGGTGAATGCTAATCGTTCCTAACGCAAGCGCAATTGTCGCGGCTCTTGTCCACAGACCTAGCATGGTCAGCAGCGCGGCGAGCAAAACGAGTAGCAGAAAGACATCGATCGCGGTTGGGTTCGTGACGCCAGCAAGCAAATTGATGCGGGGAGGGGAAAAGGGAATGTTAAAGTGCTGGCCAAAGATGTCGTTTCCGCGCGCAAGCGGTGGTGACCAGGTCCGCTGGGTGGCCAAAGGCACAAATCCGCGTTCCGAGTACCAATCCTCGCGCTGGATGAACATCATCCATCCGCTTACCAACGAAAGGAATCCTATCAAGATGCGAAAAAGGCCGATTGCTTCGGCGCTGCCATAGCCGAACCAATACCGGTCGACACCGGAAAGGAATTTACGCACCCGGCGCACTCTCCAACTGATGGTATTGCTCCTCGGTCAACTTGATCCTTATAAGAACTTCGTCGCGGCTGATCACCTGGTCATTTGGAGGCGGTTGGATTTCGTCCACGTGATGGATAACTTCGATGATGAAGGGAAAGGCATCACCCCTCCTTCCAGCTATGAGCGCCATCCGTTCCGCAAAACGCCTCCTAATCGGCTCGTTTGCTTCGCCGACTCGCTCGAAGAACTTGCGATACCGCTCCATTATGAACTTCTGGGGTATCGGCAGGGTCTCGATTCGCGGGTACGGAATATGCTCCCAGTGCCCATCGGAGTAGGTTACATTTGCGTAAGCCCAGTCGTTGGTATTTGCTGGGTTAGGCGCGAACATATCCCAGTACTGCCACAGGCCAGTGCAGAGCAGGTAGTACTTGAGGGGAGTCTCGCGGAGGCGATCAGTGATTACGAGAAGCTTAGCGGTGCCCTTGGCGCTCGCAAAGGTACGACCTACGTCGTCTTGTGGCCTTGGGGCGCTCCATGCAACGATGGCCAGTAGGTGGAAGCCAACGAAAAGCTTGACCCAGACAGAAACCGTACCTTCGCTCGTTTTGCTCACTTCCTAGCCAGTGCGCTAGTTTATTTCGGCTAGCCCATGAACGACGTCCGGGTTTTCTCCGACAGCTCCAAGAATCTGCGTCTTGATGTTTCGCGCCTGCTCCACATCGCCCGCTCTCTGAGCAGCAAGGGCAAGGCTCATGTGAATCATGATCGAACTCGGGTTATTCATCGCGGCAACGCGCATGATGTCGTAAGCCTCTTGCTGTCGGCCCTCTTGCATGCTGATCGCGTGCATGAGTTCTCGATAGCCCGGCTCGCAGCCAGGGAAGATGGTAAGCAGCTTCTTGGCCGATTCCTCTGCATCCGCGAATTCTCCGAGCGTGTTCTGGCCGCTGCACAAGAGAGCCCATAGCTTCCAGTAATCGCTCAGCCAGTTGCGCATGGCTTTAATATCGCGAACCGCAGTCTCCACGTCGCCTGCCTCAAGCTTTTGCCTTGCATTTTCCAGCCCTTCCACTCGCTTGGGCTGTTCCAATTCAATCAGCCATGCCGTGGCATACGCGCGCATGTTGGGATCCGGATTGCTGTTCAGCACTGCCCGGAGGACTTCGGGAATTTCAAAGGTTCGATTTGCCTGGGCGAGGGTCTGCGCGTACTCCCAAAGGGTCGGGATATCGTTCCCATTGGTTTCAAGGCAGTCCTCATAGAAATCCATTGCCCGATCAAGATCGCCCTTCTGCGCCAGCATTGGCGCGTAATAGCGCTTGACCACCAAGTTCTCGTCAAGTTCCTCAAGAGCCGTTTCAAATGCCTTCTCTGACTCATGGACGAGACCCGCCTCGTTGAGCGCCAAGGCGTGGCGCGCACGGGCATAAGCGTTCTGCGGGTTCGCCTGCCAGATTGACTTCCACAGGTCAGGAATTTCATGAACGCGATTCGTTTGCGCCAATACTTGGGCAAGATATTCAGCGCTCGGCTTCTCGTCGCCTTCCATTTCCAGCGCTTTGCGGAAGTTGCGCTCGGCGTTAACCGGCATCCCCGCCTGCATCTGTTCCGCGCCAAGGCGGGTTAGTAGAGCGGGTTCCTTTTCATCCAAAGCGACCGCCTTTTCAAATTCGTCGATGGCTTCATTGTGGAGTCCGACTCCCGCGTAGATTTCGCCCATCGCAAAGTAGGCCTTGAAGTCGTCCGGCACGATGGACTTCAGCTTGTCCAGCACCTCTTTAACCTTCTCAAAGGTTCCAAGGCGGAAGCCGGCGCAGGCTCGGCAAAGCTGGATGAGCACGTCATAGGGCGCGACAAACTCCAGGTCTTCTTGAACGGCGTCGATAAGCATGTCCATTGCAGGCGAGGGGTCGAAGCCTCGTACGACGGCGCCCTGGGAACTGTTCAGGTACATCAGGGTGTCGTAGCCATCAAGGAACTTGAGGAACGTCTTTGGAAGCTCTGTGCCGAACTGAAGCTCTTTGAGGGCATCCGGCACCGGCTCGTCGATCGACTCTTTAGTGATCAAAACGATGAGCTTGCGCATGTGCTCGAAGAATTCGCTAACCGGGAATTTCCAGTGTTCGTCCCAAACGGGGGCGGTCTCATCCTTGGAGTGGCATCGAACCCGTAGCTCGAAGTTCTCAAGGTCGGCATCGACGGTTAAGAGGCCATCGATAATGTTCTCGACATTGCCCTGTTTGAAGAGGTCTTCAAGCCATTCGCGCTCAAGAAGGGTGTCAGCCATGTTGACGAAGGCAGCCCTTCGAACGCCCTCATCCTCGAACTGTTGGAGGTAGCTCACTGAGTGAATCTCCGCTCCCGTATGCGCGCGGACGACATCGGTTGCGAAGTTTGGAATCTGTCGGGCAAGGGAATCTTTAGTGCCCGAGGCAGCATTGAACGGAAGAACGGCGAGCTTCATGTGGCTCCCATTTTACCGAACGCTTTGGTCTTGCCCCTGGGCGACTAGTTTAAGAACTCTCGTGGGTCGGCAAAGTGACCTTTAATCGCGGTAGCGGCGGCGGTCATCGGACTGGTTAGGTGGGTGCGGGAGCCGGGTCCTTGCCGTCCTTCATATGGCCGATTGCTGGTGCTTGCGCTCCGCTCCTGTGGACGCAGAAGATCGCCATTCATCCCGAGGCACATCGAGCAGCCCGAAAAACGCCACTCAAAACCTGCGGCTTCAAAGATTTCCTTGAGCCCTTCTTTCTCGGCCTGCGCGCGAACGGCGGCGCTGCCGGGAACCACCATTGCGTGGACTCCGGGGGCAACCTTGCGGTTCTTGATAATGCGGGCGGCGTCTCGCAAATCTTCAATGCGCGAATTCGTGCAGGAACCGATGAACACGGTGTTAACCGCAACTTCTGAAATAGCGGTGCCGGGAGTCAGACCCATATACTTCTGAGCCCTTTCTTCGCCGGCGTCCTTCGGCGCAGGAACCACACCATCCACGCCAACCGTCATCGCGGGGGTAGTGCCCCACGTGATCTGGGGATTGAGCGTAGAGACGTCCAAGTGCTCCAGTCGGTCGAAGTCGGATGGGCTGTCTGTTCGCAGGGTCTTGCAGTAATCGGCAAGTTCTTGCAGCTTCGCACCCTTCGGCGCGTACGGGCGATCCTGGGCGGTGATGAAGGCCATCGTGGTGTCATCGGGGGCAATCATGCCCGCTCGAGCGCCCATTTCGATGGACATGTTGCAAATCGTCATTCGGCCACTCATGCCGAGGCTGGAAATCATATCGCCAAAGTATTCGGCCACGTAGCCGGTGCCGCCGCCCGCGCCAAGCTTGCCGATGATGGCGAGGATGATGTCTTTCGCGCCGACACCCTCGCCCGGCTTGCCATCAATGCGAATTCCAAGCGATTTCGGCTTCGCGCTTTGCCTGAGCGTTTGGGTTGCGAGCACGTGCTCCACTTCCGTAGTGCCGATGCCAAACGCCAGCGCGCCGAACGCGCCATGGGTTGAGGTGTGGCTATCGCCGCAGACAATGGTGAGCCCGGGAAGCGTGATGCCTAGCTCGGGGCCGATGACGTGGACGATGCCCTGGCCTGGTTCGCGGTAGCCAAATAGGGGAACGCCGAATTCCTTGCAATTCTTGCTGAGGGCGGCAAGTTGCTTGCCGCTAATTGTGCTCTCGTCAATGTCTCGCCCATCGGTGGGAACGTTGTGGTCAACCGTAGCAAAGGTGAGATCGGGTCGACGAACCTTGCGACCATGCTCGCGCAGTCCATCAAACGCCTGCGGCGAGGTGACCTCGTGGATCAGATGGCGGTCGATGTAAAGGAGCGCGCCCCCACCGGGCAAATCGGTGACCTTATGGGCATCCCAAACCTTGCTGAAAAGGGTGGACATACACGCTATTCTACGCTGTCAACTTCCGCTTGCGCCGACGTTGATCAGATAGGGCCCAGGGCCGATGACTTGGACCTTGGTCCAAATTCCGTCCTGCTCAAGAATCTTGATGTTTCCTTCGAAACGGACCTTCTCGCCGAAAGGGAACCAAAACGGCGCTTTCTTCAAGAGATCGGGGACATGGAATTTTCCGTTGCCCGCCTCCACCACCGAATCTCTGATTGCTTTGGGATAGTCGGCAGGTTGCCCGTTGCCAATCAGAGCAAACGTTCGGCCAAACACCTTGTTGGGAAGTACGGAGTAGGCCTCGAGCATCAGGCCAAGGAAATTGTCCATCGTCGTCTGGCTACCCGGCTTCAATGCTTCCTCTTTCTGCGGAGCGGAGGCCGCCCGCAAGATCAGGGGATCAACCTCGTCTCGTACGAACTGGCGAAGGGATACGATATCTGCGCCACACGTATCGCTTGGCTTTAGCAGGCCAGCGTCCAGTTGATCGCGCAACCAGCGCATGTAAAGCTTTTCGCCCATCAGGCCGTTCGCCCAATATTCGGGTGAGGTGTAGCCGCCGATGGGGGGAAGCGTTGCGTGGCCGTACTCGTGGCACACTTCGCGGGCAAGTTCCACGTTGGAGCCAAAATTCTGGATGTCGTAAATGTAGATCGAGTTGAACTCGTGGTTCCGTCCGTCGTGCTCAAAAACTTGTTCGCCCCCCGCGGAGCCTTGGTCGCAGAGGTAGATATCAACCTGGCGGTTTTCATACTTCTCCGCGTGGTCGATGCCCAGAATGCGGCGGTTCATTTCCCAGAGCCTCATCGTTAGGCGCGCGACATCTTTCGAGGGGGCCTTGTCGGTTTGCGCGAAGACGTTTAGGCGTCGAGAGGGCTCTTCACCCTCGGGCATGAAATCGGCGGTGGTCAGATAACTGAACGACCAATTCTGCTTTGGCGAGAGTCGGGGCTGGGCCATCGGCGCGGGATTGGTGATGAGCACCACGCGCGGTGAGGCCTTGACCATGGCCGGCAACTCATCCCGAATCTCAACCCCTTGACTCAGGAGCAGAAGCAGTAGGGCCGGGCGAAGCAACTAGTGGCCCTCAGACTCCAAGAATCGTTCGGCATCGATTGCCGCCATGCATCCGGTTCCGGCGGCGGTCACCGCCTGGCGGTAAACCGCGTCGGCAACGTCGCCGCATGCGAACACGCCGGGGATATTGGTGCGCGTTGAGCCTGGTTGGGTCTTGAGGTATCCGACTGCGTCCATCTCTAAGATATTTACGAACAGATCGCTGTTAGGTTTGTGGCCAATAGCGATGAAAATACCGTTGACCTCCACTTCACTGGTAGCGCCGGTTTCAACGTTCTTCAATCTTGCCCCGGTTACTTTGCGTACCGGCTCGCGCTGGCCAAGGATTTCGTCCACTGCGGTGTTGTAAAGCACTTCGACCTTCGGGTTGGCAAGCACACGGTCCTGCATGATTTTGCTGGCGCGGAACTGATCGCGGCGGTGGACCAGAATGACCTTCGACACATGCTTGGTAAGGTAGTTAGCCTCTTCCATAGCAGTATCTCCGCCGCCGACCACGATGACCGGCTTATTGCGGAAGAAGAAACCATCGCACGTGGCGCAGGCGGATACGCCATAGCCGCCGAACTCTGTCTCAGTGGGGAGCCCAAGCCACTTTGCGCTTGCGCCGGTTGCGATGATGACGCTCTTGGCTTCCACCATCTGGTCCCCCGCCCACAGCTTGAACGGCCGTTGGCTGAAATCGACCTTGGTGATCGTCTCGTCGATGATCGTCGTTCCGAAGCGTTCGGCCTGTTCCTGGAAAAGCTGCATCATCTCCGGCCCCATGACGCCATGCGGAAAGCCGGGGTAGTTCTCTACGTCGGTCGTGATCATCAACTGTCCGCCGGGCTGGAAGCCGCGGTACATGACAGGGTTTAAATCGGCGCGGGCGGCATAAAGGGCGGCGGTGTAACCGGCAGGGCCGGATCCGATGATGACGACGTTATGGGGGGCGTTCTGCATAGGAAGTGAAGGGCCAAGATTACCCATCAAGTTCCTACGTCCGCGTTCCCGCGCGCAGAATCATGGACCCAGGATTCTGCCCTTCAATCGGAACCTGTTAAACTTGGTGGCAGATGGATTTTCCTCAGCTTATTGCTCCCTTGCTTGAATCTCAAAACCTCTCGGACACCCAGGCCCGAGAGCTAATGGAGTACCTGACCGCCGGGCATGCGACCGACGCTCAAGCGGGGGCGGTGATGGGAATGCTGAGGGTGAAAGGCGCCGCCGCCAGCGAACTTGCCGCCTTTGCGACCGTGCTTCGCAAGGAATCAGTGGGTCCGAAATTCGACGACCTGAACGACTTTGTCGACACCTGCGGGACGGGGGGTGGAATTCCCAGTTTCAATATCTCCACTGCGGCGGCCTTTATTTCGGCGGCGGCGGGAGTCAGCATCGCCAAACACGGCAATCGAGGCGTTAGCAGCAAATGCGGCAGCGCGGACGTGCTTGAAGCGCTCGGCGCAAAGATTCAGACAAGTTGGGATGTGCTGAAGCGGATGCTGCAGACCACCGGGCTCGGGTTCCTTTACGCTCCCGCTCACCACCCGGCTTTGCAGCATGTTGGCAAGGCAAGACGTGAGCTTGGTTTCCGCACGGTTTTCAATCAGCTTGGTCCCCTCGCGAACCCGGCTGGCGCGCAGTTTCAACTTATTGGCGTGTATGACGAGCGCCTGGTTAGGCCGATGGCGGAAGCGCTCGGACGGCTAGGCACTCGCCGAGCGCTGATTGCGCACGGTATGGATGGCCTCGACGAAGTGTCGCCGGTAGCACCGACCCGTTATGCGCTGCTATGGGATGGGGAAATCAGCGATGGCATCTTGACCCCTCAGGGTTTTGGAATCCCCGCGCTTGATCCAAAGATCATCTTGCCGGGCGATAACCTCGAGCAGAATGCAGCCCTGCTTCGCAAAGCTGTCACCGACGTGGATTCCGAGCTTTGCACTGCGGTTTTGCCCAGCGCGGCCTGTGCCCTTTGGATTGCCGGCAAGGCGAGGGACCGCCTGCAAGCCACCGAGATGGCTCGCCAAACCGTTGCCGAGGGCAAAGCGAAGGCGAAGATGGAAGAGTTCGTGGAGGAAAGCAACCGGGCGTGAACATCCTTCAGCAGATTTTTGAGACAAAGCGCGAGGAAGTTGCTGACGCGAAGCGAAGGGTCACCCTGAGTGATCTTAAGTCTCAGATTTCAGAGATGGCCGCAACGAAGGGGTTCTTGGCGGCTTTAGAGGAAGGAAGAAAAGACGACCTTTCACTGATAGCCGAAGTAAAGGCGGCAAGTCCGAGCGCGGGCGACATTCGACCAGATATCGATCCCGAGCGCGTCGCGATCGCTTACGAGGAAGCCGGTGTTCACGCGCTCAGCGTACTTACGGATGAGCGGTTCTTCAAGGGCTCAAAGAAGAACCTTGAGGCAGCGAGACGAATTTCAAATTTGCCGATTCTGCGAAAGGATTTCCTGGAAGTGGAGTATCAGATTTACGAGGCCCGCGCGTGGGGCGCGGACGCGGTGCTGCTGATTACCGCGTTCCTTGAAATCTCTCAGCTCGCGGACTTGCAGGCGCTGGCTGCCGAGCTCGGGCTGGATTCTTTGGTGGAGATCCACGACGAGCGAGAGCTGGATAAAGCGATGGAGGTAAGCGCGCGGTTGATCGGAATTAACAACCGGAACCTGGTTGATTTTCAGACCGACATCGCGGTTTCCGAGCGGCTGCTTCCCAAGCTGCCTAAGGAGGCTTTTGGGGTCAGCGAGAGCGCGCTTAAGACAAGGAAGGACTTGGAGCGAGTGAAGGTGGCAGGCGCGAAGGGCGTCCTCATTGGCACGACGTTTTGCGAAGCGGAGGACATCGGCGCTAAGGTTCGCGAGGTGATGGGCTGGGCGTCCGAGTAAAGATTTGCGGGCTTACGCGCGAAGCCGATGTCGAGTTGGCTTGCGAACTCGGCGCCGACGCGGTCGGGTTTGTGATCGAGCCAACAAGTCCTCGGGCTGTCACGTTAGCACGCGCTCGGGAACTGGCGTTGCTGGCCTTGCCGTTTGCCACTCCCGTTTTGGTTCAGTTGAATTGCATCGTCGAATCGGATTGGCCTGGCCTGCTACAGGGAACGAGCTTCCCACTTGGCGATCAGACACGGCGGATTCTTACGGGCCACCCGACGGAGCTCAGGGTTGCCGAGGGGCACTGGGCGGCGCTACTTGTGGATGCCGCAAAGGATGGCGTATTTGGGGGCACCGGGTTGCTCGCGGATTGGGACGAAGCCGCAGAGCTTGTAAGACTTGCAAAGCGGCCGGTCATCTTAGCCGGGGGGCTCACTCCTGACAATGTGCAGGACGCGATTAGAAAGGTCCAGCCCTACGCGGTCGACGTGGCTTCCGGCACTGAAGCGGGCAAAGGTGTAAAGGACCCCGTAAAGCTACGCGAGTTCATTCTTGCTGCAAAGAATGCTTAAAAAAATGCGGGGGCGCTGAAAGGAGAGCAAAGTACACCCCCGCAAGATTGCTTCCACCAAGGCCTTGCTCTTCATGTCGCTGCTGAGCAGCGGAGAACTTTGGTTCTTGGCCGTGCTGAACTATACGGTGAATTAGCGCCTCAGTATGATGTTGATTATTGCGCTTTGGAGAGCAATTTTCTAAATATAACAGGTTTTGGAAACCTTTTGTGATTTCAAATTGTCGATAGCCAAGGTGTGGCTCACCCCTTAAAAAGGGGCGCGAGCCTCGGCTGGTATACTCCGGCTCAATTCGAAGCAGGGAGGTGCGCGACCCTTGGCCGCCGCCATTGAAACACAGAAGCTAACAAAGAGTTATAAGTCTAAGCAACTCGGGATTGTCAACGTTGTTGACAATCTTGATCTTTACGTGGAGGAGGGCGAGATATTCGGCTTCCTTGGTCCGAACGGAGCCGGAAAGACCACCACGATTAAAATGCTGCTTGGGATTATCTATCCGACTTCCGGCGAGGGCTACGTCCTCGGCAAGGAAATCGGGGACATGGATGTCCACAAGATCATCTCCTACCTCCCGGAGCGGCCGTACTACTACGAGCACATGACGGGAACGGAGTTGCTTCGGTTTTACGATTCCCTGTTCGGTAACAACGATCCGGCAAAAGTGCAGCGCCTGCTTGAGCGGGTGAATCTTGCCGCCGATGCGACGAAAACAATTTCTCAATACTCGAAGGGTATGCAGCAGAGAGTTGGCCTCGCGCAGAGCCTTCTAAACGATCCCAAACTGCTGTTCCTTGACGAACCGACCGGCGGTCTCGACCCGATCGCCCACACCGAAATTCGAGACCTGATTCTCAACTTCCGAGAAGAGGGCCGGACAGTCTTCATTTCGAGCCACGAGCTCAGCGAAGTCGAGCGAATATGCGACCGCGTCGCTATCATTCACCGCGGCGTTATCCGACGGCAGGGCAAGCTCACCGAGTTGCTTAAGGGCGGCCGTGTTGAGGTTGAAGCGGAAGGCATAACGAAGGAATTCGAGGACTCAATTAAGATTGAGGGCGCGATCATTTCCCTCAAGGACGGGCGGCTGATCGTGGACATGCCGGAGGAAGCGGATGTAAACAGTCTGCTCGATGGCATCCGAAGCAGCAAGGGCTCTGTAACTTCGGTTATCCCTCGCCGAAAGAGACTTGAGGACCTGTTCGTTGAGACGGTTCGAGACAGCAGCCGAGTTTCAATGGCAGAAGGTGGGGTGGAAGCGTAATGAAGCAAATCATAGCTATTGCAGGCACGACCATTGGCGAAGCGATTCGCCGCAAAGTTCTTCTTGTTATCCTCCTGGTAGGACTCGTCTTCTTGATCGTTGCGCCTAGTCTTGGCGCTCTTTCTGCCCGTTCAGAAACCACGATTCTCCGCGCGACGATGCTTGGCATCATCCAGCTGACAAGCGCGGTGATCGCAATCGTTCTGACGGTCTACATGATCCCGAACGAAATCGAGCGCAGGACGATCTACACCATTCTTAGCAAGCCGGTGCAGCGCTGGCAATTCTTGCTTGGCAAGTACCTAGGAGCCGTTGGCGCCCTAGCCCTGATGATGCTTTTCATGACCATCGTCATGATTGCCGTCTTCACGGGAATGCAAAACGGCGACTTTGGAAGAGCGGTAACGCTAGCCCAGGCAACGATGATGTTCTTCGTCCAGATGAGTTTGCTCGCGGCGGTCGCCGTGTGCTTCTCAACGTTCGTAACGCCGCTGGTTAACTTCTTCCTTTCGGGAGGCATCTATCTTGCGGGCTCGCTTTTTGCGCCGATGTTTGATAGCCTCTCGAAGCAGCAGAACACGAGTCAGTTCTCGAAGACGGTGACGTGGGCGATGACAACGTTCCTGCCGAATTTCAGCTACTACAATGTGCAGAACCCCTTAATCAATCCCTCATCGACGATTCAAAATCCGATGAGCCATTACCTATTCGCAACGGGTTACGGGTTGATGTACATTTCGTTGCTCTTGTTCATCGGACACTACATGTTCGATCACCGCGAGGTTTAAACCGTTGAAGAGCAAAAGCAGTCGATTCTTAGTCTGGGCATTTGGGCTTTTCGTGGCTCAAGGCATCTTCAGTAATGCCGTTGTGCTGCCCAAGTGGCAAAAGGAGTTTGCTCCCAAGGGCGACATCTTCGCGGGCTCCGGCCTTTCGCCGGATCAAATGCTCTTTGCTCTTGGCGGTTTCCGAGAAATGGTGGCGGGCATCCTATGGGTGCGTGCCGATAGCTTCTTTGATGACGGCAACTACGATGCGATGCTGCCGCTGATCCGGCTCTGCACGATCCTTGACCCAAAGCAGCTCGATATCTTCTCAGTGGGTATGTGGCACATTGCCTACAACTTCACCGATGAAGGCAACCGCTCCGACCGACGTTACGTGCCGTATGCGATCGCGCTTGGTAAGGAAGCCCAGCGAAACAATCCGGATACCTACGAGCCGTTCTTTGAAACCGGTTGGCTGTGGTTCAACAAGGTAGATGACGATTACGACCAGGCGGTAAAGAACTTTGAAGAGGCAGAAAAGCGGGAAGACATGCTTGCTGCCCGAAAGAACTTGCTGAGCGTTGCCTACCAGCGAACGGGTCAGATCGATAAATCGCTCGACCACTGGTACAGCCAATGGGACTTACAGGACAAGAATTGGCGTGACACCGGGGATATGATTCCTAAGCAACAACGCGATACCGCAGAAAACAACCTCGACACGCTGATCGTTCGTATGGCCCAGCGAGGATATTTTGCGCAGAAGCGTGGCGAGGGCATTCAGAACTACGATCTTTATCCGCCATTCGACGTTGGATTCGCAGCTAAGGCCGCGGTGGTGGGCCCTGGCATTCTAAAGGTTGACTGCAACTGGAACATCCTTCCTGCCGGTACTCGAATTCGCTGCATCCTGCGCGATGCAGACTATCCGACTGCAAAGTTTGCCGATCAGGACTGGGATCGCGAGACAGGCGTCAAACTTGATCCACCCAAGGATATGACCTGGATGCAGGAAGCGATCTATATCAAGAATCGCCACGGCATGAGGAAGATCGACATGACCCGCGACCAGACGATGTACCCCTTCACAAAGGACAAATACGTTCTGGAGTTCTACTGGAACCCGCGAAGTGCGGCGGGCTTCATGCAGGACAAGCTCGGATTTCTCGGCGAGGGTATGACGGATAAGAATTACCTCAATTTGCAGGCAAGACAGGGGCAGCGAGTGATCTACACGAGCTTCACGCTGACTCGTGACCAGATCTTGCGGTTGGGCGAGTGGGCAAGCAAAGTGCCGACAGTCCAGACTCCAAACTACGTTGATCCAAATGAGACGTTGAAAGAGAAGGACGACGTCATTCTCGTTCCTTCTTTGCGAAACGATAAGAAAGGTTAGGCAAGCGGACCGGAAAAAGTGCTCGGCGGGGTGTCACAATAGGTACCCCGCCGGGAACTGCGCGGCAGTAGGTTGGCGAATCCCGCCAGGGCCGGAAGGCAGCAACGGTAAACTGATTCTCTGCGCGATGCACTCTTCCCGGCTTTTAAGGAGCTTTTGGTCCGTTGGCCTACCTTTCTCTCTACCGTAAATATCGAAGCCAAACCTTCTCCGAGCTAATCGGGCAAGAAGGCATTGTGCGAACGCTCCAAAACAGCCTTTCCACTGGCAGGGTGGCGCAGGCGTTCCTGTTCACTGGCCCCCGTGGAACCGGCAAAACCAGCACCGCCCGCCTTCTTGCGAAGGCCCTGTGCTGCGAGAAGGGCCCGATTGCCGAGCCTTGCAACGAGTGCGCAATCTGCGTGGGCATCACCAACGGCTCGTGCCTTGATGTGGCTGAGATGGATGCGGCAAGCGAGAGCGGCGTGGATTCCGTGCGCGAAGAGATCATCGCCTCAACCGAGTACCAGCCCGCAATGGCGCGTTACAAGGTTTACATCATTGATGAAGTCCATGATCTAAGCGCGAAGGCCTTCGACGCCTTGTTGAAGACCATCGAGGAACCGCCACCCCACGTCATCTTCATCCTCGCGACGACGGAGTATGCGAAGGTCCCCGCCACGATTCGTTCTCGATGCCAAAAATTTGAATTCCACCGGGCCACGATTTCGGAACTGGAAAGCTTGCTGAATAAAGTGCTGGCAGCTGAAGGCCGCGAGGCGGAAGCGCCTGCCATTACGGCAATTGCTCGAATGGCGGATGGCGGTTATCGCGATGCTCTCACCTTGCTTGAGCAGATGTTCGTCACCACGGAAGAGGTGATCACGCTTGACCTGGTGTACGACCAATTAGGATTCGTGCCCGAGGCGCAGGTTGATCGCTTACTGATGGCGATTCGGCACAACGCGCCGTCGCAAATCATTCAAGACATCGATTTGATCTTCCGCGATGGGCGCGATGCCCGTTCGTTGCTCGATTCCGTGATGCATCGCCTGGCAGACGTCACTCGGATTTCCTACGGACTGGAGGCGGGCCAAGACAAGACTCGCGAGGCGTCCCTCCATGAGCTTTCAGTTCAACTGGGCCAGGAGTTCATGCTGAAGGTGAGAACCAGGATCGCCGAACTGCATCACGAAATCAGAGACGTCACCTTGCCGAGAATCTGGCTGGAGTCAATGCTGATTGCATTGGCAACGCCTCAACAGGCCGAAACCCAGACAACGCCCGCAAAGGCCGTGATTGCTACGCCAACGCCAAAACCGGTAGTTGAAAAGCCGGCGCCTGCGAAGCCAGTTGTTGCGCCAAAGCCGGCAGAGCCGACGCCCGTTGCAGAAAAGGAAGCGCCAAAACCGGTTGAAAAGCCCGCGCCAACGAACGCGACCCCGGCGGAAGCACTGTGGCATCGAGTAGTGGAAAGTCTTTCTGAGGCTTCCAACCTGATGAAGATGAAACTCGCTTCGACAAAGGCAGTCAAACTGGAAAAGAACGTGCTGACGGTCGAATTCGAGAGGGCAATCGATTACGATTGGCTGATGCAGGGCGCTAAGCGAAAGGCGGCGGTGCTGGAAACCGTGAAGAAATTGGGCGGAGAGGAAGTCGAGGTTCAATATCTCATCGGCGCTGCCGCGCCGAAGATAGAAAGCAACGGAACCCCGGCGGAGGCATCCAGCCAAGGACAGGCGCTTGATCAAATTGCGCGGCGAGTTTTCGGCAGCGACGATTGAATTGGCACGAGATTTGAATAGAGGCGGTAAAATGTCCCGACTGGCCAGACTGGCCGGGGATTCACAAGTAAAGGTAAATCACCCATGAAACTTCCCAAAGGCTTTGGCGGTAAAGGATTCGGCGCTGTTATGCAGGAAATGCAGGGCGCCATGGCACGAGCACAGTCCCTAGAGGCTGAACTCGCAAACGAGCGTATCGCGGTTGACAAGGGCCCGATCAAGGCGGTCTTCGCCGGCACCGGCGAACTCCTCGGCTTGAAGATCGACAAGAACATTGTTGATCCTGAAGACGTGGAAGCACTGGAAGACCTGATCGTTGGCGTGGTTCGCGACGGCTTTAATCAGTCGGTTGAGCTTCGCAACAACAAGGTCCAGGAAATCCTGCCGCACGTTCCCGAACTCGGCTAAGGCATGAATTATGCTCGGCCTCTGGCGGAGCTAATTGCCGAGCTAGAACGGCTTCCCGGCGTAGGTCCCAAGTCCGCTCAGCGGCTTGCCTACCACCTATTGCGGGTACCCAACGCCGAAGCCGAGCGCCTCGCAGATTCGATCAAGGCCGCAAAGTCGGCCTTGCGCTTTTGCGAAAGGTGCCAGAACATTAGCGAGCACCAGCTATGCCCAATCTGCTCTGACCCGAAGCGAGATCCTTCCAAGATTTGCGTTGTAGCCGAGCCGAAGGATATTCAGGCGCTCGAGCGCATCAATGAATACCACGGCCTGTATCACGTGCTCCACGGGCTGATGTCGCCGATGGATGGAATTGGGCCGGATCAGCTCAAGATCAAGGAATTGCTGGCTCGTTTTGACAGTCAGCTGGAGGAAGTGATCCTCGCTCTGAACCCGACGATCGAGGGCGACGCGACCTCGCTTTATCTCGCTCGTTTGTTGAAACCCTTGGGTTGCAAAGTCACCCGCCTGGCCCACGGTATGCCGGTCGGCGGGGAACTGGATTACGCAGATTCCGCCACGCTTTTAAGCGCGCTGGAGTATCGGCGCGAAGTTTAACCTGGTTATTCCACCTTGCTATGCCGATGTTTCAACAGGGAACATCAATTTGAACATGTCGGTACGTCGCGCTTTTACACTGGTTGAGATCATGATCGTGGTCTTGATAATGGGTGTGCTTCTAAGCATTGCGATCCCGCAGTGGGTGAATGCACGGACGACTTCCCGTACGAACGCCTGTGTCAGCAATCTGCATAAGATTGAAGACGCGAAGGATCAATTTGCGATGGCAAATGGCTTGGGCAACGGCGCGGTTGTTCTGCAAACCGACCTGGCTCCACTGTTCTTAAGGTCTTCCTTCCCGAGCTGTCCAGCCGGTGGCGCTTATGCCATCAATCCGATCGGCACAAATGTGACCTGCACGGTCGCAAACCATGTGCTGCCGTAGCTACTCCCTTCTAAGGGCTTCAACCGGATCCTTTCGAGCTGCGTTTAGTGCGGGTATGAGGCCGAAAACCGCGCCAACCAGCAAGCTGGCGCCCATTCCTAAGCTCACGATGTTCACGTTCACCCACGGCTTTACCGGCGTGTAGGTTTGCAGCGCCAGGCAGGCGACATAGCTGATTGCGAGGCCGACCAGTCCTCCCAGCAGGGAAATGATTCCCGCCTCGAACAGAAACTGCCAGAAGATATCAAACGAGCGGGCACCGCATGTCTTTCTTATTCCAATCTCGCGCGAGCGCTCTGAGACCGCCATCAGCATGACCGTCATGATGCCGACGCCGCCAACGAACAGGGCGATGGAAGTCAGCCCCGTTAGCAGCCACGTGAGGATTCCCATGATCTTGAACACCAGCTTCAACAGATCTTCCTGCGTAAGCACGGAGAACTGGTCGTGATCAAGCCGCTGCCCAAGCACACCCTCTACCGATTGAACGAGCGCTTTGGGTTCAACATCGGGGTCGGTCTGGATCATGATTCGGTGGATTGTCGAGGAGTTCGTCAGGTCCCTCACGTAAGCGAAGGGAACGTACGCCATGTTCTCAAAGCTGCCCATGCTGAATAGGCTGCTTTCGCTCTTCTTGTCCTGCGTCACCCCCACCACCTTGTAGGGGTTGCCGTTAATCACGACCTGCTTGCCAAGGGCGCTGGCGTTTGGCCCAAATAGGTTGTCGCGGGCGAGGGAACCGATGACGCACACCGGCTGGTCCTCGTCGTTGGCGGAAAAGAAGCGACCTTGGGCGAGGCGGCTGGCGTGGATCTTAAACCAATCGGGTCCCGCCGCGATCACGAACGTGGTTGGGCTTTCTTTCTTGCCCGAATGGATGCCGCCACCCATAAACAGGAGCGGCGCTGCGGCCTTCACTCCGTGAACCGCGCGTACGGGCTCCACAAAATCTTCCTTTAGGTAGCTTAGGCCAGCCAAGTTAGGGGAGAACAGCGAGGTATCGCTGAGGCGGCCGGGGATGACCACCAGCACGTTCACGCCAAGGTCCTCAACCTGAGTGCGAACGTCTCGCTGCACGCCTGCTGCGATGCTGATGAGCAGGATGATGGCAAGGCAGCCCACCATCACGCCGAGCATGGAAAGGAAAGCGCGCCCGCCCTGCTCGCGCAGGCTCTTGAGGGCGGTAATCAGGTTGCGCGCAATCATTGGCTCTAAGAGTAATTCAACGAGGATTTGGCCCTAATCATCCCGTTCGGGGCCGCAAAAGCCATAATAAAACTTAGCGATGATGCTTCCTTCTCGACAGCGGCCCTTGAAGCTGATTGGCGTCCCGTTTGACTATTGTGGACGAGTTTACGGAAGTCGGCTTGGCCCGGCGGCGATTCGCCTTGCCGGCCTGCATGAAGATCTGACTTCCACCGGCGTTCAGTTTGAAGATGCGAATGACCTTCCGATTGGGCCAGAGATCAGCGAAGAAGGCGGTCTTCGCAATTTTGCTCCGTTCATGGCGATGGCCCGCAAACTGAGCGAGTCGGTAGAAGCAGCTTTAGATTTAGATCAATGCCCGATCATCTTCGGTGGCGATCATAGCATCGCGATCGCAAGCGTTGGCGCAGCCTTGAAGCACACGCAAGGCGATCTTGCGGTTCTTTGGATTGACGCCCACGCCGACCTTAACACGGTGGCCAGCTCAGCCTCTGGCAACCTGCACGGCATGTCGCTCGGCGTCCTGACGGGCCGGCCTAGCGGTGTGGAAGGGCTTGCCGATGAACAGTGGAAGCAACTGAGCAGCCTATTTCCAATCCGTTTGCGAAGGCAGAACATCGCCTGGATCGGTCTGCGAGACCTCGACCCGTTTGAGCGAGATTTCCTTGTCGAAACGCCGAACGCTTATCGCATCACGATGCAGGAAGTCGACCGCCTCGGCATGCCGAGGGTGATGGATGGCCTGAACGCTTGGCTTGAGCTCACCGGCTGCAAGAATCTTTGGATCAGCTTTGACGTCGATGCTCTCGACCCCGTTTATGCGCCCGGCACTGGCACTCCCAGCCACGGTGGTCTGACCTATCGCGAGGCGCATCTGTGCGCGGAAATGCTGTTTGAATTCCTTCACTCCCCGGTCTGCCCGTACAAGCTGTGCGGGGTGGACATCGTGGAAGATAACCCGCTGCAGGACAACAACAACCAGACCGCGCAGCTTGCGGTTCAATGGCTCAGCTCGCTGATGGGTAAGCGAATCATTAACTCCGGCACCGGCAAGAGCCGCTAACCCCTCCGGTAGACTCTTGCGCGGCATGAGTCTCAATCGCGCCCGCGAAGTTCTGAAACAAGAAGCAGAGGCGGTTCTACGCCTTTGTGAAAGGCTTGACGGCAATTTCGAAACTGCGGTGGGGTGGATTCACTCCTGCAAGGGCCGCGTGATTACCTGCGGCATCGGCAAATCCGGGCACATCGCGCGAAAAACGGCGGGAACCCTCAGCAGCACCGGCACTCCCAGCCTGTTCCTTCATGCCGCCGAGGCTATGCATGGCGACCTTGGCGCAGTGACCGGCGCCGATATCCTCATTGCCTACAGCCAAAGCGGCGAGACCGACGAGGTTGTGCGGCTTTTCCCATCCTTCCGCGCAGCGGGGGCGAAAACGATATTGATTTCCGGCAAAGAGGATTCCAGTGCGGGGCGGCTGGCCGACCTGGTCCTGCCTACCTACGTAACCGAGGAAGCCTGCGGCCTGAACCTCGCCCCGACCACGAGCACGGTGGTGATGCTGGCGCTAAGCGATGCGCTGGCTCTATCAGTGATGGAGCGGCGTGGCTTCTCGAAGGAAGATTTCGCGCGCTTCCACCCAAGCGGGGCGCTTGGCAAGCGCCTGCTGCTGTCCGTTAGTGACGTCATGCGTCCGCTGGACGAGATCGCGGTGGTGAAGCGGGATACGCCGGTGGTGGAGCTGATGCACGCGATTTCGAAGGCCGGGGTTGGCGCGGCCTGCGTGGTGGAAAACGGAGATTTGGTGGGATTGATTAGCGACGGGGATTTGCGCCGCCATTTTCTCTCTTCAAAATCACCGCTTGAGGGGACGGCGGCGGACCTGATGACCACCTCGCCATCCACGATCTCATCAGAAATGATGGCGGTCGAGGCGCTGGAGGTTTTCCAGAATCTTTCGAAGAGAATCGGCGAGATGCCGGTGGTGGGGAAGGATCAGAAGCTAGTTGGCCTCGTTATGCTCAAGGACCTGCTGCGCAGCGGCATTGTCTGAGTCCGGCAGCGCCAGATACACGACTATTCCCGCGATCACGCCGCCAAACAGGCTGCCAACCACATCGCTTGGCCAGTGCACGCCGCGATAGATGCGGCTGACTCCAACCAGAACGGGCCAAATGAACAGCAGCATGCTCAGCTTGCGGTATTTGGTGGCCCACAGCATCAGGCAGGCGGTGGTGGCGATGGCGAATGAGGTGATGGTGTGACCGCTGGGGAAGGAGTGCTCTAGGAACGCCTCCTGAGGATGCGCCCATGGCAGGTTGCTGGGGCGGGGGCGATCGACTAAATTCTTTAGAAACGGGCTGATGAGGAGGCCGGAGACTGCCTCGCTGAGCAGCAGCGGGACCACGAATCGCTTGGTTTCCTGCTTTGCCCACAGGCAGAGGATGGCGATCGCTTGAACCTGGCCAAGGCCGGTGTAGCTTAGGAGGAGGAAGAAGGGGTCGAGCCAGTCGTGATGCAGGCCGATATGGATTTGGCGAAACCACTCAAGGTCAAGCTGCCGCATCCATTCCACTCGGGTGAGGGTACCCGCCTGAGTGACTGAGCTCCAAAGTCACGGTGGACGAAGGGTTACCGCCGCCAATCGGCCGGTTTGATATCTGCAAGCTCGACTGCCAGTGCTGAGGCCACGTATTCGGAGAACGGTCGAACGTACCACGCGAGCCTTGACAGCATGGCCGGCAATGGACGACCCGCACGATCGGCCATGGCATGTAGAGCTGTCGTTACAGCCGCTGGGTCGTGGTCATACAGCACCTTCAAATAGTCGCCTGGATGAGCGACCGTGATGCCCCAAGGTTCTAGAGAGTCCAGTGCGTAGTCTTTTACATTGAAACTGATGATCGTCTCTACCTTGGCGTGGATGGCTGCGGCCAAGACATGCCGATCATCGGGATGGTTAGTGCATACCGGTATGACATGTTCATAGCCAGTGATCATGGCCTCAGGGAAGGCTTCGATAGCGGCTCTCATCCGAGAGTCCGCTATCTCTTGGTTCCACTGGAGCCGGTTGATCCATGTCCGGCGAGTCTCGAGCCAGATTGTTTCTGACCACTTGGGAAGCAACAGTCGTGGCTCTTCCGAAAGCCGTAAGAACAAATCTGAGACCGCTGCTTCAGCTAAGACGCAGGCGTCGAGGACGACGGGGAAGTCGGCCCGCAACGATTACTTCTCCGATCCGTCTCGCTCCAGCGGGACGTATCGGTCGTAGACGCCTGCCTTCACCGCTTCGTCGGTCATCGCGTCGAGAACAGCTTTGCGCGCCTTGCTTCGCTCTTGTTGATATCGCACCAAATCCTTGAAGAAGACGCGTCGGTGCGTTCCAGCGTGGTGGAAGGGAATCGTTCCCTTCTCTAGGAGACGAACGATGTACTGCCGGGATACACCGAGGAAGTTCGCGGCTGCCTGCGTTGTGAATGTCTCGTTTTCGTGCATCAGGAAGACGGCTTCCTTGCGCTTCATCGCTTCTACAACGGCCACAAAAAGATCGTTGAGCGCCTTCGGTAGTTCCAAAACATCTCCGCCCTTCGTGAGAAGCACGGGCCGGACCTCCCGAAGGACAAGGCTTTCAATTCGCGACTGCTCCTCTGGTGCTAGGTCCGAAGGTCCGAATCGGTTTTCGACGTAGGTGCTCATGGTTTTATTATAGGCTCTATTCGCTATAAACGCAACTAGCAGGCTCACTAGTTCCCAGATGAACGCCGACTCCGCAACCAGGGAGCCTCCAGTTCTCCGCCAAGTTAGCTAAACTTCAAACGTGATCCGGTATCAGGGCGGCTTAAAGAAGGGCGGGCGCATCGCCGTAGTCAGCAACGACGCCATCGGCAACTTCGTCGTCGCGACTCCGCTGCTGCAGCTCCTGCGCACCGAGCTCGAACCAGCCTCGATCACCTACTTCGGGGGCACGCGCACGTTGGAACTGCAAACCGCAAGCGATCTATTCGAGAAGCAATATCCGCTGCACGGTTCGCCAATGCGGGAAGCCGCCAAGTTCGCGCTACAACAAGAATTCGACCTCGTCGTCAACAACGAGAGCACGCCGTTCGCCATGCAGTTCGCCGCCAGCCTGTGCGGCGAAGGAACGCAGGTGGTGGGGCCGGTGTGGGATGCGCAAAAGAGGCAGGAAATGCCGTATCCGGATGATGAGGCTGGGCGGCTTGCCATGGACCCTAAGTGGATCGCCGAGGACCTGTGCCAGCGGTATCCGTCTCTGAAATCGCCGTTCATCGGGGAGATATTCTGCCGGCTGGCCTACCTGAAAGGGGATGTGCCGCCGTACCGCGTGCCGATGGCGATGCCGGAGATACCGATTCCCGAAGTGCTGATCGCCACCAGCGCCAGCCTGCCTGAGAAGCTGTGGCCGCTGGAAAGCTGGATGGCGATACTGAAGAAGTTTCAGGGGGAGGGGCTCAGCGTCGGGCTGCTTGGCGCGCCGCCAAAGGCACAAAAGGAGTTTTGGAAAGGCGCGGGCGATGAGGATCGCCTGGTGGATTCCGGCCTAACGCAGGACCTTCGGGGCCGCCTCTCACTTCCGCAGGTCGTGGGGGCGTTGGCGCAGGCGAAGCTGGTGCTGACCCTGGATAACGGGATTCTGCATCTGGCGTGCGCGGCTCAGCCGCCTACGGTTGGGTTGTTCCGGTACGGCATTCATCGACTCTGGGCGCCGCCTGCTCCGAGTCTGACCGTCATCCATGCCGCGCCGGATGGCGCGGTTGGGGAAATCGGCGTAGAATCAGTTTGGTCCGCGGTTCAAAAACGAATTCAAGGGAATGCGCAGGCAATATCACCTCAGGCGATGGACGAGGAACAGAGAATCAAAGAAGCCCATGCGCAACGGTTACGTTGGCTCAAGAAGGAGCAGGATAGGGAAGATATTAAGCGCCAGACGGAAGGGAAGAGCCTAATCCTGAATCTCGTAGCGGACGAAGAACCAGAGTAAGAATGCGCCGCACCCCGAATTTCGATCTACTCCGACTGTTCGTAGCCCTTGAAGTGCTCTGGGGGCATTGCGCTAATCGGTTTCACGGATTCGCGGTGTTTGCATTGCTTCCAGTCCCAGCTTTTGTCTGTCTCTCTGGCTATTTGATTCCGGCCTCTTTCGAGGCGTCACGATCATACGGGCATTTTGCTGCTAAAAGAGCGCTGCGCGTAATGCCAGCGTTCCTAGTCTCGCTGATTCTGGTTTACGCTCTATTTGGAACTCCCGCGTTGTGGCCAACATTCCTGACCTATCTGACCGCAGGTGCAATTTCTGCCCAATACAACGGACCTCTGTGGTCTTTGATGGTCGAAGAGATTCTGTACGCCTTTCATGCTTTGACCCGCCGGTTCTTTAGCATCCCGGTTCTCGGAACATTAGCCGTATTGACTTTCCCACTTATGTGGTGGCACCCGTTCGCGAACCTGGAACACTTCGCGGCTGTTGAGTCTTTCTTTGCCGGAAATCTCCTCTATTTGACCAGGAATAGGTGGCACACGTGGAAGTGGCAGCCGTTGGCCGCAGTGGCCCTTGGTCTAGTTTCGGTGTATGTCCTCCAGATAACGGATCTGTGGATTCCTGCAAGCCCCTTCGCGTGTGCTTTTGTCGTGATGGCACTCCATCAGATGCCGCAAGCAAGAATCAGGATTCCTGACCTTAGCTACGGCATATACGTCTATCACTACCCGGTTATGACCTACTGTCTGGCTCGAGGGTTTTCGGGCTATCCGATGGCGTTTACAGTGCTTGGATCTGCACTGACGATCTCATTGGCGAGTTGGTATCTGGTCGAGGCTCCGGCCCTGTCGCTCAAGTCTCGATTTGCAGGCAAGGTAAAGCCCGGACAGAAGGAACTCTCCACTGGAAGTCCGGAATCCGAATCCGTCAGTTTCTCGAAGGTGACCTCATAGCTAATTTGAAACATAGCTCCCCTTACTCCCAAGAGTGTTCGATTTAGCGCTGAGCGTTCCCGTTGAACCATCGAGGCTAACATCAGTTGTGTTGCCGGAGAACGCGGCGCCATTGACGTATAACCGGGATGCTTGTACAAGAAGGGCACCGATCGTATTCGAAGATACGGTGGCTGAAAACAGCAGAATGCTTGACATGCCATTTACGCTCACGCCCTGCGTGCACGACTGAACCGTCCCCGAAAACTGAACGAACGCGGCCGCGTTCGCCCATATCCCGTTCGCAAACCCGGTGACGACCATATTCGCCCCGATGAACCCGCTTGCGCCGGTGAAATCGAACCCGCGCTGAGCGCCGCCAGAGCCGCTAAGCTTAAACCCGTTGAAGCTGGCAAGAATCGAAACCGCGCCGGTATCGCCGCGGACCACCACCCCATTCATCCCCGAGAAGCCAAGGATGCAGTTCGAGGGCGTGGTGGTATTCCCAACGAACACGAACCGGTTCAGGTACGGCCCGGAAAGGGTAAGGCTGGCCGACATCGTGTACGTTCCATCCGCGACGCTGATCGTCACCGTCGCCGAGGGCGAAATCACCGCGTTCTTGGCAAAGTTGAACGCCTTCTGAGGATCGCTGAAGCGCGCGCCTCCCGCCGTCGATACGTTCAAGGTCAAGCTCGAAGACACCTTGAAAAGCTCCCAGAAGAAGCCATTATCGGTGGTGGGGTCGTATCCGGTGTTGTTGCCCAGCGCGCGGTAGTAGTTGGCGTCGTTGCACATCACCACTTGGCCGGTGGTGTAGGGGGTCGTGTTGCTCCAAGTCGGGAAGGGGACCACCGCGGTGGGCGTTGCCCAACTGGCGTCGCCTCGCCAGAACTTGGTGTTATCGTTCGGCGCTTGGCTAACGATTCCCGCCTGCGAGGTGGTGTTGGATGGCAGCGCCGCCCAGCTTGCATCGCCACGCCAAAACTGCGCGGCGCTGTTTGGCGCTTGGCTCACGATCCCCGCCTGACTCACCGTGTTTGAAGGCAAATCCGCGGGCGCTAACGCCCGGAAGGTTGGTGCGGCGGCGCTCCCGCCGTTCGGACCGGCAAGCACCAGGTTCGCACTCTGGCTGCTCCACCCCACCGCAAGCGTTCCAGAACTCGTTACCGGCGAGCCGGACACCGAGAACTGGGCGGGCATGGAAAGGCCAACCGAACTTACGGTTCCGCTGGAACCTCCGCTCGCGCTGAGGGTGCCATCGGTGGCAATGCTGAGCCCGGAGCCGACCTTGATGTGGCCGAGCACGCTTGCGCTTGCCTTCGTCGCCTCGTGGGCGGCAAGATCGGTCTCAACGGGAAGCTTGGTTCGTGCCTGGATGGTTACGGATTTCGCGGTGACATCGGCAAGGGTCTGGAATTTGGAGACCACCTTGACGAGCAAGGTCTGCCCCGATAGCGAACTATCCACGCTGACTCGCGCGATCGCCTTGCTTACAAGCACGAACAACTCGCCCGATCCGTGTCCGGTCATCGAGCTTGATCGCAACCCGCGAAGCAAATGGGAAAGCGTGTAATGCAGGCTGGAGGTGAGGGTGGCGGTCCCGATACCAAGCACTTCCGAGCCCAGTACCGCCCAATTCTGCCCGCTTTGAACCTGGGCGTCGGGCGATGAAGTCAGGCTGCCGTAGGTTAGGCTGACGCCAACGGAGTTCGTGTTGTCCCACGATCCCGCGCTGCCGAACGTGGCAAGCGTTCCGCTTGACGTGCCGAACGTGCTGCGGCCGGAGATTCCCGCGCCGAACTGATAGCTGGTTCCGCCATCTACCGAGTAGTAGATGCTGCCGCCCGCCCAATTCTCGCCGCCGTTGGCGGCCACGTAAAACCCGGGCGCGGTCTGATCGGCATCGGCAAGCTCTGCCCCCGACCAAACCAGGAAGTCCGTCGGCTCTGCCTTAAGCTGCTTGGTGCTGGCGGGCGCGGTTCCCGAACCGGCGTCACCGGTCTCGTCTTGGGTCAGCACGCCAACATCGTCGCGCACCGCCTTCATTCTTAGCTCGCCCAGCGGGGCGAGGACTACTTCGGTCACGCGGGCGCGAAGCGGCCCGGTGTTGCTGTCCACCAGCACGGGATCGCCGGCGGCGACTTTCAGGAAGCTCATCGGCAGATAAAGCTCAGCGCTTTCGCTTTCCACCCAGGCGGTGTCCAGCAACCGCCCGACCATTCGCCGCGCATCGTCGGCTGAAAGGCTGAGGCCGGTACTGATCTTGATGGAGTTATGGATGTTCGCCGATTGGCGGATTTCGGTCTGGGTGGTTTGCTGGTAGCTCCGGGTGGGGTCGTTGTAAACCAGATCGAGCCGACCAGGAAGATCGGTTCGGTCGGACAGTGTCTTGACCGTGGTCTTAGGCTTGTTATCCTGGCTGGAGGCGCCCATCGCGCCCTGCGTGATTTCGGCGACCGCGCCGCCTCCACGTGGCAAGAAGCGTAGGACACCATCAACTTCTACGGCATCGAAGCCGTAGCATTGCAGCAGGGGATCAAGCTGATCTTGGGTTGACGAGCCGGTATCGACGGCGTATCCGGGAACCGCAACGCCCGCAAGGCTGACGTCCAAATCACTTGTAGCTAAGCCCGCCAAACGGCATAAATCAGACGCAAGGACGCCCAGTGTGGTTGTGCCCGTGCTTAGCTCGGCGGAAAGGTTGGGGATGCGGTTGCCGAAATCGCTGAGGTCAAGATCGCTGAGGACGGCATAGGCGGTTCCGTGGAAAGCGGGCGCGTTCGCGCCCTCGTGGGCGGAAATAGTGGGGTCCACCGCCTGGCTCGCGGTTCCGGAATACCATGTTATGACGGCGGTATTCGTGGTCGCGGTGGAATCGTACAGCAGCTTATCGTCCGCCCAAAGGCGGAGCAGGGAGACGGGCCGCTCGACTAACGTGTTATCTGGCATCGCGTGGGTTCCTGCGCAGAAGGCGACCGCGAAGGTGGCGCGGTAGGTGTACTGGCTAACCGTCGGGCCGCCTTTCTTGCCGCCTCCACTGCTGCTGGTGTGCTCCACCAGGCTGTTGCCATTTGAATCAGTAGCGACCCAGATGATGTTGCCGCCCAGCCGAGCGTTACCCCACATGCGTGGAATCGATACGCCATAGCTGGAGCCGGAAGCCTTCAGGTCGGAAAGCCGACCGGCAGCGACGCTCCCGTTATTGGTGGCATCTACTAGCCCGCCAAGGGCTGCGCCGATTTGGAAACCTCGCCAAGCGCCGTCGGGTCCGGCGGCGGAGCCAATTGCCGCGCCGATCGCGCCTAAGATGATGGTTGCCATAAGCCTCCTTCGTATCGAAATCGATGGGTGAGGGCGCTTGCCAGCAGCGCGGGCATCGGGGTTTCGGCTACGCGGTTAAGGCGTCCGCCGTTGAAGACATGAATCAGCCCGCCCGCGCCATTATCAAAGCCGCAGTGCAGGGGAAACCTTGTGGCCCGGAAGATGAGGATGTCGCCCGCTTGTGCTTCGCCCGCTTCCGTGCAGAACTCATTCAAGCGTTGGACGGCGCGCTCATGATGATCGCCCAACGGGTAGGCGCACTCATCGCCAATCTCGACGCCAAGCGCCCGAAATGTGCAGGCGATAACGCCCCAGCAGTCGATGCCGATGCCGGGCAGCCGCCCGGCGTGATGATAGGGCGTGCCGATGAGCTTGCGCGCTTCGCGCAGAATTTGTGTGGGCCAATCGCTCACTGTGGCGGCCTTCCGGTCGTCCAAATCTGGTCGTTGCCCGGCAGATACGGCTCGCCGATGAAGTTCACGCCGTTGCTGAACTTGGTCTGGCAGGTCGTCAGCCTTCGGTCGCAACCTGCGGTGAGTGTAACTGCATCGCCAGGCGCAACGAGTAACGGCATGGGCAGCCGAAGGAAGATCACCGCGTTGCCGCCGCTCAGCGTGTGGCTTTTGATCTCGCCTTCAAGCCCGCTATTCTGCCCGCTGGTAAACTTAACCAAGCCGCAATCGAAGTAGCCGGTTGCCTGGCTGCACGGCCCGAATGTAATCGAGCCATCGGTGTTCACGCCGATAACGCTGGCGGTGAACGTGTAAGGGGTTAGGTTCACGGTGCAGCGTGCGTCGCCTAACCGGCGGCATCGGCAGAGCGGGGAAGTGATTTCGCCGCTGCTTTGCTTCAGCCGGTAGGTGAGCCCGCGGATTTCGACATGGAAATTGCCATCGCTGACCTGGATCTCGCCAAAGAACCCTCTCGAAAGAATCACGGCCCCCATCGAGAGGTCCTCGTAATTCACGAGCTGAAGCAATAGCTCCGCGCCCGCGTATTTGCCCGCCATCAGGTCGGCTTCGCTGATGCGTTCATCGCTGAGGATGCCGGTCGCCTCGAAGTTATCGACACCAGTGCCGGAAGCATGCTGAAGGGTGGAGAGCGACAGCCCATCCGAGGGCTGGTAGGTTAGGCCATCGAACACGATGGGCAGGTTCGCGGAGGTGAAGCCGAGCTGGAGGCCGTCAGTACGGGTCAAACGCGCGCAAAGCGCGACGGTGAGAACGGGTTCATGCAGGTGGGCAAGCAGGGCGGAAGAAATGGTTCTAGGCATAGTTGGCAAAAGAAAAAGGAGCCTTGGTTTTCCAAGGCTCCTGATCAATCGGGAGGAGGGGTTCTTGCTATCTTTGCTTTAGCTTTTCAATCTCTGTGTCTAACTTCGCTTCGTCGTTTTGGCCGTTGAAGTTTAATTCGCCGACCACTGAAAATCGAATGTTTCCGTGCCTGTCGATTAAGTAAACAGTCGGCCACGCGGTTTGGTGCCAGGAATACCAATTTTTCGCGTCATTATCGATCAAAACCGGGAATTTTATGCCCTCTTTGGTGAGTGCTGCCCGTACATTTGCGGGCTTTCGCTCGGTTTGGGTCTCTGGCGTGTGGATGCCGACGAACTTCACGCCTTGCTTTGCAAAGCGTTCGTACATGCGGTTCATGGCTGGCAGGCTGCGCTTGCAGTTGATGCAATCGAAGGTCCAGAAGAAGACAACCGCGACGTGGTCCTTGAGGTCAGCCTTGGTGATGGGCTTTGCAGTGTTGAACCACTGCCCCTGGGCAAGGTCGGGCGCTTTCTGCGCGCCCGCGTAGGCCATTGTGACCAGCAGCGCCGCCGTTGTTGTTATCTTCATACAACTTAGAAGTCTTTTGGCGGCATGATGGTTTCCCTATTCGAATATCTCTTCAATCTGGATCGATTCCCAGCCGCCGATGATGCCCTCAAGCGAAACATTCATTTCATCGCTGGCAAAGCGAGCGGGGACGTAGAACTGGAAGCTCGCGGTGATGATCGCGCCGGTGGTCGGCGCGGTGGTGAAGGAGACGATGCCGGTGGTGGCGTCCACGCCCCATCCAGATGCGGCGATGCCGTTCACAAAAACGGTTACCGAACTGCTTTCCGGCCGCGTGATCTTCCTTACGCGATGGATGCCGCCGCTGGAATAGGTTCGTTTAAGCTGGAATACCTGGGTGGTTCCATCCCCAACGCCGATCTGCTCGCTGACCGCGGTGTTGTCGCGATGGTCCCAAAACAGAAAGCCGCGTGCCATCCCCGCGCGGGCATGGAAGAACGCCTGCAATTCTTGAAGCTGGGCAAGGGTCTTCACCCCGAACGCCACATTCCACTTGCCGCGCGAGGCGGGCCAGTTTTGAATCCGCTGCTCCGCGCCGGAAAGGCTGGTGACTACGGTGGTGGAATATCGGGGCCCGCCCCGGCTGCCCGCGCTGATATCGGTGGGAAAGACGATTGGATCAACCATGGCTTAACCGTTCCTTTGAAGGCCGCGCTGGATCGCGATCCCGGTCTCGGCGGCAATTTGCCCGAGGCTGCGGCGGAAGCTATCCGCGTTGGGAGTGGCGATGTTGAAGTGGTTGTGAATGGTGGTCCCGCCTATGAGGCTATGAGAAGTCTGGGCGCTTGCCACGTAACCGGAGGTCTTGGGGAAGAAGAGCTCTGGTCCCCTTTCGCCGACCCAGTAGGCTGCGCCTGCATCGACGGCGCCACCTGCGGCTCTGCCGGGCAACGTCATCGGCGCGTGCCAGCCGGAATCGCCGCCGGTTGAGAAGATGTTGCCGAACAGACCGCCGAGCCCCTTCATGATCGAGGTCATCAGGACGCTTTGAAGCCATTCCTGGCTCATCTTGCGCAGCATCTGCTCGAAGCCGCCAAGCACGCTGGCGAAGAAATGTTTGAATCCAGTTTGGTAAAGCTGGCTGAGGGTGCTACCGATGCCGTCTCTTAATGACTTGGTGAGGAGTTCGACCTGCTGCTTGATCTCGGCGGTGCGCGCAATCTCGTTCAGCAGCTTCTTCTGCTCGTCGGTCAGCTTTCCGGTATCGACCCCCAGGCTTTGAATGATGGAATCCCACGGCGCGGCAACGCCTAGCGTTTGGGCGATGCCTTGCTTTAGGTTTGCTAGGCTGGCTTTCAGTTTGTTGGTGGCAAGTTCGCCATCCTGAATCTGCTTGGTGTAGGCGCTGAAGATGCCGCTTCCCACGCCCGCGAACTCTCCGCCCGGATTCTGAAGCTCATCGACCTGCTTAGCTTGCGCGCGCAGAATCGCGGCGATCATGGGATCGACGCCTTGAAGGGAGCCTTTTAACTGCTGGTTGATTTGGGCCATATTGCTGAGCCGCTGAGGCGGGTTTAACGCCGCTTGAAAAGCGGCGAAGTCGGTGGCAACTTGCTGTCGCAGATCGGAAGCCTTCTGGGCGATGAGCTGCTTGGCGGCGGCGTAGGCTTGGGTGACCGCGGTGACCCAAGCGGGTGGCCCGGCGATTGCCAGCCGCGCGGTTTCATCGTTGATTGCTTGAAGCTGCCTGATGAACTCCTGCGACCTCGGCGCGAGGTCATCGAACATCTTGCCGTACAGCTTGATGGATTCCACGTCGAGCGGGCCACCTGCCTGCGCCAGCAGATTCTTCAGCTTGGCCTGGTGCATGGCGGCGTCCTCGCCTTTTGCTATCTCCTTGGCCTGCTGAAGCAGCGTAAGCTGCCGCTCCAGCAGTTGCACGTCCTTCGATTTCTGAGTCGCTAGCTCCTTGAGGGTGGAAAGCTCTGCGCCGTAGTAGGCCGCCATTTGGCGGCTAACCTCCGGGCCAAGGGCTTGCGCCTTCATGGTGTTGCTGAGCGCGGTCGCAAGTTCGTCGCTTGCCTTCTGCGCCTGGCGCAGGGCAACGGTGGTGCGGCGGATCGCCTCTTGCGCGCTGGTGTCGTCTCCGGTTATTTGAATATTGAGTTCTGCGATGGTCATAAAGCAAAAAGCCTTCCGCGATTCGCGGAAGGCTGGTTCAATTCGGTTGTCGGGGCCGGTTAGGCGACTTTTCTTACGCCCATTTTGATCTTTCCGATTTCGTTGTTGTCGATGCGGACCGACCAATGGTAAACGCCCTCTTTCTCAAGCTTGAGATCACGCACGTTGAACACCATCGGGACCTGGGCTTCATCGACAGGCGCGGAGTTTGCGCCGACCGTGAATGGCGCGGGGCCAATCTTGAATCCGTCGGTTCCATCCGGCTGCACCAACACGATCTCCAGCGTGTGGTTCTTGCCAAGCTCGGCGCGCTGCATGGTGAATTGCGCGGCGATGGAAAGCTGCGGCGAGGTCACCGGTAGCTCGCGGCAATTAAGCTGCCCGAAGATGCCGACCACCGTCATTTTGGCGGAGGCGTCAACCGAGGCGAAGTCTGCAATAAGGCCAAAGTCAAGAGTCAAAGTGATACGAGAATACCTTTGCTAGAGACGCGTAGCCTCAAATGGCACTTCAAGATGATTCGACTTAACCACTGTCTTTAGGCCGTTTCGGTGGCCTCGTGGTTAGCTCGTGTGGCCAATAGTCTCATCAGCTTCCTTACCGCTTCTTCTTCAACGGGCAACGACCCGTCAGAACGTCGATATCTCAGCGCCTGGGCGGCGATAACGCTTGTTCGCCACTTCGATATTCTCTCAGGTTGACCGAAAAAACTTAGCAAACACGTGAGACATGCTGCAGATTCAGCAAAGCCATATGTAGTGGAAGGTGCCTTGGTCACGGCCGTCTCATCATCTGTACTAGAATAGGTCATGCGGCCAGAGGTTCGCATTCCGTAAAGGCCAAAACTTCCCCCACCAGATCCTATTTGGGGAACATCTTCTGCCATCCTTAACACAAACTTCCTCTCTTGATATAGTTCGTCGGTCGGGAGTGCATGAAGCTCACATTCACGGATTCGTTGATCAATTGAGGCGACTAAGCTCTTAAATTCTGCTAGAGTGCTGAGAATCTTCGACCGCCTAGCAAGCAAGGGCCAAAAGAACAATGGTGACACGAGCACCAGGGCCCAAGCGATCTGCTGCATGTTGTTCATTATGTTACGTTCCGTCTCCATCTGTTTGACCAGCTTCCTGTGAAAGAACGTTTCTGGCCCAAGAAATCTTTGCGGCTTCAGCTCCACTAACTTTATTGGTGATTAGCCACACGATGAACAGGGTGGGAACGCTTGCCCATGCTGTATTGTAGACAATCTCGAGAGCACAAAGCCCAACTCCCGGGAGATAGACCGCCAAGACCAGCCATGGGGGTCGATCTGTGTCACCTGCATTATTCCCCACTCTGTATACAGAGTACCGTTAACTACTGCCCGTCGTCAATTGGAATCAGTAATAAGTCTTATTGGGTAGACGAGTGCAGAACGGTTTAGGTTCAACAGCTTGGACCTTGTACACGATTGGCAGGGGGTACTACCAGAACCGGGTGAGGCAAAACATGGCAACTTTTCCGAACGAAGAGTATCTCACCGATTAATTGCGAGATGGGGCGAACCAAGAGGGCCATACCTGAGTAGCGGCGGACGTTCCTACTCAGACTTCGCTGCGAAGCTGCTCCTGGGCCCATCTTCCGCAGCCTTACCCTCCGCCCACTCCGCATCAAGCCCAATCTGCATCCAGCAAGCTGGCTGCTCAAGCAGCTCCCACGGCGAAACCCCCAGATACCGCGCCGCGCGAACGAGCGGATACCAGGCTGGCGCCTCGCCAACCCGGCCCTCGGTGGCTAGCCAGCGGCGGAGAGCTCGCCGCTCGCCAGGTTTGGGAGAGAGTCCTCCCGAATCGCCTTCAGAATGAACGAGACGGTCTCGATCGGCAACTCCGAAAGCACCTCGACCGACGGCGCCACCGAGGCGCCCTCAGCATCGGTTACGTCCCAATCCACC
This sequence comes from Armatimonadota bacterium, assembly GCA_018268315.1. GTDB lineage: Bacteria > Armatimonadota > Fimbriimonadia > Fimbriimonadales > Fimbriimonadaceae > SZAS-5. Next base: position 367,199 of record JAFDWU010000001.1, on the reverse strand, counting down.
AGAATCTGCGCCAGCAATGAAACCAACTGAGACGCCGGCTGATCGCACTGCTCAAGCTCCAAAACCGCCTGCTCGTAGCGGGCGGTGTAGGTCTTGGCGCGATACGTCAGCCGCAAAGCCCCTTCCGGCAGGGCGACCACCAGTTCCCGCGTTTCCTTGTTAAAGTCCTGCAGACGCATCAGTAAGCCGCCACCCCGTTCACCAGCGTCGCGACGTAGCTGCGCCCCCAGGCGGCGTCATCCATCAGCGTAAGCTCAAAGCCAAGCGCGTACAACCCCTGCTCATCCTTAAACTCCTTCACCGCCGACACCTTCACTGAGGCATCGAACAAGAACCGATGCTTGGTCGAGCCGCCATTGATTGCGAACTGCTGGGACTGGGCGTCGAGGCGGAAATAAAGCGAAGCTCCGCTTCGATAGGCTGCGCGTAGCGCCATTGCGGTGTCGTCCGCGCCGAGCATAAGCTGCAACGTCTCCTTTGGCTGACCCTCCGCGTGACCCGCGAACGAGCCCACCGCCGAATCCTGAATCCAAAACGGCTTGGTGCGGTCGCCCAGATTCAATTCGGTATCGAATGAACGCGCCAGCTTGTTGGCGGAATCGGTTAAGCCTGCGTAAGAGTTCGCAAGATACAACGAGATGTCGCCCGGCATGATCGGGATCATCGGAAGCTCCGCCATGCCGCCCCTTGTCGCCTCCGTCACGCTCACGGCGGCGTCGGTGCCGGTAAGGGAAGAGCCATCCGCCACCAGCAATGGAAGACCTCGACCCGCGAGCGCGCCAATGAAGGTTACGGTGTACGGACCTCCGGCGGAGCCGGTAACGCCAGCATTGCCGCTACCAATCGTGCTCAGCCCCTGCAAAGCAGTCTGAACCGCGCTCGCGCTGGCATTCGCCGCTAAGCCTCCGGTGGTTGCGCCGTGATACGACAAGGTGAAAGTTCCGCCCAAACCCGTGCCGCTAAGCGTCACCGTCTGCACTTCGTTCGGACCGGCGGTTAGGCTGATGCTGTCGTTATGGGAATCCTGCAAGCCCTGACCGTACATCGAGCCGCGCAGGCTCACCTGATCCCGATTCAGCTTGAAATCCTGCTCGGAGACCATGCCGTAACTAAACCGCTCGCAAGCGGTGCTGGAGCCGACTTCGACCGTGAACGACTGCAGGTCGTCCGGCAGCTGCCGCGCAGATTCAAACGTGTGCTGATACACCCCGCCGCCCAAAGCCGAGGAAGTGGGTTTTGAAATCAAAGAAGAGAGCAAATAGCCAAGCTCGTTATAGGTGGCGATGCCCGTCAGGGCGCACTCCGTCCACTCCTTTGTCGCAAGGCTCAGCGAGGGGCGCTTATCGCCCTCCGTCCGGCGAGTTTCAAAGTTCGCCTTGATCGCCGGCTGCGCGCCGACTGACCTTAGCCGCAGGCTTGCGGCGGCGGGAGAGCCCTTCGTGGTCTCCTTGCCAATCTGGGTTACCAGAGATACGGAAAATCGATCGCTCATTCAAAATCTCCTTCGGAGCCGCTAGGCTCCAACAATCAGCAGGCGATACACACCGCCAAGGTGGGCGTAATCGTCGCCCTCGTCGGTCCGCTCCAGGTACTCCAGCGGAAAGTCTCGTGTGCAGGTAGCCACCACGCCGTCCTGGTTCGTGCCGCTCTGCATTTCCAGCAGCGCATCAATCCGCCGGGCAATGGGGGCAAGGCTTACAAAGTCATTCCCCTTACGAATTGCCTTGCAGGCGTAAGAAGCCTTGCTTGCCACCCTGCGGTTATCCGCCCGTAGGTCCAGGCTCGCCGCCTGCATTTGAAACACGACCACAGGGAAAGCCTCTGAAGCAGGGACGCGATACTGAAACACGCGGCTACCGCAAAGAGCGGCCAGCTGTGAATCGGTAGTAAGTACATTGTAAAGCCACCGCGCGGCAGCCAACGTCTCTACAGGCAAACAAACCTCCTAGAAGCGGAATCGCTCAGCCAAAACCTGTGCCGCCTCGGCGCTGACCTTCTCGACTGCCGGACCAAGGAACGGGCGGGGAAGCATTCGCACCGTCCCAAACTCAAGGTAAGTGGCAAACGGCGCGTTCACCATCAGCTGGGCCGAACCGCCTTGGCTGGCCACTGATATCGAAGCCGCAAGGGTCCCGTGGCCGTCGTCGGGGGCTTCGCCGGGTCGGCTCCGCCGACCCGTTTGCTGCAAAGCCCCCATCACCTCATCCTTAAGCTGATTCGCCAAAAGTTCCGGCCCGAACTGAGTCAAAGAAGCGCAGAAACGGCCAAGCGCGGCTAATTCACGCTCTGGCATTGCACCACCAAGCACAGAGGGTCAGCGCGTCCAGCATCAACGCCAAGAACGTGCAGAGTCAAACCCGCCATGCTTAGGCGGTCGTGGGGACGCACGTCCAAACCCGGATCAAGCAAGACATCCCACGTCGAGAACGCCTGCCATTGCTCACCCTGAATGCTGAGATAGCTCATCCGGCGTGGTTTCCGCAGTTGTCCGTACGTTGTAAGCACATCCACCCAGGTCTCCGAAGAACCACCGGCGCCATTGGAAGAAACCGAGCACCTAAGCACCGTCACCGGCGTGCGAAACAGACGTGCGCGAAGCAGCGCAACCCGCCGCAAACTCGCGGAACTGAGAAAGCCCATTAATCGCTCCTGAAGTCGCGCTTGTCGATCCCGTCAAGCTGACCAGCAACCACCGGCGGCACAACCTCGCCCGAGGGCGAAGCAATGCGCCCTGCGCGGGCATCCAACGCAAGCTGACGCCAAGCGGCAACCCGCTCGCCCCACTGGATGTTCATGCCCGAGGAGTCCTCGGCATACCGGCTCGGATCCTGCGCCGCCTCAACCGCCAATGCTTCGGCAAGCTGGGCAAGCGCCTCCAAGTACCCAACCGCCGCCAGCTTGGCGTCAATCGTCTCATCGGCAAGCAAAGGCGAGACCGAGTCGGTATCGCCAAGCGCAAGCCGTAAATGGTCCCGTAACGAGGGCAGAGAAGGATCAAAGCTCAAGCGGAACTCTCCTTTGCGGGCTCGCCCTCGCTAAATAGCCGCTCAACCGCCTCAAGGCTCAGGAGCCGCTCGTAAGCGGCATCCATTTCGCGGTCAGAAAGCATTTCGCCCGGCGAAACCAGGCGGCCATCCAGGTTGATAAATACTTTGGAAAGGTAAAGCTGCATCGCTTACACCGACATCCGAACGATGGCGCTCGGGTAGTAAACAACCGGCCCACCGTTAAAGCCAACGTGGACCTCGATGGTCCGCGGAACCTGCAATTCACCCTTGTCGATAACCTTCGTGTACATGCCAGGGCCGGAATCCACGTTATTCGCGTTGCGAGTCATCTTAAAGCTGGCAACCTTCTGTCCGCCGGGCCGCTTGCCAACCACAATTACCCGGTTATCGGGAATGAACGATTGGAACGTGCCGCTGTCATCCAGATAGCCGTCGTCGTAAATCTCGATCTGCGGCAATTGCTCGCCAAGCAGCACACGGTTAATCTCGTCCAGGTTCAGCGGCGCGAATAGCTCCGCCACGCGTCGTCCGGCAAGGTCGGCGGTGTTCGTGTTGCTCACCATGTTGTTGAAGGTCACCTGGTTCATGTAGGCGGTGGCAACCTGCCCGAAATTCACGCCCTTCCCCCGCCCCAACAGCTTCACGTTGCGGAAGTCCGCAAGCGGAGTCGCGGTGGCGCTGGTGGACCAAGGCGTACCCGCCACATAGGTCTGCAGGTTGAAAGAATCGGAGTGGGTCAGGTCGCCGCTCGGGGTCGGAACCGTGAATTGGCCGTTCGAAACCAGGCTCCAGCCGATGTACCGCAGCCGATCAATGGCCCGGTTCATCAGCTGGTCCTGGCGCTTCAGAATCGTCTGCTCCAGGTTAATCGGCAGCGCAACCGAGCCCGGCGCGCGGCTGATGGTGATCTCCGTCTCATCGAGTGAAATGAAGTCGCCGTAGGTTCCCGGCTGCATCATGTACTGCTTCATCCCCACCCGGCTGACGCGCCCCGGCTGGCCTTCCAGCCCGCGCAGATTCATGAGCCCGGTGTAGTTGTCCTCCTGTTCCCATAGGACTAGCGCGGCGTCATCATCCTCCAACGGCATGATGTTAAACACCGAGTCGTCCATTGTACGAACGGGGAGTTTTTCTTGCATGATGAGCGTTAGCTCGGCATTGCTTGGATACGTGTAATTGGACATGAAACTCCTTTAAGAAAGCTTGAGAATGCCGTCGGCCAGCACTCCGCTAATCAACCGGCCAAGTTGCGAGACCGCGCCCGAATCCAGCCCGAAAAGCGAGGTGGTGTGGAAGCAGCCGGCGTAATACACCGGAACGCTGGGCATGGGATGAAGCCCGCCCGCATATTGGTTCTTGCCGAACTGATCCGTCTGGACGTCGATCGCCAAGATGCCCTTCGCAATCTGAGTGCCGTCGGTGTTGGAAGCAACATAGGGCGCCCACTTGCTGTTCGCCACGCCCGCTTGAATCCGCGAGACCGCAATTGTGTAGTTCTCGCTGAAGGTCGAGGGAATTGCCACAATCAGCGGCTGGGCGTTGTTGCCGCAATCGCCGGTGAACTCGATGGTGATCGAGCTGCTGTTAATCGGGCCACCCGTGCAAGTCACGTTGCCAACGCCAATCGTGGTAAGCGCCTGCAACGCCGCTTGAACCTGAGACGCGGTCGCGGTAAAGCCTAGCCGAGACGTGCTTTGGCCGTTGAACATCAGCGTAAAGCCAAGTCCAGTAGGCGATCCGGTTAGGGATAGCGACTGCTTCTCATCCGCATTCGCGGAGGACACCTGGCCGACGACGGTGCCCATCGGAACCGTTAAGTTCGCGGCGAAAGGAGCCGCAAGCGATGCGCCATCAATAGGATAGAGGGGGTCCAGCTTGGCCCCCGAGTAGGTGATGCTGGGTTGTTTCATAGGTGCTTTTGCTCCTTGCGCTTAAGGGCCTCACGACCCAAATCGGTCTTCTTCAGCAGATCGTCCCGCCGCTTGGTCGGCACGCCTTCGATGGCGAAGGTGGCTTCCGTCTCGCGGGTCTCGATGCGCTCAGCAGCTAGATCGTGCGCCGGGCGCTGATCCACCATCGTGCGTAGCGCCTGGCAAACGGGACCTTCGATCAGGCTTCCGTCGGCGTTGAATGTGGCAAGCCCGCCGCAATCCGCCATCAGGGCTTCTGCAAAGAGGGCTTGCAGGTTCGCTCGCTCAAAGGGAAGGAACTTGCGCGCCTCCACCGCTTCGCTTGCGAACGTGGCGGACGCCTGCTCGACGGATTCCGCTGCGCGGGCCTCGTCCTGCTCGGGTTGATCTTGGGTTTGTCTTCGCTCGAGCCAGGCTCGAATGCGGTGTTCAAGTGTGGTTTTCATGGGTTCGGGTTCAAGCGGCGCAAGCGCCATCGGCGGGGTCGAGAAGGTGGCGACGCGCGCATCTTTAATGCGCGGCTGAAGGGTGAGCGCGCCGCCCACCACTTGCTTTGCGCGGTTAAAGGCCAGCGAAACGTGCACCGCTCCGCCAAGGAGCTGCGCCAGCCAGCGGGGAATGGTCAGCTCGCCCAGCACGTTCCGCCCCTGCCGCCAAAGGCGGTTCAGGAAGCCGAACGAGTGGCCGAGGATTTGGGTGATGCCGGTGTGCTCAAGGTCAAGGGGCAAAGGCGCAAACTCGGAAATCGCCTGGTCCGCCTCTTGCTCGCTTAGCGAGATTCCGCGGTCAGGGTAATTACCAAGCTCGAACACCTTCCCGCGGAGCACCACCGGCTCGTCGGGGTGGTTTTGCATAGTGGAGAGCTGAGGGCGTCGCCCTCAAAATCTGAGTGGGCTAAATGTCCTTCGCGTGGAAGTTTCGGTTCCAGTTGGATTCCGAAATGGCTGGGTCAATGCCTGTTGCGGCGCCGCAATTTGTTGGGCTAAGATGGCCCTGGGCCATCCCCTAGGTGCGGGCTCTTAATTAGCGGGAGCACCATCGGCGGTACCGCCATTCTGGACATCATGTTGTGAATGAATTCGCGAATGAAGGGCGACGCTTGTATCGGCAGCACCATCTGCTTGAATATCTCAAAAAGCTCAGGGGTGAACGGCTTCTTCGTTTCGTAGTCGAACTGAAATGTGAATTGCAAGAAGAAAGCTGGTTCATCGTTAACCGGGATTACGACGGTGAACTCGTGAAAGACGGCAGCGTAATGCTTCCCATGATGTTCGTGGCTCTCGTACTGCGCCTTTGCTGCAATCTGTGGAATCAGCGTCTCGGCACTTTGGATGCCTTGCCGATTCCTAACCTGGGTTAGAACCGAATCTAAGCCTATGCCTGTGAGAATCAGCCCGGAAAGGAATTCGTTATATTCGGCGACTGGTACGGTGGCCTTAACATCATCCTGATTGTTTCCCTTATCGGTCGTTTTCTTCACTCCGCTCGCCTTCAACCTATATTCATTTGCGCCGACGATAAGAACTGCGGGGCATGCTGGAACTTGTAAATCACGGACTGTTCCACAAGTGCAAGGCGTGGCGCAGTTGCCCTCGTTGCAGCCTCAGCAAGCATTTGCGCAACCAAAGAGTTCAGTGAGACATCCTGATCGTCTGCAATCGTTCTCAATTTGTAGTGCAGTTGCTTTGTGATACGTAGGGTCAACTTGCCGCTGCAATGTTCCCAAGGCTCGACTGTGCGAGGTTGGGGTACAGCTTGCCCTTCTTGGATCATCTCCGAGATAGCCTCTCGCCCTTGTCGGAACAACTCTTCGACGGTCTTGGCAGGATCCTCCCCGACAACAACGAGGCTATCGCCAAGTTCCCTGAAAGTTGCCTCATACAAAAGCTCCCCATCTTCGCAACATGGGCGCAAGAGAACCGTGTATCGGCTTGCTTCATTTTCCTGTATTGCGTTCGCTTTCTGTTTCGCCAATTTCTTTCTCCTTTTCCGTCACCAAATCTATCGCCTTGCAAATCGTTCGTACAGTGCTACTGTACAGGCAGGACTTCTTCCCCTTGCTGTGCGGTACGCCAAATTGAATCCAATCCACCGCTTCTCCGCTCTGAGTCAGGAGATCGTGCCTCCATCTGTAGGTATGGTTTGTTTCGCGAACAAGCTCAAAGCCCGCCTTCTCAAGGGCTACCTTTGCTTCTGCGTAAGTAACGTCTTTCGCCGACTCATTCAAGCACCACTTTGGGGTGTCCTTATTGGCACTCATTCATACTCCGTGCCACTATATATGGTGGCACATGTCTGCCAGGAGTCAGGGGCAAGACTCATATTTTCATTAGAATATCAGTATTTTTGCAGAAACAGCAACGATTTAAAACAGGTTCGACCGGTCGAGAATTAATGGTCCCACTTCTGCCGAAATCCGGGCTGACCCTAATACGGTCCGTAGACGCCGTACACAATGTTCCCGTTCGTGCTCACCGTCCACAGCAGCACCGCTCCGCTTGAACTCGCGTACATGATGTGCGCGGCGTTGTTGGAATCCACGCTCATCGCCATCGGTGTCCAGGTGGCAAACGGGCCGTACGACGCGTAGTTCACGCCGTAGTTCGAAGCCACATCCCACAGCGCGATGTCGTGGGCGCCATCATTAAAAAGAACCCGCTCGTCGCCATTAGGGCCAACCGCAAACAAGGCGCTGTTCCAGTTCGCAAACGGGCCGTATGCGTTGTACGAAGCGCCAGCATTTCGCCAAAGAAGCGTATAGCCCGCGACGCCATTCTGGCCCTGCCACAAGATGTCCGTGCCGCCAGCGGTGATGGACGTCCCCACCACCGACCACAGCAGATTGCCAGAGCCGTCATTGAACGGGCCGTAGGAGTTGTAGGTTAAAACGCCGTTCGTGGCAACAGACCAGACCGATACCTGGCCGTTAGCGTTTCGCCAGGTGATGATTGCGTTGTTGTTCGCATCCACGCTCATCAGCCAGGGCGTCCACCCGGTGAATGGCCCGTAGGTTTTATAGTTCGTGATCGAGAAATCGCTCGCGATGTCGTAAAGCAGAACCGTGCCGTTCGTGGAGTTCAACAGCAGCATTCGGTCGTGGCCGTTGGGTCCGCTCGCTATCTTAATCGGCACGTAACCAGGCGTTGAGTACACATGGTAGGTCGGGCCGCCAGGATTGGCAACTCGATACAGTAATGTATAGCCCGCCAAGCCGTTGATCCCCTGCCACAGCACGCGGTCTTGGCCATCCGCGCCAACCGCGGCATCGATCGGCGCCCAGTTGCCGCCGCCGCTGAGCGCTTCATAGGCGCCCATCGTGGGGTTGGCGTGCCGCTGGTTGCCGTCATAGTCGGTGACAATTCCATTGAATGGGGTTCCGGCGCCGAAGCAAGGGGTACCGGGCATCAGGTGATAGTCCCCGTTTGCCGTGTTTAAGAATCGCGGGTCAACGTTCAAGTTTCCGGTTCCAACCCAGCCGAGATAGAGATCGCAGTACTGGATTTGCATCTGCGTGGAATCGCTTACGTCGATTTCCTTGTTGGTTTGCCCAACCCGGTCTCCCCAAAGGATGTCGTTGGTCAGATAGCAGTGCGTTGAAGCGAAGGGCTCTTTGAAAATGGCTCCGCCGCCAATCGCAGCGTAATTTGCAGTAAACGTCGAGCTGTCGACTTCCAGTCTCGTAGTCCCGTCGTCGATCGCGCCGCCAAAGTTATTGGAAGCATTGCCGATGAACTGGCAGTTCTGGAAGGTTAGGCTCCCGGCGTATGCCTTGATCGCGCCGCCGCCGCCAGTAACGCTGGTGCTGCTGTTGTAACCAAAATAGCTTCCCGTAACGGTGAGCGGGCCCCCGTTTGCGCTAATCGCGCCACCGTTTACGGCGGTGTTTCCCTTGAATTTGCTTTGCTGAATGGTGCAGATAGAGGCGCTGTTCATGGCGCCGCCATCGCCCGAGGAGGCGTTGTTGTTGAATTCGCAGCGGGTGACACTGCTCGTCCCCGATCCGCTGATGTAGACGGCGCCGCCCCCCGAACTCCCGGAGTTATAGTAGAACTTGCAATCGGTCAGCGATATCCCGCTGTTGCTGGCGCTCCGGATTGCTCCACCATTGCCACTAATATTGTTCGTAAACACGCAGCTGGCAGCGTTTAGAGCGCCTCCGGCCTGGACGTTGACTGCGCCATTGGTATTCCCATCAAGCAAACAATTCGAGAGCGTGCACGTGCCTCCGCCCACAGCCAGGGCTGAAGAATTCTGGACATAGCTCGAATTTGTCAACGTTAGCGTGCCCTGTAGGGTGGACAGGCCGGAACCCTTGATGACGCAGTTCGTGACGGTGCTTCCGGTGGTGTTGAACTGGATGCCCGTCAGATCGTTTTGCAGTGTTAACCCAGAAAATTGGCATCCGGGGGCGTTTACAATGAACGAGCCGTTCGAGAGGTTGCTACCATCAATGATGGTGGTTGCGCTGCCGCCCGTCGAAGCGATCGTCAGGTTCGATGTCGCTATTGTGATGCCACGGTTATCGCTGCCGCTATACGTTCCTGGCAGCAGAAAAATGGTGTCGCCAGAACCCGCGACGGTGACTCCTTTCTGAATCGACTTGAACGGAGAGCCCGACGTCCCCAAATTGCTATCGTTTCCGGTCGGGGATACATACCAATTCGCAGCTTGGGCGATGCCAGTCGCGATGAAGCAACAGGCGAAGAGCGCGGATCGGGTCAGCCGACGATATTCTCGCAAGGTAAAAAGCACCTAATTACTATACAGGAGATTCGACGAAAATCAATACCCTGCACATGTCGGTCGGTGGAGTGTCGGACTCAGTGCCTACTGCCGCCCGATGCCAGTCTCAATATGGCATGTAGAGGCCGTACACAATATTCCTGTTGGTGCCGACCGTACACAAGAGTTCGGCCGCATTTGAACTGGCGTACAAGATGGACGAGGCTTTAGATGGCGAGCCTGTCATCTGCTTACTTGACAGTCACATATAGGAGCAACGAGTTCCCCTTTGCTCCTTCCGTGTACGTGATCATGAGCCAGTAGTGTCCGGGTGCAGGGCCGCCAATGACTGCTCCATACTCGCTGGGTTGTATGGAAAAGTTGAATTGGTTATTGACCGCTGGAACAGTGTAAATACCTTTGTGGCCGTTACGAGCTAATTTGAATTTCGTGATGTCGGGCATCGCATTGCTCGTGACCTGTTGCCACTGAACTTTCACGTCAACTTGGTTAACGGAAAGAGGTCCGACCGCCTTCTCAAATTCTAAGTCGATTGGCTTATTCGCGGGCCACTCTTTTCGGCTAACATCGACGGACGTCGTTATTGGGATCGGTCCGCCAGAAAGAATGTCACGTTTGGAGCCCTGACGCCTCTGACTGTGCTTCTTCTTGATGGTTCGCTTAACAGTGGACTGCTTCTCCGCTTCCCCTTCTTTAGGTGGGGTTCCCGATGCTGGGAAGATCATTGCCGATAAGGCGATGAGAGACACTGTGGAAGCGAGTAGCCGATTCATTTTGCACCTGTGTTGCGTGAGTGGCTACGTTATCACTTCTCACCGTGTAATTGTCAAGTACTTAGGCTGTCAATACTTAACGGTGTCAGTTAAATCCCCGACCTTGCGCGCTGGTAAGCCGATCATCGCGTCGATCTCCGGAAGCTGCGCTTCCGCCAGATACCCCGCTCGGAAGAGCGCCGCAACCGCCGTCGCCACGCTTGCAAAGTCTGTCTTCGCCACCGCCGCCAGCACCGGCTGCGGAACCAACGTCCGCCCCGCAAGCGGCCCGAAATTGTAAGCCACCAAGGGCCGCAAGACCTGCGTGCGCAGCATCCGCGCAACCAGACCGCGAAGCCAAAACACCACCGAGTCCAGGATGTCTGTGGCCGAATCGGAATCCGCTCGCGAGCCGTGCCGCGCCTCTAAAGTGGCGCGGGTCTGCCGCAGCACCGCCTGCGTCATTTCCCGATTGTAAAGCTCGATCGATTGCAAGAATGCCGCCCCTTCGCCATCCGCCTTCAGCACATCGACCTTCGAGCCGCCGCGCAGCGCCACGATCGAGCCGTTCTGAAAGCCCTTCAGCGCCGCCAGCATCAAATCCTCTGGGCTCATCGCCGTGCCCGCCGGTACCGCCGAGCCTTCCGGCGTGTAGCCGATAAGCGACGGCCCCGCGAACTGGGTCAGAAACTTTAAAAGCTGAGGCCAGGTCTGCTGCTTCAGCCACCAGGCGTTGTAAGCCGGCCGCAGCCAGCTTTGCCCGCGAATATCGCCTTCCCGCGAGTTCACGGTAAGCACTGCGAACTTATCGCGCCGCACAAAGTTCGGCAGCTTGTTCGGCTCTGGCACCGCCCCTTGAGGAATGGAAAGCCCTTTGCCCGGCACAATGCCCACCACGCCGGCAACGTTCTCATAACTGTCGGTCACGAAGGCGTAGTTATCGCGTGGCTTTGGCTTAATCGCCTTCAATTCCAGCAGGCCGTCGCGAAGCTCATAAACCAGCTCCGCCAGCCGGTGGCCGTATACAATCGCCTCCAGCAAATCGTAAACCGTCTCCTCCAAAGGCTGGTGCAAGCGGTCCAAGTTGGCCCGAACGAACGCCAGAATCTCTTGCGCCTCCGGGCTCTCATCGGCGGCCTGGAAGTTGATGCCATCCTCCAGCACCCGCATCTTCAAAAGCTCTACGCTCGAGGAGAGCACCGGATCGCGCATCATGCGTCGGTACAGGCCAAGCCCGAAATCCCGCTCCGCGTCGTCCACGTACCGCGGCAACGCGCGCTGAATCTGAAGATAAGGGAAGTCCGCGCTGCCGGAAAGCGATTCCCGTAGCGCCGCCCGAAGGGCGTGCAAGGTCAGTTCGGCTTCCGGGTTGGTGGCGGCTAATTTCGTCTTTCTCATCGCGGTGTGTAATCCTCAAAAATCGGCTTCTGACCGCCAAAAGCGGCATGAAATGCGGTCGGCTGGGTGAGCGCGCCAAACGCCCCAACGGTGGCGTCAAGCTGGTCGTCGTGCGCCCCCGGCATCGGGAACAGGCTCAATTCGTTTAGGTAATCCAGGTTCCACGCGGCCCGCACCAGCTTCACATGGCCTGCCTCGCACATCGCCGAGAGTGGCCTCGCCCGCTCGGCTTTGCCGCCTATCGGCTTCACCCCGGCAAAGTCAAAGCCGGGAAGCACCGTGCGCAGGTAGTGGTCAATCAGCGAGACGCCGCTCGATCCCGGCTCCTGCTCCATGCGGATGATCGTCCGCGGATAGCGCGCGGCATCTGCCTGGGCGGTTTGGCGAATCAGCCGTTCCACCTCGGCGGGAGTTCCGCGCAGCCGCTGGACATCGAGCACGAAATGCTTCGAGCCTTGGCGTCCCATCAGCGCGCCTACCGTCCAGTCCGGATCGCTGCCGGGAGTCACCGAGGTGCTGGCAAGGTCCCAAAAGCGAACTGTGCGCTCGCACTCCGGTTCAAGCTCAACAATCTCAAACCAGTCTCGCCGAAACAGCGAGCCTTCCTCCACAATGTCCCAATCCCCTTCCAGCAGCCGCTTGCGGTCGATCATCGGCAGCGCCATCAGGTTGGAAAGGTAGCCGGGGTCCTTATCCAGCAACGCGGGGTTATCAAAGATGTTCGCCTTCACCAGCGTCACCGTTTTCGCGTGCTCCTCGTCGCCGGTTACCCAACGAATTTGGCCGCCATCGCGCACAAACCGCCTTGTTTCTCCGCTCTTGGCGCGGCTTTCCACGGGACCTTGAAGCCACGGCGCAAGAAATCGCTTCACCCAGCTTGTCGAATCAGGGTTGGTAGTACATCGTACATACGGCTTCACGCCGCTGGTCGAGCGGTTGCGAGAGAGCATGTAGAAGAACTGCGATTCGCTAAAGTGGGTCAGCTCATCAAAGCCCATAAACGCGATCTGCGCTCCCTGATATTGCAGCTTGTCCTTCTCGTAGTTCAAATGCTCAAATCGTATGGTTGCGCCGGAGGGGAATCGCCACTCCAGCGTCGATTCCTTCGGCGTGCCGCCGACGAGCGGGTACAGGTTCAGGCTTTCGTGCCAGAGTCCGCCTTCGTTACGGACCTGCTCCATCGTGCGACGAAACACCACTCCCCGAAACTCGCCATTCCGAATGTGGCGGAGCGGCTCCAGCAGCAAGGCAAATGTCTTGCCGCCGCCTGCCGCCCCGCCGTACACGGCGATATCCGCCGAGGAGGATAGAAACTGGGTTTGCGGCCCTGGCTGAGGGCGAACAATAAGGTCTTTAGCGCTCATTTTCAGGCAGCAGGATCAAAACTTGTCCGCCTAATCCGGCGACGGGCGCGTTGCCTTCGGCAATCGCTTCCAGTTCTCGCAACTCCCGCAGAACGGCGGTATCCAGCTCCAGCTTCCCGTTGCGATCGGGAACCAGCAGGCCGGTGTCGGCCCCCGGCCCAAGGTCCGCATAAGCGGCGCCTCGAGCCGAGACGATTTGGCATAGCGCGTGCCAGTGGCTATTCACCCGGGCATTGCGCGTAGTCGCATCGAAGACCGAACCGGGTTCGGAGGAACTCTGAGGTCGAGATCGTTGCCGCAGCTTCACGCGGCTGGTGCGGCAAGGCTGGCGATGAAATCGGCGAATGCTTCTGCCGCCTTATCACGAAGCGCCTCTGCTTTCTCGACCGATGCGCCGGTGTGGTGGCAGATCTGCTGCACCAGCGCATCCGGCAACGTGAAAAGCCGCTGAACGGTCGGCTTTTCCGCGCTCAGCAGATTGTTAATCTCCATCGGCAGCAGCACTTGCTCGAAGGCTTCCACGCCGAGATGATCGAGGATGAATTTGATGAGTGATTGCATAGGCTCTCCTTTCAAAGAGGGTCAGCTTCGCCTCTCAAGGCGAAGGTTAAGGTCGTGAAGCCCCTTGGACAGATGGTCCATCGAGGCATTGATCGCCGCCAAGGCTTCCCCGTGGTGGCGAGATTCTTCCGCAAGCTCTTTCAGGCTCGTCTTCAGCTCATCGGCCGAGGACTGAAGCCCGGCGGCGTTCTGGCGCTCGCGGCTCAGCCGCATCTCCACCCGCACGCACCAGGCGGCAAACGCGATTGCGTAATACACGAACAGGGTCGATATATCGCGGATTTCCATCAGACGATTCCCACCTGCTTCCGCCACTTCGCAGCGGCTTGATAAGTCGCCTTGTCGCTCGTCGGCCACTCGATATGCGGCTCGTCCTTGAAGGTCTGCCAATCGGAGCCGCTTACCAGACCCTGAACATGCGCCAAGTGGCGCAGGTAAGCCCACGCCACATCCGGCACATCCCAGGTCAGTTCGCCATCGCGTTCAAAGGCAATGTCGGCGGCAAGGCCGCTTTGGTGGTTGCTTGGGTTCGTCGTTCCGTTCTTGTAGGTGACGGTCTTCTTTCTGTCGGTGACCGCGCCATCCTTATCCCGCCCCTGAGCGTAAAGCTCCTTTTGGCGGGCGGTGGTGCGGAATCCTTCCGCCATCGCGGCCTTGTAGCTGGGCAGATGGATCGCGGTCCAGGCGTCCATATCCGCGATGATCTGAACGATCTTCTCGCGAAAAGCAGGGAAGAGGTGCTCGGGGTTTCGGTCGATTTCGCTCATAAAGCTGCTTGATGGGCGGGCAAAAAGAAACCGGCGACCGGGCTAGGAAGGAGGAAAAGGAATGCCCGGGTCGCCGGCTCGGCTCGCGCCTGCTCGTATTGAGGGTTTGAAGAAACGGAATCTCTTCGCGGATTCCTTAGTTTTGCGGTCAGCTAAATCGTGTTACTGGCGCGAATTTCGGGCGCAATTCGCCCCATCTAATTATTAGTATACATAAGTCTACTAGTCAGTGCAAGGGCGCTGGCCAATTACTGGTAGTTTTACTTGCCCTTCACGAAGTGGCCTGCGCTAACTTCGCGGGGGCGGGAGCCTTCTTCACGCTCAGAAGCATCACCGCGCCAAGAATCACGATCATCGCGATCAGCTCGCGAACCGTCACCGCCTCATGGGCGACAAGGCTTCCCATGAGCACCGCCACCGCGGGATTCACGAAGGCGTAAGTTCCCAAGCGAGCCGGCGTCGTCACTCCGTTCAACCAGTTGTATGCGGAAAAGGCAACGACCGAACCAAAGATGACCAAGTAGCCGAAAGAGAACAAGGCTGCCGCATTCGGCTGTGCCTGCATCAGACGCGGCCCCTCGCCGGTCAGAAGCGAGAAGGTGGCCAGACTAATCCCACCGGTCACCATCTGCATGCCGCTGCTTTGAACGCCCGAACTTGGCATCGGGTTGTAGCGAGAGAACAACGTTCCTGCCGCCCAAAACAGCGAGCCAAGCACCAGCATCAGCGTGCCCACGAAGGCGCCTTGCCCCGCTTTGCTTGCAAGTGAATCGGAAACCAGAAGCGCCACTCCCGAAAGGCCTGCGAAGAGGCCAGCCGTCTGGGAAACCGTCGGCCGGTTCTTGCCTATCAGCCAGTTCAACACCACAAGCCAAAGAGAAACGCTCGCCACCATCAGGGCGGCAATGCCGGACGATACTCTTTGCTCCGACCAGCACACAATTCCATTTCCGCCCAGCAGCATCAGCGTGCCCACAATTGCCGAGTTTCTCCACTCCAGCTTCGTTGCGCGGACATCGCCCTTCAGCTTGCTGAAGAGAAGAAGAATCGAGCCCGCCAGCAGGAACCGCATGCTTGCCATCGCAAGCGGGGGAACGCTGACTACCGCATACCGGATGGCCAAGTAGGTGCTGCCCCACAAAATGTAAACGGCGGCAAAGGCGGCGGCGATCTTCCAGGCGGGAGCTTGCGGCATATTGGTCTACTCTACGGACTTTGGAGGAAGGGATTCTGGCCCTTTTCGGACCAAGAAACCTCTTTTACAACCCTTCAGCTTCCTAACGTCAGGAACATGCGGGTTGCCGCGCTCAGTTCGCCCCGGTTCTCGCCCCGATCTGTATCTCGCACAAAATGAAGGGTTAATCCTTGTAAGGATCCTCCACGTCCGAGCCCGCCATCGCCACCCCGATCGGACGCAACGTGTGCAGCACCTTGATCGTCGGACCCTGCGCCGGCAGCACTTCGTGCAGCCGCTTGTACGCCTGCGGCGCCTCGTCCACATCTGCCCCGCGCAACTCAACCCCGCTCCGGCGAACCCAAGCCATCATCTCCTCACGGCTGATTCCTGGCTTGAACATCTGCTTGCCCTTGTAGTTCTTCCCATGCGCCTTCGTACGAGACATCACACGACCCGCGCCATGCACCGTTGAATACAAAAGCTCCTTCGATTCTTTCGACTCGACTCCTTGCAGGATCACCGAGTTGTCTCCCATCGAGCCGCCCACAAACCCCTTCTGACCCGGAAACGCGGGCGTTGCGCCCTTGCGCATCACCCAATAATCCACGCCGCCATGAGTCTCGCGCCAGGCGAAATTATGATGGTTATGAACCTCTTGCACCGAGCGCGCGCCGAGGATTTCCAGCACCTTTGAGCACACGGCATCGCGGCCCGCGTAGGCGTACTGCCCGGCAAGCTCCATGCACTGCAAGTAATCCTCACCTATTGAAGAGCTAATAGACAGCAGAGCAGGGTCCGCCTCCATGCCTTTCCCGGCGTTCGCCGCCTCCAGGAAGAACGTGGCGATCTTGTGCCCAAGCCCGCGGGAGCCGAAGTGGACCCCAATCCAAACCCGCTCCTGCTCATCCACGAACAGGTCCACATAGTGGTTGCCCGATCCGACCGTCCCAAGCTGCCGGCGCGCGGCATCCTTCAGCGGACGCCCGCCCTTGCCGGTCTGCTGGAGAGCCTCCATGTCGGCCCAAAGCGGGGAATCGAACATCGGGTGGTCGATATCCCAGCCGCTAATCCGCCCCAATCCGAAGCTGATCTGCTTGGCGATATCGTCCATGATCCGGCCAATGCCCGACTTCACATCCGAGGCCAGGGCGTCGGTCAGCACCGCCTTATTCCCGCAGGCGATGTCGTATCCCACCGCAGTCGGCGAAATATGCTCGCGGCAAGCCATCACGCCGCCAATCGGAACGCCGTACCCCTTGTGGTGGTCGGCCATCAGCGCCGCCCGGTCGCAAACGGCGCGGGTTCGCTGGATCTGCTTCAACGCGCCTTGATCAATAGGATCACCGCATACCGGGATATCGCCGAATAGTTTCAAAATGGACGGCTATTGTGACCTATGGCCCCGACGTTATGCCAGTGGGTCTAGGCCTCTTGACGCATACCCCTTCGCAATCTGATCCAAACCCCTCGCCACCGCAAGCTCCGTCTCAAAGTCCCGACAAAGTTTCTCGAACAGCCACTTCGCGCCCCGACCGCTGCCTCGCATCGCCATCGTGCAAACTGCCCACCGCTCCTCGCCGACCATCGCCCGAAACTCCGCCGAGCTGAACGAATAAGTGCGAACTCGCTCGAAGGTCGGCTTGCAGGAAACGAAGTTGGCGGGTACGGGCTCCTCAGGCGAGCGGGGCTCCGTCCATGTGCCATCCGGAAGCTCATATGAAACATCCAGTAGCCGCTCCTGAACCCCATCGCGATACTTGTGCAGCAGAGCCAGCCGCAGCATCGGACGTTTCTGCCCAAGCGTGATCTCCACGTCGGTCCACACTTCCAGCACGCCCGGCAAATCGGAAGGCGAGCCGCGCTTGCCGCCCTTCACCTCCCAGCCGCCAAACGGCACCGCCGAAGGGTCGCCGGTAACAAGGCGCTCGCGCTCCACCGCTCCCCAGCCAAGCAGCCATTTCTCGGCAACTTTTCGGGTGAGGCGATTGATCTGCGGGGAAGGAATAAGTGTCTCTGAAACCATTTCGTTTATCCTGGAAAGTGTGATAGAATTACAGACATACGTCTAGTAATCTAATTTCAGTATACACAAGAATTACACATGTTGAGCGTCCATGCAAAATTGCGAAAATCGCGCCTAAGCCGACGGCCCAAAATGTCCCAAGCCGAGCTGGCCTCGGCGCTTGGCGTCTCCCGCGATCTCATTGCAAACTACGAGAACGGCCGCACCGAGCCCCCCGCCCACATCATCCGCAAAGTCTCAAAGCTGTGGCGCATCAGGGAGTCGTGGTTCTGGGATCAGGCAGAGGAAGACCTGCCCGGCAACGCCAAGCCAATTGACCGCCCAAACGAACCGCTCATCAACCTCGCCCCTTACTGGGGACAGGTGCCGTGTGGAGATTGGCAAGCCCCCGATGGCGATGGCGATTGGCTGCAAATCTCGGATGCCATCGATCCCGGCGGCGTGGTCGCCGTCAAAGTGGCGGGATACTCGATGGCGCCACGGCTTCTGCCAGGCCAGGTCGTCACCGTCCGCCTCAGCAAAGAGCCCCGCGAAGGCGTCATCAGCCTTGCCGCAAACGGCCAGAAAGAGCTGACCCTCAAAGTCCTCAAGCGCATTGAAGATGAGTGGGTTTTAGAGTCTGTAAACCCCGCCTACGGCGCGGTTTCCGCCGACTCGTGGGAGATACTCGGCTACGCCGTCGCTGTCGAGGACCACTCGGTTCAGGGAATCCGTCCGTAGGTACAATGAAGCCTATGGCGCAATGGAAAGAAGGTGATATGGTGCGCATCATCACCCGCCCGGTAACCGACGACGATCGCAAGAACAACCGCTACTTTGAACACATGGCGGGTCTCACCGGTAAGGTGGAAAACATCTACGAAGGCGGAGAGATCGCGGTGAAAATCAATCTCGCGGATCTTCCAAAGGTCGGCAAGGACCTCCACAAAGAGGCCAACGACCGCATGCGCAAGAAATTCGCCGACAGCGTCTCGGAAGAGCAGCGCAAGAAGCTGGAGCCGGACGAGCTTAACTTCGTGGCCAACTACGTGCAGCTCGTGCAGGCCAAAGACCTC
The DNA here is from genome assembly GCA_018268315.1 of Armatimonadota bacterium. Taxonomy (GTDB): domain Bacteria; phylum Armatimonadota; class Fimbriimonadia; order Fimbriimonadales; family Fimbriimonadaceae; genus SZAS-5. The sequence continues at coordinate 348,441 of JAFDWU010000001.1, read as the reverse complement.
GAGAAGGTTTAACCCATGGCGTCCGCAGATTTCTCATTCGACATCGTTTCGCGCGTGAACATGATGGAGGTCAAGAACGCCATCTCCCAAGCGCAGAAGGAATTCGACAACCGCTACGACTTCAAAGGCTCCAAGTGCGAAATGCAGTACGAGAAGGAAGAGCTCACGCTGGTTGGCGATGATGAATTCCGCCTCGACCAGATGAAGGACATCGTCTTCAGCAAGCTTGTAAAACGCGGCATCGACCCCCGCCAAGTGGATTGGACCAAGCCCGAGCCGGCAACTGGCGTCACGCTTAAGACCAAGCTGCAATTCAAGCAGGGCATTGCCCAAGACAAAGCCAAAGAGCTAACCAAGCTCATTCGAGATAAGGGCCTGAAAGTGAATGCCCAAATTCAGGGCGAAGAGGTCCGCGTGAGCGGCAAGAGCAAGGACGATCTGCAAAAGACGATCACCTACGTCAAAGGGCTAGACCTGCCTTACCCGGTCGATTTCATCAACTTCCGGTAAGGCCGTGGACTACGAAAAGCTCGGCTTCGGGACCCGCCTCCAACACTTCGGTGAAGAAGACAAAACGATGGGCGCGGTCACGCCGCCGATCTACCAGAACTCGCTTTTCGTCTTCGAGCAATTCGAAGACCTCCACAACGTCCTCAGCGGCCTCAAGCCGGAAACCACGCCCGTTTACAGCCGAGTAAGCAACCCAACCCTCGATATCGTTGAGCGTAAAATCGCCCACTTGGAGGGCGCAGAGGCTTGCAAGGTGGCAGGTTCCGGAATGGCCGCCGCCGCATGGGGAATTTTCGCCGCCGCCAACCAGGGCGGGCACATCGTCGGCATCAAATCGCTTTATGGGCCAACCAAAGAACTCCTGGAGTACCTCCACACCAAGTTCGGGATCACACACACGCTTGTCGATGGCCGGGAGACCTCCAACATCCTCGATGCAGTCCGCCCCGAGACCTCCTTAATCTGCTTGGAGTCGCCCAGCAGCGTGCTCATGCACTTGCAGGATATCGAGGCGGTCACCCGCTACGCCCGCGAAGCGCGCATCACCACCCTCATCGACAACACCCATGCCAGCCCGCTCTACCAGCAGCCACACGCTCTGGGGGTTGATTTGGTGATGCACACCGCCACCAAGTATCTATCCGGCCACAGCGACCTTGTGGCGGGCGCTCTCACCGGCTCGAAGGCGCAGATGGCAAGCATCACGCGTTACGAAGTCGCCCTCCTTGGCTCCATCCTCAACCCGCTTGGGGCATGGCTGCTTCACCGCGGCCTAAGAACCCTTGAAATTCGCATTAAGCGCCACGAGGAAACCGCCAACCTCGTTGCCGACTGGCTCTACAGCCATCCGAGCGTGGAGCGCATCAACCACGTAAGCCATCATTCTTTCCCGCAGCGCGAGCTTTACTTGAAGCAGATGACAGGCTCAGCCGGCCTGTTCTCTTGGCTCCCGAAGACTCAGGATAAGAAGAAGATATTTGCCTTCGTCGATGCGCTGAACGTCTTCCAACGCGGCGTCAGCTGGGGCGGCTTTGAGAGCCTTTGCATTGCCAGCCACATCACGCACGATGGCCGCGAGCCTTACTGGCTTATCCGCTGCTACTGCGGTCTGGAAACGCCGCAGGACCTCATCGCGGACCTTCAGCAGGCGTTCGAAGTCTCTGGACTCTAGCGAGCGTTCCGAAACAGATCAGAAGCATCCCAGGGCGAAGGCTCAACTGCCGCTACCGCTGATCCACCCGACGGAGCCGCCGCCGCTTCCGCGATCGCCAGCAATTCCGAGGGAACCTCGTCCGAGTCCTTCCACTCGCCAAACTCCCGTCCAAGGAAGCCGGTATCCATCTTGCCCGCCACAAAATCCGGATGCCGCAGGATCGCCAGCAGATAGGCGATGTTCGTTTTCACTCCCAGAATGTGGAAGTCTTCCAGCGCCGCCGCCAGGCGATCGATCGCCTCAACCCGGGTCGGCGCGTGGGCAATCGCTTTGGCGATCAGCGAATCGTAAAACCGGGAAATCTCGCGCCCGGCGCCAAAGCCGGAATCAATGCGCACGCCCGGTCGCTTCGGCTCCGCCCACGCAACCAGCTTGCCGATGCTTGGCATAAAGCCCACCGCCGGGTCCTCCGCAACAATTCGCGCCTCAATCGCATGGCCGCAAATCGAGCGCCGGTCGCCTTCCATCAGGGGCGCGGGTAGCTCCAGCTTCTCGCCCGAGGCGATGCGAATCTGCCACTTCACCAAATCCAAGCCGGTAATGGCCTCCGTCACCGGATGCTCAACCTGCAGCCGAGCGTTCACTTCCAGGAAGTAGAACGAGTCGCTCGGCTCGTCGTACATAAACTCCACCGTGCCCGCGCCGGAATAGCCCGAAGCCTTCACCAGCTTGATGCAGTACTCGCGCAGCCGCTTCCACTGAGATTCGCCCACGACCGGCGAGCAAGCCTCTTCCAAAACCTTCTGATGCCGCCTCTGCAGGCTGCACTCGCGCTCGAACAGGCACGCCACGTTGCCGTGGGTATCCGCCAGCACCTGAACCTCAATGTGCCGCGGCTGCTCCACCAGCTTTTCGACCATCATCGCGCGGTCGCCAAACGCCTTTTCCGCCTCTTCCGAAGCCAGTTCAAACTCGTGGGCAAGCGCCGATGGCTCGCGCACAATCCTCATCCCACGTCCGCCGCCTCCCGCCGATGCCTTCAGCATCACCGGGTAGCCAATCTTTGCCGCCGCTGCTTCAAGGTCCTTGGCGGTCGCGCCCGGCTCGAAATAGCCCGGCGTAATCGGCACGCCTTCCTTCACTGCAAGCGCCTTCGCGTCGATCTTCGATCCCAGCTTCCGCATCGCCGCTGCCGATGGGCCAATGAACTTAACCCCCGCCGCATCGCACGCTTCCACGAACTCCGCCCGCTCGCTCAAAAAGCCATAACCCGGGTGGATGGCTTCCGCGCCGGTCTGACGGGCAACATTCAGGATTTTCGCGTGATCTAGATAACTATGAGAGGCAGAACTTTCACCAATCCATACCGCCTCATCCGCAAATTCCGTGTGCATGGCATTCGCATCGGCATCCGAGTAAACCGCCACCGTGCCAATGCCCATCTCCTGGCAGGCGCGCATCACCCGGATGGCGATTTCGCCCCGGTTCGCAATCAAAATCTTCTTGATCAAGGCAGCACGAACGTGGCTTTGCGCTTTTCCAAAAATGCTGCCACGCCCTCCTTTCCTTCCTCGCTCGCCCGCGCCTCTGCCAGCCGCTGAGCACAATCTTCCAAAGTCAAATTCTTATCCAGCGTGAGCCGCTTGGCCTGCCCAATCGCTCTCGGACCCGCCATCTTCAGCGCCGCAAGCTTGTTCGCCAAAATTTCCTCAACTTCTTCCGCCGAGCCCACATCGTGCACCAACCCAATCCGAAGCGCCTTATCCGTTAGAAACACCTCGCCGGTGGCGAATAGCGAGCGAGAATGACCGCGCCCGATCTTGTCCATTACAAACGGTGAGATCGTCCCCGGAATCAGGCCAAGCTTGACCTCGCTAAAGCTGAACTTCGTCCCCTCGATCGCAATCGCCACGTCGGAAGCCGCCACCACTCCGCAACCCCCGCCAAACGCCGCTCCTTGAACCATCGCGATGACTGCCGTCGGCGCCTCTGCGATGCTTTGAAACAGATGCGCGAGCTTCAATGCATCCGCAACGTTTTCTTCCTTGGTATAGGAAGATGCGCGCCGCATCCACTCCAAATCTCCACCCGCGCAGAAGGTTGGCCCATTGCCACGCAGCACCACCGCTCGTACGCCCTCTGGGATTCCGCGAAACACGCGGGTGAGTTCGCCAATCAATTCGTCGTTAAAGGCATTGCGGACTTCCGGGCGGTCTAAGGTCACGTTTAGCCGGAAGCCGTCCTGCTGCACCTGAAGCATGGTGCAAAGTATGCCCCAAGCAAGCCAACCCTCACCCAGCGACCATAATGAGAGACGTGATCGAATCCGAGCCATTCGCTCTTAGCCGAACCCAGCTAGCCTATGCGGCAGGGTGGCTCTATGTGCGGCTCTTCTGGCCCATCCTCCTTGCAGTCCCAAGCTTTGGCGTCGCTCTATTGGTCTTCGGCTCAAAAGACCCAGTTCTGCGATATTTCGGGCTCGTCTGTTTCCTCTGGCCGTTCTCTATCCCGGCCCGCGCCGTCATGAACACCACCAAGACCATCCGCCTTCTCGGCCACGAAACACGGGTGCAAATAGGCGAGGGCGAGTTGCGCTTCCTGGGCGAATCGGGCAAAGGCCTGAAGCTCTCAAAGAAGTCGATTTGGCGATTCACCACCAGCCTCAACTTCTATGCGCTCGTCACACGCAAATTCCAAATTGCGTTCGTCCCGAAAAGCGCGCTGCCGACCATTGAGAACACGGCCCAGCTGGAGCAAGCCCTAGGAGTTTAAGAACGGCTTAAGGCCCGCAGGCACACGGAGCGCATTGATATCGGGCCGCTTCTGAATCCAGAAATGCCAAGAGGCCGCCAGGCTCTCTACAATCACCTCGCGCCCATCAACCGTCCTGAAACCCCGTAGCGAGGCTTCCCGCAAGAACTCGGTCGGCACCCGGCGGTACACGGTATCGATAAACGCCGTCCGAGGGCGAACCGCTCTCCACTCAAGTGGAGGCTTCTCTCCTGCCTTTCTGCCGATGTTCGTGCAGTTAATCACCAGCGAGCAATCGCTCGGATCCGGCGCGGCGCAAATTTCAATCGGCACATAGCGCGCCAACGTTGATTGCAGCAGCTTCATGCGGCGTAAGCTCTGGCTCCAAACCCGAACCTTCCAGCCCGCATCCAGCAAATACAATCCCGCCTCTCGTGCAGAACGCCCAGATCCGAGTATCAAGGCTCTGCCGGGCGTCACCCCTGACAAGATCGTTCCAAACGCATGAACCTCAGAGTTCATCGCATAGATTTCATCCGAGAAATGGAGCACATTCGCAACGCCAAGCGAAAACCGGCTGACAAACAGCTTCGGCGCTAGCCGCGCCGCCATCACCAGATACGGCTCAGCCACATTCGCCCCGACGAAGCCCCACTCGCGAAGCTGCTCAACCAGGGGATGAAAGTCGGATTGTTCAACCGCAAAGTGAAAATAGCGGCCGCCGAGCCCCAGCGATTCCGCCGCCCCTTCCTGGCACGCGCGCCAATACTCCGGTTCCGTTGGCCCGGAAATCAAGGCAAACAGCGGACTACCAACGGGGGGAGACCAGGATTGCCAGTCGGTGATCATAAATGAAAACGGGCGGCAAAGGAAGACCCTTGCCGCCCGTGATTATACGACGAGAAAGTTTAGAACTTCATGCCGATCGTGAAGTTGATCGTAGCCGGGGTTACGCCGTTGGTGCTTGCAACCAGTCGGTAGCTAGCTTCCAGCGAGAACTGACCGCCCATGTCAGCGCCAACCAGAACGGTGCCGCCGATGTTAGCCTTGGTCTGGCCCGGGACCTGGGTGTCGAACACGCCAGCGCCGATGCCGCCGTAGAAGTTGGTGCCGCCCTTCTTCGTTTCCTGGGAGAACGGGAATCGACCAACGATCTGAGCCGAGAGGTTCGAAATCTTGTTGCTGTTGCCGTTGTGGTAATCGTAATCCACGTCGAGCGAAACGTTCGTGCCGTTTGCGCCCATGCCCTTCATCATGCCGCTGAGGTCGTAGCCAACGCCGACGATGAAACCGCTGGTGCTGGTCAGATCGCGAGCATCCTTGTTAGCCAGATAGCTGTAGCCAGCGCGAATGGTAAAGGTCTTCGGCATTGCATCGTTTGCAACGGCGAGGATCGACAACGAACTGAGTGCGAGAATAAGAGTTGCTTTCTTCACTGTTTTGTTTCCTTCCCTGAGAGTCTGCAAACTTTACCCGATTTAGTCCCAAACGTCAATCTAGCTACTTTTTGGGTTGGTTTATTGCTGGGGCTTCCGACCCACGGGAAAGATTTCGCTGTAGGTCGTTGTAGGTCACAAAACATAGGAGAGCAACTCCCATAATCATGCCCGCAAGCATGATCGAGCTTTGAGTTTCAATGCTCAAGCGTCGCCCGCGGCGAGCCCACTCAACGAGTGCGATCACAATCTGACCGCCATCAAGGAATGGAAGGACTGGAAGAATGTTGAGGAATCCAAGCGAAATGCTCAAGCGGCCCGCAAGAAGCAAAACGCGATCAAAGCCTTGGTTCACCGCCTGCTTGGTTACGCCGTAGATTGCCACCGGCCCGCCAACGTTATCCTTGGCCTCGTTAAGATGGGTGAACATTTGCACCACCCCACTCAACTCGTCGATGGGCGAGGTGAAAGCAGCGGCGATGGCCGTACCAAATGAGGGCTTTACAATCGTCGCTTCCTCGAATTGGACCGCGATGCGCGGACGGGTCCGCAGATACGCCGCTTGGTCTGCCGGTACCGAAGGCGGAATCGGCGCGTTCACGCTGGGGGTAACTCGCACCACCAGGTTGACAAAGCCGCTTCGTTCGATGCCGAGTGCGATCGTCTTGGCGCCCTGCTCCGATACCTTCTGCGCAAGTTCCCCTGCGTCCTTAATAGGCTCCCCGTTGACAGTGGTGATCTTATCGCCCACCTTCACTCCGGCAAGCTGCGCGGGACCTCCCGCTGTAACATCTTTGATGATCGCGGGCGGCGGCTGCAAAATGCCGTACTGCGAGAAGGTGATGAACAGCAGCAGTACGCCCGCCAAAATGCTGAAAATCGGTCCTGCCGCAAGCACCACGATTCTCTGCCAAATCGGCTTGCTGTAAAAGCCGCAAGGGATGAAAACTTCACCGCCGTCTTCCTGGGGAATCATGCCCTTGATCCGCACGAACCCGCCGACCAAAATCGGCCTCACCGTGTATACGGTGTTATCTTCGTGAGTCTCTTCAATTTCGCTAACCGGAAGGCCGCTATGTTTGGCTAACCGCTCGCGATCAGTGCTGGAAAGCTTCAGTTGCCGTTTCTTGCGCATCCAAGTGAAGAGCGGCTTCGGCCCAAAGCCGATCGCAAACTCCTCGACCCCCATTCCAAACCAGCGGGCAAACGCATAGTGCCCGAGTTCGTGGGCGGCCACGAGAACGGTGATGAGGAGGACAAACGCTAGGACTTGTTCAACTATGGAAATCATTTGAGTCCAGATACTCTCAACGTTGCGGTACTACAATGTGATCCCGAATTCTTTGCCGGGCCTCCGCATCCGTTGCAAGAAGGTTCTCCAGCGTTGGGTCCTTCTTCTTATGCGCCTGCACCGCCTCGACGGTTGCATCGTAAATACCAAGGAACGACAATTTGCCTTGCAAAAATGCGTTTGCCGCTTCTTCGTTCGCGGCGTTCATTGCGCATGGCACGGTTCCACCCTCTTTTCCGCACTCCATCGCGAAGCGAATGGAAGGGAAGGCTTCATGATCAACCTCCTCGAAAGTTAGGTTCGGCGTCATCACCGGATCCCATTCTCGCAGCCCATTCTCAATTCGATCCGGGTACAGCAACGAGTAAGCAATCGGTAGTCGCATATCGGGCCAGCCAAGCTGGCCAAGCACACTGCCATCCTTAAACTGCACCATGCTGTGGACGACGGATTGTGGGTGCACGACTGTTCGCACATGGTCAAAATCTACGTCGAACAGCCACCTTGCCTCAATGGTTTCCAGCCCCTTGTTCATCATCGTGGCGGAGTCAACCGTGATCTTTCCGCCCATCCTCCAAGTGGGATGGTTAAGCGCCTGCTCTGGAGTAATTTCGCTCAGTTCTCTGCGGCTGCGGCCACGGAATGGCCCTCCAGATGCGGTGAGGATGAGCTTATCTACCTGGTCCGCCCGATATCCCTGCAAGCACTGAAAGATCGCGCTGTGCTCGCTGTCGATCGGCGTCAGAATGGTTCCTTTCTTGCGAACGAGCGGCATCACTACCTCGCCCGCCGCAACCAGCACTTCCTTGCTTGCAAGCGCAATCCGCTTGCCAGCTTCGATAGCTGCAAGTGTCGGCTTTAGCCCAATAACTCCCGCGACGGATACGACAACAATATCGGCTTCGGGCAACGTTGCTAACTCGCAGATCGCCTCTAATCCGCTGGGAATTCCGTTTCCCGCGTCATGCATCAAGGCCGTGTGCTTGACTACAAAGCGCGCAGCCTGCTCCTTAAGCTGAACGGCATTACGCCCTGCAGCGAGGCCAACAACGCGAAGGCGGTCGGGAAATCGCTCAACAATATCAAGCGTTTGAGCGCCGATGCTTCCGGTGGAACCAAGCACGACAACGTTAAGCATCGCCGCAAAGTTTATCCGAAGCAGTTGTTTAGCGATAAAATGCGTGACGGATGCGCAAAGGCCATCTTCTTGGAATAGTCCCTCTCATCGTTATCGGGTGCGCGCCTAAAGAGCCCGTGCCTGTCGAGGTCGCAAAAACCCTTTATCCGCCAAAGGCCTCGCCAAGCCATACCAAGGTAGACCCATTTGTTCTGGCCTCAGGCGAAACGCTCCGCAGAGCCCCCGCACTCTTGACTAACGGGCTAATTGGAATTCGAGTTGAGCCCAATGGAACCGGCGGTTCACCACCGACTTTGCTTGTATCCAAAATGATGGTCGGCAAGGATACACGCTACAACGTTGCCGACAACGGTTTTCCAAAGACTCGCGGTGATAGCTTCTACTCGGCCCAGGTTTGGGATGCCAAGACTCAAAATCTAAAAGCGCTGCCCAATCCGCTTGAAGGTTCTGTCTTCTATAACGGATTCAATGTCAGCCGACTAGGTTCATCGGTTTCCAATTACCGGCAGTCTTTGGACCTTCATACAGGCATTCTTACGACCGCATATTCAAATGCCTATGCAGATGTCGTGGTTGAGACCGTTATTGACCCCGAATCGGCATGTGGAGCCGACCGGTGGACCCTTACACCAAACCACGTGCCGGAGGATGCCGGTGATGCCGACAATCCGCACTTCAAAGGTTCGCATGAAGGCAACGTTGTAAGCAAGGGACACGTGCACCCGCGAGCGCAGACTGTTGCCATCACTTTTCTCGACGTAGTGGATGCCACCGCAAATGGGGCGCCCATTCCTCGGCCTGTAGGAACTCCCGTTCCTCCGGCTCGGCCGGTGAAGGTTGACCTCTCTTTTTCGGCCGCGATCGATTCTGGATCGATTGCCGACCTAACGACTGTAGTGGGCGAGGCTCCCGAAGGAAAGTGCGCATTTACCCGTCGTTTTGCCGTGAATCTGCCCGGCAAACCCCCAGAATCGCTTCGCTCCTTTGAAGAAATCGTGAAGAGGAGCAAAGCCCACCTGGATCAATTCTGGAAGACCAACATCGAAATAGAAGGCTCAGATCAAGATGCCCAGGCAATCAACGCCGCCCTCTTTTATGTTCGCCAAAGTATTGCCAAGAGCAATGCATTTCCCGGGGGGCCGTTTGGCGTCACGTCAACCACTTATGGAGGGCACATGTTTTGGGACGCGGACATCTTTCTTTTCCCAGCCCTCGCGCTGCTTGATCCAGAAAAGGCCGCGACCATTCCTTCGTTTCGTCTGCAAACCGCCAAGGCTTCAAACGGAGCAATCCGCTTTCCCTGGGAATCTGGTCCACAGGGCCAAGAACTCGCGCCAAGCAGGTTTCAGAACGAAATCCATGGAAGCGGCAGTGTCCTATGGGGACTGAACCTCGCCGCCCAACTCGGTTTGGCTGATCCCCAGAAGGTCTCGTCGGTCGCTTCGGGCGTGGCTGCATATTATCAGAAGCTCGCTGTAAAGCGGAGTGATGGCAAGCTTGAGCTGCAAAATGTCCGCAGCCCGGACGAGAACTGGGTGGGCAACAACGATCTGTATACAAACCTTCTAGCCGACTGGGCAACTGGCGGCCGCAAATGGGCTGGACGGTTCTTCCTCCCGCGAGACGACAAATCTTTGCTTAACTACGAGCAAGATCCGGTAATGGGCTACAAGCAGGCAGCCGCGTTTCTTGCCGTCTATCCGCTGCAGTATCCAGAGGCGGAAAAGCAAGCCCTCACTATGTTGAATAGGTTCGGTCCGAAGCTGAGCGCCTACGGTCCGGCAATGTCCAACTGCCTGATGAGCATCGCCTTCGCCCGCGCCGATGAGCGAGGCGCAGCCTACGAGCAATGGAAGCAGGCTGTCTATCCCTATCTCAGGCCGCTCGGCCTCTTTAGCGAGCGCCGTCACGCCTTTGGCGATACCTATTTCACGACAGGAGCAGCAGGCTCAATCCAGGCAATTTTATTTGGACTTTGTGGCATTCGAATCGACACGGTCGCCCAGCCCGGCGCTCTTTGGCAAACGCCTTTGAAGGAAGGGGCAATTTTGAGCATAAAACCCCACATCCCCGACGCGTGGAAACGAGTAAAGTTAAACGGTATCACGATCTTGGGCAGGAAACTCAGCCTGGATATCACCAATCAGGCGGTAACCGCCACTGTAGGAGCTTAAAATACGCATGCCAAATGTTGTCTTTACCATCGATTGCGAAGGCGCGCATCACGATCGGTGCTTCACCCCGAACTACATCAAGGTGTTCGAATCGGAGTTTGTCCCTGCCACGTGGCTCATCCACGTGTCAATGAAAGACCCCAGCGCGAATACCAACCTGTACTACCACGAGTTCGTTCACAAGATTCCTAGCTGGCATGAGCAAGGGATGAAGGTGAACTTCGAAAACGAGCGCGGCTACGTTGAAGACCCGAAAGAGCGCGGCAATATCCTTTGGATTGCCAAAGACACTCTGAAGTCTCACATGATCAAGGCGACCGCTTTCCGAGCTGGCGCCTTTGCCCTGCTTCCGAGCGACATCAAGTATCTCGATGAAATCGGAGTGCTTGTGGACTCTTCCATCGTTCCCGATGCGGAATACAAGATGTTCGTCGATTGGCATGGCGCGCCCCATGAGCCGTACCACTCAGACCCTGAAGACCTGAAGAAGGAAGGCTCGAACAAGGTTCTCCACATCCCGGTGGCAACTCACGCGGGCAAGCACGGCTACCTCGACGCCGGTTTCGAGAGCCTGCTTCCTCTCTTTGAAGCCAACATGAAGCGCGAAGTCATCTGCCTTGGCCTCCGCGATTATCACGATTCCGTGGAAGACCTCACCAAGACGATCAAGTACTTCCGGGAGAAGGGCGCGCACTTCACAACCCTTACTCAGGCAGCCAGCGAGCACTACGAGCATCACGCAGCGCTCGCCGGTGTTTAACTCTTCGGTCGCGATACACGGGCTTTTCCGCCACTCGGCGGGAAAGCCCTTTCGCTTACTTCTTGCCTCCCTTCTTGCTTTCCTAAGCGTGACGGCACATGCCCAGCTAACAAGCGTTGAGCACAAGGCCATTGACGACGTTCTCACCGCGGGGAATCTGCGCCCGAAGGACTTGGAATTCGATCGCACGACGATTTCATCTCCATGGGTTCTCTCGCTTTGCCAAGAAGCGAACGCCAAGCCACTCGAAGCCATCGATGATCTCCTGAGCACGCACGACATTGCTCGCGAAGCGTCCCTGCCAGAGTTGCTGACCAAGGCGTCATCATTTCTTGGCCCGGCGCAAGCCGCGCCTCTCGACACCGCTAATTATCGTGGCCAGCTTCCCGCCGATGTGCCGGAGGCGATCAGGCCGACCATCGAAGAAATCGTCCACTTCATCGCTGCCTCGAATGAGGCCGTAAGGGGCGCGCTCAAGAACCTTGCACCCGATGAACGGCGAATGCTTATCGAGGGCCTGTCCGCCCTTCCCCTTAAGGGGACAAAGGAATCACTCGGTTTCGTTAAGGGCCATCCAGAAACTACAACAAGGCTTCTGGAACTGCTTTCCAAGGTCGACCTTCCCGCCATCCGCAATGCCTCCATCACCCTTGCCACCGAGGTGCGCCGCCGCTTGCCCGCGTTGCAAGCGTTCGGCCGCAAAACGGACTGGAAGGGCTCGGTTGTTGCTACAGTGGACGGCGTCAACCTCGAAATCTCAGGTGTCGGCAACGATGCCCATGAACTCTCCGACCGTATGCTCTGCATCGATTTCGGTGGCGTAAACCACTTCGCTGGGCGATACGCTGCGGGTATTGGCTACAGCTCGGTCCTCATTGACTTCGGCTCTTCGGAAACCATCGACACCGCCGATGCGGGCGCCGGTTGCGGGGTGCTTGGCATTGGCATGGCCTTCTTCATCGGGGGCAACGCCCACTTCCATACCGGCAGCCTCAACTGCGGAGCAGGGGTCGGCGGAGTGGGCGTTCTCGTCAAGTCTGGCGGCGCCGCAACCTACCGCAGCGCGACCATGAGCCAGGGTTACGGCGCTTTCGGTGTCGGAATGCTCATCGACACCAGCGGAGAGAACCACTACACCGCCCAAGACCTCAGCCAAGGCGCAGGCTTCACCGGCGGGCTCGGTTGGCTGATTGACCGCAAGGGCGATTCTTCCTTCCACTGCGTTCCCAACGACCCAACCAAACCCGCCCGCGCTCAAGGTTATGGCGGAGGAACATTGAGTGAAAACCCGCAACTGCCAGGTGGCATCGGGCTGCTGACCGCCTGCGAGGGCTCCCACCCCACCACCGCAAGCTCAAAAGCTCAAGGCTTTGGTGAGCACATGGGCCTAGGCTCGTTCTTTTCCGGCGCAGGCGGGGACACGTTAACGGCAACCTCAATGGCGCAAGGAGTCGGTCTGCAGGGAGGCTCGGGGTATCTGCTGCATCTGGTTGGCAGCAATACATACACCGTCCGCCAGGGGAGCTGCCAAGGATTTGGCGTTGATAAGGGTGTCGGTGTGCTTCTGGACCGCCAGGGTGATACGATCTACGCCTCCGCCTATGGGCGACCCGGCTCCGGCGTGGCCGGTGGCCTTGGCATCCTCATTGACCCCGAAGGCGACGACCGCTATTGGGGATCGCCCGGCGTTTCGACCTTCGATGCTCTCGGCATCTTCGTCCACGTTGGTGGCTCAAATCGGTTCGCAGACACATTGCACGATAACCAAATCAGCCTTTCGAATTACTCGGTTGCCGCCAGTCTGGAAGACCCACGCCGTGGCTCTGCCCCTGCATTTCCGGACCGTAAGTATCCCAAACCTGGATCAGAACCCACCCCGTCCGAAACCCAGCTTCAAGTCCTTTATGAGCGCGCCATGCTTCAAGACCCCCTTAGCAGTTCCGCTGCGGTGGATGGCCTGGTCGCGATTGGAACTCCCGCCGTTGAGTGGATTCTTAAGAACAAGCTCGGAGCAACCGACAGCTATGCCCTCGACGTAATTTCCGAAATCATCACCGCCGTTGGGCAACCGGCAAAACAGGCTTTAGCGCCTTACGTTCAAAGCGACTCTGCGCTGGTCGGCAAAAACGCAATCGAACTGGCGATACGGTCCAACGCCAAAGAAGTCGGCGCATTCCTCAGCGGCCCCATGTCCAAGCCGGAGACGCAGCTTGCCGCGGTCCAAGCAGCAGGCGAACTACAAGCTGAATCGACGGTGCAAAAGCTGATGCCTCTCGCCGGTTCTCAAGACAAGCGGCTGGCGGAAGAAGCGATGAAATCCCTTGCCCGAATCGGGTCCTCGGAAGCCGTTTCAACTGCCACCGCGTTGCTCCTTTCGGATGACCTCATAGTTCGCAGGAGCGCGATGGAGCTCGTCGCGAAGTTCCCCTCAAGTGCCCTTGCCTGGGCTAACCCAAGCTTCAAAACCTTCGACGAGCGCCTCATCCGCATATCGCTCGAGCTCCTAGGGAAGTGTCAAGACTCGGAAGCCGTCAGCAAGGCCGCCTCCTTCCTCGACGACTCTCGTCCGGCGGTTAGAATCCAGGCGCTGCTCGCCATTAATGGCCGCGTTCCAAAGGATTCGCGGGGCAGAGTGCTTGATCTTCGCAACGATCCCGACCCCCTAGTTCGGCAAGTTGCGGCGGGCATCGACCTCGGACGTTGACGCCAAGGTATCCTCTGCTTTTAGATTGGATCGTTTCCTTCTTCTTAGCGATGGCACAGTTTTCAAGGGGCGATCCCTTGGAGCCGAGGGTTCTACCTCCGGCGAAGTAGTCTTCAACACGGGCATGACCGGTTATCAGGAAATCCTGACCGACCCCAGCTATGCCGGGCAGATGGTCATCCTGACTTATCCGCTCATCGGCAACTACGGAATCAACGAAGACGACTTCGAATCCGACCGAATTCAACCCACCAGCCTTATCGTCCACGAGGCGTGCGAGAGCCCTTCTAATTGGCGTTCGCGCCAAACCCTCCACGAGCTACTCGTTGAGCGCGGCATTGTGGCAATCCAAGGCATCGATACTCGCGCCCTCACAAAGCACATTCGAAGCAAGGGCGTAACCCTTGGGGCAATCGCCGATACCCAGAAGGAAGCGGAGTCGATACTTTCCGGGGCGCCCTCATACGATGAACTGGATTTCGTGTACCAGGTCACCACGAGAAGGGCATACAAGTGGGGCCCGGCCGGCCGGGAGTCAATCGAAACTGAAGACGATCCCAAGCGCCCGCGCCTAGTCGTGCTGGACTGTGGGCTCAAATACAACATCCTGCGCCGCTTCTGGGCCGCCGGATGCCGCCCAATCGTGTTGCCCGCAACTACTCCCGCCGACGAAATCCTCGATTGGCAGCCTGATGGCATCTTGCTCTCGCCAGGGCCCGGCGATCCGCAGCGCCTCAAACCAGTAATCGAAACGGTGAAGAGCCTTCTCGGTGAGCGCCCTATCTTCGGCATCTGCCTGGGCAACCAACTTCTTTGCCACGCGGTTGGCGGTCACACCTACAAACTTAAATTCGGCCACCGAGGCTCAAATCACCCGGTGAAGGACCTCAAAACGGGTCAGGTCACCATCACGTCGCAGAACCATGGCTACGCCGTCCACCAAGATTCTTTGAAAGGCACTGCCGCCGTGGTAACCCAGCTAAACTTGAACGATGGCACTGTTGAGGGTATCGAGTGCCCGGATTACCAAGCCCGCAGCATCCAGTACCATCCTGAGGCCGCACCGGGGCCATGGGACAGCCGCCCCTATTTCGCGCAGTTCGTGCAAGAAATGTCTAGCCGCCGCCTTTAGAGCCGCCCTTGCCCTTCTCGGCCTTGCGCTTCTCTTCCTCATCGGCTGCTCTTTGGCGCTCAACTACTGCTGCCGGAACCGGCTCTTGAGGCGGAAACGACATGGTTTCCTTCGCAAGTCTTGCGCTGATATCCGCAATTCGGCGCTGGACCGCTGGGTGGTCTCCCAGATCCATGCCCAGGAACTTCTGGCTCTTGCCGCCTTCCTTCTCTAGCACCCGGAACATGTCGATCATTCCCTGAGGGTTGTACTTAGCATCAATCATCATCCGGAAGCCGCCATCATCAGCTTCCGTCTCAACTTTGCGTGAGTAAGGCAGGTCGCCGGCGATGACCTTCCCGAGATCGAGCACGTTGGCGGTCATTGAATTCGCATGGATTGCGGTGGCGATCACCGTCAGGAGCAAATCGCGATTCTGCTGCTGCTCATAGCTCCGTGCCCAGTGCTCGCTTCGGACGTGGGTCATCTCATGCCCCATGACCGCCGCGAGTTCGTCCGCCGTCCTTAGGTGCCTCAGCAGCCCCGTGTAAACAAAGGTTGGGCCGCCTGGAAGAGCAAATGCGTTAACGTCCTTGTTTTCAATCACTTCGAAGGTATACGACCAGGGTTCCTTGTTCTTGAGGGTGCTCACCAGCCGAGCCCCAACTTGCCGGACGAAAATCGATCGCGGATCCTTTTCCGACAGAACCTTCTCCTGCTTGCGAAGCTGCTTTGCCGCGTCTTGGCCAAGCTGAATTTGCTGTTTAACGCTCGGCTTGAAGGGTCCTGCAGGAACCGAAGCCGAGAAGCCGAGAATAAAGAGTGGAAGGATAACCGTGCGCATCACTACTGAGATTAGACGACTGAAATGCGCGTCGCATGCTCAGGATGAGGACGGATTCCGCCGATAAGAATCATAACGAACCCGCACTTCTACTGGGGAACAAATGGATTCCAGAAGGAAAGTGACAAGTGGATCGCGGATTAAACAAGCGCACCGGAGGTTTGCTGTCAAATGAAGAACAACAAAAGGAAAGCCTTTACACTCGTCGAAATTATGATCGTCGTCTTGATCATTGGTATCTTGATGGCGATTGCAGTCCCGAATTTCGTTACGGCTCGTAACACCAGCCGAATGAACACCTGCATTGCCAACCTTAAGCAGATTGACTCAGCTAAGGAACAGTGGGCAATGGACAACAAGAAGGACCAGGGCGCAGCTGTCGCCTGGACGGACCTGATTCCTGCAGGTGGCGGTGGCTACATCAAGTCGCAGCCGAGCTGCCCGAGCGGCGGTACCTACGCAATCAACGTAGTCGGTACCAACCCGACCTGCACGACTGCTAACCACGTTCTCCCGTAAACCACGGTTAACGTAGACCGAATTGGGGATCGCGTTTCGCGATCCCCAATTTCATTTAAGCCGGTGGTAAGCCAGCACTTTGTAGACCTCGATCTCCGGAAGTGAAGCCAGAAACGCCTCCAATTTGCTCCAACTCGCGAAAGAATAAACTTCTTCCTCCAAAGCCTGATTCACGCACACAAGCCCGGCCCGAAACCCGGCGATCATCGTGAGCTCAGAGAAAATCATCTCAATCTCTTCCGCGAGCTGTTCTCCATAACCCGGCTCCGCAATCCGGTGGCTGATGGAAAGGAAATCCTCGTCCGGTTTCACCAGCATGTGGCCGCCAACCGCGTGGGTGCATTCCAAATACACGATATTCGGAGGTGTGACGCATATCTGGGCAAACTGCTCTGGGTAATTCGTGGCGCCAATGCTCTGCTGGTAGGTCTTTGCGTCGTTCTCGTTCGCAAAGCCATGCAGGGTAAGAAATTGCTTTGGGAACCGCTCCCGCTGCCAAAGGGAGTCGCGGACGAGCTTCAACGGCCATGGGCGATGAAGCATTGTTTCCGTGTATAGATCCAGCACCTCTACAAGGCGATCTTCCTTGGTCTCAAATCGAGTAAGTATCCACAGACTCATTCCTTCCCATTCTGGACTAAATGCAAGTTTGGAATCTTGCACTATCATGGGCAAGGACTTGCCCAAGATAGTCTCTGGTCAAGGCGGATGGGCAAAGGTTTTTCCGGTTGCAGATGTGCGTTAAAAACCCGTGGCCAAACCCGTCAGCTACAAGTAGGTTCAAGTTGCACGTAGAATAGAGCAATGCTCACCCAGCCAGATTCTCGCGGGCGCTTTGGCGCGTATGGCGGACGCTTTGTCCCCGAGACGCTTATCCCGGCTCTCGATCAGCTCGAAGAAGCCTTTGCCGCGGCCTGGCAAGATCCGTCCTTCATCAACGAATTTCAAGGTCTGCTGAAGAACTACGTTGGGCGGCCAACTCCCATCACTTTCGCCCCCCGAATCTCAGAGCAAACAGGCCTTCACGTTACTATCAAACGAGAAGACCTGAACCACACCGGCGCCCACAAGATCAACAATGCCCTCGGACAATGCCTCCTCGCCAAGCGGATGGGCAAGAAGCGGATCATCGCCGAGACCGGGGCCGGGCAGCACGGCGTTGCCACCGCCACCATTTGCGCCTTACTTGGTCTGGAGTGCGAGGTCTATATGGGCGTGGATGACTGCGCCCGCCAGCAGCTCAACGTGTTCCGCATGAGGCTCCTTGGCGCCAAGGTGAACGAAGTCACCAGCGGCACAAGAACGCTAAAAGACGCGCTGAACGAAGCCATGCGCGACTGGGTGGCCACCGTGAACACCACTCACTACGTCATCGGAACCGCCGCTGGACCCCACCCCTACCCGTACATGGTGCGCGAGTTTCAGAAAGTCATCGGTGAAGAGGCGCGCGCCCAGTATCTAGAAGAGTACAAGTCGTTGCCCGAGTACGGCATCGCCTGCGTCGGCGGGGGGTCAAACGCAATCGGCTTTTTCGCCGGTTTCGTTGGCGATCCGTCAGTGAAGCTGTTCGGCGTCGAGGCAGGTGGGCTTGGCATCGAAAGCGGCTCTCATGCGGCTCCGCTCACTGCCGGTGAGCCGGGTGTTCTGCACGGCTCCTTCAGTTACCTCATGCAGGATGCCGAGGGCCAGATCATGGGCACCCACTCGGTCTCTGCAGGTCTGGATTACCCCGGCGTCGGGGCGGAGCACTCCCACCTCAAGGACACCGGGCGGGTGGAGTACTTCGCCGTCACCGACGACGAGGCGCTCACCGCCTTCAAGGAAGTCGCTAGGCTCGAAGGCATCATCCCCGCGTTTGAATCGGCCCACGCCTTTGCTCCTCTTTGGATGAAAGACAGATTCCCGAAGGGCGCGCTCGTTCTGGTGAACCTCAGCGGACGCGGCGATAAAGACATGGAAACCGCCGCCCGGCTTTTCAAGCTTTAGCCGGGGAAGCGGAACTCGCTTGGGGTTAACCCTACATGCTGCTTAATCGCTACCCGCATGCTTTGCGTCGTCCCAAACCCACACCTTGAGGAAATGATATCGAGCTGATCGTTCGTATTCAGCAGCAGCGCAATTGCCGTATCCGTCCGAGCCCTTTCCAAAAACTCATGAAATCCCAGCCCTACCGAGCTCTTAAATAGCCGGCTGAAGTGGAAGGTTGAGTAGCCGACCTTGGCCGAGGCATCCTTCAGCGACCACTTGAGGTGCGACGTCGACAATATCTCCTCGATGAGCTCGGCCAAGATGGGAGGTAATGCCGAAGGGATTTCCGTCACCCACACCGGCCGCCCCAATCGTCCCAAATCGGCAATGGCCCTCAATATGCCAGCCGGCAAGCTAAGGCTCACCGTATCGCTACCACCTTCCGTAAGTTCTAGCAGCCCGCCTTCGATGGCGAGGCGCGTCACGATTGGCCAAGCCCGTGCGCCGTGCGAATTCGTGCGGCTATTTACAAATCGTTCGACGGCGGCAAATTCGTGTATCGGGATGTGAAGCAGGCTCAGCTCATGGTCGCCTTTCGAGAACAGAACATTCCCTGAAACTCCCGCGGGAACAAATGCCACCGAGCCCGGCACCACCAGGGACCGGGCTTTGTTATTCAAATTCATAACCGCCGATCCCGCGCGGTTAATCACCAATCGGTGATCCCGGGCCGAATGCAGCACGCCCTTTTCTTTCAGCGTGAAGCGAGCCTTAAAACGCTTGCAATGAAACGGGGAACCGTGGATTTCACGCGTCTCGTAGATTGCAGATTCGAACGTGCGCTCTGTCTCCAACCCAAATTCGGCGCTCCGGTCTTTATCGCTAATTGGGTGATGAATCGACATGCGGAATAGATGCGGCCCTCGGGCCCGCTCCCCATCCTATCATAATGACTTGGTTGAAGTCCGTAACCCACACCGCGATGGAGAAGGCAGCACCCTCGATTGATCTTGAATTCGCTGAGAAATTGCGCGAGCAATTTGGCACGCCCCTTTACATTCTTTTCGAGGAAGTGGTCGCAGCAAAATCAAGCTCCTGGGAAGCCATCAATCAGCCCGTGCACCTCAGCTACGCAACCAAGGCGAACCCCACGCTGGAAGTTCTTCGGTGGTTTGCAGACCGCGGCTGGTCGCTCGACGTCGCCTCAGAAGGCGAGCTGCGAGCCGCCCTAACCGCCGGTGTCAGCGCGGCTGACTGCCGCTTCCACGGCAATGCCAAATTGCAAAGCGAGCTTGAGTTCGCGCTTGGCGCGGGAATCGGCGAGATCATCGCTGACAACATGGAAGAACTTGAAATGATCGCCTCCTGCGTCGGCGGACAAACGGCAATGCCAAGGTTGGCGCTTAGAGTTGCCCCTGGCGTGAACCCGGAAACGAACGCCAAGATCTCCACGGGAGGCGCGGCCAGTAAGTTCGGTTTCTCCTGGCCGGAAGGGGAAGTCATTCCAGCTTGGGAACTCGCCACTGAGCTTGGCTTGCAGCCGAGCGGGCTCCACGCCCACATCGGTTCGCAGATTATCGACCTTCAGGCATCCAAGGAGTCCGCCGAGACCCTCGGGCAGATTGCCGCTGAGGTAGAAAGTCGATTCCCGCACGCCTTGAAGAGTGTGAATTTCGGCGGCGGCCTCGGCGTTGCCAACGGAGTTCCCAGCCCGAAGGAGTACATGCTGGCTTCGCTGGAGACATTTCCTCGCAAGGATCTCGAATTCGGCTTTGAGCCCGGTCGCAGCATGGTTGCCGATGCGGGAAAGACCTTGTACTCGGTGGCCGCCATAAAGCGCCGTCAGGGCAAACTCCTTGTCAGCGTCGATGGTGGTCTTAGCGACAATCCGCGTCCCGCCCTCTACGGGGCGAAGTACGATGTTGAACCGCTACGCAAGAGCGCCCAAACCGAGAGCGCCGATATCTTTGGGCGTCACTGCGAAACCGATCTTCTTTTCGAAGACATTCAGGTCCCCACCGACCTCGAAATCGGCGACCTCCTGCTCGTCCACGGCACCGGCGCGTACAACGCCACGATGGCAAGCAACTACAACCGATTTCCGCGTCCGGCTCAAGTATTTCTGCGCTCAAGCGGCGAGGTGCAACTAATACAGCGCCGTGAAACGTACCAGGATATGTTCGCCCGCGAAATTCTTCCCCGGTAGCCCATGTTCCAAGACATAAACATTGAAAATATCCTGATCCAAGCCCTTGTGCTTTTCTTGGCTATCGGACTGCACGAGTACGCCCACTGCAAGGTTGCCGATTTAGCCGGAGATCCCACGCCAAGCAAGTTTGGAAGGGTGACCCTGAACCTCACGAAGCACTTCGAGCCCCTGGGTGTGATCATGATGATCGTAACCTCCATCGCTGGGCGCGGCATAGGATGGGGACGGCCTTCACCGATGAACCCCAGACTGATGCGCAACCCACGGTGGGATCATTTTGCCGCAGTTGCCGCCGGACCCCTCTCAAACATGGTGCAAGCCTGCATCTATGCAGTGTTGCTGCAGCTCATGATGCGATCTGGCCTCTTCTTCAACGGCATCAACCAATACAATGCTCTCACGTTGAAGTTCCTTTATTACGGGGTGTACATCAACATCGCCTTGGCTTGCTTCAATTTGATTCCCTTTGGGCCGCTCGACGGCCGCTGGTTGCTTGGCCTTCTTCTGCCAGAGAAGCTTCGCTACCGCTTCTTTCGGTTTAATGACATGGTCGGAATGCCTGGCCTCCTGATGGTCGCTCTCCTGTTCCCGGAAACCTTCTACCGCGTGTATGGTCCGGTTGCGGACGCAGCGGCTAAACTACTCCTTCCGAACATTTAAAAGGCCATGCCAAAACGACTTCTTAGCGGAATGCAGCCGACTCAGCCACGTCTCCACCTCGGCAATATCGAGGGGGCGCTCCGGAATTGGGTCCGCTTACAGGACGAATTTGAAATCTTCTGCTTCATCGCCGACTGGCACGCCCTCACCTCAATGGCGCACGAGCCACACCTGATCAAGCACAACACCCGCGAGATCACTAAGGATTACATCGCAGGCGGCATCGATCTCAAGCGCTCAATCATCTTCGCTCAAAGCGACGTGAAGGAGCATGCCGAGCTCCATCTGCTGTTCAGCATGGTGACCCCCCTCGGGTGGCTGGAACGCGTCCCAACCTATAAAGAAAAGAAAGAGGCCATGGGCAGTGAAGAGCGGGAGTCATATGGATTCCTTGGCTATCCCGTCCTTCAGGCCGCCGACATCCTGATGTACAAGCCGCACGGCGTTCCCGTCGGTAAGGATCAGGCCCCCCATCTGGAGCTTTCGCGTGAGATTGCCCGCCGCTTCAACAACCTTTACGGCGAGGTTTTCCCAGAATTTGAAAACGTAATTGGCGACATCCCTTTGCTGCTCGGCACCGATGGCCGCAAGATGAGCAAGTCCTACGACAACGCCATCTACCTGTCGGACACCGAAGACGAAACCGCCGCCAAAATCAACAGCGCTTTCACCACCCCGACCAAGATCAAGAAGACCGATCCCGGCATTCCCGAAACTTGCGCCGTCTGCAACCTGCTTCGCGTGTACAGCCCGAACTGGGAAACTCAGTGGGAGGAGGACCGCCAAGGCATCCGTGGCTGTATGCAGAACAAACGCGAACTCATCGAATGTGTAAACGAGAATCTTCGCCCCATGCGGGAGCGCCG
The DNA here is from genome assembly GCA_018268315.1 of Armatimonadota bacterium. Lineage (GTDB taxonomy): Bacteria > Armatimonadota > Fimbriimonadia > Fimbriimonadales > Fimbriimonadaceae > SZAS-5. The sequence goes on along the minus strand of JAFDWU010000001.1, from coordinate 326,347 downwards.
CGCCCATATTTCCGACGCCGACGTTGAGGACGCCCTTAAGAAGGGCGCAGAGCGAGCCCGTGAGGTTGCCGCCGCAACCATGGTTGATGTACGTGCAGCCATGGGGATGAGCTAAAATTGAACCGAAGCTAAACTATACGAGCTTCGCTATATGTCGCAACCCCAACGCCCTATACGTGCCATCTGCTTCGACCTCGATGACACCCTCTGTGCGTATTGGGATGCCAGCAAGAAGGGTCTCCACCGAGCATTTGAGATTTGCGGCCCGCCCGACCACACTCCCGAGGAAATGATCGGCCATTGGGCGGAAGCCTTCCGCAAGTTCTACAAAGACTTCAAATCCGGCGAGTGGTATCAGAAGTATCTGGAGAAAGGCGGAGTCACCCGCAATTACCAAATGTGGCTCGCCCTTCAGGAAGTTGGCATCGACGATCAGGTCCTCGCCGAGTGTTTGGGCGACACCTATCACAAAGAGCGCCAAGCCGCGCTTGAACTGTTTCCGGAAGCTGAGCCCATTCTGGCAATCCTTGCCCAAAAGTATCCGCTTGGGCTCATCACCAACGGCCCCGCCGATGTTCAGCGCGATGAAATCAACGTGCTCGAGATAGGGAAGTATTTCGACTTGATTCTGATTGAAGGCGAGCAGAAGATCGGCAAGCCTCACGAAGAAGTCTTCCGGCGAGCTGAAGAGCACTTCAAGTGCGATCCCAGCGAGCTACTGTTCGTGGGAAACAGTTACGGCCACGATATTCGCCCCGCGCTTGATCGCGGCTGGCAAGCAATCTGGATTCGCCGCTCAAGCGACGTTCCCCCAAGCAGCCAAGGTGTGAATTCAAAGCCAGAGGAAAAGCCCGAAGGCGCGCCTGAGCCGACGATGACGATCAGCAGCCTGAATCAGGTGATCGACTTCCTGCTCGCGCCGAGATCCTAAATCAGCTCGTATCGCGTGTTGCGGCGCTTCGCCTCGTAACCGGCATCTTCAATCAGCCGCTCGAACTCCGTGGCGTTCAGAATGAACTTGTTTCCTGCTGCGGAAACCACGTTTTCTTCAATCATCACGCTGCCAAAGTCGTTCGCGCCGTATCCCAGCGCAAGCTGGGCGATCTTCGGCCCTTGAGTGAGGATCGAAACCTGCAAGTTATCGAAGTTGTCCAAATACAAGCGGGCAACCGCAACCGTTCGCAAGTAATCAGCCGCCGAAGCCTTCGCGGGAATCGCAAGCTGAGTCTCTTCCGGCTGGAAATTCCATGCGATGAACGCGCGGAAGGGAGCGCACTCATCCTGTAAATCGCGGATGCGCTTCAAATGTTGAATTCGCTCTTCAAGCGTCTCAACGTGCCCAAACATCATGCTCGCGGTCGAGCGAATGCCAAGCTCCGCCGCCGTGCGCATGCATTCCAACCACTCGTCGGTGGTGTCCTTGTAGGGCGCGATGATCTTCCTCACTCGGTCGACTAGAATTTCCCCGCCCGCGCCCGGTATCGAATGCAGGCCGGCGTCTTTCAGCCGGGCCAGCGTATCGCGTAAGGTGAGCTTGCTGATATGCGCGATGTAAATGATCTCCGCCGGCGAAAGCGCGTGCAGAATCACCTGCGGAAACTGCTCATGAATCTTGCGGAAAATCCCTTCGTAGTAGTCGATCTTCAGCTTGGGGTTTAGGCCGCCCTGGAAAAGAATCTCCACGCCGCCCTGCTCAACGGTATCGCGAACCTTGGCAAGAATGTCCTCATCGGAGTGCAGATACCCCTCGTCGTCGCCAGGCGGGCGGTAGAACGCGCAGAACTTGCACCGCACCCAGCACACGTTTGTGTAGTTCAGAATGCGGCCGATGATGTAGGTGACGACGCGGCCAGGAACCTTCTCCTGTCTTCTAAAATCTGCAAGGGTAGCAAGATCAATCGGGTTCGCCTGCTCCAGCAGGAATAAGGCATCCTCTTCGCTGATGCGCTTGCCGAAGAAGACCTTGTCGCCGATCGTATCAATCGTTGCGCCCGCGTAACGCTCCGGCGCGTAGGTAATCATTTCACGTTGATTCTACGCTTTTTGAACCCGGCTCGGCTTCACTTAGGCAACGGCAGACCAAACGCTTCCAAGTAGCTTCGCAGCTTCTGGATGCGATTTGGCGCGTTCAACGCGATGTTGAACGGCCGTCCGCGGGTATCGATGATCAATCCCACTGTTCCGCCTTCCAACTTGGCGCTTAGCTTGTTGCCCTTGCCTGCGCCGACGTCGAAGCCCTTCGCGGGCTCGATCTCGACATCCACGTATTCACCCGTCGCCAGCGGCAGAATCTTAATCTCGCCAAACGGCACGCTCGTATTGATCGAGCCGCCTTTAACCGTCACGCACGGATCGCCGTCCTTGCCAGTGCCTACCGGGGCGATGCACGGACCGCAACGCACGATGCAGTCTCGCTCGAAGACCTCGCGGGCGGCGTCGTAGAAGTGTTCTGCAAGCACACCAAGGTGCGGCATCATGAAGATCGAGTCGACCGTCAGGTCGGTCACGCCTTCCGGTTGATACGCATCCATCATCATCAGCGCGGATTGAGCGCGGCGCGGAGCGTGGGAAAGTACGCCACCCGAGCCGATGATCATGTTCAGCGCCATCATGTTCACCAGCGTTTGGCCACTGGCGGCTTGATTGAAAATCTGGCCGATGTCGCGCTGCTGCTGCATGCCCGTCAGACCACGAGCAAGTGATTTGTGATGCTCAAAGGCAAGGCGCAATGCTTCGCGAGAAACCGCGTGCTCGATCAGCAAGTCTTCGTAAGACTGCGGGATCGTCGTCGGGCGAATCATCTTGTTGCGGAGCCGATTGCGGACCTCCGCCGGGTCGATCTCAAACGGCAGCCAGCGCGCGATATTCTCGCTCCCCGCTTCCTTTAGCACGTTACAGATCGAGTAGCTCATTCCCAGGTTTGCGGAAACCGTTCTGTTATAGATTCCGCTAAAAACGCTGAACACATCCGTCGTTGCGCCGCCGATGTCCACGCCCAGGATGTTAATGTTCTCCTGGTCCGCGTAATGCTTCATCAGCTTGCCGACCGCGTTCGGCGTTGCCATAACCTCTTCGCTCGTCCAGTCCAGCAGCTTGCTGTAGCCTGGCGCTTGCTGCATTACGTGCTCAAGGAACATCTCGTGAATTTCGTCACGAGCCGGGTCAAGATTCTCTTTGTCCAGCGTCGGGCGAATGTTATCCACGACCTTCAATTCGATCGTGCTTCCAAGCACGGACTTCACATCCTCTCGCGCGTCCTTGTTGCCCGCGAAAATGACCGGCAGTTTCATGTCGCCGAAGCGAGGCTTCGGATCGGCGCGCCGAATGACTTCCGACATCTCGATGAGGTGAGACTTCGTGCCGCCGTCAGTACCGCCCGACATCAAAATGATGTCCGGGCGCAATTGGCGCAGTCTCTCAACTTTCTGATACTCGCGACGTCCATCGTCCACCGCAAGCGTGTCCATCAGAATCGCGCCCGCGCCAAGCGCGGCGCGCTCGGCCGATTCCGCCGACATTGACTTCACAACACCGGCCACCATCATCTGAAGGCCGCCACCGGCCGAGCTGGTGGAAACGTACATGTCCGAGCCGTCTAAATCATTGGCTGCCGTCCCCGACCGCTTGCCTTCCTTCAGGTAGCGCTTCACCACGCCATTTTCAATCAGTTTCCGGCGGCCCTTCTTGAATCCGTCGGGAACGTGCTCTTCGGTGATTTCCTCAAGCTCGGTGATAGAGTTCAGAACGCCAACCGTAACGTCCTCAAACGGCTTTTCAACGGTCGTGGGCGCTTCGCCTCGGGCAACAAGGCGGTATTCGCCCTTGTCGCTTCGCTCAATCAAAATCGCTTTCGTAGTGGTCGAGCCGCAGTCGGTAGCGACTATGCGGCGAATCTCGTTAGACATGCTCTACGAATTATGGCTAATGCGGAGACTTGGGAACCGGGCCATTGAACCCTCAACGCCCTAGGACATTCGGGCGGAGCAGGAATTGCCAGTCATCCATTCGTGAGAAATCTAATCTTCGCGCCGCCTTGTCTTCTTCCGATTGCGTCGCTTGCTGGGCTGCAACCGCAGACCCGGCTCCGTTTTATGCGATCGCCTCTAGGCCCTTTCGGCGAACGATGACAAGCAGCTTCAGTGATGCGCCCGCGGGATGCTTTTCGCCCCGCTCCCACTGACTGACTATGCCAGGGGACACATTTAGATAACGGGCGAACACGCTTTGACTGACTCTCGCCTTCTGGCGGATGGCCCTGATTTCTGAGGCCGACAATTCTTCTACCGGCGTCAGGCACAACTCGTCAAAGCGATGCATGGTTCGCTTGCTCACCAGTCCGGCTTCATGCAGGTCCGACGCGGTCTCATGGATGGCAGCGAGCGCGCCCGTCTTGTACGTTTTACTCATAATTCTTCTAGCTCCTGAAGTGCACCACTTTTCACTGCCCTTTGAACCTCATCCAAGCTAAGGTTAAGAAGGATTTCCGCCAAGTCGCGGAACGCAATCAACTCCTGCTTCGATACATTGTCCCGCCCGCTTTTGGGAAAGCCATATACGAAGAACGCCAATTCAGAAGTCCGGTAGAGGACTATTGATCGATATCCTCCGGAACGACCCTCATTTGGACGCGGAATTCGTTGCTTAATCACTCCGCCACCAAGGTCGGCGTCGATCAATCCGCGCTCTGCCCTAGTCACAGCATCCCAAAGCGCCTCTGCCGTTATGCTCTCCTTCCGTGCAAATCGTTGAAATGGTTTGTTCAAAAAGACTCGCACAACAACGACCTGATGGGATCAATAAATATAATACCAGGTGTTAGAGTCTTCTAAATGGTTGCTGGGAAAATCCTGTAGAATCTCGCAGGATTCCAGAGCCTGTAGCGCAATGCTTGCAGATATTAGATGTTGAATTGGATGGAGCCAACGTTAGGCGTCAGATGTGATGCTTCTTAGGAACTACGCTAATGCTGCCATCCACTTCCAGCACCGCAAGCCTCACCTCAGACGCCTTCTCAAGCTGATGCTCTCGAAACGCCGCGTTCAGGTCATCCTCTGTCACCTGCTCGCGATCCGCCAGCCGCCAGTTCACCTTGCCGTTATAGATCAACGTTACAGGCACGCCAATCAGCAGCCGCTCCGCATCTTGCCGCTTCAGAAGCAGGCGGGTAATCCCGTAACCAACCAGCATCAGCGTCAGCGCGGAAACGGCGCCTACGCTGAAGTTGCCCTTGCCCATCGTCATCGCGTTCTGCACCGCGTTGGCAATCAGCATCAGCATCGCTAGGTCGGCGATATTCATCTGGGCTAAGTGCTTCCGTCCAGTAATGCGCACCCCGGCAAACAGCCAAAGCAAAACTATGGCCGAGCGGGTGGCGATAGCAAGGAGACCAATGATCATCAGTTCGTCCGCAAAGCTCGATAGTGGCGGCGAGAGCGGTGGACTACCGCCCCGTGGGGAATTACGCTCATGGAGCCGTCAACCTCCAAGACAATCAGTTCAGCAGCTTTCAGCTCCAGTAGCCCGTGCTCCCTTAGTGCCGCTTGCACTTGCTCTCGCGTTATCCCTTCTCGCTCCATCGCCTGGCGCTGTAACTTTCCATCGCGAAGTAAGATCACCGGCTCACCCACCAATTCATGCTCCACCTTCTTGTTGCGCTTAATGAGCAGGAAAAGTAGCCGATTTAGGATCAGCAGGGTCGTTGCCGAGATCAATCCGCCCGCTAGTGTCGTATCTTCTCCCACCATTGCGTTCTGAACTGAGTTCGCCAGAACTACCATCAGTACAATGTCATACAAGGTCATCTGGCCAAGCTGACGCTTGCCAAAGAAGCGCAGTCCGCCAACTAAGAACGCGTACACCACGCTTGTCTTCAGCACAATCATCCCGGCGGCGGGCCATGAGTCCGGGTGCGAGAAAACTAACTTCAGCCAGGAATCCATATTCCGTTACAATACAGCATCGATGCACCCCGAGCCTCTTCTTCGCGCCGCGCTGAGCACAACAGGAATCTTCCTGTTGCTGCTGGTGGGCCTGAGAACGCTTGGCCGTCGCCAGTCCGCGCAGCTTAGCGCCCTCGATCTGCTCATCATCTTGCTTCTCGGCAGCGCCGTAGAAACCTCCCTCATAGGGGTGAGGACCACCGAGGGGATTGGCCTCAAAGACCCCAACGTGAGCCTGAGCGTTGGCCTTGTTTCCGCTCTAACTCTCATGCTGGTGGACTACCTCTTGGGGCGCATATCTATTAGGTTTCCTAATATAAAACGAATGATTTCGGGCGATCCGCTCATCCTCCTTCGTAACGGCGAGCCGGTGGAAGAAAACCTCTACCGAGCGGGCATGACCCACGACGATTTGCAGGAAGCAATCCGCAGACAGGGTTTTGACGACTTCAAAGAGGCTCGCTATGTGGTGATGGAAACCAGCGGGGAACTGGATGTCGTGGCAGCGGAGAAACCCAAGTCCAAGAAAATAGATAATAAGGATACCTAATTAAATAAAGTAGGTAACCTAACAAATAACTGCCCGGTGAAACCACTGGGTGTTGATTTCCATCCCCGCCGCCAGGCTATAATCTCTTCCAGCAATCAGCGCTCTGAAGACAGCTAGGTGACGCAAAGTCAGAATTGGTCGCATCCGCGATCAGCCTGCCGAGGGGAAAGCGAAGAAAGATTTACTGCGCCGCTAGTCGGCGCGAAACTCTGGATACGCATACCCGTATGCGTGTCCTTTTCTGTTCTTAGGGGGCTAAGGCGAATAAATAATGCCCACAGCAGAAAAAGAACAAACGATTGCGCAAGCCAAAGAGTGGTATTCGAAGTCGGTAGGTGTCGTCTTCGCCGATTACCGCGGCCTTAAGGTTAAGCAAGTTCAAGAATTGCGAAAGAATCTCCGCAGCAAAGGCGGCGATTTCCACGTGATCAAGAACACGCTTTTCCGCATTGCCGCCGGTGACGACGCAGCAAACCTGCCCGACATGCTGCACAACGGCCCAACCGCCGTGGCCTTCGTTTTTGAAAACGAAGCCGAGTGCGCGAAAGCCCTCGTTGACTATGCGAAGTCATCCAAAATTCTGAAAGTTAAGGGCGGCTACTTCGCCGGAAAGTCCTTCACCGATAAGGAAATTGAAGCCCTTTCCGAGCTACCTCCGCGCGATGTTTTGATCGCGCAGGTTATTGGCGCTATTGCAGCGCCGCTTACAAACCTCGTTGGAACCATCGAAGCCCTTTACGCTGAGCCAATCCGCACGGTCTACGCCGCTGCCGATAAGCTCTCCGAAGGCTCCGCTGCTCCCGCGCCGAAGGTTGAAGCCAAAGCCGAAGAGCCCGCCAAGGCAGCCGAACCCGCTGCCCCCGTCGAAGAATCTGCCGCGGAAGCGGCCCCGACCGAGGAGGCTCCTGAAGCCGCCGAAACCACCGAAACCCCCACGGAGTAACCCATGGCAACTGCAGTAGATACTATCGTTGAAAAGATTAGCGGCATGACCGCTCTCGAACTGTCCGACCTGAAGAAGGCCCTTGAAGAGAAGTTTGGCGTCACCGCCGCTGCTCCGATGATGGGCATGCCGATGATGGCAATGCCGGGCGCTGGCGCTGGCGCAGCCGCTGAAGAAGAGAAGACGTCCTTCGACGTCATCCTCACCGCAGCTGGCGGCAACAAGCTCCAGGTCATCAAGGTCGTCCGCGAAATCACCGCTCTTGGCCTCAAAGAAGCCAAGGACCTGGTCGATGGCGCTCCGCAGCCGCTCAAGCAGGGCGTCAGCAAGGACGAAGCTGAGAAGATCAAGGCCGCTATCGTCGAAGCCGGCGGTACGGTCGATCTCAAATAATCGGCAAAAACCACAATTCAAAAAATGCCTCGGGTTCAAACCCGGGGCTTTTTTGTGCTCGAACCTACGCGCGACCAGTAGTGCTGGATACAATATCTAGCCTGCAATGTCCAACACCGATGAACCGATTCCCCTTTACAGTCTTGAGGCGGAGATGGGCGTCCTCGGCTCGATGTTGCTGTCTCAGCGCGCCGCTGAAGAAGTAGCCGGCACCCTCGACGCCAACGACTTCTATCGCCACGCCCACAGCCTTCTCTACAAGGCCATCAAGTATCTTGTCGATGAGGGCCGCTCCGTCGACTACCTCACCGTCAAAGAAGAGCTCACCGCCCGCGGCATCCTCACCGAGATCGGCGGGGAAGATTATCTGCTTGAAGTAGCCGAGTTCACGCCCACCGCCGCCAACGCGCGCCACTATGCGATGATCGTCCAGGATCGCGCCACCATGCGCCGCCTGGAGCGTGCGGGCAAGGATATCATCGATCTCGCCCACGATCCCGATGAAAGCGCGGCGCGGGCAAAAGTCGATAAAGCCGAGCAAATCCTCTTCGAAGTCGGCCGGGGCCAAATCGGCAGAGAATTCAAGCACGCCCGCGAGCTTGCCAAAGAGTTCTTCTACGATGTCGACACCCTCATGGAGACCGGCGAGCCGTCGCTGGGCCTTCAAACTAATTTCTACGACCTCGACGCTCTGACCACCGGCTTCTATCCCGGCGATCTCGTCATCGTGGCCGCCCGCCCTTCCATGGGCAAGACGTCGCTGGTGCTTGATATCGCCAACCGCGTCGCCAAGCAGAAGAAAGGCGCAGTCGCCATCTTCTCGTTGGAAATGACCGGCGCCCAACTCGTCAAGCGCCTTGCCTCTATGATCTCCGGGGTCAGCGCCTACGAGCTTAAGCGCCAGAAGCTGGCAGAGAAGAGCTACCACGCCCTTGCCGACGCATGCGAGTCTCTTTACAACACCCCAATCTTCATCGATGACAACTCGGAAGTCAGCGGCCTAGAAATCAAGGGCAAATGCCGCCGTCTTGCGGTTGAGAACGGCCTTTCGCTGATCATCGTGGACTACCTTCAACTCATGCGCGCAAACCGCAAGGTGGAGAACCGCGTTCAGGAAATCAGCGACATCGCCCGCGCCCTTAAAGGCATCGCAAAGGACCTTCAAGTCCCCGTCATCGCCCTCAGCCAGCTGAACCGTGGCGTCGAAATGCGAATTGACAAACGCCCGCAGCTCAGCGACCTTCGCGAATCTGGATCGATCGAGCAGGAAGCGGATATGGTCATGATGATCTATCGCGATCAGTACTACGCGGACCGCTCAAACCCCAACGCGCTCCCCAAGGAAGAGGACCGCACCGAGGTTGCCGAGATCAGCGTGCAAAAGCACAGAAACGGCGAAGTCGGCACCGTGCTCCTTGGTTTCCAGCCCTCCTACGCTCGCTTTAGAGATCTTGCCAAGCAGTCGCAAGACGATTATTGGGCCAGCCAGAAGGAAAGGGCCGCCCAGATGGAGGCCGCCGCTCGCAAAGGTAAAGCCCTCGTTATGCAAGATTAGCTAAGGGGTAAAATGGCCGCTTAGAATAATGAAGGTATTGGTGATAGGTTCTGGCGCTCGCGAGCACGCTCTTGCTTGGAGAATCAGCCAAGAAGCAGAAGTATTTGCCTCACCAGGTAATCCCGGAATATCCGATATTGCTCCGTGCTTTGAATTGCCACTCCTTGACATTACATCCCACGTAGAACTAGCAAGAAAGTTGGCGGTAGACCTCGTAGTCGTCGGACCGGAGGACCCCCTCATTATGGGCCTCGGCGACGCATTACGCTCGGCGGGAATCACCGTTTTTGGACCCAGCGGCAAAGCCGCATGGTTAGAGGGTTCAAAAGCCTTCTGTAAAGAGATATTGCAGAAAGCTGAGGCGCCAACCGCGCAATATAAATCGTTTACAAGCGTGGTTGAAGCCCGCGCTTACATCGATAGCTGCGAAGCAAACGGCTGGCATGTTGTCGTTAAAGCCAGCGGCGCTGCCCTCGGCAAAGGCGTCACCGTCTGCAACTCCTCGGAGGAAGCTTATGAAGCGGTTGAGAAAGCGATGGTGGAGAAGATATTCGGCCCCGCCGGCGAAACCGTGGTCATCGAGGAGCGAATTGACGGCCGAGAATTCAGCCTCCTCACCATCTGTTCTGGCGACACCATCCGCAGTTTGCCGGTCGCCCGAGACTACAAGCGTGCTCAAGATAACGATGAGGGGCCGAACACCGGTGGAATGGGTTCATTTTCGCCCGTCGGCAGTATCTCCGATGATCTTGTTAAGGAGTGCGAGGACCGCATCGTCAGACCGAGCCTTGCCGCTATGCGAGCCGAGGGCAAGCCCTTTAACGGCCTACTGTTCAGCGGCATCATGGTGAAGGATGCGAAGCTCTATTGCCTGGAATTCAACGTGCGCTTCGGCGACCCCGAAACGCAATCCGTCATGCCCCGCTTAGGTAAGGGCTTCCTAGAATGCCTGATCGCCAGCGCGAAAGAAGAACCCCTACCCGAAATCGAAATCCTTCAAAAGAACACCGTGTCAGTTGTGGTGGCGAGTGGTGGCTATCCCGGCTCCTATGATAATGGCAAAGAGATTCATCTAAGCCCGATGCCTTCCGACGTCCTCCTGTTCCACGCTGGCACCGCAAATCGAGATGGCAAGCTGATTACAAATGGCGGCAGAGTCTTAACCGTTACCGCCACCGCAGATACGCGTGAAGCCGCGCGCGCTAAAGCTTATGAAGGCGTACAGAATGTGTGCTTTGAAGGCATGCAGTATCGCAGCGATATTGCGCTAACCGATTCTATTTAGTCTTCATCTGCGCGCGGTAAGCCTTAAGCTCCGCCACTTCCCGAACTCCACGTTCTACCAGCGATTCTCGCCACACTTTGCGATATGGCTTTAGTTCGTCGGTTACCGCTTCCATGATCGCAAGGTCGCGAAACCATTTCGTATTTGCCGGCACAATCCGCCAAGGCGCATCCTTCGTCGAGCACTTCTCCAACGCATCCTCGTAGGCGTTGATGTAATCCGGCCAAAGCTCCCGCTCTTTCCAATCGCCCACGCTTAGCTTCCAAGACTTGTCGGGGTCTTTCTCGCGGTCCAGCAGACGCTGCTCCTGTTCCTCTTTCGTGATGTGCAGATAGAACTTCATCACCAAAATTCCGCTGTCGGCAAGCAGCTGCTCAAAGGAATTGATGTGGTCGTAGCGATCCTTCCAAATTTCTTTGCGGACCAGCTTGTGAACCCTCGCCACCAGCACATCCTCGTAGTGCGAGCGATTGAAAATCGTCATGCCGCCGCGTCCGGGGGTCTGGCCATGCACCCGCCACAGAAAATCATGGGCGGCTTCTTCTGTGGTAGGAACTTTGAAAGCCGAAACCCGGCAAGCCTGCCCGCTAACATGCCCTAGAATGCAGCGAATCGTGCCGTCCTTGCCACTTGTATCGATGCCCTGCAGCACAACCAGTAAGCCATTCATGCCCGCCGCGTACATCAGCTCCACCGATTCATCCAGATGCTTGCCAAGCTCAAGCACCCTGGCCGCCGCCTCCTCTTTGGTCACAGAATCCGCGTGCCCGGCGTGAATATCCTTCAGCTTCACTTTCTCGCCCGGCTTAACAAGGTGGCAGTACGACATGGATTCATTGTACTGAAGACCCTACGGGTACCCTTAGGGAGAATGATTGACCGCTACACAACCGCGCCCATGGCCGCTATTTGGGATAGAAATGCAAAGTACGACCGATGGCGAGAAGTCGAATTAGCCATCGTCGAGGCTCACGAAGAATTTGGAAATATCCCCGCTGGCGTCAGCAAAGACGTCAAGGCAAACGCCACGTACACCCTCGAGCGCTGCGACGAGATCGAGAAGGAAACCCGCCATGATCTGATGGCGTTCGTTCGGAATCTCAGCGAAACCACCGGCGCGAACGGCAAATACATTCACATGGGCGTCACCAGCTACGACGTCATCGATACCGCGCTGGGGATGATGCTCCGCGATTCCTGCCAAGTGCTCATCGACGACGCCACCAAGCTTGGTCAGGTCATCGGCAAGCTAGCGAAGGATCACGTGAAGACGCCGCAAATCGGCCGCACTCACGGTATCCACGCAGAGCCGATCACCTTCGGTTCAAAGGCGGCCAATTGGTATGCCGAGCTCGCCCGAAATATCGAGCGCCTTAAAGCGGTCAAACAAGACGTCGCGGTGGGCAAGGTGTCCGGCGCAGTCGGCATCCACGCCATCACCCCGCCTGAACTGGAAACGAGAGTCTGCGAAAAGCTCGGCCTCAAGCCAGATCCCTCCTCGACCCAGATCATCAACCGAGATCGCCACGCGGCTTATATGAACGCCCTCGCGCTAATGGGCGCGGGCCTAGAGCGCATCGCCACCGAGCTTAGAAACCTTCAGCGGACCGAAATCCTGGAAGTTCAAGAGGCGTTCGCCTCCGGACAGACCGGCTCAAGCGCTATGCCCCACAAGCGCAACCCGTGGAACAGCGAGACGGTGTGCGGCCTGTCCCGTCTCCTACGAGCAAACGCCCATGCGATGCTGGAAAGCGTCCCGACTTGGCACGAGCGCGACCTTACGAACTCCTCGCTGGAGCGCATCATCTTCCCCGACTCCAGCCACCTAGCCGATTTCATGCTGCGAAAGCTCACCACCATCCTCGAAGGGCTCGTGGTTCTGCCACAGAATATGCTTTCAAACTTGCACAAAATGGGCCACCTCGTCTTCAGCGAGCACGTCATGATCCAGCTCATCAGCAAGGGCATGTCCCGCGAGGACGCCTACAAGGTGGCCCAGCGCAACGCCGCCAAAGCTTGGGAAGGGCACGACTTCCGCGCCTGCGTCGCCGCTGATGAAGACGTGAAGGCGCGATTAAGCGAAAAGGAAGTCGAAGAGATATTCAGTCTTGATCACCACCTGCGCTTCGCGGATCATTCGCTCAAGGTTCTCGGCTTGATGTAATAACCGCACCTGCAAAAACCTGGTGCTATTGCCGAAAAACACAGGGAGAGGTTTTTTCGGCGAATGATCCAAACATATAAGCGGCTTGGCGAATTGCTTTCATCGGCAGGATGCCTGAATCAAATGCAACTGTCCATCGCGCTCGCAGAGCAGCGCGTCAGCAACCGAAGGCTCGGCGAAATTCTCATTGAGCGCGGGTTTGTTACTGAGGAGCAGGTGGCTCAGTGCCTTGCCGATCAGTACGGCTATCAGATTATCAATCCGCTTGAAGTCGAAATCGAGCCAGATGCTCTCCGACGGCTGACTCCCGAAGAGGCAGTCCAGCTCAACGCCCTGCCGATCTCTCAAACCGCCGCCGGCCTCATGGTCGCTATCGCCGACCCCATTGATGTCGTTGCCACCGACCGCCTGATGGCTCTCGTACGAAGCAACGTCATCCTCCACGTCGCGCCGAGCTGCGCTCTCGCCCGACGCATCCGGTCCGCTTACGGCCTCAACGACGAATTCATTCCCGAAGCCTTTCCTGAAGCCGACAAGGCGCCGAAGCGCTACGAAAAGCTCTTCTCCCGATACAAGATCAACAACATCGCCCTGTTCGATGCTTACGATAGCTTCATGGACCGCCCCGTCAGCCTCATCGCGGTCCCGCTCGATCACCCGGATGCCGCAACCTGCCTGGAAGCCGTAAAGGCAAGCGCCAAGGGCGTGTTCGAGGTCATGACCGCCGTCTACGAAATCGCCGAAGAGAACGGTTTCCGATGGGTAACCCTTCAGCGCGTAGCCGGTGAAAATCTCGATAGAATCCTAAGAATTCGCGGTCGACGCCAGCTCATCCAGTCTGCCGAGCTTGTCGGCAAGATCGCCGAATCCCTTGACGACCTCCAAAAGGCGGGCGGAGCAGGGAACTGGGTTTGCGCACAAAACATTTTCATGGGGGCTCGCGGTCCGGTGCTGGTGCCGTTTGTTGCCCCGCCCGAGCACTATCGCAGCCCGTCCGCAGCGTTTGACGGCGATAACCCCGGTGCTTCCACCGCCTTCGCACTCGGCAGCCTGCTCAAGGATTGTTGCTACGGCTTCAACCAGAAGCCTGAGCCGTACATTCCCGCGCCGATGAAGGACATTTTGGCGAACTGCCTTGCTTCTGATTCGAAAGACCGCTTTGGATCGCCGATTGAAGTTGCCAGCGCCCTGCGCTCCTTCAACTGGACCGCTCTCGGCCACTCGCTCAATCAGAACACCGCCCAGGAGCGAGAGCATCTTCTCGACACGATTGTGTCCGAGCCGGTTTTCCAGCCAAAGCAAATCAGCATCATCGATCGCATTCTTGGAAGGAACAACAAGGCCGCCTAAACTTACATGAGAACCTACGCAGTAACCAGTGGAAAGGGCGGAGTTGGCAAAACCAACATCAGCGCCAACCTTGCGATCGCACTTGCTGATCGCGGGCAGCGGGTCGTGGTATTCGACGCCGATATTGGCCTCGCTAACCTCGACGTCGTCCTTGGCTCCCGCACTCAGTACACGCTTCAGCAAGCACTGACCGGCGAGAAGCGCCTGAGCGAAGTCATTCAGGTTGGCCCTGGTGGCATTCGGCTTATCGCAGGCGGCAGCGGCATTGAATCACTCATCAATCTTTCCGGCCCGAAGGCCGAAGCCTTCCTTACCCAGCTTAACGAGCTTGAGCGCTCCACCGATATCCTCATCTTCGATACCGGCGCCGGAATCGATGAGAACGTCATGACGTTCCTTGGCGCCGCCGATGAGATTCTTCTTGTCGCCACGCCAGACCCCGCTTCGCTGACCGATGGCTATGCCACCGCCAAAGCGATCCTCGCCCGCAAGCCGGATGCCAGCATCCGCGTGGTGATGAACATGGTTGACGGCGAGCAGCAGGGCCGCATGATTTATGCGAAGCTGACATCGATTAGCCAGCAGTTCCTCGGCGTGCCTCTGAAGTACGCAGGCTTCGTTAGAAGCGATCAGCAGGCACTGGCCCATATCCGTCAGCGACAACCGTTCTACATTGCCAACCCGCATCTGCCCGCATCCCTAGATATCAAGGGGATTGCTGGCGTATTGCTTGGCGAGGGTCTTCCACAAAGGCACCAGAGCTTCACTGAAAGAATGAAAGGCGTTATCGGCGGCTTGCTCAAAGCCTCCTAGACGAGGCTCCTTTTCGCGTGGCGGACTCGCAAAACCGCGCAATTTAGTAAGCTAAGTGGACAATGTGGGTCCTAACGTTTATTGGGGCGTTGGTCGTTATTCTGTTCTTGGCGCGGCTTGCGGTACGCCTCTTTGTCGTTTTTATCTTACGAGCGGCAGGCAAGGCTCTCTCTGAGCAACCTGGTCAACAATCTAGCGGCTCACTCGCTGACGAAATCCACCTCGTCAAAATCGATGCCGACTGGGATGAAATGATGGTCAGAGCGAGCGTAACAGCCCTCGAAGAGTTGGGTTTCGAACGAGTTGCGGCATGGAAAATCCCAGAGCTCAACGACATTCTCGTTTACGGTTTTATCCATCGTGAAAAGAATGCCTACTCCTGCATTTACGACCGCAAGGGGATGGTCTTCGAGGACTTCTTCTGCTATTTCGAGGGGGATACGTTCAATCTAACCGCCTCCAACAGCATGAACGCGGGCGTTCTAGACCCGATGCCGGGCAGGGAGCGGGTTTCCTGCCCAGGCAAGAGCGTGGCGGAAACCTGGGCCGCCTTTCTGGAGGCGCTTGGAAATCGCCAGCCAAAAACGGCTACGCCGGAGGACCTGCAGCCCATGTTCGAGTACGCCTACAAGAGCCATGTGGCGTGGAGAAAGGGCCGAGGCGTCACCGCCCAAGAAGTGAAACGGGTTGCCGAGAATCAGGGAAGAGAGATCGACGAGAAACAAGCAGAGCTTGCAACAAAGAAGTGGAATGACGAGAACGCAAGTTCCTAATGGCTTCGAACAGAGAGGAAGAAGGTCGCAACCAGCCGCTTGACTGAGCCGGGCGACTACCCTCAAAGGGATCAGAAACTACGAAGCCAACAGGAGTTCCTTGCGGAGCTGAGCTCTCGCGCGGAACAGCCAACTTTTAACAGTCCCCTCAGGCGTGTTAAGCGCCGAGGCGATCTCGTTTACGTCCATGTGCCGGAAATGGCGCATGAAGATGATTCGACGATAGGTCTCCGGAAGATGATTCACCGCTTCCACCACTTGGTCCCGCTCCATTCTTGCGCTTGCCTCCTGTTCAAGCGAAGCTTGGTCGGCCACCAAATGCTCATGTCCCTCAATTGATTCTGGAGTGCGCTTTCTCTGACGCAAAACATCCATGCAGCAATTCGCGCAAATGCGCGCTAGCCACGGTCGAATCGGCCGGCCTGAATCGAACTCTTTGATCGCGCGCATCGCCTTCAGAAGCGTCTCTTGGACAGCATCCTGGGCGTCGTCGGCGTTTCGCAGAGTTCTCAGAGCCTGGCTCATGAGAAGTGGTCGATGAATCTCCGAAAGGAGTTCGAAGGCAATAAGCTCGCCTTCTTGAGCACGCTGGATAAGGTGTCCCTCCCAGCCCACTATTTGTTTTTTTGCCATATGTGGCGGCCCCTCAGAGGGGTCGCCATCCAATAGTATAAGACCCCCCAAAGTCGGCATAACCAAATCAGGACGAAAGACTCACATTTTTGCCCTAAGTAGGTTCGCCCTAGAAATTTGCGAACGGATACCGAAAATTTACGGTGATGTCCGCTATTCGCTGGTATCGACTTCTATTGTTTTCGCCTGCAATTGTTATTGCCGGTGTTGCTGTTCGGTCAAATATCAAAACCGATCCTTTTGAGTTTGTTCAGCTAACCCCTGCCCAGCAAATCGGATTGGCCAGTTATCGCCCGCTTCTAAAGGAGACATCGGATGCATTGCAGTTTCATGCCGACTACCAAATAACGGAGCGTCTGGTAAATCGCTGGCAGGAAAAGGCCGAGCATGACTCACTGATTTGCCTTCAGCCGATCGCCGCCGATGACACAACAGCGGAGGGTGCGAAGGGGGAAGTTATCCGCGCCGAGAGCAAGCTGGCAAACCAGCTCCTTGATCTCTCTGCGCAGACGCAGGATCACGATCAAGCCCTCAAAGGAGCTCTTACAACACTGCGCTTCGGCGAGGCTTACAAGTATTGCGACCTTGCCTCCTTTGTCCCGAACTGCCTTATTCAGCGCCGCGCAATCGCGTGTCTAACCAAGTTGCAGCTTTCACCTTCCGAGCGCTTAGTCGCTCTCAAAGAACTTAAAAAGGTTCGTGGTTCTGTTCGCTCGCCCGAAACCCTGATTCGGGAAAGACAGGCATTCTTAGAAAAGGCGCCGGATCCATCGCCTCAAGTGCTGGCGGAAAGGGCAAGAGCGAACGGTGAGAACTACCTGGCCCACGCCCAAACCGATACAACAAGCCGCAAACATGTGGGCACTGATGCCTTTATGGAATACATGAGTGCCCGCGCATTTGCGAGAAGGCTAAACCGCTTGCTGGATGATACGATCAGACGCCTGCAGGCTGCCGATAGGCCCTAGTCGGAGATGTGAAGCGTGCCGTCGGCGTTCTTCTCAACTACAAACTTCTGAGTCTGAGTTGTCAGTGCCTGCGTAGCCGCATCAATGGCCGTTCCTGCTTGGAACTTCCACCGAATCGGGTCAGCAGAGGCCTTAGCATCTACCACAACCGGCACACCGTAGAAGCCAGCGAGCGCTCGGCCGAAGTCAATTAAAGTGCCATCGCCCGCAGACAAGGATTCCTTGGTTCGCCCGGGTACCGCGACGATCTTCAGAGGTTCGCCGGTGATCTTGATTTCCGTGCAAACCGCCAAATCGGTGGCGTTTTCGAGCGGAATCGTCAGGGGAACGTCCTTCTTCATTTCGTAGCTCTTGTAAGCATTCGTTGAAAGGTCCGTGACGGTTACAAGATGATCCTTCGACGGCTTGAACTCGAGCGAGACACCAGTCGATGTGCTGCGGCAAACCATGGGTTCGGGAACACTACGCTCCGGCACGTTTCCTGTCGATGTTCGAAATCCTATTCCGCTTTGGAGCGCGCCACCGGATTGGCCGGGCCTTAGCTGAATCGTGGCAAAGATAATTCCCGCCGCAACAAGACCGGCAACCGCAAACTTGCTGCTCGTCCAGAAACTCGCCGCAGGCTTTATGACCTTCGCATCGTCGTCAAGCCGTGCTTGAATTCGAGCGTGGAGGTCGTTGGGAATGAGGATTTCTTCGTCGGCAAGAGTGTCGAGCTGAGCCATTGCCTGCTCAAACTGCTCGTAGTCGGCGCGGATTTCGGGGTCTCGAGCAAGCACGAGGGCCAGCGGATCGTTTTCCGCTGCGCTTGCGTCCGTTTGGACTCGCTCGTAATATGCTGAATACAGCTCCCTAGCTTTTTCTATGTTCATGTTTGCCTCGGCCGCACTCGCGGCTTTGGTTTACATCCAGCTTTGTACGAAGCCCCCTAAATGCCCCACGCTTGCTTGAATGTCTCTTCTCCGAAATCTTTGACTTCATCCTAAACGAAACAGTTCCTCATCTTTCATTAACAAATCTCGAATACTGAGCCGCGCTCGATTCAGTCGGCTCTTCACGGTTCCAATGGGTAAATCTAAAGCCGCTGCTATTTCCTCGTAACTCATGTTTTCTGAGTGGTACATCACGATCATCGCCCGTTGGTATTCCGGCAACTGGGCTACCGCATCTTGCACCCGCGCTTCACGGCTGTTCCGCTCGGTTTCCTCGTACGGATCGCGGCTTGGATCTTCAATTTCCCGGGTGATCTCACCGTCTGCCGTGGTTAGGGCGGTCTCAATGCTTAAGGTTGGTCGATTGCGCTCCTTCTTCTTGATGTCCAAGTAGCAGTTCGTGATGATTCGGTAAAGCCAAGTGTTGAAGCTGCTTTGACCCTTGAAGTTCCCTAGTGCGTTGAATACGCGCACAAATGCATCCGCCACCACGTCGCTTGCTTCTTCAGAATTTCTCGTGAGCCGATAAGCGTACTGGTAGGCCTTCGCCTCATAGGCCATGATCAACTCGTCGAGGGCTGAACGGTCTCCGCGCCTGGCCCGTTCGACCAACACCATATCTTCGGTTGCGCGGCTGCTCATGGTTTCCCTAGCGAATAGCGGCCCTTGGTGAAAGGGTTTTCTCTGCGGCGTACTGTACCGCTCTTTTCTCTTCCTCGGATAGCTCTATCTCCGATTTGCCTCTTTCCATACGCTTGCAATAAACCCGGCTATCGGTCCTCCCCACCAGGCTGGATAGCACCGCGCCGTTGCCTTCGTCGTCGTACACCGCAAGCGCGAAGCTCTGCTCACCACCGACGTCCGGAAAAGCGTCGAACCTTACTACGCCTAAGTGACGCTTGGAATGTCTAGCTTTATCATCCAAAACTTTAACAAATTTCTCAATTTCGGTCACGCGCTCTGCCAGGAGGGTCCGTTGCTCCAAATGGTCTTCCAGTAGCGTCTCAAGGTCGGAGCCAGAAACCCCAACCAGCAATTGCCGCCACCGTGCTTGGAACCGTGTGAACCTTCGGACAAACATCAAAAGCACGGCCCCGAGGCCGAGATTCAGGATAATGAGCGCTAGAATGATCGCGCTCTGATTTTCAGCAATAGGTCTTAACATACGGAAGGCTGCTAAATTTGCCGAACTCTAGAGTAAGGGAACTCAGTATAACTCCTGAGCCTTGTCCACGAATATGAAACGCGCACGAACCAGCTTCATTTTCAGCTTGCTCTTCATCTTTGCGTTCATCGCTTTCTACTACACCCAGTTCAAGTGGGTGGTGGTGAGCGGACCATCGATGTTGCCAACTCTGCAGAGCGGGAATCGCGTGTGGGTCAGCAAGGCTTATTGGCTGATCGGCAACATTCGGCATAAGGACGTGGTGGTCATAAGAGGCGACAATCCCGGTGATTTCTTAATAAAGCGGGTATATAGACTCCCTGGCGAGGTCGTAGACTTTTACAACATCCCGAAGAATTGGTCCCTAAAGAACGGGGAATTCAGGGTCCCCGACGACAATATCTATGTGCTCGGAGATAACCGGGCCGTCTCTGAGGATAGTCGTGCTTTTGGGCCTGTACCGCTCAATCGGGTGATCGGAAAAGTCGTCGTGCCCTAGAAACTTGATTTGAAGCGATTTCCAACAGGTCAATACGGTCGGCAACGGATGCAATTCAATCCGGCGCCGTCCACTACGCCCATCCGCGCATTTGCGGCGCTCATGTTCCCGTGGTGCGAGGACAAGGTGCTTGTGTGCGATATCGACCGCCGAGGCTGGTGCATTCCCAGCGGCCGCGTTGAACCAGGCGAATCCTCAATGGAAGCCGCGCTTCGCGAAGCCCGCGAAGAGGGCGGCGCGATCATGTCGGATGTCCAATACATCGGCTGCTACCAGATGGCAAGCGATAGCGAAGTTCGCTGGGCGGACGTCTTCGTTGGCAACATCAAGGAACTGGTGGAAATAACCCACCGAACCGAGTCCCTTGGCCGAAAGCTTGTCGGCCTTGAGGAACTGCCCGACATGTACCACCTCTGGAACCCTCTCACCGAGATGGTGTTCCAATACAGCTACGAAGTTATCCAGCGCTCTAACGCGCGATCCCGCTAACTGAGCCATAATAGCGCCAAGGTGGATTTGCTTCGCGCGAAGATCGATGATTTAGCTTCTCTTATGGAGGAGTTCAAACTCGGGGAAGCCGAGTGGTGTGGCCCAGGTTGGCGCATCGCCTTCCAACGCAAGGCCCCGACGCCCCCCGCCGTCCACACAGCGCCTGTTGCCGGCGAGGCGGCCTACGCCCTTACGGATGCGGCAGGTGGCGCTATCGAAGCCGAAGTGAACGAGGCCGCCCCTGAGATGGTGGGTAGTCCCCTTAACAGCCCGATGAACGGTATCTTCTTTACCGCTGCCTCGCCCACCGCGCCCCCATTCATCAAGGAAGGCGATGAGGTGACCGTCGGCCAAGTGGTGGGTCTCATCGAGGCGATGAAGTTTTTCAACGAGATAACCGCCCACACAAGCGGCCGAGTTCTGAAGATGACGGCCGAAAACGGCGACCTTGTTCAGCTTGGCCAGACCCTTATGATCATCGGCTGAAGCGAATGAAAGTATCTTGTCTTCAATTCGACGTCCACTTCGGTGACCCTGCCGCCAACTTGCAGGCAGTTCGCGGCGCGCTCGCTGAGGCATGCGTGAAAGGCGTCGATCTCGTGATCACCCCCGAAGCGTTCCTGACCGGCTACGTAGTCGGCAATGAGCAAGATGCCAGGAATCTGGCTCTTAAAGGCGCGCTGAGAGCGGAAATGCTCGAAGAGGGGCAAGCCCTCGCCGAGAAGTACGCCGTCCACCTCATCCTTGGCTACATCGAAGAGGACCCCGCTTCCAAGCACATCTACAACTCCGCAACCCTCTTCGCCCCCGGTGAAAAGCCCCGCACCTATCGCAAGATGCATCTTCCCGTCCTTGGCGTGGATCGCTTTGCGACCCCGGGGGAGGAGCTGGAAGTCTTCGACACCCCATTTGGCAAAATCGGCATTATCATCTGCTTTGATTTGCGTGTGCCCGAAGCTGCCCGAACCCTTGCGTTGAAGGGTGCGGACCTTATCGTCCTTCCCACGAACTGGCCCGAGGGCGCAGAATTGACGCCCGTTCACTTCATGCCCGTGCGTGCGGCTGAGAATCGCGTTTTCATGGCCGCATGTAACCGAGTCGGAACCGAGCATGGCACGACCTTCATCGGTCACAGCATGATCGTTGATCCCGACATGAAAATTCTCGCGGAAGGCGGGAAAGGCGTTGAGGTGCTGGAAGCCGATCTTGATCTAAGCGAAGCCAGGCAGAAGACGAGAGTTGTGATTCCCGGCGAATACGAAACCAACACGTTCTCGACCCGCCAGCCGAAGGCTTACAGCGCTACTTGAGGAAGCGATTCAGGGTGACCCTGATCTCGTTAAGCCGCTCTTCCGCCGTCATATTGGCGCACTGAGTATCCCCATCATGGCCGTATACACAGCTCTCAAGGTGAGTGCTAAGCATAATCAGCCCAAGCTGATCAAGCGATCCGCGTAGCGCGGAAATCTGGGTGAGGATGTCCACACAGTAGCGATCTTCCTCAACCATGCGCTGCAGGCCCGCGACCTGCCCGGCAATTCGGCTCAGCCGTTTCGTTGCGTCGTCGCGGATGCCCGTTTTCATACTCATCCTTACGCTTTAGCGTGGTGGATAACTTCAACTTTGTACTCGTGAGTACTCGCTTTACCCCCCAGATCAACTGTCAGCCACTTGCCATCCGCGCAGACTCGAATAACCGAGTTCACGATCGCGTCCGCCTTCTCATGCTCGCCAAGGTGCCGAAGCATCATCGTGGCAGACATCAGCAGCGCGGTCGGGTTCGCAACGCCCAGGCCGGCAATATCCGGCGCGGATCCGTGAACTGCCTCAAACACCGCCGTGTGCTCTCCAATGTTTGCCCCGGGAGCAAGTCCAAGACCGCCAACCAAGCCTGCGCAGAGATCGCTCACGATGTCGCCGTACAGGTTCTCGGTCACAAGCACGTCAAACTGCTCCGGATTCGTAACGAGCTGCATGCAGCAGTTGTCCACGATGATTTCGCTCGCCTTGATGTCCGGATACTCCTTCGCCATCTTGCGAAACTCGTCTAGGAACATGCCGTCCGTCAGCTTCATGATGTTCGCCTTGTGAACCACCGTGACTTTCTTGCGGTTCTGTTCGCGCGCCATCTCGAAGGCATACTTGCATAGCCTTCGGCTTCCCGGGCGGGTAATCACCTTGATCGCCTGAGCAACATCCGGATGGGGCTGCATCTCAATCCCCATATAAAGGTCTTCCGTATTCTCTCGAACGATGATGATGTCGATCTTGTGGTTCGAGAACGGTCCCCTCACGCCAGGAATCGTTCGGGCGGGGCGAACGTTTGCATAGAGGTCGAGCGCTTTGCGAAGAGTTACGTTCGCGCTGGAATGGCCGCCGCCAACCGGTGTGGTGGTTGGCCCCTTAATCGCAACGCCGATTTCACGAATCGCGTCGATGGTTTCCTGAGGCACCGCCGGCAGGCCCTTCTCAATCGCGGTGAGACCAGCCTCCAAGTACACCCATTCGGCGTGGAAATCCACGGCTTCGAGGATGGACAGCGTCGCGTCCATAATTTCCGGTCCAATGCCATCGCCTGGGATGACGCCAATTCTTCGTGTACTCATGTAGTCCTTAATGATGCCCAAAAAGACCTACGCTTTGCCTTGACATACCCATCGATTGAAACGCGCCATCGAAGCTGTCGTCTAAGCAGGTGAAGAGGTTAACATGAAGCAGAATTTAGGACTTATACTTGCGCTTTCATTAGTTTGCTTCCCGTTGACGTCCATTGCCCATACCGACGACCAGTCGTCGCAAAATCGCGACGCGGACAAATCTAAGTCAGAACGCAGGAGCGATAACGCTTCCCGACAGACTTCGGACCGCCGCTCGGGCCAAACCAGTGGACGAAGTTCAGAAAGCAACGGGAGCGCCAATCGAAGCGGACGCGCCAGCCGAGATGACCGAGCCGCCCCACGGCCCGACTTTCAACGCAGTCAACGCGAGACGAACCGAGACTTTACTGGCTCCCGCAGGAGCGATCTCTCTTCCAGCCATAACCAACAACAGTTCAGCCAGCGTGAATTCGATCGGGAGCACCATATAACTCGCGACAATGCCCGCAACAGCGGCCCCTCAGCTAGCCAAGATCGAGACTTGTACAGCCTGCGTGAACAGCAGAACCGTGACCGGTTCCAGAATGGCGCCCGCAACGGCAATTCCGGCCGCCAGGATTCGGATCTTTTCAGCCAGCGTGAGCAGCAGAATCGCGACAGAAATAGCATCCGCTATTCAACGAATGGCCAGGATCGCAACAGCAACCGATACGACGGCATGAACGCCTGGCAGGACAAGAGTTCGGATCAGCGGAACAAGGACCGAGATCAGCGCGACAATACTGCCCGTGATCGAACGCCGCGCGCCGACCGCGTAACCCCGCGAAGTGGCGTGAATCGCTACGACGGTAACCACGGAACGAGCAAGGATAGGGTTGCACAGCCACCGCACATCATCCAGACCGTTCCACGATCGTCGGACTTCAAGCGGTTCCGAAACGAACCTTGGGATTACGGCACGAACCCCACGGCTGGCTCAATCCTGTTCGGAAACTTCCGAGTTGGATACGTGCAGCACGATAACCACTGGCGAGATCAGCGGTTTATCTATCCGCACTACGTGTTCTATCCAACGGATCGTTGCCGACCTTCGCCATGGTATTGCTACTACCAGCTTCCGCCGTACATCACTATCACGCGAATCATTATCGTCAGCAGCCCGTATTCTTGGGATGAGCCATGGTCGACCTATCAGTATCGATCGGGCTACGGTGATCTCTCGTACCGCCGGTCGAGGGCTCTCGACCACTCACTCGAAGACCTGCGCAGGGTCTTTGAGACCGGCAACATGCGCGATCTCGACGAACTCATCTCGAATCAGGACGTTGCGATCTATGACGACGGCCGCTACAGCTACTCGTTAGGACCGGACGATTTCTATGATCTCGTCGCTGACTGCGTTCGATCTGTGGACACAAATCAGTTCCGGATTCTCGAGGTCAACACCTACCGAAACGATGTGAAGATCGTGGCTTGCCATGACACCACTGATCCGTGGGGTCGGCAGCAGTCAATCTATCACGAAATTCGGATGACCTACGATGATGGTCGCTACGTGATCTCGGGTTACAGTACAAGCCCTTACCGGCCGTACTAACGAAGCTCACGCAGCGTCTTCGGAAACGCAATTGCATAAAGGGCTCCAGCAAGAACGATGATGGAGCCCAACCTCAAAGTTAGCTGAATCGAGGTCATCTCGGCCAGATAGCCCATTGCCAGGGTTCCGAACGGGGCAACCCCGCTAAGAGCCCACATGTGCATGGCAATCGCCCTGCCCCGCAGGCGGTCGGGCGCCAGGGTCTGAAAAGCCATATTCGTGATGTTGAATTGGGCCACTGCGCCGAACCCAAGGGTGGCGAATATAACATAAGCAACCCATGGTGACTCCACAAAGCTGAGAGCCAGCAGGCTCAGCCCAAGAACGGACATTGCGCCCCTCAGCAGCATCGCCTTGATCGGCCTCACCGAGAGCCAACTAAGCAGCAGCAGGGAAGTGACGGACCCGACACCAACCGCTGAGTAACAGTTGCCCAGGCCCGCCTTGTCCAAGTGCAGAACCTTCTTGGCCAACGCAGGCATTAGCGCGATGTAGAAGAGGCCAAAGGCGGAGATGGTGCACTCAAGGATGAAAAGTGTCTTGAGCGCCGTGTTCCGAAACGTGTAAAGCATTCCCTCAACCAGCAGATCCTTAATCGGCTGCGGCTCCTTCTTGCTTGCCGAAAGGTCTGCCTTAATGGCAAGCGCGGCAAAGATCAAGGCGAAGAAGGAAATGCCGTTGATGAAGTAGCACGTCTCCGGACCGAAATATTGAAGCAGCTTTCCGCCAATCGCTGGCCCAATCAGGCGTGCAACATTGAACGCCGCGGCATTAATCGGTATCGCGCCCGCCAAGTCTTCAGGCGGCACCACCCGGCTCACGATCGATTGCCTGGTGGGGACCTCGAAACAGCTCACCACGCCCAAAACCAGCGCGGTGACCACGATGTGCCAATACTGCACGAAGTGGTAGTAGGTTGCTGCCGCCAGGAAGAGCGCCCCAATCGCAAAAATCGCCTGGGCAAGGTTCAGAAGCAGGCGCTTGTTCACCAAGTCCGTGAGCGATCCGGCAAACGGACCAAGAATGGTAACCGGCAATGAACCCGCAAAGGTGACCTCAGCAAGCAGTCGCTCGCTGCCCGTCATCTGGTACACGAGATATCCCTGGGCGACAGTCTGAATCCAACTGCCAATGAAAGATGCAAGAGCGCCTGTCCAAAGAAGTAGGAAGTCGCGATGTCGGAGCGCCCTCATGCAACTCTCAGTATGCCGCACCCCTGGGGTACATTTCCGGTAGTTGGAACCTGCGCCCTTGCATGTACTTCTCGTAATCTCGAGTTCTGTAATGTCCGGCGCTGAAAAGCATATCTACTGCCTGGCGGTGGAACTTCAGCACCGGGGCATCGAGGTCGAAGTTGTTGTCCCCGTCGAAGGCTGGCTCCCTGACCTTCTGCGCAGCGCGAATATTCCCACTCACGTGCGGGGCATGCGCGGCAAGAAGTGGTTCTCCACCGCCGCGTTCCTGGCCCAGCGTGCTCGCAAGCCAAACTCGGTGATCCACACCCACCTGACGCGCGCTTCCTATCTTGGCTTCGCCGTGAGCTCTCTCACCCGAACCCCAATCATCGCTACCGTGCATGTGGCGACCGACGACGTGATCTATCGCAAGATCGCCACATCGCAACGTGGAACGTTGGTTGCGGTGTCCAACTTCATCAAGAGCTTTGTAGCCAAAGCCGGCCTGGATGAACGCCTCATCACCGTCGTTCACAACGGCACCAGCATGTTCGAGGTCCCGAAGACTCCGAAGGAAAGCGTTCTCGAGGAATTCAAGATTGCGCCAGGCACACCGCTCATTGGGCTAGTCGGCAGGGTCTCCGTCGAGAAAGGCCACCTCGAAATGCTTGCCGCTATGCCGGAAATCCTCAATGCGTGCCCGAAAACAAAGCTCCTGCTCATTGGCCGCATTCAGCCGGGCTTCGAAGACAGCCTCCAGGTAGCAATTAAGCAGCACGCGTTGGAAGAGAGCGTCATCATCACCGGCCCCCGCGACGACGTGCCCCACCTGCTCGACGCCATCGACATCAGCGTCATGCCCTCCCACATCGAGGCCATGCCTCTCGTAGCGATCGAATCCATGTCCCGCGCCAAGCCGGTGGTCGCCAACAACGTCGGCGGCCTGCCCGAGGCGGTCATCGACGGCGACACCGGCATCCTCACAACCCTTGAGCCAAGCAGCATCGCCGCCGCCATCATCAAGCTCCGAAAGAACCCAGAGCTTGCAACCAAGATGGGCGAGCGCGGTCGCGAGGTCGCGATGGAATGCTTCAGCCTCACCAAGATGGTCGATTCCCTGGTCGCAGTCTATCAAAGCGCCCTGCAACGTAGAAGGAAATAGGGATGGAGCCATGGAAGCTGTACTACGATGGGGTTTGCAATCTTTGCTATGGCGCGAAAAGCTCCGTTGAGAAGTGGGCCGAGAAGAGCGGCCAGCCTCTAGAAACCATGCCGCTTCAGTGGCTTGAGGAAATGCAGGGGCGAGCGCCCTACGCCATGATCCTTGATGCCGATGGCAAGCGCTACGAGGGCGTGAACGCCTGGGCCAAGCTAACCACGCTTGCGCCTGCTCACGTGCGGCTCGCTGGTCTCGTCAGCCGCATTCCCATCATTCATTGGTTCTTCATGGCAGGCTACTGGGTGGTCGCAAAAACCCGTTACCGATTCTTTGGCAAGCGAAGCTGTCCGCTAAGGGCTCCTAAGCCATAACCGACTTACGGTAGAATTGTTCATCTCACGAGGCGTCGTACCCAAGTGGTTAAGGGGAGGGTCTGCAAAACCCTTATTCAGCGGTTCGAATCCGCTCGACGCCTCCAGGCGTCTCTAGCATTGCCGCATGCGCAACGAGTTAGCCAAGTTCAGTGTTTCTCCACCTTGTGTGACCGCTTTAGGAGTGGTTGCTCCGCCCCCGATCCAGGTCGAGTCGGACACCTTTTCGGGCCCCCTTGCGCTCCTTTTTGAGTTCGTTCGAGATCGCCGTGTGAATCTGCTGGATATCCCCCTCGCCCCAGTCTGCGAATCCTATTTTCTGTATTTGTTAAGCTCTGATAGGTCAAACCTTGACGAATCCGCCGCCGCACTGGTGGCTCTTGCCTATCTCATCGAGCGCAAAGCGTGGGCCATGCTTCCCGCTCCGGAAGAAGAGCCGATTGAAGTCGAAGAAGGCGCTGCCCTCGGCGAAGGCTGCATCGGCGACTACCAATTCGCCATCGCCGCCCTCACAGAATTCGAGGCGGAGCGCCTCAAGCTATTCTTCCGACCCGAAGGCGCGTTCCCCAGCATCCCGCCCGAAATCATCAACCACGAAATCGATCACCTAGCCGCCGCATTCGCCGCCATCCTCGGCCGCGCGGAGCCGAGCCCATTCGAGACCGTCCACCGCGCGCGACGCTCGCTTGCCTCGATGATGAAATCGGTCCTGGACGCAATCAGCCACGAATACCGCTCCCTGGAGCAGATCATTCCCGCCCCGTTCACCCGTGAGGACGCGGTCTACTGGTTCCTCGCTATCCTTGAACTCATTCGTCTCGGTTCCGCCCGACTTCGCTTGGATGACGGCAACGTCCACTTTGCGAGGGCTGCGGCGTGAATTTGGCGGATGAACTCGAAGCCGTTCTTTTCGCCGCCGATGCCCCGGCTTCACTGGAAATTCTCGCTGCCGCGCTGAACTACTCCGAGGGCCAGATCGCTCAAGGACTAGAGGTGCTGGAAGCAAGATTAGAAGCAAAAGGTGGCTTGCAGCTCGTTCAAATCGGCGGTGGATATCAGCTCAGCACCAAGCCCGAATATGCCGATTCGGTTGCCCGTTTTCTCAAGCCAAGACCCCAGCGTCTAAGCCGAAGCCAGCTTGAAGTGCTTGCAATTGTCGCGTATAAGCAACCCGTTACCCTCGCAGAAGTGGATACTATTCGTGGTGTGCAGAGCGATTACGGCCTTCGGCTGCTGGTCGAGCGGCAGCTTATCGAAGAGGTGGGGCGCAAAATGACCCCCGGCCGCCCCTTGCTTTACGGCACCACGGATCGCTTTCTTCATCAGTTCAAGCTGAATTCGCTCGAGCAGCTTCCGCCGCTAACCGAGGACGGCAAGGCGGACTTGGGGAAGTTCAATGTCTTGTAGGCGCGCCCTAATTCTGCTTCTGCTCTCCACCCCGTCGGCAGTCCTGCTTGCCAGCGATGCGCCGACGGCCAAAATCGCCGACCAGCCAAACGTTTCCGCGAAGAGCGCAATCGCCATCGATGATCGCTCCGGCAAGATCCTCTGGCAAAAGGACGCCGACACAGCTCGGTTTCCCGCCAGCACCACAAAGATCATGACCGCCCTGCTCTTCATCGAGTCGATTGGAGCGAATCAGGTCATCCAGGTGCCGAAGGACTTTCCAAAGGACATCCCCGAATCCAGCATGCATCTCCAGCCGGGCGAAAAGATCAAGATGGTCGATCTTCTTTACGCGCTGATGCTGCGAAGCGCCAACGATGCGGCGGTCCTTGTTGGACTAGAGGTTGCAGGCTCAACGCCGAAGTTCGCGACGATGATGAATAACCGCGCCAAGCAAATTGGCTGCACGAACACCAATTTCCACAATCCCAACGGCCTCACCGATCCCCTTCACACAACCTCAGCCCACGATCTGGCCCTCATCGCCCGCGAGGCAATGAAATATCCGCTCTTCCGCGAGGTGGTGCGCACCCAAAGGTACAAAGTCGCCCGCGATATCAACACCAAGGACACCTTGATGGTGAACCGGAATAAGTGGCTGAAGAAGGACCAGACTGCGGATGGCATCAAGACCGGCTACACGGTGGCAGCTGGCCACTGCTATGTGGGAAGTGCCACACGCAACGATTTCCGAGTCATCACGGTAGTGCTTGATTCAGCTCACTGGCAGCAGGATCACGAAGAGCTACTAAACTGGTCGTTCGCTCATTACGGAAATCAGACCCTTTTAGAGGATAAAACCAAATTCGGTGAGACCAAGGTCGCGAACGGCGAAACGCCGCTCACGTACGAAAACGCCCACGGCATTACCCAGGTTGCCACCGGTCCGGCCTTCACGAAAGAAATTCATCTGGAGCCCAATCTGAAAGCTCCAATACCGGAGGGCGCACAGGTTGGCGAGGTTGTGCTCACCGATGCGGATGGCTTCAAGGTGACCCGGCCCCTAGTGGCGGCTGCCACGGTAAAGGCGATCCCTCCGTTTGGGGGAAGCGCTGTCATTTTGAAGGCAAGTGGCCTTGGGTTAGTCAGTTTCGCAGGCGTAAGCGTATGGAGGCGGCGTACAAAAAGGTATCGTCTGCGTCCGCTGCGGAGCATTATCCGCTGGAGAGCATAAATGCCCGCAAAACCCAAAACCCCCAAACCGGAAGGTAAGCCCGTTCGCTTGCACGTTCGCATCGCCCGAGGCGGCCTATGTAGCCGCCGCGCGGCCGAAAAACTCATTGCCGAGGGCCGCGTAACTGTCAACGGCGAGCTCGTGATCGAAATGGGCCGCCAAGTCTCCTCAAACGACGAAGTACGCGTCGATGGCGAGCTTGTCCGCGTAGTTGAGCACATCACGGTCGTCATGAACAAGCCGCTCGGCGTGATCACCACGCTAAGCGACCCTCAGCGCCGCCCCACCATCGCCCGCTACCTAAGCGAGTACGGTGTCATGCTCAAGCCGGTTGGCCGCCTGGACATGGACACCGAGGGCCTGCTGATCTGCACGAACGACGGCGACCTTGCCATGCGCCTCATGCACCCGCGCTATGGGGTCGAGAAGGAATATCACGTCATCGTCAACGGCATCCCTGACGAGAAGGCTTTGACGCAGCTCCGCAAAGGCGTTTACATCGAGGGCGGCAAGACAGCGCCCGCCAAAGTAGACATCATCCACGCGGAGCCGACCAAGAACAGCACGTCGCTGAAGGTTGTCCTTCACGAGGGGCGCAAGAGACAGGTAAGGCTGATGTGCGAAGCGGTGGGACACAAGGTGCTCGCGCTTAAGAGAACGCGCTACGGCCCGCTCTATGTTAAGGGCATGCGAAAAGGCGAGGTTCGCAGACTGGGCATAAAGGAAGTGAACGAACTACGGGCTCTTGTGGGCTTAGGTTCAGACTCGTAATTGGCCGTTTTGTGACACTCGCCATCGAAAACCCGTTAAATTGCTGGCTATTTTGTTAAAAATTGGTGCCGCAAATGAAGATTCCATGTGTACAATATGAGCCAGTTGGTGGTTCTGACTTTGATCCACGGAGAGTAGAGGCTATTTTGATTATCGTCCGCCGGTTTTGCTGGCGGGCATGGTCCTCCCAGTCTCACCTCTGCTAGGTTGACAAGCAACACTAAACCTTTTCGAGACCGCACTAAAAAGAAACGGCACAGCAAAGCAATTGGGCCTGGTGGAGCAACCACCAGGCTTTCTTTTTGTCAAAGAAGAGGCGCCAGTCAAACCTTGGAGTCTGACCAGCGCCTCGAGTCGCGAAACCTCGCTTTGCTAATTACTTCTTGCGTCGCTTGATGAGAGCAATAACGCCAAGACCAAGAACTGCCATTGATGTCGGCTCCGGTACCGCCGTCTGCCATCCAATCACGTTCAAAGCCTCAACATCAAGCGGAGTCTCATGGTAGAACGCGCCGCGCAAAGCGCGAGGATCCATGATTCCATAGCGACTCGCCGCATCATTGAAATGTTGCCAATGGCTGGCTTGCCAGCCGTCGCCGTACACAACGCCGCGCGAGAACTGGGCGAGCGTGTTCTGGCCGTCGATCGAGAAATACTTCTCCCGATTGTCGGCGCTCATATCCATGTCAAGCCCGCCAGCTGCGTTGCGGC
Source organism: Armatimonadota bacterium (assembly GCA_018268315.1). Classification (GTDB taxonomy): domain Bacteria; phylum Armatimonadota; class Fimbriimonadia; order Fimbriimonadales; family Fimbriimonadaceae; genus SZAS-5. Next base: position 294,895 of record JAFDWU010000001.1, on the reverse strand, counting down.
TCTTGCGGAAAAGGTCGAGCACGGAAGCGAAATAGTTATCCTCGCCATATCCCTCGACCTCGTCGACGTCATCGACGCCGCTGTAAAAGCCCATCGCATGGCCAATCTCGTGCTCGCACACAGATACAAAATCGACGCCGACTACCGGATCGATGAAACCCTGACGGTGGAAGGCGAAGATATTGTCGTAAAAGCTGTTGAATGAGATGTAGGCGTCCTGGCCGCCGGCATGCGCGTCCATCAGGCCCAGAGCCTTTGCGTTCGCATTCGTTACTTGAACGTTCTGGTTGTTCGTGCTGTTGTTGTTGTCGAAATAGGGGGTCCCCGAATCTCCGTTCTCAGCCGTATGATTAATCCAGAAATTGAGGCTGTTGCCCGGCTGGAGATGGTTCACCGCAGTTTGGGCCGCAGTCGTATTTGCGTTGGCCGCCAATCCACCCTTAACGGATGAATAGCTGTACACGCCAATATTGTCGGATGCCGCGCCAAGGAAGCCGGCGCCATAGTTGATGTAGTCGATATTGATATTCACGCTGACGTCGTTCGTGAAATACCCTTCCCAAATGTTCGCTGCCATCTGGAAATCTTGCACAACCTTGGCGTCAAGATCTGGTCGATAAGTGAAGTTGATTTGAAGCGAGAGAGCCGAGCCTGCCATGCAGGTGGCGATCGCCAAAGAAGCAATCTTAAAAATTTTGGACATTTATCCTCCGAGTCCGAAAAGAATATCTCAGAGACTGGTTAGGACGCAGTGATAATTCGTCCGAAGAAGCCGCTTTAGAAAAACCCGGTAATTTGCTAGGACTTGATCATTGGCACAGGTTCAAGCCGGCGTGCAGTTACGGGCTTTTCCGGCTCGTTGTCCACGATCTCGTTGTACAGCGAATCTCGCTCAATTGCGACCCTGCCAACTTCCTCAATCATGCGAATCATGTTCGCGCGGGTAAGAACCTGGCTCTTGTTTCCAAACTCGCCATCCTTGTACGTGATCTCGTATTCATGCACGGTGCCGTCAGCGTCGTCCGCCCCGTACCAAAGCGCCATCTGGGTCACCGGAACCGAGTTCATGATCCAGAACGACTTCACATGCTCGAAGTTATCCAGCATCAAACGGCTCACCGCGATGTTGCGCAAATCCGTGTCCGCCGTCGGCAGGGCGAGATGCTCAAGCTCAGTCTTTTCCGGGTGGAAGCAAAGCGGAGTAAAGGTCAGGAAGTGCTTTGTCTCGTCCTGCAACTCGCGCAACTGCACCAGATGGTCAACGCGCTCCTCATCGGTCTCGATATGCCCGTAAAGCATGGTTGCGTACTGCTTCAGGCCAAGCTTAGCCGCCGCCCGCGCCACATCTTTCCATTCCTCGCCGTTCAGCTTCTTGCCAAACAGCTCGTGATGAACGCGGTCGCTAAGCACTTCAATGCCACCGCCCGGCAGGCTGTCTAGGCCAGCTTCAATGAGGTCCGCGAGCGCCTGATCAATGGTCACGCCGCCAACGCGGGCAATCTCAACGATCTCAACCGCAGTGAATGCCTTAACGTGAACGCCGGGCCGCGTTTCTTTCACCGCGCGCACCAAATCCATGTAGTACTGATAGGGAAGACGTGGGTTGATGCCGCCCACCATGTGCACTTCCGTGATCCGCACATCGGAATGCCAGCTCAACCGCTGCCGAACCTCGTCCAGGCTCATCTCGTAAGGTGCGGGGCCGCCGCGCTTTGCATAGAAGCTACAGAACTTGCAGAACTTGTTGCAGATGTTTGTGTAGTTGATGTGCTGGTTGCGAACGTAATACGTCTTCGCCCCGTGCAGCCGCTCGCGTACGATGTTGGCCAGATAGCCCACTCCCGTCAGGTTGTGGGTTCGGTACAGCGTTAGGCCGTCCTCAAAGCTTAGCCGCTCCCCGGCCAGGACCTTCTCTGCAATAGGCTCAAGCTCTGGCCCAACGACGCGACTGACGGCTAACGACATTTCTCCATCCTTATACCTTGAACTTTCAAGAAAAATTGAAAGTTTCACGTTACTACGCCACCTTCATCAATTCGGGACTCGAAAACGCCGGTAAATCTGCCGAAGTAAAGGATGTCCTACCATGTCTGAAGAAGCAGAAAAGAAAGAAGCGACACCGGAAGGGGAAGCCCCTAAGAAGAAGGGCGGCAAACTCCCGCTGATCATTATTCTCGCCCTCGTGCTAGCAGGCGGCGGATTCTTCGCGATGAAGTCGAAGGCGCCCAAGCCCAAGCCGAAGGTTGAAGCGGGCACGATTGAGCCGGTCGGAGAGTTCCTCGTGAATCTTGCCGGGGGCGGCCAGGTTTATTGCCGAACCGAAATCGCAGTTCTGCTAAAGAAGGGCGTGGAAAAGAAGGAATTAGAAGAGAACATGCCGGCGATCAAAGACGCCATTATCACCGTTCTCCGCTCCACCACAAGCAATGATATTCGCGACTCCGCGGGAACGGCGCTTCTCAAGCAGGACCTGTGCGAGGCTGTCAATAAGGTTCTTGAAGCAAACGCCAAGAAGCCAGACAAGCCGGAAGCCTCCGATAGCAAACTAAGCGACGACCCCAAGAAAGCGGATAAAAAGGATGCTGCGGAAGAGCCCGCAAAGGACGCCAAAGGTAAGCACGTGCTGAAGAAGCACGAGCATGAATGGGACTCCGATGAGGGGCCGATTCTCAAGATTTACTTCACGAGCTTCGCCACACAGTAACCTCATTGCGAGTAGATTCTAAGGAGCCGCGCAAATGCCGCGGCCCTTATGAGTACAGGCAAGCTTGTCGTCGGAATAACGGGAGCGAGCGGAGCGATTTATGCTCAGCGCTTCCTGATTCATGCCGCAAGGCATTACAAGGAGATCTTCCTTATCCTGAGCGATCAGGCGCTGCAGGTCGCCCATCAGGAGCTCGGCGTAAAGCTGGATCGCAAATCCTTCACCCTCAAGGACTGGTTGGGTGAAGACCTACCAAACATCCGGCTCTTGGACTCGCGGGACTATTTCACGCCTCCGGCCAGCGGCTCTTTTCGCCACGATGGCATGGTGATCGTCCCTTGCTCGATGGGAACGGTAGGAAGAATCGCGCATGGTATCTCCAACGATTTGCTGACCCGCTCGGCCGACGTCTGCCTGAAGGAGCGCCGTAACCTCATCCTCGTGCCCCGCGAGATGCCCATGAACGTCATCATGCTGCGCAATCTCACCACCCTTGCCGAGGCGGGAGCTCAGATCATCCCCGCATGCCCGGCTTGGTATAACCGCCCGGGCTCCCTTGAGGAACTTGCCGACACCGTGGTTGCCCGCATCCTCCAAAACCTCGGTATCGAAGACCCCTTGCAGAAACAATGGATGGCTGAAGAATGAAAGTCGTGGTCGCCGGTGGCACCGGCCTCATTGGTTCGTCGATCTGTAAAGCTTTGGTGGCAAATTCTTGCTCCGTTTTCGTTCTGTCCCGCTCGGGCAAGGGCCCGGTAGGGACCACCGGCGTTGCTTGGGATGGCGTAACCGTTGGCCCGTGGGTTTCCGCGCTGGACGAGGCCCATGCCGTCATCAATCTCGTCGGCGAACGCATTGCTCAGCGATGGACCGCCGATGCCCAGCGAAGGATCATTGATTCTCGCGTTCGTAGCACGCTCGCGATTGGGGAAGCCATTGAAACCGTGCCGAACAAGCCAAAGGTTTGGATCAACGGCAGCGCGATCGGCTACTACGGCTACGGGCTTAGCGAGGCGTTCGACGAAGCCTCACCGCTTGGCCGAGGATTCTTGCCAGAAGTCTGTCGGCAGTGGGAAGATGCCACCCGCAACGCCCACGTCCCGGACGTCCGGCGCGTTTTCCTGCGGACCGGCCACGTGCTTTCAACCCAAGATGGCCTCTTGCCACCATTGCTGAACATCACCAGAAAGTTTCTTGGTGGCGCCGCAGGGAATGGCAAGCAGTACATGTCCTGGATTCATATCAACGACCTAACCCAGATGACTGTTTGGGCGATGAATAACCCCAATATCGAGGGCCCGCTCAACGGCACCGCCCCCGTGCCGGTCACAAACGGCGAGTTCATGGCCGGACTCCGCAGAGCCTGCCATCGCCCGTGGTGCCCACCTGCGCCTGCATTCATGTTCTCGCTGCTGGAACCGCTTACCGGCGTCGAACCGGAGCTCATCCTTCGGGGGCAGCGGGTTCTGCCGCTTAAGTCGGAGCACGGCGGGTTTCAGTTCCAATTCCGAACGCTTGAGTTAGCCCTAAACGACCTAATTCGAGCCTAACTTCCGTCTTGCTAACATTGCCAGGGTTTCACTTGCCCCAGGCTAGGTAAATTAAGGAGACAGGATCGTCCAGATTTCTGCCTTGATTCGATCCATCACAGTTATGACTACTACCCGAGAAGATATCAACCCGGTTACCGTAAAGCTTGCCGTCGTCTGCGCTCCGCAAGAAGTGAGCGAGGGCTACACGAAGGCTTACAAGAAGATTGCCAAGAAGGTGAAGGTTGCCGGTTTCCGCCCTGGCCATGCGCCCCGCCATGTTGTTGAGCAGGTTGTCGATAAGTCGACCATCAACGATGAAGCCGCTGAGACCATCGTGCGCGATGCCGTTAAGCGCGCTTTTGAAGAGCACAAGATTAACCCCGAGCCCACCGTCCGCCCCGCCGTTGACGTTCAGAAGCTGGACGAAGAGAAGAACGAGTGCGAATTCACGATCACCGTCGCCCTCCCGCCCATCGTTAAACTAGGCGAATACAAGGGCCTGAAGGCTGAGGCGCCAAGCACCGAGGTGACCGACGAGGAAGTCGACAAGCAAGTCGAGGAGTTCCGCAAGCGCAAGAGCACTCGCGAAGCGGTGACGGGCCGCAACGCCCAAAGCGGCGATGTCGCGGTGGTCAACATCCGCATCGATGGCGAGAAAAGCGAAGGCAAGAACTTCATGTCCGTCATCGGCAGCACCTTCGATGAGCTAGACAAGCACCTTGATGGCATGGCCATCGAAGAGCTTAAGCACGTCGAACTCACCTTCCCGAAGAACTTCCAGGAGAAGGAATGGGCCGGCAAGAAGCTGAAATGCATCATTTCCGTGAATTCCATCAGCGCCGTTAAGTTGCCTGAACTGGATGACGAATTCGCCAAGACCCTGAAGGCCCAATCGCTGGACGAACTGAAGAAGACCGTCCGCACCATGATGGAGGAGGCCAAGAAGCAGGCGTCGCGAGAAATCCTCGCCGATAAGCTTCTGGACGCCTTGCTTGAAAAGAGCAAGGTCGAAGCCCCCGAAGGCATGTACGAGCAGCTTGCCTACCGCCGCTTGCAGGAAACCGAGCAGGAGCAGGTCAAGCTGGGCAAAACGCTCCCGCAGTTCGCGGAAGAGAACGGCATGACCCTTCAAGAGCTCATCGATAACTGGAAGGAGAAGGCAAAGGTCCACGTAATGCGAGCCCTCCTTATCCGAGAAGTTTTCGCGGCCGAGAAGATGAAGATCGACCCGACCGATATTCAGCGAGAAGTGATCGAAATGGCCGGCGAATATGGCGTGAGCCCCGAGGAAGTCGTGCAGGTTCTGCGCCGCACTCAATCGGGCGAGGAACTTACGTTCCGTGCGATTTCCCGCAAGGTTTCGGACTTCCTAATCGATCAAGCCAAGCTAAAATAGCAGTCCCTCTCCCCTACGGTTTGAACCAAACTTCGCCATACTGGAATAGTAAGGTGATGGCAGCCATACCCGCATTCTTAACAGGTTCTGAGGAATGCGCTGGTAGAATTGAAGCTAGGTCCAGGGCAACCGGGACTGGCGTTTCGGCGTCATCAGAAGGGAAATAGTGCAGGAGGCATTGATTTGTTAATTCCAACCGTTGTAGAGACCACTAATCGCGGCGAAAGGGCTTACGATATTTGGTCCCGTTTGATGAAGGACCGCATCGTCTTCCTCGGTGACGAGGTTGACGATCAAGTTGCAAATATTATCGTTGCACAGCTTCTCTTCTTGGAAAAGGAAGACCCTGAAAAGGACATCGAGTTCTACATTAACAGCCCGGGTGGCAGCGTTTCCGCTGGACTAGCGATTTACGACACCATGCGCATCATCAAGCCTGCGGTCGCGACGATTTGCGTTGGTCTCGCCGCTTCGATGGGCGCAGTACTCCTTGCGGGAGGCGCTTCTGGAAAGCGATTTGCTCTCCCCAACGCGCGCATCATGATCCACCAGGTTAGCGGCGGATTCCGCGGTACCACGGCGGATATCAACGTTCAGGCAAAAGAAGTCAACCGAACTATGGACGCTTTGACGAAAATTCTAGCCTTCCATACTGGTAAACCTGATGAACAATTAAGGAAGGATATGGACCGCGACTACTTCATGTCGGGATCAGAAGCCGTAGAATACGGTTTGATCGATAAGGTCTTGGAGCATGGGAGCCGATAATTCTCGTCTAAGGAAGCATTAATGGCCAAAACCGGGGAACGACAAAATCAATGTTGCTTATGCGGGAAAACCAAAGAGCAAGTTCGTAAACTCATCGTTGGGCTCCACGGGGCGGTCTGCTCCGACTGTGTGGATCTCTGCAATGATATCCTTCACAACGAGCCTGATCGAAGTGCGGCGGCTACGCCAACGCCTTCGCTGGTTCGATCTGGTGAGGCAACCCTTAACAAGGTGCCCAAGCCGAAGGAAATCGTCAGCTATCTTGGCGGCTACGTAGTCGGCCAGGATCTTGCGAAGAAATCTCTTGCAGTTGCAGTTTACAACCACTACAAGCGCATTTCTCAGCGAGTAGTGGACGGGGAAGTCGAGCTTCACAAGAGCAATATCTTGATGATCGGCCCGACCGGCTCCGGCAAAACCCTCCTCGCCCAAACCCTTGCGCGCATGCTGAACGTGCCGTTCGCGATCGCCGATGCAACCGCCCTCACCGAGGCCGGATACGTAGGCGAGGACGTGGAGAACATTCTCCTCAAGCTTTACCAAGCCGCAGAATCGATGGATGCCCGCAACGCGAAGCAGCTTTGCGAGCGCGGCATCATCTACGTGGATGAAATCGACAAGATCGCCCGCAAGAGCGATAACCCGTCGATCACCCGCGACGTCAGCGGTGAAGGCGTCCAGCAGGCGCTCCTAAAGATTCTTGAAGGCACGGTTGCCAACGTTCCCCCGCAGGGCGGACGCAAGCACCCGCAGCAGGAATACATCCAGATCGACACCAGCAACATTCTGTTCGTCTGCGGTGGCGCGTTCGAGGGCATCGAAGAGATGATCCGACGTCGCCAGAAGGAGAACACCATGGGCTTCCGAGCCGCGCCCGAGAAGAAGTCGGAGCAGGATCCAAACATTCTGCGCCACATCCTTCCGGAAGATCTCCTGAAGTTCGGTCTGATTCCCGAGTTCATCGGCCGTCTGCCGGTAGTCGCAACCTTGGATTACCTCGACGAGGAGACCCTCGTTCGAATCCTCAGCGAGCCGAAGAACGCGATTCTGAAGCAGTACGCCAAGTTCTTCGAACTTGACGGCGTCGAACTTATCGTAGAGCCTGCGGCTCTCACCGAGTTTGCTCGCGAAGCGCTTCGCCGAAAGACCGGCGCCCGCGCTCTGCGCGCCATCATCGAAGAAGTCATGATGGATGTGATGTACGAAGTGCCCAGCAATGAGGACGTTAAGCGGGTCGTGATACCAACCGGCATCATCGAGCACAAGAACGCTCCGCTGCTGCAGAACGAAGAAGAAATCAAGCAGGCAAGCTAAAAGCGAGCCCAAAAAAGAAGTTGGGGCCGACAGCGAATTCGCTGTCGGCCCCTCTGCTTTGCAACAGCCCTAGAACTTGAATTGCACGCGCAGGGTCGTCACGAAGTAGCGTGAAGGCGACTTCGATTGGTCCGTCCACTGCTCTCGCGTGAACTGTAGCGTGTACCCATCCTTCGCGAAGAAGTTGTACGCCGCGCCGATCGCGCTGATCGTATGGCCCGAATTGTTCAGGTCCGGGTTGAACTGCTCAAAGTGAACATCAAGCCGGTGCTGAGAGGTCGCCCGCCAGCCAAGAGTGGTCTGGAAGCCGCTCATGTTCGTTGCTACGTTGCCCGCAGCGCCGACCGCATTCGGAACGCGATCCTTGCCGACCATGGCCTCATTGCGCCAATCAACGCCCTTGCCGAACAAGTTCACGAAGTTGGCGTGGCCATAGAGGAACTTGCGGTCAATTTGCGGGGAGGTGCCGCCGCCTGCGGTCAACGATGGCCTCGCGCCGCTCAATCCAGACAGACCAAGCTCAAGCATCGTCTTGCCGTTCTTGTGCGCGCCAAGATCAAAGTTCTTCTTGATCCCCGCCGTCGTCACCAGGCGTCCGCTTGCGCCGACCGAGTTGCCCGCCTGCTCCGCGTCTTCCGAAGTCAGCGAATCCCATGCGCCCACCTGCACGGTGTATCCGCTAGGGAAGTCCACCGCAAGATTGATGCCGCGTCCGCGCTCGCCGCCGAACTGGCTGCGATTGTAAAGCGCGCGCTCCGGAGTCTCGCGGTCCGTGTCGCCCCGCTGAAGGTCATAGCCCATCGGCATCGGCATTTGGCCCGCTTTCACTTCCGCATTCAGTCCACCCTCAAGTCTGGTGGCGTATCGCACGTAAGCATCTTTCGTGATCGATGCGTTCGTGTCCTTGCCCGCTGCAAGATCAAACGATGCCTTAAAGCCCAAGTTGCCAGGCTTCGGGAAGCTCTCGATGTTGATGCGCGTGCGCTTATCGTAAATGGCGCTCTGCGCGCTGCCACCGATGCCGCCGGGGCTGCCGCTCTGGCGATACTGGAACTGCTCAAAGCCGCTCACTTTAACCTTCTCAAGGCCCGCCAGCCGGTCGCCAAGCGTCTTATCAGGCGCTGTTCCAGCCTTCACTCCGCCATCGGCGTCGTGCTTCAGGTTGAGCTGCTTGTAAAGGGCGTCAATGTCCTTCTGCTGCTTGCCCATCTGATCCTTCATCGAAGAAAGCTCTTCGAGAATCTTTCTCAGAACCGCCGAGTTGTCATCACTCTGAGGTTGGGCGGCAAGCGCGGACACCTTGGTTTCAAGGCTCCCCACCTTATCCACCATCGCTTTGGTCGTAGCCGACTTTTCGGCAAGGGCGGTGCTGAGATGAGCCGGGTCGATATGGCCCGCGCTCATCAACGTCATGCAAACGTAGCTGCTAATCATCCAATGAGTCATCGTTTTTGTTCCGTGCGAGAAGTTGTTGGAGCCACGCCTTCCCCCCAAGAGAAGGCCCCTCGTAGCCCCGGAATGTTATTAACACAGGACAATACCGATGGATTATTAACGCATTGTTAACGTTAATAACACAGGCTTAATGAACTCAAAATGCATAAGGCCGAGGTGGCAGGAGCCAGCTCGACCTAAATACTTCAACGATTACTTAGCGGGCGCATACTTGGACGCGATTGCAGTAATCGCTTGGAATCCTGGCGAAGGATCTGTTTGACCGCCGCGGTTAACAATCGCTACGATGACCAGATTTGACTTCGGGAAGATGGCGAGGTCGGATACGAACGTTCCGTCCGAGCCGTTGTGCCCATGCCATTGCTGGATACCAGGACTGGTTTGAATTCCCCAGCCGCAGGCATACTCCCGTGTAGCGCCGGGATCTTCGTGAACGCCCTGATGAAGACGAGCTATGGTTGAGGCTTTCAGATAGCCGTCCTCTCCCTGAAGCCCCTTCATGTGCATTTCGCCGAAACGCACCAGGTCAGCAACTGACATATAAATGCCAGCCCCAGCGCCGGCCACCATTGTCTCTAGCTTGTTGCTGGATTGATTGTCAGTTAGACCGATGTAATTCCTAACCGTGAGCCCGTTTGGCCCCGGCACATGTCCGCTGGGCCTTTCTTTCGGAAAAGTGGCCGAGCCAATGTAGCTGTGGTTTAGGCCCAGCGGCTGGAAAAGAAGAGTTCTTAGCGCTTCCTCATAAGGAATCCCTAGCTTGAGTTCAATGATGTGGGACAGTACTGCGTAGTCGGCGTTCGAATATGCGAACCGCTCATTTGGCTTCGCAATCACGTCTCGCGACAGGATATCTTTGATGTACTTCGACCGGATTTCAATGGGATCCGTGGAATCCCCGACAATTCTTTGAACAACGCCCGGGGGGAATCCAAGGTCTTGCGGTAGTCCCGCACGGTGTTGCATCACCTGTTCAAGGGTTAGATTCTCGTAGGCCGGCTTCATGGGATATCCCGGCAATGCTTCCTTCAGGGTTGTGTCAAAGCGGAGCATGCCCGCCTCAATCAACTTGCCAATCAGCGTTGAACAAAGCGGCTTGCCGATGGAGCCGATGCTAAACGGCTCATCGACGCCGACTTTGTCGTTCTTGCCAAGCTCCCGGACTCCGGTGACCGTCTGCTCAAGCTTTCCGTTACGGCTCATTGCGATCGCCATGGCGGGAGATCGCGTTTCCTTAGCAATATCCGTAGCCAAGCCGGACAAGGTCGTCCAATTTGAATGGCTAACAGCGGGTGGTGCGTCCACTTGGTCCGGACTGGTGATGGAAACGCTTACAATTTTAGGGTCAGCGCCAGGCGTGATGCGGACGATGAACGTCTGGTTGTCGCCATTGCGATCAGCCACCAATGCACGAACTTCTGAATCGGTGGTTGTCCCAAAGCGCACAACCTTAAATGGCCCAAATTGATTCGTAACCGACATCATTCGTTGCAGGCGCGTTTCAACTGGTGTGGCCGTTGTGCAGTGGCTCAAGATGAATGCCCGCATCTTTGCCGGGTCTTTGGTGTTCAGGGTGTCGACAAAGCCCTTAGCGAGCTTCTGCGCCGCTTCTCGTGAGTCGGCTGTCTTAACGAAGAGTGAGGGGTCCGAGTGGCGGTTCCCCAACACGATGGTGGTTGGCGCCGCTTGGGAGACCATGCTGCAAAGAGCAAAGCCGCCCAGACCTAATAGGTTCAGTGTTTTGAGTTTTCTGTGATTTAGCCTCATTAAAATATTTGAACAAAGCAATAACAAAAATAGTTTCTATATTTTTATTTATTATCGAGCGGTCCTCCGTCAACAAGAAAGCGTGAACGCCGACGGCGCTTGATTTGGTATCGGGCTCGGTTGCGGTTACTTCGCTGAGGCGTATCTAGCGCCAATCGCGGTCACAGCCTGGAACGTTGGGGAAGGATCGATCTCGCCGCCTCGGTTAGTAATCGCGACCACCACCAAGTTCGATTCCGGGAAGATGGCAACCTGTGCGTGGAATGCCGATCCCGAATCGGTGCACCCATGCCATTCCTGAATCCCCTGTGCGCCTTGGATAGTCCATCCGCAGGCATACTGCTGGGAAATGTCGGGAGCTTCGTTCTGCCCTCTGTGAAGACGGGAGATTGTCGATGCCTTCAGATATCCGTCCTTACCATTCAACCCCTCTAAGTGCAGTTCGGCGAAGTGAGCAAGGTCCGCAGCCGACATTCGAATTACGGTCTCATTTCCAACGGCGATGACTCCCTGCGATAAGGCAGGGACTGGCTCCAGCCAATCGTGCCCCGGAAAGTGCCCAAGGGGGGCAGATGTCGGCAGCCCCTCCCCGCCAATAAAGCTGCTATCGAGACCAAGCGGCTTGAACAGCTGATCGCGAAGAATCTCTTCGTAAGGTCTGCCTACCCTGGCCTCCACGATCTTCACCAGAACCGCGTAGGTCGCTCGCGAGAAGCGGAACTCAGTTCCTGGCGTGGCAATAGGAGCCCGGCCAAGCACTACCGCGACGTACTTGGATCGAATCTCCTGCGGAGACTTTGCGCCGGCCGAATATTGCTTGATTTCAGCTTCTTGAACGCCCGGCTCAACCGGAAATCCGGCTCGCTGGTGCATCACTTGTTCAATCGTCGCCTTCTCGTACCCCGGCCGCATCGGAAAGCCGGGCAGCGCTTCCCGCAGAGTGGTGTCCCAGTTGAGCTTCCCGCTTTCGATCAGCTTTCCTATCAAGGTGTCGCAAAGGCATTCCCCGATCGCGCCAATGCTCCAAGCGGAGTCGATATCAACCTTGTTTGGCTTGTTCAACTCGCGCACACCCGAAACCGCGATCTCCAATCTTCCGTCCTGGATAACGGCAACACCCATCGCCGGGGACTGCGAGTCCCGACTGATCTCATCTGTCAGCGCCTGTATATCCGTCCATTCCGCGTAATCCTTGGGCGGTCTCATCAGGCCCGGATCGCCTACCAAAATCTTAACGATCCTTGGCTTGGGTCCTTCCGTTAGGGTCATCACAACGGTATTGGGCTCGTCTTCAACCGTCTTGAAAAGCGCGCGGATCGAGGTTGGGGTCCGCAGTCCAAACTTCACGACCCGGAAAGGAGCGTGCTGTAATGCCAGAGGCATCATGCGGTTCATACGTATCTCGGGAGGAACGCTTGGGGTGCATTCCGAATCAACGAATGCGCGAATCTTCTGCTCATCCTTGGTGTTCAGCGCAGAGAGGAAGTCGTTCACCGCCCCTTGCGCTGGATCGCCCGGAATCGCGCCAGGAATTTGTTGTCCGCAGCCAGAAAGGGCAACGCCGACCGCCGCCAGAAATATGAAAGGGAGTCCCCGCATGCCCCTAAGACTCCGCTCGGACAGATGAAGGTAACCCAGTTAAAAGGGTTGAGCGGGTGTATCCCCCAACTGTAACTCCAACAACAGATATGGGCCGCAGGCAGCAGGCCGCTGCGGCCCATGTTTGGCGCAGCCTTACTTAGCTGGAGCGTACTTGGAGGCAATCGCGGTCACTGCCTGGAATCCCGGCGACGGTTCGGCTTCGCCACCGCGATTCACAATCGCTACTACAACCAAGTTGGACTTCGGAAAGATCGCAAGCTCAGCGCGGAACGTCCCGTTCGAGCCGTTGTGCCCATGCCATTGCTGGATACCGGGAGCTGCCTGAATGCCCCAGCCGCAAGCATATTGCCTGGGCGCAGCCGGATCTTCCTGCACGCCTTGATGCAGCCGCGCAACTGTGGCTGCCGTCAGATAGCCATCCTGCCCCTGCATTCCCTTCATATGCATCTCGCCAAACTTCACTAGGTCGCCAACCGACATGTACAGCCCGCCGCCCGCGCCTGCCACCATCGCCTCAAGTGGACCGCCGAAGTTCGCTACTTCAAGGCCGTTCGGTCCGGGAATGTGTCCGCTCGGCATCTCCTTCGGATACGTTGCTGAACCAATGAAGCTGTGGGTAAGCCCAAGCGGCTTGAAAAGCAGCTCTCGCATGACTTCTTCGTAAGGCATGCCCATCTTGAGCTCAATGATGTGAGCGAGCACCGCATAGTCCGCGTTCGAGTAGGCGAACCGCTCATCAGGCTTTGCGATCACATCGCGCGAAAAGATGTCTTTCACATAATTCGCGCGAATTTCCTCCGGGGTCTTCGCGTTACCGACAATTCGTTCCACCATCGGCCTTCGGAAACCCAAATCCTGCGGCAAACCGGCTCGATGATGCATCACTTGCGCAAGAGTTAAATTCTCATAGGCTGGCTTCATCGGATATCCTGGCAGCGCCTCCTTAAGGGTCGTGTCAAACCTCAGCTTGCCCATATCGATCAGCTTGCCAATAAGGGTTGAACAGAGCGGCTTGCCAATCGAGCCGATGCTCCAAGGCTCGTCGATGCCGACCTTGTCAGGCTTGCCAATCTCCCTCACGCCGGTAACGGTTTGCTCTAGCTTGCCGTCGCGTAACATGGCAATCGCCATCGCCGGAGATTGGGTTTCTTTCGCGATATCGGCGGCTAGGTCCGGCAGGTTAGTCCAATTCGCGTGGCTCGCAGGAGGGGTGGCGTCTACATCCTCAGGTCCTCCGATCCCCACCGCGTCAATCTTTGGCTCTGCGTCAAGAGTAATCCGCACGATGAAGCCCAACTCTTCGCCAGAGTTGTCCGTTACCAACGCCCGAATTTCGGTTGCAGTCGTCGTTCCAAAGCGCACCAGCTTGAACGGGGCGTGCTCCTTTGCCACCGGCATCATTCTCCCTAGCCGAGTTTCCACCGGAGTAGCTGAGGAGCATCGGCTTTCAATAAACGCCCGCATCTTCGCCTCATCCTTTGAATTGAGTGCCTCGATGAAATCGCTTACCAATTTCTGCGCCGCCTCATTCGACTGAGGCTGGCTCACGGCAACAGCTTTTGCGGCTGGAGCGTTTGCCGAGGAAATCGGCAGGTTTGATGCCTGGCACCCAAGGCTTGCCAACGCCAACGTGGTAACACTAACGATCGTCGAATGATTCGTCCCTCTAAAACCTGGTCTCATTTTATTAGCCAAACACGTCAATAAATAAGAAAGTTCCACTCTTTTTAGTTTTATGCCAGAAGGTGCAACATTAACTTCCGAGCAACTTGCTGTCCTCGCCTCGCCAACGCGGAGCGAGGTCTACGTGCGTCTGCGAGCTCTCGGGCAAGGGTCTGCCCGCGAGGTTGGAGAAGCTCTTGGACGCAGTCCAGAGTCGGTCCACTATCACCTCATGGCTCTGGAGAAAGTTGGGCTGATTCACGCCGTCATGCGCAGGCCCACTGCGCGCAAGCCGGAAACGGTATTCGCGCCTACCGCCAAGCGGGTAATCCTCCCCGACCCGCGCACCTCAACCGAGGTCGCAAGGTTGAATCGAAAGACGGTCTTGGCAGGAATGCGGGGCGCGATGCGCGGTTACGCCGCCGCTTCGGAGCGAGGCGAAACTGATCCCTCGCTGTTTGGGCTAATAGCCGTCCAGCGGCTAAACATGCGCCTTTCCCCGGATGATTTCAAGGAACTCAACCGTCGTCTCAAAGAGCTTTCTGAGTGGGCTAACGAGCGCCAGGCGGAAGAGGGAATCCCGCTTCACTGGCATTCAATCATCTATCCCACAGACTAGCCTAGCCCCCGAACTTCTTAAGGCTGGCGTTGATTTCGTCTTTTGTGCCCCCAACCGCGTCGTGGCATTTTAAGGCTTCGTTGGCGGTTTGAATGGCCTTGGCCCGATCACCTCTCCAGTAATACGCCCAAGCAAGGGTGTTCAAGATTGCGCCAGATTTTCGGTCCGAATCCTTGACCGCGAGTTCGGCAGCTTGCAAAGCGAGCTTAGTGTCGCGGTGTTTGAACTTGCTTTCTGGATTGACGATGCCAGAGGCGATCGTGTCGAAGAGTCCTGCGTTTACCGGCCGAATCTTAACTGCGATTGCGGCTTCCTTGTAGAAGTTCTCCTCGTCGTTCCGGTGGAGCAATACCGAAAGGCTTAAGCGTGCTGCTAGAAAGTCCGTGCGCACGCCATCGATCTTTTGGCTGGCGATCTTTTGGCATGCCGCCCATGCATCGTCCCACTTCTGGGCAAACGCGGCTGTGTAAAAATCGCTGAGTGCTTGGCTACAGACACTTGGCTTTGCCCCCTGATTGATCCATTCCCGAATTACTTCGATGTCTTCCGGCTTCATCGAGCCGCCCTGAGGAGGCATCTTGCGCACACCCTCAGCGCCGGTAAGAGCCTTGATGATAAGGCTTGCGTCCGCATTGCCCGGGACAGCCGCAGGTCCGCTATGTCCTCCTTTCAACATGCCTTCGCGGGTTCCCAGGTGGAGACCGCCCATTGCGCCTGCGCTCATCACGTGGCAGTCATTGCAATAGTTGTTTCGCAAAACCAGGTTGACCTGGGCGTAATCAATTGCCTTGGCTTTGCCGCTTTGGGCATTGGCCGGGACAATCGCTCTTGTAGCGACTGCTAGGCTAAGAGCGCCGACGATAGCGAGGGAAGTTCGGACGATTGATATTTGCATGGCTGTTCAGGTTCCTAGGTGCGCGACCGGCGGGGATTGAACTCCTTGACGCGCGATCCATCTACATAGTTGCTTGTAGTAGGTCTATTTTCCATCATTTATCGTGATTTTGAAATCAAGAAATCTGTATGCCTTTCTCAGTGCCTACCCTACATCAGAAAAGACCAGGCAAACTAGAAACACCATGCCGACCACCCGCCCAGCCGGGCCCCGCGACGCCGAGAGCATTGCGCGCATCTACAACCAAGGCATCGAAGACCGCATTGCCACCTTCGAAACCGATCCGCGCTCCAGCGCGGACATCCTCACTTGGTTCGAGCGCAAGATGCCAATCATTGTCGTCGAAGACGGCAACGAAATCACCGCCTTTGCCTCAACCAGCCCCTACTCTGAGCGATGCGCCTACGCGGGAGTGGTCGAGTTCTCCGTCTACGTGGCGAGGGAGTACCGGGGCGAGGGTCTTGGCAAGCTCGCCATGCAGGCGCTCGTCGATGCTTGCCACCAAGCGGGCTACCACAAGCTCACCTCCCGAATCCTTGCCGAAAACACGGCAAGCCTCAAGCTCATGGACTCCCTCAGCTTTGACCGTGTTGGCCTCCTTCGCTACCACGGCAAGGTCGATGGCGTGTGGAAAGACTGCGTCAACGTCGAGTACGTCATTAAGGCAAATCTGTAGAAAGAGGTAAATAACGACGATGGATCAGTCTCGCCTCAGCGCCTGGTGGTTTGACCGCCTCGTGGTCAAACCCAGCCAAACCAAGACTCCCGGCGAAGCGCTTGCCGCCAGCGGGTGGGCACGTTCAGTTGGTGGGGCCAATCCCTACCTCAGCATCTTCTCAAGGAACGGCTGCCCCCGCGAGGCCATCGAAACCGCCTACCGCAACCTGGAAATCCACGAGTTGCCATCCGCGCGCGGTTGCACCTATCAATTGCCCAGTGAGGACTTCGGCCTTGGCCTTTCCGCAGGCGCTAGCTTCCAGTCCGAGGTCTCTATCGCGGAGAAGCACTTCGGCTTCACCGCAAACGACCTCGATAAGCTCTGCCATGAAGCTCTACAAGTTATCAACGACCAGCCGCAAGACCCCGCCACCATCAAGAAGCAGCTCGGCGATAAGGTCCGCAACTTCGGCGAGGAAGGGAAGAAGCGCGGACTAACCACATCGCTTCCAATGGCCCTCGGCAGACTGCAGTCGCAGGCGGAAATCCGCCGCGTCCCGAAGGATGGGCGGCTGGATCAGCAGTCGTTCGGCTACGTGCGTTGGACCGACCACCGACCGACCCTTGTCCCGCCAGATGCGGCCTTAGAAAAGCTCGCGCAGCGATATTGGGAATGGGTTGGCATCGCAAGGCTAGAGGATTTCAAGTGGTTCAGTTCTGCCGGTGTCAACGCCATCAAGCAAGCCCTTCAAGGGCTTGATCTGCAGCCCATCGAAGACGGCTCCCCATTCCTGGCCAGCCCGCACGCCGCAACAGAATTCAAAGACTTCACGCCAACAACCGGCCACGTTGCTCTCCTGTCTGGACTCGACTCCCTCTTCCTCCTTCGCCGGGATTTCCTCTCCTTCATGCCGGCAGAGGTCGCAAGCATTGAAGTCCTGAGCGATAAGAAGATGGCCGCAGGCGGAGGGTTGGCAGACCTCACCGCCAACGTGGTCGTCAAAGACGCCCGCATCATCGGTTATTGGGAGTTCGATCCCGCCGCCGGCGAACTCGTCGAAGCCCTATTCGAAAAACCCGACGCGAAAGTGACCCAGAAGATAGAGGAAATGGAGAGCTTCATAAGGGAAGAACTCGGCGATTGCCGCTCGTTCAGCCTCGATTCCCCAGCCTCTCGCCAACCTGCACTCGCAAGACTAAGAGAGTTGCAGGCTCAGCACTATCGCCGCGCCTGAGGCGCTTTGAGCACCTGATAAACATACGCCAGCACTTCGGCTACCGCCTGGAAAAGCTCTCGAGGGACGTAATCGCCGATATCGCACTGGCGATACAGCGCTCGAGCAAGCGGCGGGTTCGGCACAATTGGCACCCCGTACTCGGTCGCAAACTCACGAATCTTGGCCGCCATAAAATCAACGCCCTTCGCCACAACTTCCGGCGCGCCATGCTTCTCAGGGTCGTAGCGCAGTGCCACCGCGTAGTGGGTCGGGTTCGTCACAATCACGTTTGCAGACTCCACCGCATCCGCTGTCCGCATCTTCTTAAGCTGCTGCCGCCTGCGTGACATCGCCATTTTTAGCTCGGGAGAAGTCTCCATCTCCTTGTATTCCTGGCGAACCTCGTACTTGGTCATCTTAAGCTGCTTATTCACCTGCCGCCGCTGGACGAAGTAGTCCACTGCCGCCAAAATCAGCCAAATCAAGGAAATCCTAATCGCGATCGAGTGCAGCAACGAACCAATCACCGAAAGCGCCGCAACCGTGGTCATTGCGCCCAGCCCAGCAAGCTCATTCCATGAATTCCTCATAGCCCCCCAAAGCACAAGGCCAAACAGGAACGACTTCAGGAGCGCCTTAATCCCCTCAAAGCCAGCGGTAAACGAGAAGAGCCGCTTCAACCCATTCAAGGGGTTCAGCTTTGCGAACGACGGCGTAAGCGCCTCGCCGCTGAAAACAAATCCAACCTGCGCCAAATTCACTGCAATTCCCACCACCATGCAGCTTCCAATCAGCAACGCAAGGCCGGGCAGGCTCAGCATCATGATGTTGATCACCAGGTCGCGCAAGGTGTTCGTCGTCAAATCGCTCTGCGCGGCAAGGCTCATTGCGAACGCCCTTGAAAACCCGTTGTGCAGCATGCCGAACGCGCTCGGCGCAACCATCGTGGCGGTGAACACTACGGACGCAGAGGTCAAATCCTGAGATTTGGCAACCGTCCCCTTCTTTCTCGCCTGCGAGCGGCGACGGGGAGTTGCGTCCTCTGTACGTTCTTGTGAGGATTCTTCTGCCATTTAGTGCATCACCCTCCGTATGCTTTGGGTGGCCAAATCCATTGCCTGGTTCATGCCGCCGGACATGGCCGGGAGCGCGATCGCCATCATGGCAAGGCCCACGCCAATTTTCACCGGCGCGCCAACCAGCATCACCGGCATCTGCGGCACCGCTCGGTTAATCAAACCAAGGCCCGCGTCAACAACAAGGCTCACGGCAATCACTGGCGCCGCGATTTGCAAGCCGATAAGGCAAGACTGCTCGATCAGGCTCACTGCCGAATCCCGCAGCGCGGGCAGGCTTTCGTATCCCAGCGGCCCCGCTTGGTAGCTCATTACCAAGCTGCCAATCAATGCATGGTGCCCATCCACCGAGATGTAGATCATCAGCCCAAGCATTGTCTTGAACTGCGCGATCAGGGTTACCGGGACGCCATTCAGAGGGTTCAACACCTGGCTCGAAGCCAAGCCAACTTGAAGATCAAGCATGCCGCCCGCAATTTGAGCCGCCTGTAAAGCAAGGCTAGCGAACGAGCCAATAAGAAGCCCAGCAAGCGCCTCGTGCAAAGCGCGAACGCCGAATTCGTAGAAGTTGGTCGGCATCGGGCCAATGTTCGGCTGAATCGCAACCGTCAGCGCGCCAGCGATGCAAAGGGTGGTGAAGATGCGAACAAACAGCGGAGTGGACTGCGCGCCAAACATCGGCGACGACAGCAGCAGCGCCGAGCACCGGATGAAGACCATGAAGAAGGCAAAGAATAGCGCCTCGTTCAACGGCCAACCCTCGCGGCATATTCAAAGCAAAGCTGGGTGAACCCCACAAGCTGCGTCAGCATCCACGAGCCAAGGAAAAGAACCGCCAGGCCGATGCAAATCAGCTTCGGCACGAACGTGAGCGTCATTTCCTGAACCTGCGTGATAGCCTGGAAAACGCTGATCAAGACGCCTACGAAAAGGCTTACCGCAAGAATCGGCATCGCCACGTACAGCGTGGTCTGCATTGCCTGACGTGCAAGCTCAAGAACTTGACCCTGATCCACTAGCGGTACCCCGCCACAATCGCCGCGACAAGCGTCGCCCAGCCGTTAGAAAGGATGAAAACAAGGATTTTCATCGGCAACGACACCACTGTTGGCGGCAGCATCATCATGCCCATGCTCATCAGGGCGCTTGCCACAATGAGGTCGATTACAAGGAACGGCACAAACAGATAGAAGCCGACGATGAAAGCGGTCTTTAGCTCGCTGATGATGAACGCCGGGATCGCCGACACCATCGAAACGTCTTCCTTGGTCTTCGGATGCTCGTGCCGAATGTTTACAAACAGCAGCAGGTCCGATTCGTAGGTGTTCTTCAGCATGAACTCGCGCAGCGGCTTGGAGCCAAGCTCCATCGCCTTCTCCGGCGAAATCTTCTTCTCCATGTACGGCCTAATCGCCACCTGGTCCACCTTCGAATAGGTCGGCCCCATCACGAAGAAAGTCAGAAACAGGCTAAGGCCAACCAGCACCTGGTTCGGCGGAATGTTCTGCACGCCCAGCGCGTTGCGAAGGAAGCTGAAAATGATGACGATGCGCGTAAACGAGGTCGTCAGAATAAGAATCGCCGGCGCAAGGCTGAGCACCGTCAGCATCGCGAGAATCTGCAAGCCCGTGCTGATATCGCCGACGCCGCCCGCCTTTCCGCCAACATTCACGGAGATGTTCGGCATCGGCAAAGCGGTTTGCGCCGAGGCGATGCCAACCAGCATTACCAGCAGAAATGCCAGGATGGCTCGAACCAAGGCAGGGCGCAAAGAAGTTCTCATAGGGGTCAAATCGTAAATCGGGACAGGCGCTCAAGCGCCATCTGCACTTCCGGTTCCGGCTGAGTCGCTTCGCGCTCCTCAATCGCCTCAACAAGCCTGATCGGCGATGCCTCGACCAACACTTCCTTGAAAGTGGGCGGAAGCGGTTCCGGCTCCTTGGTGGGGGTCACGTCGGCAAGGCACTGCACGCCTGATGCGGAAACGCAAAGCAGCAAGTCTTTGCCGCGCGCAGAAACCACAAACAAGTTGCCGCCCGCGAACGAAGCGGATTCCTCAACCTTGATCGTGCTGTTCAGGTTCACGTTCAGCCGTCGGGTCACCTTGTTGGCGAGCTTCGGCATGATCCACTTGAGCAGCACGTAAACTGCCAGCAGCGCCATCACCATCTGGAGGATGGGGAAGCTGCCGCCTCCCGCTGCGGCCGCGGTAACCGGGCCGAGGGCGGAAGAACTCTTCGTTCCCAGAATGCCATCCGCGAACGCGGAGGCAGGCGGGACGAGAAGCAGGAGGGAAGTCTTAAGCCGCATCGTTCAAGCGCTGAAGCCGCTCTTGCGGATTCAAAATCTCAGTTACACGAACGCCGAAGTTCTCATCGATAACCACGACCTCGCCCTTGGCAACCAGTCGGCCGTTAACCATAACGTCAACCGGTTCGCCAGCGGATTTATCCAGCTCGACGATCGAGCCGGTACCCAGCTCTAGAACGTCCTTGACGAGCATCTTCATTCGGCCCAGCTCGACGCTGATTTCAAGCGGAATGTCCAGCAGGATATCAAGCCCACTAACATCTTCGTATTTCTGGCCGGAAGGTTGAGGTGCACCACCAGCATTCGCATCGCCTGCCATCTGCTCGAATGGGGTTTCGTCAACGAACTTCTCGCCAAGGATCAGGTAAGCAGAATCTGGATCGAAGAGCCACGTAATTTCGCCCTTCTCATCAGCGCCATCGATCAAGAAGCTTGCCTTGATCTGTAGCATTTCCGTGAGCTTTTCAAGGTTATGCGGGAAAGCGAATGGTTGGAAGCGAATGGAAAGCCCGCTTGCGACTACTGGATCGTTACGGATTTGTCCAACTGAAAGGCAGATACCCTGTACTAATCCTTCAAGTGTCGGCCGAATATCGGCCATCGTATTCTCATCCAGCGTGACTTCATCCTGGTCAAGCACCGCAGAAGCCATGTTCTGCCCGGACTCCTGGTTGATCAGCACCACCATCGGGTTCTCAGGAATCGGATTTAGCGCGAATTGGACCACAACCATCTGCTCGTTTTGAGAGCCAAGAAGGTCTTGGGTCAGAACGGTCTGCAAGGTCGGTTCCGTGATCGAAACCTGCTTGTTGCACGCCTCGCTCATAGTGATCGAGACCGTTTGGACGAGCGAACCAATGTGGCTGGTTAGCTTGGTGATGATGTCAGGGGATATTGCCATTCTTTGATCCTGTCGTTACTCTTCAATTGCGTCGGTGATCGTGAAAACCAGCTTCTTGCCGTTCAATGCCGGTTTGCCGTGAAACTTGGGATGCGCGGCGACGTTCATCTTGATGTCGTGCGCGGTCGAGGTGTTCAGCTTGACGATGTCGCCAACCTGCAGCTTTAAGAAGTCGCGAACACTGGTGCGGCTCTCGCCAAGCACCACTTCGCAGCTAACAGCTGCCTGATTAATTTGGTGAGAAAGCATCTTACGCACCGCGTGGCTAACCTTTCGGTTGCTGCCGGCAAACCACTTCTGAGCGCTGAGCTTGGTCGCAATCGGCTTAAGAACCAGGTAGGGAATACAAAGGCTCATCGCCGTTCGCTGGTTGCCCATGCGAACCTCAAAGAGAATCGTTACAACGATGTCGTTCGGCGGCGCGATCTGAACGAACTGCGCGCTTGTCTCCATGCCCTCAATTCCGGGATTCACGATGACTACGCCTTCCCACGCTGCTTTCAGCGCGGTAAGCATTCGCTCAATCATCTGGCGAATCAGGGGCCGCTCAATATCAGTGAGCACCGAGCGATTCACGCCCTTGCCCGGGCCACCCAGCATTCGGTCGATCATCGTGAAGATGAGGTTTAGCTCAATCTCGAGCACTGCCTGACCGGTAAGCGGAGGAATCGAAAGCACGGTGAAGACCGATTGGTTGATGCTTCGCAGATACTCTTCGTAAGGCACTTGCTCAAGCGAAATCAAATCGATGGAAATCGGAGCACGTAGGTAAGCGGAAAGGCTGGAGCCCGCAAGCCGCGCGAACGTCTCGTGCAGCATCTGCAAGGTTCGGAGCTGATCCTTCGAGAACTTATCCGGTCGGCGGAAATCATAGACTTCAAACACCTTGCCGCCCGACTTCTGTAGAGTCTGCTGAGGGGCAGATGCCACAGGCGAGGGCTGCGACTCGGTATCAGTCGCCAAGGAGTTCAAAAGAGCTTCTATTTCAGCTTGTGAAAGAATATCTGACACGTTTGGTTTTCCACTTTCCGTCCCGAATTCGGTTCTATTCGGGGCTATCAGTAGGTGTATCGGTAGCTTTACGGGCCTTCCTCAGCGGTCGGAAAGGAAAAAGTTGAAGAAGCTTGTTAGCTTTTTGGGCCCAGATGGGCGCACTTATCGTCGGGAATAGCGTTCTCTTAAAGTAGAACCCATGCGATTCCGCCTACGACTTTTGCTCATCGCTGCCTTGCTCGTGGTTGCTTGCCTTGCCGGAGCGCAAAGCAAAACCATCAGCCCCTACGCCAAAAACAAGGTGCGGGAGGCTTTGATTGAGATGCTGAGCGAGAACGCCTTCGTACCCGGAGTGGACTTCGCCTCCCTCCCCAGCCTGTTCGACCAGAACAAAGCGAAGTTCGATGAGGCTCGCACCGAAGATGAGTTCCGAGACGCCACCAACAGCGTGCTGTCAAAGCTGGGGATCAGCCACGTGGTTGTTCTAAGCCCCACCCAGTCCGAGCAGCGTCACTCCCAAGCCACCATCGGAATCGGCATTCGAGCGCGATACCTCGCAAAAGATAAGCAAGTAGAAATCGTCGAGGTCTTCGACGAGACTCCCGCGAAGGCCGCCGGACTTGAGCCGGGAGACGTCATCGCGAAAGTCAATGGAGAGCCGCTGGAAAGCAGCACCCAGATGCTGGGCAGGGAAGGTGAGGCGGTTGATCTCGATGTCCAGAAGTACAAGGGCAAGATGGTTCATCTGCACATCGTGCGCGTGAAGTATTCGCTCGTCCGCCCCCCAACGCTCGAATTTCCCTCCCCGGATGTAGCGCTTCTCAAGATTCCCACATTCGACATGACCTACAGCCGTGACAACGTAGAGAACCTGATCGACAAGGCAAGCAACGCCAAGAGTCTGATCGTTGACCTTCGCGGCAACCCCGGCGGCGCCGTAATCAACATGATCCACTTAATCAGCGTCCTCACCCCAGCACAAACTGATATCGGCACGTTTGTAAGCAAGAGACTTGTTCGTAACTATCTCAAACAGAACCCGGACGCCAAGATTGACGTCGTCAAAATCGCACAGTGGACGCCGGAGGAAAGCGCCGACCGTATTAAGACGCCCACCATGCGTCCTGCCGCTTTCGATGGCAAACTCGTGGTGCTTACCGATGCCGGTTCCGGCAGCGCCGCCGAAATTGCCGCCGCCGCTCTCAAAGAGAATCGAGGCGCTACCCTGATTGGCACCAAGACGGCTGGCAAGGTGCTGGTCTCGATGCTGCGGGAGCTGCCGATGGGCTTTGAAGTCGAGTTCCCGGTTATGGATTACGTGACCCTGCGCGGTATTCGCCTTGAAGGCAACGGGCTTGCGCCCGATATCCAGGTTGCCGATCCGCCGGTTTTCCGAAAAGATGTGAAGGATGAGGTCGTCGCTCAGGCGATCAAGTTCATTTCGGATACTGCCGCAAAGATCGCCGCCTAGCGGAATCGAGACTTCGAAATCGTCTTTCCAACCTGCTTGTACCGATAGCTCCGGTCCGACCGATTAACCACGTGTCCCTTGGCGTCCAGGTTTTCGGCGACCGTGCGCGCGAAGAGCGCATCCGTCGTGCGAACCCAAACAGTGACCCGTAACGCCTTGGATTTCAGAATTACGGCTTCGCACCGAACGCCGTTAATCGTCTTCTTGCCGCCCCACTTGGCAATCAGTCCTGGCGCAAGCAGGCTACGGGCAGGACTGTTGGAAAATGCCCACTGGCGTAGCAGCGGATCGATCTCTAGTCCATGCTTGTAAATCTGCCTCGGTGCGGATATCCGCGGAACTTTCACCCTCCCTTTCAGCTTAGACCCGGAATAGAAGGAAAGAGAGGCGCCGTCGTACTTCCAGCCGGTTCCACCCTGCATCTGGAACGCCATATCCTTCTGCATCCCCATGTCGATGCGCTTGCCCGCCGAGGTGACCGACACGAGCATTGAAGGTGGTTCATCGTATCGAATCAGCGCGCCGTGGCAGATAATCTGGGACCGGCGGTCCTGGTAGGTGGGCTCGGTGCCCATAGCGCCCGTAAGCAGTATGGCAACAGCAATCAGGCTCAATTTGTGATCCCCCTCATATAAAGCTCATACAGCGAGCAGGTCGCCCACTCGCCGTGTCCCTCATCATCCAGACGCTTCATTAATGCGTCGATCATCTCAATGCCCGGCAGGTCCGCATGGACTTGCGCCGCGGCGTCCTTGCAATATCCAAAATCCTTGCGTTGGTTCTTGATGCTGAATCCCGGGCTCCAATCTTCGGCAAGCACCTTCGGGCCGTAGTTATTAAACGCCCAACTTCCTCCTGCGCCCGATCCAATCATCTCGAGGGCCTGCTGCTTGTTTAGTCCTGCTTTCTCTGCGAACGCCATCGTCTCGCACAGGCCGAGCACCGAGGCGCCCACCGCAATCTGGTTGGCCAGCTTCATCATCTGCCCCTGGCCGGACAGCCCAACCCACTGAGCGTTCTTCGCGTAGGCTTCTACGATGCCGCTTGCTTTGGCCACATCGGCTTCCTCGCCGCCCATGAAAATCGTCAGGGTTCCATTCTTAGCCCCCATGCTTCCGCCCGTCAGTGGGGCGTCTACAAACCTCATTCCTCGCCGGTAGCTTTCCGCCGAGAAGCGCCTAGCGGCTTCCGGGGCGATGGTGGAGTGGTCGATGATCAGCGCGTTGTTCTGGCCCTTGTCCCAAATCGGCTTCAGGCACTCTTCGACGTCCTCGCTGCGGTTAACGCAGATGCAGATGACTCCACAATCCCAGGCCATGTCTTCCAGCGAATTCGCCACCCTCGCGCCAGCCGCTTTCAACTCGTCGGTCTTGCCCGGAGTCCGGTTCCAAACCACCAGGTCTCGCCCTGCCTTCAGCAGATGGCCCGCCATCGGCGCGCCCATCGTCCCCAATCCAATAAATCCAACCGTCACAGGGCAAGGTTACCGCGCCGAAATCCAATATCTCCTAGACTCGCAGGCTCAAGTCCAGGATCCACAAGAACGAGCCGGGTTGAGCCGTTCGAGTCGATCCGAACCCAGCCCGGTCCGATGTAGGTCTTTTGATTCAGTGTAAAACCCACCGTGTCGCGATGCATGACATCATATTTACAAATGTGGCCGCATTTTTTGAAATCGAAGCTCAAAGCCAGGGCCAGATGCGCTCACGTGTTCAGGCAAACCACAGTTCAAACCGTGGACAATCGCGCTAAGCCGCAGGTTCCAAACAAAGAGGGCTTGCGATGATTACCTCAATTGTCGTTGCTGGCTTGATCATGCGCCCGGCTGCAACGATCGAACACGACTTAAGCGGCTTCTTGAGGCCCATATTGGCTGCCAACGAGTTCTCCGGCAACATAGTGATCCGACGAGGAGGAAAGACCCTCTTTAAGCACTCCTACGGTTATGCGAATATCGAGCAGGCAGTGCCGAACAAGGAAGAAACCAGGTTCATGATTGGGTCTATCTCCAAGCAGTTCACCGCAGCGGCGATTCTTTTGCTAGAAAAGACAGGGAAGCTAAGCATAGCGGACAAGCTGTCGAAGTATGTTCCAGACTTCCCGTCCGGCGACAAGATCGACATACAGCAGTTAATAACCCACTCCTCGGGACTTAGTCGCGATCTGGAAGACGAAGAATATCATTCATTCCATACAACTGCCCAAATGGTTGATCTGATCAAGAAGCGCCCTCTAGCATTTGAGCCAGGAACCAAGAAAATGTACAGTAACAACGCATACCGGGTGCTGGCGTACATTATCGAAACCGTCTCGGGGCAGTCTTACGGAGAGTTCCTTCAGCAGAATTTCTTTTCGCCGCTAGGCATGAAGGACACGGGAACGCTGCTCACCAAGGACATCGTGCCCAAACTTGCGGATGGTTACGGCCCCTGGTTTGGCGCCACAGGATTAGGGCGGTTGGACCCTCACTCGGACTACAGTAATGGCTGCGGGCCAGGAAATATCTACAGCACGGTGGGGGACTTGGTGCGTTGGAACGAAGAGTTTCTCCTGAAGGGAGTCGTCTACCCCGACGTGAGGGATAAGTTGGTTTCTGGAAAAGGGCTCGGCGTTATGGTGCAGGAGGATAATGGAAGAAAACTAATCTGGCACAATGGCGTCTTTGAAGGCTTTACCGCTCTTTCAGAGCTTTATCCCCAAGACGCAACGGTCATCGTTTATCTCGGTAATACGGAGACTCCTGCATCCGAGGATCCCTTACAGTCCGCCCTCGAAGCGGTTGCTTTTGGTAAGAAGCCGGCCCCCTTCACACCTCGACCGCGTGGCGGCAAGCCTGATCCCGGAACCGGGCCGGAATATGTAGGGAAATTTGATTTCTTTCCTGGCTTGTCGGTGACCGTCCAGCAATACGGAGATTGCCTGGTCTTGGGTCAGTCGGGTTTCCAACCCCTTGAGCATGTTGCGGGAGACAAGTTCTTCTTTCGAAATAAGTATGCCGACGTCGTTTTCCGTCGGGACCCTCAGGGCAAAGTCGATGGTATCGTTTGGACCGACATAAGTGGAACGTACACGGCTAAGAAATCTAAGTAACTGGCTCCGCTCTCAGAAGATGGCCCGCCATCGGCGTGCCCATCGTCCCTAATCCAATAAATCCAACCGTCACGTGGCCAAGGTTACCAGCCCGGTAGAAGCGTTCTCAGCCTGAAAATCGTCTCTAGCGGTACACTTACCCTTCATCCGGCGAATTCCCGCCACACTTCAAGGACCTTACTAGCCCGTGCCCGAAGATACCAACGAAATCCAGATTATTGATGTTGAAGAGGAACTTGGCCGTTCCTATGTCAACTACGCGATGTCCGTCATCGTTTCCCGCGCCCTTCCTGACGCGCGAGACGGACTGAAGCCGGTTCAGCGCCGCATCCTCTACGCGATGCGCGAGTTGAACCTAACCCCAACCAGCGCCTTCGTTAAGTGCGCGAAGATTTGCGGTTCTACCAGCGGCGATTACCACCCTCACGGAGACGCCGTCATCTACCCTGCTCTCGCCCGAATGGCGCAAAGCTGGTCGATGCGCTACCCGCTCGTCATGGGCCAAGGAAACTTTGGCTCTGTCGATGGCGATAAGCCTGCCGCGATGCGATACACCGAAGCCCGTCTAACCCCGCTCGCGATGGAACTGATGGAAGACCTCGACCGCGAGACGGTCGACTGGATGCCGAACTATAGCCAGTCGCTTCTCGAGCCGATCGTTTTCCCTAGCAAGTTCCCGAACTCAATTTGTAACGGCAGCCAAGGCATTGCGGTCGGTATGGCCACCAACATGCCGCCCCATAACCTCACCGAGGTTTGTAACGCATTGCTCCTCAGGTTGAATAACCCCGAGTGCACGCTCGATGAAATCATGGAGGTTCTGCCTGGCCCCGATTTCCCCACCTACGGCATCATCATGGGCACCAAGGGAATCCGCTCCGCCTACGAAACCGGCCGCGGCTCTATCACCCTCCAGGCCAAGACCGGCATCGAGCCGGGAGACGCGGGCAAGTCGGTCATCGTTATCACCGAAATCCCGTACCAGGTCAGCAAGGAAACGCTCATCCTGGCTATCGCGGCCGTTGCCAAGGAACGCAAGTTCGATGGCATCCTCAGCGTGCAGGATTACTCCGATAAGCGGGGCATGCGCATCGAGGTCGACATCCGCCGCGACGTCAACCCGAACAAGGCGCTCAACTACCTTCTTAAGCACACGCAGCTTCGCACTACCTTCGGCGCGAACATGCTCTCGTTGGTGGATCTCGGGCCGCGAACCTGCCCGATCATGCTCCAGCTTGATCTCTACCTCGCTCACCGGCAAGACGTCATTCGTCGCCGAACGCGATACGAGCTTTACCGCGCGCTTGAAGAGATGCACCTTAACGAGGGCTTCCAGATTGCGCGCCGCTTCCTGGACGACATCATTCTCGTCATCCGCAAGAGCGCCGATCCCGGCACTGCCCGTGTCGAGTTGGTTCGACAATTCGAAATGTCGCCGTTCCAGGCAAATGCCGTCCTTGCGATGCCGCTGCGAAACCTCACCCAGCTTGAACAGTTGAAGCTGGAGCAGGACTACAAGGCGGTCCTCAAGAAGGTTCAGAACTTGATGGACATCCTCACCAACGATGAGCGTGTCCGCCAGCTTATCCAGATGGATCTGGAATACCTTCGCGATAAGTTTGGCGACGAGCGCCGCACAAAGATCCAGCAGCGCGAAGCAGGCGACTTCTCCGATGAGGACCTCATCCCGGATGAAGACGCCATCATTTCGATTTCACGCGACGGCTACATCAAGCGAGTCAGCATCGATGCCTACCGCCAGCAGAAGCGCGGAGGCAAGGGCGTAAACAACACCCTGAAGGCTGACGACGAGCCAGCACACCTCTTCCAAATCAGCACCCACCACACGATTCTGTTCTTCACGAATCGCGGAAGGGTTTACAAGCTGAAGGGCTACGAAATCCCTGAGAGCGGCCGCTACGCAAGGGGCATGCCGGTCATCAACTACATCAGCATCCTTGGTGAAGAGCGCGTTACCGCGACGAACAGCGTCAAGAATCTCTCGACCGATGGCTTCATGACGATGATCACCCGCTACGGCGAGATCAAGCGAACGCCGCTAAGCGCCTTTGTGAATCTGCGCAACAACGGCCTCATCGCCTTTGATATCGAGGAAGGCGACGAACTTGGCTGGGCGTTGAAGACGCGCGGCAACGACGACATAATCCTTGTCACCCGCAACGGCCAGTCCGTTCGCTTTAACGAAAAGCAGGCTACATCCCGAAGCCGAGCTGCCGGTGGCGTCAGGGCGATGCGCCTTAAGGGCGATGACATCATCATCGGCGCAGGGCTCGTTAACGAGAACGCTGAGCTACTGGTAGTAGGCGCCGGCGGATACGGCAAGCGCACACCGCTTAGCGATTATCGAATCCAGGGCCGAGGCGGCAGCGGCATCCTCACGATGAACGTCACCGAGAAGACCGGTCAAATCGTCGGCGCAGAAGTCGTCGATGCCGATGACCGCTTGCTCGTGATGACTGTCAACGGTAAGGGCATCCGCATGAAGGTGAAGGACATCCGTGTGGTGGGCCGTGTGGCTCAAGGGGTCAAGCTAATTGACCTTGCCGCCGGCGACCAAGTCCGCTCGATTGCGCGCATCGTGCAGGAAGCCG
This sequence comes from Armatimonadota bacterium, assembly GCA_018268315.1. GTDB lineage: Bacteria > Armatimonadota > Fimbriimonadia > Fimbriimonadales > Fimbriimonadaceae > SZAS-5. The sequence continues at coordinate 264,854 of JAFDWU010000001.1, read as the reverse complement.
ATGAGGGCGATATTGAGGACGACGACGAAGAAGGCGGCGAGGAAAGCTAGATTTATCGCGAGATTCTTTATGAAGCCTTAACCGGCAGCATAGAACCCGATATAATTTCGAACCAATGGCAAGAATCTTAGTCGTCGATGACGAAGAAGCAGTCCTGAGCGCGGTAGAGCGCCGCCTGAAAAGGGAAGGGCACGAGGTCACCGTCACATCGGAGGTGCCCGAAGCCTGCCGCCTACTACGGGAAGCCAAGCAGTTTGACGTTGTTCTTACGGACATGAGCATGGACGCCCCCAAAGCCGGGCTCCAAGTGCTTCAAGCAGCCTTCGCCCGCGATCTTTTCGCAATGGTGATCGTTATGACGGCGTACGCTACCGTCGAAAACGCGGTGGAATGTATGCGCCGCGGGGCGTTCGATTACATCGAAAAGCATTCGCCAGATCACGACGTATACGAGGAATTGGTCCAGAAGGTAAACGCCGCCTTAGAGCAGCGCCAGCGCGACATGCGAAATCTGGAGCGCCTTGAGCGCGTGAACTGGCAGGGCTAAAGCATCTAGTAAACTTCCGCCGTGGATTCGGCATCCCGCCTCATTCGGGCGGTTCAGAAGGCCTCGAAAAGATTATCGAGCGCGGATAACATCGATCTCCTTCTGAGGGATGCCTTGACCATTTGCGTAGACGCGGTCGGCGCATCCGGCGGCACCATGTACCTCCATGATGAAGCCGAAAACCGCTTAACGTTTCGCCACGTCTTGCCAAGCAACGTCGAGTCCAAACTCCCAAGCAAGGACATTGCCGATGATTTCGGCATGGCAGGCGCAGCCTTTCAACTTCGCCAGACGATATCAAGAGAATTCGAACCCAAGCCGGATTCCGAACTGAGCGAGTTTGAACGCGCCACCGGCGTGCCGGTACGCACAATGATTAGCGTGCCTCTAATGCTCGAAGATGAGCAGCCGATCGGGGTCGTCCAGCTCATCAACAAGAAAGATGGCCGCTTTAGCGAGAACGATGGCGCAATCCTCGAGACAGTCGCCGCCGTTGCCACCATGGCGTTCGTCAACGCCCGCCTTACTGAAGAGGTCGCCCGCGCCAGCAGCCTCCTTGGCATGGGCAAGGTGAGCCACGATATCGGCAACCTCGCGGCTGCGTTGCAGGCCAACGTGCTGAACACCGATCTCGCCATCAAGAGCCTTGAGCGGCCCAACGCAAGCCCTGCCGTTCTCGATGTTCTGAAGGAGTCGGCCGAGGAAGTGAAGTCGTGTACGGAGCGGATCGTAGGCTACGCACAACTGATTTCAGACCTGTCCGCTGGCCGTGAGCTTCGCCCGCAATTCAAAGTCGCGCCGATGGCGGACACCATCGCGCAAAGCGTCAGCTTCTACGAGGAAGCCGCTCGAAACGAGGGTGTGAAGCTTTGCGCTCACTTGGATTACGCCGCCCCCCAAACAATGCACGACCCACTCTATGTATTCCGGGTGGTGCAGAACCTTGTGGGCAATGCCCTCAAGGCAGTAAAAGAAGGGAAGCAGAAAGAGCCGGAAGTCGAAATCCGTTACTCCTTCACAAATAACCACCACATCCTGGAAGTTGAAGATAACGGCCCCGGCATGACGAAGCAAACTGCGGCCCGAATCCTAAAAGGCACCGCAAGAAGCCAGTGGGAAAACGCCAGCGGCTCAGGCTGGGGAATGCGCATTGTTTTGGAGTTGGCGGTAGTCCATGGTGCGAAGGTGGAGATCAACAGCACGCTGGGCGAAGGCTCAACGTTCCGCGTCGTCTTCCCTCAAACGAATAGTTCGAAGGAGCTTCGGGCACCATCGGCCGAGGGCAATCGTTAAATAACCTGTGTCAGAATCTTCCGCGCAGGGTAAGCCAGAAGATGTCGGCGCGAACGGTGCGCCGATAAATCAGGAATCCGCGACCGTCGAGACGCCGGACCCGCTAAGCGAGGTTCCGCGTTTCTTGAAACCAAATGTTGAGGAATCGGTAACAAGCCCTGTGAGTGAAGCATCTGGAAAGAAGCGAAGTCCCTTTGTGAAGTTTCTGCTCGGCTCTCTGTATTGCCTGTTTCTCTTTGCCGCCCTCGCGATTGGCTCGGCAATGGGCTATATCCGCACCAGCCCGATCATGAGCCAGATCGTGATGCAGGCTCTCGACAGAACCCCGCCCGATCAAGTCTTCAATAAGGACACGCTCACTGTGCTCATCCTCGGATGCGATGAGGACCTCACTATCGGTGGCGCCAACATCATCCACCAGCAGGCTCGTAGCGACATGCTCCTGCTGCTCAAGTGCGATTTCAAGAATCGGTCCATCGTGGGCCTTTCCATCCCCCGGGATACCTACTACAAGCTCGAGGGCTACCCGGGCCATAAGATCAACGCCTTTCATGCGATTGGCGGCAACGAACTTTCCCAGGCTGCCATCGAGGACATGCTGGGGGTCAAGATCGACAAGACCATCTCCCTCGACTTCGAGTCTTTCAAGCAGATGGTTGACCTCGTAGGCGGCGTTCACATCAACGTCCCGCGCAAGATGGATTACGACGACAACGCAGGCCACCTCCACATTCACCTCGTCCCTGGTCCGCAGGTTCTCAATGGCGAGCAGGCGATGGGTTTTGTAAGGTTCCGGCATGCGGATAGCGACTTCGCGCGTCAGCAGCGCCAACGAGAGTTCGTACTTGCTCTCAAGGCTGAAGTAATGAAAAAGCCAGGGCTCTTCGATGCGGTTGCGCGCAAGGCTATCGAAGTCTTAAACAATGAGCTGACGCCCCGCGAATGCGCCTCGCTCGCGCTATTCTCAAAGTCTCTGCCTCCAACTTCCATCCAAATGACCGGCTTACCCGTCCGTGAGAAGGAAGGAACCACCGCCCTCTTTCTTGATAAGCCAAGAGCCAAGGCGGTTTTGAAGAAACTTGGAATGCTGAAAGCCGAAGATAGCCAAGGAAAGGATGAAGAGGAAGGGAAACCAAGCAATTGATTCTATTTCAAGTTGAGAGCTTCGACCCAAGTGCCCCTGAGGGCGATAGTGGTCCAGCCAAAAGCCAATATTTAACAAAGAAAGACGCCTACGTCATCTTGGTCAGCCTTGTTGTCCTCGGAATCTGCCTCATTCCCGTTTACAAGAAGCTGATGGATGGCCGCAACGACCATCTCTGCAAAGAAAACCTTGCTTCCATCGCAAAGGCGATGTCGCTTTATACCGTCCAAAACGACGAAAGCCTTCCCCCCGGCTTTACCACCAACATGAATGGCTCGCCCTATCTGGCTAATGGCAAGCCGATAACGTGGGTGACCTTGTTGGAGCCTTTCATGAACCCGCGCAGCAGCTTTAAGTGCCCCACCGCGGACGAATCAGAGAATGTAAAGACGGCGGGCACATCGGCCGGCAAGGTGCTGGAATCCTCGTACGGCATGTACCTTCCGTATGCGGGCTACCCGATGAACCTAATCAGCAACCCAAATGACGTGATTCTTTGCACGGAGACTTCGAATTTGGGGGCGATGGAAAGCTATGATCCCAAGCCCTATCATGACCCCAGCGGGGCGGTGTCGCCGGTCGATGGCTTTGTCATCGGCTGGGATGACGGCAACGACCATTTTGAGGCGGGCAAGTTCGTAACGCGTCTCGCAATTCGCAAGACGAAGAACGCGGAATTCGATTCACAAACGGCGGAAACGCGCCATTCGGGCGGGCTTTACGCCATCACCCCCGGCGGAAATCTAAAGCGAATCAAGAGTTCGGACGCACGTATTACGATGCTTGGGACAAATCCTCAAGGGCTCTGGGCTGTGCCAGTGCAGTTTCGATCTCGCCGGTAGCGATCATCGCCGCCTCGAAGGTCGTCATCGCAAGCTCCCAAAGGGTGTTGGTAATAGCCGAAAAACTAGAATCGGCGCCCGATTCACTGTAAACCTGCTTCCAGTTCTTGGATTGCAGAAGCGTGCCAAGGCGGACTGCCATCGAAAACAGAACACGCCCCCAGCTTTCAGTGCCACTTGCATACAGGTCAAGCACGCCATTTAAGTCGTCGTTGCCGCTGTTAAAGAAGTAAAGGCATCGTGCAAGCGCAGCGCTGAATGTAGGCTGAGTTGGCTCTAGATTAGCAATGGCTTCCTTGCAAACGGATTCAATCTTGGCCGCTGCTTCCTGCGGAGGAAGCGGGTTCTTTACATCCCATCGGTTTGCTTTCTTCGCAAGATAGGTCACGCGCCACGGAGTCGCATCGTTGTCGCCCACGCTGCGCAGCTTCCAGGTCGGCTGCCAAATCTCAGTGCCTCTATCAGTCTCAATCATTACGCCCCACGGGCCGCGAGGATCGTTCTGCATGTAAGGGCAGTTTGCAAGCGCCAAAACGAGATTCTCAGCGCCTTCATGCTTCATGCGTCGGAACCAAGAGCTGGTGCCATCGGCCGCAGTGCCGGCAAGGATGCCCGCTTCCGGGCCTCGCTCAAAGCCAATTTCGCAGGCCGTTTTGAAGTTAGCATTGGTTAGCCTGAGCTCAGGGCCGCGGTCTTCGCCGGAGCGAAAGAACTGATTGCCGAAAGAGCAGAGAGCGACTGCCTGTAAAACGTCTTGACGCATGTCAAGCTATTTGTCGGCGCGCCCAAGCACTAATTGCAGGTGTCAGCGACTAATTTCTTAACGGTTTTCCGTTTTCGACCATCGCCTTAATTCGACCCTGGGTATGGGCTCGCCAGCAAAGGTCCAGGAATTCCGACCGCTCTTTCGCCAGTGCCTCTTCGTAGGTTATACATCGTGCGAAAACCGACTTCAGCTTTTCGCCCAGCACCAGATCGTATTCGGTCAGGGTGTCGTCAGCCAGTTTGGCCTTGAGCTCTCGGTCGATCATTCCCTGCAGCGGCCCTTCCGAGGGCTTCCACGCCGGTCTTACGGCAGGCATAACCACCTTCAGAAGCTTCTTCGCATCATAGATCAAGCGATCCGGGTGGTAGACCGTAACGTCTCGGCTCCTGAGGATGCCCATCGTCCTTGCCTGGTCCGGGTTGCCGGTGGTTCCCTCGGCAAGGGTCAGGCAAACATCGGTAAGCCGCTTTGCGCTCGCCTGGTTGTAAACGCGGGCCAGGGTTGTGCCGCGCCCACCAGGGATCAATCCAACTCGTGTTTCTGGGAAGCCGATAGTTGTCTCCGGGTGGGCGGCAATCATTGAGCAGCTAAACGCCAACTCAAGTCCCGCGCCGAGGCAGTGGCCAAATACCGCGGCGACGACCTTGCGTTGCTCAAGCATCTCGCCGAGCTTTTGAAGGTCGATCAGCGCCTGCTCAATGCCTTCCACGTCATGCTTCTCAATCCTCTCAAGGAAGAACTTGAGATCGAACCCTGCCGAAAAGCTTCGCGCCTCCGAGGTCAGCATGAACCGGTCGAAGAGCGGGTCCTTTAGGAGCTTTGTCAGTTCGGTCACCAAAGCGGGAGTGATGACGCCCATCTTCGTTGTCAGGCTGACCGCCTTGATGCCGTCGCCAAGGTCGCGAATCAAGAAGTTCTCGTGAGTGGACAGAATCGGGAAGTCCTTGATGGTGGCGAACTCCGGCTCCGGTTCGGGCTTCACATACTTGCCCGAGAAATCCAGAATCTTGCCCTCACTGTAGAACGCCTTGCCACCCATGCCAAGCTTTTCGTGGCCAATCGCATCCATCATCGCAAACGGACCCGCTTCCCAGCCAAATCCCCACATCATGACCCGGTCAAAGTCGCGCACGCTGTGGCTGATCTCTTCCTTCAGGTAATCCGCATACTTCATGATGGGCAGCAGGTAGTGGCGAAGGAACTCGCCCGCCTCATCTTTCAGCTCAAGCGCCTTCCCGATTCGCTCGCCCAGCGGCAGCTTTTCAAGCGCCTTCAGCGACTCAAAGCCGCCGTCTCGCCGCAGGCGATACGCATTGGTTTCAAGATCAAAAGCAAGGAGTTCTTTGCCCTCGCGGCGGTAGTAGCCCTGACCCGTCTTTTCGCCAATCCAGCCCCGCTCTGCTAGAAATGCCATCGACTTCGGCGTCTTTAGTCCTTCAATGAACGGATCGCCTGGACGCCTCTGAATCAGGTTCGTCGCGATGTCCTGCATGATGTCGAGGCCCACCAAGTCGTTCAGTCGGAAGCTGCCGCTTCGCGGCCGACCGAGGAACGGCCCCGTGATGAAATCAACCTGCTCAATCGGAATGCGAAGCTTCTCAGCAACGTGGATGGCTTGGAACATCGACCACATTCCGTAACGGTTAGCGATGAAGCCGGGCGTATCCTTCGCCACTACCACACGGCGCGCCACTCTCTGCTCCAAGAATTTCGTCATCGCTTCGACTGCCTTCGGGTCGGAGTAGGTTGTGGGAATCAACTCAAGCAGCTTGAGATAGCGGGGAGGATTGAAGAAGTGGGTGCCCAGGAATTTGCGGCGAATCTCTTCCGGGAAGTGCTCGCCCAGCATCGAGATTTCAAGGCCGCTTGTATTGGTGCTGATCATCGCCCGCTCGGAGATAAGAGGAGCGATCGTCTTGAACAGCTCCGCCTTCGCATCGGGACGCTCAATGATCGCTTCGCAAACCCAATCGGCTTCCGTGATCCAGTCAAGGTTGTCGGCCAGCGATCCGAGACGGATCGACTGCGCGCGCTCGGTAGTCATGAAGTGGGGCGGCTTAACCTGCTTGGAGCGGGAGAATGCCTCCTCGATCGACTGCTTCGTAAGATCAAGCAGTGTGACTTCAAAGCCGATATTCGCAAGGTGCGCGGCGATGCCGCTTCCCATCGTGCCTGCGCCGATTACGCAGACTCGATTTGCTTTCATCCATGATTCGGTATTAAGTGATTCATTCGACAACGGCGTGACTCCCATTCTGACCGCAAGAATACCGGACCGCTGGAACATTGGTTTAGCCAATCGCGTCCCTAAAATCGACACTTAACTTTTCTTTGGCCCTGCCCAAGATATAATTGAATTGCAACGCACAAAAGAAAAACACGTATGACCCATCAAACTTCAGGTGATCGACAATAAAGGGCTTCCGCAGAGACCCGAGACCGGATATCGGTCCGCTCATTAATGAGCGTGTAACTTACAAATATCGAGACGTACGCGTCATTGGCGCCGATGGAGCCCAGTTGGGAATCCTCCAAAGCAGGCAGGCGCTGCAGCAGGCAAAAGACTTGGGCCTAGACCTTGTCCTCGTCGCTGCCCAATCCAATCCTCCCGTATGCCGAATCATTGATTACGGCCGCCACAAATACGAAATGGAGAAGCGGGAACGGGAAGGCAAGCGCAAACAGCAGGACGTAAAAGGTATAAAGATCAGTCCGCGTATAGCGGAACATGATTTGATGGTTGGCGTTAACAAGGCCCGAAGGTTTCTGGAGGCTGGAGATAAGGTCCGAATTGTCTGCATGTTCAAAGCGCGCGAAGTAACGCACCCCGAATTGGGGCGGCAAAAGCTGGAGAACATGGCCGCACAGCTTGCGGATATCGGAATTGTGGAGAAATCTCCCTCTCTCGATGGCAAGCAAATGGTGATGGTCCTCCTTCCCAAGCCGACAACCGGAACGAAGAAAAATGCCAAAGCTGAAGACAAACAAGACAGCGGCCAAGAGGTTTAAGATCACCGGTACGGGCAAAATCACCCGCCGGAAAGCCTATAACAGCCACCAGTTCTTGCACAAGGGCAAGTCGCGCAAGCGCCGCCTTGAGCAAGAGCCGGTACTGTTCCGGGGCGAGCAGAAGCGCGTCAAGCGCATGCTGGTCCTCTAAAGCCGCAATTCGTCACTCTACCGCCACCGCCCTCGGGCTGGGAAACGGTTCAAACAATCAAACGAGGAAAATAAATGGCAAGAATTAAGCGTGGCCTAATGCGCCACAAGCGCCACAAGAAGATTATCGACCGAGCCTCTGGCTATTGGGGTCGAAAGAAGAACGTATTTAAGCGCGCCCACGAACAGTGGATGAAGGCTGGACAGTATGCCTTCCGCGATCGCCGAGCCAAGAAGCGCGATTTCCGCCGACTCTGGATTGCTCGTATCACCGCCGGTTGCCGAGAGCACGGCATCAAGTACGGCCAGTTCATCGGCGCCCTGAATGCTCAAGGCATCCAGGTCAACCGAAAGATGCTTAGCGAAATGGCGATCCACGATCCTGCCGCCTTCAAGGCGCTGGTAGTTAAGGCCCAAGCCAAGTAACCGTTAGGTTCGAAATTGAGTCAAGCCGCGCTAGCGTCCGTTAGCGCGGTTTGATTTGCTTTGAACGAAGCACGAATCAGCCCTGATAGGCGTAGTACACTGACGAAATAGGAAGATTATGTTTGTAGATGTTCACCCCGACGAAGTGAAGTTTATTGAGAGCGTGCGCGAATTTGTGGCCGCTGAAGTCCTGCCCAAAACGCGCGAATGGGAAGCCAATAAGGGATTCCCGGACGAAATTTGGCCCAAATTGGGCAAAGCTGGTCTCCTCTCCCTTTGCGTTCCTAAGGAAATGGGCGGACCGGGCCGTTCCTGCGCCGCTTACTGCGAGGCAATCAAGGAACTGGCCAAGGGCGACCCCGCGCTTGCGATGAACGTTGCCGCCTGCAATGCTCTTGCCGTTGGACACGTTGTTTCGTTCGGCACGGATGAGCAGAAGAAGAAGTATCTGCCAGGCATGATGTCGGGCGAGATTAAGCTTGCATGGGGCCTCACCGAACCGGACGCCGGCAGCGATGCCCGCCGGGTAAAGACTAAGGCCACGCCGATTGCCGATAAGCCGGGTTACTTCCACCTTAACGGCGAGAAGATGTTCATCACGAACGGCGGTAAAGCGGATCTGATCATCATGATCGCCCGCACAAGCGAAACCGAGCTCTCAGCCTTCCTCATGGAAACCGCTCAGCCGGGCTTTGAAGTCGTAAAGCGCATCCACACCGTCGGCGTCTCCGCTTCCAACACAGTTCAGTTTAAGCTAACGAATGCGGTTGCCTGGCACACGCCCTGTAAGTTTGAAGAAGCCATCGGCTTGCTTTACCGTGGTCGCCTCGGCATCGCCGGCATGGCGCTCGGCATCGCCGAGAAAGCCCTCGAACTCGCTCTTGAGTATTCCAAGCAGCGTGAACAGTTCAACCGACGCCTGTGCGACATGCAGTCGGTTCAGAACATGCTTGCCGATAACGAAGTGGAAGTCGAGGCCGCTCGCCTGTTGCTTCAAAAAGGCTATCGAATGTACGACATGGGCCTGCCAGTCGTCAAAGAATCATCAATTGCAAAGCTATACGCAAGTGAAACTGCAAACCGAGTTACAAACCGGGCAATTCAGATTCATGGTGGCCGCGGCATGACACCCGACTATCTGGTCGAAAAGCTCTGGCGAGACGCCAAGCTCACGGAAATTGGCGAGGGTTGCAGCGAAATCCAGCGAATGGTTATTGCCAAGCAAGCTCTAAAATAGGTTCAAATGCTCGCATCTCTCGTGTCGCTCGCGTTGTTGTCGGTGCAGGATTCGCCTCCCGTCACGTTTGAGCGCCGCTTCACTAACGGCGCCGCGCTCAACTACCGTGTCAGCGCAACCCTGAACATTGAGATGCGGGCGGGAGACCTGGAAACATTCCTTCCTTCGCGCCTTGATATTGAGTACCCCTTCAGTCTGTCGGTAAAGGAACTGATGCCGGAAGGCAACGTTCGGCTGGTTCTGAAGCGGCCTACCTTCAAGGAGTCTGCAGAGGACCCGGACGGCAAGGGCCCTCAAGTTAAGATTGAGAAGATCAATGAAGCGGTTGAGATCATTCTCACCCCACTCAACCATATCATCAACCTGCGCAATATGACCCCCAAGAAACCAATGGGGGGCGGATCGGATAGCGGCAGCGGCACCGATGACGATGACGGCGGCAACAAGTCTTTGATTGAGGCGGCAGCCTTCCCGAACTCGCTTCAAAGTGACCTCGCGTCGTTCCTCCTGAACTTTCGAGACGACGTTCATCGGTTGGCCCTTAATATCGGGCCGCTCAGTTCATCGCTTGATTTGGCCCCAAGGCTTCCATTTGATGCCGTGAAGGTGGGGCAAACCTGGAAGGAAACCGCGGGCTACCAACCTCAGAAGTTGCGTGGTAATCGTCGCGGCGAAATGGCCGTGCAGCGGCTTGATTACACATACACTTACAAGGGCCCGATGATGGTGAATGGACGCAGAATTCTGCGCATCGAAGGAGCTCTTTCACTTAATTCCGATCTGGGCGCATTTGTTAACCAGATCGCGATGCAGGAATTTGGCGAGGCGACCGACGTGGATACCGTTCCATTGCAGCTTACGCAAACGTTGTATTTCGATCTCGATCCCGTAACACATCAGACTCTCCACGCGGAGACCGATTCCAAAGGCACATTCACCATCAACCTCAAGAAACAGCCTAAGCCTGTCGTTGAGGAGCGGTTCACCGGCCATACCGTCCTTGCCCTTCAACCCGCTAAATAGCGATTAAGACCTACAGGTACGCCTGAACCTGCACCACCCCCTACTGGCTGTCCGTCTTTTCTAAGGCATGAGGCAAGCCGCCACCATCAAGCAACGCCAAGCAAACCGCCTTGCGGTTGCCCACCGGCTCCTCATCCTGCTCACCGGGACTGCTTTGCTCGGCATCGTGGCAATGCGGTTCCGAGCCTCGATGCCCGACCAACTGCCGATTGCTGCCGCCTTGATCCTCTTTGCAACTTCTCTGGCGGCCGAAAGTGTGCCCGTAGAACTCTCCCGGCGTGGCCTCCGGCTCACGTTCACCTTGCCGTTCGTCGCGGCAATGGCGGTAATCGTCGGCCCGATCTATGCGGTTGCGCTGGACACCATCAATACCGTATTAATGGCAACGCTCTACCCACGCTTCGTCGGCAAATCGAATTCGCCGGTTTGGGTAGGTCTGAACGCGGCCATTTCCGCAAATAGCTGCGTCATTGGTTCGGCCGTGCTGGTAGCCACTAGGAACCTGAGCGGGGGCGGAGTGCCGGAAATCGAAGCGCTCGCCTTCATGCTGGGCTATGGAGCTTCGAATCTACTCCTCATAAGCCATCTCGAGTCTGTCCTCAGTGACCGTCCCCCCAGCGAAAGCCTCACCCGCAGCCTGCGCCTCGGCGCGCTCTCGTTTGGTCTCTACGCGCTGACCGGTTTGCTCGTTGTCGAGCTCTGCGTCAAAGCCTCACCCTTCCTTGTGCCCTTGGCGCTCATTCCGGTCCTGTCTCTACGCCGTGCAATCCGGATTCAAACCGAGATTTACGACCACTACTACGAGACCATCGCCGCCCTCAGCCAGATGCTGCGCCATGCCCACCCTTACACCCACGGGCACCTGGAGCGAGTGGCAATTGCTGCCGAAGAAGTTGCCCGCCGCCTTGGCATGAGCGCGCCACACGCGCGCCTTGTGCGCGAGGCCGCCGTTCTGCACGATATCGGCAAGATTGCAGTTAGCGAAGACGTGCTCGATAAACCCGCCAAACTTGATCCGGTCGAAATGGAGCATGTGCGATGCCACAGCGAGTGGGGCGCTGAGATTCTTGAGCCGGTAAAGCCGCTTCAAGCCCTGGTTCCCTGGATTCGCCATCACCACGAACGACCCGACGGCGCGGGGTATCCCGACAGGCTTCCCGATGAGAAGATTCCCGTCGAGAGCAAGATCATCGCCGTCGTCGACGCCTTCGACGCCATGACTGGCGGCCCCGGTCCCGGCCAGCAACGCACGTACCGCGCGCCAAGGACCGTGCAGGACGCCCTTGCTGAACTTGAACGCTGCTCCGGAACCCAGTTCGACCCCCAGGTGGTCAAGGCCTTCCGTGAAGTCGTCGAGGAGGGGTACGCGGTTTGAAGCCAGACGGGCTCTTCTGGATCGTTTTCCTCTCCGCCGCCGGAATTACGGGCTGGCTCTATTTCTATGCCAAGGTATGGCTACCCAAACACCTTGACGAGCGCCTACAGGAGTCGGTGAAGGCCTTTTCCACCGCAGTTGAGCTTCGCTTTCCAAGCCATGCCGGGCTTAGCGCGAGGGTGGAGAAACTATCAGTCAGGGTTGGCCGCCAACTCGGGCTAAACGAGAACCAGCTGAGGGATTTGAGCCTTGCCGCAACACTGCGGGATGTCGGCCTCTGCTCGATCCCCTACGCGCTCGTGAACCACCGGCCGGTGAACACCTGGTCGTCCGCCGATTTCAGCACTTACTTCCAGCACGCGAAGATCGGCTCGGCGATGCTGGAGATGATTCCGTCCCTTCGGCGTCTCGCCCCCGTAGTGGCGCAGCACCACGAACCTTACGATTCGAAAGATGGACTGCCGAACCGCCATGCCCGCATTCTGCACGTCGTCACCGATTATCTTTGGGTGGAGCGCCGCCAAGGCGATTTCCTTGCCCGCAAACACTTGAAGGACCTTAGCGGCACTGAGTTCGACCCCGAGGTCGTACAGGCTCTGCTCGCCGTGCTAACATCGAATCCAGATGTCAAAGAGCGCGAAGCCGCAATCCCTGCTCTCTAGCCAAACGTTTCAGATTGCGGCGATGCTTTTCATCATCGCGCTGATGCCTCGGCTCATGGGTATCGGCTGGGGCCTTCCCAACAGCCTGCACAACCACAGCTATCACCCCGATGAGCATTTGAACTGGCTGGTAAGCCGCCACGTCTCTCCGCTCCAGGGCCAGTTCCTGCCCGGCTATTACAACTACGGCACCCTCTACTTTTCTTTGATGCGCATCGCGGGCGACTTTGCCGCCGCCTACAGTGGCGGCGCGCCTTCCGGCAATGCGGCTATGGATCCCGCCTTCGTTGCGAAATGCATCCTTGCCGGTCGGTTTCTAAACGTCATCTTTGGCTCTCTCGCGGCGTCGGTTGTCTTTCTGCTGATGCGGCGCTGGACCGGCAAGGCAGGCTCAATCTTCGCGGGGCTGGTGATTGCCTTTGCACCGGGCCTCGTCATGCACAGCGATTTCGCCACCGTGGACATGCTGTCGTTCCTGCTGTTCGTGCTGAGCGCCCACTTTGCCCTAAAACTGATTCCCGCCGAAGGCGAGACGCCGCTTACTGAAAAGCAGCAGTGGAAATGGGTTCTCTTGTCCGCCGCATGCGCGGGGCTATCCGCCAGTGCCAAGTATCCCGGCATCCTTGCGTTCGGCACGCTCGCCGCCGTTCTGCTGTATGCGGCAAAGCCCAAGGCCGTCCAGTTTGGTGGAGCTGGCTTTCTTGTCGCCCTCGTTGCCTTCATTCTTGGCACCCCTGCCGCCCTCCTTGACCGCGACAAGTTTGTGCAGGGCCTGACCGACGAGATCGTTCACAGCCGAACGGGACACGATCTTGTCTTTGCCGGAACCGCGCCGGGGTGGATTTACCACCTTTCCAATCTCTTTCAGGGGGTTGGAATTCTCATCACCCTGCTCGGGCTTTCCGGCCTGATATATGGATGTTTACAGCGTAAAACATGGCTGATATGTCTCACCGTAAGCTTCGTCTTGACCTATCTAGCCATTGGTGGCTCTGAAGTTAAGTTCCTTCGCTACACGTTCCCCCTCGATCTCGCGATCGCCGCCGGAAGCGGGTGGATGGTCGGGTTGGGGCATCTCCAGAAAGGCCGCTCACTTATCCTCGTCGCCATCGGCATCCTCGGCCTTGGCGGCCTTGACGCGGGGGGCTTTAGGGCCGCGATGGAGAACAGCGCCATTATGGCCGCCCCCGAAGCCCGCGATCGCGGCGCGCTTTACATCAAGCAGCAATACGCAGGGAAGTCTATTGGCGTCGTCACCGACCCCTGGTACTACACCCCGCCGATCTACCCCGATACCGGAATGCTTCGCGCGCCGTGGCCGATCCAGGAGCAAGCCATCAAAGCTGCGCAAGGCTTAACCGTCGTCCGATATGTCCCCGCCAACCCCGACGAGCGCCAGGAATGGGATCCGCGCCTCATCACCGAATACAAGCCTGACGCCATCGTCTTCAGCAACTTCGAAACCGATGCCCGGGAGCGCTTCCTCCGCAACGGCGCGCCCGCAGGCTCGGAAGGTGAGCTCAAGAAATATCAAGAGTTCAAACGGCTCCTTGAAAGCCAATACCAACTCGACCGAGCCTTCGGAATCGACCCAGGCCCCATCGTGCAGGACATGATGTATGTGCGTCCGTACATTCAAATATGGAAGCGCAAGCCGGCCTGATCCCGTGGGTGGAGGAGTTCCTCCAGTACCAGCGCTCTGAACGCGCGGTGAGCGCCCACACGCTGACCGCTTATCGCAACGACCTTAAAGAGGTCATGGCTTTCCTGCAGAAGCAGAACATCGGCCGCTGGCAAGACCTCACCCCAGAAACCCTCGGCCGCTACTCCAGCACCCTCGGCCCGCCGCTTGCCGTGTCTACCGCCCAGCGCCGGCTTAGCGCCCTGCGCTCCTTCCTCAAGTTCCTCGTAAGGGAAAACAAAATCGATCAGATCAGGCTGCCCTCGACTGGTGGATTCAAAAAACCCAAACTTCTCCCCAAAGCGCTCAGCATCGAGCAACTGGAAAAGGTCCTTGAGGCGCCAAACCCCCACGAACCGGAGGGCTTACGGGACCGCGCACTGCTGGAACTGATATATGGCGCTGGCCTGAGGGTAAGCGAGGCGTGCGAACTCAATATCGCCGAGCTCATCTTCGATGAGGATTGCGTCCGCGTGCGCGGAAAGCGTGGCAAAGTCCGCACGGTGCCGCTTCCAGAGCAGACCATCGAGTGGCTCAAGCTGTATCTAAAGGAAGCGCGGCCGAGGCTGATAAAAAGCCCAACCCAGGTTGTCTTCCTAAACCTGAAAGGCAAACCGCTCACTCGCCAATGGGTTTACGCCAGACTCGAAGCGTTGTGCAAAAAGGCTGGCCTGCCAGACGGCATCGGCCCTCACGTCCTAAGGCACACCTACGCTGTTCACTTGCTTAAGGGAGGCGCAGACCTGAGATCAGTCCAAGAACTACTCGGCCACGAGTCGATTTCAACGACCCAAATCTATACGAAGCTTGACGTCGACGAGGTTCGCCGACGCTACTTAGCCGCTCACCCGCGCAAGTAACTACTGCTTCAGAAGCTGGATTACTGCCGCCGGATCTTGGTTCGCCTGAGCCAGCACTGCAAGCCCGCTCTGCTGCAAGATCTGTAGCCGCGTCTGCTCACTGACTGCCTGTGCGATATCCGTATCCAGCACTTGGCTCCGCGAAGATTGAAGGTTCTCACTTGCGGTGTCCAGCCACTGCTGGGTGGATTGCAAAACGTTCGATTGCGTCGAGCCAATCGAAGCTCTCAGCGAAGTGATCTGGTCGATCGCCGCGTCCACAAGCGTGATCGCCTGCTGTGCTCCGGAGGGCGTCGTCACATCCGCGTTCGCAAGCGTCAAGCCTGCAATCGCCGTGGTGGCCAACTGGTTGCTAGAAACATTCGGAAGCGTTACCGTGGTGGCCTGTCCGGAAGCAGCCCCGATCTGGAAATTGATCTGGCCCAGGTTCAACGAGCCGCCGATACTGCCAAGCGCGGTCAGCCCGCTATTGGACGCAGGAGTGAGAATGATCGTATTGCCTTGCCCGTCGGTCAGCTTAAGCCCGCTATCGCCAGCGTTGCGTCCACCCGTAAAGGTGACCGTCTTCGCGCCATTGGCCGTCGGAGCGGTGACGTTGTAAACCGCGTCAGTTCCTGCCACATTCAGCAACGAGCTGTTGTTCAGAAGGTGACTGCCATCCGTTAACGCAACGGAATACTGGGCGCCGTAATTTGCCTGGTCAAGCTTAATGCTGACTCCACCACCGCTCGCAACGATTGACGCGGCAACGCCGGTCTTATTCGTTTGCTCGTTAATCTGATTGACAATCGCCTGTACGGACTTCGTGCCGTCGGAAAGGAAGGAGACTCCGTTGATCTGAAAAGCGCCCGCGCCTACCGTTGCGGTTGCGGTTGCAAACACGTTTCCAAGCGTCGCGGATGCCGCGCTTGATTGCGTAACCTGTGCAAGGGTAACGAGGCCCGAGACAGTCTTGCTGCCACCAAAGGTTGACCCGATGGCAATCCCGAGGATGTCGGCAGGGTCAGAAATTGCCGTGTGGATGCCTGCGGTTCCATCGAGAAGGTTGATTGAGCCAAAGCTCGAATTGGAGGCAATGCGGTCAATTGACTGAAGAATTGAGGCGATCTGCTGTTGGTTCCCCTGAAGGGTGGCCGCATCTTGAGTGGCGCTGTTCGCAGACGCGACCGCGATCGTGCGCAGGTTCTGAAGAAGATTCGTAAGTTCGCCAAGCGCGCTGTCCGCTGTCTTAAGCAGATTGATTCCATCCTGCGCGTTCTTGGAAGACTGCTGAACGCCGATGATCTGGGTTGAAAAGGCATCGCTGATGATCAAGCCGGCAGGGTCATCGCCCGAGCTGTTGATCCGCAACCCCGTGCTTAATCGGTTCTGAGCCTGAAGCAGCTGCTGGTTGACTTTATCGATGTTGCGCAGAGCGTCAATCGAAGCGCCATTAGTGTTAATTGAGAAGCTCATAATTCAATCCGCGGTCCAGGCTTGCAAACCTGGTAAAAGGCCTTGGTTGAATTATCGGTAGAACATGGAACTTCTCAAGATCAATTCTGATTACCGCAGAGTCGCGTCGAGGAACTGAACGAGGCGCGCGGCATCGAAGGGTTTCGTCAGAACCAGGTTTGCTCCTGCTGCGGTGGCCTGGTCGATATCCACCATCGCGTGACTGGTAAGCAAATAAACGATTGAGAGGCCGTTTCCTTGGCGCATGTTTGACACTGCGGCGCATCCATCCTCGTGATCCATGTCGCTATCAACGATTAGTACGCGGATGCCGCCTTCGTCCAGGATTCGTTTCGCCTCTTCGGCGCTATCGGTTGCCATCGCCGAGTAGCCGGCGCGTCGAATACGGTGTATCAGCAACGTCGTAAGGTGATGCTCCTTACAAACAATCAATATGGCTGCGGTGTCCCCCACGATTTGCCCCTTGTTATTAAGGTTCAATTGAACCTTACTTAACAGGGACTAACGAAGCGGAGGGCATGTTCCCGCTTTTGGCAACAATTTTTACATTCGGTACACGGCGAAGTTGGGTTCTTCTGATGGGCGGTTCCGCGCGGCCGCGATGCCAAGACCAAGCACACGGCGGGTATCGACAGGGTCGATAATGCCGTCATCCCATAGCCTGGCTGAAGAGAAATAGGCGGACGACTCATCTGAGTACTTCTGGAGGATCGGCGCGCGAAATTCGTCCTGCTCTTGCTGGGTCATCTTTTGCCCCTTCGCGGCAAGTTGGTCAATCTTCACCGTCAGCAAAACGTTGGAGGCCTGCTCGCCTCCCATCACGCTGATGCGCGCGTTCGGCCACATCCAAAGCTGTCGAGGGCCGTAGGCCCGGCCGCACATGCCGTAGTTGCCCGCGCCGTAGGAGCCCCCAACCACCACCGTGAATTTAGGAACGCTTGCGGTGCTGACCGCCGTCACCAGCTTCGCCCCGTTCTTGGCAATGCCTTCATTCTCGTACTTGCGACCTACCATGAAGCCGGTGATGTTCTGCACGAACACCAGCGGAATCCCGCGCTGGCAGCAAAGCTCGATGAAGTGGGCGCCTTTCAGGGAAGATTCCGAAAAAAGAATTCCATCGTTAGCCAGCACTCCCGCAAGCTGCCCATAGAACCGGGCAAAGCCGCAGATAAGCGTTTTGCCATAGTTGGCCTTAAATTCCTGGAAGCGCGAGCCATCCACAATTCGCGCCAAAACCTCGCGCATTGCCATCGGCTGCTTGGGGTTGTCGGGAACCAGAGAGTAGAGGTCCTCCGGTGAGTAAATAGGATCTTCGGGCGCCTTCACGTCTGCCGCTGCCAGCTTTCTCGGGCCTAGGTTTTCCACGATGTTTCGAAGGATGTCGATCGCGTGCTGGTCGTCCTCTGCAAAATGGTCGGCAACGCCGCTGATCCTCGTGTGAACGTCCGCCCCACCAAGGTCCTCAGCTGAGACGTCTTCGCCGGTCGCCGCTTTTACCAATGGGGGCCCGCCAAGGAAGATCGTGCCGTTCCCCTTCACGATGATGCTCTCATCGCTCATCGCAGGAACGTAGGCGCCGCCCGCCGTGCAGGAGCCCATAACCGCCGCGATCTGCGGAATCCGCCTAGCGCTCATGTTCGCCTGGTTGAAGAAAATTCGCCCGAAGTGTTCTTTGTCGGGGAAGACTTCGCTTTGCAGGGGCAGAAACGCGCCGCCCGAGTCCACCAAGTAGATACAGGGAAGGTTATTCTCCAGCGCTATCTCTTGGGCTCGAAGGTGCTTCTTCACCGTCATCGGGTAGTAAGTTCCGCCCTTAACGGTGGCGTCGTTGGCAACAATCACACACTCGCGGCCATGAATCCTTCCGATGCCGGTCACGATGCTCGCGCATGGCGCTTCGTCGTCGTACATCCGGTAAGCGGCGAACGTGCTGAACTCCAGGAATGGCGAGCCGTCATCAATCAGAGCTTCGATCCGCTCCCGCGCCAGCATCTTGTTGCGCTTCTTGTGCTTCTTAATAGAATCCTCGCCGCCCCCGAGCATGAGCCTTGCCATTTCGGCCCGATAATCCGCCATGATGGCGTCCATCGCCGCGCGGTTCGCGCGGTGCATGTCGTCGTTAAGGTCAACCTGGGACGGAAGGATTTCCATTGGGCTAGAGGATACCGCTGTGGCCGGAATGAGTTGGCATCGCGGCCCGTAGCTTGGTAATCGCGTCGTAGCTGGTCCAATCTAAGCTGACGGGGGTGATGGAAACGAATCCCTCGCTCACTGCCTCGACGTCAGTGCCCGGCTGCTCGCTGGGGTTCATTACTACAACCCCGCCCTGCCAGTAGTAGGGTCGCCCCCACGGGTCGTTGCGCTCCTCAACACGGTCTTTATAGACCCGCTTGCCCATTTGGCAAACCCTCATGCCGCGCAGCTCATCGTACTGGATCGACGGAATATTCACGTTCAAGAACGTTCCGGCTTCAACCGGCAACTCACAAAGCAATGCGAAATTCTCTGCAAGCCATCGCCTTGCCGTGTCCAGGTGTAATGGAGCTCCCGTAACGAACAGGGCCATGCTCAGCGCAATCGAGCGGATATCGTTAATCGCTCCCTCCATCGCGCCGGCAACAGTGCCCGAATAGGTGATGTCAAAGCCCAGATTGGGCCCCTCGTTAATGCCGCTCAGAATCAGATCGCACCCTTCAGGAAACAGAATCGTGTTGCCAACGTTCACGCAGTCGACCGGCAAGCCATTCAACTCGTAACCCTCGAAGGGAAGGTGCTCAATCCTCCTCATTCGAAGCGGATCGCGCATCGTCATCGCGTGCCCACAAGCAGAGCGCTCGCGGTCCGGGGCAATTACTTTCACATCCCCGAATTGCTGTGCGACTTCCGCCAGAACCCGCAGACCCTCGGCGTAAAGCCCGTCATCGTTCGTGATCAGGATATTCATCGGCTAGACGTTCACCGGCTGGATAAGGTGGCGAACGCGCTGGAAAGCTTCGACGATGCTAGGGTCAAACCACGTCCCGCTCCCCTTCTCGATTTCGGCGGCGGCGGCGTCCTCGCCAATCGGCTCCTTCCATATCGCGCCGTAGGCAAGCGTGTCGTAAACCTCGGCGACTGCGATCAGGCGCGCCTCAATCGGGATGTCCTCGCCCTTTAGCTGGTTCGGATAGCCGGTACCGTCCCACCGTTCGTGGTGGCTGCGGATAATCCTCGGCACTCCCTCCATCCAGGCGTGATCAATGTTCAGGAACTGGATCGCATCAACGTGGGTCTCAAGCTGCTCGCGGTCTTCGCGAGTCAGCAGTCCCGTGCTTTGCAGCAGGTCGGCGTTCAGGGAAAGCTTGCCAACGTCGTGCAGCATCGACGAGGAGTGCACCCGCTCTAGAGTCGAGTCGTCGAGACCAAGCTCATTCGCCGTTGCCACTGCCACAACCGCAACGCGCTCGGCGTGGCGCATTTCCCCCGGATGGTGGTCCTCAAGGGCGGTAAGCAGTTTTCGAATGGTGTCTTGGCGTTCTGAACTCACAGGGCTTTCTCTAGCGCGGATTTTACCGGTCTGAAGTCGCCTTGTTGGATGGTTCTGCAATCCAGCAACAACAATCCCTTTTCAATTCGCCCGATAACCGGCGGATCTACCTTCAGCAGCGCTTGATATAACTTTGTTGGGCTGTCCGATTTGATCGCTACGCAGTAGGTGGGGACCTTGAGGTCAGGCGAGCAGCCCGCTCCCAACTCGCTCTCGGATTCGACCACGCTTGCCTTCGCCCCTAGCGCCTTCGCAAGAGCGCGCGCCCGACGCCTGATCTCCGGCAAAGGAGTTCCAAGGATGCGAAGCAGAGGAATCTTGTCTAGCTGCCCAGTCCTATAGGCGCGTAGTACAGCTTCCAGCGCGGCAAGGGTCAGCTTATCGACCCGCAAAGCTCTCGCCAGTGGATGCGCGGCGCATGCCGCGATAAGTTCCTTTCGCCCGACAATGATCCCGGCTTGCGGCCCGCCCAGCAGCTTATCGCCGCTGCCGAGAACCAGATCGACGCCCTGGCTCACCAGACCTGGAAAACTATCCAAGCCGGGCAAGCCAAACGGGGCAAGGTCGATCATGCAGCCCGTCCCGAAATCGAAGATGAACGGCACGCCCTTCTCCTTTGCCACCGCGGCAATCTGCCCAACCGATGGCGTCTCCGTAAAGCCCACGATTTTGTAGTTGCTGGTGTGGCAGCGCAGAATCGCGCCCGTCTCTTTCCCAACTGCTCGCGAGTAGTCGCTTGCCCGCGTCTTGTTGGTGGTCCCAACTTCCTTCAGGCGGCATCCGCTTTGGGCGATGATTTCCGGAACTCGGAACGAGCCGCCGATTTCCACCATTTCGCCCCGAGAGAGGATCACTTCCTTGCCCGCACTGATCGCAGCCAAAGCAAGCAGCACCGCCCCCGCGCAGTTGTTGACCACCAGGGAGTCCTCCGCCCCCGTTAGGGCGATAAGATGCTCTCGCACCCACGCCTGCCGGTCTCCACGTTCACCCGTTTCAAGCGAGAACTCAAGCGCGGCATATTCGCCCTGTGTCCGACCGAAGTCCAGCGGCAGCGGCGCGCGCCCAAGCCCAGTGTGCAGGATCGTTCCGCTCATGTTGATCACCCTCTGCACACGATCCTCCAGCAGCTCACCCGCTTCTTTCTGCGCCTGCGCGACAATCTGCTGAAGCGTTACCTCGCACCCGCGTTGCAACTCAGAACGCCCCCGCTCAATAGCGTTTCGCGCAGCGGCTCTCGCAACGGCGGGCGGCGCGCCGTCCAAACGGGCAATCAGGTCATCGACCCTAGGCAAATCCCGTAATGTTTTCAAAAATTGCTCGTCGCTTGTCATCGGACCAACGTCATTCTGAATGACGCAACCGCCGTTTGGCCTAACTCAACAACCTATTTCCGTTCTTTCCCGTAAGATTAAACAGTCATGAGTGAAACGCCTCCTCCTTTTCAGCCCGGATATGGTGGCCCACCTCCACCTCCGCAAGGGAATCAGCAAAGCTACGGTCCCGCGCCAATGCCGAAGAACAATTCCACGACCGTGATCGTGGTTGTCCTCGGTGTGCTGGCCTTGGGTTGCATCGCTGTGTTTGGCGGGCTTGCAGTCCTCGGCTTTAACATGTGGGGCAAGGTGTCGGGTGTTATTAGCTGCAGCGTCGGCTTTGAACAGGCCGGTTCCGCGATGTCCCGATACGTGAAAGACAAGGGCAAATATCCCGACGCCGCCAAGTGGCAGGATGAAATCGAACCCTATTTCAAGAATATGGGTGAGAAGAATGTGCCTTTCAAGACCTGGAAGGCTGGCGAAGTCTGGACTTGCACGGATGCTAATAGCCAAACCACCGGCATCGCGTTCAATCCCGCCCTGGGCGGAAAAGACGCCAAGGGTGTCGATCCATCGATGGTTGTGCTGTTTGAAGTCGGAACCACCGGCCGTAATCAACACCCCGAATACGGAAAGCAGAGCAAAGCCTCTGCCCCCACCATCATGGGCGAGCATCGTGACTGGCTGACCGTCAAGGTTCGCGAACTTGGCAGGGCGCACAGGCAGAACAGTGGCTTTGAAATCGATACCGATAGCTCCGATGGCGATGGAACCGACAAGTCTGGCGCAAAGGACAAAGCGGGGGCAAATAAGCTCCCTGCGAAGGGTGGCAAGGATACTTCGGGTAGTTCGGACGGGGATTACTAAGCCTAGGGCGTGACTTTCTGACCGGGGAGGGGTATAATAGACCTCTTCCCGAATCGATTTCTACGATTATGCTTCCATCCCCAGATATCCTCAATGCGTACGAACATGGCAAGTACGTTCTATCCAACCTTGCCGCTAAGCGCGCGAAGCAACTTCGCGAGGGCGCGATCCCGCTCGTTCAGGTTGAGTCGAACCATCCGCTGACGATTGCCCTTGCCGAGATTGCGGCCGGCAAAATCAAAGCGATCATGCCGACCTACTCGGAAGTCGCTGCTCCAACCGATGTCATCAACATCCTCACCGACGAAACCGTACCTTCCGAACTCGGCCTGCTCCTTCCGGCGCTGGACGAAACCGAAGTCGTACTCGTGGGTGTTCCTGGGCTTGAGGAAGATCATGAGGCCGAAGAGCATGAAGATGCTGAAATCGCCTCCATCTCCGACCTTATTGGCGAGGAAGACGAGACCGCAGTCGTCCCGGCTGAAGAGGACACGCTTTCTCTTAGCGATATCGCTGAGCAGGAAACGAGTCTTGAGGATGCCGAAGGCGAAGATAGCGTCTAATTAAGACTATATGAGTCGACAAGACCCCTACGACGTCTTAGGGGTGCCTAAGAGCGCATCGCAAAACGAAATCAAGGCGGCATTTCGCCGTCTCGCAAGCCGCTACCACCCCGACGTCAACAAAGAAGACCCCGAGGCCGAAGAGAAATTTAAGGAGATTGGCGAGGCCTACTCCATCCTCTCGGATCCCGAGAAGCGCGCGCGCTTCGATCAGTTCGGAACTGCCGAGGAAACCGGCTTCGACCATTTCGGCGGCCAAGGCGGCATCGCCGACATTTTCGAACAGTTCTTTGGCGGAGGTTTCGGCGGCTTTGGCGGGTTCAGCACCCAACGCCCCGGCGTAATCAACGGCGAGGACATCCGCGCCGAGGTCGAACTCACCCTTGTCGATGTTCTCCACGGCATGCACCCGGAAATCACCATCCGCCGCATGTCGCAGTGCGATTCCTGCAACGGCAGCCGAGTAGAAGGCGGAGGTCAGCCCGACCGGTGCACCGCTTGCGGTGGAACTGGCGTCATCAGCACCGTTCGCAACACCATCCTTGGCCAAATGAGAACGCAGATGCCCTGCGGAACCTGCGAAGGCACTGGCCAGATCGTTAAGAACCCCTGCAAGACTTGCAAGGGACGTGGCCTGACGCCGGAAGAGGCAAAGGTCCGCGTGAGCATCCCCGCCGGCGTGGAGCATGGCATGACCCTGCAAGTGCCGGGCCAGGGAAGTGAAGGGCTTGGCGGCGGTCGCCCCGGCGATCTTTATGTCTATCTGGAAGTCAAAGAAGACCCGCGTTTCCAGCGCCAGGGCCAAACTTTATTCTCCCAGCTTGAGCTGACCTTCGCCCAGGCCGCGCTCGGCGATAAAATCACATTCCAGGGTCTGGAAGGTGAGCTTGAACTTACTATCCCTGCTGGTACCCAGCCTGGCGAAAGATTTATCATCCGCGGCGAGGGCCTTCCGCCAATTCACGGCGGCCGCCGCGGCGACATCGTCGTAGGCGCGACCGTGAAGGTTCCTAAGAAGCTGAACGAGGGCCAAGTCGCCCTGATTCGAGAGCTTGCTGAGCTAGGCGGAGAAACCGTTCCCCAGCCGCCGGGCGGCATCCTTGGCGGATTATTCAAGAAGAAATGAACTGGATTCAGATCAACGCCCGCTATCCCGAGGTGCCGGGCGATTGGTCGCTCGTCATCGACTTGTTGCGCGGGCAGGGCTGCGACAACACGCTGGTGGAAGATCGTCCGCCAAGCATCACGTGCTGCGTTCAAGAAGTGCCGGGTTCCACCCAGACCGTTGAGCGAATTCAAACCCTGCTACTGAAAAATGGGGCCGAAGCCGTGCGGGTCGAGAAGGTTCAGGACGACGACTGGCTCAATGCCTGGAAGAAATTCTTCAAGCCCCGGCGCATCGGTAAACGCTTTGTGATCAAGCCTTCATGGGAGCCATATGAGGCGGAAGCAGACGACCTCATCATCGAACTAGACCCCGGTCAGGCGTTTGGCACTGGCGAGCATCCAACCACCCGCATGTGCTTGCAACATCTCGAAACACTGCAGGTTTCAGACAAGAAAGTAGCTGATATCGGGTGCGGAAGCGGAGTGCTTTCGATTGGCGCGGCGCGCCTCGGCGCCGCCAGCGTGGTGGGCTCCGACATCGAGCCGATCTCGGTCGAGATCGCTCGCGAGAATGCTGCCCTCAACAAGGTGAACCTCACCTTCATCACCGCCGCCGGAATTCAGGATTTAGGCGATGGCCCCTTCGACATCATCCTCAGCAACATCATCAGCGCCACCATCCTCTCCCTCATGCCCGACATTGTCGCGCGTCTGGCGCCAGACGGCCAGTGGGTCATCAGCGGCATCCTTGCCGCCAACTACCCCGACGTCCTGAAGGCCGCCGAGCGAGAGGGCCTGAAGGAAACCGCCAAGCTGGAGGAGGATGATTGGATCGCGAGCATTCTTTCCCGTTAAGGGCCCTGCCCCGCGCGTTTGTGCTTGGGCTGGAAAGCTACGACGAGCCCTTTGAGCTTCCGCAGGAAGAGCTTGACAAGTTCCGCAAAGTGCTGCGCCTCCAAACCGGAGAGGAAATCGCCATCCTGCCCGGCGACGGACGCCTTATCCGATGCCGCCTTGAAGGCCGCAATGCCATTCCGCTTGCCGTTTATCAGCCGAACACGGAGAGCCCGCTGAGGCTCACCGTGCTCCAATCGCTGCCAAAGGCGGACAAGATCGAGGAGATTGTAAGGGCCTGCACCGAGATCGGCGTCGCCGGGTTCGTTCTGTTCCATTCGGAGCGCACCGTGGTGCGCTGGGATGAAGACAAGATGAGCAAGCATCTGCGGCGTCTGGCGGCCATCGCAAGGGAAGCCTGCGAAGTCAGCTTCCGCACGATGCTTCCAAGCTTCTCCGTTGCCGCCGATCTTGCTGCAGCCTTAGCCAAGTACCCCGAGGCAATCGTGCTAAGCGAATCCGAGAACACTATTGCCGCCATCTCAAAGCCAAAATCAAACGAGGCGCAAATCTGCATCGGCCCCGAGGGCGGCTGGACTCCTGCAGAACTGGAACTCATCGGGAAGCGCGGCGTCACGCTCGGGCCAAGGGTGCTAAGGGTAGACCACGCGGCCGCAGCGGCAGCCTCAATCCTTCTGCTTGGCTAGAAGCCTATCGCCACTTCAAGAAGTGGTCAAATACCACCTCGGTCTTCGCGCTCATGGCGTAGTTGTCTCCGAAGTGCCGGGGCTTCGATTCGTCCTTTTCCGAACCATACGCATTTTCAGTGCCGAGGTCTGATTCAAACAAAATGATGCGATTCTCGTCGAGTTCGCTAAGCTTAGCGCCGGATACCGAGGCATTGAACGCATAGCTGAATTCCTTGTCGCTGTAATTGCAGTGAAAGAGTTCCTGAGGATTCTTGATTCCCTGCAAATAGTTCGCAGATATCTGAGTTTGCCAACTCTCCTTAAGGGGCAGGCGGCCGTCATTGTCCGCCGTGTAGAGCAGGACGGCATGGGCGAGCTTCATCAGGTGATTTCTGCAAACGTAGACCTGGCTCTGTTCCCAAATATCGTAAATCTCTAGCAGCGAACAGACTACAAACAAACCCGCAAGGAATACGCCTATTCGAAGCAAAAGAATTTTGCGTGCCATGTCTGCCAACTTCCTTTTGATCTTACAAGGGGCTACAATGCGACCTAGCCAGAAGTGGATCTTGCTCTTGGGCTAGATGTTGAAAGATCATCCCGATTGTTCATCTAGGCCTCCATAAAAGCAAACTGCCCTTTTGAGATAAAACGATAGTCTTCGTTCTTCGTGAAACGGCCCCTTTCAGAAACCCATCGGGCCGCGGCCATTCGAGAAGCGTTTCTTCATGGCCCGTCTTGAATGACTTCAAAATAACTCTTACTCCGCCATTCGCGTCGGTTCCCACATAAGCCAGAGTTTGGCCGTCGAGCATTCCCAGCGGCCGACTGTCATAGGGCTTAACCTTGCCCAGCATTGAAATCCTGCACAGTGCCGGATCCAATTCCCAAACGCTTGCTTCGAGTTTATTTGCGTCGGCAAAATATTTCTCCGTGTCGTTGCCAACCTTTGGCAACGGCGGCAAGGCGATGTAAGTCCATGTTCCGGTATCTTCTTCGGAAATTCCCCCGAAAGAACCTGGAGGCGAAGCCAATAATGTTAGGTCGCCCTTTGCCGCTCCAATCTTAGCTAATTGCGGCCCATCGGGGCCGCGAGCACCCAGCATCACGAAAAGGTAGGAGCCGCAATCAGTAAGCATCTTAACTTGCCGACCCTCAGGAATCCTCAGCTTGTTTGTAATCTTGCCTCCCATCAAACTCACAAGATCGATTTCAGACCCATCAACAATTGCCAGTCTGTCGTTAGCCACGCGCGGAGCATATTGCGCCGTTGTGACAGCGGTCAGTAAGCACCTTTTATGCCTTACATCCCAAACCCGGACTCGGTGGGACGTGGATATCGATGTGAGATACCGGCCGTCGTGTGACCAGGCAAGTTCAAATGCATCCCCTTTCTGTTCAAGAACTTGTTCGCCTCCGCCAAATTCCTTGACCACCAACGGTCCCTGCTGCCAGGTTGCCGCAGCTAGGAACTTGCCAGTCGGATCAATTGCTACAGGATAGAAGGCGGCGAAGGTGTGAAGTTCCAGAGGAACAAATTGTGCTGCTGCCAGCTTAGCGCTGATCAGGAGAAACAAGAGGATTTTCATTGTGCATACCGTTCAAGATTGATCTGACGGGCGGCGGTGCGACAGGCTTCGCAAGGCATCTGACTCGCTTGAGTCCCGCCGTAGTTTGGCCCAACTCCCTTATATCACAGGTTTATGACGTTAAGGGGAGCAGGATAGGACTCCGAGAACGTTTGACCGAAGCAATCCCTATGGCCCCCACCAACGCTCGACGTGTCGGTTACTTAGCGCGCTCAGTCTCGCGCAGGTGTACCTGCACGATCTCATCCGCAAGCTTCACGACCGTCGATTCATTCGACTTCCGCAGCTTCGCGAGCAGATCATCCACCATCTTCTCATCCACCGGTCCGTAATACTCATCGCCGATCTGAAGAACCGGCGCGCGGTCGCAAGCGTCTAGGCACTCCACTTCTTCCAGCGTGAACATGCCGTCCTCCGTGGTCTCACCGTGATGAATGCCAAGCTTGGAGGTCAGGTAATCCCGAAGCCGGTAGCCGCCGCAAAGCTGGCAACTCAGGCACGTGCAAACCTCGATCTTGTGCTTGCCCGGCTTGTGGGCGGTGTTGTACATCGTGTAGAACGTCGCCACGCCCTCAACTTCTGCGTAGCTGCGCTGCAACCGGTAGGCGACCTCAGCGATCGCGTCGCCGCTCAGGTATCCGCCGTACTCGCGCTGGGCAATCCACAGGCCCGGCAGAACGCATGCCTTCCATTCGGGATAGTGCGTCTTCAACGCTTCAAGCTCGGCAATCGCCTTGTCCGAGAACTTCAGCTTCAGCTCGCTCGGATCAGGAATGCGGGGCCGCTCGTTTGGCGCGCCAATTTGAATCAAATCGCTCATCGGTCAATCTCCCCTAACACGATATCGATGGACCCGATGATCGCGATTACGTCCGCAATCAGGCGTCCAATCGCCAAAACTTCCAGCGACTTCAAGTTCATGAAGCTCGGCGGCCGCTCATGCCATCGGTAAGGCCGATTCGAGCCGTCCGAAACCACATAGAAGCCAAGCTCGCCCTTCGGCCCTTCCACGCCCGCGTAAGCCTCGCCGACCGGCGTATGGAAGCCCTCCGTATATAGCTTAAAGTGGTGGATCAGAGATTCCATCGAGGAATCAAGCTCCGAGCGTGGAGGCGGCGCAATCTTGCGGTCGCTGGTTCGGAAATCGCCTTCTGGCAAACCGTCCAGAGCTTGGCGGAGAATCTTGCAACTCTCCTTCATTTCCGCGATGCGGACCAGGAAGCGGTCGTAAACGTCGCCCTTCTTGCCCACCGGCACGCCGAAATCAAACTCTTCATAGCAGGAGTACGGATTGCTCTTGCGTAAGTCCCAGGCAACGCCGGAACCGCGGGCAATCGGCCCGCTGCAGCCAAGCTCAAGCGCCTGCTTGCCGGTCAGGATGCCCACATCGTAAGTGCGCTCCTTCCAAATCGGGTTCTCCACCAGCAGGTTCTCAACGACTTCAAGCTCGCCAGGAAACTCGGCAAGAAAAGCGTTCAGCTTCTTGTCGAAGCCTTCCGGCATGTCGCCGCGCAATCCGCCCGGTACGATCCAGCTTGGCATCATGCGAACGCCGGAGAACATCTCGAACATGTCGAGGATCATCTCGCGCTGCTGCATGATGTAGAAGAACGGGGTCATCGCGCCCAGATCCAGCCCGTGAGTGCCCAGCCAAACGCAGTGCGAGGCAATTCGGCTTAGCTCGGCAAGAATCACGCGAAGGTAAGAGGCGCGGCGCGGAATCTCGCAGCCAAGCAGCTTCTCAACCGCAAGCGCGTGGGCCAGGTTGTTGCCATTCGCATTCAGATAATCCATGCGGTCGGTCATCACCACGCATTTGTGATACTGCTGGTACTCCGCTTCCTTTTCCATTCCCGTGTGGAGGAAGCCGATCTGGCTCTTGCAGCTGATGATGGTTTCGCCCTCAAGCTCGCAGATGACGCGCAATACGCCGTGGGTCGATGGGTGCTGTGGCCCCATGTTGACCACCATAGTGTTTTCGCCCACCTTCTGGAAAATGGTGTCGGTGGCAGGCATGGAGGTGCGCGTTTCTGTTTCGCTCATGGTCTCTTTCTAAATACGAGTCTGAGGGTACCCGTAACGTCAAGAATCGTACTTCGCGGTTAGCGAGAACCCCATTCCCACAGTCCGTAGCTGGTCTTGTCGTCAATCGGAGTCCCGTTTTGGCGCAAAACAACCTCCGCGCAGGTTCGGTGGTATGCCTCGTGGGCGATCATGTAGCCAACGAAAGCCGCTGCATGCGGCTTAAAGCCTTTAATCTTGCCTTCCGGGCTGCCGGCGGATTCGATTAGCCTGCGAATTGCCGCCGCCGAAGCCTCAAGATGCTCCAGCACTTTTGCCTTGCTCAAGGGCTCTTCTGCTTTCTCAAGCCCTGCCATCAGCTCGGGGGCGGATGCCTTCAGCCACATCAGCCGCACATTGTGAATGTGGGTGAAGTTGCCAAGCACACACTTCATGCCTTTCTGCTTAACTGCCAGAAGATCATCAGGAATGGCGGCAAGCAGGTAAGTGTTCAGCCGAGCGTTGATGTCCCAAGTCTCGAGAAGTGCTTGCATGGATAAACAAAAAGGCCACCCGAAGCGGGTGGCCTTCAATTCCAGTGTTAGGCGTTTTCAGTCGGAGCGGCTGCTTCTGCTGCGGCTGCCGGCTTCTCTGCCGGTCGCTCACCGCGATCACGATCTCGATCACGGTCGCGATCATGCCGCTCATACCGATCACCACGATCTCGTCGCGGTTCTCGGCGGTCGGTCATGTCCTTGGCCACGAACGGCATCAGAGCAAGCTCTCGAGCGCGGTCAATCGCTTCGGCGATCATGCGCTGCTGCTTTGCGGTGTTGCCATTCTGACGAGCGGCAGTGATCTTGCCTCGCTCGTTGGTAAAGCGGCGAAGAACGTTTACGTCCTTGTAATCCACTTTCTCAATCTTGTTAAGGGTCAAATAGCTAACCTTGCGGCGTCGCTTGCCCTTGCGTCCATCCGCTGCGTCTTTATCGCGCGGAAATCCTCGATCATCGCCTTCCGGCGCACTTTTCTTAAGTTCTTCGCTCATCCTGTAAATCTCTTTCGGCCAACTTGAATGAGCCAAAAGTATAGCACATCAGCCGAACCCCGGCAATTCTATGGCTTGTAATTGCGCGGGAATTCGCCTCTCCCGCTACCGACCCGGTATCTCCATCAGCCTTATCGCTGCTTCCTACGCGGAAATCCGTTAATGTCGGTGCTCCAGCCGCAACGTTACACCGACTCCAGCCGATGGAGGAGAGAGTCCTCCCCATAACCCTCCAGCCCCCGGGCCGGTCTCGCCAACCGGCCCACACTTTTTTGCACTATTACTGCCCAATATGCACTTTTGGCATCATGCTTGAATTACAATGTTTTTTGAGAGGTGATCTGATGAGACTCAGATTTTCAATTGCCCTTCTTGGCTTTGCATCGATGGCTGCAGCCGGAATGGTTTATGACAATGGCTCCCCAAATCTATTAGGAGGCGATGATATCAGCGCATACGACGTGGCTGAAGACTTCACGCTGACCCACGGAGCAAGCATCATGGGAGTCCGATTCTGGTCTCTTGGTGGCACGCAAACAGGTCAGGTTCGGGTCAGAATCATGAATGCCGACGATTCTGGACCTGGTGGCCAGATCTTTACAGCGAACCTGGACGATGACGCCAGCAACACCGGTCGCAGCCTCTACGGTTTCAATGAACTGGATCACACCCTGGAGATTGCCAGTTCAGTCCACCTCAACGCTGGGCACTATTACCTGATGCTGGATTCGGATCCGAGTCTCAACTATCAGCAAACCGGCGTCTACTGGGAAAGCGCAAACGCAAACTCAACTCCGCCCGGTGTGCGTCGCTATCATGGAGCTGGCCTTTATACGCCCACCAATGAAGAGCACGCATTCCAAGTGTTCGGCCTTGCGGATCCGGTACCTGAACCCGCTAGCCTCACGGCTCTCGGTCTGGCGGCGCTCGCGCTCATTCGCCGACGCAAGTAGTTCAGTCTAAGGCGCCACGCTCAGGAAATTTCCCCACTGCGATGCAGTCTCCCATTGCAGTTGGTTGTAGTCCGACGCCACGTTCCCGTAGAAACTGCTCGGTGAGAAGTCGATCGCGATCCCGTGTGATCCCGGCGAGTTCGTGTTATGTCCCTCGTAAACCACTGCTGCCCCAATCGACTGAATTACCGCGTTTGCCGCCGTAACGACGTCGGGCGGAATGCCCGGCGAGCCGTTGAGCCGGTTGCAAATATCCTCGAGATCGAAGAAGTAGCGGTTGTCTGACTCGTACTTCTGCGCCACCGAACGTACGGCGGGCACGATCGTCTGAAGTTGGCCGATGTCTGTTACCATCGTCGCCCCAAGGCTCTTCACGGAGTTGGCCAGCGCCGGCAACTTGGTTGGGTCGATGACGCTCTGTGTGATCTTCCGGCTGGCGTAATCCGGCACCGCAAGAGTCTTATCTACAAACGCCTTCGCAAGGTTCAGCGTCGTGTCATCCGGGTTATCGCGGAACTTGGCAAAGATGGTGTCATACGGATAGCCTTGCCCGGGAGGGCTTTCCTCGCTTCCCACAATGTACGAAGCTAAGTCTTTCACTTCGTAGGCCACTTCCGACATCTGCATCAGGCTCGCATCCCACGCAAGGATGTCCACCTTCGAAGGAATCGCCTGTTGAAGCTGCCACGTGTCGATGTGGTTGCCGGTGTCGTCGTCATAGCTCACCCCGCGCCGCTGGGCCATCTTGGAGCGCCTCCAGCCGTTGCCGTGATCCCAAACCACCAGGCAATAGCGCTGGGCGGGATAGTAGGTTTTGCACCAAGTGATGAAGTCGCTCATCGTTTGGAAGGAACCCATGTCAACGCCCGTTCCCATATCCTGAACCAGCTCGTTCTTCGTGGTTCCCAGCACCATTCGCCGCGTTCCAACGAACGATGGGGTCGTTGATTCCCCGTTGATGAAGGCTTGCTTCCACTGCAGCACGAACCGCATGTCTGGGTTTCCTGCCGCCCGCATCATTTGCGGCACATTCGTGCCGTAAGAAAACGAATCAAGGTCATTCGAGGCATTTAGAAAGACAATGACCGTCCACTTCGTGGTCTTGATCACCGGATTCGAAATCGAGAGCGTCGCAGCGCCAAGGAGGTTCGTCGTGCTGTGAGTTGCCCTTACCGATCCGCTGCCTGCCGATTGCCCAAGCACCACGCCCGTCGAAGAAACCGTTGAATTCCCGCCGAGAGTCGCCCAAGTAAAGGTTCCCGGCGCATTGAAAGTCGCTACCCCAGCGCCGTTTACCAGCCGGGCAAAGAACTGAACCGTATGCTGCGCCGCGAAGCTGGCGGAAGCAGGAGAAACGACAACCGATGACGGTAAATCGCCAACAGACGAAGTAAATGTCGTGTTGCCATTAACGTCAACTTGGGCGTCCATCTCACCGGTCTGTATGCCGCCTAGGTCAAGCAGGCTAAAAAGTTGGCTTGTAATCACGTAGCTGCCCGGCGCTAAGCCCGTAAACTGAACAGAGTTCGTGCCGTTATCAACGGTAAAGCTTTGGATGAGGGTCCCGCTCAGATCGGTAAGGGTAACGCGCTGAGATTGCCCGCCGGTGGCGCTCCCCGCATTCGCCCAGTTGGTGATATACGTCAGGGTCGCGTTGTTGCCTCCCCCTCCGCCGCCACAACCGGCAAGTGCAAATAGCGCAATCAGTAATGCAATCCAACCAGCAAGCTTCATACCTTTCCCTTGACGCTGCGCCGCCTCCGAAGATTCATCGAGTTTCCCCGTTGAGGCGCGGCTAAATACTACCGACAATTACTGGTAACGGATGGCCAACCACGATTCGCGCGCGCAGCTTGCCAAGCTCTTAAAAGAATTCGGAATCTCTACGCTTGAATCGAGGGAAGCCGCTGGCGCTGCATTTCCGCTTGAGATCAACCTCTGCGATGGCGACAAGATCATTCTCGATCTGCCTGCACCCGCCCTCATTTCGTCTTTCGACCCCAACGAGCTTGGCGTAGCGATTATTGATCCGCTTGGCTACCCGGCGCGAACCTGGGGAATTGCCGTTAAGGTGCCATTCTTCCGGCCGGATATGAACCTGCTGAAGACGCCGCTTGCGGGCCTGATGGAAGGTGGCGCGCATGCCGGTCACGGAGCGCTCTACTACGATGGCGTCCGTTACTTCAGCGCTCGCTCGTCGCGGGGTGGAAATGAAATCTTTGTCTTAATGGTCAACGCGCAAGAAGAAAAGCGCGCGAAGGGCCAGGCGAC
Organism: Armatimonadota bacterium; assembly: GCA_018268315.1. Classification (GTDB taxonomy): domain Bacteria; phylum Armatimonadota; class Fimbriimonadia; order Fimbriimonadales; family Fimbriimonadaceae; genus SZAS-5. The sequence goes on along the minus strand of JAFDWU010000001.1, from coordinate 231,620 downwards.
CAAGGGTTGGCGGGTGGCGAATATTCTTAAGCGCCTTGGCAAGGCGCTGACCATGCACGTGACGGTTTCGCAAACCTGTATTGCCGCCGCCCACGAAATTGCCAGCTCCGCTGATCTTGCAGCAACTCTTATCTGGACTTGCGATCCAAACGATCCTGACTGCATGGAGCTTGTTGCCAGCGTCGGCGTAAACCGCAAAGGCACCGAAATCCTCGGGCGCCTCAGCGTGAACGTGGGTCAATCGTGCATCGCCGATCTTGTTGCTAGCCGCCGCGAGCCGCTCATCGTTGACAACGTAATCGACAATCTTCTGAGCGCGAACCTGGAAGCCAAGTTCTGCTACCTGCGCGCCGGCGCAGTCTGCTGCCTCCCCCTCATCATTTGCGATCGCCTCGTGGGCGTCATCGAAATGATCGGTAAGGAAGGAGATGTCAATTTCCTTGAGAACAGCGAAATCTTCCCGACTCTGGCCGAGCACCTGGCGCTCGCCATCAACTCCAGCCAGATGTACGAGTTGGCGGAGAAGTGGGCCAGCCATGATGCTCTCACCGGCATCCGCAATCACCGCTCGATGCAGGAGTTCCTCCACGTTCGCACGATCGAAGCGGAACGAACGCACCGCGCGCTCAGCGTCGTGATGGTGGACGTTGATCATTTCCGAAGTTTTAACGAGGAAGAGGGACACGAGGCGGGAGACGAAGTGCTACGGCAAGTCGCAGAAGTCCTACGCCGCTCCGTGAGGCCCTACGATATGGCCGCGCGATACGGCGGGGAAGAGTTCACCCTCATCCTCCCTAACGCCACTGCCGAAGAGGCTGCCACCTTGTGCGACCGAATTCGCCAAGAAATCGAAGCTATCCAATACTTCACACGTAGCGGCGCGCTCCGGCACATCAGCGCCAGTTTTGGTGTTGCCGATATCGCAATGAATGGAGCGGAGCCCCAGGGACTTATCAGGGCCGCTGACGGAGCGCTCTACGAAGCGAAACGGCAGGGCCGCAATCGCGTGGTAATTGCCGCTCCTGGCAATGAGTCGATTCCCCGTCGAGAAGTCGTCGATGTTGAGAAAGCGATGAGCCGTCTCCGCCAGCAGGACCGCGCCCAGGGAGAAAAGCTGCTTGCCCGACTCAATCCCACCATCACCAAGCTTGCTGAGGAGTTGCAGCTCACCTCAGTGCAGACCCTGATTCTTCGTGCGCTAATCATGGTTTTCCACGGTTACCGCAATGCCTTTGAGGCAGGCGGCTATGCCGGCGTAGAGTCGCTCGATAAATCCGAAGAGTTTCGCCTTCTGCTTCCTGGTTTGCAGGGCGCTGAGGAGCGCTACGATGGCACTGGCCCCAATGGCCTTTCGGGCACTAGAATTCCTTTGCTTGGACGCATCCTGGCGGTCCTCGTCGAGGTGGCTGAGAATGAAGGCAAGGGCTTCCTGAGCGATCCGGGGCGCTTTGACCCTGCACTTGTTGCGGTTATCACGCGGCGCGCGAACCCAGCCGCATAATAGGCACTTGACGGCGGGGCCCTATTTATGCCAATCTTCTCTCTTGCGCCAAGACGGTGCAGGAGATTTTCAATGTACGCGATTGTAAAGACTGGAGGAAAGCAATACAAAGCTGCCAAGGATGACGTTATTCGAGTTGAAAAACTGGAAGGAGACGTCGGCGCCAAGGTTGAGCTTTCCGAAGTCGTGCTCGTAGCGGAAGGCGACAAAGTGACTGTCGGCTCCCCGTTCATTAAGGGCGCAAAGGTCCACGGTGAAATCGTGGAGCAAGGCAAAGCCAAGAAGATCAACGCTTTCAACTACAAGCCTAAGAAGAATGAGCGCAAGCGCTGGGGCCATCGACAGCCGTTCACCTCGCTTCGCATCACCAAGGTAGAGGCAGGCAAGTAAATGGCACATAAAAAAGGTCAAGGTTCAACCCGTAACGGCCGCGATAGCAATGCTCAGCGTCGTGGCGTGAAGCGCTATGGCGGCGAAGTCGTGGGCGCAGGCTACATCCTCATTCGCCAGAAGGGCACCAAGTTCTATCCGGGTCCTGGGGTTGGCATCGGCAAAGACTTTACGCTGTTTGCGCTCGTTGCCGGACAGGTTAAGTTCGAAGGTCCGCGTGACCGTCGCCGGGTGGCCGTTTACCCGCACGAAGCCTAAGCGATCCGAAGTTTTGGAAGAGACCCGGCTGCTACGGCAGCAGGGTCTTTTTGCTTTTTGTTAGCATTACGTGAAACACTCTTAGTTAAGTAATCCATTGCAAGCTCGAACATCATCCTCATGGCAAAAGTAGAACTGTTAACCACCATCAAGGCTCCCGAACAACGAGTCTTCGACCTTGCCCGAAATACTGATTTCATTAAAGAGACCGTTGGCGACGAAGTCAAGAGCGGCGCCCCAAAGGGGGGCCTTACGGCAGGCGCAGAGGTTGTTTACAAGAAGTACATCGGAGGCGGGGAAGTAACGATGCAGACGGTCGCCTTCGAAAGCCCCCTTTACTTTGCTGAGTCGATGACAAAAGGCGGGTTCAAGCGCCTCGTCTACGAGCGCCGCTTTGCGGAAGAGGATGGCAACACTACGATGCGCGATAGCATCACCTACGAGTTCGCCCGTGGCCCATTCGGTATTCCCGCAGGTTCTCCATTTGTTGGTGGCAGGTTTAAGTCAGCAATGAAGGCGCGGGCGGCCGCGATTAAGAAGGCTGCGGAATCCGATCAATACCGGAAGTATCTCAGCCAAGAGCCAACCACTTAGAAGTCGCATGGCGACCATCGAACTGGTCACGATTATCAATGCCCCGCTTCAGCGGGTTTTCGATCTTGCTCGCTCCATTGATCTGCACCAGGAATCAACTGGCGCGACACGGGAAACAGCCGTTGCGGGAGTCACAAGCGGCCTTATTGGGGCGGACGGCGAGGTTACATGGCGCGCGCGACACCTCCTCGCTTGGCGCGACCTATCAGTGCGGATAACCAAGTTCGATCAGCCCCATCTGTTTGTGGACGAAATGGTAAAGGGCGACTTCAAGCAGTTACGCCACGAGCACAGATTTGAGAAAGCTCACGAGGGCACCCGCATGCGGGACAGCCTCACGTTTACCTGCCCTTACGGCTTGCTTGGGCTAGCGGTTGAAATGATCTTCCTCAAAGGCTACATGGAGCGTTTTCTGAAAGAACGCAATAAGATTCTGAAGGAAGTAGCGGAGTCCGATCGCTGGCGCGAATTCCTTCCGGCAACCTGATCCCCCAACTGTTACCAGTTTATGCCTGCGCCGCGTGAAATACGGGGATTACTATCCCACGAAACGCGGAAATGCAAAACAGGAAGGCCGATTTGGCCTTGAAAGGGGTAGCAGGGAAAAATGTATTTGATCAGCGTCTACGAAAACGGCGGGTTTGTCGAAGCCAGCCTTGGCGGAGTTGTCACTCCCGACGAGATGAAAGTGTTCGGTATGGAACTTCAACGCCATATCGAGGAATCTGGCCTTGAGCGGTTCAATCTGCTCTTGGACCATGCCAAGTCATCCTATGACGAAACGAGTTTTGATGAGCTTTGCGGCATGAAAGATAAACTCTATGGGTGCGGAGCCTACCAAATCATCGACGTCGTGTCTAGCGTTGAGGACAAGGAGCGCCATACGAAGGCAAGGCTCCAAAAGGTCCTTGAAGGATTTGAAGATTACGTGATGGACCCATCGGAGGCGCACTTCATGCCGCTTGCCGCCATCGCGCGCGCAGCTTAACACGTCACTACCATCCTCTAACCTCCACTGACTCATAATGGGCCGTCCTTCCCCAGGGCGGCCCAATTCGTTTGTCCCGTAGCTGTAACGATTTGGCACCGCTCTATCGTCAGCATTATTGATGCATGTGTTTGCGGTAAGCCTTGCCATCTTGCAGTCGCCGTCTAGCCAATCGGCAGATGCCGATCTTGCAGCTGCACGGCGATTTGTAGAAAATGAACTGCGCCAGTACGAGCGGGAGTATGTGTCCACGGATCATGACAAAGCCGTCGGATTTTGGGTTCGGAATTGCATCGTCGGGTTCACCTATACCGATTACGATGGTGTCGACCATCGGTATCCAGACATCTACCAGACCTTCCATGACATAGGTGATGTCAAGAACGTTAGCCGAAAGTGGCAGATATTGCAGTTCGCCAAGAAGGGGAAAGATGGATATGTCGCTTTGCTCCGCTCCGAATGGAAGAACCGAATTGAAAAGGGAAACATCGAACGAAACGGTATCTCTTACACCCAGCAGCTATGGGTTCCCACTCGCCGCGGATTCATGTTGAAGACGGTGGACATGGTGCGCGGAGTCGTGTGGTCGAATAAGGGCCAGACGTTCCCTTGGGCAAACGCTCATCCAAAGGCTTGGTGGAATGGAAAGCCGCCCGTCGTTCCAACTCCCACGGTTCCCGAGCAGTACAGCGCTCAGACTTTTGGTCGAGGTTAACGACTATTGCCTAGATAGAGGAGGTCCAATGACCGCGTGGATGGCTAAAACCAAGCGTTAGCTGTGTGGAGGCCTGTTCCTAGTAAATTGCGCGCAGCGCCAACTGGTTTCCGGCTACTGAGTTTCGTAAGAACGTTCAAGATTCTTGGCGAGCGCGCTCAAAGCGGCGGTCTGGAATGAACCACATGACTGCAACCACCACGTAAAGTCCGAACGCAACGTAGGGCTGGAAGTGGGCCACCCCCACCCCGATGGTGTAGATAATCAGCGAGGCGAATCCCTTCGTATCGCTGCCCAAGCCCTTCGCGAATACCGAATCCTTCCCGTTCGCGCTCACCAACGCTCGCGTGAGCAGGGAGTACGCGGCCCCTGCAAGCAGTAGAACTATTCCGTAAATCGCCACCGGAGTCGGCGCGTAGGAACTCACGCTTGCCCAGTTCGTTGCAAAGGGAATCATCGAAAGCCAGAACAATAGGTGCAGGTTTGCCCAGAGAACCCTGCCGTTAAGATGCTCCACCGCCTGAAACATGTGATGGTGGTTGTTCCAGTAGATGCCGAGATTGACATAGCTCAGTGTGTAGCTGACCAGAAGCGGCCACGTGGCCTGCAAGTCGGTGATGCTGGACCCGGTCGGTGTCTTGAACTCCAGCAGCATGACGGTGATGATGATAGCGATCACGCCATCGGTAAACGCCTCCAGCCGCTCGGTAGTCATTGAAGGAACAGACGGACCGCCGATGCGATGGTCGTCAGCGTTACAATCTAATCAAGACATGCTTGCCCTCGCCGCGCTCCTCCTTTCTAGGCATCAGTTCGAGCCGCTGGTAGCCTATTCTGCGCGCTTCTATTATCAAGATCATCGGCGCAGCTACTATCAGGTGTATCTGTCCGACTTCCATGGCAAGTCGCGGCGCGCGCTAACCCACGGGCGTGGCGACCGCTGGGGAGTTCAGTGGGTCGGTAAGAACCGCATTGCGTGGATTGAGTGCGATACGGTGCCACGCGGCATAGGTCCTCATGGTGACTCTGGTCACCGCCTTGTTGAATACGACATCAGAACAAAGCGGCGGAGGATCGTCGCTACCGGATGTTTCAGCGCGATCAACACAAGAGATCTCGGCTGGCCCGCGCGCGGTGTAGCAATCTTTGACCGATGGCATGCGGTCCAGAGGGGAACTTCGCACGGATGGTCTCCGCCCTTCGACTTTGAAGCGTACGTAACGAAGAACGGCCGTCTAGCGTTGAGTCATAGCCGTCCTCCGCGAAGGGACGTCAGCTTCAATATTAATGGTGGTGAGGACTACTTTGTCCTTGACGGTCATACAATCAGAGTCGTTGGCAACGGCCCAGTGACCACACGCGCGGATAGAACGGGCAGAACCGAGTCGATGGATACCGCAATAGTTGAACGAAGCGGGCGTAAGTACAATCTCTGCTTTGATCTTGATGGTCCCCACCGGGTTGCTTATACAAGTGCCAGGTCTGATCGATGCTGGATTCGGGACGGATTTTACGCAGGTTCGGCAGGTTGCGAAGAATGGATGTACGAGGTCAATTGGAAGACCGGCACAAGCAAGTGCGTGATCGCCAACGTATTGGACATCGACTTTGGCGGCGATCTGGGGACTTGGGCATCTCTCACCACCAACAAGAACACAGATACGATGGGCAAGATTCAGGTCTGGGTATGTGACGTCTGTGCCGGAGACATCCGCACCGGCAAGCGGTGGAAGATTGCCAGCGGATTCGTTCACGCCACCAGCGTAAGCGTCCAACCCAATTAGCAGCAAAACGGGGAAGGAGCCTAGCTTCCTTCCCCGTTCAAGCAAAGACTCTTACTTCGTAGCGCGTCGCTTTCGGATCAGCGCCGCCACACCAAGGCCCAGGCATGCCATGCTGGCGGGCTCCGGTACAGCGGTTGGCGTGAAGGTGAAGTCCAACGATTCGCCGATGAGCGAACCGAAGTCCTGCCCAGGCGATTTCCTAATTCCAAACGAAATCACATCGCCCGCAACTACGGAGAATCCGGCATTGTTGTAGGAGAATGCATTGCTGCGGTCAGAATTGCCTTTGCTAGCCGTGCCAGAAGTCAGCGATGTTGCATTGTCCAGCAGGACGTAATCGCTGGAGCGATTCACAACCGAGTGCGCGTACCAAACAAGCATCGATAGGTTGCTGATCGATCCGTTAGAAGGGGCAATCCAACGCTCGTACAGATAAGTGCCGTTGTTCGGCGAGTGGCCAACGATGTCCCCCGCCAGAAAATCTAAATCGGTCTCTCCCGCACTTGAGCCACTCACCTGTGCTTTGAACAAGTCAGGCGTGTCCGTATTAAGGTTGTTTCCCAGTCCCCAATAGCCGTTTGACACTGCTGGGTACAGCGGATTGCCGTTGTTAAGGGGAATCTGGACGCTCAGGTAGGTGGAGTCATCCTGATAGGCCCATGCCCCGTTTGGATTGCCGTTACTGATGCTGAAATCGTTGGCGAGGCTAACCGCTATCTGCGCCTGCGCGGAAACGACAACACTCACAAGGGAGCAAACAGAAAACAGTCTCTTAAAAAACATGTCAAATAATCTCCAAATCAAGTTACATTCTATCACTAGCGTTCGAAAAGCCCGCATTCACACCAGGATAATAGGGACAAAACCCGGCAAATCTTCCGGCACCGTCCATCCACTTCTGATCTGGCGCCAGACTCGCGATACAATAGATTGCGTATGACGGTTCTAATTGAAACCGAGCTTGAAGTTGACGGCCGCTGGATCGCGGAGGCGCCAGAACTTGCTGGAGTCATGGCTTACGGATCAACGCGCGACGAAGCAATCCAAAAGGTTCAGGCATTAGCGTTGCGCGTGCTCGCTGATCGACTTGAGAATGACCAGTCGGGGCAGCTATTATCCGTGTCCTTTGAAGCAGCGTGAGCGAATGGACTTCCGTTAGCGCCAAGGAACTGTTGAGGGTGCTAATCGGCAAGGGATGGGAAATAAAGCGAACAACCGGATCACACCGCGTTTTGAGCCATGAGTCTTTTCCAGACTTTGTCTTTGCGTTTCATGATCGCGAGGAAGTAGGTCCGAAGATGCTTTCCAGGATTGCTAAGAAGACTGGATTGACGCCCCAGGACTTGCGATGATGTTTCCGAACTCCAACTAGCCGCGACTCCTCTAATTCTGTGATATCGTATCTCTATGACAAAGGTCTTGATCGCCCTCCTCCTCTTGCACGGGGGTCATCACGGCCCCGCGAGGCCAAAGTGGGAGGAAAAGTCCCTGGCGGGCTACGTCTTCAGCCCAAAGCAGGACAAGAATATCGCGGTTTGGGATAAGGCGAGTGGTTGGTATCTGGTCAGGAGCTACGACTGCGATGGAGCAATCCAATCATTGATCCTGACCAGGGATCGCAAGCTTGTTCGGCAAGAAGGCTACGCCGTTCCGTCCCTTGGAGCAACGGGTAGTGACGACAGTTACGGTGACCGCAAGCTCACGCATCGCTCCCTCACGAAGCTGGCGACCGGTAAAGGAGTGAAGATCGGCGATACGTCGGAGATGGTGGTCCAGAAGCTTGGCAAGCCCTCAACAATTCATAACAAGGCGGGCTTTCTTGAATACAACTACCACTTCGACCATAAGGGAGCAACGGTCGATAACACCTACACCTTCAAGGCGGGCATGCTGATTCAGATTGTTCTAGGTTTCGACGACGAGGAAGATGACAGCCTGCCCGATATCCCGCCGTCGATTCATTAAGATCGAGAGCGCTGAGTAGAGTCCGGCCGGTGCTTATCGTTGAAGGAACAGGCAGACTGCCTGACTTGATGGTCGTTAGCGTTACAATCTGGGCAATGCTTGACGCATGATGTCTGCTAATGGATGAAGCAACCGAGGCCTTTCGAAAGTTTTGCGCAAATCATTATGAGGACAGCATGCTCCTCAGCTATCGCGACTTTATGGATCTGATTCATTCATATCCAGGTCTTTCCCTTAACGAGAGAATGTACTTGAGTTCGCTACAAGAGTTTGCAGCATCCAACGGGAGGCACGGACGGGTAGGGCTTACGGAAGTAGCTAAAGGCACGGATCGCGTTGCGTTTTTTGCCAGACTTCTTTTGGAGGCAGACTCCGACAGTCTGGAGAGTCTCCAACCCGTGCTCATCGTCTTCGGAGGACTGCCCGGCGTCGGCAAAACCACAATTGCCCGCCAGTTGGCGCAGCAGCTCGGCGCGACCCTCATCCGAATCGACTCCATCGAGCAGGCGATCATCCGCTCCGGCCTCATCACCGGCGATATCGGCCCTGCCGGCTATTGCGCGGCGTATGAAATTGCCAAAGACAACCTGGTTCTTGGCCGAACAGTAATCGCCGATTCCGTAAACCCAATCGCCATCACTCGCGAAGCTTGGAAGGCGGTCGCCACCGAGGCAGGAGTCCCGTGCATCGAGGTGGAAATCGTCTGCTCGGACGCCAGTCAGCACAAGCAGCGCGTCGAGACTCGAAAAGCCGATATTGAGGGGCACAAGCTGCCCGACTGGGAAGCGGTGGCAAACCGGGAATACGAGCCCTTGCCCACCGCTGACTTGCGCATCGACACCGCCACCTGCTCGCCCGAAGCAGCGGTAAATCGCATTGGTGCGCTAGTCACAAAGATCCGGCTTAGCAATTGATGACTCGCCTTCAATCCGCGCCAACAATTGGGCTGACGACCAACGTCAGCTGAGCCAACTGCCCACTTCCGTGCTCTGAGAACTCTCGCACAAGGGTCTCGAGCCCTTTCGCGAATGCCTCCGCCTTCCCGCGGGAAACCCTCACTCGCGCCGTTACGATCTTCTGAAATGCCACCAACTCAGGCTGAGACGCGCTCAACGAAGCCGCTTCACTAAACCGCCGACTAGCATCCCTTAGCCGCGCGTTCACGAACTTCGCAGCCATCTTCTCATACTCTGGGCCCGCATAGCCTTGCTCCAAATTATCCACGCCGCTCCTTTTCCGGTAGCACGTCTTACCGCCCGCCTCAATACGCTCAATCAGCCCAACTTCCTGCAGCTTATGCAGATGGTAGAACACCCCCTTTGATCGCATCCGAACGCCCCGCTGAATTTGAATTGGCGTTAGCGGACCGCTCGTTGAAATGAGGTCGAATATCGCAACCGTGGTCGGGCCGCTTAATGCCCGCATCTGAGGAATCGTCATCGGCATGGTCAAAGTTTTTCATTTTTATTGACCATCAATCACAATCTTGCCAAATGCGCGCTGGATTACTCTTGGTTGCTCTCTCCGCTCAGGCCGATATGTCGGCGCTGCTCGCACAAGCGGAGTCAAAGGGTTACCAAGCTTACGTGCGGGTGGAGGTTCATGGCGTTCCGGTCTATGAGCGGGGTCTCGGCCTTGCCAACCGCGCGCTCAACGTGCCTTGGTCTGGCCAGACGGTCGTCGATATCGGCTCGATCGTAAAGCCCATGGCCCAGCTTGCGTTATGGGATCTTGTGGTCAAAGGGAGGCTTTCGACGAGCGACACCCTCGGCAAATACCTGCCGCTGAGAGGCAACAAAGCCGCCTTGCCCATCGACCTCGTCATGAAGCATCGCGCCGGGCTGCCAGATATCTTTGGCGATGACTACGAGCCGATGACCCGAGAGGGTCTTCTCGAAAAGATCAATCAGTGCAAGCTGGTCTATCCGCCCGGGAAGGGATATTTGTATTCAAATTCGGGCTACTCGCTGCTCGCGATGGTCATCGAGCGCATTACAAATGGCAAGTTTGAAGATGAGTTGCGCAAAGTGGAATTTGGGCCCGCCGACTGCCCCTCGATAGGCTATATTCGCCCGCGGTGGAGTCGCCGAATGCTCACTCACGGCTACGAGCTTGGCGGGGAAGATTGGGGCTCGCCGCTGGATCACTTCTGGTTCTATGATGGCCCCGGCTGGAATCTGCGGGGGAACGGCGGCATGCTCTCCACAATGAGCGATCTCGCAAAGTGGGCGCGGGCGGTCGGAACCCCTGGCAAGGTCTTTTCTCAAAAGCTTCTTGGCCTTTGGCTCCCGAATGTGTATGGCCCGAGCGCGAAGCCCGGCAGCGGTTGGGCTTTCGCCGGCGGCAATGGATACTTCGATACCGTGGCGTACTTCAACCAATCGCTTGACCTCACGGTGGTCATGGCCTCGAATGTGAAGCATCGCGAGATTGAAGACTTTGGGTCCCAGATATTCAAGTTGGCAAGACAGATGGCTTCGCCAGAGCATCCTGGGATTAAGAGCGAAGACTGAGGATCAAGCTCTGATAGCTTCTGACGTCAAAAGGGAATTTGGCTGCCCGCCAAGGATTATTGGCGCTCCTCGCTGACGCTCGAAGCTTCAATGATCCGTGTCGGGAGACAAATATGTTGGCCAAAGGCCAACAATAGTGGCTGCCCGCCAAGGATTATTGGCGTCTCTCGCTTCGCTCGCGACTTCAATGATCCGTGCCGCGCGAGCCAGGTTTATTAGCTGATGCTAATGAAACTTTGGCTGCCCGCCAAGGATTCGAACCTCGATTAACAGGGCCAGAACCTGTCGTCCTGCCATTAGACGAGCGGGCAGCGAGTCTGCAATTCTACCACTACGTTATCGGCTGCGCCAAGCCGAATCAGTAGCGAAGCGTAATGCCCGCCTGAATCGAGAAGTCTGGCGCGATATTCGCACCCTCCGGCCAGCGGCCGTTAAAGACGTCCCGATCCTCCATAAAGCAGAGCTCCAGCACTTCACGATTAGAAAGCCGCCGCTGATACCCAAACACCAACATCCGGTGAGTGGCGTCGCTGCCGGGGATGCCAAGCTGCAACGCCGAAGCCTCCGCCTGCCACTGAGCCACCCAGTTATCCCGCGAGTTCGGCTGCCACGTCAGCGCCATGCCTTCCTGATGCACCAGCCCGCGTCCGCCCGGCAGCACCGTCGGCTTGCCTTGAGCGATCAAACCCAACTCGCCGTGAAACGACCAGCCCTTGCCCAATCGCCCCACATACTTCATCATCTGACCCGCATCAAACGCCCCGCTGCCCATCAGCGTATGCGCGTTGCCGGTCGGCGCCTTAACGCCCGACGACCACGACCAATGCCCGTTCAATCGCTGATTCCAAAACACGGAAATATCGCCGAGACCGCCCGCAGACCCAAAACTAAATCCTGGACCTTCAACAATCGAGCGTCCGCTGGGCGCTTCCGCCCGGCCCGGCTCGACCCAGTGCAGGATGTGCTCGTGCCAGCCAAGGATAATCGGGTCCAAGAATCCGCCGCCGCGAAACAGGAAGGGAACCTCCACTTCCAAATCGCCCTTGGCAAAGCCGCGCTTCCACTTAAACGCCAGCCGCTCGGTCTCCTGGTCCTCCAGCAGTCCAGGCACTTGGCGAAAATCGTTCGCGCTTGTAACTCTAAAACTGAACTCTCTTTCGCGATTTGAAAGCACACGATCCGAGGGGCTGAAGCGTAGGAAGGTGAGGCTTAAGGCCCTATGGTTGCGGCTGTCGATGGGCCCAAAGCCCTCATTCAGATTGGGAATGTACGAACACGCGGCTATGATAACGGCAGGCCAAAGCATTGGATATCACAAGATACGAAACACGCGATCAGAATGACGTGTATAATAAGTGTGAAATGTGTGATATGTGGTGCAAAGCATGAAGGAGTGCGACATGGGGTTCTACGGAACTGCCACGGTGGGAGAGCGAGGTCAAATCGTCATCCCCGCTGAGGCAAGGTCGGACATGAAGATTGTGGCGGGGGACAAGCTGCTGGTGGTGAAACACCCAACCGGCGCCGGCCTCATGATCTTCAAGTTTGAAGCCGCGCGTGAGTTCTTCGAAGAAATGCTTGGCCACATGAAAGGATTAGAAGCACAGGAGGAGACAAAAGGGTGATTTGGCCAGCAGCGATTGGTTTAGTTTTAACAGCGCAGACGCCTGCGCTCACGGTGGATGAAGCCGTAAACATCGGCATTCAAAACGCCTTCACGGTCAAGGCAACGAAAATCGGCTACGAGAAGCTTCGCCAGAGGCTGCGCGAGGCTTACGGCGCCCTCTATCCGCAGATTGGGCTCACGTACAAAACGCAATACGCCGACTTGCCAACCCAGCTCTCTGCAGACTTAAACTCATCTTCGCGTCTTCAGCGGTTGGGTCAAGCAAGTTTGACATTCCCGGTCGATATCAACGGCACTCTCCGGCTCGGTATCAAGGCCGCGGATGCGGGCCTGCGCGCCCAGTCGTACGCCATGCTAGCGGCGGAGAACGACGTCGCCCGCGATATCCGAAAGGCTTTCTACCGGGTGCTGCAAGCTCAGGAGCTTGTCGATGTCAGCCAGAAGGCGCTCGATGCGGCCAATTTGAGCCTTAAGAACGCCGAATTGGAGCTCAAGGTCGGAACGAAGGCTAAGGTGGATGTGCTCAACTTCGCCACCCAGGCCGAGCAAGCGAAGTCGGACCTGATCACCGCGCAGAATAACTTAGACCAGGCAAAGCAGGCTTTCAATAGCACCCTGGGGCGCCCTATCGACACTCCCTTCACCCTCGCGCCGACGACTGATGTCGCCGTGATTAATCTCGATGAGTCGGCCTTCAAGAAGCAGGCTGACGAGAACCGACCGGAAATCCTCGGCTTGGTGCAGACCGGCATCGCGCTTCACCAGGTTACAAAAGGTCAATCATTGGGTCTCGCGCCGAGTATGCAAGTGAGTGCCAACCATAATCGCACATTATTCCCATCGGTCAGCCCGAATCACCTGACGGTTGTTACGGTTGGCCTAACCTGGCCGATCTTCGATGGCGGCATCACCCATGCCCGAGTGGCGGAAGCAAAACAGGACGAGTACCTCAATCTGAACACGCTCAACCAAACCCGTTTGGCGGTCAGTTTAGAGGTTAGCCAAGACGCGACGAACCTGCGCAACATCGCCAGCAAGCTGGACGTTGCCAAGCATCAGCTCGATTTCGCCGAAGAAACCTATCGCCTTGCCGAGTTGCGCTACAACGCCGGTGAAGCGATCCGCCTCGAAGTAACCGACGCCCTGACCAACTTAACGAGGGCTCGAACGAATTACGTAAACACTCGATACGACTACCTCAGCGCGGTCGCGGACCTGAACCGCGCGCTGGGAATCGCATACGTGACCCCTAACCAGGAGAAATCTAAATGAGACGCGCAAACATCATTCTTTCCGGCTTCGTGGCCATCCTTGCGGTTGGCTGCGTAAACCGCCAAGCACAAAAAGAGGCGCGGGAAACCCAAGCGCTACTCTCTGATAAGACCAGCTTGGTTGTAACCCAACCCATCACTCCCCGAGAGCTGAGCGAATCAATCTCGATCTCCGGTGACATGGTCACGTCCGACGATTCTTCGGTAGGTGCAAAGCTTGCCGGTCGCCTTGTTTCCGTCAGCGTGAAGGATGGGGATCAGGTCAGCGCAGGGCAGGAAATTGCCCGCCAAGAAACCACCAACCTGATGGCTGGTTACCAAAGCGCGCTTGCCGCGGTTGAAACCGCTCGCTCTCAGGTGTCTCAGGCGATGGCGAACGCGCAGATCGGCCCCGACAAGTCGAGCGCGCAGGTTGCGCAGGCGGACGCCTCGTTGCGGTCAGCCAAGGCAAACCTTGCGAAGCTGCTCGCTGGTGCACGAACCGAAGAGCGAACGCAGTCTGAATGGGCCGTCAGAAGCGCCAAATCGGCGATGGAAACAGCGCAGAAACAGCTGGACCGCACAAAGGTTCTGTTCGATCAAGGCGCGATCACCAAGCAGCGGCTGGATCAAGACACCAACGCTTTTATCTCCGCGCAAACGGCTTATAACTCTGCTCTGCAGAACCAGCTAATGATCAAGAACGGCTCGCGCGACGAGGACATCCAAGTTGCCAGAGAGGCTGTGCGTCAGGCCCAAGAGAGCCTGAACAGCGCGCGCGCTTCGAAGAAGCTGGACGTGCTCTATAACGATCAGGTGCTTGGCGCTCGTGCCGCCCTTCAGGGTGCGCTTGCCCAAGCAACCATCGCCAAGCAGCAGCTTGACGACGCGATCATTCGCGCTCCGTATAGCGGCAGGATCTCCGGCCGCCCAACTCAAATCGGCACTCAACTCTCTGCCGGCGGCGTAGTTGCCCGCATTGTCGGAAACGCTGGCCTCTACTTTGAGGGCCAAGTCGCAGAAGACAAGGTGCCCTACGTGCACGTCGGTCAGCAGGTTGTCGTTAAGATTAACGCCATAGACCAGCCGATTTCCGGCCATGTGGCTGCTATTAGCCCGGTCGGTTCCGAAGTAGGGCGCTTGTATAACTTGCGCATCCAGCTTGACCGAGTCGATCCCCGCATCCAAACGGGAATGTTCGCCGCGGGACTCATTAAGACAAAGACGGTTGCCAACGCGCTCAGCGCGCCGGTCGCCGCTGTCGTCGAGCGCAACGGAGCAAAGGGTGTGTTTGTTGTGGAGAACGGCAAAGCCAAGTGGGTGAAGGTAGAGCTTGGCGTGCGCGAGAACGACGTTGTTGAAATCCGGGGCGTTCAGGCGGGAGCTCAGTTAGTCATCGAGGGACAAAACAACCTGAAGGATGGCGATACGGTGCGCACCCAGGATTCCAAAGTTGCAACCAAGGACAAATCTGAAGCCGGACAAGGCTGATCTTTCTTAATCAAGGGTAGAGGAACTTGTGAACCTAACAAAAGCTGCAATAACCAGGCCAGTATTCGTGCTGATGATCATGCTGGCCGCGATCATCCTCGGCTGGAAGTCGTACACCTCGATGCGTCTGGAGCAAAACCCAGACGTTAGCTTCGGCGTCGTCACGATTGTTACGTCGTACCCGGGCGCGGGACCGGAAGAAATCAACAACCTGGTTTCCCGAAAGGTTGAAGAGGCGGTCTCCGGCGTTGAAGGCATCCGCGAGGTAACGAGCACTTCGAGAGAAGGCTTCTCGCTGGTCGTCTGCTCTTTTGAAATCGGCGTCGACGCCGACCGAGCGCTTAATGATGTCCGCTCCAAGGTCGATACCGTCATCAACAGCTTGCCGAAAGATGCGCTCAAGCCAACCGTTAGCAAGCAGGACACCTCAAGCCAGCCGGTTCTGTACCTATCTTTCTCAAGTTCCAAGCTCAGCAGCCGCGATCTTCGCGACCTGATCGACGATAAGCTCAAAGACCGCTTCGGCCAGATTCCCGGCGTCGCCTCTGCTGACGTCCTCGGCGGCGACCTGAGAGAAATCCAGGTTCGCCTGAAGCTAGATAAGCTGGTTCAGTACGGCATCGGCATCGCCGATATCGAGCGGGTTGTGAACGCCGCCACTTTGAACGTTCCGGCAGGCAAGCTGCTCTCGGGAACGCAAGAGTATTCCGTTCGCGTACAAGGCGAATTCAAGAGCGTTGACGAACTCCGCAACCTCGTGTTCTCAGTCTCCAATCCTCGCAATCCCGGCGGTAAGGGTCAGCTCGTTCATCTAAGCGATGTCGCCACGATTGAAGACACGATTGCCGAGCGAACCCGTATCGCCCGTATGAACGGGAACGACAGTATCGTCCTTGCCCTTTCGAAGACGAAAGAAGGCAACGCGGTGGATATCACCTCTCGAGCCGACGAAGTCATTAAAGGAATATCGAAGGAATACGCAGACGAGAACATTGGCATCGTCAAGACCTTTGAATCTGGCAAGCTCATTACCGAGTCGCTCGATGACCTTCGCTTTGCCCTGTTCTTCGGCATCGTGCTGGTTGCGGTAATCGTTTACCTATTCCTCCACAACTTCCGAGGGACGCTGATCGTGTGTCTGGCGATCCCAACTTCTATCTTCGCGACCTTCATCGCGATGAAGGGCCTCGGGTTCACTGTCAACAACCTATCCATGCTCGCCCTGTCGCTTGCGATTGGCGTGCTTGTAGACGACGCGATCGTTGTTCTTGAGAACATCAACCGTCACTTGCGCCTTGGCGAAGACCCGAAGGAAGCCGCCCTTAACGGACGAGCCGAAATCGGCCTTGCGGCGATCGCCATTACGATGGCGGACGTTGTCGTCTTCATGCCCATCGGCTTTATGGGTGGCATTGTTGGCCAGTTCTTCAAGCCTCTGGCGCTGAGCTTTGTTGCAGCGACTCTCTTCTCACTGTTCGTCTCCTTCACCCTCACTCCGATGCTGGCCTCCCGCTGGTACCGCGCGGGTGAAGACATGGAAAACGTGACCGGCAAGTTCTCAGTCTGGTTCGAGAAGACCTTCCACAGCCTTGAGCAACTCTACCGAAGGGTTCTAGAGTGGGCGCTCAACCATCGCTGGTTCGTCTTCATTCTCGGCAACATCGCCCTGGTGACGGTGTTCCAGTTCATTGGCGGTGGCTTCACCGGCCTCAATCCGAAGGCGAGCATCGGCGACGTCATCAAGGGCGAAATTCAGTACATCGTCATTGCGGAAATTGTTGCCCTCATCGCCTTCGTCTGCAACCTCGTCTTCTTCCGCAGGCTCAAGCCAAAGTTCTTCGTGAACGCCCTGCTGTTCGGATTGATCTTCCCGGCCGTCGCCGTGGTTGGCTTCTTCTTCGGAAGATGGAAACAGGACGCCCCGTTCAAATTCGCCTTCCTGCCGAGCTCCGACTCAGGTCAGGTTGCGATCAACATCGAAATGCCGGCTGATTCGAACTTGCAGGCAACCGACCGGGTTGTCCGCCTCATCGAGAACAAGATCAAGGATATCAAGGACGTAAAGTACGTTCTCTCCAACATCGGTTCGCAGAGCGCGGGTTCATTCTCAACCGGAAACTCCGGCTCGAACTACGCCCAGATTCAGTTAGCGCTGAACGACAAGGCTTCCTTTATGGATCGACTGAAGATGGCATTCGGCCAAAAGTCGAATGACGCTCTCCGCCTTCGCGATGACACCTCAGTCGCCGCTGAAACCACCCGGGTGGTTGGCAAGATTCCGGGAGCAATCACGCGAATCTCCGCGGCGGACTCGTTCGGGTTTGGCGCGGCGCTTCAGATGTCGTTCCGATGCGACGACCGCGAGCTTCTCACCCAAACGGTGAATAAGATCTATCAGCGGCTCGCCGATCATGCCATTCCGGGCGTCATCAATCCCGAAATCACTTCCAAGCCTGGTAAGCCTGAGCTTCAAGCGGTGCCAGATCGCAGCCGCCTAGCGGATGCCGGCCTGACGGTGGCAGAAGTTGGCAATGCCGTCCGAACCCTTTACCAAGGCAACGACGACACCAAATACAGGTTGAACGGCCGCGAGTATCCGATCCGCGTGATGATGGATTACTCCGACCGTAACAATCCGAATCTGTTCACCGATGTACCGGTGAAGTTCAATCACGGTCTGCCGATCACGCTTGGCTCGGTGATGACCACCATCAACAAGCCCGCGCTCGACAAGATCGATCGACGTGACCGAATCGAGGAACTTCGATTGAACGCCAGCATGTTGCCCGGCTACGCCGCGGGAACCGTGCAGGCTCAGATCGATAAGCTCATCAAGGATGAGCACCTTGTTCCAGACGGCGTGAAATACAAGCCGCTTGGTCAGGCTGACGCCCAGGCGCGCGAATCGGGATACATGATCAGCGCGTTCCTGTTCGGCTTGATGCTGGTCTACATGGTTCTCGCTTCACTCTACGATAACCTGCTCTACCCGTTCATCATTCAGCTTGCCCAGCCGCAGGCGATGGTAGGCGCGCTACTCGCTCTCATCTTTACCGATAAGGCGTTCAGTCTCGTTGGCTTCATCGGCCTCGTCTCGCTTATCGGCCTCGTGGGCAAGAATGCAATCTTGGTGGTGGACTACACGAACACATTGCGCGCGCGCGGCCTTAACCGCCACGACGCGCTGGTGCAAGCAGGTCCAACCCGATTACGCCCGATCACGATGACCACCCTGGCTCTCGTGCTCGGCACGTTGCCGGTCGCGCTCGCGCTCGGCCGAGGTTCTGAGTTCCGCGAAACGATCGGTATCACGATCATTGGCGGTATCAGCCTCTCCACCCTGCTGACCCTGCTCGTTATCCCGTGCTCTTACACCATCTTCGATGACCTGAGCATTGGGATCGGTAAGGTTATGGGACGCCTGCGTCGCAGCACGGAAGGTACACCGCCTCCGGCGAGGTCAACTTCTTCAGAAGATGAGCCGACCCGTGTGCTTCGGGAGCCCTAGAGCCGTAATATAAGGTATGCGCTTCCTGCGAGACCCGCAAAGTGTTCTAACCGCGCTTTGCGGGTTATCGCTGATATTTGCCTTCCTTTTCCACAGCGATCCTCTTGCGTACGCGGCGATCGCCTGCGGTTCCTATTACGCATTCAAGTCAACGTGGTCCTCGCTAGCCGCGCGAGAGCTTGACGTGAACTTCCTGATGGTGTTTGCCGCCATCGGCGCAATCATCGTCCATCGCCCGCTTGAAGCAGGCGTCTTGCTTTTCCTCTTTAGCCTCTCAAGCACGCTTGAAAGCTACGCGATGAGCCGAACGCGAAACGCGATTGAGGGTCTGATGCGCCTTCGGCCCGATGAGGCGATCCTCGTTACCGAAAGCGGGGAAGAGCGGGTGCGGGTTGAGGAGCTCATCCTAGGGCAGCAAGTGAAGATCCCGCCCCAAGAGACGATTCCCATCGATGGGCGCGTGATCAGCGGCGAAAGCTCGGTTGATGAATCCGCAATGACCGGCGAAGCCCGCGCTGTTGAGAAATACGCTGGGGAGACAGTAATCGGTGGCACCCAAAACCAATCGGGAACCCTCATTGTTGAAGTCACCGCGACCATCGAGGACAGCACGCTGAACAAGGTGGTGCATCTGGTGAAGGACGCCCAGGACAACAAGGCCAGCGGAGAGCGGGTCAGCAGTTGGTTTGGCCAAAGCTACACCAAGTTCGTCTTGCTTGCTTTTGCCGTTTCCCTCGCCATCCGATATTTCGCGGAAGGTCGGGACCTGAACACCGCCCTCTACAGTTCGATCACCCTGCTGGTTGCGCTCAGTCCCTGCGCGCTCGTGATTTCAACGCCCGCCACCACGCTCAGCGCGCTTGCCTTTGCTGCTCGCCGAGGGATGCTCATTAGGGGCGGCAAATTCATCGAGCTTGCTGGACAGGTGAAGACCATCGCGCTTGACAAAACCGGCACCCTGACCCGCGGTAAGCCGGAGCTTGTCGAGATTTGCGTTTGCCACGAGGCCCCTGTGTCTGTCGGCGTCTCTGAACCGCTTAATTGCGATGACGACGGCGCGTGCTGGAAGCGAGGCAAAGCCATGAGCGAGCAGGCTCGCCACATCCTTTCTGAAGCCGCCGCCGTTGAGCAGTACAGCGCCCATCCCGTGGCGACCGCCATCGTGAACGCCGCCCAGGCGAACGATCTTCCGCTTGCGCGCGCTGATCACCACGAGGCGCATCCGGGTCTTGGCGTCACCGCCATCATCAACGGCAAGCCGCTTGCCGCGGGGCAAATTAAGCTTTTCGAACGGCTAGGCCTCATGCCAAGTGAGGATTTCCGCGCCCACGCCTTCGCGATGGCGGATAAAGGCATGTCGGTAGCCCTCGTCCATCACGAAGGAGACTTCGCCGCCATGGGCCTTGCAGACGCCCCCCGCCCGGAAGCGGCCGATGTCCTTAAGCAGCTAGAGGATGTGGGAGTTAAGAAGATCGTCATGATCACCGGCGACAACCCGCAGACCGCGAACAGCGTGGCTAACGAGCTGAACATCAAGGATGTCCACGCCAGCCTGATGCCTCAAGATAAGGAGGTCCTGATCGGGCAGTTCTCAGAGGAGGCGATCACCATGATGGTGGGCGATGGCATCAACGATGCTCCGAGTCTTGCCCGTGCCTCGATCGGTGTCGCCATGGGTGGACTGGGTAGCGATATTGCCCTAAACGCCGCCGATGTGGTGCTGATGAACGACCGCTTGGACCGAATCCCCGAACTCATCAGGCTGGGCAAGCTCACTAACCGAATCATTAGAGCCAACCTCATCTTCGCCTCGTCGGTGATCATCGCCCTCACCGTCAGCTCCTTCATCATCCAGCTCCCGCTTCCCATCGCGGTAGTGGGGCATGAGGGCTCGACGGTGCTGGTAATCCTTAACGGTCTAAGGTTGCTGCGCGGGCCCGGCTCTTAGCGAACCAGCGAATCCAGCAGATCGTCGTGCCCAACGTAGAAGTGCTGCGTTCTCTGCCCCGGCTTTAGCCAAATCAAGCCCGACGGCACCCCGTTCAGTAGAAAGTTGGCCACGTCCTGGCCCTCTTCCGGAGTCAAGACGCCATCATCTGAACGCGCGACGATAAGGTGCAGCAGGTCTTCCTCGCCCTCAAACTGATAACGATACGGCCCAATCACCCCGCCGTAAGGGTTCGGGATAATCCGCGCCAGGGCAAATTCGGCGCCCACATCCTCCGCGTTGCGGTCAAATGCGGGAAGCAGGATGCGCACATTGGTCTCGATGGCCTCGACAACCTTACGCATAACCGTATCCCGCTGGTCTTGTTCGGGACCGGATACGGTGAGCATGGGCATAAGAAGGATGGCGGAGTAGGTGGGATTCGAACCCACGAGCCGGCTCAACACCGACTACGCGATTTCCAGTCGCGCTCCTTCGACCACTCGGACACCACTCCGCGACTGGTCTATTATGACGCACGCGCTAGCGAGACAGAATCTCTGCGCCCAATTCTGCAAGTTTTCGGTACTCAAGGGTGAGATCGCTCACCCGCACCTTGCGCCCGCACTTCAACGCCATCGTCAAAATCCGCTGCATGTTGCCGCCCGATTGAACCTGCACAAAGTCGATGCGTTTGGATAGGCAGCCAATTAGCCGGTCCCGCAACTGGTTGTTCGTGCCGATGAAATCCGCCTCCGGGCGGAAGGGGGAGATCACAAGGTCGGTCGTCGGGTCGAATTCGTATCGCCAAAGCCGGGCGGCGCGGAACGCCTCGCTCTTCAAGTCCTCCCCTAGCACCTGGAACAATCCTCGATCAAGGCACAGGATCCGCGGAGAGCCCCAGCGAAGCGGCACTACGGCCGAACGCTGATACTCAGGCCGGTCGTGGCCAGTCACCAGTATTTCGCCCGCCAACACGCCTTCGTTCGCTAGCTCCTCGATCAAATCCAAATCGCTAGGTCGAGAGCCGCGCGAGCACAGCACTGAAAATGTGTTGGCATCCAGCAGTTTGGTGTTGCCGTAAAGGAACAGCACTCCTGGCGGATCCGGGTCCATCTCCTCAAGCAGGGAAGGGTAATGTGCATCAACCGAGGTCACCACTTGAACCCCCAGCGTGGTCAGCCGCTTCTCCATATCCGCCAGCGAGCGGCGGTCGTCCCCGTTCGAGCGCGTGAGGTTGGCCACCTGCCGTTGGTTTAAGCGGTACTCCTCGCGCCAGCTTTCCGGCGAAAGCTTCCAGAACTCCTCCGGGCTGCGGCCCAGCAGTTCGTTCCTGGCAAGGATGCGGCTAACCGTGCGCCCGCCGATACCCGGCGTTAAGGCCAAAACGGTCGCAAAGCTCCGGCGGCTCATCCCCATTGTTTGGAAATTCTACTAAGGTTCTGAAACAAAGAGGCGAGTTTCACGGACAAAGATAATGAGGAGCCGCACTTTCCCAATCGCAATCAAAGGTTCTTATGCTTATTGCAACAAAAAACCTCGCAATTATAATAGGTGTATGTTACACAATATAGAACGTTAACCGACTCCCGGCCCGCAATGGATTGAGGGAGCGAGAAGGCCCGATGAAAGGCTGGATCGCAGGCAGGAGCCCGCTGGAGAAGGTTTTTTTGTAAATTCTGGATTTTCATCTCAAATTTGCGTTGGAGCATGGAAAGACATAGGTAAGGCGGTTTAAATCAAACGAGAGGGGTGGGTTAATGCCAATGCCAAATGCAGCACGAGCGGATGTTTCTAGTCGAGCAGTCCGACTCACTAAGAGAGAAATTGAAGTTTTAAGTCTGATTGCTCAGGGTCATAGCAGCCGTGAGGCCGCAGATTCATTGTACGTTTCGAAGCGAACCGTCGATTTTCACCTTGCGAATATCTACGACAAGCTTCAGGTGAACAATCGAGTCCAAGCTTTCCGCGCAGCGACGCGTCTTGGTCTGATTCCTTTCGAGCCGACCTTCGGTCACGCTCGAGCAGAGTCCTAATCACAGTTAGTCTCTGAATTCTGAAAACGCCCTGTTGGCATGGATGCCGGCGGGGCGCTTTCATTTGTCCCCGACCAGTAATCTATAAACATGACCGTGCGGGAGCTGGCCGAGTTTGCGATAAGCCTGCCCTATCCGCCTGTGTGCGCTTTGTGTGGGCTCGATTCCCCTTCGCCGATATGCGATAGCTGCCGGGGCGAGATGGTCCCCGCTTCCATGGACCTCGACGCCGTCCCGTCGGACCTTGACAGCATCCTCGCCGTCTACGCCTACGAATCCCGCGCCCGCCAAGCGATCCGACGCCTGAAATACCATCGCCAAACCGCGCTTGCCGCGCCGATGGGGGCCGAGATCGCCCAATTGGTTCGGGATAACCGCCTCGCGCCTGACGTCGTGGTTCCGGTGCCCATCCACTGGTCTCGCGCCGCCCACCGAGGCTTCAACCAGGCGACGCTGCTTTGCCGCGATCTGCCCTTCACTGTGCAGCCGTCTCTGCTGCGCCGCGTGCGGCGCACCCGCTCTCAGGCGGGGTTAAGCCAAGAGGATCGACGCAAGAACCTGGATGGGGCGTTCCGCGCGCAGCCTTGCCAGGGGCTATCGGTGCTGCTGGTGGACGACGTCTTCACCTCCGGCGAGACCATGCGCCTCTGCTCGCAGGAGCTCAAGCGAGCAGGAGCGAGCGTGGTGATGGGCGTGGTCTACGCCAGCGGGCGCCCGGATATGGATTTCGATTACGAGGACTATTGAGGAGCACCGCTCTACATACTCTTCTAATGTGGACTTAGCGGCACAGATACTGCAAGATTTACTTCGTGCTTGAATCCGGCGGTCGCTGTCCCGGTAAAACCGCTTGCCCCGTCAGGGCCATAACCTCAGTTCTATGGAGTGGGAGCCCGTACTCAACAGCCATAAGCTTTAAGAGGTTGTAATTGCCGTTAGGCGTTTTAAGATCGTAGGCGTCAGCACTTTGGTAGAATGGGGCCGGTCCATAGGAATCTTCTGGCAAAATCCTATGAATCCAAAGGATTCCAGGAACCTCGGAATAACTATACTCAATAAGCTCTAACGGCCGAGCCAACTCGGAGTGAATTGACTTACTGGTCTTCTTTGGGAGCAAAACAGTGGAAGTTTGGATAAAGGCTGGATGCTCTAAATAATCTAACATGCTGACATGAGGCTTTCCTGTTCCCCTTCGAGAACGTTCAACCAGCTCCAGACAGAATTTCTTAGTGCAGCGCGTTCCGTTCCAGCTGAAACAGTAAAGTGCTCTCTGATAAGGTATTCGATTCTCACCTTCACTGTCTCCAACGAGCACATACACCATGTCCGATCTGCAGAACGGAAACAGGACGTCCGAGTGCGCTGCAATAGGCTCTGAAATATACTTTGCTTGGATGGCTTCGAGGAATCGTAACCGCTGAGATTCGAGATATCTGGCGCGCTCAACACCAGCCGACGGGCGTTGGTCGTTGACGTCGATCAGCCGCGGCGCGGCGACCAAGGTTGTTGCCTGTGCGATCCCAAGGGCGGCCAGCAAACCTATCATCGATATCCTAGCAAGATCGAATTTGAACAATGAATTTCATTTTACGGTGCTCACGCGGATTCCTAGAGACGTGTAGGTGAGATCGTACTTCTTTGAAAGGAACTTGCCCTTCAGCCGAACGTGATTTGGATCAAGGTCCTGATAGCCGTCGGGTTGCCTGTACTCGAATTGAACGGTGCGGTGACTTCCCTTGAAGTTGCTAAAGGATTTAGCGCTGAACGTGCGATTAAGGGATTCTCCTGGCTTGAGCCTATACGAGTGATTTAGACCGTAATTGGTCTCAATGCCATCATCTCGGACCATATAAAGCCAAAGCCCACCGCCAAAGCTTAAGTCACCAGTGACAAGAGTGCGCTTTGAAATATTCCTGACAGTTACTTTGAATTCTTGAAGAAAACCCAACCGTTGGGAAAGGTCGCACCGAAACTCCAAACACTTCTCAATCGGGATCACCGTGTCGTGGTGAACAGCCGTCAGGAGTCCGAGAATGGCAATTGCATTCATAAGTAAATGTGTAGACGTTTACGACTTCTGAAGCAACGCCGTCGCCAATCAGCTTTGAGGATACTCCTGTTCACTAACTCTGAGATTCCATGCTACTCGTTCCGCACTCACAGGGTCGCTACCTACTTACGAGCTCAACCGCGTCGGCGTCGAACGCCGCGATCGGCCGTAAGGTTTCTAGATTGTAAACCACGCACGTACCACCAGCTGCCATATTGCTTAGAGCAGCGAGAAAGCGATCCGCCATTACAAGCCAAGCTGTGTGTGGCAGCGGCCCGAGGCTGTTTGAGTTCCAGCCATGCCCTGTTCTCTGAATGACGAACAATTGCACCTGGGAGACTGCTCCTGGCAACCCGCTTTGTGCATTTACTGCAATCACCCTCCCATTCGGGGAGACGAGAAGGGTTCCTGCGTGATTGCCGAATGCATCCGAGCTGAAACCACTCGGTGCGTGAAGAGTCCTCGTTTGCTTGAGGTTCTGGCGGTTCACAACCTCCACTGCCTCAGCTGCATGCAGCGTTTCTTCTTGGTGTGACAGCAGCGGGGTGTAAGTGACCCGACACGACGTGCCTCTATTGACCTGCACCACAGCAGATTGCCCATGCACATCGCTCTGATTCAGCACCAGGGTTAACTTGTCAGTCCAAATTGGATCCGAAATCGGGTTGCGGAAATCTGCCCGCCCCACAACCCTTAACCCATCCGGGCTGACAAACCAAATGCTGGACCTTTCCTTTTGTCTTCCCGTTACCGCAATAAGGGAGCCTTCTTTGTTCGCAATGATCCTTTCAACACGCCATCCTTGAGAATTCGGAAGCGGGATCTTCGCCGCCCGTGCAACTTCACTTGCGGTGACTGTATTCGCAGTGAGCCATATCGAGCCCGCGGGGCTTGCAGTTGCATGGAATAGCCAAACGGCTCTAGCCAGAAGCAAGCGTACAGCGATGGTCAGGAAATACAACTAACTCCCTTCATACACTTTGGGCAACTGAGCCGGGCCAATATCGTGCCTGTTAAATCTGGTTGCATCGCGCACTCGATGTATGTTCAGACGTCTACGACTGCTTCTGAAGTAACGCCGTCGCGAAGCTTGCCACATGGTGGCAATTTTCATTTTACGGTGCTCACTCGGATACCTTGCGAGCTATAGGTGAGATTGTATTTCTTAGAGATCAGACTTCCCTTTAGCCTCACGTGGTGCGGGTCAAGTACTTGGTATCCGTCTGGCTGACTGTATTCAAAGTGGACGGTTTGATGACTACCCTTAAAGTCACTGAAGCCACCCGCAAGGATTGTCGTGCTTATCGATTCCCCAGGTCCGAGCTTGAGTTGATGGTTCAATCCGTAGTTACGCTCTATCCCATCATCGTATCTCACCTTTTCAATCCAAAGCCCCCCAGCATGCGACAAATCAGCAGCGACGAGAGTGCGCTTTGAGATGTTTTTCACATTGATGACGAAGGACTTCAAGTAGCCCCTGTCTTGAATTACGTCGCACTTAAGGCGTAGGCACTTCTCAATCGGGATCACCGTGTCGCGGTGCCCAGCCGTCAAGAGCCCGAGAATGGCAATTGCAGTCATTGCAAATGTGTAGACGTTTACGACTTCTGAAGTAACAGCGTCGCGAAGCATTTGCGCCCCGTTATTCGACAATACACTCGAAACTAACCTCGTGAGGCGGAAACTGAGCCATCCCTTCTTTACCGTGAGGCAAGATTGCTGGCTTCATATCTACACGGATGTCATCACCGCGCTGGATGTTTCCCGTGTAGTTGTGCACTGTCATCCACATGGTCTTATCGCGCGTTTTGAGCGTTACCCAGTTGGAATCTGGCTCCGCCATCAAGTCTGTCAAACGTAAATTCGGATCAACTTCCTCAACCCTCTTCCAGTTTCCCGAGTCTCTCCTGAAGAAGGTTATCCTGCCAAAGGCATCCCCCTCGCGCTTTAGCATAACCGTTCGGCGCCCGTTGTTCTGAAAGAATATCCATAGCCCAGCTCCATATTTCATCAGTCGCAGCCTCACACCACTCACGGTCGCAAGACCGACTGGCAACGTGGCAGGAGGGCTACTCTTTTGGCAGCCAATGGCCGTCGCCATAATGAGGAGGGAAAGCCGCATTCTAATCTGGCCCATTCGTGTGTCCCAAACCTAAGACGTCTACGACGACTTCTGAAGTAACGCCGTGGCGAAGCACGCGATGCCTTCGCCCCGACCAATCGCGCCCAGCTTCTCGTTCGTCGTCGCCTTCAAATTCACCCGATCCGCGGTGATCGCCGCAATCTCCGCGATCTTCTCCCGCATCTCCTGAGCGCGCGGCATCACCTTCGGCTCCTCCGCCACCACCGCGATATCGATGTTCATCACCCGCCAACCCAGGCGGGAAATGAGCTGCACAGCGTGGGTGAGGAACGCGCTGCTGCTGGCGTCCTTCCACCGCGCGTCCGTGTTCGGAAAGTGCTGGCCAATGTCCCCTTGCCCCGCCGCACCAAGCAGAGCATCCACCACCGCGTGCAGAATCACGTCCGCGTCGGAATGACCCGCCAGCGGGCGCGCATCCGGAAACCGAATGCCCCCCAGCCAAAGCTCCCGGTCAGGAGATTCGGAAAACGGGTGGATGTCGTAGCCTAGGCCAACTCGGAATTCCACGGAGGCATGTTTACCACCTTCCGGGCCGTCTCGAAGTCCTCCGCGTAGGTGATCTTGAAGTTTGATGGGCTTCCGTCCACCAGCTCGATGGGCCGCCCCATCCGCGCAACAAGCTCAATATCGTCGGTCAGGCTCTCATCCGCAAAGTGCGAGTGAGCCTCCAGCAGCCAGTCTCGCCGAATAATCTGCGGCGTCTGCATCGTGCGCAAAACCGAGCGGTCAAGCAACCGCCAACCGCCCTCGTCGCTCATGCGAACGGTGTCCGTCATCGGCAGGGAAGCCGCCGCCGCCCCCACTCGCACCGCCGCCTCTTTCACCCGGTCCAAAACCTCAGCGGTCAGAAACGGCCGCGCGGCGTCGTGAATGATCACGTACTCAGAGCCGACTGCAAGCGCGCCCTGACGGCAGCTTTGCTGCCGCGTCTCGCCTCCTGGAATACCTCGCGCGCCCGCCTCAGTTACCAGCTTAAGCCGCTCAGAGGAGGTCACCACCACCGTGTCGTAACCAAGCCAGGAAAAGAAGTCGTAAGACCAGCGCCAAACCGGCTTATCGCCAAGTTGCTCGAAGCACTTATCGAATCCCGCTCGCGATCCGCTCCCGGCGGCGAGGATGACTGCGGCAAACACGGAAGGCTAGTGGACCCGCCGCCCGGTGGTCTTCTTCTGGCCCTCTTCAATCTCGGCGAAGACCATCTTGCCGCGCTCGGTCTGGATAACCTGCGTCACCATCACATCCACCATCTCGCCCATGTGCGGCTTACCGCCATCGACCACCACCATGGTGCCGTCTTCCAGGTAGCCCACGCCCTGCCCGGCCTGGTTGCCCTCGCGGCTAATCAGCAGGCTCAGCGCCTCCTGCGGCATGATGTTCGTTCTCAGCGCCAGCGCAAGGTCGTTGATGTTCAAAACCCGCACATCCTGCAATCGCGCAACCCGGTTCAGGTTGAAATCGTTAGTGACGATGTCCGCGCCAAGCGCCTGCGCCAGCCGCACCAGGCGGCTGTCGACTGGTTCACTCTTATCGGGCGCATGGCGGTCATAGGTTGCCACCTCCACCGGAAGCTCCGCCTTAAGCTGCTTAAGCACTTCCAGCCCGCGTCGCCCGCGCTGCCGCTTCATCGTGTCGTGGCTGTCGGCCAGGTACTGCAGCTCGTCCAGCACGAACTGCGGCACGTAAAGCTGTCCCTCAAGGAAGCCGTATTTGGCGACTTCCGAGATGCGCCCATCGATGAACAGGTTGGTGTCCAGAATCTTGATCCCGCTCTTGCGGCCCGGACGTCGGCGCTGCCACGGCAGCATATCGTCCAGCGAGCGCAGTACGTAAACCGAAAGCACGGCGAACCCGAAGATCATCAGCATGAACGCCACCGCGGCGTCGAAATTGCTGATGTCCAGCGATTTCAGAAGAACGTAGACCGGCAGCGCCTCGACAATTCCCGCGAAGCTTCCAAGCACGATGGTGACGCGCTCGCCAACCTCCATCTTGTCCCAGCGATCGAGGAAGCGGTCGAACCGGTCAATTACCAGGTTCATCGCGTAGGCGCCAAACATTGCGCCCAGCAGCACTATGGCGGACTTGCTTAAAGCGTTCGCGCCGTTGAAGCCGGCAGTGGGGTCTCCAATCTTCAGCCGGTCAACGACGAAATCATAGATTACGTGGAGGATTGCAAGGGACGATGACCATGCCGCCCACGCGCCGACAACCGTAGAGCCGACTACCAGAATTTGATGCACCCAAAAGGCGGTTCTGGTTTGCGGTCTTCGAATCTTTACCGGTCTTTGTCGACTCATTTCACCCTCAGTACTTCAGCTTTGGCCCCGTCTAGTACCTGAAACATAACGGCGTCCCCCACCGTTCCACATCTTAGTTTGACGTGAGTTGCGGAGATCTGTTCTTGCGGAACAGTTGAATCAAGCCCGATCCACCGATTTCCGTCGAAAACTTCCACCCAAGCGTGATAGTAAAACCGCTCGTTGAAGTAGACGAGCCCAGACGCCAATTTCGTTGGTATTCCCGCCGCCCGGGTAAGCGTCGCCATCAGAATCGCGTAATCCCTGCAGACTCCTTCCCGGGTCTTCAACACCTCTCGGGCATCGCGCAGTACGCCAATGCCCGCGTTCGGGCGCATCTGCTGGAACACATACTTTCGAATCGCAAGCGAGGCATCCAGCGCGCTCGTCTTCTCGCCCACAATCCGCTGCGCAAGCATCTTCATGTGGTCGTCGTCGCTCGGCACGTGCAAATCAGGCTTGGTCCAAGTCGGTTCGGCGGCGGCGGCTTCAGCAATCGTTTTGCTTGCTACGCCTTCGTTCTGGGGAGGGTGGATAGAGACCATCCAAGTCCGCTCGCCCGATTGCGTAACCGTCTGGAAACCATCGCTTGGCGCGCGGCCAAAGTTGGCGCCGGTAAAGCGCAGATCAAGCTCCTGAATCGGAACCGTGTCGTTAATCGGCTTGTCGGTCGGCACGCTGGTGGCGTCCGCAAGGTCCAGCGTCGCTGGCAAGTCGTGGCGAGAACTCGCCACGTAAAGCCCTTCGGGCACAATCTCCATGCCCATCGGCGCATCCGCCTTAATGAAATCTCCTTTTGCGGACACGTAAATCGTCGTCACTGCTCGCGGATCGGTAATCTCCACCGCCGTCGCTGTGTACGACTTCCCAAATAGATCGAACTTGCGCTGGCCAATCGTCTTCGCGCTGTTCTTCACGAAGTCGTTCACGGTGGGGTCAAGAATGTAGTAGGCGGTGGATTTGCCCGGCGAGCTCAGGCTGGCCATCATCGCGTCATCCACCACCGGCGCGTCCTTCGGAATCGCAAGCGTCCGGCGTGAGCGGTTGCCGTTATCCAAAAGCTCAAGGGTGGCGGTCTTGGCGCCAAACACGGCGTCCATGCTGGTGGTGCGCCCGCCGCTCTCCATCGTGTACTGCATTCGTAGCGGCTCCCCGGTCGGTTTCGTCCAGGAAGTCTCCACAATATGCATCTGAACGGCCTGCCCCAAAAGCTGACTGTTAATGGCTGTGATATTCTGGGTCCACTTTGCCGTCTTTCCAAGGTACGGCTTCGTCGCCTCGCGATAAATCACCGAGCCCATGCGCTGGCCCGCCAGTAAAATGGCAAAATGCTGGTCGGCAACGCCAAATTGGAGTAGCAGGGCAGTGATAATGGTGGCGGCAAACCGTTTCATAGCTAAATAGAGTAGAAGTCGAGGAAACCCAAAAATGAAGACGAATTCGCGCTTTACTGCGTCTCCATCCTATCGGGTTAGACTGAATTTTAACCTATTTTGTGGGACGTTTGGCCCTGGAAAATACAACGTGCCGTTACTAATGTCGATTCATTGCTTTTAATATGGCCACAAAACTAGTTATTGTTGAATCCCCCGCTAAGGCGAAAACCATCGGCGGCTACCTCGGCTCGGATTATGAGGTGCTTGCCAGCATCGGCCATATCCGAGACCTTCTAGGCAACGCGAAATCGCTGCCAGAGCCGCTTCGCAAGAAGTGGTGGGCCGATTACGCCGTGGACGTCGATGCCGGGTTCGAGCCGTTCTACGAAGTTCCCCGCGAAAAGGCCGCCCAAGTCTCAAAGCTCCGCGCCGCGCTGAAGGGCAAAGACACCCTCGTGCTCGCAACGGATGAAGACCGCGAGGGCGAAAGCATCTCGTGGCACCTGCTCCAAGTTCTTAAGCCGCCGAAGGGCGTAACCGTGCAGCGCATCGCCTTCCACGAAATCACCAAGGACGCGATCCTGCGGGCAATGCAGAACCCGCGCCCGCTTGACGAAAAGCTGGTGGAGGCGCAGGAAACCCGCCGCATCCTCGATCGCCTTTATGGCTACACCCTCTCGCCCGTGCTCTGGTCGCGGGTTACCAAGAACCTAAGCGCCGGGCGCGTGCAAAGCCCCGCCGTGAAGCTGGTTGTGGATAGGGAAGAGGACAGGCGCAGGTTCGTCGCCGCCGGATACTGGGACCTGAAAGCCGCATTTGAGGCCGAGAAGAAGCCGTTCTCCGCCATCCTGCGCGCAATCGGCGATAAGCGTCTGGCCCAGGGCAAAGATTTTGAAGACACCACCGGCCAGCTTCGCCCGAAGGCGGACGTGCTCGTGCTCAGCGAGGCCGACGCCAAGGCGCTGGTCCTCATATTGCAGGGCGCCAAGCCGTACAACGTTACGCGCCTGGAAGCCAAAGAAGGAACCGAGCGGCCCGCCGCGCCGTTCATGACCACCACGCTCCAGCAAGAGGCGAACCGCAAGTTCGGCTTTGGCGCTGACCGCACCATGCGCATCGCGCAAAGCCTTTATGAAGGCGTTGCGATTGGCGGCGAAACCGTCGGTCTCATCACCTACATGCGAACCGACAGCCTGAACCTCAGCAACGAGGCGGTGGCATCCATTCGCCACCATATCCAGAAGGAATATCCCGACTGCCTGCCCGATAAGCCCGCGAAGTACACCAGCAAGGTCCGTAATGCGCAGGAGGCGCACGAAGCCATCCGCCCCACAGATATCCACCGCAAGCCGTCCGATATTTCGCGCTTCCTGAACGCGGATCAGTTAAAGATTTACGATTTAATCTATAAGAGAACGCTGGCAAGCCAGATGAAACCGGCGACCGTTCTGCGAACCGAAGCCGACGTCTCTACGACCGCCGCGGGCACGACTTACACCTTCTTTGCCTCCGGCAAGCAGATCCTGTTTGATGGCTTCCTGCGCATCTATCGCGAGGACGTGGACGATGAGCCGGAGGATGACGATGAGCGGGTGCTGCCCAAGCTGGCGAAGGGCCAAGAGGTCGACCTTAAGAAGCTCGGCGAGCAGGGTCACCAAACCAAGCCGCCCGCCCGCTACACGGAAGCCACCCTCATCCGCAAGCTGGAAGAGCAGGGAATTGGCCGCCCTTCCACTTACGCCACCATCATCAGCACCATCCAAGATCGCGGCTACGTTCGGCTGGAAAAGAAGCAGCTCATTCCAACCTGGAAGGCCTACCTCACCATGGAAGTGCTGGAGAAGAATTTCCAAGAGTTCATGGAGCTCAGCTTCACCTCCAAGATGGATGAGGCGCTGGACGATATCGCCGATGGCTCGATGGATTCGCGCAAGTATTTGCAGGAATTCTTCCTCGGATCGGATGGACGCATCGGCTTGCATAAAGCGGTCGAGGGTCGGCGAAAAGAGATTCCCTATCCCGCGTTCGTGCTTGGAATTCACCCCGAGACCCAGCAGCCAATCCTCGTGCGAAACAGCAAGGATGGCGGCGCTTTCCTCCAGGTGGGCGAGGGTACGGACCGCAAATTTGCGAACCTGCCCGATGATCTTGCCCCTGCCGACCTGAACCTAGAGAAAGCCCAAGAGCTGCTTAGCGCCAAGGGCGCTGCCGCCGAGTCCGTCGGCATCGATCCGGTAACCGGCCGCCGGTTGCTGCTGCGCTTCCGCCAGGGTTACTATCTTGAGGCGGAGCGAACTCAGGAAGAGATCGACCGCAAGGATAAGCCGCGCTGGATTTCCGTCCCGCCAGGTATCGATCCGCGCAACCTTACGCAGGAAGACTTAGACTTTCTATGCAATCTGCCGCGCAAAATCGGGAAGCACCCGGATACCGGCGCGGAGGTGCTTTACAAAATGGGCAAGTTCGGCGCTTATGTGGAAAGCGGCGAGGAGCGGCGCACGCTGGAAGATTGGCGCACGGGCCTAACCATGTCGTTGGATGAAGCGCTGGCGGTGCTCGCAACGCCGAAGGCGGGGAAGGTTGCCCGTCAGGCGGCGGGTCCGATCCAAGAGTTTGCGGCCGTCGATGGCCTTGCCGGCCCCATGCGCGTGCTTGCCGGGCGCTACGGCCCCTACGTGACGGATGGCGCCACCAACGCCACCCTGCCCAAGGGCAAGGACCCCGCCACCATCACCGCCGAGGAAGCGGAGGCGCTGATCCGGGCGAAGATGGAAGCCGGGCCAAGCGCGCCACGCGGTCGATTTAAGAAGAAAACGACTTTTCGCGGGAGCGGAAAGACGGCCGGTGGGTCTAAAGCCAAGAAGTCCGGCAAACGGAAGGCATAGGCTGGTATCATTCCATTCCTAAGCGTCGCGGGGTGGAGCAGTCTGGTAGCTCGTCGGGCTCATAACCCGAAGGTCATAGGTTCAAATCCTATCCCCGCACCCAAGTTTTACTTGTCCGTAACGGACACATGGGTAACAAGACCTTATTAGGGCAAAAAGTTTACTTTATTGCCGGAAAACGGATTTTTGAGATTTTGAATGAGTCTGTTTCAAGCTCGACGGAACCCAGATTGCGTTCCATGCGAGAGCCAGTTATTCTCCCGGCCTCCTAGTGGCCGAGTTCAGCCCTAAGCCGCAGGGCATGGACCAAGTGTGGAGAAGACCGCTGATGATGGTGCCTCCGTATCCGATGAGCTTGAGCTCAAGCGGGGCAATCTCGACCTCGTGAGATGCTCTACAATTTGTTGAATGACAGATTCTACTTGGCTCGCCAAACTGACTGGCGACAGCTTGACGTTGCAATGCCTCCAAGGCATGTTTTCTGATCAAGAATTGCTTCTCAAAAATGAATCAGGTGATTGGTTCTTGCAAGCAAAGGAGTTCCAAGACTGCCGCGATTCCGGAGAGGTGTATGAGACTGCAAGAGAGCTTCTCGTTCTTTTGAACGGTGTAGCGGCACTGTATTGTAATGCGGGACCGATTGGCCTTTGTTCCGTCCGAATGAAGCATGTCGACGGCCATTTGAGCTCGACTGTGTTCGGCCAAATTAGAGCGAGAATGGGAGTTCAAGTTTTCCTTAAGGCGACGGTCATTGGGGCAGATGGACAGGAGATTCTTGAACCCGTGCATGCATCACGAGCGATCATGAGAGCAGCTTCTCAAGACGTGCGCATCCATAAGCTCTTGGAATACTTGAGCCAAGAAAGCCAGAACTACGCATCGCTGTACAAGATTTATGAGTTAATTTGCGGTGGGTTCGCAACTGTCGAAGCATTCCACAAGTGGGTTACGGAGCGTAATTTATCGTCCGTGTCCGACTTGCGCCGCTTTGCTGAGACTGCTAATAACTTCTATCTGGCTGGTGATGAGGCACGCCATGCGAACATCGACAAGATTCCGAGCGGAAACCCTGGCATGTCTGTCGCCGAGTCGAAGGAGATCATTTTCGGAATCGCAAGGGCTTGGCTCGAATATGTTTCTCCGTCGTTACAAAATACTTGACATGACGCAGGAACAAATCAAAGCGCGCCATGAAGCTGCGCACATTGTCGTGGGAGCGCTGCTCGGAATGGTTTGTCATCAAGCAACGCTGACGTGCTTCGGTGTTGGGAGTATGACGGCTGAGGGCGGAGCCGAGATGGGAGACCGAACTCTGCTTCCATTCACGACCCTGATGGCCGTTGACGGAGCGGGTTATGTCTCCGACGTTAAATGCGATACCCCGCATGATCTTGCCCTTGCGCACGCTGGGGGAGACTTGCTAAATGTCGAGCAGTTGTACCCGAAGGACCCCAAGCTAAAGGCAACAAAGTCGTGCTCAAATTCGAACTTCTTCTTAGGTCTTGGAGTCGGGCTTGCCATGCCCCTCGTTTATGATGATGCCAATTGGAAGGCGATTGAGGTACTAGCAGAGTTCATGCTTGCCGAACATCGCCTGGGTAAGGTGACGATTCCGAAGACGGACCTTTACGCGCAAATTCAGGGGTTGATTAATATCGATCAGCGGTGTCTGGCTTGAGGGCTTTCATATCGTAGTCCGGAGAGGTGAAGTCGAGGTACGCACCGCCCCGGTGAGATTGTCAACGGAATCACGCAATCGGTTCGGAATACGACTTCCACGCACCTAAGTTTTACGACCTCCATTTCTGTCGTCTTCGGCATCGAAAGTCATCTCTCCAGGCTTCGGGCAGCGTAGCTGCCTTTCGAATAACCTAGTTGAATAAGTTGAAGAATCAGCGAGCAGACGATAGTGGCTCGCGTTAGATTGCCCCAACCCATTTAGAGCGTGCCGCGATCCTCCAGCTTGATATCGTAGGGATTGTCACGACCTCGAACGCATCGGTGGCATTGCTTTCTCGGTAGAACTTGTGCTGCCTTTCGGAAGTGCCACATGCAGGATCAAATTGTCGTGATCGTCCTCGATCTGTCTGACTAGTTCGCGGCAATGTGCAACCAACGCCATATTGAGGCGCTTCATGCCGTCCGCATCCGGGTACTTTGAGTTAGACCACCGCCCGTGCGCAGGCGCCGCGATGATCTTCGGTCCCCAATCCGCGAGTGTATCTATCAACTCAGACTGGGGTAACCCTGCCTGTTCGGCGAGGATCATGCAGGAAAGTACCGATTGCTCGATCCTCTTGATCTTCTCGTCACGTTGAAGGCGAAGATGGCGTTGCTCCGCCCTGAGTTCATCAGCCTTGAACTCTCCCCAATCGGGGTCAGGGAAGCTGCCCATTTCAAGCCACTCGCTCCTGCTATCCAGGTTCGACTGATGATCGGCTGCTTCAAGACTGAGGAACTGACATTTATATATCTCGCCGATTATTGTATGCACAGCATCCCGGCGCTCACGTAATCTAGCCTGCCGCGACTCTGCGAGTTGCTTAAACCGCTCATTGCTTCTTTGCAGGTGCTGAACGAACAAGACCACCGAGGCCGCGATCAGCGGGCTACCAAGGTCCTTTATCAGCTCGAGAGCTGGCGGCAAGTCCATGCCAACATTATGCACAGTACATCCCTTAACCAATTTGTCTGCTACTTAGAGGGAAATGCCAGGGCTCGGACCTGCTGGAAATCTAGGGTGCGGGACCACGCTTATTCCTAACGGCCACTTTCAAATCCCACTTCCCGCAAAGGTACAAGTGGTCACTTGCGGGAATCGTAGTTCCAGGCAGTAGGCAGTGGGATGGTCTTTTGCCGCCATTAGAGGCCAAGCATCGACTTCATTTTCGTGAGATCGTTCAAGACCGTAGTGATGCCATTTTGTTCCTCGGCTGAAGCGTTCTGCTCCTTCAACTCCTGCTGGTACTGAAAAAACCAACTGTACATTGAGGAGAGAGAATCGGCGACCCAGGCCACTTGCTTTGCTTTACCTTGGACCTCATTCGCTTGAGTAGCCATATCGAAGAAAGACTTGAATACCAGCCAGGCCCTCAGCATGTCATTCCTCTCGA
This sequence comes from Armatimonadota bacterium, assembly GCA_018268315.1. GTDB lineage: Bacteria > Armatimonadota > Fimbriimonadia > Fimbriimonadales > Fimbriimonadaceae > SZAS-5. The sequence goes on along the minus strand of JAFDWU010000001.1, from coordinate 195,209 downwards.
ACGGAAGTTCCCAAATCAGGGTTTGGTTGGAATATCCCTTCAATTTCGGGATTGCGGCCGACGGGTAGGGATCGAATCCGACAGCTTCAATGCTGACGTTACCGAAACTTGCAACTGCCATCCTAAAATGTTACACTCATTCGCGCACCTATTTGGAGGAGGAACAGCAGAAGACGGCAGATAGCCATTTTCTTTTTGCTCACTCTCGGCCCTCGGCGCGCTCAATAATTGATTCGGGCATCCACTGGCGAAAACTCTCCATCAGGTATGTCAAACCGCTCTGGTCGTTGACAATCTGTAGGTCTAGTTGCTTCTTAAGGAATTCGTGGCGTCCCTTTGCGTCCTGGATCACTTCTGACCACCGCTTGATCCACACTTGATAGTTGTCCTGGTCTATCAGGAGGCCCCTTGGTCTCCCTCTTTGGCAGGCCTCTTTGTACATTTCTTCATCAACGTCATTGTTGATCAACACGAACGTCCAGTTGGTTCTCTCTTTGTCAAACATGGGGTCGCCACCGACGACACGAGCATATTTCTTAATCTGAGCGAACTCCTTCTCTCCTAGTGTGCCGGGTGCCTTGAGCTCCACCACTAAGTGATCAAAGTAGCCTTCACGCAGCATAACTTGCTTGGAAAGAACTAGGTCAGGAATTATGTTCAGGCGGGAATAGTCTGCCCCTTCTTCGAAAGCAGGTTCCTCAAGCCCAAGCTCGGATCGGTGTTTTATGAGAACGCTTTTCAGACTGCTATCAGATGTTGCCAGATGGAATTGCTCTCCGAAAAGCCAGATGTGCTGAGCCAGAAAAGGATGTAGCTGCTTTCGTTCCTTGATCTTGCTTTCGCTGAAGAGAAGCTGTTCAAGGGCTGAAAGAAAGTCAAGGCGACCAACAACTGTGTGAACAATGGAGATAACCTTCTCCAATGAAACGCGCTTTAGAAGGGTGAATAGCTCCCTTCTGGTCGTCTCATTAAGGTCCATAACCTCCTGGAGGATGAACTGGATCGTTTCTTCGTTCGACGAAATTGCCAGTTGGAGAGCCTTCATCTGCCTCTTGCGTTCTTTTGCTGGGAGCTTGGCGATGCTTGGATCAAGGGTGAAAAGCTGCTCGGCTGCCACTGCAAATACTTTCCGTTCTAGTTCTTCAGCAACGCCCTGCGCGTCCATCTGGAACGGGTAGAGGTCTTGGGTCTTGAGGTCATCAATAAATGTTCTCGCTGACTCCGCCAGTCTGTTGCGATTTATTTCGGTTACGGTTTCTCTGGCTGCATCGAGCAGCTGTCTCGCTACCGGGTCGGAAAGTCCCATTCCGGAATAGCCCGTTGAGGACTGGAAGTCAAAGAAGGCGCTTCTAATGTAAGCAGTGAATGAGATTCCCAGCCTTTGAACGTAACTTGGATAGTCCTCTACCGCGAACCCTTCACCCGTGCAGAAGTAGAATCGCTTCAGTGGGTTACCCTCTCGGTCGCCGAATTTCCAAATGCAGACAAGAAGATTGGCGTCCCAAGAGGTGTCTAGTGCACTTGCGTGTAGCTTTGTTTCGTGCCTTTCCACGAGATACTTCTCAGGGTCAACCCTCTCATCCTCAACCCAAATCTGTACCATCGGGTAGGCGAATAAATATGGCGCAAACCTCAGCGCGAGCTCGTCAACAAGATTACTATCGGCAAGCTTCGTTGCTTCATCATTTGCATCTCGAATTGAGACGGTGACTCCTGTCGCATCGGTTGTCTTTGTAAGCTCCTCAACAGGCCGGAACTTGTTTGGTGAACTCTCTGTAACTGTTATGGAGCACTTGCGCTGACTCCCGTCAAATTCGTTTGCAATGCTTACCCACTCGGCAATCGCACCGAGTGAGAGAGCCTTATATCGCCCCTTGCCTTCCTTACCGTGCTGGATTCTGCCTCCGACTGTCTCGGATCGTAGTTTCTTGCGCGAGTCACCGAATGCACCAAATATTCCCTTCGCCTTGTCTTCAAATCCGGATCCATTGTCCTTGACTATTAGGGTCGTGACTGACTCGAGTTCGTTTCGAATAAAACTTATCTGGACCCTTGTTGAATCTGCGTCCAATGAATTCCAAATAAGTTCCTCTAGCGCTTGGAGCGCATCGCATTTCGCGCTGCTCATTAGCACGTCAGGGCCGACCTCGACCACAACTTCCGGTTGCTCAATCAAGCTTGCACCTTCGGTAATCGCGTCGGCAACCGGCCCTCAATAGTGTGTGTGGGGGTCGCAAACCTGGAACTAGTTTGTTGCTGATCCTCGATGAGCATGGCCTTTGATTGCGAAGGCATATACCATTATGTCTACCGGATAGTGAGATCGCAACAGTTTTGGAAAGTATCAACAACCCAAAACGAACGTTGGCAAAGCCAACGTGGGCTTTGCCAACTACAAACGGATTCTTACAGAGTGCCGCGCAGCGCCTGTTCTCGCTCGATCGACTCGAACAGCGCCTTGAAGTTCCCCTTGCCGAAGCTCTTCGCGCCCTTGCGGTGGATGATTTCGTAGAACAGCGTCGGGCGATCAGTGATCGGCTTCGTGAAGATCTGCAGCAGATACCCCTCGTCGTCGCGGTCGACCAAGATGCCAAGCTCCGCCAGCACGTCGATGTCCTCATCGATGCGGCCCACGCGATCCGGCAGCATGTCGTAATAAGAGCGCGGCACCGAAAGGAACTCAAGCCCGCGCGCCTTCATGCGGCTGACGGTGTAAACAATATCGTCCGTGCGAAGCGCCACGTGCTGCACGCCCGCACCGCCAAAGAAGTCCAGATACTCATCGATCTGCGAGCGCTTCTTGCCCGGGGCAGGCTCATTGATCGGGAACTTCACGCGCCCGTTGCCGTTCGCCATCACCTTCGACATCAGCGCCGTGTAATCGGTGGAAATGTCCTTGTCGTCGAAGGAAATCAGCTGCTTAAAGCCCAGCACGTCCTCGTAGAACTTCACCCAAACGTTCATCTGGCCAAGCTCGACGTTGCCCACGCAGTGGTCAACTTCCACCAGACCGATGGCGTCGCCCGGCTCGTTCTCTCGTCGGAAGCCCGGCAGGAAGTGCCCCTTGTACCCATCGCGATTGATAAAGCTGTGCAAAACGTCGCCGTAGGTGTGGATGGAAGCCCGGCGAACCTTGCCAAAGTCGTCCTCAAGCGTAATCGGCGACTGGAAACCCTTCGCGCCGCGCTCGACCGCCGTCTTGTACGCCCAATCCACATCGTCGACTTCAAACGCGATGTCGCGCACGAAATCTCCGTGATAGGCAATCTTCTCCGCCATCGCGTGGCCCGGGCGGACCGGAGCGCTGAACAGCAGCTTCAAATCAGCCTGCTCCAGCAGGTAGTCCACCTGATCCTTGGAGCCCGTTTCCAGTCCAGAAAAGCCCGTGATGCTGAACCCAAGAATGTGCTGATAGAAATAAGCCGACTGGCGGGCGTTATTTACGAAATGGTGGACGTGGTCTACTTTGCGAATGGGAAAGCTGTCTTGCATTTGAATAGTCTCCGAACGAGATTCCGATAGGTTCAATTATACAGTTATGTACGGCGGCGAAATGTGCCTGTTTCAAACCACTCAAACGCCCGCAAATCTACCAGTTCGAATCAATCCACGTTGTTACAGCGTTGTGATGGGAACTATGGCCTAACGCACTTTGGTTGAACCCATCGAAGGTACAATCGCCCCGCATTACATGCTCTTTAAACGGCGCGGCAATCGCGAAGCATTTGAGCGAGAGGCGGAGCGGGCGTTTCCTTCGGTATTGGGTACGGCCCTGCGACTCACGCGGTCCAAAGAGGAGGCAGAAGACCTCGCTCAGGAAGCGATAGTTCGCGCCTATGAAGCGTACGAACGCTTCGACGGCGCCAACTTCAAAGCGTGGATCCTAAGGATCGTCACCAACCTTTACATCAATAAGTATCGCCAGCGACAGAGAGGGCCAATGTTGAACTCTCTCGACGAGGAAAATGCCCTCGAACCGGTGGCGGACGAGCAGGAAGCTCCTGATCGAGCGTTACTCGATGAGATGCTGAGCGCGCAGGTGGAAGAGGCCCTTAGCCGGGTACCAGAAGATTTCAGGATGGCAGTAATCCTGAGCGACATCGAAGGCTTGAGCTATCAGGAGATATCGGACATCACCAATGTTCCGATCGGAACTGTGAGATCTCGCCTCGCACGTGGAAGAATGGCGCTTAGGAAGTCCTTGGAATCTTTCGCACGAGAAGAAGGTTATTTAAATAGAGGAACATGGGATGATTGATCCGTTAGAAATACAAGCGTTGGCAGATGGCGAGCTCAGCAAAGAACGAGCCGCAGAATTAAGAGCAGAGATTGCGAAGTGTCAGCGTTCTACCGCCGAATTTCTTTACATACAGTCCCTTACCGTCACCGTCCGTGAGAAGTGTCCTCAATCCATGGATCGTGAACTCTGGACTCGTTGCGTCCATCGCCTGGATGAAATCGACAAAACCCGCCGCGTAACCGGCATGGTCGATCGCTACGCCTGGACCCTCAGTACCGCTTTTGTTATGCTCATCGCAGTCGGCGCTGGATATAGCCGAATGCATTCCAATGGTTTGCGTCCTGCGGACGTTTCTCGTGCAAGCGCTGGGTTCTCCTCCCTCGGCCGCTCGAACGAGCAATCGCCCGCGGTTGTCCAGCGCTGGCTGGCCGATGTTGGCCATGTGCCCACCGGCCTCAGCTCCTCGCTTCCGATCCTCGGCAGCGCCGAAGGCACTCTGGATGGCAAGCGTGTGCTTCGCGTAATCCTTCGGGATAGCGACCGAAACCTCGCGCTTTACATCTTCCCAGGCGGGCAAGCTTTTGAAGGACTTGCCGATGCCGACGGCTATCGCTCCGGCCAAATCGGCGACCTGAACTGCGTTCAGTGGGACGCCCAAGGCGCTTCGCTCCTTCTGGTTGGAGATCGCGAAGTCAGCCGTCTCGGGAACGTCGCTCAGAACGTCAGCCTTCGCTAGCCAATATTACTGCTAGAGAGCAGACTCTCTTGTCCCGATAACAATATCAGGATGAAGGGTCTTGCTCTTCGATTTGGGTTGGTTTTGCTTCCTGCATGCGTTTTGGCGCAGGACTCCATCGTATCCGGCACTCACGAAAGCCAGTACGTCTCTGAGCCGGGAGCGCATGGCGTTGTCGAGGGCTACAACTGGACTCAGGTTTTCATCGACCCGAACCCGACGCTACGCTTTGTTTACACTCAGCTTTCAACGCCAACCAAGTTCTATCAAGACGAAACGTATCTGCAAATCACGAAAGACCAGCGCTTCCTTCGAATTGGCCGCCTCCGAACTGCCTTCGGCCTTTCCGACTGGACCGAGGTCGCCTATCGTGGCTTCATTTACCAACCGATCATCCGCTATTCCAAGTTTGGAACGGACATCTACATCGGACGCCTTGAAACGGGAATCCAGTATTCCGACCTCGTCGGCAAAATCCAGATTGATGCAAGCATCGTCGATCCTGAATCCACCTACACCCGGAAAATCATTCCTAACCAGTTCAGCTATGGTTCGTTGAAGCTCCAAACTTGGACCGGCAAAGTGGTGTACGGCGCGAGCATTTACGGCCCGATCAACAACATCTATGCGGATGACACCAAGGAGAAGGGCCTTTCCGTTCATGCGCTTTACAACGAGAACCGTCTGAAGCTGCGAGCGGAGTACATCAAGGGCTTCGATTCCACTCCAAGCTCTAACGGCTGGTATGTGGATGGCGCGTATCGCTTGCCGCGGCCTTGGCACCGAACCGAATTCGTCGCCCGAACTCAGTCAGCTTCGCTGTCCGGTTCTTCGCGCATCAATTTGCAAACGGTTGGCGTTCGCCAGTTCATTGGTGAGAACTTCCAGCTAACCATCGGTAACACCTTCGGCAGCAGCTCGCCTATGGTCGCCTGGCAAAAGGGTTGGACCGGGGCGCTCCTCGTCCAGATTCCATTCTAATCATGCAGCCAATCGTTCTTCTTTCGGTTCTCGCTCTCAACGCCTCTGGCGGACAGGTTACTGGCCACGTCACCAACTCGGCTGGAAAACCGATGCGCGATGCCTGCGTCATTTTCGTGGGCGATGAGACAGCGCGCCCACTTAAGGGCGCCATGGTCGATCAGCGCACGATTAGCTTTATCCCGCACGTGAAGATCGTTACCGCAGGTACTGCAGTTTCGTTCCCGAACAACGACGTGGTGTTCCACAACGTGTTTGCGGAGTATCAGGCCAAGCGATTTGACCTCGGACTGTATCCGCGCGGCCAGAAGAAGGTCGTTACCTTCAATAAGCCGGGAATCGTGAGTTTGCTTTGCAGCATTCACCCAACGATGAGCGCCTACATCTATGTGACCGAGTCCCCCTACTATGCGGTGACCGATGCCAAGGGTAACTACAAGATTTCAGGAATTCCGAGCGGCAGCTACCGGGTCGAGGTATGGCACGAGACCGGCAAGGTCCAGACCTTCGATGTAAGGGTCACTGGCGACGGCCAGAAAGATTTCGTTTACCGTAAATGAAGCATTGGAAACTGCGTCGAAAACTGCTCTTTCTCTCCGCGCTTAGCTCGCTGGTGATTGCAGTTCTCGTTGCCTTTTCATTCGCATTTTTGGGCCTGCGCGAGGCGCAAAACGCCATCACCAAGGATGTTGGAGCGGTCACCTCGCTCCTCAATAGCCTCATCATCGACCGCGGCCGCACCCTGCGCACTGAGACGCGCCTCGTTGCCAAGAACCCGATCCTGCGTTCGATCATGGATCACGCCACTATCGATGGCAAAGTGGATACCGCCACGATTTCCCAAGCCGCCAAGTATCTCCAGGATCAGACTGACGCCGATGGCCTGCTGATAACCGATAAAGACGGCAACGTCATTGGCATGTCCGGCGTGCACGCAACGCCCGCGCGCCTAAAAGACCGAATTGCTCATGCCTTGGACGGCCAGGAAGCCGGCGGGCTCATCGAAAGCGATGGCAAGCTGCTGCTTGCGGTAACGATCCCAATCTCCGTAGGCGAATACACCAAGGGTTCCATTAGCAGCTTTTCAAAGATTGACCGCAGCACCGTTCAAGAGCTGAAAACCAGCTTGGATTCCGAGCTTGCCTTTGTGTCGAACGGCCGCATCATCGCCTCTTCGGTTGACGGGATATCGCTTCCCAGCCACTCCGACACGATTGAAGCGGTTCGGATAGACGGCAACGTTTACCTTTCTTACATGCAGCCGCTCCAGCAAAGCATGTTCGATGGCGGCTGCAGCGTTATCGCTATCAAGAGCTTCGATCAGGCTGCAAGCAAGTACAGCAAGCTGTTCGTGCTTCTGATGATCATCCTCGGCGTCTCCTGCTTGCTCTCGCTGGCGGTGTTCTCCAAGATTTCCGACGAAATTTCCAAGCCCATCGAGGAAACCGCCGAATACGCCCACGAGATTCAGAAAGGCAACTGGGACGCCGAAATTCGCCTGACCGGCGGCGGCGAGATTTTAGGATTGCAGACCGCGATGAAGGAGATGGTGCAGACCATTGTCGAATCTCAGAACCGGCTGCTGGCGATGCTGTATCTCGATCCCCTTACCGACTTGGTGAACCACAGACGGTTCAAAGAGGAAGTGGGAGAAGCAGCTGCAAAGGCAAACGAAGAAGGCACGCCGCTTTCCATCATCATGTTCGATATCGACCGCCTTGGCGAAATCAACAAGCGCTTCGGACATGATCAAGGCGATGAAATCCTGAAGGGCTTTGGCAAAATCCTCGCCGGCATTCAAACCCCCGAAGTCCTTGCGTGCCGATACGGCGGTGAAGAATTTGCGCTGCTTTTGCAGGATTGCGATGTCGATGCGGCCACTGAATTTGCGAAGAAGATACTTCCTCAGCTAACCGGGATCAGCGCAGAAGTGAAGCCAACCGCAAGCTGCGGTTGCGCCGAACTAAAGCCAGGCGACGACTACGAGAGCGTCCTGTTTGCCGCGGAAATCGCACTGAATCGGGCCAAGCAGTTGGGCCGCGGGCAGGTTGGAAAGTTTGAATCACAGAACGAAAACGAGGAGCTTGATGCGGCGAGTCTGCACCGCTACCTTAAGGACGGAAGCCTTGCCACCATCCAGGCGCTTGCTGCCGCGGTTGACGCCAAGGATAGCTACACGAACGGCCACTCCGAGCGGGTTGCCCGCTACGCGGTTGATCTCGCCCGCGCGGTCGGCGCGGATGAAGACACGGTCGATCTTGTGTATCGCACCGGCACCTTGCACGACGTTGGCAAGATCGGCGTTCCCGATGACATTTTGAAGAAGCCCGGCCGCCTGACCGACGAAGAGCGGGCGATCATGGAGACCCACCCTGCTTTGGGCGAGGTGATTGTTCGCAAGGTCCCAGGTTTAGAAGAAACGCTTCCCGGTGTGCGCCATCACCACGAGCGATACGACGGCAAGGGTTATCCGGACGGCTTAGCGGGAGACCGCATCCCATGGCTTGCTAGAATTCTTGCGATTGCCGACACCTATGACGCAATGACCAGTGACCGCCCCTACCGAAAGGGTCTCGATGTCGACTTCGCTCTCAGCGAAATCGAAAAGGGCGCCGGATCGCAGTTTGATCCCGAAATGGTGAAGGTCTTTGTCGAGATTATTCGCAGCACTCGCCGCGACAAGGCTGCTTAAAAACGAAGGAACCCCGAGCGCGCGAGGCGCTCAGGGTTAGTAGTGGAAGCAACTTAAAAAGCTCTTGGCTAATTGCCGCCGCCAGGACCGCCTGCGCCACCAGGGCCAGGTCGTCCGCCTCCGCCTCCAGCTCCACCGCCTGGTCGCGGATGATCCTTCATCCACTGAGCAATGGCATCCTTAAACTGCTTCTGCTGAGCCGGGGTGAGGATCTTCATAAGGCCCTCTTCGTGCTCCTTTCGCAGAGCCTGGAATTGCGGTCGCAGAGCCTGCATCTTTGTGCGATCACCCTTGGCATCCTTCATCTGGGCCATCAGCGCCTCGCGCTTTGGCTTAAGCTGCTTCTGCAAAGCGGCAATCTGCTTCTTCTGGTCGGCGGTAAGGTTCAGCTTGGAGAGAATTTCCTTCTCCATCTGGCCCATGCGGTTCATCTTTTCGCCATGGCCGCCAGCGCCGCCCTGGCCAGGAGCGCCCGCCTTAGGACCGGGGGCTTGTGCTAAGAGGCTCGCTGTTGAGACTGCGAGCAGTGAGAGAATTAGTAAACGCTTCATATTGTTGGTAACACCTCGAGCAAACAATACTTGAAACGAAATCGCCCCAAGGTTGTTCACCAAGGGCCTAGCGTGCAAATTCTAACGCGGATGATTTCGTGAGGAGTTCCTTGATCGCGGGATGCTCCGACTTGAGAAACCCTTCCTTGTCGCCCGAGTAGGCAAGTTCGCCTTGATGCAAGAATGCCACCCTGTCCGCCACGCGCATAACGCTTGTAACGTCGTGGCTAACCACTAAACCCGTGATTCCAAGCTCGCCGCGCATGCGCGCCATCAACTCATCGATGGTGTAGGTCGTGATCGGGTCGAGCCCCGTGGTCGGTTCGTCATAAAGCAGCACCTTAGGCTCCAGCACGATCGCCCGCGCCATTCCCACGCGCTTTCTCATTCCGCCTGAGAGCTCGGCGGGCATCTTGTGATGCTCATCCTTTAAGCCAACCCGTTCTAGCGCGATTTCAACCCGTTGACGCTGATCCTTCAGCGGCTCCTTGGAATGCCTTCGAACGCCAAACATCACATTCTCGAATACGGTCATGAAATCAAAGAGCGCCGAAGACTGGAAAACCATTCCCATCCGCGTCCGGGCAAGCTCCGGCTCTTCAATAACGTTGATGCCATCAACCGTTACCGAGCCAGAGGTGGATGCATGAAGCCCGCTGATGCACCGCAAGAGCGTTGTCTTACCTCCGCCCGAAGAACCCATGATCGCGACCATCTCGCCGCTTTCAACCGCAAGGTCTATGTCCTTCAGCACGGTGGCAGAGCCAAACCGCATCACTAGGTTCTTAACATCGACAACAGGCATGGCTAAGCGTGGGCGGTGGAGGCGTTTCTTCGGATGGAGGTTGGAGTAACGTTGAACCGGCTCGTGAAAGCTCGGCTGAAATGGGCAAGGCTACTGAATCCCACTGACTCCGCCACCTGTGAAACCGGAATCGCCTGCTCAAGCAACAGTTCCTTGGCTTTCTCAAGTCGCAAGGCGGTCAGATATTTGTTGAACGGCTGGCCAGTGGCGTGCCGGAATAGGTGCCTAAAGTGCGAGGTGCTGAGACCAAGCTGCGAAGCCACCATATCGTCGCTAAGCTCGCGGGCAAAGTTGCGGTCGATTATTGACAGCGCGCGGTCCAGCAGTCGCGCATTTGGCCCTGAGGCATGCCCAACCACCGGCAGATCCAATCGGGCGATTATCTCGCGCGATTTTGCGGCAACATCGCTTGAAGATCGGCAGGTCTCAAGCGCCCGAGCGGCTTCAAGCAATAGCGTGTGGTAGCGCCTTCCGCCGCCAATCTCGAGAGCTGACGACGTGATGACAGCAAGGAATGTGAGCGCTTGTCCGCGGGCTTCATCGAGCGTCTCCGCAAGTTCAATCGAATCGGCGAATTGAGAAATTGCCGCCCCGAACTTAACGCTATCGCCCAGCCGGACGATCGACGCTAGCTCGGAAAGAGAAATTCCCTTGCTCTTTGGGTGGAATGGGCAGGCACCCACCGCCTCTAGTTCAAAGAAGGCATCGTAAATCACAAACGAGGAGCTAGCGCCAAGATCCTTGAGCCTAAACTCGTCAACCTGCATCCTCTCAGGAAGCTCGATGCGTAGCAGGTCTACGCGAGCGCGTTCACCCGCGATATCGGCTATGCCAAGGCGCTTAAGCGTAATGCCATCGCCGCTTGGGGGAAGGGAGAGGTCAAGGTCGTAGGCATCTCCGTAGTGGCGCTGGTTCACTAGGTTCTGCCTTAGGAGGATGCGCCCGCTTCTCAGGAATTGAAGGGCCGCGCCGCGCGTCCCTGCTGTTTCGTTCGCAGGGTCGGCGTAGAGTGCGAACACCCCCACCAACTCCACCGCTACAAGTTGGCCAACATCGGTTGGCACTTGCATTTCCAAAGTGAAGGGAAGCGACCGAGCCGGGTGGCCTGCGCTTCCGCCGCCATTGCCTTGCCAAGCTGGCTTGCCCGAGAAGTTGTAACCACCGGGCACCTGGCCCTTAGGGGTCCATTGGTGCCCCATGACGGGCCTTGAAAACCTGCCGGTGACCAGCGTTAGGTTCTTTGACATCCTATTTATCTATTACGGTTTTAGCTTTACAGTGGTGTGAGGCAAGTGTCCGAAAAGGGACTCCCGCAGCCCGCTGACTCTCGGGCTAATCAATTCGGCGTCGCGCTGGAAGTAAACCGGAATCCAAGCGGCGTCCTGAAGAATCAGGTCTTCCGCCTGCGCGTAAAGAGTGATTCTCTCCTTTTCGTCCAGCGAGGAATCCGCCTTCGCGCAGAGAGCATCCACTTGCGGATTGGAATAGAACGTCTTGTTCTCGTTGCCGTCGGTGGTGAGAAGAAGACTCAGGAAGTTCTGAGGATCAAGGTAGTCCGCCGACCAGCGCATGTGGAAGAACGGAATCTCCTTCGCATTATTCTTTGCAAGGTAAGAGCCCCATTCCAATGTCTTCAGCTTTACGTCGATGTTCAGATTCTTCTTCAGGTCCGCCGCCACCGCTTCTGCCACGAACTGGATATCCGGTCGCTGCTCTCGGAACCACATTTCAAGTTGCGGGAAGCCCTTCCCGTCGGGATAGCCCGCCTCAGCTAGAAGCTGCTTTGCCTTGGCAACGTCATAGCCAAGGATGGCGGTCTTGTCGCGATGCGCCAAAACGCCAGGAGGCAGAATGCCGTTCGCGGGAGTATTGACTCCGCCAAGCACCTCGTTCACGATTCGGTCGCGATCAACCGCATAGCTAAGCGCTTGTCGGACCTTCTTGTCCGCAAACTGAGGCACCATCTTCAGGTTGAACGCCACATACCAAATTGCCGGGCGGTCAAACAGCTTCAACTGGTCTTTCAGCTTCGGGTCTTCGCGAACGCCCTTCACGTCGCCTCGCTCAAGCTGTACAAGGTCAACCTCGCCCGCTTTGAACTTGTTTAAGCGAGTCGTCGCATCCTTGATCACCGGCCTTTCAATGCCATCGATGAGCGGAGCGCCGCCGTGGTAATCCTTGAACGCGGTCATGGTCAGAAGCTGGTCCGGCACGTACTGAGTCATCTTGAACGGCCCAGTGCCTACGCAATTCTCAACCTTATCGACTTCCTTATCCGGAGGGAAGCACTCCTTCGGAACCGGCGCGGCCACCAGATAGGTGAGCTTTCCTAAGAAGTAGGCATGCGGCGCATCCAGCGTTACCTTCACGGTGTACTTATCGATCACCTGAACGCCTTTCACTTCGGTGGCTTTGCCATGGAGCTTGTCCATCACACCCACGATGTCCTTCAGATAGTCCTCCGCAGTTGGCGAAGCTAGCTTCGGGTTCGAGGAGCGCTCAATGGCGTACTTGAAGTCGTCTGCAACCATCTCTCGCCCGTTGTGGAACTTCACACCCTTATGAAGGTGGAACGTGTACACCTTGCCGTCCGGCGAAATGTCCCAGCTGTCCGCAAGGCACGGCACCGGCTTGTTATCCTCGCTCCACACCACGAGACCTTCGTAAACCTGCTGGAGCGCGTCCAGGGTGTCTCCATCCTGAACCATCGCGGGGTCAAGCTTCGTCGGGCTGGTGACAATTGGGTAGCGGAAGATATTTCCGTTCGAGGCAGCCTTCTGCTGCTCAGAGAAATTGCCCTTGCCGCAGCCAACAATGAGAAGGGAGCCGACGCACAGGACGGCAAGCCATAGGCGCTTCATGCGCTCATTGTACACGCTGGTTCTCGTCACTTCTTAACTCTGCAAGCAGAGCCTCGTTCGCAGGTAGCCGCTTATGGATGATATGAACCCAAAACGGGAAGATTGCCTGTAGGCACTCGGTCCCGAATTTGAAGTTGGGCGGCGGCTCTTCAAGCGAGGGAAGCTTGGAAAGGATGTTTAGCACTTCGGCTTTGACAAGGAACTTGTCGCGGTACTGCCCCGCGTTATCCGGTTCCAAATAGCCACCTGCCTCAGGGCTCACCAGCGCGTTCGCTTGGCGAATCGGCTCCCCGGTTACCACGCTCTCACCAAGCACCGGCTGGTAGCCGGTGATCTGCATCAGCTTCATCTGGCACCAACACGAGACGCAGTACGGTTTCTCGTGAGTCTCGAGCGCCTCCATCGTCTTAAGCAGCAGATCGTAAGCGGTGGGCTCTGCGTGATGCTCCGGCAACACCTCCGCGAAAAGTTCCGTGACGGCGAGCGCAAAGCTAAGCCGCTCGTAATCCTCACGCAACTTTCGGAAGGATTGCAGCGGCTGCGCCTGGGTCACGTAGTAGTTCTTCTTCGTTCGCACGAGGGTCATCCGGGCGCGAAAAAGAGGTTCCGAAATGCCGGTGAGCCGAGACCCTGCCTTGCGAGCGCCCCGTGCGATCGCCTCCATCCGCCCTTCTTCTAAAGTAAGGATGGCAAGCGCCCGATCATGCTCGCCAAGCTGACGCCGGCGCAGCACGATCGCTTCGACGATCAGATTCTCCAGCTAGGACTTCCTTTTCGGTTTCTTCGCCGCACTAATCCGCGCAGATGCTTCGCAGGCGCGATCAACCCATTCAGCAAGGACGTCGTCGGATTCCAGCACGTGGGCGGGAAGCTCGCGATACTTCTCACTGTTCGGCATGACATGCCACGGACCCATGCCATGGGCCTCGAAATCCGGGCGGTTGGCATCGTCGGTCTTGAAGAAGATCAGATCGTCGTCCAGAATCGCGAAGGCAACTTCGCCCACATAAAGGCTGGCTCCGCCAAACATCTTCTTAGCTGTAACGGGGCGGACCTGCTGAAACCGTGCGAGAGTTTGCTCATAGAACTGAGGACTTAACGGCATGGCTTTACACTACTACTTCACGGGCCGAATGCGCATGAAAACGCCAAACGTAACCGGGGCCTTGCCATAGTAGGGCTGGAGGGCTGAAGGGAATTGATACAGCCCAACGTAAGCGCCAAGACCGTAGTCGAGTCCGTCCTGCCGCAAAACGGTGTGGGTGTCGCCAAGCAGCAGCTTGTTGATCATGTAGTCCCCTGCCGGTACGCCGAACAGCTCGTCTTTATCCACCCGCTCGAACCGGGCGAAGTAAGACTCCTTGCCTTTGTACAACGTTGCTTCGCCGAGCCAAGCGGTTGAGCGATGGCCGCCGGTTGGAATGTTCTGGCCCATGTAGGCGGTAGCGCTTAGATGATCTTGCCCAAGGTCCTTATCGTAACCCGCGCTCAGCGTAATTCGGTGTACATCGACGCCTGGATCAGTCGCCTCCGGTGAATTCAGAACGCCGTACGATCCCTGGAACGACCAATTCTCGTTCGGGTTGTATGAAAGCCGACCCGAGAACGAATTCAGAGAGACCGGCCCGATCGGATATCGATTCTCGCCCGGCTCGTGCCCGTTGAAAACGGAGCCTTCCAGCTTCCATTTACGATCATAAACTGCGCCAAGCGTGATCACGCCCGTGCTGATGTGGGTGCTATCGAACCAGTGGTGGGTAATCGGCGCTTCTGGAACCTCACTGCCGCTGGCTCGGTGCATGAACATTGGCCCTCCCAGCGCCGGCTCACCGACCGGTCCGCCGTAAATGAAGCCCTGCCAGCGCTCGCCAAAAGGCAACGTGTAGCTGGTCGAAAGCTCAGAGAAGATGTTGTGAGGGTGCTGCCGGTCGACAATCGGCGAGCCATGCAATTCTTCGCCGGTCTGAAATAGGTTCGGCACCCCCTTCGGTCCGTCCAGAAGAACGTCGGCGGCAGTCATGAAATTGAAGCCGAGCGTTCCCGCCCCAACATCCTTGCGCGCCATCAGCATGAACATTGAGTTGCTGAAGAGGCTCTGCTCACCTCGCTTGCTGCCGCTATTAACATAGCCTGCCAAGAATGTCCCCATCGCGTCGATCTCAAAGCCGCCCGCTGGGGGCAGGTTCTTCATCATCATCGGTGCGGCGTCCGGCTGCCATGCGGTTCCCGAGCTTTCGCGATTCATCGACCACGGCCCGAGGGTTCCGCGCATCTTCATGGAAGCTTCCTCATGCATGAACCCTTCCGGATTCAGCGTGAATACATATCGCTCTGCTTCGCCCTGCGCCGGAGTGATCACCACCGTCAACTCGTATTTGCCTGGGTGAGGGAAGTCGAAGGCGATCCGAACCTTGCCGTCCACCACCTTGACCTCGGGCGCATCGAGCATCATCGACGCCATGCTGGGCATTGCGAGGCTGGCCGTCACCCTGCTCGTTGCCAAATCGCCTGAATAGGAGAGGAGGAGAACGGTGGGCGCTCCGGCCTGTAATTTGGATGGCCGACTTTGAACGGTCATAGAATGCCCGTGCGATTCAACCGTTTGGGCAAGGGCCACCTGAGCGGTAACGGCAAGGAGTGCAAGATAAATAAGGCGTTTCATGGCTTTGCAACAAGTATCGCCTCAAATCGGATAGCCAAATGGGCGCGCGCAGGGAACCCGCACGCTTTATCAGTAGGGGGCGCTTTTGGCGCAGTTAAAGGAATTCCTTTGCGAGAGCATACGCCCGGCAATCCATACAGGTTAAAATGCTGGTCATGCAAGGGGCAGCAAAAGTTGGGGCGTTGGTTCTGGTGTTCCTCGCTCTGCTTTACGGCGCGTTCAATCTTCTCGGACGCAGTTTCCTGGTAGCGCCAAAAACCACGATCTACTACGCCTACTTCAAAGATGCCGGTGGCATTACCACCGGAACCCGCATCCTGATGTCCGGTGTCAAGATCGGCACCATAACCAAGGTCGAACTGGCCGATCCCGCCACCGCCCGCCTCACGATGACTATCGACGAGGGCTTCCGAATTCCGCTTGGCAGCACCGCCATCATCCCCGGCAGCTTCCTCAGCCTTGGCGAGAGCCCGCTCACGATTTTGCCATCGAGCTCTAGCCAAGATGCTCCCCCAGAATCGCGCCTTGAAGGCGTTCGCGCGAACGCGCTCGACCAGATGGTCCCCAACAGCAAAGAGACTGTCGCCGAATTCACCAAGACTCTCACCGCCGTCCGCAAGCTGCTGGAAGACCAGCAGATGACCGGCAACATCAAGGAACTGCTGAAGAACAGCAGCGAGACGATGAAGCAGTTCGGGCTGCTTGCCCACCAAGCGCAGGGCTCTCTTTCGGAAAACCGGCTTGCCATCCACACCGCGATGGCCAGCGCGTCTTCCGCGATGAACAACATAAACGAGGCGACCCAGATGGTGGCCAAGTTGCTGAAGGAAGGGAAGCTGCAGAACCAGGGCGAGCAGATCATGGCGAATCTGAACTCCATGACCAAGCGCGCCGATAAGCTGGTTGCCTCTATCGACGCCCTCATCAACGATCCTAAGTTGCGAGACCCCGCCGCCCAGACCGCCGCCAATATCGCAGAGATCACTACCACCGGCAAGGAAATCGCCAAGAACACGGAGATCATTTCCAAGAACGGCGCGGTGGTGTCCGGCCAGGCGATTGAACTTGCCAAGAAGGCGGGCGAGATCGAAGACGAAGCCAAAGAGCTTGTGAAGAAGCTAAAAGGGTTCTTCGACAAGGGCGGTAGTGGCGTGAAAACCCCCACCATCAAGGCGAGCATGGATGTCATCCACGAGCGAGACCCCAAGCACTGGCGACAAGACGCCAACTTCTCGCTTCCGCTGCCCGATTCGACCATCCACCTAGGCATCTACGATGCCTTCGAATCGAACAAAATCAACGTCCGCTTAGGCAAACCTTTCTCTAAAGGAAGCGAGTTTCTGTACGGGGTTTACGCCAGTAAGCCATCTGTGGGGGTAGACTATCTCCTTGCGCCGAGACTGCATGCCGTCGGTGATGCGTTCGATTTGAATGCGCCGAGGTTGGATGTGCGGATGCGTCTGGATCTCTCCCACGGAGTCGTCGGATGGGCCGGGCTGGATCATGTGTTCAAGCGCAATAGCCCGACCTTTGGGATTGGGGTCGAGAAATAAGAAGGTTTTGAGATGAAAGTTATTCTGAACAGTACAGTGCCTAAGGTTGGCAAGCAGTGGCAAGTGGTCACCGTCGCCGATGGCTACGCTCGCAATTATCTTTTCCCGCGTGGCCTTGCCATCGTTGCGGATAAGAACCAGATCGCCGCTCTTGAGAAGCGAATGAAGCGCCTTGAAGAGAAGACCGCGGGCGAAAAGGCCGCCGCTGAAGCTCTTCGAGACAAGATCGAAGGCGCAGTTGTCCGAATCGAGGGCCAGGTTGGTCGCGACGCCGGCAAACTGTTCGGCGCCATCACCTCGCAGGACATCGTCGATGCCCTCAAGGCTCAGCATAAGTTCACGGTTGAGAAGAAGCAGGTCGCTCTTCACGATCCGATCAAGCGACTTGGCAAGCACGAGGTTGTTCTCGATCTCCACCGTTCGGTGGATGCCAACATCATCGTTGAGGTTTACGACCCGAACGCTCCGGTAGCAGTAGTTGCTGAGCCGGAAGCTGCTCCAGTTGAAGAAGCGCACGAAGAAGAGGCTGTCGAAGCCTAATCGGCGTTTACTTCGAAAATATTTCTCGCAGTTTCAGTAAGGCGTACTCGGCAAAGCTTGCCGGGTACGTTTTCTTTTAGGCGGTTGAAGATTTCCTGGGCGACGATTTCACTGCTCGCAACCCGCCCCTTAAACTCCGGCAAATCTTCAGAAAGGTTCTTGTGGTCGTAGCGATCCACCACCTGCTCGTTCACCACGGTGTCCAGGCAGGCAATATCCACCGACATTCCGGTTTCCGCGTTCACCGGCGCGCTGACGGTGACATCCACCAGATAGTTGTGCCCGTGCCCAGCCGGGTTGTTGCACTTGCCGTATAACCGGATGTTCTCCTCCGGGCTAAGGTCCGGGCTGTGCAGACGGTGGGAGGCCGCGAATTCGTAGGAGCGAGTGATGGTCAACATGGGTTCTTTGGTTAGGTCGAGTTCGGCGTAAAGTGTGGGCATTTCATCAAGTCTTAGGTGAACTAACTTGACGCTATCGGTTAGCTCTTTGCTTTCTGTGATGCGCCTCTTGATGTCCAGCAGCAGGTTCTCAAGGCTAGGGGCTTGGTCTATGAATTCCGGTACTTCATCATTCAGGCTTTTCTGGTCAAACTTGCTTAAAACGTGCCGTTTCAGCAGGTCGTCGATGATTTTGATGTTCACCACCATCCCGCTGCTCGGCTCGACAGTTCCTTCGACCGTTACCGCCAGTACGTAGTTGTGGCCGTGGTTGAAGGGCGACGCCCATTGCCCGAAGAGCTTGCGGTTTTCCGCCTCGGTTTTTGAGCTCAGCCAATACCGGTGTCCGGCGGAGAAGCTGACCTTGCGGGTCAGTCGGACCGGCTTTGCGGAGGCGTCGTGCGGCATGGCTACCTATACTACGAAGCAAACGGCGGGTTTGTGGTGGTTACAGGAGGAATGGAATGAACCACGTGATCCGGTCGAACGAGGTTCCAGTTCTGAATGTCGAGAGTATGGCCCTAAAACTTCCATCGAACCCAACTTCCTCGCGTGAGACGTACAACTTGCATCTGCGGTAGTCCACAGGCTTGATAATTAGGCGCTCAATAACAAATCCGCTCCCATAAGTGAACACCTTGGGATACCTGGTCACAAGGTTCTTCCAAGCAGGTTCGTGTATTGCACCTTCAAAACCGTTTGGCAGAATCACTGGGCCGTTCAGGCGCACCCCTGACTTCTTCAAAGTGCGGCTAAGGTCGATAGGTGGGGCCCAGTGAACTTCACGCGCTATTTGGTCGAAGTACCACATATAGCGTTTGCTTGTCCAAATGCGGCAAAAGCGTAAGGCTTCGTCGGGGGTTGAAATATCGACCGAACCCCTGAAGTCATTTAGAGAATGAATGACCTTCCTCAGGTTGTTGGGTCCGTGAAGAACAATCTGGAGTGAACTCTCCATTGGTTCGATTGCATGACCAGGCTTCCATTCGACTATTGCTGAGAAACCGGGTCGGTATGCCACGCCACTTACCTTCGCATCGGGCATTGCCGATGGAACCATGTCGTCCTGCTGGACGGCCAGAGCTAAGCAGACGAGGAGAGGTGCGATCATGTATTCCTTGTTCACTCCTCAACGATTCGGCATGCGCTTTAGTGCCTGATTCTTGCACGTATCGAGTCATTTCGGTGGCTGATAACGCCAGGCGATGATCACCGCCACGGCAAGCATTATCGCGCCGACAATGAGAGTTGCGAATGGCGTCACCCAGCCTGAGCCGAGTCGCGGGATCAAGAGATAGCTGACCCCAAGAATGGATAGGAAAACGCCCAACATTCCAAGGCAAAACGTGGATACTTCCTTAACGAATCTTCCCAAGATGGCTCCCCTCCGGGGCTAGGCTACGTTAGCGGAAGCACCATCGCGGGCTCGGGGACCTCGCCCGCGCCAGGCAGCGGACGAACCGCCGTGCCCACCGCGAAATACTCGATAACGTGGCTGCCCCAAGAGTAGCTGCTCTCCTCAACCCTCGCGCCCACGATTCCCACCGCCTGCTCCGATTCCGCCTCCGCCTGCATCCGCGAAAGCGCAAGCTCGCGCGCATCGTACAGGGCCTGGGTGAAGTTCTCCATCTCCACGTTGCGGCCAACGCGCTGAAGCGCTTTCATAAAGCCCTGATGCGCCACGTGATACACGCAGGTGCCCATCACCAGCGCCGACGGCTGGTACCCCGCCTTCAGCAGCGTCCAGAAATCCTGCCCGCTAAGGTCTGAGGTGAACGGCCGGTTCTTCACCGTTCGATAATGGTCGCCTGAGCGGTGCTTTACGGCGGTTCCAACCGCCATGAATTCAGCAAGATTCTCGCCCCATTCCTGGCGATTAACCGTCAGCCGAACGCCCACGATGCCATCCGCGCCGAGGATATCCGCCTCTTCTTCCATGCGCTTCATCGCAAGCTCGCGGGCGCCGTACATCGCTTGGGTAAGAACGTCCATCTCCTGGTTCTGGAAGATCTTCGCCATCTGGAACCCGATGTGATAGATCGAGCTTCCCATCACCAGCCCAAGCGGATCGAAACCCGCTTCCCGAATCAGCAGGAACTCGTTGGTGGAAAGGTCGCTTGTGAACAGCTTTGGGGCGGCGGCATCGCCGCGCATAGAGCGCAGGCGGGCGACGGCTGCCTCGGGAAGGCCGGTGGTTGATCCTGGTTCGTATTGGCTCATAGGGTTTCCTTAATTACTGGATAGCGAGACGATCGGTTTCACTTCGCCGACCTCTGAAGAACGATAATCCGATGCGATGGCGGTGCCGAACGAGAGAAATGTCATGAGGAAGTAGCGCGAGTTGTTGGCCTCGATCTCCTCGATCGAATGCTCGATCACCGCTTGCACGACCCCTTTCGCGCTCAGCGAAATAGCTTCCGCCTCCATCCTTCCCACCGCCAGCGAGCGCGCCGTGTACATGCCCTGGGTCAGGCTGGTTAGCTCGGCGTTGCGGAAACTAAGGAGCGCGTTCTGGCTTCGCCAGTCTGGATACTGAAGCCAGGTGCAGTTGCCAAACACAAACCCCACCGGCCGGAAGCCTTCCTGCCTTAGGGCGTAATGCTGCTGGCCGGTGAGGTTGGAAACAAACGGAGGCCCAGGATAGCGATCCTTTTCGTTAATCGCCCGCACCGCGGTGCCAAGGGCGATATATTCAAGCCCGTTCTGGAAAAGCCCCTCGCCCTTCCGGATGAAGCGAACACCCACCACCCCGTCTGCCTTCAGCAGCGCCGCCTCCTGCTGCAATCGGTTAAAGGCGAGTTTGCGCGCTTCCATGTGCGCGCCGCTCAGCACCGAGAACTCCTGCGAACTGTAAACCCAAACGCCCTGCGGGATGTACTGCCAGCCCACGTTGTAAACGCAGCTTCCCATCACCTGCCCAAGCGGCTCGTACCCGCATTGGCGGGTTAGCAGAAGCTCGTTTACGCTTAAGTCGGATGAGAAGAACTGCTCTGGAGTGCCGTGCCGCTTTTCCTGCTCTTGCAGCCGCGCGATCGCGTTTAGTGGCAGCCCGCCGTTGCGGATGCTCTCCTGGCTGGCTTCGTCAAATCTCGCGCGCTCTTCGTCGGTCATGGGTTAATCCAAGCCCAACAGGCGGGCAAGCGCCGCGCGGTCAACGCCGCTCTGTTGTGCCTTTGCCTCTAGCTGCTCCGAGAGCTCGCTTAAGCACTGCTCCACGGGGATTGAGTCGGTTTTCAACGCGATGCCACGCACGATCTTTGCCTTGGTGGCTTCCAGCCGGCTTCCCATCTGCTCAAGGCGGTACTTGCAGTCGCCCAGCATTAGCTCGAACCCGACCGTCTTCTTGGTAAACAGCCCTTTCGTCAGCACGTTCGTCTCTGCCGGGAAGGCCTTCTTCAGTGTCTCCGCAATCAGGTTCAGGAACTGAGTCTGGTCCGCTGCGAACTCGCGAGAAAGCGCGCCCGCCACCCCCAGCTTGATAACCTGCTGCTCCTCAAAGCTATCCGACATCGAACTCCGTTTTACCCAGTGGTTGCGCAAGCCGAGCCGCAAATGGGCAATATTCCCTGTAGGCAAAGAAGGTTTAGTCGACCACAGTAATTTTGCCAGAAAATTACAATTAATCGTCTTATAATATCTATCGTTTGTTGCCGCTGATGCGGACTTAACACTTGGGTTGGACTGTCTGACGCGGCTTCATTGGAGGAAAAATGAAACGCACATTCTGGAGCGCAACTGCTGTCGTTGTAGCTCTTTCGGTGGTTCCTGCGGTCGCTCAGGCTCAGTTCACCTTCACGTTCGATGAGTGGGGGAATGGGTTCTTCACGCTTCCCGACGGGTCCCAATATAACGTTAAGGGTTATTTGGCGGCGGACCCGACCGGCGGCATCGCTGGCCCTGTCTTGATCTACGATATGCCGGAACTCTTGGTGCCGGGTGATATCGCATTCACTGAGCCGCCAAGCAACGACTACTCCGATGCTTTCAGGTTCTTTAACGATGCGGTTACCGCTCACCTGATCTTCTACTCGGACCAAGACCCGATCGACGCCCCCGCGGATACCGGTCTGCCGGTGAACCTAAATCCTGTATTTGTGCTGCCGGAGGTAGGTAGAGAGGGTTACAACTGGTGTATCTACGACACCGGCCTCGGATTTCGCTATGAGGGACTCAGTGATGGCGTTCTGCCAGAACCAACCTCAATGGCTGCCCTTGGCCTCGGCATCCTTGCCCTTGCTCGGCGCCGCAAAGCGGCTCGCTGACCCCCAAAAGGGCTGGTCCACTGGCGCTGGGTTTCCCAGCGCCAGCACTTACCCCACCTCTAGTTCCGTGTTTCCCAACGACTCCGGCGCGATCGCTCCTTTCCCGACGAAAACCAGGACCGCCAGCGCAATCAAATACGGCAGCGCGAGGAAGAACTGGTAGGGAATCGAGCTTGTGCCTTGCAAGGAATATTGCAGAGACTCCGCGTAGCCGATAAGCAACGCTGCTGCCAGCACCCACGGTGTACGCCATCGGCCGAAGGTCACCAGCGCGATGGCGACAAACCCACGCCCACTCGTCATGTTTTCGGCGAAGCTGCCCGCGATACCAATTGAGAGATACGCTCCCGCCAGCCCGCCAAACAGTCCGCCAATCAATAGCGCCGAGCAGCGTAGCATTTCAACCGAGTAGCCCGAGGCTCGCGCCGCCGAGGGGTATTCACCGCAAGCCCGAAGCGCCAGCCCCCATCCGCTACGGCGAATCAGGAAATGCAGCCCCAGCACTAACACGGCAAGGCCTATGATGATGACGTCCACCCCCGCGAAGCGCGAAATCTCGGGCGCGCTGATGAGCTGGCCGCTCTGCCCGAATCGCGCCCGGAAAAGCGTGGAGGTAAGGCCCAGCGATAGCAGGTTCATCGCGGTTCCGGCAAGCACCTGATCGACCCTCAGATACACAAGGACGAGGCAGTTGACAAGCGCGAAGGCAATCCCCGCGCCGACGCCGTAAAGCACGCCAATCCACGGGTTGCCTGTTTGCAAGCTGCCGACCACCGCCGCATACGCCCCCGCCAGCATCATGCCTTCCAGTCCGATGTTGATAATCCCCGAGACCTCAACGACCGTCTCCCCGACCGCCGCCAGGGCAACCGGCGAGGAGTATCTCAATAGGCTTGCAACGGAATCCCAGGTCGCCATTACACCTCCCCCGCCGGTTCAAGCCGCTTGTTGCGCGCCTCAATCATCACGAACGCCAGCACCGCCAGCCCCTGCATTACGTAGATCAGGGTCGAGCCCGAATTGGAGAACCGCGCAAGCTGCTGAGAGCCTGCAAACAGCGACCCAAAGAACAGCGCGCTGAGCCCGCATCCAAGCGGGGTTAGCCCGCCAAGCACCGCGACCGGTATCGCAAGGAAACCCCAATTTTGGGAACTGCTAACCCCAATTTGCCCGGCTAGTCCCAGATACTCCAAGCCACCCGCCAATCCGCACAGCCCGCCTGAAAGCGCCATCGCCAGCAGCTTCAGGCGCACCTCGTTTAGTCCCGCCGAGCGCGCCGCCTGCGGGCTCGCGCCAACCAGTCGAATCTGAAACCCTTTACGCGTTCGGAACAGGAACACCTGGGCGGCGAGCATCGCCGCGATCGTAATGTAGATACCGCTGTGAAGGTCAAGCTGAGGATCAAACCGCGCCAGCATCATCGACTGCGGCAGCGTTTGCGTGAGCGGCACTGCATGGGTGTCTTCTTGGAGCGGACCGCGCACGGCGTAGTCCAGCACCTGGGATGCCACGAAATTCAGCAAGATGGTCACGATCACCGGCGAGAGTCCGCGTCGGAAAGAAATCCATCCTGCCAGAGCGGCATACATCGCCCCGCCCAGTACGCAGACCGCAAGCACGGCGTAGCTTGCCGCGGCTCCTACGGAACCAAGGGACATCATGGTCTTGGCCATCCACGCGCCCGCCACCGAGCCGATAATGAACTGCCCCTCGCCGCCAATGTTGTAAGCGCCCGCCCGCCAGGCGATCACCATTCCCAGGCCCGCGGTAAGTAAGGGAATCGTCTTAACCAGCGTGCGAGTGATGCCGAATCGATCTCCAAATGCGCCCTGCGCGGTCAGTTGCAGCGAGGGCCACATCGGCATCTGGAAAATCGCGAACACCAGCGAAATCGTCGCGAGCAGGACCACCGAGGTGATCAGGAAGCGCTTCAAACCACACTCTCCTCAATCGTCGCCGCCAGTCGGCCGCGATTGAGAAAGAACTTGCGGTGAGACAGCGCCGCCAGCTCATCCAGATCGGCGGTTATGAGCACGACCGCCGCACCGCCTTCGGCGGCTTGCAGAATCGACTGCCATACGTTCATCGAAGCCTTCACATCCAGCCCGCGGGTCGGATTGCAAGCAACTAGCAGCCGCGTGTTCGAGTTCAGACTGCGGGACACAACAATCTTCTGCTGGTTCCCGCCGCTAAGGCTGCTTACCGGAAGCCGAAGACTCCCGACCTTGATTTCAAATCTTTGCACCAGCCCGTTTATCCATTCCCGCGCTTTGCCCCAGCGGATGAGGCCCAAGCTCCAAAGCTCCCGACGGAACTGACCCGCCACCATGAAATTCTCCTCGATAGACATGGACAGGGCGAGGCCCGCGTGACGCCGGTCTTGGGGCACGTAGGCAATCTCATCGGTCGCAGGCCGTGAGACCTCACCGCCGCGTGCCTTTCGAATGCCCACCACCGCCTCCGCCAGCTCAAGTTGGCCGTTGCCATCAACGCCGCCAAAGCCAAGAATCTCCCCGCGGCGCACCTCGAAGCTAAGCCCATTCACCGAGTTCTCGCCTCGATCTCCTGCAACTTGCAGGTTCGAAACCTTCAGCACCGACTCCTCGTTTGTGGTCCATTCGCCGACCATGGAAGGAGCGACTGCTTCGCCCACCATCCACTCAACCAGCTGCTCTTCGTTGGTGTCGGCAATCGATGTCTCAGCGACCTTCTTTCCGCGCCGCATAACGGTGGCGCGCTCTGCCACCGCAAGGATTTCCCGGAGCTTGTGAGCGATGAGGATGATGCCCTTACCGCCGTCGCGCAGGATGCGCAGGGCAGAGAAGAGATCCTCCACTTCTTGAGGCGATAGCACCGCCGTTGGCTCATCCAGGATTAAGAAGTCGCACTCCGTGATGAGCGCCTTCAACACCTCTAGCCGCTGCCGCGCGCCGACCGGCAGGGAACGCACCTTCGCCTCGAGGTCTAGGGGCCAGCCGAGCTGCTTGGCCCACTCGCAAGCCTTCGCCACCCTCTGAGCAGGATCAAAAACGGAAAGAAGCTGGGGGCGGGTGTGAAGGGCCAGGTTCTCGGCGACTGTGAACTCAGGCACCAGCATGAAGTGCTGATGGACTATCTCAATGCCCGCCGCTAGGCAAGCAGAAGGGTCGCCAAGGCGAAGCGGCTTGCCATCGGTTAGGACTTCGCCCGAATCGGGCGTCACAAAGCCGGAAAGCACGCCCATGAGGGTCGATTTCCCCGCTCCATTCTCGCCGAGAACGGCATGAATTTGGCCCCGCTCGAAGGTAACGCTTACATCGTCGAGCGCCTGCACGGGCCCGTAAGCCTTACTAAGCGTGCGGGCCTCAAGCAGATTCATTGAGCGCTAGAACTTATCCATTGGAACGGACAAGGCGCCAGACTTGATCTTCGCCTTCATGTCTTCAAGCTTCTTAAGCACGTCGGCTGGAATCTTAGCCTGCAACTTCGGGTTCACGATGAAGTCGATCGCTCCTTTGTCCATGCCGACCGTCGTAATCTCGCCCTTGTAGGTCCCTGCCTTAACTGCCTTCGCAAGCTCAAGAAATGCCGGCTGCGCCACGATGACTGCCGATGCAATGACCACGCCGCTGGCGTTGTCATTCTGGTTCAGATTCGCGCCAAGCGCCCAAACGTTCTTTTCCTTGCAGGCATCGAACACGCCCTGGGCAGCCGCGTTAGCCTGGTGGATAACAACGTCCGCTCCCTTAGCAAGCTGAGCTTCCGTAAGCTGCTTGGCGGCCTGGATGTCGCTATCCTTGCCGGTGAACTCTTCGAAAACTTGGATGCCTTTCTTTTCGGCCATCGCGCCCGCTCTAAAGGCGTTGAAGGTGCTTTCGATGCTGGGAACCTTCGGTCCGCCGATCATCGCGATCTTGCCCGTCTTGCTCATTTCCGCGGCTAGCGCGCCCGCAAGATAGAAGCCCTGTTCAAGCGCAAACCGGAACGCGCCAAAGTTTGCGCCTGTCTTTCCGCCAGAGCTGGAGACAAATACTGTCTTGGGGAAGTTGGCGGCAACTTCCGCTTCAGGATCGTTGTATTCAAATCCGTGTCCGATCACCAGGTTGTAGCCATCTTGGGCGTAAGACCTCATCGAGTCCTTAATCTTGGTGCCGGTGGCGTCGTCGTTCTTAACTTCCGCGCCAAGCCCTTTCTGAATCGCCATTAAGCCATCATAGGCAAGCGCGTTCCAGCCGGAGTCGCTAACCGGGCCTGGGGTGATCAGTGCCACCTTAAATCCTCCGCTGGCAGGCTTCTGGTCTGCAGGCTGATTTGAAGCCGTTTTCGGGGCCGCGTCGGTGCCGCCCGTACAGCCGATAACGCAAAATGCAAGGGCGCTGACCAAGAAGGTCATTACCGTATTTTTCATAGGATAACTATACGACCTTTGTGTGACAAAAATCGCGCCGCGCAGCGGGGGCTATTTCAAGCCGAACGTTTCGCCGGCCTTAAACACTTCCTGCTTCACCACGTCCTCGATAACCTCGAGCTGTTCCATAGGCAGGCCAACCGTCTCGCAAACCGCTTCGTCATATTCGGGTGTCTGGTGGGGCGTGCAGTTCGTGAAGCCTGCGCGATGCGCCATGGTGTTTGCTAGAGAAACAATGGCGACTTCAAAAGAGTATTCCGTGCTTGGACGTTGGTCGTGGTGATGCCGTATAACGGCGGTCAAGACGTCGGCGAGCTTCCATTTCTCAGCAAGGAGCGCGCCAACCGCGCAGTGAGTAAAGTCAAAGAGCAGAGTCTCGGCTTGCCAAAGACTAAATCCTTCTTCTTCCGCCATCTTGATCGCAAGATCAAGCTGAGCCGGTGCAAATCGGTCCAAAACGAGCAAGCCAATATCGTGGAGCATGCCCGCGCAGTACATTTCCTCCGCGTGACCAGGTTTCTTGAGCTTCGCGATAACTCGCGAGGCAAGGCCGGTTGCAAGGCTGTGGCTCCACAACTTTTCTTTGGAGAAAAGACGACTCGTTTCCTTGCCCTCCATCAGCGCATGGAAACCCGCGCCAATCACAAGCGATTTAACGGTCTTCATCCCAAGAACACCCACCGCTTGGCTGACTGAATTGATTTGCCTCATCCCGTAATAGGGTGAACTCGCAACCTTAAGCACCTTGGCAGTAATCGCAGCGTCGGTGGACATCACCCGCTCGAAATCTTTCGTGCTTGAATTGGGGTCCTCGGCAAGCTCGACGATGGTATTGACGACCTTGGGCAACGTAGGCAGGTTCTCGCTTCGCGATATTAATAGCGATATGCTCTCAAGGTCCACACTCCTATTCTCGGCATTATTGCGGTGCCACCTTTAGGGATTTTGTTGCGACTTTCATCCAGCTGCTCAGCGGCTCCAACAAGGGAACTTAGACCTAGACCTGAGCGTTGCAGTATCATAGACTTGAGTCCATCACTGTTATGGCGAAGAACTACTACGATATATTGGGCGTGCCACGCAACGCGGATGAAAAGGAGATCAAAGCCGCCTATCGGCGGCTTGCGCGCAAGTTCCATCCAGACGTAAACCCGAACGATAAGACCGCCGAAGCGCGGTTCAAAGAAATCGGAGAGGCGCACTCCGTGCTTAGTGATCCCGAAAAGCGCAAGCTTTACGATCAATTTGGCGGCAATTGGGAAGCCATGCAGCATGCTCAAACCGGCGGCGGAGGCATGGATCCCAACATGGGCGCCCACTTTGACTTCGGCGGCGGCGGCTTTGAAAGCATCTTTGAGCAGCTCTTCAGCGGAGGCCGCAAGGGACCTGGATTCAATTTCGACGACATGATGGCGGGCGAGCCGAAGGATGTTGAGAAGGCCGTCGAAATCCCGCTCGAAGAAATCGACTCCGGCACTAAGCGCACCCTGACTTATCAGACCATGGATCAAGTGCGTATGCAAGGCGGTATCAGCACCGTTCCTACCACCAAAAAGGTGGAGATAACGATCCCTGCCGGTATCAGCGATGGCAAAAAGCTGCGCGCTCCTGGCAAGGGTGTGGCGGGCATTAATGGCAAAGCTGGGGACCTCTATGTGGTCGTGAAGTGGGCTAAGCATTCGCAATTCAAACCGGTCGAAGATCACCTGGAAGTCGAAGTGGACGTGCCATTCACTACCGCGGCTCTCGGCGGCGAGATCCGTGTGCCCACCCTCCGCGGCTCCCTAAAAATGAAGATTCCCGAGGGAGCGCAAAGCGGGCAAGTGTTCCGGCTGGCGGGGCAGGGAATATCGCGGCTGAATCGCGGCCGTGGCGACTTGATGGCTAAGATCAAGATCACTGTTCCCAAGAAGCTGTCGCAGGTGCAAAGGAAGATGCTGGAAGAGTTTAGGAAGATCGAGGAGATTTCATGAGGCAAGAGAATCAACCCGTCTTTATGATTAGCGTGGCCGCCCAACTCTCGGGCGTGCACCCTCAAACACTAAGGCAATATGAGCGCCTGGGGCTCATCATCCCTTCTCGCGTTGGCGCAAAGAACCGCCTGTACAGCGAGGCCGATATTCGAAAAGTACGCAAGATTCAGCGCCTCACCCAAGAACTAGGCGTGAACCTGGCTGGCGTTGAAGTTATCCTCAGGTTGCTTGATGAAATGGACCAGGCAAGGGCGGAGATGGAAGCCCAAATGATGGAGTTTGTTCAGGAAGCGGAGCAACGAATCCAGCAGCTCATGACGAATCCAAACATCCCGATCCGGCGAGACGAATCCCTCCTGCCAACGCCGAAGTTCCGCGCCAAGGCCATCGACGTCTAAAACTCGGCAAAATTACTATCCCTAGAGCCTCAGCTTTGAGGTAGCTCACGCCGATACTCTTAGACGTGAGCTTGCATTCTGGACCTACGAAGACGTACCAACAGTTGGCTGGTCTTTTCGCGACTGCTTCAACTTTGCCGCAGCTTCCCGGCGCTGCCATTCGGCTTATCCAACTTCTGGATGACGATAACGCTACCGGCGCGGAAGTTGAACGAATCATTATCGGCGACCCTGCTTTAACTGCAGCGGTCCTCCGCGCAGCCTCATCCGCGCTTTACGGCGGAAGCGGCGATATCACCACTGTTCGCGGCGCGGTCACTCGCTTAGGTTTTCGGTCCGTGCAAGCGGTTGCTGTCTCTCTCGGCGTTCAGGCCCTGATGGCAAACACTGCAGCCGGCAGTTCCTTTGATCGCTCCCGGTTTGCCAAGCATTCGCTCTTCGTCGGCTTCTTTGCGCGCTATCTGTACGCATGCAAGTTCGCGAAGGAACCATTCCAAAGCAAGTGGGGTCGAGACGAAGTCTTCGCCGCCGGCGTTCTCCACGATTTGGGCGTTGGCCTGTTAGCCTCGGTCGACCTTGCCACCTTTGAGCGGGTTGCTGACTTCTCAAAGAATGAACAGATTCCGTTCCAAGATGCGTTCTTTACAATCTACGAGAAGCCGATAACCGAGCTTGCCGGCTTCGCTTGCGAAACTTGGGGTTTACCGCCGATGTTCCGCGAGTTCATCTTGAATTACGAGAAGCCGTTCGAAACCCAGGAAGCTATTGCGTACTCTTGCGTCAATTTTGCGGATGAGATTGCAAACCTGAACGATCATGCCCTGGAAGGTTGGAGAGTCGAAAGAATCGGCAATGAGCCGGTTGCTGAACTGGTGGGACTTCCTGAAGAGGACGTGCCTGAAATCGTCATGCTGGTCTCTCGGCACACTGCCGCTTACGTTCCTGCCAACGCGGCATAAAAGTTGTGACATACGCCTACGACACCGAAACTCTTCGCCTGCTGTTTCAGCGCTCCACTGCGTTGCCGCACCTCAAGCATTGCGCCATGCGCTTGCTTAACGAGATCGACGAGGACGGAACGGACCTCAAGCGATTTGAAAAGACGGTAGCCGCCGATCCTGCGCTTACCGCCATGGTCATTCGGTCGGCTACGAGGCTTGCCGAAACGCGCGCTTCGGGGAATATCACCACCATCCGGGCGGCGATTATGCATCTTGGCTCTGGCTCAATCCGCAGCATTGCGGCTTCGCTTGCGCTGCAATCAATGACGGCTGGACTCGGTAACGGAATGATGTTCAACACCGAGCGTTTTGCCCGCCACTCGCTGTTCGTAGGCACCTATAGCGCCTTCCTCTACCGAAAGTGGTTGGAAAACCATGAGAAGGAAGTGGAGTGGACGCCGGAAGAGCTGTTTGCCGCAGGCGTTCTGCATGATATCGGTGAAGCGCTGATGTTCCGCGTCGCGCCCGATATCCACACCCGCGTCGCCGTTTACGCCCACAAGCGAGAAATCTGCTTTGCGAACGCTTATCTTGAGATTTATAACTCGGCATTGAGCGAGTTGACCCTCGCCACGGTCGCTTCTTGGGGCTTTCCCGACATCTTCCGGGTAGTTATCGAGAAGATGGATGCTCCTTGGCTTGCCCCTGAAGCTTACGCTCCCCTGGCGTGCTTAACTTACGCCAATCAGGCGGCGGAAGAGTGTGGATTTGAGAGCGGCGCTGCGCCGCGCAAGAGGTTAGAGCTTACGGACATCAAGCACGAAGTTGGGCTCTCCGAAGAGGAAGAAAAGACGACGATTGAAGTCGTGGCGCGCCACGTTTACGAAATCATGGAGCCGCGTAGGGCCGCTTAAAGGTTATAAGACGGCTTCTTCGCCCAGGACTTCGGCATCGGCTTGAGTCCGCAAAGGACCGCAGCAAATTTCGGGCTCTTGAGCACGGAGGTAGCCACCTTGAGGGTAACCACGCCGTGAGGGGTCTTTACGCGCACGATTTGCAGGTTCGGAAGCTGCGTTCGGTTCTTCTTAGGAGCCTTATATTTCCAGCCCTGAGAGTGCCGGTTGCGAATGTGCTTCGCGTTGTTCGTTTTCTTTCCACTAACCTGACAGATATTCGCCATGACGTATCCCCGTGCCCCAGTTGGGCAGCGAAGAGAAATGATACTCGAACCAATCCCAAGATTGCGCGGGTCCAGCGGGTATATTCTCCTTCGCGCAGGCTCCCGCCCATGGGGGTCTGGAAACCGGGCCGACGTAGCTCAGTGGTAGAGCAACGGTTTCGTAAACCGTAGGTCAGGGGTTCAAATCCCCTCGTCGGCTCCAGCATTTTGATTGTCCATTCCGGACACACGGGTAACAAAACGTTCCGACGACGTAGGTTAACCCACAGAAGGGACCTTCCACGGTGGTTGTGCCAACATGCTGATATGAACACTACAACGGCAAGTTCAACGACCGAGGTCTTACGAACCTACGCCACCGACTCGTTCAACACAGCAAGCGAAGAGTTTGTCAAGGACCTTCAAGCTCTTAGCGAAGAAAGTCTGGGCAAGAGCTGGTCCGGAACTCGAACCGCTTATGATGTAGCTTACGAACTCGGCGTCCTTAACCGATGGCTGGCGTCTTGGTGCCGCGAAGAGAATCCTGGTCCGTGGCCTTGGGAGTTTGGCAAAGAGTGGCTAAGGGCCCCTGCTGAATTTCAGAACAGAGAGGCGGTAATCAAGCACTTTCAGGAAGCCGGACAAGAGTTGCTTGATTCAGCTGGATCCGACATGGAGAGGGTTGTCCATGTTGCCGAAAAATCCAGGCCAATCTATCAACTGATTCTTGGCGCCACAAAGCACATCTTCTACCACGATGCGCAGTTGAACTTCATCCAAGAACTCACCGGCGACATGGCTGTTCACTGGTAGTAGGATCTCCTTGCCTTAGCCCCATGTCCTCACGGGCAGCAGACCCGGGAGAACGCCAGGGGCACGTTTCCTCTTCGGGGCACTGGATGAATCCTGCGTCTTGCGCCATCCGCGGCCTTGGTATTGCCATAGCCCTAGCAATAGCAAAAGGAGTCGGCGGCAAAATTGGATTTAGTAGCCAGCCAGGCAAGGGCACCCGATGGCCGTCGTTAAGTTGAGGCTTGCAACTGCGAACCAGAAAGTGCAGGACCTCGGTAAGCCGATCTAGCGCGGCTTGCACCACCTGGCATGAACACGCCCCATCATTCCAGGCAAACCTGGAAGTCCGTCCGCTCCAGATTTTCGATCCGCACCAGTTGGCTACTATTGATTTCGCCGTCGCCTCAGCAAAGCAGCCGAGCCGAGGGCAAGGCAGCAAATGGACGCCGGTTCCGGAGTTACCGGGGTTAGGTTAAATTCCATCCCGAAGATGCCATTTTGGTCCCAGCTTTCGATGTCGTAGGACACGTTCTGTAGACGATGACCAAGCTGGTCGTATTGGGCAAGATGAGTGTAGGTGGTGCCTTGCATCCACAACGTACCGTCTGCGGGATCGAGTGCAAGACCGTAGCTTCCCGGGAGACCTGTGTGGAAATCTGAAATAAAGGCGCCTCCGTGGCTAAAGTGCGCTACGCGATCGCCCTGACCGCAGACCCAGAAGCTTCCATCCGCCACGTTCATTGAGATGCCCGCGAAGCCTAAATTCGTCGAGAACAAGGTGATCGTGTGCGTCCAGTCTCTGTCCATGCGAATCACATTTCCCGTTTGGAGATCTACACCGTAGTTGTAAAGTCCGTCGGATGTGGCGTCGATGATGGATGGGCCCTGCCCACCAACGCCGAATCCGGGCGGTGTCGTGTACGCATGGTGGTCCAGCACATTGCCACTGAGATCGAAAAGACTTCCTGCCTCACCCTGGTGGACTCCCAGTGTGCGCACGTCGCCGGAGACGGCGATCGCGGACTCATCCAAGCTCAGTGCGTTCGCGCTTGAGCTAGTGAGGGTGCCTCCCTGAATCATGTCCAGTCCGCTGGGGTATCCAGGGTATCCATCCGGTCCCCATCGATTAACTTCAACGGCATAGAGCATGCTTGTTGGCCCAACTGCGAGGGATTGGGTAGCTGCGACGAGGGCAACCGCCAGTAGAGCCATCCTGGAATGTAGGCAGCATCGTGTCATAGAGGTTATTGTCTTCGGGGCTCGATACTGTGACGCCTTGCCCGGACTTTGTAAACTTGTCTCACCCAAGTGGCATTCCTAGGTGCAATCAGCAAACCGGCAGAATCGGCTTTGCCGAACGTCTTTCAACCTCGAAATCCGCAAACAAAACCCAGCAACAAAGCTAGGCTGTCGGCTTGCGGCTGTACGTACATAATCGCAGACATGGCCCACGTCCGTGCGCGTTTCTTGAAGTCGTCACTGTTTGTTGGCATCTTGGGGGCAACCGCTCTGGCAGACGCAAGCGTCCAAACTACCGAGCTTGCTTGGCCGCCGGCAGATTCCGACTTCGTTCAAACGAATTCCGTCACCACCAATGCCGATGGTAAGGTCAAAGTTGATGACATCAAAATCACGAAGCCGATTGACAAGCCAACTCCGCTGACCGAGGAGCCTCAAACAATCAGCTTTGTCAATTCGCTGGAAGCGCTTGTGACGTTCGGCGATGGAAGCGTCAGGAAAGTCGACGGGTCTGTGAAGGGCGCATTCAGCACGATGTACCTCGGCCTCGAGGGGCAGGCGAGAAGCTGGAATATCGAAGCGGCTTTTGACAGCATTGACATCAACGATAATGATGTGGCCATGCGTTACCGGCCAGGCAACCACAAGCCCGGCAAGTTCACGTTCACCCGGCTCGATCAGCGCGAGACGATTTACAACGTCGATGGCTTCTTCGATGTCTTCTTCGACATCAGCGTTGATGGCGGAAAGACCTTCCAAGAACTCACCGATCCCGTTGAGTTTGGAATTTCCCCCGCCGTAACCCCTGAACCAGCCTCAATGGCAGCGTTAGGACTGGCCGCGGCCACCCTCATTCGTCGGCGTCGCCAATCGCGCTAAAGAGTAATCGAACCGGGAAACGGACTTACTTCTTCGCGGCCTTGGTGCGAACGTAGGTTAGGTCAAACGAGACCGTCCAGGTCTTACCACCGTCTGTGGACGTCTCGCCGCGCTGGCGCACTCGGTCCGGGCTGTAGGCGATGAGGCTTTCCTTCGCCATGGTCTCTCCTCCTCGCTGCAGTTGCTTGCCTTCGAATTCAATCCCGTTCTTGACTTGATGGCCAACCTTTTGCACAACCCAGCCGGTATCGCTTACCCAAAGCTGACGCCAAACCTTGCTCGCCTGGTCGAAGATGAAGAAGCTCTTGCCCTCGCCGCCAAAGGCATCAGTCCAGTTTTCCTGAACTCCGTACCCCTGCAGGACCTTCACGATGTGGTTGTGCGCGGTGCGCTGACCTTTCGGGACGCGCGTGGTTAAGGGGTCATTATTCTGGGTGCCGGTGACTACCCAGTCACCTACCCAATGATCCATCGCATCGCTTGCTTCCACGCCGCGAAGCGGGTTATCAAGCCTATCCATGAGAGTAACCATGCGCGGCTCTTTCAGCAAGGATTTCAGGTCTGGCTCCTCACGAAGCCGGTTGGCGGATGCCAGCCCATTCTGAACGGCCTGCTCAAGCGCGGAAATCGCTTGTTCCTTGTGGCCAAGACGGTTCTCGCAACATGCGCTTAGCAGCAACGAGATTGGCGGGAACGCCTGTAGCTTAACGGCTTTGCCGAAGTCGTCAACTGCCTCCTGGTACCTGCCCATGTTGTAATGGCAGAGCCCAAGTCGGTACCAGGCGGGGCCGTCGTCAGGCTTTTCAATAACGTGCTTGGCAATAAATGGCTCCGCCTTCGCCCAGTTGGCGTCAAGGAAGTTGGAGATCGCTTCTCGGTACTCGGGTGAGGGCGCCGGCGCTTGAACAGACATCGTGAGGCTTGCCGTCGCGAGCGCAAGGATCGAAATGAGTGAAACCATTGCGACACTATAAGCCGCTTGTTGCCGCCCTAGAGCAGGAAAGACACTGTATTGCAGCCTCTGTATGCTGCTAAACGAGCCAGCCAGCTGAGTGGAAATGAGAAGGGCAGCCAATTCGCGGTTGGCCACCCTTTAGACTCGAGAATGCCTACTTACGATTTCGGCGTCGCAACAAGCCCACTGCGCCGAGCCCCAGCGCGGTGAGGGAAGCAGGCTCAGGAACCGCGGAGTTGCCCGCGTCGAACTCCATGCCGTACCACGCGCGAGTATTCGTGTAGACATCCGATTGCAGGAAGTTGCCAGCCTGGTCGAATTGATAGAGCGTGTTGGCGTTATTGAACGAACTCATCCAGAGAGTCCCATCGGCCGAGTCGAACGCAAGCCCCGTCATATTGTATTGCCCAAGGCCAGTGTTGAATGAACCAAGAAAACCGCCGGCATGAGAATAATGCTCGATGCCACCTGTGGTGTAATTGCCCAGCCAGAAGCTTCCGTCTGCCGCGTTCATGGTGATCCACGGGTACGTTTGAAAAGCGTTCAACTGAAATAGAGCCGACGAATTGGACCAGTTTCGGTCAAATTGGGTTACTTGGCCGGTTACATAGTCCACGCCGTAGTTGTAGCGGCCATCGGACGTGCCATCGTAGTAAGCACCTTGCGTGGTATTGGCATATGCGTTTTGGTTGGTGACATTCCCGGCGAGGTCGAACTGGCTACCTTTTTCATAACCGGATTGGCTAACGACGCCCATTGTGCGCACATCGCCAGCCACCGCGATTCGCTGAGTCGATAGGATTGCCGGTGTTCGTATTGCTTAAGATCGCACCGCCTTGAATTCGATCAAGGCCGCTGGTGTAAGTTCCAGTTGCTGGATCGTAGTTCTCTTCAAGCTCCACCGCGTAAAGGACACTGGTGGGGCCAACATTGGCGGCGGCAATTGCCGCGCTTGCCAAAAGTAGCGCGCCGCTCAAAAGGCGCATCGTTGTCTTCATCAAATTTCCTCCGTGCCGCATCGCGGCGATGATTAGGAGTAGTTGTCAGAAACTGGCGAAAATGTGACGCAGATTCAAGGAATTGCAATGGTGTTAGTAAGAACGCGGAATCGGTTCGATAGAACCAAGCGTCCAACGGGTATAACGAGTGGGAATTGAGGCCAGAAAAAAAGTCGACTGGTGATCAGCTCAACCAACCACGGATGGAGGTTCAGCATGAGTCATTTTCGTATTAAGGGCGGCAAACCGCTAAGCGGGGAAATTAACGTCGCCGGCAGTAAGAACACTGCGCTCGCCATATTGTCTTCCGTCATCCTCGGCGATGGCGTAACAATGCTCCACAACGTTCCGAACCTATCGGATGTTCGCGTCAAAGCGAACCTGCTCGAGAAATTCGGCGCGAAAGTTACCTGGCGGGAGGGGTCGATGATCATCGATTCCACCGATATCCAGCAGGGCGAAGCCGATGAGGATGCTGTGCGCAAGATTCGCACTTCGTTCTATCTGCTTGGCCCGCTCCTTGCCCGCACCAAAGAGGTCCGGATTCCTGCGCCTGGCGGCTGCCAGATTGGCGCACGTCCGGTTGATTTCCACGTCAAGGGCCTCGTGCGCCTTGGCGCGGAGGTGTACCTCGAAGGCGGAATCTATCACGCTCGCTGCGACCGGCTGAAGGGCGCGGAGATCTATCTCGACTTTCCCAGCGCAGGGGCAACCCAGCACCTTATGGCCACCGCCACTTTGGCCGAGGGGCACACCATCATCTACAACGCGGCTATCGAGCCGGAAGTCACCTATTTGGCCGACTTCCTGAACCAGATGGGTGCGCGCGTGGAAGGGGCCGGCACCTCAACCGTGACGATTCATGGGCGCGAGGCTCTGACCCCGACCCAATACTCGATTCCCAGCGACCGCCTCCAGGCGGGCACCTTCCTCATCGCGGGTGCGATGACGCGCGGCAACGTCACTGTTCGTGGAGTTCTTCCCGAGCAGCAGGCTGCCCTCATCAGCAAAATGCGCGAGGCGGGAGTTGAGTTCACCGAAGAGAACGACGCCATCACCGTCCATGCCGGCGAGCGCCTAAACAGTATCAAGGTGAAGACGATGCCCTATCCCGGTTTCCCGACCGACGTGCAGCAGCCAATGGCTGCGTTGCTAACGACGGCTTTGGGCACCAGCGTCATCGAAGAAACCATTTACGAAAGCCGTATCGGCCACGTCCAACAGCTCAACCGCATGGGAGCTGATATCGCCGTAGAGGGCCGCTGCGCCATCATCAACGGCGTAGAGGAACTGCAAGGCGCGAGCGTGGTTGCAAGCGACCTTCGCGCAGGCGCTGCGCTTTGCGTAGCCGGCCTTGCTGCGACGGGCGAAACAACGGTGAAGGGAATTCATTTCATCGACCGAGGTTACGAAGATATCGAGGGAGCTTTCCGCGCCTTGGGCGCTGACTTCGAGCGAGTGGTTGAAGACGGCGCGAAAGAAGAACAAGGCTCTGAGACTTGAAATTCGCACCTGAAATAGGCATTGATCTTGGCACCGCAAACATCCTTGTCTTCAAAAAAGGCAAGGGTGTTGTGCTTAATGAGCCCACCGTAGTTGCCATCAACAGCAAGACTGGCCATGTGCTGGCGGTCGGCAACGAGGCTCGAGAGATGCTGGGCAGAACCCCCGGCAACATCACCGCCGTGCGCCCGCTTAAGGACGGCGTAATCGCCGACTACACCACGACCTTGAAGATGATGAGCTACATCTTCGACAAGGTTTGCGGCAAACCGCGGTTCTTCAAGCCAACTGCGCTGATTTGTGTCCCTAGCGGCGTCACCAACGTTGAACGCCGCGCCGTTATTCTGGCTGCGCTTGAGGCAGGCGCAGGTCAGGCAATGACGATTGAGGAGCCGATGGCCGCTGCGATTGGCGCGGGCCTGCCAATCTCCACGCCGGGCGGCAACATGGTGGTCGATATCGGCGGAGGTACCACCGACATCGCGGTGATTTCGCTTGGCGGCATCGTCATCTCGCAAAGCTTGCGCGTTGGCGGCAACAAGATGGATGAGGCGATTGTCCGCCACATCCGCAATGCCTACAATTTGATGATCGGCGAGCCGACCGCTGAGGAAATTAAGATCAAAATCGGTTCGGCGTACGATCTGCCGCAAGAGCTTAAGATGGAGATCCGCGGACGTGACCTGGTCGCCGGCTTACCTAAGAGCGTGGAGGTAACCAGCGACGAGGTGAGGGTTGCCCTCAGCGAACCGATCCGGCTAATCGCCGAGAAGCTGTGCTCCGTGCTTGAGGAAACACCGCCTGAACTGGCGAGCGATGTCATTGAAAGAGGCATCACCTTAACGGGTGGAGGCGCACTCTTGCGCGGGCTGGATCGTCTACTTCAAAACGTAACCGATATCCCGGTTCGCGTCGCAGATAACGCCCTGAATTGCGTGGCTATTGGCACCGGCCGCGCGCTTGAGGAGATCGACGCCATCCGGCAAAGCGGCGCTGTTACAACCATATGAGCCCAGTCCTACTCGCCTTAATTGTTCTCAACTCGCCCTTGCAGGATTCGCCGCCCGCCAAGGTTAAAGCGAAGCCGGCAGCTGCCTCAAACGCGCCTGTCTCCGTTGCCGATAGCTCGCATGTCTTTCGAATGGTCACCGACGCCCTGCATCACGTCCTGAAGCTCCCTGAGCCGAACCTTCCGAAACTAACGGGAAGCAACCTTACGGCAGAGCAAGCTGCCAGCGAGTTCCGGGCAATTTTCGAATACGCAAGACCGAAGTTTGAGTTCAAGCCTCTGCCTCTGGAATTCGAAGAGCGAAAGTGGACGCTGAAAAGCGCGAAGGCAAGGGAAGATGCCCGCCTGTTGGTTTCCTACGGCTGCCTTGCGAAAGTTGGCCCGATTGTCTGCAGCAAGAACGGCTTGCTAACCGCCAAGCAGTTTGGCGATGCGGTAGGAATGTTCCTCGGGCGGATTGCTGAGATCACCCACGTTCCGAGCCAGGAATTCAGCCCGTACCTACACGGCGAGTAGCTATCTTAGCAGGAGCGCTTCGCGTTCCTGGTAGGTGTGCTGCACGTTGAGCAAATGCAGCGCGCCCGGGAAGCGCTCCCACACTGATTTGTCCCGATTCATGTAGGTGTAGTAGACCATCTGCATGTCCTTGGTCTGGGTCCACCGCGCAGCGCCATAACCCGAGAGCAGCGCAACGTACATGCCAGCGGGAACCAAAGCGTCATCCGTAAACAGATGGGAAGCCGTGTCGAGATCGACGTTGGCAAACGCTGCTTCGGCGATCACGAGGTGCCCGCGCAATTGCATTCGCAAAGTGCCGTGGTTTTGTAAAACCACGAATTCATCAGAAGGGTTGTTACTTCGCTGAACGCCTACAATGCGCAACATGGCTGGCTCCTTTGAAGCCAAGGACGTTGCAGGCGCGGGTAATTATTCACCGATCAGCGCAATTGCTGATACTTCTTCAATTTCGTATTGCCGGCGGTCAAAGAAGTTGAGCGCGTAGCGCACGGAATCGGCGGTGACCTGGCGGAATGCGCGCATCACGCGCGGGCGTTGGAAGAAGGGAACGCCCTGAAGCAGAACCCGCTTGTGATCAATCGCAAACTGCTCTGCGGCGGCTTCAAGACAGCGGTCAAGTGGGCAAAAATGTCGGTAAAGGCGGAGCGCTACGCCAACCGGCTGGTAAGCCAGCTGACCGATGAGCGGGGGAACTGATGCGCTTGCCTGGAATGGAAGCTGCTCGGCGATGAATTGGCGGATGTGCTCTTCAACGGCTTCTGGCCAGCCTTGGGCGATTGAGAAGACGCCATTCTCTTCGTCGGCATCTGCGGAAAGGAGCAAGTGCTGGGTGGCGGCGGCGCCGACAAGTCCGTAGCGTAGGGCAAGAGCGAGAAGGTAACCGGCGGGTCGGAAGGGACCTTGGCGCGGCATTCTGTAGCTCACGCAATTAAGCGCTTGCATGTAGGCTACATCAGCTCTCTGCTCTAGCGGTTTCATTAGCTCCTAATTTAACTTTACTCCTGTTTTAATTGCGAATCCAATTGTTGGAGCGCCATTTCACTGGGAAAGTTCCCCTGTGGATATAACTAGCTTGTCGCCAAAAAGTTTGACAGGTTGTTTGTTGCTTGCCTTAGCACCTTGGTTGCAACCCGCAGGTCAAGTTGGTTCACCCCGTTGACGCACTTTTCCTCGATCTTATTTAGAGAGTGCACGACCCTCTCAAGTTTCTCTTTTCCTAAAAATGTCAATCGAATTACTTTCACCCGAGCGTCGATAGAGGATGGTATTTGCTCTATCAGCCCAAGCTTGACGGCATTTCGAACGCTTTCACTTAAAGATGGCGGTGTTATGCTCAATCTGCGCGCTACGTCCGCCTGAGATGCGTTTTCGCCAGCTGCATTGATGGCGCTAAGAAGATCAAAAGTGCTTTGAGTCAGCCCCAGTTCGGACAAGGTTGAGTCCAGGCACTCCATGATGAGTTCCTGGAGGATTGCAACCTGAGACGTGAGGGCATCGCGAGATAGGGCCACGGAAAGTAAGGATACCTAACGAGTTTGCCCGCACTACGACGAGTTACGAAACCCGGTATTTCGTCACAAGCTCAAGCGCAAGATCAACGCCTTTCCAGCCGATAACGTCAACCGCCTTGTCCTCAAGTTCTTTGTAGACCTCGAAGAAGTGCCGCAACTCTTTAAGCGTATGGGGGTTCACGGTTTCGATGCTGTCGCGGTAGCCGTATCGTGGGTCGCGAGTTGCCACGCACAGAATCTTCTCATCTGGCCCCTTCTCGTCTCTCATTTCGAGCACGCCAATCGGCTTCGCCTCGACGATGCACCCTGGGAAGGTGGGATGGCTGCAAAGGACGATCACATCGAGTGCGTCGCCATCTAGGTAAAGGGTCTGAGGCACAAAGCCGTAATCGAATGGATAGAACAGTGGCGAGTAGAGCACTCGGTCCAGCTTGAACATGTCCGACTCTTCATCCCACTCGTACTTGTTTGTGCTGTATCGCGGGATCTCGATGACGGTGTTGATGATCTGTGGAAACTTGTCGCCAATCTTTACGTCACGAACGCCCATAGACTCAAGTGTACCTAGAGGAGCTCGCCGCTCAGGCCCCACTGATGAGCCTGCGTGACTCTTACTTTGGCGATCCGCCCCACGCGCTCGGTCGATCCAGGGAACCTGATTTGCCGAAATTCTCGGCTGTATCCCATCAGCAATTCCTTCTCACGGGGCGAGTGACCCTCGATTAACACTTCAAAGGTTTGGCCAATTTGGGCCGCATTCCGCTCCCGGCTAATCCGGTTCTGCAACTCTGTTAGTCGCTCTAGGCGGCCAAGCTTCAAATCGTAGCCAAGCTGAGGCATAGTGGCAGCGGGCGTACCCGGCCGGGGGGAATAGATGAACATGTATGCGCCGTCAAAGCCCACCTGCTCCACGGTTGCAAGGGTGTTCTCGAACTGCTCGTCGGTCTCGCCGGGAAAGCCGACGATGATATCGGTGGTGATTCCCACGCCCGGAATCTTCTCCCTCAGCTCGGCCACGATTTCACGGAAGCTTGCAACGCTGTACTGCCGCTTCATCGCCTTCAGCATCTCGTCGTCGCCGGATTGCAACGGCATGTGAACGTGCTCCATTACCTTTGGGCAATCCCGAATCGTGTCGATCAGGTCGCTCTTGAAATCGCGCGGATATGGCGAGGTGTATCGAATCCGCTCAATCCCCTCAATCTCCGAAATCTGCCAAAGAAGATCGCTGAACGGCACTCGCCCCTCGGCTAAGTTCTTGCCGTAGCTGTTTACGGTTTGTCCAAGAAGCGTTACTTCCTTCGTACCCTGGCCCGCCAGCCCCCTTATCTCTTCGAGAATGTCCTCGGTGGGGCGGCTGCGCTCTCGGCCCCGCGTGGTGGGCACGATGCAGAACGTGCAGAACTTGTCGCAGCCGTACTGGAT
The DNA here is from genome assembly GCA_018268315.1 of Armatimonadota bacterium. Taxonomy (GTDB): domain Bacteria; phylum Armatimonadota; class Fimbriimonadia; order Fimbriimonadales; family Fimbriimonadaceae; genus SZAS-5. The sequence goes on along the minus strand of JAFDWU010000001.1, from coordinate 153,198 downwards.
GGGCACGAACGCCTTCAGCTTGGGGGTTCGCCTAATGTGCCGCTGTGGAATATCCTCAACCACCGCGCCTTTCCTCTCCGGTAAATCCAGTCGGCTTCGGAATTTTCGCGCCACTAGCGCTTCTTCAACGAGCGAGGAAGCCTGCGTTATCTGGCCGGTGCCAAGCACGAAATCAACATGGGGCGCTCGCCGCTTAATGTCGTCGCATCGAATTTGCGCCATGCACCCGCAGACACCGATGACCATGTCGGGACGCGCCTTCTTCTGTTTTTCCAAGAAGCCAAGCAGGGAAAATGCCTTGTCCTCTGGCTTCTTGCGAACGCTGCATGTGTTCAGCAGCACCACCTGCGCTTCTTGAATGGTGGTCGCCGGCGTGAAGCCGATTTGCTCAAGGGATGCGCAGAGCTGCTCGCTATCCTCTTCGTTCATCTGGCAACCCCACGTCTGGACAAAGTACGTTCCGCGTTGCGGTCTTGGCCTCTCGGCCAAAAACTGCAAATTATTCGGAGCAATTTGGGAATCTAAGGCCATTGTTGAGCGTTCACCAACCTGGTGGCCCGTTTCTTGCGGAGCCAGACTAGGATACCCAGGAGACTATAATCTGACAGTGAAAGCTTTATTGTGGAACCGAGTGCTGCTGATTCTTGCCTTCATAGGCATCTTTATCGCTGGCACCCTTAGCCTGTCGCACCTTTTCGATCTTCAGTTGCCATGTGGAGCGGAGCACGGCTGCGATAAGGTCACTACCAGTGCCAACTCATTCCTGTTCGGCGTTCCCGTTGCCTACTTCGGGCTCCTTACCTATTTGGTTCTAGCCGGCCTCGCAATCATCCGCACTCTTAAGGGCCGTCCCTACAACGAGCGACTAATCCAACTGGGTTTCTGGCTTTCGCTCTTTGGCGCCGCTTTCAGTGCTTATCTGCAGTACGTATCGTTCACCGTCATCCAAGCAAAGTGCTGGTGGTGTATCTCCAGCGCCGTAGTGATGATCGTTACGTTGATCGGATACGGTTTCCTGGTTCAATCGCTCAACGAAAAGGTGGAAGAAGTCCAGCCGCAGCAGTCGTCTGGGTTGGGCCTCGTTGTCGTGCTGAGCATCCTTGCTCTTGGTGGAATCATGGGCGAGAAAATGTACACCGAAAGCCTAGGTCGCCCCCATCTTATTGTCAACCCCGACAATGTTCCTTACACCGATTTTGTCCCGGAAGGAGCCCATACGAAGGGAGTTGAGAACCCTAAGGCGACGATCGTGCTGTTCGGCGACCTCACATGCCCGCCCTGCCGGCTCCACTTTCCAGACATTTATAAAACAACCACCGTTGGCGGCAGCCTTAAGCTTGTCTTTAGGCACGAACCGCTATTCAAACTGGCGGGCCACGAACTCGCCCTCAAGGCAGCGATGATCTCGGAAATTGCAGCCGAGAAAGGCAAGTTCTGGGAGTACGTAAAAGCGATTTACTCGGTTAGCCAGGAAGGGCAGCCCGAGGATGTGCTTTACAAGTACGCCGCCGACGTCGGCCTGAACCCGGGCGAAGTGAAGCAGCGGGTGGAAAACTACCAGAACGACCCCGCCTTCCTCCGCGTGAAGCGCGACATGGACTTCGCCGAGAGGATTGGCATTCACTCAACCCCAACTCTGGTTATCATTGCCGACGGTTTCCCGACTAAGGCGGTGGGATATAAGGATTTCGTCGCGACCATGCAGCAAGACGACTTCATTAAATACCTCGGCTTAGACGTAAAGAACTAGGGTGAAGCGTCCAACCGTTCTAGTCGCCATGTCAGGCGGCGTGGATAGCAGTGCCGCCGCTGCTTTAATGGTCCGCAAGGGCTACGACGTCATTGGCTTGACCATGCAGATATGGCAGGAGAGCCAGACTGATCCCCGCCATGCTGGATGCTGCTCGCTTGGCGCGGTTGAAGACGCTCGCCGGGTGGCTCGCCTGCTGGGAATCCCTCACTACGTAATGAATTTTCAGGAGGAGTTTCGCCAGGCGGTTATCGAGAACTTCATCGATGAGTACGCGGCGGGCAGAACGCCAAACCCGTGCGTCCAATGCAACCGCCACGTCAAGTTTGAAATCCTGCTCGAAAAGATGAAGGAGCTGGGTTGCGACAAACTGGTTACCGGCCATTACGCGCGCATCAGGCGCAACCACGCCACCGGCGAATACCGCCTGATGAAAGCAAGGGGCAACGAGAAGGATCAGAGCTACGTTCTCTACATGCTCGGTCAGGAGCAGATGAAATGGCTTCACTTCCCAATGGGCGAGCTGCCCAATAAGGAGCAAACGCGCCAACTTGCCAGAGACCTTAATCTTCCGGTAGCCGACAAGCCCGATTCTCAGGAGATCTGCTTCGTTAGCGAAGCCGGAGGCTACAAAGAGTTCCTGAAAAAGGCTCGCCCCGAGATGTTTCAGGAAGGAGAAATTGTAGACCGCGACGGCACGGTACTGGCAAGCCATGAGGGCGCCCCCGGATTCACGATCGGCCAGCGCCGTGGCATTAAGATTGGCGGAGGCACGCCTCTCTACGTTATCGACCTTCAGCCAGCCACCGGCAAAGTCGTAGTGGGCTCAGACGAAGACCTGAAGGCAACCGAGGTTTTGCTGGACGACCTTTACTGGCCCGGCAAACCAATTGAGGGACCGGTCAGCGTACTGGCAAAGATTCGCTACAACATGGATGCCCAGGCGGCCACCCTCTATCCCGGTGATGAACCCAAACTTGTTTTCAAGAAGCCCGTGCGCGCGGTTACACCCGGCCAGATTGCCGTCGCCTACGTGGGCAAGTCTGTATTGGCGGGTGCAACCATCAAGTCAAAGAGGCGTCAATAGAATCTAGGACGCGCATTTTTGCAAAACAACAGAGTTCTGCCTAGAGCAAACCTCGCAAACATGCGTACAATTGAAGTATCTAAATGGAGGTTTATTTAAGGATATGAGCGAAAGACACGAAGATTCAAATGTGATGTTGTATATGCTCGCCGGAGTCGGACTTGGAGCGATTATCGGTGCAGCGGCAGGCTTGCTCTTTGCGCCCAAAGCGGGCGATGAGATGCGCGGTGAACTCACCGAGCGGTTCAAGGAACTCAAGGGTAAGACCGAAGAATGGGTTAATGAGCAAAAAGCAAAGCGAACAAATGCCCATCGAGCTGAAGAACTTGGCGTCTAAAGACGCATAATCCCAATATGGGATGGCGCAACGTACTTTGGGTGGCCCTTGTTGCGGCCACCCTCTGGTTTTTGTACATGGTGCGGGGGATTCTTCTCCCGTTCCTGCTCTCCTTCCTGGTTGCCATCCTTCTTGAGCCGCTCATTGCAAAGCTCCGCAGTCGAGGATGGTCAAAGGGAGCAGCCATCTTTTCCGTCTTCTCCGTCTTCCTTGCCATCGTTTTGGCGGCAGGCGTTTGGCTTGGTCCGAAACTCGGCGCCCAACTTTATAATCTGCAAGCCGAAGTTACGTCTCTTGCCGATCAGGTTTTGGTTACCAAACCGACCGACAACTACTTCCTGCGCTGGAACCCAGTAGTTGAAGCCGATCCCGCCACTAACAACTCGTGGATTGACCGCACACTCGAAACTTATCGCGATACGCTTGATAACCTTGGGCTGCCTTCCACACGCCACGCGATTCTTGAGCGCTTCGTCGAGCCGCGCAAAGGCGAGATCGGGAAGGGAATCGAGGAATTCTTCGGGGGCTTTCTCGGCATGGCCTCTTCGCTTGCGTCCAAGTTGCTGCTGCTTATCTTTGTGCCGCTGATAACGCTAAGTCTCCTCTTTGATATGGAGAACTACCGTCGGCGGTCGCTCACCTGGATTCCGCCAAATATGAGGCGCTCCGTGGCCGACCTTTCCGACGAAATCGGGCAGGTTTTCATCAAATACCTTCACGGAGCCGCGACCGGAGTTCTGCTTTACATGGCCATCATGGCCCTGCTCCTTTCAATTCTCGGCGCGCCGTACGGCGTGCTTTTGGGCATCGTGGCTGGCGCGATCTACCTGATGCCGTACCTGAACGTACTGATCAACTCCACGATGATTTTCCTCATCACGGGGTTATCGCAACGGACCGACCACCTCTTCCTCCATTTCAACTCGTCGTGGGCATTTGCCGGCGTAATAACCCTGGCTTACTTGGTGGTCCACTTCATTTACGATTCCTTCGTTTACCAAATGCTGGTGGGCAAATCAGTTGGGCTTAATCCCATCATCAGCATCTTCGTCACCCTCTCGGGTGGCGCGCTCTTTGGATTGGTGGGAATGATCATCGCCTTCCCGCTAGCTGGCGCAGCTAAGGTCATTCTGGACCGATTGATCAACTACACCACGAAGCCGCAAGACATGCTGCACTTACCGGCGGTGCCGCTTAGGCATCGGCGCTCTACAGCCTAGCCAGGCTCGGCAGGCTGCTGAAGAATGCGCTCGGCCACATAAATGGGAGCATCGGAGCGGACGGCGAGCGCCATCGCATCGCTTGGCCGCGCGTCAATCTCAATCTCTTCATTCGTCTTCGTCATCAGATAGATGCGGGCGTAATAGGTGGTACTCCAAAGGTCGTCGATCACGACACGATCAACTTCGACCTCAAGCTTGTCAACGATGGCCTTCAGCAGGTCGTGGGTCATCGGGCGGTCGGGGCGCTCGTTCTCAAGCGGGGAAAGGATCGCAAAGGCCTCAAATGGCCCGATTACGATGGGTAATCGCCGCTCGCCGTCCGAAAGCACTACCAAATGGCTTATCGAGCCGGAATTCTCGGCCTGGAACACCCCTTCGATGTGGACCTCCACTAGGGTGCTTGATTCAACCTCAGGTTCCGGCTCTGGGCTTCCGTAAGGGAAAAACGCCGGTGGTTGATTCAAATCATCGGAGGGACCGTTGGGTCCTTCGAGTTCATCGGCCATCGCTGAGAGGTTACCTAGTTCAGGGGGATGAATTTGATGATTGGAGCCGCTCCGCCCACGGCGCCTTCAATACCGCCGCAAACCACCAAATAAACCTTGCCGCCCGATAGGGTCGTCGATTGCTCGATAAGCACGTTCTCAGTGCCGGTGCGGCGCACCTGGAAGTCTTGGAGGCCGGGGTCGACGTCGATAGACTTCTGATCACCAAAATTCAAACCGGTGACGCTGTAAAGAGGGTTGTTGCCGGGGCTCTGGAAATCGACCCCAGGCGTTTCAAAGCCTGCCTGGCGCTGATACGCATGCAGGACCACAAGTCGAGCCTTCGTAGCGGAGGGCGGATCGCTCAGGTTCACCTTAAAGGCGACGGTTCGGATTCGCTTGGAGTACTCGGTGCCGAACGTCTCTTTGCCGATCGCCGCAATCACCCAGTCCGTGTTGCCGTCAAACTTGGTCGTATGAGCGTCGTGCTCGAATGGGTTGCCGTTCTCATTAATGACAACATCGCGCTCGCCAGCCAAGACGGTCGTCTTAGGAGCGACGGTTAGGAAGGTATCACCGACCGCCTTAATGTCGTCATCAAGCCGCAGATTCAAAGCCGCTGCGTCTGGGCTGCAGTTCACAAAGTAAACGCGCGGATCAGGCAAGCTGGGATCGCTCCCGCCGCCTCCGCAGCCGATGGCCAAAAAGCCAAAAGCAGTAGCAAGCAAACCAACCCTAAACCGATTCAATGTTTTCAGCACGATCTTAACCTACGTTGTACCCGCTGGCTTCTGGGATACGTTCGAAACAAGCTCATTCCAAACCGCGTCCGGCAAAGTTAGGTAGCAATAGCAGCACCCTGCCAGGCCGGTTTCTTTCACTTTCTCGATGGTCCATCCGCAAACTGGGCAAGCTTTGGCAATTGGCTCCGCAATAAGCGCAAAACTTAAACTACCTAGACGGATGGGTGAGCCGAGGAGGTCCGCACAAGATATGCAAAGCCTTTGGCCAAGCGCAAGAATTATCCGATCTGCGGGCCGGTGGCACCGCTCGCAACTAGAAGGGGACGCCGTTTTGCGTTTCCTCGCGGTAAAGCTGCATGATCTCTTCCGTTACCGGGCCCGGTACGCCGCAGCCGATCTTTCGGTTGTCCAGCATCACCATCGGGATAACTTCCGCCGCGGTGCCGGTCAGGAACGCTTCATCCACTGTGTGGATGTCGAACGGGGTCAAGACTTCCTCAACCACTTCGTAGCCTGCCTTGCGTGCGATGTCGATGACGGTGTCTCGGGTAACGCCCTTCAGGATTCCGCAGCTTGGGTGTGGGGTGCGGATCTTGCGCCCGTTGATCAAGAAAATGTTGTCGCCGGTGCATTCTGCAATTTGGCCTTGCGCGTTTAGCATCAGGGCTTCGCCCGCGCCGACCCGGTTGGCTTCGTTCTTGGCAAGGATGTTGGAAGCGTATCGGCCGATGCATTTCACGCGCGGATCAAGCGCATCCGGTGGGATGACTCTTATGCTGGAAGTCACAACCTCAAGACCCTTCTTATAGGCCTCAGGGCCGTATAGGGCAAGAGTGTTAATCATGATCATCACGTTCGGCGTGCGATCGATGTTCTTGGGGTCGAGGCCAAGACCAGTGCCGCGAGTGATGTTTAGGCGGATATAGCCGTTGACTTCACCGGCTTGCTTGCAGACTTCCAGGATGGTCTTGCGCAGCTCCGGCTGGGTGATCTTCATTTCGAAACCGAGGTAGTGGATGCCGTGATAGAAGCGGTCCAGGTGCTCGTCAAGCCGGAAAACCTTGCTGTTATAGATTCGAATTCCCTCAAAGAGGCCGTCGCCGTAAAGGTGCGCGTGGTCAGCGGCGCTCACCTTCGCCGATTCAAGGGGAACAATCTCGCCATTCAGCCAAACAATCCGTGCCATGCCGCTATTCTACTCACGAAGGGACACAGTTGTAGGCACAGTCTAGGTAGTCAAAAACAATACAGAATTAGGGTTCGATTAGCGAACAACTTAGCGCGTACGGCAACCTTATGTCGTCATAACTTCTAGGCTAAAATAGGCCACTTGATTAGTTTAATGAAGAAGTTGTTGTTTGCAATCTTGGCTGTAATCGTTTCGGCGGGAGGTTTTGTCGGCATTGTCGCCGCCCGCTACGAGCCCAAGTTTGGCCCCAGTGTCTATGCGGGCAAGGTGGAGATTAGCAATCTCACGCCGTCGGAGGCGGCGCGCAAGCTGCGCCTTTGGTGGGAAACCGAGAAGCTAAATCCGGTTCCGCTGGAGTCGGAATATCTCAAGGCCAGCATTCCCAAGATGACCCCCTCGAAGTTTGGAATTGTGCTGGATGATGCGGGCACCGTAGCCCAAATCCCGCCTGAGGGTTTCTGGGATGATGCGAAAGCCAAAGTTGGCGGCACGCCCCAATCGCCCGTTAAAGTCCAAATTCTTTTCAAAACGGTTCCGACTGACCTGACCGGCTTTAAGAAAGAAATTCTGGCTCTACTGCCGAAATCCAAACCGGCAAGCGTTAGTTACGAAAACGGCGCAATCCTGCTTCAAAAGGAAGTCAGTGGCCTTACCCTCGACGAAAAGCTTCTGCCGAGCCTGGTGCAAACCGCCCTCCAGGAAGGCGGCGCGGTGAACCTTCCCATCATGGAAGCGCCAAAGCACGTCTCTGACGAGCAACTTGCGCAGATCAAAGAGTTGGTAAGCACCTTCTCGACCCACTTCCCAGTCTCGCAGACCTCCCGCAACAACAACCTGAAGGTTGCCGCAAGCAAGCTCAACGGCGTCATCCTGCTGCCAGGAGAAAGGGTGAGCTTTAACTCCACCGTTGGCCAGCGCACCATCGAGGCTGGCTTCAAAGAAGCCCCGGTTTACAAGAACGGCAAGCACGACAAGGGCATCGGCGGAGGAATCTGCCAGGTCAGTACCACGCTCTTCAACGCATCGCTTTTCGCCAACCTCAAGATCGTGGAGCGGCACAACCACTCGCTACCCGTCGCGTATGTTCCCCTTGGCAGGGACGCAACCGTGGATTACGGCACCCTCGATCTAGTGCTTGAGAACCCCTATCCCACGCCGATCGCGATTAGCTCCGATTTCAAGCCGGGAACGCTAACGTTCCGCATCCTTGGCACGAAAGACCCCACGCTGGAAGTGAAGCTATACACCAATGGCCGCAAGGACTGGTCCCACCCCATGCAGGTGGTGCAGGATAAGTCGCTGAAGCCAGGCGAGGTCGAGGTTGTTGAAAAGGGCGCATCCGGCCACTCGATCCGCACGTTCCGCCAGGTGTTCCATAACGGGGTTTTGGAGAAGACCGAGTTTATCGGCAACAGCTACTACAAGGGCGGACCGAGGATTATCGCCGTGAATGGCGCGCTACCAGCTCCGAAGCCTAAGGCAGCGGGTTCACCTTCCACAGGCGGTACCGCTGGCCATCTACAACCACCTGCCCAAACGACCCTAGGTCGTCCAGCAGGGCCAGGTGGGTTGAACCGGCCGTAAACACGGGCGTCACCACGTAAGCCGCCTTGGTCTCCTTCAGAATCTCCGCCCGCTCCGGCGCGGTGGTCTTTGGGCTGTACAGCCGCATCACCAGCGCGCGCCGCTTCTCGTAATCCGGCGTCTCGCTCCAGTGCCCGGCGTAGGTGTAAACGCCGGTTAGCCCGCTGAAGATCGGGTTGAAGTCGTAAACCATCGGCGGATCAAACGAATCCGGGATGACGTGATACGCGGCGTCCACGGATTGAATGGGAATCCCCGGCATCGCGAGCAGCACATCATGCCCACCACGATTCTTGTTCAGGTACTCCACCATCGATTGGATATCCGGACTTATGAAGACCGGATGAATAGTGGTGTTGGATAGGTTGTTTCGAATCAGCAGACCCTCGCGTTGAACCCAAAGAATTGCGCCCGCTGAGGAGAAGACGAGCACGAAGACTGTCGCCAGGTTGCGGGTGCTTCTGTCCAACTTCGCCGCAACAGCCCTGAACCCAAGCGCCGCCAGTACCGCCCACGGCACAACCAACCCCATCGTCAGCTTTCGCTGGAACAGGCCAGGGAAGTAGATGGCGATTAGGCCCACCAGCGCCCACGCGATCATCAAGTTCTTTGCATCCGAATCCGTTGCAAGCAGGCAGCAGATCGCCAGCACTGCCACGTAGCAAAGGGCCCACGTCTGCAAGCTCATCCAGTAACCTCCGGTGTGGCTTACCGCCACCATGAACCCGTAAAGCAGCATCACGCCTGCACCGGCAAAGCCAACCAGCCGCTTCCGGCTCGGCATTACACTCATGAAGCCGCCGCAGGCAGCCATCAGCATCAGAGGCAGGTATCCAAAAACCAGCTGCCGAAAGTTAGGCGAATAGGTCAGCGTGGCCGCGCGCGCCTGGAATACGGTGTCCACCTTCAACACATGGAAGAAGTAAAGAGCGGGGGGAACCGCGCCCAGGCCGATAATCGCCGCCCTCAATATCCATTGCCAACTTGCTTGCTTCCGAGCTAGCGCCATTGCCAGAAAGGCAACCAAGACCAACGCCATCAGCAGCACGTCGTAGCTGTGAATGTTCATCAGCGCAGCAAAGGCAAGCACACCGGGAAGAACCGGCTGCCAGCTTGCCTTGCAGTCCAGAATGCAGTTCAAAACGAACAGCGAGAGGCACAGACTTGCCACAAACAAAGAGTTCGTCAGCATCATGCTGAAGACAAAACCTTCCGGCTGCCACACGTCGGTCGGCAGCCGCCCAAGCATGATCCCCGCCCAAGCCTGCGTGCTTGGCTTAACAAGCTCGACCCCGTAGTTGTGCCACACGAAGTAGCCGATGCCGCCCCCCAGCACAAGAAAGGAAAGCGCGAGCTTGGTCGTGAATACGTCGGGCGTGAACCGCTTCACCAAGCGGTAGGCCAGCACCACCAAGAGCGGACTCAGAACCGCCCGCACAAGTATCTCTGCGCCAGCGATGCCAATAACCTTGGCGATCAGCCCAAGTAGAAAGAAATAGAGGTGAACCGTGATTCCCGGCTGGGCATCGATGGCGAACCGGTTGTCGAAAAGCAGATGCCCGTCCATCGCCTGCCGCATCCAGGCGGCATAGACCATGTGGTCATCCTGATTGAACTCCGAACCCAGATATGCATAGCCCGCGGGTTTTGCGATCAGGCTGAAAAGCAGGGGCAAGAGGGCAAGAAAAATCGCGCCGTAGCAGAGCGTCTTTACGAACTTCCACTCAAGGCGCGATCTTTCTATTGGATCAAGAACACTCATCCCCTACTTGGGAATAGGACGACCCATGCTGCGATAAATGCTCTCGATCATATTCTTGTTGCCCATCGCATCCTTGTTTGTCGGGTCGTACTTGAGCGCCTCTCGGTAAAGGCGAAGCGCATCGCGATATTTCACCTTGCGGTCAAGCACTGGGGACAGCATGGTGGTGGTGGCGAGCTTGGTAACCGCGGCAGCGTACGTCTTGGCGGCTCCGGGCGCCTTTGGATTCTTTTGGTACTTCTTCCAAGCGGCCTGCTTTTCTGCGGTTGCAGCGGCGAGATCCTTCTTTGCCTGGGCCGGATTGGCGGCCTCGCCCTTAGCGGCGGAGTAATCCTTTGTGTTTGCGTAAGGGCCCTGGGCTGCGGCCAGGCTCGCCACGCCTAGAGCAAGCGCAAGAACGATTGCTTGAGTGCACTTCATAGATAAAGGATAGCGCAATCGTGCAACCGATGTCAGTCGATACGGATGAAGTCGTTTATATCCAGATCGATGCTGATGACGGGATCGCCCGAGCTCAGGCGAGCCGACTCCTGCCAGCCCTTGTGCTTTACGGCGAGGAAAAGCGGCTCTGGGTTCACGTGTGCGGAGCACATCGCTTTCGCGCCACCAATGAGCGCTCGGGCCTGAGGCCTCAGTTTGTAAATTTCAGCATGGTTGAATGCGGCGATCGCTTCTTCCCACCGATGCTCACTCGCCAGCGCGCGGCCAAGCAGCGCAAGTCGTTCGTACTGGAAGTAGTCCCAATGGCGCTTCACCAACTTAATCTCTTCGTCGGTCGCCGGGATGCGCTCTCGCTCGGTGCTGAGCGTCTTCATCGCAAGCTTGTAAGCGCCGTTCAGAATCTGGGGGAATCGGCTTTTGGTCGCCGAGTCGGGATGGCGACGCCAGTAGCCAAGGATGCGGTCGTGGAACGCCCACGGACCCTCTAAGCCCATCTTCAGGAACGTCGCCATGTCGACCACTGGCATGCCTGGCTCCTGCTGGAACCCGCCAATCTTCTCGACCGTGGTCCGGCGCATCATGACGGTGACCGGGAAGGCAAACGTCAGGAACTGGTCCTGGCACATCACGAAGCTGGCGCGGCCCACCGGCTGGTTCACCATCGCTTCGGGCGGCGGCAGCCTTCGCGGAATCAAGTCGATAGGGTGGCCATCCAGATCCGTCATCATGGCTCGGCCCCACGACAGCACAATCGCCGGGTCATCAAAATCTGAAACCTGGCCATCCAGCTTTTCCGGCGGCCACGCATCGTCCGCTTCCAAGATTGCGATGAGTTCGCCTTTTGATGCCTGTAACGCACGGTTGTAGGACTTCGCAAGCGCGACAAGGCCCTGATTCGGCTGAGTAAGCACTTTGATTCGCGGGTCTTTATAGGACTCAACGAATTCAGGTGTGCCGTCGGTCGAGCCGTCATCGACGATGATCATCTCCCAGTCGCGGAAGCTCTGGTTGCGCACGCTTTGGATGCACGCCCCAATCAGATTTCGATGATTGTATGCAGGCGTGATAATGCTGACTTTGGGGTTGGCCATGGGGTGTTTACAAATCGCTGCCTAGCGTCGGACCGTAGAACCGCTTGATGAAGTCCTGAAAGGCAGGAATCTCAGTAATTGGCCTCCACCAGTCCTGGCGCTCCTTGTACCACTTCACAGTGTCACGCAGATATTTTTCAAAATCGTGTTCCGGCTTCCAGCCAAGGGCTTGGGTCTTCTCGGTGGTCATGGAATACCGTCGGTCGTGCGCGCCCTTGCGAGGGTCGGGAATGCTTTTGACGAGGCTTTCATCCCTTCCGGTCTCTTCAAGCAGAATCTTTACGATCTCGTTGTTACGGCGCTCGTTGCTATCGCCAATGTTGTAAACCTCGCCGACTTTGCCAGCATGAAGCACGGTGTCGATGCCGCTGCAGTGGTCCATCACGTGAACCCACTCGCGAACCTGGTTGCCATCGCCGTAAACCGGAACCTTCTTGCCGTCAATCAGCCGTGTGGCGAAGAACGGGATTAGCTTCTCCGGGTACTGGAACGGGCCGTAGTTGTTGCCCCCGCGGGTGACAACCACTGGGGTTTGGTACGAAATGCTATGAGCCCTGCACTGAAGGTCGCCGCCCGCCTTGCTGGCCGAATACGGCGTATTCGGTTCAATCGGGCTTTGCTCGGTGAACGCCCCTTCTAGGATTGAGCCGTACACCTCATCGGTGCTCACGTGCAGCATCCTCTCCAGCTTGAATTTGCGGGTTGCCTCTAGCAGGATGTGAACACCGTAAACGTCGGTTTGGATGAACGAGCCCGAATCGAGCAGCGAGCGGTCATTATGGCTTTCAGCCGCGAAATTGACGATGTGGGAAATCTGCTCGCTCTTGATGATCCCTTCGATCACGCACGGATCCTGGATATGACCCGGGAAGAACTTAACGCGATCGCTGGCGAGAACATCTCTGATGGTGCTGAGGTTGCCTGCGTAGGTGAGGGCATCGACGATGCTGATGCGCGCCTGCGGGTGCTTCTTCAGCACCAAACGAACGTAGTTCGAGCCGATGAATCCAGCTCCGCCGGTGACTAGCAGATTCATAGCTGGAACCTCGAGGCTTCATCGTTTTCGTGGCGGATCTCATCGACGGGCTCCTTCTTGCCCCATCCGGCGTAAAGCTTGTCTGGGAAGTTTAGAACCAAACCCTCGCCCGCGCCAACGTTCTTGTAGGCGTGCACGACTCCTGGTGGGACCGTAATGAAAACCTTTTCGCCTTCGCCCACGGAGTGCTTCTCGTGCCTTTCGGGGTGGCCCGGGCGATTCTCCCAAAGATACAAATCGAACTTGCCCGAGATGAAGGCGAAGCCGTCGGTTTGATGCTCATGCTCGTGGGGCCCGCGAGCAACGCCCGGTAGCGTCATGCTGACGTAGCCCATCACGGGGCGGAAATCTTCCGCCAAACCGTCCTCTCGGAAGAGTTCGATGAGCCAGCCGCGCGCATCGGACCATTGCGAGAGCGGGGTAACTGTAACGCCAGGAATCTGACTTTCTATCATAGGTGGCGGAGCCGCGTCATTTTACTCAACGCCGCAATTCGCGATATTGCACCCGAGCGAATTCAGCCTCTTTCATTGGATGGTTGCCATAACGTCCGTTCTGTGTCCTCTGTGCGTTTTCCGTGTCAGTGGTTCTCTGTTGTTCCGTGCCTCACATGTCCTTTGTGTCTTCCGTGGTTAATTTCCGCACAAAGTCGATTCAGGTACGTTTAGATAGTAATGAAGCGCGTATTGTTGCTGGGCGTAGTCTTTTCTCTTGTTGCCGGATGCGGAGGCATGGGCTCGCTTTTGAGTTCACCGTTTGCCGGGAACTACGCGGGTTCGTTCACTACCTCAGATTCCCAACATGGCACTGCCACCTTCGCGGTGGCTTCTGATGGCACGATCACCGGCACAGTTAATAACGTGACCACCGGCGGGACCGGCTCGCTCACTGGCACCATAAACCCGGTTGGAAATGTGAACGCCTCGCTTGCGTATACGAGCACCACGTTCTCGCTTGTCGGCACCGGCAGCTTCAATGGATCTAATCAGCTCATTATCACCGTGGTCGAAACTGGCAACGGTACCACTGCCACCCTCACCTTTACGATGTCACCGCAGTAAAGGGGGGTTTAAAAGACAGGACTGGGTTTTCGATCAAGAATAGGCCGATACCTGATCGATAAGACCCAACTTATCGCCGCGCAGCCCCTCGACTTCCGGAGTGAAAATCGGCGGCTGGGCTCGGCGGGCAATAGAAACCTACTTGGGGAAGCTGATCGTGCATCCAACCGCTTCCGTTCGGCTCACTTTGATCGCGTGATGGGATGCCGCTGCCGCAATGGCGTCTCGAAATTCGTGGGTGGTGGGGTTAACCCGCCGTTTGCCGATGCTTGGATAGAGGTCGTTGATACGACCCGAGTACAGCAGATTCTTCCCATCCCAAAGCACGGCGGTTGGCGTCACCTTCGCGCCAAGTTTCTTGGCGAAGCTTAGCGAGCCATCCAGCACTGCAAGTTGCGGCAATCCGAATTCCTTAAGGTGCGCCACTGCATCTTTCGCCTTGATGCCGGGCTCCGAGAAGACTAAATAGAAATCAACATGCTTAGAACCCGCAAAAGCAGCAAGGCGAGAAATCTCCGGCGAATACTCCCGGCATATCGGGCAATCAGAGGTGATGAAAACCAGCGCCGTCGGCCCGTGCACTGCGAACGGCTTGCCGTTCGTCATCAGCGGCGCCTGCGCAACGAGCCCCAGCAGCAAAGCGCTAATCAAGAAGCCTCCATCGCGAGCGTTGCTGCCCCAAGAATTCCCGCAATCTCAATCTGCTCTGCGACCACGATTTTGCAGTCCTTGTAAAGCGAGGGGATCGCCACATTCCGCGCGGCCCTGCGCGCCGGTTCAAGTAGCAAGTCACCGGCCAGGGAAATCTTGCCTGCCATCGCGAACACATCGGGAGCGAATACGTTAATCAGCGCGCCGATGCCATAGCCCAGGAAGGTCCCAACTTCAGCCAGCACTTCGATTGCGAGCTCATCGCCAGCCGAAGCCGCATCCGAAATCATCTTTGGCGTGATCTTGCCGTAATCGCCGCCGCAAAGCTGGCGCAACGTCGATTCCCGACCCCGCATCAAGCGGTGCTGCGCCCGGCGAATAATCGAATCCCGTTGGCAGTAAGCCTCAATCGAGCCGTATTCGCCCGAATTACAGTCGAGGCCGTTAGCATTGATAATCACGTGGCCTAGCTCTGCGCCGCCCTTATTGCCGCCCAGAAGCATTACTCGCCCGCTCACATTGCCGTAAAGCGATTCCGACCGCATCACGACTCCGCCGCCGACTCCGGTGCCAAGGGTCAACATCACCAGGCATTTGGCCGAATCTTTGCCCGAACCAAAGCGATACTCTCCAAGCGCGGCAAGGTTGGCGTCGTTGTCCATCACGACCGGCAGGTTCAATCGTGACTCCAGCGGCCCGCGTACATCGACGTCTTGCCAGTAGCGAAAGACTCCGTCCACCGTCTCACCGAAGTTCGGCGCCCACCGCACCACTCCCGCTGCGTTGTCCACGTGGCCGGGAATCGCCAAGCCAACCGCCTTGGGCTTAGCGGAAGCCTTATCAATCGCCTGGGTCACTGTCAGGACGATCTCATCGAAAATCGCCTGCGTGCCCTTTTGGGCATTGGATGGATTCTCCGCATACTCCCCGGCTTGCCTTCCGCTGGCATCGTAAGCCTGCGCGCGGACATTGGTGCCCCCTAAATCGATGCCGATGACGATATCACTTGCCACTGCCAAAGTGTAGCCGCTTAGTGGGCGTCGACAGGCACTGCGGGCCTAGGTTTCGGGTTGCGCAGAAGCAGAATCGCAGGTGCCGAAACCACCACCGCGAGCGCAATCAGCGTAAAGCAGTTGCCGAATGCCAACGCCGTTGCCTGCGCCCGAACTCTCTGAAGCAATATCTCATTGCTTGCCTGAGCGGCCAGAGTCGGTGAGTAGCCCTTCGTCATCAGATACTGCTGGAACATCTGGTACTGATAATTCACTTGCGGCAGCCCCTTATCGACATGCGCCGCTACCGCTTGCTGGGCGACCGTCACCCTTGTGGTCAGGTAGGTAGCTAGCACAGCAATTCCAAACGATCCACCAAGCTGGCGCGCCAGATTAATGAGCGAAGACCCCTGCGCAATTTCCGCGCCCTTCAGGGTCGAGAAGGCAACTAGATTGATCGGAATAAAGAGCATGCCAAGGCCAAAGCCGCGCAGAAGCAACGCTGCCTGGGCATCGGCTGCGCTTGAGGTCGGCGGCAAATTCGAGAGCCAGATGAGTGAGAGCAGGAAGATCAACAAGCCAGTGACGATGATGAGCTTCGGCGGAATAGGCTGCCCCTTCAATCCCATCAGGCGACCCGTCATCAATGCGGAGACGCCGGTTGCAATGCCTCCCGGCAGCAGCGCCAGGCCGGTGATCGTAGGCGTTAAGTGCAGCACGTTCTGAGCGAACAGCGGGTAGATGAAGATGCCGCCGTAAAGCCCGAAGCCCAACACCACAAAGAGAATAAGGGCGGCCGACAGCTGCGGATTACGAAGGACGCGCAGGTTCATGATCGGAACCTCGTTTCGCTTGGACAGCTGCCACCAGCAGAAGAGGGGAAGCGTGATTGCTGTCACCAGGCCGCAACTGATGATCGTGCTGCTTTCGAACCAGTTCTTGGAATTACCTTCTTCAAGCATGTATTGCAGCGAACCCAGCCCAATCGCCAGCAAAGCGAGCCCAAGGAAATCGACCTTGCCGGTAGGCATCCGGTATCGGGAGTCCTCCAAAAAGGAGGTGACCATGAAAAAGGAGACAATGCCAATCGGAAGATTAATCAGGAACGCCCAGTGCCACGAATAGTGGTCGGTAATCCATCCGCCCAGCGTCGGACCCAAGGTGGGCGCGACGATGATACCAAGAACGTAGATGGACTGCGTTATCGATAGCTCTTCCGGGGGAAATATCTCGCGAATGGTCGCTTGAGCGGTCGAAAGCAGAGCTGCGCCGCCTGCGCCCTGCATGATGCGCCAGAAAACGAGCGCGCCGAGCGAACCGCTGAGCCCGCACATCACCGATGCGGCAGTGAAAAGAGTGATGGAAGCAGCAAGGTAACGCCTGCGCCCAAAGCGGCTTGACAACCAAGCGGTGACCGGCAGCACGATCACGTTGCTGAGAATGTAGCCGGTGGAAACCCACCCGATTTCTTCCGAAGTCGCGCCAAGGTTGCCAGCAATCTGCGGCAGCGACACATTGACGATGGTGGTGTCGAGCACCTCCATGATCGCCGCCGTAATCAGCCCGATGAGGATGATCCAGCGGTATGGGCTGACTTCCGAGGTCGGCGCGGATCGTTGCATCGCGCCCGTTGCCGCCATTAGTTCTCGCTAACCTTAACCTTCACCGATGCCGACATTCCTGCCACAAGGCGCGATGACATTGAGTCCGGTTTGATCTTGATTCGGACAGGAATTCGCTGCACAACTTTCACGAAATTGCCGGTCGCGTTATCGGGCGGGATCAGCGCGAACTGGGATCCAGTTGCCGCGCTCAAGCTCTCCACCGTGCCTTCGAACACGTGCCCGCCAAGGCTGTCGATTTCGATTTCCACCGGTTGGCCCTCGCGCATCCTTGCAACCTGGGTCTCCTTGAAATTCGCCACAACGTACACGCTTTGGTTTGGCACGATGCTGAGCACCGGCGATCCCGGCATCAGCAGCGATCCCGGATAGGCGTAGCGCTTTGAAACCACTCCGTCAATTGGCGCTTTAATCTGCGTTCGGTTTACGTTCAATTGAGCGTTCTCAACCGCCGCTTTCGCCTGCTCGACCTGCGCCTTGGCGACCTCTGCCTGCGATTTCTTCTGCGCAATCTTCTGCGGTAGGGCAGTTGCTGCGTTTACCGAAGCCTGAGCCTGGGTGACCCCACCTTGGGCCGCCGCCGCCGACTGCTGTGCAGCCGTGATATTCGATTGGCTAGAAACCACTGCGCTCTCCGCAACCTTCAGCTTGTTCAGCCCCTCCGACCGTCTGAGAATAGCCTGATCCAGCGCAGCTTGCGCCGACTTTACTGCGGCTTGGTCCCATGCGATGTCCGCTTCCCGCGACGTCACCACCGATTCTGCTGACGTAGCCTGCTGTTGGAGTTGCGCACGAGTTGCGGAGGCGCTTGTGAGCGCCGTCTGCGCGGTTTCGTTTGCTTGAGCGCTGATACCCCCAGCGTTAAACAGCTCTTGCGAGCGCGCTGCCTGCTTGCGCGCAAGTTCTTCCTGAGCAATCGCAGCTTGCACGCTTGAGCGCGCAGCTCCAACCGAAGCTCTTGCCGAAGCTGCAGCTGCTTGGCTTGATCGAACGGCCGCTTGAGCGCGGGCCAGTGCCTGACGCGCCGCCACGATGTCCTGGTCCAAGCTGCTGATGTCGGTCCGCGCAACGTTGGCGTTCTCACGCGCGCTTTGCAGCATCGCTCTCATTGCATCGATTTGAGCCTGGGATGCCCCGAGAGTCCCAATCGCCCGAGAGGCGCCGCCTTGCGCGCTAAGAATGTCGGCCTGACCTTGGGTCTGGGTCACCGAAACATCGGCCAAAGCCGCTCCTGCGTTCGCCTGGGCTACCGATAGATTCGCCCGAGCCTGCAGCAGCGCGGCATTGTATTGGTTTGCATCGATGGTGGCCAGCAAATCCCCCGCTTTAACCACCTGGTTGTCGCCAACCTTGATCTCGGAAACGTTGCCGCTAATCTCTGCGCTTACCTGAACGATGTCGGCAGTCACGTAAGCGTCGTCGGTGGCCTCGAAGTTGCGTCCGGCAAGCCACATCCGCCCACCGAAGACCAGAGCCGCGAGTATCGCGACGCCGGCGATGATCTGAAAGGTCTTCTTCTTCGGCTTAGAGGATTCAATTTCCGCCAGGGGCTCGGCAACAATGCCCTCAGGCTGGACCTCTCCATCTTTCGTTTCAAGTTTTGGGTTGTTCATATGGCAATCGAATTAATGAGCAAGGCGACAAGGGGAAGCAGAACGTCCGATACCGAATCAAGTGGCATTTGGGACAAAAGAGACAAGGGCAGCAGACCGTTTGTGGCGTAAAGGAAGCTGCGCGCAGTTTCATCGGCGTTAGTTACCGAAGCACGGTTCGCAGCAATCGCCTGATTGATCAGTCCGGCAAGGAATTCCTGCTCGCGCTTTAACATCCGATCTCGGCTTACGCGAACCAGCTCCTTCATTTCAGCAAAACACTCTTCGGCAAGCTGGCTCCTCTCGAAAAGCCGGTGACGAGCGAGAACGCGTTGCGTCACGAAGGTCTCGATTCTTGCCAGAGGATCCTGTGGTTCAAGCGCCAGGGAAGTGAGTTCGGCAAAGAGAGCATCCTGCTTGCGCTCCATCCACGCTTGTGCAAGCAGCTCCTTGCTTTCAAAGTGCAGATAGACGGTGCCCTTGCCAATGCTCGCCTCGCGGGCGATATCGTCGATCGTCGTTTTGCGATAGCCAAAACGAGAGAACAACCGGCCAGCGGCATCAAGGAGTGCGTCGGTTTGCTGAGATGCGGTAGAGACTGCCATGACTAGAAAACCAATTTGGTCAACTATTATTATTGGACGCCTGCGCCAGTCTTCTCGTTGCGGAGTCTTAAAAACAGAGCACAGAAGGTCAGATTCACGCTAATTTCAAAGGTAAAAGGCCCCAAACGCAAACTTTCCGTATCCGAACGGCGTTTTTAATGCATCGTAAGTCAAGGGGAAGCTACATGAAAGTTTCAGATATCGCCAAAGAAGTCGCAAGTATCGTTGCAGAGGTTGAAAAGGTCATCGTCGGCAAGCACGACGTTATTGAGCGTTGCGTTATTACGCTGCTCTGCAATGGCCACGTTTTGCTGGAGGACATCCCCGGCGTTGGAAAGACCACGCTGGCAAAGGCTCTGGCAAGAGCTATCGGAGGCGATTTTAGTCGCATCCAGTTCACGCCGGACCTGTTGCCGGCGGACGTCACGGGATCGTCGATCTTTAACCAGAAGACATCTGAGTTCGAGTTTCGGGCTGGGCCCGTTTTTGGCAACGTTGTCCTCGTCGATGAAATCAACCGTGCGACTCCGAAAACTCAGTCGGCTCTCCTTGAAGCGATGGAAGAGCATCAGGTCACGAGCGATGGCGAAACGCGAGACCTGCCGCGCCCCTTCTTTGTTATTGCGACTCAGAACTCAGTTGAGATGACGGGCACCTATCCGCTGCCGGAAGCTCAGCTTGACCGTTTCTTCATGCGCCTTTCTCTCGGTTACCCCAGCCGAGATGAGGAAGCAAAGGTGCTCCTTGAGCAGCAAGAGGTGCATCCGCTCGAATCGGTTCAGGCTGTCACCACGCTTGACCGAATTAACGAAATGCAAGCCGGCGTGAGGGAGGTCTCCGTAATGGAAAACGTCCGAAATTACATCGTCGATGTGGTTCGGGCTACCCGCGACAGCAACCAGCTCCTTATGGGTTCCTCGCCGCGCGGCTCCATCCATCTCATGAGGTCAGCGCAGGCTTACGCCGCCGTACACAGCAGCGAATTCGTTCGTCCCGACGATGTCAAAGCGGTCGCCCCGAATATTCTCGCTCACCGTGTAATTCCACGTGCCGATCTTCGCCTGCGCACGAACGGAGCGGAAGAAATCATCTCGCAGATTATTGAAACCGTAATGGCTCCCGTGCCAACGACTCGATGAGGCAAGACACTGTCTATAGGCGCACGGGAACCCTAAGCAGCATTAGGTCGAATCGTGCGGTTGCCGGTACCGCGCTCGGCGCGGCGGCCCTATTCATGGCCATCGTTGCCGTCTTGTTGAACTCAACGGCGCTTTTCTTTATGGGAACGGCCCTGATTGCAACCATCGGCGCCGCGCGGCTTCAGGCATTGCTATCCGTAAGAGGGCTTCGGTTCGAGCGAGTTGCGCCACCAAGCATTCGGCTTGGCGACGAAGTAACGATTGAAATCACGGTTTGGAGTGAGAAGGCTATACGTCGCCCGCTCATCAGCGTTTACGACGCACTTCCTCCAAAGCTGGTGATTACGGATCGTTCGCCAAGTCTTCCGATCGCTCCCGCGTTTGATATCCCTATTCGCTCGCAATACTCGTTCAGGCCCTTAAGGCGTGGGCGATTCAAGTGGAGCGGGATTGTTGCGGAAGGGTCCGACGCTCTTGGCCTGGTCACCATGCAACGCGAGTATCCAACCGCCGTAACAACCCTCACCGTATTGCCTCGACCAATTCCAGTGAACTTGGAGCTTCCGGCAAGCCTCGGCTACGGCATTAACGAAGCCAGTAGCGGCAAGGCGCGCGGGGCCGGCCTAGAACCCCGCGGTGTGCGCGAGTACTCCCGGTCGGACTCCCTTCGCCACGTTCACTGGCGCTCCAGCGCTCGCGCACGGCAACTGCTTGTAAAAGAGTTCGAAACCGGCTCTTCAACTGCCGCCGCGTTCATGATCCAAAGCACTCTTGGCACCGAAATCGGGGCGGACGGTTCGACAACTCTCGAGCTGATGATCGGGCACGCCACGTATCTGGCAGACATTTTCCTGAGCCAAGGAGCTCATGTGGTGTTTCCGGGCCTCGAAAGCAAGCCTCGATTTGCCAGCCATGCCGAGCGCATGGAAGAGATTTATGAACTTCTCACTGATGTTCAGGCAAACCGTAAGGAAACCCTGGGTCAGGACGCTGCCGAGTCGACCGGGGACCTCCCTCATGGCAGCACCGTTTACTGCCTTCTTTCAGTTGCCGACAGGGACCTGATTTCAGCCGCAGTGGCTTTGCGAGGTCAAGGCGTTAATGTTGTGGCGCTTCTCTACGACGCTTCCAAGTTTGCGAAGAAGAATAGCCGTCCGTTCGAATCGGCGACCTCGCCAGAATTCGTAACCGAGATAACCCGGTCAGGAGTCCTGCCCATCGTGGTTCCGCTGGAAGTGAATTCATGATCCAACTGACCCGAAACGATCCTCAGAGAGTCGGCGCACTCGACTACTTGTTGACGGGAACCATGATCGCGGTGACCGTCTATGCGGCCACGCAGTCACTTGGCGTTCTCAACTATTCGTCCGCATTCGTATCCGCAGCTCTGATTGGTTGCCTTTTTAGCTATGCGGTGACACGGCTGATGCCCGCGGACAAGGCGAGTCTCTTGAGCGGAATTGCTTACGCCGCTATCGGCGCCTTCGCTTTGTTCGTCAATCCAAACTTTCTACCAGAGGACAATCCACAGCTTGTAATGCCTCGGTTTCTGGTGTGGCTGCTCGTGACTGGTAGCTTTGCAATGTGGCAGGACAGCACTCTATTGTTCCAGGCCGTGCCCTGCGTGGCCCTTCTTGCCCTCGTCGGCGTCTACGACACGTTCAAGGGCGCCGTCCTCTGCTTCTTCCTCTTCCTCCTGTGCTTAGCGACACTGATGGGTAGAGCCCATTCCCGGCTCATGATGAAGCAGGCCGTTGCAAGCGGCTTCAGGCGAGTTGAAATGCTGAAGGAATCCCAGTGGCGATGGGTTGCAGGTCCGGAATGGGCGTTAGGTTCTGCGCTTGCGGTTGTAATTATCAGTATCCTTGGCGCGCCTTACTTACAGGAATCGGTTCAGGGCATCGCGGGCGTGGTGAAGTTCAATCCGCCCGTCTCAAAGGACATTCAGAAGCCAGCGATCTTTTCCGGACCGAGCGACAGTGTCACATCCAAGGTTGGGCAGGGTCCCAGAAGCCTTACGAGTACGATTGTGTTCTACGCGACACTCGATCATCCGCGCTACATGCGGGTCGCCACATACAACAACTACATGCTGGGCGGCTGGGGCCAACGAAACCCGGACGGAGTTGGCGACAACATCAGCCAATACGCTCGGGGTCAGATGAAGAACCCCTTGACCTATCAGTTTAAGATCGAGCCAGTTGCATTGGCTACTACGGGCTACCCGATGCCAGCGGAAGTGTCGTCCCTTTCCGATACGCGGGCGCTCGAAGATGTACAGGATGGGACCTGGAGGCTTAAAGGTGGCGGTCCGGCGCCGTCGCTATCGGGAACCGCGATGCAGCCGGAAGCAACCTTAGTCCCAACCAAGGCGGACCGGGAGATGCCCGCAAGATTTGAGCCCTACACCGTTTTGCCGCCTCGTTCCTACAGGGTCGCTCAATTAGCAGAGGACGTCACCGCAAACGCGAAAACCGATTGGGACAAGGCAAACGCTATCAAGGAGGAGATTGACAGGCGCTGCAAGTACAACTTGTTTGCAGCCGCAACCCCGGAGCGGCGCGACCCGGTTAACTACTTCCTTTTTGAATCAAAAGAAGGCTACTGCGATCTGTTTGCCAGCTCGATGGTTCTCATGGCACGATCGGTTGGCATTCCGGCTCGCTACGTAACTGGTTACTATCCCGTTCGCGACGAGAAGGATGGCCAAGGCAGGTACGTCATTCGGAGCTCCGATGCTCATGCATGGGCGGAACTGTTCTTCGAGGATGCGGGCTGGGTCGTTTTCGATGCAACCGAGGGCGCGGTCTCGGTTCCAGGAAGTGCAAGAGGCGACGCAACCGTTCAGTTGTGGTTTGAGACGTTCTGGTTTAGGTTCATCGTTATCCCGGCCGCGATGGTTGCAATTGGCTACCTTCTGTACGGTCTACAGAACCTGATCAAGGCTGCAAGGGAAACCAAGATCGAAACTTCGCTTAAGACCGCGAGGGCTTACCGTCGTTTTGAGACCATGCTGCGACGCGCGGTCGGTCATCCTCGACGCCTGAGCCAAACGAGTCGCGAATACGTTGATGCGAGCAAGGTTGAGCTTGGCCCTGCGTATGAGATTGCCCAGCAAGTCAACACGCTGTTCGAAGAGGCTTTGTTCTCGCCCAAGGTTTCTGAGGCCACCCTCAACAGCCTTGAGGCAGAAAGTGATCGCTTGAAGAAGGCCCTGGATTCCCGGCCAAACCCAAAAAAGAGGTAGCTTTTAGCGGATGGCGACATTCTCGCTAGAGAAAGCTTTGGCGAGCAGGGTGGTACTCCTTTCGGGCGATGAAGACGCCTTGCGAAAGCGCGCGTTGGCGGAAATCCTGGCCGCAATCGAAGACCCCGACGGCTTCGACCGTGAGCACTTTGAGAGCGATAGCCCAGCGGGCAAATGGCTCGCGAGCGCATCAACCATCCCCTTTCTTAGCGAACGACGCGTCGTGATCGTGCGGCGAATCCTGCGCGCGGACATGAGCGAGCTATCGCCCGACAAGCTGAAGGCTCTGCCTGCTTCGTCGATGTTGATCTTGGTGGCCGACGAGGAAGCCAGCGACAGCAACCGCGAGAAGGGTGGGAGCAAAGGGAAATGGGAGGCGCTCGTTGATCAAGGCGGGGGGTACGTTTCCAAACTTAGCACGCCTCCTGGCGCTGCCTCTCAACAGCTAAAGGCGGAGGCGACCCGTCTCGGAAAGCAGATAACCCCCAGAGCTTTAGACCTTCTGCTGGATATGACCGGGGGGAACCTAACCCGGGGGCTCGATGAACTCGATAAACTTGCGCTGCTGGTGGGTACGGGCAGTCAAATCCGCGAGGAAGACGTGCGTATGGTTGCCGTGCCGAGCCGCGAGTGGCGCGTGTTCACCTTGGTGGATGAAGTGCTTGATCGCAACATCGCGGGCGCCTTTACACAATTGCAGATATTGCTCGAAGGCGCGAAAAGCGATGACGCCGTCTTCTCATCGCTCATTCCGACCTTCCATTGGACGCTGAGGATGCTCTTTCAAGCGGTCACGCTGAAGGAAGCTGGCCTTACACTGAGCAAGATTTCGGAAGAGGACGCATCAAAGCTGCCGACCAAGAACAATTTGCAGAAAGCTCATCCGTTCGTGGCCAAGAAAATGGAGCGCATGGCGGCGCGCCTTACAAGCCACAGAGCGGCCAAGCTTTTGAAAATCTTGGGCGATGCTGATGCCCGAATGAGGGGCGCAGAGACGAAATACAGCACCGCAGAAACTCTAGAGCGAATGACCCTTGAAATGGCCGCAGTTTAGCCAGGTTCAAAACGCTTCAGCACCCTCCTCGTGACATGTTATTATTACCAGTTTTCTGCCTGTAACTAATCCTCGCTTTTGAATCTGATTTACAATAGGAGCCAGGAGGATCAATATCTCGTGAAGAGAAACTTTATTTTAATTTCAACAATGGCTCTTGCCTCTGTGCTTGGTGCCAGTGCTTCTGCCGCTCTTCTTTACAGCAATGCTTGGGATGGCGGTGATACAGCGTTTGCTTCTCAAAACGATACAACCGGTGGGGGATATGGCAACTATGCCACCACGTTCGCCGGCTTCAACGTTGGGGGGCCCGTTACGATCAACGAAGTTAGCTGGGTAGGCATGTTCTTCAACAATCCGGTGCATGGCAACATCACTGGGTTCACTCTGAACTTCTACTCGGACAACGCGGGTTCGGTTGGCAGTCTTCTTTCCACTCAGCACTTCAATGGCAATGCCAGCGAGACCTCGTTGGGCAATTCGCCGTTGGGCTTCCCGGTCTACGGTTATGATCAAAACGTTGCCGGCGTGGCCATTAGCGGTGCTGGATGGGTATCCATCGTTGCGGATCTTGCTTTTCCGCCGCAGTGGGGACTTGCTTCGGGCGTGAATACTGGACCGTTGGGTTACCAAACCTTCTTCGGCTCCACGAATCAGCTCGGTAACTCGGTTAACGTGAAGATCTATGGCGACCGCGCTGTTCCTGAGCCTGCTTCCATGACAGTCCTTGGACTGGGTGTGGCTGCTCTTGCTCGGAAGCGACGCGCCGCAAAGAGGGCATAACGTTTCATCGATTTGGGGTTCTTTGGGGGAAGTCTTCAAAGAATCCCATTATGGGGAACTTAGTTCCCGCTTGAATCTAAGGAGGAAACTCACAAATGAATAAGTCTATGGTTATGTTGGCTGCTGCTGCTGTTCTTGCAGGTAATGCTGCTGCTAGCAATCTTTACTTCAACGATTGGGACCAGACGGGCAATGCCTATTCGTCCCAGAACGACACCACCGGTGGCAATGGCAACTTTGCTACCGTTTACATCAGCTTCAATGCTGTTGGAACCATCAACGAGGCTTCCTGGCTCGGCGAGTATTTCAACCCGCCGCAGCAGGGCCAGATCACTGGTTTTACGCTGGATTTCTACGCTGACAACGCTGGCACCGTCGGTGGCCTTGTTAGCCACCAGCACTTTGCCGGTAATTCCAGCGAGTCGTTCTTCACGACCGCTGGCGGCTTCCCGGTCTTCCTGTATGACCAGTTCGTCAACCCGGTTGCTTGGAACGGCGACGGCTGGCTTGCGATCGTTCCGGATCTCGGCTTCCCGCCGCAGTGGGGTCTCCCATCTGGCCTGAACAATCGACTCGCTTACCAGGACTTCTTCGGTTCGCGAAGCCAACTCGGCACGTCGGTTGCTCTGATCCTCAACGGCGATCCGACTGTTCCAGAGCCGGCTTCCATGGCTGCTCTTGGTCTGGGCGTTGCTGCTCTGATCCGCAAGCGCAAGGCTGCTAAGTAAGCCAAACGCTTCGAAAAAGAGCCCGGGGGCGACAAGATGTACATCTTGGCGCCCCCGGGTCATAGACCAGGGGGATTAGAAAGAATTTAGAAGGCAATGCCTTCAACAATTTTGGAAGACTTGAGTCTTGGCTTAGCAGGCTTCCAATGGGAGAACGAAAGTTCTCTTTGAATCTAGGAGGAAACTCGAAATAAATGAATAAATCTATGGCAATCATTGCATTTGCAGCTGTGCTCTCGAGCAGCGCACTTGCAAGCAGTGTTCTCTACTTCAACAACATCGATGGCAGCGGCAATGCCTATGCTTCGCAGAACGACACGAACACCTATGGCACCTATGCGATAGTGTACGCTTCCTTCAACGCCGTCGGTACGATCAACGAAGCTCTGTGGGTAGGTGAGTACTTCAATCCGGCTCAGCAAGGTCAGATCACCGGCTTTACCCTCAATTTCTACGGCGATAATGCTGGATCCGTTGGCAGCCTTGTTAGCTCCCAGCACTTCAATGGCAATTCAAGCGAAGCTTTCTATGGCAACTACGGCGGCTTTGATTCGTACCTGTATGATCAGGCGATCACCCCGGTTTCCTGGAATGGTGATGGCTGGGTCTCGATTGTTGCCGACCTCGGCTTTCCCCCGCAGTGGGGCATTGCTGGTGGAGTTAACAATCGCCTTGGCTACCAGGACTTCTTTGGCAGCGTAAGCCAGCTGGGCCAGTCGATTGCTCTTCAGTTGAACGGCGACACCGCTGTTCCAGAGCCCGCTTCCATGGCTGCTCTCGGTCTAGGCGTTGCTGCTCTGATCCGCAAGCGCAAGGCTGCTAAGTAAGCCAACCGCTTCGAAAAAGAGCCCGGGGGCGACAAGATGGAAATCTCGGCGCCCTCGGGCCATAGAACCAGGGGAATTAGAAAGACTTTAGATGGCGTATCGCCATCAAACAATTTGGAAGGCTTGAGTCTTGGCTCAATGGCCTTTCATTAGGAGAACGCAAGTTCTCTTTGAATCTAGGAGGAATCGTAAAAAATGAATAAATCTATGGCACTCGTGATTGCTGCTGCCGCTCTTGCCGGTAGCGCTTCCGCGAGTATTCTCTACATTAACTATGGCGATGGTAGCGGCTCCGCTTACGCTTCGCAGAACGACACCAACACCTACGGCAACTACGCAACCGTTTACGGTAGCTTCAATGCAGTCGGTACCGTCACCCACGTTGAGTGGCTTGGCGAATACTTCAACCCGGCTCAGCAGGGCGCTCTCGGTGGCTTTACGTTGAATTTCTACAGCGACGCTGGCGGAAATCCCGGTGGCCTTGTTAGCAGCCAGCACTTCAATGGTACTTGCAACGAGTTCTGGGCCTATAACTGGGGCGGCTTTGACGTCTACGACTACAGTACGGATATTTCCGGCGTTGCCGTCAATGGCGACGGTTGGCTCTCGATCGTAGCTGACCTCGGCTTCCCGCCTCAGTGGGGCTGGACTGCCGGTCAGGATAGCCGCTTTGCTCAGCAGGACTTCTTCGGTTCCCGAAGCGTTCTCGGCACATCTGTGTCGATGGCTCTCAGTGGCGACACCGCAGTTCCGGAGCCCGCTTCCATGGCCGCTCTCGGTCTGGGCGTTGTTGCTCTGATCCGCAAGCGCAAAGCTGCTAAGTAAGCTCTAACGCTTGAAATACTATATTGGGGGCGGCGAGACGGAAGTCTTGGCGCCCCTGATGTCTATCAGACATTGGAGAATTAAGAAAGGTTTTAGAAAGCCCATGCTTTCAAACAATTTGGAGGAGATGAGAACTAGGCTCTTGTCCTCCAATTGGAGAACTCAGGTTCTCTGGCATCGAGGAGGAAACTCAAGAAAATGAATAAATCTATGGCAATTCTTGCGGCTATTGCTGTTCTTGCAGGTAGCGCAAGCGCATTAAACAATACATCTCTGTATTTCAACGACACTGCGCATGACGGCAACGCTTACTCATCGCAGAACGACACAAATAGCTTCGGCAACTTTGCGACGGTATACGCAAGCTTCAATGCGGTCGGTACCATCGATACCGTAGCATGGCTCGGTGAGTACTTCAATCCGCCGCAGCAGGGCCAGATTACTGGCTTCACGCTCAGCTTCTATGCTGATAATGCTGGTGCGGTCGGCGGTCTTGTCAACAGCCAGCATTTCAACGGCACGAACAATGAATCTTTCTTTGAGACTGCCAATGGCTTCCCGGTGTATGAGTACTATGACTTCATCACGCCGGTCGGCTGGAACGGCGATGGTTGGCTTGCGGTCGTACCGGACCTCGGCTTCCCGCCGCAGTGGGGCATGGTAGGAGGCGTCAACAACCGCTTCGCTCAGCAGGACTTCTTCGGCTCGCGAAGCACCCTCGGCCAGTCGGTCGCTCTCTATCTCGGTGGCGACACCGCAGTTCCGGAGCCCGCTTCCATGGCTGCTCTCGGTCTGGGCGTTGTTGCTCTGATCCGCAAGCGCAAAGCTGCTAAGTAAGCTAATCGCTTCGTAAACACTTGAGGGCGTCAAGGCTTGCCTTGACGCCCTCATTGCTGTCTGCCTTGCTCCAAGACCGAATGCTGAGGAAGCGGTGTTAAAATGCATCGGTGCCGAGCGCCAAGCGTACGCGCCTTCGTCT
This sequence comes from Armatimonadota bacterium, assembly GCA_018268315.1. Taxonomy (GTDB): domain Bacteria; phylum Armatimonadota; class Fimbriimonadia; order Fimbriimonadales; family Fimbriimonadaceae; genus SZAS-5. The sequence continues at coordinate 124,365 of JAFDWU010000001.1, read as the reverse complement.
ATAAACGTTGTCGGTTCCGCAAGCCCCTATGAAGCGCATTTACCTCAATAACTTCGATTACATGCGCTTATTCCTCGCCGCAGAGGTCGTCTACCTTCACCTCGTTGAAGCGGCGACGGGAGCGACGAACGTTTATCTCCCCATCAAACCGGTTCCCTCTTTCCTCGCCCTGTCGGGTTTCATGGTCCTTGGCAGCTGGCACAATAGCCGTAGCGCCGGCCACTTCTGGAGAAAGCGATTCCTCAGGGTCTATCCCGCGTTCTTTGCCGCGCTTGCCCTTGTCGCATTCCTGTTCGGCTTGCCCGGAGTGAGAGATGCGCTGGAAACCTATATCACGCTCGGATATCATGCTCACCGAGCACCAAACGGCCCCCTTTGGTCCCTCGGCAACGAGGAGATTTGCTACCTTGGCCTTACCGGCCTGGCATTCATAGGCGCGTATAAGAAGGCGTATTGGATTTGGCCGCTCGCCGCGATCTCCTATGTTCTCACGGTTAGGGTGTACAAGGATCCGTTCTGGGTGCAGGAGACAGAGCTCTTGGTCGCCTTCTTCATCGGCAACCTTGCTTACTTGCATCAGCAATTCCTTAGGAAATTCGCCCTTCCTGTTGCGGGCGTCATGGTCGTTGCGCTTTGGCTCATTCCGCCATTCCAGTCCGTCGCGATCTACTACTTAACCTTCTGCTTCAAGATGGTTTTCATGCTGGCCCTCGCCCTCGGCCCGCAGATCCCTTTCCGGCTGCCAATAGACCTTTCTTACGGCATCTACATCTATCATTTCCCAATCCTGAGCCTATTTATTGAACTTGGCTCGCCACCGGCGCAATTGGTGCCGCTCACTATCGTTGGCACGCTTGGAATCTCGATCGCTTCATGGTTCATGATTGAAAAGCGCGCGCTGGCCCTTAAGGACGGCCCGCGCCCGACGAAGCCCGATCAATCCGAAACGCCCTTGGTCGCTCCCAACTAGTCTTCAAAATCTGCCTCACCGCGAGTCTGGCGAAGGTACCCTGCGCCAATGAGTTGGAAGTCGAGAGTCAAAGCAGTGCTGATGCCCAGTGAGCAGGCAGCCCCGCAGCCCAAGGCGGAGCAGGTAAAGACATCCAACCTGGCATCAGCCCTTAGCATCATTCCAGGTCAGCCCTATTCGCCGCCCATCGGCCCTGTAACCGCCCACCTCGCGACGCCCATCTTTGAATCTGAACTGAAGGCGCTAACCGAAAGGGAAGGGCACCAAGCGCTCCTAGAAGCGGATACCTGGCAACTGCCGGATATTCCGGACAGAGAAGGCTACTACGGAGAGCGGCATTACGAGTACTGGCTGTCGGGCCTGCGCGACTACAACTTCTTGACCGAGGCAGCCAAAAGGCAAGGCATAGAGCTAAACGAGAACTCCGCCGTCTTTGACTGGGGATGCTCATCGGGCCGTGTGCTGCGCCACTTCGCGGTACGGAACCCGAAGACGACCCTCTATGGCTGCGACGTGAACAAGAATCCGGTCGAGTGGATGCACGAGCACCTCGACCCGAGGCTGCAGGTTTTCCACAACACCTACCTACCCAGCCAGCCCATGCCCGATAACCATGTCGATCTCTTCTATGCGTTCAGCGTATTCACGCACATCGACGATTACGAGGACACCTATCTGCTGGAGGCAAAGAGGATTCTAAAGCCCGGCGGAGTGGCCGTTTTCACCATCTGCAGCGATCACACGTGGGCGATGATGAACAACAAGATGGTCATCTACAACTCGCTCATCGCGATGAAGGAACTATTCCCAGAGTGGGATATTCCCGAGTGCTTTTCAAGGCCGATGCCGACGGAAAAGGTGGCCTTCCGCCACCAAGCGGAAAGCAACTATGCGACGAACATCTTCCATTCCGCCAGCTACATCAAGAAGCGGTGGGGAAGGTACTTCGAAGTCGTCGAGATTGCGCATGAAAGACACGGCTACCAGGACTGCGTGGTGCTGCGAAAGCCTAAGTAGGCGCCCTGAATCAAGAAGTTGGTGGGCAAGAAGGGACTCGAACCCTTACTCCGTGAGGAACTGGAACCTAAATCCAGCGCGTCTACCAATTCCGCCACTCACCCAGCTAAGGAAGAAGGATACCTAGCGGGCTCCCTTCACGTTCCGTAGCAGAACCGCGCCCAGCGTGAAGCAAATCGCCGAGAAGATGAAGAGCGCGCCAAATTCCTGTCTCGTATATTTCACGACCTCGCCCACATCGCCCATAGACCGACCGGATGAGAGGATGATTCCTCCAACCAGACCTCCAATTGCCTGCGGAAAGGTCATCGATACGTGCCAAACCGCCATGTCTTTGCCTGCATCCTGCTCGGAAGGCAGCACGTCAGTGCCAAGAGCCCAGTCAACGCTGATATACGCCCCGTAGCCAAGCCCAAAGATGATGCCGGCGATGAGAACGTGGGTCATGGTCTGGCAAAAGATGAATGCTAGGCTCATCGCGGCGATGATGCCGCTGGAAAGGTAAACGATTGGCTTGCGCCCAATTCGGTCGCTTATCGCGCCGCCAAGCACACCCGAAACCGTTGCGCCAAACAGGATGATTGCAATCATGAATCCCGCTTCTTTGCCCGGATTCTTCACGCCGATAAGATCCTTTAGGTAGTAAAGGATAAACGGCTGGATGGCGTAAAAGCCCAACATCATCAGCGCGCGGGTAATCCAAACCCAGGCGAAGTCGCGATGCCTTAGCGGCGCGATTAGCCCGGCAAAATATTCGCCCCAGTTGTAGGGCTCAGCCTTCTCAAGAGGGACTTCGCGCATTCCGAGTAGTGTCCAAGCCAGGAAGGTGGCAAACACCACCAGCATAATGCCGTACATCACCAGCGGGTTGTTAACGAAGATGCCTGCCGCCAACGCGCCTAGCAGGGTGCTGAACTGCGACATGAACGCCATGTAGCCGCTTGCGACGCCGCGCTGGTCTTCCGGCACCTGGTCTGGAATAACACCGCTGTATGCCGCAAGCGCGGTATTTGAGCCGAATTGAAGCAGGAAATAACTGCCGAAAAACAGGTTCAGGTTGCGCGCGGAAAACGAGAGGAACATCGCAATCAGCCCGAGCCCGCAAAGCACGCCGCCAAAGAGCATGTAGGGCGACCGTCGCCCATAGCGGGAAGTGCAGCGATCACTTAGCGCTCCAACGATAAGCGGGATAATCAGCGCAACCGTCGCACCGACCGCGCTCAGGAGGCCAAGCGTCTTAGCCTTATTGAGAGGATCGAGGACCTCAACTTCGCTGGCATTCACCACGCCGAGCAGCGCGCCCCAAATGAAGTTCGATCCGAACCAATAGGCGGCGAGCGTTAGATGGCCAATGAAGTTGATGTGCCGGTGAGGCGCAGGCGGCCTCGGGTACTCAACATGTTCTTCGATCATAAGAGGGTCGCTGATTGATTCTTGATCCATGTTAGTGCGTATTCGTAATCGTCCAAGTAATCGAGGTCAAAGCTAAGTTCCGGGGCGCAGTTTCTCACTGCCGCGCCGCTGCAGCCGAGGAGCGAGCGAATCTTCGCCTCCACGTCGTCCAGCGTCAGGCTCTTCATCAGCCACTTCACCACGAACACCGGACCCAGCAGCCGGGCCATGCCGAACTTGCTCTTGCGATTCTCGAAGACTCTCTCAATGTGCTTCTTTGCGTTCCGTAGGGCCTGGGCGTCAATCACATAGGCGCAGCCCGTAGTCCATACACCATCTTTCAGCGCGATGAACGTGGCGTGAGTTCCAGGAAACCGCTCGCCAAAGGACGTTTGGCTGATAAGCGGCACGCAAATATCGATGCTGTTGGGGCAAGCGCGTACGAACTGGCTGATCAGGTCCTTGGTGAGGAACGGCAAGTCGCAGGTGACGATCAGCACCTTAGAGGTTAAGTTGTCTTTGGCAAGCTCATCTAGCCCTCGGAAGATGTTCTCAGGACCGGTAGCGCCCTCGGGCACCAACACGTCGGCGCCAGCGCGCTTGGCTTCCTCGTGAACCTCGGGGCCACCGATTACGGCAATGCGAGCAATGCCTTCGGAAGCGCGAAGGGCGCGAATCGTGCGGCTAAGCACGGTTTCGCCTTCCAGGTGTATCAGCGCCTTGGATTTTGTCCCGACCCGATCAGCGAATTCGCCGTCGATATGTCCCCCGGCCGGCAAGATGACATCAAGAGCCATTCGAGCCAGAGTACCGCAACTGGGTGGCTAAACGGCGGGGCCGCGCTTGCTATACACGGCCTTCGCAATTTCCGCGTAATCCGGCTTGCTGATGGCAGGCAGGGTTACGCTCTCGCCGGTCACCAGCTGGTAGCTCTCCGCCGCCTTCGCGTTCGCGTATCCGATGAACGCTGTGTAGAGCGCTTCATGGATCCCGCCAAATCGGGCCGACCGCAACCGCGCAGATTGCTCCGCGTATGCCAACAGCACGAGATCGCTTGCCGCGCCGATCGACGCTTGATCCGCGCCAACCTGCCCAATCGCCTTGCCTGCAAGCTCGGAAATGAACGAATCGCCTGCCGCCGTCAGGCTTGCCGAGCCATCCTTCGCCTTGCGGCGTAAACGGTCGGAGAGGAACAAGCGGTTGATCTCGTTGGTGCCTTCGTAGATTCGGCTGACGCGCGCATCGCGATAGATGCGGGCAATCGGAAACTCTTCCGTAAAGCCGTATCCGCCGTACACCTGCAGCATTTCGTCCACAATCCACGACTCCGCTTCGGTCGAGAAAATCTTGCAGGCGCTGCATTCAAGCGCGTACTCTTCGGCGGCCTTGCGGTTACCGTCGATCGTGCCTGCGTATTGCTCGAAAGCGTCGTCGATCATCGCGCCGGTTCGGTAGATCATCGATTCCGCCGCATAGAACAGCGCCGCGCCAAGCGCGAACTTCTTCTGAATCAAGCCAAAGTCGCTGATGCTCTGCCCGAATTGCTTTCGGTCGAGCGCATAGGTGGCGGCGACGCCAAGCGCTTCTCGCGCGGGGCCAATTGACATTGAGGACAGCTTAAACCGCCCGATGTTCAGGGCGTTAAACGCCACGTGGTGGCCCAGACCTTCCAGATAGAGTAGGTTCTCAACCGGAACCTCGGCATTCTCGAGAACCAGACGGGCGGTGGAACTGCCCTTCAGCCCCATCTTGTGCTCTTCCCGCGCGATGCTCACGCCGGGGAAGTCTCGCTCCACCAGGAAAGCCGAGAACTTCTCGCCATCGATCTTCGCCATGACCAGGAACTGCTCCGCCCACTTGGCGTTGCTGATCCACATCTTGGTGCCGTTCAAAATCCACTTGTTGCCCTGCCGAATCGCCTTCGTTTGCGCGGAAAGGGCGTCGCTGCCGCTGTTCGGCTCGCTTAGCGCATATGCGCCGATCTGCTGGCCGCTCGTCAGCGCGGGCAGATACTTCAGCTTCTGATCTTCGCTGCCGAAGAGCGCAAGCCCCACCTGGCTGATGCCGCTGGTGACGCCAAAGGTCACGCTGAAGGAGCCGTTTAGGCTCAGAAACTCCAGAATGCGCGCGGCCACGTTCTTGCCAAGTCCAAGCCCGCCGTACTTATCCGACGTATCGACTCCGCAGAATCCCAAATCGCCCGCCTGCTTAACCAGGCTCGGCATTAAGCCGTCTTCCTGGTGGTCCAGTCGCTCGGCTACCGGGAGAATTTCCTTGCGGGAGAACTGCTCGGCAGTGTCGATCATCAGCTTCTCATCGCCTGCGAAGTCCTCCGGCGCGAACGCGCGGGCAGGAGTTGCGGAGAAGAAGGAAGCGCCGGGGGGTGATACAGTCTGAGTTGACATGGCTACTTGCTTGAATTATACAAGAGCCTTCAATCCAGAACCTCGCGGGGGAGCAGCGGCGAGATGCGCGCCATCATTTCGTAGTTGATCGTGCCCGTCTTTGCGGCAAGCTCTTCCATTGTTATTTGCTCGTCGCCTTGGCGTCCGATCAGCACCACCACGTCCTCCGCCTTCGCCTCCGGCGCGGCGGATAGGTCGATGGCGAACATGTTCATCGCCACGCGGCCAAGCACCGCACGCCTGACTCCGCCCACCAGGACCTCGCCGGTGTTTGAAAGGGCGCGCGGATAGCCATCCGAGTAGCCTTGCGGCACAATGCCAATTCGGGTCTCTTTTGAAGTCACGTAAGTTAGGCCGTAGCCGACCGGGTGACCGGCGGGGAGCGTCTTTACCTGCGCCAGCTTTGTTTTCCACCGCAAAACGGGTTTCAGAGCCATTTCCGCGTGGCTCCTGGCAAGCGCCGCGCTTGGATAGCAGCCGTAAAGGCCGATTCCAAGCCGCGTCAAGTTCGAGCCCGGTCCTGCGCCAACCGTCATAATCGCCGCGCTGGAGGCCGAATGCCCAGCAACTCCGGCAAACGCCTTCCTTGCTTCCGCAAGCATTTCAAGCTGAGCCTGGGCGTGGGTTAGGTCCGTGGTGTCCTCGATGTTCGCGAAGTGGGCGTACACGCTGGCGACCTCGATCTCTGGATACTTCGCCAGTTCGGCGGCGAACGCCGCCGCTTGGTTCGGCAATATCCCCTGCCTGCCTAGCAGGGCATCCACCTTGACATGAACCACTGGCCGCACCTTGGTCGATTCAAACGCCTTCTTCAAATACGGCAGCCGCTCGGCATCGTAAATGGCAAGCTCGCCGCCCAGGCGGACGGCTTCCGAAATCTCATCGCGCTCAACATAGCCCAGCACCAGCGCCCGCTTATCCGTTACCTCGCGAAGCGCGGCAAGCTCATCAAGATCGTCGACCTGGAAGGCATCCACCGCCCCTTCGATAGCTCTCGCAACCTCAGCAAGGCCATGCCCATAGGCATTCGCTTTCACCACCGCCATGCAGGGAACTCCGGGCGCGAGCGCCCGAAAAGCGGCGATGTTATGCAGCAAAGCGCTCTTGCTCAGCTCGATGGTCGCTAGCTTCAAAGATTCACCTTCTCGAACTTCACCGGCCCGCCCATAAGCTGCTCTCCGAAGTGCTGATACATGGAAGTGATGTCGGTTACGTGGAACAGCCGCTCGCCATGCTTGCCCAGCTTGCTCTCGATTTCTGGATGCCGCCTAAGATAATCCGCCGTCTTCTCCGGCAGCAGTTCGTCCTGCGAAATCACCTTGGCGGAAGTCAGAGCCCGGAATTCATCCTTCAGCAGCGTGTAATGTGTGCAACCTAACACCAGGGCATCAACCTCACCAAGCTCGGCAAGGTAGTCCTTCAGAATCGGCCGCACGTATTTCAAGCCCCCATTCTCCACCAGTGGAACCAATAGTGGAGTCGCCAGCGCCTTAATGAACGCCGAAGGCGCTTGGCGCATGATCTCCCGCTGAAACGCACCCGATTCGATGCTGCTGGCCGTCGCCACCACGCCCACCGTTTTCGCACCGGTCTCTGCCACCGCCTCGGCGGTGGGGATGATTACGCCCAGAATCCGGCGATCAGGGAAATTGCGGGGTAGATACTCCTGTTGCTGCTTTCGCAGAGATTCCGCCGAAGCCGTATTGCAGGCAAGAATCACCAGCTGGCACTCGTGCGCGAATAGATAATCCATCGCTTCCGCCACGAATTCGTGGATGGTTTCCTGAGAGCGATTGCCGTACGGCACCCGCTTGCAATCCCCCAGATAGAGGTAATCGTATTCGGGAAGGCGCTCCATAATCGAGCGGGCGATTGAAAGGCCACCCAATCCCGAATCGAAGATACCAATGCGCACGCTTAATTATGGCTCCCGCGGGGAACTTGGCAAGCGGCGCGCCGCATCCCGCATAATCGGGTGTCATGTCGTATCGCGTAGCCGTCTTGCCCGGCGATGGAATCGGGCCCGAAGTTGTGACGGAGGCCGTAAAGGTCCTTAAAGCCACCGGACTCGCTTTTGAGTTCACCGAAGCCCTCGTTGGCGGCGCGGCGTACGACGCGAAGGGGCATCCGCTCCCCGCCGAGACCCTTGAGCTTTGCAAGCAAAGCGATGCAGTACTGCTCGGAGCAGTCGGTGGCCCCATGTGGGACAAGATCGAACCGGTCTCGATGCGCCCTGAAGTCGGCGCGCTCCTGCCATTGCGTGCGGAATTGAACCTTTACGCGAACGTCCGACCGGCGAAGATGATCCCCGCGCTTGCCGATGCCTGCCCGCTAAAGGGCAATCCCAAAATCGACTTGGTCGTAATGCGCGAACTGACTGGCGGCATCTACTTTGGCCGCCCGCGAGAGCGCCAAGAAGGTGGAAACCGCGCCATCGATACCATGGTCTACAGCCGCCACGAGGTTGAGCGAATTACCCACCGCGCGTTCGAGATCGCGCGCCAGCGCCGCAAAGAAGTCGTGAGCGTAGACAAGGCGAACGTGCTGGAGTGCAGCCGCCTGTGGAGGGAAGTGGTGAACGAAATTGCGCCGCAGTACCCGGACGTCAAGCTCAGTCACATGCTGGTGGATAACTGCGCGATGCAACTGGTGCGAACGCCGCAGCAATTCGATGTAATCCTGACGGAGAACATGTTCGGCGACATCCTGAGCGATGAAGCCTCGATGATCACCGGATCGCTTGGCCTCCTGCCCTCCGCTTCGCTAAGCGACGCCAAGGCGAGCGGCAAGGTGTTTGGCCTGTACGAGCCGATTCACGGCTCCGCACCCGATATTGCAGGGCAGGGCAAGGCAAACCCAATCGCCACTATCCTAAGCGCCGCGATGATGCTTCAGTACACGTTCGGCGAGGACGCCGTCGCCGCCCGAATCGAGAGTGCGGTCGAGAAGGTGCTGGAAAGCCGCTTGCGCACAGGAGACATCTTCACCGAAGGCATGACGTTGGTGGGAACAAGCCAAATGGGCGACGCCATTTCGAAAGCCGTTCAAGCTTAAACTCGAAAGGTATCCTACAGGCTTGCCTAACCTTGCTGGACCGCAAGCGCCTGGCATAGATTTGCGAGGCTTGTGGCAAGAATGGAAAGGTCGGCCGCAAGTTGCCCAAGATCCTGCGAGTTTGCGTGCATATGTTGACCAGCCGCCTGCTGTACGTTTCTTGCGATCACCTGATTCATTGCTGCTGCCCTGTTTGCCACGCCTGTTGCCTCTATGCCAATCTGTTGAAGTACTACTGGAGCCATATAGTTATTATAGCAATGTATGTGGGTTAGACGTTCAACCGGAGTGGTGGAGATATTCCACGCCAGCCGACTTAAGTTCGAAAGGTATCCTACAGGCTCGCCGTGGGGATGGATTCCGAGATTCGAATAAGCGTAGTGGTGCCGTGCTACAACCAGGGCCAGTTCCTGCGCGACTGCCTTGGCAGCATCGCCGAGCAAACCGTTAAGCCATTCGAGACCATCGTTGTGGACGATGGCAGCACCGACCCCTATTCGGTGCACAAGATTCAGGAGTACTGCGCCATGGACTGGGGTTCGCCGGTCCGCGTCGTCCGCCAGGAGAACAAGGGCCTGCCGGGCGCGCGCAACACCGGCATCCGTGAGGCGAAAGGGAACTGGATTGTCACCCTGGACGCCGACGATAAGATGCACCCCGAGTCGATCGCTTCGTACATCGACGCCATCACCAAGAACCCCTCGATCTCCATCTTCTACGGGGATATCGAGCGATTTGGCCTTAAGCGCTACATCCACCACCTGCCCGATTTCAACGCCTATCTGCTGCTGTTCCGCAACATCATGGGCAGCAACGTCTGCTTCCGCCACCCGGATTCCGCCGGCCCGCTTTACGGCGAGCACATGAAGATGGGGTATGAGGACTGGCAGTACTACATCCAGGCGTGCGCCGAGCACGGCCTGGTTGGCATGGCCATCCGCAAGCAGCTCTTTATCTATCGCTATTGGGGCTTTTCCATGCTTGCCTACAGCGACATGCGCCGCGGGCAAATCATGGCGCAGATCCACGAGTTACCTGTTTTCAAGGACCTCTCCAAGCGGCTTGCCATCAAGAAGAAGTGGGCCCCTTGCTTCCTGGTTCCGGAAGATGCCGAGTGGCTGACCTGCCTTGACGACCAAACCTTCGGCGATTTCGCCCAGTACGACGCCTCCACTCAAGATAGGTTCGTGCGAGGCCGCGGGCTTCTTGTCGCCTTCGATAAGAAGGCGCTTGGCGACGCCTTCCGCAACGACCGGTATCTGCTGGAAAAGCTCGCGATGTCGCTTGAAGGCTGGGCGGGGAAGGCTAACGTTATTTGGCTGGCGGTGGATCAAGCCGGACGAGCCTATCCGGGCGTGTTCTACCCGGATCAGGTTGCAAACGTGCAGGTTGTGGGCGTGATTCTTGACAACATCGCCGTTCACGATCATCGCGATTTGGTGCGAAAGAACCGCAGCTTCGAAGGGCTCGGCCAGGCGCTGGCAAGCAGCTACCCCAAGAATCAGGGCTTCATCACGGTTGCCGCCGGGACGAGCGCCTACTCCGTTCACAAGATAACCGAGGAAGAGCCGAAGGAGCCGGTGATTACCGGTCCTCCCACCCGAAAGCAGATCGCTCGGATGGCGGCGGTGGAGTTCTTCAGCAGCTACAACAAGCTGCTTCGCGCCCTCATCGGGCCTGAAGCCCACGACAAGCTGATTTCCGACAGCGGCTTTGCCCGCACGCTCCGGCGCTTGATGGGTCGTCCAGTGAAGATTGATAAGGGCCTGGTGCCGGTGGCGGAAATGGTGGTGAACGATCCTGCTGCGGATGCCGAGGACGTAAAGATTCCCGAACTCGGTCCGCTTCCGCTGCCGGATGCGAGACGCAATAAGTTCATGCACTCGTTTGGCCGGACGAGCGACCTGAACTCGTTCTTCGATGACAACGACGAGCTGTTTGGTTCTGAACTCAACGCTCTCGCCTATTCGCACGAGTACCCGCTTTACACGCGCAGACGCCCGGTGGGCGACAAGAAGAAGGTGCTGATGGTCGCGGTCCCTTACATCACCCATGGGGGCGCGGATCGCGCGATTATCGACCTGCTTCAGCTCCTGCCCGGGTTGATTCCCGATCTAAGCATTCACCTCGTTTTCTCCGTCGATGCCGAATATGCCTGGGCGGATCAGGTGCTGCCGCACGTCGAATCGGTTTTCTCCGTGTTCCACATGCCGTGGGATAAGCGCAGCGACGCTTTCTACGATCTCGTCAAGCGCACCGCACCCGATGCGATGCTGATCATGAACAGCTTCGCCGCCTATGACGCGCTGCCGAACCTGAAACGGGATGAGTTGCTGAAAAGCTGTCGGGTGGTGACCCAGCACCACAACTACGACTATTTCGTGGATGAAAAGACCCACAAACTTAGCCGATTTGGGTTCCACGCGTATGCGGCAGGGAACGTCGGCAGCATCATCGATCAGTTCACCGTCATCTCCCAGTTCCTGGCCGACGATCTGACCGATAAGTGCTACATTTCGGAGGCGAAGGTGTCGGTTACCTACCTGGGCGTCGACCCCACGCGCTGGATTCCCCTGCGAGCCCCCCGCTTTACCAAGAAGCCGTACACGCTGCTCTGGATCGGGCGCTTTGCTTACCAGAAGGACCCGGAGATGGCGGTCAGCGTAATGCAAGCCTGCAAGGCGGAGTTTGGCAGTGATGTTCGCTTGGTGATGGCGGGCGCGGGTCCGCTGCTGGAGGAGACCAAGAGCGCGGCTGCACGGGCAGGGGTTAGCGACGTGATCGACTTCCTTGGCGCGGTGGACGACCCCACCGAGCTCTTCCGCACCACCGATTGCCTGTTGATGACCTCGCGGTTCGAGGGCATCCCGATCGTGGTCTATGAGGCGATGGCGGTCGGCTTGCCCATCATCACGCCCACCGTCAACAGCGCGGTGGCGGAGGTCCTGCCGGACACGGTTTCCAAGCACATCGCGGATCGCGAGAACGTTCGCCAGTACGTGGAGGCGATTCGGGCTTACGTGAACTCGCCGGAAACCGCGCAAACCCACGCAGAGGCGCTAATCGAGCTATCGGAGCGCTACACAACTCAGAAGTACGCGGAGCAGATGGCGAAGATTCTGTTTCCCGAAAACTGAATCGCACTTGGCTATTCCCAAGGCTCATGGGAGTCGGGCAGCGTCAGGCTGACTCGCCCCCATCAATGCGCTCAGCACGGATCTCGCGGATGCCCCGACCGATTCGGCTCTTGATGAGATTCCGCAGGGTAACGCTATCCTGATAGCCAACCGCTTCGGCGACCTTCTCCATGCTATCGCCTGATGTCCGTAGAACATGCACTGCGTGCTCAATCCTTAGGTCTTGAAAGTAGGAGAGCGGGCTTTTCCCAAGAACGGCCCGGAGACGCCTCTCGAGCGTTCGCTTGCTTACTCCCACCTCGCTGGCGGCCGCTTGAAGAGAGAAGCCGCTGGCAAGGTGGCCGCGAGCCCACTCCTCATACTTTTGAACGAGAGGATCAGAGTGAACAAGGTGATTGCTGATCGCGTAAGCAGACTGCGCTGGACGCGAGTCAACGATCAGGTACCGCGCGGTCGTTTCAGCAAGGACCAAGCTTGCCTGACGGATGAGCCAGAGCGCCATATCCATGTGGCTAAGAGCCGCGCCGGCGGTGAGGACTCGGCCCGAGTGCACAAGCATGCGGCCGCTCTGGAGTCGAACAAGGGGGTAGCGTTGATGGAAATAAGGAGCGAGCCACCACGTCGTCGTTGCCGCCTCGCCATTGAGCAGGCCTGATTCGGCGGCGATGAATGTGCCGATGCATGCCGCGGCGAGATTGACTCCTTGATCTCCCCATTTTCTCAAAAGGCGGACAGCGTCGCGAACCTCGGGGGTCGAAAGCGCGGCCGCCAAGGGCTCGGGCGCTCGTTGACCAATTGCGGGCACGATCACCCAATCGGGCGGCGTGCGGCCATCCGCACGAGTTACCGGAATCTTGAACCCTTGCCCGGTGTGCACTTGGCGTCGAAGTCCCACCACCGTGACATCGAAGGAGACCGAGCTTAGCCCAAGAGGGACCGTCAGATCGTTGGCAGTTTGGAAGGCATCGAGCACCGCCGCCAGGCCGGTATCAAAAACGCCATTTAGGGCAATCACGTCAATTTTCATCGCTCAAAAGCATCTTGGCGCTTTCTCCTATTCAAATTCCATCTGGTGACGCAATCGATACTAAAGATGTCGCTCTTGCCAATAGGCAGACTAGCACCTGTCCAACCACAATGAACCCGTTCCCTCGCCCTTGGTGAGAACTCGGAACATGGAGAAAAGAATGATAAAACTAGCCTTATTTGCACGCATCGAAGCCAAGCCTGGAAAGGAAGACGAGGTCGCGAAGTTCCTCGTTAATGCGCTGGAATTGGCAAAGCAGGAGCCGGGGACGATCAACTGGTACGCCCTCAAGCTATCGCCCACCACGTTCGGCGTTTTCGACACGTTTAACGACGAGGAGGGACGTCAGAAGCACCTTAACGGACCAATTCGTCAGGCGCTAATGGCGAACGCGGCGGAATTGCTCAGCTGCCCCCCAAGCATCGAGCAGATCGAGCTGCTTGGAGCCAAGTAACCCGCCCGTTTAGACGTGGCTGCTCAGCAGCCACGTCCCGCATCTAATAAATAAGGAGTAAGAGAGGGTAACGAATGACGATCTATACCGTTGGCGCGTACGGTTCCACCGAAGCCGAGTTCTTTGATAAGCTTCGTAAGCATGAGATCGATGTCTTTTGCGATATCCGGGCTCGCAGAGGCGTGCGCGGGGCAGAATATGCTTTCGCAAACGCAGCCAGGTTGGAAGCTAGGCTTCGGGATCTGAACATTGCTTATCGGGCCGTTAAGGAGCTTGCGACGCCGGAAGAGATTCGGCAGCTACAAGCCAAGGCCGATGCGGCCATGAACGTCGGTCAGCGCCAGCGCGAACAACTTAGCTCAGGCTTTGTTGAGGCTTATCAGAGCGACGTACTTGATGGATTCGATCTGGCGACATTCGTGCAGCAGCTTGAGGATTCTGGAGCCGAGCGTGTGGCCTTGTTCTGCGTTGAAAAGTCTCCCGCCGCCTGCCACCGCTCCCTCGTCGCGGATCGGATTCATAAGCAATTCGGCTTGCCCGTTATTCATCTGTGAACCACGTCGGGTTATATCTGATTCACCGAGAATAGTCCCCTTCGATGGCGCTACTAGTGACCGCCAGAGCCGCCGAGATCGATGGGCTGATCCTGCTTGTGCATATCCGTGCCATCAACCGACCCCAAATCGCCCGCTGCGGGCTGACTCGCGGTCCCCTTCAGCGCCCGATAGCAGGCGAAAACCTTCGGCGCGTACTCCCGCGCCTGCTTCGAATTCACCCACGAGCCGTTCAGCACCCGCCCCGGGCCGGCGTTATAGGCGATCAGCGCCTTCTGCACGTCTCCGCTGAACTGCTTCAGGTACCGCGAGAACTGCTTCACCCCGCCGCGAATGTTGTCCTCGGGGTCGTATGGATTCAGCACGCCATCTTCGGCGCAGTTGTCGGGCATAAGCTGCATCAGTCCCATCGCGCCCGATGAGGACCGGTCTCCGGGGTTGCCACCGCTCTCCACCTCGATAATCGCCGCCACCAGCTCCGGCTCGATAGAGGCTTGCTGCGCGTACTTGGTGATCAGCGACCAATAGCTCATCGTCGCATCGCTGATCTTGCGAGATCGCGCGTACCCGCCCCTACTCATCGAAGCATACGAAGCGCGAGAGTCGCGTGAAGCCACCACCGCCACCGGCGCTGTCAGTTTAGTTGCCGATTTCAGCGAGGGCGCGGCGTTCACAATCGCGCCGCCGACCAAGTCCCGCAGCTCAAAGTGCAAGTGATATCCCGTCCCCCGCGCGTCGCCGCTATCGCCCATATAGCCGATGAGCTGGCCCGCGGTGACGTGCATGCCCGAGACCAGCCCCGGCGCAAAAGCGTACTGATCGCCGCCCGCGTGGTCGCGTGTTCCCGGCGTGTCGTCGTTCAAGTGGCAGTAGGTAGCGCGCCAGCCGTTATCGCCATCCAGTGAAATCTCGTTGCCGCTAAGTCGTCCGCCCGAGCTAAGCCGCACCACGCCATCAAAGCAGGCGACCAGCGGCGTCATGTGCTTGCCCATTAGGTCCTGCCCGTGATGTCGCCGCGATCCGCCGCCGCGCGATGCCAGGAAGCTATCCTCCCACGAAGTCTTGCCCGCCACCGGATAGACCAGCGGAACCACGACCCGCTCGGTGGTGATGCCGTCGTACTCAACGTAGGGGTTTGTTAGGTGAGGGGAAGCCTTCAGCGAAAGCAAGTAGTCCTGGCCGAAGGAAACGCCTTCCACCCACGCCTCGTGAATGGAAAGGTCCGCGTTCTTTTCGTTGCTCGGCGTTGCCACCAGCAGGGAAACCCGGTCGCCAGGGCGTAGGTCGTCGGTTTGCAGCTTCGCCTGACGCTTGCCATCCGTTTGCACGGCAGTGGAGGTCCAGGCGATGTGCTGTACCACCGGCGTCGAATAGAACGACTCGTACCCGTTCGCGGCGACCATCGACTCCACCCGCATAACGTAAACGCCTTCTTGCGAATCGCCCGATTCGATGTACCCGTTAAGCCGCATCTCGCCGGGGCTGGGCCGCCTTGCGCCCTTAAACCCACTGGAGGACGTGACTTCAGAAATCTCCATTAATGGCTTGGGCGCCCAGAACTTCACCCCGCCCAGCGAGCCCATTTCTTCATCGCGGCCGCGATTGCCCAGGTGCAGTTTGCGTACGACTCCGCCCTGCGCCACTAGCAGCCGCTGCCCGCCGGTCCAGCGCGGCTCAGAAAACGGCTCGCTTTGAATCTGGCTCAGCTGCCCGCTTGCGACTTCGTATGCCTGCCAGCCGTCATGGGTTCCAAGCAGCAGATAGCGCCCATTGGGAGACCACGCCACCGAATCCGCCAAGAGGTTCGCGATCTGCCGCAGGCCGGTGCCATTGGGTCGTACCACCATGACGCCGCTTTGGCTATCGGCAAGGGCGATGATCCGCCCATCGTCCGACCAGCTTGTGCCCGCCACGTGCCGCCCCTTCGCGATGCAGTGTCCCGCCGCGCCGCCATCGAGCCCAATTACATAAAGACCATCCGCGCGCCCGTAGGCAACCTGGTGTCCATCGGGCGCCCAGGTGGCAGTTCCTGGCAGCACCCCGTTGGCAATCATGTGCGGCACGTAGCTGCCGTCGCTAATGTCTATCCAGCCGAGCGCGCCATCAAAATCGGCGAGGATTCGCTTGCTGTTAGGCGACCACCGGACGTTGCTTGCCCGCTTTGAAATCACGGTATCAAGCCCGGTTTCGAAGGAGTGCAACGTCACGGTGCTGCGACCCTCATCGATCATCGCAAGGAAAGCGCCATCGGGCGACCATGCCAGGCGGGTAGCGGAAACCTTCAGCAGAAGGGCGTTCTCTTCGCCCCGGGTTATCTTCACGCCGTCGCGCGTGATGGTGGCGTCCTGCGCCAGGCCGGTTGAAAAGGTTAATAGCGCCAGATAGATCGCGAGGTATCTCATCTTCCGCAAGACCAAAACCGAAACAGGCCGGTACGGCCTGTTGGTTTTCGAAAATGATACCGCCTCAGCTTAGGCGTTGAGGGCTTCTGCACCGCCGACGACTTCCAAGATTTCCTTGGTAATCGAGGCCTGACGTTCGCGGTTCGCCTTTAGCGTAAGCGAGGCAATCATCTTGCCCGCGTTGTCGGTCGCGTTCGTCATCGAGGTCATTCTCGCGCCAAACTCAGAAGCGGTTGCTTCCAGCATCGACTGCCAAACCTGAGTCTGGAAGTAGCGGGGAAGAAGCGTGTTCAGCACCGTTTCCGCATCCGGCTCGTAGTTGAAACCGCTCGTGCTTTCCTCAGCCTTCGAGGTGGTCTCGGGCGGAGTTATCGGCAGAAGCTGAACCACCGTCGGAACCTGGCGGATGGCCGAGAAGAACTTGGAGTAGCAGACGAAGATCGCATCGACCTCGCCGCTCTCGAAGAGTTGCCGCGCGGTTTCGGTGATCTTGATCGCGTCCGGAAGCTGCGCGCCTGCGCTGGGCATGCTCACGTAAAGCGGAATCTCAAAGCCGCGCTTGGAAAAGAACTGATTCGCCTTTCGGCCAACCGCGATGAGGCTGCACGGGTAGGGAAGGGCGGCAACGTAATCGCTGACCTTTCGCAGAATCGCCGTGTTATAAGCGCCGGCAAGGCCACGATCTGAAGTCACCACGATCATGCACGCCTTCTTGATGGTGGGCCGCTGAGTCATTAGCGGATGCGCGGGCAGATCGCCGCCCGCCGCTAACGCGCCCATCATTTCGATCAGCTTATTGGCATAGGGCCGCGCCTCAAGGACGCGGTCGGTAGCGCGCTTGAAGCGCGCCGCCGCCACCAGCTTCATCGCTCGCGTGATCTGCTGGATATTCTTTGCCGCTTTAATGCGGGATCGAATTGACTTCAGTGTTGCCATGAATTACTTAAAGGTTGCTTTCGCTTCGTCGCACGCCTTCTTCAGCGTATCTTCCATGCCCTCGTCCATCGACTTCTTCGTGCGAAGCGTTTCGACGACGTCCGGATACTTCTCCTTCACGATCTTAAGCAGAGTGGCTTCAAAGCCCTTCACCTGCTCGTTGGTCAGGTCGTCAAGGTATCCGCCAGAGCCTGCGAAGATCGCGATGATCTGGTCTTCAACATCGTACGGCGTTGCAAGGTCCTGCTTCAGAAGCTCGGTAAGGCGCTGGCCTCGAATGAGCTGTCGCTGGGTGGAAACGTCGAGGTCGCTTGCGAACTGCGCGAAGGCGGCCACGTCGCGGTACTGCGCCATTTCTAGCTTCAACTTACCGGCAACCGACTTCATTGCCTTGATCTGAGCGTTACCACCTACGCGGCTAACCGAGATACCCACGTTGATAGCGGGTCGGACGCCTGCGAAGAAGAGGTCCGGCTCAAGGTAAATCTGGCCGTCGGTAATCGAGATAACGTTCGTCGGAATGTACGCGGAAACGTCTCCCGCCTGGGTTTCGATAATCGGAAGCGCGGTTAGGGAACCGGCGCCCTTCTCATCGGAAAGCTTGGCAGCGCGCTCCAGAAGGCGGCTGTGAAGGTAGAAAACGTCGCCCGGATACGCTTCTCGTCCTGGCGGGCGTCGAAGGAGCAGGGACAGCGCGCGGTAAGCCTGAGCGTGCTTGCTAAGGTCATCGTAAACCACAAGCGCGTGCTTGCCGCCATCGCGGAAGTATTCGCCAATCGTTGCGCCAGCGAACGGAGCGAGGTACTGCATCGCGTTCGAGTCGGAAGCGCCGGCAACGACGATGGTGGTGTACGCCATCGCGCCGTGGTCTTCCAGGGTCTGAGCGACGCGGCGCACGGTGGACATCTTCTGGCCGCAAGCGACGTAGATGCAGTACACCGGCGAGCCGCCCGGCTCGTGGGATTTCTTCTGGTTAATGATCGTGTCGACGCAGATGCTGGTCTTACCAGTCTGGCGGTCGCCGATGACAAGCTCGCGCTGGCCGCGGCCAATCGGGATCATCGCGTCGATCGCCTTGATACCGGTCTGCAGAGGCTCTTTAACCGGCTGGCGGTCTACAACGCCGGGAGCGTTGACTTCAAGTCGACTGAACCTTTCGGCGGCAATCGGTCCCTTCTCATCAAGCGGCTGGCCGAGCGCGTTTACTACGCGACCAAGGAGGCCCTCGCCGACCGGGATTTCGATAATTCGTCCCGATTCCTTAACGCTGTCGCCTTCCTTGATTTCAGCGTCGTCGCCGATAAGGACCGCGCCGATGGAATCTTCTTCCAGGTTAAGCGCCATACCCATGACTCCGCCTGGGAACTCAAGCAGTTCTCCCATTTGGCAATCGGGCAAACCGTAGATTCGAGCGATGCCGTCACCCACCTGGAGTACGGTGCCAACATGCTGCTGCTCCGGCTTGCGGTCAAACTTCTCAAGCTCCTGAGTCAGGATTGAGGTGATTTCTTCTGGTCTAATCGACATGGGTTTGTTCGTTTACTCCTGTAAGGTCAAATCTGTTTCAAAACGTCGTGGGTAAGGCTTTCCTGAATTCGCTTGAGGCTGCCTCTAACGGTCCCATCCAGCACCGTATTTTCGAAAGTTGCTTTCACTCCACCAATTAGGCTGGGGTTCACAAGGAACTCGGCTTCAACCTTTCGCTTGGTGGTGAGGGCGATCTTGGCTTCCAGCGCTTCGCGCTGCTTCTTATCAAGCTCGGTGGCGCTTGCGAAGCTTACGAAGAGCACGCCTTCGCTTAGGCGTCGCAGCTCAACGAATTCGCTGTAGACGGCCTTAAGCTCCGATTCTCGTCGCTTAGAAAGCGCTAACCTTACGAACTGCATCGTGAGCGCGGTAATGCGATCCGAGAACAGCTTTTCGCAGATGCGAAGCTTCTCCTCGCGGCCCACGTAGGGGCTTAGGAGGAAATCGTGAAAGCTGCGGTCACCATCCAGCAAGCTGGTGATGCCGGCGAGGTCGTCCTCGACGCTCTTGATGACGTTATACTTCTGCGCCGTCTCAAACAGCGCATTCGCGTACCGTCGGGCGACTCGGCTATCGTGGGCCACGGTTAAGCCGTCACCTCAGCCTTTTCGATGAACTCTTCAATGAG
Organism: Armatimonadota bacterium; assembly: GCA_018268315.1. Taxonomy (GTDB): domain Bacteria; phylum Armatimonadota; class Fimbriimonadia; order Fimbriimonadales; family Fimbriimonadaceae; genus SZAS-5. Next base: position 104,862 of record JAFDWU010000001.1, on the reverse strand, counting down.
CTTGCGGTTGGTGGCGGTGTCCATGTTCGCGCCAATCACCTTCTCGGTTGCGCCGAGGGTGAGGTTCACCACATGCACGCGCAAATCGGTAAGGACCTTGTTGCGCTCGCGCTCGATCTCCACCTGAGCCTGCTTCACAAGCTCGTCGGCCTTGCTGCTGGCTTCCGCCATCAGCGTCTGGCGTAGAGTCTGCGCTTCCTTCACCTGAGCCTGAATCTTTTCGCGAGCTTCCGCTTCGGTAGCGGCGATCCGCTTCTCGTAATCCGATTTGAGCTGGGTCATCTCGTTTCGCAGGTTTTCAACCTCCGAAAACGTGTTGTCAAGCTCGTTCGTGCGGTTCTCGATCGCCTCTTGGAGAGGCTTCACGAAGAACAGGTTCACAAGCGGGAAGAGAACCAGCAGCACGCCGATAGCGGCGAGTACCTTGCCTGGCTCAATGGGGATGCCTTGCTGGGCTAGTTTCTCCAAGAATTCCGGGTGGAAATTCTTGTCAACAAACATGCCGCCGACCATAAGAACTGCCCCAATGACAATTCCTACAATTGGCGAACCACCAGACGGCTTACTAGAGTTACTCATAAGTCCAACGAAAGCTTAATGTCAAGCCTGCTTGCCTTGCGGCAAGCAGGTAAATCGACGATTGTCCGGTTGCCTTAGCCCTTGAGCGGAGCGAAGGTGCCCGGTGCAACGAACATGGTAAGCAGAACGACGAGCTCGACGAACGCCATAGCGATCAGCATAGCGGTCTGCAAGCGGCCGATAGCCTCCGGCTGTCGCGCCATGCCCTGCATCGCGCCCATGCCGATGAGACCAAGGCCAATGCCGCATCCGAGAATTGCGAGTCCTAATCCAAAACCGAACATATCTTTTGATTTCCTCCTGTTATCAACGCCGCAGGATACCTGCGAAAGCCCTTTCCCTTACCCCTTGCTTAGGTTGCGTGCGCCAGCGCTTCGCTACCATGGTCATCGTGACCGTGCTCTTCCTCATGGTGAGTCACCAAAGAGAGATACACGCAAGTGAGCAACGAGAAAATGAGTGCTTGCACCACACAGGTAAGCAGCTTGATTGGGATCAGGAAGTATCCGAAGGGCAGGTAGATGTTGTCCCCCAGATGGTTCATTGCGGACACCGCTTCGTGGCCGCCGTGGATGTTTCCGTAAAGTCGAAGACTCAGCGAGACGTTCTTCATGACTTCGGAAACGATTTCAACGAAGAAGATGAGAATGGTGATCGGAATCAGGGCAAGGCCAAGCTTCGGACCAGTGAAGTGCTTGATGTGGCCGAAGACGCCATTTGCCTTCATGCCTTCCCACTGAACGTAGCACCAAGCGGTGAGCGCAAGGCCGATGTTAAAGCTGAGGTCCGCAGTCGGCGCGTAAGGGAAGAAGAGCGCGATGCAGTTGCTGACGAAGATGACGATCCAGAACCCGATGATGATGGGCACGTACTTGCGGCCGTGGGGGCCGATGGTGCCGATGCACAGGTTCTCGATGAAGAGGTAGAGCTGCTCGAACCGCTGCGCCCACGGGTTGTGGAACACGCGGTTGCCAAAGTCCTTCTTGGCAGTGGAGAGCAACACGAAGATGACGGCGACTACCAGAGCAAGGTAGACCATCATTCCGAGCCAGGTTACGACCTCTTTAGCCTCTGCTGCGGCGAAAAGGCTGGTATTCGTCAATAAAAGGTTGCCCATACAAAATAGATGGCGAGCTAGCGTTGAACGGTAGCCCACCCTGTTAGAGCGGAGTATACCAGGAAGATTCCGGCAAGGAAAGCCCCGGTGGCGGGCGGTCCGAGGCGATAAACAATGACCACCGCGAAGGCGAAAACTGGGAGCTTCATCAAGAAGAAAAGGAGCAGCATCGCGTTCCCGCTGGACACCTTGCCCGCGACAATACTGCGCCCGGCAACGCTGATCGCGCCTTTCGTTCCGAATACGGAAAATGCAGTGGCGATTAGACCGAGCGCCATTCCTTCCAACCCCTTGGCGCCGAACCCCGCGAAGGCAATGACTAACGAAAGGAGAGCCCCGATTGCGAAACTCAGAGGGCGAAACAGAAGAGCGAGATTACTTCCCACGGTTCTGTCGGTTCAAAAGCAGCACCACGTTTAGCATGGCGACGACGGACGAAATGCCGACCGCCATATTGGTCGCGCCCTTAATTTGAAACTGCTTCTCCAGCAGCAAGCCAAGCAGGAATCCGCCCAGCACGATGCCGATCATGGAATAAGCGATCGCAAGCCCAAACGCAAGACCCTGGGCGTCATCCTGGCTTTGGGATTCTTTCACCCGCTCGGTCGCTTTCTTGGCCGATTGGACCTTCTTCAGCGACTCCGCGCGCTTCTCGATGCCCTTCAGTCGATCATCGAAGTCGCCCGAGATTTCCGGTGCTTTGGGTAGCTGCGGAACGTCCTCGCCAAGGAGCTTGCGCCCGGCCTCTTCGATTTCCTTAGCGGTGGGCTCGTGCTCCTCTTCCATTTCATAATTAGGGTACCAGCCATGGCACGTTCGCTCGATACCGAAGCGCAATATCTTAAAGGTGTCGGATCACGCTTTGCCAACGCAATGGCCAAAGCCGGCCTGCGTACGGTTCGCGATGTCTTATATCGTGTGCCGCGGCGCTACGAAGATCGCCGCGCTTTGCCTCCCATCCGCAGCCTCAAGCCAGGCCAGTTCGCCACCGTGAAGGGGCGCATCACCCACTTCGAGGGCCGACCAACGCGCGGGGGCATGGTCATTCTCAAGGCGTCGGTCTCCGATGGAACCGGCCTCATCGAGCTCACCTGGTTCAACCAGCCCTGGATCAAGCGCGCGCTCGGCGCCTATAAGGGCGAGATCATCGCCTACGGCATGGTGAAGGAAGCGCAGTGGGGCTATGAAATGAACTCGCCGGAGTTCGAAACGCTGGGCGAGGACGACGATCCCGAAGAGTTCCTGAAGATCGTGCCCGTCTATCCCCTCGTCGATGGCCTAAGCCAAAAGACGATGCGCAAGGCGGGCGCATGTGCCGCCAGCGAGTATGCCGACCTCGTGCAAGACCCGCTCCCCGCATGGCTCCGCAAGCAGTTCGATCTTCTACCCCTTGCCGACGCCCTGCGGGAGCTTCACCTGCCCAGCGAATCCGGCCTCGGCCAAAAGGCGCGGCGGCGGTTGGTCTTTGATGAGTTCCTCGACCTCCAACTCACGCTTCAAATCAAGCGCCAGAACGTGGAAGCCGAAGCGGGCATCAGCTTCCCAATTCCGCTGCTGGAAAGTGGCGGGCGCATCACCCAAGATTCCCCCGGCAACCTTCTGGACGACGTTCGCGAGGAGACGCCGCTGTGGGATCAAATCCACACCATGCTCCCGTTCGAGCTGACGGGCGCGCAGCGCCGCGTGATCAAAGAGATATTCAAGGACATGGCGACGCCGCACCCGATGAACCGGCTGGTGCAGGGCGACGTGGGCTCCGGCAAGACGGCGGTTGCCGCCTGCGCGATGCTTGCCGCCGCGAGAAGCGGCTATCAGGCGGTGCTGATGGCGCCGACGGAAATCCTGGCTGAGCAGCATCACGCCAACCTCGTGCGGTTATTCGAATCGCTGGGGTTGGAGGTCGCGCTGATGGTGGGCAAACTCACGCCCAACCAAAAGCGCCAGGCGCGAGAGCGAGTGGCGGCGGGGAGGGCGCATCTTGCGGTGGGAACCCAGGCGCTCATTCAGGAAGGAGTGGTGTTCGCCAAGCTTGGGCTGGTGGTCATCGATGAGCAGCATCGCTTTGGCGTGGTCCAGCGCGCGGCGTTGCGCGCCAAGGGGCAAGAGAACCCTGATGTGCTGGTGATGACGGCGACCCCCATCCCGCGCACGCTTACCATGGCGCTGTACGGCGATCTCGATCAATCGCGAATCGACGAAATGCCCGCCGGACGGCTGCCGATCAAGACCCATTGGAAGCTGCCCAGCGATCGCCCCGCGGTTTACGAGGCGGTTAAGAAGCTGCTGGTGCATGGGCGGCAGGCCTACTTCGTCTGCCCGCTTGTTAGCGAGAGCGAAAAGATGCTTGCCCAGGCGGCAGAAGACCTCCATTACCGGCTCTCGCACTACCACTTCACCGATTACCGCGTGGGCTTGCTGCACGGACAGATGAAGGCGCAGGAAAAGGACCAGATCATGGAGCAATTCCGCCGCCACGAGCTGGACATTTTGGTGGCTTCCACCGTCATCGAGGTCGGTGTGGACGTGCCGAATGCCAGTTCGATGGTGATCGAGGACGCGAACCGATTTGGCCTATCGCAGTTGCATCAGTTGCGGGGAAGGGTCGGCCGCGGCTCTCATCAAAGCTATTGCGTGCTGATTGCAGATGCGCAAAACGACGACGCCCGGCGGCGCATGGAGATCATGGTGGAGACCACCGACGGCTTCAAGATCGCGGAAGAGGATTTGCGACTGCGCGGACCCGGCGAGCTTATCGGTACGCGGCAGAGCGGGAATTTGGGGCTAGAGATCGCGGATTTGATCGCGGATGTCGCGGTGCTTGATGAGGCGCGGGAAGCGGCAGTGGAGATCGTGAAGCGCGATCCGAAGCTGATGGCGAAGGAGTCTCAGGCGCTGTTGAAGAGGATCAAAGAGCGCCACCCGGAGGAGGCGCTCATTGCTATCTCGTAGGCGCTACTTCGTCGCCAATTCTTTCTGAATCGCCGCCATCAGCGCGGGATCATCCGGCTTCGTGTTCGGCATGAACCGGGCCTTAACCTTCCCATCCCGACCGATGAGGAACTTCGTGAAGTTCCACTCGATGTCGTTGTGCCGATCCGCGTTCGCCAGCAGCCACGTGTAAAGCGGGTTGATGCCGTCGCCCTTCACCACGATCTTGGAGAACAGCGGGAATGTGACGCCGTAGTTCATCGTGCAGAACTGCTTGATCTCCGGGTTCGTGCCCGGCTCCTGAGCGTGGAACTCGTTGGCAGGGAAGCCCATCACCACCAGGCCCGCCTTGCGGTAGTTGGTGTAAAGAGATTCCAGACCCGCATACTGCGGTGTGAAGCCGCACTTGCTGGCCACATTCACAACCAGCAGCACTTTGCCGCGATACTTGGCAAGCGATACCGGATGGCCATCGATGTCGTTCATCCGGAAGTCGTAGATTGTCTCAGGGGCTTTCATAGCGATGCTCGGAAGCATAACGAGGGATGCAAGAAGGGTAACCATAATTTTAAACTCCTAAAGTTTTCAGACGTCAGCTCCCGCCAGTCTGCACAGGCGAAGCAAAATTCCGGCATAAAATCTGCTGAGAGCGAAAAGATTGGCCACCTTAATGCGCTCATCGTTCTCGTGGGGCTTGCCGTCGCCATCCTCTTCCCAGGCTGCGCCGACGCAAACGCAGTTCGGCACCGCGCGAGCGTAGGTTCCGCCGCCCATCGTGGTCGGCTCTGGCAGCGGCTGGCGCTCATCCAGGTATGCGTCGAAAATTGACTTCACCATCGGGTGATCCAGCGGGAAGTAAAGGCCGGGCGAGTCTCGCTCCAGCGTAACCGTGTACTCCGGCTCCAGCTTCTTCTTCGCCATTCCCAGCAGTTTCTCGCCGTTCCAGCTGGTGGGGTAGCGCACATTCACCAGCAGCGACAGCTTGTTGCCGACGGTTTGCACGATTCCCAAATTAGCAGTGAGGTCTCCGGTAGCTTCCTCGCCGCCCTGGATTCCAACGCCCGTCCCGCTCGGGTGGGTCACATACAGAAGCTTCTCTAGAGGCTTCTTAGCCTCCAGCGGGGCGATTTCAAACAGTAAGCGGAAGAACCGGGTCGCGGCGGAATCGCCTACCCAAGGGGTGCTGCCATGAGCGGCCTTGCCGGTGGCGGTGATGTTCAGCACATCGCCTTCCCACTTCCAGGTCACGTTCTTATCGAAGTAGGTGTTCAAAACTTCCTCGGCGAGAGTTCTGGCGCTGCCGGCGATTCTTACTTTGCCGACCATCGTTTCAATCACGATGTTCGGGCGAGCGCCGCCTTCAGCATTAAGCAGCTCAAAGCCGCCTTCGCTTACCAGCGGGGCGTGAATCAGCAGGTCGCCAATCGACTTCTCGCCGTAGACCAGCGGCATATTTCCATCGGGCGCGATGCCGTAGGTCGGAGCGGGCTCGTTGGCAACGTAGTGCTCCACGCAGCCGAAACCGGATTCCTCATTGATGCCGAACACTTGGCGAAGGGTGACGTTCAGGTTAGGGAAGCACTCCTTGATTGCGCGGATCGCGTAGAAGCTGGCCATCGTGGGGCCCTTGTCATCGGTCGCGCCGCGGGCGTAAAGATATTCGCCGTCGATCTCTGCGCCAAACGGCTTATGCTTCCAGCCGTCGGCCACCGGCACCACGTCCAGGTGGCCAAGCGAGATCACCATCTTGTCGCCACTTCCGTGCTCGGCGTAGCCCACATAACCGTCCAAGTTCTTTGCCTTAAGCCCGTACTTGCTAGTCAGGTCGAGGGCGAATTCAAGCGCGCGCTTACACTCCGCGCCGAAAGGACCTCCTGGGATCGGGTCGTTCTCAAGCGACGGAATCTGGAGCATCTTGATCGTGTCTTGAAGAAGGTCTTGCTCGTGGTCTTTTAGCCAGGCATGAGCCTTGGCGATGGCGGCGTCATTAGCGACAGCGGTTTCCGGCATAAGGAGCCCAGATTACCCCCCAATTTCGTCGTCTTCGTGGGCCTTCGGTTTCAATCGCGTGTCAGGTTTCTTAAAAAGTTTGCCAAGCATGATGTAGCCGGCAATGGTAATGCCGATAACGAGCGGTACGAATATCCACATCACGAGCTTTACGGTTTCAATCCTCGGCGCGGGGTCGTCTAGCATGGGCCGGATTCAGTTTAACGCCATAATTGCGTGATGCGCTTTTTGGTTGCCGGCGGGATAGGAATGCTCGGCTCGGACGTGGTTAGCCTGCTTCAATCTCGGGGCCACACAGTCATTGCGCCCGATCTAGCGCAACTGGACATCACCGACCCCGTTTCGGTTGCCCGCGTCGCCACCAAAGAGCTTGGCGAGTGCGATTGGTGTATCAACTGCGCCGCCTACACGGCGGTCGATAAGGCAGAAAGCGAACCGGCGCTGGCGCATGAGGTGAATGCGCTCGGCGCAAGCTATTTGGCCCGGTCTTGTCAGATGGCGGGGACGCGCTTCCTGCACATCAGCACCGACTTCGTGTTCGATGGAACCAAGCGCGAGCCGTATGTAGAGAACGACCCCATCAATCCCCTCGGCGCCTACGCCCGCTCGAAGGCTGCGGGTGAGGATGCCGTGCTGGCGGCGGCTGCGAATGCCGTGATAGTCCGCACTGCCTGGCTTTACGGCCCTAACGGCCCCAGCTTTCCGCGCACGATGATCAGGGTCTGGCGGGAAGGGAAGCCGCTTCGGGTGGTTGCGGACCAAATTGGCTGCCCAACCTACACCGCCGAGCTTGCGAAGGCGATCGTAGGATTTGCTGAACGAGGGGTCGCGGGCGGGATTTACCACGCGGTCGGACCGGAGGCAATGACTTGGCACGAGTTCGCGTTGCGAACGCTGAGGGCGTACGCGGCGCACATCGGTTCGGATCAGCCAATTGAAATCGCGGCGATCACGACGGCGGAGTATCCGACGCCCGCGAAGCGCCCCGCCTACTCGGTGCTCAGCACCGAGAAAGCAATTGCCAATGGCATGGAGCCGATGGCGCCCGTTGATGTCTCGCTGAAGGATTTCGTAGCTCGGCTTCTTATGATCTGATCTGCTGCAATCTAGTAACTTTACAAGGACATCGTCTTTAGAAATACAGGTAGAGTTCGAGCCGTACTGGTAGTCCAGTCTGGGAGTTAAATAATGAAGGTCGCCGCGTCTCTTGCCATCATCGCCCTTTCCTCCGCCTTGTTCGCCGATCCCTGCTACACGGGCTTCGTCTCCGGAACGTTTTCTGATCCAGAGCTGAAGGGCTACGGCTACAACTCACAGATTAGTGGCGGCTATTATTGGGAAGACAATACCGACACTGCCGTTTACACCGGCTTTGGAACGAATGCCATCACTTGGGGCACCGGAACCGCCGTTATAAGTCACAGCGGAATAACGTTTACTGGTGCGACTTTCGATTCAGTTGCCTCAGGACAAGAATTTGAACTGGGAACGATCGAGTATCTGAACGGAGGAACTGACCCGAGGACGACGATTTTTGGTGGCATCTTGAACTTAAATATCACGCTTACCAATGGAAGCACCACGATCGTCGATCCTTTGCAAGTTCACTACAACAGCATCGGCACCATCAATTACGAGATTGACGCGGATGCCGACGCGGACTTCCTCAATTTTGACTCGCTCGGAATCGCATTTCACGTTGTCGAACAGCAATCCGACACGGCTGTTGTCATGGGCAGAATCGAGGGCGACCCTCACTTTTTCATAGACTCATTTCAATTAAGCCCCGACGACCAGAATGGTTTCTTGACTACCGCAGTGCCCGAGCCCGCATCGATTGCTACGTTCGGCCTTGGGCTTGCCTTCCTGCGAAAGCGCCGAAAGGGAAGGGATCCCCGCTAAAGGGACGTAGCCACCAGATACAGGTTCAGCCCGGCGATGATGGCCGCCAACGTGTAAGCCAGCGTCTTCACCCAGGGCCGATTGACCATCTCGCCCATCTTGTGATGGTCGCTGGTGATCTGCGCCAGCGGAAACACCGCGAAGGGAAGCTGGAGCGAGAGGATCACCTGAGAGAAGATCAGCAGCCGCGCAAGGCCGCCCTCGCCATACAGGACCACCGCAAAAGCGGCGGGAATGATGGCCAGCGAGCGGGAAACCAGCCGCTGGACCCACGGCTTAACTTTCAAATCGCTGAAGCCCTCCAGAATCACCTGACCGGCCAGCGTGCCCGTCAGCGTTGAGTTCTGCCCGCTGGCAAGAAGGGCAATCGCAAACAGCGGCGCTGCCAAAGCGGTGCCGACCAGCGGGGTGAGCATGTGGTATGCCTGCTGGATGTCGTTCACCCCGTAGTTGCCGCTCCGATAGAAGGTCGCGGCGGCAAGGATCAGAATGGCGGCGTTCACGAACAGCGCCAGCATCAGGGCGATGGTGGAATCGGTAATCGCGAGCCTTACCCGGTCTTTCAGCTCAGCGGCGGTGGTCGTCCGCTCCCGTGTCAGCACGATCGAGCTGTGAAGGTACAGGTTGTGCGGCATCACCGTCGCCCCCAGAATGCCTAAGGCGATGTAAAGCATGGCGGGGTCGCGGACAATTTGAGCGCTTGGAAGGAACCCATGCGCCACCTGACCCCAATCGGGCTTGGAATAGGACAGCAGCGCGGCGAAGCACCCCATCATCACGAGAATGAGACCGGTCACCAACGCTTCAATCCACCGGAAACCCCGGTGCTGTAGGCTCAGGATCACCAGAACGTCCAAGGAAGTCAGCAGTACGCCCGCGACCAGTGGCAAGTGAAATAGTAGCTTCAAAGCAATCGCCGCGCCAATGACCTCGGCAATATCGCAAGCCACAATCGCAAGCTGCGCGGTGACCCAAAGCACGTGTGAGACCGGTCGCGAATAGGTGTCTCGGCAGGCCTGGGCCAAATCGCGCCCAGTAGCTAGGCCAAGCTTGGAAGACAGCGCCTGCAGAAAGATCGCGATGAAGTTAGAAAGCAAAACTGCGGAAAGCAGGGCGTAGGCGTACTTCGAGCCGCCCGCGATATCGGTTGCCCAGTTGCCGGGGTCCATGTACCCGACCGCGATCAGATAGCCCGGGCCGGTTACCGCAAGCAGTCTGCGAAACCAGCTGCTCGCCTTCGGCACCGAAACAGAAGCATAAACCTCCGCCAAGCTGTGCCGACGCGGGGCATGATGCCATCGGTCAGGTTTAGCCTTGGCTAGAAAATTTAGCACAGGCTAATTATACGCGCGTCAACCTGAAAACCGCAGGTCTTTGTGCCAATTCGTATAGTTGGTGTGCGATGAAATTGCGACACGTATTAAAAGGGAGAATCGAACCCTTAACAGTGCTTCGTCGCCAAAATGGTGGAATCAAACCAACAAGTCACAACATGAGAGGCAGAAGGACCTGAATCCATGTTATGATTTGCGGTTGGGCTTAGTGCCCTTGCACTTATACGAAACGTAATACATGGAAATATTGCTCGCCTCCGCGGAAGTGGGGCCGTTTGCCAAAGTCGGTGGACTTGCCGACGTTGTCGGTTCGCTTCCGAAGGCCCTAGCTAAGCTAGGACACGAAGTTCGCGTGGTCATGCCCGCCTATGGCATGGTGCTTGATGACCCGCGATGGAAGATCAAGAAGATCGTCGACGATCTACCCGTCGTGCTAAGCAAGAAGTGGACGGAGTCGGTTACCGTTTACGAACTAAATCACAACGGCGTTCACGTTTGGCTCATTGGCTCGCCAACCTATTTCTCAGGCGTTCTACGCAGCGAGGACATCTACCCGCAGCCAGTCGATGCCTACCTCTTCTTCTCAGCGGCCCTCTTTGCCGTCTGCGAGCACTTCCACTGGATTCCCGATATCATCCACAGCAACGACTGGCACACCGGCTTCATTCCGGTTCTGCTGCGTGAGAAATCTGGCCCGCTTTGGCGCGCCACCGCCAGCGTCTTCAGCATCCACAACCTGGCCTATCAGGGGAATTTCCCATACGACGTGCTTGAGCGGATGGACCTCCCGTCGCACATCTTCAATTACCGCCAAGTGGAGGCATTCGGGCAGGTTAATTTCATGAAGGCGGGCATGACGTTTTCGGATCAGGTGAACACCGTCAGCCCCACCTATGCCTTAGAAATCCAGCTCGCCCAATTCGGTTGCCAGCTTGAGGGCGTCTCGTCCCATTTGGCCCATCAGGGCCGCTTCCGAGGCATCTTAAACGGCATCGACACCGACGAATTTGATCCTGAAACCGACCCGTTCCTGCTTCACCATTTCTCGGCCCGCCGGGCCGACGATAAGGCGCTTTGCCGCGACGACTTGCTGCGCGAGATCGGCATGGAGCCCATTGAAGGCGCGCCGGTCATTGCCATGGTCAGCCGGCTCGCTATCCAAAAAGGCTTCGATCTGCTGTTAGAGTCGTTCTCCCAGCTGTTTGAGCTCCCGGTTCAAATGGTAGTCCTTGGCGCGGGAGATGTCGAGCTTGGCCACCAGCTAAGGCTCGTTGAAAAGCAGTATCCGTTCCACTTCCGGTTTTCAGAGGGCTTTAACCTGGGCCTCGCCCCGCGCATCTACGCTGGCGCCGACATGTTCTTGATGCCGTCGCTGTTCGAGCCGTGCGGCCTCGGCCAGCTCATCGCTTTGCGCTACGGCACTATCCCGATTGTCCGCAAGACCGGCGGTCTTGGCGACACGATTTGGGAAGGGCACAATGGCTTCGTCTTCTCCGAATACTCATCCGAGGACTTGATCGCCGCAGTCAAGCGGGCGGTAGCGGCATACCAAAAGCCTCGCCAGTGGATGAAGCTTGCCAAGTTGGCAATGAAGGAAGAAGTCGGCTGGGGCGATCGCGCCAAGCTGTATGAGCGTATGTATCTGGACGCGCTGACCGTCGACGGCGTTGCCGCCCAGGTCATCAACAGCCGCGCTTAAGAATCCACTAGAATGAGGGCATGAGCTTAGCGATCGATGCCATTCAGTTCGTGGGTCACGCATCTGTGTTCCTGCGGGCGGGCGACTACACCATTGCCATCGATCCCTGGCTGAAAGATAACCCGCAATGTCCGGAAGCGATGAAGAATCCCAATCGAATGGATGTCATCGTAGTGACTCATGGTCATGGCGATCACGCGGGCGAGGTTGCCGACCTTGCGGTCAAGCATGGCTCGACCGTGTTCGCCATTGATGAACTCGCTGAACTGTTCCACCACGATGGCGTGCCCGAAGCCCAGCTTGTGCGGATGGCTCGCGATAAGGCAAGCGAGAAAAATGGCCTAAAGGTCTCCCTCACGAGGGCAGACCATCGGAACTCCTACAAGACCAAGGATGGCGTGAGCCATGAACTTGGCGCGCCTTGCGGCGTTGTGGTTCAGGACGGCTCGCACACGATCTACCACGCGGGCGACACATTCATTTATCCCGAAATGGCAGAAATCGCTGAGCAATACAAGCCGGATGTCGCGATTCTGCCGGTGGGCGGGCACTACACTATGGGTCCGGAAGACGCCGCGCAAGCGGCAAAGCTATGCGGCGCCAAGGTAGTGATCCCGATTCATTACGGAACGTTTGAGGTGCTTCCGGGGAAGGTGGAAGACTTCCTTGCCGAATGCGACAAACTGGGCATCGAGACCTGGCCGATGAAGCCAGGCGAGACGAGAAGCTTAATGTAACTAGGCCGGATGGCTTACGGAACGAGGCGAGACCCGGTTTAATAACTGAATGAGGATGTCGCCAGGGACCTATTTCGGTTCCCAATTGCAGCAGCGCAAGACTGGCGGCGTGTACCTTACTGCTTGCCGGTATGAGCCCAACACGGTCCTTCCTCGGCACACCCACGAATTGCCCGGCTTCTTCCTGCTGGTTTCCGGTCACCACCGCGAGATTAACGAGCATGGCGAGTTGGAACAGCCAGTTTCTCAGCTTCTGTATCACCAGCAGGAGCGACCGCATAAGACATTCGTTGGTCCGGGAGGCATGATTGGCCTCAATATCGCCTTCGACCTAGATTGGCTTGGCAGCCTAGAACTCAGCGCGCCCCCACGCGATGGCCTCGTCCTCGGACGCCCTCGCGCAAGGCAAATCTCCACCAAGCTCACCGCGCGAATCCAAGCTGGCAGCCCGTCAGAGTTAGAAGACTCCGCGCTCGAACTCCTCGACCTGATCTATCTCTGCCCACGTGCAGAAGAAACACGGTTGCCAACGTGGCTCCGCGCCGTTCGAGCAGCGATTGATACCCGCTTCCAAGAGAGCATCTCCCTTGCATCGCTAGCCCGAGAGGTTGCCGTTCATCCGGTGTACTTGGCGCGGGCATTTCGCCGGTTCTACGGCATAACGCTCACCGACTACCTCCAGCAGGCGCGCGTTGCGAACGCTCACCGCCTGATTCTGGAGGGTATGGCCATTGGCGATGCCGCCATCGAAAGCGGCTTTTGCGATCAGGCTTATCTTTCGCGCATTGTGCGCCGCAAGTTTGATCTCAAGCCGAGCGAGCTTAATTGGTTCAGATCGTCCAAGCGCCAGAGCCTTGCCGCCAACTAATATAAGGGCATGCTGACGGCTCTTATCGCTGCCCATCTCATCTTTTCCCCTGTCCATCTGGCGACCTCACCCGTGGTGGCTTCATACGCTCAAGCCGAAAGCTCAGAAGCACGATGGCTTAAGCGGACCCAGGAGAACCCCACCGATCCGCACAACTGGCTACAGCTTGGGAAAGCCCGCTACGATGCAAAGAAGTTTGCCGAAGCGATTCCTGCGTTAGAGAAGGCGGATGAACTAGGCGTCAGCTATCCATGGGACATGCCGTATTTCATCGCTTGCTGCTACGCCCTCGACGGCAAGAAGGATCTGGCGCTATCCAACCTTGAGAAGGCTATCAATGCGGGATTTCGAGACCTCCATCAGGCGCAAACCGACGATGATTTTAAATCCCTGCGAGGCGAGAAGAAGTATCACGAACTGGTTGGCGATGAGGATGTTTCCCATCTCTCGAAGGCAGACGGCTGGCGCTATGACCTGCGCTTCTTCATGCGTGAGCTTCATCGGCTTGACTTCCGATACATCCACTCTCGCGACACGAAACTTGATGAAATGGCGGCAAGACTCGAGGCCGATATCCCGAACCTAACCGACGAGCAGATAACCCTCGAGTTCATGAAGATCGGAGCGGCGGCTGGCGACGGCCATACGCACATCCGCCCCGGCCGACCGGCGGCTGTCCTACCCGTCCGCTTTTTCGCCTTTCCAGATGGCCTCTATATTCACGCAACTGCGCCAGATCATGCCGACTTGCTGGGAGCGAAGGTTATCGCCATGAACGGCCACCCGATGGATGAGATCTGGCCCAAGGTTGCCGACCTTGTCGGAAGGGAGAACAGCCAGTGGCTGAGAGTGCAAGCGCCCGAGTATTTCCAAAGACCGTGGACCCTGAACGCGATGGGATTCGGCGCGGGCAATAAGGTCACACTAACGATTGAACAGAATGGCGCAAAGAAAGACGTGTCGCTGGAAGCGGCAATGTCGGGCCAAGATTCGACGCACTCCCATAAGGACGGCAAAGCGGTCGCCCCGCCCAAGGATGAGTGGATTCTCCTTCGCAGCAAGGCGCCCGAAACACCGCTAACTTTCAAGAAACGCGAGAAGCTCTATTGGTACGAGTATCTGCCCGATACCAAGACGGTCTATTTCCAGTTCAATGGGGTGCAGAACCAGGAAAAGGGGCCGAGCATAAAAGCCTTCTCTGAAGAAATGTTCAAGTTCATCGATTCCCACGACGTGGATCGCCTGATTGTCGATACTCGCTGGAACGGCGGTGGCAACAACTTCCTGAACAAGCCCTTGCTGCTCGGCCTCATTAAGTCGAAAGTCAACGAGAATGGAAAGCTCTTTGTTATTACGGGGCAATTCACCTTCTCGGCGGCGCAGTGCTTTGTCTCGCAGGTGGAGAGGTTCACGAACGCGATCTTTGCCGGTGAGCCCACCGGCTCAAGCCCGAACTTTGCGGGCGAGAGCATTCCGTTCTCCTTGCCCTATTCGCACATGTCTGGCACAATTTCGGACCTGTACTGGCAGAACTCGGTGGCGATGGATCACCGCGTGTGGATTTCGCCGAAGATCTACGTGCCTTACACGTTCGAGTCGTACCGAACCGGAAAGGACCCGGTTATCGACGCAATTCTGGCGTACAAGCCGGACTAGGCTCGCAAGTCAAGCGAGCGGTGGCGGCGGAAGCGGGCTCTGACGAAGTTTGCAAAGCGTTCAAAGAGCCCAATTCTGCGCTCCTCGTGATCGAAAACGTCCAGCAGTTCCGGGCAGCTTTCAAGGATTTCCATGAGACCCTCGTGGACCTTGCCTGCCTCATGCTCGAATTCGCCTTTCCACCCGCATACAAAGCAGTTCGGGTTGGAAGCCGCGTTCACCGCCCGGCAAAGCGGGCATCGCTTTAGATGCTCAAGTGAAACGGCTCGTTTAATTCTGGAAGGCGACTTCATTGGATTCCCTACATGAAAATTGGCTTGCAGGTACGTCTTCCTTAGCGGATGAACCTAAAATTGTCGACATACTGCGAAGGTCTGGCAAAGTTACGGATTAAATGGCCTCGCTAAAGACCCGCGCCGCAACCCTCTCGCTCGGCTTCAACGTGGTTCAAACCACCGCGAAGTTCGTCGGCGCGTACCTCACCGGCTCTGTTAGCTTGCTCACCGAGGCGGCGCACAGCGCGACCGACATATTCGCTTCGGCGTTGACGCTGATTGCGGTCAAAGTTGCCGCCGCCCCACCCGACGAGGAGCATCCCTACGGCCACGGCAAGGCTGAGAGTCTCGCAAGCTTTGCGGAGTCGCTGGTCCTATTCGGCATGGTTGCTTACATCTCCTACCATGCGGTTCGGCACCTGACCGAGAAGGTGGAGCTGGTGAAGGTCGATACCGGCCTGTTCATCCTTAGCGCGGTAGCGATCGTCGGCTTTACGATCTCGAAACTCGTGGCCTCTATCGGCAAGAAAGAAAGGTCCCCCGCGCTGCAAGCTCATGCCACCCATTTGCTGAGCGATGTGCTGACCACGCTGGGCGTTCTTGCCGCCCTGCTAGTAGCCAAGCTGACCGGCATTTCCGCGGCGGACGCCGTTTTCGCCCTCATCCTCGCGGCCTGGCTTGCCCATCGCGCCTATCGCCTGCTTACGGAATCGATCAATCAACTCATCGATCGGCGCATGCCCGATCACGAGTACCTCGAGCTGCAGACGCTGCTCAATGCCGAACCGCGAATCCTCGGCTACCACCGCCTAAGAACACGTGTGAGCGGGAACACGAACTACATCGACCTCCACATCGAGGTCCCCAATAGTTGGACCGTGGTTCAGGCGCATGACGTGGCCGACGACCTGGAAGTGCTTATCGAAGAGCGGTTCAATCCCGCCCAGTGCGTCATCCACGTCGACCCGCGTTAGTACCAGTTTTCACCCGTAAACCTATTGGTTTGTCACCGGAAGGCGATCATTCAAATGGGATGATTAGCATTCTCGTTTATGTTGTTGCCGCAGGGTTCTGTTCGGTGTTGGTCACTTCGATCGCACTGGGAATGCGGTCGCCGGGAAGGCTAGTCGAAGCCCGGTCCTCTTGGATTGTCTTTTTCTGCGTCCTGTCTACGTTCAGCGCCCCGTACATGTACATCGAGGCTCTTACCAACCTGAAGGGCCGTGAGATGGCCGATGCCTGCAAGAAGGCGTACGCCTCTTCCGATTTCAACGGGCAGATGAAGTACTACAAACTGCTGTCGATCCACGACGATCATGCTCACGCCCTCGTTGTCGGCGTTGATGATCGCGGCAGCGAGTGGGGCGGCGTCGAGAATCCAGTTCTCTCCGTCGATCTTGTTAGGCGCGAAGACGGATCGTGGAAAGCCGAAACTTATAAGGTCCTCGCTTCTGGACGTCTTAACCAGAACAATCTGGTCCTCCCGCCCTACTTCTAAGCTACGCTTAGATCGGGCATACTCGGCGTATGCCTGCTCGAATTACCTTCATGGGCGCCGCCCAAACCGTAACCGGTTCGCGCCATCTCCTTACCATCAACGGCAAGAACACGCTGGTGGATTGCGGCCTGTTCCAAGGCAGCCATGAACTCAACGAGCGCAATTGGCAGCCATTCCCGATCGACCCCAGCCATATCGATGCCGTCGTTATCACCCATGCCCACATGGACCACATCGGCTGGCTTCCGCGCCTCATCATCGATGGCTACAAGGGCCCGATCTATGCAACCCGCGCAACAGTCGAGTTGGCAAGAATTAGCCTTCCGGACTCTGGCCGTTTGCAGGAAGAAGAAGCCCGCCGCAACCTAAAGCACAACCACGGCCGTCCAACTCCGCTTTACACGGAAAAGGACGCCTACCGCACGATGAAGCAGTTCGTGGCGTTGCCTTACGACCTTTTGCATCCGCTGCCCGGTGGCGCGCAGTGGAAGTACGTGCCGGCGGGGCATATTCTTGGCAGCGCGTTCGCCCAAATCTATTTCGAGAATGGCGAGCAGATCCTGATGAGCGGCGACCTTGGCCGCTTCAACACGCCGATCATCAAGGATCCGACTGTTATCGATTTCACCGAGTATCTGGTGGTCGAAAGCACCTATGGTGATCGCAGCCACCCGAAGGACGACCCCAAGGAGCAGCTTTTCCGCGTGATTTCGGATGTGCTGAAGAGTGGCGGCGTACTTGTCACTCCCAGCTTTGCCATCGGCCGTACTCAAGAAATCCTTTATTACATCTCTGAGCTACAGCGCGAAGGCCGCCTGCCTCGCTTCCCAATTTATGTGGACAGCCCGATGGCCACGAGCACCACCAAGGTGTACATGAGCAGCCACGAGGAGCACGATGGCGACACGAAGGAGATTTGCGCTCACGCGGAGACCTTCGAGCCGCAGGGACTAACCTACATCCGCGACTCCGAGCAATCCAAGATGCTGAACAGCCAGCGCGGGCCGATGATGATTATCAGCGGCAGTGGCATGGCAAACGGCGGGCGCGTGGTCCATCACCTGCTGCACCGGTTATCGCATCCAGATACGACCGTGCTGTTCACCGGCTATCAGGCCGAGGGAACGCTTGGCCGTCGGCTGCTTGAAGGGCAGGAGCCGATCCATATTATGGGGCAGGAAGTCGAGGTCCGGGCGAAGATCGAGAAGATCAACGCGCTATCCGCGCACGCCGGGCAGGATGAGATCATGACCTGGCTGCGGAACTTCAAGACCCCGCCGAAGCACACGTTCATCGTCCACGGCGAGCCCCGCGCTCAGCAGGCGCTGGCGGATTTGATTCAGAAGGAACTCGGCTGGGAGCTTTCGATTCCGGCGTTCCTGGATACCTACGATCTTGTGAAGTAGCAACCGGGTTGCGATTCGGGCAGTATTGATGCACTTTTACGCAAAGCCTCCAAACCCGCACAAAACGTGGGTGACCAAATAGCGAAGTCCGCTAAAGTTTTGGGGTAGCGTTTCCCCTAACCCGATGAAAGGCTACTTCCCAATCCTTCTTCTTGCCGCCACGGCATCCAACGCCCAGACTCCGCCTGCAACCACGCCCCCGGCAACCGCTACTCCGGCGCCCGCAGGTCCGCCTCCAAGCCTGGAAACCCTGCTCGCTCCCCTTAGCGCGCGCCAGCTTGGCCCCGCAACCATGGGCGGGCGAATTGCCGACATCGCCGTGTACGAGAAGGACCCACGCACGTTCTTCGTCGCCTCCGCCTCCGGCGGCCTCTGGCGAACCGATAACGCGGGAACCACTTTCACCCCGATTTTCGAGCAGCAGCCTTCCGCTTCAATGGGTTGCGTTTCGGTACAACAAGATAATCCAAACATCATCTGGGTTGGCACTGGCGAATGCGCCAGCCGCAATTCTGTAGCCTGGGGGGACGGTATCTACAAGACGACCGATTGCGGGAAGACTTGGGCCAACCTGGGCTTGAAAGAGACCCAGCATATCGCCCGCATCCTCATCGACCCCAGCAACCCGGATCACGTCACCGTAGCCGCCCTCGGCCACCTGTGGGATTACAACAAGGAGCGGGGAATCTATCAGACCACCGACGGGGGCAAGACCTGGAAGCGAACGTTGTTCATCGACGACAAGACCGGCATCATCGACCTCGTGCAAGACCCCTCCAACAGCAAAACCATGCTGTGCGCGGCTTGGCAAAGGCTCCGCCAGCCTTGGACGTTTCTAAATGGCGGCCCCGGCAGCGGCATCTACAAGAGCACCGATGGCGGCGCAACCTGGAAGAAGATCACCGCCGGCTTGCCAACTGGGCCAATGGGCCGCATCGGCCTCACCGTTAGCCGTCAGGATCCCAAACTCTGGATCGCCACCGTTGAAGCGCAGGGCGGCGGCGTGTTCCGAAGCAAGGATGGCGGCGACACGTGGGAGCAAATGAGCAAGTTCAACCCCCGGCCCTTCTACTTTAGCCGCCCGCTCATCGACCCAATCGATTCTAACCGCGTCTATTTTGCCGGTGTGAATTTCCACTACAGCGACGATCAAGGCAAGACCGTCCGCACAATGAATCCCAGCGTCCACGTGGATTACCACGCGATCTGGGTTGATCCCACCAATAACAACACGATCTTGGTGGGCGAAGATGGCGGCGTTGGCCGTAGCCGCGATCGAGGCGCGAAATGGGAGTTCGTCAATAACCTTCCCATCGGCCAGTACTACCAAGCGGCTTTTGATTTGCGGCGTCCTTACTGGATCTACGGAGGACTGCAGGATAACGGCAGCTGGGGCATCCCCACCCAGTCGAAATACGGCGGGGTCACCTTCTGGCATTCGATGAATATTAGCGGCGGCGATGGCTTCTACTGCCAAGTCGATGCAACCGCGCCGAACATCGTTTATTCGGAGAGCCAAGGGGGCGCATTGTACCGTACCGATCTCAAGACCGGCGATAGCAAGTTTGTTCAGCCCAAGATCAAGGGTGAGAAACTGCGGTTTAACTGGAACACGCCGTACATTACAAGCAAGTTCAAGCCGCAGACCCTGTTCTTTGGCGCAAACCGGCTGATGAAGAGCGAGGACCGAGGGGAGACATGGAATCCAATCAGCCCCGACCTCACAACTGACAATAAGGATAAGCAGAAGCCCGGCCTGGGAAGCGTATTTCCTGAGAACACCGGCGCCGAGAGCCATTGCACCATCGTCGCTCTCAGCGAGTCGCCCTTAAAAGAGGGCGTGCTCTGGGCGGGCACTGACGACGGCAATCTTCAGCTAACCCTTGATGGCGGCAAAACTTGGACAAATGTGGTGGGCAACGTCAAGGGCCTGCCCAAGAACACTTGGTGCTCCCGCGTGGTTGCGTCCAAGTTTGCGGAAGGGAAAGCCTACGCATTGTTCGACGGCCACCGCACAAACGACTTCAAACCCTACGGTTACGTCACCGCAGATTTCGGCAAGACGTGGAACCCGATCACCAACGGTATTCCCGATGGCGATAGCCTGTACGCGCTGAGCGAAGGCGATAAGAATCCCGACCTGATCTTCCTCGGATCGGAGTTTGGCCTATACATATCGATCGACGGCGGCGACCACTGGACGCGCTACAAGGGGAACTTCCCGACGGTGGCGGTTCACGACCTGAAGTTCCACCCGGTGGAGCACGACCTTATCATGGCCACCCATGGCCGGAGTATTTGGACACTGGATGGCACCGCGCTGGATCAGCTCGACAAGACGACCCGCACCAGCGATGTCGTCCTCCTCTCGCCGCGGGACATCCTGAACGTGCCGGTCATCGGAGACCGCTTTGGTGTTGGCGATCGAGACTTCTTCATTCCCAACACGCAGCCGCGCGGAATCTTCTACTTCTATGCGATCAAGGATGGGCTTGGCGAAGCGACGATTGTTGTAAACGATAAGGCAGGAAAGCGCGAGTTCTATCGCGAGAAAACCACCGCGAAGGCGGGTCTGAACGTGTTCAGCATGGGCACGCACCTTGATCCGGGCGACTATAACGTGAAGCTGACGCTGGCTGGTAAGGATTACACCACCAACGTGCATGTGGTCGGCGCGCTAGAGTTAAATGGCCTCGAGTGAATAGCGAGGCATTCGGCAAGGCTTGCGGGGAGTTAGGCATCGACCTGACTTCCGCGCAACTGACGCAGTTTGAAGCGTTTGAAGAGGCGCTGTATGCCGCCAACCAGGTGATGAACCTAACGCGGGTGCCGCAGGAAGAATGCTGGCTGCGTCATTTCGTGGATTCACTCTTGATCGAGTCTCTGATCCCGCAGGGTGCGATCGTGGTGGACCTCGGCACGGGGCCTGGCTTTCCCGCCTTTCCGCTTGCGGTTGCTCGTCCGGACCTCAGGGTGATTGCGATGGACTCGTCCGGCAAGATGCTGGGGTTCCTTCGCAAGCAAAAACCCGCCAACATGGAGGTCGTTCAAATCCGGGCAGAGGAATCCCGAATAAGGGAAGCTGCCGACTTCATCACCGGCCGCGCGGTGGCGCCGCTTGCGATCCAGCTTGAACTTTCCGCGCCGATGGCGCGGCTGGGCGGGGTGATTGTGCCCATGCGAAGCGCTCACGAAGAGTTCTTCGACGCCTTTCTTGAGCCCCTGGGTTTGAAGCTGGAGGAGGTTGTGCAGAAAGAGCTGCCGGGCACCGAGATCAAGCGCTCATTCCCCATCTATCGCAAAGTCCAGAAGAGCCTGGCCAAGTACCCGCGAAAGTGGGCGGAAATCAAAGCCCGGCCGCTGGGCTGACGTAGGAACTAAGCAATGCAGCTTCCCGTAGCGCCACGAGCCCTTGTTGAACTGACCGGCGAGGACCGCCTTGTATGGCTTCAGGGCCAAGTAACGCAGGACTTGCGCGGCATGGCAAGCGGGGAAGTGCGCCAAGCCATGCTCTGCAACCCAACTGGGCAAATCCTGGCCCTGCTTTCCATCCTGTTCGAGCCATCCCGGTTGCTTATTAGCTTGGAGGCCGCTACCAAGAAGTATCTGCTTGCCAGGGTCGAGGAAATGGTGATCTTAGAAGATGTTGCCGCTCGCGATCTATCTGGCGAACTGAGTTGCCAAGTTGTTAACGAAGCTGTTGAGGCAGGTATTTGCTTTCCATGGCCGGATGGATACGTGGAGGTTTGGAGCCCTCAGCCTCTCGAATCCCAGCCCATTCACCCGAGTTACGAGGCATGGCGCATTGCCCACGCCGTGCCCGTTTACGGGGCGGATTACAACGAGAAAGTGCTCGGCGCGGAGCTTGGCCCCTACTGGGACGGCAAGGCGATCAGTTACGCAAAAGGCTGCTACACCGGGCAAGAAGTGCTGATGCGCATCCATTCGCGGGGCCACACGAACCGCCGCTGGACTGGCTTGCGAGCAGAAACAGAATTGGCAACCGGAGCGGTTATTACGCTGGACGGCCAAGAGGTTGGCCGCATCACTTCCTCAGCGCACGATGAAGTCCACGGTTTCCTGGCCGCAGGGCTAATAAGGAATTCAGCAGAAGCAGGTTCAACCGTCGAAGTTGACGGCGTCAAGGCTGTCGTTTTCGAGCCGCCGCTCTAGTGCTCCTCAAGGTCTAGGCCGCAGCGCGCGCTAAGTTCCTCGATGATCAGTTCGTAAGGAACTTCCATGCCATTGCGTTCCCACCCAATCGGCACCTTCAAGCGGCCCGCCACGATGTAAGCGTAAGGCCGAATTACAAAGCGAGAGGTGGT
Organism: Armatimonadota bacterium; assembly: GCA_018268315.1. Lineage (GTDB taxonomy): Bacteria > Armatimonadota > Fimbriimonadia > Fimbriimonadales > Fimbriimonadaceae > SZAS-5. Next base: position 82,528 of record JAFDWU010000001.1, on the reverse strand, counting down.
GGTGATCACCGTCGTCCGATCGCCGCGCTGCTCAAGGCGTCGAATCGTGTCGTAGGGCACAACCTTGGCGCTTCCCGGCTGAATGACCTCCATTGCCGTCTCACCCAGCGAATATTCGCGAGCCATCGCCTGACGATGGGCAATTTCTGCCATCGCGCCTTTGCCCATATCCAGGAGAGCGCCTGCGACGGCGCGGACATTCTGCGAAAACGTATGATGGATATCTGGTTGGGTGATGCTGCGCCCCTTTTCGCGAAGGCTCTTCTTGGCCCCTTCCGCCCCTTCTTGCAGCCATCGCACTGCCTCGCCTGGCTTGTAACGCGCCGATTCCATACCACCTATTATAGAGTGTTCATATATTGAAGCCTAGGCATTTAGGATTATTGAAGTCGACATAAGAATTTGCCATCGCAGTGGATTGAAGCAACCGGACAAGCAGTAACCGAGTAATGTCTAAAGGACATGTTCTTGTCATTGCTGCTGTTCGGCGCGTCGGGGATCGTGCTCCTTAGCATTCTTGGCTTTGTCCACATGCCGGGGGCTCACCACGGCTCGGGCCACTCGGGGTCGCTGCACACGGGTCATGGCCACACTTCCGCTTTGCCTCATGCAGGTCACGGCCATGCTGCCAGCGTGCCACACGGTGGTCACGGTCATGCTGCCCCCGCGCCGCATGGTGGTCACGGTCACGCGCATGGCCCGCAGTCGCACGGAATCAAGTTCTCGAAGCCTGCCGGAGGCGCTTCCGGGGTTCTGAAGAGCCTGCTCATCGGCTTCCTATCGCCGGTTCAAATCTTTGGATTCTGCGTCGGCTTTGGGTTCATTGGCGTAATTCTGCAGCCGATCCTAGCCGGTCCATTGCTCATTGGCCTAGCCATCATTGCCGGCCTTCTCTTCGATTTCGCCCTGCTTCCAATGATCATGAACCTCGTGATCGGCTTCACCCGCCCAAGCGAGGGTTTGGAGGCAGCGGTCGCAACGCTGGCAACCGCAGAGTCGGGATTCGACGCGAAGGGTCAAGGAATTATCTCAGTAGAGATTGACGGCGCAAGGCGAGAGCTACTTGCCCTCTTGCCGCCCTCCGAGCTTCCAACCGCGCGCACCATCTCTAAGGGCGACAAACTCCTGATCCTAGAAGTTGATGCCAAACGAAATCGTTGCACCGTCTCCACTGAAACAGTTTCGAGCTAAAAGCGTCCAATTCGTATAATCGCGGAGTACGAATGTCTCAAAAAGATTGCTTTTTGAATTCATTCTTAGAGAAACTAGAAGCGTTTTATTTAGCCTTATGGCTTTTTGCTTGTTTGAGGTCGAAGAATTGTGAATAGCGCTGCCGAGACGAGAGTCGCCATTACCCATCCCTGGCCGGAGTTCGCGCCGGATGAAGTTGAAGCGGCTGCGCGCGTACTTTCCAGCGGCAAGGTCAACTACTGGACCGGCGAAGAATGCCGCCACTTCGAGACAGAATTTGCCGCCTACGTCGGCACTCGCCATGCCGTAGCGATGATGAACGGCACCGTGACCCTTGAAGCCCTCCTTCGCGCCATTGACCTTAAGCCAAACGACGAGGTCATCGTGTCCCCGCGAAGTTTTATGGCATCCGCCTCTTGCGTGGTAACACAGGGCGGGGTTCCCGTCTTCGCCGACGTTGATCGCCATTCCGGCAACCTAACCGCCGAGACGATTGAAGCAGTGCTCACGCCAAGGACACGAGCAATCATCCTCGTCCACCTCGGCGGATATCCCGTCGAGATGGATCCGATCATGGCGCTTGCCGCCAAGAAGGGCCTTTACATCATCGAGGATTGCGCGCAGGCGCATGGAGCGACCTATCACGGGCGGCCAGTGGGTTCTATTGGCCATGCCGGGTCATTCAGCTTCTGCCAGGACAAAATCATGACCACCGCCGGGGAAGGCGGCATGATCACTCTAAACGACGGAGAAATCTGGTCCAAGTGCTGGTCGCTCAAAGACCACGGCAAGAGCTACGACGCGGTCTACAATCGCCCCCATCCTATCGGTTTCCGCTGGCTGCATGAATCGTTTGGAAGCAACTGGCGCATGACGGAGATTCAAGGTGCTATCGGCAGGATTCAGCTTCGAAAGCTGGATGATTGGAAGGCGCTGCGCGCGCGCAACGCCGCCATCCTTAACCGACGCCTGCGCAATTTGGACATTCTGCGCATCGAGGAAGCGCCAAGCTACATGGAGCACGCTAACTACAAGTGGTACGGCTACCTCAACCTTTCCGCGATGAAGCCCGACTGGACTCGTGAAAGGATTCTGGAGGAGGTCGTCGACCTCGGCGTTCCGTTCTACAGCGGCAGCTGCTCTGAGATATATCTTGAAAAGGCCTTCAAGGATGCTGGCCTCGGCCCCAAAGAACGGTTGCCAATCGCCAAGGAACTTGGCGAGACGTCCGTCATGGCGCTCGTACACCCCACTCTAACCGTTGCCGAAATGGAATCGGCGGCTGACGTTATCGCGGAGGTTCTCCGCAAGGCGACGAAGTAGATGAATTCCAAACGGAAGGCGCTGATGGTGCTGGATCACGCCCTCCGTCGTTCGCCTTCTCGCTGGCTCTCGTTCGCAGGCGCAGTTCTCGTTGACTTCTTGATTATCATCATCGCGATGGCCTTTTCCGGCCTCGCCAGCTTCCAGGGCTCCCCGGCTGCTGTCGTGTCGATCCTCGGCTACTATTCCGTCCCGATGGCGTTTGTGGCGGCGCTGACCCTTTTCGCGGCTGGCTTCTATTGGATATCGGAAAGGTATTTCAACATCGACGACCTCGTTCGACTGGCTGCCAGCAGCGCGTTCTTTAGTGTCTGTCTCTTCGGTTTAACGCTGGGCTATGGCCCGCTGAAAGGGCACACGCACTTCGATTTCACTCTGCTCTTCCTGTTCTTCAGCTTTAGCTTGATTGCAGGCACTCGCGTTTTCCGGCGTGTGCAGTCTTGGAATAGGGCGGCAAGCCGTCGGCGAGTTTCAAAGCCCGCCGTTCGAACGCTTGTTATCGGCGCCGGCGATGCCGGTGAGACGCTGCTCCGCGAAGTGATGCGCGCTCGCAAGCACCGGTACGACATCGTGGGCCTGGTTGATGACGACCCCCAAAAGACAAATCTGCGTATCTACGGGTCGCGCGTGCTCGGAACAACGGAGGATATCCCCCACATCGCCCGAACCCTGGGTATCGAAGAAGCCCTCATCGCGATCCCTTCACTTGATGGCCGTAATATCCGCCGCATCTTCGACCTTTGCCGCCAATGCAACGTTCGCGTTAAGACTTTGCCGGGCGTCTCTAACCTGCTTGTCGGCGCAAACGCCGATCTGTCCGCCCAGCTTAGAACGGTCGAAATCGAAGACCTGCTCCGCCGCAAGGTGCTTCGCGCAGATGTCAACGATATCGCCGGTTATCTGCGGGATGAATCCGTGCTCATCACCGGTGCTGGTGGCTCGATTGGTGGCGAGCTTGCGCGCCAAATCGCTTCGCTTCCGCCGCACAACTTGTGCCTACTCGGTCGAGGCGAAAACAGCATCTATGAAATCCAGATGGAGCTTGCGAGCACATACGGCAGACGGTGCGATGCGGTCGTGGCGGACGTGCGTTCCATGCCCGCGCTTGAGCGAGTTTTCCGTCAGGTGCAGCCAACCGTCCTTTTCCATGCCGCCGCCCATAAGCACGTGCCTTTGATGCAGGCGAACCCGATTGAGGCAATTGAAAACAACGTGCTGGGAACTTGGAATCTTATCCAGCTTTCCCTGCAGGCAGACCTCAGAAAATTCATCCTCGTCTCGACCGACAAGGCGGTGAACCCAAGCAGCGTGATGGGGGCTACCAAGCGCGTCTGCGAACTGATGGTCCAGGCGTATGCTCGCGAGTACAAAACCCAGTTCGGCGCGGTGAGGTTTGGCAACGTTCTCGGATCGCGCGGAAGCCTGATTCCGGTTCTGAAAGAGCAGATTCGGCGCGGCGGCCCTGTAACCATCACCCATCCGGACATGGAGCGCTATTTCATGACCATTCCTGAGGCAGTCCAGCTCATCCTGCAGGCGGGTGCTATGGGCAAGGATGGCGAGGTGTTCATTCTCGATATGGGCGAACCCATCCGAATCATGGATCTTGCTTATGACCTCATCTCGCTCCACGGCCTTGTGCCCGAAAAGGATATCGAAGTGAGCATCACGGGAATGCGCCCCGGTGAAAAGCTCCACGAGGAACTGACTTACAGCAAGGAAGAGCTAAGCCCGACGAAGCACCCGAAGATCAGCATTGTGCCGGGCGAACAACTTTCGATCAGCGAGCTTGATGCCGCCGTTGGCGAGCTGATGAAGAAGTGCAAGGCGGGAGATGAGAAGGGCGCCTTTGATTTGCTGATGGACATTGTAAAGACCAAGCCGCTGCCCGAAGAACAGGCTGCGCACTAGCTGGGGAAAGGCGATTTGGATGCCGAAAATGAACCTCGATGATTCTAGTATCCTCGCGGTATGAGTTGCTTTGGAGTGCTGTTTAAGTGAAAGTTGCCGTTGTAGGAACCGGATATGTTGGGCTTGTAACCGGCGTTGTGCTTGCCAAGCTTGGCGCAGACGTCACTTGTGTCGATAACGACAAGGCGAAGCTGAAGAAGCTGCGCGAGGGCATCTCCCCAATTTACGAACCGGGCATCGAAGACCTGATGAAGCAGGGGGTCGAAGAGGGCCGCCTGAGGTACTCCGATTCTGTCGCCAAAGCCACCAAGGAATCAGACATCGTCTTCATCGCCGTCGGCACACCGCCGATGGAAGATGGTACTCCCGATATACGCGCCGTCAAAGCGGTTGCACGTGAAATCGCCAAGAACGTTTCTCACTACACCGTCATCGTCAACAAGTCGACGGTTCCGGTGGGCACCGGTGAACTCGTCACCCAAATCCTGCGCGAGGAGGGCCTGACTGACGAAATGGCGGAGGTCGTCAGCAACCCCGAATTCCTTCGCGAAGGCTCGGCGTGCTACGATGCGCTGAATCCAGATCGAATTGTTATTGGCGCGAACAGCCGTCGCGCCGCCTCAAAGGTCGTTGAGCTTTATTGGCCCGTGCAGCGCCCAATGTTCATTACCGACCTTGCCAGCGCGGAGCTTATCAAGTACGCCAGCAACAGCTTCCTTGCGATGAAGATCAGCTTCATCAACGCCATCAGCCGCCTTTGCGAGCTATGCGGGGCGGATGTGCAAGACGTCGCGAAGGGCCTTGGCGCAGATGCCCGCATCGGCAACCAGTTCCTACAGGCCGGCCTCGGCTGGGGTGGAAGCTGCTTCCCGAAGGATGTGTCGGGCCTCATCACGGTTTCCGAGCAGTTTGGCTACGATTTTAAGCTGCTGAAAGAGGTCGTCAACATCAACGAGGACCAGACAATCAACTTTATGTGCCGACTTGAGAACCGCCTGGGCGGTCTGAAGGGCAGGACCATCGGTCTCCTCGGTCTGGCGTTTAAGCCAAACACCGATGATATTCGCGACGCCAAGTCTCTGGCGATTATCGAATTCGCGAAGGCTCGCGGTGCGAAAATCAAGGCATGCGATCGTATCGCTGCCGAGAACGTGAAGGCTATCCACCCGGACATCGAAATCGTTGATGACCCCTACGCGGTGGCGGAAGACGCGGATGCGGTGATTCTGGTTACTGAGTGGGCTGAATTCCGCAATCTCGACCTTGCCAAATTGGCAAAGCCGATGAAGAGCAAGGTGCTCTTCGATGGTCGGCGGCTTTACGGCCCTGCCCGAGCCGAGAGAGCGGGTTTGGAATACCACACAATCGGCTCAGGCAACGGCGCTCGCCTGTTCGATTAACTACAGGCTGTAGATTTCGGTGTACTTCTTCGTGAGGCCCTCGAGGTAATCCTCTGCGCCCACCGGCTTGCCGGTTACGCGCATAACGAGCTCCTTCGGCGGATACTTCTTGCCCTGCGAGTAGACCTTCTCTTGCAGCCAGTTAAGGATTGGCTTGAAGTTGCCGCTTTCGATCATCGAAGCGGTGTCGCCAAGGTCCTTCTCAAGCACGTTCCAAATCTGGTAGCTCAGCAAGTTGCCCATCGTATAAGTGGGGAAGTAGCCGATGCTGCCCATCGACCAGTGAACGTCCTGCAAGCAGCCTTCTGAGTAAGTCTTCGGCGTGATGCCCAGATACTCGGTGTACTTGGCGTTCCAAGCCTCCGGCAGATCCTCAACCGTCAGCTTGCCCGTCAGCATTTCCGACTCGATCTCGAAGCGAACCAGAACGTGCAGGTTGTAGGTCACTTCATCGGCTTCAACGCGGATGAACGACGGCTCAACCTTGTTGATGGCGCGGTAGAACTCCTCGCCGGATAGTTTCAGTCCGGGGAAGGTCTCTCGGAGCTTCGGCCCGAAGAACTTCCAGAAACCACGGCTTCGGCCAACGATGTTTTCCCACGTTCGGCTCTGGCTCTCGTGAATGCCAAGCGAAACGCCGCCTGCCAGCGGGCTGCGATCCCAAGCCATCGGTGAACCCTGCTCGTACATGCCGTGACCGGCTTCGTGCAGCGATCCAAAGATGCCAGAGGGGAGGTAATCCTTGTAGCGGGTCGTCAGACGGACGTCGCCAACCGACCAGCCGCTACAGAACGGATGGGCCGCCTCGTCCTGCCGTCCGCGATCCATATCGAAGCCGATCGCCTGAACCAGCATGTTGCCAAATTTGCGCTGGGCGTTCAGATCCCAATTGCCGTAAAAAGCGCTGTCGTCAATCGTCGGCTTCTCGGCGATCCTGCGAACGAGTTCAATCTGCTTGGACTTCAGCCCCTCGAACATACGGGTCCAATCCGCATGGGTCGCGCCTTCCTCGTACTGGTCCGTCAGCGCGTCGTACGGGTGGTTCTTCCAGCCCAAAGCGTCGGCCTCTTCCTTCACGATTTCGAACATGCGCTTCAGCTGAGGTGCGAAGCTCTTGTAATCGTTATTTGCTCGCGCCTTCACCCAAGATTCGTGGGCGATTGCGCCAAGGCGGCTCTTTTCGGCCACGAGCGAAGTGGGAATCTTGGTGGCGATGTCGTATTCGCGCTTGGTGATCCGAACGAGTGCTCGCTCGTCGTCGGTTTCAGCCGCGCCAGCGGCTCGCTCGATCAGCGTTCGGGTGGTGTCGTCGGTAACGAGATCGTGCTCCATCCGCGAAAGGATGCCGATGTGTTCCGCGCGAGCGCTTGCGCCACCCTGTGGCATCAGGACCTGCTGATCCCACTCAAAAGAGGCAAGGGCGCTTCTTAGCGCGTTGATGTCATAGAATCGGTTCATCAAATCGGTGATTGCCGATACATTCGTCGAGGTTGCGGCCATGATTGCGTAACGTTACCCCGAATTAGCTTCTATGACGGCTATAAAGCCTGACACTAAGTGCCGATATTTCTACCAGAGATGCTGAAGGCAATCGAAGTTGAAAACCTGTTTGTCCAGTATCGTTCCCGGTCGGGCGTTGTCAAAGACGCGGTCAAGGGCCTGTCGTTCCAGGTCGACCGTGGGGAAGTGGTGGCGTTTCTCGGACCGAACGGCGCTGGCAAAAGCTCCACGCTGAAAGCCCTCATGGGTTTCCTCATTCCTGCATCCGGCGCGGTAAGCGTGTTCGGACTGGAAGCCGGAAGCATTGAAGCCAAGCGGCGAATCGGCTACCTGCCGGAAATTGCGAATTACTATCCCTACCTCACCCCCACCGAGACGCTTTGCCTCTACGGCAACCTCCAGGGTTTGCAGGGTCAATCTTTGCGACGCGAGGTCGCTGAATTGCTGGAGCAGGTCGGGCTCGCTTCTGCATCCAAAACACTGAATAAGAACCTTAGCAAAGGCATGCTGCAGCGGGTTGGCATCGCGCAAGCGCTCCTCGGCGAACCCGAACTGCTCATCCTCGACGAATTTACAAGCGGCCTCGATCCGATCGGCCGCCGCCAGCTGCGAGACCTTCTTCAGAAGCGCCGCGATGCCGGCTGCACCATCTTCTTTTCGAGCCACGAGCTGGACGAGGTTGAGATGCTTTGCGATCGCGTGCTGCTCATCCGGGACGGCAAGCTCATTGATGAGAACGCCGTGGAAGCCCTGAAGGAAAACCTCGGCAGCTACTCACTCACCTATCGCGGCAAGCAGTTCGAAGCCCCTGGCGTTTGCGAGCAGCTAAGCAAGCAGATTTGGCGGCACACTTTTGCCGATAAAGGCGAGTTTATGCAAACCCTAAACCAAACTTTCAAGCACAAAGTTGAGCTGCTGGACGTGAGCTGTTCGGACGGCTCACTGGAAGACTATTTTGTGGACACCATCCGGAGGTCGGCATGAAGTTTCACGCATGGGGCGCGCTTGCGGGCGGCGTCATCAAAGAGTCCATTCGGCGCAAAGACCTTTGGGTCATCGCCATCCTTTCGCTGGTGATCTTGCTCTTTTCCAGCGCGCTCGGCTTCTTTGGCGTTCAAGGCTTGCAAGTGTTCGCGAAGGACCTTGGCTTAACTCTGCTCAGCGTGCTTTCCACCATCATGGCGGCTCTGATCTCAACCCGCTTGCTGCCGGATGAGCTGAAGAGCAAGACAATCTATCCGCTGGCGGCACGACCCATCAGCCGGTTCGATCTCTTGTTCGGCAAGTATCTTGGCGCGGTCTTCGCCACATGGGTTGGCTTCCTGCTTTTGGCGACTACGACCTTCATCGGTCTCGCCATCTTCAAGGTCTCGTTTGAGCCGATCTTGCTCCAGTATCTGGTGTTCAAGGCATTCGGCCTGGCGCTGCTTTGCTCGGTGGGGATGATGTTCAGCCTGTACTGCACTACCAACGCGGCGGCAACGCTAACGATGGTGCTGGCGTTTGGCGGCACGATCCTTTCCCGCGGTCTTACGATGGCTTACGGCCAATCGGCGCCTGCCTTGCAGGCGTTCTTCAAGGCGCTGAACGCTGTGCTGCCGCAGTACGGCCTTTTCGATCTGGGCGGTAGGGCTGCCAATGTACGCTGGTCGCCCGCGCCGATGTGGGTTGCTGCATTCCTATTCGGCTACGCGGTGGTTTATTCGGGCTTCATGCTTGCACTGGGAATGCGCAAGTTCGGTAAGCAGGCGCTATAACGATGGCTCGATTCGCTCTTCCGATTCTGGCTCTTCTGGTCTTCGCGTTTGGCTTCCAATCGCCGCGCGTGGAGCCGGTTGTTAGCGCGCAACAGAACCTGTCACAGCTTGAGATTCACGAGTCCAGTGCGTCGTCTTCCGTGGTCGGGCAATTTCGAACCAATGTGACCTCCTGGCTGTGGCTTCACACGGATCTGTATCTACACAACGGGGTTGAGATGCGCCCGCTGACCGAGCAAGAGAAGAAGGTTGGCAAAGGTGGCGATCTTGCATCGGATTCGATGAAGGAAGAGGTTCGTGTGACCACTATCCCCGCCAGAGAAAGTGATTTTCGAGGCGTGTTCGGCGATGTTGAGCGAGAGACGAGCGCGTACAAGACCATGCAGCATCACTCGCACAACGACCCAGACGTCACGCTCCCGCTATTCCGGCTCATGGTGCTGGTCGACCCCCATTTCACCCCCGGGTGGATCAACGGCGCGGCAATGATGGCGCTGGATCACGTGCCAAACGCCAATCAAGTGGCGGTTGATTTCCTCAAGGACGGTCTTCGCCAGAACCCTGGCAATGTGCTTCTGAATCTGGAATTGGGCGGAATGCTGGTGGGCAAACTTCGGCGCTTTGATGAAGGCATTTCAGCTCTGCAGGAAGGCTTGAAGAACGTGCAGCCGCGCGATCTTGCCGATGAGGAATATGGATCGGCGGTTGAGGATGGCATTCGGTGGTTGGCGCTCGCGTATCGCGAGAGCGGCAGGCCGTCCGAGGAGCGTCAGACGCTGGAAGCGGGCCTGAAGTGGTTCCCAGGTGACAAGGTGCTTTCGGGCATGCTGGACAAGCTGGCGAAGTAATCTCCAACTGTATCCACTCGATAGACTTTCTATAGCTGCGAGCCATACAATGTACTGGTAGGGCGCGGGTCTAGAACACCTTGTAACGATTCATCTTAAATGAGTAATCCCGACGCGAGCAGCCAAATATGCTTCCGAGACGAGGACACATTAGCTTCCTTCCTGGGTTGCCTGGTTCATGATGGCTGGATTGACTTAGATCTGATTCGAGCCGAAATCGGCGGCGAAGAGCGCCAATTTGAAAGAGGGCAATCAATCACAATCCAAGTGAATATGGCAGAGCGACCAAAGGACCCGCCGCTGGTCGCCTATCTCACCTTCTTTTGCATCCAAGCAATCAGCATTATTGACAGCGAACAAATTGGCAATTACGCAATAAGCGACATTTGTTGCGCCAAGGGGAAGGTATTAATTAGGGCCGAGCCAGGTGCCCAAATTGAACTCGAAGTCAGGCAACTCCTAGCCGTTCTTGGAGACCTTCGGGACGGCAAAATCCCATCACTGACTCTGGGAGAGATGAGTGGATTGCTTCTGCAACCTCACGATCCTAGTGGCCCCCTGCATAGTCTCCTTATCAGCGGATTTATGGTCGACCGCCTATTAAGATGGAGCTTGCGCGATACTCTTATCGACGTTTCCTCATTTCCAGACACGTTCTCAATCGCCGACGCGGCAGGTATCCGCCGACAAACACCAGTGATAGTTGAGCTTTTTCGGAATCCAAAGAAGTGGTCCCCAATGCCGGAAGGGAGCTGGCTCCTGATGGCGCTTTCGGGAGGAATAGAGTTGCGCGGCTACAAGCCAACAGACCAATTCTCGATTAGGGAGGGAGTGTTAACTGATCGCACGCTGTCGCTCCGTTCCACCAAAGGAGCCGAGCTCATTTTCCCGTTGGCAATGCCGCAGTTTGCATTACTCGACTTCCCCCTGGCTCCTCCGGGCCATCTGGTTTTCCCATTTTGAGGCGATGAACTCGGTATGCGATCCAAGTGCAGAACGCGGCTGGCAAGCAGTTCCAAACCAACTATGATCTGATCGGCATTATCTTGACCGGTCCCCAATTGGGTGTCCACCTTTGATCCGCAGGGAAGCGAACAAAAACTAGGGGAAGGCGGCGCCTAGTCCAAAAACACCGCCCCCCGTTTACGCTACCAAGAGACTAATCCCTTGAGTGATCACGTAATCGCAGCCGGACGTTTCCGCTTACTGCGCTCGCGGTTAAGCTGCCGCTTCCCGAGCCCAGTCGTCCGTCGATCCGCCGATCGCTCTTCATCTCCTCAGACAGCGTAAGCTGTGTCGAGACCTCGCCGCGCACCGAGCCAAGGCTGACTCGGCAGTCGCTTCCATCGGCGACGTCCACATTGATCTCCCCCGAAACCGTTTGCAGGTTCACGGTGCCGGTTACCGGATTCACGATATCGGCCAAAATGTCGCCCGCCACCGCTTCCGCCGAGAGCGTTCTGCCCTCGAACTGCTCGATCTTGATCGAACCGCTTGCGGTTCGCAGGTTCGTCGAGGCGTCGATCTTCGAAAGCCTAATCGAGCCCGATTTGTTCTCAACCGAAAGCGATGGGCCGTTGCAATCTTCAACCGTCACCGCGCCGGATGTCAGCGAAATCTCTACCGGACCCTTCAAGCCCTTCGCGCTGATCGCGCCCGATTTGCCGTTGATGCGCGCCCCTGCATCGGTGCCCACCAAAGTGATGGTTCCGCTAAGGGACTTCACCTCGACCGGCGTGCCGGTCGGGACTTTGATGTCCAGGTCCGCGCTAAGGCCGGTCACGTCCGGCAGCCGAATACTGACAACGTGCTCGCTCTCTTCGATAATGAGCGAATACTTCTCAGCGTCTTCCTTCGGGACAGCCATAAGGCCGCGCACGTAGGCTCTGGACCTCACCGAGCCGCCTTCGGCTCCGCCGGTGATCTTCACCTCGCCGCTGGAGTTGTGAACCTTCAGTAGCTTGCCGTCGGTGATCGAGAAATTCAAGTTCTCCTCATGCGCGGTTCCCGTTGAGAACCCCACGAAACGACCCTTGCTGATCTCTTCAATTCCTGTGCGAAGCGCCTCTGCGCCCTTCTTCGCGCCTTCTCGGGCCTGACGGGCCACTTCCTGCCAGTTAACCGAGCCAGCCGCCTCATGGCCAAGCCGCTCAATCTGCTCAATGAAGTCCTTGAACGGGTCCTTGCGATCGCTGCTGCTCTGGGAGGAGCTAGACTGCGAGCCGCTTGAGCCGTTGGAACTGGTGGCCGCCCCTGCGGTCGCCGGCTCTTCAACCTTGTGCTCGCCCTCTTCGAAGGCTTCGATCAGCTCGGCGGCGTCATCGGCCGAAAGCTTGCCCTCTTGTACCAATTTCAGAATTCTCTTTACTTCTTCTTTCATCGAACTTCGCTCCTCTCGCGAATGCGTGTCTTTGCTTCTTGCGCGGTAATTTCGCCGCGTTCCAGCTTGTCCAAAATCTCCTTGTGCGCCTTATCCGGCTTTTCAGGTCGCGCCTCCTCTCGGATTGGGGTGAGGTTGAGCGCGCTGAGAACTTGATCGAGCCGTGATCGGACGGTGGGATAGCTCAGTCCCAATTCCTTTTCTACCGAGCTCAAGATTCCCCGACAGCGGAGGAATACTTCGAGGAACCTCGATTGCTCAGTGTCCAAGTTGCAATATGCCGGGAGCGCGAATCGGCCGCGAATGCTCACGCCGCTTTCGTCGTTGCGGAGCTCGCTTACGAAAAGCGGGCCGCCGGAAACCGGGTCTCGCGCTGGTATTGGATGCAATTCTTTTTGACTCATAGGTCTTTGAAATCCTTGAGACCTATTGTAGCAAGAAATGCGAAAAGATGAAGTGGACCTAAGAAAAACTTAGGTCTAAGGGCCCTTTACAAACCTAGAACAGGTTCCTCTTTTCCGGTGTCGGCGCTCTTGTAAATCGCGTCGATAATCGAGGCAAGCGTGTAGCCGTCTTTCATCGTGGCAGCCGGAGTCTCCTTGCCTTCGATCCTTGCGAGAAACGCCTTCATCTGCTCCACATTCATGGCAGGCTTACTCACATTGGCGGGCGCTTGGTTAAACAGCATCTGGTTGCGCTCGGTGAAAATCTGGATGTTTGGCTCGGCAAACGGGCTGACAATCGCGCCGGAGCCGGTGCCGAAAAGCTGGGTCTGGTAAGGATTACCTTCCAGGTTCGCCATGAAGCTGGATTCAAGCGAGATCGCGCGGTTGTCCTCAAACCGCACCAACGCGACCGCCATGTCCTCTACCGTGAACCGCTCGCGATCATACGGCCCGTAGTGGTTGTACAAATCCGGATTGGTTCCAAGATGGCTGAAGGTGAGCGCGCTTGCGCTTACCGGCTTCGGATAGCCCATCAGATGCAGCGTAAGGTCGAGAATATGCACGCCGATATCGATAAGCGCGCCGCCGCCCTGCTCGCCTTTATCGATGAACACGCCCCAGTTCGGCACGCCTCGTCTGCGAAGCGCCCAGGCACGGGCGTAATAGATTTCGCCCATCTCTCCGCTCTTCACATAGTCGCGCATGAAGGAAGCGGGACCGCCAAAGCGAAGCTGCAAGCCAATTTGAAGAACCTTGTTGGCTTTCTTTGCTGCTTCCACCATTCGTTTGGCTTCCGCGCCGGTGGTGGCCATCGGCTTTTCGCAGAGCACGTGTAGCCCCTTTTGAAGAGCAAGGATCGTGGGCTCGGCGTGATACTTGTTGGGGGTCGATACGCAAACCGCGTCAAGCCCGGTGCCGGCAAGCATTTTCTCAACGCTATCGTAAACCGCAGCGCCCGGGATGCCTTCGCCGACCTTCTTGGCGGCGTCGAGGTTTACGTCGCACAGGGCGGTAATTTCCGCTTTATCGCCAATCGCCTGCAAACCAGGGATGTGGTTGTTCTTTGCAATGCCGCCGCAGCCAATAATTCCGAACCGAACCTTTCGATGCATCGCCGGAAAGGCTACCCGTTCGAACCGAAAACTTCCTCAACCAGGGCTTCCTCTCTCATCTCCTCGGCCGACGGCTTCTCACGCCGCACGACGGCGAGAATCGAGCCGCCAATGCCAATGATCCCCATGCCTCCCCAGAACACCAAGGGAGACATCTCAGTGAGAACCTGATCGGGACGGTTCAGCAGGGAATAGTTGTGAGCGCAAAGGAAGCCAAGCTCAACCCCAACCCACCCGACCAGCAGGTACGCGACCTTCTCCAGAAACGGATACAGGTGAAGCAAGCGGATAAAGGCAAGGGAAGCCAGCCGCAGCAGAATGATGCCGATCATCGCGCCGGTGTAAACCACCCAAAGCTTTTCGGTGTGCTTCACCATCGCAACGCCTGCCAGCACGCTATCAATCGCAAAGGCGATATCGGCGATTTCGATGGCGATGACGGTTTTCCAGAAACCGCCGGTCTGCTCCTTGGCTTTGATCTCGTCTTCGCTTCCGGCAAGGTGCTTGCCCGCAAGCAGCACAAGATAGAGCGCGCCGATGCCCTGTAGCCACCACAGGCGCAGAATCGTGCCCGCAAGCACAATGGCGATCAGCCGGAAGATGAATGCGCCGCCAAGTCCGTAAAGAAGCGCTTTCTTCTGGAGCTTCTTGGGCAAACGCCGCGCCATGATGGCAAGAACGAGGGCGTTATCGGCCGAAAGCAGCGCCTCCAGCCCGACCAGCACCGCCACTACGGCAAGGTCGTCAATCCGGAAGACTTGGCCAAGCACGCCTAAATATACAGGTTTTGCAGGAGATTCGATCCTAAAAAGGAGGAAAGGCGAGACTTTTGGTCTCGCCTGACTCAGCTCGCGCTAAGTTGAACTCGTGGTTTTGAATGATCGATATAGTCTTTTTTATTATTGCGGTTTTTGCAGCAATGCTCCGCGAGTTTCCTTAACGCCCTTTCAGATGTGGCATCCATTCTTTGTGGACTTGTGAGACACATTCCCAACAAAGCGATTGCCTCCTCTTCGGATAGCTGTAGTCCCCCATCTTCATGAGCAGACATAAGCGACCTCCTTTAAGGTGCACATATATTCTGACAAAGACTGTGCCAATTTGGTTCGCAGTTTGCCCATCAAACTCACCTGATTTTTTAAGAATTTCGCCGTTCTGGGCCAAATTAGGTTCAAATAGTTAAGAATAACGTCCCTGTTAAAATTACGAAGAATTTCTGAGCGCATGAAAACGGAGCCGATACAAGTAAACTTCCGATAATGGCCAAGCCGGAATACCTTCAATTTGGCGGACAAGCTGTGGTTGAAGGCGTCATGATGCGTTCCCCGCGCTACTTCTCAGTCGCCTGCCGCGCCCCAAATGGCGAAATCGAATTGCAGGCGGAAGAGGTTGAGAAAACCTGGATCGGCCGCCAAAAGTGGCTGAAGCTTCCGTTCCTTCGCGGCTCTCTAGCGCTCCTAGATTCCATGGCGCTTGGCGCCAAGGCGATGCGGTTTGCCGCTCAGGTGCAAATTAAGGGAGAGGAACAGCAAAAGATTGCTGCCGGAGATACCACCGCCACGCAGTCCGCCAAGGTTCAAGACACCGCCGTGGGGGGTGCGATGGTTGTTGGCATTCTCTTCGGGCTGTTCGTGTTCGTCTTCTTGCCGAATGCAATAGCGGAGCAGAGCTCACGTATCGGAGTGACCTCGTGGATGGAGAAGAACCTGATCACCGAGATACTCAAGATAGTTTTCTTCGTCGGCTACATCTACGCTATCTCTCTGCTGCCAGAGATCGCTCGGCTATTCCAGTATCACGGAGCCGAGCACAAGGCTATCAACACGTTCGAGGCGGAGCAAGAGCTCTCCATCGAGAATTGCCGCAAGCAAACGCGGCTGCATCCGCGCTGCGGCACCTCTTTTGCCATCATCGTATTGCTGACGAGCCTGCTGCTTTTCACATTCGTTCCGCGCTATCCATTTGCTTCGCTTGAGCACAGCAAACTGGCGGCGGTCACCGTCCGCTTCTTCCTTGAACTGCTGATTCTTCCGCTGGTCAGCGGCTTTGCTTACGAGGCAATTCGCTTCGCCGGCAAATTCCGCAATCAGAAATTCGTCATGGCGCTGTTCTGGCCCGGCCTCATGACTCAGTACCTGACCACCAAGGAGCCAGACGACTCTCAGATCGAAGTCGCCCTCGCCGCGCTGAAGGCAGTAATGCCCGAAGAGACTGCTAAGCTTGCGGCAAGCGCATCGTGAGAAACCTTTCGAAGCAGGAAAAGACGCCGCACAAGCCGCTGAGCCCGGTGGTCGTCAAGCTGAGCTGGGTTAGCCTGCTGGCCGACATCTGCTCGGAGATGGTGTATCCCATCATCCCGCTTTTCGTTACCGGCGTGCTCAAAGCGCCGGTTGCCTATCTGGGCATCATCGAAGGCGCGGCGGAATCGCTGGTAAGCATCATGAAAGGCGCCTCAGGGTTTTGGTCCGACGCCACCGGCAAGCGGGCCAGTCTCGTCGCTTGGGGCTATGTGATTTCTAACTCGGCCAAGCCTCTACTCGGTCTAAGCACTATTTGGTACGGGGCGCTCGGCGCAAGGCTGCTTGATCGGTTCGGCAAAGGCGTTCGCACTACCGCTCGCGATGCAATGATTGCCGACGCCGCCGAGCCGGAGGAATATGGGCGAGCCTTTGGCTTCCACCGCGCGATGGATACTGCCGGCGCGCTCATCGGCGTGCTGCTGGTGTACTTCCTGATCACCCTTTCCAACATCAGCTTCCGAAACATCTTCCTGCTCTCAGGGATCCCGGGATTCATTGCCGTTCTGCTGGTGATGACCATCAAAGATAAGGAGAGGCCCCGAACACCCAAGGCTGAGAGTAAGCCCGCCCTCCCCAAGCTTGAGTTGCCGCCTGAATACTGGCGCGCACTTAGCCTGTGCGCGCTTTTCGCGGTGGCGAATAGCAGCGATGCGCTCATCCTGCTCAGGGCGAACAAAGTGGGTCTCAGCTTCGCGAATGTGATCCTCGCCTATGCGTGTTACAACGTCACCTACATGGTCGGCTCCAGCCCCTTCGCTAAACTCAGCGATCGAATTGGCCGGTGGTGGCTCATCGGTATCGGTTGGTTTGTCTTTGCGATTTCCTATGCCGGACTTGCGTTCACCAACGACCATTGGATTTGGCTGCTGTTCCCGCTGTACGGAGTCTATATGGCGCTAACCGACGGCGTGAGTAAGGCGCTGATCGCCGATGCTTCGCCCAAGGATGCCAAGGGCCGCGCGATGGGCCTGTTCTATATGGTCACCGGGTTTGGCACCCTCGCCGCCAGCACATTCGGTGGCTGGCTTTGGGATGCCAAGGGCCAAGCCGCTCCGTTCATCTTCAGCGCGGCGGTTGCGATGCTGTCGGTGGTTCTGATTCCAGTTACGCGCCCGCTCGCCCGGTAAACTTGGCCATTATGGCCGCTACCCCGGTTATCCTCAGCAAGAAGTCGGTGCGCGATATCAGCGCGTCCGGCAAGCGTGTATTTGTTCGTTGCGATTTCAATGTGCCCCTGGATGGAGATCGAATTACCGATGATCGCCGCATCCGCGAGGCTCTTCCGACTATCAAGTTCCTGATGGAGCAGGGCGCGAGGGTCATCCTTGCCAGCCACCTCGGCAGGCCGAAGGGCGTAACCCCCGAGTTCTCTTTAGCGCCAGTCGCCAAGCGACTCTCCAACCTTCTTGACCACTTCGTACCGCTGGCACCGGATTGTATCGGCGCAGAGGTTGAGGCATTGGTCGCCAAGATGAAGGACGGCGATGTGCTTCTGCTTGAAAACGTGCGCTTCCACCCCGAAGAAGAGAAGAACGACCCCGCATTTGCCGCCCAGCTTGCCAACCTGGCCGAGCTCTATGTGAACGACGCCTTTGGCACCGCCCACCGCGCCCACGCCTCGACAGAGGGGATCGCCCACATCCTGCCGGGAGTCGCGGGATTCCTCATTGAGAAGGAAATCGACTACCTGGGCCAAGCGGTCGCGAACCCCAAGCATCCGTTCGTCGCCATCATGGGCGGCGCGAAGGTGAAGGATAAGATCGCGCTCATCGACAACATGCTTCCGAAGGTGGACAAGATCATCATCGGCGGCGGCATGGCGTTCACCTTCCTCAAGGCGCAAGGCAAGGAAATTGGCAAATCCCTCCTCGATGAATCGAACCTAGACTACGCGGCCACCCTGCTTAAGAACAACCCCGATAAGATCGTGTTGCCAACCGATTTCGTGGGGACTTCCGAGCTAACAGAAACTGCCTCGACCCAGGTGGTGGCGGACACCGCCATCCCCGCCGACAAGATCGGCGCGGACATCGGCCCTGCGTCCACCGGCCGCTTTGCGGAAATCATCAAGTCTGCCGGTACTGTGCTCTGGAACGGACCGATGGGCGTGTTCGAGATGAAGCCGTTCGAGGCGGGCACCAAGGGCGTCGCGGAAGCAATGGCGGAATCCAATGGCCTGACAATCGTCGGTGGCGGAGACTCGGCGGCGGCGGTCGATCAGTTCGGAGTTGCCGATAAGATGAGCCACGTAAGCACGGGCGGCGGCGCAAGCCTGGAGTTCCTTGAAGGCAAGGCGCTGCCGGGCATCGCCATCCTTCAGGACCGCTAGCTTGCCCTCTGGCGATCTGCACTCAAAGCTGCTGGATTGGTACGACGCCAACCGGCGCGATCTGCCGTGGCGGCAGGACCCCTCGCCTTACCGCGTGTGGGTAAGCGAGATCATGCTGCAGCAGACGCAGGTCGCCACCGTGCTGCCTTACTTCCAGCGCTGGATGACGCAGTTTCCCGATGTTGAAGCGCTGGCGCGGGCGGACGAGCAGGAAGTGCTCGCCGCGTGGCAGGGGCTTGGCTACTATCGCCGTGCGAAGATGCTGCATCAAGCCGCCCGCGAGCTTGCGGGCAAGCCGCTGCCCACGAACGCTGAAGGCTGGCGCAAGGTGTCTGGAGTGGGGCGCTACACCTCCGGCGCAATCGCCTCGATTGCGTTCGGCGAGCCAACCCCGCTTGTGGATGGCAACGTGGAGCGGGTTTACGCCCGTTTGACCGGCGACGCCTCAAGCGGCGCGAAGCTGTCGAAGGCCGCTTGGGACTGGGCTTGTCAGACTGTTCACCCGCTACGGCCCGGGGATTGGAATCAGGCGCTGATGGAACTTGGGGCCACCGTTTGTCTGCCCGGCCAAAAAGGCAGAGCGCCGCGCTGCGAGGAATGCCCACTCCAAGAGCTTTGCGTGGCAAAGAGGGAAGGCAAAACGCTAGAACTACCAACCGCCAGCCCCCAGAAAGCCGTTGTCAGGCAGGAAGAACATTGCCTAATCGCAAGGCGCAAAGATGAGTACGGGCTGGAGCAAATTCCAGCCGGCAAGTGGTGGGCGGGAATGTGGCGATTCCCCACCCAGGCGCAACCGCCGAAGGCGGAGAAGCTGGGCAGCCTTCGCTACACCGTCACCCATCATCGGGTGGTGCTGCACGTCCACGAGGGCCCTGCTCGGAGTGAAAAAGACCTAAGGTGGGTTAGGAAAGACGAACTTGAGGCAATTGCGATGCCCGCGCCATACCGAAAGGCGGCGCGGCGCTACATCTCCAGCGACTTGAATCTCTTTTCAGAGCCACCAATTGGTCCCGAAATCAATAGCTAGGGCATCTCAAGGTTTCGCGAGCGGTTTAAGTATCTCCGACAACAGGTCGGGCTTAGTTTCATCCCGGACCAGGTGCGGATATCGGGGTCCCTCTGCGTAGGCAACATGCAAGGTTCGCGTGGAACCGCCGTAGGAGACCTCCAATTCAAGAGGGGTTCTGGATGCGAGCGCCTTGAGAAAGTTCTCATTTGAAAACGCCATCCCATTCACTTTCGCCACCTTCATCCCCGGGCGGAGACCGGCTAAGCCGCCCGCCATGTCCAGGTGAACTTCGGTTACCGTGCCGTCGCTATCAATCCTGGCTCCAATGGTGTAGAAGGCGTCGTTATCCACGACGCCTTTCTTGGGCGGCGCGCCGGGCCGAATGCCAGTCCACGGCTTGTCGTCGTAGATGAACTTCCATCCCGAGTTCTCGATGCCTGCTAGTGAAAGCTGTGGCTGGAGGCTTCGAGTGCGGGTTCTAAATAAGGAAGCCCAGTCATAAGCGGTCACGCCGTTCAGGCTTCGGACAAGGTCATCAAAGGTATAGGTCTTCATCGTGCGCTGCCCACCAGGGCCACCAAAGAAATCCTTGGTGAAGTCATTAAGCGATTTAGCGCCGCGAGACTGTAGGCGAATGATTGAGTCCACTTCGAGCCAAATCGGCACCATCTCCTCGTAGTAGTCTTGGCCCCGGCGTCCACCTCGCCACCGCACGTCCTGAAGCCGAAGTATCTGGGCGGCGATAGATGTATCCTCCACCGAGCGCCAGCTACGCCCATACCGGCATTGCATGTTGGCGGCAGTGATGGCCAGTTCATTCCTGAACTGATCCGGTGTTTCAAACCCGGTGCGTGTAGCCATGACTTTGCCGAGATACTGGGTCATCCCTTCGTAAACCCATAACAGGTCACCCTTCATCGGACTGTCATAGTCGGACGTGGCGAGCCCGGCTGGACAACGATATTTGCCGTTCCAACTGTGCATGAATTCGTGGCACATTAATTCGCCAAAAGCCATGACTCCGTAAGGATTCTCAAACGTGGAAGCGCCCATGCCCACCTCAGTGCACTCTTGGTGTTCAACCCCCTTGGTATCGAGCTGATCGGTAAGTGTCAGAAGGAAGTTGTAGCGGCGATAATGGCTGCTGCCGAAGAGCTTTTGGCTTTCAGTAACCAAGTGCTTGCAGCAATCCTTGATCTGGGCTCCCATCTTGCCGCTTTCCGGCAAATCGGTGAAGATATCGATCTCCTCCTGGTCTCCAATCATTTCGCGTTGGAGATTTGCGCCCATAAGCGCTTGAGAGTCGGCTAGTTCACGAAGTGAAACTGTAGGGAACTTGGCGGTTACCGGAGTTGGCTCGGCAAGCAGAGGGCAGGTGAGTTTCCATCCGGCGGGAAGTGAAGCGCTTGCGTTCACCAAGAGCTGGTCTGACTTCGAACCGGTTGGATAAAGCAGCAATTTCAGCCAGTGAAGTCGGGCCATGTTGGGGGTGAAATCAGCCCTGGCGGGCGCGGCAATGTCAAAATGCACCTCCACCGAATCGGCGCCCTTAGGCACCTCCAAGTGAAATTGGAGCATGTTTACGTCGTCCCTGCGCCATTCGAGCGTGCGCCCGGCTGCCTTAAACGTCAGGTTAATCATCTCGTTTATTGGGCCGGTGGGACCGTGGTTCCCGGGCGTCCACTTTGGAAACGAGAGTGTGAGCTTGCCCGGTCTTGCGGGAATTATTTCGTGGGTATGAAACACCCCAAAAGCAGCCTCTCGTGCATCGACATCGAGTTGGATCATTTCACCGGTAGGCTGCAATGCGAACAAGGTCAATAAAATGGGGATATTCATGGTCCTTAGTACTACGGACTGGTTTTAGCGCAGAAGCGGTCCACCCTAGGCATATGGAACGCCAAAACTGTTATGCGCGAACACTCAATACGCGATATGCAGTCCGCCCGAGCTATATCTCCAGCGACTTGAATCTTTTTTCAGAGCTATCGAACGGCGCAGAAAGCAGCGAGTAAGCCCACTGGATGCGCTTCTGGATTTGGGCGGCATTCTCGCGCTCTTTCGAGCCTTCCGGGAACTTATCGGGGTCCGAACGCTCATTTAGCCGCTTAAACGCATCGCGAATCTCATCGTAAGTCGCGGTTTCCGTTACTCCCAGCAGTTTGCGGGCAGTCGTGTTGGCATCCTCTTTTGAAAGCGGCGCGGCAGGTGGTGTTGCAGTTGGCGTTTCCGCTTGCTGCTCGGCGGCCCACGGCGCTTCCTGCGGGGTACCGAAAAGCTCGCTCTCGATCCGCCGAATCCGATCCCATTCGCTGGTGAGAAATCCCCTCATGATGTTATATGCGCGCTGGCCCTCGTTCATTGCCACCCTCAAGGTACCGCAAAGCTACTTCCCAACGCAGAATCGGCTGAATACCTGGTCGAGAATATCTACGCTTGCGGTCTTGCCGGTCAGCTCGCCAAGGGCATGCAGCGAGGTTTGCAAGTGAACGGTAATGAGATCGCTCGGCGAATCATGCCCCAACCCCTCGATAGCTGCTTCGAGAGACTCTTTCGCTTCCAGCAAGGCGCCCGTATGGCGAGAGGAGATCGTGAGCGTCTCCGTAACCGGCGCAAACGCCGCCTCCGAGGCGGCGATCAGTTCGGGCAGGCCGACCCCGGTGGTCGCACTGACCCCCAGCCAGCCCTGCGGAGCAGGGGCGAGGTCGGTCTTGTTGGCGATCTTCAGCACCGGCCGCTGCATCGCCTGCAGGAATTCTTCATCTTCGGACGAGGGCCCTTCGGCGGCATCGATCAGGAACCAAATAAGGTCGGCGTTCTCGCCCGCTTCCTTCGAGAGTCCCACCCCGATCTTCTCAACCTCGTCTTGGGCGTCGCGCAATCCGGCGGTGTCGGTCAGAACCGCCCTCAGCCCGCCAAGAATCAACCCTTCCTCAAGCGTGTCGCGGGTGGTGCCGGGGACTGCGGTCACGATCGCCCGCGACGCGCCCAGCAAGGCGTTGAACAGGGAAGATTTCCCCACGTTTGGCCGACCAAGAAGCGCGATGCGCGCGCCCTCTCGCACGATCCGTCCCGTATTGGCGGTCGAAAGCAGCTTCTCCGTCCGAACCTGGGCCAACCCAAGCTTAGACAGCGCTGAAGGGACATCGAAAGGGCCGGTTTCCTCGCTGAAATCCACCGAAGCCTCCACCGCCGCGAGCACGTCGATTACCAAGCCTTCGATAGCCTCAATCTCCGCCCGCAGCGCGCCGCTGCGCTGGGCGTTGGCCGAGCGCAGTTGCCGTTCGGTGGCGGCGTCGATGGTGTCTCGCACGGCTTCCGCCTCGCTTAAGTCGATGCGCCCATTCATGAACGCCCGGCGTGTGAATTCGCCCGGCTCGGCAAGCCGAGCGCCTGCCGCAAGGCAGGCGTCCACTAGCGCGCGAACGGAGGCAAGCGCCCCATGAATGGAAAGCTCGACTGACTCCTCGCCCGTGTAGCTTCGCCCTTCCTCGAACGCAATCGCGTACCCTTCCTCGCCAAAGATGTACTTGCCAAACTCGGCATAGTTCGGCCGGGCGGCAAAACTTGGCAGCACCTGGCGGGCAATTGCAAAGCTATCCGGACCCGAAAGCCGCACCCAGGCAACCGGCGCGGGAGGCGCTCCGGTGATCAAGGCAACAATCGTATCGGCAAACTGCATTCCACGCCGATTATGGCCGTCCGCGGTCGCCGGGAGGGAAGTAGAATAGCCTGAAGTATGAAGCTGTTCGTGGATACCGGAGACATCGAAGAAGTACGTCAGGCCGCCCAGTGGGGCATTGTGGATGGAGTCACAACCAACCCAACCCTCATCTCAAAATCGGGCAAAGGTTTTAAGGAAACCGTCACCGCTATCTGCGACATCCTTCCTCATGGTGATATCAGCGCCGAGGTCGTCGCCACGAACTATGACGACATGCTGAAAGAGGCTCTGGAGATCAGCTCTTGGCGCGAGAATATCGTGGTCAAGGTCCCGCTCATCGAGCCAGGCATCCGCCTAGTTCGCACGCTGAGCGAGAAGGGCATTCGAACGAACGTGACGCTGGTCTTCTCGGTTAGCCAGGCGCTGCTTGCCGCCAAGGCGGGCGCGACCTACATCAGCAACTTCGTGGGGCGCGTGGACGATATCTCCGATGACGGCATGAACGCGGTTGCGGCGAGCGTGGAGATGATCCACAACTACGGTTTTGATAGCGAGATTCTGGTGGCAAGCGTTCGGCATCCGCTGCACGTGGTGCAGGCGGTCGAGGCAGGCGCGCATGTTTCCACGATGCCATTCAAGATCATGCAGATGCTGTTCAAGCACCCGCTCACCGACATCGGTCTGAAGCGCTTCCTGGATGACTGGAACGCCGCTGGCCTGAAGGTGATGTAGCCAGAGCCATACATAGTGCTTTGGTAAGATAGCTCTGATGAAAAGGCTTGCCTATCCGCTCTTCGCCGTGGTTGCGGCGACCTCGCTCGCAAACAACCCCCCAACTCAGAAAGCGATTCAGGCTGAATACGATCGAATGACGCAAGCCTTCATCAAGAAGGATTTCGCCACGTTCAAGACGATCATGACCGATGATTTCACCGCCACCGCCCAGGGCAAGACCGTGAATCGAGACCATGTGGTGAAGGATTTCCAAGGCATGCGCGGCCATTTCAGCAACATCAAGTGGGCGAAGAAGATTCTGAGCGTTAAGGAAACCGGCTCAAGCGCTGAAGTAAGCGTGGTTGGCAATATGAGCGGCTCCCTTGAGTCCCCCGATAAGAAGTCGCACGCCTTCACGCTCAAGGCGGAGACCATCGACACCTGGATCAAGGTCGGCAAAGACTGGAAGCTTCAGAAGTCGGTCACCAGCAAGATCACAACCAGCTTCGACGGCAAGTAGACGGTTGCGATTAAGTTCAACCGCAGTGCTCAAAAGAAGGCACGGCACAAATCACGAAGGCGATGAATCCGTAGGCGAGCATTCTCCGACGGTAACTTGCGTCCGTCATCTGCGAAATTGCGGCTGAATAGAGACATCCAAGCAGAGAGTACATCCAGCTAACTGGGGGGCCGCCGCACATCGGTACAAACAGAATCTCAAAGAAGGCGCAGATAGGATAAGCAAGGATGAATCCGAGGATTAAGCGGGGAACGTTAAGTTTCATTCTGCCTGCTGCAAGCAGGGCTCTAAACGAAAACCAATAACAACTTAATAAAACTCCGAAAGTTGTCGCGAGAAGGACGGGTTTTTCCAACGAGATAGCTCCCTTAAGTAACTGGACTGACGACGATTACAACCAGTTACCGTTCTCGGCGTATCAAAAGTTCCACGGATGCAGCCTAAGTCCCTTCGAATCGATCTTCGCAGGCGATAGGCTACTTCTGGCTCACGCGGTGCTGTAGATTCTCCACCGCCGTGCTCGGCGGCAACGGCTGCGCCGCGTCCTGCTGGATTATTTGCGAGTGCATCAGCGCCCGCAGATCCTGCAACTGTCCTTCAATCGCCTCAAGCCGCTTGCCCATGTTCGATTGATCTTGATCTTCGATCTGCTTGTGAATTAGCTCCGCTGTTCGGCGCTGATGCTGCAACAGCATCAGCACGGTAACAAATCCCACGGAGATGAGAACAAAAAGCAGGAACGCAATCTCGTCGGCTAAATGCTTTGCGGTTGCCGGGTCCATCGATTACTGTCCCAGCCTGTTTTGCAGCGCTTCCGAGGGCATTCGAGGAGGCGTGAGGCTGTCCTGCTGAATGATCTCGCGGTGCAACAGGGTCCGTAAATCCGCTACCTGGCTCTCAAGCGAGGCAAGCCGCAGTTCAATATTTGAGTTCGCCTGGTTATCGATCTGGCTATGCATCAATTCCGCCATCTTGCGCTGATGTCGAAGCAGAGCCATCACGATGATGACGGCGAAGAAGCCAATGCTCACCACCATCGGCGCAAGTTGATCGAGCACCGGCGCTGTCAGAAGCTGGCCCGTGAAGTTGGTGTTCATCATATTCATCTATGTAGCTCCCTCCTTTGCGCCTCTTGCAGTGCATCGAGGGCCAAGGCCTGCTGCGTAAGCTGCTGCCGTAGTTGCGCTACCTCTTGCCGAAGGTCCTCATTCTCCTTGGTTGAATTTGCGCCAACCTGAGAAATCATGAGTGCGGCCATTTTCTGTTGGTGGCGAAGCAGTGACCTAATAAGCATTGTTCCGAACAGACCGGTGAACGCGATGAGCGCCACCAGCTGCTTTAGTACGGGCGGAGAAAGAAGGTCGGTCGCGAGATCAGCGAGGAAGATGCTCACTGGCGCAACTCCTTCCGCTGGGCTTCCTGAATGGCATCGAGCGCCATGGTTTGCCGCATCATGTGCTGCCGCAGCTCCGCGATCTCCTGTCGCATCATCTCAACTTCCGGATTAGCCGTCATCTGCTGAGGCGCGCGGTGCATCAATTCCGCCATATGCTGCTGGTGCTTAACCAAGATCGCCACAATGGGAATCAGAAGTGCGATGATTGGAATCATCAGCGCCATCTGATCGGGACCGAGAAATGCGAGATGTTGGACCATGGTTTGATTATAAGTCGTTCCGACTTAACAAAAAGTCAAAAGTCCTAAAGGCAATATTAGAATTCTTTAGATTTCAGCCTTTGATCCCTTTGAATGTTGACGAACGTTCATATTATTCAACGTTTACGCGTATTCGGTAGATTCCAATTGCAAGCCGAACTGCCAGAACAAACCCATGGATTTCAAGGTCTCCGTCATTTGCCCAAGCTACAACCACTCGCGGTACATCGCCGAGATGGTGGAAAGCGTGATGGCGCAGACCTTGCCGGTTCACGAGCTTATCGTCGTGGATGACGGCAGCACCGATGACAGCCTCGCGAAGCTGAAAAGCTTCGACTACCCTAACCTTCGCGTTCAGCAGAACGAAGAGAATCTGGGAACCTACGGAACCCTCAACCGCGCCCTCGACATGGCACAGGGCGATTGGATCGCCGTCATCAACTCCGACGATAAGTGGGCGCCCAATAAGATTGAGCTGCAAGCGTTTGGCCTCGAAAGCACCGGGCTGGATTGGGGTTTTACGCTCGGCGCGCAGATTACGGAAGAAGGCGAGGTTCGTTACGTGAACCAGCATGGGGATTGGCCACGCGAGGTGAGCGTCGACCTGCTGCCGTACTTGTTTGAGGAGAACAGGGTCTTGGCCAGTTCACTGGTATTCCGCAAAGGCCTGATCAGGTTTGATGAGCGGTTGCGGTATTCAGGAGACTGGGTTGGGCTGATGGGTTTGGCCCTGCATGGAAGTGCCAACTGCTGCTTTGAGTTGCCGCCTAAGGAGGATTATAGCGGGCCCGCGTGGACGGGGCGCGGCGTTCTTTACAACGTTGAACCCCCTCAAATCGAGCAGCTAACGCAATGGCGTCAGCACACCAGTAACAGCTATTCGCGATCAAAGAAGCAGCTTGCAGAGGAAATCCGCGTGCGCGAAACCATCCTTGCCAACGCCGACGCCCTGTTGTCCAGAACTCATAACCAAGTGGGCGGCCGGTTCCGCCTTGGCCGGTGCGCATTGCATTTGAATGCGCTCTATCTGATGGCCGGAAGGTCGGCACAGGCGAGGAAAGCGCTGAAGTCTGCCAACAGCTACGGCATAACGGATAACAAACGTTGGGTTCTGAGTCTGATGCCGCGCCGCATTTCAGCCAAATATCTCAGCAAAGTCGGCATTCTCTCGCTGGAAGGGCTCTCAACCGAGCCGCTTGACCACCTGTTCCCCGTATAAAGCCCGGATTTCTAGAGCAGTCTCTTAAGTTTGCTTCCCCCAGCGCCATACCAATAGTAGCTATGGTTCCAATGTTTGCCACCATCTACGTTGTAGCGTCGGTGATCTTTTACTATCAGATCTGCCGACGATCCGAGCTGTACGTGGAACAAGACATTGACCTCATCACGGCTAATCCAGACTCGAACGTCATCGAGCTTTTCCCCGAACAGTCGGCAGCAGTGCGGAAAGCGGCTTAGAACTTAACCTGCACGTTCTCGCGCTCAGTAGCATTTTCAACCACGAACAGATCGCGTGGCGTGAATCCGCCCATCGAGGCGATGATTGACGATGGGAACACTTGTAGCTTCGTGTTGTAGGCAGTCACCGAGTCGTTGTAATACTGGCGCGCAAAGCTGATCTTGTTTTCCGTACTCTTTAGCTCTTCCTGTAGCGAGAGCATATTCTGATTCGCCTTCAGGTCCGGGTAGCTCTCAGCGATTGCAAAGAAGCCGTTCAAAGCCGAGGTGACTTGTCCGTCGGCAGCGGCTTTTTCATTTACCGACTTTGCGCCGAGCGCCATGTTTCGAGCCTGGATGACCTTTTCAAGCGTGGTCTGCTCGAAGTTCATGTACCCTTTCACGGTTTCCACCAGGTTGGGGATGAGATCGTATCGGCGCTTGAGCTGCACGTCGATCTGGGAAAAGGCGTTATCGACCTCGACCCGTGAGCGGACGAGTCCGTTGTACATGCCGATAAAAAGCAAGAACAGGACGACGACGACAATAATTGCGATCCAGGTCATTTAGGTTTCCTCGTTGCAATAGTTTACGGACGGAGAGATGAATCGGTTGCCGAAACCTTCGTTAGCTCCGCTTCCTTCGAGTCGATCAGCCCATTCCTGTACACCAGCTTATCTCCTTCTTTGGTCACTTTCGGAAATTTGGATTCATCCATGTCCGAGCGTACGCTCAGCATCGTGAGGATGCGAAGCTTGGCGCTGCCATCGGAATCCACATCCAACCGCCCCTCGGCGGTTAAGCCGCCGTCATACAGTTTGAAAGTTCCGTTGGAGTACACCGTCAGCTTAACTTCCGCGATGTGTTTGGCAAGAAGCGCATTGTCGCCAGGTTGGATTTGGTACACCCGCGAGCCCTTCCAATCCCCAACATAGGGCGTAGCCGAGGGTTGGCAGCCCGCAAGTGCCAGCAGGGTCAGGGAAGCTATACTTAGCATCATGAGCCTTGCCACTCAGCCTGAAGTTTACACGTCCATGGGGCTGACCACATTCGAGTACGAACTTATTGTGAAATTGCTGGGCCGCGAGCCAACCTACACCGAGCTCGGCATGTTCAGCGTAATGTGGAGCGAGCACTGCGGCTACAAGTACAGCCGCCCAATTCTCTCGCTCTTCGCCAAGTACAAGGAAGCGATGGAAGGCGATGGCCTTGAAAACGCCGGCGTGGTGGATATCGGCGATGGCCTCGGCATCACCATGAAGGTGGAATCTCACAACCACCCCTCGGCAGTCGAGCCGTATCAGGGCGCTGCCACCGGAGTCGGGGGCATCATCCGAGACATTTTGACGATGGGGGCCCGCCCGATCGCCGGGCTCAATTCACTTCGCTTTGGCCCGATTGAGCCGGACGGCAAAACCGATCAGGTGATCATCGACCGCAACAAGTTCCTGTTCGAGCACGTGGTGCAGGGTATCGGCGGATACGGCAACTGCGTGGGCGTTCCTACCGTTGGCGGGGAAGTTGGTTTCCACCCCAAATATTCAGGCAACCCGTTGGTGAACGCGATGTGCGTCGGCCTTTTGGAGACCTCGAAGATCACCACCGCCGCCGCCTCCGGTGTCGGCAACCCGGTCATCTACCTCGGATCATCGACCGGTAAGGACGGCATCCACGGCGCGACCTTTGCCAGCGACGCTCTTGACGATAACAACCAGGCCAAGCGGCCGAATGTTCAGATTGGAGACCCTTTCGCCGAGAAGCAGCTTATCGAAGCCACGCTGGAAGCGCTGGAGACCGGCGCGATTGTCGCGATTCAAGACATGGGCGCAGCCGGGCTAACCTGCTCCACCGTTGAAATGGCGAGCAAAGGCGCGGTCGGCATGTCGATCAACCTCGATAAGGTTCCGATGCGCGAGCGCGACATGGCCGCTTACGAGCTGATGCTAAGCGAGAGTCAGGAGCGCATGCTGGCGGTAGCCCACAAGGGGCGAGAAGGCGAAGTGCTGGAAGTGTTCCATCGTTGGGGTCTTAATGCGGTGGTCATCGGCGAAGTCACCGCCGACGGCCAGGTAACCGTCACCCGATTTGGCAAGGTGGAAGCGAAAGTTGATCCCAAGCTACTGACCGACCACTGCCCGGTCTATCAGGGCGTGGAAGAAGAGCCGGACTCTTTCCGAAAGGCCGCCGCTTTTAACCCGTCAAACCTGCCAAACGTCGATCCTCACCAGGCTCTTCTGAAACTGCTCGGAGCCCCTGAGATCACCAACAAGCGATGGGTTTACGAGCAATACGACACCCAGGTCCAAACCCAAACCATCGAGTTGCCCGGCGACAGCGATGCTGCTGTGCTTGCCCCCCGCGGAACGAAGAAAGGAATAAGCGTCACCATCGATGGCAATGAGCGCTTAACCACCCAGCACCCGCGCCGAGGTGGCCGATTGGCAGTGGTGGAAGCCGCCC
Source organism: Armatimonadota bacterium (assembly GCA_018268315.1). GTDB lineage: Bacteria > Armatimonadota > Fimbriimonadia > Fimbriimonadales > Fimbriimonadaceae > SZAS-5. The sequence goes on along the minus strand of JAFDWU010000001.1, from coordinate 52,571 downwards.
GAAACGTGGCTTGCAGCGGCGCAATGCCGACTGCGGTAACCGATGGCCTGAACTTCGGCAGCCCCCAAAATCCAGTCTCCTTCTGGCAGTTCGCAGAAGCGGTGCGCGGCATCGCGGAAGCGGCCGAGGCGATGGGCACGCCCGTCATCTCGGGCAACGTAAGCTTTTACAACCACAGCGATCTTGGCGAAATTCCGCCAACGCCCATGATTGGCATGCTTGGTGTTATCGAGAATGCTGTGGATCGATTACCGATTGCGCCGCCTGCGGGCAGCGAATTGTATTTGGTGCAGGTCCCGAGCGAATCTGATCCGCATCTGGGCCTTGGCGCTTCCGCGTACGCCGCGGTTGTGTGCGGAGTCGAAGACGGCTATCCGGCCAACCCGAGCCTGAAGGGCGAGAAAGCCCTTGCCGAGTTCCTTGTCGAAGCCGCCAAGCGAAAGCTCATTGTTTCCGCCCACGATTCCAGCCAGGGCGGCCCTGCCGTCGCGCTAGCGGAACTTGCCTTGAAGACCGGCGGTCTGAATGCAGAGCTAGCAGGAAATAACCCGACGAGCGCGCTTTTCGGCGAAATTCCGGGAGATGTGGTCATCGGCGCTACCGGCAACGCAGAAGAAATTGAAACTCTCGCCAAGTCGAAAGGGCTGTCGGTTTCCCATATCGGAAAAGCAAGCGGAAGCGGCCTCACCATCGGCGTCGGCGGCAAGTCTTTCAAGTGGAATCTCAGCGAGCTCAAAGAGAGCTACGAAAACGCCTTAAGCAAAATAATGACGCCTCATTAGAATCTGAACCGTCTCTAACCGTAAGTACTTAAACTCAAACCATGAAAAGACTCATTGCAGCTTTGTCTTTAGCCCTTGTGGCCTCTTCCATCCTTTATGCTGGTCCGGATCCAAAATTCCAGCAGCGGGTGATCGACGCCATTGAGGTGTATCACCAGGGCAAGATGCCGGATGCCATCAAGCTGTTTGAAGGTCTCTACAAGGAAGACCCAGAGAACGCCGACGTGCAGGCATGGCTTGGTTTCATGTACTTAAGAAGCGAGCGGCCCGCCGATGCGTGCCCGCTGCTGGAAAAGGCGGCTGCTGCCCATCCGAAGGATCTTGAAGTCCGCAACAATCTTGGCTCCTGCTACATGTCTTTGAACCAGCTTGACAAAGCGCTGGACCAGTATCAAACCGTTGCCCAGCTAGACCCGACGCGCGGCGAAGCTCACTACAACATCGGCACCATTTTCCTGCAGCAGCGCCAATATCCCAAAGCCGCTTCTGAGTTTAAGAAGGCGACCACGCTAAAGCCGTCCGATCCGTTTATATGGAACAACCTCGGCGTTGCTTGCGAAGCCACTAGGGACTACTCAGATTCTGCGAACGCGTTTGCTAAGGCAAGCGACTACCGGCCCGAGAACCGGATGTTCGCCCGCAACGCGGGATACGCTTTCCTTCGCATCCGCCGAAGTGATCGCGCCCTTTCCTATCTTGAGCGCGCTCACAAGCTGAACCCCGACGATAATGCGCTTTCCCTCAGCCTCGGCGAGACCTACGCTCGCCTCGGCCGACGAACGGAGGCTCGTAAGTTCTACGAAGCCTTGATGACGAGCATGGGCGACAATGCTGGCCTCTGGTTCAACCTCGGCGTTCTGCGGTACCAAACTGGCGACGAAGAAGGCGCATTGACCGCTTACAAGAAAGCTATCGACCTTGCTCCGAACGACATCGACACGTTGAACAACCTCGGTCTCCTGTACTACAAGCGAGCAAATTATGCGGATGCCGCCACCTGCTTTGAAAAGCTGATGGGCCTGGTTACCACCAGCAAGGAATACAAGCAGGACTATGCTGCCGCTTGCGCCAAGATGGGCGAGTACGCCAAGGCGACTGCAGTCTGGAAGGAACTGCTCCGCCAGTATCCAGAACGTTACGACCTTCGCTTGCAGCTTGCGAACGCTCTGTACCAATCGAAGGATAGCGAAGGCGCGAAATATCACTACAGCCAGGTCATCCTGAGCCACCCGGAGATCGCGGAGGCGCATAACGGCCTTGGTCTCATCGCGCTCCAGGATTCAAAACTCGCTGAAGCAGATACGGAGTTCAAGGAGTCGATCCGCCTCAACCCGAAGTTTGTGCCCGCCTACAACAACCTTGCCATCAGTCTTGAGCGCCAGAACAAGCGCGCCGAAGCGATTGCAACGCTGGAAAAGGCGGTGAAAATTGACCCCAATAACGCCGATGCGAAGAATAATCTGCAACGCCTTAAGGCAGCAGGTTAAACTTCTCCCGTGCGCATCCATCTGCTGGTAAACGCTCGACGGCCCGACGCCGTCGAAGCGGCCAAGAAAACTGCCTCATGGCTTAGAGGCAAGGGAGCGGATGTTGCCAGCGATGCCATCAGTGCTCCGTTAGTTGGCGTCCCGCCATTTGCGGACCTCGACATGGGCAACTGCGATCTCGTAGTGACCTTCGGCGGAGACGGCACCCTCATCCGGGCCGCGAATCACGTTTCTGAGCAGGGCACGCCGATCCTCGGTGTGTATTACGGGCGTTTCGGCTTCGTAACTCAATGTTCAGGCGGGGAAGTCGGCGCGGCGCTCAGCGAGTTCTTTGATGGCAAATCGGTGATTGAACACCGGATGATGCTACAGACTGACATTATCCGCGGCAACTCGACGCTTGCCGTGATCCATTCTCTCAACGAGATGGTGCTCCAGCGGGCAGTTGCCACCAGCATGCTCACGTTTGATGTCTTCGTTGGCGCGCGCAAGATTTCCACCTATCCCGCTGATGGCCTGATTGTCTGCACGCCAACCGGTTCTACTGCCTACAACCTATCCGCGGGTGGCCCGATCCTTGATCCCCATGTGCAGGGCATTACGATTACTGCTCTCGCACCCCACACGCTGAACTCGCGCCCATTTATCCTTTCGCCAGAGGCGGTGCTACGGGTTAAAGTTCACACCAACGGCGAAACCGTGCTTTCCGCGGACGGGCATTACCGTCTGCACCTGCTCAACGAGGACGAAGTCCTTGTGCGGCGTTCGCCGCGCACGACGAGGCTCATCGTTGTGGATTCGGAAGACTTTCTGCGCAAGCTTGGAGAGCGGCTCTTTTGGAGCCGCCGCCATTCGGGTGATGAAGCCTAGTGGATTCCATTCTCAAGCTTAACGATATCCGCGTTGAGTTCCCCGGGCCCGGCGGTGCGGTTCGAGCGGTTGATGGCGTCTCGCTTGAGGTTCACCAAAGCGAAACTCTGGCGATCGTCGGTGAATCTGGCTGCGGGAAAACCACCCTTGCAAGGTGCGTTCTCGGGTTGCAGCATCTAGCTGGCGGCTCCATCGAGTTGCTGGGCGAGAAGGTTACCGGCGTCCATCGGGGTCAGGCGGGACGGGTGGGAATGGTGTGGCAAGATCCTTACGCGAGCCTCGACCCACGCTGGAAGGTTGGCAAATGCGCCATGGAAACGTTGCGCCTACTGGGGCGGACGGGCAAAGTTGATGAACTGTTTAAGGAAGTCGGGCTCGATCCGATCTTTGAGGATCGATATCCGCACCAGCTAAGCGGTGGGCAGCGTCAGCGCGTGGCCATTGCTCGCGCGATCGCGCCGCGGCCGCCACTGGTCATTTGCGACGAGCCGACGGCGGCGCTCGACCTCAGTGTTCGTGCCCAGATTCTCAACCTGATCAAGGATCTTCAGCGTGACCTCAAGTGCTCGTTCTTATACATATCCCACGATCTTTCCACCGTAAGGTTCCTGGCGGACAGGGTCGCGGTGATGTACCTTGGTCGCATCGTCGAAATTGGTCCGACCGAAGCAATCTTCAAGAATCCGCGCCATCCGTACACTCAAACGCTTATCGATTCCGCCCCAACCCTGGAGCGGCTGATGCAGCTCCCTGAGCCGCAGGAGGGTGAAGTACCCGATCCGCGAACAAAGTGGGTAGGATGTCGTTTCGCCGGAAGATGCAGGTTTGTCCAGGAGACTTGTAGAACTCAGGACCCGTCTCCCCGGACCGAGGATGGAGTTACCTTTGAGTGCCATTTTCCGCTGGGCGCTCACATTTCGGCCCGATAAGCGTCTTAACAATTTGCATCCATGGAACACCAACACGCGCGCCAAGCGTTTGATAACGAACTCCTCCAGCTAGAGCACGACCTGCTGGATATGGGAAGTCGTGCCGAGGCAATGGTTGCGCGGGCGACCGAAGCGCTTGTGAGGTTGGACGAGACCCTTGTGCGCGAAGTGTTCAGCCAGGACGACGAAGTCGACACTCGCGATAAGGACCTAGAGGCTCGCTGCTTACGCATGCTTGCCCTCCAATCGCCTACGGGCCCCGATTTGCGGGTCATCGGCACGGTTTTGAAGGTGACCACCGACATTGAGAGGGTTGGCGATCTGGCAGTGGACATCGCGCGCTGCACGCTGAAAATCGAGCGAGAGCTTGGCGAGACCAAGATCGTCGATATTCCCAAGATTTCCCTTGTCGCGCGCCATATGTTCCGAAAGGCCCTTGAGGCGTTCGTTAAGCGAGACCTTAGCCTCGTGCGGGAAGTCGTCAGAGACGATGACGATGTCGACGCCCTCTACCGCGACCTGCGCGATCAGATTCACGACAACATGAGGAAGCATCCCGACCTGGTTGTCAGCGATAGTTGGCTGCTGCTTGCGGTCCATCATTTCGAGCGGATCGCCGATCACGCGGTGAATATTGCCGAGCGAGTCGAGTTCCTCATCACCGGCAGCCTGCCGTAAGCGGCAAACCGCGCTGCTGGTTCGTCTTGTCATTTCGATGCTTCTCCCAACGCTACTGCTAATCGGCCTTGCTTCGGCTAGCCAGGACACCCCTGGAGTTGGGCCGAAGATTGTGGCTGGCGATGAAGTGGTCGTGGATGTGGTGGTGCTCAGATCAACCGGCAGGGAAGTCGCTAACACCAAGCGGCGGGGCCTGCCGTTAACGCTGGTAGTAGGCGTGACAAAGCAGGATTACGGCCTTTCTGAACTATTGCTTGGCATGCAGAAGCGCTCGCGCAAGATCGCTCATCGGGAGGTGGGCGGCATCGACCAAACCGTACAGCTTGACGTGGTTAAAGTTATCCACGCGGGCGAAGAAGCTAGGGTCGAGCCGGGCCGCTAATCGGGGCGAAGAGCACCGCAAGGAAGGTCTTCAGCTTAGCGACACCGCTGCTCGGCTTAACTACCATCAAGGGTAGCGAAATCAGCACGCGCAACAGCGCGCCAAACCTATCCATAACCCAGCAGCAGCCCGACGCCATGGCCCCGTGATGGATGGAAAAGTACAACTCTTTGCCGCGGTTGTACCAGGCAACCGAACGCCACCTAGCCCCTGAGCCGCTGGAGCCAAGATCGTGGATAAACGTGGCTTCCGGCACATAAAGAATCTTTCCGTGCTTTCGCAGGCGGTAGCAAAGCTCGGTGTCTTCGCAGTACAGGAAGAAGCGCTCGTCGAACAACTCGACGGGCCGCATCATCAGGCAGGCGCCCATCACCTGATAACTCTCCCCCGTGGCCGAGAACGAGGAACTGTTCCAGTAGGGCGACCAGAACTTGGACGTTGGGAACAGCTTTTCCAGGCCGGTCTGCTCGCAGAATACGGCCCAAAGGGTTAGCTGGTTCGACGACGATTGCTGCAAAGTGCGATCCGGGTTGAGCAGCCTGCCGCCAGCGGCGACCACCCCTTCATCTTGAAACACGCTTGCCAGGCGGTCGATCGCGCCGGGGTCAGCGTAAGCATCCGAATTCAGCAGCAGCGCAAGCGGTGTCTTGCATTCACGAAGCCCCTGGTTATTGGCCGCCCCAAACCCTAAGTTCTTTTCGTTGGCAATAAGGCGCACCCACGGGAATTTCATGCGCGCCATTTCCACTGAACCGTCAGAGGATGCGTTATCGACAACGATGACTGGGTGATCCTGTCCAACTGCCGCAAGGCAGCGCTCCAACTTATCCGCCGTGTTGTAACTCACGACAATCACGGTTACTTGGCCCGAAGGGCCGTTGGATGCCATGCTAAAATGATAGCTTCCAGATGGCAAACGAAATCTTGTTGACTCGCGAAGGCTTCGATAGGCTCAAGAAAGAGCTAGAAGACCTGAAGGGCCCCGTGCGGATGAAGGTTGCAGAGGCAATCCGCGAGGCTAAATCCCATGGCGACCTGCGAGAGAACGCTGCCTATCACGAGGCCAAGCTTAACCAAGCGCGGCTGGATGCGCGTATTGCCGAGCTTGAAAAGACCTTGCAGCTTGCGAAAGTTTTTGAAAAAAAGGAGAGCGACGGTCTAGCGCACATAGGCTCAGTCGTCAAGTTGTTTGATACGGATTTTGATGAAGAGTTCATCGTAAAGATGGTAGGAGACTTTGAATCGAATCCAGCGGAGGACCTTATCTCGATCAATTCACCTCTCGGGCAGGCTTTGCGAGGCGCTAAGCAGGGGGACACGATCAGCGTGACCGCTCCCGGCGGCGTTCAGAACTACCGCGTGATTTCTGTTGATTAAACTTCGACCCGCCGCCTTGCTGCTAGTTGCCGCCGTCGGCTGCTCAAAGTCAGGGCCCGCTGGCGAGACAACGGACCCTGCCTCCACGGCTGCCGCAAAAGCCGCATCCGACGTCACATTTGTTCGGCCTGACTTCCAAAACACCGGCTCGCTTTTTCTCATTCACGCCCACGATGCCCTACGGGTTGGGGATAACGAAACACGCTGCCTGGAGGTCTTCCCTCAGCCGACAAAGGCAGTTGAATTCTCAGAGTTGCCACCGCAATTCAAGGTGAGCTCTTACCGCGCGCGTGGCTGGGAAACCAGCACGATGAGCTTTGGAACGTTGCTGTACGATGGGAAAGTGGCGCTGGCAATGGTTCAAGAGCCTCGCGCAGACGATGAGCGCCTCATTGCCATCATGAGCGACTACCAGAACGCGCTTGGTCAATATTTCAAATTCATTCCCGGGACAAGCGCACGATATTGGTTCTGGGAGCGCGGGCACGAGCGGCTCGTGATCGTTGCCGTCAAGCCGCCGAAGCGCAGCATGCGCGTAACCATTGCGATTGGCGAAAACAGCCTTATGGACGCGCTGAAGCTGGACGTAACGGATGCCGCGAAAGACGTCGCGAGCGCGGATCAGCTTTTCGCGACCCAGACGAAGGGGTAAGGCAGTGGCCCAGCCCACGGCATCGCTACGAGAACAGGCGCTAGCCCTCGGCTTTACAAATTGTGGTGTATGCACCGCTGGCCCCGTTGAATCGTTTTCACAGCTTCACGATTGGCTTGCAGCGGACTTTCATGGCTCCATGGACTACATGGCTCGCCATGCTGAGCTTCGGCGCGATCCGCGGTCTCTCTTGCCCTCGGCAAGGTCGGTCATCGCCGTCAGCCTTAACTACTATCAAGACGCCGCCCCAAAGGGTGGAGAGCCCCGTATTGCCCGGTATGCGCTTGGGCGGGATTATCACCGTGTGGTGCGCGGCAAGCTAAAGAAGCTGCAGGCTTGGCTGACCAGCGAGCACGCTGGGGCTGAGTGCCGCATTTGCGTGGACTCTGCGCCACTGCTTGAGCGGGAAATAGCCCATCGCGCCGGTCTTGGCTGGTTTGGCAAGAACACCATGCTGATCGATTCTCGCACCGGGAGTTGGTTTCTGCTTGGCTTCCTGCTGACCAGTATCGAGTTTGAGCCTTCAAAGCCCTCTCTGGGCGGCTGTGGAACGTGCAGCGCCTGCATAGATGCCTGCCCAACCGGCGCCATCGTCCACGCACAGGGTCGTTGGCAAGTGGATGCAAGAAGATGTATCAGCTATCTCACCATCGAGCATCGCGGCGCCATCGACCAGCCCCTGATGCGGGCTATCGGAGACTGGACATTCGGATGTGATGTTTGCCAGGAAGTCTGTCCGTTCAACCAACCGCGCGAATCCCAGCCCGATCGCGCGACGTCCACCCAAGAGCCGGATTTTCTCAGCCGTCGGCAATGGCCAAATCTCAAAGAGCTTGCCCAAATCGGTGACGACGAATTCAAACGCCTAGCCGCAGGATCGCCGGTGGCAAGAGCGCGACCTGACGGGATTCGCCGCAACGCCCAGATCAACCTCGAAAACAAGTAGCCGCGTTTGCAGAACCAGGGAGCCCTCGGGAATACTGGCGCACATGCTGAAGAAGTTTATTGCGTTGGCGGCGCTGGCCCTTTCCGCCTCTCTGCTGGCCCAAGATAACGACGTCATGGGGCAGGAGCAGCTCAAGGGCATTAACGGAACGTTTGGGACCACCTACACCCTCCAGAGTAGGTTCAACTTGACGATCTATTCTGCCAAGTACTCACTAGAGCCAGTCGATGCTTACGAAGCCACGATCGTCCCAGAAAGGGAAAAGCTGGTGGTCTTCAAGATCGGAGTCAAGAATGCCGCCGACACCGACAACTTCTTCAGCCCGGATAGCTTGTTTACGTTGGTGGATGACAAGCAGCAGCAGTACGCGATGAAATCGATCCAGCTTGCAAGCCAGGGTAATCGGTCTAGCAGCTTTACGCTAAGACCCTCGCAGGGCATTGGCCAGCCCGCGCTGAACGATCCTCTGATCATCACGTTTTCGGTCCCCTACGATGCGAAGATCGACAAGCTCATGGTGAACTCTGCGCGCCTCGGGCACGACGATGAGAAGGTCATCCGGTTTGAGCTGGCCGCACCGCCAACCTCTTCAGATTCCAAGGTGAAGAATTTCATCGCTCCGCTTCCACCGGAAGCCCTCGATCCAACCGGCCAATGGGGCTCCAAGCGGCTAGAGCTTTGCAAGGGAACGATGGGCGTCTTCGTTCCATCCGCCTACTTCGGAATGCGGTTAGACAGCATCGCCTCGCCCGACGGCGCGGTGTACGCCGGAAGTCCCCCTGAGGATGGCAAGCGATACGTGGTCGCCACAGTCACCGTCAAGGCACTCCTGGATCGCGAGATCTCAATCTTTGAGGCGGTTGGCGGAGACAACAACGAGCTAGTCGATGCCGATGGCGAGCACTACAGGCCCGTTGGCTTCCGAAAGTCGAAAGCGGACGACGATCCTGAACGGACATTCCACAAGGGAGACGAATACACCTACCGCATCTTCTATGCGGTGCCGAAGGACGCCAAGCTCAAGAACCTGGTCTTGGCGGGCAATACGGGTGTGAAATGGAGCTTCGAAGTCGGCTCTTAGCGCTCTGACTTCGTTCCGCCGGTAGCCTGCATCGAATGCGAGGCGGTGTTCGGATCGGCAAAGCCGGTCGCGCCACCGTTTACGGTGTTCGCGGAGCGGAAACTCTCAATCCCCATAAAGCGCGGCATACATCCAAGCGCAGATACGGCGAGAGCAGCAAGCAGAGCAAGTTGGCCAATCTTTCTCACGGTTGTAAATCCTACCATAGCAACGTTAAGTCGCGCGTTAGCGTAGACTAACACTGTAAACACGCCAAACCACACTGCTTTGATTCAACGAGCCCGCCACGCGGGTACCAAATTGCTTGCCGCAAAACCCTGAGAATTGTTATGACTCCGTAGCTTTTTCGGGGTGTCCGGGGTATAGTGACATTTCGCCCAACAACGTCCGGAGGAAGGATGAGAACGATTTTGCCCTCCTCGAAGAGAATCGGAAGATTCCTCGAGGTCCCAAATTTAATTGAACTACAGCTCAATTCTTACAAATGGTTTCTAGAAGAAGGACTCCCAGAACTCTTCAAAACGTTTTCCCCCATCTGGGATTTCACACAAACTAACTACATCGAACTCGTCAGTTTCTCACTAGGTGAGCCCAAGTACTCAATTCAAGAGTGCCGGGAGCGCGACATGACGTTTGAAGCACCCATCAAGGCGATTGTTCGCTTTGGCGGGCGCGATCGTGAAGTTATTGAGTCGGAGGTCTACCTTGGTGACCTTCCGTTGATGACCAATCGAGGCACGTTTATCATTAACGGCCGCGAGCGCGTCATCGTATCTCAGCTTTCCCGTTCGCCGGGACTGTACTTTGAAGAAGGCGTCGATAGCTCGATGCAAGTCATCGTATCAGCGCGTGTGATTCCCAATGAGGGACCGTGGCTTGAAATTGAGTCGGATGCCAACCAGGTTGTCCGAACGCAGATCAGCCAAACAAAGAAACTACCGCTTACCCAGCTTATCAAGGCTCTTTATGGCTTTGAGGCTGGCCGCGCCAAGCTCAGCATCACCATCGGTGAATCCGAGCACAAGCGCATCGTGGAGCCGGTGGTTGATGAGAGTACGGGAGAAGTTTTATTCGAAGCAGGCACCATCATGTCTGCTGAGAAGATTGCCGGCCTGAGCGATGAGCTCAAGGCTCGCGCAGTCCTTGTGGAGACCCCACTTGGAACCAACGACGATCTGATTCGAGAATTCAGCCGTGTCGTCACGCTTGAAACGCCGACCGCCGAGGATATTACGGGCAAGCGCCCGACCGCCGACGTGCTGGATGCCGAAGGCGCGCTGATTGTCCGCAAGGATGAGAAGATCGAGCGCGACACCGCCAAGAAGATCGAAAGCCTGAACCTGCCTAGCCTGGAAGTGGTGGAAGTTCTTCCGTTCGTGGAAGCAACTCTCGACCAGGACCCGACCAGCAACTCGCGAGAAGCTCTGCTTGATATCTACAAGCGGCTCCGACCGGGTGAGGCTGCCAACGAGGACGCTGCTAAGCAGCTCATCTATGGGCAGTTCTTTGACACCAAGCGCTACGACCTCGGCAAGGTTGGCCGCCGATTCCTGAACCAGAAGCTGGGTCAGAAGATTGGCCTCGACACCCGAAACCTAACCGCTCAGGATCTTGCCAACATCATGAAGGCGCTGGTGCCGTACGTTCTGCGTGAAGCTGAGCGAGACGACATTGACGACCTGAAGAACAAGCGTGTGCGAAGCGTTGGAGAACTCCTCCAAAGCCAGCTCCGCCTCGGCTTCGTCCGAATGGAGAAGGTGGCTCGAGAGCGAATGACCTCGCCTGATCAGGAAAACCTGCTGCCGGGCATCATTCTCTCCGTCAAGCCGGTTAGCGCCAGCATTAAGAGCTTCTTTAGCAGCAACCAGCTCAGCACGTTCATGGATCAAACGAATCCGTTGAGCGAGTTGACCAACAAGCGACGCCTTTCAAGCCTTGGACCTGGCGGTTTGCAGCGAACCAGCGCAAAGCTGGAAGTTCGCGACGTTCACCGTTCGCACTACGGCCGCATCTGCCCGATCGAGACTCCTGAAGGTCCGAACATCGGTCTTATTAGCCAGCTAACCACCCACGCTCGCGTGGATGAGTTCGGCTTCATCATGACCCCGTACCGCCGAGTGGTTGATGGCGTCGTCACCGACGAAATCGTTCACCTCACGGCGCAGGAAGAAACCGGTCTTCTGGTTGCTCCTGCCGACACGGCCACCGATGAGAACGGCAAGATCATTGCCGAGCGCTTGCAGGTTCGATCCGCTGGAGCCGATATGGGCGGCGCAAGCTACCCGACGGTTACTGCCGACAAGGTGAAGTTCATGGACGTTGCCCCGGTTCAGATCGTATCGGTTGCTACGGCTCTGATTCCGTTCCTTGAGAACGACGACGCAAACCGTGCTCTTATGGGTGCGAACATGCAGCGTCAGGCAGTTCCGCTCCTGGTTTCTGAGCGCCCGTATGTGGGAACCGGCTACGAGCGCCGCGCGGCAGTTGACTCTGGCGCAGCGGTCATTGCGTTCCACGAAGGCGTTGTCGAATACGTAACCAGCCTGGAAATTCGCGTTCGCCGCGATTCTGGTGAGCTGGACGTGTATCCGCTGATGCACATGGTGCAGAGCAACAAGTCGACCTGTTTCACACAGCGTCCGGTTATCGAACTGGGCCAGCGAGTCCTTAAGGGCGACCCCCTTGCTGACGGCGCATGCTGCGATCAGGCTGAGCTTGCTCTCGGAAAGAACGTGCTTGTTGCGTTCATGCCGTGGGGCGGTTACAACTATGAGGACGCGATCCTGATTTCTGAGCGAATGGTGAAGGACGACGTGTTCACGTCCATCCACATCGAGCGCCACGAAACGGAAGCCGTCGATACCAAGCTTGGTCCGGAGGAAATCACCCGAGACATCCCGAACGTTGGCGAAGACGCCCTGAAGGATCTCGACGAGAACGGCATCATCCGAATCGGCGCTGAAATCCGACCGGAAGATATCCTCGTCGGTAAGGTTGCTCCGAAGGGACAGGTTGAAATGACCGCTGAAGAGCGGCTCATCATCGCCATCTTCGGTAAGAAGGCGGAAGAAACCCGCGACGTCTCTCTTCGATTGCCGCACGGCGAGAAGGGAACTGTTGTGGACGTAAAGGTCTTCAGCCGCTACAAGTATCTCAGCCCGTCGATCAACTACATCTATAAGGAATCCAAGAAGCGCGAGCGCCTCGTGTGCGATCGCACTGAAGAGCCGCTACTCCAGATTCCTGGCGACGAACTGCCGGCCGGCACTAACATGACGGTTCAGGTCTACACCGCCCAGAAGCGAAAGCTGATGGTGGGTGACAAGATGGCGGGACGCCACGGTAACAAGGGCGTTATCTCAAAGATTCTCCCGGTGGAAGATATGCCGTTCCTTGCGGACGGAACCCCGGTAGACATCGTCTTGAATCCGCTCGGCGTACCAAGCCGAATGAACATCGGCCAGATTCTTGAGACGCACCTAGGCTATGTGGGCAAGCACCTGGGCATCGGCTACAAGTGCCCGGCATTTGAAGGCGCAACCGAAAGGGAAGTGCTTGATGAAATGATCCGCCTTGCTGAGCACATGCGCAGCGCGGTGTTGAAGGCTTACGTGAACACGGAACTGTTCCTCGGCGTGAACTTCGAAGTGGACGACACTCTGGAAGGCATGCTCAAGAAGGTGGAAGCCAAGCTTCGTACCCTCGGCAAGAACGGCCTTGAGCGCGTGTCTCGAATCCTTGCTTCTCCGCCTGTGAAGAGCACGGAAGATCTGCTTCAGGTTGACATTGAGAACTTCGTTGCAGAAGATCCGGAACTCGAGCAGAACGAGTCGCCTCACAAGGCTTCCGAAGCGATCTACAAGGACATGATGGATAAGCTGGAGAAGGTGGCATTCCGCCGCGCCGGCATCGATCCTCGAAGCTGCAAGAGCTGGGTGCGCGACGGTCTTACCGGCGAGCAGGTCCCGAACCCGATCACGGTCGGAATGATCTACATGCTCAAGCTGGAGCACCTTGCGGACGAAAAGATTCACGCTCGTTCCATTGGCCCGTACTCGCTTGTTACCCAGCAGCCGTTGGGTGGTAAGGCGCAGTTCGGCGGTCAGCGNNGAAATGGAAGTGTGGGCGCTTGAAGCTTACGGTGCGGCTTACACGCTTCAGGAACTCCTGACCATCAAGTCGGACGACGTGATGGGACGCGTGAAGGCTTACGAAGCAATCGTCAAGGGCGAGAACATCGCTGAGCCGGGCATTCCGGAAAGCTTTAAGATTCTCGTGAACGAGCTTCGCTCGCTCTGTCTCAAGGTTTCGGTGGAGGATGTTAACAACAAGGAACTTCCGCTTAAGGACCTTGATGAACTCAGTGGAGCCGACGACATGCGCCTCGCTCGGAGCGTGGGATTCTTTAACTAACAATAACGCTTAGCCGGTCGGGAAGCAATCAAGCTTCCTGGCCGTAAGCGTGTGAATGGCAAGCAATAGGAAGGATATGGCAGACGTTAGTCTTTTCGATAAAATCAAAATTGGTATCGCGAGTGGGGAGGACATCCTCAGTTGGTCGCACGGCGAAGTTAAGAAGCCGGAGACCATCAATTACCGCACCTTCAAGCCGGAGCGCGATGGCCTCTTTTGCGAGCGCATCTTCGGTCCTGTAAAGGATTGGGAGTGTTCTTGCGGACGCTATAAGAAGATCAAGTACAAGGGCATCGTTTGCGAGCGCTGCGGAGTGGAAGTTACTCGCAGCAAGGTTCGTCGCGAGCGCATGGGCCATGTGGAGCTTGCCGCACCTGTTTGCCACATCTGGTACCTCAAGGGCGTTCCTTCGCCGCTCTCGCTGATCCTCGATATTTCGCCGAGGCTGCTTGAGAAGGTCATCTACTTTGCCTCCTTCATCATCATCGATATCGACAAGGAAGCGATTGAAGAGCTTCTGCCCGAAATCCGCAAGGGCGTCGAGCTCGAGAAGGTCTCTCTCCAGGCTCAAATGAAGGAGCTTGAAGAGGAGAGCCTGACCCGATTTGCAACCGAGCTCATCGAAAACCCGGACGACTACTTTGACGAGTCGTTCGTTCGAGAGCGCGCCAAGGCGGTCAACGACCGAATCAAGGCCGAGTATCGCGATTCCGACGACCGGCTTCGCGACCTCGATATCGCCGCTGAGTACCTCAGCAAGCTTGAGCGCAACCAGCTCATCGACGAAGACAAGTACCGCGCCGTCAGCAAGCTGCTGGATAGCGTCGGCGCTCGCATGAACAAGGACCTGCGCTCGCTAGTCAAGGCGAATATCGGCGCTGAAGCCATGAAGGACCTGCTCGCTCGAGTTGATCTTGAGCAGATGGCTGGACAGCTTCGCCGCGAGATCGTTATGACGCAGAGCCAGAAGCGCGCTCGCGCCATCAAGCGACTTGAGATCGTTGAAGCGTTGATTTCCAGTAAGAGCAAGCCTGATTGGATGATCCTGGACGTAGTCCCGGTCATCTCGCCTGAGCTTCGCCCGATGGTTCAGCTCGATGGCGGCCGCTTTGCCACCTCGGACTTGAACGATCTTTACCGACGAATCATCAACCGCAACAACCGACTCAAGAAGATCATCGAAATCCATGCACCGGAATCGATCATCAACCACGAGAAGCGCCTGTTGCAGGAAGCCGTTGACGCCCTCATCGATAACAGCCGCCGAGCGCGGCCGGTTGTCGGCAGCAATCAGCGCCCTCTTAAGTCCCTCAGCGACATGCTGAAGGGTAAGGAGGGCCGGTTCCGCAAGAACCTGCTTGGTAAGCGCGTCGACTACTCTGGCCGATCCGTTATCGTTGTTGGCCCTCACCTTAAGCTGCACCAGTGCGGCCTCCCCAAGGAGATGGCGCTCGAACTCTTCAAGCCGTTCGTAATGCGAACGCTGGTTGAGAAGAAGATTACGCAGAACATCAAGACCGCCAAGCGGATGATCGACCGAATGCATCCGGCAGTCTGGGATGGTCTTGAGGAAGTGATTAAGGAGCATCCGGTCCTCCTGAACCGCGCTCCAACCCTGCACCGACTGGGCATCCAGGCCTTCGAGCCGATCCTTGTCGATGGCAAGGCGATTCAGCTTCACCCGCTCGTTTGCCACGTGTACAACGCGGACTTCGATGGCGACCAGATGGCCGTACACGTTCCGCTTAGCACCGAGGCTCAGGCCGAAGCGCGAGTGCTAATGCTCTCGACGCAGAACCTGTTCTCCCCTGCTGATGGCCGCCCGACCTGCGCGCCGGTCCAGGACATCATCCTTGGAAACTACGCGCTTACGTTTGTAAGCCGAGCAGGCAAGCAGGCCCTTGATGACCAGATCAAGAAGCACGATTCGAACCAGGAGAAGCATGCGGCGCCGGTTGTTTATGGTAGCCCCGATGAGGTCCTGTATCTCATGGAGCATCCGAACCCAGATCTGCGCATTCCGCTGAATACCCCCGTTCGAACTCGTGTGACTCGCCCGATTTTCCGACCGGACTCCGAGGTCGATTTCCGCGATACGCTAACCGGCAAGGAATATCACAAGGTTACGACGACGACGGAGGAAGGCGAGGAGGTCGAGGAGCTCGTTGCTTATGACCAGGAATTCGAAAGCGTGATTGTCACGGCAACGCCTGGGCAGCTTATCTTCAACTCCGTGCTGCCGTACCCGCTTAAGAACAGCGATGCTTGGCTCAAGATGGAGCTGAACAAGAAGCAGCTTGCGGAGACGATTGTTGGCATGCACCAGAACTTGGGCATTGGCGCAACCATCAAGTACCTCGACGACATTAAGGACCTTGGATTCAAGTGGGCGACCCGCTACGGCCTCTCCATCGCCATCACGGACATGGACCCGCCGGAACGACGCGAAGAACTGATCAAGGAAGCCGACGACAAGTCGAACAAGATCACCGCTCAGTTCCGCCGAGGTCTGACGACGTACAACGAAATGACGTCGAACCTGATCAAGCTCTGGACGGAAACCTACGACAACATCGGTAAGGAAATCGTTGACGGATTGACCCAGCTCAACCCGCTCTCGATTATCACCGTATCCGGCGCTCGTGGTTCGGTTAAGCAGCTAGCTCAGTTGGCTGGCATGCGCGGCCTCATGTTCAACCAGTTCAACGAAGTTATCTACGAGCTCCCGGTCAAGAGTTCCTTCCACAAGGGCCTCACGATGATGGAGTACTTCGTAACGACTCACGGCGCCCGTAAGGGTCTGGCCGATACCGCTCTGCGAACCGCAGACGCTGGCTACCTGACTCGACGTCTTTGCGACGTCGCGCAGGACGTGATCATCAACGCGGAGGACTGCGGAACCACCGAAGGCGTCTTCGCTCACCGATTGGTGGACGAGGGCGAGGTCATCGAGAACATCGGCGACCGAATCTGGAGCCGAGTCTCGCTGGGCGACATCATCGATCCTGAAACCCAGGAGCGAGTTGTGCAGTTCGACGAGTTGATCACTCCGGCGATGGCCAAAGAAGTTACGAGGATCGATCAGAAGTTCTATGCCGAAGTTGCCAAGGTTGATACCGACGCGGCTCGCGAGAAGATCTACGCCAAGTACATCGCCGCTGGCTTCCATGTGGACGAGCACGGTCACCTGTGCGCCAGAGTCCGAAGCCCGCTGAGCTGCGAATTGGTGCAGGGTATCTGCTCGAAATGCTACGGCGAAGACCTTTCCACTCACAAGGTGGTTGAGGTTGGCGTTTCCGTTGGAATCATCGCCGCTCAGTCGATCGGTGAGCCGGGAACCCAGCTTACGATGCGTACGTTCCACACCGGTGGTGTTGCAGGCTCTGCCACCATCGCCCGAACGAACCAGTATAAGACCGGTAAGTTCATCCGCCAGTTCATGGAGGACTTCGCGGTTGCGACCGAAACCGACCTCAAGTCGTTCGATCCAACCAAGCTTCTGGAATCGCAGGAGAGCGCGGTGAAGACCGTGTTCGCCGGCGTAAAGGGCGCTTCCACGGTCGCGCTTGCTCCGCTGACGATTGTCGGTGAGGAAGACGCGAAGGCCAAGCGAAAGAGCGAGCGCCAAACGAAGGCAGCTCAGAAGGCTCTCGACAAGGCCGATAGCGATTCTCGCAAACTGTGGGAGCGAAGCCGAAAGACCTTCTTCTACGCTTGGACGGGTGAGTCAAGCGGTATCGTCCGCGTCGAAGAAATCTTCGAAGCTCGACGCCAGCCGCGTGGTAAGGCAATCATCTGCCCGGTCACCGGTACGGTGCGCGCAGTGCAGGAATCGTCCTTCGGACGATGGGTCATCGTGGAGGCCACCGTGCCCACCACGTCCCCGATGAAGGATGCCTACATCAGCGACGCTCAGAATTGGCCGATGAAGGAAGACGGCAAGCTTGAGCCTTCTCTTGAGAAGCTGCTGGGCCAGCGCCTTTCCACCGCCTCGCTTCAGGGTCTGCGAAAGCAGAACGTGGAGCAGGTCAACATCTTCTATCCGATTCTGGTTCCGCCGCTTGGAAAGCTGCCGGTTAAGGCCGGAAGCCGCGTCATCAAGGGCGACCCGCTTACGGAAGGTCCGCGAGATCCGCATGAGGTTCTAGAGCTTGCTGGCGCAGCCGCGGTGCACGACTACTTCATTGAGAACTTGCAGTCCGTTTATAAGGCTCAGGGCGTTGACATCAACGACAAGCACATCGAGGTTATCATCCGCCAGATGCTTCGCAAGAGGCAGATCAAGGAGCCGGGCGATACGCCGTTCCTTCCTGGCCAGGTGGTTGACCGCTTCGCGCTTCGACGAGAGAACGAGCGTGTGCGCCAGATGATTGATGCTGGTCGCAAGATCAAGTATCTCGACCCGATTTCGGGCGAGAACGTGGAGCGCGATCCGAAGGAAGCAACCGCCAACTGGATTCTGCTCGGTATCACCGAAGCGTCTCTGGCAACGGAATCCTTCCTCTCTGCCGCATCATTCCAGAAGACGAATCGCGTCCTGACGGAAGCTGCAGTGCGCGGAAAGCGAGACCGACTTGTCGGCCTGAAGGAGAACGTCATCATCGGTCGCTTGATCCCAAGCGGTACCGGTGTGAAGAAATACCGCGACGTCGCGGTGGATGTCCAGCGCGGTCCGGGTTGGGCGGAGCAGTCGCTTACCGCTCTTGTGGAAGCGAACGAGGACGACGTCGATATGATCTCTGCGCTGAACTTCTCCAGCCTGTCTGACATGGCTCTGGAAGAAGAGGAACTGGCTGACGGCTTCGAGGTCGAAGTGCCAGAAGGCGGCGGCGAAGCCTAAGGGCGCTCGTCGTAAAGACTTGAAGGGGGCGGAGCCGCTAGGCTCCGCCCCCTTTCTCTTTTTGCCTCTTCGAGGCAGTAGGCGGACGCTTTGCTTGAGCAGAGGCGCCGTCTAGAAAAAGTCACAAAAATAACTTGATAACGAACTGCTTTGGCCAACGTCTATCGGGCTAAAGATGAACCCGACGTTCCTTATATTGGGCCTGCTATTGACGCTTGTCGCGTACGTACTGGAACGTCCTAAACCAGCCTCGCTCAATCTCGCTCAATGGGCGATGGCGATTGCCGCCGGCATCGCCGTCATCGTGCTGGAAGTAAAGTCCAGCCACGACGGAGCAATGCTGCCCGCCACCATCGGCGCAGTTCTCGGGCTTCTTGCCGGCATTGCGTTCGATCAATCCAAGACAACCGCCGGTGTCTCGGCGATGGGCTTGCTTGCATTTGCCCTTCTGCAAAGATTCGTCAACCTTGCCGCGGTGGGAACCGAGGGGTTGTGGCTTGCGATGGCGTTTCTCGCCCCCGCTGTCATCCTGGGCAAATCAAGATGGGCAGTGGGCGGACTCGGACTTGCCATCGCGGGCGCGACGCAGGTACTCCTCCCACACCAAACCACCAACGAACTCTACTATCCGCTGGCGGCATTAGTTGTAACGGCCGTTGTTCAACTGCTCCCGATGCCCGATAAGCCATCCTCGGCGTGGATGAGGGTCGGAATTGCAGCCGTGCTTACAGTGGTCGCGTTTTACTTTGGCGGCCTGCAGGGCCGTAAAGAACTCCTTGGAATCTGCCTCGCGATCGCCCTTGGCACGGTCTTCATGGTGGGTGAGGATGCAGACCCCGGGCCGGCTCGCACGATGCTTGCAACGCTCATGTGGCTCTCCGCCTGCGTGGTGGGCATGGCGCTCATGCGCCGCTTTGGGCTCATCTTTCTTTCCGCTGCAGCCTTACCGACGCTGAGCGCCGCTAAGGGGAGATGGCCGATCGTGTCACTCTCACCGGTGCTCGCGGTGGCGCTGTTCCAGGCTTTTCGATCTGCTTCGCCCGATCCGGTCTTGCTGGACGTAACGCAAAGCTACGTCCTTGTCGGCCTGATGATGGGAGCGCTGATGCCGGGGCTGTGGGTTATGATCGCCCGTCAAGGAAAAGACAATCTTTACGCGCAGGCGCTGGGCTTCGCCATGCTTCTGCTGGTACCTACCATCCTCAGCCTCTACTTCGGAGGGCGAAGTGCAATCGGATTCCTCATCGGGGCGCCATTTGCTGCGGTGATGACGAGAATGGAAGCGGATGAAGCGCTTTCTGCGCTTGCTGGATCTGTGCTCTCTTCCGCTTTCCTGATCACCTGCACGAGTTGGTTAACCTCGACCCTTCACATAACTCGCGATCAGCGAGGAATCCTGCTTGGCTTTGCTTTCGCCGCAGCGCTCGCCCTTGCCTGGATCGCCAGGCCCAAATCAACTGCCCCGACCGCTAGCAAGGCCACTGCATGAAATCCAACGTGCGATATCTCAGCGTGGTTCTTGTGGCGGCAATGGCCTTTTGCCTGCTAATCGTTGCCAAAGGGCATGAGTTCAAGGTTGCCAACGGAACTTTCTCGGTGAAGATGAAGGAGTCTGGCAAGCCCTTCCCGAAGGCGAAGATCACCCTCACCAGCACCACCGTCAAGCAGGATGACCCAGATGAGCCACTCAGAACAATCAAGCTGGTAACCGACGATCGTGGGCAGGCCAATGCTACTTTGCCTGCGGGCCAGTACGCGGTTACGGTTTCCGGCAAGGCCCATCGAGAAGAGGGCCTCGTTCTCAGCTTTGATGAGGGACAGAATGCCGTCACCGAGATTTCCGCTAAGCCTGACGAGGAATCCCTTGAGATCTATAACAATCAGCAGGTTTACACGCCTGACGAAGTACCGCACATCCGCGTCCAGGGCTTCCTTAAGGACCCCAAGCTGACGCTGAAAGTATTCAAGCTGGACGCTGAGAAGTTGGCGCAGACCGGTCGCGCCACGAGCTATCTCAATTCATCGTCTTTCAACCCAGATCAAGGTCTGCTGGTGAACCCAGTTCGGGAGGAGACGTACCTGCCCAAGAACATTGATGCCGAAGGCGTCTTTAACGACAAGATCGACCTCACCGGCCTTAAGCCCGGCCTGTACGTGTGCAGCGTTTCCGGTGGTATCCGTACTCATCAGACCTTCCTGAACATCACGCACGTTGGACTGGTCTCGGTATCAGGCAGCAACAAATCGCTCTTCTACACGATGGACTTGGTGAAGGGAACTCCCATTCAAGGGGCCCGGCTCATCGCTTATGGGGCGGAGAAAGGGCAATCTGATGATGGCGATTCGGATCAAACCGGCGGCAAGAAGATCGTGGAGCAGGCAACCACCGGGCGCGACGGCCTGGCAACGATGTCCAAGCGGCAAAGTTCGGTCATCGCTCGCTACGGCGAGGAAATCGCCCTGGTTGGGGTTTCGCAGAACTACGATAACGAGTCCCTGCGCATGGCGTTCTCAACTGATCGCCCCGTTTACCGGCCCGGAGATACGGTTCAATTTCGTGGCGTCCTTCGCAAGATAGTCGACGGCAGTCTAAAGCTGCCTTCTAAGGGCGAGGCAACGGTTCAGATTTACGATCCGGCGAACAATCTGTTAGAGTCCAAGCAGGTTGCAATCAACCAGCACGGCGTCTTTAGTGGCCAGTTCGTCAGCAATCCCGAGGCAATGCCCGGTTCGTATCGCTTGAACCTCATCACCAAAGACGGTCAGAAGGAAGATCATTTCGGGATCGCCGCCTACCGCAAGCCCGAGTTTAAGGTGGAGGTCGTTCCCGACAAGCAGCCCAGATATCGCGGCGATGATATCACGGGTGTCGTGCAGGCGCGCTACTACTTCGGCGCGCCCCTTCCCGGCGCGAAGGTCATGATCAACGTCTCGCGCCATCGCCATTGGGGCTATCAGGCGGAAACCGAATCCGACGATGAGGAATCCGATGCCGACCATTCCTATGGGAGCCCTTATTACAGCACTCAACTTGAAGGCGTCACCGACGAGCAGGGTAATTACCGATTCTCGGTGTCAACCAAGGACCAGCCGAGCGAGGATGACGGCGACAGCGCCTTGCCAATCGGCTACGACGCGGATTACCAAGTCGACGCCTACGTTACGCCGATATCGGGCAGGGAAGTCAACTCAGCCGCCACCGTCCTCGTGAAGCAAGGCTCGATAAGCCTTTCATCTGATGGCTGGCTGTTCGGCGAGGTGAAGAAGGCAACGGATTGCCATGTCACCGTTACCGATTCAGACGGGAAGCCGGCTGCGGGTTTGCAGGTGAACCTCCAGCAGTTTAGCCTTCGCTATAGCTCGCGAAGAATGAAGCGGGAGCCGATTCCGGGCTCAACCAGCGCAACGACAAATGCCGACGGCGTCGTAACCTTCCCGATTACTTCCGACGAGCCAGGCAGTCGGCTCCTAGTTTTCAGCGCGACTGACTCGATGGGCCACAAGGTGAACGAAACCGCAGAGGCGTACTTTGAGGAATCGGGCTATGTACAGACCGAAGAGCCAACCGCGGGGACCCTCAATGTAATCTTGGACAAGCGAATCTATAAGCCAGGCGAATCGGCGACGCTCGCGATTACCACCGACAACCCCGGAGGCGACGCCGTTCTCGTTATTGGCGCGGACCGCTTGGTCTCCTACAAACCACTGCATCTCGCAGGCAAGGTCACGAAGGTGAATCTCCCGATTCAGGATTCCTATGCGCCCAACACCGCAGTCACCGTGGTGTATGTGCGGAACAAGCAGTTGATGCAGGACAGCGGGGCGATCCGGCTTAGCAGTTCCTCCCATGACCTGAAAGTTACGCTGACGCCCGATAAGCAAAGCGTTCAACCCGGCGACACCGTCCGCTACGCGGTCAAAACTCAGGACTCGGCTGGTCACGGCGTGCCCGCCCAGCTTTCGTTGGGCGTGGTTGATGAAAGCGTCTATGCCGTCGAGCCGGATACCCGCAGCATCAAGCGCGATTTCTACCCTCGCGTCTTCAATCGCCTCGAGGTCAACTACTCGTTTGAAGAGGTCTACCTGGACAGTGGAGACAAAGGCGAAGCTAACGTAACCGTTCGCAAGAATTTCAAGGACACCGCCTTTTGGACTCCTGATGTCGAGACCGACCGGAACGGCAACGCCTCGGTTGCCGTGCGGCTGCCTGATAACCTCGGCCAATGGCGGGCGACCGCAGTGGCGGTAACCGATGACACCAAGGTCGGCCAGCAGAAAGTGGTCATCACCGCCGCCAAAGACCTGATGGCGCGGGTCGAAACCGGCCAAGTCTCTGTGGAAGGCGATGAGCAGCAGGTGACGGTGACCCTCACCAACGCAACCGCCACCGATATGGTGGCCAACGTGCGGGTTCAGGCAGAGGGCGTCCAGCTCACTGGCTTCGACAATCGCCAAATGACGATCAAGGCGCATTCGGATACCCCGATCGTTGGCAGCGCCAAGATTCTTTCTGGCGTGGCGCAGGGCGTGATCACCGTGAAGGCATGGACCTCCGCAGGACCGAACGATGGCGTCGAGCAGAAGGTCAAGATCAAGCCGTACGGACGCGACGTGCGTGTTGCCGGTGGGGGCTCGTTTGTGGGGGATGGTAGCGAAAGCTTCACCCTGCCTGACGGCATGGCGTCAAGCGGGCGTGGGTTAACCATACGGCTGTTGCCTTCAGTTCGCGCGTCACTGGCGCAGGCGTATCGCGGGCTGGTCCAGTACCCGTATGGATGCGTTGAGCAGACCACTAGCACGATGCTCGGCACTCTGCTGGTAACCAAGCTTGCGGAGTCGTCAGGGGCTGACCTCGGCAAGGATTTACCCAACAAGGAGAAGGCGTTCGACACCGGCTTCCACCGATTGCAGCGAATGCAGAAGAGTGATGGAAGCTTTGGATGGTGGGAGGTCGATGAGCCGGACATGGGGATGACCGGCTATGTGCTGCACGCCATGGCCGTTTTCCGCGACCAGGGGATCGAGCCGCGCTACATTATCATTCAAAACGCCGAGCGAGCGGCAGCCAAAATGCTCGTTGCCCCCAAGGGCGAATATGAGCACCTGATTGACCGCCTTACGCTTGCCGAGGGTCTTGCCCACTGGGATCAGGAATCGGTGAAGAAGTGGCTGGCCACCGTTGATCTTTCGAAGGAAGGCGCTGCTGAACTCGGCATGGGCGTTCTTGCCGGGCGAGCGTCTGGTTATGACTCCGCGAAAGTGGCGGGCTGGCTCAAGGCGCTGAAAGGCAGGCTTTTCAAGCAGGGCCAGCTTGCTTATTGGAAGCCCGAGGGCTGGCTGTGGGGCGATCACACGACTGCCATCGCCTTCCTTGCACTGGCTGCAAGCGAACCCAACGCGCCTGAGATCAAAGCGATTGAATCCTATTTGCTCGCCGCTCAGCGGGGCGACTTCTGGGGCGACACTTGGACGACCGCCTACGTGATCGAGGCCATTACGAAGGCACAACCGGCAGGAACCCCCTGGACGGGCACGCAGAGCGTTGCGGTTTCCGTGAACGGCAAATCAGTCGGCACGCTTAGCGTGAAGCCGGATGAAATGCTGATCTCGAACCTTGAAATTCATATCCCGGTGTCGGCACTAAGGGCGGGGAAGAACTCGATCCAGCTTAAGACCGGCGCTGGCATCGCAATGAACTACTCCTACACCGCTGATGTAGTGGATTCAAAGTCCGACCTGAGCAAACCTGCGCCGGCCAAGGGCCTCACCGTGTGGCGAGAGTACAAGCGCATGGTCCCTCGTCGCAACGCTCAAGGTGAGTACGAACTTTCAGAGGAGGCAACCGCCCTCACCAGCGCCAAACAGGGTGAGACTCTGCGGTGCATCCTGCATGTGAAAGGCGATGCTCAGCGCGACTTCGTGATGATCGAGGACCCGATCCCCGCCAACCTTCGCGTGACTGAGCGCCAACTCTCGCAGATGGACATGTACGATGAGCGCTGGATGCCCTACAGCATGTCGCTGTACGATGACCGCGTCAATTTCTTCGTGCGCACCCTGAACGCGGAGCAGACCTTCAAGTATGTGGTCCAGGTGGAGAGCACCGGCACTTGCACGGCCCTGCCACCAAGCGTGAGGATCATGTATGACCCCGATGTGTACGCAAGCGGCCCAGAAACGCGCTTCTCCGCGAGCCGCTAAATAGGCATAACGTCCCAAATTTGCCAAATTACGAAAAGATTCGTAGATTCTACGAATTGTTTCGTATATAATGCAGAGCATGGCAGATTTCAAGCCGACCAATTCCGAGATCGCGATCTTGCGTGTGCTTTGGCAGCGAGGGCCGTCTACGGTTCGAGATGTTCATAGCGCGCTCAGCCATGAGCGGGACATGGGCTACACCACCGTTCTCAAGCTGATGCAGATCATGGCGGAGAAGGGTCTTGTCGTCCGCGATGACCGTGAGCGGGCGCACGTTTACGCCGCCGCTCAGGCTCAGGCGAAGGCGCAGGATTCCTTGGTCAGCGATCTTGCCAACAAGGTCTTTGGTGGCAGCGCGATGAAGCTTGCCATGCACGCCTTAAACCAGCAGCCCTGCTCGCCGGAGGAACTTAAAGAAATTCGCCGGATGCTTGATGAACTGGAGGCGAAGAAGTGAACAGCTATTCCCATGCGCTTGGCTGGACCCTAGTCCACTTCGCCTGGCAGGGTTTCCTGATTGCCGGCATCACCGCGCTCATCCTGCGGTTTGCAAACCGCATCAGTAGCGCTGCTCGCTACACGATTGCTTGCGGAATGATGGCATTGATGCCGCTTGCGGCGATCGCCACATTCGCGGTGTACGCATTGCAGGATGCCGCCGACGCGCGTATTCCCCTTGACACTGTCTTGCTGACCAGCGAAGCAACCAGCAATCCCGCGCATCTTATTGAAGCTTGGATTCCTTCGCTCGTGATTGTCTGGAGCATTGGCCTTGCCGTATTCAGCATTCGCTTCCTTGGCGGGCTTATTTGGGTCAAGCGTCTTAAGCAGCGTTCAGAGGTAATCGAAGCCAAGTGGCGTGAAACCGCGCTTCAGCTATCCGAGAACCTTGGCCTTCGCAGGCTCCCAGATATCCGCGTGAGCGAAAGCGTCGCAATTCCCGTTGCCTTCGGTTGGCTGCGCGCAGTGGTGCTGATTCCTGCACAGGCGCTAACGCACCTGGATGAGCAGGCGCTCCGGGCGCTGATCGCTCATGAACTGGCGCACCTTCGCCGCTACGACTACATTGTCAATCTCTTGCAGACCGCAATCGAGACGGTTCTGTTCTATCACCCCGCCGTCTGGTGGGTCTCTTCGGTAATCCGCCAAGAGCGGGAGCATGCATGCGACGATCTGGCCATCAAGTGCCTGGGCGATCGCGTCACCTATGCTCGCGCATTGGCGCAGTTGGCCGAATTCCGTGGGAATTCGCCGGCTCTGACCTTAGCTTCTAATGGAGGCTCTCTGATGAATCGTATCCAACGGATCGCCGGCATCCCGGTAAATCCTCCCCGCGTTTTGGCCGCCCATTGGGTGCCCGCGCTCATGCTTGGCATGCTGGCCGGCCCCATCAAGAACACTCAGGAAGTGGGCACGGCCAGTCCCCCTGCTTTTCCGGTTGCTTCTATTCCTGCCGATGTTGTGCAAGAGGCCGACGCTGCTCCAGCGCCCAAGACGGTCGATGTGAAAACTGCCGAATCGAAGGCGGCTGCTGAAGCTGACGAAGACAAAGATGAAGCAGTGTCTGGCGCGATTACAGTTCAAGCCAGATCGGAAGACGCGCCGAAGGCTAGGAAATCAGGCGAGAAGTCTCCGGTAACCATCATGATTACGCGAAGCAATAAAATGACGGCGGCCGAGCGGACCAAGCTCGAGAAGGATGTCGCCCGAGCAAACGCCAAGGGTCACCACATCAAGCTTCAGATCACCGATCCGGTCCACGCAGGTGACTCGCAGATGATCACGGTCACGCTAGATCGCAACTCGCCCGAGGTCAAGGAGCTCCGTGATTCCCTGAGTGAGCTAGCCAACATGAAGATTCGGTTTGGCGACATGCGCAATCAAATGCGCAACGAGATGCGCCGGTCCATGGATGATTCTCGCATGAAGGTTGAGCTTGGTGAACTGGCGCCTGAGTTGCGCGAGAAGATTCAGGCTCGAATCGCGAAGTCGATGGAAGAAGGTCAGGCTGAGGCTGACAAGCAGATGGCCGAGGCCGAGCGAGAGCTTGCAGATAGCCAACGCGAAATGGTCAAGACTCGCATGAATGACGGCGATATCAAGATTGAGATCGACGGCAAGGAGCTTCATGTCCCCGGCTTGCGAAGAGAGTTTCCTGGCGCAGAGGGAATGAATGTGGCGCCTGGTCTTCCCAAGGAATTCATGGGCAAGAACTTCAGGATTCCACGCGGTGAGTTCAATGGCCTTCCCAAGGACTTCATGAGGAATTTCATGGTTCCTCGCGGTGAAGCCGAGGCCAAGGATTGGGAGAGAATGGCCGAGCAGATGGCAAAAGTCTACGCTGAGAAGGGCGGACAGTGGCGCGTGCCGGTGGGACCTGATGGCGAATGGCCGATGATGGTAGTGCCGCGTGAGCCAGGCGAACGGGCTTTACCGAGAATGATAGCGCCCCGCGCGCCCGAAGGCTGGCGACTCATGCCAGGAGATGGCAGCAAGCTGAAAAGGTGGTACGTCCCGGCTGCTCGCTCGCGCTCTATCGATGACACCATCGGCGATCTCGAAAAGGCATTGAAGCACAAGAAGCTGAGCAAAGCTCAGAAGGCTCGTCTTGAGAAGGCGCTTCGCGAGGCAAAAGCTAAGCCGTAAGTCGTAGCGTCGCAGATAGAAAAGGGCCGACCTCCCTGAGGGTCGGCCCTTTTGTTTGCGTCCGACGATTCGTCGGCCCCGTCGCCACGTCATTTACATTAACCCGATGCTTGCAAAGGCTCTGATATCACTGGTTGCGATTGGCGGCGCGTTCGCGCTCCTGAATCAAGGCGCGCCAAAGGAGTCTCTTCTTGTTGGCGCGCGCACCAGCCTGGACAACCGAACTCCCGCACAACGCCACAACGCGGAGCTTGCCTGCCTTCGCTTAACCCACGCCGTTATCAAGCCCGGGGAGATCTTTTCGTTTAACGAACGGGTTGGCAACTTTACGCGAGACCAGGGGTATCGAAAGGCGCCCGTCAGCTATGATGGCGTTCTCATTCAGGCTTGGGGAGGAGGAGTGTGCGAAACCTCGACCACCCTCTACAACGCGGCCCTACGGGCCGGCCTGGTGGTTCTGGAGCGCCATCCTCATCGCTTCTGCCCTTCGTACATCGCCGCGGGTCTTGATGCCGCTGTAGCTTACGGCATCGCTGATCTTAAGTTCCGCAACCCGTATGACTTCCCGATCACGATTGAGGCGAAGACCGACGATGCAGCGATCAACGTGAAGCTTCTTGGCGACGGGACAAAGATTCCTGCGGTAGAGGTCACTCGCAAGGTTCATCAGCAGATGCCCAGCAAGCTGTATCTCATCGATGACACCCCCTACTCGCACCGGGTGCGAAGTCAAGGCAAGGGCGGCTCTAGCGTGACGGTTTACCGAACGATTAACGGCGTGACCGAGCAGATTTCTACCGATTCCTACCCAGCGTTGGCGCGCACGATTGAAGGCGACCGGCGTTAGTCAATTCGGCTGACAAGCGACTTTAGCTCGGTCATCTCTTCGATTGCGTACCGAACGCCCTCTCGGCCAAAGCCGCTCTCCTTCACGCCGCCGTATGGCAGGTTATCGAATCGAACGGTGGGCGAATCGTTGAAGACCACCCCTCCAACCTCAAGTCTGTCCGCCGCCATCTTGCGCTCGTCGCCATCTTCCGTAAAGACCGAAGCATGGATTCCGTAACGGCTGCGGTTCACGCGCCCGATTGCATGCTCAAGGGAATCGAAGGGTTCCAGCGATACCACCGGGCCGAAGACCTCCTCATTCGCCAATCGCACCGTGTCCGGCACGTTCTCAAGGATGGTCGGCGCAATCATCGTGCCTTCCCGCGTGCCGCCGGTAAGCACGGTCGCGCCTGCAACGTCGGCTTCCTCAACCCATTCGATGACTCGTTCGGCGGCGGTTTCGCTGATCATCGGTCCGCAGACGACCTCCGGTCGAGAAGGGTCGCCAACCGGCATCCGACTTACTTCATCCAGCAGTCGGGCTCGCACCTCCTCATAACGAGATCGCTCAACGAGGATGTGCTGCACGGAAATGCAAATCTGCCCGGCATAGGCAAACGCGCCTGTCGCCAGCCTAGGCGCGGCCTTCTGCAAATCCGCCGAGGCGCAAACAATCGCGCTCGCGTTCCCGCCCAACTCTAAAACAACTCTCTTCGAAGGGAACTTGGCTTTCAGCGCCCACCCGACCGCCGGCGAGCCAGTGAAGCTCAGCATCTTAACCCGAGGATCGCCAATCGCTCTCTCGGCCACGCTCGGCTCAACCAGAAGGCAATTCATCACCCCATCCGGCGCTCCCGCCTCGTGAATGATCCGCGCCAGCGCGTAAGTGCTAAGAGGCGAAAGTGGGGAAGGCTTCACGATGATCGTCGCCCCTGCCGCCAGCGCAGGCGCAATCTTATGCGCCGCCAAATTGATGGGCCAGTTGTATGGCACGATGCCGAAGATCGGCCCGACCGGTTGCCGCAAAACTTGCGCCCGATAATGAACACCCCGAGGATCACCGTCCAACGGCATAGAAACCGGCTCAATCAAAGCGGCGCATCGCGCCGCCTCGGCGAAGGTTATCGCCACGCGGTCGACCTCACCAAGGGCGAGAGTCACCGGCTTGCCAATTTCTGCGCGCATCAGGTCGGCAAGTTCTTGCCGCCTTTCGGTGATGAGCTTTGAAACGCGCTGTAGCAGCGCCGCCCGATCAGACGAGGAGGAGAAGCGCCAGGTCTGGAAGGCGTCATGGGCGGCAGAGATTGCCCCCTCCATTTCGCTCCATCCGCCTTCGGCGGCGGAGCCAACCGTCGCGCCATCCCACGGAGAGCGGATGACCGATTTGCCGGTGGCGTAATCGCAGACGCCGCCGATGAAGTGCCCGCCAATCAGCATCTCCTGGTGAATCATTGCTCTATTCTACGCAGTGCCGCTTCAGGACTCCCCCTTCCTCCTAGAGGTCAATAGCTTCGTCCCCGCCGGGGGGCGAGTTGCAGAGACCGCGGTGAAGCACACGGTACGGCCAGGGCCATCAACTCTAGAAAACTTCTCGATGAGGGCTGCCAACTCCTCGTCGAAGCGCCTCGCCGACTCTGGTGTCAGGTTCAGCCTCTTTCTTGTTAGGCTGCAAAGCTCAGCTGTTTCTTCGTCCTGCATTGCCCACTCAATTTCCCGTGCGGCAATTCTCAGGATTGCCTTGTAATTTCGAATGCTTGCTTCGCGCTGCTTTCCGTCGCCCCAATTTGGAGTCAGGGTCACGCTATCTGAGACCGCTCGGTAAAGAGCCTGCGGCTTCTTTGCATGCTGCCTGACTCCCGTTTGGTGAATTAAGCCTGCTTTCAGCAATATGCGGATGTGGTAGTAAAGCGATTTCGGCGGGACGCCAAGCTTTTCGGCGACTTCTACCTCAGATAGCTCCCCCTCGGTGAAGAAGTGGAAAAGCCGTAAGCGTGTCTCCGAGCCAAGAGCCTGAATCTGATCCAGGTTCGGCAGGATTTCAACCTTCCGCTTCATGCGCGCCTGCCTGCTGGACGAATAAGTGAAATAAAGCGTAACATTTTCGTTTTATAATACGTCGTATGGGTGATCGAACTCCTTTCCAAGTTCTATCTAGGGAGCTTTACAATGACATTTTTGGCGCTAGCCTCACTGATGATTTGCGGTCAAGACCGCCCCTATTCGCTTATGGTGGGAGATACGGCTCCGCAACTAGCGGTTAGCAGGTGGCTTCAGGGAGCGCCCGTCCCAGCGTTTGAGAAAGGGAAGGTCTATGTCGTCGACTTCTTCGCGACTTGGTGCGTGCCATGCAAAAAGTCGATGCCCGCGCTTAGCGCTTTGCAGCGTCAGTTCGGAGAATCGGTGACGTTCATTGGTGTCGACGTTTGGGACTATCAAGAGCGAGTGCCTCAGATGCTTACGGATATGAGCGATCGCCTTAGTTACCGCGTTGCGCTCGACACTCTGCCCGATATCCCCAAAGGGGAGGGGAACGTTCCGATGTGGGCGCGGGAAAACGGTCAAGTTTCCAAAGCCTGGTTGCTTGCTTCCGGAGCAGACGGCATTCCCACCGCGTTCATCGTGGATCAGCAGGGCAGGATTTGCTGGATTGGCAACGATGTGACAGTTTTGCAGGCTCAGTTGAAGCAGGTCGTTGGTGGCCACTTTGACCTTAGCGAAGCTACCGCGCTGTATTCCAAGCAAGCTGCCTATGACAAGCGTATACGTGATCTGGACCTTGAACTATTCAAGAAGCGGCGCGCCAAAGACTGGGAGGGGGCCATTCGGCTTTGCGATGAATTGATGAGCATTGGGCCCGAGCTAGGCAGGTACGCCGGGCTGAAATTCACGATTCTCCTTGAGCGCCTCAATCGATTGGAGGATGCTAAGACGTTTGCTCATTTGCAGCTATCTTCCCGGAACCCATCGGCTAACGCCTTCACCGAAATGGCGCTTGCCTTCGTCCGCCAGAAGATCGAGTTGGCGCTGGCGGAGCAACTGGCTAATCATGCGGTTGACTTGGCGAAAGGGAAGAAGCCGGGGCCCTACTCAGCGCTTGCCGAGATCGCCTTTGCACGGGGCGAAAAGGCCGCGGCCGTACGGTGGCAAAAGAAAGCGATTTCCCTGACAACCGACGAAGACGATCTCAAGGAAGCCCAGAAGCGCCTGGCCGACTTCGGCGGTTAGAGCAACTCTGCGCCAGACTTAAGGGGCTGCCACAGGGAAGGATCAAGGTGGGCGAATGCCGAATCCTTCTGGCGGCACTCTTCAAGGAACGCCTCCTCCTCGGCAGTCGGCGCGTGGCCGTCGTAAACCGCCTCCGCGAGGTCAGCCAGCCGCTTGAAGCGTTCGATATGGTCCGCAAACCGCACCTCTGCGTAATCCTTTGCCGCCCGCGCGGTTATCTGGAATGGCCAATCAGAGGACTCCGCCAGCAGCAGCTCTCGCCCCGCTTGCGCCAGTATCTCCCTGGCGGGGCCGACCTTCACCCGCGCTGCCAGCTCGGTCATCCGATGCTCGCAGGCGTAAAGCTCCTTCCACATGTAAACGTTCTCCCCATTTAGCCAAACGTAGTGATAGCCGCCTTCACCCCAAGAGCCTTCGGGAAGCGTAATCATGTTCCTAGCCGGTTCGGTATCGAGCACGTCGCCGCCGGTGACCATCTGAAGCGATCCGTCCGCATGCATCGCGCGCGCAAGCTCGCACAAGAACTCGGAGCCTTCCCACCACCAGTGGCCGAACAGTTCGGTATCGTACATCGCCACGAGCGTGCCTTCCCGCTCGGCAAGACCCCGATAGTTCGCCAGAACGCCTTTAACTACCTCGACGAGGTCTCGAGCGTGGCTCTGCAGCCGGTCGAACGCCGAATAGAAATCGTAAGGCTCCTTCGCGCCAAGGTCCTGCTTATTCGTGCTTACGCGCCAGTACCGCAGCCGCCCCGGATACATCTGCTTATGGAATTCCAGATAGTGCTCGTCGCCTGGATAGCCCTCATCGCCCGACCACACCTTCACCGTCGTCTGAGGGTCGCGGGCAAAGCACACCACCCCGTTCGGAAGCGCGTAATGCTCATATTCGCTTCGAAACTCCGCCGATGGCGTGAAATATTTGCTGCTGCGGGCAAACATCTCCGCAAGCTGCGGAAAGCGGTTATGGTAGGTGCCAAGCGGGTTTCCGCCGCGAATCATGTGGCTGTCCACAAAGAAGTATTCAAGGCCGCTTTCCTTCAGAAAATGCTCGATGCCCCTGCGCGGCCAGGCTTTCTGGTTTTCGTCGGTCGGCGATTTCCAGTTGTATCCGGGCCGGTAGGCGCATTCGCTCAACCATATTCCACGAGGCTGCGACCCAAAGTGCTTCTTATGGGTTTCAACGCCGAGCCGCACCTGAGCGCTGATCGCCTCTTCCGTTCCCAACAGAGGTAGATAACCGTGGGTTGCGCAGCAGGTGATGATCTCGATCGCCCCGGTTTCCTGATAGTGCCGAAAAGCGCCGTTGATATCGCGTCCCCAGCGATCTTTGAACTGATCCAGCGTACGCTGGTAAAGCCGCTGCCAAGCGGCCGCCGTGCCCTGCAATCGCAGAGAGCCCTCGCGCTCAAACCGCAACTGGTCCTGGCGGGCGGCGTTGATCTTGGCAAGGCAGTAGCCCTCGAAATCGTCCTTAAACGCCTCGTCGGCAAGCTGCTCGGCCAGTATCGGGCTGATGTTGATGGTCCAGCGCGGCTTGATTCCATCCTTCTCTAGCCGCTCTAAGGCGTGCAGGATTGGGAGGTAGCACTCGGCGGCGGATTCGTTAATCCAGTCGGTTCCATGTGGGCTTTTGCCATGGCTCAGCACATAGGGCATGTGAGAGTGGAGGCAAAGAAGAAACCGACCAACGGCCATCGGGTTAAGTTTAGCCGATGGCTACCGTTCCAGCAATTCGCGCTCCGCGCTCACCTGCTTCTGCGCGCGCTCAAATTCGACGGTAAACCGCTCGGTGGCGGTCACCGGGTCGCCGGTGTGCGGCCAAATCAGGCTCTCCTTTGTCATATAGCAGTCTCGATAAGCCTTGGTGAGAATCGACCAAACGCGCGGCGAAATTGTCGCCTTATCTCTAAACCAAACCGTGAGCGAACCGCCCTTGCCTTCGATCTTCTCGACCCCGATGTCCCTTCCGCGCAGGCGAAGATTCATGACCCGGAAAGCGTTGCGGGCCGGATCAGGCAGCTTGCCGTAGCGATCCTCGATTTCGCCCTGCGCCTCGGCAAGAGCGCCGAGATCGCGCGAGCTCATCATCTTTTGATAGTAGTAAAGCCGCTGCGCCTGATCCTTGATGTAGGTCTCCGGCAGCAGTGCGACCGCCGACAAATCATAAGTCGGTAGCGGCGTTAGCGAAGCAAGCGGATCGGTCACGTCCTTGCTGGGCGTGAGGCCGTCCACCGAGTTCTTTAGCATCTTAACCGCTTCGTTAATCAGCTGAACGTAAAGCTCATACCCGACCGCCGTCATCGCGCCGTGCTGACGCGAGCCAAGCAGCTCGCCCGCGCCGCGAATCTGCAAGTCTCGGAAGGCAAGGGAATAGCCCGCGCCAAGCTGCGAGAACTCTTGCAGCGCCTCAAGACGCATATTGGCGTGGTCGCTCAGTTCCTTGCGGTTTTCGTAAAGCAAATAGGCATAAGCCTGGCGGTCCGAGCGGCCGACGCGTCCCCTTAGTTGATAAAGCTGGGCCAAGCCGAGTTTATCGGCATTCTCCACCAGCAGGGTG
The DNA here is from genome assembly GCA_018268315.1 of Armatimonadota bacterium. Classification (GTDB taxonomy): domain Bacteria; phylum Armatimonadota; class Fimbriimonadia; order Fimbriimonadales; family Fimbriimonadaceae; genus SZAS-5. The sequence goes on along the minus strand of JAFDWU010000001.1, from coordinate 18,675 downwards.
TTGGCGTTGGAGATGTCGATGCCGTTCTCGATGATCGTGGTGGAGAGCAGGATGTCGATCTCGCCCTTAATGAAGCCGATCATGATCGGCTCCAGCTCCTTTTCTGTCATCTGGCCGTGGCCGACTCCGATGCGCGCGGTTGGCACCAGCCGTCGCAGCTTCTCAGCAACGTGGTGGATGCCGTCCACGCGGTTGTAAACATAGAACACCTGCCCGCCGCGAGCCAGTTCGCGCAGGATTGCTTCGCGTACCACGTCGCCGGCGTAGGGGCGCAAATAGGTTCGAATCGGAAGCCGTCCGGGGGGCGGATCGTTGATCAGCGACATCTGGCGGATATCCATCAGCGCCATGCTGAGGGTCCTGGGAATCGGCGTCGCGCTCATCGTCAGCACATCCACCTCGCTACGAAGCTGCTTCAAAAGCTCCTTCTGCTTCACGCCGAACTTCTGCTCTTCATCCACCACCACCATGCCGAGGTCGTGGAAGCCGATTTCCTGGTTCAGCAAGGAGTGGGTGCCGAGGACGATGTCGATTTCGCCCGCTTTCAGCTTCGCCATTGTCTCCCGCTTCTCGGCGGCGCTGGTAAAGCGGTTCAGCAAGGCCAGCCTGACGCCGAACGGGCCGAGGCGCTCTTGGAAGTTGCGGAAGTGCTGCTCGGAAAGAATGGTGGTGGGGCACAGAACCGCGACCTGGCGGTTATCCTGGCAAGCCTTGAATGCTGCCCTTATTGCCACCTCAGTCTTGCCAAATCCAACGTCGCCGCACACCAGGCGGTCCATCGGGAAATCAAGCTCAAGATCGCGCTTCGCCTCGACAATCGCCTGCATCTGGCTAGGTGTCTCCACCCACGGGAAGGTGGATTCCATTTCCGCCTGCCACGGCGTATCGGGGCCATAGGCGCGGCGCTTTACTTCCTTGCGCTGAGCGTAAAGCTTAATGAGGTCGCGGGCAAACTCACGCGCCTCCTCCTTGGCTTTTCCCAAGGTGCGCTGCCACTCTCCCCCGGTCAACCGATTTAGCTTCGGATGATCCTCTCCCGGATTCAAGTATTTCTGGATTCGGTCCAGTTGATCGGCGGGCACAAACAGCTTGTCCGGCGCCGCATATTCAATAAAGAGGAATTCTTTCTCAACGCCCTCGATGGTGCGCTTGGTCAGCCCGCGGAAGACGCCGATGCCGAAGTGGATGTGAACCACGTAATCGCCCGGCTTCAGGTCCAGCACGGTGGCGACGGGCGCGCCCTCCATGAAGCGGCGCTGCGGCATTCTTAGCCGTGCAACGCCGAACAGCTCGGCGTCGGTTAGGAAAGCGATCTTCTGGCCCGGCAGCACGAAGCCGCCGCCCAGGTTGCCATGGGCCAGGTAGTTGCCCTTCTCTAGCTGCACTACCGCATCGGGGAAGATTTCAAGGTGGGTGAGGACCGATTTCGCCCGGCTCGGCTGATCAGTGCAGAACACCAGGCAGAAATCGTGGCTGATGTAATTCTTGATCGTCTTCGTCAGCGCGTCGGAACGGCCCTGGTACGGCTCAAGGCTTTGCGCATCGACCTCCCACTCCTCGCCACGCGGCGTCCACGAGGGCAGATCGTTCATGAAGGTGAGGGTCAGCGTGGCCTCATGGTTGCCCATCTCTTCCGGCGGCAGCATGTAGTCGTTGGCGACGCTGCTTAATATCTCTCCCCTTTCTGCGCGGGCGGAAAGGGCCTGGCCAAGTTCTTCTTCCGCGCGAGCAGCGATAGTTCCTAGCTCTAGCGGCTCATCGAGCACCAAGTGCTCGTCTTCTGCCAGCAGGCCGATGGCGCACGGCGAATCCGGGTGCAAAAGCGGGCGGTAAAGATCGAGGCGATCGAAGAAGACGCCGCTATCCAGTGCTTGGGCGTCGCTGGTTACCAGTTCCTCAAGCCGCTTGGCGGCTTCCGGTTCAAGGGCGGCGGCCTCTCGTTCGACGGTATCCAGCAGCATCGCGCTCAGGCTCACGCCGTCGGCGGGGAAGAGGGTTTCGCGCGAGGGGCTGAGGTTCAGGCGCTTCAGCGGGCCGATAGAGCGCTGGGTGTTGGGGTCGAACACGCGAATGCTCTCGACCTCGTCGCCGAAGTACTCGATTCGAATCGGGGTTTCGCGCCCGGTTGGGTAGATATCGAGGATGCCGCCACGGCGGCTGAACTGACCGGGCAGGCGCACCGGCTCCTGTTGCTCGTAGCCCAGCCTGGTTAAGTGCTTTTCCACCCGCTCCGGCGGAATCGCTTGGCCCTGCTTAAGCTCCAGCGCGCTTTCTTCCAGCACGTCTCGCGGCAGGGTTCGTTCCAGCGCCGCCTGGACAGTGGCCATGACGATGCCCGGTTGGGGGGAGATCAGCGCGCGAAGCGCGCCAAGGCGGTCGGAGAGGGCAATTTGCTCGGGGGCGGAATCCTCAAATAGCCCGGTGAGGGCGCTGGGGAGGATGAACATTTCCTCGCCCGAGACTCCACAGAGCGCGAATTTGGCTTGGTATTGGAGGGCGCGTTCGTAGCTGCCGACGACGAGGAGGATTTTGCGCTTGGCGGCCAGGTACGACGAGGCAAGCAGGGCGGGGCGCGCCTCCAGGGCTAGCGATTGCCAGGTTCCGAGAGGGTTACCGACCAGATGAGGATGGTAGTCGGGGTGGTCAGCAAGCTGTTTCACCCAATCGGCAGTTCGCATCGGCGAGTGGGATTGTACCTGAGCTATACGGGCGTCTACTTATACTGCTCGCGTCCTAATATTGGGCCACCAGTAGCTCTCAGCGGGCGGCGACAAACTAAAATGCCCCGCCCTGGAGAGAGCGGGGCTGACCTTGGAGGAGCAGATAAGTGCTAGTTTTGAATCGCCGACATCTTGGGGGTTGCCGGGGCCGATTCCACATTGGCGCTTGCCGGTACCACCAGGTACACGTTGTCGCCAATCTCCTCCCACGAAGCGTCGGCCATAAAGACCACGCCATACATGAAGTGAATAATCTTCTGTCGCAGACCAGGCTCGGTAGCGGTTAAATTGATGACTTGCTGCTCGCCCTGACGCAAGCCCTGCGCGGCGGCCATGGCGTCTTCAAAAGCCACGATTTGCCGTCGAATGGTTACGTGATAATGAGGCGCAACGCGCATTTGCAGCGGCTTGTGCTTTACGCGCTCTCGACGATTGAGGATCGGACGGTCCTCGTACTCTTCCTCTTCGTCGGCGCGGACAAACAGGCGTTCGGTAATGCGGCTAAAAAAGCCGGGTCTGGCCTGATCTTCTAACTCTTCCATAAGTTTTCCTCCCAATCCTAGGCGATCCGTTCTTGGACCTAAGATCGCGCTTCCAACTTAAACGAGCGGTGGCCCTTCCTGGGTCGCTTGCCTAAGCCGCCGATCCATTTCATGGCTTCATGCCAAATGAACCGAACGCTCCTTGCAGTCTAATACCTTTCGTCTCGTCCCGTCAAGGCTTTGCAGGAAGTACCTGCGATTTTTGCCTTGCCAGCGTAAACGCCAAGGTATGAATCACCTTGAAAACAGTGGACGAAGCAACTCCGAAGATCGATTTAACTTTCTGTTAAAGTTTCTCGACTTGGTTGAATTCAAGCTCGACAGGAGTGTCGCGACCAAAGATATTGATCAAAACCTTGAGCTTCTCCTTCTCCGCGTTCACTTCTTCGATCTTTCCAGAGAAGTCGCTGAACGGGCCCTCCACCACGCGAATGGCGTCGCCCTTATGCCAGGCGACCTTCGGCTGTTCCTTATTGGATTCAAGGTTCCGCATGATGCGGTCAACCTCGTACTGTTCCAGCGGAACCGGGCGGTTGCCGGACTGCACAAAACCGGTAACGCCGCTTGTGCTCTTAACCAGCTTGAAGGTGTCGTCCGTCATCGCCATTTGAATGAGGATGTAGCCGGGGAAGACCTTCTTGGAGACAAGCACGCGCTTGCCGGAGCGGGTGGATACTTCCTGCTCGGTGGGAATCAAAATGTCGTAGATATCGAGGCCCCAAATTCCTTCCACTTGCGCGCGGCGGGTGAGGACGTCCCGGACCTTGTTTTCGTGTCCGGCAATGGTGTGTACTGCGTACCAGGCTTTCGGCATTTTCTCTTACCTGCCACCCTTCGTGATAAGCGTCATGAGCTGATCAACGAGCGTGCTAAGGACCAGGAGCATCACCACCATCATCCCGCACACGGCAAGGACTACTCCGGTAAGGCGGTTTGCCTCTTTGGTGGTGGGCCAGCTGACCTTTCTCATTTCGCGCATCAGCTCGTGGTAGAACCCACCCAAGCCTCGCTTTGAACTGGGCACACTGATTGCGCCGGCCGCCGGTTTGGCGCTCGGAATTGGCTTATTGGAATCTTCGCTCATCGTCGTACTCGACATTGACTTACACTCCCGCGGGCCTAGCTCGCAAGGGGGAGTCACAATAATACCACGCTTGCGGCCCGCATTTTTACTCCCAAAAGGCGGTAAGTAGGACTTTCGCTATGGATTTTGTACACCAGGTTCAGCACGTACTAGAGCCCGCCCGTAATCCGGCCTTCGCCGAGCCCATGAAGCGGTACATGAAAAACCACTTCGACTTCCTTGGCTTGAAGCGGCCCGAGATGGCGGCGCTCATGCGACCTCTTCTGAAGGAGACCGCGAAGCAGGATGAGGATTGGCTTTTGGATCAGGCGCGGCAGCTTTGGAATCTGCCTGAAAGGGAATATCAATATGCGGCGATCGATCTACTGGCGCGAAACCAAAAGCGGTTGACGGTAGCAAGCCTGCCGCTCCTTCAAGAAATGATAGAGACGAAGTGCTGGTGGGATTCCAACGATGCGATCTCCGGCCACATCCTGTGCCCGATGGCTCTGCGCATCCCTGAGGTTACGGCGATCATGGACAAGTGGAACGAGAGCGAGAACTTCTGGCTCGTGCGTGTATCCATCCTGTACCAGCGCGGCCATAAGGCCGCGACCGACGAGGCGCGGCTATTCCGATACTGCCTGCGATGGGCAGGCAGCAAAGAGTTCTTCCTGCGCAAAGGCATCGGCTGGGCGTTGCGAGAGTACGCGAAGACGAACCGCCCCGCGGTAGAGGCGTTCCTGGCTCAGCACGGGGAGCGCTTTTCCGGCTTAACGCTCCGGGAGGCGCTGCGCCCCACATCCGCGGCTCAGCGGCGGGCTATTTCTTGTTGAAAACGACGGTCATCGGGCCCGCGGGAATCGAGAACTGGCTCTCGCCGTTCCACGAGAGCTTGGCAGTCTGCGACTTGAGCGATCCCACCACCATATTCTTAAAGTTGTCATCGGGCGGATCAAGCACAACCGTCTTTGGGTCGACCGTCGTCGTGAGGTCATCCTTATCGAGCTTATAAGTTCCGGTATAAGAAGCCTTCGTTGGCACCGGTCCACCCTTGATTTCAACCGACGCATTAAAGGAGCCGTCGTCCTTGTAGGTGGTGGTCGTGGTCACAGAGGCGGGGCCAGCCGCAACCGTACTCTCCCATGTTCCCAGAAGCTTGTTCTTGGGCGCGCAGCCAACAATGGCAATGAGCGCCAGTGACGGGAGAAGATAGGACTTTCGCATGGGTTCGATTATGCCCCTAAACGCCGGTAAAAGGCGATAGCGTGGTTCCGCCGACCTAGTAGCCGACTTTAAACCAGCGGTCGACGCCACTGCGGAACATTACGCTTTGGAACCTACCGACGATGGATTCGCGCGGCACCAGGCCCCAGCTTCGGCTATCCGAGCTGTTGTAGCGGTTATCGCCCATCATCAAGTAGAAACCCGGCGGGATTGGCGCGGGCTTTGCCTTCATCAGCGCGTCGCGAACATCAGGCAGCGGGTTCTGATACTTGGGTACCGACAACATATCGATGAACGTGTCGCCGGAATAGTAAACGGGGATGTAATCCCCGCCGAGCTTAACCAGCTTGAAGTCGTACTTCGGGTGCATCTGGTGTTCTGGCTCGCTCAATGGCCGATAAAGCTCGCGGTTGGTGTTCGGAATCTCTTCGGCAAAAGCCTTGTACGGCTCATCCAGCTTCGTGCCGTTGATGTACACGTCGTCGTTCTTAACTTCCACCACATCGCCAGGAAGGCCGATGCAGCGCTTGACGAAGTCCACATTCACTTCGTTGTCGGCATCGAGCTGATCCGGCGTCACCGCCCACGATGGCGGCCTAAAGACCACAATATCGCCGCGCTTGGGATCGGAGTAGCGGTAGACCGCCTTATTCACGATCACCATGTCCTTCACGAGCAGGGTCGGAACCATCGAGCCACTAGGGATTTGGAACGTCTGCAGAACAAACGGGCGGATAACGAAGAAAACGAAAACGCCCGCGTAAACCAGGGCGTCGGCGGTCTCGTCAATACGCTTCAGAATTTGATATGCGCCGAAGCGCAGATGGGGCGCTACGCTTGCCAGGTAGCGATGCATTGCCATCCGCACAAAAGTGCAGATGAGAACAAAAATGAGGACCTTGCTGAGAGGGGTCCGGGCAAGATTATTGATAATCTCGCTGAGCGAGGAGCTTGTTTGGGCTTGCGCGAAAATCGGGAGCACGTCTTAGCGCTTCTCTTTAATTCGAGCGTCCTTGCCAACCTTGCCGCGAAGGTAGTACAGCTTCGCGCGTCGGACTTTGCCCTTTCGCGTGACTTCAAACTTTTCAACCATCGGCGAGTGAACTGGGAAGGTTCGCTCCACGCCCACCGCGTTGCTAATCTTGCGGATGGTGACCGTCTTAGCGATGCCGCCGTGCTTAACTGCGATGCACACGCCTTCGTAAACCTGGACACGCTCTTTGCCGCCTTCGCGTACCTTTACGTGAACCTTTACCGTATCGCCGGGGCAGATATCGGGAAGGTCGGCCTTGATGTGAGGCTCGGCAACGCTGGTCAAGATCATTTGCTTGGACATTGGTTTACTCGTATCTAAAAGCTTTTATCGCCATGAGGAGGCGAGGCCAAATATTGTAGCACACCCAGCGCGGCTAGGACTAGCGGCAGTTTTACTCGGTCCCGTGACGTATCTTATAGTGGAGACTGCCCTGTGTCAAAATGGTGGCACGGCTCGTCTTGAACCGTTAAATATATGTCCGCAACTATTCCTCCCAGCCCTCCCAAAGCCAAAGCCGAACGCAAAGTTCCGAACTACCGCCAGCAGCTAAAGAAGGTGCTTCCGCCGGAGTATTTGGAGCCCGAGTACGGCAACTTGGCCTGGTTCCTCGTTCATTTCGCCATCATCGGCGCGGGCTTTTACGCCCTTCACAACTACTTTTCTTATTGGATGGCGCTTCCGGTCGCGCTCGTTATAGGCCACAGCTTCGCTTGCATGGGCTTCCTTGGTCACGACGTTTGCCACGGCGGCGCGGTGAAGAACATTGCCCTGCGAGATCTCCTTGCCGGAGTTGCTTTCTCGCCCCTTTGGATTGGCCCGTACCTTTGGCGACGCTGGCACAACGGCGAGCACCACGGCAACACGCAGGTTGAGGGCGTCGATCCCGACCACCTGTTCACGATCGAGCATTACCGAAACAGCGCGATCCTGCGGTTCCTCTATTTCATCCCGCCGATCTTCCGAAACCTCATCATCTTCAGCTCCTTCAGCTACCGCATGACTCAGCAAAGCATGCGAATGTGGGGAACCTACATGCTGAGCCCCAAGAGCACCGCCCACGAGAAGTGGACCCTGTTCTGGCAGTGGCTTCTGCCTCTGGCCTTCTGGGTCACCGTAAGTTCCATGCTCGGCGTGAATGTTTTCGTTTGGGGCTACTTTGTGCCGCTGCTGGTTGGCAACGCCATCGCCATCAGCTACATCGTCACCAACCACTTCCTGAACCCGCTCGATGAGCCGGATGAGGCGGATCCGCTTAGCCACTCGCTAAGCGTAACCCTGCCGAAGTGGCTTAGCTTCCTTGACCCGTGGCATCAGTATTTCGGCGCGCATGTGGCTCACCACATGTTCCCGATGGCGCCCGCTAAGCACGCTCGCCAGATCGAGGCGAAGATCGCCGAGCTGTGGCCGGATCGCTACCACGTGATGCCGATCATGACCGCACTGAAGCTGCTGTGGCAGACGCCGTGGGTGTACGAGGACAAGACGACTTTGCTTGATCCGAATCGCCAAGAGCGCGCTGGCACCTTGGGCCACGGTCTCGACGTCCCTAAGAAGTGAAGTTTTATGCTCTTGCCTCGGTTTTAGCGGCCGTTCTCGTTATTGGCTGCGGCGGCTCTACCCAACAAGGTGGCGGCGGCTCGTCTGGAGGGTCAGGCGGCGGCAGCGTTACGCTTGATTCTGGGCCCTGGCCCTCGCCTCGCGGCAATGCGCAGGGCCTGGCGGTGGGCAAGGGCGCAACCATCACCGGCATCCAGAACTGGAACTACTTCACGACCGGGCAGATAACCGGCTCGCCGGTTTTGGCATCCGACGGCAATGTGTACTTCTGCTCCGCCGATGGCAATCTTTATTCGATGACCCAAGGCGGCGGACTTAACTGGCGCTTCCAATCGGGTGGCGGCATCGCGAATTCTTCACCTGCGGTTGGAAGCAACGGCAAGGTGTATTTCGAGGACCTTGGCGGGACTCTTTACGCCATCAATACCGCCGATGGATCAGTCGCCTGGAATGTGGCAACCGGCGCTTCTGGCCGCGTGTCCGCAAGCGTGATGGTGGGGACGGATGTTGTGTTTGCGCCAACCGCGACCGGGGTTTCTGCTTACAACGCGAAGACCGGAGCGGTGGTATGGACCTTCGCCTGCGGCGCGGTGCAGGGTGGCTTTTCGCTTACTACCGGTGGGAACCTGCTCTTCGGCTCGGACGACAAGAACGTTTATGACCTCGTTGCATCCACCGGCGCGCAGAATTGGGCGTACCTGACCGGCGGCGCGGTGCGATCCACGCCGCTTGCCAGCGGCTTTGGAGTGATCTGCGCCTCTGGCGACGGCAAGATTTACTGCCTAGATGAATCGAATTCGGTGGTGGTTTGGACCGCGAACATCGGCGGCGCTCTTACCGCCTCCCCCGCTTTGAGCCATGGTCGACTGGCAGAGGTCTCGCCAAACGGCAACTTTGATGTGTATTTGGCGAACGGCGGCGTCCGCCTTTGGCGGGCGACGGTGACGCCAGGCAGCGGCTCCCCGGTTTCCGCTCGCGACGGCGCGTTCTATCTGGCGGATGGCAATGGCGTTCTGCGGGGCTATGACGGCGTCACCGGACGCGTGCTGTGGCAGTTCTACGGCGGCGGCTCGCCGGGCTTTTACAACATGGGCATCGATGTCAACGGGAACGTGTACGTAGGTTCAAGCCTCAACAGCATTACGTCGCTAAGGTAGGGGCTCCAGACCGCGCATTTTGAGGGGGCTGCGTGTCATAATTGCCAATTGCGTGCGCTAAAAGCACACGAGGGATTCCTTTGGCCAAAACAATCACCATTCAGCCCGAAGAACATGCTGCGCGAGCCTATGCCGACCGGCTCATTTTAGAACAGCTCAGCGAAATGGAGTCGGCAGTAAAGCTCGGCGAACTCGCCGACAGACTCTCAAGCCACGGCCTTGGTCTTGCAGCCATCAAATCGCTGCTTGCAACCAACCCGGCAAGATTTACCTACCACGAGCGCCGATGGGTGCCCGCCGCCAGAATTGAAGGTTACGGCCGCCCGTTTGCCGAAGCCATCCGCTTGATGGTGAACGCCTACGGCGGACCGATGAAGTTCGACGTAATGATGCGCGAGCTCGCCCAGACGCGAAAGCAGTCGGTTGAAGAGCTTCAAGGCATCGTTACTCGAATTCTCACCGAAAGCGGCCTGTTCGTCATTGACAGCTCAGACCGCATTTCCCTCCTCGCTTGGGGATTCTTGGTCTACGATGAGCCGCTCGCGCGAGCCCTTGCGATGCACGGCATCAGCCAGGAAGAGCTTGCCGCCGCAAGCAAGAAGCTTGACAAGATTAACTGGCGCGATCCTTCCTGCTTCAAGGAGGCGCTTGAAGCCGCCGCTCCCATGAAGCTGAAGCTGATCATGGCGGTGATGTACTCCAAGGTGAACCAGGATAATCCTCGCTCTCCTCTGGTTTACGATCCGGCCAAGGCTCTCATAGGCTTCCTCGACGTTCCCGGCTACATCCTCGGCACCGACGGCACCATCGCTAAGGAGGAGACCGCTAAGCAGTGGATCGCCACCGCAGTGAAGGTTGCCGACAAGCTTGCGCCGACGGTTGAAGTCGAAGACGCCGCCCCGATCGAAGTGAAGGCGACCGACCTCAAGAGCATGGTCAACAAGATCGTGAAGTCGGAGCAGTCGATCACCGCGATCAAGCTGCTTGAAGAGCATTACGAAATCACGCCGTCGAACAAGACGTTCCCGGACGACCTCCACAACCTCATGTCGGCGCTACGCGGCGACGAATCGATTCAGTGGGTTGGCGGAGACCGCTTCCGCAAGCGCGGCGATTACCCCGATTACATTCTAAGCGTTCCGGAGCCCTTCCGCTTCATCCCTTCCGGCATCATCGATGAGGAAGGCGAGATCGTGGATGCCGAGCTGACCGACGACGGTCTTAGCTCCTCGCTCCGCAAGCTTCTCACCCACCCGTTGGCAACCGACGTCCTTGATGAGGACATCATGCCGGCGCCGAAGTCCAGTCCGGAAGCGCAGCGCCTGGTTCTCAAGTCGATCCACCGAGAGCTTGGCACCTTCCCGATGTGCCAAATTCCCACCGACTGGCTGGATGCCGAGCCCCCGATTCAGGAGCTAATCCTGCAGGAAAGCTCAGGCAAGGAGCTTCAAGTTTGGTGCAACCACGAAACTCGGTTGCTATACGGCTTCATCGACTGGTGGTTTGATCAGCCGATTGAAAGTGGCGCGGTGTTTACGCTCACGCGAACAACCAAGCCAAACGTATTCGATTTCGAGTGGATGGATCAGCCAGATCCGGTCATCTACATCAGCAGCCAGCGAATGGAAGAACTGCGAGGACTCAGCGAAGCCGCTGAGGGCCGAAGCACCCTGGAACTGCTCATCGATGTGATGGCTCACTGGCCGAAGGGCGCAGACTATCTGACGCTTCTGGCCGAAATCAACGTTGTGCGGCGCTCCTCGCGCCGACTGGTTGCTTCGCTCCTCAGCAGCTACCAGTGCTTCTATCAACGCTCCGGTTCGCCGGTGTGGCATTACGACGCTAAGAAGCTCGATCTGGGCTTCGACAAGACGAAGAGGAAATTCGTTAAGCGTTAAACGGTACAATAGCAAACTCTTAAAATCTCATGGCGAACACAAAATCGAGCAAGAAAGACCTGCGGAGAACCGCAAAGCGCCGAGTGCGCAACCAAGAAGTACGCGCTTCTTTGAAGACCCACATCAAGAAGGTCAAGTTGAGCGCAACCGCCGGTAAGGTGGAAGAGACCGCAGAGAACCTGTCGAACGCGCTAAGCGCTATCGATAAGGCTGTCCAGCGCGGCATCATCCATAAGAACCAGGCTGCCCGCCGCAAGTCCCGCGTAGCTAAGAAGGCTAATTCAGTGAAGGCTGCGAGCGAGGCGATTGCCAATGCTCCGGTTGCTGAGAAGGCTCCGGCCAAGGCCACTGCCGCCAAGCCAGCTGCCAAGGCTGCTGCAAAGCCAGCCGCCAAGCCCGCTGCCGCTAAACCAGCTGCTGCCAAGAAAGCTCCGGTAGAGAAGAAGGCTGCGGCTGAGAAGAAGCCGGCCGCCAAGAAGCCAGCGCCGAAGAAGAAAGACTAAACGGTTTCGATTAGTTCGTCTGAAATCGCCGGGCCATCTCAATGATGCGCTCGGCGATTTCATTTGGGGTTAGGCCCCCGCTCTCAATCACTTCTGCGCCCGGCGCGACCAGCAGCGGGGAATCGTCCCGCGTGATATCGCGGTGATCCCGGTCCTGCAATGCCCTTCTGACTTCGCCGTACTGGGCTTTATCCGCCACTTCCTGATAGCGCCGCTTCGCCCGCTCTTCAAGGCTGGCGGTTAAGTAGATCTTCACCTCGGCTTCGGGAGCGATGACGGTGGTGGCGTCGCGGCCCTCCAGCACAGTATCCGCAGTCTCGATAATGTGCTTCTGCTGGGCGACGAGCACCTTGCGAACCGGGCCGAAAGCGCTGATGGCGCTTGCAAGCTCGCCGATTTCCAGCGAGCGAATCTGGTCGGTTACGTCTTCGCCGTCAAGAATAACCCGCTGAGGATCGCCCGGCCCGAATTCGATGTTCGCCTTCTCCGCCTCTTGGGCGATTGCGGCTGCATCATGCAGGTCGATCCCAGCGCGCGAGACCCGCAAGGCCACCGCTCGGTACATCGCGCCGGTATCCAAATAGGAGATGCCCATTTTGGAGGCAATGAGCTTGGCGACTGTGCTCTTGCCCGCGCCGGCCGGGCCATCGATGGCGATTGTCAGATTCACTTCTTCGCCGCCGCGAACGGCTCAACGTAGGCCAGGCAGCAGGCCCGAATCCGCCCGCGAATACGATTGATATACGCCGCCCTCTGCTGCGCGCCAATTGCGCCTCGCGCATCGAGCAGGTTGAAAACGTGGGAACACTTCAGGGCAAGATCTAGCGCGGGATAGACCAGCTTCAAGGGCCCTGATCCTTCCGGCATCTGGCCCTCGCCTTCGCCGGTGGTCATAATGCCCACTTCATCGTTCCAATTCACCTTGGTTTCGATTACTCGCTTGGATTCCGCCTCGTACATGTCGAAGAGCTGGAACAGCATCTTCGTGTCGGCAACCTCGAAGTTGTAAACGTTGTTCTGCATCTCAAGCTGCCATTCGGCAGTTCGGTACGACACTTGATCGTTCCAACCAAGATCGCTCCAGAAGGAGTTCTTTCCGTCGCGCATCAGGCAAAGGCGTTCGGGGCCGTAGGTGATCTCCGCGCACACCGGGTTGCACTCGATTCCGCCCATCTGCTGGAAGAACGTGAACTGCGTGATCTCCGCACCGTTAAGCCAAACTTCCCAGCCAACGCCCGCCGCACCTGCCGCCTGCGACTCCCAGTCGTCCTCCACCAGGCGGATGTCGTTCTTGCTGGTGTCAAATCCCAGCGCGTCCAGCGAGCCCATGTAAAGGTCCACGATGTTAGCCGGGCTTGGCTTCATGATGACCTGATATTGATAGTAGCGCTGACTCCGCATTGGGTTGCGCGTGTATCGCCCGTCTGCGGGCCTGCGCGAGGGCTGCACATAGGCAACGTTCCACGGGTCTGGCCCTAGCACGCGCAGCGTGGTGGCAGGGTGCATGGTGCCCGCGCCGACCTCCATATCGTAAGGCTGCAAAATCGCGCATCCCTGCTTGCTCCAGTAGCTGTTCAGGGTTTCAATCAGGTCTTGAACGTTCATTAGCCGTCGTATCCCTCTCGCTCCATGATCTCGAAATCGTAGAGGTCATGCAGCTCGTCGGCGGTCAAGCTGCCAAGCGAGTTGAGCCGGTTGATGACGCCTTCGCGCTGTTCATCGGCCAGGGCAAGGCTACCCAGCAGCTCAAACTTGTGGGCGAGGATGTCTTTAAGGTTGGCGGTGGTGTTGCGCGCGTGGCCGGACGGGTACATCACAAGGCCACTATCGTAGGTTTTGCCCGCCTTGTCCTTAACCACCATCGACGTCGGGATGCCATCGGGGTACTTGGCGTCGTAATCCGGGCCGCCGTGCTCGAACTGGATCTTCGCCATGATCTCGCGGGTCGCCTTGTTGTTGATCGATGGCAGATCGTAATCGTAGGGCGACAGCATTAGCTGCTTCCACAGCCCATCGTTCTTCAGCCCTTTCAACTCACCGCGCAGCTCGATCGCCTTGCGAAGCAGGGTGCCGACGATGTAGACCATCGAGTGATCCGCCGACTGGCGGGTGTGAGGATCACGCTTGGCGGGATCGCCGATGATGCCAAACGCGGGCTCGTAAGCCTTGATCGTAATGCTCTCGATTGCGCCCGGCTCTAGGATCGCCGGGTTTTGCTCAACGAGAGTGATGAGCCCCTGGAGCGCGCCTGCGGACTGGTGCTCGTAAAGGCCGAGTTTGAAGTGCATGCCCATCACCGCGAAGTCGTCGCCGCTATGGCTAAGAACCAGACCAAAGGGCGAATCGCCGTTGGTCTTTTCAAACTGGCGGAACAGGCTTTCCGGGTTGCGGAAGATGTCCTTCGGACCGATGAAGCCCGCCATCGCGCGCTTCATGCTTAAGATCGCTACTTCAGTGCTGATCGCCGCGCTTGCGCCCTTGGAATCGCTTAGCTGCTTGCCGGCGCGGATGGCCCTCCACGGCACGTAGTGCGCAACCACCATTCCGATGGCGTGCTCGATCTGCTCGGCGGTCGCGCCCATCAGGGCGCCGTAAACGGCGGCGGAGGCGATTGCGCCATGCACTACGTGGTCGATCTTGTAGGTTTTCAGGCTGAAGACTTCGGAAAGCCGCCCGCGGATCTCATCGAGACAAACCATTGCCAGAAGCGCCCGGGAGCCATCCCAGTGCGCCTGCTGCCCGGCGGCTATGACCACCGAATAGAAATCGTTGTGGCCGAATTCGCCTGCCGTGTGGCCAGGGATTGAGGGGTTGTAGCCAAAGTTCGTGCCGTTGCTGTCCCACTCTCGCACTGCGGCGCAGTTTGCAACGATTGCCTTCTCCGGCTTAACGCGCACCGGCGTTCCAAACGGGGTCGCACCGTTCGGGTCGGGATACTCCAGCGCCTCGTTTCTCAGAACCGTTGGGGCATTGGTCCCGAGCGCCAGCGCCGATGCTCCGCAGAGCACCGCGTCGGTGTGGAACATGGACGTGCGCTGCAACACGGCCGCCGAAGGGCCAGAGCCAAGTTTGCCGCCAAGAAAATCGATTGCGAATTGGCCGATGCCGAGGGCCTGATTTGAATTCGCTGGGAGAGTTACGCTGGTGCTCATGCAGGCATCATTTTAGCCTAGGCGCTGGTCCTTTAGCTTGTCTATCAGATTCGCGAGAGTCAGCCATTGCGAGTCTTCAAGCTGGTGCGGCCTCAGCGTCGCTTGAATTCCTGCTTCGGCAAGAAGTTCATCAAGATGACCCTTTATCGCAACATCGCCCAGCAGGTTGTTGCGCAGTGTCTTACGAGGCTGTCCGAAGGCCATGCGAACAAGGGGGAAGAGCACAGCGGGGTTCGCGCCAAGCTCATTGCGGCGAGGCGTTAGCTTCAGGACAAGGCTATCGACCTTCGGTGGCGGCATGAATGCGCCGCCCGGCGCATCGACCACCTTGGCGATATCAAACAGGAACTGCAGGTAAACGGAAAGTGAGCCCCGATTCGAGTTGCCCGGCTTGGCAAGAATTCGCTCCGCGACCTCCTTCTGCATCATCAGCACCGCCATGTCGTAATGTGGTGCCGCTTCCGCGATGCGCGTGATGAGCGGCCCGGTGATGTAGTAGGGAAGGTTTGAAACCACCGCGCGCGGCTCAGGCAGGCCCGACAGGATTGCCCCCAGGTCGGCTTCAAGAGCATCCTGCATGACGACCTTCGCCTTCGGCGCCGATTCGGCAAGAGCGGCCGGAACTCGCTCATCCACTTCCAGCGCAACGAGCTGTTGAGCCGCTTCGCTTAGGGGTCCGGTGAGCACACCCGGTCCAGGGCCGATTTCAAGAATGCCTTTGCAATCCGCGCAGGCAGCAACGATGGCGTTTACAACGCGGGAAGAACAAAGGAAGTGCTGGCCAAGGCCCTTTCGAGGCGCAAGATCATGCTTTGCAAGAAATCGTTTGAGCGCGCCGGGATCGTCCAGGTTCACTGGCCGGAATCGAAGACGTGGACTTTGACCTTTCGGCGTCCAATCGCTTCTGCCATGGAGGCGCTTTCGAAGCAAAGGTCGATTCGTTTGCCCTTGATCGCGCCGCCGGTATCAGCAGCAAGCGCAAAGCCGTAGCCTTCCACGAAGACCAGGGTGCCGAGCTTGATCAGCCGAGGGTCAACCGCGACGATGCCGTATCCGGCTTTCACGCCAAGGCTCGTGCGTCCGCCCCACCCGCCGTTCGAACGGTTTGACGTGTCGTACCCGGTAGCGGTCATTTCAAGAATTCGTGTGCAGTGAAGTCGTAAACCGACGTGACGGCTTCCGTTGTAACCCTTGCGGCCCATCGCCATGATGGTCGGTGTAGGCTCAACCTTCTCGGTTTTGATAAGGGATTTGGAAACAACTTTGTCGCCATCGAAGACTACTTCGTAGGTCTTCTTGACGTAGCCGGGTTTTCCGATTTGCTGCTTGACGACGCGACCAGGGCCCACTTCGCGGCTGAATTCATACACGGTGGGCGACGCAAGAGTCTTGCTCTCCGTCTTCGTTTCCTTTCGCACCGCATGCTCGCTCTGCTTAGCTTGCGCGCTCGTCAGAAGACTGACGATGACCGCGAGAGCGAACAGTTTTGCGGAGCAGTTACGCATTTGGTAATTCCGCTTGCCTGGCTGCAATTTAATGATAATACCCCAAGAATCTCGGTTTGTCTGGCGGTCGCCTGTTACGCTTGCCAGGATTAGGTTCAAATTTGACCTCAATTCAGGCAATTGGAGGGGGCGGGTATCCTTCCGGTTCCGATGAACTTTGCGCAGCGAACGCATTTTTGTGGCGACCTTCGCCTTACTCATAAAGAGACCCAGATAACCCTGAATGGGTGGGTTCACCGTGATCGCGACCTTGGTGGCGTTCGCTTTATCGACCTGCGCGACCGAACTGGCCTTGTCCAGCTCGTTATCGATCCATCTTCTGAAGCGGGGAAAGCCGAGCTTCGTAGCGAAACCTGCGTAAGCGTCACTGGCATGGTCCGCGAGCGATCGGAGGACGTAAAGAACCCCAAGATGGCCACCGGCGAAATCGAAGTCGTCGTTTCCGCCATTGAAGTACTCGGCGTGGCGAAGCCAACCCCGTTCCCGCTTTCCGACGAAAGCCAGATGGAAACGGTGGACGAGCAGCTTCGCGTCAAGTACCGCTACATCGACCTGCGTAGGCCGATTATGTACAAGCGCATGGCGATGCGCGCATTCCTTGTTGCCGGCCTGCGGCGCTACCTTGACGACCGTGGCTTCTTAGAACTAGAAACACCCATCATCACAAAATCGACCCCCGAGGGCGCGCGCGACTATTTGGTCGCCTACCGCTTGCAGCCTGGGCAGTGGTATGCGCTGCCGCAAAGCCCCCAGCAGTACAAGCAGCTTCTGATGGTGGCTGGCATGGAGCGCTACTACCAAATTGCGAAATGCTTCCGGGACGAGAGCCAGCGCGCAGACCGCCA
This sequence comes from Armatimonadota bacterium, assembly GCA_018268315.1. Classification (GTDB taxonomy): domain Bacteria; phylum Armatimonadota; class Fimbriimonadia; order Fimbriimonadales; family Fimbriimonadaceae; genus SZAS-5. The sequence continues at coordinate 1,470 of JAFDWU010000001.1, read as the reverse complement.
GCCCGAGTTCACCCAGCTTGACGTTGAGATGTCGTTCGTAACTCAAGAGGACATCCTCCAGCTTGCGGAAGGGCTCATACGCACAGTGCTCAACGCCACAATCGAAAAGTTTGACCTCGACAAGGACCCCATCGAACCCTTTGAGAGACTCAGATACGACGACGCCGTTCGCCTCTATGGCAACGACAAGCCCGACCTTCGCTTTGGCTTGCCGCTGTTCGACCTAACGGAAGCCTTGAAGGGCACCGAGTTCGGCGTCTTTAAGGCGGTTATCGGCTCTGGCGGCTCAGTGCGCGGCGTGCGATATCCCGGCGGAGCCCAGCTATCGCGCAAGGAAGTTGGTGAACTCGAAGAGTTTGCCAAGTCGTGGGGCGCCAAGGGTCTTGCAACACTGCAAGTGCAATCCGGTCCCGCCGAAGGGGAAGTTAAGGTTTCGCAATCTGGCCTCTGGTTGAAAGGTAGCTTCGCCAAGTTCCTCTCGCAGGCGGAGATCGAAGCCATTCTGAAGGACAGCGCCGCCGAAGCCGGTGACCTGCTTTGTTTCGCTGCCGATACTTACGCCAACACCAACAATGTGCTCAGCAGGCTGCGGCTTGAGATCGGCCAGCGCCTCGGTCTGCGCGATCCGCGCAAGCTAAAGCTCTGCTGGGTTATCGATTTTCCGCTCGTCGAATGGGATGAAGACTCGAAGACGTGGTCGCCCTCTCACCACCCCTTCACCGCGCCGAAGGCGGAGGACTTGCAGTACATCGACTCCGACCCCGGCAGAATCCGCGCGGACTGCTACGACATGGTGTGCAACGGCAGTGAACTTGCCAGTGGCTCGATACGAATCCACCGAAGCGACGTGCAAGCGAAGATCTTCCACCTGCTTGGAATTGATGAGAAGACTCAAAAGGAGCGCTTTGGCCATATGCTGGAAGCTTTCAGCTACGGGGCGCCTCCCCATGGCGGCCTTGCCCCGGGTATCGACCGCATGGTGATGCTGCTGAGCGATACGGAAAACATCCGCGAAGTGATTGCGTTCCCGAAGATGGGCAACGGTTACGACCCGATGATGGAAGCGCCCAGCCCGATCGATCCTGCGCAGTGGAAGGAACTCGGCCTCACGCCTCCGCCACCGCGAGAAGCGTAGCGAAGGTTCTTTCTGAAAATTAGCTGCGTCTTCCGGTTGTAATATAGGAACTCATGGCCAGGAACGACTCTTCAAGTGCAGCTGTACCGCCAGAAAAGCTCGTAGGCGGCGCGGTGTTCCTGGTTTGCCTTGCGGTGTATCTTCGCACGGTTTGCCATAGCATTCCGTTTGGAGATGGGGGTGAGCTTGGGGGAGCGGCATATACGCTTGGGATCACGCATCCATCTGGCTACCCGATCTTCACCCTGCTCACGTTTGCTCTCACCCACCTGCTAGACATCGTCCCTGGCGCCCCGATTTACAAGGCAAACCTGGTGGGCGTTCTATATACAGCC